>OY969765.1:0-2235000 GCA_963702855.1 uncultured cyanobacterium
GAGTATACGCATTGACAGAGAAACGAAACTATGGTCAAACAAACGTAGATTCCGTGACGTTTTCTAGCAACCAGGTGCAAGCTAAGAATTTATGTCATCCAAACAGCTTAGAGTGCCGGAACCCTTTCTTCAGCTGAGGCCGCCAGTAGGCTAGGTTAGGATCGCTGGGACAGACGTTCTCCCATACATCAAACCAAGAGCGTGCCGCGTCCTGTTGTTTTTTCGCTACCAACAGTCCAATATAGACCGCTGAAAAGCCGCCAAACTCCATGACGTGGAAGCGATCGCGCGATAAAAAAGGCTTTAAAATTTCCTCGGCGGCTTCTAGATTGCCCTCGGTTAAATACTGTTGGGCTAGATTCACACTGGCAAAAATATAGTCTGGGTAACGCGCTACGATATCGCGATTCAGCGCATCAGCCTCATCATCACGCCCTTGCCCAGCAAGGGACATCGCTAGGTTATTCATTAAGTCGGGGGCTGCTTCGGTGGTGAGTGCGATCGCCTCACGCAACAATCTCTCAGCCTCGATCGCCTGCGCTTTCCCCCTTTGCTGTAGCAATAAAAAGGCAGGCTCCGCCAATGCCTCAACCGCTTTAGAATGCCGATTGGGTGGTTCCTCATGAAACGTAAAGGTCTTCAGCATCATGTCACGCCATTCGCCCCCCATCCACAGGGAGACTGTTCCTGCTGGCATCAAGTTGTTTTCCTCAACTAGCTTGGCCGCTTGAAAGCGCATACGATCGGGGCCACTTTGACCTAAAGCAAAGTCTTTGAGAATGGCGATAAGTTCTGGTGTTTTGATTTGCTCGATCGTGCTCACCAAAAAGCCCTGTCCATCTGGCCCCCCTCGCTCCAACAGTCTGGGCAGCATAGCTACAAAGTCGCTATGGCTCTTAAAGAAGGCTCCAAATTGATTGAGCACCTTGTCCATTTTTTTTGAGTGGACGCTGGTCATCATCAGCTTGTTAAACTTTTCGGCAGTGTCAGGCATGAGCCACTGCCGCCAAGCCAAGGGCCAAGCACCGTGACGTTGACCGATGGGTTTGCGAATATCTTTCAGGTTCTCTTTCGCGATTAATAGGCCAGGATTGCGGGCCAAGGCTTTTTGCCATTGGGCGATCGCCTTTTTCTCCTCACCGACACGGGCCAATGCGACCGCTGACAAATGGTAAAACTGTGCATTGGCAGCAGTAGTCTCGATTTTCTCAGCTTGGGCTTGCTGCCAAACCTCGACGACCCCCGCATCATCTCCTAAATAACTCAGACCTTCTACTTTTTTAGTCCAGCCATCCCAGGCGTCGGCAGGGCTCGTTTTGAGTCGTTCGGCATAGGACTTGACTCTGTCCGCATCCCCAGAGAGCACTAAAAAATGAATTAGGTTTGACAGCGCATGGATGTTATCGGGATCTCTTTCTAGAACCGCTTGGGCGGTGGCGATCGCCAAGTCCACATTCTTTTCCATCCAACTAATCAGGCTCAGATTGTTCCGCGCCGGGATAAAGTCAGGATCGCGCTCCAGAACGACCTCTTCTGCCTGGCGGGCCTCTCGATACTCACCCTGCTCCAAGTAGACTTGTCCGCGTTCATGCTGACGGGCAATGTTAAGCCCTTCTGGCCCAGTTAGCCCCAAGTTAGCCAAGGCCTCTTGTTCCATAGGCTCTAGCTGCTTTATCTGTTTTCTAACCTGGCGCGTAATCTCATGTTTGGGGTCGAGAGCGAGTGCCTGCCGCCAGGTGTGCAATGCCATTAAGGGATGCATGTTATGGAGATAGGCAGATCCCAATAAGTAGGCATAGTCGCCACTCCCAGTGATCTCGAATAGACGTTCACAAGCCTTCTGATACAGTCTCATATCGCCACTCTCAAAGCTGGCGTCAGACAAAAACTCCCAGACGCTTCTCTCTTCAGGGCATTGTTGGCCCAAGGGGACTAAAATACCTAGGACTCCTGGCCAGTTTTCTACCTCGGCATAGTCTGCTGCTTGGCGCAATTTTTTATCCAGTTGCCGGGACGTTATCTTTTTTGTCCCAAAGCCCTGCGTGGCCAGCTGGGCTGATTTCTTTTTGCGCTTAGCCATGGTTTGCTCTCAACTCCAAATTAACCTTAGATTTGTGACGGAGTACGGTCAGTTTATCGCAATTGTTTTCGGCCTGATTCAGCCAGCCGAATCGGCAATTTTGCAATCACTGAGCGACCCTATTGGTGGATGGGGTTGGCCGTAGTTATGGCAGAGCACCGACGACATCGGCGTTGCTCTGTGTCGTGGCGGATTAATCATCCCATAGCTGAATGTGATAGCGGTAGCCCTGTTCTGTCAAAAAGAGCTGACGATGCTGAGCAAACTCTTCCTCGCAGGTTCGCGAAGAAACCAGGGTATAGAATTGAGCGCTACGGCCATCTTTCTTGGGCCGAAGGATACGTCCTAGCCGCTGGGCCTCTTCCTGACGCGAGCCATATTTCCCTGAGACCTGAATCAACACGTCAGCATCGGGTAAATCGAGAGCAAAGTTGCCGACTCGCGAGAGGATAAGCCCTGAGACGTTGCCGCTGCGAAAATCAGCATAGAGCTGATCGCGCTTTTTCTGGCTGGTTTTACCGGTGATAAGGAGTAAGTCAACCTGTTGGGCGATCGCCTTCAACTGATCCAAATACTCACCAATAATCAACACCCGGTGACCTTTCTCTTTTTCAAGTAAGGCTTGAACAACATCCAGCTTTAAGGGATTCTCCGCTGCAATCCGAAACTGGTAGCGGCGGGCTGCCGTAGCGTATTCCATCTGCCTCTCTTCAGTTTGCGATACCCGAATTTCGGTGCAGTCGGCAGCAGCAATAAAGCCTTGACCTTCCAACTCGCGCCAGGGCACGTCATACCGCTTGGGGCCAATGAGCGTAAATACATCTCCTTCGCGGCCATCTTCACGAATGAGTGTGGCCGTGAGCCCAAGACGGCGACGGGCCTGGAGCTGCGCGGTAATACGAAAGACGGGGGCGGGCAACAGATGGACTTCATCATAAATAATTAGCCCCCAAGCCTGCTGGTCAAAGAGGCCTAGATGGAGAAAATCATCATCTTGGCTGGCACGGTAGGTCAGAATTTGATAGGTCGCGAGGGTTACTGGACCAGTGGCCTTTTGTTTGCCGCTGTACTCAGCCAGCTGTTCTTCTGTGAGGGTGGTTTTATCCAACAGTTCTCGCTGCCATTGGCGAACGGAGGTCAGGCTGCTGGTAAGAATAAGTGTTTTTTGTTGGATCTCTGCCATGGCTGCCATGCCCACCATGGTTTTACCTGCACCGCAGGGCAGCACAATCACACCGCTGCCGCCTTTGGCTTTTCCAGATTGGTAAAATAACTCAGCAGCCGTCTTTTGATACGGGCGGAGGTGAAAAGGGTCGCCAGCGTCTGTCTTCGAGCGTAAGGATAAAGGTAGCTCGTCCCCGGTAAGATAGCCTGCAAGATCTTCCGCTGGATAGCCTGCGGCCAGCAAGGCTTGCTTTAGCAGACCGCGATCGCCCAGCTCAATGGCAAAGGCTGTTGGCGATAGGCGATCGCCCAATAGCGGCCTCACCTGTTCGTGACGTTGTAACAGTTCTGCTAAGGGCTTGTCTTCTACCTGTAACACCAGTGCACAGAACGCTGATGAGTGCGCTGATGAGTGATCTTTTGAACCAGGTTTAATCGTCGTGAGCCCATAGCGATCGCCTAAAGCAACCAGTTCCTGCTCAATCGACTCGGGCATCGGGTATTTGGCATTGGCTTGCAGAGCCGTGACCATGTCGGCAACCGGCATCCCGGCAGCGCGGGCATTCCAAATACTGAGCGGGCTGAGGCGATAGGTGTGGATATGCTCTGGGCTTTTGATCAGTTCGGCAAAGGGCGCAATGTCTGCCTGGGCATCTTCAGCCCTGGGCGCGTGCACATCGAGCAGGACGGTGCGATCGCTTTGAATAATCAGCGCATTGTCAGGAGAATAGCTCACGAGTTGTTGTTCTCCTAATTATTTAGCACTGAGCGGTAGCGTGTAGCCCAGCTTTCGCAACCCATTGCGAAAGCGAGTCTCTTGGTCGAGCAGTACCACCAAATGTTTCTTTCCGGCCAGCTGACAATATTTTTTTGTGCGCGAGTCATGGGCAATCAGCGCTGCTAAGGTCGCATCTGTACATTCAATTAAGCGAGCGATGCCCTGATCTTGTAGGCTTTGCGAACGGCTCAGACAATCTGAAAAAAACTGTTCTACCGTTTTAGGAAAGGCATCTGCACTGGCCTGAGTCAAAAAGTCTTGAAACTCTTGTAAGGCGTGACCGGCTTCTGCGGCCTTGAGCGCGGTTTCTCGGTCGAGTTTCCACACCGCATCAGACGTTTGGATCGTAAAGGTGTCCATCATCAGCGCTTCGGCAGGACTGAGCGGTTTGCCCGTCATCACAATGTCCAGGTTGGGCAATACGCGCAGGGTACTTTCGACCGTGACGGGCGCGGCGGTGTAGCTATCGGCCAAGCCCATGCAAAAGGCTCCCAGAGGGTTAATGCGAAAGGCGAGCAAGCCATCATAGCGGCTGAGAAAGCTGTAGTCGTCTGCGCCCCAAAGCTGATGAAACTCGCTCTGTGGCACTTCATAAGGGGCGGCGTAGGCGACATCAATCAGGCCCAGCGTGGCTGCATATTCAAATAAAAAGCATTTGAGGTAGGCATCTTGCAAAATGCTCCAGCTGCTGGTGTCGTAAAGATAGCCATAGCCAGGCTCACTGATGTACAGGGTTTCGGCAGATCGGCTGACTTCGAAGCTTTGGCCGGTGGCAATGAGATATTGGGACAGTTCGTCGTATTCCACCCATTTTTCTCGGGGGCACTGGCTGAGCACATCCACGATTTGCTTACGCCGTCCGCTGACGGCGGTGAGCCCTCGTTTCCCTTTCCCCGTTTGCCCTTTAATGTTTTCAGTGCGGCGCAGCTCGTCGAGCAGGGTGGTTTTGAGCCACTTTTTCCAGATTGCTTTGAGGGTTTTGGCGGGGTCTGCGCTCATGGCTTTTTGGCCAGCTTTGGTAAGCTCCAGCTTTTTGCCCTTTGCCTGGGCGAGCCCACCGCCTTGCAGGAGCATCACCCAGGCAAAGGGTTTGATGGCACCAATGGCATCGGTTTCTTCAGGTTGCTTGGTGGCGCTGTAGTAGTCGCCGCCTTGGAGTAGGGGGGCGATCGCCTTGAGCGTGGCTTTCCCTGGCATCAGGGTTTTATCACTGACGCTCACTTTGCCTAAATGCACCAGCCGCAACACAGCGAGCAAGTCTTGCTGGGCAGCTTGTTCTGTAGGGCAGCACACGACGGGAACCGCTTCTATGTTGTTGATGCGTTTGCGTGCTTTGTAGTCGTAGGAGCGGTATTCGACCTGAATGCTCTCTGGTGGCTGGTCGGTGCTTTCTATACTGACGGCTTTGGGTTCTGGGACAAAGGCTCTCAGCTTCTCTGAGAGATCGTCGGGCAACACATGGCCGATGCTATCGTAGTTTCTAAATGAGTAGAAAAATAAATCGAGCGTGGAGGCTGGCTGGTTGTATCGATAGCGGTTAGTGCGGCTTTCCCATTCGGGCAGGTCATCGTATTTTGCCTGGAATTGCTCGGGTAAGTAGTAGCCTTCGTTGACATGCACGGCTTCGGCAATCGCAGCTTGCTGAAGGTCGTTGAGGTCTTTCCAGATTTTTTTGAGTTTGGGAGCAGAGAGTAGATGCTGTGCGATCGCTGCCACCAGCTCTGCCTTACGCTTAGGCTTTTCTTTAATGGGCAGCAAGGCCAGGAGCTTTTTCAGTTCGTCTACCGTGTGAAAGTTAAGACCTTCTTCGAGGGTGAGAAAAACATCGGGAGTCGTATTTGCCATAGTCTGAGCAGGACAAGGTTAGAGCAAGCGCTCTAACTCTAAATCACATGCCCTGCTCCAATCTAGCTCTAGTGAAGATTAAGCCGAACTTGTAACAAAATATTGGTACATTACTGCTCTAGCACATTACTGTGCCAGATAGATGCTGACCAGCCTGCGGTTTGAAGGGATAGTTTAATCAAGGGTTACACTTTCGCTACACTCAGGCAGGCTAAATGGCTATCCCTCTCGAGTGCGATCGCCCCATGCTACTCGCCCTATTCATTGCTGCCAGCCTATCGCCTGATACCCGCCAAGACATCGGTATCCAAGTCCTGTCGCGCTCGCACCCCATCAGCCACATAGCCGCAACGCATCAGGTGAGCCGCAAGTTTGTCTATCAGCAGGGAGATAAGGTACAGCAAGCCGAGTGCATCCCGCTTTTGCATTGAGTATTAATACTTAGTTTTCATTTTGCTGAGTAGCGCTAAGCTTCGAGTAGCCTCTTCTCCCAAGGTATACGACACTGTTGGCGAACTCCCAAATCGTTGAAAAATCGGTAAGCTGAGGCAGATCTATCGCTATCAGGAAGTGCGATCGCCATGTCCCTAAAGCCCCAACCAGACTCGCTAGTACCTGCGGATACACAGCGAGTCGCCAGAGCAGTTTTCAAGAAAGGCAATCCCTACGTGACGCTGCATGATGAACTCGGCCCTATCTTTGAAGACACTGACTTCACCGAGCTGTTCTCAAAGGTTGGCCAATCAGCCATTCCACCGTGGCGGCTGGCTTTGGTCACCGTCATGCAGTTTCGGGAAAACCTATCTGATCGCCAAGCTGCCGAAGCGGTGCGCTCACGTATCGACTGGAAGTATCTACTACGGCTAGAGCTGACAGATACTGGCTTCGACTACAGCATCCTGAGTGAGTTTCGAGGCCGCTTGCTAGCAGGCAACGTTGAACACCTGCTACTCGATAAGCTGCTAGAGCGTTGCCAAGAATTGGGACTCGTCAAAGCCGGTGGCAAACAGCGTACTGACTCCACCCGTGTCTTAGGCGCAATTCGTAGCCTGAACCGTTTAGAAGTCGTCGGTGAAACGCTACGCGCTGCGCTCAACGACTTAGCAGTCTTGGCACCTGAATGGTTACAACAGATAGCGCCAGAAGCGTGGTACGGGCGTTATGGACGGCGGATTGAAGACTACCGACTGCCATCAAAACCAGCAGAGCGCATCGCCTACGCGCAACAGGTTGGAGAAGATGGTGACTACCTACTCAAATGCCTAGCTGACTCCGAGATAGCCGCTGAAGGTAAAGCCCTCAAAACAGTGCAGGCACTAGAAGAACTTTGGCCCTATCACTACGAATACAACGAGAAGGAGGATGGCCCGAGCCTGCGTTGGGAAAGCGACAAAAAGCTAACGAAGAAGACACCTACCATCGAGTCGCCCTACGACACAGACGTGCGCTATCGCCGTCGCTGTGGCACTACTTGGACGGGCTATATCACCCACTTGAGTGAAACCTGTGATGACGATAGCTGCCATTTGATTACGCATGTGATGACGACTGATGCCAGCGTTCATGAAGCACAGTGCGTTGACGACATTCACCAAGCGCTAATCGACAAGCAGCTTCGACCCCAGGAGCACTTTGCCGATACCGCCTATGTCAATGCATTTCTGCTAGTGAATGCACAGAATCAAGACATTGAGATGGTGGGGCCAGCCCGCTTTGATACCAGTTGGCAAACACGAACGGAAGGGACCTTCAATTTGAACCACTTCGAGATTGATTGGGAAAACAAACAAGTGACCTGCCCGCAAGGTAAAACCTCTCAGGCGTGGAAAGCCTACAACCGCGACACCGGAAAGCCCTATATCCTGACAAGATTTCACGCCCAAGACTGTGCTGATTGCCCAGTTCGTTCGCTTTGCACCAAAGCTAAGTCAACCGTTGGCCGCACCCTGCATCTGCTGCCACAAGCCCAACATGAGGCATTGGAAAAAGCTCGATTGATACAGACGACAACGGAAGGGCAGAAGCGCTATCGTCGCCGCGCTGGCATCGAGAGTACGATTGCTCAAGGCGTTACCAGTTGCGGTCTACGACGTTCCCGCTATATGGGAATAGGTAAGACTCACTTGCAGAATATGGCTATCGGCGCAGCGGTGAATATTGATCGGCTATTCAACTGGTTCCAGGAGGTGCCATTAGCTAAAACGAGGGTGTCTCGATTTAAAGCACTAGAACCTGCTGCTTAGTTACTGAAATTTTAGTTCGCCAACAGTGTCGTATACTCAATGGATACTGATAACAAGCAGAACAGTCGGTGCTGGTGCTGTGCTTCAACGTAGCGCTGGCGTCCAAACTGCGATCGCTGCTGGTTGCCAAAGAACTCAACCCACAGGTCACTGTGCGTCACTTCCACGGCTGGTGCATAGACATCTCAAGCGCTATCACCTGCCGCGTCCTGACGCTCGCAAATACCGAGGAGAGGACTACATCAGGGCGCTAGAGCAGTCGGTGATTGCTGCGGTTGAATCTGGCAGTATTCCCAAGGGGCAGTACAGCGCGGTGATGGTGGATGAAGGCCATGACTTTGCGCCAGACTGGCTGAAGCTAGTCGCTCAGATGGTGAGCCCTTCGACGGATTCTCTGCTGGTGCTCTACGATGATGCGCAGAATCTGTACGGCAAACGGGCGAAGCGACAGTTTAGCTTCAAGGCGCTAGGAATTAAGGCGCAGGGAAGAACCACGATTCTGAAGCTGAACTATCGCAATACGGCTCAGGTGCTGATGCTGGCCTATGAGTTTGTCAAAGAGATTATGCAGCCGACAGACGGCAAGGATGAAGACCTGCCGCCGATGGTAGAGCCAAACAGCGCGGGGCGAGAAGGGCCGGTGCCGGTGCTGGCGAAGTGCGCTAACTACAAAACTGAGATTGACTATATCATCAATAGAGCGCAGCAGCTCCAGGCGAGGGGAACGCCTTGGCATGAGATGGCGATTATCTATCGGGCTAAGTGGATGGGCGAAGTTGCGTTTGCGGAGTTAAATCGGGCAGGAATGCCAGTTGCTTGGCTAAACCAGAACAGCAGCAGGCGCAACTTCGATCCGCTCAGTCCCAGCATGAAGCTGATGACGATGCATAGCAGCAAGGGGCTGGAGTTTCCGGTAGTGTTCATTCCAGGGCTGGTCTATCTGCCAGATGCTCGTGGGGAGGTTGCTGATGAGGCGCGGCTGCTGTATGTGGCGATGACGCGGGCAATTGAGATGCTGGTGCTGACGGGCGATCGGAAGTCAGCGTTCGTGGAGCGGCTGAAGGGGGCGCTGGCGAGGGTGGGGTAAAGGTGGGGGGTTCGGTAGCCGGTCTTTTGCTGGAGCAGATCGTCGTGTGATCTACCTTGACACCACGCTCCAGTATTATTTCCTTTAAGTCCCGGTAGCTTAGGCTATAGCGAAGATACCAGCGGACGTTTAGCAAGATCAGGTCTGACTAGAAGTGAGGCCACTTGAAGGGTCTTGATGTGGGTATTGTGAGGTTTCAGGTTACGTTCAGGGCACCTCAGCATACCAAGTCAAAGTCTATGTATTTTTTGCAACACTGCCTATTTTCTTCCCTAAAGTCAGTGCCATTGATCTATGCAGTCAGCTCGCAAACTCTTTGCCAATCTTCTTTCGCAATTCTGTAGACGCTCTGTCTAGGTTCTTCAATAATTCTCAGTGATTTAAGAATAGGATCTTTTTTAACTCCATTTTGTGCAAGGGTTTACCACGAAAATCCATTTGAAGAGCAAGCCGAGCTAAATACAATTTAGATGTTTCAACTACCTCTAGCAATTCGCGTAGAGATTCGATACGTATTTCCAAATCACGGCCCGTGAGGTCAGTATCTTTTACTCGGAGCCTAGCTTCAAAACTCTCTACGAAACACTCTACAAAAGAATCAACCTGCCAAGATGCTTGCTTTTGTTGTACGTTCGGTTGTATTGTCTTATGCTGACTAGCGTTTTCCTCCAGCTTCAACGCTTTCTCAATCTTCCCCTGGATTTCTTGCTAAGGAATGAGGATTAAATAAGGACAAATTCTATAGTTGTTGTGGACGAGCAACATAGTTCCAGTTTGGTAGGTCATCATCGAAAATAATCGGCATCTGCTGCTTGAAGGCATCAGTTGCCTGTCTACCCGTTTCATAAACGGCATCAATAATCGTCGTAAAGACTTTCAACCCGGTGAGCGTAGAAGCCTTTGCCATCAAATCTTGCACGCACTCAACCGAGTCAAAGATGACGCCCTGACAAACCCGCGAAAGATGAGGGAATAAGCGGTGTTCAATCGGGTTGTACTTGGAGGTGTAGGGCGGGTAGTGAGCAATCGGAATCTCGATGCCTAAATCGTTGGCGAGCTGCTGAAGGTCTTGTTTGAAGATATAGAAGCGCGACCCATTGCTGCCACCGCCATCACACAGCAGCAGAACAGAGGTTGCTTCTGCATAGGCGCTGCGGCCATGCTTTGTCCACCAGTAGTAGATAGAATCGCAGGCAAACTCCGAGGTATCTCGACTGGTACCAATCTGGACATAGCCTATATTTTGAGCAATGTCATAGAGGCCATGCAGCACCGCAATCCCTTCTGCTAGGGTGGGCCAGTCGTGGTCATAGACTTTGATAGCTTCGGTGTTGTAGGTGTAGCCCTCACGATACAACGGCCCAATCAGTTCTTTTTTTTGGTGTCCATGCTCATCACCGGGTTCCCGGCGTCCCGATACTGTTGCTTCAACTGCTCGATCTTCTCGAACTGTTCGTTGCGTTTAGGATGAGCACCCGTCGCCAGCGCCTTGAATGCACGGCGGCGGCGATAGTTGTGTTTCTTCAACAGTTGGTCTACCACCGTCACACTTACATTCACCCCTTCAGTGGCCAGTAGCTTGACGATTTGAGGGCGATTCAGGTTTGTCCACTTGACCTTCTCATCCATCGGCGAGCCTGCCGTATGCTCGCTGAGCACTTTCAAAAATGCCTCGTCTAGTCCCGGTATCTTCTCAAATGCTGACTTTCGTCCGCCCCCTGCCTGACGCATGCCCACTCGATTCAGCGCCGCCTCATCGCTCAGTTCTCGCATCCCGAACTTAATTGCCCCGTAGTCGCAGCCCAGCAACTGGCTGATGTATTTGATGCCGCCATAGCCTAGCTTCGCCGCTTCTATCCCGGCATATCGTCTGCGATCCTTTTCGCAGAGCGATTGGTAGTAACGCTGCATTTGGGCTTCGATAGCTGCCGGATAGGGCGTAATTATAGGGCTCACTCACTGCTGGCTACCAGCTTATCTTGTATCCTTTTGAAAGTGGGTTTTATACAATCCTCATTCCTAAGCATTCTGGTTTTGCCTTGGTCCAGAAATCCCAATTTTCGCAGGGGTCTAAAGGAACTGGAGAATGAATCCTATTGTTGGCGATCGCATAAAGAGGCCCGCAGCTAATAGAATCTGACACAATCTGCGAGAGTCGTTTAAAGCGGTTCACTTTTCTATCCTCACGAATAAAGGTTGACTGAGTTTTTATCGAAGCGCACTTTACTATTGTTTCTAATGACCTTGACGAGATTTTTGAAGTGTGATTCAACCATACCCTGGCTAATTGCGACAGACCTTGCTCTCCCACAGGCAAATATAGCTCGTCTCCTACTCTCGATTATCGCTACATAGAACTAACGACTAATGAAGAGAGTGGTGTCCTCAAAGAAGCTATAGCTCTTCTCGCACAATGTCTGCACTTGCACCAGCGTCTGCTCAGCTGCTTTACTTTATGATTAAAGAATGCAAAAACTTACCTTAGCCCGGCCCGACGACTGGCATCTGCATTTGCGCGATGGCGAAGCACTGAAAGCGGTTTTGCCGCATACAGTACGTCAGTTTGCCCGCGCCATTGTGATGCCAAATTTAAAGCCGCCAGTCCGCACATTAGCAGATGCTGCGGCTTATCGTGATCGGATCATCGCAGCGATTCCGGCTGGCTCACAGTTTGAGCCACTGATGACGCTCTACCTCACCGACAATACGAGCCCCGAAGATATTCTCGTGGCTGAGGCATCTGGATTTGTCAAAGCTGTTAAGTACTACCCAGCCGGGGCAACGACTAATTCAGAGTTTGGGGTGACAGATATTCGTAACTGCGACTCAGTTTTTGAGGCGATGCAGCAGGTCGGGTTACCCTTGCTGTTGCATGGAGAAGTGACTGATAGCACGGTTGATGTGTTTGATCGTGAGAAAGTTTTTATAGAACAACAGTTAATCCCTTTGAAGCAACGGTTTCCTAACCTCCGCATAGTGATGGAGCACATTACCACTTCAGATGCGGTGTCGTTTGTGCTAGCGACTGATAATATCGCTGCCACGATTACCCCTCAGCACCTGTTGTTTAACCGCAATATGATATTCAAGGGGGGTATTCAGCCACATTTTTATTGCCTGCCTATTTTGAAACGTGAAGAGCATCGCAGGGCACTTATGCAAGCGGCAACTTCTGGCAATCCGAAGTTCTTTTTGGGTACGGATAGTGCTCCCCATACCCGAGATAGCAAAGAGAGTTCTTGTGGCTGTGCGGGTTGCTTTTCAGCGCTACATGCTATGGAGTTGTATGCGGAAGCGTTTGAGAGCGCTAATGCGCTTGGTAAACTTGAAGCCTTTGCCAGCTTCTATGGGCCAGATTTTTACCAGCTTCCACGCAATACTAAACAGATCACCCTGACTAAGAAAACCTGGCGAATTCCTGATGAAGTGCCTTTTCTTGAATCTGGGCTCGTTCCTTTACGGGCGGGGCAAGAGATGACTTGGCAAATGGGATGACCAGGATTCATTGGGGGCTCTAGGGCGTGTTTTCTAAGCTGGGAGCAGGGAGGACGCTGTTAGGGCCCAAAGAGTAGGCAGCAGCATCGCTGCGCCACTGAGTAGTCATAATCGTTCTGCAAGCTTACGCCGAGTGAAAAAGTTGGCAGGGCTGAATGGTTTTCAGTGGTGCTGACTAAGGGTCTTCCTATTATGGAGAATTTCCTGAATTCCGACAAAGCTGTCTCTAATGATTGAAGAAAGAAGCCTGGTTGACTGACGAAAGTTTGTTTATTCAGGGTACGCGAGGGTTTGAACAGTAAATTCTAGAAGAAAGCGTACAACTGGTTGCGGGTTTTCCCTGCTGAGTTAATTTGTCTGAAAGCCTCTAGATACATATCATTCTAACGATACAAGCCAAAAATGCCTTAGTCTTATTGATTTGGCAGTCGGCAGGCATCATTATGGCTCAATCTCAGTCCTGGCAATGGATTCCCACTCATTTGAGCTTAGAGCAGTTTGAGGAATTTGTCTTACCCCACCTGCACCTTGGCAGTCGGGGCCACAACCAAAACTCGCGCTGCATGTGATTTTCAACTATATTTTGAAGCTGCTGTATCTGGGGTGTCAATGGAAAGAACTGCCGATTGAGAAGGACGAAGCGGGGCGACCGGAAATCCACTACACCCGACTCTATGGTGCTTTTCGGCGCTATGAAGCTCACGGTTGTTTAGACCTGATTTTTGCGGGGTCGGTGTCGCTGCTTTCTGTAAAAGGTCAACTCGACATCAGCGTTATCCACGGCGATGGGACGACGACAGCGGCCAAGAAAGGCGGCGATAATCTCGGATTCAACGGACATAAACACATAAAGGGCGATAAAGTGGTGGCCTTCTGTGATCGCAACTGCAACGTGATCGCGCCTTTTGTATCAGCGCCAGAGAATCGAAACGAGTCGCCGCTATTGAAGGCAGCCCTGCCACAAGTGACCCGCATCGCTAAGCAGGTCGGCCTCGATTTGAGCAAGACGATGGTCAGCCTGGATGGGGTCTACGACAGTCGAGCGAACCGGAAAGCTATTTTCAATCGCGGCATGGTTCCGAATATTCCTGAAAATCGGCGCGGCAGAAAGACGCCCAGGCGTGGACGGAAGCCGATGTTCGACCCGGCTATTTTTCAAGAACGGTTTTACACCATCGAGCGAGTGTTCGCTTGGGAAGATAAGTTTCGGCGCTTACTAATCCGTTTCGAGCGCATCAGTAAGTTGCACTATGCCCTGAAAACCCTCGCTTACACGATGATCAATCTCCGGCATTTCTGTCAGAGTTAATAGATCTGACGATCCGCATCCTTTGAGGCCTCGGCGAGAGAGACCCAAAATCGCTGTGCTTTGAAAACACAAATACTGGCAAAAGTGGCAGGGAAACTACCACAAACACTTTCTTCTACCTGGTCGAGTTCTCAACTGGCACCTATTGTTGAAAATCCACATAAAACCCGCAACCAGTTGTACGAAATTCCGTGGAATCCGAATCGGATGGAGCAGCGCAATGGTCGGGTAGATCGGCACGGGCAAAGGGCTTCGGCGGTGCGGATTTATCACTTTGTAGGCAAAGGCTTTGAGCAAACTGCCCTAGGCAGTAAGCCGGGGGATTTAGAGGGCGATTTAGAGTTTTTGATGCGGGCGGCGCTAAAGGTAAATACCATTCGTGAGGATTTGGGGAAAGTCGGGCCGGTAATCGCTACTCAGGTGGAGGAAGCGATGCTGGGGAGAAGAGGCGCTTTGGATACGACAGTCGCGGAGCGGGAGGCGCAGCCACTCAGACGGCTGCTGAAGTTTGAGCGCTCGGTGCGTGATCGCATCACGCAGCTTAAAGAACAGTTAGGCGATACGCGCCGAGCACTACGGCTAACGCCAGAAAACATTACCGCCGTGGTAAAAATTGGGCTAGAGCTGGCAGGGCAACCGGCGCTGTTGCCAGTGGATGTACTAGGCTTGGGCGGTGGCGAGGCGTACCAGTTGCCTGCGCTGCAAGGAAGCTGGGCGAGTTGTTCGGAAGGACTAGCGCATCCTCACACAGAAGAGATTCGTCCGATTGTGTTTGACCCGGACTTGGCCAGGGGGCGAGATAGTGTTGTTTTAGTGCATCTAAATCATATAGGAGTTACGCATTGACAGATAGGGCTTGATGGTATCAGGCAAAAGTATCAGCGCTCAGATTTTCCAGGATAAACTGGCGGATTACAGGCACAAATAGCTGTCTCAATATCTCGTAACAGTTGTTGATCAGACCGCTAATACACATCGTTTGCAGCTTACAGAAAGCACGTAAGGCACAGAAGAAGTGGTTGCGAATGGCTTGTTCATCTCGGACATAGAACCGCTCAATATTACACACTTGTTTAATCACCCTATGAAAGCATTCAATCTTCCAGTGGTCATCATGAACAGCCTTGAAGTCATCGTGGCTTAGCTGTTCTAGAGCAGCTAAGTCTGGTTTGTAGAGAATGTAGTATCGCGGTTCGTTTTTGAACGGCTGACAAAACACTCTAACCCAGCCAAATACCTTTAGATACACCATTGAGCCATCTTCGGGGATGTCTATATCCCTGACCGAGATTGACGTTCCACGCTCGACTGAGACTTTGCGATTGCTGGCAATGCCAAATAGAAAACCCACTTTCTCGTTTCTGAGAAACTTCAGATTCTCCAGGCTCGAATACCAACTATCGCCCGTCACCCAAGCGGGTTCAATCCCCCATTGAATGACCTCAAGTACCATCTCGCGAAAGTAGTCATTTTTGGTCTTGTTCTCCTGTTTGTCGTAAAGTCTGGAATTAATCGGGTAGGAACTGCCTGCGCTGTCGGTGTAGTAAAGTGTGATTAAATTGATGCCTTTAACACTGCGCTTATGCTTGCCTGACCAGAAGTAATCAACAAACGCACTTTTGCTCGGGTTGCGGTAAGGTTTATCCTCGACGCTATCGTCTACGCTCAAGGTGCCTGCCGTCCAGATGATATGGCCTTTGACTTCGTCAAATAGGTCGCGAGCTGTGTAGCGTTCGCGTAGCAAAAACCGATTGACGCTGTCATGGCTGAGCTGTTCGAGCACTTCTGAGAGCCGCACACAGCTAACGTACTTCGGCTCTGACAGCAGAAACAGACTGTACAACGTGCTATTACACTGGGCTGTAGACGGTTTCGATGGTTGGCGCATGATGACCACCGGGCGGATGCCCATCACTGATGATTCTTAGCCTACAACTTTGCTGTCCTGTCAATGCGTAAGTCCTATCATAAGCTGGTGCAGATGTGTTTGCGCCTGCTGCGAGCAGAGGTGTGGTCGCGGCAAGATAGCAGCAAGCTGTATCGGGTAACGGCGCGGCGGGTGCCGACTGCCGCATTAGACCATCCGGTGGTGGTTGCCTACGGTCGGCTGGTAGTGCTCGGCGGCGATCAGCAGCGGCTACATGAGGAGATCATTGCGGCGGGCGGTGAGCTGAAAGAGGGACGATTTAGCCGGTTAAATGTGGGGCAGATCGAGGCGGCGTTGGAGGCGGCTCTGCAAATGAACGGTGACAAGGCGGTGCCGCAGAGCTTCGAGGCGCGGTTGCAGGAGGCTTGGCCTAAGCATCAGGAGGCTTTGCTGCGATCGCTAGAGGTGCGGATGGGCGATCGCACCCAGGGCCTGCAAAAAAAGCTAGCCGAACGCTGCGAAAAGGAAGTGACAGATATGACGGCAGTGCTGAGCGAACTGCGATCGCAAATTATTCGCGAACTAGACGAGCCAGCCGTCGAGCAAATGGAGCTATTTAGCAGTGTAGAAAAGGAACAGCTTGAACGAAACTTGAGCAGCTTGCGACTACGGATAGAACAGATTCCGCAGGAGATTGAGCAGGAGGCAGAGATTATTCGAGCGCGGTTTGCGGAGCCGACACCAAGACTGTTTCCGCTGGCGGTGGCCTATCTGGTGCCCCAAAAGCTAATCAAGTGAACCCCAATGTTTTATTAAGATAGACTTATAGCTGAATAGGCATTATCTAAATCTTAGGCGCTGTCTGTTTTTGCAGCGTTCTTTCAGCAGTAATAGAAAGCAGACATGGCAACTATCAACTTCAATACTTCTAATACAACTTTTCGCCAGTTGCTGGGAAATGGACTCACCTACCAAGTCCCTCGTTTTCAGCGCGATTATTCTTGGGGATCAGATGAGTGGGACGATCTTTGGCAAGATATCGTGGGTCTGTTTGATGAAGATGGTGAAACGGCTCACTACTTGGGCTACCTTGTTTTGCAATCGTCAGATAGCAATCAGTTTGACATTATTGATGGCCAGCAACGGATAACTACGTTGAGCGTGATGATTTTGGCTGGGTTGTCACACCTCAAAGACCTGGTAGATTTAGGGCTGGACGCGGAAAACAATCAGCGACGCCAGGACGAATTACATAGGAACTACATTGGTTTTGTAGATCCAGAAACGCTTGTTCCTCGATCGAAATTAGCGCTAAACCGTCATAACAACCTATTCTATCAGAGTTATCTAGTCCCTCTAACGCATATACCAATGAGGGGTCTTCATGCATCTGAAGATCGGCTTAGAGAAGCTTTTATGTGGTTTAAAGAGCGTATTAAAGAGAGGTTTGGCAGCCAGCCCTCTAGTGGCAAGGCGTTCACTGGTTTTGTTGGTAGGCTAGTAGATAAGCTTTTTTTTACTGTGATTACAGTGACAAATGAGCTGAATGCTTTCAAGGTGTTTGAGACGTTGAATGCCCGTGGGGTTCGGCTATCTTCGACAGATTTGCTGAAGAACTATTTGTTTTCTGTCGTTAGTACAGGCGGCGTTCATGAGGCTCAGATGCAGGCGCTAGAAGAGCGCTGGGAAAGGCTTGTCGGTGTTTTGGGCAGTGAAAGCTTTCCAGAATTTATGAGAAGCTACTGGAACAGTCACTATAAGTTGGTTCGAAAAACGGATCTGTTTAAAGCAGTGCGACGTGATGTGAAGACTCGCGCGGATGCATTCACCTTAGTCAGAGATTTTGACTACTATGCTGACGTTTATACTGCACTAAGAGATCCCCAAGATAGTAGATGGAACCCAAAAGAGAGAGAAGCGCTAAACCGGCTTAAAATGTTCGATGTTCGACAGCCAGTATCGATGCTACTAGCGACATATAGAGCCTTTTTCGATGCTAACCGTTCATCATTCACTCGGATCTTGTGGTCTGTGGTGGTGGTGTCCTTTCGCTACAACGTTATTTGCTCTTTGCTTACTTCCGACCAAGAGAAAATATATAGCGATATTGCACGCAATATTTCCAACGGTAGCTACACCAGCCACTCGCAGGTAGAGGAAGCGCTGCGTCGAATTTATCCTGACGACGCTCAGTTTAAAGGCGCATTTGCAGAAAAGGAACTAAAAACGACGACTGGCCGCAACAAAAAAGTAGTCCGCTATCTGCTATTTGAAATTGAAAAGCAGCGCTCTGGGCAAAAGTTTGACGCTGAGAGCGCTACTTACAATTTAGAACATATTTTGCCAGAGAATCCTTCTGAGGCGTGGGATTACATTGACGAAGCCAAACAGAATCGGTTGATTTATCGGCTGGGTAATATGACGCCGATGGAAACTAAGCAAAATAAAGATATTGGTAACGCTGGCTATGCGGTGAAGCGACCTGTTTTTGAAAAGAGTGACTTTGCGATTACGCGGGCGATCGCACAGCACTATGACACCTGGGACGAGCAAAAAATAGAAAGCCGACAAAAGCAGCTTGCTAATGTTGCCGCTGGCATCTGGCGCATTGATTTTGGTAAATAGAACTGGCTTAGGAGCGCTTCTCTGTGGACGAGGTTATGCGATCATGCCTTGATGGTCACGTTCTCGTACAGGGCTGCTAGCTCACCCACAAAGTCAACGCTCTTCAGCTCAAACTGGGTTTCTGGCGGTGCGTAGGACTGTAATACCCAGAGTCCTTTTTGATTTCGTCTGAAGCACTCTACTCGCTGACGATGGGTGTTTATCAGTACGTATTCTTGTAGGCTATCGAGCGTCTGATAATCTGCGAATTTGTCGCCTCTATCAAAGCCCGTGGTGGAGTCTGAAAGCACCTCTACGATCAGGATAGGATATCGTTTGAAAGTGGATTCGTCTTTATCTTTGCTATTGCAGGTCACCATGATATCTGGATAGTAATATCGGATGAGGGCTTCGATTTGCGCTTTCATATCTGAAAAATAAACGCGGCACTCACTGTCTCTCGTGTGGCTGAGCAGGGCTGCGAACAAGTTTCCGGTGATGGTGACGTGGGCATCGGTTGCCCCAGCCATAGCGTAGATTTCACCATCAATGTACTCGTGTTTGACGGTGCTAGTTTCTTCTAGGGCGAGGTATTGCTCTGGTGAGATGTGTGGTGAAGGCGTAGAGGCAATCATGATTCAGACTGGCTGAAAATAGGTCTCTTGATTGTAGCGACTCACCAAGATGTTCAGAAGTAGGGTTCAGAACTTGGATTCCTTTGCCGATCCGAAGTTGTTTCTCTGATTGAGCGTAATCGTTGTCGAACATAGAAAAGGCGTTTACGATTAACCACACTTCTCCTATAGCCTTCTTATGTCTATTGCTCGTCATCACGCTGAATGGTTATCGCTGGTTGAGGCTTCCGGGCCGTTTGTGAGTATGCCGGTGTTGCTGAAGGCGTTTCCGCAGGGGCTAGATGCGCATGATTCGGATGTGATGCAGCAGGTGCGGCTGGCTCATGCTGAGTGGAGTGACAGCCAGAAGCCGGATCAGCAGGGGGCTTCGCCAGATAAAGGAATTCATGGGGCGTGGGTGGCGTTTGTGTTGCGGGCGGTGTTGGGCTTTCCGGATGGGGTGTTGTTAGGTGGAGATGCTGGTGGTGGGCAGGCGATTCCTGCGGGGCTGGCGGTGGCGGTGGCGGAGCAGGGGGAGACGCTGCGGCCTGACTGGGTGATTGGGCAAGAGATGGGAGGGCAAGGGGCGCGGATGCTGGTGCAGGTGTATGCCCCGGGGCAGGATTTGAATAAGGCAGTAAAAGGGTCGCGGTGGGCAGCGAGTGCGGCGACGCGGATGATGGAACTGCTGCACGGGTCGGGTGTGCGGCTGGGGCTGGTGACAAATGGCGAGCATTGGCTGCTGGTGAATGCGCCGAAGGGGGAAGCGACGGGCTATATCTCCTGGTATTCGACGCTGTGGCAGGAGGAGAAGCTGACGCTGCGGGCGTTTCGATCTTTGCTGGGGGCGGAGCGCTTTTTTGGCGTGGATGAGAGTGAGACGATTGAGGCGCTGCTGGCTGAGAGTGTGAATTCTCAGCAGGAGGTGACAGATCAGCTGGGTTTTCAGGTGCGCGAGGCGGTGGAGGTGCTGGTGCAGTCGATTGACCGGGCGGATCAGGATCGGAACCGGGAGCTGCTGGCGGGAGTGCCGGAGGGGCGGCTGTATGAGGCAGCGCTGACGGTGATGATGCGGCTGGTGTTTTTGTTTTCGGCGGAGGAGCGGGGGCTGCTGCTGCTGGGCGATCCGGTGTATGACCAGTTTTATGCGGTGAGTACGCTGCGAGAAAGTCTGCGGGAGCAGGCGGATCAGAGTGGGGAGGAGATTTTGGAGCGGCGGTACGATGCGTGGTGTCTGTCGGCTGCTGGCGATTTTTCGAGCGGTGTATGGCGGGATTGGGCATGAGGCGCTGCGACTGCCTGCCTACGGGGGGACGCTGTTTGATCCGGATCGGTTTGCGTTTTTGGAAGGGAGAGTGCTGGGGAGTAGCTGGCAGCAGGTGGAGGCTAGGCCGATTGAGATTAACAACAGAACGGTGCTGCATTTGCTAGAGGCGTTGCAGCTATTGGAGGTGCAGTTGCCGGGGGGTGGGGGCAAGGTGTCTCGTAAGATCTCTTTTCGGGCGTTGGATATTGAACAGATTGGGCATGTGTATGAGGGGTTGCTAGACCATACGGCAGCGAGAGCGAGTGAGCCGATTTTGGGATTGGTGGGGACGAAGAACAAGGAGCCGGAGGTGAGTTTGGCTGCATTGACGGGCTTTGACTGTGCTCAACCTTCGGGTTTGGAGGCGGCGCTGAAGTTTCTGAAGAAGGAGACGGGGCGATCTGTTATACTCTAGACACCTGATATCTGGACTTTTCTGAAAGACTGAAAATTTAAGGTCAACAATGTTTCCAGGGATGCTTTATGGGTGGTGTTGGCCTGTTCAATACAGGTTTCAATGCCATCCTTAAAGTCATCGAAGTGAGCGTAGTATTTGGAATACAAACACTGATTGCGGACAAACTTCCAGAGGCGCTCAATCAAATTCAAATGGGGTGAATACGCTGGTAGGTATAACAGTTCAATGTTGAGTGCTTGAGCCAAAGCGAATACCACCTTACATTTCTGATAACGGGCATTATCCAAAACGACGGTAATCGGGACATCTAAGTTCAGTGCATCCAGCTTCAAGAGCATCAGACAGATACTTTCGGCATTGATGCAACTCTCGTTGGTGACAGTGATGACCTCTTTGGTGATGGCATTGACGACGCCTAAGACATTGAAGCGTTTGCGACCAGATGGCGAGGCTATAAAGATGCGGGTGAAACACCAGAGAAAGCCCAAGTAAGCCCGATGGACAAAATGGGCAGCATCCATGAAAAAAGGGCTCGTTCTCTAGCCTGTGCTTCTGCCAACCGGGGTTCTAGCTCTTCGGTTTGAAAGGCATCCTGTTCTACCATCTTTTCAGCTGTCGCTGCTTTCCCTGGCACGTAGCCGACTTTTCGCGGTTTCAGCCCGATGCGCTTGAGAAAGGCTTTAATCTGCGTGGGGCTGCGTTTAATCCCGGTGAGCCGCTCAATCTCTGCCCCTGCTTCAGCTGAGGTGCGCGGTGGATGTGCTTCAAAATGCGCTTTGAGACTGGGAATATGTTCGTTTAGTTTACTCGGGCTACCTTTGAAATTCAGCTGTTTGAGCGCTGCTACGCCCCCAGCCTCGTATTCGCGTAAATACGTCACTAAGGTGGTTTTACTGCTAATTCGACACAACCGACGAATTTCTTGGTGAGACAGACCTTGGCTCTTCAGATACAACGCTTCCATCTTGCGTTGTACGTGAGGGTGAGAGTGGTGATAGCGCTCGTATTCAAGCGCAGTGATATCGCTTTCGCTGAACTCTAGACGAATCATGACACATCGGGCCTATCGCAGAACTATCTCAATTTCACCATGACCGTTCAATTAGTTCAAGTTGGAACCGCCTGGAGTATACGGCTTTGAAGAAGGCGATCGCGCTGGATGTGTCGCAAGCATGGAGTGCGTATGAGCTGAGTCGGCTGCGGGTGGCTTGTGGCAATGATGAGGTGCTGTATGAGCGGGTGTTGCCGTTTGCGGGGTTGATTCGGCTGGATACGTTTAGCTATCCGGTGGTAGTGAATGGGGGCAGTGTGTATGTGACGCAGGGGAGCGACCGGCGCGATACGGGGACGCACTATACGCCGCGCAGCCTAACGGAGGAGATTGTGAAATATACGCTGGAGCCGCTGGTGTATGTGGGGGTGGCAGAGGGGAAGCTGAAGGAAAAGTGGAAGCTGAAGCAGGCGAAGGAGCTGCTGGGCCTGAAGGTGTGCGATATGGCGATGGGGAGTGGGGCGTTTTTGGTGGAGGTGTGTCGGTATTTGTCGTCGCGGCTGGTGGAGGCGTGGGAAGGTGCGGAGGGTCGGATAAAAAAAGGAGAGAACGGTTTAGAGACAAGAGTGTTGCCGGATGGGTCGCTTTCTAGCGGAGATGCAACAGAAAGGCTGTTGCCTGCGGATGCGGAGGAGAGAATGATTATGGCGCGGCGGCTGGTGGCGGATCGGTGTCTGTATGGAGTGGATAAGAATCCGCTGGCGGTGGAGATGGCGAAGCTGTCGCTGTGGTTGATTACGCCGCAAAAGAATAAGCCGTTTACGTTTTTGGATCATGCTTTGCGCTGTGGGGATTCGCTGGTGGGGGTGAGTGTGGAGCAGCTATGGCATTGGAATATGGATACGAATGAGACGACGCCGGAGCTGTTGGCGAGTGATATTCGCGCTCAGATAGAGGAGGTGACGGCGCTACGGCGGAAGCTGGAGGCGGTGCCGGTGGAGTCTACGGCAGATCAGGTGTATAAGCAGGGTTTGTTGGGACAGGCGCAGACGCGGATAAATGGGCTGCTGCTGGGGGCAGATCAGCTAGTGACGAGCTATTTTCGATCTTCTAAGAAGAGTCGGCAGGATGATGCTCGGGCGGTGATGTTGCGAGCGTATCGAGGGGAGTGTGATGTGCCGGAGGAGTTGCAGGGGGTGTTAGAGGCGGCGGATGTGCGGCCTTTTCATTGGGAGCTGGAGTTTCCGGAGGTGTTTGCGGATGAGGGTGGGTTTGATGCGATTGTGGGGAATCCGCCGTTTCAGGGTGGGCAGAAGATTACTGGGGCTTTGGGGACGGTTTATAGAGACTTTTTGGTAGAACAGATTGCGGATGGTGCGCGGGGGAGTGCGGATTTGTGTGCGTACTTTTTCTTGCGGGCGGATCAGTCGCTGCGGATAGATGGGGGGATGGGGCTGATTGCAACAAACACAATCGCGCAGGGGGATACGCGAGAGGTGGGGTTGGATCAGCTAGCGGCGAGAGGGCGGGCAATTCCTCGGGCGGTGCCGAGTCGGAAGTGGCCAGGGAGTGCGAATTTAGAGGTGGCGCATGTTTGGGTGAAGAAGGGAGAGTGGAAAGGTGGCTTTGCGCTAGATGAGAAGCTAGTGGAAGGGATTACGCCGTTTTTGACGGTGCCAGGGCAGGCGGTGGGTAATCCTGAGCGGCTGGCGGCGAATCAGGAGAAGTCTTACATTGGCTCTTATGTGTTGGGCATGGGGTTTGTTTTAGAACCGGAAGAAGCGCAGGCTCTGATTGCGAAGAATGCTCGTAATGCGGATGTGTTGTTTCCCTATCTGAATGGGCAGGATTTGAACTCGAATCCGGATCAGTCGCCGAGTCGCTGGGTGATTAACTTTTTTGACTGGCCGTTGGATGCTGAGCATGATGATAAGGAGAAGCCGAAGGGGCCACCGTATGCGGCGGATTATCCTGATTGTTTGTAACTACTCAGGCTTAAAAAATTAGAGATTTTTCTCAGAGCGCTGCCGTCAGTCGAGTAACTTGTTAACAATCCACTCCTTTGAAGGTAGCCGTGGGCAAACAAAAGCCGAACGATCAGCTGAGTGAAGCAGAAATCCGGGCCGTTTATGGCCAGGGGGAAGACGCGGCACTGGTTCCGCCAAGTGGGATAGTCTAATCCCGTGATATGTATAGCTTAGGCGATAATATGTGGAGAAAAATCGAGTTTCTCGTTATAGCGATATGGATCTATTTTCCCACCCTTGTCCCGGCTGCGCTAGTGAAGACGTCCGCGTCCGATTAAAAAACAAAGGGTCGAAAAAGCGACCAGGGCGCAGACGACAAAAGTATCAAGCTCCCGTGCCTGAGCATCCCAAGACACAGCATCAAGTTGCCGATTCAGAGATTCACGCCAACCATGTAGAAGCTTTCAATGCTTCCCTACGGCGGCGCAACGCGGCTTTTCGACGTCAAACCAACACCTATGCGAAGTCTCGGCAAGACTTACAACGAACGCTGGATGTCTATTGGCTCATCCATAATTTTGTCCGCGTTCATTTCACGACTAAAGTTGTTCCGGCTGTGAAGTTAGGCATCTTGGAAGTTGGGCTGTCTTTGTGGCAACTATTAAACATGCGCTATGCTCTCTAACCCAATGTTGAAGAGTGATTCACGCTCCCATCTGACGGAACCAGTGCCGAGCGAGGCAATGGCTGGAATATCGCCAGCGCTGGCCATGCTCTTGATATCGCTGTGAGCGTTAGTATTCATAAGATGCGGCGACCTAAATGCCATAAGACTTGGCGATTGAACCTTATTGCGTTAAGAATTCCCTATAAACTAGAAAATGTAGATATATTAGAGATATTGCGAAAGCAAAAGGCAGTAATTTTCGCCCCGAGCCCCTTCTTATGCTGAGCGGCTGAAATTTCTACTTGGCTGCTTAGGTTTCTTCGTTCCAATTTGGGAATAGTTTGGGTATTCCTAGATCACATCAAGATCGCAGGATAGAGAAAACAATGGGAATTGATCAGCTTTTAATCAATTTAGATCAGGCAAAACAGATCATTGCTATTCCCGGTTTTAAGAGGGACGACCTGCTCAAAATCGCCCTCTCCGCCCTCTCTACACTTCAGCTACCCTTAATTTCATACGAAGAGAGAAAACTGATTGAACGTGAGCACAGACGCCTCGCTTTTTTGGGCGATCGCCTTCTCGACACCGTTTTAGCAGACTACCTCTTTGCCATTTATCCGGAGCTAACCAACGAAGATATTGACGACTGGAGACAGGAAATTACCTGCCGAGAATCCCTCAGCGAATTTGCTATTGAACTAGGGTTGCCCAGTGTTTGCTCCTCTTGGCATAGAAAAGACCGAAAGCCGCCCGAAAAAGAACCGGGCGTGTATGGGGAAATGTTTGAAGCTTTGGTTGCTGTGATTTATCTGGATAGCGATCGCAATTTTGAAAAAGTATCTGGGTGGCTGTGCGATCGCTTTATTCGAGAAGCTGTTGAATCCTATGAAGCGGATTCTGAGCTAAATGAGGATGTAGACAGTACCGTTACAACCAGAGACTATCTGGATATGATCGGGCTTGAAGGTTTTGCTGACTATGGCTGGGCACCCGGCGATGATGACGATTAGCATCCAAAGCGCGGCAAACCATACAAGCTTTACAGCGGTATATTGAAGCTAAAGATGCTGCTGCAAATGAGCTAATGATTGCCCAACTTTCCAACACCAAGCTGACGCCCGAAGAGTACCTAGCTTTTGAAGAAAAAAGCTTAGAGAAGCACGAGTATATGAATGGCGAAGCCTACGCCATGGCAGGCAGCACCGACGATCACAATACCATTTGCATCAATGCTGTCGGTGCCATCAACCCTCACCTGGGCGTATCGGACTGTAGAGTGTACATGGCTAATATGAAAGCACAGTTAGAGGCGTGTAATTGCTACTATTACCCGGATTTGCTGGTTACCTGCGCTGCCGAAGATCTCACCAACGCAACCTGTAAGCGATTTGCAAAGCTGATTATTGAAGTGCTATCGCCTTCCACTGAAGCCTTTGATAGAGGTAGAAAGTTTGCCAACTATCAAACGCTAGAAAGCTTGGAAGAGTACGTTTTAATTGATACCAGTTCTAGGCGGGTAGAAGTTTTTCGGCGCTTAGAGGGCGGCTTGTGGATACTTCAAACCTATCAAGAGGCCCATCAGGGCTATCAGCAGAGCGCAGATAGCCCTGAAGTATTGGTGGAGTTTAAGAGTATTGGCTTGCAAATACCGCTGTCGTTGCTATACCGCAATGTCAGAATTGAAACCGCAGAGCAGGAATTTACAGAAGGTGAGCAGCGCTGATTTTGCTTAAATAAAATAGAAGCTGTTAACGATGAGTGACAGCCGGGACGGCTATCCTACGAGAGGGGGCTGAAATGATTAATGGCCCAAAATAATAAATCTGCAATAATAAATCTGCCGGGAAACAGTCACTGTTTGCATATGGCGTTAAAATGCCAAAGACTCAAACCCGAAACCCTTGCATGTCCTTTGAGCTAGTTTACAAACCGACTTTCACCAACCAGCTACTCACCATTTCCCAAGATCGTATCCTACAGGTTTTAGAAAAAATCGAGCTACTGCGCGAAGATCCCAAGCCCCACGGCAAACTCAAGAAAAAGCTCCACGGCTACAAAGGCAATATTTATCGCCTACGATCAGGCGACCATCGCATTATTTACACCTACGGCGATGGTTGGGTTGCCCTCCTCGGCGTAGATGCCCGCAAAGATATCTATAAAGGCGAAAAGCTCGTTGCCGAAGAAACCGAGCTAGATGTCAGCAGCCTGCCAGGTATGGAAGATCTGCTAACCCCCAATCCCTCTACCCCTCCGTCATTCAGCAGCGCTTCCACCCCCAATACGCCGACAGAGACCCTAGAGAACTGGCTCCCCATAGTGCTTTCCGCCGACTTTCTCAAGCGCCTGCTTGTTCCCAATCAATTTTTCGCCGAACTCACCCCCTGCAAAACGTTCGACGACCTAACTAGCGTCGCCATCCCCGAATCTATCCGCGATCGCCTCTTCGATGCCATCACCACCCCCAACTTCGATCAGGTACTCAACCAGCCTGACCTCGTTTCCACCAGCACCGACGATCTGCTTAAGTTCAAAGAAGGCAACCTCCTCGGTTTTTTACTCAAGCTCAATCCTGAGCAAGAGAAATACGTCACCTGGGCCATCAGCGCAAAAGGCCCAACCCTATTAAAAGGTGGCCCAGGCACGGGCAAAAGTACTGTTGCCCTCTACCGCACTCGCGAAATTCTTAGCCAGTTGAAAGCCGAAGGCATCGACTAGCCTAAAATTCTCTTCACCACCTACACCAATGCCCTGGTTAATTTTTCGCAGCAGCTCCTTTCTCAGCTTCTGGGAAAAGAGAACAAATATATAGAAGTCAAAACCGCCGACAAAATTGCCTATGCCCTAGTCAGCAAGGCCGCTGGCAAACCTCAAATTGCCAGCAGCGCTCAGCAAAAACGACTGTTAAAGCAGGCGCTAGTCGAAACCTTAGCGACCATTCCCGGCAACCGTCTCCAGCAGCAAGCCCAACAGCTCATATTACAAAGACTCCACCCCGACTACCTGTTAGAAGAGATTAACAGCGTTATCGCGGCTCGAAACTTGCAAACCCTCGAAGCGTACCAAGCTACCCCCCGAAACGGTCGCAGCGTCTCGCTAAATAAAATCCAACGGCAGGCCCTCTGGCAGCTATCCGAACAGTTCAATCAGCAGCTTAGCGAACAGCAGCTGGAAACTTGGTCACAAATTCGCAACCGAGCGCTAGAAATTCTTTTGACAACCGATGCTCCGCTGCGCTACGACGCCGTGATCATTGATGAAGCGCAAGATCTAGACCCCAATGCCCTGCGGCTGCTTGCTCAGCTATGCCACCAGCCCAATCGCCTATTCATCACCGCTGATGCCAATCAATCTATCTATGGCAGCGGCTTTCGCTGGGCAGACGTAAGCAAATCACTGAACTTTGTAGGCCGCACCGGTATTCTGCGAGTGAACCACCGCACAACTCGGGAAATCGACACCGCTGCCTATAGCTACCTGCATGACGGTCAATTAGATGATGAAACCCTGGAACCGCAGTATATTCATAGCGGCCCACCGCCCGCTATTCGCGCCGTCACCGACCGCGAGCAAGAAGGCTACTTGCTCGCTCAGTTCTGCAAATCTGCCGCTCGTGAATTTCGATTGGGCATGGGCGCTTGTGCCATTCTCACCCCCACCGACAAAGCAGGCGAAGCCCTAGCCGGACAGCTCTGCTACTTAGGCGTAGAAGCTCACTTTATGACCAGTAAAGACCTCGATCTCAACCGCCAAGGCGTGAAGGCACTGCCGCTAAAAGCTGCTAAGGGCTTGGAGTTTCCAATCGTGGTGATCGCAGGCTTTTTCGACGGCATTTATCCTTACATTCCCAAAGGGACTTCCGAGCTAGAAATTCAAGAAATTCTCACCCGAGAACGCCGCACCTTGTTCGTCGCTATGACCCGTGCCATGCGAGCGCTGCTGCTGGTCGTTCCTACTGAGGCTCCCAAACGCAAGGCCAGCCTGCTCCTACAATTTTTTGACCATAACTTTTGGAACCTGGGAAAAACTGACGTATGACAATTATTCAGCTGCCTACCGAGCTGCCAGGTGTACTCAACCTCAGCGCCGTTAATCAACAGCTTAGAAGCCACGCGGCTCAGCTAGACTGGAGCGTCGTTACCAATCTAGAAGGTAGGCACTTAGCTCAGCTGCTTGCTGGGTTAGATCTCTCCGACCATGCCGACAGTTTAGGCTTGGATACCATCGCTTCAGATGAACTGGCCGATGCGGTAGCGGCTTACTTTGAACAGGCCGATCCGCCTCCGGGTTTACCCAAGAAGAAGAGCGCACTACCCGACAGCTTACTTACGCCCGAAGTCTGGCAACAGCAAGGATTCTTCGAGTCGGTGCCGCTACAGCTGCCCCTTACTACGCCGACAGATCTAGGCCCAGAAGCAGAAACAAAGATAGAGACAGTAGAAGAGATTCCCGACAGAATCCTACAAACCTTTACCAGTTACCAAATCCGACAGGCGCTTGAAGCCAAAGTTATCAAAGATCTGCTTGGCCCAGCGGGTGGCCCTTACGAAGAAATTGATGAAAGTAGGGTAAGCGATCGCTACTTAGTTGGCTTGCTTGCGCCTCAAAAGCGAGATAAGCGATCGCAGTTAGAAGATCTTCCTGAGTTGCAAGAGCCATTAGAAATCGCAGGTACAGAAACTATAGAAGACGGCTCAAGCGAGCACAGCAGCGCCGCTTCAAAGACTATCTTCCCCTCTTCTTTTGGCATGACCTTTTGCGTTAGCAGCGAGGCCAAAGCGCTGCACATTATTGCAGGTTGGGGCCAGTATGAGCGAACTAAAAGCGAGTACCAAGAAACTGATAAGGGAAATCTCAAAACGGTGTGGAGGCGCTACCCGATTCAAAAACAGTCAGCTCCCATCCCTCTACGCGACGGCCCGCTTGAAGACTGGCGAATTCATCCAGACTATGCCGTTTTTGTACGCGGTAAAATTCGCCAGCAAAACAACTGCTGGATTATTTCTTTATTTTTGGTCAACGCTCGTATTGAGCCTAAGAAACAGCCCGATAGTGCATGGCTCTTCCAGCCCGAACTCTCAGTCATATCGGCCTCAGAACAACCCGATATCTTTCTCAAACGTCCTCTTCGCCGCCGCCCTGAACATAAGTTAGACGCAGCTTATTATGGCGAAGAGGAAATGATGAACATGCTCTATCGCAAACAGGTAGAGTTTGCCGTCGGCCATGGCGTTGGCGTACATGCAACCACTCTAAAAGAAGACTCCACAAAAGCCACTCAGATCTCCACCACTGTAGTGCCTGTTTACGAAGTCCCTAAAGCAACGCCTCCTACCCTAGCAGAAGAGCCGAAGCTAGAAGGGCTAGTTCTGGAGATGAAAGTGCTTGCGGGGCTGATGCCTGAAGACTTACCCAGCAGACTGCTCGCACTGCCAGCAGCCTATGAACACTGGATTCAATCGCAGCGAGATCGGCTAAGCGATCCAGATGAAGGGTTAGATAACTTTCAAGAGAGTGCGCAAGCGGCTTTGGGAAAGTGCGATCGCGCACTATCTCGTATCAAAGCAGGTATAGAAACCCTGCGAACTAACCCGCAGGCTGCTCGCGCGTTTTTGTTCATGAACCGCGCAATGCATTTGCAGCGAGTTCGTTCTATTTACTCAAGTCTGAAACGCCAAGGCAAAGAAATTAATCTCGATGAAATTGACTCGCCCCGCTGGTTCCCCTTCCAGCTAGCTTTTATTCTGCTCAACCTACCCAGTACCACAGACCTAACCCATCCAGATAGATGTCACCCTACCGATGCTATCTCCGATCTGCTGTGGTTCCCTACAGGCGGCGGTAAAACAGAAGCCTATCTAGGACTGGCTGCCTACACTATCGGTCTACGTCGGTTACAGGGCACCGTTGCCGGACGCTCAGGTGCAGCAGGTGTTGCCGTTCTCATGCGCTATACGCTCAGGTTGCTTACCCTGCAACAATTTCAAAGGGCCACTGCGCTCATTTGTGCCTGCGAAGTCATTCGCCGAGAAGACGCTGAAACCTGGGGTATAGAACCTTTCCGCATTGGGCTATGGGTCGGGATGAATACCACCCCTAATCGCACGAAAGACAGCGAAGCTTTTGTAGAAGCTCTCAAAGCTCGCAGTCTGCCTCCCAGCGGTGGCTCGCCCCACCAGCTGACCAGCTGCCCCTGGTGCGGAACCGCGATTGATGAGGGTAGACACATCAGCGTGAGTTCCTTTAATAAGGGCCATGCGCGAACCTTAGTACATTGTGGCGATATTCTCGGTCACTGTCCTTTTAGCCGAAAGCAATCTAAAGACGAGGGGCTACCGATTGTGGTTGTCGATGAAGAGATCTACCGACGGTTGCCAACCTTACTAATTGCCACCGTCGATAAGTTTGCGCAAATGCCCTGGAAAGGGGAAACCCAAATGCTGTTTGGCCGGGTGAACGGGTATTGCGATCGCCATGGCTATCGCTCACCCGAAATCGAGGACACAGACAGCCATCCCGCCAAGTTCGGCCTACCTAAAGCCACAACCAAAACAATCAACCCTTTACGCCCCCCAGATCTCATCATCCAAGACGAACTGCATCTCATCAGCGGGCCGCTAGGTACCCTAGTCGGTCTATACGAAACTGCCATAGACCAACTCGCCTCCTGGGAAATCGATGGTCAAACCGTGCGGCCCAAAGTAATTGCTTCTACAGCGACTATTCGCCAGGCCCAAGCGCAAATGCACGATCTCTTCTTGCGTAAAGTAGACGTGTTCCCGCCGCAAGGCCTAGACATTAGCGACAACTTTTTCTCGCGGCAGCGCCCACCCGGTGAAGAATTTCCCGGCAGACGATATCTGGGCATTTGCGCCACAGGTCGCCGCCTAAAAGCAGCCACTATTCGCGTGTATACCGCTATTTTGGCTGCCTCACAGGATATGTTTGAACGAGCAGGCGATAAGGCCGATCCGTGGATGACACTGGTGGGCTACTTTAACTCAATGAGAGAACTTGGCGGCACCCGCAGACTGGTAGACGATGACATTCAGCAACGATTGAACAAAATGGACAGGCGCGGACTCGCCCCTCGCCGTCGGCTAATGGTAGAAGAATTGACCTCTCGGAAGTCTTCTACCGACATTCCTAAAGTTCTCGACTGGATGGAAACGCCTTTTGTTGGAGAACGTAGACGCAGCAAAGAGCGCAAAACGCCCCTAGACGTACTGCTAGCTACTAACATGATTTCAGTCGGCGTAGACGTTGGCAGGCTAGGGATTATGGCGGTTACTGGACAGCCTAAAACCACCGCCGAATATATCCAATCAACCTCACGAGTTGGCAGACAGCATCCTGGCCTCGTCGTTACTATCTTCAACTGGGCAAGACCCCGAGATCTCTCACACTACGAAAGATTTGAGCACTACCACGCTACTTTTTATCAGCATGTCGAAAGCCTCTCCCTAACGCCCTTCTCGGCTGGGGCAACCGATCGAGGACTTGCTGCGCTCCTAGTCTCCCTGATCCGCTTAAAAAACGAAGAATACAATCTAAATAAGTCAGCTAGCCGTATCAACAGAGAAGATCCCTATATCCAAACTGCCATCCAAAAAATTGTAGAAAGAGCTTGGCAGGTCAGTGGAGATCCTGCCGTTCGAGATTTTGTAGAGCGCGAGCTAAACTACCGCCTAGATTACTGGCTAGCCCAAGCTCAAGATACTGAAGGCGGTAAAGAGCTGGGATATAAAACGGCCAGAGACGACGTTACTGTTGGACTTCTTGCTAAACCAGGCGCTGAGAGCCTACAGCCTTTTACCTGCCTTAACTCATTGCGAAATGTAGAACCCTCAATTGGTCTTATCCTGAATCCTCAAGTGCCCGAAGATGACGCCAGCCCACCTCAACCAATGCCCGTAACCCATGTCTAGTGAACGCTACAAAGTCGGGGAATTGCGCCCCAGCCAAATTATGTTTTCCTTCGGGATTGGTGCGGTTGTTGACCTGCCCAATCTGTCGGTAATGGTGATGGGGCTAAACGAGTGGGATACCGTGCAGTCTGATCCGCTCGCCGAGGAACGTTTGCTCGCAGCAGTACGCCAAGAGCTAGGGCCACAAGTTCAAAAGCTTACTCCGCCGCCTGTTCCTCCCGATAATCAAGACAATTCTTCTAATGTCTTTGGCTATGCAGCAAAAGTAGGCATTCCAGTCTCGCCGTTTCCTGGCTGGGGTGTTTGTCCAGCTTGCCGTTTGCTGGCACCTTTCAGTAGCAGCATCTTCACTCTTAAAGATAACGCCTACCGCCCTGACAAAACTCGCTATATTCACGGCAACTGCACAAAATCAGGGAAGTACCCGCCAACGGTTATTCCTGCCAGATTTTTGGTGGCTTGTTCACAAGGGCATTTGGATGATTTCCCATGGCTCTATTTTGTTCATCGTGGCGAAACAGGCTGTCCAGGCTCCTTACGTTTGCTAGAAGCAGGCATTTCAGGATCTGCTGCCGATGTGATTGTGAAGTGCGATCGCTGCGGACAACCGCCTAGATCGCTTTCTGAAGCTTTTGGTGGTCTTGGTCAGCAAAACATGCCCCAATGCCGGGGCCGTCATCCTCACCTGCGCCGGTTTGCCGATGATGGCTGCGCCGAGCAAATGAAATCTATCTTGTTAGGAGCCTCCAACAGCTGGTTTCCAGTCACCCTGTCAGTGCTTTCTATTCCGAGTACAAGCAATACCCTAGGTCAGCTAGTTGAAACAAACTGGGCCACCTTCCAAGAGTTATCTGACGAATCCCAGGTCGATCTTCTAAGACGAATTGGTCAGCTTAAAGCATTCTCTCAATATTCCGATGCAGATCTTTGGAAAGAAATTCAGCGTCAGAAATCGCCTGATTCAAAAGAGGAAAATGATGTCCGAAATTTAAAGCTGCCTGAGTGGGAAGTTTTCTCTGCCGCAAATCCAGACCTCAATACGCCCAACTTCCGCTTAAGGCCAGAAGCCCCGCCGACCGGTTATGCCGCCTATTTTAGTAAAACGGTTCTCGTTGAGCGACTGCGTGAAGTCCGTGCTCTCATTGGCTTTACGAGAATTGAATCGCCCGGTGATCTTAGTGATATTGGCGATATCAACGAGGTTTCCCTAGCGCCACTTAGCCGAGATCAGCCTAAGGATCGAGGATTAAACAAAAGAGTCAATATGTCTGATAATGAGGAAACCCAGTTATTTCGGCTCAAACGATGAAAACCGTTCGCGCTTACTCCTGCGCAATAGAAGAGCAGATGCAGCGCTACTATGAGTCGTTAAGCGAGAAAGACCGTCGCCGCTATGCCGCAATCGAAGCGGTCAAAATAGGTTATGGGGGCATCAGCTATATCCATCGAGTCCTGGGCTGTGTGCGTGGGAGTATTCGGTTGGGAATCGCCGAGTTATCGGATCCTGAGGCAATGAGAGAAGCGCGACAGCGCTCACCTGGCGGCGGTCGTAAAAGTGCTTTTGACACGATTGCAGGACTCGATGCGGCCTTTTTGCGAGTCGTTGAGCGTCACACGGCAGGTTCACCGATGGATGAGTCGATTAAATGGACGCACTTGACCCGTCAGCAAATAGCCGACCGATTAGCAGACGAAGAAGCAATCAGCATCAGCGTGACGGTGGTGGACCAACTCCTCGATAATCATCAGTTCCGACGGCGTCAGGCGCTCAAGCGTAAGTCAACCGGTAGCAACCCTAACCGCAATCAACAGTTTGAGAAAATACACAAACTGGTCGATAGCTACCAATCGGCAGGTGAGCCTGTGATCAGCATGGATACCAAAAAAAGGAGTTAATCGGGCCACTGTATCGAGCCGGACACGCCTACACACAAGCGCCCATAGAAGTCTACGACCATGATTGGCCTTCTCTATCAACGGGCAAAGCGGTTCCGCACGGACTGTATGACCTCACCGAGAACGTTGGCTATGTTCAGATTGGCACCTCTCGTGACACGCATGAGTTTGCGATTGATTCCCTGCGCTACTGGTGGCAAACGTACGGGCGGCAGCAGTACCCAACGGCCACCTCATTGCTGTTGACCTGTGATGGTGGGGGTAGCAATAGTTCGCGCTCTTATCTGTTCAAAGCAGCGCTACAGGACTTGGCGATTGAGCTGGGATTAGACATTCGGGTCGCTCACTATCCGCCCTACACCTCTAAGTACAATCCGTTCGCGAAGCGTGCCGCAGGCTTATGAACATCGATTGTTTCCACATCTGACGCGAGCGACGCAGGGGGTGATTTTCGATACGGTTGAGACCGTCAAAGACTTGATGGCTACGGCGACAACGGCAACCGGATTGAGCGTTTTTACAACCGTCCTTGACCGAGTCTATGAAACCGGGAAGAAAGCGACTGATGAACTCAAAGCCAGCATTCGCATTGTGTTTGATGACGTTTTGCCAAAATGGAATTACACTGCCTTGGCTAACCCTCCTCAAATTGAATCAACTATTTAATCCTCGATCCTACGTTGGTAGGCGCACACATTGTAGATAGAGTAGAAAGAGCATCTTGTAAGGATTTCCCAGACACCTCCTGCTCAGCCTTTCTTTCAGCGGCGCTCGCATCTATACTTTGAGAATAAGTTTCCATCTCACCAGGAATTTTCTCTTGATACCTGAGCAGTTTCTGGTGAAGTGCTTCGGCTCTTTGCTTTGCTGTAAGCGTTTCTTCGCTTGTTCCGCGAATGCTTCTGAACGCAGCAATAGCTTTTTGAAGGTGCGTAGCCGCAACAAAATGCCCCTGAGAGCTGTTTTTTAATACCGCGTCTGCTTCTTTAACATAGGTCTCAGCAGCTCGCATTGAGGCCGCAAACTCTTGTTCATAATCCTCATTTCTTCTATGCCAAACAGCTTCGATATTCCAAAGCATTCTAGCCTTTCTAAAGTTGGGCCTTGTCTCCGCTGTTTGAGCAGCTTTTTTAGCAAGTACGGCGTATTTTATCGGATCGCCATACTTGTGCTCCTGTAGTAGCTCCATAAGTTTGACAGATAGCCATAGCTCGTCTTCCCCTTGGTAGCGGTCAAGGACTTCTTCTATATGAGCAAACGCAGCGTCTACATGTTCTTTATTCCTAAGCTTGAGTGCTAGCCGTAGTGCCCTTTCTATGCGCTGAACACAACCTCTCCAATGTTTAGGGTCTTCTAATCTAGCGGCTGATTTCAGGTATGCAGGAATTGCTATTAGTGCTGATTGATAATCCTTTCTCTTAACCCAGAGTACGTCTGCGACTCGTGCCTGAAGTTCAGAATCTGAGATATCAGTCACAATCAAACTTAGAAATTTGAGCTGCGCATCCAAGAGTGGATGAAAGCAGTTCGTAAAATGCTCCTCTGTAGACTCTGGCTTAAGCTCAGGAGCCGTTACAGCAGTCAGGGTTGCAAACATTGCCTCTGCGCTCGTATCTCCAGTCTCTTGAGCCTCTTTAGTTTTCGCCCAAAAAGCTTGATTGTAGGATCGACAGTCCTTTTTCTCACTGCTGTCCACTACACTGTGCCAGTCTACGAGCGTAGCGTCATCTTCTGCGGATGGTGTATTTGATGATGTCTCAGTCAAGACGAACCTTCTCTTTCTTATATTGGCACTCTTAATTTGTACTCTACTTTTGATCTGAATTGAATGATTTGAGTCATAGCACTCAGTGTCGCACAGCGAATTATCTTGATAGGAACCCTAGAGATTTTCTCTGTTAGAGTCCTTCCATACGGCCTTGTTTTGAGATTCAGTGTTCTGCTCAGGTGTCTGCATCGCTGACGAGTTTAGACTATTAGACGACAGAAGAAATCGATATCTTTGGCGTTCGATAAGTCGCTATTGACAAAGCATATGACCTACAGCGTTTGTTCGATTCAGACCTTATGAAAAACCTTGACGGCATACACGAGTTGATAGCTGGTGTCCCATGGAATTGTGTAGAGATGACCCGCCAGCAGATCTTTCAAAGACAGACTGGTTAAAACAAGATGTGCTGATAAAACTCATCGTAGAACAAGTTCAACGAGAGATAGATGTGCTCCTAGAAAAAACGGCTAGAGAAATCACATAACAGAGGATACTGAATACAAAGATCAATAGCTCATTCCTCTATCTTTACCCTTCATCTTCTGCTGAGACTTATCTCTGTTTTTAGTAGGCGAATTAACCTGACTTCGCTGAGCCTCTTTCCGGCTGGGCCTTGTCTTTAGCATGACAGCCCGTTTCTCGTCTTGTGCCCGTTTCTCTTTCACTTCTGACGACGCTTCAGCTTTTCTAACGGTAGTTCTGGCGTAGTCTCTGGGATATTCGAGCGTCTGTGCATAGGCGCTGTTCTGTGCGATCGCCTTTTGAACATCGATAGGTGCATGACCTGCTAAGAGCGCATCTTTGGCCACTGATTGATCGCTCAGTCGCTGCATGGCCGCATTACCCTTTGCCATACTTTCGTATACGCCGTTCTCACCTGCACTAAACCTAGTCCATATTTCATCGGGAGGTAGTTTTCGCTGAGATGCCTGCTGCCTAGCTGTAGGAGCCGCTTTCTGGCTCTCATAGCTGCCCGACGCTGACTGAACAGGGGCGGTTTTCTCTGAGACATTTTCCGATGATTGGATAGGTTGGCTTGTCTGCTTGGCGGAGATCTGCTGCGCGTAATTAATATTATTTAGCGTCTGTTCGTGAGCTTTTCTGACTTCAGGTGAGCGGTTTGCTCCATTGCCTTTCGCTAATTGGTCAGCAGCAGTTGCGGCTACTTCGGGCGAGACACCATGCTTTTCATAGATACCCTGATACATGCTTTTGAGTAGCTGATGGCGCTGTAACTCTTGCTGTGCGGCTGTGACATATCGACTGTCTTTAGCCCCTTTCCCAGTTGCTAGGTCATAGCTGGCGGGTTCGGCAGTCTGTGGTAAAACGCCTCCTCTCTCTAACTTTGTCTGATAATTCGCCTTGAGTTCTGCTTGCTCGGGCGAGAGTGCTTTTCGTTTTACAGAAAGGGGATTCGTTTCAGCCTGCTGGTTCTGAGTTATTTGCTGAGGGTCTAGGCTGTTGATAGTTTGTGCCTTAACTTCAACCGGCTTATCGTGGATGCCTAAATCTTGTTCTATTTCTGCTCTACGAGCGGTTGCCTGTTGTCTTTCCGCTTCAGAAGCTTCGGGGCTAGCGGCTTTCTCGGTGACCTGACGATACTCTCTAGCCAGTGCCTGCGCTCCAGCGATCGCCATATCTTCAGCTTTAGCCATTGCAGGACTGTCTTTCGAGCCTAAGCCAAGCGCTGCATCTCTAGCCGCCGCTGTTGCCGTTGCCTCATCTACACCGTTCTCTCGATAGGATTTCTGGAAACTCTTACGCAGCTTGGCTTCAGCGCCGTTTTTCTGAGTATCTTCTCCACGTTGTTGCATGAGCAGACGGCGCACGGCTTCGAGCGCCTCAGCCGTTTTACCCGCAGCGGCAGCTTCAGTTTCTTGAACAGATTTATGGTCGCTCACAGGTCATTCTCCTACTTTTTCAGCGCGATCATCATGGCGATTGCGTCTTGCGTCGCATCTGGTTGCTCTTCTACAGATGCATGGGTATCAACTGGTGCTGGTGCCTCCGTCGCCCGTTCCTCTGCTCTCGTTTCGGTCTCTTCTTGAGGCTCATCTTTGCCCTCATCAGGCGCTTTTGGTAAGAGATTATCTACTGCCGCTTTACGCTCAGCCAGAGCCTGGTCTGGGTCGCTGATGTAGGTAGGATCGTTCTCTCTGAGTGCCACTAGGCGCAGCTTGCTCTTCTGATCCCAGATGTGACCTGCTGTGGTCTGTTCGTTTATCTGGACTTGATTCAGCTTTGGTCGGGCCAGTACTGGGATTGCCGCCTGTGTTCCGTCTTGGCTCTGATAGCCGGGAGCAAACATCACGAACTTACCTTTGCCGAAGCGATTAATTTCGTCGGGCGTCACCAGCGGTACTTTCTGCCGATGCTGGGTGCGCGTTGGCTTCATCAAGAGCGCACCGCTGCGGCTCCAGGTATGGTGCAGGCGATCGCACTCGCCAATCCGGGCTGAAACTTCCTTGGCCGTATCGACATTGTTAGGGTTGAAATATAGAGTATTCCTGCAACCGCTCATGATAGAGCTAGCCATCTCTTTGCCGTAAGTTTCTCTCAACTGAGAGAGTGACTGTACGCCAAGAAAAGCAACTAGACCCGCCGAGCGTAATAGGTTTACATACTGTGCAATCTTTGGCAGATATAGCAGCGGCAGTTCGTCTAGAAATAGTGCCAGAATGTTCTTGCGCGGCTCGGAGAAGTTGTGAGCGACCAGCAGCTCTACCTGGGCGGCAATGAGGGGTAGAACCGCATCTTGAGTTTCTTCATCTACCTGTAAGAACAGAATTTGTTTGCCATCCATCTTCAGCGGTACGGTAGAAGGCCCACAGAAGGATGGTACGAGATCGGCAGTGATAAAGCGCTCGAAGATACTCTGTGCCGTCACGATCATGCCGACGAGTTGTTTCTCGCTTTCCTCAGAGGCCATCAATTGCCCAAATTGCTTGACTGTCCAGGTTGGCGCAGCATCGTTTCCCATTAGTACTTTAAGACGGCCAATTAAATCAGGCTGGTTTATGATTTCGCTGACGGTCATCAGATCGGACTGGGCCAGTAGCTTACTGAGCATGATGCTAGCCTGTACGATGCCGATGCCGGTTCGCTGAAAAAAGTCTCCCTTGCCCGATTTATTAGGATTAAAGCCAGCCGTATTCTTTTCAAGAATATTAGCGAGCTGTAGCGACCTGGAAGCATCTGTGGGCGAACGGATAAAATCGTGCGGGTTAAGACAGTCGGAGTAATTCTTGCCAGGAGCGATAACGCCAACACCATAGCCTTCTCGCGCAGCAATCGGTGCAAACCGACGAGTGATAGAGTCTTGCCTACTACCTTTGGCATCGAAGACAATAGCAGGCTGACCGCGTTTAATAACTTCCATCAGGCCAGGATCTCCAATGGTTGCAGACTTACCTGAGCCAGGTGCGCCGACAAACAGTACAGACTCATTGGCGAAGGGAATCGCGACATCGCCTAGTTGGATGGACATCTCTAGTCCGCCTGCCTTGTTCTGCTTATTAGCTAGCTGTTTGGCTCTCTTCTTCTCGGCTCTAGTAGCGAAGCGACCGGTGCCAAGCTTCTGCTTCTGAGGAGCCATGCTAATGCGGACGAAGCCTAACGCACCAACAGCAGCCATCATCAGCATCAAAGTGGCCCCAGAAGCTATCGGATGCTCGTCAATGGCAGTCTCAACGAACTCTGAAGGGGCTTGGACACCTATAGCGTATTGGCTTATTGAATTGCCCACGACCCGTCCCGGTAGCATAGTGTATCTTTGCCTGTTTCTTGGAAGATGCTGTTGTCATCGGGTGCCGGTGGAACCAGTAAACAAGGCAGTTCAAACCCTGGCTGGTCAATCACTTCTACAATCGGTGCATCAGCACTGATTCGTTCTACATAAACAGTTAGAACCCTTTCTTCTGTAGATGTTTGGTAGCCCGCTAATGCGCAACCACCAGCGCCGCATAGAGTAGGCGTGTTGAAATCTACCAGGAGTAGATCGTTCTGTTCGTAGCCGAGTGCTGATTGGGCGATCGCGTCTTGATCGGCACTTGGCGCTGTATTCTCAGCCACGATTTCAGAAAGTTTTTCTGGGGTCACTATTTCAGAAAGCGGTTGCCATACCTGATTGTTAGCGGTCACAGCAACTGCACGATAAGAAACAAAGCCTATGGTCAAACCCAATCCGGCGATCGCGATGACTAGAGAAATCAGTAACCTACTTTTATTCATTGGTGGACAGTGCCTCAAGGAAGTTTGTGTAAAGTGCTTCAGCAGTAACAGCCGGAACACCGCATCTTTCTGTAAGTTCTTCCGGTTGCATTAAGCCACCGGCTCTACATATAAATTGCCAGTCGTCATCGACTTGCTTTGTAATGGCGCTAACGCCGATATAGTTGAATGTCACAGTAGAGAAAGCGTAATTGCCTTGCTCTACTGAAGTCTCTTCAGTAATATTTCCTTCATCGGCTGATGCTGCCTGAATAGCCTCTAGTGGCGTGTCTCCTATTGCCTCGGCTGCATTTTCTATTAGTGCAAAGGGAGCTTCCGAATAGCCAAGCCCTGTGTCCTGAGCGTAGGAAGCCGTTCCTATCAGAAAAGAAAGTCCTAAGCCTAATAAAAAACATAAAACAACTCGACTCATCTTTTTAATGATCATGACCATCTCCTTCTGTATGTTCTACAGGTATCATCTGAATGCCCTGTCTTTCCAAGACACCAAGATTCTCTAAATATTCAACTGGATCGTAGGTTCCTTGATATCCAAAACCCCCCTGGTTTTGTTCATTTACGGGCGGGCGGTATTCTAAATGAACAACGCCGGTTGTTTGTGTACCTTGTCCAATGACCTGACCTGCCTGAATTGTGGCTCCCTCCTGTACAAATACATTATCCAGTTCAGCAACTCTTTCAACAACATCCAGCTCTGGATTATAGATATCTATGTAGTTGTAATAGCCGCCCTCATCGTAGCCAACTCTAACGACCTGACCGCCTACGTATGACTGAAAAGTATCGTTGGGGCCTAAGTCAAAGTCTTGCCCAGCATGGGAGCGTCCGCCAGGGCGAGCTGCTCCATACTCTTGGGCACTTAAGGTGCCCGTAACATGCGTTTGAAGGGGTTCTACCGGTGTAGGGGCAGAACACTTTGTACTAGATTCTGTTGAACTCTCAACGGCTTGATAAGTCTCCGCCAGCTCTTCTCCGTAGGTCTTCAGAGTCAGCCTCCCATGCGTGTCAGACCAGCCGCCGTCAATAGGTGCATCAGGTCCACCGAAATGGATCTGACCTAAGCGTTCGATTATTCGGCTTCCTGTAAACCCTTCGCTCATCGCCTGCTCAATATTGCGAGTTTGATCGGCTTTAAAGATGGCATCTTGATCGGCTGCTGGAAAATACTCGTCCACCTCTGCCGGAGAGACGGCTGCGCCCGCAGCGGCTTTTCTTAGGAACGCTTCACCACCTGGTTTTTGCATAATCGAGGCTTTGACATCCTCTCGATAGGTCATGTACTGATACCTGCCCAGGCCACGTCCCCCTGCTGTGTATGCACCAACAGAATTGTAATTGCCTTCGATGCTAGAAAAAGCTGCTGCCAGTGACTGAAAATTAACACCGCCTGGGCCTTCCCCACATAGCCCAAAGCTACCTCTGCTGCCTCTAGGCGTGTTGGCACCGATTAAAGCCTGGACTTCTTGAGGCGTCTCTGGCCTAAGATCTTCCCAGCCATCCGGGGCTTTAATCGGTTGAGTTGAGCCACCCAGACCGTCTTTTACCCCTGTCAGAATAGTTGCACCTTCATGCGTTGTTATGGGAAGCGGAACCTCCATAAAATAGGCCGTACAGCCCAAATCAATGAAACCACGCTTACATACTCTGAAAGCGATTCCCCAATCAGCGGAACCAGTTGCTTCATCAGTGTCTCTAACCTGTAGCGCGAAGGTCGGCCCGAACGGAACGCGGTAAGCACCTGCTTCGTTAAATACTGCTCCCAAAATTCCAAAACCGTCCTTTACCCGGTGTTTGTTTGTTATCCAATTAGACCCAGCCCAAGCGCCTTTGATAGGAGAGAGATCGGAGTCGTATAGCTCGATGTGAGCGCAACCCCCAACGCATCCAATCGGCTCCCAGCCCTCTTTCCCGTTCGTGCCGCCGCTGACAGGCTTAGGCGTAGCTTTGCCACCCGAGTACTCCTTCGCACCAAACGAGATGTCTTGTTTTGCAATTGGGATCAGCCCGCCAACCATTTCTAGGCCAGGAAAACTGCCGAGCTGCGCAGCGGAAAGGCCCGGTACGTTTGCAACAACATCGTCGCCGACCTCTGGCATTTCTCCCATCTTGGTCGCACCGAGGTTCGGTACGTCCGAGACTTGCAGCGAGCCAAGTTCGCTATCACCAACGGTCATCTGAGCAATGTCAGGGTTGTCAGCGAGGTATTGAGAGAGCATATCCTCTGAACCCGTGCCGCCGATTTTGTCAGCTAATTTAGGGATATCCGCTAGCGCATAGTCGCCGAGGAAAGGGACATCTCCAACCAGGTCGCTCAGCGTGAAGTCCTGTAAGAAGGGCACGTCAGCAAGCTGAAAGTTCTCAATGTCGATGCCAGTGAGCTGCCCGATGTCATCCATCGTTAGCTGCTCAATGCCTGCACCTGAATACATCAGATCGCCCATCTTGATGACTTCGCTAGGGAACTGACCGGCTATCCATTCCCTAGCTGGATCATAGGGTGGCTGGTAGCCTTCGAGCTGCTGAGCGTAGTTGTCAACGCCTTCCTGTCCTTCTACCTGAAAGATAGTGTCTCGATAGCCCAGCATAAAGCCGTCGCTCTCGAAAGCGGGCAAGTCATCAAAAGAGAGCCGAAGAACTTCAGCTTCCAAGCTATCCGCAACTTCAGGTAAGACTTCTTGAGCCAGTGCCGGTGAAGTCCACAGATAGAGGCAGGCTATGAAGGATAGAAGGAGGCAGAGTATGCGTTTCATCAAACAAAAAGGCGATCGCTTGCCATCTAAATGTCGAAACTGTTGTCTAGTAGATTGCTGAAGTCGGGCTGGCCCGATAGCTTGGTCAGGTGCGACCAGTCAACACCTGCTTGCTGAGCGGCGAGCCGTTGACCTGTGCCGCCGTCTACGAGCGCAAGGAACTGCTCTACTCGCTGGAGAAAGCTGTTGCCAGTGCCATGCTGCTCTATAGCTGCGTCATATTCAGTGCGCAGTGCAGCAATGTCGATATCATCTCCACCCGGTAACAAAGCAATCTGAGCAAGTTCAGGGTTGGCTTCAGGTATAGCGCTGATGGTGTTGTGAACGGGTTGATTGCCAAATGACACGTTGAAGACGTAGCAGCCGTCCGCTGTGTTCGCGAGCAGTGAAGTTGTAGGTGTCTGCGGCATTCCTGGAAACTGTGATGCTTCAACCTCAGTCAGAATTAAAGTCTGCGTTCCCTGCGCCGGAATCTCTTCTAACATCAGCTTAGAGATATCGAAGACTCTTGCCTGATAGACAGGCTCATCAAATGAGATCGAAGCGCCATGTCCGCGATTAACAACAACGTTAGGGCCACGAGTGCAGGCTGCGTTTGCGGCTGTTGGTAGTAGCAGAACAAAAGCAGCTGCGATTCCCCATAGGGGAGGCTTTGCCAACGCTGCCCGTTCTAGTTTTTTTAGTCTCATAAGAATTCTCCTGCGCTACCGTGACGCGCTATTGAGTGGAATGTAGTTGTTGAACGTGAGTTGAATAGGTCTGGCTTCCAGCGTCCAGACCGTAGGTTGCGCGGCAGTCCGTGAGTTTCTAGCTGCTGCGATCTCCTCAGAGCGCTCTACTTGACCGTCGATAATGGTTTCAGCTAGGCCCCCGCCAACGTCCATCAAGACGTTATCCCCATTGCTGAGGACGTTGCCGAGGCTGTTCCCAAACGATTCCATTAAGAACCCACCTACGTTGGGACTAGAAGAACGCGAAGCACCTCCACTGGCTTTTGCCATTAGAACACTTCCGTCTGCGGCTTGAACCGCTACGCTGGTGCGAGGAATCTGTATACTCTGAGTTTCTCCAAAGATGCCAACAACTTGAATGCTGACAGCGCCAGAACCGGGATCTACTTGAGCTTGACCTAAGAACTGAGTGCCCGCCGCTATTACAGATTGATTCCCAGCCATAATGTCCTCAGTTGTCATGAGTAACACTTCTGGTAGTGACGTACCTTCTTGCCAGATAAAGCCGAAGGGCAGCTCTGCCTGAGCGCTGGTTCCTGGCATAATGGCCATCGGTGAGGCGGGTGCAGAGTGACTTCTGGGTTGTACGCTTTCTTGACTCTCATCAGATGTCTCGAATCTTCTAGGGTCTAGCACCGCTGAATCTCCTCTCAGCACGTTGTTTCTGCTAGAGATGGGAGGTGCGCTCGCGACTTCAGGGTCTACTTCAAGAGCCTCAACTGCTAGCACCGCATTGGCATCCTGCTGGTATTGCAGTTCTTCTTCAGTTAGTGGTCTTTCAGCGGGTGCTGCTGCCTGCACGGGCGAGAACGCGGGCTGTGCCTGCGGTGACTCTACGGCGATCGCTTGAATGTAAGGATTGGCCATCTCAAATGGATTAGATACCCTTCTGCCGACAGTTTGAGAAGACTGAGTAGTTGGTGGCGGTGCTCCGTATGTGCCTAATGCTTGCAGCTGCGCTCTACGCTCGAAGGGATCTACCGGTTCGGCTGTTCTTGCTAGTGTCTGTCTGATCTGAGCCGATTGAGGTCTCGCAGCAACTGGCGACGAGCGGGGCGCAGGTGTGACGACTCTAGAAGGCGTAGGCGTGGATCTAGGTACTGGGCTGCTGCTGACAGTGGTTGCTCGCGGTGTTGGGGAGGGTTTAGCCGCTGTTGTCGGGCTTGTCGTGGGTTTATCTTGTGCATTCTGTTGCTGGCGTCCCGCAGCGTCTATCTCATCAGCATCAACCTGCTGGTTAGTAAAGGCTTGCTGGCTGCGCAGTTGCTCTAGTTCAGCCTGCATAGCTGCATAGTCTTCAGGGCTGACGTAGGCATTACCTTCCGTTGGCTCTTCAACTACTGCAACGTTCTCCGCTTGCTTGGAGCCACCGCCGCCTAGAAAAATGAAAGACAGCGGCAGCATTATCAATGCAGAGATAATCGCGCCAGTCGTTGCCTTCGGCCCTAGTCTTCGGGAGAATGGCTTTTTGTCTGCTACCTGATCGAAGTCCGCCGCAGATGCAATCTCGCTGGCTGGCTTATTTGTGCTATCTGCTGATTGCTGAATGACAGGTGCGCCTTCGAGTAGCTCAGAGATGTCTTGTAGCTGGGTTTCATCATTGTTGGGAAAGGCAACCAAATTGTCAGAGATCGCCGTTTCGTCCCTACCTTCATTTCTGGGCGTACCGTTGTTTTCCATGAGATTTAATCTTGTTTGAGAGCAGTGATTTTATCGATGCGAATACCTGATTCGAGCAGACGGTAGGTAGTCTTAGCTGCGTCAGAAGGATCTTCTTGTAAAGCCAATAGCGGCACCTCAGCAGCGACTAGCTGTAGTTGAACATTGGTCGGCACCATCTCGCCAGATGGGTTGCTAGGCGTAGCTATGAGCCGTGAACCGACAACATCAACTTCCCAGCGACCTGGTTCAAGCTGTCTGGGCGCGGAGATCCGATAGGGCATATACAGCGAGCTGAGTCCGCCGCGTTGAGCTTCTCTGGTGTAGATGTTTTCAGCAAAGCCATTGAGATAGGCATCTCTGGTGGCGTCGGTGAATAGGTAAGATGCGGTAACCGTTTGTTCAGGAAGGTTTGTCCCTCCGTAAGAGACCTGCTCAGTTTTATGGTTGATCTGTGGGAGATCGCCAAAAGAGAAGTTGAGGAGTGCCCATTCGCGAGCCACATTCTGGAGAACCTGGGGGTCGCGGTAGTCGTAGTCGATAGGTTTGGCAACAAACGCCTGTCCGCCGACTTGTTGTACTAGCGTTGGTGCGTCTCGGCTAGCAATACGAGAAACGCTAGCAGCGAGCCAGAACATCATGAGCAGTGTGAGTCCGTTGCTAGCAATTAGCCCGAGTATGATGAGACTGCCGCTTGATTTAGTGGCAGTCTCTGTATCGGGTAGTAGTTTTCTAAGTCTTTTCGGCTGTAGTTTGGCTATCATTTCTCTTTGTCTCTTTCTTCTCGTAAGCTTTCCAATCTTCTTTCTTTTGAAGCTGCGCTAGCGCTGTCGCCATTGGCTATGTTTCTAGCCAGCATTTTTTCATAAACTTCAATCTGACCATCAATATCATCTAAAATGCCGTATATCTCTAGCAAACAGAGGTCTTGATCGCCGTACTTTTCTTGCATTGATGCGCAGGTGGCCAAAGCCTCCTGGCGCATGTCTAACTGAGCGTAGTCCTCTGCCTTTGACTGATAGTCAGATTTATCATTGAGAATGACATTCTCTGGACTAGGTTTCTGCTCTACATTCAACATGCTGGGCACACCCATGATAAATAGAACAACAACACCCAGTGGAACGGTCAGAACCCAAACAAATTTCATAGTGAAACTCTCTTCGCTACTTCGGACGTGGCATCGGAATAGGCACCAAGGCAATCGCTGCACTCGCGCCTCCGGCCATTGCATGAACTAGCCTAGCGCCTCCCCAACCCCCCATTGCCATTGCAAGCAGCGGTGAGATAACGCCCATTGCGATGAGCAGTCCAGTGCTGCCAAAATTGGTGGCATCAATGGTTAAGGCGACCGTGGCGATCGCGCCAATCAAGATGTTGTAGCCCATTTTCATTAGAGCAAAAGCAATGAATCCTGCGCCCCATATGAAGATGATTCTAGGCTGAAGCGGTGCGAGCGAAGCGGCAACGGCAATTGGCGCAAGCATTGCTGTCAAGTAGAAACCAACGTCGATGATTGTCATCATGGCACTTTGAAATCCTTTCATAAGCTGCTGAGCGATTGCCTGACCAGTGCTCTGAAAGAAGAAGTTGACTAGCCCAAAAGTCATATCGTTCTGCGAATCCTTTGCCAAGTTGATGTCACCGATAATTTTGTCCAAGCGCTCTTGCAGCCGCCTGAATCCTGATATATTCAGTCCCAATTTGTTTGTCCTTTTTTCTGCTTCCGCAATTTCCTCCCTAGCGGTCTTTGCTCCATCTTCAAAACATTTGAGCTGTTCTTCTCCTTCCTTCGCTTCGCACTCAACAAAGTTCAATCGAATGGTCTCTTTCGCTTCTTCTGTTAACAGCACATCGGATAAGGCATCCTTCATCGTTACCGGCCCAAGCTGAAAGGATAGAATTTCCTTTGTGGTGTCGTTGATGAAGTTCCTAGAGCCGTAAGCAATCTTTGTCATGAGTCCATAGCTGTTGACTGTCAGCACACAAATCAGGACTATCCAGGCGACATGTCTGAATATTTCTTCATAGCGATTAAACGTAAAAGCCCGCGTGATAGGAATGATCATCCAGAAGAACGGAATGACCATGACCTTTTTAGCAAAGTCCATAACGGCTAGGTAGCCAGGAGAGTAAGTTCCGGTGAAGGTTATTTCCCATAGCTCATTGAGTCCTTCCTCACTGCTTTTAGAAACATCTATGGCGTTTTCGAGAATGGAGGTGGCACTGCCCGGTGCGTCCTGAGCCATACCAGCAGAAGCAGAGACAAACAGAATTACGCCTGCATAGAAGCAAACAACGAACAGCATTCTGTACTTGTACGGTCGGTTAAACAACAGCATGGTGTTTGCGCAATAGAGCTATGGCGTAGCGAAAAAGGAAGGTGCATCCGGAGCTGATGGGGTAGGCGATGCCGATGAAGGAATATCTGCAAGCCCAGGGATGATCATGGCTTCCCCGGCTGAGCTAGATAGGGAAGCAGCACGACTGGTTCTATCGCGCCGATTCTGTTCGTCAGCTGCCTCACTGGTATCAGCGGCAAGCTGGAGCTGAGCGCTTTCCAGGCGCTGAATATTCCAGAGCGATTCACCAAGCATGGCGTTTTGCTGCATTTCCTGCATTTGCATCGTGGCGGCAATACCAGACATCTCAGCGCTGCGCCGTACGATGTCCTGTGTAGACGTTGCTTCGGTGGCTTCGCCCGATTTAGCGATCGCACTCTGCGTGGATGCCAGTCCTGCCTGCATCATGTCCGAGCTGGTTGTAATATTGCCTTCGAGCCACTGGTCGCCTGCTTCAGCGAGCATTGGCGCGGCCATCGCTCGCCCCAGCTCCTGGTCGTACTGGTTCGCTTTGTCACGTCTGGACACAATCGGAGAACGGGTGAGAATACCAGCTTCGTCATCGCTTTCTTCCTGTGGCAGTCGTATTTTGTAGGGGTTAGGTGGTGTATTTGGATTACCGTCACTGTCAGCGCCCTCCCAGCCATCGCCGAGCACCACGCTTGAAATCTCCCCAAAAATCTCGTTCTGGCTAGTGAGGATGCCTAGAATGCTTCTCAGAACACCGCCCATATTACCGTTGAGAATGTCTTTGAAAATCTTGGGAGCAGGCCCGCCCGCGCTGCCGAAGATGTGGCCGAGTCCGCCCATGAAAATGTCTTCAAATGAACCGCCACTGCTGCCGGGTGACGATGGGAAACCACCTTCGGGTAATCCTGGAAAAGACGGAATGATATCGCCGAAGCCACCAAGACTGCCCAAGTCGCCAATAGACGGTTCGCCCGCAGCGATATTGCTGCCGCCGCCACTGCCATTGATAGCGCTGGGAATACTCGATTCAAACGGGTTGTCGCTGCTAAACGGCTGAGTAGAAGCAATGGCTCCAGTTGCGGTGGCGATCGCAGAGATCGAAATCACCGCAGCAGCAAAACGACGCTTGCGTTTGGGTTTGGCTTTAGATCGGGTCTGGACATTAAAGTTAGACATTGACAAGCATAGGTTGAGAGAGCTTTTCACGGTTGCTGTACAGGTAGTCGATGCGCCCTGCTCGGAGGGCTTCGACATAGATTTTGGTAAATGCGGCGTGTGCTTGATACTTATTGTCAAAGCGAGCTGTCACAGTATCGCGCAGCCAGATCTCTGACTTGTTGTTCGCCAGTGCCGCTAGCCACTCGGGGGGCAGGTAGTGGTCGCAGTGAACTAGCTTTGAGTCAACGTCCACCAGCCAGCTAGACGAGAGCGTTTGCGCGTTGGTGAAGAACTGCTCAGTTGTGTTTGGCGCTAGAACTGCTGGGTCGTAGCCGAGCAGCTTCTCGAACTCTCTAGCGGCATTGCGCGTAATTGCGCCGATGAAGCGAACTTTGAGGTTGTTGGTAATTTGGCTAGCGATAATCGAATTAGCAACAGAAGCGGGGTCTTGCGAGATCACGACTGGCTTAATGCCAGAGGCCATCCCGTTCGAGCACATCATGCCGACGATGCGAGCGAGGGCTTCAAACTTCAGCAGTACCGGAGCCTCATCGACGATAGAGACGCAGCTACGCAGCTCGAAGGCTTTGCGCAGCATGAACGACTGAGCGCTAAGGGCGATGATCGCCGCGTCGATGTCGTCGTTAACGCTATCGAGTGCGAATACCGTGAACTGAGGCCTGGTGTTTTCGGCTTTGCCCAAGGAGCTAGTAGCTGCGATCGCAGGTCTCGCGCTGCTGGGTGCGATTGGCACGAGCCTGAGTATTGCGTTGACTGATGAGATTTCTATTGCAGGCGAAGACAAGAGTGCAAACGAAAACAAGAGCCGTCGCGAAGCCGCACTAATCACTTTTCTGATAACGGCCTCGGGCGCGACGCTGTTCGGTATTGGTTCGGCGTTTTGGGGACTGCTAGCCGGTGTGTTGGTGACCGGGTTGCCGCGAGCGAGATAAAAGCAAATCAATGGACACAGGCAGCGCACGTATAGTTCGTTTTGCTTTGGTGTTAGATCTTTCAAGGTTACTTCACCGGTGTTAACTATTGTGGTTGCGACTTCATCTGGCACAGTGTAGGCATGGTAGATGGCGATGCATAGCCCCTATTTTCAGGGATATCTGAGGACACTCCAAACAAGTGGCCCTTCCTTAATCGCATCAACTGTCACACGAAACATAATCAAGTCATCAGCTTCGAGAAAGAAGTTGCTCAAGTTTGTTCTTTGTTCACTTCATTTCGATTACTCACTAAGGAATTGTTCCATGAAAGTTAATTTTGGTTTGTTGCTTCCACTTGCTGTTCTCGCTGCTAGCGCTCTAGTTGCTCCCGCTCAGGCTAACCCAACTGGCGATCGCGCATCTGTTGGACCCTCTATCCTATCTCAGCGTAGCGAAGGTGCTGCTCAAACCACTCAAGCTCGCCGCATCGGTCAGCCTATTCAAGGCAGCAACTACGTTGGTTTTGCCGGTAGCAACGAAGGCGCGGTAGTCAACGGTAAGTACGCTCTATCCAACCGTTTCTCTGTTCGCCCAGAAGTGTTCACAGGCGCTATCGGAGACAATAGCGATTCCGATGTATCTGTTCTTGTTCCGGTTACCTACGACTTCACTGGCAATGGCGAACGACGGTTTCAGCCTTTCGTAGGTGCTGGTGCAGGCGTAACAACTGGAGATGAGACTGAGTTTCAAGTTGTGGGTACTGCTGGGGCTGACTATCAGCTCGGTAACCGCTATGCGATTAACGGCTCTGTCAACTACGTGCCTTTGGATGATCAGCGAGTCGACTTTGTTGCAGGCTTGGGCTACCGCTTCTAAGCTACGGCTCTAGCATCCAGTCGTACCGTGTGAATCGTATAGATTGATAGAATAGATCGATAGAAAGGCTTCCTGGCAGTTTCAGGAAGCCTTTTTCTATCTAAATTCTGTTTAAGTTCTGTCTAAATCAATCTGAGTTCAGGCTGTCTGATCGCCGCTGTAGGCGAGTTCACCTAAGATATAGGTGGCTTGAATAGCGCGGTCGTCTCCCATCATCATCAGCGAGAAAGCGCAATCGGCAAGTTGATCCAACGTACGAGGAAACTCAGCGCTGTTACGAAAGGCCATTAGCGGTGTGGCCTGCGGGTTAGTAACAATGAAATCGGCATCTTTACCGATATCGAAACTACCGAGCGTCTCTTCTAAACAGAGGGCTTTGGCTCCGCCTAATGTGGCTAGAAAAAGCGCTTTGAAAGGTGAGAGCTTTTGCTGGCGAAGCTGAGCAACTTTGTAAGCTTCGTTGGCAGTTTGTAAAAGAGAGAAACTAGTGCCTGCACCCACGTCTGTTCCAAGTCCTACTTTTACGGGATGCTCTGCTGATTTTGCCTGTTCAAGATTGAACAGGCCACTGCCTAAGAACAGATTAGAAGTCGGACAAAAAGCGATCGCACTTTTCGCCTCAGACAGTCGCTGAAATTCAGCATCGGTCAAATGCACGCCATGTGCAAACACCGATCGCTCTTTGACTAGTCCTGCCTGATCGTATGCATCCAAATAACCACTGCAGCTAGGAAACAGCGCCTTTACCCACTCGACTTCTTTAAGATTTTCAGAGACATGGGTATGCATATACACATCAGGAAACTCTTTGAGTAGCTCTCCTGCTTTTTGTAGCTGTTCGTCGGTTGAGGTGATGGCAAATCGCGGCGTGACGGCATAGCGAAGTCGGCCCTTCTTATGCCATTTTTGAATGAGAGCTTTACTCTCTTGATAGGAAGCATCCGCGGTATCGCAAACATAGTCTGGCGCATTGCGATCCATCATGACTTTGCCCGCAATCATACAAAGATTGCGACGCTCTGCGGCTTCAAAAAAGGCGTCTACAGACTGAGGAAAGACAGCGGCAAAAACGAGCGCGGTAGTCGTACCGTTGCTGAGGAGCTGATCTAAAAAGATTTCGGCGACCGCCTTGGCGTAGTCTTTGTCTTGGAATTTACCTTCGGTAGGAAACACGTATTGGTCTAGCCATTCTAGGAGCTGCTCTCCGTAGGCTGCAATCATGCCGGTTTGCGGATAGTGGATATGGGTATCGATAAACCCTGGCATGATCAGCCGCTCAGCGTAGGCAGTCGTCGGCAGGTCTCCGTACTCGTCTTGCAGATTCTCATAGGGTCCAAAGGCCTTGATCTTGCCGCTTCCTGTGACTAACAGACCATCCGGAAGGTATCGGACGCTTTCGGCTTCGGAAACATAAAATGGGTCGTCCACAAAGTCTAAGAACGAGCCGCGGACGGCCTTGAGCGAGGACCGATCTGACTGACCTTGCGGAAAACCCATCTAAACAAATCTCCTATAGATAAACCTCTTACCTAACTAGCCTTTACTGAGCAGAATAAGTTTGAGCTGGATAAGTCTGTTCTTGCTGTACTGGATAAGTTTGAGTCGGATAAGTCTGCTCTTGCTGAGCGTACTGCTTTTTATTGGCATCAGCTTGGTCTGACTGTTTTCCCTGAGACTTGGATTGGTTTGTCTGTTGACTGGTGTAGTCGCTGGTATAGCTATCAGCGGACTGTGCTTTATCGTAGGATTGGCTTTCCTGCTGACTTTGGCCCTGCTGACTTTGATCCTTCTGACTTTGATCCTTCTGACTTTGATCCTTCTGACTTTGATCCTTTTGACTTTGATCCTTTTGACTTTGACTATACTCAGCGGCATTCACGGCACCTGGCATAGAAAACAGCGATCCGATAAAAGTACTCCCGATGAAAAAGGCGGCTGCCACTGCAATCAAAAACTGGCGAAACTGACGAATCATTTGAGTTGTTCCCTAAAAAATAAGAAGGCTATTGAAAATGAAACTTTAATCGGGAGCAGCGCCAGGTGATAGCTTCTGGCTTAAATTGGCTATAGCCGCTTCAATCTGCTCACGCTGATTGACCAGGTACACGCTGACTAGCGTTAACACAACGCCCCCCCACTGGAGACCGTTCAACGACTCACCTAAAAAGAGACTGCTGAACAACAGCGCAAATACAGGTGTCAGAAAGATCAGCGCGCTAACGCTAGTCATGTTGCCATTAGCTGCGAGGTAAAAGAACATACCGTAAGTGAGCGCTGTGCCGAACACAGTGGCATAGAGCAGACCGACCCAGTCGCCTAGCAGCAGGTTGTCGGTAGAGTAGGGCTCCCACAGTCCAGACATCACAGCTAGTGGTATCCCCCCCAGAATCATGTGCCAGCCCGTGGCGACAATTGGATCCGCATGGCGCTTAACATAGCCCATCAAGATGGTGCCTACTGACATTGATAGGGCGGCAAGCAGCATGAGAACCTCACCATTTTGTAGCAGGCTGGATAGTTCCCAGGTGCTACCTTTGGGGCTATAGCCCTGAATAGCCTGTAACCAGCTTTCTAGCGGAATACCTTTCTCCCAAAGGCTGTAGATCCACTCCGCTGGCAGACCGCATAGGCTAATCCCAGCAATTCCAATGGCCAAGCCCAGCCAGCCCCATGGCCCGATTAGACTGCCGAAGAGAATGCGAGCTAGTAAGGCCACAACTAGTGGCTGGGCGTCGATTAAAACTGCGCCAAGCCCGGCGCCTGTGTTCACGAGGCCTGCAGTTAACAGCCCTTGAAACATAGCACCGTCTACTAGCGCAAACAGCCCAATCCATAGCCAGGCTTTCCATGTTTTGGGTTGAGGTAGCTTTAGCACAGCGGCGACTATGAGCGTCAGCAGCCCTGCTGGTAATAGCCTAAACGCGGACAAAAAGAGCGGTGAGGTATGAGGAAGAATAGACTTCATCACGACCATCGCTGTTCCTAAAAAGAAGAAAGGTGCAACTAGGAAGAGGGGAGATTTTGCCAGATCAGTCTTTTGAAGCTGCATGGGCTTAAGGGGGCTAAGGTATAAGTGTTGCAGTCAAAGTGGTCGCAGCCAGAGTGGTTACAGCCAGAGTGGTCGCAGATAGGGTAGTCGCAGCCAAAGTGGTTACAGTCGAAATATGTGGCTCTTTTGAATGGCTATACGGACGCTTTGTGAGAAGAAACAAGTGGCGCTGACGGATAGTAAGTGCTGTCAGGAAAGCTTTGCAAAGAACGAGTCTGTTCTCTTTCACCGTGCGCCTTCAGAAGGGCCGCGACTTTTTTGCGAATCATGATACCAGGACGGTCGGTAAACATGTGTTCTTCTCGGCTAGGGCTAAGGGGTACATCATAGTCAGTAGATTCTAGAATGCGCTTGTCTTCTAGCGTGACGGCACGGTCGAAGGCAACAACGTCGACAGCTGGGGTGTTGGCTTCGGTGTCGTTGCGGACGCAGAATTGCACCATTTGAGAGGTGCGATCGCTGATCGGCGTCATGGTGTTAACGACGATATGCTCTAGGCCATTAGGATAGGTAATCTTTAGCTTGATGGTAAAGGGCATTAGCCAGTCCATAGTCAGCGTGCGAAAGGTCTGAGCTTCGCCCATTTTTAAGTTTTTCCGTTGCAACTCTGGGTTGACGACGCCCAGCTTGCCAAAAACATGGATGCCCCAGTCAGTTTCGGTGATTTTGAGCTCGTCGGGCGTGGGATGATCTTCGCTGCCAAAGGTTTCGGTATGTACGAAGGTTGGGTGGGCCAAATCTAGCTCGTTTTCCATCACTCGCAGCCCAGCACATTCCCAGGGCTCGTAGAATTCTTGGATCAGGCGGTAGTTTGAATGGCTAGCTTCCTCGATTTCAGGGATGTCAATCAAGGGCTCTTCTAGACATACCCACAGGTAGCCGTAGCGCTCAGCGCAGCGATAGGCGTCAACTTTATAGCTAGCGGGGATAGCACAGCCTGGTTCAAGCTGGGGAACTCGCTGACATCTACCCGCCGCGTCAAATTCCCAGCCGTGGTAGGGGCAGCAAATTCGACCCTGATCGACCTTGCCTAGCGAGAGTTTGGCGGTGCGATGACAGCAGCGATCGCGCACTGCTGCCGGCTTACCCTCTTCGTCTAACCAGAGCACCAAATGCTCTCCTAATAGCTCAAATGCCTGTGGACCTTGCGTTAGCCGCTGAGTGGGAATAACCGGATACCAGAAGCGACGGAATACGGACTGCTGAGTAACTAACATAGAAAGCTGATGTAAAGAGACTTGTATACTGTATACAATACGCCCAAAAATTGCTCGTGTAAGTGGCACTAGCTGCTACAGCCTCAGCAATATGGCGCAGGTGCCAGTAAGTGGCACCATTCTCTAAGCTGAATTATGGCCCTATTTCCTGGAGCTAGCGTCTGAACTATTTAGCCGAACCTTAGCGTCTCGAAGGCGAAGCGAAAGATGAAGATAGCAGCTAGTACCCAGGTGATAACAGGAATTTCGCGAGAGCGACCAGCGGCGAGCTTGGTAAAGGGATAGAGGATAAGGCCTGCAGCAAGTCCAGCCGCAATAGAAAATCCTAGCGGAATAAAGAACATGGTGACAAAAGCGGGAATTGCTTCGGTCAGGTCGCCCCAGCGAATGCTGCTGATGCTAGCCATCATCAAAACACCCACAATCAGCAGCGCCGGTGCCGTCGCAAAAGCGGGGACAGCCTCAAAGATAGGCACGAACAGCAGAGCGATAATAAACATACCCCCAGCGACGACAGCCGTTAGGCCGGTGCGGCCGCCTTCAGAAACGCCTGCGGCAGATTCGGCAAAAGTGGTAACCGTAGAGGTGCCCATAATTGCGCCTGCAGTCGTTGCGATCGCATCTGCAGAAAGCGCCTGATTTGCCCGAGGCAGCTCTCCTTTGTCGTCGATATAGCCCGCCTGAGTGCCAACACCCATTAGCGTACCGATAGTATCGAACATATCTACAAACAAGAAGACTAACAGAATAGCGAGAAAATCGACTATATTGCCGCCGTTAATGCCGCCAAGCCCAACAAACGCCTGGCCAAAAAGATTAGACGGAAAGGCCGGAATTGCAACAATGCCAGCAGGAGGTGTGGCAACGCCCAGCATCCAGCCTAGAATGGCTGTGCCGCCAATGCCCCATAGTAGCGCGCCCTTAATGCGTCTGATGATAAAAAAGATTGAAAGAAAGATACCAAAGGTGGCTAGAAGCGTGGCTGGCTCTCTGAAGCTGCCAAAAGCGGTTTTGGTGACTTCGTTAGCAACAATCAGACCAGCGCCGCCTACAGCGGTGTCTCCACTCAGACCGATATAGGCTAGGAACATACCAATGCCAACGGTTGTAGCAGCCTTGATACAGTTAGGCACAGCGGCAATCAGATGGCGGCGGACATCGGTGACTGTCAAGGCAATAAATATGACGCCCTCAATCAGCACAGCGGCAAGCGCGACTCGCCAGTCAATGCCTAGCCCTAGTACAACAGAATAGGCGAAAAAGGCGTTAGTCCCCATGCCCGGTGCCTGCACAAAAGGATATTTGGCATAGAGACCCATAACCAGCGTGCCGATAGCGGCGGTAATACCGGTTACCACAACGAGTTCTCGAAAGAGATCGCCGGGCTCTTGTAAAAACACCGCGTCTGACATGATCAGCGGATGTACGACTAAGATGTAGGCCATCGTCATGAAGGTAGTTAACCCGGCCAAAATCTCGGTGCGAAAATCGGTGCGATAGCTTTCAAAATCAAAGTATTTAGCAACGCTTGCCTGCCATCCACTATAAGAAGGGGGTGGGGGCGAGGGCCTAAGGGGCTGTTGCTGAAGATCTACATCCGTTTGACTCATAAAAATTCTCCAGAGAATAGTCTCTTTGCTTTTGGCTCTTTGCTTTTGGCTCTTTGCTCTAATTCTTCGCTCCGCACAGGTCTTTAAGTGGGATTGCCTCGAATAAAGAAAGACTGTGACTATCAATACGCAAGCGTACTGCTGTGTACTGTATACATTCTGAAGATCACTCACTGTGCCTTATGCTACATTTTCTGTCTGTAGCATTGTCTGACTATTGTCTAACTGCCGTCTGGCCACCGTTTAATCATTGCCTATAGCAAAGCGCCCCTTAGCATTTATGTGAGATGCCAAGGGACGCTTGAGTTTATTTGAGTCAGCCGGGCCGATGCGTACTGTTACGAAAAGTATTGGTACGAAAAGCGCCGAGAAAAATAGCTATGCCTACAAGTAAAGCTATTTCGAACAAAGCTATTGGATGGAATAGATCCGCTCTAGCCAGTCACGCTGCTCTTCGCTCTTTGGCAGGTAGGGGTAGAGCGGTGCCTTTGCACCATATTGATCTTCAGCCGTGAGCGCAGGTGACTGCGCAGATGCCTGAGGACGCTGCACTATGAAGTTGGCGATGGCTTTGGATATGGACTGGAATTGAATTTTCACGATTCGAGTAGACCTAAACTGTATATTTAGATACTATATTAACGCTTGAATTGAATCCCGTCGAGGCGATTTCCAGCGATATTTTATATATCCTATTAAGCTGTTGAGCCTGTTGAAAATTATAGAGCGGAGCTTTGAATTTCTTTGACGACTCTGGCTTTGCTGGAGAGCAGATGAAGCTGTACGGCAGCGATCGCAGTTGCGATATCTTTTCGGGCGATCGCTTCGTATACCTGACGGTGTTCTAGGCGAATTTCTAAAACTGATGGGTTTTGCTTGAGCGTTTGAATGCGAAGCAGCGCCATAGCATCGAAAATTTGGTCGAGTAGGGAAACCAGGCGCCGATTTCCTGAGCTTTCTGCAATCAGATGATGAAACTGATAGTCCAAGTCCAGTAGCTGTAGCAGCGTTTGCTCGTCAGCATTCTGCGGGTCTCTAGCTTCGGCCTGAATGACGTAGCTTTCTAAAGACTTGATCTGTAGGGGACTAGCCTGCTCACAGGCGCCGATTACCGATAGCTTTTCAAGAACCAGGCGACAGTCGTATAGCTCTATAGCATCGGCAGCTGAGATGGTCGTAACATGCAGGCCACTGGTGTCAGCCGTCACGAGTCCTTCTTTCTGTAGCTGGCGCAAGGCTTCGCGTAGTGGGGTGCGGCTAACATTGAGCAAGTCGGTAAGCTGGGTTTCAATTAGGCGGCTACCGGGTGCGAACTCGCCCGCTAAAATCCCAGTGCGCAGAGCACTGTACACCTGCTCGTAAAGGGATTTGCGGCGCTGAATGATAGGACGTGATGGCAAGGTCGATGAGGTCACAGTCATAGTTAAGCTCTAAGCGGTTTTAAAAAATTGCGAGACTGAAAATCAGCTGAATTCGTTAAGGGGTACTATTATCTTATCTGTGCATACCGTATACAACAGGGATATTCCGCAGTTGAACTGTCTCTGAGACGACTTTTTGGTGACGACTCTTCAACTTTGCGACCTAGATGCACTACTTATTGCTGTTCGTTACTGCTTATTAATATGACATGTCAGAAATCTATAAGGTCACATCAGGCCACGAACGGACAATTGCGGCGGCGACTGCCTGAACTGTCCAAGCTGCCTGAGCAACTATTCAAACGGTTGACAGGTACAGTAGCGACCGGGGCGATCGCGTTTACGATTAGCGTCGCTATCTTTGTTTTTCCTGCAAACTGTTGGGCGGCTAATTTCGCGGGTAACCAGATCAATAGCCCATCCGGCAATCAGGGCGTGAGCCAACCGGCTAACTTGGTGGCTCTAGAGCCCGACGCCAAGATTGCAATATATCTGCGACCAGGCGTAGGAAACAACAAAGCCGGTTACGGCGTCAATGGCGATGCTGTGATGGTTTTGGAGCAGGTAAGTGATAACCAAAGTGCAACCTGGAATCACATCCGCTTCGATGCGCCGCCTCATGCTGAGGGTTGGGTGCAGTCGTCGTTCTTACTGATAAAGGAGACGACAAAGGGGCGAAATCAGACTCAGCTGCCGCTACAACAGAAGGCGGGAGGCGACCAATATCTTGGTAATCAGCGATTGCAGTTTGACTGGAAAAATAGCACGCAGTTCTATCCACAGCAAAGTCCGCGGCAAAACTCGCAGCAAAACTCACGACAAAACTCACAGCAAGCGCAGTTTTAGACTGAATGAACACTCTCGTGAGCAGCTATGAACTTGCGAGCAGCTATGAACCTGTGAGCAGCTATGAACTTGTGAACAAATATAAACTCATGAACGACTATGAACAACCTCTACAGCCGACGGAATGTTGTTCTATCTGTGATTGTTGCTCTTTTCCTCGGCTGGAGCTGGCTCGGTCCGGCCCCTGGGTTAGCCGCTAGTGGCCCTACCGTGCTAACGGCTAGGTCGGTGCTAACGGCTAGATCGGTGCCAACGGCTAGGTCGGTGCCAACGGCTAGGCCAGTAACGATGTCAACTTCACTGCCAGTTTTACTAAAGCCCATTCGGGTGACCACAGCTGCCGATGCGGGAGTTGGTTCACTACGCTGGGCGATTAATCAGGCGAACGCTATGCCTGATGATGACTTGATTGATTTGACTGGAGTTGATGGCGTGATCGCATTGCAAGGTCCGCTACCTTCTCTAAAGAGCAACCTAACTCTAGCTGGAGATTGCACCGTCATTAGCGGCGAAGATCGCTATCGCGTTTTACAGATTGATGCAGGAGATATCACCATTCGAGATGTGATCCTCGCTCGCGGCCAGGCTCAGGGAGACTCAGGTATTCAAGGCGGGGGCGGTAACGCTGGCATGGGTGGCGGTCTATTGATCAATCAAGGGACGGTGCGCTTAGTTCGCGTCGAGTTTTTGGATAACCAGGCGATTGGCGGTAGCGGCAGCGAGCGACTGTTGCCGCAGGTCCGTATTGAACGTCAACAGGCAAATCAGCCGGAAACCCAACAGGCGAATCAGCCGGAAACCCAACAGGTAGATCAACAGGTTTGGATGGGTAGCAATGGCAGCAACAGAGGCGCGGTGAGCGGAATTAGCGGCGTGAGTCTTTCGGGCGCATCGGAGTTGGGATTGCCAGACGTCTCGATAGCGAGCGACCCAGGAAAACAACCGGTTAATCGAGGTGCTGTTTCGGGGGTTGACGGAATAGGGGTTAATGGGATTGGCAGTATCGTTTTTGGTGGTGGCGGCGGCTTTGGCGGCTTTGCAAATGGGGGAAACGGTGGTAATGGCGGCAATGGTGGGGCCAATGGCGGCAGCGGCGGCAGCGGCGGCGATGGTGGTGATGGTGGAACGGGTATTTTTGGCAGCTTTGGACGCTGGGAAAAGGATGGGAGTGTAGGCGTGATTGCGTTTGGCGGCGGCGGCGGCTTTGGTGGCTATGGCAACGCCGGCAATGGGGGTAATGGCGGCAATGCGATCGCAGATATTGCCAGCGGTGGCAATGGGGGTAATGGCGGCAATGGAGGGTTTGGCGGCGGTGGCGGCGCTGGTGGCTTTGGCGGTGATGGCGGCTTTGGCAGCGGTGCGAGCCGGGCGGGCGCGGCGGGCAAAGGCGGCTTTGGTGCGGAAGACGGTGCCCTTAGCTATGGCGGCAGCGGCGGCGGCTTTGGCGGGGGGATTTTTGTACGCTCGGGCAGTCTGGTTTTGCACCAGACGCGGTTTGAGAACAACGCTGCGATCGCGTCGGCGTTTGTACCGGCAGGTGCCGTTGGCTTTGGCGGTGCGATCGCTCAAGGAAAAGGCGGCGCGATTTTTGTGCTGCCCTCCGCGCTAGCTCCAAACTCGGTGTCTGCTCAAGTGCTCGCGCTAGGCGAACTGCCGGTGTTTGTCGATAACGCGGCTACCGATGCGGCTGGGCTGCAAACCGATAACAACGACATCTATGGAGAAATTTCTTTTGTAGGAAGATGAGACAGAATCGCCGCACCGCTTGCGCTGTTTTGGACTGATTGTGTTTTGAGAAATCGTATTTTGAGACTATCGTATTCTGGCCCTGTACTGTTCTAGATCTACTGGTTATAGAAAAAGATCGGGGCTATCGCTAAACGGTAACCTTTTGTCGCTGGCGGATGTCTTCGAGCCGAGCGTCAGGAATAGCCGCGATGAGCTGCTGAGTGTAGGGCTTTTGAGGTGAGTTGTAGATGGCCTCGGAGGGGCCAATTTCTTCTATGAGGCCTTTGTTCATTACCATGATGCGATCGCTGACAAATTTCACTACGCTCAGGTCATGCGAAATAAAAATATAGGTAAGGTTAAAGTCCTGTTGCAGATCTTTCAACAGATTGAGCACCTGCGCCTGGACTGACACATCTAAGGCCGAGACCGACTCATCACAAATAATAAACTTAGGTTCGCACGCTAGCGTTCTAGCAATGCAGACCCTTTGCCGCTGTCCGCCAGAAAACTCGAAGGGCATGCGACTCATAGCGCTAGCGTCAAGCCCGACTCGCTCTAGTAGATCGGCAGTTCGCGATCGCCTCCGCGCTGCGCTACCCCCTAGTCCATGAATTCGCATGGGCTCCATAATCGCCGAGCCAATAGTCTGCCGCGCATCTAGCGAGCCGTACGGGTTTTGAAAAACAATCTGCATCTCGCGGCGTAAGCGTCGCATTTCCTCGCTGCGCAGATCTAGAACAGATTTGCCATCGAAGCTGATTGAACCTGACGTTGGCTCAATCAGCCGAAGCAGACAGCGGCTGAGGGTTGACTTACCGCAGCCAGATTCTCCAACTAGTCCTAGCGTCTCGCCAGGATAAACGTCAAAGCTAACGCTGTCCACCGCTCGAAATTCCGTTTTCTTTCCGAAAAAGCCGTGGCTGACGGGAAAGCCTTTGGTTAGCTCCTTAACTTTTAATAGAGGCTGCTGCTGTAAAATCTCAGCGCGATGCTGTTCTATCTCGGCTGGGCTGACTTCAGCTAACAGTTCCGCTCTTTCTGCTTCTGTCCGAACGGTAGCCGTGATCTCTTTATCTTCACCAACACTCATGAAGTCGCTGACGGTGGGCAGGCGCCGTAGCTGTTTGTTTGGCCGAGGTCGACAGTTCAAAAGCCCCTGTGTGTATGGATGCTGTGGGTTAGCAAACAGATCGTACACTGGAGCAATCTCAACCAGATCACCTTTGTACATAACGGCAACGCGATCGGCAATTTGTGAGACGACGCCCATATCGTGGGTAATGAACAAAATGGCGGTGCCTCTGTCCGTCTGCAAGTCTCTAAGTAGATCGAGAATAGTGGATTGAATAGTGACATCTAGCGCGGTGGTTGGCTCGTCGGCGATAAGAACAGCAGGGTTCCCTGCGAGGGCTATGGCAATCATCACCCTCTGCTGCTGGCCGCCCGAAAGCTGATGCGGATAGCGACCTAGCACCTGTTTGGGTTCGGGTAGCTTGACTTCCTCGAAGAGTGCGATCGCTTTAGCTTCAGCCGCGCTGCTGTCTAAATCTTGATGCAGTCGCAGCGCTTCAACTAGCTGATCGCCGCAGGTATACACTGGGTTTAGCGAGGTTAGCGGCTCTTGAAAAATCATTGAGATTAGCCTGCCCCGGTACCGACGGCGCTCTTCTAATGAAAGCGTAAGTAGATCCACTGGCTTGGCGTCTGGCGTATTTGAATCACAAAACCATATTTCGCCAGAGACCTGCGTAGTGCTCTCCAACAGGCTAATCAGCGCCAAGGACGTGACCGATTTACCCGAGCCCGATTCACCTACAAGCCCTAGCGTTTGCCCAGGTTCGATGGAGAAGGAGACTGACTTTACCGCTTTGATGGTGCCTGCTTTTGTAGGAAAGGCAACGGAGAGATTACGAACGTCGAGAATTGGAAAAGTCATGTTTGGGCCCTGTGGCTTCTAGTGTTCTTCTAGAATTTTGGGAGGTAGGAATTCTGGGAGGTAGGAATTCTGGGTGCTAATACGCTATGACATAACAATACCGCATAGAAATAAACAGACTGTAGCGAGTTGAACGAAAGCTGTCTTTGCGCGATCGCTAGTGCAAGAAACTAGTGCAAAAAAATGCAAAAAACAAGCCCTTCAACAAGTTGGGTAGACGCTTTAGGCTACAGGTGTAAAAAACAGGTGCAAAAACATTTTTTGTGGTTGCGATCGCCTAGACAATCGCCTGAATGTATCGATTTACTCATTTTGTGGGGAGGGTTTCACGTAGGTTCCTATAATCCCTGTAGCTAACTCTCTAGTTTTGATCACTCACCAGAAGCAGATACAACAGTAGGAGTCAAAAGAACATTATGCGCCCATACGTTTTCTTAAGGCAGCGTTTGCGAAGAGTTTTACTGGCGATCATGGCGCTGACGCTGGCGGTTGTCCTGGTGAACTGCGGCGGCGCCTCAGATGAGTCAACAACGGCGGACACCTCTGGTGAAACGGCATCTCCAACAGGCGCGCTGGTGTTTGGTTCGGTTGGCCAGCCGGTGAATTTAACCCCCGGCGACATCACAGACGGAAACTCAATCTATGTACAACAGCAGATCTACAACTATCTAGTCGGCAATGAGCCGGGAAGCACTGACCTCGCGCCGGAGCTAGCCACCGAGTGGACGCCTTCCGAGGACGGTAGGACCTGGACCTTCACCCTGCGTGAAGGCGTTAAATTTCACGATGGGACAGACTTTAATGCCGAAGCGGTTGTGTTCAATATCAACCGCTGGTGGGATCCAGAGTTTGAGTTTGGCTATCGTGACTCGGGCAGCCTGTATGAGATTTGGACCGATTTGTTTGGTGGGTTCAAAGGTGACGAGGCTTCGACGCTAGTCGATGTCCGAGCAGTTGACGATCTGACGGTGGAGTTTGAGATCGCTGAGCCGTTTGCTGCTTTCCCGGCAGCGATTTCGTCGGGCTACTTTGGGATTGCAAGCCCGACGGCCATACAGGAAGACACTAGCTACGGAACGCCATCTGGCGCGGCAGTGGGCACCGGACCATTTGTATTTGACTCTTGGATTAGTGGCGATCGCGTTACCCTCACCAAGTTTGAAGACTATTGGGAAGAAGGCATGCCCAAGGTCGACCAGCTTGTCTTTAGCTTTGTAGAAGATCCGGCGGCTAGACTGGCTCAGCTACGCGCTGGGACGCTAGATTTTACCGTGGATCTTACGCCTGACCAGTTGACTGAAATTGAGTCGGATCCGAATTTGGAAGCGGTCTATCGCCCTTCGTTTAACGTGGGCTATTTAGGGCTAAACCCTAGCTACGAGCCGCTAGCGAGTAAAGAAGTACGGCAGGCGATCGCACAGGCAATTAATAAGCCCGAAATCGTTCAAGCCTTCTGGGGCGATCTAGGAGAAACGGACGGTCACTTTGTCCCACCGTCGCTAGAAGCCTTTAGAGATAGCAGCGTGGATGACTATGAGTACGACGTGGAGGCTGCAAAGAGTGCGATCACGGATGCGGGCTATCCAGACGGCTTTGATCTAGACCTGTGGTATATGCCTGTCAGCCGTCCCTATTTTCCTAACCCCAAGCCGATTGCCGAGGCCTTTGCCGCTGAACTTAGTGAAATTGGCATCAACGTCAATCTGCAAACCAAAGACTGGGGCGCATACCTAGCTGATCGCAACGTTGCCCCTGGCTTCCAGTCCTTTATGCTAGGCTGGACAGGCGACTATGGCGATCCAGACAACTTTCTCTATGCTCACTTTGGCCCTGGCGCTACGCAAGATTTAGGAGACTATCAGAACCAAGAGCTGTTCGATCTGCTTGAGCAGGCGCGAATTGAGAGCGACCCAGCCGCAAGAGAAGAGCTGTACAAAGAGGTAGACGCGCTCACGTTTGACGAAGCGCTGAGAATTCCAATCGTGCACTCTCAGCCGCTGTTAGCCAAGCGTACTGGTCTTGACGGCTGGGAGCCAAGTCCTTTTAGTTCTGAACCATTTTCGGCAGTAGAGAAAGGTTAGAGCGCTATGGGTAGATACATTCTTAGGCGATTGCTTCAGCTAGTACCCGTATTGCTGGGTATTTCACTGCTGGTGTTTGCTTTCTTACACTTGATTCCGGGCGATCCGGCAGTGACAATGCTGGGCGATCGCGCTACCCCCGACGCTGTTGAAAAGCTGCGAGAGCGCATGGGACTAAACGAACCGCTGCCGCTCCAGTATCTTTCTTTTCTAGGCAGCTTGCTTAGTTTCGATCTGGGCACCAGTATTTTTACCGGCGTGCCGATTGCCGATGAAATTCGACTGCGCTGGCCTGCTACCTTTGAGCTATCGGTCGTAGCGATGCTAATTGCCCTGATGGTTGGCATTCCAGCTGGCGTACTGGCTGCGGTCAAAAAGAACAGTTGGATCGACAACCTGACCATGACCGGATCTCTGCTAGGCGTATCGATGCCAGTCTACTGGCTAGGCCTGCTGCTAGTTTATCTCTTTGCTGTTAACTTGCAGTGGCTGCCGCCAAGCGGACGCACCGACATCAGCGTTGTTTTCAAACCCATTACTGGATTCTTTATTTTCGACTCAATTGTTCAAGGCGACTTCAAAGCCTTAACCGATGTGCTAGCTCACTTGGTTTTACCGGCGATCACGCTAAGTACGATTCCTCTGGCGATTATCGCTCGTATCACGCGCAGCGCCATGCTAGAGGTCCTATCGCAGGACTATATTCGTACGGCTAGATCCAAAGGACTAAAAGAGTTAGCAGTCATTGGTAAACATGCGCTGAAGAATGCCATGCTGCCGGTAGTCACCATTGTTGGATTAGAGTTTGGCACGCTGCTAGGAGGCGCTATCTTGACAGAAACCATTTTCTCTTGGCCAGGAATTGGTAGCTGGATCTACGGCGGCATTTTGCAAAGAGATTACCCAGTAGTGCAGGGTGGTGTGGTGTTTGTGGCCTTTATTTTTGTGCTGATCAATTTGCTTGTCGATCTCTCTTATGCCTTATTAGATCCGCGTATTCAGTACAAGTAGAAGCGGTATCGCTGTCTCTGCTGGTTCTGTCTTCTACGGAATAATTCTTTTCCATTTGTGTTTTTATGGCGATCGCACCTATCCCCACACCAACTTCAACAGAAATAAACCGTAAGTCTAAACTGTTGAAGAATCGCGCTGTTCAAAGGTTTCTTGAATCAACTTCTGGCTTAATTGGACTAGGGCTGACTGTATTCATCGTTTTAGCAGCGCTGCTCGCCCCTGTGCTAAACCCTTACGACGCTGCCTCTGCGAGGGACTACGCGGCTAGGCTACAGGGCCCGAGTGCCGCGCACTGGTTCGGTGCGGATGGGCTGGGCAGAGACATTCTAACGCTGGTTTGGTACGGGCTTAGGACTTCACTAGTGATCGGATTAGTCTCAGTTTCGATCGGATTGTTGATTGGGGTTGGGTTGGGGCTAGCGGCTGGTTACTTTCGCGGTTGGATAGAGACGGTGGTAGGCTGGCTGACCGATGTGATGCTGGCGTTTCCGTCTATTTTATTAGCGATCGCAGTAGTCACCGTCACTGGCCCTAGCGTTATCAGCGTTATGGTCGCCGTCGGCATCGTGCAAATTCCCAAATTCATCCGGCTTACCCGCAGTATGGTGCTGTCTTTACGTGAGCAAGAATTTGTTCAAACTGTGCGCGCTTTTGGGGCTAAGCCTCCTCGCATTGTCTTTCTACACATTTTGCCCGCTAGCTTAGCACCGCTGGTAGTCCAGGCAACCCTCGCTATCGGAACAGCGACACTCGAAGCCGCAGGACTAGGATTCTTAGGATTAGGGGCGCAGCCACCAACGCCAGAACTGGGGACCATGCTCTCTGATGCTTTTAAGGGCGGCTACTCGCTCTCAGCGCCCTGGACAATTCTGTTTCCAGGTTTGTTCATCACGTTGACAGTATTAGCTTTCAACTTACTAGGTGATGGTTTAAGAGATGCGTTAGATCCTAAAGGAAGTCGTTAGAATCTAGCGCATATCCGGCTTAGATCGCTTACTTCAGCTATTTACGTAAGATACATAAACAGACAGTGTGAAGACTGGTCTAAACGGTAGTGCACTCAAGCAATTCGTCGTTACCTACTGCCTCGGTCTAGCGTTTCCAAGCGCATTTGGTAGAACCTAGGAAGTGACTGGTTTTGCTGCATCTGGGACGTAGTTCCCATCATGTCATTGTTCATAGAGCTAGCAGGCGTTGATTCGCTCACGGCATCAGTTTCTTGTGAGCCTGAGTAGACCTGCTCCGAGTAGGGGTCACTAGCGTCTACACCGATTCTCTCGGAAGGGTCAGCGCTAGTCTGTGCATGGGCCGCTGAGGCGAAAACGCCTGTTGCAATAATAGCTAGCAGTAGAAAAAAGCGTAGGTTGGCTTTCATTAAAAAGGTTCCTTATTGTGTAACTGATATAGATATTGAACAACGCTGGAAAAGCATCAATGCCTGTGAGCATCGAGCGATCGCACTGTTTGCACACATTTCACTAATGGTTACACTTTGAAAAGAGAACTGGCTATCTCAAAGGAGATAACTGTTATTTAGCTCTGTCAGATATTCTCTGTCTAATAAGGTACGACTTGTTAGATTAACGAAGCACTTAATCATATAAAGAGACTGCATGCCTACTACGTTTTCTTCGGTAGCGGCCTGCATACAGCTTGTCCTCACGCGTTAGTTGGCTTTTTCCCTAACGAAGCGTTTCATTGGCCCATGCGATAAAGTCCTCTATATAGAAGACCCGAATGTTCTTCTTCGGCATGTCTGATGTTACATATCTTCTCTGACTCACAGCTGCTTTCAGCCACGGAATCGCTCCAGGTTTCATACCCCCGCCACCGGTAATAATAACAATGTCCTTTTCTGGCATTGTTTCAATGCAGTTAAGATAAAGGTAAGGTAACTTCTCATCTACTGAACCGCTTAACTGCTGCCACTTACATTCGATGCGGACGTTGAGCCCAAATTTTTCAGACTTAACTAGGAACTCGGTATAGCCCCTCTGTCCGTAGATTGTGGTGTAAGGAACGTGCTTTAAGAGCAGCTCTGTCCCGTAATTCGCTGGCTTCTTGTTCCAGGTGCTGTAAGCAACTACCTCGAAGCCGTGAGCCTCGAAAGTAGGCACTATGGTGTTTTCAAGTATCCTGCCCTGGTGGTTGGCTGCGCTGCCTTGGGTCCTTGTCATTATGATTCTCCATAGAAAGACTACATCACTGTGGACACGGCTTCGCGCCAACGCTTACATCAACACGGTATTCGTACTAATACTTGTAGTTTGTAACCAATACTTCCGATATCTTTCCCCGCCTTCCAGCCTTACTGTTGATAGACCGCGTTGCATAGACGTGCTCTATATTGAACTCGCTATAGAGATCGAGGATAAGCGGTGCTGACGAGTTGGATAGCATGAAGCGAACCGACCGCCGGTCCAGCGCGCGGCAGAGATCGCGCAAGACATACTGCATCTCTCTATTAAATCCGTCTTTTGTGTAACTCGTAAACTTGGATGTCGCGCTCAGTGGAGCATACGGTGGATCGAAGTAGATAAAGTCGTTCGCTCTGACTCGCTTTCTGACACTGTAAAAGTCAGATACTTCGATCACGGCCTTCTGGAGAGCCGCCTGACAAGCATACAGATTAACAGGGTCTAAAATAGTCGGATCGGTATAGCGACCAAATGGGACATTGAATTGGCCCTTCGAGTTCACTCGATAAAGGCCGTTGTAGCAGGTCTTGTTCAAGTATATGAATCGGCTCGCTCTCTGTACATCGGTCCAGCCCTCGTACGCTGGCGTTCTATCAATGCTTCTCATCTGATAGAAGTATGCCTTTTCGTAGATATGCTGACTGAGGTCTTCAATAAGCGCTTCGACCTGATCGCGGACGACCGTATACAGGTTCACGAGATCAGGATTGATGTCAGTAATGCAAGCTCGCTGCGGCTGAAGATAAAAAAAGAGGGCTCCACCGCCAGCGAAGGGTTCATAATACCGACCAAAGCTATTGGGCACTCGCTTAGATAGCTCAGGCAAAAGCTGCGTTTTCCCCCTACCCACTTAATGAAGGGTTTTGGTAAGACAGGAATTATCGGATGCGTCTCTACGGCTTTTGGCATTCGAAATAGTAGCTTGATAGGTGCACGTCAAAACACTATGTATCTTGGGTGCATATTGAGCGCATCTCGGGCGCATTATAGACTACGTACGGCGTTGGTACTTCGCCTGCATACACCTTATCGGCTACAGGCACTACAGTACAACAGGCAAAGTGGCTATCAGGACGGACCGCGGCAAGCATGAATGCAGCCGCATCCTGCTGCTAGACTAGCTAGCGCCTTCTCTGGAACGTTATTTGGCAAAGCTATCTAAAACGTTAGTTGGAATACAGGACAATTTCGGTATCTGGATTGATTACCACTACAAAAGGCGCGGTCGTATTGCCCACTACCACACCTGCTGCCGCGCCGCCTACCACTTCCCACAGCCCAGGATCGCCTAGAACTTCACCCAGCACATAGCCACCAGCTGCGCCGATAGCTGCATCTGTCAAAATAGCCCCTGTCGAAGTCTGGCGCGGGTCTTTCACATCGCGCAACAGCTCTGAAGAGGCGTTGACTTGATAGATACGGTCGGCTAGCTCTATAGAGTTTGCCGAATACACTAGCCCACCTTCTGCAGGCTGAAACTGACCGCGGACAACCGTACCAACCGGTAACTGCCTACCGCCAAAAGTAGTCGCGTTGCGCAAGACCAAGTCGTAGTCATAAGTACTGCGCTTGTTCAGATACAGCGTCTCTGAGCTTTCTAACCTAGCTTGTAAGGTAAATGCCTCAGCGTTCTGATCCTGCGCGACCTGCGCTGGCTGCGATCCGCTCGGCCGATTCTGCCCTGCCCGCTGAGAAGAGAATACCTGCGCACTTGCGCTCATCACCAAAGGACTAAACCCTAGTACCGTCAGAGCTGACAGGCTCCCAATAGTCCTACGAATACTTCGAATACTTAATGTTTTCATTGCAACTCTCCTTGTGAAAAACGCTCGTTAATAGTGCAGCACAGCGCGTTTTACAACCTTAGATTGCCTGAATCTATATTACAAAGACAATCACAAAGACAAAAATAGATAGTAACAATTATTAGGCTTTAGCACTGGCCGAATAGCGCTTTCCTCTATTCATTACCATCTTTCTTCAATATAGCCTGGAAAGACTATTTCTACAGACGGCTTGACTTAATATATATGCAGATATACGACACGCATATACAGCCTCAAGGTTATTGGGCCAGCCTGCCAATTGCTTCGCTAACTGTCAGCAGCAGATTCGGATAGCTACCGGCTAGCACTCCGCCCGCAAATCCAAACAGATGGCCCTCCCAAGAAACCTTTGAGGGGCTAGAGCTAGGTAGCATCGACCATAGCTGATTGCCATACAGCAAAAAGACAATAGCAGCGAAGCCGACTGTCAAGAGTGTGGGTCCTGTGTAGCCGCTAATTAATAGAAAGCCGATGTAGCCAAAAATCAATCCGCTTGCCCCTAAATGAATCGCCTCTCGGCCAAATAGCCAAGTGCCTATTCCACCGATAAGCAAGATAGTGACCGTAATCACATAAAAATCGGCTGCGCTCGTTAGCTCGCCTTGAACCAAAATCAGCCAGCCCAGTACCAAAAAGGGCAGCGTATTGACTAGTAAGTGGTTGAAATCGCGGTGGAATAAAGGCGAGAGCGCAATACCAGGTAGCCCTCGCAGCTCACGCGGTCGAATACCAAACAGGCGACCTAATCCGCCGCCAAATAACAGTAAGTTCATTAGGCTAGCCATCCAGGTCAAAACAACGCTATCGCGCAACACCAATACTTTTGATTGCCACGAAGGATCGGTAGAGGCAAAGGCCATCACAATTGTCCCTAGTGTTATATAGAGAAGTAGGACCTGTGATCTTGAATTAAACACGCTTAAAGAACCTCGCCCACAAAGCATTTAGGGATTGTGAGACAATATACGATATCTGTAGATATAACCAAAAAAAGAATGAAATACGGCATGAAAGTTAAGCGGCTCGCTTCGCTATGGGTGGTGGTAGTTTGCGTCACAGCTATAGGCTTATTTGGCTTTGCGTTACCGAGCTGGGCCTACATCGAAGAAGATGTCACCATGCTGATGATGGACAACGAGTGCCCCGTTTGTATCTTGAACGATGCGGACTTGAGCAATGCTCAACTGCATCAAGCTAATCTTAAAATAGCCTCTTTGACGGGTGCTAATCTTTCTGGCGCAGATTTGAGCAACACTAACCTTATGCTCTCTGAGCTAGTCGGCGCAAATTTGACTAATGCCAACCTCTCTGGCGCAGAAATGAACGGTGCCATGATGCAAGACGCCATTTTGAGGGGCGCAGACTTGAGCGGGGCCATTTTGACACAGGCCAACATGCTAGATGCCGATTTGCAAAACGCTAAGCTGATTAATACTGAGATGACAGCTGCCATCATCGGCGTGGCTAACCTCAGTGGCGCTGACTTGACAGGTGCCAACCTGCGTGGGGTTAACCGTAGCCGAGCGATTTTGTGCCACACCATCATGCCAGACGGCGCTGAGGAAAATCGTGACTGTGACTAAGCGCTGCAGGTAAGACGCGGGTATGCCGTCGCTGTGCTGTTGAGCGTGAGCTTCGGCATCATCATGAAAAGAGCTAAAGGAAAACTATGTCAGTCTCATCAGCACCGGTAGATCCCGCCAAGATTTTGACCGCGCAGCCAGCTATTTTTGATCGCAGTCACTGGGGGCGCATTCGGCTAACGGGCGCCGATCGCGTTAGGTTTTTGCACAATCAAACCACCAATAATATTCAGCAGATCTCAGCTGGGTCGGGTTGCCGTACGGTGTTTGTTACCTCTACAGGGCGAACTATTGATTTGGCTACGGTTTATGCCCTGCCTGAGTCGCTTTTTTTGACTGTCTCTCCCGATATGGCTCAGCCGTTATACGATTGGATGGATCGCTACATTTTCTTTTCCGATAAGGTAGCGCTGCAAGAGGAAACTATGCAGACGTTCATGTTTACGCTGCTAGGGGAGGGGGCTGACGAGGTTGTGCGATCGCTTGGTGCAGCCTCCTTGATAGGCCAGCCCGAATTTACCCACCAGAGCCTTACTCCACCTGACGTTGAGCAGCCTGTCACCATTGCCGTAGGCAGTGATTTGGCCATAGCGGGCTACACCCTATGGGGCGCAGGTGCTCGTGAGAAGGAAGGAGAGCAGATATGGCAGGTGCTATGCGCCGCGGGCGCGACTCCTTGCAGCACAGCGCATTGGGAGCAGCTACGCATTCAGCAAGGCAGACCTATGCCCGCTAGCGAGCTGACCGACGACGATAATCCTCTAGAAGCAGGCCTATGGGACAGTATTTCCTTCGAGAAAGGCTGCTACATCGGGCAAGAAACTATTGCCCGGCTTAATACATACAAAGGCGTTAAAAAACGTCTGTGGGGTGTCATTCTAGAGCGTCCTTTTCCGGCTGGTACGGCCCTTACCTATGACGGTAACAAAGTTGGCAAACTTACCAGTGTGACCCACACCGACAGTGATAGCTTTGGCTTAGCCTACCTACGCACGAAAGCAGGTGGCCCAAGTCTGACTGTACAGATCGACGACACCACCGCGCAGATAGTCGCCCTTCCCTTCCTCACCCACGAATACTACGCTTCCGCAGAAAAGTAGCTAAAACCGAAAGAATTGGTCTAGAAAGTGTGATCGCCATCGGCGATCGCAAGTGCGCACTACGATGACAGATTCGCGCGGACTGGCGGGCACTCTAAGCCAGACTGAAAGGCCCAACTGAAAGGCCCAACTGAAAGGCCCAACTGAAAAGCCAGACTGAAAAGCCCAACTGAGATAGGTACTATTATTTATTTGGGCAGCTTTCTTTATAGCCAGGATGAAACTCTACAGATCGAAACTTCCAACCTGGAGAGATTGAAGCGTTCATTCAACCACTTACCTGTTCGGAGTCATGAAAGAAATTGCGCCGCAGCCAGTGCGAATACTGCTCGTCGATGATACTCCAACAAACTTAGCTGTTCTCTCTAGATCGATTCAGATTCAAGGTTGGGCAACCCTGTTGGCTAATAACGGAGAAGCCGCTATCGAACAGGCCAAAGACGCTCAGCCAGATTTGATCTTGCTAGATGTGATGATGCCGGGTATCGATGGCTTTGAAACCTGTCGCCAGCTGAAAACCAGCCCGCAAACGGCCCATATTCCAATTATTCTAATGACGGCCCTTTCCGCTTCTACCGACAAGGTAAAGGGACTCAAGCTTGGCGCTGTAGACTATATCACCAAGCCTTTTCAGCAAGAAGAAGTGATTGCCCGCGTGAGTATGCAGCTACGCTTGCACGACATGCACAAACAGCTAGAAAGAAACAATAAGCTCCTTAACTTGAAAGTGGCAGAGCAGGCGAGAACAGAAGCCCAACTGCGGCACCTCACCCAAGAGCTAGAACAGCGAGTCAGCGCGCGAACTGCTGAACTTACCAAAGCGCTCGGAGATCTTAAGCAGGCCCAAATGCATCTTGTCCAAAGCGAGAAAATGTCTTCTTTGGGGCAGATGATGGCAGGTATTGCCCACGAAATCAACAATCCTATCAACTTCATCTACGGTAATCTACAGCCTGCTAACGATTACTTTCAAGACCTCATTGGTCTGATAGAGCACTACCAAGCTTGCTACCCAAAACCTAATAAGGAACTGAAAAGGCACATTGATAATCTAGATATAGACTTTATGACAGAAGACGTCTTCAAACTGTTGGAATCGTTGAAGATTGGTGCCGATCGCATTCGCAAGATTGTCTTGTCACTACGTAATTTCTCTAGGCTAGACGAGTCTGAAATGAAGGAGGTCGATATCCATGAGGGCCTTGATAGTACGCTGCTCATTTTGAAAAGTAAGCTACAGGGCAGTGCCGGAAGCACGGCAATCGAAGTGGTTAAGGACTATGGCAACCTTGAAACCGTAGAGTGCTACCCCAGCCAGCTCAATCAGGTCTTTATGAATATTTTGGCAAACGCCATTGACGCTATCTACGACAATATCTCAGCGCACCCAAAAACTGCGGCTATGCCACCACGCATCCACATCCAGACCGAGATGGGTTCTGATGATAAGGTGGTTATTCAAATCGCTGACAACGGTCCTGGTATCCCAGAAGCCATTCGCACGAAGCTATTCGATCCTTTTTTTACGACTAAACCAGTCGGCAAAGGAACCGGCTTAGGCCTTTCGATTAGTCACGAAATTGTGGTCGAAAAGCATAGCGGCAACCTTAACTGTATGCTATCTCCTAATGGCAGCACCTGCTTTGTCATTGAGATTCCACGCATGTCATCAGTTGCAACAGAATCTGGGGTTATAGAACAATCTCAGCAGTCGATGGCCCAGCCATGATAGCTGGTCACTCATTATAACTGGTCACTACAGCTAGGGCTGCTATCTATTCTGTTGTTTGCGGAGTTTTGTCCCCGAGGTTTTATCTGTGGGTTTGTCTGTGGGGTTGCGTCCAAACCAAGATTCATTCTCCTGCTAGCCAGTAAAGCACCTCAGCTTTTAGCATTCTGATATCTCGGTAGAATTCTTGCTTAACGAACTGCCCTAACGCGTCAATTGGACTAAAAGAGGTACTACTCTCCCATTGAACATCCTGTGCAATCGGTGTTGTGTGCGAGCCTTGCAACACTCTAACTGTCGTAGTTTTGGCAAAGCGCTGTACTAGCACGTCGCTTAGCGGTCGCGTTTGATCAATGCTGTCGCTGCGAAATTTGATCAGCAGATTGTAAGGCGTGTTGTAGTGAGCCCCAATTAGCGCTAGGGTTTGCGCTGGGCTAGGGACAAATTCTAGGCGAGTATCTAGCTGAAAATCGGGTGCGAGCTGAACGATCTGCTCTAACAGGGGAATAGACTTACGGGCGGGAAAGTTATTGAAAGAGATAAATATATTGCCTGCTCGCTCTACGCCTAGCGCGCTACCGATGAGCAGATGCACTTTGCACCCCATGCTGTGACCTAGTCCGTAGATGGGCAGCGACTGGATTTCGGGACGCTGCTTGTGTAGGAAAGTAAGACCTTGATCGAAAGTAGTAAGGGTTTCAGTTGCGATCGCACTATGGTCAAACGTATTGACAAAAGGTGTCGAGACAACAGCGTATCCCTCCTGATACAGCGATTCCAATAGCCAGCGATAGGTTAGGTGCGGTGCGGCTGCGACAAAAGCCCCCCCTAGAAAATGAATAACAGCCTTAGGGCGATCGGGAACTAAAAACCAGTTACCAGAAACTTCTTGCCAATACATGGAATATTTGCGGACCTAAATCTATTCTGACTTCCTTATTTTAGTAACTTTGCGCTTCGCGTAGGCACCACGCAAATCAGGTATTGCTTTGTCTGCGATCGCTGTGGTATATTCAAAAGCCACTGTAAAGTGAACCAAGGACGTATAGCTCAGTTGGTTAGAGCGCATCGTTGACATCGATGAGGTCCGCCGTTCGAGTCGGCGTACGTCCATTACAATCTTACGCCAGTGATGGCGCAGCGAAATGAAACCATTTCTTCACTGGCAAAGAAATGGGCAGCAATTTGAACCTTTGTAAGATTTGATTGTTTTGCCCAGAGTAACCCTCTCTTAGGAATTTGAAGACAACTTCCGAGAAAAATTGCCTCATCTTCTCTTTTGTTTTCTTGCACTGCCGATCCATCGCTTGAATCTAGCGTGATGCTTTTATACTCTAGACACCTGATATCTGGACTTTTCTGAAAGACTGAAAATTTAAGGTCAACAATGTTTCCAGGGATGCTTTATGGGTGGTGTTGGCCTGTTCAATACAGGTTTCAATGCCATCCTTAAAGTCATCGAAGCGAGCGTAGTATTTGGAATACAAACAATAGACTTTATCGGGAATTAGCGCGGTAAAATAAAAGCCGACTAGGAAATAGGAAAGCAGTGCAGTGAGAATAACCTACGCAGAGCTGAAGGGAAAACCTCGAATACTGAAGAGTTTGACGGGACTTACAGTCACCGAATTTGAGGCACTGCTGCCAAGCTTTGAGCGTGCGTGGGCCCAGTTCGTGGAAGCGGAGTTTGGTCAGAAGAAGCGCAAGCGAGCCTATGGGGCAGGACGCAAACCAGAGCTAGAGGTGCTAAGCGATAAGCTTTTGTTTATTCTATTTTACTTCCGGCAGTACCCGACGCAAGAAGTGCAAGGGTATCTGTTTGGTATTGGTCAACCGCAGGCCAACGAGTGGATACATCGGCTCACAGGTGTACTCAATCAAGCACTAGGGGCAGAGCAGCAACTGCCGGAGCGCAGGCCAGCCAAGCTAGAAACAGTGCTAGCGGCCTGTCCTGGCTTGACATTCTTGATAGATGGCACAGAGCGGCCCATCAATCGGCCTAAGGACAAAGAGAAGCAGAAAAGTCACTACAGCGGCAAAAAGAAGCCGCATACGGTGAAGAACAACGTCATCACCAGTCGAGGCGGCAGTATCGTGTACTTGAGTGGCACCGATGCAGGGAAGAAGCACGATAAGAAGATCGCCGACGAGGAAGGTTATTGTTTTCCAGCGGGTAGCAAGCTGTTGCAAGATACGGGGTTCCAAGGCTATAAGCCGGAGGGGGTGAGCATCTTGCAGCCGAAGAAGAAGCCGCGCAACGGCGAACTGACGCCGGACGAGAAGGTGTTCAATCGAGCCGTATCAAGTGTGAGAGTTGAAGTAGAACACCAGATTGGGGGTGCTAAACGCTGTCAGATTCTAGTGCAGAAGTTCCGCAATCGAGTCGATAATTTCGTAGACGATGTGATGGAAACGGCCTGTGGACTACACAACTTTCGGATGAGCCACCGTCGCGGACAGGCTAGTGTATCGGTAGCGAGAGCATAGAAAAGAAAAGTTCAGGATAGGAAGGACCCGTTCCTGTTGTTCACACTATTTCCGATGAAGTCTAATGTTTACTCCGAACGGCACCAGGCTGTTATCGACAGCTTCCCCGACAATGCTTTCTACAATCGATTCGACGAAAGCAAGCTACCGCCTCGTAGTCCGCATCGTACCATCGCTGTTCGCAACTATCTCTTCATCATCTGCAACGTTCACTACCTAGCCTATCAGCAGTACCTAGACGACTCTATCTGGCAGGTTTGGCGCAGAGACATGAAACGTACCTTGAGGACGCCGCTCATCACCCGCGAATGGCTCGAAATGAAACCTGAATTTCGGCGTTGCTGAATTAGAAGATGAATCGATCGGGAATCGGGACATCCCAAAACTTGAGATAGTGAATCAATAGGCGAATGGAATGTTCGAGCATCTCCACCGGCTTGGAATAGCACAACGTCTTTCGATGCAAGCGGGCTAGGTAGTGCCTTAGCCGTGTATTCTCGCCTTCTACCCTCGTCATGTATGTCTTGCTAACAATTTTTGATCACCATCTGGAATGTACTGAGGATAGACCTTGTATCCATCGGTGACGTAGAAAAAGCACAGCCAAAAGCTCGCAACTAGCCAGAGTGGTTCAAATGTTTGAGCACTATGGTCACCGACGACCCAACCCAGAATGCCAGGTTTGAAGTGGTCAACAACGGTCCATATCCAGACCTTATTTTTTTTTGGAACCGACGAATGTTTGCAGTTCGTCTAGTTCACCTACTTGCGGTATCTCTTCTGGGTCATAGGCATCGGGCAACCGCTTACCGACTTGTTTAACCCAGTTAATCACCGTTGTGTGATGGACTTTCGTGACGCGCTCGATGCCTCGAAACCCCATACCGTTGACATACATTTTGAGGCAGGTTGCTCTCACCTCATCGCTATATCCACGGTCTGTTTTAGGATTCTCAATGAATTGGCGGCCACAATCGACACAGATATGATTTTGTTTGTCACCTCGGTGACCATTCTTTCGAATGTGGTCAGATTGGCAGTCTGGACAGTTCATTGTTAATTCGCGATCACTTCGCCAACTTTACAAATAAAATTATAGAAAATCATCTTTTATTTATGCAATGCCTGAATTTGAATACTTCGAAGCCTTTACAGCGTTTATAGAAGAAAGGCCAGATACTGAGGGGGGTGAGTAGCGGACACTGTTGGCAAACTCCACAATAGCGTCCCAAACCCAGTAAACACATAAGCAACAAACGATTCGGTCGTTTAATTACGACCGAATCCTTATGCTAGATTCTAGCTCGCTCACAATTCACAAAAAATCAACATAGTCTGTTCCTTTTGAAAAATAACGACTGAAGAAACACCGCTACCCCTTAGATCTCGGACAAGAGAGCATTTCGGGAAATTGACTTAATGGTGTCTCTATCTAACTAATTGCTCAAGGTTCGCGGATAAAAAAGGGAGTTCGCAACAATTAGCCAGTCAGCGAGAGATAGATTTCATCAAGGGTGTCTAATAACTGTAGTATGCGCTGTTGTAGCTCTGAGAGGGGTGAGAGAAAGCGTTGTCTAACTTGGTCAATATCCATAAGCGTGAGGGTAATGCCGCGAAAGGCTTTGAGCAGTAGCTCAGCGGTGGGCTGTTGTGTAGCGCGTTTGGAATTACCCGCATAGAGCCCAGGCAGTTCCTGTTGTTGTGCCTGTAATTGAGTGCGCACGGAGAATTCGAGCAGGCAAAGGATTCGCAAGCCCAAACTCAACAGCCGAATCAATCCCTTGACCCGCTCGTCAGAAGCCAAATAGATAGGCCGCAGCCCGAGTGCTTTGCCCTTGTATCGGCCAAAGCCTTGTTCAATGAGGTACTCATTGCGGTAGCCGTAGACGGCCTCTTCAAGTGACAACTCAAGGTCGTTGCTCACGTAGACTCGCCAGCCCATTAGCTGCGAGCAGTGTTGATAAGCGTCATCGTTCAATGTCGGTTTCACCGTGACGGTGGTTTCGGTGATAGTCCTAGCTGGCTGGTCGCGGTAGGCGCGTTTGTGCGTCGTTTCAGCCTTGGTCTCGTAGGCGACTTGAATCAGGTCTTTGAGGCGATAGCGCTGAAGAATTCGGTGAACGGCGTTGCCATCACCTCAACCGATTGCGGCATCGTGAAGGTAAACCCCTCCGCTATCAACTCAGGTTCGGCGGGTGGTTCCGTGGTTGCCTTAGCGTCACGACTGTTTTGCTCGGGCGCGGCAACGGGTGTAAGCGTCTCCTCGCCTCGGAAAACAGGTGCGAGTAACTCGGCTAGGTCGGCTTTGGAGACTTGCTTCTCTGGCAGCGGGCACAGGTAGTAGTTCTGGCTTTGGGAGATATAGCGCCTTGTCTCTAGCGCGGCCATCTTACTATCGCCGACGTAGGTCAACCCGCTTGTCGCCAGACTCTGTTGGACTTTCTTGATCTCGGGTATGTACAACGGGTCGTCTGCTTGATTGCCACTCACTATTGTGGTGCTCACCGGCATCCCTAATGGATCTAAGGCCGCTTGCGATATCTTCACTTGTGGGAGGCTTTGTTGCGTGAATCAGAAAACAGTCAGAAGTCTCCTGCTGTGGTCATTCTTTAAGCTTCAACCGGATAACTATCGGGCATTCCTAGCTGAGTCATTTTGTTGAGCGCCTTGCACTCAATCATCAGCTCTGTCGTCTGCGTTTTAATCTGCCTCGCACACACCTCTCCTGTGAAAATGGTTTTAAGTCGATACATCCCGGTTTCGCTCAGCGAGCGACGGTGGTAGTCAATCTCTTCTTTCCAAGCCGAGCGCCCCACCTGTCGAATGCGTCTGAGGTTCTCATCACGAGGATGTGCTGGCCCTTTGCGGTTACCATGAAACCAAATCTTGGCATCTTTGCGCGGCGGTATCGCAGCGGTTGCATCCCGCTCCTCAATGTAATCATAGACGTAGCCACAGTCGTAGGCACCATCTGCGCTCACTTGCTCTATCTCATCGTCAATCTCATCGAGCAGTTCGCCTAACACTTCGCTGTCACCCGTTGAGTTGGGTGTGACCACAGCGGCTAGAATTTCGCCCGTCTCTTCATCAATGCCGACGTGTAGCTTTAGCCAGGTGCGGCGCTTGCTAACCCCATGCTTCCGCGCTTTCCATTCACCCTCTCCATAGACCTTTACACCGGTACTATCAATCACAACGTGGCGACTGCCCTGCGTCGGTGTTACTGACAGGTCTATCTTCAGTCGCTTGGCACGACGCGATAGCGTGCTGTAGTGCGGTAATTCTAGCTCTACAGACATCAACTTAAACAGCGAACGGGCAAACCCGATGGTCTGACGCAGCTTTTGTCTGTACACCGACTTCAGCGTCAACAGCGTCTCTATCGCCAAGTCGCTGTACGTATCCGATGCGCCCGGTTTTCCTGTCTTCTGGGTATTCTTCCACGCGACCAAAACGTCTTCGTCTAGCCAGATGTGAAGGCTCCCCCGGCTGACCAAGGCAGCGTTATAATCTGACCAGTTGCAGAGCTTGTAGTGAGATGTCATCGGTGGCGTTGTGTGTTGTCGTAACTGCAACTTACCAAGCGCTCTCTACTCTCCGCAGCTACCTATCGACCTATTTGTGCAACAAAGCCCTTGTGGGAGGTCGGGCCGATAGTCTTTGCTGTGGCCAAATTGAAATAAGCCCTCGCCTTCGACTGGCCTGTAGCCACTACTGGTCGTGGTGTCCAGACGGACACACGATACCTTCAAGTCATACACCCGTACTGTATGACAGTTCAACGCGCCTTCAAATGCGTCCCACTGCGGGTCATCGCTCAATCGGTCTAGGACGCGCTCCAAGCGGTCATCACTGAAGTCCAGACTCCGCACAGTTGGCGCTAAACTATGCTGCAAAGTGCTGCTCAGTCCCGCCGCCCAGGCTTCCACCTGATTGAGGCGATGGTCTCCTTGCGAGAGTAGATAAGACAGCCAGCCCGTCAGCACCTTGCCCACACTCAAGCCTTGCCAGTTCCCATGCCCCGCAAAATGCTCGTCTACCAGCCCGCTCAGATTTAGTCGTTTCATCTGATTCAATAGCAATGGAATATCATCGACCCGTTCGTTCCCGATAAGCTCTGCCATAGCCGCTATGCCCTGATGTACTTGACCTCATTATCGCGGCATCTATTTGACTTTCTCAACTATCTTTCAGCGAACCATGAGTAATAGGAGGAGAAATCTTATGTTATGCACTAACCCAACCCCACCCTATAGCTGAACGATTGCGCATCTAAGGGTGCGATTGATTGTGCCCTACGGCTTCAGTGCTGGTCGCTATCTGCTGTGAGGTGGCCTGTTGCTATGCGGCGATGGTCTCTAGTATGCATTTAGTTCGAATCTTAGCGCCCGATGCTTTGCAACTGTTGCCTATAATCGTATCATCACAATATTGGAAGCGATCGCTGTCCATCGTAACTAATGAATTACCTTGTCTTCTGGCTGCTTGGTTTCGGTACTCTCTGGGCCGGTTTGAAGCTGTTTGATGACGAAGTGCTCCTTATTGTGACACTCCTCACTGGTTCGGGATTAGTACTGGCAGGTCTACTTTCTGCTCCTATGGTGTTAAAAATAGGAGTTGAGATGTTCTTGGTAGCTAACTTGTTCCATATCTGTATGGAGTGTATTGAGCGGGGTGGTCGTGCTTAGCTACATGGGGCTACATGAAGCTTGGCTGAACTGTATCAATGGACCGTCAGCTATCACCAATTTTTGTGGCCTTAGAGGCGTCCTTGTTGAATGAGCGTACTTCAACGCTGTGGGAGTGTGCCTTCAGCGTAGCGGAGACGCCAGCCTCAGAAGACTGAGCATTTATACCCAGTCGTAAAAGTGGGATGCACCCGTCGTATCCGGCAGTCAGTTGTCGTTCTAACTGAAAAGGACGCTTTGTCAGAAGGTGTCCCACTAGTCTGTGTGCAGCACATATCTTGAGCAGTAGACTCCTGGCCGAGACAATTCATTTCTCGGCCAGGGGACAATAAGAATCAAGCTTGAGTTGCTGTTTCTTTCCTCCGCCGGTTGCGGAGCGCTGTAACGCCTATGCCAATCAAACCAGGGAGAAGGGCTGGGGTGGGAACTGTCTGAGTAGGATGTGGCATGGTATTTCTCGTAAATCCTATATCTAGGGCTCCAGAAGACATAACGCCATATTCCCAAGGATCTGTTGCATCAAATCTGAATAGAGTTGTTCCTCTGTTGATTCGTGTCCAACCCCAATCGGAGTTATTCTGAATTGATAGCACATACTCCCCTGAATCCAGTCTAAAGGGACTGTCAAGAGACAATGTGTAGAAGGACAGGTCAACTGTAGTAGGCTCATCGTATGCCTGAACAGATTTTACGAAGGAACTAATGTTGCCAGTTAAGGACGCAAAGGGCATAGAGTCCTGAGGCCTAAACAGACGTACTAAAAAGCTGTCTGTAGCCTTAGTTCCACTCCAGAAAACCTGACTAATATCAGTGCCAGTATCTGCTACGTCAAAGTTATACCCAGCTTCTAACGTACTCTCATCGTTGATGTTGCTATTGATAGTCCCTATCAGGTTCCCCTGTAACTCATCACCCCCCAGATTTGCGGCCTCAGCCCGCCCGATAAAACAAGCTCCAACCGCTACTGCACCAGTTAGCGCGAATACGCTCTGAATTAGTGTTCTCTTCATTTATTCTGTCTCCAAAAATAGCTATTGTTATTGTATAGAGGCAGATACACAGTTTAATTCTATATACTCGCACAATATTCTCAATATGCAAAGCGCTGAAGCTATAATTTCACTCCGCGCTTATCATCTGAATATGCGTTAGGTGCCGAAACGCCGATAGTTAATCGCAGTAAACCTATCGCTTTGCTGTGTTAGGTTTGCACAGCGCTATTGTGCGCGCTGTGTTTTGAGGGCGGTCGGTTCCCAGCGAGAAAGCTACGGTAATCTCAGACCTGCTCTGGCAGGGACGTTTGGGTTTGACTGCGCTGTTTCAACTCGTGCCATGCAAGTAGAACAATTCCTACGAACAGTGGAATGAAATAGTAAATGGCTCGGTAGGCCAATAGGGCTCCCAGCAGCTTATCGGAGGCAATGGGGGGCGAAAGGAGCAGGATCAGTACCGTTTCAAAAACACCGAGGCCGCCGGGAACGTTGCTGATGATGCCGGTAAGCTGCGCTAGCAGAAAGATACCGAAGAAGCCCCAAAAGGAAAGCAATGCGGTGGGCGGTAGCAGCACGTATAGAACAGCGGCTGCAAGTATCCAGTCACAGGAGGTAACGGCGACTTGCCCAAGGGCTAGCGGTAAGGAGAGATGAGGCAGGGACCATTGTTTGATGCGCAGTGATTGTCGACCGATAGCGCTCCAGATGATGTAGGCAGCGATCGCAACCAAAAAGCCATACCCGACCGGATGAATCGAGTCGAACGGCAGCCGGAGCTGTTTGGGCACGGCCAGCGGCTCTATCGAGAAGCTAATGCCGCCTACTGCAAAGAGCCCAATCCAGAAGCTGATATTGCAAAAGGCGATAATCCGAGCAATCTTTCCGGCAGAAAATCCCCAGGCTTTGTAAAAGCGGTAGCGAATGGCGCTGCCGCTAAGGAGAGTCAGGCCGATGCTGTTGCTGATAGCGTAGCTAATGACAGAAACCAGGGCAATCTTTCGGTAAGGGACAGGCTGCTGTACATAGCGAGTTGCCAGTGAATCGTAACCCGTAAGGAAAACATAGTTTAGGGCGGTTAGCCCCAGCGCTAGAAGTAGCCCCTGGAAAGGAATCCCCTGTAGGCTGCTGAGGATCTGCCTCGGTTTGTACTTCTCTAACTCTTGTGCGATCGCCCATACCGAAATCCCAAACAGCAGCAGGCTTACGACAATTGGAATATACTTCGAGGCCTTTTTGAAGCCGCTTGCTAGCGCCGTGCTCAAAAACTGCGTGTCAAAGTAATCACCAAGCTGGTCATCCGAGTCGGCGCGAACTAAGCCCACCGCAACATCTGGCAGCGAAGCTAGCGTAGGATACACAATGTAGCGCGGCTCCCACTCAGGGTGAAATTTGTCTTTGTAAGCGCGGAGCCCTTGAAAGTTATAAAACTGGTTAAGATGCTCATACAGGTAGTGCATCCCTTTTTCCATTCGATTCGATTCGCTGGTTTCACCGACCCCAGAGAGCGCAGATAGACCCAGGTTGAAACCCTTGAAGCCGAGTGCTTTAAAGCGCTGAAACATAGAGACAAACAGGTAGTCCATCGCGCCCCGTTCGATATCAGCCTGGTGGCGCATCAGATCAATGGTGGCCTCTGGATTCTGATACTCGGGAATGATGTTGGCGAAAGCAACTGGATGATTTTCCTTACTATGAACAACTGCAATCTCGCACTCACGCAGGTAGTCATCGTCAAACCAACCCAAAGAGAACTTCTTTTCAGCTCCTTCCATGTGTTCTAGCCACTGATCGCTAATTGCCCGCAGCTCTTGTAAAAGAGAATCGGAAATCGGTGGTGAATAAAACTCTATCCGATACCCGAGCTTTTTGAACTTGTTCATTGAGGTACGCAGGTTTTTGCCCGCTTTGCCCTCTAGAGTGAATGCGGTAAGATCAACAACCGCTTCTTCACCAATTTTGAGCGTTTGGAAGCCCAGACTTTTGTAAATTTCTAAGTCGTCTTCTAAAGTCTGATAGAAAGCGGGATGCCAGTCGTTGAGATCGCAAAACTGTTGAAAGCCAGCAATTGCCTCCGTGCGATCCGAGTCTGGACCAATCGGATCCCCTAGTGCGATCGCGCCTCGACCTTTGGGCACATAGGCAATCACCGTCTGCCCAGAAGGACTAAAGTAATAAGATTTATCCTCCAACAGGGTGAAGTGAGCTAAAGAGGAATGGCCGTATTGTTCAACAATCACCTTTGCTCGCTGCCGTTCTTCCTCGGATGCCCCTACGCGAAAAATTACCGGACGCAGCAGCATCCAGAGGGCGTATAGCAGCGTAGTCGTTCCAACAATATAGATAGAGTCGGCAAAGAATTGGCCAAAGCGATGGGTCGCCACCAGTCCGGCATTATCAGCAGTGAAAAACATTGCCAGGGTTTGGCGCAACGCTGCTGGCAGACTAAACGTGGTTGAATAATGCTTGTCTAAAAAGAAGAAACCCAGCGTACCGTAAGCTAGAGTAAAGAGCAGTGCGCCAAAGAGTACTCGAATCCCCTGAATAACAGAAGGGCGATCTGACTGGGCGGTATACACCTTACGCATTAGCAAGAGCTGGCCAAGCAGCGCCGCTGAGAGTATCCCCTCTTCGTAGTCGAGACCTTTCACCAAATTGCTGATGATGGAAACCACCAGTAGGCAGACCACCGCAATCCAAGCGACTCGCTTGCGTCGAAGCAAATTTGCAGCTAGTGTCAAGAGAAAGAAGCCTGTGATCGCAGAAAAAAGATGCCCGCCCGCTCGAACTTCAAAAGGAAAAATTTGCCTAAGCCAGTGGACGCGATCCGGCAGTCCTGGAATGACTGCTGAAACTAAGTTAACGACGCCCACACTAGCAGTGAACAGGGCTGCGCTCCAGACACCTAGCCGGGTTCGACGATCCATAGCAGTGACTACTTTGTAAGTTTCTATTAAGTTGGGGCTCATGGTTCACAGTAAAGCAGCCCTATCGATGAAGCAAACCTGCAATGAATTATATTCTAATAGGATCAGATAGAGAGTCTGCACCCGGATTCCATCCACCTGTTTTTAGAAGTCTTGAATCTGGCTATTCGGACAATTGTCTCGAAGTTTTACGACCTGTTAGTCTCAGCATCGAAGCGCCTGTTACAAGCAGGCCAATAATGCCAAAGCCGTTGAGAATAGGATAGATGGCCTGTAGTCCAAAAATCTCTCCCGTATGCAGCCTCAACAAAAAGTTAGAGGCAAGCCCGATGTTAATAGGCCATTCCTGACTAACGGTCGCTAGCATTCCGGTAATAACGGTTAGAGAAAGCGGTAACAGAATAATTAGGGCTAGCCAGCGGTGGTATTTGCGGAAGAGGCGATTCATCGAAAAGCTCCAGAATAGGATAGTTAGGACGTAGAGGCCTACGCCCTGTCGGCTATGAGAAGTATCAGAGAGACTATTGGGTAACGCTGCCGATGGCGCTCTCAAGCTCGTTCAAATGAGTAGTTAGCATTGCAGCATCAGGTTTATTCCTCTTTAGAGCGCTGTTGAGTTCATCTAAATAAACTTCAATCGCATCGTAAGCTGTTTTATCTTTGTCTTTGATAGTATTTTCTACCTGCTTCCAGGCGTCTTCTATTTGCTTGCCTTCTGTTTTAGCGGCGTCGAGGTTGCCCGCTTCAACGTCTGTTTTAGTCATAGAAACTAGCTTAGACATCTCGCCTAGTCCAGAATTGTTGGCGGCGGTTGATGCAGAAGGTGCCGCAGAAGGTGCCGCAGAAGGTGCCGCAGAAGGTGCCGCAGAAGTTGTCATAGAAGGCGCTGTAGAGGTCTCCGCTGAGGTTGCTGGCGCGGTGGCTGCGGTCGTGGTCTTAGTGCCGCAGCCTGTGAGGGCAAATAGGCCTAAAGTACCGGCAGCTGCGATCGCAAACAGTTGATTTCGACGAAACATAATGGATTCCTTGAAAGCCAAAGGGCCCAATAGGGAAAGGGATGTAGCGGCACAAAAGCCTTGAACGGTTTTTTGAAGCTGACTCATCTCAAGGTAAAGAACAACTGTCAAGAACTCGTCAAGAGAGCCAAAGTTTTATGCTTTTCTCTTTGTAGAGCATCTGAATCAGCAAAGACGGCGATGGGCCTTTGTATCATTTTGACTGTTCATCTTTTGGCTATTCATAAAGGAAGAGTAGAGAAGACTCAATTGTGAAGTAGACTATTAATCTAGAATTTTTCAGCTCCTCTGGCTCTTTTCCTTTCAAGATATTCCTACTCCTAGAGTTGAACTACAAACATGGGTTTTCGTAAACTGCCTCGCTGGGTACTCTGGAGTCTTTTTCTCCCGCTGATGATTCTCAATGGGTGGGTGGCGCTAAAGCTATTTGAGTACTTTCAATCGCTGTTTACGATTGTAATCTCATCTACTCTGCTTGCATTCATTCTCAACTATCCAGTTCAGCGATTACAAAGGCTGCCTAGACTCTCGCGAGGGGGTGCGATCACAATTGTCTTATTACTGGGAAGCGCCATCGTTGGCATTGCTGGTGTGACACTATTTCCACAGTTATTTGCTCAGCTTGCTCAGTTTGCCGAGACGCTGCCCGAATGGATCTCTGCGAGTGGTGATAATATATCTGGAATTCAAAGCTGGGTTACAAAACGCGGTCTACACGTTGATATTGCATCGCTTGTGACTCAGCTAGAGACTTACCTGTCGGCTCAGGCCAAGGTGCTGAGCGCTCTGGCAATTACAGCACTACCGGATGCGATTGCAAACCTGTTAGATATTTTTCTTACCATCGTTTTGACGATTTATCTGTTGCTACACGGTGAGGAAGTCTGGGGCAATCTATTGCAGCTGCTGCCAGTGGAAACAGGCCGACGACTCACGCCAGCGGTGTCAATGAGCTTTCACAACTATTTTATCAGTCAAGCAACGGTGTCTTTGATGATGGGCGTGGCGATGACCATTGCCTTTTTGATTATTCGAGCGCCCTTTGGACTGTTGTTTGGGATTGTAATTGGCGTACTGGGGATGATTCCGTTTGGGGCGTCGCTAGGGATCATCGCGGTGAGCGTGCTGGCTGCGTTTCAAAGCGTTTGGCTAGGGCTGAAGGTGCTAGGAGTAGCCTTTGTAGTAGATCAGGTTGTTGAGAATGCGATCGCACCCACCCTCATCGGTAATGTAATCGGGCTCAATCCAGTCTGGATTCTAGTTTCTCTAATTATTGGATCTAAGATCCTGGGCTTGCTGGGCCTGATTATTGCAGTTCCTATCGCCAGCACTATCAAGGTTCTATTAACCAAGTCAACAGAGAAACCGCGACCAGTAGCGCCTGCTGAAATTTCCCATTCTGTTCCTTTGTTGAAAGGATAGTCGCTATGACAACCCTTTCGAGTCAGGCGGTACACCTACGTTCGGGCGTAACGCTTGCTGTATCGCACACGTCAGGAAGGGCACCTGCGCTAGTGTTTTTACATGGTGGCTTAGGCAATCGCTATAACTGGCGCGCCCAGTATGAATTTGCCCTAGCCCAAGGCTGGGAAGCGCTGAGTTACGATCTGGCCGGACACGGGGAATCTTCTGCCTACAATCGCTATTCTATCGGTCGCCATCGGCGCGATTTGGAACGATTGCTCAGGCACTTTCAAATCGCCTCTCCTGTCCTTTGCTGTCATAGCTATGGCGTGCCGATTGGGCTAGAGTGGTCGCAGCGCCATCCGGTCAAAGGGCTGGTGCTAGTCGCTGGTGGCACCCACGATCTAGCCCCCTGGTGGGAAATTCCGCTGATGAAGGCGCTGGAGTGGGGCGGACGCCATCTGTTCCATTGGGACTGGCTGCAAAAGGTGACCAAGACGCTTTCTTCTCGGCACGAGCATCCGACTATCGATCGGTTCTTGAAAGAGAGTCCGGTGCCTACAGAAGCGGAGCCCTACGAAGCGCTAGAGATATTTTGGGGCTATAACTTCTTCACCCGTCGCCGTCCGCAGCGATTACATATTCCGGTGCTGGTGATTAGCGGCGGGCGAGATTCTATGTTTAGTAAAGAGATGGGAGAGAATTTAGCGGCGCTGTTTCCAATGGGAGAACATTTGCATTTGCCAGAAGCGGGGCATTTGATGATTGCAGAATATCCGGAGATTGTGAACGAGGCGATTGCAGCCTTTATCGCTAAGCTGTAGGTTGGGGGTATGCGTCTAAATAACAGACTGCTTAGGGACTCGCTCAGAAGTAAAATGTCAGAAGTAAAATGATCTAACGTGCAAAGTTGCAACCGAGGCCTGAGCGTAGTCGAAGGCTGGATGGAATAGGATTTTATTTAAGGGCACTTCCCTTACCTTTGTCTTCAGACCTTACCTTTGTCTTCAGAGTTGTTCTACGTTTTCAATTTCTGTTTTCAGCAGATTTAGCGTCTCTAGAATGCTGTTACCTTCGGGAGATGAACTAGAAAATTCGCCCTGGAGATTCTCCATCCGTGCTTCAATCGCATCATAAGCGTCTTTGCTGTCAGCATTGAGCCGAGGCGCAGCCCTTTTCCAGCTACCCTGAACGTTTGAAAAGGTTGACTGAGCCGTCTCGAAATTGTCAGCACGCACGTCTGCTTGAATAGCCGGTATCAGCTTATTCATTTCTGCTAAATCTTGCTTGGCTGTAGGTGCAGTTGTAGACGCGGATTCGGCAGTAGTCGATTCAGTGGTAGAAGCTGTCGCCGCAGGCGTAGAAGAAGTATGCATGATTGCGGTTGGCCGAGGCGAGGGCCGACAGCCGCCTAGTGTAGATAGGCCTAGAATGCCTAGTGCGCTCAGCAGCAGCAAATGATTGCGAGAGAACATGAAAAGCTCCCTTGAAGCCAACCGGCTATAGGATAGTGAAATTGTAGTTTCTACCCTAAACAGAAATCGTCAAGAACTCGGCAAGACATTTCTGAGCAGGCGCGATCGCGCCTGCTCAACCCAAAGGAAGTCGTTACTGCATTCTTGATTGGCGTATAGCCGCGGCGTGAGTGACATAGGGTGCGATCGCAACAACCATCATCACCATCATCGAACCAATGTTTGGAGCTATCGCCTACCTATCGCAGGTCAAGTTTTTTGGGTTCTATCCCGAGTCCACCGCACAAACGATTACTATTTGATATAGACGCTCACTGACTGACAGTTTCCTAAGCCTACTATGAAGATTCTCATTGTTGAAGATGACAGTCGCATTGCCAACCCACTGGCTAAGGACCTACGCCATCAGCATCACAGCGTTGATGTTGCCGAAGGTGGCACAGCGGGATGGAACTATGTCCAGGCAGCAGAGTACGACCTGATTCTGTTGGACCTGATGCTACCCAAACTAGATGGAATTAGCCTCTGCAAAAAGCTACGCTCAGCCGGATGCCAGAGCCATGTTTTGATGCTCACAGCAAAAGATACCACCAGCGACAAGGTAGTTGGACTCGATGCAGGCGCCGACGACTACCTGGTAAAACCTTTTCAACTAGAAGAACTTTCAGCCCGCATCCGAGCGCTTCAGCGCCGCAGCCGAGACCTGGCCCTGCCGTCACTTCAACACGGAGATCTTCAGCTAGATACGGCGAGTCAGCGAGTGACCTATGGCAAAAATGAACTTTCGCTAACGCCCAAAGAATATTTGCTATTAGAGCATTTTCTGCGGCATCCCGGTCAGGTAATGAGCCGCTCAGCTTTGCTCGACAAGCTATGGGAGTTTGACCAGGAATCGGGAGAAGGCACCATTAAAACGCATCTCACGAATTTGCGCGGTAAGCTCAGAGCAGCGGGCAGTCCCAAAGACTTTATCGAGACCGTTTACGGTATGGGATACCGCCTTGAGCTTTTGACTGAGCAAACCTTAGATACTTGAAAAGAACTTTCTGTAGGCCGTAGCTTATGAGTTTGCAGCTCACTATGTTTCAGAGAATTCGCAGGCTCCTACTTCTCAACAACATACTAGTGTTCACCTTGGTTTTAGCGGGGTTCTCCATCGTTGTGAGGCTAGTGTTTGTCAACAACTTGAAACAGCAGGTGACGGAGCAACTGATTGCAGTCGGTCAGGGTGTGGTGGCTGAAGCGGAGCTCGAGGAAGGTCGTCTGATAATAGACGATCAGTTCTTAGCGCAGAATGTTTTCAATTCCCAAGAGTCTTTTGAATGGTTTGATGCGCGAGGAAAGTCAATTGAGAGGATGGGAAAATACTTTCCTACAGAGCCACTCGATCCTGAGGCTATAGTTGAGGTCTTTAATCGAGATTCCTCCTTTCAATCCGTGACGCTGCCAATCTTAGGAGAGGAAAACGGTGAACTAATTGGCTACGTCAGAATCAACATATTGCTAGATAGATTTCACAAAACAGTTTTGCTGCTAGATATAGGTCTTGGTGCAGGCGTTGTCGCTGCGGCTATCTTAAGCGGTGCTGGGATTCTGTGGCTCAATCAGCAGGCTATGCAGCCGATCGAAGAAAGCTTTGCGCGGCTCAAGCAATTCACAGCAGATGCTTCCCACGAACTGCGCAGCCCACTTATGGCTATCACCAGCAATGCAGAAGTGTCGCTAAAATACCCCGAAGGAATGCGCGATGACGACCGTGAGGCACTCATAGCCATCCTCAGCGCCTCCAATCAAATGAAAAGCCTGACTGAAGATTTACTGCTGCTCGCTAGAACGGATAGGCTTTCAGCGATGCAGCTAGCAGTAGTAAATCTCACGGATCTGCTCAAGAACCTAGCGCAACTCTATCACTTGCAGGCCGAAGACAGAAACATTAAGCTGACGACTGAATTAGAATTGGAACTGCTGATACAAGGCGATTCTCATGGTCTGACAAGAGCTTTTACCAATCTGATTCAAAACGCTATTCGCTACACTTCTGCGGGTGGCGCAATCCATATTAGGGCGAAGCAGTTAGGCTCTCAAGTACAGGTTTTGGTAAGAGACACAGGTAGAGGAATCGCCAAAGAAAATCTGGAGAAGATATTCGAGCGCTTTTGGCGAGCAGACGACGCTCGTCAATATAACGATGATGGGTCTGGTCTGGGTCTATCAATTACTCAGTCAATTGTTCAAAGCCATAGCGGAAGTATCAATGTAACAAGTACCTTGGGAAGCGGGAGTTGTTTTACTGTTAATTTGCCGCTGCCATATCAACCTTGAGAGAACAGCTAGATTCGAACCTTGCCGAACCCTTGACTTTTTGGTCTTTATCTTAGACATATCAAGAGAGTTTCATCAGATGACGTTTTCACAGCCTCCACCTATATTGGGAGTTGAATTCATGAACTTACTGACTGCGAGCTTCCTCTCCTATGTATGATTCCTTCCATCGGCTCGCTAAGCTCTGGATGCATAAGGTGCATCCTCGGATTGCTTCATTCGTTGCGTTCTTTGGTGCCTTTTGGCTAGGTACCTGTATTCTGGTTCTGTATGTTTTAGCGAAGCTCGCTGATGGAGTTTTGGAGCAAGAGGCGTTTTCGTTTGACAAGACTATTCTGTTAGATATTCATAAGATCGCTAATCCAATACTAGACAGCCTGATGCTGAGCATCACTCGCATCGGCGATCCGCAAACGGTTGTCCCGCTCACGATGGTTGTTTTTGTTTTTCTGTGGTGGCAGCGCTATCGACTGGAGGCCAAAGTTTTTATGTTAAATGCCTTTGGCGGCGCTGTTTTAAGCTACGTGCTAAAGATAGCGTTTTACAAGCCTCGTCCCGATCTATGGCTGCGGCTTATTACTGAAACCACCTTTAGCTTCCCCAGTGGTCACGCGCTAGGGTCTATGGTGCTCTATGGCTTTTTATCCTACTTATTTTCAACGCTTTATCCTCGGTACGACAAGGCGTTTTACGCGATCGCGACGGTGCTTATCACCATGATTGGCTTCAGTCGGCTCTACCTCGGCGTACACTGGCCAACAGATATTTTGGCGGGCTATGGCATTGGCTTTTTGTGGATCACGGTCTGCATTAATTTACTTCGGCTTCAGCGAGCAAGATCGCATAGGGCCGTAAAGGCCGAAAATTAAAAAATCCGCCTGTTGAGTACCAATCAATCGAAGAAGGCGAGCACGGCTGCGGAGTTAAGCTAGCTTTATGTCACATCATTAATATTTATATGGTTCCTCTATTTCAATTAGCAAAGTTTATAGGTAATCTGTAGGGAGCGAGGTTACAGCGATGCATGTCTAGGTTTGAACCGCCGATAGTACCTTGCTGTTTAACCGATCCTTGTTTTTTTACCTATTTTCTTACCACTTGGGCTATTTACTATGAGCACTGAACAACTGGGCACTGAACCACAGCCATCAATTCCCTGGTATCGCTGGTTGAACAGCGAGCATGTGATTCGACTGCTAGAAACCGTGCAAGATTTCATTGTCATGTGCCTTTGTGTTGGCCTTTTCAGCTTTATGATTTTGCAGCTGTGGGATATGGTGCGATCGCTCCTCCATCCCTTAGATTTTCAGCCAATCACTTCAGATATTTTATTTCTGTTGATCTTAGTTGAGCTATTTCGCCTGCTAATTATCTATTTAAAAGAACACCGGGTCTCTATTGGGGTAGCCGTTGAGGTGTCGATTGTCTCTGTGCTTCGAGAAATTATTGTGCGGGGTGTTTTAGAAACGCCTTGGTCTCAAGTTCTTGTGGCCTGTATGTTCTTGTTGGTATTAGGCGCACTACTGGTCATTCGAGTTTGGCTACCGCCTACTTTTGATGGAATTGATCCAGAGCAGATGGTATCAGAGCGCCATCGCGCCCGCGCCAAAGAGCATCCTACTAATGGCTATGGAGACGCTACGCGAATGAAGGGCGATCGCGCTGTCCCAATTGAGTTGTCAGCAAATAGCACTCTAGATAATCACTATTAAGGTAAGAAATATTATTGGTGGTCGTGATTGCTATAGTTTGTAGCTGAGCAAAACACGACCGGACTTACCGCAGCAACCATCGGTACAGAAAACTTTCACATCAGTTGGGATATCTGTAGCTGGTCTCTCCTCATCTTTCCGAGTTTTTGACTTTTGTTTGTCATCTTGTAAGAGCGTTGCTGATAGGACTCGCCCTATGAAACCGAGCAGCGCTGATTTCTACAATACAAGCCCTCAAACGTCTCAACCGGACACCTCAAATAGGAGAAACCCATGCAAGAGCTTTCGTCGCTCCCTATAGACAGCTTCAAAAAGGCACTGGTAAGGGTGCCTGCTGTGACGCTCTATTTTTGGATTATCAAAATGATGGCGACCACAGTCGGTGAAACCGGGGCTGATTACTTAGCGTTTAGCTGGAAGCTAGGACTGTTGAACACCTCTTTGATTATGAGTGTTTTCTTGATCGTCGCTCTGATCAATCAGTTCAGGCTGAAGCGCTATGTTCCGGTGAGCTATTGGGCTGTTGTGGTGCTGTTGAGTATTGTCGGTACGCTGGTGACTGATTTGATGGTAGATGGTTGGGGCGTTACGCTAGTGACGGCAACGGCTGGCTTTAGCGTGCTGCTGGCCGCTGTTTTTGCGCTGTGGTATGTCAGTGAACAAACTCTGGCCATGCACTCTATACAAACAGCAAGGCGAGAGATTTTTTACTGGGCGGCTGTTTTTGTCACCTTTGCGCTGGGAACGGCGGCGGGTGATTTGCTGGCAGAATCATCGGGGCTGGGTTACTTTCAGTCGGCGCTGATATTTGGTGGGACGATCGCCCTGATCGCCGCTGCCTACGTCTACGCTGGCCTCAACGAAATCCTCGCTTTCTGGATGGCCTACATCCTTACCCGACCTCTAGGCGCTTCCTTCGGCGATCTGCTCTCACAGCCCGTCAAAAATGGCGGACTCGGCTTCGGTACAACTGGCACCAGCATCATTTTTCTAACGGTGATTGCGCTGCTGATCGGCTATTTGACGGTCACTCGCAAAGATCAAATTAGAGTTAAAGAAGTCTCAGCGGAATAGCCTGCTGCTCTCAACCGGCCTCGCACACGCTTAGCCTACGATCTTCGCTCACACTCGCGGCCGAAAGTCATAGGTTTGACGCACTCTAACCAGTGGATAGTCAATAGCTTGCTGCACAATTTCAGCGAGCCGTTGGCTTCTTTCTTTCGCAGGCTAATTGATAATTATTCCTGTTAGTGCCATGATGAATTCACATCCTATTTTTCCAAGTCTTAGTAGTTTGATCCCCTCGTTCTCAATCAGGAAACAGTAAATATGATCTCAGCGGTTGGCAGTCGTTTCTTTGAGTGGATAGGGTTCAGCGGCCTTAACCCCAAGCAGGTCAGCAAGTTAGATAGTGAGCTGACAACCCGAAAGACTGTGGCACCTGTTGATACAGAGTCCACAGTCTTTCCACTTTCGGCAGCCGTGACGGGCGATCGCATCCAAATCGTCTCTCTCGACAGCGATGCAGCCAGCAGCCGCCTGCGGGGAATGGGCCTCATTCCTGGCGCTGTGCTCAATGTGATGAGCGCCGTCAGCAGCGGTCCGATGGTAGTCGCTCTCAATCACGGTCGACTGGGTTTAGGGCCTGATATGACCAAACGCATTCAGGTGATGCCGCTGAATGAATCGGCGACGGCTGCTGTGACTACCCTACAAATGCTGGAGATTGACAGCACTGCCTGCGTGGCCGGATACGCTGCCACTTCTGGCCCCTATAGACGCAAACTATTGGCAATGGGCTTCACTAAGGGCACCGAATTTACCCTGACCCGTCGGGCCCCGCTAGGCGACCCGGTAGAAGTGAAAATCAGAGGCTTTCGTCTGAGCCTGCGCAAACACGAAGCCGATGCTTTACTGGTGACGCCCGTACTGAAGGCTGTGAAGCAGGATTTACAACAACCGCTTAGTCAGGCACTCAGGCTAGGTTCCACGCATGGCTAACCCTATTGTCGGGCTAGTTGGCAACCCAAACTGTGGCAAAACAACACTGTTCAACGCGCTGACTGGTGCGAATCAGCGGGTGGGAAACTGGCCGGGGGTGACGGTCGAACGCAAGGAAGGCCGCTATCGCCATCGAGACCAGGAGATTATTGTCGTTGATTTGCCGGGGGTATATTCGCTAGATGCAGAAGATGCCGCCACGGGTTTAGATGAGCTGGTTGCCCGAGACTATCTGCTCAGCGGTGAGGCCGATATAATCGTCAACATTTTGGATGCTTCTAACCTGGAGCGCAATCTATATCTCACCACCCAGATTTTAGAGATGGGCGTGCCGCTAATTGTGGGGCTCAACATGGTGGACGTGGCGAAAAAGCGCGATATCCGAACTGATGTGCTGGCTCTAGCTGAGAAGTTAGGCTGTCCGGTGATTCCTTTAAGTGCCGCGTCTGGGCAGGGTGTGCCGAAGCTAAAAGGCTGTATTGGAGCGCGGGTGATCGATCCGGCTGTGCCGAGTGCCAGGGTTCGCTATGCGCCAGAAGTGGAAGAGGCGATCGCATCTCTTCTACCGCTTTTACAACAACACTCTCCTAGCCGAGTTGATCTCCGCTGGAGCGCCCTCAGGCTGTTGAACGACGAATCCGGCACTGCTCTAGAACTGCAAAATCCGGCAGTTGCCCAGGCAGCAAACACTCATCGCGAATCAATTCAACTCGCTCTACAAGAAGATGTTGATCTGATTATTGCCGACTATCGCTATAGCTTTATTCGCAGCCTGGTAGAGCGCGTAGTGACTTCTAGCAGCGTAGTCAAAGCGAATGTGTCCGACCGGCTCGATCGCATTGTGCTCAGCCGCTGGGGAGGCATTCCCATTTTCCTCGCGGTCATGTACCTGATGTTTACGGTATCGATCAATATCGGCGGAGCCTTTATCGACTTTTTTGATATTGCCTTTGCCACTGTTTTTGTGGACGGGGCGGCGCACGTTTTGGGCGCGTTGAACGCACCGGGCTGGCTGATTGGGCTGTTGGCCGATGGGGTAGGCGGCGGCATCCAGACCACGGCGACCTTTATCCCGCAGATTCTGTTCTTGTTTGTCTTTATGTCGGCCCTAGAAGACTCGGGCTATATGGCTAGAGCCGCCTTTGTGATGGACCGGCTGATGCGCTTTGTCGGGCTACCGGGAAAGTCTTTTGTGCCGATGCTGGTAGGGTTTGGCTGCAATATTCCGGGGGTGATGGCGACTCGGACTTTGGAGAATCAGCGCGATCGCTTTATGACGATCATGATGAACCCGTTTATGTCTTGCAGCGCCCGGCTGACGGTGTATGCTCTCTTTTGCGCTGCGTTTTTCCCTGTGGGCGGACAGAACAGGGTCATGGGCCTGTATGTCATAGGCATTCTCGCCGCTATCTTTACCGGACTCGTGCTCAAGCACACTCTTTTGCCCGGAGAGGTTGCCCCTTTTGTCATGGAGCTGCCTCCTTACCATGTGCCTCAGCTCAAAAGTGTTCTATTTCGCGGCTGGGAAAAGACCAGAGCGTTTGTCACCAAAGCCGGTAAAGCCATTGTGATTATGGTGATGATTCTTGGCTTTTTGAATTCTGTTGGCACCGATGGCTCCTTTGGCAGACAAAATTCTCAGGGTTCTATCTTGAGTGCCGTAGGCCGAACGATTACCCCCGTATTTACGCCTCTGGGAATTACTCAGGAGAACTGGCCCGCAACCGTTGGGCTGATGACTGGCGTATTTGCTAAAGAAGTCATGGTCGGTACGCTCAATTCTCTCTATGGGGAGCTAGCGCAAGAGAATGCTGTCGCTGGCGCTTCACCAGATGACTCGGCTCGAACCAGTCAGCCTGCCTACAGCTTTTGGGGCGGTATGGGCGCAGCGGCTGTGAGTATTCCTAACAATTTGATTGGTCAGATGCCTAGCCTGCTGCTCGATCCGCTGGGACTTGGCAGCGCTAAGACTACTGGCCTCACCTCAGCTGAAATCGCCAAAAACGGCGATCAGGCCAAAGCTGTTGCAGCGGCGCAGGGCGTTTCTGTCAGCACGTTTGGGCAAATGTCTCAGCGCTTTGGCGACAATAAAGCTGCGTTTGCCTATCTGTTGTTTGTGTTGCTCTACTTCCCCTGCGTTTCCGCAACGGCGGCAATTTATCGAGAAACAAATCTGGGCTGGACGGTGTTTATCGGTAGCTGGACAACGGGTATGGCCTACTGGGTTTCGGTAGCGTACTACCAGGTGGCAACCTTTGCTGCTCATCCCCTATCTTCCGGACTGTGGCTGCTGGGATTAGGGATGGTGTTGGTGGCTGTGCTGCTGGGTCTGAAGCTAGCGAGCCCAGAGGTGCGGCGTCAGCGAACTGCGGTCAAAGGGCAAGTATAAGAGGGTAAGTACAGAATGGTTATTACAGAACTGCAACAGTATTTGCGCGATCGCACCAAGGTATCCATGAGCGAACTACAGCTTCACTTTGGCATAGAGCCTGACCCTTTGCGAGACATTTTGGACAGGCTCATCCGCAAAGGCCGCGTGCTCCGCGAAGATGGCAAGCTGTGCGACGGCTGTCGTAGCTGCGCATCTGAAGCAATTGAGTTTTATGAGTGGGTGCAGCCTGTTTCACTTTGTCGTGACGCTAAAACCTGTCAATCTCTTTAATATCCGAGGGTTTTCCCTTTAGCTCTGCGTAGGTCATTCTCACCCACTGCTTTCCTATTTCTCTAGCTAGTTTTTATTCTACCGCGCTAATTCCCCACAAAGTCTATTAAACAATTTGCTCACCCTTGAGCTTCTTTGGGTGGATAACCATTACGCAGCTCTGCTGCGCAACTTGACTTAACCAGTTCATCATATTTCTGTCATCCTCATCGTCTTTCACATAGTCAGCGAGGTTGCCTTTTGAGAAAAGAATCTTAGCGCTATCTATCACAATTAGGCATCTGTGACGTTCTACACAAGGAAGAAGCCGAGAGACGATGCTCTCTACGGTCTGGGAAAAATTATCCGATGGCAACGAGACCTCTGTTATTAGATTGTGCTCTGGTTCGGTCACTTCGTCAGACAATAAGGAAAGTACCTGACAGAAAGCAATAAAGCTGCGATCGCGAATCGATGTTCTCCGCAAAAATCGTTCCCAAATTTGTGAGCTATAGCCATACGCATAAGGCCCATCTAGCTGCCAATCTCCGTCGGGCTCTAACAGTTCGCTCGCTGCTAATAGCCACCTATGATCGTGAACTCTCCACTCGCTTTGAGCGATCGCTTGTTTAATTCGAGCCAAACCTTTCTCAGAAGCTTTTATAGAAGACATACGTATTCAGGCTATTTACGTCTCTCTCATATAGATAAATCTAGCAGCAACAAATGCAGTTGACGCTTTTGGGTTTCGCTTGTGCGTATAGGAGAAATTACCTGCCTCTACAAACAAAAGTATTGAAAATAAAAGCACTGACGAGCTAGGAGGTCAGGAGAAGGCGGGCAAGCTCGGTGTGTAGCTCTCACTTTTAGCGCAACTAAATTGCAGAATAGCTACGTCAAAAGTGCATAAGTTGAATTTACCCTCACATACATATCAACAGGAAGTGAAAGCCGTTTTGTCTTTCGCTTCTCGCACTACAGCTCTCAAGCGTAGCTCTTTCAAAGGCCACCATCATATTTTCTAGCTTAGGAAAGCGCCTCTGAATAGAGTACCAGTTATAATCAGAGCAGCGATGACCTGAGGAGTCAACTTAATGCGCGTTGCTGTAGAGATCGACGAGAAAGTAAAAGCGACGCTGAAGGATGCCGCTCAGAAACTGACTGGGCCGAAGAAGCGAGCGTTCATGGCAAAGGCGAGCGAAGATTACTTCAAAGGCTCGGCGCGGCAAGCAGAAACGTATCTGGGCTGGAAACGCCAAACGGTGCAACTCGCTCTTCACGAACGACGTTCAGGTGTGAGGTGTCTGGACAACTATCAAGCAAGAGGGGCTAAAAAGACAGAAGAGAAGCTTCCTGCTTTGGAGAAAGATATCCGCGAGCTAGTGGAGGGGAAGTGCCAAGCAGACCCTCGGCTGAAGACAACATTTCAGTATACGAAAGTCACTGCTCAAGCGGTGTTAGATGAATTGATAGCAGAGAAAGGTTATGACGAAACAGACTTGCCCTGTCGTCAGACGATGGGCAATATTCTCAATCGGCTAGGCTACCGGCTAAAAAAACACAAAAAGTGAAGCCGCTCAAAAAGATACCTGAAACCGACGCTATCTTCGCACAGGTTGCGACTGCTAACAAAGCAGCTGGTGCTGATAGCAAAGTCCTGCGGCTCTCGATAGATAGCAAAGCCAAAGTCAAGATCGGCAATCTATCGAGACGGGGCAAAGCACGGGGACTTGAAGCGCAGCAGGCCGATGACCACGATCACCACTGGGATGAGGTTTTAGTCCCTTTTGGCATTCTCGACGTGTTAAATACCCAGCTATGGATCTACTTCGGGTAGTCAGCTGAGACGAGCGATTTTATAAAATATGCAGACCCTTGAGAATATGCCAATAACTGGTTACCCGAGTGATTGTTTTCAGTTCAGCCCACTGGTGAGCAGGACATCAACTGTCGATTTACTTCGGCCAGTCAGCGGAGACCAGTAACTTCATTGTGGACTGCTTGAGCGCTTGGTGGCAGCGTCATCGAGATGACTATCGAGCGGTTGAAGAATGGATGATTGACTTGGACAACGGACCTGCTATCAACAGCCACCGAGTGCAGTTTATTAAGCGCATTGTTGAGTTTGCACAAGCAACAGGGCTTAGAATACGGCTGGTCTACTACCCGCCCTATCACAGCAATTACAATGCCATCGAGCGTTGCTGGGCCGCACTAGAACACTATTGGAACGGCGCTATTCAGGATACCGTTGAAAGTGCACTACAGTGGGCTAGCAACATGAAGTGGCATGATTTTACGCCGATTGTAGAGCTAGTCGAGACCGCTCATCCCAAAGGGGTAACACTCTCTGCTGAGCAACTGAGCCCTTTCTATGAACAATGGCAGCGCTCTGAAACGCTGCCTAAGTGGGATGTCACGATTGTTCCTGTCTAGCTGGTAATCTATTCTCTTGCAGCCCCCTAAGCGCTTTTAATGTCTTCTCTAAATACCTGCCAAGCAGTCATCACAAGAACCCCATAATCATTTCATACTCTGTTAGTAGCGTTTAAAAAGAAGTGCCCTAGCGGGTTCCTTTCATACCAACAACCTATTCATACCAACAACCTATGACTGCAAAAAACAATGACCAGCAGCGCCGTCAAAGCTAACCCTATAAAGAGTCTTCATGCGTCCTCGCTAAAGGCTGTGACCGTTAGAACTTAGCACCTTGCTCTCAACAACAGCGTTCAGTGCTGCTACACGGGGTTTTAGTACCATTTGAACAGAAACCTACGCTAGGCACTTCCAATTTTGTACCAATTAAACCTACCTAGTTACAAGGGGCTGGAAACCCTTGATGTACCGTTGCATTTATTTGTGCAAATTAGGACTCGGTTCAACTGGTACAAGAATACGAGCTAAAGCAGTCTAAAAGACACGTTTTGAAACCTTCTCAGTGAAGAGGTTTCAGCCTGCGCGCAGGTTTCTGTTCCAATGCTACTCAATGGCCAATAACGGGGACTATGCTCACAAATCTCTTGTAATTGAGCGCTTAGATTGCCCGTGACACTTTTGTTGTGAGGACAACTGCCTATGACTTTATGGAAGAACTTGAGACAGACAGTAGACGCCATTAGGCTAGCGGATATTAGCTTTGGCGGACTAAGCTTTTATCAAGAACCTGCTGAAGATAGCAACGAAGCGAATGCGTTTGTCTTGGTGGGTTAATACTGGCTTTGTTGAAGCCGCAAATATGACGGTAGGCGAGCTAAACAAGCATCTAACTTCACGTAGGTACTGAGGTTAGAGAGGTTTATCAGAATCAACTTAAAGAGAAAGGCTAAGGAAAATGGTTGAATTTCGGACGATTGATGGATCAAAGAACAATCCGGAGGGGCTAGGAAAGTCCAAAACGCAGCTAACTCGACTGCTCAATTCTGCTTACGAAGATGGGTTCAATCTTCCTAGAGGCATCACTAGCACCTACCCTGAAGGTGACCCACGCCAGATATTCCTCGGCCCTTCGCGCCTCCCTAACCCACGTAAAATTAGCAACGCGGTTTCGGCTCAAGATCGCTCTGTCACTAACCAACTCGACGCCAGCGACTGGATCTGGCAGTGGGGACAGTTCCTCGATCACGATCTCGATCTAAACGTGGGCGGCAGCGAGTCTTTTTTTATTCCCGTAGATTCTGATGATCCCATATCGGGGCGACTGCCTCCGAACAGCGATTTTGCTGTTGCCGAACTTCCGATGATAGATGCCTCTGCGGATGTCGTTATTATTCCCTTCTTAGGGGATACTGTTGAGGGCGATTTGGTACCAAGCGATCAGCGCCTTAGCAGCAGCACGAACCTAACTACCGCCGGATTAGATTTTGCGACTGCGATCGCTGCAATAGAAGAACCTGAAGCCAGGATTCCTTTCATTCCAGTCACTCGAATTATCGCCGCACCAGGCACTGGAGAGCCGGGTAGTCCAAGACAGCACATCAATCAGAGTACCTCCTTTATCGATGGCTCTCAGGTGTACGGCGCAGACGAAGCACTAGCTATGCTACTAAGAACAAATGATGGCTCGGGCAAGCTTAGAAGCCAGAAGAACATGGGCGGCGAAGAGCTACTGCCCAGTCGAGAGACTCAGGAGGTGGCATTTATTGCTGGAGATCCTCGCGTGGATGAACAAATTGCGCTGACCGCAACCCAAACGCTTTTTTTACGAGAACACAACCGTATTGCCGAACACCTCGCCACCAGAATTAGCTCAGGCGATTCAGATGTGATTTCACTTTTTGAGGCGTCTAAACTAGAAAAAGGAGACTTTATTTATGAGTCAGCGCGTAAAGTCGTCGGTGCGAAAATTCAGTTCATCACCTACAACGAATATCTGCCTCTGCTCCTTGGCAAAGACCTGATTAGTCATTACGATAAGTATCACTCAACTGTCGATCCTTCTATCTCAGAAGAATTTGCTAACGTAAGTTTTCGCTTGGGTCATAGCCAGCTTTCTTCAGAAGTTCATCGCGTCGATGCCAGCGGTAACCGAGTAGAATCCATTTCTTTGGATGATGCCTTTCTAGATCCTCAAGAGATTGTTGACGACGGGGCAGATTCGCTGCTTTCGGGGCTTACCTCACAGGTCTCTCAGGCCGTAGACAACTTGCTGGTCGATGGGGTACGAAATTTGCTGTTTAGCGTGGGGACAGATTCTCCACCCACAGGCGGATTTGACTTGGCTGCCGTCAACTTACAAAGAGGACGCGATGTAGGGATACCCAGCTATAACCAGGCTCGCACCGAACTAGGACTTAAACCGGCAAGTACTTTCCTATCCACTGATTCACAGCAGGGCATCACCACCGATCCTGAAGTCGCTGCTCGGTTTGCCAGCATCTATGATTCAATCAACGATGTAGATTTTTGGGTCGGCGGCATCTCAGAAGACCCAGTTAATGGTGGACTCGTTGGCGAGCTATTTAGCCAAATACTGACTAGCCAGTTCACCCGGCTCCGCGACGGCGACCAATTCTTCTATCTCACCGAACTAGAAGACTTGCTAAAGCTTGATCCAAATCTGCAAGAAACGACGCTTTCTCAAGTCATTAGTCAAAACACCGCAGCTGGTTACCAGATCCAGCGCAACGCCTTTATCGTACCAGGGCTTTCTATTGAGAGTCTTGAGAATAGAGATCGAAAAAACCTCGAATTTGTAGTGAGCCTATCTGAAGCAAGCAGCTCGAAGGTTACCGTTGACTTCGCCACCGTAAATGGTACTGCTACAGCCGGGGAGGACTATGTTGCAACTAGCGGCAAGCTGATGTTTAATCCTGGCGAAACTACTCAAAAGGTCCCTGTTGTCCTGATCGATAGCGGTGCGGTGTTAGACCAAAACCGGACAGTTCTAGTCAGCCTGAGTAATGCTAGTAACCAAAATCTTGACGGAGATCTAGCTGTTTCCAAACCCAATTTTGATCGCCAAATTACTGGCGGCCCTTCTAACGACAGGTTAAACGGTGGACTTGGTAATGATCTAATCGAAGGGCTGGGCGGCAACGATAAATTGAACGGTCAGCTTGGGAATGACTTTCTTGTAGGCGCAGAAGGCGACGATCAGCTAAATGGAGACTTTAGCTTTGGCAGCGTCAACCAGATCGCTCATCAGTCTGACAATCGGTTTGACAATCGGTTTGACAATCGGTTTGACAATCAGCTTGGCAGTAATGATACTCAGTTAGGAGATAAGGGCAACGATGTGCTAAACGGTGGGATTGGGGATGATACTCAGCTGGGAGGTGATGGTGACGATAGGCTCAATGGAGACTTTGACTTTGGCAACAGCCGTGAATCTAAGTTCTTCAGCCGAGACTCATTCGGTTTCTTGCGCAGTGACGACGTGCAGTACGGCGGCAACGGCAACGATATGCTGAATGGTGGCTACGGTAATGATGTGCTGAATGGAGTGGGTCTGCGCCGAGGCGTGGGCGAAATTGATCGGCTCTCGGGTGGCTCTGGCCAAGATGTGTTTGTACTGGGCGATCATGCAGATTCCTTTTATCTCGCAAAAGGAGATTTCGATTACGCTTTGATTCAAGACTTCTGGGTTAATCAGGATCAAATTATGCTCAGCGGGCAGGCCGAAAACTATGTGCTAGCTGATACAGAAGGTAGCTTACCTAGTGGCACTGGTATCTATCGTAGTTCAGAGAAATCCGGTAGCTTGACACCTAATACTGGCGACCTGATTGCGATCTCAACACAGTCTATCTCTAACTTCAGTCACGGATTTCTCTTCGTATGACCATCTACGCAAGCAGTCCTCATATGAAGAAGGCCCCCTATGATTGTCACAACAATTCTTGTTTGTCTCGATCTTGCATACTCAAAACATCCCGATTTTAGAGAGAGTAGATATCAAAATAACAATTTAATCGAACATATTGTGAAGATGTCGCAAAAGAGAAATGACTCGCTAGTCTTTAATAGAGTAGTGCTTGTTATCAATCCTTCAACCGGGCCATTGCTGCCTGTGGTCGTCAAAGCGGCTTTAACCGCTGCGTAGTCATCTAGCAACCCTTTGGCAAGGGATCGAAACGGCTGGCTGTCTCGATCTGGAATGTACCTTTTCGAGGGCCTATGCAAAAAGACACTACCAATGGCCTCGCTCAAGGGTCATTGAAGCTCTGAGCCTTATCTGCCTCAATCTCGAAGGGTGCATCCCACTTTTGCAACTGAGTGTAAATGCTCAGTTTTCTACAGGGAACATCTTCGCTATGCTGAAGGCGTCCCGCCATAGCGTATAGCACGCTCCTTCAGCATGAATGTTTGAAAATCTGCACACCTCAAAGCCTACACCCGTGCCATTGCTCAGTTGCTATACGAAGAGACAGCAGCAGCTAACCCTCAACAGTTAGAAAACTTTGAAGGTATCGAACAGGCTGTACGAGATCATTTCTTGAAGCACATAGGGCCGGAAATTGGGGAGTTTTTTGCCAGACAGCAAGCGGTAGTCGAACCGGGCGCAGCCGTACGATTAAGAGCCTTATCGGCGACACCCAACTCTGCCAAAGCCAAGCGCAAACATTAGGGCTTAAAACGCATAGCCGCCTTAGCCCTCTGCTAGAGAAATGTTGTTTACTGCTAAGTGCGAATGAGTCCTATGCACGGGCCGCGTAAGATATTGAAGTGCTAACCGGACGCGGTGTTGGCCGCAGCACCCAACAGCGATTAGTGCATCGTCAAGATCTCAGGCCAACCACAGCGCAGCACCCAGTAGAAGAGCTGAGTGTTGATGGCGGTAAGATTCGATTGAGAACACCGCAAGGCAAATCGTGTGAGTGGCGCGATTACGAAGCCATCAAGCTACATCAATAGGTGATTGGTGCCAGCTTTCGAGACAATCCTACGCTGATTGACTGGGCAAACCAACAACATTTAGCCGACACCGTCAGCTGTTCTGGCGGTGGTCATGACGGCGTCTGGAGTATCGTGGCAGAGATTGGTACGACAGCGCAACGGCGAGAGATGCTTGAATGGTAGTATCTGACGGAGAACTTAGCCAAAGTGAACAGTTCGAGCGCACCATTGATTGAGCTTGAAGAACTGCTGTGGAAGGGCAAAGCGGATACCGCTATCGCCCAACTAGAAGAGAGTGCTGATGACCATTCCGAACAGTTTGCGGCCTACTTAAAAAAGCACCGACACCGGCTAGTGAACTACGATGGTGACTGGTGGAGAGGCGAAACAATTGGTTCGGGTGAGATTGAGTCGGGCATCAAGCAGATAGCCGCACGAGTAAAGCTATCCGGTGCACAGTGGAAGGTAGAGAATGTGCCGCAGGTGTTGAACCATCGATGTGCTTATCTCAATGGTGCGTTCTCATTGCCAACTTACACTCAGGCAGCGGCAGTTGCCTGAGTGCGCCTTATCTCAACCGCTCGCCCAGCTTCTGCAAAAGTGGGACCCAAGGGACATATTTACTCATCCGCTTACTTCCGATCTACAAAACTTCCAAACAGATAGGCTAAACTTGTCTATCGGGTTAGCCAAGTTCAAAGTTTCTCAAGGCGACTACGCGAGAGCTAAAGAGATTGCTGATTTGTTTGGGTTCCCATATGAGACCATCGGATTGCGAGAAGATGGAAAGTTCCCAATGATGAGCGCAACAGCGTAGTAATCTTTCTGTCTATAATCACGTACAGACGGATTCTTACACCACCACGAATCTCCTTTTTTAACTTTTGTTTTCTATACGGAAAACAAAAAAATATTGATAGACAATCCCTAGTATTTGAAACTCTCTTACGTATTTTGAGGGTGAAGCCGCAAAATACGACCTGCGTTGAGAATAGCTAGCAGTGCAACACCCACATCGGCAAACACGGCTTCCCAAAGTGTCGCTAGGCCAACTGCACCAAGCGCAACGAATAGGGCTTTTATGGCCATTGCCAGTATGATGTTTTGCCAAACGATACGGAGAGTGCGGCGGGCAATGGCGATCGCCTCAGCCACCTTAGAGGGCGCATCCGTCATAATTACGACATCTGCTGTCTCAATCGCCGCGTCAGATCCTAGCCCACCCATTGCCATGCCTACATCAGCTCTAGCAATGACCGGAGAATCATTGATGCCGTCACCGACAAAGACAACCTTCTTCTTGTTTGTAGCCGCCAGGTTCAGAAGTTTCTCTAAGGCAGCTACTTTGTCTTCTGGTAAAAGCTCAGCGCGGTATTGGTCGAGTCCTAACTTTTTGGCAACGCTATCGGCAACCGATTGACTATCGCCGGTAAGCATAGCAGTTGTAATGCCCTGGCCTTGCAAACTTTTGATAGCCAGGGCCGCATCTTCCTTTAGTTCATCGGCAATAATAATGCGTCCGACATATTTTCCCTCGACTGCCAAATGCGCGACCGTGCCGTCTACCGTGCATACATCATGGGGAATGTTCTCTCGGTGCAACAGTCGGTCGTTTCCAGCCAGCACCATCCGGCCATCTACGTGGGCACGAATACCGTGACCCGCGATTTCTTCATAGTCCTGTACCGCAGACTCATCAACCGGCTGACCGTAAGCCTGCACAATAGACTGAGCTACCGGATGGTTAGACTGGGACTCTACTTGAGCCGCTAGCGCTAGCAGTGTGTTCTGCTCCCATCCGTTTGCCGGAACCACCTCGCTCACGCGAAAGTTGCCTTTAGTAAGCGTTCCTGTTTTATCAAAAACAACGATGCTCACCTGCGTGAGTGCATCTAAAAAAGTAGAACCCTTGATTAAAATGCCACGTTTGGCTGCACCGCCAATGCCGCCGAAGTAGCCCAGCGGAATACTAATGACTAAACCACAGGGGCAGGAGATTACAAGGAGTACGAGCGCGCGATATATCCACTCTGAACGGATAGCCCCCGGAATAAATAGAGGCGGCAGAATGGCAACGGCTAAAGAGAGAAAGACGACTACCGGCGTGTAGTAGCGAGCAAATCGAGTAACGAACTTTTCGGTGGCTGCTTTTTTGCTGCTGGCGTTTTCGACTAGCTCTAAAATTCTAGAGATAGAAGACTCACTAAAAGGCTTGGTAACCTGGACTGTAAGTGCCCCAGATTGGTTAATCATCCCTGAGAGTATGGTTTCACCTGCGGTAACAGTGCGAGGCACAGATTCTCCCGTGAGCGCTGAGGTATCTAATTGAGATTGCCCTTCTAAGATTTTGCCATCGAGCGGCACTTTTTCACCGGGACGAACCAAAATGATATCGCCTACATCCACTGACTCGGAAGAGACTTCGCGAATGTCGCCGTCAATTCTGAGATTAGCGGTGTCGGAACGTACCTCTAGCAGCGACTTAATTGACCGGCGAGATCGCCCCACTGAGTAATCTTGAAACAGCTCTCCTACCTGAAAGAACAGCATCACAGCAACCGCTTCGGGCAGCTCATGAATCGCGATCGCGCCCAACGTTGCAATGGACATCAAAAAGTTCTCATCAAAGACCTGACCGCGTAAAATGTTGCGTCCTGCTGTCGTTAAAACGCTCCAGCCGCTGATTAGATAGGCTGGAATGAGCACAGCATACTCAGCTATAGAGAAAGGCGTATTGTGCAGCGACTCGTTGAAAATCAGACCTACGAGAAAGAGAAGAGTGGCGATCGCAATGAGTGTCAACTCCGCTTTTTGATTAAATTCACTAGAGCCGTGGCTGTGGTCGTGACCGTGACTGTGGCTTTTAGTAGGGTCGTGGCCACAACAGTCTTTATGCGAATGAGCGTCTACCATAGCGATTCCTTGCTAGAGAAAGTAAGTTCGTAAAAGCTACTTATGAATATATGAAAGCTTATTCATATATTACCTCAAACAATTATCTCTTTCTCTATCTATATGCCGAATGTCAATTGACCTACGATTCGTTTAAGTGCTCAGCAACGGCTTGATAAATCGTTGTGATGTGGTCGTCTGCCATACTGTAGTAAACGTTGCGACCTTGCCGGCGGTATTTGACCAAGCGTTGCGATCGCAGTACGCGCAACTGATGAGACACTGCCGACTCCCCCATCTTGACAGCCGCAGCCAAATCGCAGACACAGAGTTCCTGCTTTGCTAGCGCAGAGAGCAGCTTCAGCCGGTGAGGGTCAGAGAGCGCACTAAAGAACGCAGCCATGTGCTGAGCTTTCTGGGTTTCGATGACCTCTGGCTGCACCTGCCGGACGTTATCCAGATTTACCAAAGAGGTTTCGCAACTAGGCGTATCAGCCGATGCTGTCTGCTTTGCTAATTTTCTCTTTGCTGCCTTCCCTATTGTCTTCTTGGAGTCTGCGTTCTTCTTGCTTTCAGGCTTGGGGATAGCCATCGTTAAATCAGTGCTAAGCGACTCCTTCATGATACTGATAATCATTACCATTTGAAAACCTGTTCAGATGCTCTGGCGTTTTGGGAAGATGCAAAGCAGCAATACTACGAGTCTTCTTTTGCAGTAATCTTCCCGCGAAACATGTTCATACCGCAGTGGAAGGTGTAGTCGCCTGCTTTAGGTGGTACAATCTCGATGGCGACATCCCGGTCGAGTGGCAAGTCTATCGCCTTGTTGAAGTCTGGCAAAATGATCTGCTCTAAGCAGCTACTGGGATCTTTGCGTAAGAAGTTTAGCCGAACAGGTTGACCTGCCTGCACCACAATCTGGTCAGGTGAGTAGCCGCCATCGACCGTGATATCTACGGACTGAATGCCCTCAGACACCTGCGCCATTCGAGCTTTGTTTTTGCTAAAAAGGAACCACCATAGCTCAAGGCCAATCAGCCCAGCGCCAGCCGCCACAACGCCTGCCTTCAAACCCAGTGGTTGTTCTATCTGGCGAAACTTATTGGTATCGGGTTCAGCAATTTGGGCTTTTGCTGTGTGCGCGATGCTAAACAACAGGCTAGCGCTGAGAAGACTGCTGAGCAGCCAGTTTATTTTATGAAGTTGTAATTTCATGTATTTTCCTGTTTTTAGCGGATGCGCCTGGATTGAACAGCGGGCCGAAAGTTCCTGAGTCTGAGTGCGTTAGTAACCACAGAGACCGAGCTGAAAGCCATTGCCCCACCTGCGATAATCGGGTTTAATAACCAGCCGAAGATGGGGTAAAGAATCCCGGCAGCAATTGGAATACCGGCAACGTTGTAGATGAAGGCAAAGAACAGATTTTGGCGGATGTTGGAGATGGTGGCTTTGCTGAGCTGAATAGCGGTGACGATGCCCTGAAGGTCACCGGAGATAAGGGTAATGTCGCTAGCTGCGATCGCAACATCTGTTCCCGTTCCAATCGAAATTCCTACATCCGCCTGCGCCAACGCAGGCGCGTCGTTAATGCCATCACCGACCATCGCGACCTGCTTGCCTTCAGATTGGAGCTGTTTAATCTGCGCAGCCTTCTGGTCGGGGCGCACTTCAGCGAATACTCGACGGATGCCAACTTCTTTTGCTATTGCCTCAGCCGTCTGCTGGTTATCCCCCGTGAGCATTACCACTTCCAGTCCCATTTTTTGTAACGCATTTACCGCGTCCGCAGAGGTCTTCTTCAGAGCGTCTGAAATACCCATCAGACCCTCAGCCTTGCCATCAACCGTAATCCAAGCTGTTGTCTTAGCTGCCGATTCCCAAGCTTTTCGCTGAGACTGGAGTGACTTAGTATCTACACCTAAGCTCTGCATCCACCGCTCGGTGCCAATCCGTATCAGGTGGCCGTTGATAGTGCCCTGCACGCCTTTTCCAGTCACCGCCTCAAAGTCTTGTACGCCCGTAAGCTTCTTCTTCTCAACGCCCTGGGATATGGCGTAGTTCACGACAGCCTCAGCCAAGGGATGCTCCGAATTACGCTCAACGGCTGCTGCCATCTGCAACAGCTTGACTTCGTTACTGTGGGCTGTACCGCGTACGGTTAGGTAATCGGTGACAGTCGGCTTACCTTCGGTCAAAGTCCCGGTTTTATCTACCACTACCGCTTGCAGCTTGTGAGCGCGTTCCAGGCTTTCCGCATCTTTGATCAAAATGCCATTTTCAGCACCTTTGCCTGTGCCGACCATGATTGAGGTAGGGGTTGCTAGTCCTAACGCGCAAGGGCAAGCGATGATAAGGACGCCAACGGTAGTGAGGAGGGCAAGCGTGAGGTTCCCCATGATTGTGAACCAGATGACGAAGGTTGTGATTGCGATCGCAATCACAGCCGGCACAAACCACCCTGTTACTTGGTCAGCCAACTTCTGAATCGGTGCTTTAGACCCTTGAGCATCTTGAACGAGCTGCACAATTTGAGCAAGCACCGTGTCTTTTCCTACCCGAGACGCTTTGAACTTGAAGCTGCCAGTTTTATTGATGGTGGCCCCAATAACTTCCTCACCCCGCTCTTTTTTGACCGGCACAGGTTCACCCGTCACCATTGATTCATCGACAGCAGACGTTCCTTCAACGACCTCACCATCTACCGGAATTTTTTCACCGGGGCGAACGACAATAATGTCTCCCACCACCACTTCTTCGAGGGGTAAATCAACTTCATCATCATTGCGGACAACGCGGGCTGTATTTGCCTGCAAGCCAATAAGCTGACGAATGGCATCTGAAGTTTGCCCTCTAGCACGGTTCTCGAAGTATCGACCTAACAGCAGCAGCGCGATGATTACGACAGCAGCTTCGTAGTACACTTCTGGCGCGAGCCCTTGAGAGAGTAGGAAGTCAGGGAAGAAAGTAACAAAGATAGAATAGACGTAGGCAGCGCCAGTCCCTAGCGCTACCAGCGTGTTCATGTTTGCAGCGCGGTGAGTGAATGCTTTCCACGCGCCGACATAGAATGACTGACCGCACCAGAATAGAACAGGTGTCGCCAAGACAAGCTGTAGCCACGGGTTGTGAAGAAACATCGGCCAGCCGGGAATATCTACACCCAGCATCAATGGCAGCGTTCCTAAAATCAGCACAATGCCGATAACGCCACTCACTATTGTTTTAGTTAGCAGCGCTTTCTGCTGCGCTTTTCGCTCTTTTTGTTCTTTCGCATCTTCTTCGCCAATACCCAGATCTTCTCTTGCACTGGCTTCGTAGCCTGCGTCGGCTACTGCTGACTGAATTTTTTCAAGGTTAGTGCTGCGTTCATCATATTTGACGCTTGCCTGCTCGGCAGCAAAGTTTACCTGAACGTCGCTAACGCCCGGAACCTGTTGAATAGCCGTTTGAATACTGTTCGCACAGGAGGCACAGCTCATGCCTTTTAGTTTCAGGGTAGTTGCAGTCATTGAGAAAGTTGTCCTATCTGAAGGGCCTGTTTGAAAGGAGCTTTGCGCTTGAAGAGAGATTAGGTAAGAGATTAGAACAGAAGCTACTATTTAAGAGACTGCATAGCCAGCGTTTTTGATAGCTTCCTTGATGGAATCTTCTAGAGAGTCTGTTTCTACAGCGACATTCTTAGTCTTAGGGTCGGCTTCAACCTTCGCATTTTGGTCTACTGACTTGATAGCGCTGGTGATAGTTTTCGCACAGGAGCCGCAAGCCATGTTGGGGACGGTAAGTTGTAGTTTCATAGTTTCGATTTAGAAGAACTAAAATCTGCTGACTGGGACTTAGCTCTAGGCGGCTCAGTCTACCAATGCTGCTAGCATATACCCTCTAGTTAGGGAGAGAGTCTAGGGGGTCAAAGAATATTCCTGTGCGATCGCTGAAATGGTCATCGCACCTGTAAAATAGCCGTTTTTGCAGGCGAGAGTTCTTCTATACAGTTGTAAATAGCTTCAGAAGTGTTCTCTAAGCTCAGCAGCTATCGGCAGTTCATAGAAGTATGAAATCAGAATGAAATGACTGTCTTTCAAAAGGTACAGCTTTTTTATAGCTGTTTTCCCTAACTATTAGGCTTGATTCCTATTTCTACTTAGGAAATCTCTAATATCCCCATCATTCCCTGGTCTTCGTGGTCAAGAATGTGGCAGTGATAGACCGTGCGCCCCGTGAAATCCTCAAACCTGACTCGAATGGTGACTGTTTCGTAGCTGCCGACGCTGACTGTATCTTTCCAGGCGAGAAAAGGTTCTGGTTGACCGTTTCGCTCAGTGACTTGAAAGCGATTTACGTGTAAATGAAAGGGATGATCCATACTGGCTTTGTTGATGATGCGCCAGTCTTCAACCCGGTTTAGCTGCACCTTCGTGCTTACCCGATCCATTACAAAGGATTCCCCGTTTATGGTAAACCCTGTTGCACCTGCTGAGCGGTCGATGCCGTGGTCGAGAACAAACTCGCGAACCCTTTCGGGCTTGGGAAGTGGCTCGACTGGGATGAGCTGTTTAGGTAGCGGCAATGGTTCGGCGCGGTCACTTGGCGTGTAGCGAACCGTTGCGATCGCCCTCCTCTCAGACAGCGCAATTCCCGGCATCTGCTTTACAGCTTCACCCATCCCCTCAACCATGTCATCGATACCGCGATCGTAAGGCAAACTCAAAATCTCGTAGTCGCCAGGTTCTCTTTGTCCGGAAATTAGCAGTTCTGCGCGTTCGCCAGGAGACAGAGACAGGGTTTCGAGTTCGGTCGGCTGTGCGATCGCCCCTCTATCGGTCGCCATCAAATACCAGGGATGCTCCCGTAGCTGAAGCCGATAGATCCGTGAAGCAGAAGCGTTGACTAGCCGTAGCCGCAGCAGTCCATTTTGAGGGAGGGCGATCGCCGGATTTTGCTGTCCGTTTGCTAAGAGCAGACGCCCTTCACGTCCCCATCTTTTAGCCAGTGGTGGAAGTGACTCAGCATTATCCTCAACCCTTAAGTCGAAATCTTGCAGTATCAGAAGGGCTTCTTCAGCTTGCTGAAGTTCAGGAATATCGTCTAGTTCTCCTCGAATAATCAGCGGCCCTGCGAGTCCGCTGAAGACCTGCGGAGCGACTTTACCGTGGTAGTGAGGATGATACCAGCCTGTAGCAGCGGGATGATTTTCAGGAATTTGAAATTCGTAGGTATATTGCTCTCCTACCGCTACCTCGCGAAATACGTTGTCTACGTCGGGCGAAATATGTAAGCCGTGATAGTGAAGATTAGTAGGGCTATCTAGCTCGTTGACTAGCGTGAGTCGTACCGTGTCGCCTGTGCGAGCGTCCAGAATGGGCCCTGGAGATTGACCGTTGTAAGCAAGCCTCAGTGCAGACTGGTTAGTAATTGTTTGCGTCTGCGCTTTAGCCGTTAAAGAGAGTTCTAGTAACCCATCTTGACTGCTCAATCGCTGCAAAGTGCTGCTGCGGTTTGCGAGGTTGTTGCTGCGCGTACAGCGAGACAATAGCGGAATACCAAATGCAGTAGCCATAAGCCCTATGCATCGGCGATTAAACTGGCGTCGTTTCATCGGTAACGGCTATGCCTGTACATCTATAACGCCCATCATCCCAAGCTCTTCATGGTCGAGAACATGGCAATGATAGACGCTTTTACCAGGAAAGTCTTTAAAGGGAACGCGAATGCGAAGGGTTTCGCCGCCGCGTACTAGCACCGTATCTTTCCACGCTGGATAAGGCTCAGGCTTGCCATCGCGACTCACCACTTGAAAGGTCGCCGCATGAAGATGGAAAGGGTGATCCATTTTATCTGCATCTACATTCGCGATCTCCCATTCTTCAACGGTGCCAATCGGTACCTGGATATCTGTTCTATCTTCGCTATAGGTTTTGTCGTTGATGGTGAAGGCCATTCCTTTTAGAAACGACATTTGCATAGAGAGTTCTAGTCGCCTCGTGTTTTGTGGATCGCCAAGCGTCGCTACTGGAATCAACTGAGCCGGTAATGCAGTAGAGGCCGCCGCAGTATCGCTGTAGCTAAAAGTTGCCAACGGCGCAGGGGCACTCTGAGCGGCTGCATCAGGCGTACCCGTATCCGTATCTTTCATAGCATGGCCCTCACCCATCTTCATGCCACCCATGTCCATGTCCATGCCATCCATCATCCCCATACCACCTCGGTCGTAGGGCAAATTGAGCAGCCGATATGAACCAGAAGCCTGGTCACCTTTAATCAAAACTTCGGCTCTTTCTCCTGGCACTAACAACAGTTCCTCTACCTCAACCGGCTCCGAAAGCGCACCCCCGTCTGTAGCGATCAGATGCATAGAATGCTGCTCAACCTGGAGCCGATAAAACCGACTGATTGAGGCGTTGAGCAAACGCAAACGCAGCAAGCCATTTCTCGGAATTTGAAGGGTTGGATTGATTTCTCCACCAGCGGTAATCAGTGAACCTTCTCGACCCATCATCACAGCCATTCGGTCAGGTTTAGCAATGTTACCTTCATTGTCTAGCTGAAAGTCTTTGAGCGCTAAAAAGGCTTCCGAAGCGGATTGCACTTCCGGAATCTTGTCTAGCTCGCCACGAACAACAAAGAAGCCAGAGAGTCCTGCAAATACCTGGTCGGCCACAAAGCCGTGGCGGTGCGGATGATACCAAAAAGTGCCCGCCGGATGATCGTCAGGAATTTTGAATTCGTAGGCAAACGTTTCACCCGGTTCAACGCTCAAGAATACGTTGTCGGCGTTGCCGGAATGCGAGATATTCAACCCGTGGTAGTGGATATTCGTCGGCTCTGGCAGGTTGTTAGTAAAGCGAATCCGAACGGTGTCTCCTGGCTTTGCTTCTAGCCGTGGCCCTGGCACCTGAGCGTTATAGGCCATCAGCGTAGCCTGTTGGCCATCAAGAGTGATTGTCTGGTAGCTCGCCTCTAAATCTAGATCTAGAAGGCCGTTGGCGCTGGTGTAAATAGCAGGAAGAGTAGCTGAATTAGAAAGCTGAGCTGACAGTTGAGTGTTGGAAGACTTAACCTGAGAGGAGGGTGTGCGACTGCACTGGGACAGTAGAACCGCGCCTGCGCCCGCTGCACTTACAGAAAGAAACTGTCTGCGCTTCATACTTTGCCTAAATAGTCTATCCCTCCATTCTCTCTAACGAATATGAAAACAAGATGAAACCCAATACTTATGAGATGTCTAAGCGTTCTAGATTTTGCTTGACACTAAAGTGAGGTGTAGCGTTTATTCTTGACCTAGTTCTTTGGCGCTAAGAACAAATTCGAGATGTTTAGACGTTGGCAGAACTGTAGGAGATACAGCCCATGCGTATTTTGCTAGCTGAAGATGAACCCGATTTGGGTCGAGCTATCAAGCGTGTACTTACTCAGGAGGGATATGTCGTGGACTGGGTACAGTCGGGAGATGCGGCGCTGAATTTTTTAGAATGCGATGCTCATATCTATGAGGTGTGTATTTTTGATTGGATGCTGCCGGAGATGACAGGCATTGAACTATGCCAGTGGCTGCGACGGCTGCCGTCAGCGCTGCCTGTACTGATGCTGACGGCTAAAGACAGCGTTGAAGATCGGATTATCGGGCTAGATGCAGGTGCAGATGATTACCTAGTAAAGCCCTTTAGTATGGCTGAGCTGTTGGCTAGGCTACGGGCACTGAGGCGGCGATCGCCCGAATTCAAGTCAGCTCAGCTTCAGATAGGGTCACTACTGTTGGACTATGACCGGCGGATTGCCATCATTCATCCGGGTGAAGCAATAGAATCCTCCATTGAGCTTACTCAAAAGGAATTCTTGCTGCTGCGGTATCTGATGGAACACCCTAGCCAAATTGTTACTCGCGATCAGGTGCTGAATCAGCTATGGGAGATAGGCGCAGAACCCAACAGCAACGTAGTTGCCGCACAGATGCGATTGCTACGACGTAAGCTAGGAGAACATGGCTATTTAATCGAGACTGTTTATGGCATGGGATATCGCTTCAACCGTCCTGAATAGATCTGCGGAAAGACCAACCTCGGGTAAGCCTAACAGTGGATCTCAATATCAGCTTTTTCGTCGGTCTCGTTTGCGTCTTGCGACATGGTACGCCGGGGTGATGGGGACTATTTTGACGCTTTTGGGGCTAGGCGTGTATCGAGCGATCGCACATGCTCACGAGGTAACGCTCGACCGCGAAGTAAAGTCAGTCGCTGACGCCATTCATGACGCGATAGAGGCCGATCTCAACGTCTCCAACCCTTCTCAACTTGACCGAGTGCCCTCTCAATTATTGCCTGACTTATGCTTACCAAATGAACCCTGTACAGAACCAGCGACTAGACCATCCAATGGCTTGCACGCTCGTTTGCAGCAACCCTCGCAATACGACTACTACATTCGGATTGTAGATCCTACAGGCGCACTGCTTGCGACAGCAGGTATTCGGCCTGAGGGGCTGTTCGTAAGCCCACCACTTCCTATCTGGCAGTCTCTTACAGACAGTAGCGGTGAGGAATATCACCAGATAGCGCTCCCGCTAGATGCTGATAGTCAAGGGATTTGGGCTTACCTGCTGGTAGGACGATCTTTTCAGGACTTCGATCGATATCTAGCTTCAGTGCGCTGGAGCCTCCTGATAGGACTGCTGCTCGCTAGCGGTAGTAACGGCTGCAAGCTGGTGGCTTGCGGCTTTAGCCATGCGACCGATTTATCAGTCATACAATCAAATTCAACAGTTTACGGCTGACGCGGCTCACGAGCTACGTACACCGCTAGCGGCTATTCGAGCAACGGTAGAGTCAGGACTTAGAGTGCCACACCTATCGGAAGAGGAAGCTCAGGAGACTTTGATGGTAGTCAACCGTCAAAGTCAGAGATTGACGACGCTAGTGAGCGATTTACTACTCTTGTCCCGGCTGGATAGCGATAAGCGATCGCTCGTGAAAACTGATTGCTGTTTGCAAGACTTGATTAGCGACATTGTTGAAGAGATGGCTGCTTTTGCGATTGCCGACAATATTACGCTGGCGATTGATTTTCAAACGCCGACGCCTTTAGTGGTGTCTGGCAATGAAGAACAGCTTTATCGAATAGTGCTGAATTTAGTAAACAACGCTATTACCTACACACCAGCAGGCGGTCGAGTCACGCTGACGCTTCAACGCTATCAGCAACAAGCGATAATTTTAGTTACTGATACGGGTATCGGGATTACGCCTGAGCAACAAGCTAAGATTTTTGACCGCTTTTACCGCGTGGATGCGGCAAGAGCAGGGCAGGCCGGTAATTCTGGATTGGGACTTGCGATCGCTTCTGCCATTGCCAAGGCCCATCACGGCACCCTCACCGTCAGCAGCCAATTGAATTCAGGCAGCACCTTTACCGTCTCTTTGCCGACTTCGACACATTACTGACTGATGAACGCTTTAGGCGTCACTATCGCTATATCTCTAAAAGGGTTTAACACAAGTAAGTCAGCATCGCCACTAATTATGCTTGTTGCGCTACCGCTCACCGCTAGTTCAAGAAACTTGTTATCCTTCGGATCGCGACAGTCAGTTATGACCCCTTCCACTTTGACAAGCGTTGTATCTCGGACGAATTTAGCTAGAAACCGTAATCGCTCGACTTCTGGAATATAACGCTCAAACCGTGGACGACTTAGTACATCTTCAAGCTCAACAAGCGTAGCCTCAGATACTAAAACAGTGCCCCGAGTAAATGCTAAATCAAACGCTTGACGCGGAACTGAACGTGGCGATAGTACGGCACTAACAGCAACATTAGTGTCGATTACAAAACGCCCACTATTCGTCACGAAGCAATGCCTCTAAAGTCTCAGGAGTCAGCCCCCGAGCCTCTGCGCTAGCTCCTATGTCATCCATTATCTGCTGCAATGAGCTATCAGTTTTAGTAAATAGCTCGCGAACCCGTAAGCGCAAAAGAATCTGTATTTTCTGCTGTTCCTCCGCTGATGCTTGGCTGTAGGCAAGTGCTGTAGCCTCATCAACGGGGATAGTAATTACATCGCTTGTCATTTGCTTATCTCCGGCACTAATGAGCTAGTATTATATATGTTAGCAGAAGAGTTATATTACTCATTAGCACTGCTATCTCAGGTATACGAAGCAGCGTGTTTACACCGCTAAAGAATTGACTGAGGATTGTTACTTACAACTATTTGCTTGATAATCCTGTATTTCTGTAGATGTTAAGCTAATAAGTTGATTCCAATTGCTATACTCTCGCTTCTGCCTGAAACATTTTTTATCGACAAAATCACTAATCTCTTTCAACTCCTTCAAGCTAATTGATTCTCTTCTCTGATAATCAAATGTATTTCTCTTAAGACTAATCAGCTCGTGAAATTCTTTGACAACTTGATTTTTATCGCTGCTGCTGTTGAGTAGTATAACCTTACACATCTCGGCTTTACATATTAATAGACTAAGTTGTGTAATAGCGTTATCTAACAGACAGTAGATTGAACGAACCTCTCTCCATTGAAACCCTATCTCCTTATTAGAATCTGGGAAGTTGGATAATGTTAGAGTCTCTAGATTGATTAGAAGAGAGCGTAGTTTTCTGAAGTAGCTGTCAACCAATATACCTGCCTCAGCCTTTATTGATCTCCGCTCAAACAATAGTTTCTCATACAAGCTATCTTTTTTGAGATCATCTATTGTTCGCTTCAGAAAAGCTATGTTCTGATAAAAGAGTCTAACAAGATTTTCATCCCTTTTCCTTGCTATAGTTTCTTCTCCTGAGAGAAGTGAGTATATTTCTCGAAGTAAAGACCTCACTGTGACTAATGCCTGAACAACTCTCTCTACAGAAGTGATCTGATTGTCAATTAAAAAGTATAGTAGTCTCTTGAGTTCGCCTACCTGATTTTGATACCTCCCTTGATTTACTACTACGTTTCCAAAAACAATTGCAGTAGCTCCAAAAACACTTGTTATCACATAAGAAAGAATGGATTTCTCAGGGATTGTGTTTAGAAAAAACTCTGTAAAACTCATAGTAGAGTATGCACCATACAGTAAAGATACAACCTGATTTTCTTCTATGAACATCAACATTAGCAGTGCAAAGAAGAAACTGAAGGAAATCATGTAATACTCGCGATCCATCACTCTCTTCCAATAGTTTCTAGAGCTGTCAGAATTTGAGTTAGAAAAGGCGGTTGTCTAAACCGAGAAGTTTTATTTGTCTTCAGGCTATACGCCCGTATAAATACGTAGCAGGACATCACTTTTTATCCTATATTACCTGCTCTCCACGTTCTGGTTTGCAGTCTGCAAAACCTAGGGCTTCAGAGTCTAGAAAGCTGGCGATCCTCCTTTGGAGGGGCTTCGCCATCGCCATTTCAATCACTGCCTCAATTGGATACTCAATATCATCAGCACGAGTGACGAGCGCCTCTCTGGTTCGCTCCGGTAGCCGCTCTAGAATGGCTTTGGCATCAATTGGCGAAATTTGCTCTTAAGTTTCAGCCTGCATAGCGTCACATTTCGGGTGGGACTTGGACGTTGTAAGGGGAGTTGTGGTTCTCAAGATAATAGCGTCTAGCTCTCATAGTAGCGTAGGTCTTTCTCAGTAAGAAATTGGCTGCATTGAGATCCGAATAGTCCTAATATCCTGTCGGTTTCATTCCCATTTCATAATCAGCCGTTATTGTGCAAGGTGACGCTGCAAAAGTCAGCGGCAAATCAATGTCGTGTCACTGTGCCGATGAGTCATCCACCTGAATTACCTGAAAAGATTGTTCCGCCTGATCAGTCTTCGTCAACATCTGAAGAATCGGCTGTTGTACCGGCTAGCATCTCAACTAATGAGTATGAAAAGCCATCGTCTACCCCCTGGTGGAAAACGTCTCGTAAAGCATTGCTGGGCGTAGGCATATTTGCAGGACTGAGTACAGTGATTTTAGTCATCACTGGCTTGTTCAAAATGGATATGTCTGGCATGGAAGGTCATGACATGAGCGGTATGGAAGGCATGGACATGGGCGGGATGTCTCATGACGAGATGATGGGCGTGGATGGTGCTTTTAATACAACACCGGTCACTGTGGAAGAAGTGCAGTTTGCCAAGTTGGATGTGAGCGTAAACTATACAGGCGCGATTTATCCTTACTCCGAAGTCACTGTGTATCCTCGGGTGGCGGGACAGCTTTCTAATTACAGTATTTATCCGGGCGATCGCGTCAACGCCGGACAAACCCTCGCCACCTTAGATGCCCTTGAGCGTACCTCTCAAACGGGTGAAGCGCAGGCCGCTGTTGCCTCCCTGCAAGCAGATGTAGATGTGAGTAGAGCAGAGGTCGAAGAACAGAGACAGCAAATCGATCAGGTGCAGGCAGACTTAGAGTATTTGCGGCTTCAGCGCGATCGCTTTGCCAGCCTTACCGCTGCTGGAGCCACTCCCCAAGACCAATACGATCTGTTGATTTCTCAAGTAGACGCAAAAGAATCTATGCTGCAAGGCGCTCGCGCCAGACTCGACCGATTGCAGGCACAAGTGATTAGCGACCAAGCGCAGGCGACTAGAGCAGAAGCCCAACTTGGGGGTGCATCAGCCTTTGAAAGCTACACCCAAATCACCGCGCCAATTAGCGGCATTGTGCAAGAGAGAATGGCTGACCCTGGGGTGGTTGTACAGCCGGGGGTGGGGATTTTTAAGATTGGCGACTACGGGCGAGTGCGACTGCGGGCGAATGTGGCCCAGCAGGATGCTAGCCGCGTTCAGATTGGGACACCCATCATCGCTAAGATTCCAGGAACAGAGTCGGCGGGTATTGTTCGCGGCGAAATCACCAGTATCTTTCCACAAACGGACATGGCGACGCGCACGGTAATGGTGGAAGCGGTGGTGGGTAACCCAAACCAACAGCTGCTTTCTGGTCAGTTTGTGGATATGGAGATTATCACCGAGCAGCGGCCTAGCGCCCTCTCGATACCGCAAAATGCGCTAGTTCAGTTCAACGGAGAATCGGCGGTTTGGGTGGCTAATGGTGATACCGCGCAGCGGAAGCGGGTGACGACCGGATTAGCTAGTGCAGGTCGAGTTGAGATTAAGAGTGGATTAGAGGCGGGCGATCGCGTCATTACCTCCGGCTACAGCCGCCTTCTCGAAGATAGTCCCATCACTATCGCCAACAACTTAGACAATCCGACAAACAGCTTCGTGACGGCACCATAACTATCGCGCCTCCTATAAAAAGTTCTATGAAAGAGTTTCTCACTCGCTGGTCAATCAAAAATCCAGTTGTTGTTACCGCTATTTATATCGCGGTGATTATGTTATCGCTGCTAACGCTGTTTCTACTGCCTGTGCGGATGATGCCGTATGTGGAAAGTCCGCTAGTATCTGTCGTTTCGATGGTGCCGGGAGCCTCGCCCGAGGAAATAGAAACCTACGTGAGCAAACCGATTGAGCAGCGGCTGAGTGTGCTTGATGGCGTGCGATTTATCCGCTCTAGCTCTCAAAAAGATAATTCCATTGTCACCATTCAGTTTGGCTGGGGTGGCAATGTAGACAAAGCCGTGCAGTCTGTGCAAAACATCATGACGGCGGCGGAAAGCGACTTGCTCTTTGACGGGGTGAACTTTCGTTCTTACTGGGTGCTGCCGATTGACCCTTTGAATCGGCCCGTGCTGACGCTGGCGCTAAAAGGAGAGAATTGGGATTCGCTTCAGCTAAGAGAGTTTGCTGATAATAATCTGGTCGATCGGCTGACGCAGGTAGAAGATGTGCAGGCGGTTTCAATATTTGGCGGATACCGCCGCCGGCTACAGATTGTTGTAGATCGCCAGCAGCTTGCTGCCTACGGACTCTCTATTGTGCAGGTACGCGATGCCATTGATGCAAATAACATCAGCCAAAGTGCCGGTACGCTGACTCAGGGCGATAGTGAAATTTTGGTGCGCACCGACGAGCGGACGCTGAGTGCCGCTGAGGTGATGGACTATCCTGTATTGGAACAGAACGGGCGAGTCGTATACGTGCGCGATGTCGCCACTGTGAAAGACACCTATGAAGAACGGCGCAGCGGCTATCGGTATAACGGAGACTCGGCCTTAGCGGTGAACGTGATTCAGCGGCCAGACTCTAGCTCGCCGCAGGTGATTGAGCGAGTGAGGATGGAGCTGGATAAAATTGAAAGTGAGTATCCGGGCATTGAATTTGCAGAGGCTTACGATAATTCGTATTTGGTAAACCTAATTGTTGACAGCACGTTTCAAGAGCTATTAGTAAGCGTCGTGCTAGCGGGTTTGGTGATTTTAGTTTTTTTAGAAGACTTTCGCGCTACGGCAATCATCATGATTTCTATTCCTACTAGCTTGGCGCTCTCTACGCTGCCGTTTATTCCTATCGGTATGTCGTTGAACTCATCTACCCTCATCGGCATGATGATGGCGATTGGTAAGCTGGTTGACGACTCGATTATTGTGCTCGACTCAATCGATCAAAAGCTGCGAGCGGGCTTTATGCCAATGCAGGCAGCGATTAAGGGTACTGGAGAAGTGTTTCTGGCAAGTGCGGCAGCGAGCTGCGTGATGATTGCGGCACTGGTGCCCACGATTCTTTCTGGTGGACTTACCGGGCTAATGTTTGTGGGGCTGGTCTGGCCAATGGTGTTCGCCTTTATCGCATCTTTGTTGGTGTCGATTACGTTAATTCCATTGGTCGCTGCGTTTACCCTCAAGCCCCATTCGGAAAAGCCAAAGCGACGCACTTTGCTGCAAAAGTTCACTTTCCCTGCGAACTATGGCTTTCGTAAGCTAGAGAAAGGCTATGCTTGGCTGTTGGATATTTGCATGAGGAATAGAGAGATTACGCTGGCGATCGCCGCTGCTTCAATTGTACTCGCTATCTCTCTTTACAGCTTTATCCCGCAAGAAATGATGCCGCTAGGCGACTCGGGCCAGTTCATGGCCACCCTGGAAATGGAAGCAGGCACTTCTTTTGAAGCTACAGATGCTGCTGCCGCTGAATTTGAGCAGATTATTTTGCAACAATCCGAGGTTGAAAAAGTCTCGGCGCAGGTGGGCTTTGAGCTGACGCGCAACAGCACTTACTTTACCGGCTACAGCATGGGTGGAGTGAATACCGCCTCGCTAACGGTGACGATTACGCCTTTGACAGAGCGATCGCGCGACATCTGGGCCATCATGGACGGCATCGCCGCCGAAGCCAAACAAACCATTCCCGGCATCCGCCGCGTCGCCCTCAAAGAAATGGGCGTAGATGTTATGGCAACCTCCGCCGCTCCGATCCAGCTAGCGGTCTACGGCGATGACCTGGATGTCCTTCATCGGCTAGCGCAGGGTGTGTTAGATATTGCCGAGGCAAACCCCGATGTCTATATGCCTTTCACCAGCTCAGCGATGACCCAGCCCGAGTATCGGCTCAACATTGACCGTCGCCGCGCTCAGGAGCTAGGGCTAACAGTGCAAGCGGTATCTCAGCAGGCTTACTACGCCCTCAATGGCGGCATGACTCGCCGCTATTACAATCGCCCAAACGTACGACAAAGTTCTATTCTTGTTCGCTACGACGAGGAAGACAGAGGCACTCTGCAAGACCTTTCGAGCACTTATATCACGACCAAAGACGGTCAGCAGGTGCCGCTGAGTACGGTGGCGACGATGGAGCCAGCGCAAGGCCCAACGCTGATTGAGCATGTGAACGGTAAGCGAGTGGTGTATGTGAATGGTTATTACCGGAAGAATGGGCCTGCTTCAATGGATTTGTCGATGGCGATCGCGATGCAAGCAGGTGCAGAACTCGACTTCCCTCCTGGCTACGGCATCGACTCCATGGGCGATATGACCGATATGATGATTGAGTTTGCGAGACTGTTGAAAGGATTGCTGGTATCTCTCGTGCTGCTCTACATCATTCTAGTAATCCAGTTCGGTTCGTTTGCGCAGCCATTGGTGATGATGCTATCGGTGCCTTTGCAGCTAGTGGGTGTGTTTGGTGCATTACTGTTGTTCAATCATACGCTTTCCACTGTCTCGATTCTGGGCATCGTGATTCTCTCAGGTGTTTCACTGTCGGCGGCGATTCTGTTGCTGGAACTGATTTTGGCGAAGCGGAAGGAGGGGGTGCCTAGAGCGATCGCAATCCGAGAAGCAGGCCCCGTCCGCCTAAAAGCCATCGTCATGACAACTCTCACTACGCTCATCGTTATTGTGCGGCTAGCCTTCTTTCCAGAAACTGGCATGGACGCCTATTCGCCGATTGCCACCGTCATACTGGGCGGCCTTTTGATTTCTACGCTGCTAACACTTGTTGTCGTACCTGTTGTGTATTCCTTTGTGGATGATGCTACGGAGTTTTTGAAACGCGCATCTAAACGTCGAGAGAAGAAGATGAATTTGTCCAGTCTAGGACATTTGAAATAGCGCCGCTTGAAATAGCGCCACGAGACAACAAACAGTTCCTAACTTCTCCGGCTTCTAGCAGAGTCAATTACTTGATCAAAACTGTCAGTTTTCTGGTAAACACCGCGACCCACCTTTCCCACAGTTCAAGATTCAGCTGCCGCCACAGTTTATCGGTGGCATGATTCCACGACTAGCGCATGTCTAGAGCCAGTTTTGCAAGGGTATCGAAGCCCTCAATTTCTGTTGGTAGCAGATTGTAAATGGGGTGGATCGTCCGACAATTGTTGCTCATACTTTTTCCTGGGGTTAGCGATCACACAAACTCTCTAGCTACCGCGGATGAGTCAGTTTCGTCTATCAGCGTTTCGCACTTGGCGCAATTGGTAGACGCTCTAGTGTCTCAGGCTGGGTGCGATCGAGAATTTCTTTGGCCTGGGTTGCGTCATTCGTGGAGCCGTGGGCAATCAGGATAAACTTGTTGTTCTTAATCGCTGTTTTGTACCGCACGATGTTGTCCATCCCCAAACCGTACAAGCCTGCTCCCACCGCGCTTAGCTGTTTGATTACTTGACTCCAGCGCTGACTACTTCGCCGAGGTTTGATTATTGATTCTTGAGGTGATTCTTGAGGATCGAACAGTCGATAGGCTCCTAGCTTCAGCCGGTCGTTTAAGAGAAACCAAATAAAGCAATAACCCCAAACGAGCAGCGCCCAGTCCCAGCCAATCGGCGTCATAAATACCCCGTAAATAGCAATTAGCGTGGCCAGTAGTTAGGTTCCTATAATAGCCCCCTATAATAGCCCCTAGTAGGACTTTGGCTGGCTTGATAGACCAAAAAGGACCTCTGGGGCGCGTTACGAAAATAGTAAAATGACCAGCGACTGACAGCAAAATTAGAAGAGTCTCTCAACTCTCTCATGGTTTCCTTACGTTACCTTTGTGCTGCCCCTGAACTGTTAGATAGTCGTCCCTGAAAAACTGCTTCAGGTCATGCTACGCAGGTGTTTTGGGCTGAGAATGGTGCGATAGAATGACCAGATAAGCGCCTGCCGCCCAAAAAAGCTTGCAATCATGAAGTCATCCTCAGCGCCCTCAAATGCCGACCCAAATCGCTCAGAACTCGCTCGTCAACTGAATTTGAGCCATCCGCTGGTGCAACTGGCCAAATCGCTAGATTGGCCATCGTTCGAGGATAAGTTTGGTCGTGTTGCCAAACCCAGCGGCGGTCGCCCGCCGCTGCCAACGCGCTTGATGGTGGGCTTGCACTACCTCAAAGCCCTGTATGACGAAAGCGATGAGTCCGTAGTGGCAAAATGGGTCGAGAATCCTTACTGGCAATATTTCTGTGGTGAAGCGGTGTTTCAACATGAATTGCCTTGCCATCCGACCAGTTTGGTGAAGTGGCGCAAGCAAGTCGGGCCGGAAGGCATTGAGCAATTATTAGGCCAAGTGATTCGCAGTGCAATGAGTCTAGCGCTGCTAAAACCGAGAGAAATTGAGCGTGTAAATGTAGACACCACCGTACAGGAAAAAGCAGTCGCGTTTCCAACCGATGCGAGACTTTATCACCAAGCCAGAAAAACGTTGGTACGTGCCGCTATAAAGAGAAATATAAAATTGCGTCAAAGCTATGTCCGCGTGGGCAAGTACGCCTTTTTTAAGCAGAGCCGTTACCGCGTGGCTAGCCAGCTAAAACGAGCGAAGAAGTACAGCCGGAAACTCCGCACTTATCTGGGTCGTGTAATTCGAGACATTGAGAGAAAACTACCGCAACCGGACGCTCAGATGGCCACGTTGTTGGAGAGAGCAAAACAGATTAAACAACAACAGCGAAGTGACTCTAACAAGATCTACAGCATGCACGCCCCAGAAGTAGAATGCATCGCCAAAGGTAAAGTCAACAAACGCTACGAGTTTGGCTGCAAAGTGGTGCTCGTGACGACTAGCGTTGGTAACTGGATTGTCGGCACCAGCGCTGTTCACGGCAATCCCTACGACGGGGCAACTTTGAGCGATGCGCTGGCGCAAACGCAGCGGCTCACGGGGGCAGCGCCGCAGCAGGCTGCTGTGGACAAGGGGTTCCGAGGCTGCAAGTACCATCCGCCGGGTGTGCAAGTCTTGGTCGCCGGGACTCGCAAGTTTAAGGGCGTACTCAAACGATTGGTCAAGCGGCGCAGTGCTATCGAGCCGGTCATTGGCCACCTCAAGCAAGACCACGCCCTGAAGCGCAATTATCTACAGGGCGACTCAGGCGACTGCATCAACGCATTGCTTGCTGCCTGTGGGTTCAACCTCCGTAAGCTCTATCGTGGCTTGCTTGATGCACCCATCGCATCTTAGCGATCGCCCGTTGCTTAGCTGTGGTTTTTCAGGGACGACTAGATAGATCACCGTTCCGTGACAGAACGGTCGCGCCTGTAATAAAGCCGTGAAGCTTCATTGAAATTTTTCTCACTGTCCTCCCCGGCTAGTCTTCTTCCCAGGTCTCTTTCGCTAGCAGGTCAATAATGCGATCGCGTATTAAAAGCTCTTCTTCTTCCAGCGCAACTTCAATACACTTCCATCCGTCTTTAGGCACGAACTGACAGAGCGCATAAATAGGCTGTTGCCTATCAACGACGCGCTTATCAATCAATGCGCGAGCCTCACCGCGAAGCATATCAAGGGTGTAAACGCTTGGTCTTGATCGTGCGGCCATGGTGGTTCTCGTAGATGCTTACCGTCTATGTCTGTAACATAGCTATCAATGCTGAGAGACCTGTGAAAGCTCTCAACCGTCGCACCAAGCATCGTACTCTGTGTTTTTGAAGTCTCCCGGATAGCCTTCGAAAAACATCTCAGAGGCAACCCGATCTAGCGATACAGAATGCTGATGTGCTAGCTCTGCTTGCAGCGCATCTACGTTGGCCCAAGCTTCTGCGCAGGCTTTAGAGCTTGGCCCGCTGTCTTCACAAACCGACTTCGCCATCTCAGAGCGCGTCTCAATCTCACTGGCTAGCGACAGTTCGCGTGGTTCTTCTATCGCACTACTGCGCTCTAAAATATTAGAAACAGACAAGATGCCCAGTAGCTCAGACTGAATGACTGGCGCACTGTGAAGGTGAGACTGCGTTAGCAAACGCGCTGCGTACTCGACTCTCAGGTTCGGATTAAGCACAACACAAGGTTTGGACATAATCTCGTACACCCGCATCTGTTTAGGATCGCGGCCAAAGGCAATTACCTGACCAACAATATCGCCGATAGCTACAATGCCATAGGCATCCGCATCGTCTGTGCGCTTTACCACCAGTGCATGGACACCCTCTTGTTTCATCAGTGAAGCGGCTTGTGCCACGGTTGCCGAACTGCGAATAGCGACCACGTTAGTCGTCATAATATCGGCTACTTTCATGATTGAACCCCTCTTAGTTTTGTTTGCTAAATGCTTTTTATGCGTGTGTACCGTCCAGGTTTCCAGTCAGATAGTTTTTCTGATGGGTCAATCTGTCCTGGATTATTTGAAGGCGTATGAACAACCAGGACTGAGCAAGGCGCATGGTGCATCACGTAGTTACTGACGCTGCCCATAAATATTTCGCTCAGGCCCTTTCGTCCATGGCTGCCTACGAATATAAGGTCGGCAGATTCAGACTTGGCGCGATCGCAGATAGCTCTTCCAGGTGTATCTTCTTCCAGCATCACCTCCGCCTGCACCCCTACTGCTGTCGCCTGCTCAGCGAAGCGTGTAAGCGCCGCTGTACATCTTTCTTTGTAGGTTGCATAGCGCTTTTGATAGGCCTCCCACACCTCATCGCTAATAATCACTGGGTAGCCTGCAAACCCAGAAGAGTATGCAGTTAGCGGAATGATACCGCTGTTGGCCGGCGCGATAACGCCCAGTAGCTTTAGCACTGCGCCGGTTGACTTTGCTTGATCGAGCGCCTGATTGAAGACAAGTGAACAGTCCTCGCTGGTATCTAGGGCAACTAAGATTGCGTTAAACATGATTGTTTTTCCTTAATGTTTTTGGGTTGCGTTTGGTCGAGATCTGCTCGTGTATCTACGCTTTCCGACCGCTCCGAGAGTGCCGTCTGCTGATAGGCGCTAGCGTGCACAATCGTGACTGAGCAGGGGGCATGGTGAATGACGTAATTACTAACGCTGCCGAGTACTAGCTCTCTTAAGGTGGTGTGGTTGCGGCTACCGATAACAATCAAATCTGCCTTATGAGTTCTGGCCACTTCGCAGATGGCAGGGCCAGGACGACCGTAGGGTTGTTCGTAGCTGGTCTCAACGCCTGCGGCTTCAGTCTCTTCTGTTCTTTGCTTTAGCAGCGCGTTGCAGTGGCTAGCAAACTGATTCCACTCTTGCTGATAGGTTTCCTGAACGGCTTTTTCTAATGCAATCGAATAGCTGTCGAAAGAGATGGTAGGACGCTCTGGACTAGATGGTGAAAAAACGTCTAGCACATGCACGAGGAGGAGCTCAGCCTTTAGCGCCGAGGCGGTCTCAATTGCTGAAGTAAATGCCCGCTGACTAGCAGCAGATTCATCAATGGCGACCAAAATTTTCTTGAACATAAGGGTTGTTGCCTGATTGTAAAAAGCGAATCATGGAAGACTGGATGCAACAGAGATATCTTGAACGCCAACCTGCTCGAATTTGAGAGTAAAGGTAGTGGCAGTGCTGACTTAGATTATGGGAAAAGTAGGGATCTGTACCATAAGAACGGTCTCTTAAAAAGGGGCATAGCAGAAACAAACTAGACGTCCAGAATCTGCGTTTATTCTGTTAGATCGGGTTGTTCAAGATCGATATATCTCAATTTGCGCTCGCAGTTGAGCAAGTTCTTGCGCCATATCTAGTACCATCGCAGCGCCGACCAGGTTCAAGCCCAAGTCTCGACGTAGCCGCTGGATTTGTGCAATGCGAGCCACTTCACGCGAATTCAGGCGATCTCCAACCGGCTCTATCACCCCCAGCTCAATGTAAACCTGCACAGCTGTCGTCGAGGTCTCAGTTATTTGCGCAGCATATTCAAAAGTATAAAGCTGTTCATCTTTGGATGTATTTGCAGTTCTAGCAAGACCGTTGGAAAGACTGAAGGTCATAACTTAATTTCCTCTAACTGGACGCGCGGGTTATAGCTCGCATGTGCCTGAATTTTTTCGTAGTATTCTTGCTCCATCGAGCTTAAATCTCGCGGTATCGCAATCTGAAGCTTGACCAACAAGTCGCTCTGTCCGCCTTTTTTCAACTTCCACCCCTTTCCACGTAGCCTTAGCGATTGACCTGCTTGGACGCCTTTAGGAACTTTCATCATCACGCTACCGTTGGGCGTAGGGACGTTAATCTGCGCGCCTAATATCGCTTCATCAGGGCGTAGTGGTAAGTCACAAACAAGATTGTTTTTCTCGAATCGAAAAAAGGGATGCGCTAGCATCTCAATGGTGAGATACAGATCTCCTCGCTGTCCGGAAAATGGACTGGGCTGACCCTTTCCTTTAAGCCGAATTCGACTGCCTGGTTTTGCACCTGGGAGAATGCGGACATTGATGGTGTTGTCGTCGAGTTTTAGCCGTTTTTGGACACCGTGAAAAGCTTCAGAGAAAGTGAGTGCGATCGCAGCTTCAGTATCCGGTGCAGGCGCTTGAGAGTGAAATCCGCCTCCATCACCAAAGCCCCCAGAGCGAGCAGTTCCAGCACCGCCTCGACCTAATAGAACTTCAATAAAAGAATTAAAATCACTATAACCCCTGAAGTCTTCAGGGGTAGCGTTTGTTGTCTCAGACGGCGACGCTTCACGGTAAGGCTGGCTCCAAGACTGTCCGAACTGATCGTACTTCTGCCGTTTTTCTATATCAGAAAGTATTGCATTCGCCTCATTGAGCTCTCTAAACTCATCTTCCGAGCCTTTATCTCCCGGATTTAGATCAGGATGGTACTTGCGGGCAAGTTTTCGATAAACGCGCTTAATCTCTGCGGATGTTGCCGTTTTGCCTATGTCCAAAACGGCGTAATAGTCTCTAAAATTCGTTGCAGTTGGCATCACCGCCCTCTCGGATACAGGTTGTGTTGCGGCGGTAATTCACCCCAATTAATGCTTACTTTGATGCTTGATTGCCAGTGATTTCACTAGGATGAATGCGATAAATAGCGACGACGTTCTCACGCCCCCAGGCATCAGTCCAAGTTCTGCTAATCGCAGGCGATCGCGTAGAGGGATTGCGTTTTTTGACCAATTGCTTAACATGATCGATGTCTGCTTGCTCAGTGAGGCGCTCGGCTCTGCCCGTAACAACGACACTGCGCCAGTGCAGCGGATTTTCAACGTCTTCGACCTGTAAGCATACTTGCGAATTAGCCTCTATATATTCAGTTTTTTGACCCTCCGTTGTGAAAATGTAGATAGCGGCATCTTCAGAGTCATCTTCAGGAGAGTCTTCTGAATAATACTGCATAGGTACAACATAAGGCCGCCCTTCAAAGGCGCAGCCCAGGTGGCCATATCCAACTCGCTGTAGGAGAGTTTGTATGTCCTTTGATCCCATAATATTAATGTCTAGCACGTTTGTTTCCCTTAAAATTTCTGTATTAACGACACTAAGCCAGTGCCATTGAAGCCGTAGATACTTTTATGCGTTAGCCGTTTGAGGCGAGTCTCTACCAAACTGCTGCCGCAAAATAGCGCCTAGACCAAACAGATTGATGAAGAAAATAGCTAATCCTCCGAGAACTGGAATGAGTGTTAGAACGCTCAAAGCCGCCAGACCTAATAGGAAACGCTTTTGCATAGACCCACTACTTTCACGCACTAAGCGTTGACCCACAAATAGCGCTACGCCCAACGAGCCCACTAAAGTGGTGATCATCATTGTCAAAATTAGTAAAGGAATGAGCGGAATGCCGATCAGCGTAATCGCTAAGAACACACAGACAAAGCCAAAGGAGATAATTGCCCCAAGTCCCCATAGGGCAGTTAGCCCAGGATGCTGACGCAGCTCTGTAGCCAAATTTGGCAGGAACTGCGAGTTCGTTCGCAAAATAAGTAGTCCGAGAATCGCTGCTACGACGGCGGCAGAAACTCTAAAAAGAGCACTGAAGTAATAATTTACTAAACGGTGACTTCTCCCTTGATGATGACCCCGCATCATGCCGTGGCCATCATTAAAAGTGGCGTTTTCACCCCAAATAATCGCGCCGGGTTCCTGCACGACTTTGCCCCCAAAAGAGTAAGCATCGCCCTCTATTTGGGCTCCTGCCTGCACCGTGACATTTCCACCAAAAGCAACCGCTGTATCCACAACTTTGGCATCTGGCAACACCGTAACATCGCCGCCAAATGCTATGGCATTTTCGACAACTTGGCCTTCTGGTACAGTTATGCTGCCACCAAAGCGAACGAGATTAGCATCATTGATACTGATATCAGTCTGTGCCAGGGCATTACCTGCGAAGAGTAAGCAAAGGGTGACTATAAAAACTAGAATAAATTGTTGCCACTTCATAGCCGTCATCCCTGTGAACGACAGGAATGTTGAAAATATGTTGAATAACCTCACGATATTAAAAAGAGATGAGGAAGTTGTGAGGAAGGCAAGGATGAGACACCTCGCTATGTTCTTATAAACCAATCAACGGGGCGGCGACCTATTCGTCTTGATTGGTCGCCGCTCCAATTTATGTATATACGAGAAGAGATTTAAGCTTACGTGAATTACTCTCTACTTCAATCAGTTCAGCAACCTGCAAGGCAGAGGTAATGGCTCCTCCATGCAGGCCATCTCCTAAATAAGCGCCAGCGTGATAGGTGTTATTCTCGCCGTTTGTGGCAACCACTTCATCTCGATATCGAAACGATTCAGTAGTGTACAGCGGGGTATGGTGCTTTTCGATGTGAATAATGCGGTTACGATCAATTAATTCCTCTAGCTGAAACGACAGAAAATAACGTTGTGCTGATGAGATATCGCAAAGCTGATTCAGGCAGCCGTTGTATCCCCAGCGAGTGGCTGTCTCAAAAAAATCAAATTCTGAGGGTTGTTGGATGCTGTACCGGTCATACATGGAAGCATCTTTGTGAACAACGCTGGTTGCATAGTTAGCTTTCCAGGCAGAAAATCGTTTAGTTTCAGCAGCGCTCGGATCGTCTAACAGTGCCATTACCTGATCAGGAGGCGTTGCAAACACAACTGTATCGAATGTCTGAACTTCATCCGTCGAGCGTACAATTTTCACAGCATCCGGGCCTCTGAAAATACGGTCAATTTCTACGTCTAGAACAACTTCACCCTCAAATCGTGCCAGTATTTCTTCAATGTAGGAATACACGCCGCCTTTAACTCTAACCCAGTGGGTTGCAATATAGTCTCGTAAAGTTGGCAGTGCCAATTCTGCGGGAAAATCATCAATCAGCTCAAAAGGGATTGAATAGCTATACATCACCAGCAGCTTTAGCCAGGTATCTCTAGTACAGGGGCGTCCCAGGTATTGCGCCAGCGGTTGATTGGAGAAATCTGGCAGGTCAGAGAATTGTGTTCTAAGCCACAATCCGGCAGAACGCGCATACATCGTATCGGCACGCAAATGTTCAATCAGGTTGCGAATGCCTGTAAAGTTTTTGTTGATTGTGACTCCCGATAAATAGCGATCGCCGTTATCAAAAAACATGCCAGAACCCACGCCAACAGGTTCTAGCTCCACGTCAAGTTCTTTCATGAGCGTAACGAAGTCTTTGAACGCAGTTGGAAATTCGAGTACGCCACTTTCGAGGATCTCACTGCAATCAGCCTGGTTCGGCTTCACGTTCTTGTTAAGTGTGCGAATGTGTCCGCCTAAAATAGGCTGCCGTTCAAACACAGTGACCTGATGTCCCTGTTTATCGAGCTGGTAGGCCGTGACCATCCCGCTAGCGCCGCCGCCAATGATTGCAATCTTCATAGTTGAACCTATCGGTTTATAAGTTGAATTGATGGACCGGGTCAGGCTTAATTCCTAGCGCTGTTTGTTTCGCGATCGCCTAAAATCACATCACCGGACAATCGTTGATAGAGCAATGCCCCCGTCCAAAAGGTAGGCGCAAAGCCAGGATAGCCAGATGAAGCGTTGCAGAAATAGAACTGCTTGAGAGAACTCTCGTGATTCAGCCGCCCCAAACCCATATTGCGTGGGGTCAAAATAGAACCGTAGGAATTTCCATTAGGGCACCAGCAGTAGCGTTCATTGGTGGTGGGACTACCCGTAATGTGAAACACCATATGCTTTCTAAAATCCGGCACATAGTGCTTTTCCACTACATCTAAGATGGAATCCAAGATTTCTTGCTTTTTCTGTCTGTATGCTTTGGGGTCGTTCTCTCGTAATTGTTTGAAATATCCATAATTAGCAACAGTCAGAAATTCCACAATTTGACAGTCTTCTGGACAGTCTTTCCCCGCTGCCGTCAATAGAGTGGGCGTTGTAATGGCAAAGCTAGGGTTGGAAAAGTCGTTGCGCTCATACATCTGTGCGAAGGCTTCATTAAGGTTCGAATGGCCGGTATGGGAGAGATTCCACTTGCCAAAGCCATAGTCTTGCAGATCGAGATCTTTGACGACGCAGTACGCCATATAGTTAGAGGCTGAATACTCATAGTCGAGCTTTCGCCGTACCGTCTTGGAGAACTTTTCCTCCCCAATCATCTTGGCAGCTCTTTTAGGATCAATATTGCAAATTACCGTATCACCGACAAGCTCGTGGGTTTCATGGTTGATGAGATCCATCGCCTGCACACCCGTAATCGTTTTGTCTGCAATTCTAAAATTGGTGACTTCATGATTAAGAAGCACCTGGCCACCGTGAGATTCAATGACTTTGACCAGCGAATTAATAACGTGCTCAAAATGCTGGCTCGGGTAGAATGCGCCTGCTTGATAGCCCCTGAACAATGCGACCCAGGCATAAAACGAGAGCTGATCGGGAGGCAGTAAAAAATCGGGCCATTGCAGCGCTAAAAGCGTTTGAGCGGCTTGCGGAAGCCGAAACTTGTCAAAGACATCTTGAAGCGTACTGTTTAGATTTCGGGCAGTACAAAACACCTCGTTGGGATGCTTCAATAGCTCCATTGGTTTGACGGGCGGAGCCAATATCTTTAAACCTGCGCCAGTCGTTTCCACTTCATTAACGAATTGTCGGATGTGATAACTAGACTCAGGAAACAGAGTAGACAACCGCTCAATCAATTCTTCTGGTTCTGAGGGAACATCCATTGCATACCCTGGCATTCGCATATGGTCAAAGCCATCGGGGTCATACCGCTCAAAAGTGACTTCCTGGTCTAAATCCAGCTCTTTGAGTATCCGATTGACGGTTTGCCCCTCGCCGCAGTCCCAGACGTAGTGAAATTGAGCATTAAATGTATATTTTTTGGCCATGGTAAACGTATGGCCAAAGCCGCCCGGGTGCTCATGGGCTTCGACAATTTGTACGCTCTTACCAGATTTTGCCATCAGCGCGCCAAAGACCAGTGCGGATAAGCCGCTGCCGATAATCAGATAGTTTGGCTTCATATTAAAATTCCTTGAATAATAAAGTTGCTTCTATAAAATTGCCGTAGCACCTTTTAAAGAGATGTAAATATCTAGTGAGCCTCTCTCAGTCATCTTGGAGCTTGATCAATCGGTCGCACGGCACAGACTTGTTAATATCAATTGCACTCATTGCGGTGATTCCTTCGCCGTGATCGGCTGTTGTATTGGCCGTACTCGCAAGAGATTCTTGAGCTTATTCTCACACTGCTCCTTCTATGAGTCTCTCTGTAAGCATAGAAGAAGACTGTGAGGTAACTGTGAGGATTTTCCTGCCCGTGTGCTCTACGGCTTCTACAGATGACTTTCAGGATCTCCTGACGGCTGCAAGTGCAGGTCCAATGGTATAAAAGATGGAGAGAACCAGGCAGTAAGGACGGTAGAATGGAGCAATGCCGCGCGAGGCTAAAACGCCTGATATCATGCCAAACCATGAGATTCCAAAAGCAAAGATATAGAACCAAATGATGGGGTATTTTTTCATTTCTTATCATCTCCTTTAGCGCAGATAAAACGCGAATTCTCTTACGGGTATAGTAAAGAGAGCCTAAATAGCCTGACCCATTTACCGATAGATGGCCTCATCGATAGTGGCGCGGAAAAACTCTCCTTCTGACTCAAACCGCTCAGTGCCAAAGTACCAGCCAACCCGTAGATGAGTTGGAATGGTGTAGCCGCTGAACGTACCCTCTTCCTCTAAAGTTCCACCGAAGTCTACATGCCGGAACTTAGTACCGTCTGGATTTCCCCAGCGGGACAGCTTGAAGGACTCGGGACGACCCGTTTGATCGAGCGTGAAATCGAGTTCGGCTCTCTCATCTTGTACGACAAAACTGGAATGCAAACTGGAGCCTAGATGCAAGCAATCTGGACTTGTCCAGGAAACGCGATCGCCGCAGAACACAGACGGTAAGAAGAGCGACTCTGACTGGAGGCGACCAATAGCTGACTGTGTAATATCTGAACCACTCGCCGTCATGACAGGGAATAATCCTAAAATCTTCCACTGCATTGCGCCAAGACCGTCAACAATACGGTCTGATCCGACAATAGGTAAGAAGTCATTCATCCACGCTGTAGCGCTCCAAATCAGTCCATGTTCCCAAGAGATAACTTGCTCTGCTCTAAATGGGATCCAACGTCTCAATTTAATTTCGCCATGCATTTTCAAGCGAACCGCAGAAGCGATCTGTGTTCCAGGGGCGATCGCATGTTCAAGATATCGTCTGGCGGTCTCTGGTAGATGAGTAAAATCATTTATGTGGAATGCACGAGCCGGAGATGCAGCTGAATCCCATAGCGCATTAAGAGAAGCTTGTTTGGTCATCATTGCCTTCAGTGTGTTGTCTAGTGTTTTGGCTAGATTCTCAGAGAGAAAGGGTTGGGGAGATTTCTCATCTTTGAAATTCACTTTTCAAGTTTTGATACGGCATATCTAGCTCTATATCTCGAAGTAGACCGAAGGCAATTAATACGAGAAGCCCAACCATTAATCCATAGGGTCGCAGACTGTCACCCTCTCGCATAACCATGACTGGAATGACCCAACCCCAGGTATTGACAGCAGTGTGCAGCACTAAAGCGGGTATCACACTTCCTCCAGTGCGATTGAACAGCCATGCGAACAGAACCGACAGCGCTACAGTACTTGCTATAAACACCGTAAATGGGATGTGACTTTGCGCCGTGTTAGCGATGTAAAACAAAGGCAGATGCCACAAGCCCCAAATCGCGCCCAAGATGAGACTGGCAACGCGCCAGCCATAGCGCTCTTGCAATGCTGGCAACGCAAATCCCCGCCAGCCGAGCTCTTCACAAAGCGGGCCTCCTATCAGCAGTACCAACAAGAAGTTCATCGCTACCATTAGCATATGTCCGGATGCGGGCGATGATGCCATTGTGCCACCCAACGCTACGTGCAAGGCGGCAGCCAGCGCTATTACAGCCAGGGGCAAGAAAAACGCAAGTGCTAGCCAGCGCCAGCCAACCCGCCACTGCAAACAACGGATGAGCCAGCCGCGCAGACCATCCCGTCCACCGACGTATCTCACTACGGCGATCGCCGCGATGCTAGGCCCGAAGCCACCCGCCAGAAAAAGCGCCCCAGCTAAAGATGGGAATTGGGGTTTGACAATCGAAGACAGCAGCCAGCAGCCCCAAGACCAAGCAAACGTCAATTCAAAGAATACTAACAGGCGTGTGCGAAAGCCAGATCTACTTCGATTTTTCATAGGTAAATTTCACATGAATAATTGGCCTGGTGCAAAAGCGGGTAACACTTTGCTATGTCCATTTCAGCCTTTCAAGGCTCCCCACTTGATTGTCTGAGGTGACCTAGAGCCACGATACTCAAGGCTTGTCATCACTGCTTAGCGAGTCCACCTCATGAGTTCAGCTTCCTCAGTTGCCGCTACCTTGCGCCCCGAAACTCGCCAGCAAATCGCGATTGATGCCCTGGCAAAGTCAAAACCCATCAGCCATCTGGCCACTGACTATGAGGTCAGCCGCAAATTTGTCTATGAGCAGAGCGACAAGGCAAAGCTGGCACTGGATGACGCTTTTGAGCCCACTATCCCTGACAAGCAAGTGCTGTTTCACCTGCCGATCACCAAAAGCTGGCTGTTTCAATTGATTCTTGGTCTGGTGTTGATTTGCCACAGTTCGTTGAGAGGCGTCGTCGAATTGCTGAGGGACGTCTTTGACGTGGCGATCAGTGCCAGTACAGTTCGCAATCGCCTTAATACCGCAGCAGAGCAAGCCAGTGCGATCAATGCGGCTCAAGACCTGTCGCTGATTGAAGTAGATTTGAGGGACGAAATCTTTCAGGTCCATCGACCAGTGCTGGTGGGAATGGATGCCGCTTCGACTTATTGCTATTTACTAAAATTGGCTGAACACCGGGATGCCGATACCTGGGGCTGTCATTTGCTGGATGGGATAGGCCAAGGCCTCGCCCCGACGCGGACGATTGCGGATGCGGGAAGCGGGCTTCGGGCAGGCCATCAGGCGGCGTTTGGGGCAGAAGTCCCTTGCCATGGCGATGTCTTCCACATTCAGCATCAATGCCAGAGCGTTGCCAACAGTCTCACCCGTCAGGCCATGGGGGCGACCACCCGCCGCCAAGACTTGGAACAGAAAATGGTGCTCGCCAAGCAGAAGGGCCAAGGCAATCGATTCTCTGCCAAACTGACCCAGGCCCGGCAGCATGAGGTGAGCGCAATCTCACTGGTGCGAGATGTCAAAACCCTCATCGGTTGGTTGAACCACGATGTCCTAGAACTCTCTGGTCCGGCACTCGCAGAGCGTCAAGAACTCTATAATTTCGTCGTGGCAGAACTCCAGCTTAGAGAAGCAATTGGCGGGAAGAAAGTCCGTGTCCTGCGCAAAGCGTTGCAGAATCAACGAGACGACATTCTGGGGTTTGCGCAGGTCCTAGACGACAAGCTCGCTGACATTGCTCAGCAGCTGAAAATGCCGATCCATCTAGTACGGGAGATGTGTCTGCTGTTCCGTAAACAGCCTACTTCTAACACTTACTGGCAAGCGTGGAATCAGCTACACCAGAAACTATCGGGACAATTCCATCAGCTCTATGAAGCGGTCAAAGCAGCGATGAAGCAGACGCCTAGAGCCAGTTCCATGGTCGAAAATCTGAACTCTCGTTTACGGAATTACTTCTTTCTGCGAAAACAGCTGGGGCCGTCCTATCTCAATCTCCTACAGTTCTTTTTGAATTCTCGTCAGTTCATGCGCAGTGAGTGTGAAGAACGCGTTGGGAAAAGTCCAACAGAATTGATGACGGGAGAAAGTCATCCCCATTGGTTAGAACTCCTCGGATTTCAGCGTTTCCAACAGGCCTAATCAGAAACGTCGATGAAAGCTAGGTCGTCATGACGATGATGGCCTAATTTGTCGTGCGAGTGTTACCTGAAAACGGCCATTTTTGCACCAGGCCCCGCTAGCCGGAATGACGGCGCTGCAAGCCCTACGAGACGAAGGCGAACTTAAGGCCGGTCAAAAGGTGCTGATCAACGGGGCTTCTGGAGGCGTTGGTACCTATGCTGTTCAGCTAGCCAAAGTGCTAGGCGCTGCGACTGTTGTAGGAGTGTGCAGCGGCAAAAATGCCGAGCTTGTGAAACGTCTAGGGGCTGATTCGGTGATTGACTATACGCAGCAAGATTTTACCAAGGCAGCGGATAAGTATGACCTTGTGTTTGATGTGGTAGGCGATCGCTCGCTAGCGGAGTGCAAGCCTGTTTTACAGCCGAAAGGCACCTATGTCACAACGCAGCCCTATCCTGGCAACTATTTCAAGAGCGCGCTTTCTCTTCTATCGCCAGGGCAGAAATACAAAGTCATTTTGCTCAAGTCTAAAGGCTCAGATTTAGATTATCTCACAGCCCAGATTGAAGCGGACAGCGTTCGCTCTATCATCGACAACAGCTATCCGTTAGAGAAAATTGCCGAGGCGCATACCTACGCAGAGGCAGAACATAGCGTTGGTAAGAATGTCATTACGATTTCACAGCGGGCCGGGTCATAGGCATAATCTTATGCTGGCGTAGCTGACAGACAGTGAATAGGCGGTTAGTAGAAGGAAGAAGGAAGCGGGTAACGCGATTCGAACGCGCGACATTTTGCTTGGGAAGCAAACGCTCTACCACTGAGCTATACCCGCAAAAGAGGAAACCTGCAAAAGAGCAGTTGATGTCAACTTGTCATTTCCCAGAGGTCTCTTAGAGCCTTATTATGACTTCCCGGCTGATAATTGTCTACAGCGAGCGTCTATAGCAACAGGCTCAGATCCTATTACATAGACCTTACTAAGGCGCTTTGTAGAGACAATATAACTGCAAGAATTAGCAGCAGGACTCTATTATTCGGCCTCCTCCTCGTCTTTATCTGAATCTGAATCTTTTATCGTGAAAGAGCGAGCCATAGTTTCCCCATTCTTCTGCACCGCTTGATCTGCACCTGGAAACTCATATTCGCCGCGGTTACCCGCATCAATATGCAGCAGCACCCAAAGCTTCTCATCAATAGCTGGCGCTTCCCACAAATCTATAATCACATCCTCGTTGCTACCCGAATCTACCCGAGCCTGACCGATTCCATCAGGTAGTAAGATGCCGCCATCCGCCTGACTTTTGTGAACAGAGACCCATCCATCCCTAGAGGTTGCTACTTCTTCAACTACAATCTGACCGCCTGTTGTTTGGCTTTTGACGACTAGCTTCACATTCTTCTGATCCAGGCCGGCTATATCGCCATCGTCTTCACTACCCTCACTATCCGAATCGTCTTCCTCCGCTTCAATCCCATCGGCTTCAATGTCTGACTTGTCGTCAGCAGCCTCATCGTCAGCGACCTCATCGTCAGAGGCTTCAGTATCTTCAGCCGCGTCGTCTGCAATAGGGCTTTGTGTAGACGCTGATGAGTCCTCTGGCGCGATCGCACTCTCATTTCCGCTACAGCCTACTAATAAAAGAGCAGCTGATAAAAGGGCTAAGAGGTATTTCATGAATATCGGCTGAAGTTTAGGGGGTTTTACTGATTTCTTCAGCTATCTTATGGCACTTTTCCCGCTGTGGAGAAGTAATACAGCGCGAGCCCTGTCTTTTGTGAAGGCATAATTTCTACTATGCTGATTCATACCGTGCATAGATACGTCAATGAATAAGCGATCGCGCAAAATCCTAGGCTTCGTCATCTTGATAGCCATTGTGGCTGTTCCCATTGTCCTTATGAAGCAGCTAGGCATTGGCAAAGAAGAAATCAGGGCTTATGTTGAGCAGCTTGGGGTATGGGCACCGCTAGGGTTGTTTTGTCTACGCTTTACCAGCGTGGTGATTCCGGCGTTACCTGGAACTGCGTACTCTGTTTTAGCCGGTGGGCTTTTGGGGTTTGGTCAAGGCTTAGCGGTGGTGTGCCTTTCCGACTTTTTATCCTGTTCGCTCAGCTTTTGGCTGGCCTCTCGATTTGGCCGTACTTTGGTTAGCCGGTTAGTCGGCGATCGCTTCATGTCTAAGGTAGATAAATTCAGTCAAAAAAACCTAGAGAACAACTTCTTTCTCATGAGCGCGCTGATGATGACCAGCTTTTTTGACTTCGTTGCCTACGGTGCTGGGTTAGCGCGTGCACCCTGGAAAAAGTTTTTGCCAGCTCTCATTATCAGTATCGCCGTTTCTAATCCTCCTTTTGTGGCGTTAGGCGCTGGACTATTTTCAGAAGGTGTGGGCCCTATCGAAAATGGGAAATTAGTCGCCTGGGTAGCGCTGCTGAGCATCTTTGGCCTAACGCTGATTACAGGGCTAATCAGGCGACGATCTCAGACAGAGTAACAGCATTTCAATCGCGTTATCAATCACGTTAGCAGAACAGCAAAAGATTGACACTGGCTATAACAAGTTCTAAACTAGCCAAAGTGCACTGCCGTCATAAGTTCCTTAGCGTTCAACTTATCACTCAGCTTAACTGAGAAGCTCAACAGAGAAGTTCAACAAAAAAGTGACAGTCTAAAAGACGACAGCAGAATAGCAGCATAGTATCAACATGACCACGTCAACATTTCTAATTTTCTTCTAGATATTACATCCGGAAAGATAGTCGTTAGAAGTAGCTTTCTAGCCTTCTATTCTCGGTCTAGAGCTCACACTTAGGCTGGGCTAGAATCTGCTGGCAAAATGGGCATACGCCTATAGCAATCTCACTACTTCAACAGTTCTGCTTCAACAGTTCTGCTTCAACAGTTCTGCTGCGTGCGTTTGAGGGAACTGTCGCAAAAGAAAATCTTGAAAATCGTCGCTATAGGCCGAGCTAATTAGGATGCGTTTGTGGGCTACTACCCATAGCCTGCAAAGCAGCTCGACCATGCAAATGTCCTAGTACATCGGGATATTTGCTATCAGTGCCTACCGATATCGAAAGTGCAGAGACGATACGTCTCCATATGCATCTGCCTATTTCAAGATCTAGTCTTTTATTGTGAAGAAAAATCCATGCAAAATAGTGCATTCGAACAGGAAGTCCTTAAGCTCACTAATGAGTTTCGTCAGAAAAATGGACTTGGCAACCTTGTTATTGACCAGATCTTAGAGAAGGCTGCCGACCAGCACACGCAGGCAATGGCTAAGGACGACTTTTTCAGTCATACCGGATTAGGCGGAGAAAATTCGTCAAATCGGGCTGAGACAGCAGGCTACGAGTCTAAGTTTGTTGGAGAGAACATTGCCGCAGGCTACCGAACGCCAGAGCAAGTAGTTAAAGGGTGGATTGATAGTCCTGGGCACCGGGCCAACATGCTAAACCCCAACTACAACGAGATTGGCATAGGCTATTACTTCCTGGAAGATGACACTGGCAAAGTCAACTACAACAGCTATTGGACGCAGGTATTTGGAAAAGGGACACTCGAAACACCGACAAGTGCATCCACACCCAAGCTGCCTACACCGACGCCCACACCTACACCCACACCCACACCTACACCCACACCGACCTTTAACAACCGATTGATTGTCAGAGGAACCAGCCGGGCCGATAAGCTAACGGGCGGACCTGCTAATCAAAACCTATACGGTAGGCAGGGCGATGATGTCATTAATGCTGGCGGTGGTAGAGATCGCCTATCTGGCGGTAGCGGTCAAGATAAACTTTTTGGCGAGGCAGGTAACGACCGGCTGTTTGGCGGCGGCGGCGACGACCAGCTACAGGGTACATCTCAAAATGAGGCGAAAGAGAAAGACGTCCTGACCGGTGGCGGTGGTGGCGATCGCTTTGTGCTAGGGGACAAAAAAGGCGCTTTTTATGATGATGGTAATTCAAAGTCGATGGGATTGAAGGACTACGCGCTCATCACTGACTTCAATTCTCAAGACGGAGATGTTATTCAGCTCAGCGCAAAGCACAGCTACCGCATAGGGTCGTCCCCACAGGGTGTGGAAAGCGGCAGAGCACTGTTCATTGATAGCCCTGACAATCAGTCCGATGAGCTGATCGCCGTTATCCGAACCGGACAGCAGCTAAACAGCAGCAGTTTTAAGTTCGTGTGAAGTAGCTTTGTGCAAAGCAAGCGTGCAAATACAATCATGAAAACTGGCATGAAAACTGGATGACCGTATGGAAGGACGTGCCTGCGATCGCGCTTATATCTGTGCTCTAGCGTGATCGGGTATCCAATAGCTAGCAATAGCTAATCTACCCAAGCCAGTTCGCTCATTTTCACAAGGTTGTTCATTAGTCGATTTCAACATTGTCACAGGGTTGTTGCATTGACCGATTTCAACATTGGCACAAAGTTGTTGCCTGATTAATTCTGAGGGTTAATCAGGCTTTTTCTTGCCAAGAAAGCAGCGACAGTGACGGTCCAGTTGCGTAGGCTGACACACTAGCAGTCGCGATCGCTTACGATAGCTCCATTAACTTTTAAGTTGGCTAAACCTCTTGAGAGAAAGGGTTTCAGAGAGCTGTAAAGAACCGTATTTTCAATAGAATTCAATCATGTTTTCCGTGTATGCAGTGTCGCTGCAATCAGTGTCATAACGTCAACTTCGAAAAATAAGAAGACTGTTCTCTTTTTGTTCTCTATTTCAGAGCTTGCTTTTCTGGACTTACCTATCGAAAGAAAGGCATCCTATTTGTTTACGACAGAAGCTATAAGCCTCTCATTTCAGGTGTTTCAGAGATTGAAAGCATACTGACGAGCTGTGTTGGCAGCAGAGGGGAAAATAGTTGCGCTGAAACTTTACAGAAACTAAACATCAAACGAGTCTTAGGGAGTCGCAAAAGAATAAATTACCGATTATATAGGAACAATCGTGACATCCCACTTGGGCAGTGTCTCAGAGCGCTGCCATTGTTCAGAGAAAGAACTCAATTGTTCGGCAGAGAGTTTTATCCCTTTGGGATAATCGGTTTCAACAAACTCTACAATCGGCGTAAAATCATGCCACTTCATATTGCTGGCCCACTGTAGCGCGGTCTCAACGGTATCGAGAATAGTCCCGTTCCAATAGTTCTCTAGTGCGGCCCAGCAACGCTCTATTGAGTTGTATTTACTGTGATAGGGTGGGTAGTAAATTAGTCGTATCTTGAGCTTGGTTGCTTGTGCGAACTCAACGATGCGCTTGATAAACTGAGTTCGATGGCTATTGATAGCCGGTCCGTTGTCCAAGTCAATCATCCATTCTTCAACGTCTCGATAGTCCGCTTGATGACGCTGCCACCAGGCGCTCAAACAGTCCACAATGAAGTCGCTGGTTTCCGCTGACTGACCGAAGTAGATTGATAGTTGGTGACCTAAGACATCTAAAATGCCGAACGGCACCAGCGTCGCTTGGCGATAGTGGTCGTGGTCATCGGCTCGCAGCGGTTCGAGGACTCTGGCTTTGCCGCCTCTAGAGAGGTTACCGATGCTAACTTTAGCCTTCGTATCGATAGATAGTCTGAGCACTTTGGGATCGTTGTCAGCCAGCTTGTGCGCCGCAGCAACGTTCTCAAAGATAGCGTCTGTCTCGGGTACTTTCTTATGCGGTTTTACTTTTTGCGTTTTTTTAGGCGGTAGCCCATGCGATTGAGCATTGTGCCGATAGTTTGGCGCGAGGGTAGGGACTCATCGCTATACCCTTTCTCTTCTATCAGCGCGTTTCTGACAGCTTGAGCGCTTACCCTTGCGTAGTAAAACGTCGTTCTTAGCTGCGGGTCTGCCTGCGATTGTCCATCCACGAGTTGACGGACATCGGCCTCTAGCTGAGGCTGTTTTTCTTCCGTCTTTTTGTCACCTCTAGCCTGATAGTTGTCTTGGCACACTACGCCTACTCGTCGTTCATGAAGGCCTAGTTGAACCGCTGCGCGGCCCCAGACTAGATGGCTCTCGACCTTCCTCGCCGAACTGTCGAAGTAGTCGACTGCGACCTGAGCCATGAACGCACGCTTCTTTGAACCCGTTAGTTTCTGCGCCGCATCTTTCAAGGTCGCTTTCATACGCTCTTCCAACATCACAGGCTCTCACTTTCGTAGATGCTTATTGTAGAACGGTAACCTATTCTTTTGCTAACCCCTTAGCTGTAAAACCACGGAGTCTAGAGGGATACATAGATTTTTCTTGTTGTTTTCTTAGAGCTTATATATAGCTACACCTTGAAAACTGGATCTACGCATCAAAAGTAATTGTTTAGGCATCGATATGTTCAATGTACAAGCCTCCTATACACGATCCGGTGCCTATCATGAACACTCTACCAAATGCTTTTCTTCCTCAGTCCGCAACTGACCGTACAGCTTCCCCTCATAGCAACCATTTAAACAGCAACGATCCAAACAGTAGGCACGCTCCGCAGAGAACGCAGCAGAGAACGCAGCCCCAGGTACGACGACGCTCCTCTACAGCCGTTGCACTTTTTCTACTCGGCAGCGGGCTAAGCAGCCTTTGCATGATGCTTAACGCGCGAAGTGCGATCGCTCAAACCGTTCAGACCACCCCTGCCGGAACGCTCACTTACGATGACAGCAGCGGCTCTGTGCACCTCGATAACAACGCTTTCGATATTCAGACCGGAGCCTTAGAAAACAGCTCTAGAACGCCGCTGCCAAGCCGGCTACCGATAGACATTAAAGAAGGCGTAGCCCAGCCGGTTAATCGCGATCGCCTTGCACCTAATACAGTAGAAATTTCCCCTGACCTAGACTATATCGACCAAGCCTTGAACCAGGCAGTCAGAAATCAGACCATCGAAAACCAGGCCATCAGAAACCAAGCAGTTAGCGGGGAAGAAGCACCCTCCTACACGCTAGAAACCGACTCTTTGCAGCTCACCAGCCAGTTTGACCTCAGACAAAGTCGTGGGAACCATAGATTTGGAGAAGGTATTGAGGTTACCGTTATCGACAGGAACGGTAATATTGTCAGCCGCGAGTCTGCCTTCGTTAGAGGTGGCGGTGTTGAGATTGGGCCAGATGGACAGCAACTGCCTGAAGCTTCTCAAATAACTGTGGCATACGGCGCGCATGACACGGTCGAGCTACGAGTGCTCAACATTAGAGCTAATGGCGCAGCACCTTCAGAATCGGGCATCTATATCTCTCAAGCAGGTGAATTCGCTGTTGAAGATGGCCGCCGAGGCGGTGACTTAGATTTCAATGACGGAGAATACATACAGATTTCGGGCGGACAGGGTATAGCCCAGATGATCGCTCAAAGCGATTCCATCTCCGTTAAAACCAAAGTGATAGAAACCCCTTTAGCACCCGAAGTCAGAGCTAAAGAAATCATCGAAACAGAGACCATTGAAACGGTAGTCAGCGCCGATAGCATCACGATAGAAGAAAGAGACTGGGGCCAAGTAGAGCTCTCTGCGACCCAGTCGCCTACTCAGCTTCTCGCTCATGCAACAGGCGCGCTTAGTGAGAACAACGAGCAGCTAGTCTATAGCCGCTATACCGGAAATAACCAGGTAAGAGCAGGCAGCGACGGTCTGAGTATGACCGGTCAGCTAAAGCCACTGGTCAACAATCCTAGCGTGCCTCCGACCTTACTCTCAGCGGATCTAGGCTTTAATCCGCTAGTAGGTGACAATACGGCTAGCGTTACCGGCTCACTGGGCGTTCACCAGTTCTTGAATCCGACTCACCGAATCGCGACAGATGCTACGGGTAATATTATCCATAGCCTTGCGACTAACGGCGCTCCGCTCGTTGAGCCGACAGGACTGTTTCACAATCGTCGTTTTGTCGGTTACGTACCGTCTGTGCTTGAGGGCGAGAGCTTAGGCACTCAGCTACTGCCGACTAACGGTATTTTCGAGCTACCCGCCGATCAGAACATTGTTATCTTGCCTGCCGACCCGCAGGCCGTCGGTCCAGGGAACGCCGCCTATACCAACAACGTTGGCGGGCTTTTGGTCGAAGACACCACGGGGGAGCTAAGCTTTTTGCCTCAGTGGACAAAGGACGGCTACGCTCAAGCGCCTATCTCTTTGGGAGCAGGAGAAGCTGTGCGCGCTATCTATGCACTAGTGCCTCAGCAGGCAGGGCAGGCGCTAACGGTCGGTGAAGCTTACCCGGTGACCGCAGAAGCTGACGGTTACAAGATTACAGCTGGCGATTTCTCGATTATTGCCGCAGATAAGCGGCCGCAAAACTTTGTTGCAGAATCATCCTTTATCTATGCGGTAGAAGATACCGTTGCAGGCCTTAACACAGCTACCGAACTGTTCAATGGTATTCAAGGCATGTACGTTCAAGAGCCAGGTGGGGCGCGCGTACCGACTGTTGATGTCAGCCTAGCGAGTGAAGCCGATGCCCGCATTGGCCATGCGCTGTTTCCGGTAGAAATCACCGCCGGAGACCCTGGTCAAACTGCCTACGCGCAGACTACCAGAGCGGCTGGTCTCTATCTAGGCGGCTCACTTACAGGCGGAATTGGCAATCAGCGCGACACCGTTAGACAGCTCGATATTCAGATGGATAACGTTGTCAGCGAACTGATTACTCGGCAAACAACAAATGTATTTTCAGCGCCGCTCATGCAGCAAGACATGGTAATGCAGCAGCGAACTGAGGCCACGCAGGAGACGGGTACGGCTTCCTTCGATATCAATCTCTCGGGAGAACTGACAAATGTTCGTTTTGCTGAAGGCGATCGCGAAGTCATTTCGATCGAAGAAAGAGAGCTTGGGCGCGATCGCCAAATTATCAAAGGCGAAGAAGTTTGGGTTAGCTCTACCACTGAAGAGCGAGTAGAGCCTATAGGTTCTGAGCAGATTGAAAGCGATCGCACTTCCACAGAGCGTTCTGAGAGCTATGCAAATCTCTCAGCGGTGCAGGGTGAGCTAACCCTCGGCGGTCTGCTGAACTTTGGCAACACGCCTTGGACTTCAGCAGCTAACACAGTGCGCGCAGAACTCTTTGCGCAAGACACGGTGATTGGCCTAGGCAATAACGGCATGGAAACCGGCTGGCGAGTAGAAGCGCTCTTTCATCCGTTTGGCGAAGTTCGCACAGCGGCCTACCAGTACGATAGTGAGGGCAACGCGATTCCTATATATCAGACTCAGCCGCTGCTAGATGAGAATGGTCAACCCCAGATGGAGACCATCACAGCTACCAACGGCAAGCCAATTGACGTTCATATCAATCAGTTTGTGATGGATGAATCGGGCGATCGCATTATCCAGACAACTGGGACCGGTCAAGCCAAAGGTCCTGGCGTGTATCTGCGCGTAGAAGATGCCTTGCAAGATAGTGAAAGCGCAGTCGTTGCTGGCGGATTTCAGCTCTCTTTCTAATGCTTTTAGCTTTTAGCTTCTAGCTTTCAATTTTAGTGTTTCTAGCTCTTAACGCTTCTAGCTTCCAGCTTCTAACATCTTCTAAAACTCTAAACCAACTACCCCGTTCAACTGCGTGAATTGTAAGCAACAAAAGGAGCAAGCGCTGGAACCTGCCAGCGAGCATACCACTGAACAAAGTGAGGACGCATTGCTTTTGCCAGTGCCCGATAGTCTGCTCGCTCCGGCGATGAGCCCAGCTGCTCAGCCAGCGCCTGTCCTACTTCTGCTAAATCGAACTGCGTGGGGCTGCCCCCCTGTAGCACCGTATTGCCATTGACAATCACCGTATCCACATCCGAGCTGCGAGCTCGCATCATCATCATGACAAAAGGATCTGCTTCTGGGGCCATCCACGGCCAGGTCATACAATCACAGTTCACCAGCACCAAATCTGCCAGATAGCCCGGTGCCAGCTTACCCAAACTGTGTGCCTTGCCCAGTAGTTTGGCTCCACCCGTAGTCGCCATCCGAAAAATCTCTTCAAACGTCGGAACGCTCTCTCCTATCTGCGGCGATCGCTGCAATCGAGTCGCTAGACGCATCTCAGTAAACATATCCTCGTCGTCATTGAGGGTTGTTCCATCCATGCCCAGGCCCACGGTCACCCCTTTTGCTAGCAGCGCTTTCAGCGGCGCAATACCCGCCCGCAGCCGCAGGTTAGAACTGGGATTGTGACTGATCGCCGCGCCCGTCTCTTGCAAAATTTCAATATCGGCCTCACTTACCCACACCCCGTGCGCCAGCGAAAAGCGCGGGCTTAACACGCCAAGCGATCGCAAGTGAGCCACCACAGATTTGCCATAGAACTTAGGGCCCATCTCTTTCTCATAAAAGGACTCTAGCGCATGGGTCTGCACATTTGTCTCTAGGCGATCGGCTGCCTCAACCGTCTTCACCAGCAGCTCATCGCTTACCCACTGCGGCCCCGGCGGCCCAAACCACACATCTATCAAAGGGTGCTCTCGATACTGCCGGACCGCTTCGCTGACAACCGCCAAACAATCTTGTTCCGAAAGCCCTTGCTCGGGCGGCGTCAGCGCATTTACCTGCTGCTGTAGCGCTGCTGGCAGCGTTGCCATAAACGCACCGTCCTGGCCTGTCCCATGCACCAACAGACTCCGATGCCTGGCACCTGGGGTAAATGCCACCCGTAAACCGGCCTGCTCGTAGGCGCTAAGGCACGCCTGCATCTCCTGCTGGCTAGACTCTACAGAGTCATTGAGGCTAGCGACATCTACAACGCTAGTGACGCCTGTTCTTAGCAGATATGCCGCGCTCAGTAGGGTGCGCAATCTAGCGCTTTGCGGCCTCGCGGCCCGGCGAGAATACAGCCAAAGCTCTAGCAGATCGTCTTCAATACCCATGAGGGAGTTGGGCACACCGTTGCTGTGGTGGTGGGCGTTGATCAGCCCTGGTAGAACTGCGTGGTTGTCAGAGCCAGTGACAGGAGCGGTGGGATAGCGATCGCGCAATTGCTCCCAATCGTCTATCGCCAAGATTTTGCCAGACTGAATCGCAACAGCGCCGTTTGTCAGCGTGCGATCGCCCGTGAAAACCCATCTACCGCGAATCAATTGAACAGAATCTGTCATTTTCCTTTGTCCACTGCTCACGCACTGACCGCTATCTTATTCTTTATTCGCCGCCTGCTTTCTGTCCTCGTATTCTCTTTTCTTGTCTCTTATTCACTGTTCTCCTACCTAAGCTAGTTAGTATCCAGCTAGTTAGTATCCAGCTAGTTAGCATCAGTCTCGAATTGGCTGAGAAATAAGCTGATAGAGAACCCCGTACAGTACCGCCGCTGTCAAAATACCATTCACCGGCCCAATTCCCAAGCCAGCGTTGCCCGTCGTGTATCCCACCACAGAGCCTACTAGGTAGGCAATAATGCCCGCCCAGTTAAACGCTGGTATCCGCGCTGTCAGTGACGGAAACTCACCGCCGTGTCGTAGCCAAAAGTCCACCATAATGATTCCACCCACTGGCGGAATTACCGTTCCTAGAAAGATCAAATAGGTAGGCAGCAAATCATAGATACCCGATAGCGTCAGCACCAGCGCCAGCGTCGCTCCGCCTAGCACAAAAGCATGTCGCTTGCGTGTACGAAACATATTTGCCCCCGCCACCGAAAACGCATATATTGTGTTGTCTTGCGTTGTCCATACGTTCAAAATCAGCAGCAGCACACCGCCCGCCAAAATCCCCTGCGTACTCATCGCCGCCACCAAATCTTCCGAGCCATATACCAAAGCGCAAAACGCACCGGCAAATACTAAAAGGCTATTTACCAGCAAAAACGCACTGAGCGTTGCTATCACCGCACTTCTCCCAGAATCTGCAAACCGGCTCCAGTTGGTTGCCTGCGTCCCACCCGAGATAAACGTTCCAATCACCACCGCCAAGGCCGCGCCCATATTCAACTCTTCAGTCGGCGGCGCAATCGTCGCACTGCCAAAGTCTCGAAACGCCAGCACCATACTCACAGCTACCAAAATCAGCATAGCCGGCACCGCTATTCGGCTCAGCCAGTCAATCGCACTATAGCCAATATAGGCTGTTGCGCAAAACGCATAGTTGAAAAAGAACACAAGCAGGATGTACCACAGTCCGGTAGCTTCAACGCCAAACGCCCCTAGCAGCGCCTGCACAACAACTGCTGTCGTAAAGGCATACCAGCCGATTTGAGTAAATCCTAAAATAAAGTCAACCCAGCGCGAGCCTACATTACCAAAGCTAAAACGCGCCATTAGCACGGTAGTCAGTCCGCTATGCGACGCAATATAGCCTAGTGCCGCACAGTACGCGCCCAAGATCACATTACCGATAGCAATCACCGCTAGTAGCTGCGGAAAGCTAAAAGCCGGCCCAATCGCTCCGCCGGCAAAAAGTGTTGTAGAAGTCAGGGCGAACCCCATTAGCAACAGCGCCAGAGACCAAAAAGGCTTACGGTCAAACAGCGGCACCGCACTTAGCGGATAGTCTTCAGCTGCCGCTTTCTCGACAGCTCTAGAGTCCATAGACGGCTTAATAGATAGTGGCATTGATCTTCAGCTCTCCTTTAGAGATCTCCTCAAAAGATCCCTCAGCAGAGACTTATAAAGAGACCTGGCGGCACCCGAACGAATTTTCGTACTAACTATCTTGTAAGCCGATTGCGGTCAAGAGATCGTATCTTTTAATACGTTTAGAATAATGCGCCCAGAATAATGCGTCCAGGAATAATGCACTCAGGATGTGCGCTTGAGATAATACGTCTGGAATAACACGCTCAGAACGCAGGCGCACCGAACGCAGGCTCTACTTAATACTCTCGTACATCGTAAGCGTTAAAAGACGACCAGATGTCTTCTCTATGCTCAATAAACAACTGTTTACCAATGTCGTAAGCCACGCGTGGTAAGGCAAACTGCAATCCAGATAGGTGTGCTCTAAACCCGCTGACTAGCGCCCCACCAGAGCAAAGGTAATAGCAGCGCTTTAGATAGTCATGCTCAGCAGAGCGCGACGTAAATTCTAGGCTCTTACCCAAGTAGGGATAGCCTGACATTTCTAAGTGCTCGTCACCGGGAGCCGGTGTGTAGCAATCTTGCCAGCGAGCAATATGAGGCGATAGGGTGCCTAGCTCAGGCTGTAAATCGAGGTTTGTAACAAATCCTGTAGCGCAAATCATCACATCGTGGTGCAAGGTGCGATCGCCATATTTACCTACGATTTTCCCCTCGCGATACTCAAGCGATCTGATTGGTGCGTCGGTATATAGCGTCAGCCGGGGGTGACTCATCGCCTGATAGTAGGTATGCGAAGGCGGTAGCTGGCCCAAACGAAACTCAGCTAGGCTATAGGCCCACTTCATCTCGTCTGGCAGGTCAATATAGTGCCGATGATAGCCATTCCACTCACTCCAGCGGATGCGATTGAGATCGGTTAGCTGCGATCGCCGCACCACAATATCAACCGACTCAGCGCCTGCCTTCAGTGCCATTAGAGCATTGTCAAACGCGCTAGAGCCGCCGCCAACAACAACAACTTTTTGCCCTGCAATCGCCTCGAAATCAATTCTATCCATCGTGTGCCAATAGCAATGTTCTGGCAAACTCTCTTGGATAATTGCCGGAATCTTCTTTCCCCCGGCGCACTCCATCCCGGTTGCAAAAACCAAAAACCGAGCCTTATAGCGTTCTGGCCTACCCTGATGCACCGCTTGCAGCCAAAAGCACTGCTCGTCTTCGTGCCAAGCAATATCTTGAATATGGGTATCGTTTTGAATCGGCAAATCTAGGATCTTGCCATACCAGTCGAGATAGTCCGCCCACAGCAGCCGTGGAATATATCGAATGCGCTGCCAATACGCTTCCCCATAGCGAGCGCTGCACCAGCGGCTAAAGTGAAGATTTGCAATTCCCCACTCTAGCCCACCGGTCACCTGTTTGGGCGTTCTTAGCGTGGCGTTGCGCGCAAAAGAACGCCAGGGCCCTTCCTGTCCAATCTGGCGGCGATCAAAAATGCGTACCCGCTCAATGCCATGCCGACGCAGGCCAAAGGCCGTAGACTTACCACAGTGGCCCGCACCCAAAATTGCTACCTCTAGGATGCTGTGGTCCCGGCTATAGTCCCAGTTTTTACTAGGCTGATTTAGAATGTCCAGATCAGCATAAATCGCTTCTCTTAGATGGTGTAGACGAGCCGCCGCATCGGGTAGGGGAAAGGGCAGTACCCAGAAATCTTCTGTCGCTAGGTCAGTTGGCAAAGGCAGCGAAGGATGAATGTAAGTCATGGCTCGTTGCTAAAGTGCAGGTTGATAGAGCTAATAGACCAAAGCTTAGACAGCTAGAACTTAGACGGCTAGAGCTTAGACGGCTAGAGCTTAGATGGTCAAAGCTCAAGCTAAGGCTATAGAGAAAGCTATACAGCTATAGAGTGCGGGACCATGAGTCAATCGCTCGCTAATCAATCACCTGCTAAAGATATCAACCTTTTCCAAAAGTGAGTCGTAACAAAACAATCATTTTCTAATTGCGACCTGTTCCCCACCTGTTGGTAAGTTGTTCGGCAGATCGTTCGGCAGATCGTTCGGCAGATCGCTTAGCAAATTGTCTAGCTGAATGCGGCAAACGCGATCACGCCCTTGCTTTTTCGCTTCGTACAGCGCCTGATCTACTAGCGAAATCAGCCCATCTGGATCACCCGCCCACTCTGGGAAAGCCCCTACCCCCGCAGAGATAGTCGCTTGAATCAGATGCTCTTTATACTGAATCACCGTCTCTTTGAAGGCCCGGCGCAGCGCTTCTGCCCGCTGATACGCGTCGGTGAGCGTCATTCCCGGCAGAGCCAGAATAAACTCTTCCCCACCATACCGACAGGCAATATCACTCATGCGCACATACTGCCGCAGCGCGTCGGCAAACACCTGAAGCGCATGGTCACCGGCCTGATGCCCATAGGTGTCATTCACCTGCTTAAAGTTATCAAAATCTATTAAAATGATTGCCAGGGGCGATCTGGCTCGCCTTGCCTTTGCCCATTCCGCCAGCAGCGCCTCTTCAAAGTAGCGACGGTTGAACAGCTTTGTTAGCCCATCGCGCACGGCCTGCTCTCTTAGCTGCCCTTGTAAAGATTCAATCGTTTGCAGTCGCTGCGCTAGCAAGCTGTTTGTTCGCGTTAACTCTAGCTGCGTTTGGTGCTGAATTTTGTTTGTTTTCTCGAGCATTAGCTGCGTTTGACACATCTCTGTAACGTCGCGAATGACCAGCAGCTTACCGATAACACGGTGGTGAGAGTCGTACAAGAGCCGCACTCGCATGTTCATATGCAAAGGAGTCTCTTGACAGAGGGTCACAGTCACTTCGGCATTCTTACTCTCTTTGCAATGAAACAACAAACTCGGCCATTTGTTCAAAACTCGATCAACCGACTGACCTAATATCTCATCACCTGATATCTCGTCAGATGTTCTATCTGATTCGAGCGATCGCGATACCACTCTCGTTATCATCCAATAGGTGAGATTCACCGCCGCCGGATTCATATCAATTATTCGGTCGTCACGATCGAGCACTAGCACGCTATCGTCCATGCTCTCAATCAGAACATCGCGAGCAATTGGCCTCAGGTCAAACAGCCGAAAGCGAAACAAACTAGTGAAATAAACAATTCCCGTAAAGAGGAAACTCATTGGCAGCAGGCTGATACCTGGCGGCACTAGCTCCACTACGTACAACAGTCCTACTAGTAAAGGCGGCGCGGCGCTGATCGCAACCGTTACTGCCTGCCGCTGGTAGATTTTTTCACGCTTTGTCACCGACCGCAGCACCAGCAGCGTACCCGTAATCACATAGATATAAAACCAGGCCGCTAGCCAGAAATACCCCCAACCATTTTGAAACCTCAGCAGCGGCGAATTTGCTATCGGGACAAACGCACTCCAAACCGCCCGATGCCGAGCGTTTGTCAGCACCAATGCTATGTTGAAAATAGGCAGTGCCCACACCAGACATAGCCGCCGCCAGGTGAGCCATCGACTGCGATGAGAGAAATGTAGCGTAAATATGAAAAACAACGTTGTTATAGTACTAGAGAGAATTGCTTCTGCCTTTGCCCAAAAAATAATATCTGCTGCCGACGTTGATACGGTACTAAGGGCACCTACAGCGGCATAGATAGCGATCGCAACCATCAACCAGGTGAACGGACGCGTTGCTGAAGCCTCTGCTCGCCGCACCCACGCCATTAGCGCGACGCAGCCAGAGACCACAGTCGTCAAGCACAAAATTGCAAAATACGGATTCTCTCGCAGCAGCATGGATATGATGGGTTTATAAGAACACTAGCCAGTCCAGACACATAGCAGTTGATAGCTACTGCCCCTTGCTGTGCAGCATTCCCAGATCGATTCAGATGGCCGCTAGAGCAGACAAGAACCTAGACAAAACCACGGAATCTCTCTTTTCAAGGAAGTAGTTGCTGTCTCATCGTTTCCACTGATTTGCACGCCGCGTTAGAGCAGGTGACTTAAGGCTGAATCGTTGCGATGCCTAGCCGCACGCGTTCAACTTTCCTTAGCTGATCTATGGCCGCCACTACCCGTCCGTGACTTGTCGCTTCATCCGCGCGAATTGTCACTAGCACCGGCCCTGCGGCCTCTATTGCATCCACCGTTACGGCCAGCGCTTCTAGCGATACCGCCTCGCCCTTTGTATTCTCATCATTCAATCCCTCGCCATTCAAATACAGTGCGCCATCCGCCGTAATCGTCAGCGTCACGTCTATTTGATTCTGAGGCGTAGAGGTGGCCGCCTGCGGCAGATTGACCGGCAGCCCTTCGGCCTTGGTGAGATACAGCGTGGAGAGAATAAAAAATGCCAGAATCGCAAAAATAACGTCAATCATCGGCAAAATGTTGACACTAGGGCGACCAGTTTCGTTGTCTTCAGATAGGCGCATGGCAGCCTGTGGCGTTGGCCAAAAAATGGACGTGCGAAAGCGTCTCGCCAATCTCCGAGCTTTCGGACTAATGTATACACACGGTAGCCACTGGCAGGGATCTACTTCAGGCTTTGGAAAAAGGAGAGAGTTGCTTTAGGCAGCGAGCGATAGGTAGGTCGATTGGCTTGCACTGGCAAAACGATAGTTCTAATAGATAAAGCCAGAGGCAAATAGTACTACCGTCAGTACGCCTACTAGCACCATCAGCGCTTTACCTGCATCCCAGCTACCTTTCCATGAGTAGCTCGAATCGCTTTTCTTAGGCATATTTTTATCAGACATGAGTCAATCACCGCAAAAACCTACGGCTTTTAGCGTAGCGCTACTGGGGATTCTCTTCCATCTTTCCATAGTAATGAACGATCCGTAGTAACGAACAATTAGCCAAACAGCGATCGCGGCTATAGCAAAGACATTTGCTGTCCCAGCTGTGAGTAGTAGAACTGCTCTACGCCCCAACGGCGATACAGCGGCAGCTTTTGTCGTTTAGAAAACCGGCTTTCCACCTGAGCTGCCGTCAGCCGTTGCTTGGCATCTTCTTTGCGACAGTTCAAAATTTTAGCGGCCTCTTGCAACCGAATCCACTGCTGCCCGAACCGCTTAAGCAGAGTTTCGTCGTCTTCGTTTTGAATTTGGGTCAGCAAAAGTTCGGCTAGCAGCCAGCAGGCTTTGGTGTCTGCTTCAGCTCGGTGAGATGTACTGATGTCAAAGCTGAAGTGCTTGATCAGGTTTGGCAGGCTGCGAGAGGGCAAGTCGGCCAGCAGCATTCGAGAAAGAATGACGGTACAGAGCTTTTGTAAGGGCGGCTTGTAAAAACGAATGCCGAGGCGTTTGTATTCGCTGCGCAAGAACGAATAGTCAAAGTCAAGGTTGTGAGCCGTAAAAACGCGATCGCCTGACAACAGCGGCAGGCACTTCGGCCAAATTTCTTCAGGCGGCGGCGAGGGATACACCATTTCTGAGGTGATACCAGTAATTTTGGTGATAAACTCAGGGATTTTGACTTTGGGATTGATCAAGTAAGTCTCTTGATGCGTTAGACCCTCCGCTAGGCTAGCCTGCAAGACGGACACCTCAATCACACGGGCATTGTGACCTAGCGAGCCTGTCGTTTCTACATCGACCACCGTCAGCGGCGATTGCGCGACCTGCCGATAGTAGGTAAGTAGCTGACTAGAGAGCAGAGCAGACTGACCTTGAAACTTTGCGGCGTGAGCGACCATGAAATGATTTTTGTTGCTAGGACCTACTGCTGTGACAATCTTTTCACATCTGCACCGCCAATGATCGCATGAATTTTGGCCAGACGATCTGGAATTGTTGCAGCATGGGGACTGTTACTCAGGCTTTCTCTTAGGTCTAGGTTGGTCAAATCATCTGCTTTATTTCCGGGAAACCAGTGACTAGCCCCGCCAAGCAGGTTGTAGCGAGCCTTGGCATAGTCCACCATATCAAAGGCTTCAACCAAATTACCTAGCCAAAGTGCGATCGCAATATTGACACTTCCTGGGGTTGATTGAATATCGGGCAAACCCTTTTTCCAGGTGCGATACCAGTTTTCGCCAAGCGCTGCGATCGCTCGATTCTCTAGCCGGTCTAAAATCGGTTGCAAAATGCTATCTGCCCGGTCTAGCATCGGCAGCACCTGCAAATGTTCATCAAAATCCGATGGTCTCGCGGCTCCTAGGCTCAGCGTATGCACCTGTGGATGACTCAGGCAAAACAAATCGTTAAACACCATCGGGCTTAGCGGCTGACACAGCTCCACTAAGCGCCGCGGCGGGTCGTACAGATTACCGCCTTTATCAGAAGGGCTAATGATGAAAACCCCCATATCGTGCCTGGTCGCAGCCTCTATAGCTGGCCAGTTATCTTGAAAAATGTAGTACCAGTGAATATTGACATAGTCAAATAGATCGGTTTCTATAGCGTCGACAATAATCTGAGTAGGACCGTGCGTCGAAAAACCAATATGACGAATCTTTCCCTGCGCCTGAAGCCTTTTAGCCACCTCTATGCAGCCACCGGGTCGAATGCTGTCTTCTAACGTCTCCGCATTGTTTATGCCGTGGAAACCAAGCAAGTCTATATAGTCAAGCCGCAGATTTTTTAGGGACGTTTCGATCGTATTTAGAAATTCTCGGGGATTTCGCTTAGGAGACACCTTGGTCTGAACGATCAGTTTAGAGCGGTCAAACTTCGGCAGAACTCGACCTAGCTGAATTTCCGACGTGCCATATCCTCGAGCTGTTTCAATATGATTAATGCCTAGCTCGACGGCCTTGTGGATAGTCGCCTCTAAATTTTTCTGATTTTTCTGGGGAATTTGGGCCGGCGGAACATCTTGCCACGAATGCTGATAGCGCATTCCACCGCAAGAAAAAACCGGCATTTGCAGTTCAGTACGACCAAATCGACGATAGCGCATTGAGAAACAGGTGAAGTAAGAGGACCTGTTTGATTGTAGTGAAGTCGGCGGCTAACCGCTGCTTTTCGGGATCGCTTTTCGGGATCGCGCTCGAGATCGCTCTTTGAATTATTCCCTAGGTCAACGCTTCAGGATTGGCACTCTAAACTTGTCTGAATTGTTAGTAGGTCGAGGGGCGTCGGTAATATCAATATTGTTTACTTCTCTATGGGTAGGTTTTGCTTTAGATCTTTTGGAGGCGCTAGACGACCCGAGGATGAATGAAAATTTGGCTGTTGTTTTTCCTTCATGTTGCGAGATTCTCAGTAAATCATAAGAAACTCTAAAAGTTTTTCTCCAAAACTTTTAGTTGAGAGATTCAGAGAAAGTATGGAGAATTCAATTCATCACGTTTTCTAAACTAAAATTGTTTTTGTTTAGATTATTTTTATTTGACGTGGCTTTATTCGGGAAAAGCAGATATAAGTCAGAAGTAAGTTATTACGAGCGTTGGCACACTCACGCACTATTATTGCTTATATCGTCACTTACTTATATCGTCACTTAATTTTGCAAACATACAAGACTTTATACCCTATAAATATCTGAAGGGAGTGACCACAGTTACAATCACAGCTACAATCGCATAGGGCAACCTATCTCGCTAAGATTAGCTCTTCTAGGGTGCAGCGCTGACTACTTAGATCCGTTTAGGTCCGTGCGTCTTCAAGCAGGCGAACCCAATAACGTATCGATGACGTATACAGAGATGAGTGACTCGCGAGTTTATTTCGTTGGTTTCACTTCTTGCATCAGGCTCTTGCATCAGGCTTTTGGTGATCTGAAGATCGCAACCTGAATTAGCCGATCTCTCGTGCTTAAAGCCTACGCAACTCATGTCGGTATCTTAGAACATGCTAGGTCAGCTAGTCAAATCAAGATAGCTGGTCAGAGGCAGGCTTTGACCTACAATTTCTTGACAATTCAATTTCTTGACAGTTCTTAGTTGACCCGCTGGTTTAGATCTTCTGATTTGAATCTCCTAAGAAGCCAATAGGGAAAACGGACAGAGTCAATAGCGCCATAAAGATAGCCACACAAAATGGCTACACAGAAACAACTCTCACAGATTCACCACAGGAAAACGCAATGGCTTTTGAACAGCATAATCAGTCGTCAGTTTCAACACACAACGGCTTTCTACCAGACAGACAGCTACTATCGAATGTAGGCATTGCATTGCTATGGACAACGTTTGCAACCGGTCATTTTATTTTCGGGCTAGGTGACGGGGATCACCGGGATGCTGGCGAAGAGCCATACCGTAGTAAGGTAAGGTAGCCAAAATATGAGCAAACAGCGCTGGCTCCTGACGGTGACTTTACCAATATGACCAGTGATGAAGCGAAGGCGCTGTCATAGAATCTGGACTCAGCGATCGCGTTGCCTAGGGCCTTCCAAAAATCGGGAAAGCCTACAGCAGGCCGCGATGGCGAATAAAGATAAGAATGGCGGCCCAGGACCCAAGCGTTACCTTCACAGCGACCAAAACATTCAGCAGGGGAATCCAGCCGCCGCTAACTAGGCTGCCTAGCGCTTGGTGTGGCGGCTCTAGCCCCATTAGACTCAGCGCTGCTAAGACAATAAAAATTAGAACAGAAACTTTCTCCCAAGTTGCCGCATGCCAGCGGTGATAGACAGCTTCCATCCACTCCGCCGGTGAGGTGATAGCCACGAGCCCAATGGCCGTACCGCCAGCGACACCCGCCGCAAATCCGCCACCTGGGCTAAGGTGACCGCGAATGGCAAGCTCTACGCTGACAAGCGCAGCGATTGTTGCGCCCAATCGAGCCAGCACGATAGAGGGATGATCGCTAAACTGATACACCCTTCTAGAAGGCTGCTCATCCGCGAGTAGAAACCGAACGCCCATGATAGCAATCGTGAACACGACAACCTCAAATATTGTGTCGTAGAGTCGATTTCTAAAGATGATTCCGGATACTGCGTTAGGAACGCCGCTCTCTTGAACGATGGTTTCAACGATTGAAAATCCTGATAAGTCTATCTCTGAACCAGAGACAATCAGCATTTTGGTAAACAGCATTTTGACGAACAGGGCAATGCCGGTCGCCACGTAAATCCATTTCATCGCGACTTTCCTACAAAGTTTGACTGTTTGCCTTTGAGGCGATCAGCATCGACTACTAGCTCGATAGCTGCTATTTCGAGGTAAGAAAGCTTTACATCAGAGGGCAGACCAGACTGGAGAATGTCGTATAAACGTCTTACTCTGGTTTGAAGAGACCCTAGCGATCCGTCTTGAAGCCCTGAAGAGCGAGAAGCGAAGCTATAGCAGGCATGAATCTCCTTTGCTTTTAGAGCGCTCGTCATGGTATGCGCATCGGGGTAGGTAAGTATCTCTGTCCGGAGGTGGTGTTTGTTCAAGACTTCCTCTAGAGCAGACAGCAGCGGCTTTGGCAAAGAAGGCGAGACGGATTTATCGGACGAGGGAGATTGGCTATCGTGACTACTATCATGACTAGCTACAATCACACCTATTCGCATGGCCATTGACGAACGTACGGCGACGGCATACAGGGTGATAGAAAGCATGGTTCCTACCAACGCCTCGGTTAGCGCTACATCTGCCGCGCCTAGTAGAGCATAAACCAGCGCAGCGATCGCACCCAAAATCCCTCGAATTACCAGCGCCTGATAGGGGTTTACCTGTAGCACTAGCAAAACAGCCATCAGCGGTAGCAGCGCGGTGATCGCCACCATGTAGAAGTCACCGGTATCCGTCATCACGCCGGTTATTACACTAGTCATAGCGACCTCTCCCGCTAGCGCAGTATGCCAGCACATAGCCGAGGACCGTGTTCCAAATAGCTAAAGAGATTAGCGCTAGCAGCAGCAGCGGCCATTCGCGCGATCGCACCAGCAAAAGTCCAACAATAATCGCCATCGATCCTAGCGTATCGGACACCGATAGGCTATGTAGCTTGAATAAAACTGAGCGATTTCCGATCAGCGGCCACGTTCCCCAAAACCAAAAGACTATACCCACAGCAAGACAGCTATTACTCAAAAAATCAATCACGCCTTGGACCCTCCAACTCCATCGACTAAGCTCAGCCGCCTCAAGACATGTGCTAGCAGCATGAGTGAAGCGTTACCCAAACTAAGAATTAACACGCCGACAACGCCAATCATCCAATCGTCACGCAGAACAGCAACCACCAAAATCATCAGAGACGTTTTAGTAGCGATACTGGCAAAAGCTAGCATCTTTTGCCAGATATCCTCATCCTGACAGGCTTCATAAATTGGAATAAGTAGAGCCAAAATCATAGCAATTAACAGTATATTCATTCTCTTCTCCTTCTTTTTCTAGGTCTTCTTGCTCTTCTTACCCAGTGGACCTCGTGCCAGCCTTCTTCATGATGCTCAACTACGATTGATTTGGGCGTAAAGGTAATTAAAAAGATGTCTAGGAAAAGTAGGCCAGGCGTTCGTCGGGGCTTGCTCGGCTGTAGGGTTGTTTCTTCTTGGCTGTGGGGATAGAGAATCATCTCAAAAGCCTCAGCGTAGGCTTTAGGAATCGCTATCAGCGTTTCCCAGAGGATATGCAACCAATCTTTTAACACGGCAGGGGCGACATAAGACCGGGGGCCAAACTTCGGTAGCAGCAGCGAAACGCCAATTCCTATCAAAACGTTGGCCCAGCTCAGATCGGCTGTTAGCAAAAACCAAATAGTCAGCCGCAGCAGTAAATCCCGATAGCCAATCATGCCAGCACCAGCCAAAACAACAGCGTCAATATTAGACTCATCGTACCGATGAGATGGTCAAACTGCTCGGCAACCCGAGGCACTTTGACCGATAGCTTTTGAAAGATAAAGAGGTAGGCTATCCATCCTGCCGCGATAGTCACTAGCGGTTTGGCGATATTTTTGAGGCTGTAGGCCTCGTAGTAAAAGACATTAGCGACTACTAAGCCACCTAGTAACAACGCTGTCGCCAGCCAGAACCCAGACGTAAGCTTGTGTTCTGTTGCGACTGGGCTTGCTGTTCCTAAATCTGTTCCTTTTGGTTTCACTCCTTCTGAGTTTGTCTCTTTTAAGCTTGCCTCTTCTGTGCTTGCTTCTTCTACACCAGCTGCCTTTAGACCGGTTGCCTTTGAGCTACTTACCTTTGAGCTACTTACATTTGAACTGCGAGCGTGCGGCAGAAAGATAAATTTTGCAAACGAGATAGCAGTGCCCAGAGCGGCAATATTCATGCCAATAACTTGCCAGGGCAATAGGTTTTTGCTGGTGAGCACCTTAGCACCAAAGCCCGAGAGCAGAGGAAAGCCAGAGATAGAGAAGCTAGCGATCACTAACGCTATCCAAAGCGAGGTAGGGATAGGATTTTTCTTTAGAACCTTGATGTTTCGATTAGACAAATTGCCCACGGTTAGGAAAAGAGACGCCTTTACCAGGCCATGAGTGAGCGCGTAAAAGCCCCCTACCGAAGGCGCAGCCAAGATGAAACCTAGCTGAGAGACGGTGTGAAAGGCAAGAATTCGCTTGGCATCTTGGGCAAAGACCGCGAAGCTAACCCCAAATAGGGCCGTCGCCACGCCAAACAGACGAACAATAGGGTCGATCTCAGGCAGCATAAGAGCGAATCGAACCAGCGGAAACACGCCTGTTTTGACGACAGCGCCTGAGAGCAAGGCGGAAACGGGCGTTTCGGATTCGGCATGGGTAAGCGGTAGCCAGAGCCCAGAGACGAAGATACCGCCTTTAGTTAGCAGGCCAAGGAAGATCAAAGCGATCGCTTCGACCGGAGCGTTAACTAGCGCGGTAAATGCAAACGAATGGTTCGCCTGATATACCAGTACCGTTCCTAGCAGATAGAACAGCATTGCTGTATTGCTAACAAACAGATAGCGCAGACCTACCCAAACCGCTCGCTCAGTTCGCGGATAGGCAATCAGCAGAAAGGCCGCAATGCCAATCACCTCTAAAGCTACATATACGCTGATGAGATCCGCGCAGATAAATACTGAGTTAACGCTGCCATGCAAGATAATGATTTGAGTGTAGAAGAAAGCATTCTTTCCTATCTGCCAGCAGTAAAAGATAACCGCAGCGGTCACCACAGCGTTGGTCAAGATAAAGAACCCGCTCAGCTCATCTATCATCAAGCTGATGCCAAAGCTATCTACTAGTTGCAGCGCAACTGGCACGGGATTCAATACCTGCCAAAGTCCATAGGCAAGCGAAACGCCTGAGACAGCTAGCGCCAGAATACGAGCGAACCTAGGCAGCAGATAGATGCTGAATCCTACGAATAGAGGCAGTGTAATCCAAATGAGCGTCAGCGCTGTCATAGCGTGTTGTCCCTCTCGATTTCACTGCATTCTAAAGTTGGATTGTCGCGAGAGAGCTTCATAACCCCAACTAGCATGAGCGCCTGAATTGAAAAGCCAATGACGATCGCAGTTAAAATCACGGCCTGAGGTACCGGATCGGCATAGGCAGTTGGAGCTGGATTCTCCGGGCTAGCAATTGGAGAAAACAAACCTGTTTGCGCAGCAACTAAGACATAAAATCCAATCACCCCAGTACTCATCACGTCCATAGAGATGATTTTCATCATGAGGTTCTTTTTTAGGATGATGCCGAAAAAGCCACAAAAGATTGTGGCCAAGATCAAAGCTTCTAAGGTAGACATATGTTCTGTTAACTCAGCACGCTTGTCGGTTTCCCTGTCAGTTTCATTGAGCGATCGCCCTGCTGCAAAATGAAGGCGCTCCTTCCTATAGTCTTCAGTCTATGTAAATGAATTTTACATTGATCTAAGTCTATATCAAGTTTGCTTGCGCCGATCTCTAATTTTCGTAGAAAGCTCAGAGAGAGAGCCCAGAGAACGATGAAAAAGGGGCTTGTTCACACAAGAAAAGCTAGCAAATGCATATTCGCTGGTTTACTAACAGAATAGCTATCAGCAGAATGACCACCGCCAGAGACCATGACTGCCAAAAACACTATTGCTAGAAACACTATTGCTAGCAACACTATTGCTAGCAATACTATTGCTAGAACCTACTGGCAGTCTAAATGCATAGCTAGGTAGCTAGGTCACAGCAAGTAATATCACCCGGTAACGGATAGTCCGCCTACCGCGATCGCAGGTGTGCAGGTAGAGCCACTCCACTCAGCGTGATCGCCCACCGCCAAAACATGATTAAGCGCGGCATACGCACTGCCAGAAACCATCGTGTCCTTAACTCGACCGATAATCTCACCCTGGCTCACGCGGTAGCCTAGCTCCAGACTGATAGACAGATCGCCCGTAATATCGCCGCCTTCACCCATCGCCTGGTCCACAATGATCGCTTCCGGCTGCTGAGCAATTAGCGCTTCCCAAGAGAAATTCCCTGGCATAACAAGCATATTGATCAGCCCAGGTGTCGGATAGCTACCCAAACCCGGACGAATGCCGTTGCCTGTAGATCCGCCGCCTAAGCCCGGAATGTCTCCATCACAGTGACCGATCGCTAAGTCAGTGAACCAGCTTTTGAGCCGTCCCTGCTCGATAAAGGTAATCGGCTGGGTCAGTAGTCCCTCATCATCGAAAGAACAGCTATAGGGGCCAACGGCTGGATCTTGATAGAGCGTGAGCGCATCAGAGATGACGCGATCGCCCCACTTCTCTCGCCAAGGAGAGGTTCCTTCTTTCACCCGCTTTCCATTTAGCGCTGACCCCAGCGTTGCCCAAAGCAGGTCCGCCGCCCTGGCTGTAAAAATCACCGGCACCTGGCCACTCACAGGTTCCACCGTCCGAGCCGCCCAGCCGATGCGTCGAATAATGCTGTTCGCAACGCTTACCATATCTAGGCTGCCACGGTTCACCACGCCATCGCCAACGCACAAAAAATCATTCTCACCCACTAGCTCGGCGCTGATGTAGCCGCTTAGGGTGGTGTCCTGGCTGCGATAGTCTAGCCCAGTAGAAGTCAGCAACCGCACCTGTTCTACATCACAAGAAAGGCTAGCTTCACAGACCGCTTCTGGAAAGCGATCGCGAATCATAGCGATCGCTTCCTGGCCTTTTTCGACCAGTTTCGCCACCGCCATAGGCTCACCTACCGATCCAAAGTCTTTAGCCGTGCCCATCGCTAGCCTTGGCGTTTCTGGCGTATTGAGCACGCTGATCGCCAGCGCTTTGTCTACCAAAACCTGTGGTTCAATAGGTCCGTAGCCCACTGCTAGCCCCGGCTTACCTCCTCGCCATAGCCGCAGCGCGACCCCTTCCGATTGAGATGTCTCTGCCTGCTTTAGCCGATTGCCTTCAAAAATAATCGGCTTCTCCAGCGAATCTGACTGATACACTTCTACAGCCTCCGCCCCCGCTGCCAAAGCCTGCTCTAGCAATATATCTGGGAGGTCAGACCCTTCTGTTGTTTTAATCATTCTTTTATAATTGCAATCTTTTATAATTACAAATAAGCTAATTGCAATAAATACGTTACGACAAATCTAGCAGCTCTAATAAGCTCAACAATACGCCATTCGTCCAGCCAAAACCAATTTCGTTACTACTATAGCCGTACCGTATTCCATTAGAGACTTCGCTAGAGCGAGCATTCAAGTCATACTTCTCGGCTAGCGAGCCACACCGCTCAAAGTCTTCTACCAGCATTGAAACAAACCGCTCCGCCAGTCGTCTGGCCTCCGCTTCGTAGCCATATCGCCGCAGCCCCTCAATCGCAATCAGCTGCAAAGGAGCCCAGCCAAACGGATCGTCCCACTGGTTGCCAGACGTTACGGTGCTAGTACGAACTCCACCCGGCGCTTCAAATTTGCTCAGGCTGGCGACAACGCGCTCGGCCTGCCGCGCGGAAGCGATGCCTGTCCAGAGGGGATAAAACGTGGTAGCAAACTCATAGTAGCGTCGCTGCTGTGTGGGAAAATGATAGTCAAAATAAAGACCGTGCGTGTCGTCCCACAGGTAATCGTTAATTGCTTGGGCGCGATCGCTCGCCCGAGCTTGCCAAAGATTAACTTCCGCCGCTAGGTTCAAGTTGTCACCCGTTAGCTGATAAATCTGAGCAATGTCTTGAGCCATTTGGCACAGCAGGGTGTTCAAACAAACGGGTAGATAGTGCAGAATGTCTACGCTGAAAGGGCCAAACCGATCGGTTGGGTCAAAGCCTGACTCTCGCATCGTGCGATCGCCTTTGTAGAACAAATCTGTCAGATCGCCTTTTTGAGCATCGTAATAAAGCGACACATCGTAAGCCGTCACCTCATTGTTTTGATAGAAAGTCTTGATCCGATCAAAATGAGTTCTTCCTGCCTCATCTTGCTCAGAAGCAACAACTTCAGGGGCCGGGCCCTCACCAAAATCATAGAAGCGCGATAGCCCGCTTTCATGGCTATGGTCCTCAGCTAGCCAATACTGGTAGTAAGCTATCAGCGTAGGCAACGCCTTCCGTAACCAGTCAATATCCCGAGTATATTCGTATAGCTTCAGCACCATTCGCGACAGCAGCGGTGGCTGAGAACGACTCAAGAAGTAGGTACGATTCGCATTGAGCACCGCGCCATAGTGTTCTATCTCATACAGCAGTTGCTCTGTTAGACTCCTTGCTAAAAATAGCTCACCGTCTTGCAGCAGCCCCAGCAAAATAAAGTAGCTATCCCACCCGTAGGCTTCATTAAACCGTCCGCCCGGCACTACATAGTCCCCTGGTAGATAGAGCAGACCATGCACTTCTATATCGCTGATATTCTCAGGTAGCTGTTTTAGACAGATATGCGTGAAATCATTTGGAATTTCACGACTGAATTGTTCTCTTACGCCTTCAAGGCTTTCCTTTCTAGATAGATAGACGGGCCATGGATCGGTCGGTTTATTAGGAAGTTTGGAATCTTCAGATGCCAATAGAAGGTCACTGTGACTTCGTTGTAGCAGTGTCCAGGTATCTTTGATGTATTGTCGTATTTCATCAATTCGTTCAGGACTAGGAAAGTTTGAAAAATTCATTCTATTGAATAACGACTGTCCTATATTAGCCGAGCGAAAACCTAACCGATGATACGTAAGGTACAATTTTTATCACAAATATCAACCACTAGCAGTCTCAATATGCAAGAGATCTCAGCGCTAATTCCAGAGTTTTATTACGACCTGATAGCTAGAATTATACCGGGGGGCTGTGCTTATTTTTTCTTTACGTATCCATGGTACAGAAACTCTTATACACCTACGACAGCGTCTGAGATATTTGCTGCCGTAGGTATTTGTTACATTGTAGGACTTATCGTTGACTTATGTGGAGACGGCTTGACGTCTCTAGGTGAGCGTCGCAGTATCATTCACCAATCGTTAGATTACTTTTCAGATCCAGAAATAGCGGCAGATTCAGACATAGCTCCTCTCTACAGTAGATTTCTAAAGATGTGCGCAGAGCTAGTGATGTTGCGCTCTTTAATGATCATAACTTTGATTCTCTTTTTGATTTCTAGTTTTTCTCATATCTCTAGAGGGCCCGCTCATTACATGACTAAACTACCTTTATACGCACTTGCTGCGTTTATAGTACTATCGCTCTCGTTCAAACATTTAGGATACTGTACTGATAGACGGCTTCGAAGCATCAAAAATCTCCACAGACAACAAAAACCGATAGCTTATAAGGAGTCATCACTGCATTAGCTTTTGCTCAATAGCAACGCAACAGGGAACTGCTCACAAAGCTTTCCAACTAAAGAATCCTCACGGACTTCTATAGGTGAATCTGTCAGCAAATTCTTCCATTTAGATTGCTTGGCAGCAGCGGGCAGCTCCACGGTCGTATCACTCCAAATATCTGTTCCCATAGGTAGAGCATCTGATGACACAAGGCCTGTGAAGAATCGAGGCGCGATCGCTACTACCGTGTTATCTTCCCACTGCCGGGCGAATGCAATCACCCGATTGGCATGTGTTCCCATCGTCTTTAGCGGCATATAGTCACCCTTGGCAAACAGCTCAGCAAATTTCTGTCTAGCGGCTAGTCCTCTAAAGGTCAAAAATAGCTTGAGTCGTCCATCTTCCCAGCTATCTAACAAATCTTGCACTAAAGCTGTCGGATCGCTTTGCCACTGCGTCTTAATGCCCTCTAAAAGCTGAGCGCGCTTGCCATAATCCACTGGGCGGCGGTTGTCTGGATCGACAAGGCTCAAATCCCATAGCTCAGACCCTTGGTAAAAGTCTGGCACCCCAGGTGAAGCAATTTTTATCAACAGTTGAGAAAGAGAGGTGTAGACACCGTACTTTTTAACCCGCTTTTGAAAGCTGCGCAAACTCTCTAAAAAAGTATTCTCTTCGTTCGAGCCCAAATTCGAGCCTAAATTCGAGTTCAACACAGTCTCGATAAAAGCAGCATAGCCGGTTTCATACGCTTCGTTTATCTCTGTCCAATTGGTATTCACCTTTGCCTCTCGCCCGGCTTTTAGCACATACGCTTGAACCCTCTCTTTAAAGCCGGAAAACTCGGCTTCGTCAAATGGGTAGCCTCCCACTAATGTCTGATACAAGAAGTATTCGTCGTTAGCCGTGGGAATTGGCTGCGGCTGATCGGTTCGCTTCTTATCGGCATTCATGTCTTGCCAAGCTGTCACCTGTTCTTCCCACAGCTCGGGCAGCTCAGAGAGTACGCTCAGGCGCGATCGCACATCTTCGCTTCGCTTGGTGTCGTGCGTTGAGCTAGCGTTCAAATTGTGCGGCCAGTGCGCCTGCTGATATTGGTTGAAAGCATGAAAGTCCTGTACCGACAGACCAAACTCGCCTGGAGCACCACCCACTTCATTCAGGCCTACAAATTTGTTATACACATAGAACAGAGTATCCTCTATACCTTTTGCCATCAGCGGGCCGGTAAACTGCTGCATCCGCATAATGAAATGGAGACGGTGCGATCGCACTTCGTCAGACAGATCCTCACTACCTTCTAGCAAAAGCACTTTCTCAATAAAAGCAAGCGCTGATAGAAAGTCGGAATTTTTATCAGGGTTCTGATCAGAAGAAGACTTGACCGTTGCGATCGCCTCATGAATATAGTGCTCATCCTTCTCGCTACGCCCCACCTCACTGATATAGCTGCGATACACCGGGAACGCGATCATTATCTCTTTTAGCGCTAGTCGCAAACTTTCGCCTGAGTGCTTCTCACCCATTAGCTCAGCCACCTGCGTCAGCAAGTGCGTCACATTATCAATATCACCGACTAGCTCCGACTCAGCCAGCAAGCGCTTTTTGTCTAAAAATAGCTGCTCATAGTTGTCTTCTAGCCCGGTAAACGTTTCGTACAGCCGCCCAAATGCCGCCTGAGTCTCGTCCTGACAAAACACCCGGTTCACATAGGTCAAAAAATCATAGCCCGACGTTCCTTGGATCGGCCAGTCGTTTGGCAGCTTCTCTACCGACTCCAAAATCTTCTCGACTAGCGTATAGGAATTGTCAGTCTCCTTAGTTAGCTGCTTTAGATACGCCAGCGGGTCGTATAGTCCGTCAATATGATCTACTCGCAGACCTGTGATCTTTTCTTCCTTTACTAAACGCTGAATCAGCCCGTGCGTTTGGTCAAACACATGCGGATGCTGCGCATTTAGACAAATCAGCTCATTCACGGTGAAAAAGCGCCGATAGTTCAGCATCTCTGAAGCGACTTTCCAGTGACAGAGGTGATAAAACTGTTTCTTTAATAGAGAATCCAACAGAGAGAAACTCTCGGCATTACCTGCGGCCCCATTAAAAGCAGTCAGATTTTTTTCAACAAATGCGCGAATCTCACCAGCCGATTCAAATAAAGCCCACAGCTGCTGCTTGATATCTGTTGCTGCCTGCGATCGCGCCTCGCCCGAAAGTGGCAAAACCTTCTCCTTGATCGCCTTTAACAAACCCGTAAACGCAGCGTAGCGATCGCTCGTCCCAATCTGTCCTTCTAGCTCAGAAATATTATGCTCAAAAAAGTCAGCATACGTCTCCAAACTAATCGGCAGCCGCAAACTGTAGTAGTTCACCGTTAGCCCGTTCTCGCCACCGGCTTCTCCACCGGCTTCTCCACCGGCTTCTCCACCGGCTTCTTCGCTGGCTTCTTCAGTTGCATCGCCATCTGACCCATAGGCAAGCTGTAGCTCCCCCGCCTCTAAGCACTGCCGATAGTCTGACCCTAGCATTGGCGCTAGCACCCGCCCCTTCAGTTCCTCGTGAAACGACGTCCAGTCAATATCAAAGGTATCGCTATAGGCAGAGCTAGGCCCGTGCTCTAGCGCATCCATTAGATAGGGATTTTGATTGCTAAACGCCATGTGGTTCGGCACAATATCCTGCAGCCAGCCCAGCCCGTGTTTTCGCGCCTCCTCTATAAGGGCTTCAAATTCCTCTGGCGTTCCTAGCTCAGGATTCAGTTGATTTTGATCGACCACATCATAGCCATGCTGACTGCCGCTACGCGCTGCGAAGATAGGAGACGCGTAAATATCTGAAATACCTAACTGAGCCAAGTACGCCACAATTTCTCGGGCTTGATTAAAGCCAAAATCGGGCGTGAACTGTAAGCGGTAGGTCGCAGCCGGAATACGCATAGTGAATAGGTAGGAAGAGAACGTGAGTGAATCGCTCTTAGAATATCGCTCTTGTGCGCGCCGAGGCTTATTCCGTTAGGCAGAGCACTGCTATAGCTTTGGCCCTTTCTATCGTTTCCTTGTTCATGTGCTCGGAATGCACCTGGAATGTGTCTGGAATGTGCCTAAGATTTAACCGAGACGTGACCAGTGCCGGGCTGTTGTTTTCAATAGCGCATAGCTTATATGTAAATTTCAACACGTCTAAAACAGTTTGTAGTCAAAGGTACGAAATGTCTCTGACTATCTTGATAGCTTTAGATATCAAAGGATTTAGCATTCATTTTTAGACAGGTCGAAAGGAAGAATGTGGCGTATTCTTTGCTACATGCACAGCTTTTTACCTACATAGCGGCGTTATGCAAGCAAGACCTTAGATTAAAACTCGGTTGAGCCGCAAAAATTCACGGCCTAAAGCTCTAACCCCAGAACTTGGGCCCTAACCCTATCTCACAAGGAATCATTCTAAATGATCACCCAGACTGACCTAGCCCCATCAGCAACGCAGACATCGCCCTCAGCCGAGGCGCCTACCGCAAAAAATATACTTACCTATTCGCAGCTCGTCCTTTGCGCTGCGGCTATTGGCATCATCGGTGGGCTTGTCGCCACTGTGTACTACTTTGTTCTAGAAGCGATGATGCATGGGGTTTGGCATACCCTACCAGACCGGGTAGGTCCTTACTTTCCTAGCTGGCTAGCTGTCAATAACTACGTCTGGATCACCACGACTATTGGTGGTTTTTGCGTGGGTTTGATTCTCTATTTTATGGGCCTGCCTGGAGAGATGGCTAAGGTGGTTGATGATATTCATCAGTCGGGGCGCATTGATATTCGGAAAACGCCTGCCATGGTGGTTGCCTCGCTAGTGGCAATCACAGCCGGGGGTAGCGCTGGGCCAGAAGCACCACTGGTGCAGGTCAACGGCAGCTTTGGGAGCTGGCTAGGCGATCGCCTTCAGCTTAAGCAGAGTAATGTGCGGGTGCTGACATTTTGTGGCATGAGCGCGGCCCTGGGTGCCTTCTTTGGGGCCCCAATTGGCGCGGCGCTGTTTGCCCTGGAAATTCCCCATCGTCGTGGGCCTGAGTATTACGAAGCAGTAGCCCCTGCGGTTATCTCGGCTATGCTCTCTTTCGCCGTTTTTAGAATCAGTACCGGGATTACGATTGGGGGCTTTTATCACTTTGAGTCTATTCCGACGCTGACGCCGATGAATTTGCTTGAAGGGCTGGCGCTGGGCACTGTGGGTGCAGGCGTGGCTGTGATGTTTATCTATGTTTTTCGCCTAGTTGGCCATGTGCTAGCTCCCTTAGAGCACAGCCAAATCGCGTTGGCGACGCTAGGCGGACTTTGCATTGGCCTAATTGCTTTTTTCTTTCCCCAGACGCTCTTTTTTAGTGAAGAGCAAATTCATACGGTGATTGAAACTGGCTCGACGCTAGGCGTCACGATGCTGGTGTTAATTGCAATTGCCAAGATGTTTGCAATTAGCTTTACGCTGCACTCAGGTTTCTTGGGCGGATTTATCTTTCCGCTGTTCTTTATTGGGGCAAATGTGGGCCTTGCGATCGCAATTGCCGTTCCACAAATCCATCCCACCGTTGGTATGGTCTGCCTCATGGCGGCGGTTAACGTCGCTGTCACTAAGACACCCGTCAGCACCAGCATCATTCTCAGCGTCCTGTCCGGGACTGCCATGCTGCCGGTTATTGTTATTTCTAGCTTTACCAGCTTTATCCTAACTGGCCAAATCGCTATGATTGGCACGCAGCGATCGCGCAGCCTGGACGAAGAACGCGTTCAGCCCTGGTCCACAAAAGGGATGCTATCGGGGCTACAGCAGGCTACTCCGTAGATTTTGGCCACAGATTTTGGCCATAGATTATCTATAGATTGTTGATTAGAGATTCTTCAAGCATTGCTTTCCGAAGACACTGACGGGGACACTCTTAAAAAAGGTGAAGTATTCATCGCAACGTTCATATGAGGTAGCATCAAAGCTCGCCTCAGCGCCTCATAGCAAGTAGGCACAAAATTACTGCTAGGCAGCGTTGCCTGCACCTGAAATCGCCGTAATCTCTCTTTTACCTGACCCTCAGCACCGACAATGTATATCTCGCGTCGCCCGCCGCGAAGCGCTCTAATCTCCGATTCAATCGTCAAGGAAGCGGTCACACCCACTAGCGGCACCGCACTAAAGTCTAGAATCAACGCGTCGTAGCTGCGGCCCATATATTGGCCAATTGTGCGCGCCGCCCCAAAGCTCATTGGGCCGCTCATCTGAATCAACAGAATGCGCCCATTTGCCTGATCTAGCATCTGACGCTCTTCTATCGTCAAGACGACCTTCGGATCTTCGTCCGAATGCGTTACGGCTCGCACCTGCTCAGATTGAATGCTACTCAGGCGATGAATCGTCAGCATATTTGCCACAAAGGCACCTGCGACAACCGCCGTGATCAAATCCACAAACACCGTCAGCAGCAGCACGCCGTACGTCACTAGCGCCGCTCGCATCGACACCTGACACACCCGCCACAAAAAGCCCCAGTCAACAATCTTAATCCCTACCTTGATAAGAATACCGGCTAGCACAGCATGAGGGATCTGAGCCGTCGCGTCGCCTGCCCACAGCACAATAGAGAGTAAAACTAACGCATGGAACATTCCCGATAGCGGCGATCGCCCTCCTGCTTGCACATTAATCACCGTGCGCATCGTGGCCCCTGCTCCCGGTAATCCGCCAAACAGACCAGAGAGCAAGTTACCAATGCCCTGGCCAATCAGCTCTTGTTCAGAATCGTGCTGGGTGCGCGTGATATTGTCAGCAACCAAAGATGTTAGCAAAGAGTCAATCGCTCCGAGAATTGCCAACATCAGGCCATAGCCAACAATATCTCCTACCTGCGCCAGGTTAAGCCGAGGCCACTGTAGCTGAGGAAAGCCCTGCGGAATCTCACCAATGCGGGCGATGTCGCTATTGGGAAACACTAGGATGGCTAGCCCCGTACAGACGATCAGCGCCATCAGCGGTGACGGCACAATGCGCGCCAGCTTACCGGACCAGCCAAACACTATTACCAGCGTTAACAGCCCCAGTCCTGTCGCTACCGGATCGGGGTTTGCAAAGGCCGCAGGCAGCTGCTGCAATGCCTCCACCACACTGCTCTGAGCCGGGTACCCAATCAAAGGCGCAATCTGCAACGCCACGATAATTACCCCAATTCCAGACATAAAGCCCGAGATCACGGTGTAGGGCATTAGGGTAATAAACTGACCGAGCCGCAATACGCCAAACAAAATTTGGAACAGCCCGCTGAGCATTACCGCAGTAAAGGCCATCACCATGCCGTTTTGCGGATCTGCCGCTATCAGCTTGGTAAATACCGTCGCCATCACCACCGTCATCGGTCCCGTCGGCCCAGACACCTGAGATGGCGTACCGCCAAACAACGCAGCAAAAAAGCCGGTGAAGATAGCGCCATAAAGCCCGGCAGTCGCCCCGGCTCCCGAAGCGACACCAAACGCTAGCGCTAGTGGCAGCGCCACGATCGCAGCGGTCAATCCGCCAAACAAGTCTCCACGTAGATTACCAAATCGTAAGCGACGGGCTAGATGCATAGGGATTTCTCAGTAGTTAGTAGGTAGCGGTTTGATGGATAATAGTTTAGTGGGTAGTTTGGTGGGTGATAGTTTGGTGGGTGATAGTTTAGTAGGTAGCAGCTCAATAGATAGCGGTTTGTTGCGCGAAGCTTGGGCTTACTGGTGCAGCTTACAGGTCAGCTCTCCGCCCAAACGTCCGCTTACCTGGGTGTAGCGATCAAGATCTACCGGCGACGGCGAAACTTTCCAAATCTTCTCACAGTATTCTTGAATAGAGCGATCCGAAGAAAAACGACCCATTCGCGCACTGTTGAGAATAGACATCTCTAACCAGTGACTTTGATCCTGATACGCTTCGCCGACTGCCGCCTGACAGTCAACGTAAGACTGGTAGTCTGCTAGTAGCATAAAGGGATCGTCATATAGCAGCTTGTCTAATAGCGGCTGGAAAAGAGCCGTATCCCCTTGCGAAAAATGACCAGAGGCAATTAAATCAATCGCGTCTTTCAGCTGAGGATTGCCTTGATAATACTCGTAGGCGCTGTAGCCCTCGTGCTTCATCTTTGCGACTTCATCCGCCCTTAGACCAAATAGGAAAAAATTCTCAGCCCCTACCGCCTCACGAATTTCCACATTTGCCCCGTCTAGCGTACCAATGGTCAGCGCGCCGTTCATCGCAAATTTCATATTGCCTGTGCCCGAAGCTTCCATCCCAGCCGTCGAGATTTGCTCAGAGAGATCGGATGCTGGATAGATGCGCTGACTGTTTGTGACATTGTAGTTCGGCAGAAAAACCACCCGCATCTGATTGCGCAAACCAGGATCTTTGTTGACCATCTCACCAATCGAGGTAATCAGCTTAATCATCAGTTTGGCCATGTGATAGCCAGGCGCGGCTTTGCCAGCAAAGATAAATGTCCGGGGCGTAATCTCTAGGCTGGGATTCTGCTTAAACTGGTTGTAGAGCGTGACAATGTGCAGCGCGTTCAAATGCTGTCGCTTGTACTCGTGAATGCGCTTTACCTGCACATCAAAGAGCGATGTGGGATTAACCAAAATGCCAAACTGCTTGTGAATACGAGCGGCCAAATCTCGCTTCACCGAACGCTTCATCTCGTACCATTCGCTTTGGAAGCCCGAATCTTTGGCTAAAGGCTCTAGCTCGTGCAGCTCTTCTAAATGTTTGAGCCAGGCATCGCCGATTCTTGCAGTGACCATTTTGGTTAGCCGTGGGTTACTCAGCGCAATCCATCGCCGCGGCGTGACCCCGTTGGTCATGTTGCAAAACTTCTCTGGGAATAGCTCGTAAAAGTCTTTGAGAACAGTCTGCTTTAGCAGCTCGCTGTGAAGCTGCGCCACACCGTTAATGGTATGGCTGCTCACACAGGCTAAGTTAGCCATGCGGACGCTGCGATCGCCACTTTCATCAATCAAAGACATCCGCGCCAACCGCGCCGTATCCTTGGGAAAGCGCATTCGCACCAGCTCTAAAAACCGGGCGTTAATCTCATAGATAATCTCTAGGTGGCGTGGGAGCAGTCGGCCAAACAAACTCACAGGCCATTTTTCTAGCGCCTCGGGCAGCAGCGTATGGTTGGTATAGGCCATCGCCTGCTGGGTAACTTCCCAAGCCATGATCCAGTCTAGGCCGTACTCATCGACCAGTAGCCGCATCAGTTCGACCGATGCGATCGCTGGGTGCGTATCATTGAGCTGAATCGAAAACTTCTCGTGAAATTTCTCAACCGAAATATCTTGCCCTTGCAAAATCCGGAACATATCTTTTAGCGAGCAAGACGCAAAGAAAAACTGTTGTTCTAACCGCAGCCGCTTACCCGCTTGCGTTTCATCATTGGGATACAGCACCTTCGTCAGATTCTCCGAAGACACCTTCTCTTCCACCGCGCCGTAATAGTTGCCCCGATTGAACACCGCAAAGTCAAACGATTCAATCGCTTCTGCCTTCCACAGTCGCAGCGTGTTTGCCGTATTGACCTGGTAGCCTAGAATCGGCGTGTCGTAAGGAATTCCCAGCACCTGCTTCTCGGGCACCCAGCGAACCCAGTACTTACCCGCGTCGTCTTTGTACGACTCGGTGTGTCCGCCAAACTTCACCGCCGTTGCCCACTCAGGCCGAGCCACCTCCCAGGGGTTGCCATAGCGCAGCCACTTGTCCGTTCGCTCAACCTGCCAGCCCTGCTGAATCTCCTGCTCAAAAATGCCAAACTCGTAGCGGATGCCATAGCCCAGCGACGCTACCTCCAGCGACGCCATTGAATCGAGATAGCAGGCGGCCAGTCTTCCGAGCCCACCGTTACCCAGTCCCGGCTCCACCTCTTGAGCTAGCAAATCTTCAAAATCTAGACCTAGCGATTCCATTGCCGCCTTTACCTGATCATAGATCCCCATGTTGATCAAGTTGTTGCCCAAATGCGGCCCCATCAAAAACTCAGCCGACAGATAGCACACCGTCCGGCAGCGATCTTGGGTATAGCTCTCAGCCGTCCCGTTCCAGCGATACAGCATGCGATCGCGCACCAGGTAGGCTAGCGCCATGTAATAGTCGTGCTTACTTGCCAGCGCCACCGGCTTGCCCTGCACAAAAAATAGGTTTTCTAAGAATGCCTGCTTAATTGCCTCAACGCTCATGCCAGTGCGGTGTTCTAGCTGATCTGGGGCAGAAGTCTGTGGCGCAGAAGTCTCAACTTTCGTTGTCTTTAACGAAGTATCCATAAGGGCACCTGCCTATTTTCAGTGGTGGATCTTGAAACCTATCAAGAAGGCAGGGAAAAACGCGCACACCCTACCCAATGAATTCGTTCACCCTCCATCAGACAAGATCAAACCCACTGTTTTTGTGCGATTAACTACGGTTTAACTTGACTTAACACTCGTTCAACGCAGGCGCATGCAGACAAATCTATTGCAGCTAGCTCAGCCACAGCGCATCTAGCGAATAGGCACCCGGCCCAAACACAATAATCAACGTCAGCATTAGCGAAAAGATCAGCGCCTTTTCCATACTCGGCGGCTCTCCCTTATCCCCGTTTGGTCCTTCGTAATATTCTCCTAGCTCATAAGGATCAGGAGCCACAATCGGATCGCCCTTTATCAGCTCCAGCAGCAGCGCGTATAGCATTGAGACCAAAATAGAAGCGCTCGAAAACAGCGTCAGCGCGCCTAAAATCAGACCCATGCCCCCCACCAGCATAAAGCCTGCCGACAGCAGACAAAGGGGCAGTGGTGCGCCCAGCGCCTTCGACCAGGTCTCTAAATTTTTCAGCTTTGGTAAACCGTGCAGAATAAACAAAAAGCCAACTACTGCGCGAAATGCCAGCAGCATGTATCCTTGAGGTCCCTCAATAAAATTAGGATACAGCCCCGAGAGTAGTGCACTCACCGTTTCCAACAGTTTTCTCCTTTCACTAACAACAAGATATTCAACACAGCTTTAGCTATATGTTTTAGTTAGGCGTTCAGCACAGCATTCGATGCAGCAGCCGGTAAAGTACACCACCTGCCCCATCAATTCTGTACCAGCAGCACGTTGTGACCATTTGGCCCTCTCCACAGAACCGCTTTACTGAACGGCATCACATCGGGCAAATCAATCACTTTTGGTGAGACAAACTGCACGTGCGCTTCTTCCAACGCTTCTATAGCCGCATCAATGTCATCAACCGCTAGCTCAAAATGCATATGCACTAAGTCGTTCGTGCGCTGGTCGATAGGAAAGGGTCTAGCCCCAGGCGGCGTTAAGTAGTCTAAAAACTCTACGCCTAGCCGCCCCGTTGCAGGCGTCAAAGAGGTCACAATCACCTTGGCGCTAAACAGATTGTCCATTGTTTCTTGCTTGATACCAATGTTGGTAAAGCTGCCCTGATGCGTCAGGCCCAACACGTCTCGATACAGCGCCAAGCTTGTTTCTGTGCTGGCGATCGCGATCGCAGAATGATCCATTCCCAAAAACAGCGCATCTTTTGACTGCCAGTGATCAGGACCTAAGCCAGGCGGAAATTGCAACAGTTCTAGCGGATGTCCGTCAGTGTCTCTAAACTTAAACGCTTTGATGTCGTTCGGCAGCGTCTGCGGCTCAGGAGAGATATGAGTAAAGGAGAACTTCTTTAGCTGGGCGTAAGCCTTGTCCATATCGCTGACAATAATAGCAAAGTGCTGAAACCACAAATCATTGCTTTTACTATCAGCCGGTACAGATTTGCCTGTGCCGCTCAAAAAATGCATCAGGCGAATAGTTTCCTGGCCTAGCTGCAAAGAGACAATACGAACCTGGGCATCGGGAACGCCATATAGATAGCTAGCTTCGTCGCCGCTGAGTACCGTATCAGCAACAACCGTATAGTCAAAAGCGCCGGTAAAAAAGTCAGTCGCTTTACCAGCATCAGAGACCGTTAAGCCAATAGCCTGCACAGCTTGAACCGTTACACTAGAGGGGGAGGCCATTGTTAGCAGTTCCTTAATATCTCGTTTTTGCCCCCCGTATTTTGACACATTACCGCCGAACTGATTAGCCGGACTGACCAGCCGAACTAATTAGCCGAACCGATGAATAGCGCGATCGCACTACTCCAAATCCTCATCCTCCTGCTGGCGTTTTTCTTCACGCTTCTCCTAATCCTTCTCAGACAGCCCCGCTGGCTGCTCAGCCTAGCTGCTCGACTAATGCCAGGAGCCCTCTACGCTGTTGACCTTGCGCCTGCCCCAACGTCCGATCTTGCGCCTGCTGACAAGACAAACAAAACAATAGCCCTCACTATCGACGACGGCCCCAGCCTGGTAACAGCAGATATTCTAGCCGTACTAGCAAAGCACAACGCCAAAGCTACCTTCTTCAACATCAGCGGCAATATCTCCCACCATGCCGACATCGTCCAACAAACCGTCGGGTCCAATCACGAGCTTGGCAACCACCTCACTGCCGACGCGCCTAGTATTCGCCTAAGCCCAGCCGCCTTCGAACGTGACCTGCTGATTGCCGATCGGGCACTGTCATCCTTTCTTCAGCCCACCGATTCACCGCTCAGAACTCGCCTTCACTGGTTGCGGCCCGGCATGGGTTTTTACAATCGCACAATGGTCAACATTGCTCAGCAGTATGGCTACCAGCTCGTTCTAGGGTCAGTCTTTCCCTACGACACCCACATTCCCTCTTCTCGCTTTGCCAGCGCCTTTATCTTAGATACCGTACGGCCTGGCGATATTATCGTATTGCACGACGGCCCGGGTAGAGGAAAACGTACCGCCCAAACCCTAGACAAAGTTTTGCCCGCGCTACAGGCAAAAGGCTACAGCGTTACCACTGTGACGGAACTTATGGCCCTTGCGTCAGCACCCGCTGTAAAGTGAGCTAGAAAGTGATCTGGGGCAAACGAGCTAAAATGGCAAACAGTAGCAAACAGTAGCTCAATAGATATAGCCCAACTGACGCTCTGCGGTTTCGTCCGGCCTCATCCTATGGTTCAGCAGCTTTCCACTTCCGAAGAAGTTATCTATCCCGACAGTGACGGCCAGACGATGGCAGACAATACCGAGCCGTTCAAATGGATCGTCACAATTAAGGAAAATCTAGAGCTGATTTACGCCGGTCGGCCTGATGTGTTTGTAGCAGGTGACTTGCTTTGGTATCCGGTTGAGGGCAATAACAAAATGCGTCAGGCCCCAGATGCAATGGTTGCATTTGGTCGGCCCAAAGGCTATCGCGGCTCATACATGCAGTGGAAGGAAGACAACGTTGCGCCACAAGTTGTTTTTGAGATTTTATCGCCTGGTAATCGCCGCGCAGAAATGGCCAGAAAGCTGCTGTTTCACCAGCGCTACGGCGTAGATGAATACTACGAATATGATCCTTATAATATTGAGCTAATCGGCTTCGAGCGCAAAGGGGATGGTCTAGAAGCAATTGACTCCCTCGATGGCTGGCGAAGTCCTAGACTCAATATTCAGTTCAAGCTAACTCGTGAAACGCTCATTATTTACGGGCCTGACGGCTCACGATTTCTAACCTTCGTTGAGCTAGGTCAGCAGCTAGATGAGAAAAGTCAGCAGCTAGACGCAGCTCAAGCGGAAAATGCGCGCCTAGCGGCAAAGCTAAAGGCTTTGGGCGTTGGTCCATCAGCGTAAGTAATCTTTATGTCGCAGGTTTCGTTAGAACAAATGAGTCAGGCGCTGCTGGCAGGGCCAACGCTGGTCAGTTTTCCGACTGATACGGTTCCGGCCCTAGCCACTCTGCCCAAAGACGCCCAGCTTATTTACGCGGCCAAACAGCGATCGCTAGAAAAGCCGCTCATTCTAATGGGCGCTAGGTTTCACGACTTAGGCCCTTATATTGCAGGAAACGCTACTGAGATAGATAGGTGGCGAGCAGTGTGCGATCGCTACTGGCCCGGTCAGCTCACCCTGGTTTTACCGGCTAGCGACCTTACCCCTCCAAACTTAAACCCGCTCAATGCCGGTAACCTCAGCACTCATACCATCGGCATTCGCGTTCCCAACCACGCCATCGCCCTACAATTACTGGCTCAAACTGGCCCGCTAGCGACTACGAGCGCCAACTTGTCTGGGCGGCTGCCGCTTACCACCGCTGCTGACATTGCCCACACCTTTCCCACCGCCCTTACCCTATCGGCCGACTTATACACCAACGCCAGCGGTCAGCCTTCCACCGTCGCTGAATGGACCGGTGCAGGCTGGCAAATATTACGTCAGGGAAAAATTAGCCTGTAGCAACGGGCGATGTTTCAAGCTACCGTAGGGCATTAACTATAGTAAAATGCGATCCGCTTGGCCCATGACTCTTGATACCTCGGACAGTTCTGTCGCCAACCCCCAGTCGCTTCAGCTTGCCTATCAGCGGCTGCTAGCATTAGAACGCTTCAAAAGCGGCTTTTTGGCTCGTACTTCTCACGAGCTGCGATCACCTATCAATACCATCGTCAGCCTACATCAGCTCATCCTCGAAGACCTGTGTGAGGGGCCTGAAGAAGAAAGAGAATTCATTGATCAGTCCAAAGACGCGGCGCTGAAAATGCTGGCGCTGTTCGATCAAATCACCGCCGTCTCCAAGCTAGACATCGGACGTGAACCTGCAAGCATCAAGGCCGTAGACCTTAGCTTTCTGCTGCCCGAAGTCGAAATGCTCACCACCCTACAGGCCGCTAATCAAAACATTCGCTACACCGTAGAATCCCCCACCGAAGAAATCGAAATTCACACAGACGCTAAGTGGCTCAAAAACCTTCTAGTCAGCTTGATCCAAGACACAATTCCCAAAACCAAGTTTCTTAGGTTGAGCGTCAGCCAAACCGAACAGTCGGTTGCGATTGTGATCGAAAGCGATCGCAGTACCCAGTCGCTACAAGCCGATCTTGATGCAGTTAGCAGCGCCGAGCAGCTACCGGATACAGCACCAGCCGCACTAGCTGCCGACAGCATTGAGCTGTCTACCGGCCTAGTTCTGGCTACGGCCTACGCTGCCCTGCCGCTGATCAATGGAGAATTTGCGATCGCGAAGAAAGAAACCTCAGAAGGCTGTTCAGCAGAAAGCGCCTCAGCAGAAAGCAGCAGTCAGCTACGCTGTCTCTTCAAGAGATAAGCCCTTCTTAAGTCTTTCTCTTCTTGAGTTTTCCTCTGCTTGAATCTTTCTCATCTTAAGTATTTCTTTTCTTAAGTCTTTCTCTTCCTAAGTCCTACAACTATTCATGGCCTCTCAAGATTCCGCATCTAACTTTAGCCTGCCAACTGAAGACAACCACTTCAAAGCCTACAGAGCGCCGTGGATTGCGCTCACGCTGCTCGCCGTCGGGCTGTTGAATCTCGCGTGGGCAATCTGGACCATCCTACAGGAGAGCAAATTCAACTCTGCCATTCTTACCGGCGTCGCTATCACTATAGCGGGCTATCTCTGCTTGACCGGTCCTTACTTTGTTCTAGCCCCCAACCGGCTCACCATTTATAGCCTCATCGGCTCCGTCGTCAAGCGCTATCCCCTTGCTAGCTTCAGCCATCTCTACGCAGACGACAAGCTTCTATATATAGAAGACGCCTATAGCAATCTGCCACAGCCACCTGCCAAACACCCCGTAAAAGTTGCCAAGTGGCTCACCAAGTCCGCTGATTGGAACAAGCTAAAGGCAATTATCAGCGCTACTTAATCGGCTAGAAACCCTCTAGCGTTCGTCCACTATATATATTCGCTTTGCTTTGGGGCCGTGCCTTGACTAGAAATCGGCTAGAACCCGCGGTTATTCTGGCGTCGCCCTTAATCCCGACTTTTTTAGTCGGGTATATTTGCTGGCACAGATCTACCGTGCTACTATCAGTGGAATTCGCAGCGCAGATAGGTTTATGTAGCCTGTTTCGCTTCTCTGCCTCTGTTAGGCACACCGCCCATACAGGCTGTCCACAACCTATTCACAAGAGATTCCACCCTATGACGCAAGCTATCGAAAGACTCCGCACCTCGCAGCAGACGTTCACAGCGCTCAAGTGTAAAGAGTGTGGCGAAGAGTACGGCCTCGGTGCTAAGCACGTTTGCGAAGATGTGTGCTTCGGTCCACTAGAGATTGCCTACGACTACGAAGCAATTAGAAATCAGGTTTCTAGAGAAACGATTGCAGCCGGTCCGCACTCTATTTGGCGTTATAAGGCTTTCTTGCCGGTCGAAACCGACACCCCCATCGACGTCGGCACCGGCATGACCCCGCTCGTTAAGGCCACTCGCCTAGCCCGTCAGCTCGGTATCAAGGATCTGTATATTAAGAACGACGCGGTCAACATGCCCACGTTGAGCTTCAAAGATCGGGTAGTTTCCGTTGCGCTCACACGGGCCAAAGAACTCGGCTTTACCACCGTATCTTGCGCAAGCACAGGTAACTTGGCTAACTCTACAGCTGCGATCGCAGCTCACGCGGGCCTAGAATGCTGCGTCTTTATTCCTGCCGACCTAGAAGCCGGCAAGATTCTTGGCACCCTCATCTATGACCCGACGCTAATGGCCGTTAAAGGTAACTACGACCAGGTCAACCGCCTGTGCTCTGAAGTTGCCAACACTCACGGCTGGGGCTTTGTCAACATCAACTTGCGCCCTTACTACTCCGAAGGATCTAAAACCCTCGGATTTGAAGTTGCTGAGCAGCTTGGCTGGGAACTACCTGACCATATTGTCGCGCCACTAGCCTCTGGCTCTCTTTTCACCAAAATCTACAAAGGCTTTAACGAATTTGTCAAAACCGGCCTCGTTGAAGCCAAAGACGTTCGCTTTAGCGGCGCACAGGCAAAAGGCTGCTCACCTATTTCCCAAGCCTTCAAAGAAGGGCGCGACTTCATTACCCCCATCAAGCCCAACACGATTGCCAAGTCCATCGCTATTGGTAACCCCGCAGACGGCATGTACGCTCTAGAAGTTGCTCGCAAAACCAACGGCAACATCGAAGACGTTACCGATGCAGAAATTATTGAAGGCATTAAGCTACTCGCTGAAACCGAAGGTATCTTTACTGAAACCGCAGGCGGTACGACCATTGCCGTTCTCAAGAAGCTGGTCGAAGCTGGTAAAATCAATCCTGATGAAAAAACAGTTGTCTTCATCACAGGCAATGGACTAAAGACAACCGAAGCTGTGCAGGGATATATTGGAGAGCCACTCACCATCGAGCCTAAGCTAGAGAGCTTTGAGCGCGCCTGGGAGCGAGCTAACACGCTCAACCGTTTAGAGTGGCAGCAGACTCAGGTATAAATTAGCCAACGTTATCTTCAGTTCTCAGAAGATCCCCACCTAGGCGAAGAGAATTCTATTTCTGTTTCTCTTTCTGTTCAATGTATTTGTTTAGCGTATTGGTTGCACCTCTTAGAAAACATGGCCGTAAAAGTCCTGATCCCAACTCCCCTTCAGAAGTTCACCAACGATGAAGCCGCAGTCGAGTGCAACGGCAGTAACATCACCGAGCTGATGGACACGCTAGAAGCTAAGTTTCCCGGTATTAAAAAGCGCCTCTGCGACGACCAGGGAGAGCTTCGCCGCTTCGTAAATTTCTACGTCAACAGCGAAGACATTCGCTTTTTAGACAACAAAGATACCGAGCTTAACGATGGTGACGAAGTTAGCATTGTCCCTGCTGTAGCCGGTGGCTAAAGGGCATTAGTCCTCAGTTCTCAGACGCTCGCAGGCAAAAAGATAGGATTGAATCTCTCAAACATTGGAATAGACACCAGGCCGCTATAGTTGACTCTATAGCGGTTTTATTTTACGCCTAATCTTTTGGGGTACTCAGCAAGTCCAAAAACATTTTGGCAGCCGGTGCAGGCGGTTTGTTTGCTAGAACAGCAACGCCGATGCTGCGGCTTAGGCGAATTGGCAGCGATCGCACATATACATCTTCTGGGATCGGCAGTGCGGCTAGCCTTGGCAGGACCGCTGCCCCTAAACCCTGGGCCACCATACTAACAATCGTAGAATCTTCTCGAATCACATAGCCGATTTCTAGCGACTGGCCCCACCGATGCCAATGGTTGCGCACAGCGCTAGTACACTCAGCGTAGTTAAACAGAATGAAAGAATAGCCAGAGAGCATTTCCCACGTTAGATGTTTGGGCGGAGGCGGATCACTCTTAGGTAAGAGAACAACATACTCATCTTGAGCGATCTCTAACGTCCTAAATTCTTCCGAACGCGGGAGCGGAATTAAGCCGATATCCGTCTGGCCTTCTCTCAAAGACTGTTCTACACCGGCTGGATCTAGCTCCACTAAAACAATTTCTACCCGTGGAAAGCGGTTGCGAAAACGAGCAATATTGGCCGGTAGGATATGGGTCGCGGCGCTGCGAAAAGACGCAATTCGCAGCCGACCGTTATAGAGCCCTTTGTCCAGATTGACCTCGTAGTCTATTTGCTCTCTAAGATCTAGCATTTGCTGGGTGTGCCCAATCACCCGCTCACCCACCGGCGTGAGCCGAGCGCCAAAGCGACCTCGCACTAGCAGCGGTACCCCAAGCTCTGACTCTAGTGAGGCGATCGCTCGACTCACCGCAGACTGCGAAACCTCCAAATACAGCGCCGCATCCGAGAAGCTACCGTGTTCTGCCACAGCATTTAACACCGTTAGATGAAAAATGTTCATAAGAGTTATCTATTTGCTTTCCGCATAGGTGCGTGTCAGAAGCCGGTTTGACCCGCTCAAACGCTAAGGCTAAGGTTGTGTCCAGTAGCACACTATATACTGCGCTATCGCTGATAGGGGGTTTCCTGATGTTTCAACTACTCAATTTTCATAAGTTCCGAGATACGCCAAGCGTCCAATTCTTTGACATTACAGTCCCGTCTTCCAATGCCAGAGATTTGGTATATCACGAAGGGCCTGCTGTCAGTCCTAACGACAACAACCACGGTGACTGGCAATTCTATCTTCATCCTCACCAGGAAGATAACCTACTAGCGCTCTCCGGCGGGCGGACTTTTCACCTTATCAACTTTGAGTGGGAAACCCCCTATCATATCGTTCGCCTAGATGCCAATCGTCATATTCTACGCATTCCGCCTGGAACTTTTCACCGCTCTGAGTCAGACTTAAATGGCTCGCTAGTAATCAACCAGGCCGTTCGTGAGCAAAGCGCTGAAGTTGAACACGAGTTTCGAGTGTATGACAGCCGAGAGATTCCAAAGCTTCGCCAGCTTTTGGCCGCTAGAGTACAGCCCTATTATCACGGATTTGATACTGACTATGCCCAGGCAGCCTAGTCGAAAGTCTCGGTAGGCTAGCCTGTTAGTCCAACTCACTCATCCAAAATCTCAAACGAATTGAAGAAAAGCTCCATCGTGGGCGATCGCACTTCCATGTCCTCCTGCCTATCTGCGGGCGTATCGACGGGCGTCTCAACACTAGTTTCATCGGCGTTCTCTAGCGGCATTAGGCCTGAACCGGCATCAAAAGGTTCGCTAGAAGCCGTCAATAGATAGGCGCGATCGCCCACTAGATAGCAGCGAGAAACTTGCAGCAGCCCACTGTCGTCGCGAAACTCAGCTTCGATTCCTTGGTGCTGTCCCAAAGTAATGCTTTGAGGCACCGTCTGTAGGGTCTGATCGCTCAAACTGGTCACGCAGCTCAATAGCGCCGCGTCAAGATTTTCGCGGCTATCGACAAAATCAGCAGAGGTAATAAAAGCAGCCGCATAGATCTCTAGGCGATCGGTGTCTGCTAGCTGCATTTGCATATACATCAGCGAGTCCGTAGCACTAATTCCTGGTGAAAAAATATAGGTTGCTGGCTGGCTAGGCATGGCGATTTGAAACTGGCCGCTGTCACTCACAAACGTTTCCCATGCGATCGCAGGCTCACCAGCAGGCGCGTCAGTAGGGGTGACGTCCGACGATTCAGCAGAGGATGCTTGAGCTAGCTGCGATGGGAGAGCTGACTCATTTGCAGCAAGCACTGGCGTAGCCGCCATAGCCAGACTAGTCAGCAGGGTGTAAATTGGCACGACACGGCTAAACATGAAAACGGGTCCTAGACTAAAAATGGATAGGTAGCTTTTCTCACATGCTGACTACAGACGCTATCGTAAATTTCGAGATGACTACAAGCATTCTTGAGCATCTATACAGAACATTTAATTCCATTCACACTGCCGAAGCTGGGCCAGAAATAGGCCAAGAATAGGCTAGAAACAGTCCAAAAATAGCTATATAGCGCGATTAGAGCCAGTCGCAAATGGCTAAAAGTAGCTGACTGCGTAGCTATGTATCCGCCAGTCGCAAACACTACTTGCAATCGCCGCTTGCCCACCTAAAATAGAGGTCAGTAGAGGTGATAAATAGCAACTTCCAGCCAGTCGCTTTCAACCGCCGACGTGTATCAGCTTGATCTTCACAGCACAGGTATTTCGCGCAATGACCCAGCCCAACTTAGCATCGACCCCGCAGCTCGCTAACCAGCCTTTAGACCAGTCGGACCGGGTTCTCATCTTCGATACAACCCTGCGCGACGGTGAGCAGTCTCCTGGCGCAACCATGAATGTCGCCGAAAAGCTAGCAGTGGCCAAGCAGCTCGCTAGGCTAAACGTAGACATTATTGAGGCGGGCTTTCCCTTCGCTAGTCCTGGAGATTTCGAGGCTGTACGTACTATCGCAGATGAGGTCGGTACGCCAGAAGGACCTATCATTTGTGGGCTTGCTAGATCTACGCCAGGTGACATTGAAGCTGCGGCCAAAGCGATCGCCCCTGCCGCCAAAGGGCGCATTCACACCTTTATTGCTACTTCAGATATCCATATGAAGTACAAGCTGAAGAAGTCACGTCAGGACGTTTTAGCTATCACCGCAGACATGGTAGCCCTCGCCAAAAGCTTTACCAACGACATAGAATTTTCGCCTGAAGATGCGGGTCGCAGCGAGCCTGAGTTTTTGTATGAGGTGTTAGAGCAGGCCATTCAGGCGGGCGCGACCACGCTCAACATTCCAGATACGGTTGGCTACCTCACCCCTGGCGAGTTTGGCGATTTAATCCGGGGAATCAAAGCCAACGTACCTAGCATCGAAAAAGCTGTGATTTCAGTTCACGGCCATAACGATCTAGGACTTGCTGTTGCTAACTTTTTGGAGGCGGTAAAGGCCGGAGCGCGGCAGCTAGAGTGTACGATTAATGGCATTGGTGAGCGTGCTGGAAACGCCGCGCTCGAAGAACTCGTGATGGCACTTCACGTTCGCCGTCAGTATTACAATCCGTTCTTCGGCCTGCCGCCAGAGTCAGAAGCGCCGCTTACTAATATTCGCACCCAAGAGCTCTACAAGTCTTCGCGGCTAGTTTCTAACGTGACGGGAATGCTGGTGCAGCCTAACAAAGCCATCGTCGGGGCCAATGCCTTTGCTCACGAATCAGGCATTCATCAAGACGGCGTTCTCAAGAACCGGCTGACGTACGAAATTATGGACGCGCAGCTAATCGGCCTTAATGACAATCAGATTGTGCTGGGCAAACACTCAGGCCGCAATGCCTTTCGCACTCGGCTCAAAGAGCTAGGATTTGAGCTAGGCGATCAGGAATTGAACAAAGCCTTTTTGCGGTTTAAAGACATTGCTGATAAGAAGAAAGAAATTAGCGATCGCGACTTAGAAGCAATCGTCAACGATGAAAGCCTGCAGGTAGCCGAGCACTTTAAAGCCGAGCTGATCCAGGTCTCTTGCGGCAGCAACGCGCAGCCTACCGCCACTATCACCGTTAGAATGCCAGATGGTCAGGAGCTAACCGATGCGTCTATTGGCACCGGCCCCGTAGACGCTATCTATCAGGCTATCAATCGCATTGTCGATATTCCTAACGACCTGATTGAGTATTCTGTTCAATCGGTAACCGCAGGCATCGACGCTATGGGAGAGGTGACTATTCGTCTGCGGCACGGCGAGAGAATTTATTCTGGCCACGCGGCTAATACAGACATCGTTGTTGCTTCGGCCTATGCCTATATCAACGCCCTCAATCGCCTGTACAGCGCTATTCAAGCAGGCGTGAGCATCCACCCGCAGCGCGAGAAAGTGCCCGTCGGGACAGGCGTTTGAGACAGGACGTCAATGCGATGTAAGTCAATTGCTAGAGGTCAATTGCTAGAGGTCAATTGCTATGAATCGTATGCTATGAGTCATATTCAGGTAGCGGCGGATGGTGATCGGGCTGAGCGATCGCTCTTAGTCGCTCGAAGGTCTCGCCAGTGAAATGACGGCTAGCCTCGACGCCCATCTTCATCATCAGGCTAGGGCCAGGAACAATCTTCATGCCTAGCTGCTGTAGCATTGCTAGGCTATCGCCTTGGCCCCAGTGTTCCACAATTTTGCTATGAAAAACACGGTCGATATGCATGACAGAAAATCGAACGGTTTTACCGGTAGCAGGAATGCCTTGAAAGGTATCAAGATGGGTACCGGTAAAATAGCCGCAGGTGGTGACAGTATCTTTTTGTGCGATCGCCTGCGTAAAGACATGTCTCCCGTCGGGAAAGGCATTGTAAATATCAGTGCCTAAGCTAGCAAAGTCTACCTGCGTTAAAGGCTCGTCAATGCCTGCTATATGTGCCACTAGTGCTGGCGACAGCAAAGCCAATCCCTCATGAAGGCGACGATTATCGAAAGCCTTGTAAAAGCTAAGAACGAGGGCTCTATTTTGCATGGCAAGTAGGGTTTGGAACACAGAATTCAGATATCCAGCTAAGGCAAGAGCAGTTTAGTGCAAGCGTCTAGGTAAGCGTCTTTGAGGGATAGGTCTGCACAGGCACTATCCGATTTATCGCTGATGCCATGTCATCCCTGTTGTAGAAGATTATACGCTAGCCTATGGCTGCTTATAGAGGGACATACCAGCAGCAGACAGATGTATCCGTACGCGCTGTAGGAAATAGATACGCTAAAGGCGATCGCTATTCTTAAGTATTTCTCATCTTTGAGATAGCTAGCTGGTCGACGATTGAGTTAGCATCGTCGTCTTTTGGAGTTAGACCATAGGAGCTAAACGAATGATAGAAGATACCTTAGATAACAGACCAGACAACAGACCAGACAACAAAACAGTAAACACTCCGATTGCTCATCGAGTCTCGCTAGTACTGCTGCTGACGCGCATCAGCATCTTTATTACCATGAGCATTTGGGTTCTAGATAAGTTCGTTCAGCCAGAGCACACCGCCGCTGTCTTTCGCGCCTTTTACGGCATCGGCGGAATTGGAACTTCGGTGGCCTATGTGCTAGGAGCCGTCCAGATGCTGATCGTGGTGGCCTTTGTTCTAGGCTATCAAAAGACACTCTCCTACGGGTTAGTGCTGCTAATGCACACCGCTTCTACTCTCGTCTCTTTTCCTAAATACATCGCCCCTTTTGAATCGGCAAATCTCTTGTTCTTTGCCTCTTGGCCCATGCTCGCCGCATGCTTTTCGCTCTACTACCTAAGGGAATTAGATACACGCGGCACGCTATCGTAAGACGGCAATCGTGAAAGATCAGTTGTGAAAGATCAGTTGTGAAAGATCAGTTGTGAAAGATCAGTTGTGAAAGATCAGTTGTGAAAGACCAATCGCGAAAGGGCAATCACAAAAGACCAGACGTGAAAGCCTAGCGGAGTGAGGACCTACCATAGCCACCGCCGCCCGGCGTTGATATCGTAATCACGTCATTGGGCTGCATTTCGACGCTAGCCGTAGCGGCCAGGACTTCAACCTCTCCGTTCTGGCGAAGTACCTGAGTATAGCCAGGTTTGCCGGCAGCTCCCTCCTGCAAGCCAAAAGGAACCGTCTGACGTCGTCCCGATAGCAAACTAGCCGTCATCGCCTCATAAAAGCGCAGCCGCCGCACGACTCCGTTGCCGCCACTGTACTGCCCTGGTCCACCGCTATGCGGACGAATTGAAAACGCTTCTAGCAGCACCGGAAAGCGCATTTCTAAAACCTCTGGATCGGTTAGACGAGAATTTGTCATATGCGTTTGAACCGCGTCGGTACCGGCAAAAGTAGAACCCGCGCCTGAGCCACCGCAAATGGTCTCATAGTATTGGTAGCGCGCATTGCCGAAGGTAAAGTTGTTCATAGTACCTTGGGACGCTGCTAAAACACCTAAGGCCCCATAGAGCGCATCCGTCACTGCCTGAGAAGTTTCAACGTTACCCGCCACCACAGCCGCCGGGTAAGCAGGATTTAGCAAACAGCCTTTAGGAACAACAATATCAAGCGGTTTGAGACAGCCTGCGTTCAGTGGGATGGGTGAGTCTACTAGCGTTCGAAAGACGTAGAGGACAGCGGCTTTGCATATCGCAAGCGGAGCGTTGAAGTTGGTCGGCTGCTGAGGAGAAGTACCGGTAAAATCAATGCTGGCGATTTTACCGGTAGGAGCGGGAGAGAGCGTGACGGCAACCTGAATTTTGGCCCCACAGTCCATCGGGACGCGGCAGGTAAGCGGCACAGAACCGTGCTGCTGATGCAGCTGAGCAACCACATGGCGAACAGCCTGCTCCGCGTTGTCTTGCACGTGCTGCATGTAGGCTTGAACTGTCGATAGGCCAAACTGTTCTACCATGCGGTGCAGTTCCTGAACGCCTTTGTTATTAGCCGCGACTTGGGCCTGGAGATCGGCTAGGTTTTGATCAGGGTTACGAGCGCAATTGACAGCCTCTGTGAGACGTTGGCGCAGGGCCTGAGCCTGTAGATTGCCCTGGTCGATCAGCTTAAAGTTATCAAATAGAATGCCTTCTTGGTCTAGGTGAGTGCTGTTGGGCGGCATAGAACCTGGCGTAATGCCGCCAATATCGGCATGGTGACCCCTAGAAGCAACGAAGAATAAAGGTTTGCTACAGTTGAGGTTGCCTATAGAGTCTGTAGAGCCTGTAAATTCTGTAGAACCTATGGAGTCTGTAGGAATAAAGGCGGGGGTAGAGGTAGGGACAAAGACGGGCGTGATAGCGGTGATGTCTGGAAGGTGAGTGCCACCGTTGTAAGGATTGTTAGAGATAAAGGTATCGCCGGGACGAAAAGGGCCTTTTTGAGATGCGATGAGGGCTTCGACGCTCTCGCCCATAGAGCCTAGATGAACAGGAATATGAGGCGCATTGGCAACTAGCTGACCCTGGGCGTCGAAGATAGCACAGGAGAAATCTAAGCGCTCTTTGATGTTGACTGATGAGCTGGTGTTTTGCAGGGTAAAGCCCATTTGCTCTGCGATCGCTTGAAACAAACTATTGAAAATCTCTAACCGCACGGGGTCCGGCTGAACACCTAGCGCCTCGCTATTCCTGCGATCTTCTGGGCAATCTTCGAAACGATCTTCAGAATAGAAGGATTCTTTACCGATCGCTTGACGCGTCAAAATTAGAGCGCCGTCCGGGTTGACGCCTGCAATCCATCCAGGTTCAACGATATTGGTTCCAGTCTTTTCTAGGATCACTGCGGGTCCAGCTAACTGACTACCCGGATGCAAACCTTCACGGCGAAAAACTGGCGTATCATGCCACCGATCGTTAGAAAATAGCGGTACGGTCAAGATAGCAACTTCTTCATCTGGAGCATTATTTAACCCTGGCTCTATCCCTTTTGGCTCTATCCCTTTTGGCTCTATTCCTTTCTCTATACCTTTTGGCTCCAGAATGAACGCCTCACGAGCCCCCTGAGCAGGTACCGCTACCAAGGAAGGATTAGCCGGCATCCTGGCTATTGCCTCCGCTGCAATCGTCGACACAACTAGGCTCTTCTCGGGCAGCATAATTCCATATTGCTGCTGATAGCACTGCTCGAACTGCGTTTGCATTCGGGCTAACTCATCAAAATCAACCGTTAGAGCACAATTGGTTCCCTCGTAGCGCAGATGCACCTGCTGTACTATCTCTAATCGGTCAAAATCATTATCACCTTGCGCCTTTAGCTCAGTGGCTGCCAAGTCTGACAGAATGTTCATTTGTATCGTTAGTTCGGCCATAATCGCCAGAGAAAGACCTTGTTCTATAGACTTTTCTTTGAGGACTCGTCGATCGGCTAGTCCCATGCCGTAAGCCGATAAAACGCCCGCATAGGGATGAATGAAGATTGTTTTCATGCCTAGTGATTCGGCCAAGCGGCAAGCGTGCTGACCTCCTGCCGCGCCAAAGCAACAAAGCGTATAGTCACTAATGTCGTAGCCCTTTTGCACAGAGATTTTTTTGATGGCATTGGCCATGTTGTCTGTGGCGATCGCTAAAAATCCTTCTGCTACCTGCTCTGGTCTTCGGCTGTCACCGGTTGCAGCCGCAATCGCTTCGGCCAACGCTTCAAACTTCGCCTGCACCAGCGCTCGATCTAGCGGCAGGTGTCCGCTCTCACCAAACACCTGTGGAAAAAACTGCGGCTGAATTTTACCGACCATCACATTGCAATCGGTCACCGTCAGTGGGCCGCCGTTGCGGTAGCAGGCCGGGCCCGGATAGGCCCCAGCAGAGGCTGGGCCAACTCGGTAGCGACTGCCGTCAAAGGTCAGCACCGACCCGCCGCCCGCTGCCACTGTGTGAATCGCCATCATCGGCGATCGCAGCCTTACGCCAGCTACTTCTGTTTCATAAGCCCGCTCGTAGTTAGGGCTGCTAGTACCGGGTGCTTGCTTGAAGTGCGCCACATCGGTAGAAGTCCCACCCATATCAAAGGTAATAATTCGGTCAAAACCAGACTGCTGGCTCGTTTGCACCGCACCTACAATGCCACCGGCAGGTCCAGAGAGAATGCTATCTTTGCCCTGAAAGTGCCGCGCGGGCGTTAAGCCTCCATTAGACTGCATAAACAACAGTTGAGTAGATCGTTGAACCGACCGTTGAGTCTGATCGTTTTCGAAACCATCTTGAGGGTCATCTTGGTCTGCCAAAGCCTGCTCAATTCGGTCTACATAGCGGCGCAAAATAGGAGAAAGATAGGCGTCTACTACTGTTGTATCACCTCGGCTAACCCACTTAATTAGCGGGCTAACCTCGTGAGAAACTGAGATTTGCGTGAAACCTACCTGCCGCGCCAGCGCCGCCACGTTCTGTTCGTGCGCCGGGTAGCGGTAGCCGTGGATAAATGCGATCGCACAGGCTCGAAGGCCCTGCTCGTACGCCGCCGTCAAATCGTGCAGTAGCTGTTGTTCACTCTCTGGCGTCATCGCCCGGAGTACCTCTCCTGCCGCGCTCATACGCTCATCGACTTCTATCACCTGCTCGTACAGCATCTCGGGCAGCACAATCTGTAGCGCAAAAATATCGGGCCGGTTTTGGTAGCCAATTCGCAAGCCGTCACGAAAGCCTTGGGTAGTGATAAACAGAGTGCGATCGCCCTTTCGCTCCAGCAAAGCATTGGTAGCCACCGTTGTTCCCATTTTGATGCTCGCAATCTGCTGCGCCGGTAGCGGCTGGTCTGGGCCTACCGCCATTAGCTCGCGCATCCCTTGAATAGGCGCATCCTCATAGCGGCTAGGGTTTTCGGACAGCAGCTTGTGCACCACCGTAGAGCCATCGGGGCGGAGAGCCACGATATCGGTAAACGTACCGCCCCGGTCAATCCAAAACTGCCAGCGGTCTGGAGAATGTTGAGTATCGCGCATAGGACAAAAGGTTGAAACGAGATGCTATTTACTCTATTAGCGCATCTAAAATGCGTGCTTTAGATACGTGTCTAAGATATTAGATATCCGCTATGGTCATCTACGCAACGTACCTTTTTCAACATACCTTCCGACACACTTTGAGAAGGGCCTTACCCGAGTGGTCGCTTAGTGTTAGCCTCAATGTACTAGCTTCAGTGTATTAGCTCCGATCAAGCCAACTTATGAACCCTTCTATCATCAAACTGCGTGTCAAATTGCGTCAGACAGCTTTCCTGCTCACTTCTTTTCTAGCAGCTATTCTGCTATTTACCACCGTGGCTATTGTACCGCCAGCTTTAGCAGCGGCTACGCTGTCCCACGCTGACAAAAGCGCATACACTCACATCATTTCGCCCACGGATGGCCAGACTGTCCCAGAAGAATTCACCGTTGAGTTTGGCCTTTTTGGCATGGGTATAGCACCCGCCGGTATAGATAAAGAAGGCACAGGTCACCATCATCTACTTATCGACGTAGATGAGCTGCCCAACCTACAAGAACCCTTGGCGGCTACTCGTAATATCAGACATTTTGGAGGCGGACAAACCGAGACAGCCATCAGCCTGCCGCCCGGTGAACATACGCTACAGCTACTGCTAGCGAACTATACTCACGTCCCACACGACAACCCGGTGCTATCGGAGAAGATCAATATTACGGTACGGTAGACAAATTTTTATGGATTAAAAAAGGGCTATTACCGCGATATGGTAATAGCCCTTTTTGATCTAAAGTCATCACCTCAACAAGCTTTTTCTAACCTAGACAAAGCATGCATTAAGAGGGGTATGTGTCACAAGAGACTTCTTAGTCGTCAGATTCTAGTGACTTGTTATTCAAGTTGGGTAGGGTACTCTCAGCCGTATCTGGATAAATTTCAGCCATTTCGCCTACCGCATCAGCAGATTCTTCAGCAACACGCTCGATTCTATCGAGAGGATTGCCTTTCAGTTCCTTATTCTCTGCCGCCCACTGAGCAGAAGTAACCGGACGACCGTCTTCACCACGTGAGATCATGTCGTTTAGCATGGTTTTAGTACCCGTGCTAAGGCTAGATTCATCTACGCTGGTTGTGAGCAAAAACAGGCCTATAAAAGCAACGGTGGCAATTCTCTGTAGCTGGATAGAGGCTAAAGCACTGCCTACTCGCTTGAGAGCAGCGCCCATTGCGTTCCTTACCGCGTTCATAGCTGTCTTCATTCGTATAATCATGGAGTGTTATCTCGATTTGTGGTCATAGCCAAACATAGCGCCGCGTGGATAAGTAAGGCTTCTTACCAGAGAAAGAGATAAAGCCACCATCGGCAAATTCCTAGCTGAGTAGAGAGAACTTTCTATGGCGCATGCGCTGTGGCGTGTGAAATAGCACGTGGAGTAGAGCATATAGATTCGGAGCATATGAATTAGAACTAGATCAGAACGGATAGTTAAAGCGCGTGAGTTAGAAGGCGTAGGGCGGACCATAACAGAGGTAACAAAAGATCATCACTTAATGCTCGCGAGTATGATAGACATACATTTGGCAACAGCAATCAGACGTGAAAGCGTTCAAAGACAACCTAGAGCAAAGACAACCTAGAGCGCCTACCGAATCGCTAAGCGATAAGGAGCAAACGAGTTATGGCATCCCCTTCGATCTTCCGAAAAAAATCCTTGCTTTCAATTGAGAGAATTCCGCCCATGCTGAAGGCGTTTCCTGCTTATTTCGTTGGCAGCACGGCTCCTAATAATGTAGAAGATGGAGTGGGAGACGTAAAAGATCCGAAAGACGAAATCGAGGAAATTGCAGAGTTCCTTAATTTGTCTAAGCAGCCCGAAATTTTAGTCGTGATACATGGCTATAACACTGAGCTAGGCTCTTTTTCTCCAGATAATCAGCCGGGAAAAGGAAAGGGAACAAAAGGATGGTATCAAGACATTCGCAATCATATTGAGCAAAGGTGCGATCGCAAATCTCCGGGACTCATCCTAATTGGCTATCGGTGGCCTTCCGAAAAGGTCAATGGCGATGGCAAAGATAGTTTCAAGAACAAACTTCAATATGCTCGCCAGTCGCTTCCCATTGTTCTTCAGACGATCGCAGCGCTTTCTATTTCTGTGTTTGCACTCCTAGTCATCACTAGCCTTGCTGCTCTGTTTCGACTCGTATCGCTTTCGACAGGCGCTGAAATTGTAGCAATCGTCGTTTTGGTGCTAGCAACGCTATTTATTGCGCTCGTCCTTACGCTCTTTGTGCTGAGGCTCGTTGGCTACTTTCGAGATTCGTATCGGGCCATCAACTTTGGCGTCCCAGATCTAGTGGAGTTCATCAGGCAGATAGATAAAGCGGTAGAGACCAGCCCATCCAAAGCGCAGCGCAGCTGGTCGACAAATCGCATTAAGCTCTCGTTTATTGGCCATAGCATGGGCGGCTTTGTCGTCACCAACACCATTCGCATTCTCTCCGATGTGTTTGACAGCAAGTCGATTGGTAACTTAGCTTTAAACGACAAATCCAAAGCGCCTTCGCCTGATGTGGGTAATGTCTTTTCGCTGGGGCGACTGGTGCTGGTATCGCCCGACATTCCCGCCGATACCATCATTTCAGGGCGAGCCAACTTCCTTAGCTCCTCTCTTCGCAGATTTGAAGAAACCTACTTATTTAGCAATGAGGGCGATATGGCCCTGAAGCTGGCCTCTACAGCGGCCAACTACGCCAGCTTTCCGGCAAGAACCCGAGAGGGCGGCTACCGGCTAGGCAATGTTGTAGTGCGATCGCCTAAACCGGTCAGCAGCCATGATCGCAAATACGGTCCTTCATACGGCATTGTCAACTTTGACGCGACAACTAACGGCGGTCAGATGATAGACATGCAAATGATAGACCCAAGCAAAGGAGAGCATGGCGGCGTTGAGCCGACCAAAACACTACCAGATAACGCAATACCAGATAGCACGATGACTCCCGTCTCGTCATTTCTGACTTACCTATTCACGCTCAAAAGAAAACCTTTGAGCGAGCGCCAGCGAGATTTGTTAGAACCAGAACAAAGGCCAATCGCGGAGCTGTTCACTGTTTTTGACTGCACAGACTACAGCGAGTTTTTACCCAACAGAAAAGGTACCTCGCCAAAGACAGTCGGGCTATTGACCTACAGCTTGAAGAAGCGATCGCTCGCGTTTACTGATTATGTTCGGCTCACGGTTGCAATGGTCAGAAAAACCATCGATACACACGGTGGGTATTTTCAAGGAGTTAGTTCTGACCCAACAGTATCACAGGCCCGCAACACTGAAGCCTATGTCACCAAGCAATTAATCTATGGCCTGGCTTGTTTAGGCTTCAAACCTTTTCTAGCTACTTTGTCGAGTGGGGGGGGCGAGGGTCAATCTTCAACAGCCGCTGCTAAGCGAACGCTAGAGACCCTTTCACAGCTATGCGAGACTCGCAACATCCAAGTGCTATTGGCAGCTGAGCGATACAACCGGGACGTTTTAGGAATTGAGCGCGATCGCGATGGCTACTAATTAGGTATTCACGCTTGCGCTTAGGAAGGAAGAAGTTTGAGACAGTGCGCACCTAGCGCTATCCGACGCTTACCTGGGGATAGGCTCGGCTCGCTCGCCTTCTACGCTAGCGACTACAGGGTCTAGCCCTGCGCCTGACTCAAACACATAGTCAAGCGCGGCCTGATCTTCGAGCAGGGTTCCTCGTAAAAATAAGCCGCTCCATCTAGCAACTGTTTCAATAGAATCGGCTTGAGCCACCGTCTGCGCGCTAGGATCAGGAACGGCCCCGTCGGGCACATTCACACATCCGTAATGCCAAAATGGTCAATGCCATCGAGTGTAATCAATGCCTTGGGCGGCGTTTGAATTTGGCCGAAGGTACGCTCAGCGCTAATCGGGAGCGCGCGTCCGTCCTGATTACCTTGAATCAAGGCAATCCCAATCCCTTCGTTTTGAATCGACAAAAAAGTATCATTCTGATCGCGAAGGTTTGCACCGAAAAACGCGCCGCTCATAAGTGATTCTGGGCGCTCAAAAGGTGTTGGACACGCCTGCGGCAAACAGATCTCACCAATCGCTGAAAGGCCAACCGCACCACCCAAAGAATGACCTAGCACACCGTACTTTTGAGGATCAATTCTTTCACTAATCGGTGAGTTTGTATCCGTTGACTCAGCGATAAACTGATCGAGCACATCTTGAATTTGAGAGGTTTCAGAGGCAAGAATATCGCCAAATCCAGGCACCATTTGGATATGGTTAGGCACAGCTACCGCAAATCCGTAGCGGGCAACCTGGCTTGCATAGTCTGAGTAAAATCCTTTGTCAGCAAGAGCGCCTTGAAGCATCAAAACAACCGGTAGGTCATCTGCCGATGAGCCGTCATCTAATGTATGGAAATAGATATCTGTTGCATCACCGTTGATAGGATTCGTCGTACTGTAGCTACTAGAGTTTTCGTAAGGTCTTTCGTAAGATCTTATGACGCTAGCGGTATTAGCTGACGCTACGGTTGCTTGAATCGCCGCTAGGGTAACACCTGCTGTCAGAATAGAGATATGTTTGTAAAAGACAGCCCGCGAAGTGAGTAGATCACTAAAGGTGTTTTGTAACATACTGATTACGACTGTTGAATGGCTGTTGATAGGTTAGTACGTATCAGCAGAATCACGAGTCAATCAGCTGACATTTTATGGAAATTTATTTAGCAGAAATGTGAGACAGCCCTAGAATGCTACAAATCTTCGAAGGCTATGACTGTGACCTTACCATCAGGCGCTGCCTCGCAGTCCTCAGCCGCAGCTTCAATTTTGCGTAGCTGACCTAGCGCCCGGCTGCAAGGAAAGCCAAACTTTGCCTGAACGCGATCGCTAGCGATGGTTAATGACTCACGTGATCGCGCCAAAAAATCTGTCACGCTGTAGCTCTTACCTGGCTCAAAATACTTCTTCACCACCAAAGACGGTGAATAGCAAATCTCTTTTTGACCATCTGGCCACTGAATTTTGAAATGAGTTTCAGGCATAGGAGTCCAAAGGAAAGCCAAAGAAGCAAAAGCTGGTCCGATTATAGCGCTGCTTCAGCTCATCAAAGCCTGTGTAGCTGTCAGCTTTAAGGCTATGTAGCGCTGGCCTCTTTGATCTGCTCGTCATGAGCAAAGCGATTATCAAGAAAATTAAGTACGTATCTGTGCAGGTCTTGACTACTCCGCGGCCTGAAGGCGCGGGGATTCCCTGGTCAGGGACATAACTTTCAGATCCAACGTTACCGCCAAACCCAAAGAGGTCGTATCTCACAGGGCGTTTTCCTTGTCTAGCAAGGCGGTTCCGACGTGCCCCGTCGTACCGAGTCCTTTGTTCAAAATATTGATAGCTGCATTCTCATCTCTATCTAGCACACAGCCACACTTGCAGGCGTGAGTTCTGGTAGAGAGAGACTTCTTCACTATCGTTCCGCAGCTAGAACATGCTTGCGACGTATAGGCAGGATTCACCGCAACGGTTACCCGGCCAAATATATCGCCGTAGCGCTCTAGCCACGTTCTGAACTGATACCAACCTGCGTCAGCAATCGACTTAGCCAAGTTGTGATTCTTGACCATATTTCGGATTCTCAAGTCTTCGTACGCTACGAGGTCGTTAGATCTCATCACGGACAACGCCAATTTTACAGCGTGGTCTTTTCGCTTGCGTGAAGTTGTAAGCTCGAACCTGGCTAGTCGATTTATTGCTTTCTTGCGGTTGGCTGACCCTTTTTTCTTTCGAGAGACGCGCCTAGCTAGCTTTTTACGCTTAGCTTCACGCTTTCTGTAGAATCTAGGGTTCTCTTCTTTCTCGCCATTGGAATCGGTGTAGAAGTCAGCTAAGCCAACGTCTAAGCCGATTGTGTTGCCAGATGGTTCTAGCGTTTCCTTGCGGTCTGCGGCTACGCAGAATTGGCAGTAGTAGCCATCTGCGCGGCGAATCAGCCTCACTCGCTTAATCAGCTTCTCAGCATAGTTGCCAAGGTCGTGAGTGCCTACCAGTTTCAAAAGGCCGATACCTTTCTTATCAGTGAACTTAATCCGCTTAGGCGCTGTCAGTTTCCAGCCGGACGTTTTGTACTCGACTGAGCGAGCAAACTGCTTGAACTTTGGAATACCAACAGGCTTAACGCCTTGCTTGCAGTTTTCGTAGAAGCGGCTAATAGCAAACCATGCACGTTCAGCGCTGGCCTGCCTAGCCATGCTGTTGAGTTCATTGGCAAAGTCAAACTCTTTTGCTAGCTGTTTGCACAGCTTGCTCAAGTCATATTTGGACGTGCCCTTAACATCCATCCACAAACGCAAAGCCTTGTTCTGAACAAACTGCCCAGTCCTGATAGCTTCGTCTATTGCGGCAAACTGTTGAGGCTTTGCCTTGACCTTATACTCTAGAATCAACATGTTCTTACGCTAGCACTCACCTGGGAGACTCGCGAACTACATCCCCGTGCTGAAGCACCGGGCTTTGCCTGCGTTCTCCCAAACCCTCTTAGATCCGGTAATAGAGAGGATCTCCATAATCCTTCAAGAATCAGCGGTCTTAGCGGGTCCTGTCTTAGCGGGTCCTAATGTAGTGAGCTAAGTGGCCAGAGGTATAGCAGCCACACATAGTACCCCTGTGGGCCATACGGACTTTGCATCAAGTTTTTATACTATAGCTGAGCACTGAGTTCTAGACTTTATCCCAATAGACAAAACCATTGACGTATATAGATCTAGGCAACTCGTCAACGTCCGAATGCATCCATGCGCTGGCGATAAAATCACCTTTAACGGGCCAAAAACGTGCCATACCCGTAGACAGGTTGTAACCTTCTTTAGAGCCTCGTTCTATGTTTTTCTCGTTCCATATTCCGATCAGCTATATTTCTACCAGGAGTGTCTCTGGTGCAAACGACCTCGCTTTCGTCTGTCACATCTGCTTCAACAATCTGTAGCGCTACGGCCCAGACTAACAAAGCTACCCTAAGCCTAGGCTCTGTCCATGCCGATGTTGCCGAACTTCAACAGCTACTCGGTCAGCACATTGAGCACCCTGCTAGCCTCTCTAACAGCGTTTTCGATACGATAACGGACTACGTAGTCCGTTGTTTTCAGCATAAGATGTTCTTAACTCAAGACGGTATAGTCGGGCCTAACACCTGGCTAGCACTGTACGCAGGCGCACCCGTCAATATGCCAGTACTCCAACTAGGGAGTCGTCATCCGGCTGTTGTTATCTTACAGGAAGCGCTTTCCGCCGTCGGATTTGGCGTTCCTACAGGCGACGATCTGTTCGATAGCGAAAACGTCCAGCGCAGCGTTGCGCTCTTTCAAAAGACTCACGGCCTGACGGTAGATACCATCGTCGGGCCTAAGACCTGGCTAGCGCTGAGCGAAACCCGCTTAGAAGATCCAACAGTTGCTAGCACGATTAGAGGCTTTGAGATTAATAACGACTACAAGCTGCAGACAGAAAAGATTACTAGCCTGGCCGTAGAGCCTTTTTTGCAGGGGCGAGGCAGCGAACGAAAAATTGCGACTGCCAGTAGCGATGCAACGGTGCGGCTTTGGCAGTCGTCTGGCTCACCCATAAATCCGGTGTACTGTGGCGATCGCGACTCAGTGAGCAGTGTTGCCTTTCATCCCACCAAGTCACAGCTCATTAGCGGCACCTTTAACGGCACCGTTCGCATTTCTGACTATGCAGCTAACACCCTGACGGCTTTTCCGGCTGGAGGCGGTAGCGTTAGGGCGCTGGCCATAGAGCCTACCGGCCAATACATCGCAACGCTCAATGGTGACGGCGCGCTGCGGCTGTTCAACTTTGAAAGCAGGCTGATCTGTGAAGTCATGCGGCCTCCGGGCAGCGGTGACCACATGCAAAGCGTTGCCATCAGCAAGCAAGGACAGCTAGCCGCTGCTAGCAAAAGCTTTGGTGCTAGGCTATGGGAAAATCCTCTCAATCCAAGCGCTAGGGTCAAGAACATATCGACTTCTCACACCGCAACAGCCGTATGCTTCAACCCGAACGGCTCTAAGCTAGCGGTTGCAAGAGACTCTACTGTTCAAATTTATAGCAATCAGCTTCACGGCCTAGCAACTGCTCACTGTCCGGCGCTAGTCACCTCTATAGCGTTTAGTCAATCTGGTCGCTACATAGCCATGGGATGCCTGGACAGGAACGTATACATTTTCGACTTGCGAGCAAATAACAGCATTGGAGAGATTGTATTTACGCTAGAAGGCCATGCCGCCCCAATTAGCGCTGTTGCCTTTAGCCATACGCCCGAATTCACCTTTCACAGCGCCGATGATAGCGGCAGGCTAATTACTTGGAACCTTATTAAGGGTCTATCTAATCCGTCAGCCTAATCGCTCTTGAGAGACAACCTACTAAAAGAGACAATCTACTAGAAGAGATGATCTACTAGAAGAGATAATCTACTCCCGCACCTGCAGATTTGACGGATTTACTTCCATGTTGATAGGTCGAAGACTATTCAACTTACCTAGCGGCTTTTTTGTGGAAGCGAAGCGGGCTGACGCAGGTAAACACTCAAAGAAGCCTGGTACTGTAGCCTACAATGACATCAGTGGGCTAGTGTACGCCCAAGTATAGCTGGCTAAAACCGATGAGGCTGATGAGTGCGATCGCACCTCCATACACCTAGCTGATGTATGCGGGCGTGTAGCTCACCAAAAGATACGCCAGAAATCCATAGAGCACGATAAGAACCCAAGGCGTGACCGCTCGGATAGCTAAAGGTTGTTTCTAGAATAAGCTGAAGACCACAGACAGGGCCGCACCTTGCTAAAGGCTAGCTCGAGCCCGTACTCAAAACCGCGCCGCCTGCCGCACTTATCGCAAAAACCTTAGCTTCGAGCCGATGATGTCACCACTAAAGCCAAATGAAATAGCCCTGATAGCTTTCGCTCCGCTATACCTATCAGGGCGCAGTCGACGCGATCGCTCGCGGATGTTCAAACATTGATGCCAATTGGCTTCGTGTAAGCCCTTCATTCTAATCTTTACGAATTCTATATATGCGCTTTGTAGACTTCATGAAGTCTGGTTCATTTCACCTTGAATCTACTGAGATATGGTTTTATGAATTAGAAACCATCTAGAAGTCATCTTTGAGGCTGATCCTAACTATCCTCTGACTATCGCTCAATTATTAAATATTAGAGCAACTATTAAATATTAGAGCAACTGTCAAAGCGATTGTTGAAGGTGCCACTTCTGTCGCAGCGTCCTGCACTCACATCTATAAACATCCGACCTAAAAGACTAACTCACATAATATCTGAGCTTTCAAGAAGCTTTTCTCTATGAAACATATTCGCCTGTCCGCTGCCACCTTTGCAGCTAGCGCGATCGCCCTCACCTGCTTGTTCCCTCTGCAGGCGACAGCGAAGGACTACACCGCTATCAACATCTTTGGTGACAGCTTAGTCGATGCCGGAAATTTTTTTAATTTCACAGGTCTACCGCCCTCTCCTCCCTATGCCCAAAAGCTTTCTAACGGCCCGGTGTGGGTTGAGCCTTTGGCCGACGAGCTAGGGCTAAAACCCGTTCTCTTTTCTAACCTTCTATCAGGCGAAGCGTCACCAACAGATGGCGTCAATTTTGCCCTAGCGGGCAGCCTCAGTTCAGGTCTCAACGTCGGTAGTCCTCAGCTGCCAGGGCTACAGCAGCAGATTGGACAATTTGGCGCGATCGCACCCAGCCTACCCGCCGCGCAAGACACGCTATTTGTGCTGCTAGCTGGCGGCAACGACTATAACGAGGCCCTGTTCGCCCCCGACAGTCTTACCACCGCACTCGAAAACTTGCCTAATCAAGTCACCGACAATCTTACAGCCGCTACTGACGCGCTCATTAAACTAGGTGCAGAGCACTTGCTAGTCGCGAACCTTCCAGATCTGGGCGCACAGCCTTTTGCCGATCAGCTCAATCTACTAGATCCGCAAAATGCTATGCGGCTAACGGCACTTTCAACCGAACATAATCTGCTGCTAGATCAAAAGCTCAGCGCCTTATCAGCCGCTTCACCAGCAGAAATTACTCAGCTCAAGTTGAACGAACTGTTTGACGAGTTGCTCACTGATCCAGCTGAATTCGGCTTCACCAACACAACAGATGCCTGTCTCACCAACTTTCAACCTGGCTTCGTCTTTGACGGGATCTGTGATAATCCTGATGAATTTGTCTTTTGGGACAATGTTCACCCAACCGCCGCCGCCCACAGCGAAATCGCCCAGTTTGCCCTCGCGACCCTCAATGAAAAAGACGGCGGCGAAGCCCCTCAAAGCGTTCCCGAACCCTCTATCTTGATTGGGCTGTTGATGCTTAGCGGTGGAATCGCTTTGGGCGCAAGCAAGCGAACAGCAGTGATAAACAGGTAAAGGGACGGAAAAAAGCGACTTCTGGAACTGGCGGCGCTCTCTGAAACTGGCAGCGCTCCCTAAAACTGGCGGCGCTCCCTAAAACTGGCGGCGCTCAAAGATGGTCACCGTTGCGCTGAGCAGCAGCGCTGTGTATATCAGGCCATAAGCCATATTCTCGAGTAGGCTACCGCCGCTAGGTAGCGCCACAAAGTCGTTGGCAACTGCATTCTTCAAATTCAGACGCTCTAGATCGGGCAGGATTAAAAACAAGCCTTCAGCTATCCGCCGAAAATTCTCGCTATCTGCAATTTTATCGAACGCTAAGATATTGCGGGTCGCGTGGCCGACTGCAAACATCGCTAGCGTCATCAGCGTAGATAGCACGGTACTGGTAATCACGCCAAACATCATTGCTGCAGCAATCAGCAACACCATCTCTAAAAAGATGAAGAGCGTGGCCAGCAGCATGAGACCTAGCGGATAGGGAATATTGCCCAACGACAGCAGTCCTAGCATTAGAACCGTCAAGGCCCCAATTAGCACTGCCATTACCAGACTCAGGCCGAAGTGCTTACCGAGAATAAATTCGGTGCGGCTGACTGGCTTAGCGATGAGGACAAGCACGGTTTTTTTCTCTATTTCCTTGTTGATTAGACCGGTACCCACAAAGACCGCTACAAACAGAGAAAGAAGATTAATCGCTGCAAGACCCGTATCTACAATCAGCTTGTCTTCGGTACTAGCGGCAACTTCTGGCAAAAGGGTAATCGCCATCACCATAATGAGGCCAAAAACACCGACTACGTAGAGAATGCGATCGCGCATTATCTCCAGGAACACATTGCCAGCAATCGTCCAAATTCTGTCCCAAGACGACGAGAGAGTGGTTGCCAAAGCCATTGAATTAATAAATCCTGATGCGGGTGATGTCTCTGAAAAATACCGGAATGGCACTTCAGACAAAACCGCAATAACACTGGAAAGCCAATAGCGCTAGAAAAAACGTTGGCGATCGCCGCTGCACTCAAGTCGGAGATACAATCGCTCCGTCAGGCCCAATGAATTGTTCTGTCGGCGGATCTTCGCCGCAATCAATAGACGTAAGCGTGTCGACAGGCTGAGGCGTATCAGTCTGCGTAGCGCCAGCTCTAGGCCTTTCGACAGGCAAAATCTTACAGCTTTTTTCTAAAGAGAACCGGCCCTCGCGACTAGCAGGGCCCACCCAATTCGCTCTTAGATCTAGCCAATAGCCTTCACCAAAGCGTCTTGGCTCGGGCACATCCAACTGCCAAAAAATTCTTTCTCGAGGAGAATCCAGCGTGTCTAAGGCCTGCTCAAAAATTGCCTCTAGGCGCGATTCTCGCGTATACAGCCAGCGCTCTGTCTGATACCAAGGCTGGTTAGTCAGGTCCTGGGAGATTTGGTTGGTCATCGCTTCTAGTAACACGACCCCCTGTGAAGGCTGCTGTCTATCTGATGCAAAGTCATGCACAAATTCACTGTTCTCAAATCCTTGAACTGTGAGGCTCGGATAGTCACGTATCCAGTCCTGAATGCGGAAGTAAAAGGCAATCCAACTGCTGAGCAGAAGATTGACCAGTACGGTCGTCACTAGCTTTTTTTGGAATTTCTCATCAGGCAAACTAAACTCCAGCTCCCAGCTGACAAAGTGAGGGAGCGCCATCACCCCGGTCGAAATCATCGGCCAGCTAGTGATCGCCCAGCGCAGGCGCGTGTCGTCGCGCCACGGATGAAATACAAACAGGCATATAACGAACCCCGTAATCCAAGGGTCGATCCGAAAACCGTTGATTTGGAGATTTTTGGCTTGGCTAAGTGACCACCAGACCGCAGAGATAAAAAAGATCCAGCTCAGTGAGGTGAGAACTTTGATTCCTATAAAGTTTTCACCAGCGATAGACTCTAGCGCAGCAGCTACGAATAGCGAGAAAAGGCTGAGCAGCAGCAGTGTCTGCCAAGAGAAGTAGGTTTCTGGGATTAGCAGCTGCCGCGCCTGCTTGTTAAGGTCTTGAAAAAAATCTTCCACCTATCCCCCCTGACTCTTCACAAGAGCTCGTAGCAATATCAGCAGCAATATAGCGCTAAAGCTCGCAGCGTTGGCCTGAATAATCGTATCGATAAACCGAGCGTTGGACTGTCCTGCTTCGATACCCATTTCCCTAGCTCTGGCATACCGTTCATCTCGCGGCAGTCGCTTTGGCCGTTTTGTCAGCGGCTGCCAGGCATCGTCCGAACGCAAGAAAAACTCTATTCCTTTGGCTTTGATAAAAAATGTGCCAAAAAAGGCAGCTAAACCAATGCCAAATAAAATAGCTCCGGTTGCTGTCGTCCAGCCGTTGGGTATGAGCTGGTTGAACATGATGTAGTTGATGATTTGGGCTTCAACTTCTAACGGCATTAGAGGCTCTAGAACTAAAAAAGTAATCCAGCCAAATACAATCGTTGCTAGGTTTGTCACAAAGGCATACTGCACACTTGTTTGAAACCCTAGCCGTAGCCGCTGCCGCAAAATACCGGCTTCGAGTGCGATCGCAACCAGGAAAAATAAAATTTGAAATACAACCATCCGCAGCGGCAATATTGGCTCATACTCCATAGACAGCGTTTAGCTCCAACCCCTAGTCGTTTTATATCGTGAGTAAGCAATCTGGTCAGTTATCGTATGGCATTAGGGTATAACCTAGCGGCCATTTTGGGATAGCCCAATCACCTAAAATCAAAAACTTCTTTTCTTTACCCCTTTCCTTCTTCCTCCTTTTCTCTCTCCATGTCTAAAGCCATCGGCATCCGCACCGCTCAAGTTAATACCGAACGCCTTACCGGTCAAATTCACGTTTATGACGGTGAAGGCAAAGGTAAATCGCAAGTTGCGCTTGGCGTAGTTCTGCGATCTATTGGCCTAGGCATTCATCAGGTGATAGAGAGCCGAGTGCTGTTGCTGCGATTTTTGAAGGGGCCGGGGCGTACATACGATGAGGATGCGGCTATCGAGGCGCTACAGCGAGGCTTTCCGCACCTGATCGACCAAGTGCGTACAGGCAGGGCAGAGTTCTTTGGGCCGCGCGAGATTACCCGGTTCGACCGGCAGGAGGCACAGCGAGGATGGGATGTAGCCAAAGGCGCGATCGCTTCCGGTCTTTATTCAGTCGTTGTACTCGATGAAATCAATCCTGTTCTAGATTTGGACCTGCTTTCGATTGAAGAGGTGGTTCGGTCAATTAAAAACAAGCCTAACCACTTAGAAATTATTGCCACTGGCAGAGGGGCGCCCCCACAGCTAGTAGAAATTGCTGATTTACATTCAGAGATCAAGCCGCAGATTCATCAAGCGGCAGCAGATATCGGGATTGAAGGCATCGAAATCTACACCGGCGACGGTAAGGGCAAATCTACCAGCGCTCTGGGTAAAGGCTTGCAGGCCATTGGCCGAGGCATTAGCCAAGATCAGTCGCACCGGGTGATGGTAATTCAGTGGTTAAAAGGAGGCACCGGCTATACCGAAGACGCGGCGATCGCAGCGCTGCGCAAAAGCTATCCTCACCTAGTCGATCATCAGCGCTGTGGTCGCGACGCCATTGTCTGGCGAGGTCAGCAGCAGCCAATCGACTACATAGAAGCCGAGCGAGGATGGGAATTAGCCAGTACAGCGATCGCCTCCGGCCTCTACAAAACTGTCATTCTCGACGAACTTAACCCCACCGTAGACTTAGAGCTGCTGCCCGAAGAACCCATCATCCAGACCCTGCTGCGCAAACCCAAAGGCACCGAAGTCATCATCACCGGACGCTGCAAAAACCAGCCCGCCTACTTTCAACTTGCCAGCACTCATTCAGAAGTCTTCTGTCACAAGCACTATGCCGAACGCGGCGTAGAACTCAAACGCGGTGTTGATTTTTAGGCAAGCGGGGCCCGGCGCAAAAAGGGCACAATGGCGTCACTGACCTTTTTAGCCCAGTCTTCTTGAGCATAGTGACCGGTTTCTTCTAATTTCATCAGCTCTGCATCGCCGAGGTTTTCTGCGAAAGCTTCTGCTAGGCTTACAGGCAACCATCTATCTGCTGTGCCCCAGGCAATCAGCGTTGGAATTGACCATTGAGAAAACCCAGCGTCAATATCGGCCATCACTTTGCTGAGCTGAAGCTGCTTTACCGTTGCTAACAAGGCTCGTCCCGCGTCTGAACTCTTCAAGAAAGGTCGGCGATAAACCGTCAAATCCTGATCGCTTACTTCGTACGGTCCGCCGCCTTCTAGCGTTCTATCTACCAGAATAGGATCTTGCGTGATGACATCTCCTATCAGCGGCCAGCCGAACTGAGCTATCTTGAACGGTACTTTTGCCTTAGCCGTTAGCGGCGTATTCAAAATTACCAGTCGCTCAATTTTTTCAGGATGCTGTATGGCATATAGCAGACCCACCGACCCTAAAAAACCCTGTACCACTAGGGCAAATCGCTCAATCTCTAACGCGTTCAGCCAGCTTTCAAGCGCTTCTAAGAAGGCCTCGCTAGTGTAGGCAAACTCGCGCTTGTCAGGCTTAGAGGAATAGCCGTGGCCAATCCAATCAGGTGCGACCGCTCGAAAGCCAGCCTCTGCCAGCGGACCCATCACGTCGCGCCAGCTATAGCTTTGTGACACCAGCCCGTGCAGCAGCACTACGGGCACTTTCTTGTTTGTTACGTTTAGCGGCAGCGCCTCACGATAAAACCACCGCCGTCCGCCTGCCTCGCATTCGTGCTCCGTAATCTTTACCATCACCAGATCCCCTGCGCCTGCTCACAACACTTACACGCTCCTCTTGACCTTACCCCTACGGCGATCTCCAGAGCAAATTGGTCAGAGCCGTTCCTACCGCTAGGCACATGACAACAGAGCGAAGCCGAAGCCAAAATGTTACTCTAATCAAGCCGCCCGCTCCTTTCTCCATGAGTGCTACTCCCGATAACGATTCGGTCATCGTTCGACTCCAGCGAATTCGCCCTGACCTTCTCAAGTTACACAAAGCGCTGCTCTACTCCGAGCGCGTCGTTTACGAGCAAAGTCACGGACCTATTGCTAATAGCGGCGAGTTTTTCCGATTAGTCACCGAGGACGAAGCCTTTAGCTGGCTAAGGCCGATCTCACAATTTATTGTGCAGGTCGACGAGCTGCTCGATTTGCGAAAGAAAGACAAGGTAGAACCAGAAAGCGCGGCTATTTTGCTCGAAAAAGCGCGGCTTATGCTCAAGCCCAACAAAAACTCGCTCACCCCGCTTGGCGAAAAGTACTTTCAAGCAATTCAGCGAGACCCTAACATTGCGCTAATGCATGCAGATATTGCCGATAAGCTGAGAGAATCGGCTGAAAAAGAAGCCTAAAAAGCTCAGAAACGGCATAGGAAAGTCTAAAAGGGCAAAAAAAGGCAAAAAAGGGCATACAGGACAGACCAAAGAGCACGCTGCTTAGACCGCAGAAACATCTATGGTTATTATAAATTTCGTAACTTTGTAACGACAGAGCTTATTAGGAGCTCTAGAATCACAACACATCTCAGATTTTTGCGTGAGACGAAACACTCGCGTGAGATGAAACATTTGCGTGAGACACAACAAAGGATAGCAAGCGCTTGATAGACCTCATACTTCGGCTGAGTTTTGTGCTGATTGCCAGACTGATTGTTTGGATTCGTCCAGCGTTGCCAGCAGTTTGCTTCCTTTTTCTGTGGAGCACGATTGCGCTAACTGCGTGGAGCTTCTTTAAAAACATCCGCCAGGGCATCGCTAGCATCCAGAAAATGCATCAGATTCCTTGCGCTAACTGTTCCTACGCTACCGGTAGCCACTTGCTCAAATGCTCCATTGCGCCTTATAGCGCGTTTTCAGAAGAGGCGATTGGCTGCCCTGATTTTGAACCTACTAGTGGCTTGGAGGGCAACAAACGCTATGCCATGGGCCTGGGTGAGTGGACGTAGGGGCTACAGGGTAAAATCTGGCTATCAGACAGACCGCTTGGGTTATCATGCGCTTTTGATGCGGATAGCTGAAAGTTTATTGAAAGTTGAAGGTAGACCTCAGCGGCTGGTGCTTATATGGGGCTTACGGCTACAGGTGCAACCCATCGCTATGTAGGAAAATTTCGGGCGGCAGCAGCGATCACTGTCGCTTCAAATGTCTATCGCCTAGAATATCTGTCATCCCTTCGCCGCCTGAAGTACAACGCCTTCCAATGTTCTCAATATTTATCTTGACTTACAATGAAGCGCTAGACATTGCGGCCTGTATCAAATCAGCGGCCATGTGTGACGATATTATTGTGGTCGATTCTTGTAGTAGCGATCGCACCCTAGAAATTGCCCAATGCTATCCCAACGTCCGGACAGTACAGCACGCCTTTAAAAGCCACGGGCAGCAGCGCACCTGGATGCTACGCAATATTCAAACGAAGTATCACTGGTCGTACATCTTAGAAGCCGACGAGCGGATGACGCCAGCTCTGTTCGCCGAATGCAACGCGGCGCTTTCCTCTGGTCAGCACGTCGGCTATTATGTCGCCGAGCGGGTGATGTTTATGAACCGGTGGATCAAGCACAGCACCCAGTATCCTCGCTATCAGCTCAGACTGCTAGATAAAACCTTTGTTTGGTTTAGCGACTATGGCCATGCCGAACGCGAGGTGATCGAGGGCTCAGCTGGATTTTTAAAAGAAACATACCCGCACTATACCTGTGGAAAAGGCTTTAGCCGCTGGATAGAAAAGCACAACCGCTACTCTACTGATGAGGCAAAAGAGACCCTCAAACAGCTCTCCGAAGGTCGTGTAGATTGGAAAGCCCTAATCAGCGGCAGCTCAGAAGTCGATCGTCGCCATGCGCTCAAAGATCTCTCTTTGCGCATTCCTGGTCGCCCGCTGGTGCGGTTTATCTACATGTATTTTTTCCTGGGCGGTTGCCTAGATGGCCGTGCGGGCTTCACCTGGTGCGTCCTTCAGGCCTTTTATGAATATTTGATTCTGCTCAAAGTGTGGGAGCTAAAAGAACAGGAGCCGACCGCACCTTCTATACCCCACCCTCAGATTCCTAGCTCCGGATATGCTGCTAATAGTCCTGCGGCGCAAGACAGTATTAATCAGTCTAAGGTTGCCTAATAGCTGCCTCTCGCATAGTGCTGCTAGACGTGGATTTCTAAGCTTTAACTGGCTTAGGCCTTCTTTCCTAGACTTTGCTTTCTAGCGACTTCAGATACTCCGTATTGACACCAGATTCGCGGGTGAGAGCAATCTTGCCAGTTCTTGCAATCTCTTGAATACCGAAAGGCTTCATCATCTGTTCAATGGCTACTAGCTTACCTGGATCGCCTACAACTTCTATCGTTAGGGCAGCTTTGGAAACATCCACTACGCGAGCTCGAAATAGCTGAGCTAGCCCAACGACCTCAGCCCGGTTGCCACTATCGGCAGTGATCTTCATCAGCATCAGCTCACGCTCAACGCTGGGCGTTTCGGTAATATCTTCTACAGTCAGCACGTTGACTAGCTTGTATAGCTGCTTGGCCAACTGCTCAATGACTCGATCATCTCCGGGCACTACCATCGTGATTCGAGAGATACCCGCTTTTTCGGCGGGCCCAACGGCCAAACTCTCGATATTAAACCCGCGGCGGGCAAACAGTCCGGCAATCCGGGTCAAGACGCCTGATTCGTCTTGAACCAGAACAGAAAGCGTATGCTTCATTGCAAAAAACGGTGGCTAGGGCCCTTTCATTGAACCCAGCTATCTTAACTTGGATGCAACGCCTGAATATAGCGATCGCCTAAATGTGTCTATCCAGGCCGTGATAGAACGCGCTTTACAAAAATGCAGCTCACTAGGGATTTGAGAATCAAGAAGCAGTTTAGGAAGCGTTTAAGGATTATCTGCTTCGCCTGCCGGTGCTGGTACAGCCGGTGCACTAGGACTCCCCGGCGAGACGGGGGGTAGTATCGTACTTCCAGGTGAAAGCTGAGAGTCAGAGGGCAAAGGTGAAATATTTAAGTTGCCATCACCCTCAAGAGGCGGCGTTTGAAGGCTCCCCGGTGCGCCTGGCAGGGGCTGACCTAGCTGACCGACACCCAGCGTGTTTCCCTGCGTAGGATCAAGTGACGCGCCTTTAGGTAAAGTTGCTAACGCAACGCGATCGCCTCCCACCGATCTAAGCAGGTCCAACACCTGAATCACATCTTCGTAGCGCGCATCGGTTGCCGCGTACAGCACAATTGTTCCGTTAGGTGCAATCTGCTGATGCTGCACTAGCACATCTTGCAGCAGACTGAGCGGCACAGCGTTGGCATCTATATAGACCTGACCAACGCTGTCGACACTAACGTATAGGCGATCGCGACTTTCTCCTGAGACCGGGACGCTGTTATTAACCGCAGGCAATGTCAGGTCAATGACCTGCTGCCGACTCAGCCCTACCGCCGCTAGGATGAAAAAAGTCAAAATGCAAAAAATCACATCAATCATCGGCAGAATCTCAATCTGCACATCCGACTGAGGATTGTTCATGTCTACTTTCATGGCGCGGTACTTACGAAACGCATTTCGTCGCGAAGAAGGGCAAAAGCTAGTTTTAAGGCAGATGAGAAAAGGTGAATCAGAAAGAGTGAGTCAGAAGGTGCGAATCAGAAGAGACGAATGGGCAGGAGACCAATACAAGCTAATACTATTTAGCTAAATTAGAAGCTGGATTAGACAGCTAAAAGATTGAACAGCTCAGAGATCGAACAGCCCAAAGATAAAGCAGCTAAAAGGTTGCAGGCGGCTGCTTTTTGGTTGGCTTGGTTGGCTCGGGTAAATCAACCGTAGGAGAAGGCGGCGAGTTCACCAGCGTGTCGCTAAGTGAGCTAGGCTTTCCTTTTGTATAAGCCCAGGCCTGCCGGTACAGCAGCTCTAGCTCGTTACCCGATAGCTGAAACACCTTAGCTTGACCAAAGACAAATCCTTGAAATAGTCGGTAAAAAGCCAGGCTGACAATCGCAATTATCAGACCGGCTGCGGTGCTGATCAGCGCCTCCCCAATTCCAAGCGCGGTACCAGCCGTTGCATCGCCTACACCTAACGCATTGAGATCGATTGATCCTAGCGAATTGATCAGACCGACTACTGTACCTAGCAGTCCCAACAAAGGCGAGAGCGCAATCACCGCTTCCAGGACTTTTTCTCCTCGGCGCATGGTCGCTAGCTCTTCACTAGCCGATGTTTCTAGCGCCAGGCGAAACACCTCTGGGTCTGGATCTTTGAGCTTTAGCGCCGACAGCAAGAATCGGCCCATGGGCAACTTATCTGACCGCTGGGCTATCTGAGTTGCCGCGCTCCACTCTCGCCGTGCTGACTCGAGCACGCGACCTGACACTTCGCGCTCGCGTGTCAAGATCTTGGACCAAAACCAGATCCGCTCTATGATGGTGCCCAATGCCAAGATTGACAAAAAGAGCAGGGGCCACATCGCGATGCCGCCCTGTCTAAATAGTTCTGAGAATTCCACGCTCGTCTCCTCTCACCTTAGCTAGGCCAAATCTGCCTTGCCAGCTTCGTTATTTTCTGCACTAGTGTAGAGCATATAGGGTGGAGCCCTATCAAGTTTGCTCCACTTTTTATGATATTGACTCTCTACTATATAAGAGCACTACTAGCACTCCTATAAGAACACGCTTGATCCTATCAAGGCAGCATATCTAAAATTTCGTTAGCTGCGCGATCGCACACTCCAGTTTCTCCCATTGCCTGCTTCATCCGCGCGTAGCCTGCTAGCATTTCCTGGCGTTTGCCTTCATCAGTTAGTAGGCTTAGGGCCGCCTCACTCACCGCCTGCGGCGTAGCTGCCCACTGCAACAGCTCTGGTACAATCGGCTGATTTTCCATCAGGTTAACTGGGGAAACATACTTACCTGTAAAGCGCACCACATATTTAGCGATGAACGCAGTCAAATGGCTAAGTCGATACATCACTACCTGAGGAACATTTAGCAGCGCGACTTCTAAGTTGACCGTTCCTGATTTGTTGATGACGACATCGGCTGCGGCGATCGCCCGCTGTCCATCTACCTTATCGACTAGTCTGGCGTTGAGATCATACGTATCGGCTGCTAGCCTGATCTCTTCTCGAAACTCTGGCAGTGACACCGGAATTAGAAATCTCACCTTCGGCTGCTGCGATTGAATATAAGCCGCCGCCTCAAACATCACTGGCATGATATATTGCAGCTCCTGCTTGCGCGATGCGGGTAGCAGCGTCACAACCTGGGCCGCTTGAGCAATCTTCAGATCCGCTCTAGCCGTTGATTTGTAGGTCGAGTCGACTAGCATATCTACAAGTGGATGCCCTACCCAAGAAACATTTGCGCCGGCCTGCCGGTAATATTTCGCCTCTTCCGGAAAAATAGCCAGCAGCTTATCTGTCACATCTAGAATATTTTGCGTATCTTGCTTCGTCGAAAAAACCCACTGCTGCGGCGCAATGTAATACACAATCGGCGTTTTGGGTAGCTCTTTACGAACGAACTTACCAACCGGGATATTAGGCCCCATATAGTCTAGCAGCACCATCAAGTCGGGCGGATAATCTAGCAAGTACTGATTGACCTGCTGATGTAATCTACGTCCTCTTAGGTAATAAGGCAGTGCTTCCAATAGCCCGATTGCGCTCAGCCGCACCGTATTCACAATCACCTCTGCACCCGCTTCGGCCATCTGCTGCCCTCCGACAGCCGTAATTGCCAGCTCAATTCCACGCCTTTGTGCCTGTCGCTTCAAGGCTTTAATCAGCGAGCCGCCTTGCAAATCACCTGATACCTCTCCTGTGTGAATAAAAATATTCACCGGCTTATTTACTGGCTTCCCATCACCCACTACAGTCAACCTTCAACTCTTAATTCGTAATTTCTAACGCTCGTAATTTCCAGCGCTCATACCATAGCGCCCCTAGCTCTTAGCGCTCATAACTCTTAGCGCCCACAGCTCCTAGTGCCCAAAATTCCTATCGTCCAATGTAGCTCTCTCGCCGGTCAGCAGCCACGGCTACACCGGGTGGTCACCCTGAGCAATTACATACACTGAGCGATCGCACTAGGCTATCGTTTTCTCCCCGGCACCGGTCCTCGCCGTCCCTTTTCGCCGATCGACGCCTGTAGAAAATCAATCAAATGTCGCACGTGATCGTTATCCGCGATCACCGCTAACTTTTCGGTAGCCTCTTCTAACGTCAGACCTGATCGATACAGAATTCGAAACGCCTCTTTTAGGCCCTGATATACTCGGCCATCCGCTTCCTTGGCAATGCCTGATCGGCTCAGCAGCACCTGGTTCAGTCCGCGTACTCGCGAAGGATTGCCCTCAACCAGCATGTAGGGCGGTACGTCTCGCTCGATTCGGCTCATGCCGCCAACCATCGCATAACGACCGATATGCACAAACTGATGCACGCCAACTAAGCCACTAATGCGCGCATGAGATTCCACCCTGACGTGACCCGCAAGTGCCACTGAGTTAGCGATGATGACGCGATCGCCAAGCTCGCAGTTGTGGGCGACGTGGGCATAGGCCATCAGCAAATTGTGACTGCCTAGGCGAGTGATTTCCCCAAGTCGAGTCGGACGATTAATAGTCACACACTCACGAATGGCATTATCATTGCCAATTTCGACTAGGCTCATAGAACCGTCATACTTGAGGTCTTGCGGCTCTAAGCCAATGGACGCGTGCGGAAAAATTCGATTGCGATCGCCAATTTGCGTATTGCCCTCAATCACTGCGTGAGCACCGATGGTCGTATCTGCACCGATGGTGACTTTTTCTCCGATCACGGCATAGGGACCCACACTAGCGCTTGCATGAATCTGAGCGCCAGTATGAATAACCGCAGTCGGATGAATCAAAGTAGTCATCAAAGCCATGCCTCCAGCAAAGCCACCAAACGAGTAGAGTACATAATCACCAATCACCTTGGGAAAAACAAACCGCAGAACAAAGCTGAGGAAACCTACAACAGTACTACCACCTATCTACTGCTACCTCTTTGCGGTGTTAGCCACTTTGTCATAGTGCCAGCCTGTTTGTGTTGGCTACTTTGCTTCAAACCTCGTCATGACGTCAGTCCGCTGTTTTGAAAAAGGCAAAGTAGCTATCTGATCGTTTGCTAGCCAATCAAGCCAGTCAATCGAGGCCGGTCAATCGAGGTCAGTCAAGCAGGCCCAGTCACTCAGGGCTAGTCAATCAGGACCGGTCAACTCTAGTCGACTACTGAGAACATCAGATTGCCTTCACAAGCTAGCTGTCCGCTGACCTCAGCACGCGCCTTCATCTTGCCAAAGCGTAGCTGCTTAATCACTGTTAGCTCAGTCGTAATGATTAGCTGATCACCTGGAACGACGGGCCGACGGAACTTCACTTTATCAATACCAGCGAACACGCATAAGCGACCATCGACTCCCGGAATTTGACTTAAAACAATGCCCCCGACTTGGGCCATCGCTTCTACAATCAGCACACCTGGCATCATCGGTCTTCCGGGAAAGTGTCCTTGAAAATGGGGCTCATTGAAGGTGACGTTCTTTAAGCCCACCGCTTTTTCTCCAGGGATATACTCAATGATGCGATCTACTAGAGCGAACGGATAGCGGTGCGGTAAGATCTTTTGAATTTCTTCTAGGGTATAAGTTGTTTTGGCATTGGACTGGTCAGCGCCCTCACCACCAGAGGGATCTGGTGTAGTTGAAGCATCTGGCACAGTTTTGTCGGCTTCAGTTGGGGCGGGAGCACTAGTTGGCATAAGACATCAAATCGTAAAACGAAAGCTAAAAAAAGGGTGAAGCTTGGTTAAGCCCCTCACGATTCTGCCATTAGACGGTGTCTGACGCTATGAGAAACGGGGAGAAAACCAAAAAAGCCGCTATTGCTGTTCCGTATAGTCTCGCTTCACGGGTTTCGCTTCATCGGTTTCGCTTCATGGGCTCTCACTTCGTCAGTCTCACCATCGTCAACTCTTAATTCTCGACAGTAGGGCAGCATACATCTATTTTCCTAGCGAGTGCTACGTGCAGCGTGTGACTTGCTTTGTAGGCGACGTAATGCGCCCGCGGCAAGCGACCGAGCAGGCCCAAGTCACCAATCAAGTCGAGCATTTTGTGGCGAGCTGGTTCGTTCTCAAACCGCAGCGGCGGATTTATCCAACCGTCTTGACCGCAAACTAGAGCGTTCTCTAGGCTGCCGCCTTTGATTAGACCCTGAGTGCGCAGGTAATCAATCTGGTGTGCTAGGCCAAAGGTCCGCGCCGGTGCAATTTCGGTAGCAAAGCGATGCGCAAAGCCCGCTCGCCCAGATTTCTCTACATTCTCTACTGTGGGTGACCAGCTATGCCACTGGTTGCCAATAGCAGCTAGCTCAAAGTCTATGCCGTAGCTGAACCGCAGTTCTGTGCTGGGAAAGGCCGCAACCCACGCATCGCCATCGTGCACAGTTACAGACTGAGTAAGCGCGGGGCGATTGTGCGCTAGGACGGCCTGATGACGGATGCCAACTGGGGCGATCGCATCCATCCATCCTTTCGCTGAGCCATCTAGCAGCGGCAGCTCCGGACCGTCTATCTCAATTCTCACATTGTCAATAGATAGCGCCACCAAAGCGGCTAGCAAGTGCTCTATTGTTCTGACAGTGTGATGTTCATGAGGCTCACCTGTTCCTATCTCAGTAGATAGCTGGGTTTGAATTACCGCGTCTACCGTCGCTGGAATTGACAGTGGCTGAGGGCGATCGCACCGTATAAAATAGCGTCTCGAATCAGGCGCAGCGGGCAGCAAACGCACCGTTGTCTGCTGTCCCAAGTGGAGCCCTACCCCTGCAGCCGTAACAACATCAGCAAGCGTCCGCTGCTGATTAGCATCGTGAAAAGCCTCGGCATCTATCGCCTGGTCTGACCAGTCTTCTATCGAGATATCTACCGCCGTCGGACTCGCCGATGAACTCGCTGATGAACTCATTAGAACCGCTCTCCAAAACCGAAGTGGAAGCGGCTACCCGCTTCGCTCAGACCGTAGTCGAGTCGCAGTGCGCCCAGTGGCGTTTGTACTCGAACACCTGCGCCATAGCCGAAGCCATTTCCAGGCTTGCCTCGCACGCCCGCTGGGTCACCCGGCACCGAACTGCCCGAGCCCAAATCTGTCCCATAGTCTGCAAACAGCGCCCCGTTCAAGAACTGACTAAACAGCGGGAATCGATACTCTACTGTGCCTAGCAAGAAAGATCGCCCGGAGCCGACAGCCCCTTCCTCGTAGCCCCTAACCGAGTTACCACCCCCTAGCGGAAAGGCCTCGTAAGGCGGAATTTCACCGATGGCTGTTCCCCCTTGAAGGTTGAGCGCAATAGTCTCACGGCCATCATCCGCGCCCAAGAAGTTGATGGGAATATACTGACTGTAGCTGCCGCTTATTTTGTTATAGAAAATAGAACCGCTCCCTAGCGGTACAGACTGCTCAGTTCCTAAGCGAATCAGATTACCACTTGTCGGCTGAGAGGGATTGTTGCGTCTATCTAGTACGCCGCCAAACTGAACTGTGAACAAATCATCTTTGCCATTGTCGCTGGCAGTTAGCAAATTGCCTAGCTCATCTCTAGGATTGACCGAGCCATCTGCATCTAGCAGCGCCACGCGTTCATACTGAGCCCCTAATGAGAGTGAGAGCCCGTCATCTAGAGGCCGACTAAAGCTGATACCTGTTCCTAACCGGTTGAGTCTAGGGGTATCGCCGTTGGGCAAGTCAACTTCTATATCGCCATTGTCAAAAATCAAGGACGTAGCTCGACGGTTGAACAAGCTAGCAGTGTAAGAGGTGCGATAAGGGTCGCCCGCAATCCAAGGGTCGGTAAAGCTAACGTCAAAGAGAAAGTCACCGCGAGTCGTTACGCGGCCTTCTGTTCTAAGCTTTTGGTTGTTACCACCGAAGTTTTCCTCGTTGTAGCTGAGCTGCCCAAACAAGTCACCGCGCAGGTTGAAGCCCAACGAAGCACCGATAGAGCCAGTCTCACGCTCCGCTATGTTGACGATCATCTTCACCTTTCGCGGATCTTCATCCCCTGGGTCGAGCGATAGGCGAATATCTTCAAAAATGCCCAGCCCAAAGGCTCGACCAATATCCGCTTGAATCTGACTTTCTTGGAAGACATCTCCAGGTTCCGTTTCAAATTCACGCGTCACAATGAAATCACGGGTCTTTCCACCGATAGGATTGCCGTCTTCATCGACTGTTTCGCCATCGGTGTCAATAAAGCGCACCTCAATTGACTCAATTTCACCTTCAGAAGCAACTAGCGTAACCACGCCATCTTCTAATGAGTTCTGAGGTGCGGTATCTACCTGAGCGAGAACATAGCCGTTCTCTTGATACCAGTCGTTAAGATCCAAGATGCTGTTTTGAAAATCTCGCAAATTGATCACTTCCCCATACTGAGGAGCAAAAATCTCGTCAATCACCTCAGGTGGCAAAACTTGAGCGTTGCGCACCTCTACGCGAGTTAGCACAGGATTGGGCTCTACTAGAAAGGTTACCTTCACACCTAGCGGCGTGTCTTCCGGGTTGGCGCTAACGTTGGAAAAGAAGCCGGTGCTAAATACGCTGTTGATATCTTCTTGTAGCTGAGTTCTAGTAGTCGTTCTGCCGGGGACTGTCTCTACGGCGCTATACACAGCGTCAATGAGTTCGGGGGTCAGCGGACGCGATTCATTAGAGGAAACGACGTCTACTTCTGAGACCAGTACGCGAGTTTCTTCAGCCGCCTCAGCACCTTCGTCCCCTGTAGTGCTTTCTGGTGTAGCTGGATCAGGGACGGCTGAATCGGGTGCTGCCTGATTAGGTGCAGCAGGCGTCGCCTCATCCGCTCCGGTGTCATCCGTTTCCGTAGAGGGTGCTTCTATTGACGGAGCGGGTTCTATTTCAGCATCATCTATCTGAATCTGTCCGTCTTCTATAGGAATACGAATGCTGGGATTGTCGTTCTGGGGAGTTGCCGGGTCTGGCAAGATATCTGGCGCGGCACTTTCTGGCTCGGTTTCGATGCCACCTGCGGGCTCTATGGGCGTAACGTCAATATCTACATCCGTATCGGCGGGCACTTGAGCCAGTAACGGAGGGACCTGTTTGTTAACAATGCCTGTTACTAGCTGAGAAAGAGCTGGGCTACTCTCAGCAGGTGCTGCGAGCGTTAGTGCGCCATTGGCTGTTTCAGCAGCGCCAGCAGCTTGGCTAAGTAAGCTGGAAACCGCCACTAAACTAAAACAGGCCAAAAGAGCTGGTGAAACACGCATAACCAGTGAATCCTTATAAACGTTCATTCCTCACACCCACGCTTGAAGCACAAAGCACAAGCGTGTAATTGACTAAAAATTATGAGTAATTATTAAATCAAGCTCAAAAAATACTACCGCACTCTCAAGCGCGAACCTAGCGGTAGCTGTGACAGATGGGCAGGCTGCACGGTAGAGAAGAAGTTAGCCGATTGAGAGAAGGCTATAGCAGAGGCGCTATAGAAGGAAAAGCGTCACACAGTCTCACACTGGCATTTAATTACACCTTGGACAAAATGCGCGCTAAGACAGCCTGGTAGCCCGCGGCAACATCGCCTAGATCTTGGCGGAATCGATCTTTGTCCATTACGCGTTTGCGTTCGTCGGGTTCTGTGGTGTCCCACAGACGGCATGTGTCTGGGCTGATTTCGTCGGCGAGCAGCAGGGTGCCGTTACTATCTAAGCCAAATTCTAGTTTGAAGTCTACGAGGGTAATATCGCAGCTTAGGAAGAATTCGCTCAGTACCTGATTCACGATTTGAGCTTTGTGAATAAGCTGATCGAGCTGTTGGGGCGAAGTGATTTGCATGGCGGCAATGCGATCGCGCGTTAGCAGTGGATCACCCAACTCGTCATTTTTATAATAAAACTCGACTAGGGACGGCGACAGAACCGTCCCCAAGGAAATGCCGGTTTGCTTGCACAGACTACCAGCGGCAATATTGCGCACAACGACTTCTAACGGAATGATATCGACGCGTTTGACGCGCATTTCGCGATCGCCTGTGGTCTCAATCAAATGAGTGGCGACTCCTTGCTTTTCGAGCAGACCATACAGATGGGCTGTCACTTTGCAGTTGACTACCCCTTTGTTTTCAATCTGACCTTTCTTCTGCGCATTAAAGGCGGTTGCATCGTCTTTGAAGTAGGTAACCAATACCTCTGGCTCATCCGCTGCATAGATGATTTTAGCTTTACCTTCGTACAGCTTTTGGCGATGTGACGGCTGAGCTTGGGTCTGATTTCGAGGCTGGTCGTCAGTCATATGGGTAAGTCAAAGGTTGGGGAAATAACCTGCTTATTATCACGGCAAATATCTTTAAAACTTCAGGTCTGTAACATCACTTGCGGAATATACCTGCACAGCTCACGGCGTGCATAGATCATGGATTGCATAGCTCACAATTAAATGCTCCTTACTTCATGCTCATCACGTGGACACCGTCCCAGTCTTTGGCAGGCGGACTGAGTAGGTAGGCTTGCGATCGCAACAAGTGCAGCTCAACCGCTTTGTCATCGGGTCGTAACGCCTGGGCTAGCTGAAATAGTGAAATAGCCAAATCGAATGACATCGATTTGTAGGCTTCGCGCCCTCTCTGATACAAGTCAAGAAAGGTTTTGGCTTCGGTATCGAGCGGCTGAGTGCGATCGCTAATCAGCTCATAAATCTTCACCGGCTCTAGCTTGCCTTTTACTTGAATCAAATCTAGCTCGCGTACCCAGACCTGATCTCGACAAAGCTCGTAGGTATGTTCGCTCAGCACAATATCGCAGCCGTACTGTTTGGTAATACTCTCGAGCCGCGAGCTGAGGTTGACCCCATCGCCGATTACGGTATATTCCATTTTGCGCTGAGAGCCAATGTTGCCAGAGACAACCTCACCCGAACTTAGGCCAATGCCGATCCTTAGCTCAGGCTGACCCTGGCGCATCCGTTCTTCATTAAAAATCACCAGTCGCCGCCGCATATCGAGCGCCGAACGCACCGCCGACCAAGCATGATTTTCTAGCGGTAAAGGTGCGCCAAACACCGCCATCAGCGCATCGCCAATGAACTTATCAAGTGTGCCTTCGCAGTGGAATACCGATTCCACCATCGTCTCGAAATACTCATTTAGCATTGAGACGACCTGCGTGGCTTCTAGCGCCTCGGTCAGCGTTGTATAGCCCCGAATATCCGAGAATAGCACCGTCACGTCTTTACGCTCGCCGACCATCAGCACATCTTCCCCTAGAGCCATCACCCGATCGGCAACGCTTGGGGTCATGTAGCGGTACAGCGTTGTTTTCATTCGCTTTTCTTGGCTAATATCTTCGAGCACAACTAGCCCACCGCGCACCCCACCCTGCGGATCGCTAAGCGGAGTTACCGTCAAATTGATACTGCGGTTCCAGCTTGCTACCTGGCTGGGCAAAAAACTGCACGCCTCCGATCCCCACAGCCGATATCCCACTCCATTTGGCACGACAAGTACGCAGCTCTCTGTCTGCTGACTGAGCGCAGCCGAGCCGAAGCCAGTCGCCGCTGATGTCGCCACTTTCACCAATGATGTCGCCACTGATACCGTTAGCCCCTGTTCTGGCACATAGTGCCGCGCGCCACTGTGCAGACTATCTTCTATTCGCTGGCGCAAACGCTCTAGGGGCACGACATCCCATAGGTAGCGGCCAATAATTTGCTGCTGCCACCGCTGTGCGATCGCTAAGTCAACGCGCTGCTCACTTTCTTCTTTTGCCCCGTTTTCTACCTGTTTATCAGTACCGCCTACCGGACAACCTAGCAGCTTCAGCGCGGACTCATTGATAGTGACAATTCGACCCGCCATATCGGTCGAAATCACTGCATCTGACAGGCTCTCTAGCATGTCTTTTTGGTACTGCTTCTCTTGAGAGATCTGTTGAAATAGCTGAGCATTCTCCAAAGCGATTCCAGCTTGCGTATTAAACGCTCTCATAAATGACTCATCGAGCGATGTGAACTGTCCTTGCACTTTGTTGATTAGCTGACTAACGCCTATTAGCTTGCCGCTAGAGTCAAACACTGGCATACATAAAATGTTGCGGGTTCGATAGCCGGTTTTACGATCAGAAGACGGATCGAATCGACTATCTTGATAGGCATCTGGAATGTTGAGCGTCTGAGCTGAAGCCGAGACAAAGCCGACAATTCCCTTGTCCGCAGGCAGTCGTAGGTCGATGAGCGTTTGCCCATCAGCGCTTTTTACTTGAGACCACAGCTCAGCGCGATTCTCATCTAGCAGCCACAGCGTGCTTCTATCTGCCTGTATTAGCTGACGGGCCGCGGCCATCACCGACTGCAGCGTCACCGCCAAATTTAGGCTTTGTTCCATGGACGAGATTGCCTTGAGCAAGGCAGCCACCCCCTTTTGATTGCGAGCGGCTAGGTAAAAAGACTGGCAGGTTTCTAGCAAAATGCCAATAGAAGGGGCGAAGCGGGCGAAGCGGGCCTCATCTTCGCTTGAAAATGGCTCAGTACCAACCTTATTGAGTAGCTGAGCGACAGCGACTACTTTGCGATCGCTACTCACCACAGGCATACATAGGATGTTGCGGGTTCGATAGCCTGTTTGCTTATCTGTTGCATCGCTAAACCGCTCATCTGCGTAGGCATCTGGAATATTTACCCCTTCGCTTGCAGTAGCTACGTAGCCAGCGATCCCCTGCCCTAGAGGGATCCGAATTTCCAAGCTATCGGATCCAGCCCCTTGAGCAATCTTCGACCACAGCTCCTGGCGATCTTCATCTACCACAAAAATTGTTGTGCGCTCTGCTTGTAAGATTTGGCCAATCTTAAGTGTAAAGGTCTCTAATAGCTCATCAAGCATCGGCTCAATTGACCGGTTGTTGATCAGATCAATCACTTTGAGAAACTGCTGAAAGTCGTTAGTTGTTCGCTCTAAGAAGTCAATAAAATCGGGAATAGAGAGATCTTCGACGCACTCGGCCAAACGGCCGTAATTGGGCTGGGCTAGCGACAAAAATACACTACTCGTCTGCGACTGAGCCATTATAAATAACTTTCAAAAATAAGGGGGAAGACACCGCTTTTATCCTTCCCTATCAGCCATCTTTAGTTGGGATCTGCGCCTGACTTGGATTTTCAGAGCGCCTAGCTGCTCTTCATGAGGCCAGCACCAGCACTGCCAGGTAAATACATCCCAAAAGACACATTTCCTAGAACAAAAGCAACAGAATACGGAAACAGCAGAGTAAGAACGACTTAAATACTATTAAGGTTGCCGATTGCGATCCCGCTTGGTCCAAGACTTTTGCGGCAATCCACTCACAGGTATACTTGTCTGCGCAAGATGTCGTTTTATCCATCAAACGTATTGACATTACGTCGATGCTGGGACTGGACACAGAGCTGATTATCGACGTACGTATTGTTGTTTCCTGTTGTTGTTTCCACAAAAGAACAGATTCCAATCGTCACAATCGTAAGTAGGCGCAGCACTCTCTTCGGACATGCCCTCGCACAATTGCTATAAGGATAGCCGCGTACGTTCTTATGGTTTCAGTTTTGATCATTACGTGCTTTCTGCTTTGGTTTCTGTTCTGACTTCTGCTTTAACTTCTGCTTTTAGCAACGGAAACGCAATCACATCACGAATACTAGGTGAGTCCGTAAGCACCATCACCAAGCGATCGATACCAATGCCCATACCGACAGTGGGCGGCATCCCGTACTCTAGCGCGGTAATAAAATCCTCATCTAAGCTAGCAGCCTCCAGGTCACCGGCTTCTTTTCTAGCTGCTTGTAAGGTTAATCGCTCTCTTTGGTCTACCGGATCGGTCAGCTCAGAGAAAGCATTAGCCGTTTCACGACCCACGATAAATAGCTCGAAGCGCTCTACTAAGCCAGGCTTACTACGATGCGGCTTGGAAAGCGGGGAAATCTCCACCGGATAGTCAGTAATGAAAGTTGGCTGTATCAGAGTCTCTTCTACTTTCTGTTCAAAAGCCTCGTTTAGCACATGACCGATGCTCTCGCAGCCGTCTACTTCAACAACACCTGCCGCTTTTGCCGCCTGTTTTGCCGCCGCCAAATCGTCAAATGTAGCAAAGTCAATTCCTGTTTTCTCTTTGACCGCTTCATGCATAGTGAGGCGTTTCCAAGGCCTTGCAAAGCTAATCTTCTCGCCCTGGTAGGTCACAGTAGCGCTACCCACAATGTCTTTGGCAATCTGCTCGATCATCTTTTCTGTTAGCGCCATCATGTCTTGATAGTCACCGTAGGCCTGATACATTTCGACCGTCGTAAATTCTGGATTGTGCCGGGTAGAAATCCCTTCATTTCGGAACACTCGCCCTAGTTCGAATACCTTTTCAAAGCCACCCACAACCATACGCTTCAGGTGTAATTCTGTTGCAATCCGTAGGTACAGCTCCATATCCATTGTGTTGTGATAGGTCACAAACGGCCTTGCTTCTGCCCCGCCTGGCTCTGACTGCAGGACAGGCGTTTCAACTTCGATGTATCCTAGCTGATCTAAATAGCGACGAATAGCCGCTGTAATTTGAGCGCGCTTGCGAAAAGTATCGCGCACTTCTGGGTTAACAATAAGGTCGACATAGCGCTGACGGTAGCGCTTGGCTACGTCCGTTAGGCCGTGAAACTTGTCGGGCAGCGGCAGGAGCGATTTGGTCAGCATGGCGTACTGCGCTACTTTTACCGATAGTTCGCCTTTGTCGGTACGCTTGATCGTTCCTTTCGCCCCGATAATATCGCCGACATCTGTGAGCTGCTTTAAGTGGCTAAATGCTTGCTCATCGGCTTCGCCCATTTCTGCTTGAATGGTTTTTTTCTCTAGATAGAGCTGAATCGTGCCGGTTTCGTCTTGCACCGTGAAAAAAGCTAGCTTGCCAAACACCCGCCGTGCCATAATGCGCCCAGCAACTGACACGTCAAAGTCTGCTTCTGCGCCTGCGGCTAGATCTGCAAACTTTGACTGTAGGTCTGCGATTGAATGCGTGAGCACCCAGTGATAAGCGTAGGGATTCTGACCCGCTTGTTTTAGGTCCTCTACTTTCTGTAGACGAGCGGCACGGATGGCTTCTATCCCAGAATCGCTGTTACTGGAATTAGAAGGGTTAGCGGACTGATCTGAAGCCATTGCTGAAAAAACAGTAAGGAAAAACGGTAAGAGAATTGCACGCTAAAGAGCGCCCAAGAAAGCGGACTGCGCACAAGGCCTTATTGTATCGATATTCTGTGCGATTTACGCGGTGCCTTGAACAGCAATTGATGGCTGTATAGCCAGCCAATGTGATGTCGGTTGCGATCGCGATGAAGCTTCAGGCATGCTCAGATTCGCTTAGCACGCCGTTTAGGAAGATATCAGCAAGGGTTTCGGCCATTTCTTTCATGTCGTTAGGAGAACTGCCGGTCTCAGACATAGTGGTTTGGCTGAAGCCGGAGACGGTAAACATGCCGAGGAAAATGCGGGCAATGACTTTGGGATTCATCTGACGGTAGACGCCTCTATCCATTGCGGTTTGAAAGAAGGCTTCGGCGACGTCGGTCATTTTATCGATGACGTCTGCTTGGATGCGATCGCGTAATTCCGGATGAAACTGCGCTTCCATAAAGCACACGCGCAGCATATCAGTGTTGGCATTCAAGCTCAGCATTCGCTTACGCATCACCTGCGCTACGGCCTTGTAGCTCCCCATCTCACTTAGCTCAGTCAGCAGATCGGTGAGTATTTCTGTCCAGCCGCGCGTCGCCACCTCAACGAGAATGGCCTTTTTGTTTTCAAAATGGCGAAATAGGGTGCCTTCGGCCACGCCGGCCGTCTGTGCCAAATCGCGCGTCGTGGTTCCACCGTAGCCTCTTCTTGCAAACAGCTTTTGCGCTGCTTTAAGGATGCGCTCTTGAGTTTCTTCTTCTTTAGAAGTGGCTTTTTGTTTGTAGCGCGGCATTAGTAAAAGGAGCCTAATAGTTAAAATTGTTAAATCTAATCAAAAATCTTGTGATTGATAGCGCCTATCGATAGCAGTTGCTCGGTCGACTTATGCGATCAAACTACGCGATCGCTGGTAATTGCTACCAAATGAGGAGTCAGCACTTCTTTTAATGTCATTTTTAGTCATCACCATAAAATAGTGAAACAATTGAGAGAACAATTTACACAAGAACACACTAATTATTGGTTATAGCCAACGGCTCACAGCGGTCTGTGACACCATGAATCTCATTGCTCTTTTGCTCGCTATTTTTGTTGCCTTGCTGCTGTCTAACGCTATGGATACCTTACCTGGTGGGCTCTGGCTGTGGGTTCACTGGCCTCGGTGGTTGCTGTGGTTGCTGCTGCTGTCAGTTTTCGCCTGGGGAATGGGCGATCCCAAATCTGATTGAAGTCTGATTGGAAGCAGCAAGATAATACATAGGTAATAGAGATCATTCGAAATTCCTGACTTTTTCAGCGATACGGTTGCGTGCCGTATGGAGAAACTACGTACGGGATCGCACTTAAAGCACAGGCAATTGTATACAATTAGTAAAATTCACTGTTGTATGGAAAAACTATGGGGCGCTTAACTGTTCGTGAAGATGTCGTGAAGATCAGGTGCCTTTTTTTCACCGCCTCATGGTCTAGGTACCGTGTACTAGACGATCCATCGATAGCTTCTGCTTCTACCCTAAGGACTTCTAACTTTGGCAATTCATTCTTCTTCGCTCTGTGACTTCGACTGGCAGCAGCTTAGGCAGTTAGCTGGTGAAGATAGTGACTTTGAATCAGAGCTGCTCAATATTTTTTTGCAGGACGCGCGAGACAGCTTACAGAAATTAGAAAGCGCGATCGCCTCTCAGAGCGCACAAGCTGTTGAAGAGGTCGCTCACTCTTTGCGCGGTGCTAGCGCTAATGTCGGTGCTAGCGCTTTATCCGCCGTTGCCCTGGAGCTAGAGCAGACAGCTCACAGGGGTGATATCACTAGCGCGCTCGAACTGCTGAAGCAACTCAAGCGCCACTGCCGAGGAATTCAATCTCAGTTCGCGTCCCATATATCTACTGGCTATTGACAGCTAGTATCGGTACTTAGGCGTCAATACTTAGCACAATCGGCACTCGCACCATCGGTCTTATGGGTAGATTAGCGTAGGCTCGCTTTCAAACAAGAACTTTGGCCGATCAATCTCTCAACGGTTGTCTTAGATACAGTCAAGCTGTAACAATTACATCTGTTCTGTGTGGCTGCTAGCAGTCCTTATTAGCTAACTGGCTGAATAATAAAGATGAGCCGTAGTGGGTGCGCTACGGATTGCTTAGCGCAATGCGAGCGCAGGTATACAGAAATTTAGACTTTCTAGGACCGTCGGAATGAAAAGAGTTGAAGCTATTGTCCGCCCCGAAAAGCTGCAGGATGTGAAAAACGCCTTGGTAGAAATTGGTGCTACCGGTATGACTTTAGAGGACGTGCGAGGATTTGGCCGTCAAAAGGGACAAACCAGCACCTATCGAGGGATCTCCTACACGGTAGAGTTTTTAACCAAGAAGAGACTGATACTAGTTGTTCCTGATGAGCGGCTTAATGTAATCGTTGAAACCATCTCTACGGCGGCAGCGACAGGCACGATTGGCGACGGTAAGATTTTTGTTTCGTCTGTCGAAGAGGCCGTTCGTATTCGTACCGGAGAAACGGGCGAAGTCGCGCTTTGATTGGTGAACCGAAAAGCCGTGAGCTGGAAAGTTACTGAACCAAAAGGACCTGATTTAACCAGAAGCAAACGGCAGCGGTCCCTAGCGGCACGCTTAGATTGTCAATCCCATATTTAGAAACTGACTCTAGCGCTGTAGCGATCGCACTCACGACAGCAGCGACGAGCCAAGTGGCTACAGTAGGGCCCTGTACAGCGCTCAATACCGCTGCGCAAACGCAATAGCTCACTATCAACATGGCAAGGCTGCCCTCCCAGCTTTTTTTCTCCCCCCATACCTGATACGGATGCTGGCCAAACCGCTGGCCGATGAGCGCTGCTAGCCCATCCCCCCAGGTCATAGTCAAAATACCGATGACTGCGTACTGCGGTAGCTGCAGTGGCCAAAAGCAGCCGATTAACAGGCCAATGCTCACAGCATAGAAAAAGGTACCCCAGCTCTGGCGACCAATGCCGTTGATTCCGGGCAGTAGCGGTAGCCGGTACGAAAGCAAAGCCACACCGCTAAACAAAATCGAAGCCGCAATGCCTATCCAAGCGGGTACCGCCAGCCACCAGGCGATCAAAATCACTTGCCCCGCACCAATATGAACAATCTTTCGGGTGATTTCTGGTCCATAGCCCAGCCGCCGCGCGACCTCCGAAGCCCCGCCAACTGCAGCTAGCCAGACTATCACAAGCGCGCACTGAAAAAAGAAGGGAGACACAGGCCACATATCAAGAAACAATGTTCGCATCCATCGTGGGGTATCGCCCAAACGATTTCGCTGCTATCTTGATGTAGAAATTAATGACTCAATCACTACTCAATTACTACTCAATTACTATAGAGCACGCATGGGCAAACCCTATCAGCGAGTACTGTTAAAACTAAGTGGCGAAGCCCTAATGGGCTCTATGGCCTATGGTATCGACCCAGCAGTGGTAGATGCGATCGCCCAAGAAATCGCCACCGTTGTCGAACAAGGCATTCAGCTAGCCATCGTCGTCGGTGGCGGCAACATCTTTAGAGGGGTCAAAGGCGCTTCAGCCGGTATGGACCGCGCGACTGCCGACTACATCGGCATGATTGCCACCATCATGAATGCCATGACCCTACAAGACGCGCTAGAGCGCATCGACGTACCGACTCGCGTGCAAACCGCGATTTCCATGCAAGAGCTAGCCGAACCCTACATTCGCCGCCGCGCCATCCGCCATCTAGAAAAAAAGCGGGTCGTCATCTTCGGTGGCGGATCTGGCAACCCTTTCTTTACTACCGATACCACCGCCGCCCTACGAGCCGCCGAAATCAGCGCCGAAGTGCTGTTCAAAGCCACCAAAGTAGACGGTGTCTACGATAGCGACCCTGCCACCAATCCCGATGCTAGGCGCTATAAGTCACTGACCTATAGCCACGTTTTGACAAAAGATCTTAAGGTAATGGATGGTACGGCCATTGCGCTGTGTAAAGATAACAACATTCCAATCATGGTGTTTAACCTCTCGGTGAGGGGCAATATCAACCGCGCCATGATGGGTGAACCTATCGGAACAATTGTGGGAGAGTCCTGTGAAGTTAGCTGACCTAAGTGAAGTAGAATCGGCCATGCAAAAGGCCGTCGAATCAACTAAACGTGCGTTTAATACCATTCGCACCGGTCGAGCGAGCGCCTCGCTGCTAGATAAAATTATGGTGGAATACTACGGTAGCCCTACCAGCCTGAAGTCCCTAGCTAACATCACCACACCTGATGCCAGCACCCTGATGATTCAGGCGTTTGACCCTAGCTCTGTGCAGCTGATTTCGAAAGCTATCTCTATGTCCGATGTGGGCCTAGTTCCCAATACCGATGGGTCCCTTATCCGGCTCAATATTCCACCCCTAACAGCTGAGCGCCGTCAGGAATTCGCTAAGTTAGCTGGTAAATACGCAGAAGAAGGCCGAGTATCTGTACGTAACGTGCGCCGTGATGGTATCGATTTGGCAAAATCACTAGAAAAAGACGGTGATATTTCTGAAGATGAGTCTCGCGATATGCAAGACGAAGTGCAAAAGCTGACCGATAAATATACTAAGCTCATCGACGAAACGCTCGCCGACAAAGAGAAAGCGCTCGAGACGGTATAGGCCGCGCAAAACGAGTACCGGCCAGATAAACGCCGGTTGAATAGACACTGGTTGAATAGATGGCGGCTAGATAAGCACTCGCAGGAGCAATGTCTGCAAGATAACAGGTCTGCAAAATAACAGGTCTGCAAAACAATAACCTGCAAAACAATAACTAGTATGTACGACTGCATCATCGTAGGAGCCGGTCCGGGCGGTAGCGCCGCAGCCTACCATCTGGCTAAGGCTGGCCGCTCTGTTTTGCTGTTAGAGAAAGCGGCTTTTCCTCGGTACAAGACCTGCACTGGGGCGGTCTCACCGAGCGTCGCTAGCTGGTTTGATTTTGACTTTACGCCCGCGATCGACAGTCAAATCAGGCGCGTGCGCTACACCTGGAAGCTAGAAGACGCAGTTGAAGGAGAGCTAGAGACCGAAGCAATTTGGAGCGTGAAGCGTGAGGTATTCGATCAGCTCTTGGTTGACCAGGCACAGGCGGTTGGCGCACAGCTACAAGCTGAAACGGCTGTGACGGGTATCGCGTTTCAGGGCGACCACTGGCAGGTAAGGGTTACTGACGACCGTCAACTAGCTGACCGTCAGCTAACAGGCCAGTACGTGATTGCGGCTGATGGCGCCAAAGGGCCGATGGCTGACTGGTTGGGATTTGAGCCGCACAAGCTACGCGAAGCCGGGACGCTAGAGGTGCAGACCGCTATGCCGGTAGAGTCGGGTGCCTTTAACTTTGAGTTTGGTCTGGTGAAAAACGGCTGCCTTTGGAGTTTTCCCAAGCAGCATGGCTATTCATTTGGGGTGAGCAGCTTTATTGGTCGTTCGGTAAAAGCGCCAGAAAAGCTTCTGCAGGATTACGCGCCCGCCTTTGGGGTGAGCGCTGCCCAAGGCACTTTTCACACGCATCCGCTGAAGCTGTGGGATGGCAATCATTCACTTCATCGCAACCATGCGCTCTTGGTAGGTGAGGCGGCGGCGATTGTTGATCCGCTGACGGCAGAAGGCATCCGTCCAGCGATGTATAGCGGGATGGAAGCGGCAAAAGCGATCAACCGAGCGCTTAAGGGGGAGGAGACGGCTTTGGCAGACTATACACAGACCATTCACGATAGCTGGGGCGCCGACATGCAGTGGGCACAGCGCATCGCCCAAGTGTATTTTAGGGTACCGAAAATCGGCTACCAGGTTGGAATTAAGCGACCGACGGCAACTAAGCGGCTAGGGCAGATATTAGCGGGCGAAATTAGCTACGCAGATATTGCCAACCGGGTGATCAAACGTATCAGCAGCAGATTTATACCCGGAATGGGCAATTGACAAGAGCTTAGATGAGCGTCAAAAATGCGGCAGATACAGATCTTTTACAGGTTTCCCAGAGTGTCAGGAGAGACTTCTATACCGCCACCGCGCTTGGCGATAGACTGGTCGGTGATGAGATCGTCTAGCTCATCAAGCGTAACGCCCATGTCTTCGCCAGCTTTGGCTAAGGCTTGCTGAAAGCTGCTAATGTCGTCACCATAACCACATAGATTTGTGGCGACTGCAAGGCCCTGCGTAGCATTTGCCTTTGCACAGTCAATCAGGGTGATTCCAGTGAGCGGTTGATTAGCAGCCATTCGACAATATTCCTTGTGATCAAGACTCTAGTAGTCATAGCGCCCAAGTATAGCGAACCTTCTATCTCCTAAGAAAGAGATTTATGTCAGTTGTAGGCTGGCGTTGATGCAATCTGGCACTCCGCTAAAATCAAAGAAAAGCGCCTTAAAAGAAAAGCTCCTTAATCTTTGTTCTTATGACAGCTCTCTCTACACCACCTCGCACTGCTGCTGATACGCTTCAGGCTCAGCGAGCCTTCTTTGCTACGGGTCAAACCAGATCTCATGACTATCGATTAACTCAGCTAAAGCAGCTCAAAGAGGCTGTTTTAGAGCGGCAAGATGCAATTGTTCAGGCGGCGAAAGATGATTTGGGACGGCCTGAGTTTGAAGGTTACTTTGAGATTGGGGTACTAGCTGAGCTGAGCTATGCGATCAAGCATCTGAAGGGTTGGATGAAGCCGCAAAAGGTGGGGCTGCCGCTAGCACAGATGCCAGGTTCAGCCTGGGTACAGCCAGAGCCTTTGGGCAATGTGCTGATTATTGGGCCATGGAACTATCCGTTTCAGCTAGTGATTTCGCCTTTGATTGGCGCGATCGCATCTGGCAACTGTGCCATCATCAAACCTTCAGAAATTGCCCCTGCCACCTCAAAAGTCGTCGCTGAGCTAGTAGAAGCCACCTTCTCACCTGAGTATGTTGCAGTTATCGAAGGCGGCGTTGAGGTGGCAGGGGCTCTGCTGGCTGAAAAGTTTGACCATATCTTTTTTACTGGCGGTACTCGCATCGGCCAAATCGTGATGGCAGCCGCCGCTAAGAATCTAACGCCTGTCACGCTAGAGCTAGGGGGCAAAAGCCCCTGCATTGTGGACTCGGACATTAAGCTAGAGGTCGCGGCTAAGCGGATTGTGTGGGGTAAGTTTCTTAATGCAGGGCAAACCTGCGTTGCGCCGGACTATCTGCTAGTGAAAGAAGACATTAGACCAGCGTTTGTAGAAGCGTTGAAAGACGTGATTCAATCAACCTACGGTGACGATCCGGCGAGCAGCCCCGATTTGTCTCGGTTGGTAAGCGATCGCCAGTTTGATCGAGTAGTCGATTTACTCAAAGATGAGGATATCGCTATCGGCGGCACGCACCACAGAGAAACTCGCTTTATTGCACCAACGGTGCTGGAGAATGTGAGCTGGGATGCACCGATTATGGCAGAGGAGATTTTTGGACCGATCTTGCCCGTACTGAGCTATGAGCAGCTTGAGGATGCGATCGCTCGTATCAACAGCAGGCCAAAGCCCTTGGCTCTCTACCTTTTCACCCAAGATAAATCTGTTCAGAACCAGGTTCTAAGCGCTACTTCTTCTGGTGGCGTTTGCATTAACGACGTGGTACTGCATCTCGCTATTTGGGGAATGCCCTTTGGCGGTGTTGGTGAAAGTGGCATCGGTGCTTATCACGGGAAAACCAGCTTCGACACCTTTTCTCATCAAAAGAGCGTGCTCAAAAAGCCCTTTTGGCTAGATCTTGACTGGCGCTATCCACCCTATGCGAGCAAGGTTGAGTTTCTTAAGAGAGTCATTCGTTTCTCTTAAACGTTTCTAGGCGATTCTCTTAAAGAGCCGTAAGAGCTGCTTTAGGCGTCTGCTGTGGGCTCTTGTAGAATCTATCATTCTGTTAAGCCGTGGACGAGGGCGGCAGGTAATGAACCCGCTGATTCTATGGCATGATGTCGGCATCGCAAATAGGAACTAGTGGAGATCGGCATCATATGAGTGCCATTGATTGGGTGATTGTCGCGGCGTATGGAGCGATACTGGTTGCCATTGGCGCGGCGGCAAGTCGAAAGCAAAGTTCGACGGATGAGTACTTTAGAGGATCGCAGCAGCTGCCGTGGTGGGCCATTGGCCTATCGCTCATCGCGACGTCTTTTTCGGCGGCGTCGCTGCTAGGCGGACCCGGTCAGGGCTATAACAATGGCCTGCTATATTTGCAAACGCAAATCGGTGACCTGATTGGCTTCGGACTGGTGATTGTGCTGTTTTTACCGTTCTTTGTGGGGCTCAATCTGACAACGGCCTATGAGTATTTAGAAAAGCGGTTTGATGCTAAGACGCGATCGCTCGGCTCCCTGTGCTTTTTGCTATTCGTCATTGCTCGCTTAGGCGGCTTGCTCTATGCCGCCGCCCTGGCAGTTGCAACAGTTGCTCAGATACCACTACCGATTGCTATCTTATTAGTCGGCGTCGTTTCTATTGCCTATACCGTAGTCGGAGGCATTGCGGCTGTGGTATGGACAGATGTGCTTCAGTTCGCCATGATTTTCGTGGGATTGGCTGCCGGTATCTGGGCAGCAGGGACCGGCGTACCCGGCGGTTTCGGTGAGCTGTGGAGTACGGCTTCAGAAGCTGGCAAATTTACGGTAATCAATCTCGAATGGGATCCCGCTTCAATCTATTCTTTACCGACTGCGGTGTTTGCCTACGGTATTTTGGCTTTTGCGGTGGCAGGTACAAACCAACAGTCAGTGCAGCGCTATGTGTCTTGCGCCAGTGAAGCAGATGGCCGCAAGGCAATTTTTCTTGGTTGGTTTTCGGGCCTAATTGGTGTGGCTGCGACTCTGGTACTTGGGGCACTGCTGTTCAGCTTTTACACGATTAACCCAGGCCTACCTGCGGAGATTGCGGGCGATGCGATTCTGCCATATTTCATTTTGAATGACGTGCCAGCAGGCGTATCAGGACTACTAGTTGCCGCCATCTTTGCTGCGGCGATGTCTTCAATTGACTCTGCACTGCACTCTTTGGCAACTTGCATGACGGTTGACTTTTACGACCGATATTCCACTGCGCCCGCGAGTGAGTCTCGTTCGCTCAGAGTAGCGCAAGGACTAATTGTAATTTGGGGCATTTTGGGAATTGTCGCTGCTTTTTACGTTGCAACCACAGAGACGGACCTATTGCAGTTCTTGATCGAATTTACGACTATGTTTGTTGCACCGCTGCTAGGGTTGTTTTTGATGGGTGTTCTATTTACACGCATCAACGCCAATGGTGCTTTTTATGGCACGATTGCGACCGTGGTGTTGCTAACGGTAGGCACTAACGCCGACTGGTTTACCTTTCCCGGCATTTGGCGCTCAGCAATTGTCGCACCTATATCGGTGATTTTAGGCTATGGCATCTCTCTTCTAGGTGCAGTACCGGCCAAAAGATCTACTCAGGGTCTGACGCTGTGGAGTAAGCATACAGAATGAGCGTATGGAGTGAGCACACATAGCAAAGCGCGGATGCATTCGCGCTTTGCTATGTCACTTTGTGCTATGTAGCGAATGGTGTAGCGCTCCTAGGGGTAGTAAGCAGAGCGCGGAAAGCTATAGATCAAGATTGTTGCTATTTATTGCAGTGCACGGTTATGAGGTTTGCCTAAATTTGTCTAAAGAGGTTTTTGAAGTAGCGCTGGTAAAGCTCGGAGGCCGGTAAAGCTCTACCGTTGTCTAGTTTTACTAGCCCTAAACCTTCTAGCTTTAATAAGGTCACTAGGTCTATTGATTGAGACTCGGTGTTGGATATGATTTTCTGGAGACCTAAAAGCAGAGAGCTATGCGGTTGAATTGCCCAAAACTGTCGCTGTAGATGGGTGATATAGATACCGTTCTGAGCGATCGCACTTTTCCGAATTTCTGCCAAACTCAGCGAAGACTGCTTGGCGTGATAGAGCGTCAGCCGCGCTAAATAGGGATGTCCTCCTACTAAGTTCAGTAGAGATGCTACGTCCTGATGTGTCCAGTCAAGCTGATAGCGCCCAACCAGGGTAGCCACCTGCTCAGCGTTGAATTCTGGCAGTTCGACAAACATACCCACATTGAACGGAGACTGATGGATCGGCAGTGGAACGTAGACATCAGTTGCATAAACCACCACGAGCCGTAGATTTTGCCAAACGCCGCTGCCCTCATCACCGTATCTAGCACTTTCATACCAGGCTCGCAGCATCCCAAAGAAATTGGCGGCCACTTCCGGGTATTGAAAGATGATATCTGCGTTATCTAACGCCAGCACAACGGGCGCCTCGCGGGCGAACAGCAAGTAGCCTTCAAAATACTCTGTACAGTTATAGCTACTTCCACATAGCTCTTCCCAGTAATCTTCTAGGCGAGCAGGCAAGTGGAGTGCTTTGCTCACCATGATACAAAACCAGCGAAAAAACCGATCCACGTCAGACAATACATCGGTGCTTGCTAGCTCCAAATTAATCGTTACCGTAGCGTATTGTTGCTTTCTGCCAGCATCGACAACTCTAGCCATCAAAGAGGTTTTTCCAGTCTGCTTGGGCGCCTTGATTCGAATGAATGCTCCAGGTTGGGAGATACTTTCATAGCAATCCGGCTCGATCGGTAATCTCTCTATATAGAAAGCAGAACCAAGCGATACAGGGCCCCTAGGTAGTATCAAAGCTGTTGCAGAATGCTCGTGAGCAGATAAAGTGAGGTTATCTCCAGACAGCAATCGCCGTTGCAGAAGTACTTTGAAGGTGTTTTTAGTGACTTTCTGTCCCAGTGCTTCTGCTAGGCTTTGCCACAGATGGGCACCGACTGCCCGAATATAGCTGTCGTCATAGCCAGTTTCGTCAGAAATAGACTGGTAGGTTGCTCCTTTCCAGCATCTGTCTAAAACAATTTTTTGGATGTTAGATAGTCCTTGAGGCTGTAGCAATTCCTGAAAAAACTCTACCGCGCTATTAGGAATGGTGTCCGGTTGTTTTGATAGAGACATTAACGCTATTAAGTGGAATCGACCGGAGGAAGGGATAAATTGCCCGGAAAGTAGAACTCTCCATAATACCCACCACGGTATTCACCGTATCCAAGATATTGCACTGGGATCATATCACTACACAATTTCATACTGACTTTAATATTACCTACAATACCGCAGCTCAGACTTCACATAACTAAATTTATGCATAACTATGGAAAGACTCTTTTGTTCGTCTATGCAGAATATTTGGGCTAAGATTCTCCCTCGTAAAGATTCTATAAGATTTCATGGATAAAGTCGATACAGACTTATACGAATAAGTTATGCATAAAATCTCATAGTGGCCTGCGCTGTGTGCTCTATCTCGGGAACCGTTTGGTGTATAGTCATCCGTCAATAACATTCAAAACATTCAGACAAGGGTCATAGGGACAGTATTCGGTGACAACAATTAAGAAGAAAAGTCATGAAAGATTGATGTAAAACTCAAGGTTCGCGGATAAAAAAGGGAGTTCGCAACAATTAGCCAGTCAGCGAGAGATAGATTTCATCAAGGGTGTCTAATAACTGTAGTATGCGCTGTTGTAGCTCTGAGAGGGGTGAGAGAAAGCGTTGTCTAACTTGGTCAATATCCATAAGCGTGAGGGTAATGCCGCGAAAGGCTTTGAGCAGTAGCTCAGCGGTGGGCTGTTGTGTAGCGCGTTTGGAATTACCCGCATAGAGCCCAGGCAGTTCCTGTTGTTGTGCCTGTAATTGAGTGCGCACGGAGAATTCGAGCAGGCAAAGGATTCGCAAGCCCAAACTCAACAGCCGAATCAATCCCTTGACCCGCTCGTCAGAAGCCAAATAGATAGGCCGCAGCCCGAGTGCTTTGCCCTTGTATCGGCCAAAGCCTTGTTCAATGAGGTACTCATTGCGGTAGCCGTAGACGGCCTCTTCAAGTGACAACTCAAGGTCGTTGCTCACGTAGACTCGCCAGCCCATTAGCTGCGAGCAGTGTTGATAAGCGTCATCGTTCAATGTCGGTTTCACCGTGACGGTGGTTTCGGTGATAGTCCTAGCTGGCTGGTCGCGGTAGGCGCGTTTGTGCGTCGTTTCAGCCTTGGTCTCGTAGGCGACTTGAATCAGGTCTTTGAGGCGATAGCGCTGAAGAATTCGGTGAGCGGCAGCCTCGGTTTCCTCAGGCGAGAGTCGTTTGTGGCCACGACCCGTCAGGTTCAGTTGGTTCAGTGCCTCGGTGGCTTTTTGGATGCGGTTGTCCAACCCTTGTTGCTGTCGTCTGGCGTACTTGAACGAATGCACCACCAGCCACTGTTCGCGCCAGGTGAACGGCGTTGCCATCACCTCAACCGATTGCGGCATCGTGAAGGTAAACCCCTCCGCTATCAACTCAGGTTCGGCGGGTGGTTCCGTGGTTGCCTTAGCGTCACGACTGTTTTGCTCGGGCGCGGCAACGGGTGTAAGCGTCTCCTCGCCTCGGAAAACAGGTGCGAGTAACTCGGCTAGGTCGGCTTTGGAGACTTGCTTCTCTGGCAGCGGGCACAGGTAGTAGTTCTGGCTTTGGGAGATATAGCGCCTTGTCTCTAGCGCGGCCATCTTACTATCGCCGACGTAGGTCAACCCGCTTGTCGCCAGACTCTGTTGGACTTTCTTGATCTCGGGTATGTACAACGGGTCGTCTGCTTGATTGCCACTCACTATTGTGGTGCTCACCGGCATCCCTAATGGATCTAAGGCCGCTTGCGATATCTTCACTTGTGGGAGGTCGGGCCGATAGTCTTTGCTGTGGCCAAATTGAAATAAGCCCTCGCCTTCGACTGGCCTGTAGCCACTACTGGTCGTGGTGTCCAGACGGACACACGATACCTTCAAGTCATACACCCGTACTGTATGACAGTTCAACGCGCCTTCAAATGCGTCCCACTGCGGGTCATCGCTCAATCGGTCTAGGACGCGCTCCAAGCGGTCATCACTGAAGTCCAGACTCCGCACAGTTGGCGCTAAACTATGCTGCAAAGTGCTGCTCAGTCCCGCCGCCCAGGCTTCCACCTGATTGAGGCGATGGTCTCCTTGCGAGAGTAGATAAGACAGCCAGCCCGTCAGCACCTTGCCCACACTCAAGCCTTGCCAGTTCCCATGCCCCGCAAAATGCTCGTCTACCAGCCCGCTCAGATTTAGTCGTTTCATCTGATTCAATAGCAATGGAATATCATCGACCCGTTCGTTCCCGATAAGCTCTGCCATAGCCGCTATGCCCTGATGTACTTGACCTCATTATCGCGGCATCTATTTGACTTTCTCAACTATCTTTCAGCGAACCATGAGGTTTATAGAAAGGATAATTTATAGAGAAAAACTAAACTGTTGCGATGCTAGGCTTTCCTCTGGTTTTTGAATTTCAGGCTTCTACTTCCAGTTTTTAGACTTCCAGTTTCTGACTGTGACTACGAAACTACGACTACAACTATGAGTAGATGTACTCGGATGGATAGGTTCTAGGGCTGGCATGTGTGAGAGAAGGCACAAGTAACAGTCGGTTGTATAGAGGGATACTGTATGCAATCTCGATCGCTCAAAGCAGATGGCACGACGATCAACATAGAGCCGCTCCTCCGTATGTGTTGAACTATAGAACAGGCCGAAGCCTGACCCTCGATAGCAAACCGTTTATCTACACTTGTGTGCTCGAAGCGATCGCGTCGAAACTCCGATAGACACGTCTCTGTTGTAGATAGCTAGGCGTGTGTGTGTATGTGTGTAAATAGGCGAACAGCAAAACAAAAAATAGGATAACGAGATTATCAGACCAAATGGCAGACTGCAGACTGCTGGTTACGATAGCAGCTTTTTATTGCGTATAAAGCCCTGCTGTCTCGTCTATAAAGCCTTGTTACCTGTATAACCTTGTTACCTGTATGACCTTGTTACCTGTATGACCTTGTTGCTTATAAGACTAGGTGCTACGAATAAGAAAAGTTGTTATCATTAGGAGCTGTTATTATTTTCGCACGATTTAACAGCTTCCTTTGACAGTCTCTTTAACAGCGCGCTTGTTGCAACACTTCAAAACTATAAAATACAGGTTTCAGAACATGACACGATGGACTCTTAGTCGAGACGCTCTGATAAAACTCTCATGGGTAAGTTTTTCGCAAGCAGGTTTGATGATTGTAGGAGGAATGGCTTTTCTTCCTTTGCAGGCACAGTCCCAGCCCGAGGTGCCTATGCCTGCGTCGACAATATCGACGCCGACAGCTTCCAATCACATTACAATGCATCACACTGCGCTAGAGAACGCTTTGCTGAATTCTACACAGCTTACTCAGTGGTTGGATAGATTTCGCCCGCCTAATAGTGGGCAGCCTCGTAGTACAGGTAATGGCAGTTCTAGAAGCGGCGGACTGCGGTGCAATGCGGATGAACCAGCTATGCAGCCCCTCTTGCCGGCTGACAACTATGGCTGGAGTTTGGCGGAGCAGCCTGAGATCTTCGTAGATGTTTCCGGTACGACGGCGCGGCAGGCGCTGCTGATTATGCGTAGCGAAGACGGCTCGGACTATCGTCAAGCGTTTGTACCCGTGCCCAAAGCAGCAGGATTCAGCGGATTTAGCCTGCCAGACAGCGCACCGCTAGCCACAGATCAAACCTACCAGTGGTCTTTGAGCTTTATTTGCGGTGAATACTTCACCTTGAGTGATCCTATGATTAATGGCTGGGTGCGACGCACAGAAAGTTCGCCAGCAATTGAGCAGCTGTTGAGCGAGGGCTCTTTGCAAGAGCAGGTACAGTGGCTGAGTGAAAACGGCTATTGGTACGATTTGACGGCTCGAATCGTACCAATAGCTCAATAGAGAAGCCAGAGAGAGGAGGGCCAGAGAGAGGAGGGCCAGAGAGAGGAGGGCCAGAGAGAGGAGGGCCAGAGAGAGGAGGGCCAGAGAGAGGAGGGCCAGAGAGAGGAGGGCCAGAGAGAGGAGGGCCAGAGAGAGGAGGGCCAGAGAGAGGAGGCTAGCCAAGAGGAGAGAAGCCAAGAAAAGACAAGCCAGGGGTGAACTAGCGTCAGTCTGAAGGTTTATTTGGATTCGCTAGGTTTAGCCGTCTAGATTTAGCTGTACAGATCTTCTTCGGCCTGTTTAGCTTTGCGCAAGGTGATATCGATCCATACTTGGTTTCTTTTACTTTCAGACTGTCTGAGATAGGCGATCGCAATTGTTCCGACCGCTGCGTTAGACCGAGTCTGCTTAGCTAACTCAAGGCTAGTCTTCTCCAAAATTATCCGCTCTAGCTGTCGAGATGTCGCCACCGGCACCATCACAGCAGCGAGGACAATGCCTACGCCGGCTGGTACGACTGGCACCCACCAACCCATCAAAAACAGGCTGTAGGCGCCACCAACTAAACCCACTATGGCGATAGCCACTACCCCTACCGCTAACTGAGTGTCACGTCGCCATCTGCCGGCGATCAGTGTCCCTGCGGCTGTCCATAGAAAAATCCAAGCTATTTCAATATAATCAGGCCAGACTTTGAGGAAAGGACGACCATCTATAGCCGCGTTGAGTATCGAGCTTATGATATTTGCATGTACGATAACCCCTGACATATAGCCACTGGTTCGATAGGTGTAGGGCGTAATCAGAACGTCGTTGATCGTAGAGGCTGTTGATCCGATTAGCACGACGCGATCGCGCAAAGCTTCACCAGGAATCTGATTTGCCAGTAGCTGAGTTAGCGAAAAGGTAGAAAAATGGGTTTGGGTGCCGGTGTAATTTAACAGGATTTGGTAGCCGCCGCTATCTGCTCTGACGTAGCCCGCATCATTAGGGTGAAACGGAACCATGACCTGTTTACCCAACTGGATGGCTCCAGAATCTTGCGGGACTGACTGCGGGACGCCCTGGGGTCGAATGTCCTCTTGTTCTAAGTAAAATAAGGCTAGCTTCAGTGCAAAGCTTGGTTTGAAGTGGCCCTCGTCGTCGTCTATTGATAGCAATGCTCGCCGCACGGTTCCATCGCTATCAAAGATCTGGTTGGCGAATCCCACTCGGTCAGCTTCAGCCAAAGCCGCAGGGGGTGCTACTGATGGGCTCACTGCCTTTTCAATTCCAATTAGGTTTGACTGGCTGCGAAACAGTGCCACCAATTCTTCATGACCAGGCTCTACAGGAAGATCTCTGTAGATGTCTAATCCGATTAGCCTAGGTTGCTGCTGAGCGATACGGGTGATAGCCTTAGCCAGAATAGAATCGGGAATCGGAAACTGACCAACAGCTTGAATGTCAGGTTCATCAATAGTGACAATCACCACCCGCTCATCAGTGGGCATCGGCGGACGCCAGCGAAAAAACTGATCGAGCAGACTCCACTCAGAGCCCTGAAGCCCACCGCTCCAACAGGCAACCCCTACTAAAGCGGTGACGCCAATCATGATGCCAGCTAGGCATTTGCCCATGTTTTGCAGGCTAATAGCCTGCGATCGCGCCTGCTGACGGATTGAGTCTAGTAACCGCGTTGCATCTGTTGCCGCCTTGAGGGCAAACTCTGCTCGCGATCGCTCTTCTACCTCGTGGGCCAAATCACTTTCTACCGCCTGTTTTGCTGCCTCTTGGCTCGCTGATAAGTATCGGTAGTCCAAATCACTCAGGTGTCTTGTAGCCGACCAGTCTAGTGCATTTTGTAGGGCTGAGTCTTTCAACAGATAGCCATTCTCTTTAAAGCCAGAAGCTACCCAGGCATTTAACGAGATCGAATAGGGCCGTAGCTCGCTGAGCTGCTGGGATACCCAGCAATGGTCGAAAACTGCTCGATAGATAGGATTGGCAATCTTCAACATTCGCTGGTTATCTCTTACAGCGCCAGATAGCCGCAGCGAGACTTGGGCCAAACTATCATTAGTCGCAATCTGCTCTTTGTTTAGCAGCCGCTGATAAACGCCTAACACGCGTCCGGTAACGAGCGAATTATGCAACAGGCCACTGCGAACTGTTTTGAGATGTTCAGGCAAATCTTGAACTTCCCAGCTATCAATAATGTGCGTCTTTACCAGATCTGCAACGTCTATAGGGCTAGGATTACTACAGGACGTCTTTTCGACAGTGGGCTTGGCTGATCTCTGCGCTGATCTTTCGGTATTCGATCTCTGGGTAGCCAATTTCTGGGTAGCGGATAGAGAAGTCTGTTCCCTGACAAGTTGACAGATTTTCTGAGTCAAAAAGGGCTGTCCACCGCTCCAGACTAAAATCTCCTTTAATGTGGCGACAGGATCTTGTACGAGACCTTTTAACCCTGGTAAAAGCGGCGCGGCTTCGTGCCAGCTAAAGCCGTCTAACACAATTGATTTACCCACGTTAAAAGGCGTGATTCGGGGGTTGGCAATCAAATCGCTAGAGATGGCAACCCCAATTAGCACAAAGCTCAGCCGTCTGCAGCTCATGCTTTCAGCACGATTGTTGTACAAGGCTCGAATCAGCGCAAAGAAATCATCTGCTGAAAAGTCTAGCTGTAAGGTAGCGTCGATTTCATCAATAAAAAGAACAATAGGCCCTGGCACTTCCTTTAGAAGCTCGTCTTCTAGAAATTCGGCTAGGCACTGAACAGGCGATAGGTTAGCGCGATCGCGCCACCACGATCGAAAATCGGTAGATAAGTTAAAGACTCGAATCAACCTTCTAACAATGCTGGCATACCACTGACTTGGCGTCGTTTGCCTAGTGCCGAGCATCGTCATATCTAGCACGCCACAGCGAACTCCCGCGTTTTGCAATCGCTGCATTGTGCGCACGCGCAAGCTCGATTTGCCCATTTGGCGAGAAGTCAGGATATAACAAAACTCTCTCTGCTGTAGCGCCTGATATAAAACGTCATCAGCCTGGCGCCGAACATAGCTTTGTGCACCGGGTGGTAGGCTACCGCCCACCTGATACCGATAGGTAGCAGAATTTCTAGAAGTCATAGAACGTAGGCTTTGTCCGAATCTAGCGCTGGTAAGTCTGGTAGTAGATGGACCTAGGTGTGAGCAGGCTGCTACTTACGTAATGAGATACCACGTAATGACACAGTCGACGGACGCTGCTGGTTGTTCAGCTTGAAGAGAACACTAGCATAGCTAGAAGAAAAGTCTTCAAATCTAGCTGTTTCTATATCACCTACTTTCGTCGCTCTCTCGCTGTCGTTACGAATCTTTGGTCGCGCTAACAACCGCTAAAGTATCGATGTACTGCCTGAATTTAACGACCTTACCATCTTTGAGCGTCCAGACTGAAGCTGCTGATGCACACATACTTCGTCCGGTCGCCTTGTAAGTGCCGCTGTCAGTTCCTAGCGCAAAAACGACATCGCCCGCCTCGATAAACTCGTCTACCTGCGCTGTAAAATCGGTCCACTCTGTTCCAATTTTGGCAAAAACGCCCTCTAGAACGGCATCGTATCCACTAAAAACACCGCCGTAGGGAATTCCTTCAGACTCAATCCACTCAACAGTGGGCGATATCACCTGACTGATGCTCTCGATGTCACCGGCTGCAAAGGCCTGATAGAGACTCCGAACAATGTCAACGTTATTCATACAAGTTCTCCCTATGTTTTGATTTGGCTGAATATCTTGGTTTGGCTAAATTTTGATTTGATCTGAGTCTTGGCTCAGCCTAGATTTTAATTTGAAGCAGGCTTTTGGAGTGGCACTGGGTATCGGTGTGCTGAGTGCAGCAGGTGCAATTTCACCTACTGCGAGTCTGGCGCAAGATCAGGATTTTGATGCGGTAGAGATTGAGACGGTGCCTGTGGCAGAGAATGTCTATATGCTGCTAGGAGAGGGTGGCAATATTGGCGTGTCAGCGGGCGAAGATGGGGTGTTTTTAATTGACGATCAGTTTGCGCCGCTAACAGAGAAGATTGTGGACGCGATCGCAACGATCACCCCTGAACCTATCCGCTTTTTGATCAATACCCACTGGCACTTTGACCACACAGGTGGCAACGAAAACCTAGGCAACGCAGGCGTTGTAATCGTCGCGCACGATGAAGTGTACGCTCGCATAAGCACCGACCAGTTTATCACAGCTTTTCAGCGAGAAATTCCGGCGTCTCCAGCTGCGGCGCTACCGGTAATTACGTTTAATGACGAGGCTACTTTTCACCTCAATGGCCAAACGATTCGAGCTATCCATGTGGACCCGGCACATACCGATGGCGACTCGATTATTCATTTTGTAGAAGCGGACGTGCTGCACGCGGGAGATACTTACTTCAACTAGACGTATCCGTTTATTGATTCGAGCAGCGGCGGCTCGCTAACCGGCATGATTGCGGCGACAGAAACCTTACTGGCACTTGCTGGAGAAGAAACTAAAATTATTCCCGGACATGGCCCACTGTCGAACCGAGAAGAGTTAGAGGCGTATCGGCAGATGTTGGTGACCGTGCGTCTTCGGACCAAGCGGGCGATCGCTCAGGGCATGAGCTTAGAAGAGTTTATTGCCTCAGCACCTACCGCTGAGTACGATGAAGCCTTAGGCGGTGGCCTCTTGACGACAGAACAGTTTTTGACAATTGTCTATCAAAATCTAGCTGGCTGAAGACATATCTTGGTAAGTTTTCTGCATACCTATTCTACCGGCTCGTTCCACAAGTCTGTAGCCTGACGGATGCTAGAAAACTCACCGTTGCCCAGAATTAAGTGATCCAATAGCGGAATGCCGAGTAGATAAGCGCCCTTTAGCAGCTGGCGAGTCAGCGTAATGTCTTCGCTACTGGGAGTGAGGCTGCCGGAGGGATGGTTATGGGCCACGATCATTCTAGTCGCACCGCGCCTGATCACTTCGCGAAAAATCTCTCTGGGGTGAGCTAGCGTTTCAGTCGCGGTGCCAACGCTAATTACCTTACTGCCAATAATGCGATGCTTCACGTCTAACAGCAGCACCGCAAAGCGTTCCCGGTCTTGCCACATTAGCTCGTGGCCTAGCGCCGCCGCCGCAACAGAGGGGTCATCAACGACTGTCATCACTGGCGGCTGACTTTGCAGCGCCCGTTTACCTAGCTCTAGCGCCGCTAGGATCGTGGCGGCTTTGGCAGGCCCTACGCCTGACGTTTTCATCAGTTCTTCAGCGGTAATTGCCCTCAGTACTGGCAGTCCGTCACCATCGGGCTGCTCTGCCCCAAGCTGCTGTAGTAGAAAGTGGCCAAGCCCAACTGCTGAGAGCTTACCAGGACCTTGGCCTGTGCCTAACAGAATCGCAATGAGCTCTGCCGCAGAGAGCCGTTTTGCACCATGCGCCAGCAGTCGCTCGCGCGGTCTTTCTGCTGTAGGCATATCAGCCACGCGAAGGCTATAGGTCATAGCAATTACTCGAAAATTCAGGGCAAAGGTCTTAAGCTAGTGAGCCCAGAATCATGTGCAAAGCACTACTCAAAACGCCGTAAGCTAGAGTGGCCAATTTTTTCTTTTCTACTTTTCTTTCTCCGTACTCCTCTTTCTCAGTACCCCTCTTTCTCCTTAACTGCCTATGTCTGTCGAACCGTCTGTGGCCGAAATAGCCGCTCAGCTAAAAGCCACGCGCAAACACCTAGTCAAGATTAGCCTCATACACAAACCAGCAGAACTTTCAGAGCAGCAAAGGCAATCTGTGCGCTCAGAGCTCTTGTGGCTAGGCGAGCAAAGCGAATACCAAACGTTGGGAATTTGTGCAGACACGCTAGCCGAGGCAGAAGTCGCACTCAAAGGCTATGTAAAGGCGCTCAGTCAGTCGATTCAGGTAGACATTTCGCCCAGAGAAGGCGCTGTCTTTCTTAAATTCAACACGCTGAAAAATGCTTGGTATGTGGACGGCTATAGCGGGGAGTCTCGCGGCGTGCTTGTGACGTACCATACGTCTGAGCCTGAGATGGCCGACGTGAATGGCACTTACGGCCCTTTTCCGTTAGATCTATTTTGAGGTGTTGAGCCGCTTAGCTTGCTGGTACGATTGCGTGATCGCGTTCAAGTAGTGACTAGACCATTTTCTAGCGCATAGCGGACAAGCTCAGTGCGGCTGTTGGTGCCCGTTTTTCCAAAGAGGCGACTGACGTATTTTTCAACGTTGCGTACGGTGGTACCCAGACGACTAGCGATTTCTTTGTTCATCAGCCCCTCGGCAACTAGATCGAGAACATCTTGCTCACGGGGGGTAAAGTCGATTTTGATGCCACTGTTGTTTTGCTTGATCATACTGCCGCGCTGTGTGAGCAGGGCGCGGATTTCTTCAATTTGACGGGCCATAGTGGCGATGTCGGGGGTGCCTGAGCTTTCGGGCGTTTGCGCGGCGCGGCGATCGATCAAGCTAGTGACAATGGCGACGAGTTCTTCAGGATCAAAAGGTTTAGAGAGATAGGCGTCAGCGCCAGCGTTGTAGCCTTGAATGCGATCGCTCGTCATTCCCCTAGCGGTCAAAAACACCACCGGCAGCGCCTGAAAGCGAGCATCTTCGCGCACTTGCTTCAAAAACTGATAGCCATCTACCTGCGGCATCATGATGTCTGAAATAAGCACGTGGGGAGTTTCTTGCTGCAATAGCTCCCAGCCTTCCTTCGCATTACCCGCCACGCGCACCTGAAAATTACTGTCTTCTAAATAGGCCTGCACCGATTCACGAAGGCTAGGTTCATCATCGACGAGTAGAACTTTGTTGGGAGTATCTGCCATGAGATCGGTTGATGAATAACACTAAGAAGACGTCACTAAATCATAGCGCTATGCCCGCCTCTACAAAAAATATTAAAAATCATCTAAACTCCGCTCGGAAAACCGGGGATTGTGGCAAAATTTACTACTGAACGAACACACCGTTTACTTTAGGTAAGCGCAATAGGTAACTCGAAACATGGCACTTCAACTAGGTGACATCGCACCAGACTTTACCCAGAAGTCTTCGATGGGCGACATCAATTTTCACGAATGGGCAGGTGATAGCTGGGTTGTGCTCTTTTCTCACCCAGCTGACTACACGCCTGTTTGCACCACCGAGCTAGGCCTGGTCGGCTCTTTGCAATCGGAGTTTGAAAAGCGTAATGTCAAGACAATCGCGCTTAGTGTAGATGGCGTTGAGTCCCACCAGGGCTGGATTAAGGATATTGATGAGACCCAGGGCACAACGGTCAACTATCCCATTTTGGCCGATGATGATAAAAAGGTCGCAACGCTCTATGGCATGTTGCACCCTGAGTCTAGCACCGGCAACACGCTAACCGTTCGCTCAGTGTTTGTGATTGATCCGAACAAAAAAATTCGCTTGACAATTACCTATCCAGCTAGCACAGGTCGCAACTTTGATGAGATTTTGCGCGTGATTGATTCTTTGCAGCTAACTGACTATCACAAGGTCGCAACGCCAGGCAACTGGCAAGATGGCGGCGACTGCGTGGTCGTTCCTTCTATTTCGACAGAAGATGCGAAAAAGCAGTTTCCTAAAGGCGTAACCGAAGTGAAGCCTTACTTACGGATGACGCCTCAGCCGAACAAGTAGGCTAGTTGAATAATAGCTGAGTAACAGAAGTACGCTGCTGGTCTTGACTGGCGGCGTACTTTTTTAGCTTTCTAGCCAAATTAATCAAACAGAACTCGCTTACGGTGTTTGCTGTAGCGCTGGCTTCTCTTCAGGCAATATTGCCCCTTCTACTGGACATACCTGTAAGCAGATACCGCAGTCAATGCAGGTATCAAAGTCAATCCAGTACCAGTTCGTACCTTTCTTATTTTTACCGGGGCCTTCGTCAATACAGGCAACAGGGCAAGCATCAACGCAGTCAGCGACGCCTTCACAAACGTCGGTCACGATAGTGTGGGACACAGGTTTTCTCGCTAAACGATATGACTAAAGCCATGCTTCAGCTTAGTTAACAATCTCGATATCAGGCAAGCCCTGATCCGAAATCCATGCAATTCGGCTGATATTGCGTTTGCGAGCGATCGCTCTTACCGCGTCCGGCGACCGGTCAAACTCCAAGCTCAGCTCTACCCGCACAATATTGGCAGACTGCCTTGCCTTTTGTGCGTAGTCTAGCGCCGCGGCGGCAGCGGCCTCTCCTTTCGGCACAATCAGCCAGTCGCTTGGCGGTGTCTGCGCCGGCAGCTGAGTGCCAGGGACTAGTTCCTGATGTAGCTGATCGATGTTTAGCACAAAGCCTATGCCTGGCGAGCCTTTGCTCTCTGATCTACTAGCGGTGTCATAGACCGCTAGCAAGTCGTCATAGCGACCACCCTGGCCTAGAAGCTGGCGACGCTGACGGCTAACCACCTCGAAGACAATACCTGTGTAGTAGTCGAAAGGCCGAATCAAGCTCAGGTCTAGGGTTACCGAAGGAAGCTTGACAGCGTGCTCTCTTTTAGCGCTCAGCAGCGCTATCAATGACTTTAGCCGGTCAACTAATGTTTGCTGCTGCGCGTCTAGCTCGAAATCGGTCGCTAGCTTGGTCAGAACAGCCGCAGGTTCACCCCTCAAGTCCATCAAGCGAAGTGCCAATGCCCGCAAGTCCTTAGACAGAGGAAGCGCTTCCAGCTCAATGCGATTGAGCACTGCAATATTGTGCCGTACCGTTTCGCGAATATCGGGTGGGAATGGCGATAGTAGCGAATAGGTAAGGGCCGCTTCACCGAGCACAATAGTGGCATCTGATAGGCCCACAGCGCCTAGACAGTCTGCTAGAAGCAGCAGTGTCTCTGCATCGGCCATCAGTCCGCTAGAGCCTAGCAGCTCAATCCCGGCCTGGTGATACTCCTGCTGCCCCCCTTGCGAGCCCTTAGCCGAGCGTCGAAAAATGTTGGCGTTGTAGTACAGCCTTTGCGGATCGGTGACGGCGGCTAAGCGCGTAACGGCGGCTCTAGCAATAGAGGCGGTTAGTTCGGGGCGCAGGCCTAGCCGCTGCTCGCCCACCTGCCCGATTTGCAGCTCAATAACTTCGACACGTTCAATTGCGCCGCCTGCCATCAGCGTGTCCATCGTTTCTACCGTTGGAGTGATGATGCGGTGATAGCCCCACCGATGAAAGACTTCCTCTAGGCGGTCTTCGAGCCAGCGCTTTTGGACGACATCCAAAGGGAGTAAATCTCGGCCACCCGTAGGGGGTTGGTATGTGTTTCCCGCGTTTCCTTTTGGCATCTACCGTTTTTTCCCACCAAACAATCCGCTCAAAAGACCGCCTCCCTTTTTATGACCTGTTTGGGTTCCCTTCGCATTCTTTGTTGTCTTAGCGCTACTGGCGGTCGGCTTGCCTGATTGACCAGTCGCTTTGATCGCCGCGCTCTGTAGCTGGGAGAGCACTGTTTCGGCGGTTTGATTATTAGGATCAAACACCAGTGCCTGTTTGGCATGAATTCTAGCTAACGTTGCCTGCCCGGACTTGAGATACAAGCTGGACAGATAGGCGTGGCATTTAGCGTTTTTGGGATGGGAGGCGATCGCTTCTCGCAGTTCTAAAATACCGCGAGAGTAGTCTCGCTGAGCTTCAAATTCCTGCGATCGCTTCAGATAGCTTTTGATAATGGTGTCTTGATGGGACCGCTGGGGCAAAGGCTGCTGTAAGGAAGCTGTCGCTGAATCACTGGCAGTATTGTTTGAAGGCGTGCTGACAGAACGCTTTGACGCAGCATCAATACCTGTGGATGCAGCCCTGTCTACCGGCTGCTTGCAGATTAGGTAAGCTGCGTTTAGCTCACTGATTTCACCGATTATCTCGGCGATGCATGCTAGCTGATCGAACTGTGTGGAAATCTTTTCTTCTAAGGCAGCGGTATAGGCAGCGTCAATATCTTTGGCATTTAGCAGTGCCTTTGCCGCCGCGCTTTCGATGGTGATTAACGAGGGGTTAGCGCTTAGCTGCTTTTGCTTCAGCTTCAGTAAAACGCTGTGTTCTTTAAGTAATTTGTCTTGACTAAGCGATTCATAAGCAGGATTGACCTGTTTTGATAGCAGCTCACTGGCTAGCTGCCGCTGCTGGGCTGATGCCTCGCGCAGACTATCTGGATGCAGTTTGCGCGCTATTTTGAGGTAGCGTTTGCGGACCAGTTTAGAGTCGGCAATTAATGAAAAGCCTAACACCGCGTGATAATCAATCATATCGAGCTGAAAGAGCCCTGCTGTTACTGTCATAGTTAGTCCAAAGTCCAAAGTGTGAAGAGAAGTGTGAAGAGATTGGACTCAGGATGCCCGCGATCGCCTAATGCTCATAGGCTTGGTGGAACTTAGCGCGACTTGGTGCAACTTGGTGCAACCCAGTACGGCCCTATCGCAGGTTCTAGCTCAGAGGATGGGACCGTTTTGCGATAGATGAGTAGCTATGCGACGAGTGATGTCTTGGATTAGCGCGATGTCACCACTGTTGTCGAGCGCTACGGTCAAAATGTATCGGGTCTCACCCACATCCATAGCCAGCGTGGTTCCAATGACGCGGTTATTTTGCCCTGTCTTTTCACCGATCCACTGAATATCATCAGAGATGTTCTGCAAGGCTGCGTAGCCAAGTTCTCTATCCTGCTGGTCTGCGAGAGCGATGCGAATGCTTCTATCATTCGTTTGGCTGTAGATTTTGGCCATCATTGCCGTCAGCTCATGGGCTGTAGTTTGATTCGTGCCACTGCCAAAATTAGCTGGTATGGCTTCGCTGCCGACGAGCTTATGACCGACTAAAGTTTGCGTGTAGCCAATTCGACCAAGTATTTGTTGAATAGCGTCGTAGCCCAGGTAGTCGATTAGCTGGTTGGTGCTGATGTTGTCGCTTTTTTTAATCATTTGCGACATAATTTCCCGCAGCGAATGTCGTTCACCGACAAAGATAGAAGAGTCAATTGCGTTTTCTGTATAGTTGTCAGGATCGACAAGTATTTGGGTGCTGAGCGGAACGCTATCGGCGCTGGTTTTTTCGACTAGGGCGATCGCAATAGGAATTTTGATCAAGCTAGCAGCACTTGCTAACAAGACATCGCCCTGATGATCTCGGCACAGTCGGTCATTAGGAAACCGATCTGGGGTAAGCGGTGATGAGCGATCTAGCTGGCACAGGCTGATGTGGATTTGACTAGGGTCTACACCCGTATCTTCAACGATGTCAGCGATGAACGTTTGTTTGAGAGCGGTCGTTCGGCGAACGGCTGCCGCTAGCTGCTGCTGATAGATAGTTTGCTTAGCAGCGGCCCGCTCGAACAGCATAGATTCACTTGGGATACCGGCAAGCTCGTTTAATGCGGCTCGTAATAGGGTTCTTTCTTGCGCAATTAGCTGCGATCGCTCAACACTATCTAAACCCTCTGGCGCGGACTGAGCGATCGCACTAGCGCGCTCAGCCAAATCGCCTGCCTTTTTGTAGCTATCTAAATCAGCCGTCTCAGATGCCGCTGCCTCCGACGCAATCAGCTCAGTTTCAGGCGATGCCTTAGAGCTAGGTGTTTCCAGAAGCCGCGAATTGGCCGGTAGCCATTTGAGCCCTGCAATGAGCCCTATACTCAGGCCGCAGGCAGTTGCCGTTGCGGCGCCATACCAAAAGTAAGCCATGCGCAGATCGTCTCAGCGTAGCAAAAGAAAATATTCAGGGCAGAAGCTACCCATAGCCTGTATCCAGATTACTTGATGACCCAACGCCCGTTTTGCTCTTATAGAACAAAAGGCCGAATTAATACCTTTTTTCTGTATTTAGGGCTCAATTCAACTGAATTCAACGAAAAAATGTATTCAGCGGCACATAAGTTCAGCGGTACATAAGTCAAAAACAGCGAGTCGCAAAAACAGCGAGTCGCAAAAATTAGCAAGTTGCAAAAATTAGCGAGTTGAAAGATAACAGGCCAGTTCACGGTGCAAACTGCTCGAACGGTTTAACCTCCACGAGCATATCGCTCAGCTCACGGTGAATTTTTCCGTTAGTTGCCAAAATTCGACCCGTTTTGATATCGAATGCACTCTGGTCATAGGCACTCACCTGTCCACCGGCTTCTTCTACCAAAATCACGCCTGCGGCAATATCCCAAGGTGAGAGTCCTCTCTCCCAGTAGCCATCTAGTCGACCGCAGGCGACAAAAGCCAAATCGATCGAAGCCGAGCCACCTCTGCGCACGCCTCTAGACAAATGCGTTAAATGACAGAATTCTGCGTAATTGTTGTCGATAGTTTCCCGGCGATCGTAGGCGAATCCGGTGACCAGGAGGCTATCAGCTAGCGTGATGGTCTCGGACACCCCAATCGGCTGACGGTTGCAGGTAGCACCTAGCCCTTTCGCGGCTCTAAACAGAGCACTGTGGACCGGATCGAAGATAGCGCCAACGATGGGCTTACCATCAAGCATCAGACCGACAGAGCAGCCACAGAGTGGGTACTGATGGGCATAGTTGGTGGTGCCGTCTAGCGGATCTACGGCCCACAAAAGGCTGTTAGGCTCGTGGCTAGCCGCTGTATTGATGCTGCCTGATTCTTCTGCGAGAATAGCATGATGGGGAAAGTGCAGCTTAAGGACGGAGAGCACTTCTTTCTCAGCAGCTTTATCTGCTTCGGTGACCAAATCTCCCGGTCGCCCTTTTTGCTGAATACTGTCGAGATTGCCCCAGTAGTATTGCAGCACCGCCCCACCCGCTGAAGCAGCTTCGGTGGCAACGTCAAGAAATCGCTGAAGATCGTCGGAAGAATAGGTCATAAAACCGTAGAGGAAGAGGGGAATCTAGTGTGGGATCTTTGGTATGGGATCTACAGAACTAGCCAGCTGGATCGGCTAGTCGTCGTCGATCAAGACACCAGCGCGAGTTTTGCCCTTGCCAAAGTAGCGACCAAACTGAAGCTCGTACACTTCATCTTCGTCTTGTGTTTCGACCTCCAAATCGCTGCGGGGATAGCTGACGCAAAGTAGAGCGTAGCCTTGTTCGCGCAGATCGGGGGAGAGGCCCATGGCCTCCGGCTGATAAAGTTCTCCAGAAATAATGCGTACAGCGCAGGCAGTACAGGCTCCGTTGCGGCAGGCGTAGGGAAGGTCGGCAGCCTGGTTTTCTGCAGTCTGCAAAATGTAGCGATCGCTTGGCACCTGCACTGTGTAAGTGGTGCCTTTTTGCCGGTGATGAATACGGACACGATAGGTCTGAGACATGAGAGAAGTCGCTGCAAAAACTAGGGCTGCTCTCTGTATGTTTGCACGGAAGTTGAATCTTGCAGAGGCATAAGGCTAGATTCTGATTAAAGCGATCACGCTTATTAGGCCAAGATCAGCAGGCAAAGATAACCAGTGCCAGGATAGAAGAGCAGATAAAAGGGCGACTATAGGGCTCACTTTCTGTTACGATAGCGAAGCTGTAATACGCGCATTTAGGCGCTATTGCAAAAAAATACGAGGAGAGATGGCCGAGTGGTTGAAGGCGCAGCACTGGAAATGCTGTAACGGGGCAACTTGTTCGAGGGTTCGAATCCCTCTCTCTCCGTTTCTGGCGAGCCTGATTTGATCAGGCTCGTCAGTTTTTTATCTATGCATCCTTAGCCGTTTCTATACGGGCTTTCTATACGGGCTTCCTGTACCGACTTTCTAGGCCAGCTTTTCACTAGCTGCCTTTTCTTTGCCCAGCGCAATACCACCAATAGACACCAGCAAAATACCCGTCCACTGAATGATTTCTAGGGTAGTACTAGGAACAAAGCTGCCACTGAGCAAAAGGGAGACTAGGGGCGTCGCAGCCACTACCATAGCTGTCTTTGCCCCAATCAGACGCAGGCTGCTGTAGATGAAGAGATAGGCTACCAGCATCAACACGCCAATAAGTAGACCCCACAAACAGAAGCTAGACCAGCTAATGCTTACGAGCCGTAAAGGTTTGACTAACAGAACCAAGCTACTGAGGGTCGCGACGGTTGAAAACTGAACAACCGCAGTCGGAATAGGATGACACTGCTGCTGATAGCCAAGATTAGTCAACACGATATAGCAGCCTGATGCGATGCTCGCTAGCAGACCTAGCCAAACGGCTGTGGGGGACGAGGCGCTGATAGCTGGTTTTGCAACCAGGAAGCCCCCCATTGCGATCGCGACTATAGCCAGTATCCCAAAAGGCGTGAGGGCCTGGTCTCGGCGTAGCCCTAGCCCCAGCAGAACGGCGCTGATTGGATAGAGGAAAAACAAGGCTGTTGCTACAACAAAACCAGCGCTGCCAATACTTTGATAAAGAAAAGCCTGAGAAAAGAACAGGGCAATACCGCTGCCCACTAGAGGAAGAAATCGCTGCTCATCGGTGTAAAACCAGTTCTGTAGATCTTCCCAGGTGGTTCGATGCAGCTGAGGGGCCAGCATCACTAAGGCCGGGACCATCACCAGCATTCTGAGCCAGAGTAAAGCCACAGCAGGGACAAAGCCGACGCCAAGCTGACCGATGCTAGTGCCTAGCCAGCTTCCCCCCTGGTGCAGCGTGCCAACTAACCCGTAGTGCCAGGCAGTAACAAGCGTTGCGATCGCACTGAGGACTAGTCCTCGCCCCATCCGCGATTTCAGCTTAGATCCAGCATCCTTTTGCCCGCGCACAAACTGCTGACGTCTCTGCTCCGAGGTAGCAGGCATGGGTAATTCTATCCGGCGACTTTGAGAGGCACCTCTGTCTACGACAGCCCCAGGCGGTATTTCGGGCTCACCGGGGAGCCTAGGGCTGCTCTCCAAAGGCGTATTCTCTACAGACCATAGTCTTTCTGTGACAGAGAGCTCATCACTGGCACCCGCTATCGAACCAGTCGCCTGCTGAGAATTGGCCTGCCGAGGATTGGCAATCAGGCTAGCAGTTTGTTGCAGCGAGCTGATCCTTGTCTGCATCAAAGTGTAATCATGCTTCAAAGCCGCCACTTCTGCTCGTAGTCTTGTCCGCTCTGCTTCTAGCTGCTCAATCTCTTGAGCAAGTTCCTCAGCATACTGCCGCTGTAGCGCCGCGAGTGGCGTCAGCGAATCTACCGATGCGTTTGCATCAGAATCACCGATGAGACCGAAGCTAGTTTGACCAAAGCTACCAGCAGGCGCTGACGGCGGCGCGGATGGGTACACCGAATCAGACGCATCAGATGAAGTGGAACCCAGTGAAGTAGAACCTGATGAAGCGGTACCTGGCCGATCAAAAGCTTGACCCGCCGGTCTTTGGCTACCTGTTTGGCTACCTGTTTGGCTATCTATTTTGCTATTTGGCGGTTGCAGATCGTCATTGTCGGAGTCTGGGCTGACCGGCTTCATGATGTAATCTTACAGACGGCGATTGTCTGAGAATATACCAGACTCTGCAACGCCGCATCTGATAGAGATCACACAAAAACCTGCCTTTGCTAGGGTGATCGCTTTGGTTAAGCGACCACGTAAGCAGGGTTTAGGAGAAATTCACTATGCCTACTAGGTCTATATGTTTGCTCATAAAAAATAGCTATTGAGGAAGAATTAATAAGGAAAAATCGACCAAAAAATAGGTCTGCTAGCCATGTACAGCTAGCAGACCTAATGACTCTTTTTCTTTTCTTCTGCTTGGAGGCAAATCTTAAATGATAGTGCCGTCTGGAATTATTGCATTCTTGAGAACTACGACAATACCACTACGAATGTAGTAGCCTTCTGCCTCACGTTCAGCTTCATCTACGTTGTCTTTGTTGATAATTTGCACGTTGCGACCAATACGCGCGTTCTTATCAATAATGGCACGACGAATCACCGAGCCCTCGCCGATACCAATAGGAATTTGGTTATGATTCTCTTCAGAGAGTGGAAACTCACCGTTCTCATCCATCTTCTCGTAGAAGTCGGAGCCAATTAGCAATGAGTCGTGAATTTCGCAGTTAGCGTGAATACGCTGGCGCAGACCAATAACGGAGTGGTGAATGCGGCACTCTCTAAGGATGCAGCCTTCACTGACAATAGATTCGGTAATGTGGCAATCTTTGATCTTACTAGGAGGGAGGTAGCGCGATCGCGTATAGATCGGCGCATCTTCGCTATAAAAGCTAAAGACTGGGTTAGGCTGAGCGGTCAGTGCCAAGTTAGCGTTGTAGAACGCTTCGATTGTTCCAATGTCTTCCCAGTAGCCGTTGAATAGATAGGCTTGGACATTATAATCCTTGGAGGATTTCGGAATAATTTCTTTACCAAAATCCGTCTGCTCAGGGTTGTTCTTCAACAAGTCTATGAGCACCTGCTTTTTGAAAACATAGATCCCCATAGAAGCAATAAACGGTTTCTCTTCGGCCTCTTCAGGCGACAGGCCCATGTTTGTTGTATCGACTTTCATCGCCTCTAGCTCATCGCCTTTTGGCTTTTCGGAAAACTCTACGATGCGACTGTTTTCATCAACCTTCATCAGGCCAAAGCTAGAGGCCGTTTTATAGCCAATAGGTACCACCGAAAGGGTGACATCTGCGCCGCTTTCACGGTGCTTACGCACATAGTCACTGTAGTCCATGCGATAGAGATGATCGCCTGAGAGGATGATGAATTCATCCACGTCCATTTCTTCAAACATCCACATGTACTTGCGAACTGCGTCTGCTGTCCCCTCAAACCAGCTAGGGCTATCGGGCGTCTGCTGCGCTGCCAAAACTTCTACAAAGCCGTCGCTAAAAGTAGAGAAGTTGTAGGCTTTGGAAATGTGCCGGTTCAACGAGGCTGAGTTGAACTGCGTGAGCACATATATTTTTAAAATGTCAGAGTTTAGACAGTTACTGACCGGAATATCAATAAGCCGATACATGCCTGCAAGAGAAACCGCAGGTTTTGCACGAACTTTAGTTAGTGGATAGAGACGGGTACCAGCGCCGCCTCCCAAAATTATTGAAAGAACTCTTTTCACAACGTCAATCCTGGCTCCCAGAAAAAAGGCCAACCTCACTTCACATTTAAGTGTGAGTGGCTACCTGCCAGTTGGCAAGTAGCAATCAGGATAGATCTGTATCTCTGTTAGTTCAAATCCCTGTCTTTGGTTGGCTAGAATACCTTCTGACCACAAATTAATCGCTAATAGGAATCGCTAGTCAAAGCACCTTTTTCTAATAAGTAGTCCGCTACTCCGCTAATAATCTCTCTTAGCCCTTCTATATTTCCGCTGTCATCGATAGCCACGGTGAGCGCGTAGCGTTCTGGGCCAACCTTTAAGACAACGCTAGTGCCAATCATCCGATTATTCTGACCTGTTTTTTCTCCTAGCCACTGTATAGCAGGACCCATTTCGGCGAGCGCCTGATGGCCAATCTCTCGATCTCGCTGGGTGAGTAACGCCGTCAGGATGGTTTTGTCCCCTGGGTTTTCTAGGCCATAGACAGCGGCCATCATAGCGGTGATATCGTCGCTAGTCGCCCGGTTGCTACGGGTGCCTGGGTTGGGCGGAAGAATGCGATCGCCCGCTAGCTTATGATCGACCAGGGTGTTTTGGTAGCCCCTGTTTGCCATTGTTTTAGCAATGCTTTCACGACCGACATAGTCGATTAGCTGATTGGTGGCGATGTTATTGCTTTCGTTAATCATGCGGGTCATGAGCTGAGCGAGGGTGTACTCTCGATCGACTTCGACAGTGGCCCCTTCAGCATTCTCAGTGAAGTTTTGAGGATCGACGTAGATGCTTTGGCTTAGCGGAATGCTTTCGCGCGTGGTTTTGTCTAGAAGAGCGATCGCAATAGGTAGCTTGATCAAACTAGCAGGGCTTGCCATTTGCTGATCGCCCTGATGATGCCGACAGCGATCGCGCTCAAGAACTTCCCGAGGGATTTCCTGATCAGAGTCTTTCGTTTGAGAGTCTTCTATCCGATGGCTTATCTGCTGATCACCAATCTGGCACAGCGTCAGATGAACACGGTCGAGAGGAACGCCAGCACTGCGAATAATCGGCTCTAAAAAGGCATTGTCCCAGGCTTCTAGCTTACGATTTGTGGTGGCTAGCAGCCCTCTGTACTGGTCAATTTTGAGCGTGGACTGCTCGTAACTATCGGCGCTAGGCGGGATGCTTTCTAGTTTTGCCAAAGTCGCTTGCCAGAGAAATCGCTCGCGCCGAGTAAAGGAAAGACTAAGATCTCTATCCGACTCGAACGCAGCTTGAGCCGCCTGGTAAGCAACTACGCCCTGGTTAGCGAGTTCCACTGCCCGCTGGTAGCTGCGCTCAGCGTCGTCTGTATCAGTTGTATCAGCAGAGGCTTGAAGCGGCAGTTTGCTTTGGTTGGCCAGTTCCGTTGCCTGAGTGATTGGCAGCGGCAGTGCGATATGTTGGCTTAGTGCTTGCTGTAATGAGGGCTGTGATAGTGGTTGCAGAGATAGGCCTACCAAAGGTTGTATCCTATGGGCAAGGCCAACGCTGGCGAGGCTAAAGAGGGCGCTACCGGTTACAGCGATCGCAACAGGGTACCAAGAGCGAGACATTAGGTAAATTTGAGTAGATTCGAGTGGGCAAAAAAAGCGATTGTAATTACAGTATCTTGAGCAAACAGTATCTTGAGCAAGAGAATAACCTACAAAGGTGCTCGCATAAGACTTCTGTGATTTTTTATCGATTTTAGTTTTTTTGGCAAACGCAATAAGCACCGTGCATTTCACGATACCCTAGCTAGTTGAGGCGTCACGATTAGAAGTGTCGCTGCATCTGATTATCAAACCATTGATCGATAGACGTTCGATTATATAGATCTCAACTTGTAGAATTTCGATCCATTTCAAGAGGAACCCCTATGTCAGCTATCCGCGAGTTGCACAAACAGCTCACGAGCAAAGAACGCAGTGCCGTTGAAATAGCACAGGCGCAGCTCGATCAGGCTCAGGCGGTAGAACCTAAGCTCAATAGCTTTGTTTCGCTGACAGCAGAAAAGGCCCTAGCGCAGGCCAAAGCCGTTGATGCCAAAATTGCGGCGGGCGAAGATATTGGCCTGCTCGCCGGTATCCCGATCGCGCTCAAAGACAATCTTTGTACCAAAGGCATTCGCACGACCTGTAGTTCTCGGATGCTGGAAAACTTTATTCCACCGTATGAATCAACGGTGACAGAGAAGCTAGATGCGGCTGGCGCACTTTTTGTCGGCAAAACCAACTTAGATGAGTTCGCGATGGGCGGCTCTACCGAGAATTCGGCGTTTAAGACGACGGCTAACCCCTGGGATATCACTCGCGTACCGGGCGGATCTTCGGGTGGGTCGGCGGCGGCGGTTGCCGGTGGGCAAGCTGCGATCGCACTGGGCTCAGACACAGGCGGTTCGATTCGTCAGCCCGCCTCTTTTTGCGGCATTGTTGGCATGAAGCCTACCTACGGACTGGTCTCCCGGTACGGCCTAGTAGCGTTCGCTTCTTCGCTAGACCAAATTGGACCGTTTGGGCGATCGGTAGAAGATACGGCGATTTTATTAGGTGCGATCGCTGGTCACGATCCCAAAGATGCCACTAGCCTCAAAGTCAAAATTCCAGACTACACCCAGTCACTCAAAAGCAACCTCAAAGGCCGCACAGTTGGCGTGATCAAAGAAACCTTTGGCGAGGGACTAGATGCGTCTGTAGGCTCAGCAGTCAACGTCGCTATCGATCAGCTCAAGGCGCTAGGTGCAGAAGTTAAAACTATCTCTTGTCCTAGGTTTAACTATGGAGTCTCGGCCTATTACATCATTGCCCCTTGCGAAGCCTCAGCCAATCTAGCTCGCTACGATGGGGTGCGCTATGGTCTGCGCGCTGAAGAGCCCAACCTCCTCTCTATGTACAACAAAACCCGATCAAAGGGGTTTGGCGACGAGGTCAAGCGACGGATTATGATCGGCACCTATGCCCTCTCCGCTGGCTACTACGACGCCTTCTACCTAAAGGCGCAAAAAGTCCGAACACTGATTAAACAGGACTTTGAAGCCGCCTTTGCAGATGTGGATGTGCTGGTGAGCCCAACGGCCCCCTCAACCGCGTTCAAAACCGGTGAGAACGACGATCCGCTCAGCATGTACTTACTCGATCTGATGACGATTCCTGTCAACATGGCAGGCCTTCCAGGCATGAGTATCCCCTGTGGCTTTGATCTGAACGGAATGCCGATTGGTTTGCAAATTGTGAGCAACGTACTGCGCGAAGATCTGCTCTTTGAAGTCGGCCATGCTTACGAACAGGCCACCGACTGGCACAACCATATGCCCAAGCTGTAACCCTAGTCATTTTCTTCAAGTATCAGCTCTAGTATCAGACCGGTCCATACCCCCATCCATGACTCAGTCCACAGCCCAATCTACGGACTCAAAGTACCAAACTTAAAAATCAAACTCAAAACATAAGGCAGAGCCTCCCCAGATGTTTGATAAAATCAAACGTTCGACACAAGATTTGTACCTCCAAGATTTGTACCTCTAGGCTGACACCTGTCATCAGGCATCTGTCGTAAGGACCGCTATGTGGGGGCAAAAAAGCGAAGTTTCAAGGAGAATTCAGTTCCAATGGCCAAAATGTATTACGACAGTGATGCCAACCTAGACCTTTTGAATGGCAAAACGGTGGCCATTATTGGCTATGGTTCGCAGGGGCACGCCCACGCACTCAATCTTAAAGACAGCGGCGTCAACGTAGTGGTCGGCCTCTATGAGGGCAGCCGTTCCAAACCCAAAGCCGAAGCTGCAGGCCTAGACGTTAAGTCAGTTGCTGATGCTGCTAAGGCTGGTGATTTCATCATGATTTTGCTGCCTGATGAAGTTCAGCGCAGCGTATACAAAGAGAGCATTGAGTCTAACCTTGCAGAAGGTAACGTGCTGGCATTTGCCCACGGCTTTAATATCAACTTCGCGCAGATTGTACCGCCTGAGACAGTAGATGTTGTGATGGCGGCACCAAAGGGGCCTGGCCACCTTGTGCGCCGCACTTATGAGCAAGGGCAAGGCGTTCCGGCACTGTTCGCGGTATATCAAGACGCTTCCGGTCAGGCTCGCGACTTGGCAATGGCCTACGCTAAAGGCATTGGCGGTACCCGTGCAGGCATTCTCGAAACCACGTTCCGCGAAGAAACAGAAACCGACCTTTTTGGTGAGCAGGCAGTACTTTGCGGTGGCTTGAGCGAGCTAATCAAGGCGGGCTTCGAAACCTTGATTGAAGCGGGCTATCAGCCTGAACTAGCGTATTTTGAATGCTTACACGAAGTAAAACTGATTGTGGACTTGGTGGTAGAAGGCGGTCTAGCAAAGATGCGCGACAGCATCTCGAATACGGCTGAGTATGGCGACTATACCCGGGGTCCTCGCATCATCACGGCTGATACCAAAGCAGCGATGAAGCAGATTCTAAAAGAGATTCAGACGGGTCAGTTTGCGCGTGAGTTTGTGCTGGAAGCGCAGTCGGGCAACGCTGCTTTTAATGCAACTCGTCGAATCGAAGCTGAGCACCCGATTGAAGAGGTAGGTAAAGACTTGAGGGCAATGTTTAGCTGGCTAAAAAAGGTTTAGATTAAGGCAGCCTAAAAGAGGTTTAGAATAGCTGAGTTTTAGAATAGCCCTTAAAAGATTAAATTCAAGACAGAACCGACGCCGAATGGCTTATTAACACTGCCCGTCAACAGGTATTAGCGTTGGCGGGTAAGTCGTTTGGAGCGACGCTTTGTGCTGACGTTCTGCGCTGCTTGCTTGGAAAGTGCTTGCTTGGAAAGATCACGTCACGTTGGCCGGTCATGCTAGCCTTAAGCGCGCAAACATTAGCATCTAAAAAACGGTATCTATTTTTACTATCTTCGGCTGTATCTTATGACTTTATATAGCTTGTGTTCAAAAAAGGAATCAGGCCTTACTCTTGTATGAATAGAAATAGACAATAGAAAAACTGATATGAGATAGAGTCGCCTAGGTTGCTTTTTGACCTGATGTCGATTTCATATTGCCGACTGCTGATTAACGTTTATGCAAGGCCAGTGCATAAGACCAAACCAAAGCGTTTGCTTTATCGGCTGTGCGTTTCCCATCTCAACTAGTACTTATTCCTCTAGCAACTTATGCAATCCAAAGAAATCAACACTCCGCCCGTACATGCTGCTGTTCGTGTAGAAGATGACCGTACAGGATTGACACCAGAGACGCTCAAGCGGGCTTTCTTGGACAATTTGTTCTACGTTCAGGGGAAATCTCCCGAGATTTCTTCGTTGCAAGACTACTACATGGCGCTGGCGTACACGATACGCGATCGCCTCTTGCATCACTGGCTCAGTACCGCTAGCACCTATCGTGAAAACAAATCACGGACTGCGGTATATCTGTCTGCCGAGTTTTTGATGGGCCCCTATTTGGGCAACAACCTAATCAACTTGGGCCTGTACGACACTGTTGATACGGCCATGGCCGATTTGGGACTGAGTTTGCCTGAGATTATGGCTCAAGAGCAAGAGCCCGGCTTGGGGAATGGGGGACTAGGTCGCTTAGCGGCTTGCTACCTAGATTCTATGGCGACTCTGAAGATTCCTTCACTGGGTTACGGCATTCGCTATGAGTTTGGCATCTTTAAGCAGGCGCTCAAAGATGGCTGGCAGGTAGAAGAAACTGATAAGTGGCTAGCGAACGGCAACCCTTGGGAGATTGCTCGGCCCGAGTGGTCGGCTGAGGTAAAGCTCGGCGGTCATACAAAGGCCTATACCGATGTTAAAGGCAACTATCGGGTTGAATGGGTGTGCGAGCGCGTAGTCAAAGGCGTTCCTTACGACACGCCTATTCTTGGCTACAAGGTCAACACGGCAACGACGCTGCGCCTGTGGAAGGCCGAATCGCCTGACGCTTTTGACTTTGAAGCGTTTAACCATGGCGATTACTCTGGTGCGGTTAACTCCAAAGTGGTTTCAGAGAACATCTCCAAAGTTCTTTATCCCAATGATGAGCACCTAGAAGGCAAGCAGCTACGCCTAGAGCAGCAGTATTTCTTTGTCTCTTGCTCACTGCAAGATATGATTCGCATCCTGCTGCGCGATGGCATTCCTATCGAGAAATTCCCTGAGAAGTATACGCTTCAGCTCAATGACACGCACCCTGCGATCGCAGTAGCAGAACTGATGCGCCTGCTTGTAGATATCCACCAGATAGAGTGGAGCGAAGCTTGGAAAATTACTCAGGCCTCGCTTGCCTATACCAACCACACCCTTCTACCGGAAGCTCTTGAGCGCTGGCCTATTGGCCTATTCGGCGACCTGCTACCACGCCACCTAGAGATTATCTTTGAAATCAACCGTCATTTTCTAGATGATGTTCGCCTCAAATTTGGTCAGGACAACGAGCGCCTAGAGCGGATGTCTTTGATCGATGAGAGCGGTGGTCGCTATGTGCGCATGGCTAACCTCGCCTGTGTCGGCAGTCACGCTATTAACGGCGTTGCCGCGCTGCACACCGAGCTACTCAAGCAGACCGTGCTCAACGACTTCTATCAGCTCTTCCCCGAAAAGTTCATCAATGAAACGAATGGTGTTACCCCCCGTCGTTGGATGGTACTTAGCAATCCTAAGCTCACTCGCTTAATTAACCAGCGCATCGGCGACGAATGGCCTACGGATCTCTACCAGCTCAAAAAGCTAGAAGCTTTTGCTGACGATCCAGGTTTTCGCACCGAGTGGCGACAGATCAAACAGGCAAACAAGGAAACCCTTGCGGTTCGAATCGAGCGTGCGACAGGTGTCAAAGTCAGTCCGACGTCTATGTTCGACGTTCAAATTAAGCGAATTCATGAATACAAGCGCCAGCAGCTAAACGCGTTGCATATCATCTCGCTATACAACCAGCTAAAAGCTAACCCCGAGATGTCGATCACCCCGCGCACTTTTATCTTTGCGGGTAAAGCGGCTCCTGGCTACTTCATGGCGAAACTGATCATCAAGCTGATTACCTCTGTAGGCCGCGTTGTCAACCGCGACCCCGACGTGCGCGATCAAATTAAAGTAGTGTTCTACCCGAACTACAACGTTACTAACGCTCAGCCTATCTATCCTGCATCCGATCTTTCTGAGCAGATTTCGACCGCAGGCTTTGAGGCTTCGGGTACAGGCAACATGAAATTTGCCATGAACGGCGCGCTCACCATTGGTACCCTAGACGGTGCAAACGTTGAGATTCGAGAAGAAGTCGGCGACGACAATTTCTTCCTCTTTGGTCTCAAGGCTCACGAAGTCACTGAGATGAAAGCCAGTGGCTACAACCCTCGCAAGTATTATGAGGAAAACGAAGACCTAAAGAGCGTGATTGATCTTATTGGCTCTGGCGTATTCTCTAGCGGCGATACCAAAATGTTCAAACCGCTGATTGATAATTTGCTCAATCAGGACCGCTTCATGGTGCTAGCTGACTATCAGGCTTATGTTGATTGTCAAAAAGAAGTGAGCGCGGCCTACAAAGATCAAGACAACTGGGTCCGCATGTCTATCTTGAACGCGGCTCGCATGGGTAAGTTCTCTTCTGACCGTTCTATTCAAGAATACTGCGATCAAATTTGGAACATCAAGCCGGTCGACGTTAAGCTACAAGAATATGCTAGGACCTTGACCATGATGACGGATAAAAACACTCGTTTGGCGTAAGTGAGCCAGCTAAGAAACCTAGATAGGAGAGTCCTGTAGCTTTCACCTAGCTCCCTAGCGCTGGGATTAGAGAGTGCTAACAGGTCGCCTCAGACTTTACGCGCAACTGACCCCAAAGGCCTTTGGTTTAATCGACCGAGGGCCTTTTCTCTTGAACTGATGTCTTGAAGTAATGTCCTGGAATAGTGTCTCGGAATAATGTCTTGAAGTAATATCTTGAATCACTGTTTTGAATCAGACGCTTGAACTAACTGCTCGCACCAATCAACTGTGAACCATGAAACCCGAAGCCTTTAAGCCGCTCATCGCCGAAGCATACACCCAAATCTCTGGTCATATTCGAGAGACGCCAACTATCACTCTTTCTCAGGGTGCATTTGGCCTAGATACACACCTAACGCTGAAGCTAGAACTGATGCAACATGCGGGTTCTTTTAAGTCGCGCGGGGCTTTCAGCAGAATTTTGCAAAACACTGTGCCACCGTCAGGCGTAATTGCGGCTTCGGGCGGTAATCACGGTGCGGCAGTGGCCTACGCGGCCAAGCAGCTTCACCATACGGCTGAAATTTTTGTGCCTACTCTCTCTTCTGCGGCCAAGGTGGAGCGAATTAAAAGCTATGGCGCGAAGGTCGTCATTGAGGGGAGTGACTATCTTGAGGCGCTAGCGAAAAGCAGCGTGCGAGCTAACGCAACCGGCAGCTTGGTTGTTCATGCTTTTGACCAGTGCGAGGTCATCGCGGGCCAAGGAACGGTCGGGCTAGAGTTTGAGCGCCAGGCCCCTGAGCTAGATACAGTGCTGGTGTCGGTCGGCGGTGGTGGTCTGATTGGCGGGATTGCGGCCTGGTATCAGGGGCGCTGTAACGTGGTGAGCGTAGAGCCCGAAAAGGCGCCAACGCTGCACGCTTCTTTGACTAAGGGTGAGCGGATACCTGTGGAGGTAGGAGGAATTGCTGCGGATGCGCTAGGGGCTAGAGAGGTGGGTGAGCTGATGTTTGCGATCGCGCAGCAGTATGTGACTCAAACGGTGCTAGTAGAGGACGCCTCGATCTTGGCAGCCCAGCAGTTGCTATGGGACGAGCTGCGCATAGTCGCAGAGCCAGCAGGCGTAGCCCCGATTGCCGCACTGATTTCAAAGCGCTACGTAGTCGTCCCTGAAAAACTGCTTCAGGTCATGCTACGCAGGTGTTTTGGGCTGAGAATGGTGCGATAGAATGACCAGATAAGCGCCTGCCGCCCAAAAAAGCTTGCAATCATGAAGTCATCCTCAGCGCCCTCAAATGCCGACCCAAATCGCTCAGAACTCGCTCGTCAACTGAATTTGAGCCATCCGCTGGTGCAACTGGCCAAATCGCTAGATTGGCCATCGTTCGAGGATAAGTTTGGTCGTGTTGCCAAACCCAGCGGCGGTCGCCCGCCGCTGCCAACGCGCTTGATGGTGGGCTTGCACTACCTCAAAGCCCTGTATGACGAAAGCGATGAGTCCGTAGTGGCAAAATGGGTCGAGAATCCTTACTGGCAATATTTCTGTGGTGAAGCGGTGTTTCAACATGAATTGCCTTGCCATCCGACCAGTTTGGTGAAGTGGCGCAAGCAAGTCGGGCCGGAAGGCATTGAGCAATTATTAGGCCAAGTGATTCGCAGTGCAATGAGTCTAGCGCTGCTAAAACCGAGAGAAATTGAGCGTGTAAATGTAGACACCACCGTACAGGAAAAAGCAGTCGCGTTTCCAACCGATGCGAGACTTTATCACCAAGCCAGAAAAACGTTGGTACGTGCCGCTATAAAGAGAAATATAAAATTGCGTCAAAGCTATGTCCGCGTGGGCAAGTACGCCTTTTTTAAGCAGAGCCGTTACCGCGTGGCTAGCCAGCTAAAACGAGCGAAGAAGTACAGCCGGAAACTCCGCACTTATCTGGGTCGTGTAATTCGAGACATTGAGAGAAAACTACCGCAACCGGACGCTCAGATGGCCACGTTGTTGGAGAGAGCAAAACAGATTAAACAACAACAGCGAAGTGACTCTAACAAGATCTACAGCATGCACGCCCCAGAAGTAGAATGCATCGCCAAAGGTAAAGTCAACAAACGCTACGAGTTTGGCTGCAAAGTGGTGCTCGTGACGACTAGCGTTGGTAACTGGATTGTCGGCACCAGCGCTGTTCACGGCAATCCCTACGACGGGGCAACTTTGAGCGATGCGCTGGCGCAAACGCAGCGGCTCACGGGGGCAGCGCCGCAGCAGGCTGCTGTGGACAAGGGGTTCCGAGGCTGCAAGTACCATCCGCCGGGTGTGCAAGTCTTGGTCGCCGGGACTCGCAAGTTTAAGGGCGTACTCAAACGATTGGTCAAGCGGCGCAGTGCTATCGAGCCGGTCATTGGCCACCTCAAGCAAGACCACGCCCTGAAGCGCAATTATCTACAGGGCGACTCAGGCGACTGCATCAACGCATTGCTTGCTGCCTGTGGGTTCAACCTCCGTAAGCTCTATCGTGGCTTGCTTGATGCACCCATCGCATCTTAGCGATCGCCCGTTGCTTAGGATCGAGGATTAAATAGTTGATTCGATTTGAGGGGGATTAGCCAAGGCAGTGTAATTCCATTTTGGCAAAACGTCATCAAACACAATGCGAATGCTGGCTTTGAGTTCATCAGTCGCTTTCTTCCCGGTTTCATAGACTCGGTCAAGGACGGTTGTAAAAACGCTCAATCCGGTTGCCGTGGTTGCTGTAGCCATCAGTTCTTTGACGGTCTCAACCGTATCGAAAATCACCCCCTGCGTCGCTCGCGTCAGATGTGGAAACAATCGATGTTCATAAGCCTGCGGCACGCTTCGCGAACGGATTGTACTTAGAGGTGTAGGGCGGATAGTGAGCGACCCGAATGTCCAGGGTCAGCTCAGCAGCCAAGTCCTGTAGCGCTGCTTTGAACAGATAAGAGCGCGAACTATTGCTACCCCCACCATCACAGGTCAACAGCAATGAGGTGGCCGTTGGGTACTGCTGCCGCCCGTACGTTTGCCACCAGTAGCGCAGGGAATCAATCGCAAACTCATGCGTGTCACGAGAGGTGCCAATCTGAACATAGCCAACGTTCTCGGTGAGGTCATACAGTCCGTGCGGAACCGCTTTGCCCGTTGATAGAGAAGGCCAATCATGGTCGTAGACTTCTATGGGCGCTTGTGTGTAGGCGTGTCCGGCTCGATACAGTGGCCCGATTAACTCCTTTTTTTGGTATCCATGCTGATCACAGGCTCACCTGCCGATTGGTAGCTATCGACCAGTTTGTGTATTTTCTCAAACTGTTGATTGCGGTTAGGGTTGCTACCGGTTGACTTACGCTTGAGCGCCTGACGCCGTCGGAACTGATGATTATCGAGGAGTTGGTCCACCACCGTCACGCTGATGCTGATTGCTTCTTCGTCTGCTAATCGGTCGGCTATTTGCTGACGGGTCAAGTGCGTCCATTTAATCGACTCATCCATCGGTGAACCTGCCGTGTGACGCTCAACGACTCGCAAAAAGGCCGCATCGAGTCCTGCAATCGTGTCAAAAGCACTTTTACGACCGCCGCCAGGTGAGCGCTGTCGCGCTTCTCTCATTGCCTCAGGATCCGATAACTCGGCGATTCCCAACCGAATACTCCCACGCACACAGCCCAGGACTCGATGGATATAGCTGATGCCCCCATAACCTATTTTGACCGCTTCGATTGCGGCATAGCGGCGACGGTCTTTCTCGCTTAACGACTCATAGTAGCGCTGCATCTGCTCTTCTATTGCGCAGGAGTAAGCGCGAACGGTTTTCATCGTTTGAGCCGAAATAACTGGGTTTCCTCATTATCAGACATATTGACTCTTTTGTTTAATCCTCGATCCTTAGCTGTGGTTTTTCAGGGACGACTACGTACCAAAGCCGGGAGAGAAGGTTGGGGTACTAATTTGCGGCGGAAATATGGATTTGAAAAAGTGGCAGTAAAAGTGGCAACAGTATTTCTTTGCCGTTAGCTGGCCGTCAGCGTTTAAACCTAGAGGTTTGAATCTAGGTACTTGAAGCCAACTGCTTAAAGCCAACTGCTTAAAACTAATTACGCTGAACCGGAACTTGAATATCGCTGCGCTTTAACCCATCGGGTACATACGGCCCATCATAGAAAAATCGTCTTGGCGATCCGACTACGTCATACTCCGGATGCATAGCTAGCCACGCCTGTAACTGTTCAATCCCACGCCTATAGATCTCATAGTCATAGCCGCCGCGCGTTCCGATACTTACGACAGTCATCGGCGCAGTCTCTTCTACCCGCACGTCCTGTGCGATTTCCTTTGGCACCACATCCAAGCTGCGGTATAGAAAAGAAACGTCAGCCTCCCCTGCGGTTGCGGCATCCGGCTGAAGCGTTGCTGTTGGATAGCGCGTTTCTACCGGCGCCGTCATCGAAATATCATTGCTGCTAATGTGACGAAACAGCGGCGAGAACCCCCGCGAGGACGCAGAGGCTAGCTCCCCTGTCGTCTGCACTGTAGCCGCCCGATACGCTGGATAGTGCTTGATTTCGATTTCACCGTCTGCTGTAGGCGACGGAAACCCTTCTGGCAGCGGCGCTGAGACCGCACTATAGGCTCCCATCAGCAGCGCTCCTATGCCGATCACAGCGACCCCGAATATCACTAAACTCTGGCTTAGCTTCATCACAAACGACCTGATACATCTTGCTTTAGTCTAGCGATTTACTAACGCACAGTCAGAAGAGGTGGTGGCGATCGCACCTTGAAAGAATGCTATTTTGACAAATACTCATGAAGACAAAAAGATGTCTCGTTCAAAGCCACATTCAGATCCACTCTTTGGTGCAATAGAGGCAGGCGGAACAAAGTTTATCTGCGCAGTGGGCGCTCGTCCTGATAGCTTGCAGGCTCAGGTGCGTATTCCGACGACCACACCTGAAGAAACACTCGGTCGAGTAACTGAGTTTTTTCGTGACCAACAGGCGTCAGTAGGCTCAATAGCCGCTATTGGCATCGGTGCCTTCGGCCCGGTAGATGTTCGTCCCACCTCTTCTTCGTTTGGGTGGTTCTTGGATACGCCCAAACCCGGCTGGCAGCAAATTGATTTTGCCGGGACCATCAGCCGTGAGCTAGGGGTGAAAGTTGGCTTCGACACCGATGTAAATGCGGCGGCTTTGGGTGAGCATCAGTGGGGAAACGCTCAGGGAATTGAGAATTTTGTTTATCTAACAGTTGGAACTGGCATTGGCGGTGGCGGGATGGCATCAGGCAAATTAATTCACGGTTTGCTGCATCCTGAAATGGGCCATATGCTGATTCCACACAACTTAAGCGACGATCCGTTCGCTGGGGTTTGTCCTTTTCATCAAGACTGCCTGGAAGGATTGGCCTCTGGCGTTGCCATAGAAAAGAGATGGGGGCAAAAGGCCGTTTTGCTACCGCCAGAGCATCCTGCCTGGCCTTTAGAAGCTCACTACTTGGCCCTAGGTGTCGTCAATCTCGTGCTTGCGCTTTCACCGCAGCGAATTATTATCGGCGGTGGAGTGATGGAGCAAGCGCAGCTATTTTCTCTCATTCGCAATCGGGTTCGCGATCGGCTCAGCACTTATCTAAACGTTCCAGAAATTATTCACGGGATTGATAGCTATATTCTGCCGCCAAAGCTGGGCGGAAATGCGGGGTTGTTTGGCGCTTTTGCCTTAGCAAAACAGGTTTTAGAAGACGCAGCTTCTGTAAATAATGGGTCTTAGAAACAACGAGTCTCAATCTGCCATTCACGCGCAAAGCCTTCAGCCATGGCCGAAGGCTTTTCATACTGGCTGTAAGCACAGATGAAACCGTAGCCTTGCTATAGATTTCAGAGGGACTGTAGATGTACGGAGCGCCTCTATAGATCAGCAGATCAGCAGATCAGCAGATCAGCATTTGAGGATTGTTCTCATGGTTCGCTGAAAGATAGTTGAGAAAGTCAAATAGATGCCGCGATAATGAGGTCAAGTACATCAGGGCATAGCGGCTATGGCAGAGCTTATCGGGAACGAACGGGTCGATGATATTCCATTGCTATTGAATCAGATGAAACGACTAAATCTGAGCGGGCTGGTAGACGAGCATTTTGCGGGGCATGGGAACTGGCAAGGCTTGAGTGTGGGCAAGGTGCTGACGGGCTGGCTGTCTTATCTACTCTCGCAAGGAGACCATCGCCTCAATCAGGTGGAAGCCTGGGCGGCGGGACTGAGCAGCACTTTGCAGCATAGTTTAGCGCCAACTGTGCGGAGTCTGGACTTCAGTGATGACCGCTTGGAGCGCGTCCTAGACCGATTGAGCGATGACCCGCAGTGGGACGCATTTGAAGGCGCGTTGAACTGTCATACAGTACGGGTGTATGACTTGAAGGTATCGTGTGTCCGTCTGGACACCACGACCAGTAGTGGCTACAGGCCAGTCGAAGGCGAGGGCTTATTTCAATTTGGCCACAGCAAAGACTATCGGCCCGACCTCCCACAAGGGCTTTGTTGCACAAATAGGTCGATAGGTAGCTGCGGAGAGTAGAGAGCGCTTGGTAAGTTGCAGTTACGACAACACACAACGCCACCGATGACATCTCACTACAAGCTCCGCAACTGGTCAGATTATAACGCTGCCTTGGTCAGCCGGGGGAGCCTTCACATCTGGCTAGACGAAGACGTTTTGGTCGCGTGGAAGAATACCCAGAAGACAGGAAAACCGGGCGCATCGGATACGTACAGCGACTTGGCGATAGAGACGCTGTTGACGCTGAAGTCGGTGTACAGACAAAAGCTGCGTCAGACCATCGGGTTTGCCCGTTCGCTGTTTAAGTTGATGTCTGTAGAGCTAGAATTACCGCACTACAGCACGCTATCGCGTCGTGCCAAGCGACTGAAGATAGACCTGTCAGTAACACCGACGCAGGGCAGTCGCCACGTTGTGATTGATAGTACCGGTGTAAAGGTCTATGGAGAGGGTGAATGGAAAGCGCGGAAGCATGGGGTTAGCAAGCGCCGCACCTGGCTAAAGCTACACGTCGGCATTGATGAAGAGACGGGCGAAATTCTAGCCGCTGTGGTCACACCCAACTCAACGGGTGACAGCGAAGTGTTAGGCGAACTGCTCGATGAGATTGACGATGAGATAGAGCAAGTGAGCGCAGATGGTGCCTACGACTGTGGCTACGTCTATGATTACATTGAGGAGCGGGATGCAACCGCTGCGATACCGCCGCGCAAAGATGCCAAGATTTGGTTTCATGGTAACCGCAAAGGGCCAGCACATCCTCGTGATGAGAACCTCAGACGCATTCGACAGGTGGGGCGCTCGGCTTGGAAAGAAGAGATTGACTACCACCGTCGCTCGCTGAGCGAAACCGGGATGTATCGACTTAAAACCATTTTCACAGGAGAGGTGTGTGCGAGGCAGATTAAAACGCAGACGACAGAGCTGATGATTGAGTGCAAGGCGCTCAACAAAATGACTCAGCTAGGAATGCCCGATAGTTATCCGGTTGAAGCTTAAAGAATGACCACAGCAGGAGACTTCTGACTGTTTTCTGATTCACGCAACAAAGCCGTTTAGTGCTGGAATAGTTGTGTTTTGGTTTATGGGGATGGCGATCGCACAGACATTCGTTTTTGATCACCAACCTCGCCTCACCAGACCGTCCACCAGACCGTTCGCCAACTTATGGCTACTAGCTAGCCTAGTAGGCGGCGCGGCGCAGGTTATGCTCGGACGTCTGAGCTGTGCTGCCATGTGCCAAAGTTTGCCTTCTGTACTAGTAGGCCTTCCTGCTGGAATTGGCTGGGGTGGCTATGGCTTGGTGACAGGATTGGCATTGCTCTTGGGGCCTATGCATGATGTGGCTTCGCGCATAGAAAAGTAGCAATCTGAATGTTTCTGGCGTTTTCATTGCCGCCGGGCTATCGGCGGTGCGCTATCGGCAGTATGCAGTAGTTTATGCCGATTTCTGGAAAGCTTACAAGCGGGTGATTTCAAGTAAGCGCGCTAAGAGCTATTCAGAAGCGTTAGAGTTAGAGCTTAAGTTCCATAGCATTCTTCTGTTTTCTACTTATGTCTGACAAACTGATCCAGCTTCAAGCTATTTTTCGTGATATGGATCGCGCGTTAATTGCTTATTCTGGAGGCATCGACAGCACGCTAGTTGCTAAGGTCGCTTTCGATGTACTGGATGACAATGCGCTGGCTGTGACCGCAAATTCGCCATCATTGATGCCAGAAGACTTTGAAGATGCCAAGACGCAAGCGGCGCAAATGGGAATTCGTCACCAGGTGGTGGAAACTCACGAAATGGAAAACGAGCAGTATACGTCTAACCCAGTAAATCGCTGCTATTTTTGCAAGAGTGAGCTGCACGACACGCTGCGTCCGCTAGCGAATAGGTTGGGCTATGAGTATGTCGTGGATGGGCTAAATGCAGATGACCTGCAGGACTACCGACCTGGAATTGCGGCAGCAAAGGAGAGAGGAGTGCGATCGCCTCTCGCAGAAGTCGGCATCACTAAGCTAGAGGTGCGCGAAATTTCCAAGCAGTTAGGACTTCCCTGGTGGGACAAACCTTCTCAACCTTGCCTCAGCTCACGCTTTCCCTATGGCGAGCTCATCACTACCGAAAAGCTGCACCGCGTTGGGCGAGCAGAGCGGTACATGCGAGACTTGGGCTATCGCAACCTGCGGGTACGTTCAGACGGCGAAACCGCTCGCATAGAGCTGATGCCAAACGAAATCGCGACCTTTGTCACCGAAGTAGACTTATCAGCGCTCGTCTCGGTCTTTCAAGCGCTTGGGTTTACCTATGTAACGCTTGATTTGGAAGGCTATAAAAGCGGCAAACTTAATCGGGCACTGAGCGAGGTGAATAGGTAAGGCAAAGCCTTACTGATTTTTACGACTACCGATGGCGTACATACCGATGGCGCGCTATGAATTGTGCGCCATTACCTTGCTCTTCTATAGCTCCCCCAAATACTTTGTACAGACTTGACGGAAGTCATCGCCTCGAACTTCAAAGTTAGCGTATTGATCGAAGCTAGCACAGGCGGGCGAGAGCAAGACTGTTCTGATCGCTTGCATTTTGCTGATGTGGGTGCTTCGAGAAACAGCTCGATCAATGGTTTGAACAATCTCATAGCTGTCGTAGCCGGATGCTTGTAGCCTATCAGCAAAGAGCTGTGCGGCGTCGCCAATGAGCAAAACAACAGCGGCTTTTTCTTTGATTTGGGCAATCCAGGCGGTGTCGCTACCATCTTTTGGCGCACCACCAGCAATCAGGATGGCCGGACCTGCAACTGAGCGCAAACCGACCTCGGAGGCATCATAGTTAGTGGCTTTGCTGTCGTTAATAAAATCCACGCCGCACCAGGTGCAAATATGCTCTAGGCGATGAGAAACGCCAGGAAAGCTAGCAACCCCTTGCGTGATAGCCTCTTTATCAATACCGGCCAATCGCGCCGCTGCGACTGCCATTAGCAAGTTCTGCTGATTGTGCTCACCGACCATCCGCAGCACTTTGGTCTCTACAATCTTTTCGCCTTTGTGCAGTACCCAGCCGTCTTCTACGTAGGTATCTGGCTCGATTGGGTAAAGGGCTGCCTTGCCCTTGAGGATCGTCCAGTGGTGATGAGGAGAGCTGTGCTCGTGCGACTGGCGACGCAGCGTCGGGTCGTCGCCGTTGATAATGGCAGACTGTGACCTAGCGATGAGGGAAGCTTTGATGCTGTAGTAGTTTTCGACGGTTTTGTGGCGGCTGAGGTGGTCGGGTGTGAAGGTGGTCCACACGCCGATGGTCGGTGCGAGAGAGGCGGCAGCTTCGATCTGATAGCTACTCAGTTCGGCGATTACCCAGTCGGGAGCGGCGCCTAGGGCGAGTTCACAGGCAGCGTAGCCGATGTTGCCGCAGGCAGGGGCGTTAAGTCCGGCGGCTTTGAAGATAGCAGCAACTAGGGCAGTCGTAGTAGTTTTACCGTTGGTGCCCGTAATACCAAGCCAGGGGCAACCTTTGAGCGATCGCCAAGCAAGTTCCATCTCGCCAATGGTTTCGATGCCGAGCTGACGAGCAGTAACCAGTGCGGGCGCATCCCAGGGAACACCAGGACTGACAACGACGAGGCCTAGACCTTCAGATTTGGCAATCTGGGCATCGAAGGCGTGGTTGAGCTTGACAGTAATGCCTTCGTCTCTTAGGCGCTGGGCGTCGGGCTGGTAGCGTTGGGCAACGCCGCGATCGCTGAGCGTTACTTGCCATCCCTGACGAGAAAGTACGCGGGCGGCAGCAATGCCGGAACGACCAAGGCCAATGACATGGGCTGTTTTCATGAGGATATCGTCGAGCTCAGAATCTTAAGCCGCGATTGTATCAGCTTTTCACAATCTCGCCGAAGTCTGCTAGGACACGAGCGTGATTTCTGAGTAAACCTAACAGGTTCAGGCGATTTTTACGAACAGCCGAATCTTCCGCCATCACCATAACGCTGCTTTCGCCATCAAAGAAGTTAGCCACAGTAGGGGAGGCCTGCTCTAAACCAGCGATAAGTTTGCTGTAGTCGCGCTCAGCCTGAGCAGACTGGGTTTGAGGCAGCAGGGTTTGCAAGCTGTCATAAAAGGCTTGCTCTGAAGGCTGCTCAAATAGGGCTAGATCGATCACGCCAGCGGGATCGAGCACGTCGGTGGCCAAATCGTCTTGAGATGCAAGTTTAGCAGCGCGGTTAACAGTTTCATAGATTTTGGCGAGGCGGCCATCTTGACGAATAGACTGAAGGAAGGTGGCGCGATCGCGCACATCCAACAAATCACTCAGTGCCCGCGACCGATAGTCCACATCTTGACCAAAAAGGGCATTAACCAAGTCATAGTCAATGCCCTGAGCGTCCTGCAGCAGAGTTCGAATTCGCTGGTCAAAAAACGCCGCGAGCTGGTCGCTCAGCTCATTTACATTAACGCCCTCACGCGCGGCGGCAAAATCTGTCACAACCTGATCGAGTACAGCTTGCAGCTTCAGTGGCAGGCTTGCCTCCCACACCACATTGACAATTGCATTGGCGGCGCGGCGCAACGCAAACGGATCGCTAGAGCCTTTGGGTAGTTTGCCAATACTGAAAATGCTCACCAGGGTATCAAGCCGATCGGCGATGCCTACTACCTGACCGGTGATGGTTTGCGGTAGCGTATCACCGGCACCTTTTGGTAAGTAGTGTTCGTAGATCGCGTCGGCGACAGCCTGGGGTTCGCCGCTATTTTCGGCGTATTTCTGGCCAATATAGCCTTGCAGCTCCGGAAACTCACCCACCATCTGAGTTACCAGATCGGCTTTGCAGAGCCGGGCGCCCCGAATAGCCTGCTGCTTTTGCTGAGCGCTCAGACCCAAATGATCGCTTAGGAAAGCGCTGATATGCTCAATGCGGCTGACTTTCTCACGTACAGAACCTAGCGAGGCTTCAAAGGTGACTGTTTCGAGCTGAGGCAGGTAGTCGGCCAGCGGCTGCTTTTGGTCGGCGTCAAAAAAGAATTTGCCATCGGCAAGGCGGGCTCGAATAACGCGCTCGTTGCCCTGGGTAATCAGTTCAGCTTTGGCCGGATCGCCATTAGAAACCGTGATGAAATAGGGCAGCAGATCGTCTGAGTTAGACTCGGGGCGCACAGGAAAATAGCGCTGATGGCTCTCCATCTCGGTAATGGTGACTGCTGAGGGCAGCGCCAGAAAATCATCATCGAATTTACCGATAAGCGCGGTAGGCCACTCTACCAAATCAACGACTTCAGCAAGCAACGCTTCGTTGACGATGGCATGACCGCTAACGGACTGAGCGACGGCGGCAACTTGGCTGACAATAGTGGCTTTGCGCTGATCTCGATCAACAGTAACGTAGCCTGCTTTTAGGCTATCGACGTAGCTGTCGGCAGCGGCAAGCGTAATCGGTTCTAGATGAAGAACGCGGTGACCAAATGTGGTGCGATCGCTCACACACACCTCAGAGCCATTCTCTAGAGTCACAGGCAGCAGCTGGTCATCTAGCAGTGTCACCAGCCAGCGAATAGGCCGAGGAAAGCGCAAGTCACCATCGCCCCAGCGCATAAAGCGATCGCCCTCTAGGCCTAATATCCACTCCGGGACCATTTCCTGTAGCAGCTCAGCTGTTACGCGGCCCGGAATCTTTTGCTGCACAAAAACAAACTCACCCTTATCCGTCTGGCGAATTTCTAACTCTTCTACGCTGACACCTTTAGACGCAGCAAAGCCAGTGGCGGCCTTAGTTGGCTTACCCTGCCTAAAGGCGGATTTGGCCGGGGGACCTTTGACCTCCTCTTCGCGGTCGGGCTGTTGCTGAGGCAAACCCTTAATCAGCAGCGCCAGGCGACGCGGGGTGCCGTAGCACTCAACACCGTCATTGGCCAAAAACTGCTCTTCTAGCTCGGCAGGAACTTTGGTTTTCCATTGGGCTATAGCCTCGCTGACAAAACTTGCGGGCAGTTCTTCGGTACCGACTTCGAGTAAGAAGGTTGCCATGAGCGTAGGTTCGGGGATAAGGGTGGAAAAACTTCTACATTATTACAGAAGGGGGGCTTAAGAAAGATTAGTCGTTAAACTATGCTGTGTGTTTGATTTAACTATTGTGTCGTTTTTCATTTAGCTGATTATATGTCTGTCTACGTTGTTCTTTTTAATGCCTGCACAGAAAATGAGGGTATTCACTCACTGCAAATGGAGGGGCGACAGCTAGTTCTGATGTTTGAGACGAAGGACGATGCGACCCGCTTTGCAGTGATGCTAGAAGCGCAAGATTTCCCCTCGGCGTCGGTAGAGGCATTTGATCCAGAAGAAATTGAAGAGTTTTGTGAGAGTGCGGGATATGAGGCAGTCATGGTAGAAGAAGGGACTTTGCTAATGCCGCCAGAAAAAGTGGTGGATAAAACAACGTGGGATCCAGATGTGGACCCCAATGAGGTAGCCAGCGAGGTAGCCAGAACGCAGCTAGAAGAAACGGCTAAGGGAAGTTTTCAAGATACTTCTTCAGATGAGATGGATCGAATTCGAGCACAGCTGGAGAAGTTGCTATGACTGAGATGAACGACCGCGGCCATCTGTTGACAGAGCAAAACAATCCGGATAGCCAAAATCTAGACGAGCTTTCTACCCTGGAGATGGTGGATATTTTCAATCGAGAGGATCAAAAAACAGTCAATGCGATCGCGCTGGCCAGAACTCACTTAGCGCAAGCCATCAACTTAGCGGCAGCCTCGCTTCGAGAAGGCGGTAGACTCTTTTACGTTGGAGCAGGCACCAGCGGTAGGCTAGGCGTACTCGACGCGGCAGAATGTCCGCCTACGTTTTGTACACCGCCCGAGCTAGTGCAAGGCATCATTGCAGGGGGCGCGGCGGCGCTGTTGCGGAGCTCCGAGGCCTTGGAGGATGAGGAAGAGTCGGGAGCTGAAGCCATTATCGATCACCGAGTAACGCGGCGCGATGTGGTCGTTGGAATTACCGCAGGCGGCACAACACCCTATGTGCATGGGGCACTGCAAGCAGCAAGGCAGTGCGGGGCCAGCACGATTTTTATCGCCTGCGTGCCAGCAGAGCAGGTACCGGTAGACGCAGATGTTGATATTCGCCTGATCGTAGGGCCAGAGGTACTCGCCGGTTCAACAAGGCTAAAAGCAGGAACCGTCACGAAGCTAGCGCTGAATATTCTCTCAACCGGCGTAATGGTCAAGCTAGGAAAAGTGTACGGCAACCGGATGGTCGATGTGGCAGTCACTAATAGCAAGCTGCGCGATCGCGCCATTCGCATACTGTGCGATCTCACTGATTTAGAACGCAAACCCGCCGGTGAGCTATTAGATAAGAGCGGTTTACAAGTAAAGGTAGCTTTAGTAATGCAGCTCGCAGGCGTAGAGAAAGTCCAGGCAGAAAAGATACTCGCCGCTGCTGAAGGAAATCTAAGAGCAGCTTTATCCGATGCCATCTCTGCCGAGCCACTAAGCTAAGAGGCCGCTAGGGCAAGAGGCGCAGCTACGCAAACAGAAAATCATTTTGAGTAACGCTAGTCGTGTTCTGAACCACCGCAATCAAATCGCTATTGAAATACACGCCCATATCGATAGCAGCAGTATCGCCCAAAATCTGACTAGCCTCTAGCCTGTAGCTACTAACTTCTTGGCCTATCCCTAGCTGAAGCTTATCAACGCCTGCTTCCCAGTCTTTAATGATGGCATAGCCGCTATCTTGGTAGAACGCTCCGAGGCTATTACCCAGCACAAAACGGTCTTGGCCTAGCCCACCAAAGAGCTGATCGCGATCGCTAGTCACCAAATCATCCGTGCCCTGCAGCAGATCATTGCCACCACCGCCATATAGCAGATCGTCTTTCTCCTGTCCGTACAGCGAATCATCACCGCCACCGCCCCAAAGGCTATCTCGGCCGTCGCCGCCATACAGCGCATCTCGACCATCTAGCTCAGACTCGGTAGCGCCACCGTCATCGCCAACTAGCAGATCATTGACATCACCGCCCCAGATTTGGTCATTACCAGTACCGCCCCAAATATTGTTCTGAAGCTCACGCCCATACACGACATCGTCACCGCCCTGCGCCGCGATTTCTCCCGTCTTTTTTCCCGCAAAAATCGTATCACTACTCTGCGAGCCAAAGATACTTTCTATCGTTGTGCCAAAGCCTAGTCTTGTGCCCAGACTGCTGGTCTTCTGTTCCGGTAGCGGCTCTACGCTGCTGTCTTTGCTTTTATCTTTGGGTACGTAGCTAAAGCTGTTGTAAGCCGCGCTGGTTGTCATAATACCGTTAGCGCGCGCATCTAAAATGTAGCCTGACTCATTCGGCGCTAGCGCTGAAAAATCCAACCGGTCAGATCCACCGCTATCAGCCAGCGTCAGCTTACTCGCCGCCGCCGCATCCCCCCAGGCGCGGGCGCCATCGGTAAAGCTATAGACAGAGCTGAACTGATAGGTTGTTTTTCCATCATTCAGCGGCCTAGCGCCAAACAAAGATTGCAAAGCATCAATATCGTATGGCATTGGCGTAATCGCCCCGCGCCCCGAAAAATTGTAAGACATGACGCTATTGGTCGTGTTGTCTACCTCGTAGCTCAAAACAGGCCCGCTGTCTAAATCGCTGCTGCTATAGTTGCCCGGATGCTTTAGGCCCATAGCATGCAGAATCTCGTGCAGTATGCTCATGAACCCGTGACTACCAAAGCCGCTTTGGAAACCATTAGTATCAGTACTATTATCGTAAGCGCGGTTGAGGTAGACGTCGTTTGCTAGCTCGTAGGCATAATAATCATAGGCTTCAGAATCATGTAGCTGAATATTGATATCTGCCTGGTCGCTAACTTCAACAAACGTGACTTTGATAAAAGGCTCAATTAAAGTCTTGAAGATATCGCGAACGTTTTGAGCGATCGCATCGCTAACTTGCTTTTCGCCCTTCACAAACCCAAAGGTGATCGTGCCATTCAAGGCCTTGAGTGGGGTAGAAGATACTAACGCCCTAGACTTCTCAGAGGCGAAAACGAATGCTTCAGAAGGATCAGTTGAGGCAACCAAGGCTTCAGACTGCTCAGCAAGGTGATCGTCAGCGGTATGATCGATAGACATAAAGGCAGTTTTAACGGGCTAATAACCGTTTAATAACAGCGGGTTAACGACAGGTCAGCGGTTGTTTGGAATTTGGGCCTGCTTAGAATTCAGCGAAGTTCGATCGAAACAACACAACCTAATATCATGTTACTGTACGCGATTACCCATCCCGCACAGTATTGGCAATCTAGTAACTTCATAAAGTTACAGTGAATATTAAAGAAGTGAATATTAAAGAAAGAGCATACTGAAGGAACGACAGCCGCTCGATAGCGACATATCTAGCCCTCACCTGCCTCGATCTGCCGTACTGCTGTCATAGCCGAATAGCTTACACCTGCGGTGCCCTCACCAGGGTGAGTGCTATCACCAACTAGCCATAGATTTTTCACCGGCGTTCGTGTGGCAAACCCAAACGGCCCAAAAGTTGGCACCCGCTGACCAATACCGCCGACAATTCCCTGCGATCGCCCAGTAAACGTCTCAAAGCTACGAGGCGTCGCAGCCTCTACATGCACTATATACTCAGACCGCAGATCAAAATAGTCTTTTAACCTAGCGATCGCCGTCTGCGTATATCTCTCCTTCATTGCCTTATATTCATTCTCGTCACAGTCATACCAGGGCTGAACGTCTGTAAAAGAAGAGGCAATAATGGTTGCTTTTCCTGTTGGAGCCCGACCATCGCCTTCTTTACTAACAGAAACAAAAAGAGAATTGTTTTCTGCAATTGGGCCCTCATAGTCATACAAAAATTGCAGATGAGGCGGACAGTGTTCGGGCACAGCCGACTGTTCTACCCCCAGATAAACTACAAATGCGCCAGATGAAGGCTCTAACCTTTCTACTCTTTTTTCATAGCCCTTCATCCGGCTATCTCTCAACTTGCTATCTCTTACTAATCGCACCAGGTTTTGCACTGTTACATTGGCAACAACATGGTCGGCAGACTCTAGCCAAGATGCTCCCTTTCGATCTGTGACCTTTACCCAAGCGAGCTTGCCCTGCTCGCGCTTGCCCAACTCGCGGCCTGGCTCAGCGTTTGTATCAATGCTTGTCTCAGCTTCTAGCTTAACGTCTGTCCCAATATCTATAGCCTCTACCGTGTGACGCATGTGCAACTCACCACCGTCGCGTTCGAGTGATTCTACAAGGCGATCGCTCAGCACCTGCATACTTCCATGCAGGTGAAATAGTCCATGTGGCGACTGCGATACGCCCAGCGCTGTTGCCGCGTACAGGACCGCCGTCTTATCCGCTGTTGTCTGTGAATACAGCTTCAGCTGCATATCTAAAAACGTCCGCAGCCGTCGATTCTCGTATAGCTCGTAGCCTCGTAAAATCTCTCCAACCGTTGAAAGGGTAAACGGCACCGTCAGTAAAGTGTCCGGTCGCAAAGCCGTTGTTAGTTGCCAGATATCCCAGGCGCTACGCGGCGGCAATACCGGGTCTCGCTGCTGAAATCGCCAGCTGAAGTCAAACATCGCCTTCATAAATGCCCAGAACGGCGCACTGCCTGGGAACTGGCGTTCTCTTTCCTCTTTCCACCGCTGCGGGTCGCGCCACACGTTAATCGGCTCGTGCTCTCCTGGCAAAAATACCGCGCAGGCCGGATCGCATTCACTTGCCACAGGCAAATCGATCTCTAGCTCTTCAAATATTCTGCAGTGGATCCCGCCCGGCTCTAGGCCCGCTACTTGGGTTGCACCCACATCAAAAGTAAAGCCGCGACGCTTGAAGGTAGAAGCGCATCCACCGGGTACAATCGCCTGATCAAACACCTTGACGGCATAGCCTCTGCGCGCTAACAGCGCCGCTGCTGTCAGTCCGCCAATACCTGCACCAACCACCACCACCTTTTTTGCCGAGCCGCTACCTACCATGAATCCTTTACATTTCTTAAAATCTTTTCTTATTTTAGCGCTCCGCTAGTGCTCTGTTAGCGCTCTGACATGTAATTCATCGGACCACCGGCTGCCTCAAGCACCTATAGCAAAGCTATGCCTTCAGTCACTACAATCTCCATCGTCCGGTACACAGATCTCGATCTTCTAGCTTCGTAAGCTACAGATGCCGAAATTTATGTAAAGACATGGCAGATCCCAACAACATCCCCCAAGAAGCACAGCAGCTAAAAGAAGATCTTAACAATCCTGAAGAGGAAACTAGCCAGAAAGCAAAAGCAGACATTGCCACTACGGATTTCGATAAGGAATACGACATCGCTAAGCAAAACGAAACAGGTTCGGGCGAGCAGTCTAGTGACCCCAATCCAGTTAACCGTAAAGGCGCGGATGCTGGTGATAAGACAGTGAGTAGAGGCAATGTTGCTGGTGATAAGACAGCAACTAAGGGCACTGTCGACAACATAGATAGCCCTGGCGATAGCGACCCAGACGATTACATGGACATGGCAAGAGACATTACAAAGAATGTTGATGCCGGCGAATGATCAGCCTAAGCGGTCGACCACCGAGCTTTAGTCACTGGTTTAGTCACTGGTGTAGATACCGAGTTTAGCTACTGAGCTAATTCGACGCGATCTGGTTGGTTTTAGTCTTAAGGTTTTGAGCTTAAAAGAACAATCACTCACGCTTTCATAGGAAGCGCTAGCAGAAAAACGCTAGTAGGAAACTATTCTCTTACTGGCGTTTTTTGCTGCTCAGGCTTATTGCTCGTCTTGAGCCAGATCAAAGATAAACGGCATATTACCGCCCTCACCACTCATCACCAGCACTCGAGGCACTTGCGAGCCACCTTCCTTCCACGCTTCAATCGCTTCTTTCTGTAGTACCAACTCACCACCCTGTGCTTTGAGTGTTTCAGCAATCAGCCTTTGGGCTTCAGCACGACCTTTTGCCCGATTAATCTCAGCTTGCGCTTCTTGTTCTGCTTCTTGAGCTACATACACAGCCCTCTGCGCTCTCTGCTCCGCAATCTGCTTTTCTTCTACCGCCCGGGAGAATTCTGGGGAAAAGGTTAAATCGACCACGCTGGTATCAAGTACATCTATCCCATATTTCTCCAATCGTTTTGCCAGCGCGTTGTCAAAGTCTTCTTTTAACAAAACTCGCTGCGTGATCGCCTGCTCAACGGTACGGCGCGCAGCCGCTACCTTGAACGACTCTTGAGTCTGCGGTGCAATAATTTTGTTCACAATATTGGAAAGTGAACCCTGCTCACGACGAATATTCACAACTTCTGATGGCTGCAAACGGAAGTTAATCGCAAATCTTGCCTTTAGATCTTGCAGGTCCTTCGTCGAACTCTCGGCCGGAACTTCAAATTTTTGTACGGTGATGTCATATATATCTACATAAGATACAAACGGTGGCTTGATATGGATGCCTTCTAGCAATACGCCGTTTTGCGCCTTACCCAGTACGCTTAGCACGCCTGCTTGCCCCGGATTTATAATCACAAAGCTGCTAGCCAGTATCAGCGCGACGACGGTTGCGATCGCAGCAATAAACACCGGCTGACTATTTCCCTTATTCACGGTCAACTCAGAAACTCCTCTTTTATATATAGATAGACTTGCCAGCGAATCTTACTGAAAATCGAAGATTCTAATTCACTGGCAGTCCCAGCAATTCTCCTGATCCGGCCACCACGCTGCCGATATCGTAAGCCGCAATCCCTTCTCGATTAAAGAATTCACAGGTAGCCTCCGACACTTCGGTCGGCACAATTACCACAAAGCCAACTCCCATGTTAAAGGTATTGAACATATCTGGCAGGCTGACATCTCCAGCATGGCGTAGCCAATCGAATATAGGCAGCACTGGCCAGCTATCAGCATCCACTTGAGCTGACTGCCCTTTACCCAAACAGCGTGGCAAGTTTTCCGGCAGACCGCCGCCTGTAATATGTGCCATAGCGTGAATGTTCAGAGCCTTCAGCGCTGCTAGTACTGGCTTCACATACAGCTGAGTTGGCCTTAGCAACACCTCAGCCAAGGACTGACCCCCCAGAGCATTGGGTTCCTCGGCCCAGTCATAGCCAACCGGTCGCCCTACCTCACGCGCGTCTCTTTGGCCTTCTGCCACAATCTTGCGCACCAGACTAAAGCCATTGCTGTGCACGCCACTACTGGCCAGTCCAATTAGGCGATCGCCTATCTGTACTCGCGAACCATCTAGCATCTCGTCCTTTTCCACAATGCCCACACAAAACCCTGCGAGGTCATACTCACCTGGCGCATAAAACCCTGGCATTTCAGCAGTTTCACCTCCTAGCAGCGAACAGCCAGACGTCTGGCAGCCACTCGCTACCCCAGTAACGACCTGAGCCAACGTCTCTGGAGCTAGCTTGCCTGTCGCTAGATAGTCTAGAAAAAACAGCGGCTCCGCGCCGATCGTCAGCACATCGTTTACGCACATCGCCACCAAATCGATGCCCACTGTACCGTGAAGATCTAGCACCTGAGCTAGCTTTAGCTTCGTGCCTACCCCATCGGTACCTGACACCAGCACAGGCTTTCGGTAACCGCTAGGCAGCTCAAAGCAGCCACCAAATCCACCGAGAGCGCCCAGCACTTCGGGCCGCCGGGTCCCTTCTACTAAGCCTTTGATCTTGTCGACAAACGCTCGACCCGCCTCTACATCTACACCCGCCTGCCGATAGTCCATGACTCCCTTCCCTTTCAAAAAGCTACATCTAGCGATCAAAGGCTATATTCACACGTCGCGTAGTTTACATGGGTAAAAAAAGCATCCACCCTAGCGCCTGAAGATCGTAAAAAGGGAGATAGATCATCAAATTCCCTAGTCTGAAATTGACTATCTCTAAGGATGAATAATGGGTCTTTTGCGCAATTTTTATGCAACTAAATGCATAGTCCATAAAATACTATTCCTCTATACGCATCAAAAAACAAAGTTTATTAATCAGTAATCTAGATAACAAAGGGGAGCAGTGATAAGCATGATCAAATACTTTTTGGGAGAGTAAAAAGCGGGAAAGCCCCTTACATTTCGTTATTTCACGTTTCCTATGAAGGGCTAATAAAGATTTTTTGGAGGGTGTCTCAAGAAAATTCTCGGATCCTGACCTAGATCTGTTCGTGTAGATTATCGAGTGTTCACCCAAATCAAAGTTTGAGGTTAAGCGCTTCTCATAAAACAGCAGTTCAAACGTAAACGACTGACAGTGAAAAGCTGAGGTCAAGACTGTTGCAACGTAGCCGATTATGTCTTTGCTTTCTAAAGGTTCAATTCAAAAACAGTTTGCACAGGGTTTGATAGCAGCCGTTCTGCTCACCGGTGCAAGTGCTACTTTGGCAAGTGCACAGCCCGCAGACCAATCCCCAGAAACTAAAAGCGTCGAGTCAGTTGAAACCAGTGTTTCTTCTGAATCCAATTTACTAGAGGCGCTTGCGTCTAATTCTCAAGATGACACCCTTTCGCCAACCGAGCTAGCGCCAGAGCTCGGTGGTGAGATCAGTGTCTATCCTCATGCCATTGATGGCAGACAAGCAGCCACGCTGTATGTCAAAGATATTCCAGTACTTACGTTCATCGGAACGGAAGTCGACAGACTTTCTAATCGCAGTAATACGGTGTCTTTAGCCTCTTCTCTAAGCGCCGATGATAGTAGGGGTTTTCTGCAAACGAACGCAACTGAAGCAGGCAACGTACTAGATGAGGATCAAGAGAGTGATCCTGTTTTACGCGCAACCGATTTGGGTTCACAGCTGAGCCAAGCAGAGGTTGATGCTGACGCACTTTCGGTTCGCTGGAATGAAGAAACCGATGGGTACATCGTTACGCTTGACAGTGAGGATTTGCTCGCACTTGATAGTCGGACTATCTTAGCTGATACCACTGAGGATCCGGCAGAAGATGCTCTGCAAGTCACGAACCGTTTACGCAGGCTGATAGGCGACGCTGAGCCGGTCGAGGAAATTGAAGGTCTGCCCGAGCCCGAGCCGGAACCAGTTATTGCCGCAGCGCCTACACCGGCGATCGCATATACCAATGTCGGTAGTGCCTCCTGGTATGGTCCGGGGTTCAATGGCAGACAAACTGCTAGTGGCGAAGTGTTCAACCAGTACGACATTACCGCAGCGCATCGAACCTTGCCTTTTGGAACGCGAGTTTTAGTGACAAACCTCTACACGGGGCAGCAAGTAACGGTACGCATTAACGACCGAGGGCCTTATGCTGGCGATCGCATCATCGATCTATCAGCGGGTGCGGCAGATCGGATTGGCCTTACCAGTTCAGGTGTCGGAACGGTTCAGCTGGATGTGCTGGCGTACTAGGTCGGCTATACGACCTTTGCTATAAGCGTGCTGTGAGCGCTCCTGCTACAGCCGACTTTGGATCAAGCAATAGGCGACAACAGAAGATGCCTGAACAGGCAGGTGCTCGAGCAAAAATGATTAATAAAATTGTCTAGGTACAGTTTTAAAGGTTGGCTCTGCTTGACCCAAGGCAATATTTGGCAGATGCTTCTAGTAAGCCCAGATCGTCAGCAAATAGATATGGTTAAGAGGTCTTTCTTCAGCAAGGAAGGCCTTTTCTCTATTTTTCAGTGTTCTATATCCAAACTATTTACCCGCCTTTATATACGTTTCTAAGGACAGTGTACTGAGGGGTGACACCCCCCACGCCTATTCACTTGCAATCGATAGATGGAGTTTTACTATGCTTGTGTTCAACGGCGTCGCACAGGTGCGCAGATATCTAGATTCAATGGCAGATTCAATGCCAAATTCGACGTCAGAGGGAAGCGTTGGTCTAGTGCCAACGATGGGTGCACTACATGCAGGACACCTAAGCCTGATTAAGCGATCGCGCCAGAAAGACAACATTGTTATCGTCAGTATCTTTGTAAACCCCCTTCAGTTCGGTCTTAGCGAAGATCTCGACCGCTATCCTAGACCAGCCCAAGCCGATCAGGCACTCTGCAAAAATAGCGGCGTTGATGTCATATTTATGCCATCAGCTCAAGAACTCTATGGCACCGCACAGCCCAATTTGTCAGCTGTCACCCAGATCGTTCCACCCGCATCGATGATCAGCACCCTCTGCGGTCGCTCTAGACCCACTCATTTTCAGGGCGTTGCCACCGTAGTCACCAAGCTGCTGAACATCGTGCAGCCCACCCGCGCTTACTTCGGTCAAAAGGACGCCCAGCAAGCTGCTATCGTCAAGCGCCTCCAGCAAGACCTCTATCTGACAGTTGAAATTATCATCTGTCCGACTGTCCGTGAAGCAGACGGCCTAGCGCTCAGCTCTCGTAATCGGTATCTCGCAGGCGCAGAACGTCAGCAGGCCACAATTTTGTACCGTACGCTCAAAGCTGCTCAGGGTGCCTTCAGCCAGGGGGAACGGAAAGCATCAGCTCTTCTAGCCGCCGCTCAGATCGTTTTCGATAGCCAGCCGGACGTGACGCTCGACTACCTTGCCCTGGTCCATCCTGATACACTAGAGCCTTTACACACAATCGATAGCACAGGCATGATGGCGATCGCAGCATACGTAGGTTCACCCCCCTCCCCCGACTCTGAAGACACGCGCACCCGACTATTGGATAACACCGTTCTAGATAACGCCATCTCGGCCCATCGCACGCCAATCATTGCTATTGATGGCCCCGCAGGCGCGGGTAAATCCACCGTCGCCCGTCAACTCGCTCATCAGCTAGGGCTACTCTATCTAGACACAGGCGCGATGTACCGTGCCCTCACCTGGTACGTCCTCCAACAGAATATTGACCCGGCAGACGCAGACGCCGTCTTAAAGCTCTTACCCGATTGTCAAATTCAGCTAGCTGCTGATATTCAAGACGATACGCCTCAGCCGCCTCGGGTCATGGTGAATGGAGAGGACGTTACCCAGGAAATCCGGACAGCTAGCGTAACCGGGCAAGTGTCAACTATTGCCGCTCAGTCAGCGGTGCGAGCTAAGCTAGTCGAACAGCAGCAGCAATATGGCCTCGCAGGCGGCGTTGTCGCTGACGGTCGAGATATTGGCACCCACGTGTTTCCAAATGCCGAACTCAAAATTTTTCTGACAGCTTCTGTACAAGAGCGAGCCCAACGCCGCTATCGAGAGATAGAAGCGGCTCAAGCGTCCTCATCGGCTTCGCTACCTAGCCTAGAAGAATTGACTCAGTCCATCGCCGAGCGCGACTATAAAGATTCCACACGAGCGGTTGCTCCGCTTAAAAAAGCAGCCGACGCTATCGAAGTTGTGACCGACGAGCTAAGCGCATCTCAGGTCATTGAAAAAATAGCTGAGCTCTACCGGCAGGTAACCGCCAGCAGGTAACCGCCGACAAATAACTGCTAGCAGCTAGCCCGTCATTAATAGCTCGTCATTAATAGCTCGTCACGAATGGACAAGAAATCTCAGCGCCGAGCCTTACTCAAGGCGCGACAGTCAATGCCCGAACGCATTCGGCGAGAAAAATCTGTCAGCATCTGCCAGCATCTACAAAACTGGCATACATTACAGCACTCACGCCTAACCCTAGCCTACTGTAGCTTCAACGCGGAGCCTGATCTCAGCGCGCTGCTAGTTCAGGGACAAAGCTGGGGTCTGCCTAGGTGCGAGGGAAAAAGTCTGATCTGGCATCGCTGGTTCTCTAGTAGCCCCTGGTCTTTGCATTCTGGTACTTATGGCATTGCAGAACCTGACCCAAACTCACCGCTAGTAGACCCTGCCTTGGTCGATCTGATTTTAGTGCCTTGCGTGGCTTGCGATATCCATGGCTATCGCCTGGGCTACGGGGGTGGATTTTATGACCGCATGTTGAGCGATCGCACTTGGCAAAACAAGATCACGCTTGGCATTGTCTTTGAATACGCCAGACTGCCGCAAGTAGCGCGCGATAGCTGGGATGTGCCATTGGATGGAATCTGTACAGAGAGTGGACTGTTCCTTAAGTAATGAACCGACTAATGGCCGGCTAACAAGTCCGCTAATGGGCCTGCTAAGCAATAGGCCAACCAGCCAACCAATGAATCGGAACGAGTGAGAGAAAGCAAAACTAGCGCTTAATTTACACAAACTAAAGCTGTATAGCTCAATCTACACAGCTTTACTTCCAAAGCCGAATTCCACCCAGTAACCCCAGCACATTAGAGACAACGACAACATTTTCAGGCAAATCTAATTCTATTTGCTTAACTTCACCGCCGCCAATATAGAGACGGTCATAGTTGAACACTCGCGATAGCTGAGCGATCGCTTTACTCAAGCGGCGATTCCACTCCTGTGAACCGATTTTCTTAAGCGCTGCTCGACCTAGCTGCTCCTCATAAGTCTCACGCTTACGAAAGCGATGATGGCCGAGCTCTAGATTAGGCACCAGATGCCCTTCTGTAAACAGCGCTCCGCCAAATCCCGTGCCTAGCGTAACCACTAGCTCTACGCCCTCACCCGAGACCGCCCCTAGCCCCTGTAAGTCGGCGTCGTTAGCAACCCGAACAGGCTTACCAGCCATCTGCGAAAACTGCCCCGCTAGGTCATACTCCACCCAGTCGGGATGCAGATTGACCGCGGTAAAGACGACACCTTTGCGCACCACGCCCGGAAACCCTATCGAAACGCGGTCAAACGCACTGCGCCGCTCAATTAGCGTTTTAAGTACGGCCATGACAGCTTCGGGCGTCGCAGGGTTGGGAGTTTTTACGCGATCGCGCGCTCCTAATGGCTGCCCCGTCTCGTCTAGCAGCATCGTCTTCACGCCACTACCACCGATATCAACTGCTAACGTTTTCATTCTCACTCCTTCACATCCACACAGCCTACTGACGCAGCTAATACCTTCTCAATCTACCCGCTAGCAGTCTACTCATCGCTCATTTTGAGGATGCACGCCGCCAAATTGATAAATCTCTTCAAATACCTTCACCCATCCTGCTGAGACCGACTTCAAAATTGCCTCACCCTTTTCAGCCGTCGCCGCCGTCGCATCACCCACTACCCCGCTCCGACTTAAATCCTTCATCACCCAGGCTACCGGTAGCCGCCCCTCCAAACTTAGCAGGCTACCAGGACCAAACGCTGCTGGTAGCTCGCGCACTGCCCGGCTCATATCCACCTGATCGGCTAGCAGCGTCAGCATTACACTTGTCTCCACGTCCCCAGCGTGAAGCCCCTGCGTATACTCTTCTTCCCCTACAATCGCCGCTACCTGGTGCGGGCCGCCCCACACAAAGTGCGGAAACACCATCAAATCTGAATACTGCTCACGCAAATCGCGGGCTACAATCTCCAAGACTTGAGGCTGTCCGCCGTGACCGTTAATCAATATCAGCTTACGAAAGCCAGAGAGATACAAACTTTTAGCTAGCTCCATTAAGACCGCTAACAGCGTTGAGACAGATAGTGTAATCGTTCCTGGAAAGCCGACATGCTCGTTTGACTTGCCATAGCAAAGCGTCGGCAGCGCGTAGGCGTGAACTGCTTGGTCTAGCTGCGATAGCGCTCGGCCAGTCACTGCGGTGGCAATCACCGAATCTACGGCCAAAGGCAAATGCGGACCATGCTGCTCAATCGCGCCAATAGGCTGAATGATTAATGTGTTGGCTTTATCGGGTAAAGCTTCTATTTGTGGCCAGCTTAGATAAGGGAAAAAGCGATGCGGTGGAATATAGCTGTGCATAGAGAGGGTTTAATTCGTGCGATCGCTACGCCAACTTTCGGCGTCACTTTTGGTGTCAGCTTTAGTATCTTTTTTAACACCCTACACTCCATGAAAGCACGGTGGGGCAGTTGTTTAGCTGACTCTTGACACAGTGCCATAACGCGATGGCGTCTATATAATACAGGTGAGGACTATGGCTCTATTCAATTCGTAATCTTCTCTGAGCTCCAGATTTGACATTCGAATCTGAGTTAAACAAGCTTTTCCCTTTTTATTTCAGAGTAAATTCCGAGCATCTTTATAGCTATTTGTGTATGCTTGATTGGCTTACTACCTCAGGCTACCGATAGCTTTCAGCTTTTATACGTTTCAAATATTCTTTAATTCTTGCTGCCACTTTCTTAAATGAAAAACACTGCCTGCGCTTTAGGCCTGCTAAGAAAATGCTCATTAGGCACTATAGCCCTGCTTTTACCGGCAGCGGTTACTGGAGTGGTTCCCAGCACCACCCAGCCAGTATCCGCCTCTAGCTTTCAAGATAGTCCCAAGATGGTTCTTGACGAAGCGTGGCAACTGGTCTATCAGGAATACGTTGATTCAAGCTTCAATCGAGTCGACTGGCTAGGCGTTCGCCAAACGCTGCTCAGCGGCGAGTACACCTCCACAGATGCCGCCTACAGTGAGCTGCGGCGCGTCCTTCGTCGTTTAGAAGATCCCTATACCCGCTTTCTTAACCCTGCTCAATACGCTGCGCTCTCAGAACAAACTTCTGGAGAGGTCACAGGCGTCGGCATTCGATTGCAGGCGACAGATAGCGGTCTAATTGTCAGCAGCACTGTAAATCACTCGCCAGCCCAAAGAGCGGGTGTCGAACCAGGCGATCAGGTTTTGATTATTGATGGTCGCTCTAGCCGAAGCTTGAGCGTAGAAAATGCTTCTGAGCTTATTAGAGGAGAAAGTGGCAGTCAGCTGTCTCTTACGCTGCGCCGAGTTGATGGCAGTGAGGAAACGCTAATTCTGACGAGAGAGGTTGTGTCAGTACCCACAGTGAGTTCCGAGCTTCAGCAGGAAAATGGGGTCGCCGTAGGCTATATTCGCCTAGATGAGTTTAGCGCGCATGCGGCTGAACAGATGCGCGCTGCCATTGATAGCCTGACTGAAGAAGGTGCCGAAGCCTTTGTGCTTGACCTGCGTGGCAATCCAGGTGGCCTACTGCAGGCCAGTATCGATATCAGCCGCATGTGGTTACCTAGAGGCAGTATTGTCCGAACGGTCGATCGCGATGGTCACAGCGACGAAATTAGCGCTAATCGTACTGCGGTGAGCGATCTGCCTTTAGCAGTATTAGTCAACGGCCAGTCCGCTAGCTCTAGCGAAATTGTGACTGGCGCGCTTGGCGATAACAATCGGGCAGTTATCGTTGGTAATCCTACCTTTGGCAAAGCCCTCGTTCAAAGCCTTCACGGCCTCTCTGATGGATCAGGGCTAGCAGTGACAGTTGCTCACTACTACACGCCTAACGGCACCGATATTAGTACCCGTGGTATTACGCCCGACATTAACGTCACGCTCACAATGCAGCAACAGCGAGATTTAGAAACTAACCCGGCACTTAGAGGTACCAGCGCTGATCTCCAGTTTACTGAGGCAGTAGCGGCTATCGAGCCCGCCGTTGTCGCCCGCCGTCGATCTGCAGAACCGGTTGTCGTTTCCCCGGCAGCCCCACCGCAGCCGCCTAGCCAGCTTGGGAGAATAGAACCCTAGTAGCATCAGGAGCGTTAGGTTTGGCCGAGCGGCTAGACCTGAGAAAACATCTAGACCTGAGAAAACACGTAGATGCGCTGAGTTTCTAGCTTTTTACAAATGTCACTGGGCATCATTCTTTGCCCGTTGCCAGAAGCAGTTGGCCAAGGGAAGAACTCTCGGTCTAGGCGGATTTGTAACTGGGTGAAAGGATCGCTGCCGTTAGAGACGAGAAACTCGAGCTTTTCGATATCCTGCCAGCCGAGTAGCTCATCTAAAAGGGAAGCGATCGCACTCACATAGGGGTGTTCGCAGTCCTTGTACCAGTTTTCCTCAGCCAGCTCTGGCTGATCTAGGCCCAAGTGCACAATCAGCGGCATTTGGCCAAATACAGCCACCGCGACAGAGCGAGCCTCTTCTTGTAAAAGCAGCCCATGCTTTTGTCCTAGACTGCGTAACTTTTCTAGCCTTTCATAGCGAGCGGTTGCCGGTTCAGCAATATCTTCAAAGGTAGATAGAGGTTTGGTTTGCCCTAAATCCTGCTCTAGATTTTTCTCTGGATTTTGACCCAAAATTTGTTCAAAATTTTGACCTAGGACGCTATTACCTCGCCACTGGATAGCAACTGTAACCAAATAGGTCTGTAGTAAAAAGTGGCCTAGCTTTTTAGCTTTGGTTGCCAGGTAATCAGCATTGTAGGTTGTGGCTTCAATCAACAGCGGCACTCTATCGACCATTTCTAGCCCATAGCCTTTGAGCCCAGCTATCTTGCGAGGATTATTCGTAATCAACCTAAACTGACCGATGCCCAAATCCATCAGAATCTGTGCGCCCATGCCATAGTTGCGCTGATCTACCGGCAGGCCCAGTCTTTCGTTGGCTTCTACCGTATCTAACCCCATGTCTTGCAAAGAGTAGGCCTTGAGCTTGTTCACCAAGCCGATGCCCCGCCCTTCTTGACGCAGATAAACCACAACGCCTTTACCCGCGTTTTCAATCATCTTCAGCGTAGCTTGTAGCTGCATTCGGCAGTCACAGCGCAGCGATCCTAGCGCATCACCTGTTAGGCACTCAGAGTGCATTCGCACCATGATGGGCTCATCTTTAAAGGTCTCAAGATCGCCTTTGACAAGGGCAATATGCTCCGATCCATCAAGCTGATTGCGGTAGGCGTATACTCGAAAGTCACCAAATTTTGAGGGCATCGCAGCCACGGCCTCACGCTTTATAAAGCGCTCGTGCCGCAGCCGATAGCTGATTAGATCAGCGATGCTAATCAGCTTCATCTTGTGCTGTTTGGCATAGCCCAGTAAGTCAGGCAGGCGGGCCATAGAACCGTCTGCGTTAGAGATCTCACAAATCACTCCTGCTGGATAGAGACCAGCTAATCTAGCTAGGTCCACACCGGCTTCTGTGTGGCCAGCGCGCCTGAGCACGCCGCCTTCTTTAGCGCGCAGCGGGAAGATGTGACCTGGACGACGCAGATCTTTTGGACTAGCTTTGGGGTTTATCGCAACTTGAATCGTCTTGGCTCTGTCTTCTGCGGAGATTCCGGTGGTAACCCCTAGCGCTAGGCTAGCGTCAATGCTGACGGTAAATGCCGTTTGCTCGTTTTCATCCTCAAACGGGCTGTGGGTGACCATCAGGGGCAGATCTAGCTGATCGAGGCGATCGCCTGTCATGGCAAGACAGATCAAACCTCTCGCTTCTACAGCCATAAAGTTAATTAGATCTGGCGTCGCAAACTGAGCAGCGCAGATTACGTCACCCTCATTTTCACGATTTTCGTCGTCTACCACGACAACGGCCCGACCTGCGGCTAAGTCAGCAAGCGCATCTTCTATCGAATCAAAATCAAAAGCCTGATCTGAGGCAGCATCTACCACGGGCGTTCCTTACACAACTGAGAAAACGTTACTCCTCGATTGTATCGCCCGTAGGAAGCTTACTGCCTGAGCGTGGGCTTAGCGGCCCTCGTCTGTAGAAGGCTTAGCGACTGGCCTAGTCCAGACGACTGGCTTTTGATTGGGATAGCTCAGACCGCTCTGCTCTTGCATGATTCGCCCTGCCTGCGTGGGATCAAAGTTGCGGTTGAACTGCGATCGCAGTTCAGCATTCTTTTGCTCGGCGCTAGTAACGGACTCTTGTAGCGCACTCAGGCGCTGTTGCTGTCCTTGGTAGTAAGGTATTAGCTTGGCAATCGTGGTGGTTGCAACAATCGCCAGGAGCAAATTGACGGTGAGCTTGACAGAAGACTCGAATGCGATCGCTCGACGCACGCCCACGTGAAGCTGTCGCTTTGGTAGATAGGCATCTTGAGAGGCGGTGCCCTGGAGATCTTGAGGACTTTTCTGCTGAGAGTGAATAGATTTGACGGTCTGGAGCGAGGTGTTCTGAGGAGAAGATGCAGCAGATGTATCTATAGGCCGAGCAGCATTCATAAAGCGAAAGTCACCAAAATAGCGAGCTGATTGTAATAGGTGCCGAGGCGAAACACGTCCAAGGAAATACGGTTCGTCTGATACTCGCATACATTATGAGCGTATTTCCGCATCTTGCAAGCATTTTCAGTGACTCTTTAAGGGCCCTATCCACCGTCAGCTAAATCAAGTCGCTGAATCAAGTCAAGATATCCCGTCCAAAAACAAGAAACCTCCGAAGCGAGGGACACTGATAGTCCTAGACGCTTGGAGGTTTTAGAAGCAGAAGCTCTTAGATTAAAAGGTTTTACAAAAGACACAGGTTTTGACAAAGCTTAGTATCTGATTTTTTCTTAAGATTGCTTTCCTGAAGCCTTCTTTCCCAAAGCTCTCTTTCTTAGGGCTTACCTGCTTTTGCTTGCTTACTTTGCTTGCTTACTTATAAAGCTCAGTTGCTAAGCGAAGCGCTAAGAAACCAGGAACAAGTGCGAGCCCTAGCGCAACAAAAATTTGAGAATCAGATAAAGCCATGGCAATTACTATCCTTACTAAAACAAGGTAACACCCCTAAATTCTTTCGTAAGTTGGCCATAATGTCGCCAGCTTGGTTGCCAATAGTTACTAACTGTTACACATACATTACAAATCTTGTCACAAGTTTCCTAGCGCGATCGCTTTGTGTCTAGTTACAAAATCATCTAGTCAAAAATATCCAGCAACCCATGTATCTATCGATCAAGTTCTGGGTGGTCCGGCGTTGTTAATGCGACGCTGTAGGACCGTGGTCACCTACCGCATACGATGTAGATACTTTGATACAGATACTTTAGGCTAACAATAATCAAGGAAAATTTAGAGCAGTGTTGTGTAGACAGCAGTCATAGCAAAGATCTACAGGTATAAAGATAATAAGAGAGACAGTAAAAATGCCGCTAGTTGGCCAATCTACTAGAATGATTGCCTTATCGATTGCAGCAATTCGGTCGCACTACCCTTGCCCTTACGCTCATTAGCCCTTGCCCTTACGCTCATTAGATAGATTTAGATAGATCTTGTGCAAAGACATACGGCCCTCTAAAGCCGACCGGTCGTTGTTAGAAGTTATCGTCGAAACGTCGAAATTTAAAGACACAAAGAACGCTGCTTAAAAAAGCACTCTACAGAAAACGCTGCTTAAACTCGACTATAAAAGCGCATGAAGAGCATTCTCTTTTCCCAATCTAGCCAATCTCACAAAGAGCCATTTATGGGTGTCTACCCATCTTCCAACTCTGATCCGTCTGGTCTCAATAGACTCGATCGCAGCGATACGGACCGTACCAACCTTACTTATAGTCAAGATCAGCTATCGCCCGTGAGTCGTCCAGGACTGGACCGCAGGCTGATTCGCGTACAGAGGGATGTGCTGAAAATGGGAGCGCTCGTCGAAAACTCTTGTCTACTCGCGCGAGCTGCTCTATGCGATCGCGACCTAGATGCCGCCAAAAAGATTCCCAGTCAAGACAAGCAAATCGATGCTCTCTATCGTCAGATAGAAGTCGACTGCACTATTTTGCTGAGCTTAGAAGCACCCGTCACCAAAGACCTAAGACTCGTGAGCGCTTTCATGCAAATGGTCAGAGACTTGGAACGAATTGGCGACTACACCAAGAGCATCAGCAACTCAGCTATCAAGCTATTTACCTACCCTGTCCACGACTGCATGGACGAAATCGAAACTATGCTAGATCGCTGCCGTTCAATGCTAGCACTCTGCCTTAGGTCTCTTTCTGAACTCAATTCCGAAGCGGGCGCTGAGCTGAAGATCAAAGACGATGTTGTAGACGATGATTACGACAGGATTTATCAGCAGCTAATTACGGCTCAGCCGGTCAATGGTTCAATCGAGCCAATTATTCTGATGGTTTTGGTGATTAAAGCGCTAGAGCGAATTGCAGACCATGCCACGAATGTAGGAAGACGAGTAACCTACGTTGTTACGGGTGAACGTGCCTAGGATTTTCTTTAGTTCTTAGGTTTTCTCTATATAGTTGTACAGCTAGTTAGCGTGGCTAATGCAGTCGCAATAGATTTCCTCCGATTGCTTAGGATACGCTTGCAGACTGCAGCTACCCACAGCTATTACTAGTAGATAAAGCAGTTCGTCCCACAAATGTCTTAGCGCGTCAGGACATTTACTGTGAAATCTGCAAAAGGGCTATATTCACAAAAGACAGCGCTATCACTCCATACGCTATAACGCGTATATTGAGTAGACACTGCACGGATGTTTTAGCAGCTGCTCAGTCGCATCACAAAACAAAAATTTGACAGCCATCTACTTCTTACGGAAACATAAAAGGTCTGTAAGAGTGGCTTGCATTCTCTTTGGAACCCTACAGATTCAACTTAAGGATTCGTCGCTACATGGAATTTTCGATCGCGTCACTTCTCGCTAATGTATCTAACGATAAGTTAGTGACGGTAAAAACATTAGAAAAAAAGCTGAACTGTTCGGGCGACCAGGCAACCAAAGACTTACAAATTGCGCTAGAGGCTTTAGAACGTACCAACGTTTTGGAAAAATCTCGCGGCAAATATCGTCGGGTAGAAGACGAAGATGTCATAGAAGGCAAGCTAAGATGCTCTAGTAAGGGGTTTTGCTTTGCTATTCAAGATGAAGAAGGCGCTGATGATATCTACGTGCGAGAGTCTCAGTTGAACAGTGCCTGGAATGGCGATCGCGTTCTTGTAAAAGTTACCAAAGACGGTAGCCGTCGCCGTAGTCCAGAAGGCGAGGTCAAGCTGGTACTAGAAAGGGCCAATGCTTCTGTCCTAGCCAAAGTCAAAATAGAAGAGCCCGAAAAAGAAGATAAGCCGCAGCAGTTCAAAGCAATTCCCTTAGACGATCGTCTGCTGTTCGAGCTGGATATTACCGATAGTGAAGAAGATCTTTCCGATTCAAACGGATATCTAGTTCATGTAGAAATCACTCGCTATCCAATTGCTCAATATCCGCCACAGGGCAGGGTGGCGCGGGTGCTCGGCAGCGATGCTGAAGATGCCGCCGATATTGACATCGTGTACTGCAAACACGATTTGCCGCGTATCTTTTCTGAAGAAGTTTTTATTGCTGCGCGTGGCCTGCCCAATCGAGTTCGCAAAGCAGATATGAAGGGCCGCGTGGATCTAAGAGATCAGACCGTCCTCACTATTGACGGCCCTGACTCGAAGGTCATTGACGATGCGCTTAGCCTCGAAATCACAGACGATGGCTATCGTCGACTTGGCGTCCATATTTCTGATATCGCTCACTACGTGCAGCCAAACGATGTCATTGACCGAGAAGCTAGAAGACGAGGCACAGCGATCTATCTAGGGGACGAAGTCGTTCCGATGCTACCACCGCCTATTCCCAACGCGCTCTGTTCTTTGGTTGCTGAAAAAGATCGCCTAAGCATCTCGCTACTCATTACGCTAGACGACGACGGTCAGGTCATAGAGTATGAGCTCCAACCTAGCATTATTCAAGTCGACCATCAGCTTAGCTACGAGCAAACTCAGGCAATTCTAGTTCGAGAAGACGAGGAGGAACTAGAAAAGATCGGGCTCGATCAAGACGATTTGGAAGAGTTTGAGCCGGTTATCGATCTAATCGACAGCTTGTTCCAGCTAGCGCAAGAAGTGAAGCAAAAGCGGCACGAGCGAGGATCGTTTGAGCTAAATCTGCCCGACCATGCTTTTCCACCCGAGGCTGAGGAGCTAGCAGAACACCTTTCGCCTAAGTTCCAATACGACGATGAGGGCTCACTGGGTGCGATGGTAGAGTCGCCCCTACTGCCAGCACGGATTATCGTGACAGAGTCCATGCTGTTAGCCAATCACCTGATTGCAAAACACATCCAGGCACTGGGACTTCCAAGCCTATACCGGATTCACCGAACACCTGATTTGGCAGATGTGCAAGAGCTGGTCAAGCTAGCTAACAATATGGAGCTTTCGCTCCAGTTAGAAAACGAGGAAGAAGTTCATGCCGCTGACTATCGCAACTTCACCGAGCAGTTTGCGCAGTCAAAATCAGAAAAGGTGCTGACGTATCTTCTACTCGCCACGTTGAAGCCTGCGCTGTACAGCGCTCAGGCCGGTCCTCATTTTGGCCTAGCGATAGAAGATGCCTACACTCACTTTGCGTCACCCGGACGTCGCTATGCGGATCTACTGGTGCACCGACTGCTTCATGCAGTATTCGAACACGGGCGCGATCGCCGCTCCACTCGCTCTAAAGACCGGGTCAACCTACGCCACAGCTCTTGCCACGGCAACATTAACTGGAACATACTTCCTTCTGCCGTTCAGCAAGACTTAGAAGAGCAGCTATCACGCGCACCCATCAAGCTAACCGAGCGCGAGCGTATTGCTCAAGATGCCGAATCTGACTTGGAAGGGCTCAAAAAAGCCGCCTTTATGCAGGCTCATACTGGCGAAGTCTTTCAGGGGTTGATTACGGGCGTTCAGTCCTATGGCTTCTTTGTAGAGCTAGAAGAGCTACTTGTAGAAGGATTGGTGCATGTTAGTTCGCTCAAAGACGACTGGTACGAGTACCGCTCTCGTCAGCAAAAGCTAGTTGGTCGCAAAAACCGTCAGCAGTACCGCTTGGGTGACCACGTAGAAGTGCAAGTGAAGAGCGTCGACTACTACCGCCAGCAAATCGACCTAGTCGCTGTTGGTGGCGGTAGCGAAGCCCCCGAAGATGATGATACGGAAGAGAACGATATCGAAGAGGAATAAAAACAGGCTATAGCAAATACCCTAGTGCGTTTCATAGGGCATTAGGGCATTTGCGGATCGAATCGCTTCGTTTGCTATCGGCTGTAGCCTGCAAACGTGCCCAAGTAGCCGGGCGAAAGCTACGGATAAACGCTATAGATAAACCAAGACAAACAGGTTAGAAGCTATAGATTCTGCTGGCCCTCTATCTCTCCTAGGTAAACACAGCGCAGTGCCTACAGAACCCATCTCAAAAAAATCAGTCGTCTCATCCACCCTCTCCTCTTCGCGAGTTCCTTCCAAGTCCTTGATTCTCGGCGTCAGCGGCGCTTCCGGCATGATCTATGCCGTTCGTGCGCTTAAGCATCTGCTCACTGCTGGCTATAGCGTAGAACTCGTTGCCTCGCGCGCCTCTCAGCAGGTTTGGCAGCAAGAGTATGGAACACCGATGCCGACCAATCTTGACCGACAGCAGGTGTGGTGGAGAGAGCAGGCAGATACGCTTACCTCGGGGCAGCTATGCTGTCATGCCGCTGGCAACGTCGGGGCGGGCATTGCTAGCGGCTCCTATAAAACCCTGGGAATGGTTGTCATGCCCTGTAGTATGAGCACAATCGGTAAGATAGCAGCAGGTCTTAGCTCGGACTTGCTAGAGCGAGCGGCTGATGTACAGATAAAAGAGGGGCGATCGCTTGTGGTAGTCCCTAGAGAGACACCGCTAAGCCTAATCCATTTGCGTAACCTGACCACACTCGCAGAAGCAGGCGTCCGCATCGTACCAGCTATACCTGCCTGGTATCACCGACCGCAGACCATTGATGATCTAGTTGATTTTGTCGTTGCTAGGGCGCTAGATCAGCTTGCGATAGACTGTGTACCATTACGCCGATGGAAAGACGGAGGTTTTGAGCTATGCCCCGACTAATTATCTCGCTACTGACCCTGGCTCTACTAGCTATTTTGACTGTGCAAAACCTCTCTTCTACAAGTGAGGTTCCACTTGTGCTAGTAGGACGAACGGTTTCTGAAGGTGTCCCGCTAGGCTGGCTGCTGCTAGCTGCCGCAGGTATTGGCGCTTTGTTGACGCTCTTTTTGTATGGGCTCGTGGGGCTGCATCGTCCTCCTGAAAGTAAATACCGACCCATGGGCCGACGCGTACCCTATCCAGATAGCCCCGGTAGCGCCTCTCTTCCTACATCAAGACAGACAGACGACTTTGATACACCGACCTCTACGGCTCGCTATGGTGAAAGCGACTATGGCAGATCGGCTGCTTTTGTCAGCGAACCTAGTCCAGCCCCCACAGATAAGCCTTTCATCACACCACCTCAGGATACGTCGCCTCAGAATACACCACCTCAAAATACATCTCCGTCGGTCTCGTCGTCTGCCGAATCCACGTTTCAATCAACAACGTACTCATCGAATTACGCTCCGTCAGACGACGGTTTTTCGACCACTCAGCCGTCCGCTCAGCCGCGCCCCCAGCCGCGCTCTTTTGTACAACAGCCAATTGCTGGCCTCAAGTCGGCTTTGGGACTCAATTCTGACTCGGGTTCAGGTAAAAAAAAAGATCGTAGACCTGCCGACGAACCAGCCAGTCAAAACTTTGGTGATGACTGGGGCGAATTGCGCACGGCAGAGCAGAGAAATAGCTGGGAGGCCGAAGAGAGCAACCCTTCTAACTTTGAAGCAGGGGCAAAAAGCCTGTTTGACTTTGGCCGCAGCGTGGGAGCTAACGCAGGCCGCATTGCAGAAGACATTGCTACCGGTTGGAATACTCAAAGTAACGGGCCCCAGCAGGATCGTCGCAGCAGCGATCGCACAGGTGGCTACGAACAGACTGGCTACGAACAGACTGACTACGATGGTCTAGATGAGGGCTGGGAGGGCTTTGACGATTATGGTGCACCCCCTGATGACGTTGCTCGAAAGCGAATATACGGAGATAGTCTGTACGGAGAGGAGTCCGCTGATTTTGACGAACCCTACGCAGACGACAGGGGACTAGAAAACGTTTACGAAGCCGAATACCGTGTGATTGAACCGCCCGTAAAGCCTTTACCCCAAGACCCTTCACCCCAAAGTCCACCATCTCAAGATCCCTCAAGAGATTTTGACGATCGAGACAGTCGCTACAGACAATGAGCCTAACTAGCAGATTTCTATATTCGCCACCGCCGCCGTCGGCAGATAGTCAGCCGCTATTCTGATAGGTATAAAGCATCTGTATACAGCTAACATCACCGCTCTACAATGGCCGCGCCAGCTGACCCACCGATTTCCCAACGCTATACCGCTGGTAGCTGTACGCTTAGTGTAGAGTGGACGCGATCGCCTTTATCGCAATGGTCTGAGTGTCCTATTGTCAGTCAGCTAACGTTCGAGCTGTGGCTAGAGACCAAGGCTGCTTTAGGCGAAGATTCTTTAGCCAGAGATTCATCTAATGATTCATCTCGTAGAAGCATAGTCGCGACTGGCGATCGCACTGAACTGCAGGCGATCACACGATACTTCCAATACCAGACCCGTAGCCTTCTAGCGTTATCGCAAATCAATCTAACCACAGCAGACAAAAGACCTGAGCAAGCTCAGTCTAGGCAACCACCACAGAGCTTGCAGATTACAAGTCCGCTAGGCTACTTGCAAATTTGTGATATTAGTACTGTGCTCAGCCAGTTTGAGCGGCGTGTCAATATTCTGCCTGTTGAGCTAGGTATGCCATCAGCAGCGCCCAGCAACGTTGTTTCCTTATTTCCCTCAAAGAAGGCTATTCCACCGAAGCGATCGCGATATCGTACTCAGTCGCCTCAGCGAAGGCAAAGCGGCAACACAAAGATATGGGCTAGCTCAGCCGCCGCTGCTTTGTTTGCAGTAGGACTAACCACAACCTTCTGGTCACGAGACCTGATGCCAAAGGAGCCTCCTATCAAGAGAGCAACACCTACAGATCCCAATACAAGCAATACTCAGCCTCTACCGCGAAGCGCGGCACCTGAAGAAACAACATCTGAAGAGGCAATATCTGAAGAGGCAATATCTGAAGAGACGACATCCGAAAGCGACAGCTATCAAGCAGCTTCACCACCGCCTTCTAATGACAAGAACCCGTCAACAGAAAGTTTTGCAGCTAGCCAGTCGTCAGATATACCTGAAGCTGCCTCTATAGAACCGGCTCTAGACTTAGTTGTTTCGCCAGAGACCCAGCAGGTAATCAGCCAGGTGCAGGCCTACTTTGTACGGCAGTGGCAAGGCGGCACTGTTGGGCCACTGCTGTATAGGCTTCAGCTATCTACAACAGGCGAGGTAGTTGGTTTCGTAGCATTGAATAATGCTGCTGAGGATTATCGCGATCGCATACTACCGCTCGACAACGCCCCTGCTTTTGCAGTGCCTTACTCAGATACAGAAAATCCGCAGGTACCAGCATCAGCGCTGAACCTACGGATTATTCTTAATCAGAATGGCAGAATCGAAGTAGCCCCTTTTTAGGTCAGATTTTCTCAGCCAGGTTTTCTATTGACCACGCTTAGGACGCTATTTAGTGAGAACGACTAGCAGCCTTCTTTTGTCGCCTTTGCACGGCAGTTAACGATTTTTCGACCGGAAAACCTATTACGGGGATTACCTGATACTGGCGATCGCGCTCTAGCTGCCGCAACTCCGTATAGTCCACTCGATGAATACAGTCCACTGGGCAAGTGTCAATTGCTTCTTGAATCAACTCGTCCGAATCACTCTCTTGACGAATGACTCTGGCTCGACCATATTCGGGCTCGATATAAAAAGTGTTGCGGGCTACGTGGGCACAGTGCGTGCAGCCAATGCATCGTAGCTCATCAACATAGACACCGTTCTGTCGCCAGCTACCGCCTAGCTCCGGTTCTAACCCTGTACGTAGCTGAGCTGAGCGTAGCTGTCCACCTAGCTCTGGCTCTAGACCTGAGCGATCAGATGCTTTGCTTTCAACCATTGTTATATCCAAAGGTAATTGTATCTAGAATCAATTGTTGCAGTTGATCGACGCAGCTGATTGAACGGGAAAATCAAGCACCCCAACGTCGGAGCACTAGGCGAACAGAGCCGTCTTTGTTATCTACTTGCTCAGCGACCTGAAAGCCCTGGTTTGCAGACTCGTTAATCACAGTGTGATAGGCGTATCGCTGAGTCACCCGATTGATAAAGCCTTCTACTGACAGAGGCTGCTGCCAGTATTGCAAATCAGCCACCAGCTCATAGTTGCCCGTCTGTTCGTTACGCTTGAAGCCAACATCATAGCCGTTGGCTTGTTCAATCACCACTTCAGCCGTCTCTGTATCGCCTTGATAGCCGCGGACAGCTTTAGGGCCAGACTGCCAGCTAACGCCTGCATCGCTCAGCGCTAGCTGTAAAGAAGAAAGATTGCGAAGCTTAGTTTTGATTTGGCTAAAGTGAGACATTTTGAAGTCCGGCTAGATGAGTAGGGTGAAACTTGGGCTATGTAAATAAGATGGAACTTAGACATTGAGAGGGCAAGAAATATCAGATAGTCAAAAGTGATAAAGAGGCCAACGAGCGGGACTTATTCGTAAATAAAATTGTAATAAGCCTTGCGCACGCCGACTGTTTATATGCTGACTACCAATGACTACCAGCCAATGACTACCAGCGGCTCTCGCAGCTTTGTGTTGACTGTACCGGCAGAAAAGTCCGATTGGCACTTTCAACGACAACCGGCTGAGCGTAGTACTCAGAAGACTTCTGATGGGCGACTACTTCACCCAACTGAGCCTCAATTGCAGTAGTGACCTCCGCACAGGAGACACCAACTACTCCCGTAACCGTTTCCTTCACTCGGCCATCGGGATAAATTACAAACTCAAGCGTTTCCATAGGTCAAGAGATCTCTTTTAAGGAGACGAGTTACTCAAGGGCTAATAAGGCCACGATATTCAATAATCGTAATAAACATCATTAAAATTAACTAGGGATGTCGCTGCAAAACTTAACAGTTTTTAGCATTTAATGAGAGTAGCCTACTTCACTACTATAAGGCTCTGTTAACCTTTGTGAACCCTTCTATAGGGATAGCAGCTATCTTGTCTCGATTTTGAAGGCTCAATCTCGAAGGCCTAATCTCGAAGGGGGTTAGGGATTCTATACTGAAGCGATATCTAGCTTCTTAAGGTAGCTTCTATGTCGTTCCCATTCTTTGAGTTTGAGCAGGATTTCGTTGACTCACTGCGCTGTATTCCGATGGTCGTTCGCCATCATCTCGATACCTGTGGCGTAAAGCTCAAGCTGGAACACTGGAATCGTCTTTCTGAAGCGCAAAAGCAGGCGTTGGTAGAGTGGCCTTGTGATACACAAGCGACAGCGGCGCAGTATCGAGAGTGGTTACAGCAAATGATTGTCGAGCAAACAGGCGAGCCTGCTAAAACGCTAGAAATATCGCCTGCTCCTGACTGGCAGCAGTTAGAGGTTATTCCTGATGCCGTTGTGAATAAATTTGAGCAGCAGCAGGTTCCGCTCACGGTATCTCAGTGGAGGGCCCTGAGCGAACTAGAGCGATTCGCCTTGATCAAGCTAAGCAGGCCAAGCCACGAAAACCAAAACTTCATGCCTGCCGTTAAAGAATTTGGCTTGCTGCCTAAGGCTGTCCAGCTCGGGGCTAATTGATTGGGGGCTAATTGATTAGGATTTGATAACTGAGTCCTGACGACTAGGGCCTGATAACTAGGGCCAAATCAATTAGCCAGGGCTAAATAACGAGGGCCAATTGGTCACTAGCCGATCGATAGCGACTAATTGTTAGGCGAGCTTCCCCGGTATACTGCTCTAAAGCTATCTCAACCGCTTAAGCGCACTTTCTTTTGCATTAAACCTCTTGCACCGGTAATGATGAACGGATCTCGACCGAAACCGCCCGTCCGACCCCCGTCGTCTCAGCCTAATTCATCTCAATCCAATCCGTCTCGACCTATGCCACTATCCCCTAGAAGAAAGGACCGCCGTACTCAACCGGTGACTCCTCTGGTGCCGGTTATTCTACTTTTTGTCGTTTACAGCTTGATTGGGCTACTGGTTACGCTGCCAGCACCACCTTACTGGGTATGGGCTGGGGTAATTGCGGCAATTCCCCTGCTGGCACTAGGGCTCAATCGGCCTGTTATTCAGCCTCGAAAGAGAGATCGTGGTGAGCTCATGGCCTATTTAGGCGGGCTCTTGATGGCGATCGCACTAGCGGTTGCAGCCAACTATATAGGCAGTGAAAACAGCTTCGAGGATGCGCGCTTTTTTGCGGCGCTTATGGGATTAGTTGCGCTTACTCTCTCAGCCGTTTTTCTGACAGCGATAGCAGCGATCGTCTCTACCATAACGGGTGCTCAATTGATGAGCAAACTGCCTTATTCACGTAGCATTTTCACGGTGATTACGGTTAGCTTTTTAGGTGTGGTTGTCGGCGGTATTGGGGGACTTCTGTTCGAGAGTTTGACTAGGGCCGCGGCATAGCTGAGCTGGACGTCAAGTGAGTGAAAAGCATTAAGTGAAAAGCATTAAGTGAAGGGCGTCGAGACTCTGCTCCACTAGATAGAATGCTCTATTGGATAGGAACAGACAGAAATTCTGTTAAGGGACATTGCTCGAAGGGCTCGAAAGGCGTCGTTAAATCAACGTAACTAAGTTCATGTATGCCATTGATTTTGGAACTAGCAATACAGTCGTCACCTACTGGAACGCAGAAACTCAGACAGCAGAAACGCTATCATTACCAGCGCTATCTGCCTACCAAAAGGGAAACCCACCGCTGATTCCTAGCCTGCTCTATGTAGAGCAAATGGCTACCGAGGCTGAGAAGATACAGGCGATCGCCGGACAGAGTGTACGCGATCGCGGCTTGGATGTCAGCAGCAATCCGCGATTCTTTCGCAACTTCAAGCGGGGAATTGGCACCCGCAGGCAGGGATTCATCCCAGAGCTAGATGGCTATGTTCCGTCTTTTGAAGAAATTGGGGGCTGCTTTCTACATCAGATTATTAGCCAGCTCAAGGTCAGAGATCCTAACGTCGATTCGTTGGTTTTAACCGTACCTGTCGATAGTTTTGAAGCCTATAGGCTGTGGCTAGAGACAGTTTGCCGATCGTTAGCTATCAAACAAGTTAAGCTGATTGATGAACCCACCGCGGCGGCGTTAGGCTATCAGCTCAGCGCCGAGCAGCGCACCGTTCTAGTCATTGACTTTGGCGGCGGCACGCTAGATTTTGCGCTAGTACAGCCCACACTTTCTCAGCAAAAGCCGACCGGATTTTTGCTTAAGTGGGGTAAAAAAGCAGCGGCAAAGGCGGCGCCTAATTCTCATCCTAAGACGGTCAGAGTTTTGGCCAAAGCGGGCGAAAACCTAGGCGGCGCAGATATTGATAGGTGGGTTGTTGAGTATTTTGCCAAAACGCAGTCGCTGCCAATTACCACCGTCACACTGCGACTGGCCGAGAAGCTCAAAATAGCGTTATCAAACGCAGAGACAGCGACCGAGGCGTATTTTGATGAAGAGACGCTAGATAGCTATGAGCTAACGCTCAGCCGCGATCGCTTTGAGCAAATCCTGACAGAGCAAGGCTTCTTCGAGCGCTTAGATCACCGACTCGATCAGGTGTTTCAGCAGGCGCAGCGGCAAGACATCACAGCAGCAAACGTTGACGCGGTGCTGCTCGTAGGCGGCAGTGCGCAAATTCCGGCGGTGCAAAACTGGACAAAGCGCCACTTTGAAGAGAGTAAAGTTCGAGGCGATCGCCCTTTTGAAGCCGTCGCCCAAGGTGCGCTGCGTCTAGCAGATACTACCGTGCAAGATTTTCTCTATCACAGCTACGGCATCCGCTATTGGGACCGGCGCAACAACGCCCACGGCTGGCATCCGATCATTCAAAGAGGTCAACCCTATCCCACGCCAGCACCGGTAGAGTTTTTCTTGGGTGCTTCTAGTGAAAATCAGCCTAGCATTGAGCTGATTTTGGGCGAGTTAGGAGAAGCCGCCCCCAGCCAAATGGAGGTCTATTTCGAAGGCGATCAGCTAGTTACCCGCCCGGCTAGTAGCAACAGCGAAACGCCACCTGCTGTTCCTTTGAATGATCGAGAAGGCGCCCGTACTATCGCCAAGCTCTCACCGCTAGGATTTCCGGGTAGCGATCGCATCCGAATTTTGTTTAGCATCGATGCCGACAGATTCTTGCGTATGACGGTAGAAGACATGCTAACAACAGAAACACTGCTGCAAAATCAGGTAGTGGTGCAGCTTAGCTGAATGGCTACTTTGTTGTCAGCTAAGCTGTTAGTAGATTGTGGACCAGTCGATTGCCCGGCTCTGGTTGCTAACCTTTGTCTGCTGTCAAGCCTTTGTCTGCTGCCATTAGTCACTCACCGCGTGATTCAAATATGCTTTCGTCTATTGTGTTGTCTTCCACTGGTGCATTCAAACTATCTAATACCTCGTTTGCTCGGACTGCGTTAGCTTCTAGCTTCATGACAATAAAGGCCTGTGTGGCGACCAATACAACAATGAACAACATGCCAGAAAGTGCAAAGCTCAGCCGCTGGGACGGGATACTTTGACCTAGCGCGTAGAGTGCGATCGCAAATACGGCTGATACAAACAGCTTTGAAACCAACAGCATCGAAAACGCCGACCAGCACAGCGCTACTAGAATCGCCGTGAAGTAAAAGGCCAATAGCAGCGAGTGAAAGCGCTTCGCGTAGAGCGCCTTGGCCGCAACCCTAGAACGGGCAAATGGTAAAACAGCCGGATTACTAAGCGAGCTGAGCGTATCGATAAACAAACACATCACAGCGGGCAGCGCACAGGCAAGAAAGATTAGCCACTGTGGGGGTCTTAGCAACCCAATTCTATCAATGCCACTGACGTCTATAGCACTCACCGCGCTGCTAAACAACAGACCTACCAACAGAGAAATTACAATCAAAAAAGCGTCAACCAACAGTGATTGAGCAATCACCACCCGAGGCTCTATCTGCCTCTCAACAGGCGGTTGAAAGGGCTCTAACGGCCCAACCGATATATCTACCGTATGGAGAGAATCATCGTATCCCATGCTCGGAGCACCTAAGAATTTATAGACAGATATACAAACAACGTAGATATGACCCTTTGGTCAGTATTTGGCACCCAAGGCCCGCTTCAAACTTAGTCACGCACCTAACGTTCCCAAGGCTGTTCGAAATGTCAATAATTTTTGATGACAAAAAACAGATTGCTCATACAGATGGCCTACTCACTTCGTTGATTCAACTTGCCTACTCGACTTGTCTACCCAACTTCTCTACTCATAAATAGCAGCCGTAGGTGCATTTATCAGGATAGATAGACCTAGTTCACACAGACTATATGCCGACTTGTCAGAAACCTGTTGTGCTTTGCCTTTCGTTTGCACTTTTAGCATCATAGACAACCTTTAGACAGTCGCCTTATACGTGTGAATACGGTCAACTGATCTCGAATGCGAGATACCATTATCAAACATCCAACGCCCGAGCAGGTATATATCGTGAGCCTAACTGATACCGCTACGACCGCTGCCCACAACGGTAACAGCGCAACCGAACCCCAGGAACCTGACCATAAAAAGACCAGCTACGCTCAAAGAGAACCTTCACCTAGTGTCCTTTCAGCACACGGCGATTCGGCATACGGCAATAGCCAGCCATGGACAGTTGAAGATAGCGAAGAGCTCTATCGAATCAAAGGCTGGGGCGAGCCCTATTTTTCTATCAACGCAGCGGGCAATATTACCGTGTCTCCACAGGGCGATCGTGGGGGTTCTTTAGATCTAAAAAAGCTGGTTGAAGGACTCCAGCTTAGAGACTTTCAGCTACCTATCCTGATTCGCTTTTCGGAGATTCTAGAAGACCGGCTAGGGCGAATCAATGCCTGTTTCTCTCAAGCGATCGCTCGCTACAGCTATGAAGGCATCTACCAAGGCGTTTTTCCGGTCAAATGCAATCAGCAGCGCCATATTGTAGAAGATTTGGTCCGCTTTGGAAAAGCCTATCAGTTCGGCCTAGAGGCAGGCACCAAGCCAGAGCTAATGATTGCCTTGGCCAGCCTAGATACGCCAGGGGCGCTGATTATTTGCAATGGCTATAAAGATGAGTCTTATATTGAAACGGCGATGCTGGGCCAGCGACTAGGGCAAAAGCCTATTATCGTGCTAGAGCAGGTGGAAGAGGTCGATGTTGCGATCGCCACTGCCAAGCGCCTGGGCATTCAACCCAATTTAGGCGTTCGAGCTAAGCTTGCGGCCAAAGGCTCAGGACGCTGGGGCACAAGTGCTGGCGACAGGGCAAAGTTTGGCCTCACCATTCCCGAAATTATCACCGTTGTCGAAAGGCTGAAAGCCGCGGACATGCTAGAGAGCTTACAGCTACTGCATTTCCATATTGGCTCTCAGGTGAACGCTATTAGCGTCATCAAAGCAGCCATGCGAGAGGCCTGCCAAATTTATGTAGAGCTGGTGGATTTGGGTGCACCGATGGGCTATCTCGATGTGGGGGGTGGCCTTGGAGTTGACTACGACGGGTCTAAAACCAGCTCACAAGGGTCAAAGAACTACAGCATTCAGAACTATGCTAACGATGTGGTTGCGCACATAAAAGACGCCTGTGTAGCTAGAGAAGTTCCTATGCCAACGTTAGTAAGTGAGAGCGGACGGGCGATCGCCTCCCACCAGTCCGCTTTAATCTTTAACGTTTTGGGCACTAGCGAAGCCACGCCCGAAGACCCCAAGCCCTACAGAGACGGCGAACACAACCTCATTCGAGAGCTTTGGGACGTCTACACTTCTGTCAACACCGAAAACTATCAAGAAGCCTTCAACGATGCGGTCCAGTTCAAAAAAGAAGCGACAAGCCTTTTCAACTTGAATTACCTGCGTCTCGCCGAACGCGCCCGCGTTGAACGACTCTACTGGGGCTGCTGCAAAAAAGTTGTTTTACTGCTTCAGCAACAAGACTACGTGCCCGAAGAACTAGAGCATCTAGAAAAGAGCATGGCCTCTATCTACTATCTCAATCTCTCTCTTTTCAAAGCGGCTTTAGATAGCTGGGCAATTGGGCAGATCTTCCCTATCATGCCTATTCATCGACTCAGCGAAAAGCCTACCCAGCGGGCGACTCTAGCCGATCTGACCTGCGACAGTGATGGCAAAATCGATCGGTTCATTAGTCCAAAAGGAACAAAAGAGATTTTGGAACTGCATTCAGTTAACAAAGGAGAGCCCTATTATCTAGGCATGTTCTTGGTAGGCGCTTATCAAGAAACGCTGGGCAATCTACACAATTTGTTCGGCAATATTAACACTGTACATATTCACCTAGCCTCTAAAGCCAAGACTCAGCAGGGTTACACCGTCGAGCACGTCGTACGAGGAAACACCACTGACGAAGTTTTACAACAGGTCCAATACAGTCCTAAAGACATGATTGAACAGATTCGCCGACGCTCCGAGCAGGCGCTACACGAAGGTAAAATTACTATTGAAGAAGCTCGCAAGCTGATGGATAACTACAAAGCAGGCATGGATCGCTATACCTATCTCGCAGAGTAGTCAATCGCATAGAAGATAGGAAAGCGCTCGGTGAAAGTGTTAACTTAAAACGTGCGTGTTTTGGCCGTCGCGCATATTTTAGCGCGCATGTTTTGGCTGTCGAGTTAGCCGGTTGAAGCGCCATACAAAAATAATGCCTGCAACAGCCACACCGGTGTACTGCCCAATCCACAAACCCACGACACCCCAGTTCGCTAAAAAGCACAGTGCATAGCCGCTGGTTAGTCCAATCCCCCAAAAGGCGATCGCACTTAGCAGCATCGGCACTTTTGTGTCCTGCAATCCATACAGGGCACTCATGGTCACTCGCTGTACGCCGTCGATAATCTGAGCAATGACAGAAATTAGCATCAGCTTCATCGCTATGGCAACAACGGCTGCATTAGCCGGATCTTTGGAGTCAATAAAAAGGCTAATTGCGGCAGGTCGCAAAAGATAAAGTGCGATCGCACTGCCAAACAAAAAACAAATTACCGTAGCGATCGCAACAAACCCGGCTCGCTGCATACCCCTGCGATCGCCTCTGCCAAACCACAGGCCCACCCGCGCGGTTACCGCTTGAGACATACCCAGCGGCACCATGAAGATCAGCGCCATTACCTGAAAAGCAATCTGATGCGCGGCTAGCACCTCAGTACCCAAACTACCCGCCGTGTAAGAAACCGCCATAAACAGTCCCAGCTCTAGCGTATACGTCACCGCAATCGGCGAACCCACCCGCGCTAGCTGTAGCAAAATGGCGATGTTAGGATGCTTCCAGCCCCGCCAAAAGCGATACTGACTCAGCACCGGATGCCGCAAGATGTAGGCGACAAATAGCCCAAACATCAGCCAGAGACTTAGCGCACTGCCGATGCCCAATCCAACTAGTTCCAAACGCGGAAAGCCCAGCTTGCCAAACCCTAAAACGTAGTTACAAGCGACATTAAACCCCGTCCCGATGATGACAATCACCGTCACAACATTGGCCAGGGAAAAAGCCGAGACGTAGCCGCGCAGCATCGCAAATCCCAAAGCCGGCAGAACACCTGCTGAAACCGCATTAAAATACTGTTGAGCAAGCGCTGTTACTTCTTTGGGCTGTTGCAACAGCGTTAGAATTGGCGTCATTTGCCAAAGTAGCAGCGTGAAAGGCATGGCTATGAGCACCGTTAGCCATAGCCCCTGTCTAGCTAACCCTACAATACGAGACTCTTCTGCCGCGCCGTAGGCTTCTGCGACCAGCACGCCTACAGAGATAACAAAGCCAGTCACTACCGTCAGCGTCATCTGAAACGTGGACGCTGCTAGCCCGCCCGCCGCCAAGCTTTCGGTACTTAGCTGACCCATCATAATGGTGTCTACAAAGCTCACTGCAAATTGAGCGAGCTGAGCTGCTGCTAGTGGCACCGCCAGCTTTAGGAAAGATTGTCCTTCCGTTACCACACCAGACTTCACCAGGCTAGATGTCATAGGTCTAGGCTTCGTGAGACCGAACCACTGCGTCGCGGATCGCCTGCGCCACTCAGCTCGCCTAGTGCAGAACTAACCGCATGGACGCCTCCAAAAAACATATTTGGCTGCTGCCACACAACGACTTGCTCTGTTCCTGACGACTCGGCTCCTGATAACTCGGCCTCTGACGACTCAGCAGCGGTAGAATCTGTGGCCAATCTAGGTTCACGCAGTCCAGGTTCTAGGTGAAAAACGCCATTCTCCCAGTGAATTCTAGGCGCGCTCACCGCTGCTGCCAGAGACATATCAAAATCCAAAATATTCGAGATTACCTGCAAAATCGCCGTTCGAATCCGATTCGACCCGCCCGATCCCAGTACCAGCTCCGGCTTGCCTTCTCTTAGGATCATGGTCGGTGCCATCATCGAACTCATGCGCTGATTAACCGGCCACTGATTAAACCCGTGTGGATTCAAATCTTCTTCGCCTAGCATGTTGTTCATCATGATTTGGGTGCCTGGAACCACGTAAGAGGAGCCTTCCCCGTTGGAGCTAGTGACGCTAGCGGCATTGCCTTCGGCGTCTATTACGCTGATGTGTGTGGTGCTCCCCCATCGATTTAGACTCTGGTTGACAATGGCTTCAAGAGGCTGTGCGTACTTTTCAACTAGGTCAGGGGCAACAAACTTTTGGGCAATGTCAGCAGAGAATAAAGCGTGGTCTAAGTGCGATCGCCGAGCCACGTTCGTCCACCGCATCACTTGAGATAGCAGCATCAAGTGCGCTTCAGAACCAGATTCTATGTCCTTTAGATCAAAGCGATCTAGTAGCTCTAAACCGAATGCAATTAGCGCGCCTCCGGCACTAGGTGGCGGATTTGTCAGTAGCTGAACTCCACGATAGTTAACTGATAAAGGCGATCGCTCGATCACCTCATAGTCACGAAAGTCTGCCAGCGTCAAGTAGCCCCCACCTAGCTGACAGTCACGCACAATCTGCTGAGCAATATCTCCTTCATAAAAAAACCGCCTAGCCCCCTCGTCGCCCAAGCTAGCTAGATACTCCAAGGTATCGGCAAACTGTAGAAGCTGTAGTCTATCACCCGCTTGTAGCCGCTTTCCGGCAGGTGCAAACATCTGCCGAGCCGCTGCCGTCGCCATCAAAATAGCATCGAGCAGCTCATAGCAATAGCCTTGAAATTCACTGACCACTAACCCCTCACGGGCACAAACAATCGCCGGCTCGACCACGGCTTTTAGTGGCAAACGGCCAAGCTTCTTGTGCACGTGCAGCACCCCGGCAAGCAGCCCAGGCACCGCCATCGAGGCTTTACCAATGTGGAACACTTGCACCGTATCGCCAAAGTTCGCCTCAATCGGATAGAAATCGAGCTGAGAGCAGTCCGTTCGGCTACCCGGCGTCTGCGTAAAAAAATCAAACAGCGTGTTTTTACCCCCTGCCGCATGAGCCAGCAAAAATCCACCGCCGCCTAAAGAGGTCAGTGTGGCTTCGGCTACGCAGGCAGTCAGCAGCGCTGCGATCGCACTATCAAAAGCATTTCCGCCCGCTCGCAGAATTTCTCGGCCCGCCTCAGCTGTTCGAGCATGGCCGGCGGCCACAACACCGGCTGTAGCACTATTACTATCAAAGCTGTTAACCATAGAAATATCTAAACAAATAGAACTTATGTATTACTTTTGCAGTTAGCATCGCCCTTTTCAAAGGGCAATCCATTAGAGTAAAAGATAAAGAAATAGAGGACGCTTCTCTGCAATGGCTATTATTGCGCTTAAGGCTTGGTATCTCAGCAGCTACGAACCGATTCGCGAGCTTGAGAAGCGATCGCACGACTTACGCCTCGCTAAAAACAGTCTGCTAAAATCTGCCCTACGCGCTGACTTTCTAGAGGACATCGAAGAGGTTAAGCAGGCAGACTGGTTTCAGCGCTATCTCGAAGGCGATAGAGTCGAATTTTACATAGAAGGAAGCGGCGTATACGCGATCGCCAATATCGATCTTATCAGCCACGAAATTTACTTTGCCAAGCAAGACTCCCTCTCTAACCTTGATCCAACCATTTTTCTCAGCTATCAAACCGAGTACAGCGAATCTAGCGATCTATTGCGCGAGGCCCTAGAAGCCTTCATCAACAAATTCAATAATAAGTCCCGTCTACCGCTTTCCCTCGTCGAATCCCATCGGCTCAGTCAAGGCGCAGTCAAAATCAACAGCAGCTTAGTGCGACAGATGAGGCGATCGCTTATTTTTATCGCCGACGGTACGCCTATCCATAGTATCGATGGCACCCCACCCCAGCTCGTTCCGAGTCCCAAGGTGTGCGTCGAAATGGGTTACGCGCTGCAAGGCAAACGCCCCGAGCAAATTATCCTTGCTCAGATGGAGCGCTCGGATATGCCTGGGCAGTTTCCCTTTGACACACCGACTCGTAACCGATTTAGCTTTGAAAAAAAGTCCGAGCTTACCAAAGCCCTGCCGCAGCTACTGCAAGAGCGCCTGGTGCGGTTTAATCTGTGAGCGCAACCGACACACAAACCAATTCCTATCGAAATGTGAGTTTTGGTATCTATCAACCCATACTAATCTCGGCCATTTGAAACCCGATTGAAGCTATGCCGAGAACGCCTAACGAATACGTAGTTCATATGACTTTCGATGGTGGTCACACCGAGCAAGTTCGTTTCACCACCATTCAAGACTTTCAAAAATGGTATAGCGCCGAACTGATGCCCAAGTCTACTGCCGAAGAATTCATTAACGTTCCGATTCCCAAAGTTAATCCTGGCGAATATATGGTAATTCGGCCCTCTCGCGTAGCCGCCATTCGCGTAGAGCCTATTTTCAACTCCAGCGTAGAGCGGTATTGATAAAGCGCATCCCTATCGAAGTACTACTATGAGCGCACGAATTAACACACAAAATTAAGGGGCAGGCAAATAAGGGACAGGCAAACAAGATACGAATAAAGCCCTGAGTATCAGCCCATATGCTCGGGGCTTTCCGCTGGCGAAGTGAATAGTTAACCCTCGATCGTTGCGCAAGCCAGATAAAATTTTTAGGGTAAGCCTTGGAATAAACTACCTTGCGACCTTCTTTAAAAGTTTTAAGTCAGGCATTTTTGCTAGCGATCGCGATCATTTCTACCAGCACGCCTTCTAACGTACCTAGCTATGCGGACGAAACCCTAGAAAACCTCATCCCAAAGGACCTCTCAAATAGGGCTCTAGCACCGCTAACTCAGCTGCACTGTATAGAAGGCAGACAAGCGGCTGAGCTGATAAAACAGGATACGCGTCTATTCGACACAGCGCTCAACACAGGGGATCGCCAAGCGTTACTTACCGCGATCGACTACAGCCTTGACTATCTTTCTACCCCCAAATCAGTCAACGACTACAGCGATTATCCCGTAGAAGGCATCACCCACAGCCGAGTGCGCGATAGTCTACTTAGGTTTCGAACACTGATCCTGCAAAGCGAGTCAGCCGAAGCGCTTCAACAGGCCGTCGCCGCAGAATTTGACTTTTACCAGGCAGTAGGACAAGACGGCGCAGGCACGGTCGCTTTTACGGGATACTTCGAGCCTACATACAGCGCTAGCCTCATGCCTAGCGCCGACTATCGCTATCCTATCTATCAAAGCCCACCCGAGCTAACGCAATGGGCAGAACCTCATCCTACTCGCACTGAATTAGAAGGAATTGACGGGCTGCAAGCCGATCGAGGTCCGCTGAAAGGATTAGAACTCGCTTGGTTACCGACTCGGCTAGAGGCATTTTTGATTCAGGTACAGGGCTCGGCTCGGCTGGAAATCGCAGATGGCAGCACCTTTTCCGTCGGCTATGACGGACGGACCAACTACCCCTACACCAGTATGGGCCGCGCTCTGATTGACGATGGCATCATTTCTGAAGACGAACTAACGCTACCGGTGCTGCTCGAATACTTTGAGCAAAACCCGGCGGCGCTCGATCGCTACCTACCTCGCAACAACCGCTTCGTGTTCTTTCGAGAAACCAACGGCGCACCAGCAACCGGCAGCCTAGGATATCCGGTAACCGCAGGGCGCTCAATCGCAACCGATAAGTCCGTGATGCCACCCGGTGCGATCACACTAATTAATCTACCGCTACCTCAGCGTAATGCCAGCAACGAGCTAGAAACGATTCAAACTAGTCGGTTTGTTCTAGACCAAGACACTGGCGGTGCCATCAAAGGTACAGGCCGAGTTGATTTATTTGTAGGAACCGGCGTAGAAGCGGGCGAAGTCGCCGGACGGATAAACGACACCGGCACACTGCACTATTTGCTGCTCAAGCCATAGAAAATACGGTAATTACGGATAGAAAAAGGGCGCCGTGATCACAACACCAGCGTCTTCACTGAGGAATTTGTTACGGTGCAGGCACAATAAGTACAGAACTTTTCGTAGCTTTACAGTGTGCTCATGTAAAATTCATACTAAGTCAGAGTGCAAGGCCTCGTTTCCACCCTTTAGTCTATTCTTGAGGAAAATATAACCGTGCCCCAGCCTTGTCAAAAACCACTAGCTACTAACCCGTTTGAGTCCTATCGAGACCCCGTTACAGGCCAGTGGAAAGTTCGGTATCCGCTAGCTAGCCTATCAACGACAGTGCAGTCTTTAGCTCAGCCCATAGAAGAGAATCCTAAAAGGGCGACAAAGCAGCGACAGTGGAGACAATCACCGGGTACCCGCGTTGCTTAATTAGAGAGCAGTAGCCACACACCAACTAGTGCAACGGCAACGCCGCCAACAGCTCGCCAGCTTATCCGTTCTCCTAGCAGGGCAGCAATCGGCAGCACAAAAAGTGGGCTAGTAGCCAGTAGCGCCTGAGCAATCCCAGTGGCTGTATACTTGAGCGCGATCTGCTGAAGCCAGATACCAAGATATGTAGCGAAGAAAGAAGTCAGGGCGATCGCACCTAGCAGTCGAGGCGATGTCACTATCCCTATTGCACTGCGCCATCCACTATTTTGGTTTCTAGGCTCTTTGGCCTCAGTCGCTCGAGCGCTGTATCGTATCGCCTTCTCTTTAGCTGTTGTGTCGGCATTGCCAGTCACCGCCAAAGCTGACATTGGCTTAGTGGCTCTAGTCAAGTACTCCGATCTCACCAGCGCTAGCACCATCATGAAAACCAGTCCAGCTAGCAGCCGAATCAGACTACTCCACAGTGGCGGAACCACGGTGTCAGCCAAGGCAGCCCTAGACAGCACGGCCCCCGCCGCCTGGCAAAAGGTGGCCAGCAGCGCTATTTTCAGCCCTGACCTTGAGGTTTGAACGGTTGTTCCAGGCATCCGCTCGCTAATTACCCAGGCTATGCCCAACAGCGTTACGGCAATGCCGACAATAGTACCCAAAGACAGCTGCTCAAAAAGAAACAGCCATGCCAAAACAGCGGCCATAGGCGGCGCCAAGGTTTCCAACAGCAGCGCCTGGCGGGCACCTAGCACATTAATCGCAGAAAAGTATGCCGTATCGCCTAGCCCAATGCCCAAAGCGCCGCTAAGAAGCAAAAAGATAACTGATGTCGTTGGCAAGGCTGGCAGCATCACTGAGTCGGGACTCATCTTTCCTTGCACAAACAGCGTTATCGCCATCATGGCGATCGCACATATTCCCTTCACGATATTCAACAGCAGTGGCGATAGCTGCCGCCCCAATTTGCCAAACATCAGCGCGGCTGCCGCCCACAACAAAGCCGCTAGTAGCGCTGCTCCTTGCCCAACAAACGAACCGCTCGCTACTACCGTGTCAGTCATGTAAATCTCATAGAATAGGGCTCTCAAACATCTAAGATAAAACTCTAGATGATATCTATGCACTGGAATAACACGCTTCAGATGAATACGTTCGCCGCTACCCAGACACCGCTAGAGCCTAGTGTTGCGCAGACTAGTGTTGCGCAGACTAGTGTTGCACCCAGTGTCTCACCTAGTGCGGTTGAACAAACGCGGCTAGACGAGCTGCGATCGCTCCGATCAAAGCTAGATTCAGCGCATCTACGCTCACCCCTACAAATTGGCACACTTACCATCGACAGCCGTGTGCTGCAGTCGCCCCTCTCAGGCGTGACCGATAAGGTCTTCCGCCGACTCGTGCGCCGCCACGCACCCCAGTCAATGATGTACACCGAAATGGTCAGCGCCGCCGAAATACACCATCTGCGCCGACTGCCTCAGCTCATGGACATTGATCCTGGCGAGCATCCTATCAGCATTCAGCTCTTTGATCGGCGTCCCGATTTTTTAGCAGAAGCCGCCCAAAAAGCAGTTGATCAAGGCGCAGATACTATCGATATCAACATGGGCTGTCCCGTCAACAAAATCACCAAGAACGGGGGCGGCTCTTCTCTTTTGCGCGATTCCGAAACGGCGGTGCGCATTGTGGAAACTGTCTGCACCGCAGTGACTGTGCCTGTTACGGTCAAAACTCGAATTGGCTGGTGTGATGAAGAGATTAACGCGGTAGAGTTTGCTCGCAAAATGGAGGCAGCAGGGGCCCAGATGCTAACGCTGCATGGCCGCACCCGCGCTCAGGGATATACTGGTACAGCCCGCTGGGAATGGATCGCCAAAGTAAAAGCAGCGCTTGGCATTCCAGTCATCGCTAACGGAGACATTTTTTCCGTTGAGGCAGCGCTGCGTTGCCTAGCCGAGACTCAGGCCGACGGCATCATGTGCTCACGAGGGACACTGGGCTACCCTTACTTAGTAGGAGAGATCGATTACTTTTTGAAGACCGGCAGCCTAATGCCTGTTCCAACCGCAGCAGATCGGCTACTCTGTGCGCGTGAGCACTTGATTATGCTGTGGGAATATAAAGGACTACGTGGTATTCGTCAGGCGCGTAAGCATATGGCTTGGTATGCCAAAGATTTTTCAGGGGCGGCAACCTTGCGCGATCGCCTCTGCCGCATAGAGTCAGTCGAAGCAGGCTGCGCGCTAATCGACGAAGCCATCCAAAATCTATGAGATAGCGCTGTAAAATCATGAAGGGACGGTTTTACACCAAGGATGTCCGTCCTGCAAGCGTGCTATAAACAATAACTAAGTAATAATCTTTATCCGCTAGACCTATGACCTCCTACACCAGCTATAGTTCGCCCAGAGCAGACATTGGTGAGCTGCGCCGTTTGAGGAGCCTATTGCCCCCCGAGCTGCAAAGCTGGGTCACTGTAGAACCGGCTACTGACGTTGCTCCACCGCTAATTACCTGTGAAGAGTTAGGCCGCGATCAAGTTGAAGTCCAAATTGATTTGGCTAAGTGGGAACAGCTGGCTATCGATCAGCGCAACCTCCTCTTTTGGCACGAAGTCGCGCGGGTGCAGAGCGACACCATTCCGCGTGACGGATGGGAAATGGCCGCTTTAGCTATCGGTTTGGGAGGCGCGGTTGGCGAACTGTGGGTACAAGACGGTCTCCTGCTAATGCTAGCGCTCGGTCTTTGCGGCGTTTCTAGCTGGCGGCTATACAAGCGAAATAACGGCCAAAAAACGCTACAAGAGGCAATCAACGCCGATGAGAAGGCTATCTCTATTGCTACTCGGTTCGGCTATACGCTGCCGAATGCGTATAAGAGTCTAGGCAGCGCATTGAAGACGCTGATTGAGCAAACACCGAAAAAAAAGCAGCGCGATCGCTACATCCGTCGGTTAGAAGCGCTCAAAAAGAGTGCCAACCGCGCCAAGCAGCAAGTAGCAGGAGGCGATCGCGCGCCTCGCCCTTCCTACTAAACGTCCGCAGGTTCTTCTTAACCTTATTTTTCCTTACCTCAATAAACGAGCTGAAAGCTTAAAAAGTCCCCTGTAGCCATTAGTACAGGGGATTTCTGTATAACCTTTTAATAGTAATCCTACAGATCTATCCTCACAGCGCCTGTCCAGTTGCTAAAGACACGTTTACATACACACAACCAATAGCAGACAAAGCCACTCAATACACCATCGTCCTGCTGTATTAGAACATCTGCCATATCAATCTGCCATATCAACCAGCCAACAGCACGCTAACCGCCGTTGCTACAGCTTGCGCATCCCCTGGCTCAACCCATTTACAGGGCACTTCCGATTCATTCAAACTGATTTGCTGACGCGCTCTTACAGTCTCGTCCTCAGAGCCGACGACAATCAATGGAACCCCTCGCCTTGTCCGATAAGCTTCTACTTTAGCTACCGCTAGCTCAAAAGGTCCTGGCGTAAAGTTGGGATTTAGCCGCCGGTCGTATTCAAACTTACTTAGCATTATCTGAAAAGAGACCGTCTTGCTGTCATCAAAGGGAGCAGCCTCTGATATAGACTTTGCTCGGAAGGTCGGGACTAATTCCGCGAACGGCACATCAACATCCAGCCAGACGCCTGCTTGCGTATCAAAACTGTATATGTATCCTGGACTATCCCAATCCGCACGATTGCGCAAAATAAACTTGTAGCGCTGTCCATCGCCCTTCACCAGTAGCCGCAGTCCTGTCCATCCAGCAAAGCTAAAAGGCGGTTCAAAATTTTGAGTCCTTACTGAGGAAAAGCCACCCGAATTCTCTGTCGATACGCTGCCAATAAATAGAGCATATTGAGCGGGTTCGTCTAAGAGATCTAGAGACGACATATCTAGATGCATCTGTTTCTTGAAAACAAACGTACCCTGACTAACGCCACCCATCACCACATCGTCCAGAGCTCCCCAGGCCGCCAAATCAGCGTCTGTTTGTGCAAAGTCGAAAACTGGCTGAACGACAACTTCCGAATTTTTGCTCAGGTGCTTTACCAAATCAGCCCATAAAGTTGAGAAGTCAGAAGTTGCCTGCAAAATGATGGTATCGGCCCCTAGCATCAACTCGTTGAGCCTGTGTCGCTTGGATTTTGTCGTCGTAGCAGTATCGGCCTGCATTACGGGCTGCTCATTGACAAGGTTATTGGAAGAGAAATCACAAAGTAATAGCTCGTTAGTAGATAGCAGCAGCGGAGTGAGTGCCTCGAACAATGCTGATGGTGATGCTGATGACGTATCTTTAATTACCAAAATTCTGTCTTTCATCGCGTTTAGCACCCTGCCTGAGAATATCTCGCGCTGGCCTAACCACTCTTGTATCCAGCGAAAGCTCCCCAAAAATGGAATTTCGCCGAAGGTATTTAGCGTTGTAAAAAATTTTACAGCATCCCACTGGACCTTCTGCCCTTCTGACATATGTTTACCTGCATAAGTAGTTTTACATTCATATAAATTGTATCCGCTATATCAAAGGAATAAACAACACAGAAGCTTTACTAACTGCTGTCAGGAATAAGTAGATGAAAATTGAATCAATACTCATCATACAAATACGAAGTCGAGGTAAAGTCCGAAATAATTTTGCAGAAGAAAGCGGCCATAGGCTAACGATACGAAAGGTTTTTCGACTTTAATTACTCTCTTTTATTTATACAACTATCCATAAGAGTGACAACTGGACTGCCGCACTTAAAGACATTTGCGAATAATTTATATCGAACTTCATGCAATTTTCGGGGATTCTTTAAAGATTAGCTGAAGTCCAAACAATATTCGATGATAGCCCTGGAGTCAGACAGATAATGTTGATATAACAGGCACATCTAGCTTTGATAAATCCTTACTCGTCGTCAGTATTCCTACGTACTTCGAGTTCTGTAAGCTCGCTTCTGTCACCTAGCTTCTTTTATCAAGCGCTTATCTCATCAATCGCTTGCTTCGAGCGAAATCTAGTCTTTAGAGCTAAATAATATGCGTGTTCTTCTCTATTCTTATAACTACTATCCTGAGCCTATCGGCATTGCTCCTCTCATGACGGAGCTTGCAGAAGGATTGGTTAAGCGTGGGCATCAGGTAAGAGTCGTTACAGCCATGCCCAATTATCCAGAAAGAGAAATCTATGCTGAGTACAAAGGACGGTTGTACAAGAGCGAAGTTCGCAACGGTGTTCAGATTGATCGGTGCTTTGTGGCAACTCGGCGTAATCCAGGTCTAATTGGAAGAGTGCTACTAGACGGTAGCTTTGCCTTCCTTAGCTTCATCAAGGCTATTAGCGGCTGGCGCCCTGACGTTATATTGTCAACGAGCCCGTCTCTGCCTGCTTGCGTTCCTGTTGCGGCGACGCAGCTATTCTATCGTTGTCCGACTGTTCTAAGTCTGCAAGACATTTTGCCAGAAGCCGCAGTGCAAACTGGATTGATTAGCAACAAAATAGCTATCAAAGTCTTTGAAAATTTAGAGAGATTTGCCTACGCCAGCGCTACCAAAATCAGCGTCATTACACCTTCTTTCACCAAAAACCTAATGACCAAAGGCGTTGAAGAAAAGAAGATGAAGTGCATCTCTAACTGGGTAGACGTTAACTTCGTACAGCCACTTCCTAAACAGGACAATGCCTTTCGCCAGACACATAGCTTAGAAGATAAGTTTGTTGTCCTTTACGCTGGTAACATCGCTCGCACTCAGGGCGTGCGGACTATTCTCCACAGCGCTGCTCAGCTGCAAGACAACAAAGACATCCAGTTTGTTATTGTTGGGGAACAAAGCCAACTATCAGAACTAGAAAAGCTCCGTGTCCAGCTAGATGTGCACAATGTAACGTTGCTGCCGTTCGTACCTAGAGAACAACTACCTGAAATGCTAGCAGCAGCAGACGTCTCGCTGATCATGCAAAAGCGTAACGTTGTAGGGTTCAACATGCCTTCTAAGACGCAGGTCATTATGGCAAGTGGTCGCCCTATTGTCGCATCAGTACCGGTCAACGGTGCTGCTGCTGATGCTGTTCGCGACAGCGAAGGTGGGCTTGTTGTTCCGCCAGAGAGCCCAACTGACCTAGCTGAAGCTATCTCGACACTCTACAGCGACCCAACAGCAGCTGAAGCGTACGGGAAAAAAGGACGACAGTACGCGGTCGAGAATTATGCATTTACTCAGGCCCTCAGCGCCTATGAAGGACTCCTCAAGAGTCTTGTACCAGAGCCAAGCCAAAGTCCAAAAGGAGTCTTTACCAGCAGTGAGGCTTTGCTGCGATAGATAGCTGTTGATTAGGTTGGCTGCTACGTTTCAGCTATGCAAGTTTTAGCTATTCGTGTTTCTGGGAAGTATAGAGGCGATGTACTTCCCTATCAGTCTGCACTTTTCTATTCATATGGACAAGAAACTCATGGTTCGCTGAAAGATAGTTGAGAAAGTCAAATAGATGCCGCGATAATGAGGTCAAGTACATCAGGGCATAGCGGCTATGGCAGAGCTTATCGGGAACGAACGGGTCGATGATATTCCATTGCTATTGAATCAGATGAAACGACTAAATCTGAGCGGGCTGGTAGACGAGCATTTTGCGGGGCATGGGAACTGGCAAGGCTTGAGTGTGGGCAAGGTGCTGACGGGCTGGCTGTCTTATCTACTCTCGCAAGGAGACCATCGCCTCAATCAGGTGGAAGCCTGGGCGGCGGGACTGAGCAGCACTTTGCAGCATAGTTTAGCGCCAACTGTGCGGAGTCTGGACTTCAGTGATGACCGCTTGGAGCGCGTCCTAGACCGATTGAGCGATGACCCGCAGTGGGACGCATTTGAAGGCGCGTTGAACTGTCATACAGTACGGGTGTATGACTTGAAGGTATCGTGTGTCCGTCTGGACACCACGACCAGTAGTGGCTACAGGCCAGTCGAAGGCGAGGGCTTATTTCAATTTGGCCACAGCAAAGACTATCGGCCCGACCTCCCACAAGTGAAGATATCGCAAGCGGCCTTAGATCCATTAGGGATGCCGGTGAGCACCACAATAGTGAGTGGCAATCAAGCAGACGACCCGTTGTACATACCCGAGATCAAGAAAGTCCAACAGAGTCTGGCGACAAGCGGGTTGACCTACGTCGGCGATAGTAAGATGGCCGCGCTAGAGACAAGGCGCTATATCTCCCAAAGCCAGAACTACTACCTGTGCCCGCTGCCAGAGAAGCAAGTCTCCAAAGCCGACCTAGCCGAGTTACTCGCACCTGTTTTCCGAGGCGAGGAGACGCTTACACCCGTTGCCGCGCCCGAGCAAAACAGTCGTGACGCTAAGGCAACCACGGAACCACCCGCCGAACCTGAGTTGATAGCGGAGGGGTTTACCTTCACGATGCCGCAATCGGTTGAGGTGATGGCAACGCCGTTCACCGAATTCTTCAGCGCTATCGCCTCAAAGACCTGATTCAAGTCGCCTACGAGACCAAGGCTGAAACGACGCACAAACGCGCCTACCGCGACCAGCCAGCTAGGACTATCACCGAAACCACCGTCACGGTGAAACCGACATTGAACGATGACGCTTATCAACACTGCTCGCAGCTAATGGGCTGGCGAGTCTACGTGAGCAACGACCTTGAGTTGTCACTTGAAGAGGCCGTCTACGGCTACCGCAATGAGTACCTCATTGAACAAGGCTTTGGCCGATACAAGGGCAAAGCACTCGGGCTGCGGCCTATCTATTTGGCTTCTGACGAGCGGGTCAAGGGATTGATTCGGCTGTTGAGTTTGGGCTTGCGAATCCTTTGCCTGCTCGAATTCTCCGTGCGCACTCAATTACAGGCACAACAACAGGAACTGCCTGGGCTCTATGCGGGTAATTCCAAACGCGCTACACAACAGCCCACCGCTGAGCTACTGCTCAAAGCCTTTCGCGGCATTACCCTCACGCTTATGGATATTGACCAAGTTAGACAACGCTTTCTCTCACCCCTCTCAGAGCTACAACAGCGCATACTACAGTTATTAGACACCCTTGATGAAATCTATCTCTCGCTGACTGGCTAATTGTTGCGAACTCCCTTTTTTATCCGCGAACCTTGAGAAGAAAGACAAGAGAAACAATAAAAAGAATCTACTGAGCTGTTATAGGTATCTCTAACTCGGACCCGGCGTTGAGCTGCCGAAGCAGACTACCCAAGCGTTCTTGAGCCTGGCCGTAAGCTGACCAGTCACCATTTTGCAGGGCTGTTTGACCTTGCTCATAGGCTTCGATAGCTGACTGGACTAAGTTCTGAGAAGTATCATCTGTGCTAGTGACGTCAGCGGGGAGAGCGGGTGTTACCGATTGGATTGTGCCAAAGACCGCTTCTAGCGCTTCGGCCAACGTATTGCGCATCACGATGGTATTTTTAAAGGCCACAATGACTCGTTTTAGCTCGGGCAGCGCGCCTTTATCAGCCTGTAAATACACAGGCTCGAAATACAGAAGAGACTGATCGACTGGAATCACTAATAGATTGCCGCGAATAACGCTAGATCCTTCTTGATTCCAAAGCGTAAGCTGACCAGAAATTTCTGGATTTTGGTCGATGCGTGCTTCTATCTGCTGAGGACCGTAAACGAGTATCTGCTTGGGGAACTGGTAGAGGACGAGCTGGCCGTATTGCTCGCCGTCACAGCGAGCAGCCATCCACGCCACCATATTGTCTTTACGCGTAGGGGTGAAGGGCAATATCTGCAGAAACTCTTCGCCGTCCGCGTTCGGCAATCGCATGATGACGTAGTAAGGCTGCATTTGCTCAGACGCATCATTTTGGCCAGTTTGCTGAGGTAGCTGCCACAAGTCTTCTTGGTTGTAAAAGACTTCAATATCATTCATGTGATAGGCCCGGTACATCTGCGACTGAATTTGGAACAGATTGAGCGGATAGCGAAAATGGGATTGAAGCTGCTCGGAAGCTGAGCTTAGGGGTGTAAACAGTTCAGGAAATATTTTTTGATAGGTAGCTAGTACGGGATCGCTCTCGTCTATGACATAAACGTCAAGCGTACCATCGTAGGCATCGATGACAACTTTGGCCGCGTCGCGAATGTAGTTGGCGCCTGACTCGGCTAGTTGAGTGAGCGGTGGTTGGCTAGCTAGCAGCTCATCAACATTGCGAGAAAGCGCAAGCGGCTCTGAATAAGGATAGCGATCGCTAGTCGTATAGCCATCGATTATCCATTTAGAGCGACCGTCAATTAGTGCCAGATAAGGATCGCTATCTAGCTGTAGAAAGGGCACAATCTGTTTTGCCCTTTGAATGATGTTGCGGTGATAGTGGATTTTGGAGGCGGGCGTAAAGTAGTTGGAGGTGAATAGCTTAAGCGTGCCAAACTCGAAGGCATAAACAGAGCGCCGTAGCAAAGAGCCAATGCTAACGCCGCCAGTGCCATCGTAGAAATTGGTAGCGTTGTCGCTGCCCGAAGGATAGTCGAATTCGGGGGTGCTTGCGCCTGTATAGATATGATGATTGGTTTCTTCGCCGTAGTAGATTCTAGGCTGATCGATCGCGATGTCGACCGAGGCGGCAGGCGGAATGTTTTTGATAAAGAAGTCGGGTAGCCCTTCGACCGTTACCTGATTGACAGGGCTAGCAGCTAAACCGTAGCCATGAGTGTATTTAAGACGTTGATTTACCCAGTTTCTCGCTTGGCCATCGACAGCGTCATAGTCTAGTTCACGGGCGGCGAGCATGACCTGACGATAGTCGCCCTCTATGGTGTAGCGATCAATATCCACGTCGTGAAATCGGTAGTAAGAACGTAGGCTTTGCAGTTCCTGATAGGTGCTCAGCAAGGTCTGATAATCCCACAGGCGAATATTGTCGAGGGTAGCGGCGTTCTGTTCTAGCGCGGCAGTATCTAGACTGTCTTGAACAACAAACTCTTCTTGCTGAACGTCTGTCAGGCCATAGGCTTGCCGGGTGAAGTTGAGGTTGTGCTCGATGTATGGCGCTTCTTTATCGAGTTCGTTGGGTTCAACAACAAAAGTCTGCTGAAGCCAAGGATAAGCGCCACCAATTACGATAAGAACTGCGAAGTAGAGGCCTAAGCTCGTCATGGGCAGCGAGAAGCCCTGTCGCCATAGCGACACCATAAACAAAACGGCTACGACAAGCGTGATGATAGCCATGAGGCTGTAGGCGGCTAACCTGGCGTTGACATCTGTGTAACCTGCGCCAAATACTGCGCCGCTGGCGGAGTAGAGTAAGTCGTAGCGGGCTAGCCAGTAGCCTAACGATAGAAGTAGCGCGATCGCACTGAGCAGCACACACAAGTGCGTTTTGACGGCACCTGTCAGAAAATACTTCCAGCCTCGCTCTAACCGGATTTCTCCTCGCAGCGCGTAGATCGCCAGCGATAAGATCAGCGCCCAAATTAACAGCTCTAGTCCTTGCTGCTGCAGACCCTGATAAAGTGGCATCCGAAAGACATAAAAGCCAACGTCCTGCTGATAGATCGGATCGGCAATGCCGAAGGCAGTTGGATTAAAAAATTTGAGCAAAACTTCCCAAGCGCCTGCTCCCCGCTGCGCCGCACCGACCGACAGCAGCACAATCAGCGCTAGCGCGCCGTAGATCGTTAGGCCAGGAATAATGGGCGTCCAGTCACTGTTTCTAGGACTGTAGAATGGGCGATCGCGCGTCAGCAGAAGAGCTATCCAATAGTTTCCCCAAAGTACAGCGGCGTAAGCAAAAAACGATAGGACCGCGCAAAAGATACTCCAGCCTAAACGCAGTCTGAAAATGCTAGCAAACCCAACAGCCTCAAACCACCAGTATTCCGTTAGCCAGTGCATCAGCGTGCTAGTGCAGGCAATAAGCAACAAGCCAAATCCAATCAGCCACCATAGCCATTGGCGCGGCAACCCTACGGGAATCGTAATAGGAGAACGGTCGGATTGCGATGAAGTCACAGGCAGCAAGTCAACTAGACAAATAGAAGAGCTATGGTGATCATGAAGCTTGAATCGGCTCAAGCGCTGAAATTGCCCCAAATATTAACCTAATGTTTCTTACGCTTTACAGCGAATATCGGTTGGGTCGAGGGAGGCTATGACGCCTCGCCCCTCCCAGTTAGATCCGTACGTGCCCGTTTCCGTGCATACGGCTCCCGATGTTCTTAGCTATCGCGTTTGCTCATGTGAACATAGTCGTGGCAACTCTGATGAACCGCTAGAAGGTTGTTACCGTTCCAGTTGTTATGGTCGCCGTCAATATGGTGTAGCTCGACTTTCTCACTAGGAAGCAAGTTGAGATTGCACCGTCCACATCTATGGCCCTGCTTTTGAATTATCCGAAGTGTAGTTCCGTCGTAGTACTTACTGTTGCGTTGGCTCCAGTAAGCGATATCTCCGTCGAAAGGCGATTTGATTCCTCTGACGTTGATGTGTCTATTTTCGGAGTGAGAAACCTTTGGAAACGCCTGCAATAGCAGATTGCTGCAAGTGTGGCGGTTCTGTTTAGGTTCTCGGTTGAATACCCTGTAGGTTCTGGCTCGGATAGCACTCAAAGAGTGTCTGTTGCCACCCATCTTGCAGTACCGATGGTAATTCCGCCAGCCTCGGATAATAGGAGCAAGTTTATAGGCTTTTGCCTGTGAACCATAATTCGAGTTGTTGACAATGTGTTTGACTTTCTGACGGAACGCTTTGAAGTTTGCCGCTGAGGGTTTACTCCTGAACTTACCGTTGGATTGCACCCTAAAGTGCCATCCGAGAAAGTCGAATCCATCTGTCGAAGCGGTAACGCGAGTCTTTTCGGCGCTGATGTTCATGCCTCGGTCCGCCAAGAAGTGGCATACTTTCGCAAGTATCGCATTTGCATCATCTTTCGGCTTTAGGAAGTACACCATGTCATCGGCGTATCTTACCGATGGATGGATAGCCTCTATGCCGTTCAATGCCACATTCGCTAACAGCGGACTCACCACGCCGCCTTGGGGCGTTCCCTGGTCAGGAAACGCAGCATCAACGCCCGCCTTGAGACATCGAAAAATACCGAGTTTCAAAACACTAGGCGCAATGAGCTGTTTCATGATGGCTCGGTGGTTGATGCGGTCGAAGCACTTTTCGATATCAAGCTCGATGATTCGTTTCTTGATACCGTTCTTCTGAGAGTTCAAGTTTAGAAACAGTAGTTTCTGCGCATCATGCGCTGCACGTCCTGGTCTAAACCCATAGCTCCTAGCATGGAAAGTTGCTTCGTGGGCTGGTTCTAAGGCATATTTCGCAAGGCATTGCCATGCTCTATCTGCCATAGTCGGCACTTTCAGGCGTCTGATTTTCCCGTTCTTTTTAGGAATCGGAATCTCTCGTAGTCCTTGATGTCGCCAGTCGTTGACGTTGTGCCTAAGCTGTTCGCTTAAGTCAAATCTTTCCTTGAAACTCAGGGATGATTTACCGTCAACGCCTGCCGTCCGCTTGCCCGCATTTAGCTGCGTGACTTGTCGAATAGCCAGCATTCTTGCCGAGGTAGATTTCAGTATCAGCTTTTGAAGTGACCGCGCTCTACGCCTGTCGCCTGCTCGAACAGCTTTGTACACGCGCCGAGCGCAGGCGGAAAAGGCTACAGCGGAATCGTTTCCACGGTAGTCTTCGCCAAAGTTCACTAGCCGAGAGGCTGTGTCTAACCATGCGCTGCGCCAAGTGTGTGTACTCTGAACACCTCAGGCCAATTACGGCCTGTCCTACCCGATTCAGTGGACTTCAGCGGCTCGTCTCGCTTATCCAGGTTTTCGACCTTGCCCTAGAACCCCTGATTCGTTTTTATTCGTTCCCTCGGTTAGATTGTTGTGTCCTTTTTAGGTGGAGCCATTTCAACCACTGATTCCCCCGGACTCTCGCAGCTTTCTCTCAGAAGGAATCTGCGGGGATTAGCACCAGTCAAGTCAGGGGCGTTCTGTTGTGCCCTGCTTACCGTTAGGTCGCTTTTATAGGCTCTGTTTCACCGTGAGGACGCCCCGTTAGCGCCAGTGTCATCCCACAACAGATGTCTGATTGCGAGAGCGTTCCCAGCTTCACTCTCCAGAATTCCGAGTCTGGTCGGTGTGGGCAGGTAGGGAGTTACATTTGAGTCTAATGAGCAGGACTTGCACCTGCATCCAACTGAGAGTTCAGCCAACATCTTAAGGAAGTTGATGACTGGAAGCTTTTCTCTATGGGGTTTTATGTCATAGCTTTAGGCTCCAACGAATCGCACTTGAGACACAACTTACCAACTCAATCTATTCGCTCACCAATACGTACAGCTTCAGCGCGATACCACTCCAACGCAGATGACTCCAGTGCATATCACTACAATGCGCTGTTACTCGACTAAGTCGCTGCTAGCCTTCTGTCTCTTGACGTTTTGCTCGAATAACCTTCCACTGCGGATGAGACGGCCCCTGGGCATAGATTTTTTCTAAGCTACTGAGCAACCGAGACCGTTCACCCTCTGAAATGCCCCATAGAATCTGGCGACTCTCACTTAATAGCAAAGCTAGCGTCAGTCCAAAGCAAAGTCCTAGGCCCATTGCCGCAAGCCGGTGATAAACCACAATGAAGCGCACTGCTGTCCAGGTAAAGTACTGCTGGAGTGTCTGGATTTCCGCTCGCACCCACCATAGGCTAAACAATCCAATAGTTAGCCATAGCGCCAAACACACTCGCCACCAAGTGCGCATCATAGATTGGCGCAACGCTTCTATCTCGTAGGCTTGTTTAGTCGTAACGTACTCTCTTGTCAACAGACGTAGCCTTCTTTAGTTGCCTTTATTGAGTCTATTATTTGCACCAGTTTAGGACCTTGTGTCTCTTTAGTCCTCTATCCTCTTTTAGCTACCATGTAGCTACTATCTTCCAGTTGCCGTCTTCTATCTGCTGCCCTTCAGCCACTATCTTCTAACTACAGAGCACTTGGCAAAGAATCAACCGGTCCCTGGTCATCGCGAATTAGGTTGCCATCTTCAAAATCATCATCACCAAGATCATCACCCTCAGAGCGGCTGCGCCACCAGGCTAACAAAGTACTAGCAATAAAAATGCTGGAATAAGCACCTGCTAGAAAGCCGGTAATCAGCGCTAGCGCAAAGTACTTCAGCGTACCGCTACCGAAGATAACAATGCTCAGCAACGTCAGCACAGTCGTCAGCGTAGTATTTATCGATCGGCCTAACGTATCGTTAACAGACTGATCAACAATTTCGTTAATAGAGCCATTGGGCGTGCGCTGAAGCGTTTCACGGATGCGATCATAAATCACTACCGTGTCATTAACAGAGAATCCCACAATAGTTAGCAGCGCCACAATAAATAGGCTGTCGGCTTCGTAACCAGTAACTAGGCTCAAAATCGAGAATAATCCTAGCGTCACGAGTAAGTCGTGAAGGAGAGCCACAATCGCTAAGATGGCGTAATCAAACTTGAACCGTAGGCTTAGGTAGGCAGCAATTAGCGCAAATGCCACTAGTAGCGACATCAGACCAGAAGCTAAAAGCTGCTTGCCGAGCACAGGTCCAACGGTGTCATTTTTTGTAGCCTTAGGGTCGATAGTGCCAATTGTTTCTTCTAAGGCAGATTGCAATACATCTCGCTGATCTACGTCTAAATTACGGGTGCGTACGACCACCGTCTGCTTGTCTTCACCTAGTAGCTGAATGCTACTACCCGAGAGATCTTGCGAGTCGAGGACCTGACGGACGTCAGAAATATCGATCGGATCGGTACAGTTTGCCACATCGCTACAGTCGCGGGCTAGCTGCAAACGGGTGCCGCCAACAAAGTCGAGACTAGGCTTAAGCGGAGCACCATATTGCTGCCACGAAAACGCCATAGAGGCAATTCCGACGAGAATAACGATTCCAGAAATGCACCACCAAAGGGTTCTTTGCTTAATAACGTTGATTTTCATAGGTTACAGGGCAGCTTTTTGCGCACACGGCGGTCGGATTATTCGTGTCGGGTCGAGCATGTGTTGAGTGTGTTTGGAGCGAGCACGTCTAGATTATCGCTGAATCATTACCAGATCATTGCCAGACCATTGCGTTCGGCTAGTCACTGAACGCTTGAAGAGGCTTTTCCTCTAGGCGGTACTGACTCGATACCTGGGCAGAACAGGTTGGGCTTACGAAACTGGGGAAAGCCAATAGCAAAAAATAGCAGCGTTCGGCTACAGCTAACGGCAGTGAACATACTGATGATGACACCGATAGCTAATGTGAGCGCGAAGCCACGCACCAGGCCGGTTCCAAGAAAAAACAGAGCGCCGCAGGCGATCAGCGTTGTAACGTTGCTATCTAAAATGCTAGAAAAGGCCCGATAAAACCCAGACTCTACAGAGCGATACAGCGTTTTGCCCGCTCGAAGCTCTTCGCGGGTTCGCTCGAAAATGAGCACATTAGCATCTACAGCCATACCGATACTTAGGATAAACCCAGCGATACCGGGCAACGTAAGCGTTACCCCCAAAAGGTTGTAGGCTGCCCAGGTCAAGATGGCATATACAATTAGGGCAATATCGGCTAGCACGCCGGGCAAGCGGTAGTACACAACCATAAAGATCAAAACTAAAGTCAAACCAAGCAGCGCTGCGTACAAACTTCGCTCAACACTGTCACGCCCTAGCGTGGCGCCAACGGTACGGTTTTCTACAATCTCTACCGGTAGGGGCAGCGAGCCGCCTCTCAGTTGAATTTCTAGGTCACGAGCTGCTTCAGCGTCAAAGCGACCTGAGATAGTAGCCTGTCCGCCTTCGATGCCGTTTTCAGCATATTCTACGCCAACGCCAGGAGCACTAATAAGCTGATTGTCTAAGAAAATACCGATGCCGCGCCCAGTGCCCGCAATGTCGCGAGTCAAATCGGCAAAAAGCTTGGCACCTTCTGCATCGAAGATGATACTCACCTGCCACGCACCGGGGGGCGCATTGGGAAGAGGCCCAGCGATCGCATCTCTTAGCTTGTCGCCCGTTAGGCCTGTGTCTGCAAACAGATTGAGAATGTCTTCTTGGGTAGCCTCAATGGCAGCTTGGCCAGCTGCGATCGCCTCAGTATCGCCACTTTCAACTAGTGCAACTTGTTCAAGCAACTGCCGCTGTGCTACCGACTGCAGCGCCTGAAACTCGCCTTCGGTATCTGGCTTTTGGCTGCGAAACTCTAGCTGGGCTGTTCCACCTAGCACACGCTCAGCCTTTTCTGGATCACTCACGCCCGGTAGCTGGATTGAGAGTTGATCTTGGCCCACGCTTTGCACTACCGCTTCGGAGACCCCAAGCCCATTCACTCGATTTTCGATCACCCGTTGAACTGCGGCTAGTTCGCGCTCACCAATATTAGTGATGTCTTCCGTGGGGTTAACCTGCATCGTTAGCTGCGTGCCACCGCGCAAATCCAACCCAAGCTGAGTTGGAATCTGCACAATAATCACAATTGCGGCAATCACAAGCCCCAACAGCGAAGCGAGTATCAAGCGTTGCTTACCCATAGAATCCATCAATAAATTTTATTCCACCTGCCCAGTGTCAGGTAAGTATCCTAATACCAAATTGCCTCAATCGTGACGATCGAGGCACCAAAGGTTAGGAAAAAAGTGATCGCTAGAGTGGTAGCTAATGTCTAGCTTATAGCTGACCGCGCATAATTTTCTCAACAGCTTCTTCGATTTGAGCCGGCTGAACAATTGTCAAATCTTCCAATCGCTTGTTGTAGGGCGTTGGAATATCTTGAGAAGATAGGCGAATCACCGGTCCATCTAGCTCATCGAAGAACCGGTCATTAATAGAGGCAATAATTTCTGCGCCAATGCCTCCGGTTCTCATACATTCTTCGACAATCACTACGCGATGCGTCTTACGAATTGACGCGCCAATAGTGTCATAGTCAATCGGCTTAAGCGAAATCAAATCAATTACTTCTGGGTCGTAGCCCTTTTGCTCCAAAGATTCCACAGCTTTCATAGCGTGGTAGCGCATCCGCGAATAGGTCAAAATTGTCACATCTTTGCCCGTGCGCACCGTCTCGGCCTTGTCGAGTGGCAGCACGTATTCATCATCTGGCAAATCTTCTTTGTTGAAGTACAGCAGCACATGCTCAAAAAATAGGACCGGATTGTCATCGCGGATTGCCGCTTTTAGCAGTCCTTTAGCGTTACGGGGCGTAGAGCAGGCCACAATTTTCAATCCTGGCACCGCCTGAAAGTAAGCCTCTAGCCGCTGGGAATGCTCAGCGCCTAGCTGAGAGCCCACCCCACCAGGGCCGCGGATGACCACCGGAATCTTAAAGTTGCCACCCGAGGTATAGCGCAGCATCCCAGCATTGTTAGAAATTTGGTTGAAGGCAAGCAGCAGAAAGCCCATATTCATACCTTCGATGATGGGGCGTAGACCCGTCATCGCTGCGCCAATACCCATACCGGTAAAGCTATTTTCGGCGATTGGCGTGTCTAGTACGCGTAGCTCGCCGTACTTATCGTAAAGGTCTTTGGTGACTTTATAAGAGCCGCCGTATTGACCAACATCCTCGCCCATCACCATAACGGTCTGATCGCGAGACATTTCTTCGTCGATTGCCTCACGGAGCGCGTCGAATAAAAAAGTTTCTGCCATGTTGGAATATGAATAGATGAGTTCGGTGGATTTAGGCTTTGACTCTGCTTAGCCACCAAAGGTCGAGCGAGCATCGACCTCGGTAGCTAAAGCTATTGCTCTGACTCTCTAAACTTGAGCCTTTTGAAATTTTCTCCTCAAAGGGCTCAAGTCACAGCGCACTTAGACTGTGCCTGAAGTCTAATCTTCGGCAAAAATGTACTTGTAGAGATCGGCAGGATTCGGCTCAGGACTTTCTTCTGCAAAGGTCAAGGCATCTTCGACAACGCCGGTGATTTTGTCGCGAACGGCTTTGAGTTCGCTTTCGCTAGCAAGATCTTGCTCTAGAAGATAGGCTCCGAAGCGTTTGATAGGATCGCGATCACGCCAAAACTTCTTCTCGACCGGGTCTCTCAGCTCATCTGGATCAGCGACAGAATGTCCACGATAGCGATAAGTTAGACACTCTAACAAAGTCGGGCCTTCGCCAGCTCTAGCTCTTTCTACGGCTGTCTTGGTCGCAGCGCGCACAGCTAAAACGTCCATTCCATCTACTTCGTAGCCTGGCATACCAAAAACGCTGGCTTTTTTGTAGATTTCAGTTTGTGAAGAGGCTCGCTCGTGGGCCATGCCAATTGCCCACAGATTATTTTCCACAACGAAAATAATCGGCAGCTTCCAGAGCGCGGCCATGTTTAGGCACTCAAAAAACTGACCGTTGTTGGTAGTCCCATCGCCAAAAAATGCTGCGGTCACCTGATCCGCGCTGTCATCGCTCATTGCCTCACGACGGTAGCGGGTCTGAAAAGCCGCGCCCAAGGCGACTGGAATACCTTCTCCAATAAAGGCAAAGCCGCCCAATACATTATGCTCTTTGGAGAACATATGCATAGAGCCCCCTCTGCCCTTACTGCAACCCGTCTCTTTACCAAAGAGCTCAGCCATCACCGCGTTAGCTGACACCCCGGCGCTCAAAGAATGTACGTGATCGCGATAGGTACTGCATACATAGTCATCAGAGCGCATCGCCTTAATCACGCCAGAAGCCACTGCTTCTTGCCCGTTGTAAAGGTGGACAAAGCCTTTGACCTTCCCTCGCTGGTACAGCTCAGCACATTTATCTTCAAAATAACGCCCCAAAATCATATCTTCGTAGACAGTGAGGCCTTCCTCTTTGTTGACTTGAGGAGAGGATGCTTGAAATGTGGGCAGTGGTCTTTCCTGAACCATAAGTTATGTCCGTGTTCTTAGCAGCAGTTCGTCTGTTAATCTGACCCTTTCTACGCTTTATCTGCACCAGTAGCGCCTTGCGAAAGCGCTGAAATATCTTTCCCCTAATCTTTTCTTGGGCAATTCGCGTTTTATCATAGCTTGCTTCACATCAAAATATTGAATGAATCTACAAACCTAGCTGAGCTTCATACTTGAGTCAAAATTAGGTTTGACGCTATCTGAGCTCACCTAGCGCAACCAGAATTTTGCCTTTCTTGATATTTCCCTCAAGAACAGTGGTAAGGTGTCCCTCAAAATCGCACCCTTAAAATTGCGTCGAAAATTGCGCTGGGAGACGTCTAGATGTCAAATAGAATTGGAAGTTCAAAACAAAACGTGAAAAATGTGATTGTGAGATCATAATTTAAGTACGAATGCGCAGAAGTAAACAAGATGCGCGAAAGCAAACAAGCAGAGACAAATGCAATAAGAACGCTAGCTACTTGTGGTGAGCAAAGTATATAGCCTCCGTATATTGGTTGGATGTTGGTTCAAGATAAAAGTATTGACTTAATGGCTGGGGACACAAAGAGTGCGAATTCCGCTAGATTACTACCGAATTTTGGGATTGCCGATCCAAGCGACCGCTGAGCAGCTACAGCAGTCGCATCGCGATCGCACCCTGCAAGTCCCTAGACGTGAGTATTCAGAGCTAGCCATTGACGCACGTCGACAGCTTATAGATCGCGCCTATGAGATCTTGGGTAACAGCGCCCGCCGAGCCGAATACGACCAAGAGTTTTTGGGCAAGACCAAGACCACACCGGTTAGCATACCGGGCACAGAGACAGAAAGCGTTAACAACCTAGACGTCAGCGTTCCTACGATAGAAATAGAGGAACACCTTCTAGTAGGTGCGCTGCTAATCCTTCTAGAACTAGGCGAATACGAACTAGTGCTCCGATTGGGTCGCCCCTACATTAAGCGCAATTCTAGTACGATAGAGGGTCAAAAAATCAAAGAGCAGACTGCTCTACCCGACATCATCTTGAGCTTAGCGGTAGCTTGCTTAGAATTAGGTAGAGAAGAATGGCAGCAAAACCATTACGAACATGCAGCTGAATCATTAGAAATAGGCCGAGAGCTGCTTTTAAAAGAAGAGCTGCTGCCAGTTTTGCGCGCAGAGATTCAAGCAGACCTGTACAAGCTTAGGCCCTATCGCTGTCTTGATTTGATTTCTAGACCCCTAGAGCAGAACCAGGCTAGGCAAGAAGGCATTAGCCTACTACGCAGCATGCTGCAAGATAGAGGCGGTATTGACGGTGCTGACGACGATCTCTCTGGCCTAGGCGTAGACGACTTTCTACGATTTGTACAGCAGTTAAGAGGATACCTAACCGCCGCTGAGCAGCAGGAAATCTTTGAAGCTGAAGCCCAAAGGCCTTCAGCCGTTGGTACGTACTTAGCTGTATATGCTCTGCTAGCGCGTGGGTTTGCGCAGCACCAGCCAGCGTTGATTCGCCGTGCAAAACAAATGCTTTTGCGGCTGAGCGGTCGTCAAGATGTTCATTTAGAGCAGGCCGTCTGCGCAGTCCTGCTGGGCCAGACAGAAGAAGCCAGTCGAGCGCTTGAGCTGTCACAAGAATTCGATCCGCTCACCTTTATTCGGGAGCATTCTCAGGGGTCTCCAGATTTACTGCCCGGCCTCTGTCTGTACGCTGAGAACTGGCTACAGCAAGAGGTCTTTCCATTCTTCAGAGATTTAGACCAGGCGCAAGCAACTCTTAAAGACTATTTTGCCGACAGCGCCGTGCAGTCGTATCTGGAAAACCTACCGCTCGAAAATGCTCAAAGAGATCGCCAGGGAAATAGCCAAAGAAATAGCCAAAGAAGCGCACAGGGAAATCTCCAGAGAAATACCCAAAGTGATCTGGTAGAGACCTGGAGCGCTCAAGCAGGCACTAGGGCTGCAGAATCGTCTAGTAGCACTACGCTACCTGGCGGCAGCGAAGGCAGCGTAGCAACCGTCGGCGCAGGTACAGCTACTCGCTTTGAGCCATCTGCATTCGGTGAGTCGGCTAGCTTTAACCAACCCAGTTTGGGTATCCAAGTCGGCAGCACTGAATCCTCAAGCTCCGTGGGCACTGCTGGGTTCGCAGGTAGCGCTAGCATCGTCGATAAGATATCAAAGATGTCTCCTACAGGCCAGCTAGGAACGAAAGAGGTACCGACAGATCCGACGAGCCCTAATGGAGACGGTGCTTCTCAAGGTGGGCTAGCCGCCTTAAGAGCAAGGCGTAACCGACGCAATAGCGCTTCACCTAAATGGGATCGCCTGGCGCTCGTGATTGTAGCGGGGCTGCTCTGCCTAGGTGTAGGGTTATTTTTAGCAAGTAAAATCCTTGGCGCTATCACGGGCAATAATACAACAGCAACGCCAGCAATCGAGGGAGAGCCGTTAGACATCACTATTAACGAACCAGCAATCGAGATAGATGATCTAGAGCCAGCAGCCCTAGCGCCCGATGATGCCGAGGGGATCGGTGAGGCAGCCATTGCTTCTTGGCTCGAGGCAAAGCGTATGGCATACGGTCAAGAATACGACGCTAGCGAATTGACGACAGCGTTGACGGGAAATGCTTTAACAGGTGCTCAGAGCAACGTGAGGGCGCTAGAAGCAGATGGGTCGTACGTTGACTATACCCACGGTGCCCTCAATATTCTTTCAGTAGAGCCAGATAGCGCCGAAGGGGTAGACAACTTAAGCATTGAAGCAGAAGTCACCGAGTCGGCAGATGTATACGACACCTCGGGCCAAAAAGATGATGTTTCGTCTTATAGCGAAGATGTTGTAGGAGCAACCTACAAACTGGTCCGAGAGGGCGATCGCTGGCTGATTGAGATGATTATTCCTAAATAAAGGACAAGGTGAAGCGTGAGATAAAGTTCCTATACGACTTCATCTCGAGATTTTTCTATAGAAACCTTCTCTCTTAAAACATTGTCTATAGAGACCTTGTTTCTAAAAGCCTTGTCTCTAAGTAGTTACGCTGAGATAATACTGACGTGCCATAGGGCCTGATTGTACGGTTCTCTAGCTAACGATTAGGCATCGTGTCTATAGACGGAAGTCTTGGAAAGATATGTGGTGTTCACAGTCATGGCGCTCATAGTCATAGCGTTTGCAGTCATGGCACTTGCAGTCACAGCAGACGATAAGGCACCATCAAGCTGGAATGAGTCGAGGTTGTTATATTAAGATTGACAATTTTGAGCTTACTGTATTAGAGGTTTGCTGATGAATGCTTCTTAAGCAAACCATCCGGATGAAGGTGCTATTTCATCACTTTTAGGGCGGACAATTACCTTTCTGGATAAAGCCTAACCCAAGACTGAATCTAAACAAGCTTTAATCGATGTAGGTTGTTGTATTGTGATCAGGTTCCGGGAAACTTCAGTCAAACACGTTGATATTAGCCGCTTGTATCGACTTTCTTAGAGATCCAGGACTCGAACCGCTCGATTGACGGTAGACCCACTATCTGGATGACTGCCCTTAGCGGCTACCGATATCTAAACGATTTTGTTTGATTGGAGATGCCTTAATCGTTTGTAATTATTATTTTGATCAGACCTCCGAGTGGATAATCGCCGACGCATGCAAGTACAGAGTCCTCCCAATGCCCAACCGCCCGTGCCCGGGCTGATCAATCAGCTTAGCAATCCTGACGGGCTTCCTAGCGAGTGCTCCCGGAGAGCCAAAACGCAAATTGATCTGCTTTTGCTAGCTGTTGAGGCGTTAGATCTCGGTGGCTCGGAAGCAATGCTGGCTTCAGCGAAGGAGCTAGGGTTAGAGGAAATCATTCGAGGTCGGGTTCATCTTTGGCTGCTGCGCAGTAGTAATCCGTTACGGCGTTTTAGCCAGCGTCAACCTATGTCGTTGCAAGAGGGCAAGGCGCTAGTGCTAATTACGTGCTTTCTGGCTCGCCGTCTCACAGTACTGATCCGTCAGCTGCTGCTGGGCTATCAGCAGCTAAACGATCAAAACCTTTCTTTTGATCATCATTTTCGGCTTTCGGACTATCTAGCCAGATTTCGCTCGCACTTTCGAGCTCGGATGAACGCCAATCGATCGAGCGTGATGGCATATAGCACAGATGAGAAGCTGAATGAACTTGCCATTGAGCTGCTGACAAAGCTGTTGTTCTGTACGGGTACAGAAGGCGCAGAGCGTCTTTGGATTAGCCTTTTTGATGGAGAAGTCTCATGACGATTCGGCGTCAGTATCAGCTGCCTAACTGCAGCTTAATTTTGGACGGATTGAGTATTGACCCGTCGCCGGATAGCAGGGACGTGATGTCACTGCTCGTAAATGCAGAGTGTCGAATTAGTGGCTTGGAGCGATCGCTCAACGGTGGCTACAACTTTTTTGCAGCGCTGGTGCGAGCGGTCAGCCAGTATGGGCAAGAGGTGCTTAGTGGCTATGCTCATCCGCAGGTAGCAGAAGGGGAGCCCCTGTTAGTTCACATTAACCCAGGGGATGGCCCCTATCACCATCTGGTGGTGCAGCCAGAGATTGCTGATTTGGGCGATCTTGGTGACGGACGCGCGATCGATATTAAGCTCTCGGCAGTGCAGCTGTTTGATTTGACTGAGGCTGTCGATCAGTTTTTTGGTGATAGCCAAACGCTCCCGGAGCTAAGCCCGGCGCTCTCACCCTTAGCGCGGCGGTTTGTGCGCAGTGAGGAACCGCTAAGCGATCGCGCTGTCCCTGCGGTCTTAGGTATTGGTGGATTAGTTGCTGCCACCGTGGCCATTGGGCTATTGCCGGTGCCCGAATTCAGAGAGCCTGAGGGCAGCTCGGACAGAGCCGCTGAAGTGGTGAGCGTAGATCCTGCTGAAGCAAGCAGTGCACCCCCTACTGGAGAGATAGAAGATCCAGAGATCAGACAGGTTGCGACTGCGTTAGAAACCAATATCGACGAGGCTGAGTCCGGAGCTGGAGACGAGTTGGATATAGATGAAGCAGTGCCCGAGCCAGATGAATATGCCTTCGAGAGCGAAGATACGGCTATGACGGCGGCTGAAACAGCAGATACGACCGTAGAGGGGATTGGTTCGGAGGAAATTGGTTCAGAAGAGATTGGTTCAGAGAAGATTGAGGTGGAGGAATCCCGCCTAGAAGGGGCTCGTGTAGAAGAGTCTAATATAGATAGAGCGGCTGGCGCTTCACGATTCAGGGCAGATCCGCCGAACGCGCTAGATGAATTTGAAAGCGTTCGACAGCTAAATAGCGATCTGAAGCAAACGCTAATCGAAAGTCGTCAGCAGCCTAGATTTGGCGATGCCGTAAGCTACCGAGTAAGAGTCAGCGAAGACGGTACGCTTATCGGCTATGAGCCGGTTGACAGTGTAGCTAGCGCGGCTATCGACGAAACGCCTTTACCCCAGATAGTAGGCGAAGCGTCAGAGCAAGCGCGAGCAGTAGACTACCGGGTCGTCTTTACTGAGCGTGGTGTCGTTGAAGTTAGCCCCTGGCGGGGGTGGAGCTACTACGAATAGCTATTGCAAATAGCTGGTACGAATAGCTAGCTATCGCTTTGTCTACTTTAAAGCTTTGGCCCTTTCGATTTGTGAAACCAAACTACAATAAATCCTTAGTTCATCAGCCTAGTAGCTGTCATACTGGCTAGAGCAATTTGAGGGGGCTGGTTTGTGACCAACGAACCAAATTCGAAAGACGCCAATTCTGAGATCAATGATTCGCAGACATCTGCTACATCTGCGAATAGAGCGCGATCGCTCTATTCGCGACCTAGTCTCAGCCGAGGGTTTGATAGCTATGCGCAGCCGCAGGAACCCACTCACGATGTCTCTGACGCCTCCTACTCGAACATCCCCTACTCGGAAGCAGCTATACCAAAAACGGCAACTGGCCACACAACTGGCCATGTAGAGCCTCAAAGCTATCGGACGGAGTCCCCGAGACATCAAGATCAGATGCAGCGCCGCCGGTTTGCCTGGCTAAGGCTCTGGCGCACAAAACAAAAGCAGATAGAGCACTCACCAGCCGTTCCGCTACAGCCGGTACCCGCACAGTCTCCATACGCTACGCGATCTCCATACGGATCGCCTCTGCAACCACCTTTACAAAGGCAGCCTGTCGATCACAGCTCTTATAGACCGGATCACACCGACACGGACTCGAGGGCGGATCCTCTCGGTGATTCCTACAGGCCCTACAACGATGCAACTGACGCTCAGCATACGGATGTAGCGCTGCCGCTACCGCCAAGATTTTGGCAGCGACAGCCCTATGTAGCGATCGCCTATCTTCTACTCTCAAGCGGCGCCCTGACTCTAGCCTGGATCTTCGGCCTTCTGTCCGCACAGATTTTTTCCGGTGAGATCAGCTCGCCCCCCCTACAAGAGGGTCTGTTACGAAAGTCGAGTCGGCTTAGCAACCGCCTATGGCACTTTCCTGAGCTATGGCACACACCCACCGTTCAGAGTCGAATTGAGGCAATTCCGCTACCTGAAACTGGCCCTATACTAGAGCCGCTAACCCTATCACCGATAGAAAGACAGCCGCTAGTCGACGAACTTAACTCAATAGAAACTGAGCTGCTAACGCTCGATCGGCGCTTGCAAGCCATCGAAAAAAAGCTAGGCAAGCCACCCTATCAGGGCACTGGCATCAATTCGCGCCTTAATGCGCTGCGAGCAGCCATCGATCCACCGGTTCAAGCGCTCATAGAGCCCGATTACGAACCAGTTGCCACCCCGCCCGATGAACAGCTGCTAGAGGTGGCTAAGCTCAAAATTACGCTGCCTAGCGACGCGCTGTTTGCGCCTGGACAGAGCAATCTAAAAGCTGATAGTTTGCTCAGTCAGGTGCTAGACCAGCTAGTGAACTACCCTAACGCAACCATTTCTATTCGCAGCTACAGCGATGACCAAGGGGACGCGATCGCCAGCCGAGAATACACCCTGGCGCAGGCCAATACTTTGGCAGCCTATCTACGCACATCGCTACCTAGCACCCATCGCTGGATTACTGTCGGTATGGGACAGGCGCAACCCGTTACAGAAAATGTCGATGCGATCGCCAGACAGCAAAATCGCCGCCTTGAAATCTTGGTAGACAATCGCTAAAGCAACTATATGAGAATCGTCTTTTTTGGAACCCCTCAGTTCGCCGTACCTAGCCTCAAGCGTCTGCTAGATCATCCAGACTTTGAGGTACTAGCGGTTGTCACCCAGCCAGATAAGCGTCGAGGCCGAGGCGGCAAAGTCACCCCGTCTGCAGTTAAGGCTGCTGTCCTAGCGCAAGCCTCAAATCAAGCCTCGGATCAAGACTGTCCTATTTGGCAACCTAAACGAATCAAAAAGGACCTTGAAATACAAGCCAAGCTGAATGCGCTACAGGCAGATGCTTTTGTAGTTATCGCCTACGGTCAGATTCTTTCTTCTAAAATATTGCACATGCCTCGACTAGGCTGTGTGAATGCTCACGGATCTATTCTGCCAAAGTATCGAGGGGCCGCGCCGATTCAGTGGTGCATCCACAACGGCGCATCGGCGACGGGTGTGACGACGATGCTGATGGATGCCGGCATGGATACAGGCCCTATGTTACTAAAAGAGACGATTCCTATTAGCTTGACGGATAACGCCTGGAAAATTGCCGAAAAGCTATCTTTATTAAGCGCAGATCTACTACCCGCTACGATAGAAGCGCTGCAGCAGCAGGTGATTCGTCCGGTAGCGCAAAACAATGAACAGGCCACCTACGCACCCCTCATTCAGAAGCAAGACTACTGGCTAGATTGGGACCAAAGCAGTAAAGCGATACATGACAAAGTTCGAGGCTTTTATCCTAGCTGTACTACTCGGTTTAGAGATAGCGATTTGAAGGTCATTGAAACCCTTCCTGTAGGAGAAGAGTACTGGCCGCAGCTACCGGCAAGCTGGAGAGCGGTTGAACAAAGCTATCAGGCTGCTGGCCTAAGCCATCTAGCCAACCACGATACGCCTGGGACTATTGTCAGCATTCTCAAAAATTACGGCCCTATCGTTCAAACAGGTGATGGACATCTGCTGATAAATGAAGTCAAGCCCGCTGGAAAAAAATCACTCTCAGGCTGGGATTTTGCTAATGGGAGTCGTCTAAAGGTAGGGGAACGGTTAGGCCTATAGCGTGTTTATCTCTATTTATATCTAAGAGTTGATGTCCCTAGAAGTTGATGTCTTTAGGAATTGGATGTTTCTAAGAGTTAACATTTCTAACAATTAGATAGCTGATAGAAAGCGCAAGGATACCGATAGAGAGTCCAATGAGGCTGACGCCTGTGACCTCTTTAAGGTCTAGAATAATGATTTTTCTAGCAACTGCAGTGAGCGAGGTGACGATGACTAGCTCTACTTGTACTACATGCTTTCTTAGGTAGGCTGTAATATTTTCCATGATTTCTAGCGCGATTAGCACGCTCAGAAATAGACCAAAGATATCGAGTAAAGTTGAGCCTAAGAAGTCATTAGGATCGCCGCTGAGTAGCTTCTTGGCCAGTACGACGCCTAGATCGAAGATGACGACGATAATCACTAAGACCATTGCGATCGCAAGTAGCTTAGAGACCCATCCCTCAAATCGCCCTATGTTGCGCAAAAAGCCTTCATCGCTTAGATGATTGCGCACGAACCGATTCAACCGTCTGTTCAAAATCTGTTACCCTAACCCTGCCGACACATGCCTGTAATAATCGCATCTTCGATGCTGCAGGGCTAGTTAAGGTAACAGAAACGGTTAACAATAGCGCTTTTACGGCCCTATCTGAGAGAAACAGCCGACTCAGCCGCGCAGCAGGCCTATAGGAACCGGCTGTTTTGTTGACGTCGGCGCTGGCTGCACCATGGCTAACACCTGCTCGGCTGCGGTGGGCTTAGCGATTTCGGCAGGTTTAGTAATAGGCACTAGCTGCACCGCGCAGGCTTTCAGCTCGGGCTCTAGCGAAATTGGGCAAGTTTCTGGATGAGTCATGGCATTGACTTCAGCGTCTTTTGCCCAGAGAAAGCCCCAGTGCATCGGCATAAAGACAGTGCCTCGGCGGATATTTTGGGTAACTAGAATTGGAAGTTTAGCTGAGCCACGGCGCGATCGCACCTCTACCCAGTCTCCCGACTGCACCTGTAGTGTCTGGGCGTCACGCGGATTTATCTCTAGCTGGGGATAGGGATACTTTTCTACAATTTTCTCAATTCGCCCGGTGCGCGTTTGCGTATGCCAATGTCCTAACAGCCTGCCTGTTGTCATCACCATAGGAAACTGCTCATCGGGCGGTTCCGCTAGTCCTTTCAGATGAAACGCTGCAAACTTAGCGCGACCATTAGCCGTAGGAAACTGGTAGTCGGTATAGAGGCGCTTATCGAACTTATCGGCAGCCGTTTCCGCCGTCTCACAAATTGGCGCAGGCCACTGAATAGGCCCAGCTTTTGCCAAGCGCTCGTGGCTTAGGCCGCTGGTATCGCACAGTCGGCCCGCCGTGAGGCTGACAAACTCGTCATACACAGCCGCCGCGTCAGCAAAGTCAAACTGCTGCTCAAAGCCCAAACGTCTGCCCACCTCCGCAAAGATCTCCCAATCTGGCATAGCTTTGCCCACCGGGTCGCGAAAGGCCGGACAGTAGGTAACAACCCGTTCAGAATTAGTCATTGTCCCAGAAGCTTCGCCCCACTGAGCCGCCGGCAAAACGACATGCGCGTAGGCAGCCGTTTCGATCGGATAGTAGGCATCTTGACAAATAGTAAAGGGAGACTTTAGCAAAGCTGCCTGAGTTCGTTTGATATCTGGCATACTCACCGCCGGGTTAGTCGCGGCTATCCACATCACGCCGACCATTTCTTGCTCTAAAGCGAGCATCATATCCCAGGCAGCCAGTCCTGGCTGAGGCGAAATGCTCCCAGCAGGTAGCTGCCAAACTTTCTCAATCACTTGCCGATGGTCAGGATTTTTGACTAGTCGGTAGCCAGGTAGAATATGCGCCAGTCCACCCGCCTCACGCCCGCCCATAGCGTTGGGCTGACCCGTCAGCGAAAACGGCCCGGCTCCCGGACGGCCTAAATTACCCGTCATAAGGTGCAAATTGATAATCGTACGCACCTTCGCTGTCCCTTCAGTCGACTGATTTACGCCCATCGACCACAGCGAGAGCACATTATTGGCGGCGGCCCACAGCCGAGCAGCCTGCTCCAAATCAGCCACCGAAATACCGCAGACCTGAGCCACTCTCTCTGGCGAGTAGTGGTCCACCACCTGCGCATACTCCGTAAAGCCGTCTGTGCAGTAATCAATGAACAAAGGATCGTGTTTGCCCCAACGAATGAGTAAATATGCAATCCCATTGAGCAGCGCGATGTCAGTACCAGGCTTAATCGCTAAATGCAAATCGGCCTCTTGTGCCGTCGCCGTCCGGCGCGGATCAACCACAATCAGTTTGGCCTGTTTACTTTTCTTCAGACGCTTCTTTAGCCGGTTAAAGACAATAGGATGGCACTCTGAGGTATTGGTGCCAATCAAAAAGGCGCAGTCGGTTTTCTCTAAGTCGTCGTAGCAGCAGGGGGGCCCGTCAGAGCCAAAGCTTTGAATATAGCCAGAGACAGCTGAAGACATACACAAACGAGAATTGGCATCGAAGTTGTTAGTGCCAATACAGCCTTTGATCAGCTTTTGCGCAACGTAGTAGTCTTCTGTTTGAAACTGTCCAGAGCCATACATACAGATGGAGTGAGGTCCACGCTGAACGATAGATTTTTGAATTTCTGAAGTAATGCGCTCAAACGCTTGATCCCAGCTGACAGCTTGAAACGGCTGGTCTAGCGTATCGCGCATCATCGGGACCTTGAGCCGGTCCTTATTGAGCGATTCACCTACAGAGGCCCCTTTGATACAGACTTGCCCTTTACTAGAGGGGTGGGCTTTGTTGCCTACTGCCTGCCAAATAGGTCGTCCCTGACTGTCGCGGGTGATTTTTCGCCCTTTGCGAGCTGGCGGAAAGACCTCCAGTCCACAGCCAACGCCGCAATAGGGACAGAGCGTCTTGTGGGAGTGTGCGTCAGTTGAGAGTGCCATCGTCACCTCTTTGAGAGCTGTACTAAACCGAGAATATAAATTGAAGCTATAAAACTAAAACCGATAGGAGGGATCTAAGAACGCCCCCCTATCGGTCTGATAAGCACTAGCTTTAAATCAAACAGCGATTGAGCGCTGTAGATTGAGCCGCTAGCCGCTAACCCATCATGGATTGATTCGCTGGCGCTGGCACAGCGACTTCCTCACCTTCGTGAGCATCTGCAAAGGAGTTCTTAGGCTCATCTAGGAAGAATGCGCAGAGGAAGGCCACAACTAGACCAGCAACGCCTAGCACCTGGAAAAAGGCCGAGTTTGCGGCGGCTGTACCTGCTGCAACCTGGGCTGGGTCAATGCCGTCACCGGTTGGCACAAGCGCCTCTTTGAGCAGTAGCAAAATAGTTAGATACGCAACCGCACCGACGTTGCCATAAGCACCGACGTTGCCAGCCACCTGGCCAGTAATGCGAGGCTTCACTAGCGGCACCAGCGCAAACGTAGCACCTTCTGCTGCCTGCACAAAGAAAGAGCAAACCATAACCAGCAGTACAGCTAGTGTCAGCGACCAGCCGCTGCCGACCATACTAAAGAGCAGGTAACCGATACCCATGCCGGCTAGGAGAACAGTCATTGTCCACTTACGGCTGCCGACAGAGTCAGAGATAATACCGCCGCCAGGACGAGAAACCAGGTTCATAAAGGCATAGCTCGCGGCAATCATCCCGGCAGTTGCCTTGTCTAGACCAAAGGTACCTTCAAAGAAAGCAGGCAGGATAGAAACGACCGCAAGCTCAGATCCAAAGTTGACAATGTATGTCAGCTCCAGCAGCGCGACCTGCTTGAAGCGGTATCTGTCTTCGGCAGCGTAACGCTTTCTGCCACTCAGCAACTCTTTATTGACGGCCCAGCAGTTATACGCCTGGAAAGCATAGAGACCAAGCAGGGCGAGCCAGACAATGTACATCACCGGAACGGATAGAAAGTTCACCTTGTTAAGACGCCATGCCAGCACCATCAAGATGGCAGTCAGGGGAATGTTCATTAACATCAAGAACCAGAAGTCGCGCACGGTGGTAACTTCCATACCGCGAGCGCTTTCCGGCTTTTTGTAGACTTTGCCGGGGGGCGTATCGGTGACGTTGAAATAGTAGAAGACGCCGTAGAGAGCAGCGACGATTCCGGAGCCTGCGATCGCAGCCCTCCAGTTCAGCACTTCACTGTTAAAGGCAACGCCTAGTACGTTAAAAGCTTGAGGCTCACCGAAGTTAAACGAACCGGGCAAAAAGCTCAGCGCCATCGCGAAAAGCACCATTGTAAAGGCGGAGAACGCAGAGCCAAAGTTACCCCAGCCGCCGTAGATACCTTCAGCTGTTCCCACATCTTTGGGCGGGAACCACTCTGCGGTCATCCGGATACCGATTACGAATCCAGCACCGACGATACCCATCAGCAAACGACCTACAACTAGCTGATTAAAGCTAGTAGCCGTTGCAAAAATTAAGCAAGGAATCGCTGCGTATATCAATAGGCAAGTGTAAGTAATGCGAGGACCAAACTTGTCTAGAAGCATTCCGATAATGATGCGAGCAGGTACGGTTAAGGCAACATTGCAGAGGCCGATCGTACCCGCTTGGGCTGGCGTTAAGCCAAACTCTTGAACAATCGTTGTTGCAAAGGGAGGAAAGTTAAACCAAACAACAAACGATAAGAAAAATGCGAACCAGGTCAGATGTAATATCCTGTATCTGCCCTGAGTTGCTTTTGAAAACAACTCTCCGATCATCTTGCGCTATGCTCCTATATATAAAGACGCTTTGTTACTAGATAAACGAGTAACAAAACAGAACTAATCAAAGCCTATGGGTTGCCGCCCGTAGGCTTCTTTTTTGTGGCCCAACATGCTGATGACAGACGTCAGGCCAGGCGAGGCGTTTGGCCTCATAAGGCGATTTCAAGAAGAGGCTTTTGCCACTGCGCCAAACTTTTCTTTGAGCAAGTTACCGACGACCTCTTCTAGATCTTCACAAGGGACGGCTTTCATCACGCGCTCACCGAGCTGCGCATGTTTGCCGACTTTGCCGCCCATGTAGATGTCTACCGCCTCTACAGACTTGCCATCCTTGCGGGCCTTGGTACCCAAGAAACCAATATCAGCTACCTGGGGCTGCCCACAAGAGTTGGGACAGCCGGTCCAATGCATCCGTACAGGCTGATCCACCGTGAACAGTGAATCTAGCTTTTGGCCAAAGGCATCGGCCCTTTGCTTGGTTTCGATAATGGCGAAGTTGCAGAACCGCGAGCCCGTGCAGGAGACGACTGCTCTAGAAAGTGGCGCCGGCTCTACCGAGAACTTCTGCACTAGGTCTTCTTGCAAAAAAGCTGACAGGCGAGAGTCTGGCACGTTGGGAATGATAACGTTTTGCTCCACAGTCAAGCGAATTTCACCGTTGCCATACACTTCTGCTAGTCGCGCTATTTCAAACATGTCATCGGCAAAAATGTGGCCAACCGGCACGTGCAGGCCAACGTAGTTGAGTCCTGTCTGCTTTTGCGTATGGACACCGATATGGTCGCTTTTGCCCTCGTCGGTAATAGCATCTTCAGGCGCGGCAGGAATTAGCGTTTGGCCCATCTGCGCTTCTACCGCAGCGCGGAACTGCTCTATTCCCATTGCTTCGATTAGCCACATTAGCCGGGTTTCCTGACGGTTCCCCCGAGAGCCATTGTCACGAAACACGCTCAAGATGGCCCGGCATATCTCGACAACCGTATCATCGGCTGGCACCCAGACGTTTAGCGGAATTGCCGCTGCGCAGCGTTTGGCAGAGAAGAAGCCACCCACAATCACGTTGAATCCTAGCTCGCTACTCTCAGTACCATCTTTGAACGCCGGGATGAAGGCAATGTCGTTGATTTCGGAGTGAATTGAATCTTCTCGGCTGCCCTCAATTGCGATATTGAACTTGCGCGGCAAATTAGTAAAGCTGTAATTGCCATTGCCATTGTTAGTGATCATGTCTTGGACTTTGACCACTAGCCCTTGCGTATCGATCAGCTCACTGGCTGAAATACCCGCCACTGGCGAGCCCGTGATGTTTCTCACGTTATCCATACCGGACTGTATGGAGGTGATGCCGGACTGTTCAAACCGGCTAAAGATGTTAGGGATATCTTCTAAGCGGACACCGCGCAGTTGAAGATTTTGTCGGGTAGTGATATCCGCACAGCCATCGTCACCATAGCGCTGAACAATTTCCGCTAAAACGCGCATTTTATGGCTAGAAAGAACGCCATGCGGCATACGCAGTCGCAGCATAAATTTGCCAGGTGTAACCGGTCGATGAAAAACGCCTAGCCACTTTAACCTGCCAGTCAAATCATCTTTGTCGAGAGCTTCCCAGCCCATCTCGGCAAACGCGTCTAGCTCGTCCTTGACCGCAAGGCCATCTTTTTGCGCTTTGTACTTCTCAAACTTATTCTTCTTCTCTTCTTTCTTGACAGCGGTTGGTGATGTAACCATGCTTCACCCAATTGTTTACTATTTGATAGCTAGTCTAGATAGTTAGTCCAGAAAAAGCGAGCTAGCGCTTCAGTCAATTATTCTCTTCTCCTAACGGCTGTTTTTCAACAGTTTCTTTCTGATAAATTTATGGCATATGTCTATCAGAAAGCCGAGCGGCAACTTTGTATATCAAGATGTATATAAAGATACTTTCTATCGAAAATAACATTCAGCTGAGCTTGAGCTAATAAGCTTTTTATCATAAAGAAAAGAGGTAGGCGACTTTACCTCATACACTACCTTGTGCAATCGACAAAAACTCACCTACCCACCACGCTTATAAGGAACCGTTTTAGGGTTTTGTCTAACTCATTTGCTGTTGAGTTGACCCTAACATAGTGGAAAATTCGCCGGCGATTTTGTATTAAAAAATACCGTTTTTAGAATTATTGATAGCTATTGCATAATTGCCATGCGGAAATTGAAAGTCGCTGTATCTGCTAGTTCTTAAGGATTTCAGAAGCTTTCTTGGCGTAAACGTCTGAAGCTAGGCTCGCTAGGCTCCCAGCGAACGGTGTCTATCAAAGTGTCTGTTTATACGTCTAATGCATTGACGAGAGCCGCTAGAGTTGATTGCATGGTAAGCGTTATTTTGACACCTGTGTTCGATAGGCGGAGACGTAGAGCGCTATAGGTAAAGCGCTATAGATTGAGAAAGATGAATGTCTTAATGACGGTCTTGTTAAGGTGGTGTTTTGGAAGCGGCATTTTTATCGAAGTGACATCTTTGAAACAATTTTGAGATGCCGATTGAAATGCCAATATGTTGTTTAGTATCAGCAGAGACTGCCGGTTTCAATGCCTAGTTGCGTATATACTTACTCGCTCTATACGCTTATGCTATGTACCGGTTCAAGCTGATGAGAACTATCATTATTTGAACAACTGGAGACAGAATTAGGCATGGGGAGAAAAGTATGAGTGCTGGCGCCGCAGACAGTCGCGATGAGGGTAGCTATATAGAAAGCAAAACAGTGGAAGACAGACTAGTAGAAGACGAACCAGTAGAAGGCGAACCAGTAGAAGGCGAACCAGTAGAAGGCGAACCAGTAGAAGGCGAACCAGTAGAAGGCGACTCGATAGAAAATAGTTTGATGGAAGGTGACCTGTTAGAAGGTGGCTCAGAAGAACAAATCGAAGAACAGATCGAAGAACAGATCGAAGCGGCGATCGCACAGATAGCTGCCGGGGACTTTCACAGTCGCTGGCACCAGAGCAAGCTATTTGTTCAACAATTTTCTAACGTCGGCGATCGCACAGTTCCCCTGTTAATCAAGCACCTCAAAGCTCAGTCGGATTCAGACACTCAGTGGTTTTTTGTTCGCATTCTCGGCCAGTTTCAAGATCCTGCTGTAGTTGAGACGCTCGCCGAACTGTTGGTAACGACCGATAGCGAAAGCCTACAGGAAGAAATCTGCAGGGCGCTAGCCGCGTCTGGTGACAGTGCGATCGCAAATTTAAGTCACCTGCTCGCTCAGCCCGCTGCTGAGGGTAAATCGCCGCCTGCGGAACAACGTCTGCTTGCCGCTCGAACGCTGGCCCATATTCGCCGCACTAACACTATTGAGCCGCTGATCGGCGTAGCGAGAGACCCTGATCCCCAACTGAGAGAAATCGCGATTGAAGCCTTGGGCAGCTTTCACGACCCGCGGATTACGTCAATCTTGCTAGCAGCGCTAGATGACATACCGCCTATTTGCACAGAAGCTATTCGGACCTTGGGGCGTCGCCGCGATCTGCTATCGAGTGCTGATTTGATAGGCTCGCTGACGACCTGTCTGCGCTCGGAAAGCCAGCTAGTGGGCTGTGAAAGCGCGATCGCCCTCGGTCGACTAGGCAATGAAGCCGCCGTTATCGCGCTCGGTGAGCATCTAACCAAAGCGATCGCCACTCCGGTAAAACTGGCGATCGCTCAAGCGCTAGGCTGGCTGAATGTCGCTACTGCTGTTACCTATCTAGCTGAAGCTTTTGACTGTGCGACACCGGTGATTATGCCTTTTGTTAAGCAGGCGATCGCTAAAGCGCTTGGCCAAACGCACGAGCCAACCCTTAAAAGCATCGCCGCGCAGCCTCTCATTGCGTGGCTGCAAGCTAGCCAAACGCAGCCTATGCACCCACCAAGCTCAAGGTTAGCGTCGGACCCAGAAGAAGATTTGCTCATGCAGACCGTGCTTTCAGCGCTCGCTAGGCTCGAGGCGGTAGACGCGCTAAGCAGCCTAATCGGCGTGCTCAGCCACCCTGACTTACGGCTGAGAATTCACGCGCTCAACGCGCTCAAGCAGATTGATCCTAGGTCTGCTCAAAACGAGATTCAGGCCTATCTACGCCGTGACACCCTCTCGCCAGCAGCTAAGCAGAACGTTGTAGAAGCGCTGAGCACTTGGTAAGGCAGTGACGCTTCAGCCAGCTTAGACTTGCTCTACTCGATTCATCTATCTATATCTCGATTCATCTATACGTTTATCCGAACTGAGGCGTTTGTCCGAATTGAGGTTAGCCTGAAGTGAATCATTCCTTATACGACAGACTATAGAAGTACCTCACGAATCGGCATGACCTTACCTTCAAGCGCAGATCAAAACGATATTTCAGCGATCGCTTCGACCGATAAGCAGGCCAAACAGCAGATAATCGACCCTGAAGCGGATTGTGCGCTTAAAGATTGGGAGCAGTTCACCACTAAGCGCAATGACGTCGCCACAGCGCTCAGCCAAATGAGTAGCTTGCTAAGAGCAGCAGCAGACACTGGCGCAGCAGAGTCTGGACAGCTCAGCCTTTCGGGCTCTATCCATGAAATTCAGCAGGCTACCGATAGCCTTAGTCAGGGTACCTATCGTCTGGTGGTGATGGGCGATATGAAGCGCGGTAAAAGCACGCTGCTTAATGCGCTGATTGGAGAGAATCTGCTGCCAAGCGACGTCAACCCCTGCACCGCGCTACTAACAACGTTGCGCTACGGGCCGGAAAAGCGAATCTTGCTGCACTTCAAAGATAGCGATCGCACGCCCGAAGTCATCAGCCTAGAAACCTTCAAAGCCCAGTACACTATCGATCCGACCGAAGCCAAGCGCTTAGAGTCCGACGGTAAGGAAGCCTTTCCCCATATCAGCCGCGTCGTCGTCGAGTATCCGCTACCGCTACTCCAAGCAGGCATCGAGCTTATAGACACGCCAGGACTCAACGACACTGAGGCCCGCAACGATCAGGTATTGAGCTACCTAAGTAGCGCTCAGGCCGTCCTGTTTGTGCTCGACGCCACGCAGCCCTTCACCCTCGACGAGCAGCGTTATCTCAATAACTATCTCAAAGACTCGGGCCTAGCGCTGTTTTTCATTATCAACGGCTGGGATCGCATTCAAGCTAGTCTGGTCAATCTAGAAGACAGTGCGGCACTCGCTGAGGCAGAGCGTAAAGTGCGAGAGGTCTTTCATAGTAATTTGCAGCCCTACGCCGAGCCAGGCCTGGACCTGCGTTTATTTGAGCTTGCCGCCCTGCCAGCACTGCGCCAGCGGTTGAAAGGTCAGCCATTATCAGGCTCAGGCCTCGCCAATCTGCTAGCCGGTCTAGATCACTTCCTAGCGCACGAGCGCGGTCCTGCGGAGCTACAAAGAGCGCTGAGCGTAGCTAGCCGTGCCTATCGCAGCGTGAGCACCTCGGTAGCTAGACGAATTCCGCTGCTAGATGAAACCTTGGAAACCATTCAGAGCCGAGTAGCTGCGGTAGAAAACGACTTTACGAAGCTAGCAGAAATTCGCGATCGCTACCGCAAAGTCATCCAAACCAGCCGTGACATCAATGCCAAAACCGTCAGTAGCTCCTTCAGGCAGTACATTCTTGAGTTAGAAAATACCTTCGAGCGCGACTTTTCCGAATCGCAGCCAGACCTAGAATTTCTTGACTTTTTGGAAGCAGACAAGCGCCAAGAATTCTACTTAGCCTTCAAACGCGCCTTTGAACGCTACATCAACGACCGCCTCGCCGCCTGGGAATTTACCGCCAAGCGAACTATCGGCATCGCCTTTGATGAGCTGAATGCCAGCGCTGTAGAGTATCAGGTGGAATATGCAGAAGTTGTCGAAGTCATCCATGAAAAGCTAATGGGTCGCCGCTTTCACGCAGTCGGACACGACTTCGATCAAAAGAAGACCAAAATCTGGGTAGATAGCGTTAAAGACGTTTTTGAAGATATTCCAGGCAATCTCAATAACGCGGTTAGTCCGTTTAATGGCTTTTGGCAATCGGTTATGCAGTCGGCCCTAGCCTATATCTGCATCGTGGTTGGTTTACAGATAATCGGCCTGATCTTCAGCAGCCTGTTTCTCAACGTCATCGGCGTGCTTATGGCCGCAGGCAGCGTCTTCGCAGCCCAAGCTGAATTTGTCCGCCAAGAGTTTCTAAAGGCAACCAAAAAAGAGTTTATCAAGCAGCTGCCTCGCATCGCTGATGAGCAAACGCCTAACATCCGCGATGCCGTTAAGGAGTGCTTTAACGCCTATGAAGAGCAGGCAATCGGCCGCATCAGCGCTGATATCGGTGCTCGTAAAGGCGAACTCACAAACTTAGTCGAGCAAAAACAACAGCACCAGATCAATCGCGAACAAGAAATCGCAAGGCTGCAACAGTTAGAAAGACAGGTGCAAGAAAACGTCGTGGCAATCGAATCGATCACAAAGACCGCAGAGTAGTAGAACAGCTGGATGAGCCTGCCTGATGAGCCTATCTAACAAGCTCATCAGACGGACCTATGGGCGAACAAATTCTCCAGGCGAGCGGAAGTTCTCCACCGGTTCGTCGCGAAGCGCTTGCTGCATAAAGTTTCGCCAAACAGGAGCGGCATAGCCACCGCCGGTTGCACCCCTGCCTAGGGGCCGATTGTCATCGTTGCCGACCCACACAGCCGTAGCTAACTGAGGCACATAGCCAACAAACCACACGTCGCGCTGAGAGTCTGTCGTACCAGTCTTACCCGCAGCTGGCCGACCAATCTGCGCAGAGGTCGCTGTGCCCTGAGAGATAACGCCCTGCAAGACATCCGTCAGAGCCGCACTCGCCCAGGGATCGAGCACAAGCTGAGGCTTGGGCGTGTTATCTAGAATGGTGTTGCCCTTACTGTCGGTCACCTGCATGATTAGCGTCGAGTCCGAATGCCAGCCATAGTTGGCAAACGTGGCATACGCACCAGCTAGCTCCATCGGCGTCAGGTCTACCGCGCCGAGTGGCAGCGAAATTACCGCGTCCATAGGACTCTTGATTCCCAGCGTACGGGCAATTTCTACAACTCGGTTAATACCGACAGACTGACCAAGCTTGACAGCGGGCACATTCCGAGAGGTTTCCAACGCCTTGCGTAGCGTAATACTGCCCATGAAAGAACCGTCATAATTTCGGGGCGTGTAGTAGTTGTAGCCGTCTGGATAGGTAATCGCAGAATCGTTGATGACACTGTTGGGTGTGAACTTACCGGAGGCGAACGCGGCGTAGTAAACAAAAGGCTTGAAAGCGGATCCAGGCTGTCTTCGAGACTGCACTGCCCGGTTGAACTGGCTAGAGTCGTGATCAACACCGCCTACTAGCGCTTTTACAAAGTGCGTCCGCGGGTCAATCGCGACTAGCGCAATTTGGTCAGCATACGCACCGCCGCCAAAATAGCGGTAGTAGCTGTCAGCAACCACATCTTCAGCTAGCTGCTGCATATTCAAATCAATAGTGGTTTGAATACGCATCCCCCCTTTAGCCATCGCTTCTGCGCCAAACTGCTCAGTTAGCTCCTGCATGACGGCTTCGGTGACATAGGGCGCCTGGCTGGTGCGAAAAGAGGTGATTTCGCCTAGCGCGAGCGGCTGCGCTTTTGCCTCTTCAGACTCTTGGGTAGTAATCCAGCCTAGCTGCCTCATCCGAAAGAGCACCAGATCTTGTCTTTCTTTGGCGAGTTCGTAGTCGATAAAAGGGCTAAAGCTTTCTGGAGCCTGAATCAGGCCCGCCATCATGGCCGATTCGCCTAGCGTTAGATCTTTTGCAGATTTATTAAAATAACTTTGGGCGGCGGTCTCAACGCCATAGGTGTTGTGTCCCCAGTACACCTGATTGAGATATAGCTCGAAGATTTCGTTCTTCTCAAAGATCTGCTCGATGCGCATCGCCAGCACGACTTCGACCAGCTTGCGGCTAATAGTTCGCTCGGGCGAAAGGAATAGGTTTTTGACGAGCTGCATGGTGACAGTAGAACCACCTTGCACCGTCTGGCCTGCTTGAAAGTTAGCCAGAAAGGCGCGGCCTATACCCGCAGGATTGATGCCCTGGTGCGAATAGTAGTAGCTGTCTTCAATCGCCAGCACGGCCCGCTTGACATCGGGCGAAATTTCGTCGAGTTCGACGACTTCACGGTTGGCTTCGTCATGTACGTTGTCAAGGAGAGTGCCGTTGATATCGTAGACGTAGCTAGTTTCTGAAGGGATATAGTTGCGCAGCACCCGAACATCTGGCAGGTTGCGAAAGCTAATAGCTAAGCCGACTAGTCCACCCGCCACAACGGAGCTGCCCAGCATAGTCACTGTCAGCAGGGTAGCCGCACCCACTTGAGCCACATCTTGAATATATCGAAGCACTTGAGGCGATCGCACAGCATTAGGCGGTCGGCGGGAGTGAGTTCGCGTTTTGCGGATGCTATTAGAGGACACAGGCGGCGATTCTTCCTAGGTTAGGGTGGTTCAAGTGGACGAATTCGAGGAGTAGTCGGCGTGGCAGAAGGGACTAACCGAGGGGTGGCTAGAGTTAGCGATCGCATCAGCTACTGGTGTACCCATCACTGATGTACCCACTACTAATAAATTTGGCCACTGGTAAATTTGGCCACTGGTAAATTTGGCTACCGATATATTTTAGTTACTGGTAAATATAGATGATCTCTAACGAATGTTTAGTCCTTTTTAGAGCTTGCGTCAATTATTTTTTGAAGGTTGTCTCATAAAGCTACACTCTACATAGTCTTTTTGTATTGGCGTTAGTGCCCACTCCGTTCCTCATGACTGCCCCTGCGCATAGTTCAGATACGCCCGATCTCTCGCCCGATAGCCGTTCGATGGCAGCTATTCCAGCAGAGTTTGCCGAAATCTACAGAGGCGTGAGTGAAGTCTTCCCATCTCAGCCCAAATCAACCGATATTGATGACAATCTTGTAGAGCGGCTCAAAAAAAGCGATCGCCCCCTTAGGGTAAAGCTAGGTATTGACCCTACTGGCAGCGAAATCCACCTCGGTCATAGCACTCTCGTGCGTAAGTTGAGAACCTTTCAAGACGCTGGACATACGGCGGTGCTGCTAATTGGTGACTTTACGGCCCGCATTGGCGATCCGACCGATCGCGCAGAGGTTCGCAAGCAGCTCACGGCAGCCGAAGTCAAAGCCAATGCCCAGACCTATATCGATCAGGTTCGGCCCATTTTAGACTTTGACACCTCAGGTAGGCTAGAGATTCGCTACAACTCAGAATGGCTGAGCGATATAGTTTTGGGCAAAATGCTAACGCTGCTCAGCACCATGACCCTAGGTCAAATGCTGGCAAAAGAAGGCTTTGCCAACCGCTACGAAAGCGGTACGCCCGTATACCTGCATGAGTTCCTGTATCCCCTATTACAGGGCTACGACTCGGTGGCACTTGAATCCGACGTGGAGCTAGGCGGTAGCGACCAAAAGTTCAACGTCGCGGTAGGCCGAGATTTGCAGCGCCACTTTGGACAGCGACCTCAGTTTGGCATGATGCTGCCACTGCTGCTAGGGACAGACGGCCATCAGAAAATGTCTAAGTCCTTGGGCAACTATGTGGGCCTACAAGAAGATCCCCTATCGATGTATTCCAAGCTAGAGAAGGTACCCGACGCGGTTATTAGCGACTACTTTACGTATTTGACTAGCTTGCCGCTAGAGAGCTTGCCAGACGATCCGCGTGAACAGCAAAAGCTGTTGGCCAAAACAGTCACCGCGCAGTTTCACGGTGAAGCCGCCGCCCAGAGAGCGCAGCAAGATGCGCTGACCCTGATTGCTGGCGAGGCCCAGGCAGCAGAGGCAGTAGCGGAGTTTTCGATGGCTGAGGTGGGCTTTCCGGCAAAGCTGTTTTACCTGCTAGGCGCGACGCCTCTATGCGCTAGCAGCAGCGAGGCAAGGCGTCATATCAAAGGGGGCGCGGTCAAGCTAGATGGCGAGAAGGTAATGGACCCAAACTTGACGTTTGATGGGCCAGGCGAGCTAGTTAACAAGGTGCTACAGATAGGGAAAAAGAAGTTTGTGAGACTAATAGCGTAATGTCATCAGATGCCGCTCCTCTGGAAATGACGCCTACCCAGATAACGCCTGCCCAGATGACCCCTTTACAGCGGATTATTGTGCCGTTAGACGTGCCGGGGGAGAAAGCAGCGATCGCACTTATAGACAGCCTTCCTCAAGTCACCTTTTGGAAAGTGGGCTTAGAGCTGTTCGTCAGCAGCGGTCCAAACATCCTCGCCGAGCTTAATGCTCGCGGTAAACGCATCTTTTTGGACCTCAAGTTTCACGATATTCCCAATACGATGGCGGGCGCTTGTCGAGCCGCTAGCGGCTACGGTGTGGACCTAATGACAGTTCATGCCGCAGCCGGTAGCGTGGCGCTAGCAGCCGCGCAGACAGCCGCAGCAGCAGGTGCTCAGGCAGCGGGCTGTAGAGTTCCTAGAGTGATTGGCGTGACGCTGCTAACCAGCATTGGAGCCGAGGCCCTTTCAGCAGAACTAAAAGTATTGATGCCAGTGGTAGACTACGCGCAGCACATGGCTGTGCTAGCAAAAGACAGCGGTCTGCAGGGCGCAGTCTGCTCGCCTGAGGAAGCGGCGCTGCTAAAAGCCGCCTGCGGCAGTGACTTTTGGCTGGTGTGCCCTGGCGTACGGCCGGTCTGGGCGTACAAAGGCGACCAGCAAAGAGCTAAAACACCCGCAGAGGCTATCAAAGCAGGGGCGGATTATTTGGTAATTGGCAGACCCATTACCCAGGCGACAGAACCAGCTAGTGCGATCGCCCGCATCTGTGAAGAAATTGCCGAGGAAATTACCGTATGAGTCAGTGGGCAGCCCCTCTCGTGAGTCTAGCTAGCCTTACGTCGCTCTTAGCATTACCTACTATAGCCGCTGTGCCTCAAGCAGTTAAGCCGGTCGCAGCCATTCAGGGAGAAGTCCTTGAAACAGAAGCTCTTGAAACAGAAGCCCAGCCAACGCCCTTTGTGCCCTTGCGTTCTCGAATTATCTGCCCAGCAGACGTTAGCCTTCTAACCGATATGCTGCTGCGCGATATTCCTAGCTACACCAATCGAGTTCTGCAAAGAACGGTCGCTATCCTACCTTGGACAGATGCTGACAGGCTTCGTTTAGAGGAAGGACTGTTTGTACGTCAGCCCTACCGTCCCTCTTCTGTTCTAATAGCCGGACAGGCTAATCTCACACCAATTGATCTAAAAGACTACACCTACACCACTTCCGCTGATGCGGGTGGGCCGCTAACGCAGATATTTTTTACCACCCTTTCTCGTCAATATTCCGGTCTTCGTGTTGATGAAGTACAGGAATATCACTGGTTGTTCTTAACACCGACAACAGACGGCTGGCGGCTCGCCTTTATGTTTTCGGCAATAGATGACCCAGAAACGACACCTTCACCCCTGCCGCCTAGAGAAAGCAGTCGTAGCAGCGTTGGACAAGCTGTGCAGATTTGGCTAAGAGATTGTCGGGCAGGCGCACTTGAACAGGTTGACGTGCCTAATTGACTCAACAAGTATAAAATAAATCAACAAACAAATGTTCAGCATCTGTTTAGCGTCATATACCAAGACCTAGGCTCACTGCGTGCTACCCCTCCAGGGAGGGGTAGCACGCAGTGACGAAGTGGACCCTGTAGCTCACGCCAGCAGGTGACTTGCGCTAAATATATATAGTGTTTATTTTTGCCAAAATTGGTTTTCGCTAAAGACAGAGTACAACTAAAGAGATAGTTGTACTTAAAGACAGAGTACAACTAAAGAGATAGTTGTACTTAAAGACAGATGGTCGTCAATACGCTTTTTTGGTGCCCAAAGCTATGGTTATTTTTGTCAACTATTATCGTGATGGAGCAGCAGCAATTCGCGGCGGTAGTGTCTATACTGCAATGATGGCGCAAAATCTGCGATCGCCCAACATACTGCCTGATCTACTGACTGGTGTCAAAGTATTTGACGCTGCCTGGAAACGAACGAGAGTAATTCAGACACAAATTGATAAATATTTCACCTTTCCCTATCGACGTCTAGCAGCGGTAAGTAGAGGTGAACTCATACACTTGCCTAGTCCTTTCAATCCAGCTTGCTTGCTCCACAACCGCTGCGTCCTTACCACATTTCACGATCAGGTAAATTACGAGTTCTATCAGAACAAAACCAAAGGTCAGGCGCTATTAAAGAGCTTAGAAGATTTGGCTGCGGCTAGAACGGACTATATGATTACTCCCAGCCAGTTTACAGCCGAACGAACGCTGGCTCGCTTTCCCAAGTTCAAAGGTAAGCTTGAGGTTGTTTATCCGGGTGTAGGTAGCGTTTTCTTTGAAACGCGATCGCAGCGCCAGCGCGATCAAATCCGCCAAAAGCTCTCACTCAAGCCCACCGACCGCTTTTTACTCTACGTCGGTGCAGCCAGCCCTCACAAAAACCACAGCAGAGTCGTCAAAGCGTACTCAAAGCTGCGCCAAAACTACCCCAATCTAAAACTTATTATGATTGGAAAAATTCGCACGCGGCGCGAGTTTCCTAATCTTGTTCGCCTGCTTTCAGAAAAAAATCTATCGATTGATACTGATATCATCATTCCTCGAAAAAGCTTATCGACCATAGAGCTATCGGCGCTGTATCAAAGCGCGGCAGTCTTTCTGTTTCCCTCTTTTTACGAGGGTTGGGGAATTGTTGTAGGCGAAGCCTTTGCGTCCGGTACGCCTACTGTCATCTCCGATATTCCTGTTTTCAAGGAGTGCTTTTCTGGTGGCGCATTGATGGTGAACCCTAGCAGCGTGGAAGAGATTGCCGAAGGCGTAGACGCCATGCTTAGCCAGCCAGCAATGAGAGAGCGGTATGTCAAAAGAGGTCGCGAACTAGTGCAACATCGGACCTGGGAAAATACCATTGCTGAAACTATTAAGGTGTATCGACAATTTTCATAGAAAAGCGTGTGGTCGAGGATAGCGTCAACGGCTATGACTGCTATACTCTGCTGTTACGCCCCTAGGACTGTCTAATCTCGTCTAGCTTCGCGCGTACAGCCTGAATATCTTGCCACATAAGCCATTTAGGTTTACCCGGATCTCGCGATGGGTTTCGCAGCAGATAAGCAGGGTGTAGAATTGGCATACACTGACGGCCTTCCCACTCAATCCAGGTACCGCGAATCTTGGTGATGCCACGCTTTTCACTGGGGATGATACCCTTTACAGCAGTTGCCCCCGTAAGCAAGATAATCTTTGGATCAACCAGCCGAATCTGCTCCATGATGTAGGGGCGACAGGCGTTGATTTCAGCCGTCGTAGGGTTGCGGTTTCCCGGCGGACGACATTTGACGATGTTGCAGAGATAAACGTCCTTTTCGGTATCTAGCCGGACGGAGCCTAATATCTTCTCTAGTAGCTGCCCAGAACGCCCGACAAAGGGCAGTCCCTGCTCGTCCTCATACTGGCCAGGGCCTTCGCCAATCACCATAATAGGAGCGGTATGACTGCCTCGACTAACCACGACATTGATGCGGGTTTCGGCTAGCTCACAGCGCTGGCAGCTTTTGCAGTGCACGGCCAGCGGCTCTAGCGACTCATAAGTGCCTTCAGGGATAGGCACTTTGGCGCTAGTCGGAATCTTGGCAGGGTCAAAATATGCAGGCGGTGGGGTAGCTTCTACGCCGCTAGCGCTGAAAAGGTCGATCTGCTCTGGCATGGGAAAGGGGCAGGGGTGTAAGAGGGCACTGCTCTTTAGTCTAAAGGGAAACGTCGGCTGGCGGATCGCTCTGTGGTCTGAGCCAGCCAAGCGTCGGCGGCCAGAATCAGTAGCCAAGAGTTAGTAGCTAGAATCAACAATCAGAATTAGCAGCCAGCGCTAGCGGTTAGAGACGGTCGCAGCCAAAGAAAGAGATCACGAAGAGATAAGGCGCTGGTATTGGGTTACTAAACGCTGAGCGATCGCAGCCCAGCTATAGTTCTCTTTGGCGCACTGTTGAGCGTTTTCTCCACGGCGATTGCGCTCCTCTGCGTCGGTCAAAGCCGTCTTTAGCGCCGCCGCCAAAGGTGCGATCGCTGTGGGCACTACCCAACCGCTTTCACTGTGTGCGATCGCTGGCCAAATATGCACCTGATCCGAAATTACCACCGGAATCTTAGCAGCCATTGCCTCCGCCACCGCAATGCCAAAGTTTTCGTAATAAGACGGCAGCACGAACACGTCTGCCGCGCTGAGGATTTGCGCTTTTAGCTCGCCCGAGACAAAGCCGCTTAGCGTCGCCCAACTTGCCCAGCTCGAAGATTTGATCTGTTGTCGAATACCATTTTCATAGTCTCTATCTTGAGGGTTTGCGCCACACAAAAAGAAATGAAAGGGACAGTTACTTTCATATAATTCTGTCAAGGCAGGCAGCAACAAGTCAAACCCTTTTTTAGGATCGATACGAGACATGAACAACACTATCGGACGACTCTCAGGAATGTTGAACTGCTCTCTGAGTGCTAGCTGCGAAGCACTGCGCTCAGGCAGTTCTGGTAGCGCTACGCCTAGTGGAATAACAACATCTGGCGTACTAACTCCAAAGCGTTCCGAGACTTTTGACTCTAGCTCGCTAGTAAAGTGAATAGCCGCTGCACCTGCTAAGTTTGGCTTCTCTAACAGAGCGGCGTAAAGCTTTTTTATTTGCTTTTTCTTCTTTAAATCAGCAGGGTCCAGCGTACCTAGCGGGCGCATAATATAAGGCAGCTTTTTCCAGCGACAAACGGTTGCAGCGGTTGTACTAACCGGAGAGAACAGCGCGTGAATATGAGCGATGTCGTAATGGTGAGCATTAGCCCACAGCCAGTTCAATAAATCTGCTGAAAACTTGTATCGGCGAAAAGGAGAACAGCGAAAGTAGATGACTTCGTAACCGTCTGTTGCGACGGGCACGCCGAGCGGCACATCTAGCGGTTCTTCGTCCACGTCCCCGTTAGAATCAGTCGTAATCACGGTAACTTTTTCGACCGTGCGACCGCTCTGCTGAGCCAATGCCGCTGAGAGCCCGCGAATCATTTGGCTAGGCCCGCCGTATACCAGTGAAATAGACGGTACTATTTGCAATATTTTTAGCGGTGTAGGCTGCATAGGGGCTAGGCGCTAACGCACAGAGAATAAACGACAGGGCAAACGAATCAGGGTAAAACGTAGACGCACTGTATCTGCAAATCAATATGACTGTAAATCAATATGACTGTAAATCAATATGATTCCAAATCGAGATACCCAATCAACATGAGCTTATATCAAGATATTCAATCAATATGAAGCTGAATCAGCATCAGCAGTGAGTTCGGAATCAGAAGCTCTATTACCAAAGATAATAGGAGAACAACTTCTCACGCATCTTAGTTGATGTCCATCTCGCGATTAGACGTTCGATTAGACGCTTTATCTTTGTCTCTGTATTTCATCCTTGCCTTTATTTGGTGCGATTCTGGCGATTTAGAATTAGTGCGCAAGAGAGGCCCACTAGTCCAAGGGCAATTTCAGTAGAGGGTTCTGGAACGCGACTAGTCACGGGTGCGATCGCTAGCTGGGTCTGAAGTCTCACTAGCGAAAACTGAGATAAATCAGCCGCGACTTCCTCTAAACCACCTCCGCTACCATGTCCTAAGAATCCGCTGTCAGCAATCTCCGCGAGCTGGGCTAGCGTCAAATGGCTGGTACCTACACCCGTAGGATAAACATCGTTCACGCTGCCTGGCGTGCGACGACCATTACCATCAGTCAGCAAGTTATTGGCGTCGCCTGCCCCCAGAGAGCCATGACTTAGACCTAAATTATGACCAATTTCGTGAGCTAGCGTATCAGGTCGGCCTCTGCCACCATCAAAGTCAATGATAGCTTCACTAATTGCCACGCCGTTGCCATCGACCCAAGCTGAACCAAACTGGGTAGACCCATTCTTAGAGGCAATAGATTCAACAAACCAAACATTAATTGGGCCACCAGTGCGCGTCGAATCAGCATGACGGCCATAGTCCTCAGGATTGCCCTTTCTAGAAATCTCGTAGAACTCATCTAAACCTGAGGTATTATCACCTAGGGTTAAAAACCGAGAGTTGTTGAGCTGATTAGCTGGCAAAAAATTTACTTTCAGCTTAGCCTGTCCTAAAATCTTGGCCGTTATCTCAGCGAACAAATTCATCTGAGCACAGTGTTGTCCAAAGTCATTACAAACCTGAATAGGCTGTACATACAAGTCTTTATTGGCTTCATCAAAAACAATAGATTGAACAGAAGGCGCAGCGCTGTCAGAACAGCTACTAAGCACAGCAGCGCAAGCTGCTGCCACTGACGCGCGCAGCAGCTTGCGGTACAAACAAATAGGATAAGTCACAAAACCAGCAGATAAACGCTCGAAAAGAGTGCTTAGAAAATCTTGGCAGGGGGTAGATTCTGTGAAGGAGACGACTGCTCATCTCTCAATCTCGTTGGGCAAGCTCTTTGGGGCGCTTTAAAGCTCACAGAGATTTTTCATGAAGCATTCTTGATAAAATATTGCCCAAAACTTCTCTGCTGCTATACAAAATCAACAGTTTCTTAGAAAGATTTCCGTAGAGGCTTTTCAAGATCGATTGCAATTATCTCTTCTTTCGCAAACCATCAGATTCAGAACAAACGTCCGGAATGAATTCAGGAAAACTGGAGCGCACGACAAAGTCTGCGCGGCTCAATTTACGCGACTAAATAAGCGTGTGATAAGAATGTTTGCATCGAGTATTCGCTCTAAATGAGAACTCTTAGGAAAGAGCACATTTAGAAAAGCGTTTTGTAAAAGCTAAGCAACCGAGCGGCTAAGGCTTTGTTTGTATAGTCGACCATTGCCCGCTGATAGCCTTTTTCAGCCAGGTTGCGGTGCTGCTCGGGCTGATTGATAAGTAGGGCAACTTTTTCGGCTAGCGCCGCCGCGTCGCCCTCTGGAAAGACCAGCCCATCATCTTTAATCACGTGGGGAATCTCTCCAGAATCCGAGCCAATAACTGGCACTTGGCAGGCCATCGCCTCGATAATTACATGGCCAAACTGTTCTTTCCAACCGACAGCGCTTAGGGTCTTGAACGCATAGGTAGTCTCAGAGGGTAAAACCAGCGTATCCATCAGGTTGATGTAGCAAGGCACGTCTGCATGGGGGACGCTCTCAATCCAGATAATGCGTTCGGCTATACCAAGCTCTGCTGCAAGCTGTTTCAGCGTTTCTTTAAGATCGCCACGACCGAGTAGCAGCAGCTTCCAGGGGCGCGATAGCTCTTTTGAGTTCAGTTTGCCAAGAGCGTTAAACAGCGTAATCAATCCTTTTTCGGGCACGAAGCGACCGACAAAACCCACCACAAATTCTTCGGGTGCAACGCTATGCATGGCTGCTAGCTCTGGCTGTTCTGTAGGCCGAAACAAACTTTCATCTACACCAAGCTGAGGCATGACGCAGGCGGGGCCGCGATAGCCGTGGTCTTTCAAGATATCTACGCCATCTTGATTGCCGACAATTAGGCCGTCGGTATGACGCAAGTTGTAATCTTCTAGCAGAGACAGCGGAAACTTCACCTCATAAGGAAGATTCCACCAGGTAAAAAAGACATTTTTGGCTTTTAGCCTTAGCAGTCGGTTGAGGGTAATCAGCTCTGCATAGCCTAGGGACTTTGACCCCTGTTCCATCTGAATGATGTCAGGTTTGAACTGCCGTAAAAGAGAAACAATCTCGGTGCCAAAGCTAAGCAAGCCCTGATTGTTCTCACTAAAGTTAGCGACCGGAACTACCCTAAAGCGGCCTTCGGTGCGAGGCTGGGTTTCTATCTTTTTACTTTGAACGCCGCCGGGAGTCCAGCGTTTGGGAACGACAACGGTGACGTTTACATCGGGATCGAGCTGAGTGAGCGATCGCAGCTTTTCACAGTTGAGATCGACAATATACGTATGGCTAGCAACAAGAATATTCATAAGCGCTACATCGACACCGGCTCACTGTACAACCGCCCATTCCGATTTCCCGGTTTGATCAAGGTCCAGCAGGCCTGTAAAAATCCCAGCACATAAAACCCAAATCGACTGATAATTTTGACGGGCCCACCCCCTTTATTACAGGGCGGATTGCCTAGCACGTGGCAGTCAAACAAACTGCTTGAGAGCCGCAGCAGCTGACCGGGCGTCAGGTTCTTAAGCGCCATGAGAAAGTGATTGTGGTAAAAAGTGGTTTGGTACTTTAGCGATCGGGTGCTGATGTCATGACAGCCGCCGGTCTCTTCACCCAAATGGACCAGGTGGGCATCGGGTTCGTACCAGATTATCAGTCCGGTTCGGCGCACTCGCAGGCAAAAATCTGACTCTTCTCGTACGGCGCTACCCTGAAAGCGTTCGTCAAACCGCAGGCCGTGCTGCTCGAAGATCTCTCGCCGAAAAGACATATTGCAGCCGCGAGCGGTCAGCACCTGCTGAGGCTTGGTAGTGTGTACTAAATCGATGTGATACCAAGCAATACCAGGATCCATGGCTTCTGGCGGCAGAGTCTCAATCAGCGGTTTGGTAGATTCGGAGAGCTTCATCCGGTCAAAGACTCGGCCTGCGATCGCCCCTACCTCAGGCCGGTTTTCAAACCCCTTAGCGTGAGCCGCCAAGCAGCCCGCCGGCAGCTCTACGTCGTCATCAAGGAATAGAAAAATATCACCGTGCGATCGCTCGATCGCATAGTTACGCGCCGCCGGCAAACTAGCCCACTCCACCGTATGTAGCTGAATCTTGCCTGCCTCGGCCATCTGATCTAAAAATAGCTGTGTTACCGACTCATGCTTCTTCGTCTGATCGACGATAATCACCTCAAACGCCGAATAGCTTTGTGCTAGCACGCTTTTGATCGTCTCGCACAAAACAGACTCACGCCCATAAGTTGGAATTACAACCGAAATTAGCGGCACAGCAGACATCTTTTCACCTGTAGCGTTCTCATCTGTAGCGTTCTCGCCCGTAGCGTTCGTATTTCTAGCGGCAATATTTGTCACATCAAGATTATTCAAACGTTGGTACTTTCCTTGGCTCACGACGGTAGCTTGCTTTTTTAGAAGTAATCTGTTCAGGCGGCTCCAGGGCGGCCTGCTTAGCGATCTCTTGCCGCTCTATCTCAGGAATTTTTAGCACAATGCCCGCAGCCAGCCAGTAGTAAACGCCCACAGGATCTACATCAAGCGGGTAGTAATAGGGGCAATAGCTGATAAAAAGAACGAACACCCACATTGAAGCCGCATAGCTGCGTAGGTTCTTATCTTTGGTTTTGCGGTACACCCGAAACGTCACCACCGTTAGCGCTGTATAGACCGCCAGCGCCGCCAGCAGCCCGATCGGCCCTATTTCATAAATCAGCTTTGGATGATAGGTCTCAATCAGGACGGTGTCCCCGAACCCGCGAGCCGAATTCGTGGCGCGGCCTATGCCATGGCCGAAAATACCCTCCTGCTCTTTCCATACCTGGGCAAACTGCTCAGCAATAAAAGCCTGCGGAGGCGAAGCCGCCCAGCGAGATTGCAAGCTCTCTATGCTTCCGGTGATGATTGCCGGGTTCGTGACCACCAGGTAGCTCAAGATAAGTCCCAGCACTACCCCAATCGGTAAAAACCGCTTGAGGTTAGTTACCTGACCTGTCATAACCGTTAGCAGAATGACCGCGGCAGGGACCAACACTAGGGCGATTCGCTGCCCCGAGACAACCGACATCACCATCACAGCCACCAAAGAAGCTAGACCCACTGCTCGCCAAAACGCTGACTTATCGCTAAAAGTGGTACCAAAGCTGAAGAACGCCGCTGAGATCAAAAACCAGCCCCACTGCCAAGGGGCAACGAACGTACCAGGCAAACGAATTTGCCCAACTCCAGGCGAATACAGCAAAGACCCTCCTACAAAGCAGCGCGCTTCTAGCGAGGCGCGGAACATCTGTGCGCCGACGCCAACCGTACCAGGGCAAGCGCCCGATCTCAGCATAAAATACTGCACTAGCCCCAGCGAACACGCCACCAAAACTAAGATAGCCTGCAGCCGCAGTAGCCCTACCAAGTCTTCCTTATTGCGAATAAGGTAGTAGATGCACGCGACTAGGGGCACATAGCCAAACAGCAGCTTAGCGCCCCAAATTGCCATGATGATAGGCCACGGGCCACCTGTTTGAGTAAATTGGTCGGGCACGTTAGTGAGCAGTATCGTCACAGTCACCACAATCAACAGACAGACCAGCGGCGGCCTGATCGCCTTTGGCAGGATAATCGGCAGCCTATTTTTGCGACAAAACTGATACACCCCAATCAGCGCCGGAATGTAGAAGATATCTTTGGCCACTTGCAAAATGGCGTTGCCGCCTAGCGCATAAGTCACCGTTCCCGCAAAAGGAATATAGACAATAAAGGCATACAGCGCTAGCCGCTGATACTTGAACGCCATTACCAGGCACATTAAGGCCCCGCCTACGGCCGCGCCTAGTTTGGGCTCAGACAATAGCGCAACTAGCGCTCCGAGGAAAGAGCAGGCCAATAGAACAGCCGCGACGAACGAGATGATTTCATTTCGCTTTGCAGTGGCCTCTCGCTGTAAGACCATTATCTCCCGAGGAGATAGCGCTTTAGCTACCTCACTACTTTCAGTAGCGACGGCTTTACCTTTTTTCCCCTGGCTTTTTTTCCCCTGGCTCTTTCTTCCTTGACCTTTTTTTCCTCTGCCGCTGCCGTCGAGCAATGGAGTCCCTTTAGCGCCGCTTGCAAGGTTTTTTGTAGAGCGTTTTGTAGAGCGTTTCCCTGAAGAGCGTGAAACCATAGCAAGAAAAGAAAAGGGGAACGTGAACCTAAGTCCGAGGCAATCAATCAAGGACAGAGCGCCTGTCCTTCAAATCAAATTTACCCATATCATGTGGGCAAACCTATGCATATGAACCGGGTGAGCAGCGAGTCTGTACTAAATCTTCTTCAATTTTGAAGTTGGGTTTTCAGGACCTTTACAGAGTGACGTTTAGCGACCGAGGCGATTGGGTATACCATCACAACCGCCTGGAAGGGTGCCGCGTGTCTGGCTTCCTCCCCAGGCGCAGCAATAGCAGCGCTGCACTTCCGAGAGCCGCTGCACATTCGTCAGGTCTGCGCCTTCGATGACAGCGCCTGTAAACTCACCAGTTGTATAATTTGGCGGATCGTGGCGAGTGCGCGGCGTGGCGGTTTCTAGCTCACCGTAGAAAAGCCGCACGCCCATAATATCGGTATTGGTGAAGTTGGCATCGCACAGAATCGCTCGCACAAAGTTAGTGCGCACTAAGTCGCAGTCTGTCAAATTAGCGCGAATTAGATTAGCTTCACTCAAATCTAGCCAGCGCAAATCGGTGCCTGCTAAGTTTGCGGCTGCTAACATCACGCCAAGATCGATCACGCGAGTTCCGCCAGGCCGGTCTTCAGCGTAGCCACCAAACCCGTCTAGGATGGGCCGGCCCAGACGCTGGTCACGAGCAAGCGGCGTCAGCAGTTTGGAACGAGAGAGAAACCGTAGTACCTTGGCCTTGCCATCTGCATCTACACTGCTCAAGATAGCAGCGGTACGGGCTTCCGCAATGACTCGTTCCTGGGGCCAGTCTTCTAGCAGACCTTCGTCATCAAGTACTAGCTCGGAGATACCTTGAAAGTAAGAATCAATCGTTTGCTGCTGCGTAATTAGGTTTTGCTGGACGGTCAGATCGCGAGAGATAATATACTGTCGCCAGGCGACATAGACGGCCAGAATGGCAATAAAAATTTGGCCAATTGCCCCGAGAAAGTCTCCGAGGGCGCTGATAATGTCCCAGCGCAGGCCACTACCCCAGCGAGCGATAGGGCGGGCAATGCCGCTAGTAGAGATTAGACCGACGATGCCGAAGAGCAAGCCAGGAACGGCTATTAGCAGGGCTTTTTGCTGCTGACTGAGGTCGCTAAGCGCTTCTTGGAGGGTAGGGGCAAGCAGCCGCAGCGAGACGATGAAGGCCACGAGTGAGCCTGCAAGCGTTAGCCAAAAGTTAGAGAGGGTAAAACCGACGACGACAACGAGGACACTTGCGATCGCAACTACACTAACTGGCGCCTGGGCTACCTTGATCGGATTGATGGCAGGCTGCCGACGATAGCGCTCTGGGCCCGTATTGGTCGCCTTGTTCCCCTGATTTGTTTTAGCCACAGGCACCGTACCGTTTAGCTGAGCACGATTGAGTGGATGAGTTTCTATATCGGCGTTATCAGCCTGTAAGTCGGGATCTGGATTATAGTCAGCAGTGAAAGCGCGGTTGTAACGGCTGTCCACTTCTGGAGGCTGAACCGGTGTATCTGAGCTCGAAGGGTCAGTATCAGTACCGTTCTTAGAAGCAATGCCGTTCGATGACGGCGCGTTTGGCGGCGCGTTTGATGATAGAACGTTTGATGATAGAACGTTTGGTAACAGAGCGTTTGGTGACAGAGCGTTTGGCGGCGCGTTCGACGGCTGGCTAACTGCTTGGCGGTTTACCTGGCGATTCTTTTGAGAGGCAGATCGCTTCGTCTGGGGCACCCACTGCGGCAGATTGCCACTAGGTAGCTCGCTCTCAAAGTCATTTTCGAGCGCGCTGCTTTCGACGCTGCGGCTCTCAGCATCGCCGTTTTCAAAAGGTGGAGAATTAGCCATAGGTGCGTATATTGCTTAGCAGCCAGTGTAACTGAAAGCTTCTAGGTACCTCCACCATCCTCCAGTAAAATAAAGTTTAACGATGCATACGGCCTAACCGCCTTTTCCTACTGATATTTACCTACAGCTATACGGCTTTCATGATCATAGTTTTACTTTTACTAGCAGCGATCGCAATTTTGGCTTGGGGCTACTCCAAAGCCAAACCTTTAGGCAAGCTAGGTATTATTGCTTGGTTGCAAACTGTTGTGCTGATGGGGCCATGGCTGCTGTTTTTCGGTCTGACAGCAGTAGGCGTTTATCTCAATCTAGCAGGCATTTTGCTGCTAATCGTAGTCTCAACGGGACTCTATATCTATCTAGGTAGGTTGCTTAGAGCCGAAGCCGAAGGGCAGATAAAAGCCGAAGGGCAGGCAGAAATCGGGAAGCTCGTAACCAACGACTCTACAGTCGGCAAAGTTGAACCTAACGCTATCGAAGCTACAGCAGAAACGACAGCGGAAGCCGTAGAAAAGACGGCATCAGAGAAGGTGGCAGCGGAAACGGTAGCGGAAAAGACAGCGGGAGTCGCTAAAGCTACTGAAGAAGCCAGTAAAGAAACGCCTCAGAAAGAAACGCCTGAAAAGGAACTCCCTCCTATTCCCGCTGAAGATCTTGCCGTTGTTGAAGGCATCTTTGGCATCGATACTTTCTTTAGAACTAAAACGGTGTCTTATCAAGAAGGGGCCATCTTCAAAGGGAATCTGCGCGGCAAACCGGATAAGACCGCGCAAGTTCTGAGCGAAAAACTGAACGAAAAACTAGGCGATCGCTACCGCTCATTTTTGCTCTCTGACCCAGAAGACAAGCCGGTCGTTGTGGTTTTGCCCAAATCTAATGGGCCACTGCCAACCTCTGTAGGGCAAAAAGTGCTGGCTGTGGCACTAGCGATCGCAGCAATAGCTACTAGCTTTGAGACTGCTGCTATTCTTCAAAGCTTCGATGTTTTTCAATCGCCTGAACGCTGGCGAGAAGTGCTTCCTATCGGCATAGGTATTCTCTGCGTTCTAGGCGTTCATGAGCTAGGCCACATTGTGATCGCTCGCCAGCGCCAGGTCAAACTCAGCCCGCCCTTTCTACTGCCAGCGTGGCAGCTAGGAGCCTTCGGCGCAATCACCCGATTTGAATCCATCTTGAAGAATCGCAGCATCCTCTTCGATGTCGCCTTCGCTGGTCCGGCTGCGGGAGGTCTACTCTCTTTTATCTTCTTGATGACAGGATTCTACCTCTCCCATACTGGCAGTCTTTTTCAGCTTCCGGCTAGCTTCTTTCAGGGCTCTATCTTTGTTGGCACCCTTGCTCGCACTATTCTTGGTGATGCCCTCCAAGGCGATCTAGTAGATGTTCATCCGCTGCTAGTCGTTGGCTGGATTGGCCTCATTATCACGGCTATCAATATCATGCCTGCCGGACAGCTCGACGGTGGCCGGATGATTCAAGCAATCTATGGCCGTAAAACCCTAATCAAATCAACCGCTATCACCCTAGTCCTGCTGGCTATCGTCGGCCTTTTCAATCCACTAGCGCTCTACTGGGCTGTCCTTATTGTCTTTTTACAGCGTCAGCCCGAGCGCCCCTGTACCGACGACCTAAGCGAGCCAGACGACACCCGCGCAGCCTTAGCGCTCATAGCCCTGTCACTGATGCTGCTGATCCTGCTGCCGCTCTCTCCTAGCCTGGCAGGACGACTGGGTATTGGTTGAGATTTCTGTCTATGAGATTCTATCTAAAGGTGAGGAGGAACCCACACCTAGCAGAGGGTTGGAGACACATTAATGAAGCGTTAATATAATTTTGGCTAATTTGTTGTTTTATGTATGGATGCGTTGCCTGCAAGGCAAGCTCAGATCTCTGCTAAACCAACTGCTAAACCAAGATAAGCCGACTATTAAACCAACTGCCGTTATCAGGAAAGCTGCATAGTGTTAAAGGCGATCGTCCGTGACTTTCAAATTATTTTTGAGCGTGATCCCGCCGCTCGAAACTGGCTAGAAGTAGCTTTTCTCTACCCTGGATTTCACGCCCTAGTGATGCACCGGATAGCCCACTGGCTTTGGAATATTGGTCTTCCCTTCGTTCCTAGGCTGATTTCCCATATTGCTAGGGCGTTCACAGGCATCGAAATTCACCCAGGTGCCACTATTGGCTCTGGTGTCTTTATCGATCATGGAATGGGTGTTGTGATTGGCGAGACGGCTATTGTTGGCAATTTGTCCCTGATTTATCAGGGGGTTACTTTGGGCGGTACTGGTAAAGAATCGGGTAAGCGTCACCCGACACTGGGCAAGGGTGTCATCGTCGGAGCGGGGGCCAAAGTACTCGGCAACATTCAAATCGGCAACAATGTTCGCATTGGGGCGGGCTCTGTAGTGTTAAGAGAAGTACCTTCTGACTGCACAGTCGTTGGCATACCTGGCAGAATTGTGTACCGTTCGGGTGAGCGGGTCGATCCGCTAGATCACGCTCGTCTACCAGATTCGGAAGGGATGGCTATTCGTGCGCTTGTGGACCGCATTGAAGTGCTGGAAAACGAACTGTTGAAGCTCCGCGAAGACCAGCGGCCTGCACGTGGACTAGAAGAAAAGGTGTCGAGTTTAGAGAAGCTAGTGGCGGTTGGCGTAGGCGCGCTTAGCAGTGATGCGCGATCGCTAAGGCATTGCGACGGTGTGCAGTGCTGCGATCTTGACGACCGGGCGTTACAAGAGTTCTTGGGCGGCTCAGGTATCTAGAGCCTGCTCAAAAGCACGTTCCAAAGGTTTCAAGCGCAGATTTGCTCGCTCTAGCCAGGGTGCCTATTAGGGATTAGCGCTGTAGTTCAGCCACTGTGCTGCCTGTCGCTGATAGATTTCACGCGTTTGGGGCGCGCCACGTAGGGAAAGATAATCGACGCTGCGCGGATCTAATAGCAATAGGCAAAAGTCGGGTAGCGGCGTTTGCGCATCAGGAGCCGGCGGATCGAAATTAGAGGCTTCTGTGCGCTCAGCTTTAGGATGAGGCCACGCGAACTGTAGCCGAGCACTGTCTGAGATGTTTTGCCAAAGCCGCTGACGAACTTGCGCGAGCGATAAGGCTGAATCAGTGGAATCGGCAGTAATGAGCGTGAGCTGACCGCTAAGTCGAAACTGCTCGCGAGTCTTGGTAAAGTACCAGCAGGCTTCGGCGTTGGGATTGTGCTGAAGCTGTTCGGGTTTTTCGCTGCGGCGATCGCAGATAAACATAAGCTGATTGCTACTTTCTAAAAAGCCTCGAAAGACAACGGTACGATTGGCCGGGGTGTTGTCCGAGCGGACGGTAGCTAGCTGAAGAAATTTGCAAAAAGGGGCAGCGCGATTGCGATGTAGGGCGCGTGAGAGCAGCGATCGCCACGGGGCAAGATCGGTGTCTAAAGCTGACGGCGACCCTTCGGTCGAAGAGAGATTAGCAGGCATGGAGATAGCGGTATATTTCGGTAGTTTGATATAAGAGGAAAGGCTAACATGTAAATCCCGTTGAGAGACCTGACAACACGGCGCCTATGAGTATTTGGACGGTTTTTTCTTTGGTGGCGGGCTTAGCCCTTTTGGTAGGTGGTGCAGAGTTTTTGATTAAAGGGGCTTCCAAACTAGCGGCAACGCTCGGAATATCGCCTTTGATAATTGGGTTGACCGTAGTTGCTTTTGGCACGAGCGCCCCAGAGCTAGCGGTTAGCCTCAATGCCAGTCTTCACGGCCAGGCCGATATTGCATTGGGAAATGTAGTCGGCAGCAACATTTGCAACGTTTTGCTCATTTTGGGCGTTTCGTCGGTGATTTCACCATTGGTCGTTGCCGCGCAGCTAGTCCGGCTAGATGTGCCTATCATGATTGGGGTGTCGGGGCTGCTGTTGTTGTTTGGCGCAGACGGCCAGCTTAGCCGCTCAGACGGGGTAATTCTATGTATAGGTGGGCTTGTCTACACGATGTTTCTGTTGGCACAAAGTCAAAAAGAAAAGAACAAGGGCGTGTTAGGTGAGTACGCTGAGCTAGGAAGACAGCCAGTTTCTGTTAAAGAAACAGTCCTGAACTTACTGATGTTTGCAGGCGGTACGCTCACCCTGGTATTGGGCTCACGGATGCTGGTCGCCAGTGCCACAACGATTGCAAGAGCTTTTGCGGTCGATGAGCTGATTATCGGGCTGACAGTCATTGCGCTGGGCACATCGCTGCCTGAGCTAGCAACCTCAGTTATGGCCAGCGTTCGAGGCGAGCGCGATATCGCGGTTGGTAACGTCGTTGGCAGCAATATTTTCAACATTTTGATGGTTTTGGGGCTTACCAGCGCTATCGCTCCTAGCGGCATTACCATTCTGTCTTCAGCCAGAGCGTTTGATATGCCTATCATGCTGGCAGTGGCGGTTATGTGCTTTCCAATCTTTTTTACAGATAATGAGGTCTCTAGACGAGAGGGCGTGCTGCTGCTGGCTTACTACTCTCTTTACATTGGCTACCTGGTTCTCAATGCAACAGCCTATTCACCTTGGACCGGATTACTTGGAATAGTGGTAGTGCCGCTGACTATCTTAATGCTGGTGCGCCTGAGTTGGAAAACATGGCGGACCGTGCGAAACAAAAGATCGGCAGTAGATTAGAGATGCCGTTACTGCCAGTGTTAGGATTCTTCTGCTGTCAGGAGCGATCGCAGTGCCGGATTCAAGCTGTGCGCTAGCTGAAGTGGATCTACGCCCAGCACGCTTCGCTGCTCGCTCGCATAGATTGCCGCCTGAGAATGCCACCAGACCGCGCCCGCCACAGCGGAGGTAAGGTCACTATCTGGTAAAGCGCGCGATCGCGCTGCTAGCAGACCGCCCATTAGACCCGTAAGCACATCGCCGCTACCCCCTCTAGCGAGGGCCGATGTGCTCTCAGGATTGAACCAAAGCTTCTCTTCAGCAGCGATCGCACTTCTGGGCCCTTTTAGCAACACAATCGCACCGCTAGCCCTTGCCGCCTGAGCCGCTATCTCACCAGGTAGCGTCTGGTCCGAGCGCTGGTCATAAATCTCACCAAACAGGCGCTTGAACTCACCCAAGTGGGGTGTTAGAACAGTCTCTTTCGTCCTCGCTTTTAGCGTTTGCACCCCATCGGTCTGGGCCAGCAAGTTAAGCCCATCCGCATCTAACAGCACTGGACAGTTAGCCTTTAGCACGGTCTTGAGTAAGTTAGGGGCGGTTGGTGTTAGACCGGGACCAAAGGCGATCGCATCGTACTGACTTAAGTCCACAGCGTCTGGAAAAGACGCGATCGCACCTGCTGCTGTTTCCTCACATCCTATCAATAGGGCGCCCGGTAGCTGCGGCAATAGAGCTAATCGAATAGACTCAGGCACCGCTAGCGTTAACATGCCAACACCGCTGGCGATCGCCCCTAGCCCGGACAGCAGCGCCGCACCCGCATATTGGCGAGAGCCTGCCACTAGCAGCAGGTGCCCGGCTGTATACTTGTGCATTGTCGCCGCCCGGTCCGGCAAAATACTGGTCACCATCTGCGATTTCACCAGCCGTCGCACCGCTGGCGACTCTCCTACAACCTGTGCGATCGCCGCTAGCGGAATATCAAAATCTATCAGGTCGCACTCGCCAAAGTATTCTAGTGCCGACTCCTGCACAAACGCCCGCTTCCACAGTCCCAGACAGGCCGTACGGGTCGCCCGAATCGCCGTCCCCATCACCTGACCCGTATCAGTATGAATCCCAGACGGCAAATCGATACTATAAACCGGGACCGCGTGCCGATTGACCTGATCCACCACATTCGCCAAGTCTCCTGTAATCGCTCGAGCGAGCCCAAAGCCGAACAGTCCGTCAATCACTGCGCCGCAGTCAGACAGCGGCGGCAAAGAAGGCGACACGCGGATCCCCAAGCTTTTCGCATAGTTGGCGTGCTGACAGGTAAGTGACTTACCGTCAGCTATCGGCTGACACACCTCTACGTCAAATCCCAGATGATACAGTTCGCGCGCTATCACCAGCGCATCGGCCCCATTGTGGCCCGGCCCCGCCAGTACGCACACTTTTTTGGACGCAGCGCCGCCGGTGCGGTGATGGCTGACAAACCATTCTGTCAGCCGCCCAGCCACTTTCTCCATCAGCGCCGCGACCGGCATTCCCACCTCGAATAGCTGGCCTTCTACCTGCTGCATCTGCTCAGCAGTTACCAGATAGGGCTCAATGACTGATCGCGTCATAAAATACATCGCACCATAAAAGACCTAGAACCGAGACTTAGCGCTAAACATTTAACGCCGGGACACTAAAACTGAATTTGACTGATGTGGATAACCCCAAGCGGTCCGCAGGCATCCGTGCTGTACCAGTCGTCTGCTAAGTGCCCATAAATATTGATATAGACTCTGGTATCAATAGAGCAAAGAATGTAGCCGTTGGGCGTTTCTCGAACATTAGAAGAGGGATCGTAGACTAGGGCTGTTTGTACCGCGGCTGGGCCGTCTATGGGCGGGCTGTTCGTACCTAGGCGGTCAACAGCAACAGCTTCGGCAATGTTGGTAGCAGGCGCAGAGATAGGCGTTGGCGGGACTGAGGAAAAAGAAGGCGCGGTAGCAACATCCACCGGTTCATCTAAGTAGCTACAGACAATTCTGACCATATCGCGCGCTGCCTGAGACTGCGCGTAGTGAACCACACCGTCATCAAGTGTAGTCCAAGCGCCCACACCTATGCAGTGTGCTTGGCTGGCAATTGGTCGATCTCCTAGCAGATAGTTGAAGTTGGCATCGCTGTTTCCTGCGCTAGAAATCGAATCGAGATCTACTGTCAGCTGTTGTCCGCTAGCCTCTTGCCCCGCGTAGTAGTAGCTAGTTTGCGCTACTGCAACGGACCCCAACCCAAGCGCTACTCCACCTACGGCTAGCGTTAACGCACTGAAGATAAGTTTCATCAAAAGAGCACTATATAGATAGCTCAGTTTAAAAGAACCAGCGTGCTCTGAAGATAGGAATTTTTCGGAAATGTCATAAAAGAAACGCAACTCTGGCCAAAAAGTCTAGAGCTGCGTCCAGGCACAGTATGACCCGAAAAGTATGCTCTTGACAGCTATAGAGACAGCTATAGGTCAGGGGCTGCTCACACGACTACCAGCTATCGCCAGTTGAAGCGATCGCGTCTGTTAGGCCGATAAAAATTTAGTCGCTCAACGCCTGCATACTGGCCTTCACTTGCGCCGACAGGAAAAGCGCTTAGCTGATAGATGTACAAGCCGTCTCTAGGATTTCTGGCCCTGAGCGCCACTGTCACCTGCTTGCCCGGTTCCACAGGCGGATTGAAAACAACGGTTACCTTCCTCTGATCGCGATCGTTTTCAACAGCACCTAGCGGCAGGCGATCGCCACTGTCGGTCTCAAAGGCATAGCTCTCATCGCTTTGGTAGCGCGGATAGCCAAAGCCCTCAATTTGATCGAATACCAGTTTCTCTAACGGCTCTACGGCATCTGCTGGAAAATCAAACGTAAATAGGTATTCTGAGCGGCGCAGCTCCCAACGATTGGGGATACGCACGCTGCTGACGCGTAGCGGGCGGCGAAAGCTGATAGCGGGGTTGCTAGCCGGTGCCGGCGAGATGACTTCTTGGGCCTGAGTCGGAAGATAGGTAAGCAAAAAAGAGGATGCGATCGCCACAGTGGCTGTTCTGACAAAACAAGACCTGACTGAACGAGATCTAGCGAAAAAAGACTTAGCAAAAAAAGACAAATGGGTCATAGTCAGGTAGGAAGGCAAACAAGCGGCGCCGCACTACAAAGAACTTCGGCCGAATCAACTCGAACTATATAGATCTTACAGCGCCAGCACAGAACCCACCTTTGGCCGTCTGTAACCGGTCAGCTGTAACCGGTCAGATATAGACAGTCGACTGTAGCCGGTTGCTATAAACTCTCGTCACGATGCTAGGCTAATTCTTCCAAATCTCATGATAGGGACGGTTTGTTGTTTGTTCTAGTTCTTCCGAAATCTTGAAGGTAGGCGTCTCTTTCATCGAATCGTAAGCAGCGTAGCCTAAGGGCACGAGGGTAAAAAATCCTAGGGCAACACTGCTGGCTAGGCAAAGGCCCTTGACGGCTTTGGAGGCTCTAAGCGCTTCTACATATTTACCTTTGTTGTAAGATTGCTTTACTTGGGCTGCTTGAACAAAGGCGGGAATAGCAAAAGGTGGAAACAGAAAAATAGTGGAGAAAGCTGCCTGCCAGTTGCTAGGAGGACAGGGCTGTCCTTTGTACAGCTCGTAGAGTTGGTTCCAGTCAGGGCGGTTGACATCGCCCACTCGCCCAATTAGCCGAAAGCGATGTACTTCGGCAAGGTGTAGAGGAACTAGGTGCTCACGGATAAGGTCGGGCAAGGTGTAATAGCTCACGCCGGTACCGACTTCACGGTGCACGTGAATATCGAGCCGCCTGGCACTGTGCTGCACGCGGACGCTTAGCCCTTTTCCGGCAAAGGGAGCTGCGAGTACCTGGGTAAGCCGGGCATCGTAGGCGTCTCGATGCATGTCTTCTAGCTTTTGTTTAGCGGACGCTAGCGTAAAGTCGTTGCAGATAGCGTATTCCCAGTCGGTGATCGCACCCGAAGCATCGCCTAGCTGATGTCGCAAGTTGCCGCGCTGAAGGTAAGCAATCGCGAAGGTTGGGTCGGCAGCGATTGCACTATTGAGATCGGCTAAGGCCTGACTATGCTTTTCCTGGTCTAGCAGTATTAGGGCTCGCTGAAAGTAAGGCTGTGGGTAGGTAGGATGTGCCGCGATCGCCGCTGCCCAGTCGGCGATCGCCCCCAGCTGATCGCGGCGCTGCTGACGCAACAGACCCCGCTGGTAGTAAGCTTGAGCTAGAGAAAAGGTAGGGGATATTTTGGGACTAATACCAGAGCTAGTATCGGTGTGAGTATCAGTGCGGGTGATAGCTCGGATAACGGACTCAAAATCGGTGATCGCACCAGCCAAATCATTTACTTTTATCCGGTTGATCCCGCGCCGTACCAGGGCCTCACAAGGACGAGAGTAGCCTTTAGCAATCGCCTGAGTAAATGCGCTAATAGCCTGAGGATAAGCTTGTTGCCGCTCGCAGGAGCACGCGCGCCGGTACGCTGCCTTGGCAATCTGCCGCTGATACATAGATATTAAAGGTAATTGCATAAGAATCATGGATATATCAAAAATGGTAGCGTTAGGAGCTTTAGTGACGCTGTGTATAGCTTATAAGCGTCTATAGGAACTAACGTTTATAGGCTAGAGCTTATGCAGTAGAACGAGCAGCTTAGCCCACATTCATCTATTACTCATTCTTATCTATGTCTAGCCTAGCGGTCTCTAGCCTAATATCGTAGCTTCCGTCACGAGATCGGCACTAGGACTGAAGCACAGTGCCGTAAAGCACACAGCCGCATTACGTATTTTCACCAAATTGAATTATTAATGCCTTCTTCTACATACCCCTCTAAAGTGCTTTGATCAGGAGTGAAGCATCTATAGAGAGGCACGAGTCAAAAAGAAGGCACAGAGACGAGCGCAAGGAGAATACAAGAAAAGAGGAAACGTTATGCTGGTCTTAGTTATTTTTGGGCGGCGATCGCAGTGATTCCGATTGTAGAGGTCAAGCAGTTGACCAAGCGTTTTGGCGATATGGCTGTCTTGAGAGGGATTAATCTCTCGGTAGAAAAAGGTACGGTGTTGGGCGTTTTGGGCCCGAATGGCGCAGGAAAAACCACGGTCATCAACTGCCTGACGACGCTTCTAAAGCCAGACGGTGGAACGGCGACAATTGCCGGGTACGACGTGGTGCGTCAGCCAGAAGCAGTGCGATCGCTCATTGGCCTAACCGGTCAATTTGCGGCTGTCGATGAGGTGCTAACCGCGCGCGAAAATCTGGTTTTATTTAGCCGCCTGTTGCGACTTTCGAGCAAGGCGGCCAAGCGAAGAACCGAAGAGCTGCTATCTCAGTTTGACCTGGTAGAATCCGCAAATCGTCCGGTAAAAACGTTCTCGGGAGGGATGCGTCGCCGATTGGACTTGGCCGCCAGCATTGTGGTTTCACCGCTGGTGCTGTTTTTAGATGAGCCAACAACCGGGTTAGACCCGCGCAGCCGTCAGCAGCTATGGGCAGTGGTCAAAGGCCTCAAAGCGCAAGGCATCACAATTATTTTGACTACTCAATATCTAGAAGAAGCCGATGCGCTCGCCGATCAAATTGTGGTGATCGATCAAGGTCAAGTGATTGCCGAAGGCACCGTGGACGAGCTGAAAGACAAAGTAGGAGGTAAGTTTTGCGAGCTGCGCCTGGCGAATATAGAAGACTTTGCTAAAGTACAGAGGCTGTTAGCTGATATTGGCGACGTGATGACAGGTGAAACAGGACAGGCGGGGCCGATTGCGATCGCTGCTCCCAACGGTGCCAATACGCTCACAGATATTGTCGTTCGACTAGAATCAGCAGGCATTCCGCTAGCCGATATCTCCTTGCGTCGGCCTAGCTTAGATGATGTGTTTTTCTCTCTAACAGGTCATACGACTAAAGATTAGAGAAGGTCTAGAAAGAGAAGGTCTAGAAAGAGAAGGTCTAGAAAGAGAAGGTCTAGAAAGAGAAAGCTAAGGAGAAAAAAGTAGATCATTAGAACTCATTTCGAGAGCTAGAAGACCGATAATACTGTTACGATCAGGGCTAGCCGCTTTCATCACGATCGCTTTTATCTATGCTCGAGGTTTATGACGTCTAATTTTGATGTAGCTGTGATCGCTCAGCAAATGATTTCCCAGCGGCAAGAAACGGGCTGGCAAAGGGCCTTAGAAGACAGTTTGCTAATTACCGGGCGTAACCTAATTCGGTTACGGCGTAATCCGATTGTGATCGTCGCGATCGCTATCTTTCCGATTGTCTTTCTTGCTGGCTTCTGGCTAGTTGGCCAAAAGCTGATGGCCAATCAAGGCGTAAATTACATTCAATATCTCGTTCCTATCATCAACTTGCAGGCTCTGTTTTTCGCTGGGCTAGGCTCCGCGCTGATGTTTGCCAAAGACATAGAGTCAGGCATGATGAACCGCTGCCGGGTCATGCCTATTTCACGCATTGCCACCATCGCTGGCTTGGTTATTGCCTACATGGTCAGGGCCCTACTCGCTACGCTTGTTTTGCTGGTTGTGGCCTACGCTATTTTTGGCTTTCGCTTTCAGGGCAGCCCGCTCGCAGGGCTAGGCTATCTGATCCTAGTTGTTGTTTTCACCGCCGCCTGCATTACGGGCTACAGCATCCTAGCGATTAAGCTCAGACGGCCCGACTTGGTGAACTCGGTGGCCATTATTCCTTACGTGCCGCTGCTGCTGCTCAGCAATGGCTTTAGCCCAACTGAAAACTTCCCTGCCTGGCTACAGCCCATTATTCGCTATCAGCCCGTGAGTGTGACCTGTGATGCGCTGCGATCGCTCGTTGCCGGTTCTCCTGACGGCCTCCCGCTTTTTTGCTATAGCTTCGTGTGGCTGATCGGGATATGGATTCTGTTAGGACTTGGCGCCGTAAGAGCCTACAAGCGACTCGTGTAATGCCCAAAAACAGCTCAGTTCATTCATCTAAAATCAACCCGTCCAGACGCGATCGAGGAAATTCATCGCTCGGAAGGCCATCGCTCGGAAGGCCGTTATCCGAGACTCTGTTATCCGAGAACCTGTTAAAGCACCCACCCCAAACCAGTGTGACCCTACCATCTCCAGAAATTACAGCACTAGTGGCAGCTCGCCAAGAAGGCGGATTGGGCCGCACGCTGCATGACATTGTGATTGTCGCCTGGCGAAACCTGCTAATCGATTTCCGCAACCCCGCTTCGCTGATTGTCTCTGCCTTATTTGCGACCTCTCTACTCTTTGTCTTTACCGCTAGCTTTGCTAGGGTCGTCAACCCAGGCGGCGGCTTTGGCGGCTACGCCCAGTTTCTGCTTCCTTTCACTACCGTTCAGGGCCTGATGTTTAACACCGTCGATATCAGCAGCTTCTTCTACACCGATTTGGAAAACGGTATGGACGTTCGCCTACGAGCTATGCCTATTGCTAGGCTTGCAGCCATCGGTGGCAGACTGCTTTCTTCTGGAGCTAGGCTACTCATCCAGGTACTTGCTATTGCGATCGCAGGTCATCTAATCGGCTTCCGCTTTTACGGTAGCCTGTGGGAAACGCTCGGATTTTTCCTATTGCCGGTTATTTTTACGCTCTCTATAGCGCTAATCGGCTTTTATGTCGCCGTAGGGGCTAAATCTGCTGAAACCGTCTCCGCAGTCCTCAACCCCTGGATATTACCGTTCACCTTTTTGAGCGCTGGCTATGTTCCTATTGATGGCTTTCCCAACTGGGCGCAGCCTTTTGTGACGTACAATCCGGTTTCTATTCTAGCAGGGGCGATGCGAGCAATGGCCAGTGGAGAGCCAGCCACGCAGAATGTCTTGGTTACTTTGCTGTGGAGCCTAGTTCTGTGCTCGATATTTGGGACGCTGACAGTACGCGCCTATCAGCGGAAAACACAGTAGAGACCCACAATTGACTACTCCGCGGCCTGAAGGCGCGGGGATTCCCTGGTCAGGGACATAACTTTCAGATCCAACGTTACCGCCAAACCCAAAGAGGTCGTATCTCACAGGGCGTTTTCCTTGTCTAGCAAGGCGGTTCCGACGTGCCCCGTCGTACCGAGTCCTTTGTTCAAAATATTGATAGCTGCATTCTCATCTCTATCTAGCACACAGCCACACTTGCAGGCGTGAGTTCTGGTAGAGAGAGACTTCTTCACTATCGTTCCGCAGCTAGAACATGCTTGCGACGTATAGGCAGGATTCACCGCAACGGTTACCCGGCCAAATATATCGCCGTAGCGCTCTAGCCACGTTCTGAACTGATACCAACCTGCGTCAGCAATCGACTTAGCCAAGTTGTGATTCTTGACCATATTTCGGATTCTCAAGTCTTCGTACGCTACGAGGTCGTTAGATCTCATCACGGACAACGCCAATTTTACAGCGTGGTCTTTTCGCTTGCGTGAAGTTGTAAGCTCGAACCTGGCTAGTCGATTTATTGCTTTCTTGCGGTTGGCTGACCCTTTTTCTTTCGAGAGACGCGCCTAGCTAGCTTTTTATGCTTAGCTTCACGCTTTCTGTAGAATCTAGGGTTCTCTTCTTTCTCGCCATTGGAATCGGTGTAGAAGTCAGCTAAGCCAACGTCTAAGCCGATTGTGTTGCCAGATGGTTCTAGCGTTTCCTTGCGGTCTGCGGCTACGCAGAATTGGCAGTAGTAGCCATCTGCGCGGCGAATCAGCCTCACTCGCTTAATCAGCTTCTCAGCATAGTTGCCAAGGTCGTGAGTGCCTACCAGTTTCAAAAGGCCGATACCTTTCTTATCAGTGAACTTAATCCGCTTAGGATCGAGGATTAAACAAAAGAGTCAATATGTCTGATAATGAGGAAACCCAGTTATTTCGGCTCAAACGATGAAAACCGTCCGCGCTTACTCCTGCGCAATAGAAGAGCAGATACAGCGCTACTATGAGTCGTTAAGCGAGAAAGACCGTCGCCGCTATGCCGCAATCGAAGCGGTCAAAATAGGTTATGGGGGCATCAGCTATATCCATCGAGTCCTGGGCTGTGTGCGTGGGAGTATTCGGTTGGGAATCGCCGAGTTATCGGATCCTGAGGCAATGAGAGAAGCGCGACAGCGCTCACCTGGCGGCGGTCGTAAAAGTGCTTTTGACACGATTGCAGGACTCGATGCGGCCTTTTTGCGAGTCGTTGAGCGTCACACGGCAGGTTCACCGATGGATGAGTCGATTAAATGGACGCACTTGACCCGTCAGCAAATAGCCGACCGATTAGCAGACGAAGAAGCAATCAGCATCAGCGTGACGGTGGTGGACCAACTCCTCGATAATCATCAGTTCCGACGGCGTCAGGCGCTCAAGCGTAAGTCAACCGGTAGCAACCCTAACCGCAATCAACAGTTTGAGAAAATACACAAACTGGTCGATAGCTACCAATCGGCAGGTGAGCCTGTGATCAGCATGGATACCAAAAAAAGGAGTTAATCGGGCCACTGTATCGAGCCGGACACGCCTACACACAAGCGCCCATAGAAGTCTACGACCATGATTGGCCTTCTCTATCAACGGGCAAAGCGGTTCCGCACGGACTGTATGACCTCACCGAGAACGTTGGCTATGTTCAGATTGGCACCTCTCGTGACACGCATGAGTTTGCGATTGATTCCCTGCGCTACTGGTGGCAAACGTACGGGCGGCAGCAGTACCCAACGGCCACCTCATTGCTGTTGACCTGTGATGGTGGGGGTAGCAATAGTTCGCGCTCTTATCTGTTCAAAGCAGCGCTACAGGACTTGGCTGCTGAGCTGACCCTGGACATTCGGGTCGCTCACTATCCGCCCTACACCTCTAAGTACAATCCGTTCGCGAAGCGTGCCGCAGGCTTATGAACATCGATTGTTTCCACATCTGACGCGAGCGACGCAGGGGGTGATTTTCGATACGGTTGAGACCGTCAAAGAACTGATGGCTACGGCGACAACGGCAACCGGATTGAGCGTTTTTACAACCGTCCTTGACCGAGTCTATGAAACCGGGAAGAAAGCGACTGATGAACTCAAAGCCAGCATTCGCATTGTGTTTGATGACGTTTTGCCAAAATGGAATTACACCGCCCTGGCTAATCCCCCTCAAATCGAATCAACTATTTAATCCTCGATCCTTAGGCGCTGTCAGTTTCCAGCCGGACGTTTTGTACTCGACTGAGCGAGCAAACTGCTTGAACTTTGGAATACCAACAGGCTTAACGCCTTGCTTGCAGTTTTCGTAGAAGCGGCTAATAGCAAACCATGCACGTTCAGCGCTGGCCTGCCTAGCCATGCTGTTGAGTTCATTGGCAAAGTCAAACTCTTTTGCTAGCTGTTTGCACAGCTTGCTCAAGTCATATTTGGACGTGCCCTTAACATCCATCCACAAACGCAAAGCCTTATTCTGAACAAACTGCCCAGTCCTGATAGCTTCGTCTATTGCGGCAAACTGTTGAGGCTTTGCCTTGACCTTATACTCTAGAATCAACATGTTCTTACGCTAGCACTCACCTGGGAGACTCGCGAACTACATCCCCGTGCTGAAGCACCGGGCTTTGCCTGCGTTCTCCCAAACCCTCTTAGATCCGGTAAAAACCCACTAATAAAAACCTATCAGTAATAGAACAAAAGTGAAGACATTAGGAGCGCTTGTCTCCACTAGCTCCTGACTTCTTCTAACTTTTCAACAGCGCTGCGCAAAAACTGTTTAACAAACTCATCGCGTCGATTGAGCTGATACTGCTGCGCCACTACCGCCTGAATACCCTCGTCGCCCCAGTCTTGATTTGCCTGGAAGTAGGTGATAAAGCTTTTCCCAGCAATTCGAGTTAGATAGGCGGCGCTCGCCCCTTGCACTAGCTTGCTCGCCACCGCCGTTGCAATATTCACCTGTAAGCCAACAGCCAGCATCTTCATCGCACCTTTTGCAATACTTAGCCCTGCCATCGTCTTGGCTAGCGACACCGCTAACGCCTTGGCCTCTTCGATACTGACCTCAACCCCGTATACTCGACCTAGCTCTATTACCATCTGCGTATTAACGGCAGCGGTTGCTAGCATATCGACTACGGGCAGCGGAGTAGCGGCCAAGACGCCCGCCCCAATCCACTGATAGCGATCGACAATGGTCTCGGCCTGCTGCTGACGCTGAGCGTTTAACAGCGATCGCGCATCTTCGCTCAGCTTTTGAGACTGCAGCAGCACATTGCCTACCCTCAGCGTCGCGCCTTCTTCTCGCAAAATGGTGAGAATTCGCTCAATCAAGGTCGCAATCTGTGGCTCAGGCTGCATTTGCGTACCGTCGGGCAGTTGAGCCGATGACGGCGCGGCTGTCACCGCAATCACATCTCTAGGATTTAGCAGCGATCGCGTTCTCTCTTTTAGCCTAGCTAGGATCTGTTCTTTCTCGTCGGGTAAATAGCGATCGCCCTTGTTAAACACCAGTAGCGATCGCTTACCCATGCCCATCAGCATCGCCAGCGGCTCATACTCTGCTCGGTGCAAGTCATTATCAATCACAAACAGCAGCAGATCCGCCTTCACCGCTAGCGCCCTTGCGGCTTGCGATCGCGCTTCACCCAGCGCACCGGCCTCCAGCAGGCCTGGGGTATCGGTAATCAGCAGCTCCACAGGTTTTCGCTCGGCTTCGACCACTAATCGATACGTCCGCTCGGTGCCGGTCGTCCCAATCGTTGCCGCCACCTCTCCCGCTATTTCTCCTATCAGCGCATTCACTAGCGCTGTTTTCCCCGTAGACCCTAGCCCAAACACCACTATCTGAAACGTCTGCTGCGCCAGACGCCGCGCCAATTCGTCAGATTGCGCCGCTAGCGCCTGCCTAGCGATTTCATCTTCTATCTGCGCTACTTGCTGCTGCGCCGCTTGCATACTGACGGCCGCTACTTCGTGGGGCGCGGTTGGCAACGTGATTGTGCGGGTGCGTTTGGGTCGTAGAAATAGCCAGCCGTAGCGCACCAAAACAGCAAGGGCGCCCAGCAAAGCCAGTAAAACCAGACCTAAAACGAGCCGGGCCAGTACAGGAGAGACGACGGCGATCGCACCATATAGCTGAGCGAGCGAACCTACTGTCGCTAGTAGTAGAACCAGGCTGACTAAGGTTGCGATCGCAGCAATGAGAATGTAGGGCCGACGCATAGGCGAAACAAATACTTTACGAATGCTTTCACCCTAAATCATTCTACTCAGACAGATAGCTTTGGCAGAATGCGTTTGCTAGCAGCCGTAGCCTGTAAACATGTCTTAAGCAACCGGGCGAAGGCTATAGAATAAAAGGCACTTGTATACGCACCGGGTAACACCTGTATGCGGTAAGCGATACCACGACAAGCACCATGAGCCGCACCACGAGAAGCACCATGAGCCGCACGACGGGAAGCACTGTAACCAACAAGGTCAAACCAGACTGGGCGGGTGATGACTTGCTCGCACGCTTTGTAAATTTGCTCATTCAAACAAAGCCAATTTACGGCCTAATGAAGCAGCAAGCGCGCAGTGTAATCATCAAAACCGCAGAAAAGAATGGAATTTCTTGGAGAGAAAACTACCAAGCCTGGGCTGACTCAGGTGTAGAAAAAACGCTCATAGATGTTGCTGACCCAAACGTAGCCTATCCAGACTATTATCAGGTTCCTTTTCACGCCTACGAACAGGGCAATCTATGCTGGCCTGCTGCCTTTGAGGCGGCGTCGGCCACCTACTCTATGGCGCTACGGGTGTGGCCCCAAGAAGACCTTACCTGGCAGGCAGCCCAAGACCGCTTACGCAGAAGCTTTCACGACGCGCTAGCCGAACACGGTCCTAGTCAGATTCACGATATTCTCGACCTTGGCTGCTCGGTCGGCATTTCTACCTGCACCCTGCACGCCTACTACCAAGAGCAGCAGAATCATCCCGTCCGAACAGTTGGGCTCGATCTCTCACCGTACATGCTAGCTGTGGCAAAGGCTCAGGACGAAGACAGCAGCATCTCTCAGTGGATTCACGCCAAGGCCGAAGACACTGGCTTAGCAGACGCTTCCTTTGATCTAGTAACGATGCAGTTTGTCATTCACGAGCTGCCTCGCCATGTCACCCAAGCCATCTTCAAAGAGGCCTATCGCCTTCTCAGACCGGGCGGCGCGCTGGCCATTGTGGATAATGACCCTCAGTCACCTGTCATTCAAAAGCTACCACCTGTTCTCTTTACCCTGATGAAAAGTACCGAACCCTGGAGCGATGACTACTACACCTTTGATGTGGAAACGGCCCTAAAGAACAATGGGTTTGAACAGGTGCTTGCCGTGGCGAGTGACCCGCGCCATCGAACTATAGTTGGTCACAGACCGGCTGCTGACGGTTAGCAACGCGACAGATTAACGGTGTTTCGCTGAAGTATCGGTAAGATTAGCAATGAAAAAGCTGTGCCCCAGTCTAGTGAGGTCACAGCTTTACTTGTTTTAGCTATTTATCGATGATTCATCGATGGTTAAACAACCGCTAATCTATCGCTGCTAGATCACATTAGTAATCAGTTAGGTCGCGATGATGCCGCCTATGACTGCCGCTCCAGCTGATACTGCCGCTGTCAAGAACAGCCACCAAGCTGCTGCTTCTGCCGCTGCTTTTGTGTCTTCTATCTGCTTTTGCGTCTGCTCTTTCATTGCAGTCAAACGGCCTTCAACCTGGCGCTCTAAGCTCTCGGCTTTCTTCAGTACGCTGTTCTTAGCCGCTTCTACTTGATCGATAACCCGGTAAGCATCTCGTTCGGAGATACTGTCGTGAGAAGTGGCGATCGCAACTAGCGTATCGCGATCAAACTGAGAAAGGCGAAGGCGCATCGCGTCAAAGCCAGCTTGAGGGTCATCTAGCATCGTGTTGATATCGCGCTTGATACCGTAGTAATCAAGCTCTGGGCGCTCTAATGACTGTAGATAGTCACGAATACTCGCAAAAATGCGATCTAACGCTGACTCCACACTGCGCTGAATGCTGCGAATCTGACCAACTACCTGGCTGCGCACGTCGGCTACGCGACCAACTATGGCTTGCGCCTCTTCTTCTGTCATGTCTCCTCTTTGAGAGAGCAATGCAACAACAGTAGAGTCATCCATTTGAGCGATGCGATCGCTTATCTTGCTAGCACCCAGCTTTGGATCGTTCAACAGCAGTTTCAAGTCACGCTTAATCCCATCAGGATCTAGCGACTGCTTATCAGTATTGCGTAGGTAATCCTCTAGCGCAGACTGGAAAGAAGACGCCTTGCCGACTGCGCCGTCACGCGTTCGACGGGCAAACCGACGTGGCGCTTTCACCACGCTTTCAATCCCCGTGATCAATTTGTCGATTGTTTGACTGATTTCGCCTTCGTCTAAGTCATCTCGCTGAGCAAGCAACTGTATCAGCGTATCGCGATCCATTTTGGACAGTCGGTAGCGAATAGCCTGAGCGCCTGCTCTAGGATGATTCATCAACTTTTCCAGGTCGCGCTGGATGCCTTCAGGGCTTAGCTCTGGCTTACCCGTACTGCGTAAGTAGTCAGCGATCGCATCTGTAGCTTCGCTGTATTTAGCCTGCGCCTGCTGGCTCACTTTCTGTGGCGTACTTACCGCAGCCGACCAGTTGTCTTCGACAGAGCCAACTACCTGCTCGACGTCTTCCTTAGAGAATTCAGGACGCTGAGCTAGCAGATTCACCAGCGTATCGCGGTCGAATTGAGCAATCCGTCCTCTGACCCGGCGCACGCCCTCATTAGGCTCGTGCAAGAGAGCGGCCAAATCGCGCTTGATACCTTCTGGGTTTAGCTCATCCCTACCTGTGTTGCGCAAGTAGTTTTCTAACGACTGCTGCTGCTGCTGTAGGCGAACCTTAGCCGCCTGATCAAGGCTATCTTCATCCGCTAGAATTCGCTTCAGAAGCTGCTCGTAGCGCTCGGAGGTTTCGTGCGCGGCAATGTCATCTCTAGTGAGCAAGAACTGTCGGAAGTAATCAGCGGTAAACGTATTTAGGCGATCGCGCAAAACAGGAGCTTGCAAAGGTGCACCTTCGATAATGGCGCGGAACGCCCGCTCTCCCATCTCTGAAGACAGCTCACTGGCAGGAGAATACTTAAAGAAGCTCTCAATCTGAGCCTGTATTCGCTTTTCAGCGCCGACGGCCTCTGCTTCTGTCACGTCTTTTAGCACCGCTTGCCGGATTATTTCTAATCGGGTGCTAATTTCTTTAATCTCACTTTGAGTAAATAAGCCGCGCTCAGTCAACACGTTGCTAAATGTTTTCCGACCAAAGCCAGAAAGCTGCTCGCGTAGCTGGGTTTCATCAGCCTCGTTGTCATACAGTACGTTGCGAAAAGTCTCGTCAATGCGTGAAGACTTTAGCTTACCCACATACGCGTGACGCAGATAATCTTCAACATCGGCCTTGATGATATTGTCGTCATCGCTAGGCGCAGCGTCTTTTAATGCCTGAGGGGCAGCGTCGCTAGCTCGACCGGCAATCTCGCTTTGGGCTGACTTAATCTGCTTAATGATAGACTTCGCATCCAAATCAGAGAGATCGGCCTTGCCCATGATCATACTAATCATCGTATTCAAGCTTTGGGCCGCGACCTGCTGTACAGGGCCCGGTCCGCTACTTTGGTTGCTATCACTGCTGCCGCTACTGTCGCTGCTGTTGCCGCCGCCTTGCTGCCGCTGCTGACGCAGTTCATAGATCAGCTTGTTGAGCTGGCTACCAATGCCCTGAGAGGCTAGCTGTCCGCCTGTAGCCGAAGCCACAAAGGTCATCATCTCCGCTAGGTTCTTGCTGCTGCCAGTGTTCTTCTCCCAGACGCGATACAGACGATCGGCTAGCCGCTTGTTTTCTTCTCGAGAGAGATCGGTGCGATCGCCTAGCAGTCCTTCAAACGTAGCCTGGTCAATTTGTGGCAGCGCATCTCGGTCGGTGTTAGTCAACTCTGACTTGCGGATCAGTCGCTCAAACTCTTTTTCAACCGACTCCACATCGACTTCAGGCGATCGCAAGCTAGCAATATAGGACTGCAAGCTATCTTGAATGCCGCCGACGTCCACACCTGTAGTAAATTCTCGGCGCACTGCCGCCGCTGCGGCTTCAGCAGTCTGCACCACCTGGTCGCTTGCACCTTTAGCCCCTAGCGCCGCCGTTGCTGTACCCATGATGGTTTGAAAGCCACTCGTCGCCGACTTCACCACAGAGCCAATAAGAGAGCCCACCGTCGTCGAGCTAAACCAGACTAGCAGCGTAAAATAAGTTGCCCAAATAACGAGTCCTGTAATGCCGCCAAGCCAAGGATCGTCGTACAGGCTAAGCCTAACTGCCAGTGAGCAAGCGCAAAACAGAGCTAAGGATACGGCTAACAGCGTACAAATGCCGAACAGAAATCCGATTTTCTTAACGCCTGAGCCGCTGTCGTCAGAGCTTGATCTGCTTGAAGAGCTTGAGCCGCTTGAATTACTAGAGTGCGCCATATAGGAAACGCCAGTGGCCACTGCTAGATTCGTCAGCAGTAGCTGAAAGCCGAATGCCAAGATGACACCCGATATCAGCGATACGAAAAACTGAGGTCCCGAGAAGAGGGCTTCTGGGTCTAGCTCACCGCCCACCTGGGCTAGCCAAAGAGGAGGCCCCTGTGGTGTATAGCTGCTGGCGGCCTGCAAAAGACCTTCATAACGTTCCATATTGCGTGTCTCTGTATCTTAATTCAAGAATAAAATCTATTCCTATTAACGCGCGTTGTTTCAAGAATATTCCTCCCCCCCCAGAGGGAAGCAGCATTCCAAAACTCATACTATTTCACGACGCTCTCTCTCTTTTGACAGAGCACCCATCGTTACACACAAATCCCTACGTCTTACATAAGACTAGTCCCTATGACTCTGATGAGGTTTCTATATCCTTCCGCTGCGCCTGGTACTCAGTTCGAGTCTTTGGCATTGTGGTGGCATCGCCGCTTTCGGCGCCCTCTCTCGCTTCTTTTCCCTTTTCAAAATCTGTTGCACCCTTTTCAAACCTAGCGTATTTATCCGGACGAATATTAGACCCGAAGCGGTTCGCGTATACCTGCGTAAACTCTGCTCCAAACAAGAGAATCTGAGCCGAATAGTAGATCCACAAGAGCAGCACGACAAACGATCCGGCTGCGCCATAAGCAGAGGCTACGCTGCTATTGCCCAGGTACAGGCCAATAAGCACCTTACCTAAGGTAAACAGTAAAGCGGTGATGAGCGCACCAACGCGAACATCCTTCCAGCTGATGTCTGCATCTGGAAGAATCTTGTAAATCAGGCCAAATAAGAGAGAAATAATGCCAAAAGAGACAACCGCGTTGAGGATTTGCCAGCCGACGGACCAGCCTAGCAGCGTATCGCTAAACAGATTGTTTACTGCCGCTAGCACCGCACTCAAGATGAGCGATACTAGCAGCAAAAAACCAATCACCAGCAGCATACCGAAAGACAGCAGGCGATCGCGCACTAGCTTCCACAAACCGGCGTCCTTTCTAGGAACTACGTTCCAAACCGTGTTCAGCGCGTCTTGCAGCTGAATGAACAGCCCCGAGGCACCTAGTATCAGCAACCCTACACTAATCAACGTAGCCCATAGGCCGTCGCTAGTTTGGCTTCTGCTAGTGAGCATTTCTTCTACAAACTGCGCGCCGCTATCGCCAAGCAGTCCTTGTAGCTGTTCTATGATGCGCGTTTGGACCGTACTTTGCTCGAACAAAAAGCTGGCGATCGCAATCACAATAATCAGCACAGGCGCTAGAGAAAACGTCGTGTAGTAAGCTAGCGCCGCCGCTAATCGCGACACTTTGTCCCGCTGCCACTCTGCGACCGTCTGTTTTAATACAGAGAAAAAAAGAGAAAAAGACATAATAGTTGCAATAACGTGGAAGAAAGGTCGACTAGCTCAGCTTGCGTTGCTACAAAGCTTCGTAAAAGACTATGCAGTTATAAGGCTATATAGGTAGATTTTGGTCATAAGACCATAGAAGATTAAGACTACAGAGGATAAGGCGCAGAAGATAGGGCTACAGCAGAAACCTTAAAAAAAAGCAACCCGATTGGATTGCTTCTAGTGCTGTATTAAATGCAGTTCTACCCGATATCCATTCTTTTGGGATTCATCTTGTCAGGACTCGTTTCCCAATCTAGCTAGACCTGCAAAATTAGCTGATCAAAAAATTAGCTGATCAAACCAGAGCGTAACGCTCTCACTGCAGCCTGCGTGCGATCGCTCGCGCCTAGCTTATTGAGGATATTACGAACGTGCGTCTTCACGGTTCCTACCGTCACGAATAGCTGCTCAGCGATTTGCGCGTTGCTACAGCCCGATACAATGCACGCCAAGATTTCTAGCTCTCGCTCTGTTAGCGGGTACGCTTCAATAATCTGCTCGTACTCAGGATCAACCGCTCTAATTTCTACCGTCTTGGCATTAAAAGACTCACCGACTGCCGCTGTAGGCTTCACCTGGTTTAGCACGAGGCTGGCAATAGAAGGATCAATCCAAGAGTTACCAGCGTGGGTCTCTTCGATTGCGGTGATTAAATCTGTCGTTTCGATTTCTTTGGTGCAGTAAGAGTCAGCGCCCGCAGCAAAGGCAGCTAGCACTGCCTTTTCGCTATCGTGCATAGTCAGCATCAAAATACGCGTTTCGCTCTGAGGGTTCTCCTTCTTGAAACGCTGAATAAGTTCAATACCATCAATATCTGGCAAGCCTACATCTACAATTGCTACGTCAGGTGCCATTTCCTTTAGCAACTTCAGACCTTTTTCGCCGTTGTCAGCCTCGCCCAAAAACCGCAGACCTGCTTGTCGGAAAGCTGCTCTTAGGCCCATCCGAGTCAGGTCGTGATCTTCTACTAACGCAACGGTTGTTTCTTCGTCCATCTGAAATGCCTATGTCATTGTAAAGATAAGATATCTGTACTATGTAATATATCGGTATAGGCAGTATCTGCCAGTTGGGTGACTCTAATTGAATCAGACTCTTCCCAAAGGCAGAGAACAGCCTCTGTAGACAAGGCCAATATGAATTCATTCTCGCCGGCTGACTTCAAAGACGATGTGTCATCGACATCAAAAGCGATCACACCCTCGCCTAATCAAGCGCTACCTTTTTTCGAGTTGGCTTCCGACATCATGTGCATATTAGATGCGCAGGGTCATTGCTGCCGAATCAACCCGGCCTTTACAGATAAGCTGGGCTACGCGAGCACCGATATGGACGGGCGGTCGCTAGCTGCGATCGCGCATCCAGAAGACCGTGAGCACCACATAATCGAGCTCTCAAAGCTCTCTGCTTACGCTAAATTTACCTACCGCTACCGGCATCAATCTGGCAAATATCGATGGCTAGAGTGGACCGCGTCAGTTGTCGAACCGGCTATCGAGCCAGCCATCGAACCGGCTATCCCTACCGAAACATTAGAACAAAATCAGACCCCTGAGAAGCGCCTGTATTGTATTGCTCGTGACATCACAGACCAAGTAGCCAACAGCAGCCAGCAAAAAGCGGATAGCGAAGCTAGGTACTCGGCCCTACAGCGCTCAGAATCTCAAAGGCGCAGTGAGATCAAACAGGTTAGAGCGGCAGCCAGAATGTATGCTGAGGCTGTTCATAATATGCCAGTGGGTCTTTTTATCTGGCAGTTAGAAACGCCAGAACAAGCAGCGCATAGCTCCCGGCCAGCGCTCAGACTCATTGGCACCAATCCAGCCGCCGAAGAATTAACCGGGGTAGAGACTAAAGATTTTATTGGGCAGACTATCGATGAAATTTTTCCTGCCCTTAAAGACACTGATGTCCCATCTATTTATATAGGCGTTGCCAAAAGCGGCCAGAAGCATAATTTGGGCGAAGTGGCCTATGGCGACAACCAGATCAAGCCGGGAATATTCGACGTTAAAGCCTTTCCGCTCCATAACCAGCGTGTAGGGGTTGCCTTTGAAAATATTACCCAGCGCAAACGGCACGAAAATGCCCATAGAGAGAACGAGGAACAGCTCCGCATCATCTTCGACCAAGCGAGCGTTGGCATGGCTAGACTCGGCCTAGACGGTCGCTGGATTCAGGTGAACCAAAGACTTTGTGAAATGTTAGGCTACAGCAGATCGACATTGGTCAAAGAGCACGTTTCTGCGGTAACTCACCCTGAGGATATAGAAAACGGTCAGCTAGCTCGCCAGCGGTTGATTAGTAGTGTGCGATCGCCAAAAGCTTCACTTGAAAGTGCCCAGGAGACTTTTGAGAAGCGATATATCACTAGTCAAGGGGATACCCTTTGGGCAACTGTCACCATCTCAGTAGTACGCAACTCAGGCGGTCAGCCGCAATACTTTATCGCCACGATTCAAGATATCACCGACCAAAAGAAGGCAACCATAGCGCTACAGCGGCGAAAAGACGATCTGCTGACCGTTAACCTGATGCTCACCGAAACGATGTCGCGACTAGAGCAGCGCAATCAAGAACTCGACCAGTTTGCCTACGTCACTTCGCACGATCTAAAAGCGCCACTGCGGGCGATCGGGAATTTGGCTACCTGGATTGAAGAAGATTTGGACAGTGAGCTGCCCGAAGAAAGTAAAGCTCAGTTCGAGCTACTAAAAAGCCGAGTTAGGCGAATGGAAGGTTTGATCAATGGCCTTCTTGAATACTCGCGCATTGACCGCACGCATCAAAGTCACGAGCGAGTTGATGTGGCTCAGCTGATTAACGAGATTGTCGATTCGATCTCTCCACCGGAGGGGTTTAGAGTGAAGATCGACACAGAGATGCCCGTTTTAGAGTCAAAGAAAGTACCCCTAACTCAAGTTTTCTCCAACCTCATCACAAACGCTATTAAGCATCACGATCGAACTGATGGCACCGTGCGCATATCCGCCCGAGCAGTGGATAGATTTTACGAGTTCACGGTTGCCGATGACGGCCCCGGCATTGAGTCCGCCTACCATGACAAGATTTTCGTCATCTTTCAAACGCTGCAGTCGAGAGACGAATTTGAAAGCACGGGCATTGGTCTATCGCTTGTCAAAAAGATAGTGCACTCCGAAGGGGGGACTATCTCTGTAGAATCAGCGCTGGGTCAAGGCGCAATCTTCCGGTTCACCTGGCCCAAAGCCCCACATCAGGGCATTCAATTTACCTAGGCGTTCGAGAGAACTAACGCTTTCACTTCGACTCTCGCTTACGCTCTTGCGCGTACAGTTCTACGTAAGCACTCCTACGCAAGCACTCCTACGCTCATAAACCTAATACATATGGTCCTATTGATATGGCTTCATCCGTATAGCTTTTATCGAGCTGCTTTATCGAGTTGTCTAGCTGCGTCTGAAGAGTCAGCGCCGTTCTCTATTAGGTTCTCTATTAGATAGAGATAGATAGAAATTTTATTCCCAAAAGGCTTTTGCCAGTCACCTATATTGTGTAATTGTTAATAGCATCGAAACTGAGCGAACCGAGCATTATCAGCAGGCGTTTTTATAGGAAAGCATTGCAAACATGGTCAAAAGAGAGACGTCAACAGTCGCTATTACAAACATCCTTTTAGTTGAAGATGACACAGTAGATGTCATGAATGTTCAGCGATCCTTCAAGAAGGCTAAGATTACCAACCCCCTTTACATAGCCCAGAATGGAATAGAAGCGCTAGCCATCTTGCGAGGTGAAACAAGCATACAAATGCCTAAAAGCAGGCGATTAGTGCTGCTAGATCTCAATATGCCTAAGATGGGCGGCATTGAATTTTTAAACGAGCTGAGAGCTGATGACAAGCTGAAGTCAACGCCGGTGATTGTGCTGACAACCTCTGACCAAGAACGCGATCGCATCGAAGCCTACAACCTCAACGTCGCTGGCTACATCCTCAAGCCTGTCACCTTCACCAACTTTGCTGAAGTCATGGCTACCCTAAATCGTTACTGGACATTATGCGAAATGCCGTAGGTATGGAAGACCCCAGGTATGGAAGACCCCAGGTATGAAAAACCATAGGTAATCTGCTGCATACCGCTATCTATACTATCTATATTTTCTTTAAAAGTTAGCTAGCTGAAACGACCAGCGAATCTCTTACTATTGATACTGCTAGCTTACTGCCGTTTATACATATAATTACATAAACATTTGTCAAGTGCCCTTGTCAGACTATTTTCAAGCTCTGTACGGCGGCTGGCTCATGTTGCGTTCTTCTAAATAAAATGCATACTGCTCTACGAACCCCTTTAGAAATCCTAATTATCGACGATGATGAAGTTGATAGAATGGCTCTCAAGCGAGCCCTGAAAGGAACTAACTTTGCGGTTTCTATTGTAGAAGCAAAAGATGCGGATGCGGCCCTTCAAGAGCTTGAAGAAAACGAGTTCAACTGCATTTTTCTAGACTATAACCTTCCTGGTAGAAACGGTCTAGAACTCGCTAAACAAATTCGGGGACAAGGCATTAAAGTGCCTTTGATCGTGCTCACAGGCCAGGGCAATGAGCAAACGGCTGTGGAGCTAATGAAAGCAGGCGTATCGGATTATCTACCCAAAAACAAGCTTTCTTCTGAAGCGATCGCACGCCTGATGCATAGCTCTATTCGAATGCACAAAGCTGAGGTTATTGTTGAAGAAGTCAACCAAAGCCTTAGAGAAAACAACCGCCTATTAGAGAAACAGAACAGAGAACTAGCCAAACAGCGACGCTATATCTATCAGCAAAACCTTCAGCTCCAGGAGGTGTCGCGGCTCAAATCAGAATTTCTGGCGACCATGTCTCACGAGCTTAGAACGCCCCTAAACGCCATTATTGGCTTTTCTCAAATTCTGTTAAGCAAAGCTAGGGGGCCCGGTAGTGATAAGCAGAGCGAAATGATCGTTCGCATCCTCTCTAACGGTAGAAATTTGTTAGAGCTAATCAACGATATCTTGTCTTTTTCTAAAGTCGAAGCGGGTCGATTGGCCCTAGAGCCCTCTGAGTTCAACGCTGTTAGTCTTATCAACGCAACTGTCAAAGAGCTTCAGTCGCTCGCCGTTCAAAAGTCACTTTCTCTAGAAACTGACATAGAGATAGATAATCCTGTTATTACAAATGATCCAGTTCGCCTGCGACAGATCTTGGTCAACCTGCTCTCAAACGCTATCAAGTTTACCGAGTCAGGCCGCGTCCAGGTAAAGCTTAGGGCACTCACCTTACCAGCAGGCGAGCCAGAGAGAATTTCAATCACAGTGATTGATACGGGTTGTGGCATCAGCGAAGACGACAAGGTCTACATTTTCGATCCCTTTCATCAGGCCGATCAAAGAGCCACGCGCAAGCACGCTGGCACTGGACTAGGGCTAGCGATTACCCACTCCCTGGTTAATATGATGAACGGTAGTATTCGAGTAGATAGCCAGCTCGAACAGGGCTCAACTTTCAGCATTGAGCTTCCTCGCTTAGTCACAAAAGGAGAGACTGTCTCGATTAGACCTCTTGCATAATAGGTTTCATGGTAAGTTGATGGGTTTTAGTTCGCTGTTTTCGAGCCCAACAGATGAACTACGAAGCGAGCCACGCCCTAAATAACCCAAAGTTTAAGCGCCGATTTGGCGTCCAACGTGCGACTTTCAAACGCATGGTGAAGGCCGTGAAAGCCCAAATTCCAGAGCGACCCGGTCCAGGGCGTCCCGCTAAGCTATCGAGAGAAGACCAGATTCTGGTGGCGCTCGAGTACTGGCGGGAGTATCGCACTTATTTTCATATCGCCACCGATAGGGGCGTTTCCGAATCGACTGTGTGCCGTATCGTGCATCGCATGGAAGTCCAAATCATGGCCTCAGGGTTATTTCGTATTCCTGGGAAACGGCAGTTGATACAGGGCTTTGGCCGTCCTGATTTAGTGGTCGTCGATGTCACCGAAACCCCGATTGAACGCCCTCAGAAGAAGCAAAAGCGGGCCTACTCTGGCAAAAAGAAGCAGCACACCCTCAAGTGCCAAATCATCATTGATCGCGACACCCTAGATATCATCTGCCTTCATTTTGACTTAGGCCGCACCCATGATTTCAAGCTGTTCAAAGCGGCCGGAATTCATATGCATCCTGACACAGGAATGCTGGGAGACAGCGGCTATCAGGGCATTACCCGCTACCTTGCCAACAGCTATATCCCGAAGAAAAAACCGAGGAATGGCGAGCTCTCCGAGGCTGAGCGGGATGACAATCGTATCCTCAGCAAAGAGCGCATTTGCATTGAACATGTGAATCGACGGGTCAAAATTTTTAGGATTCTGGGACAACGCTATCGCAATCGGCGGAAGCGCTATGGTCTACGCTTCAATATCATTGCAGCACTCTATAACTATGAGCTCAGCTTGGCCTAGGTAGGATAGAGAGAAAAGCCCCTTAAACTAACACATAATCATTTTTGCAAGAGGTCTATTGAAGATATTGTCTGCTCAAAGGTGAATTTAGGTACGACAAAAGATTCGGAAGACTTTGAAGACTTTGAAGACTTTGAAGTGAATAAAGCGACGCCGATAGATGCTAGAGCGACTCATTAGTTCGCTGTTGTTTGGCTTAGCTGTTTAGCTCATGTGATCTATTAGCTTATGTGATCTATTTGTTTAGCTTATTTAGTCAGCTTCTAGTTTATTCACCTTTTCTAACTCTCTCCGAAATATTTAACCTTCCAAAACATTATTTATGAAATATACACCCTTAGTTAGAACAGATAATTAATAATCAGGTGTTAGACTCTACCGCGAGTACTGTTATTCGCGGTTGCTATTCGCGGTCTTTTTATCCAGACTCTTTGTTGGTGTATAGAGGGCTGTGCATAGAAGCCTGTGTGCGTATAGGCAGATTTGCTCTTTTAACCGGTCGCTGTTAATCGACCGCTGTACACCATAGCTCGGCCTGCTGATCACAGCTGACCATAAGACATAGGCTGTAAGACGTAGGCTGTGCAGAGCTCCGTTTCACTCGACTCTATTTCGAATCGCTATCACAAATTTATAAATCAGTGCAGTTTAATCCCGTGACCATTTTAGCCGTTGACGACATTCCAGATAATCTGTTCATTTTGGACTCAATTCTAGGCGATATTGGCACCTATGATTTGGAGTGCGTTAACGATGGTCCAAGCGCACTTGACTACGTTTTCAAAAATCCGCCTGATCTCATTTTGCTAGACGTCATGATGCCAGGAATGGATGGGTACGAAGTCACTCGTCGCATTCGCGCTGCCAAAAACTTACCGTATATCCCCATTTTGTTGGTGACTGCGCACGATCACTCTAGTCTAAGTGAAGGGTTAGACTCAGGTGCGGATGATTTTATTCGCAAGCCGTTCGACATTGATGAGCTGATGGCTAGGGTGCGATCGCTTATTCGGCTCAAAAAAAGCTTAGACGAGCAGGCCGCTATGCTTCGGCAGCGAGACGATTTCGTAGCTAGGCTCACGCACGATCTGCGCACGCCGTTAGTGGCAGCGAATAGAATGCTAAGCCTTTCACTAGAAGGCGTTTTCGGTGAGCCTCCCGAAGAGATGGGAGAGGCAATTGGTAGCGTCATTACCAATAACGAAAATCTGCTGAAGATGACTAACACGCTACTTCAAGTGTACCGACACGAAGCGGGCCAGAAAAAGTTAGTGCTAACGCCACTGTCTCTCTATAGGCTCTCTAAAGAGATTGTTCAAGAGCTTAAGCCCTTAGCTGATGAGAAGGAAATAGCGCTCAGCATAACAGCCGCCAGCGATAATCATTCATCAGATCTTGCTAAATTCTACAGTACGAAAGGCGACATTATAGAGCTTAGAAGGTTGCTAACAAACCTGTTGGGCAACGCTATTAAGTTCACGGATTCAGGTAGCGTCAGCGTTTGTCTTTCTGTTAGGTCATCCAATAGCGGCGCTGGCGATAAGGCTTCTACAACTGATTCATTTAGTGTTGACTCATCTAGTGTCAATTCATCGGAGGTAATTGACGTTGCGATCGTAGATACCGGCCCAGGTATCCCATCTGAAGAACAAAAAGACGTGTTCGAATGGTTTTTTCAAGGAGACCACATGAGAGCGGGCAGCGGTTTGGGACTGCACCTCTCCAAACGGATTGCTGAACTTCACCAGGGTACGCTTACCCTACACTCCGAAGTAGATAAGGGTAGCACCTTCACGCTTTCTCTTCCGAAGCTAAAGGGCGTTTAACGCTGCTTGAATTTATACCCCTGGAAATGATCTATACCTTAGGAACAGACACACACATCCATTTGGTAGAGGTACCCCTATGTTAGATTTAATACAATAGTAGGTGTTAACAATCGTTGGAGAAGACCTGTCATGGGACTTGATGATAGAGCAAAAGCTGCTGCTAAAGACGTAGAGGGCAAAGTACAGGAAGCCGCAGGTAAAGCAACAGACAACACCGAAGCACAAGCTAAAGGTAAAGCAAAGCAGGCAGAAGCCTCTGCAGCTAACACCGTAGAAGATGCAAAAGACGGCGTAAAAGACGCGATTGACTAGTTTCCCAGCGTAGATTAGGAAGAGGGGAGAGCTGCTATTGCGCTTTACTCATAACTTTCCTAATACTAAACGTAAGCCCCTAAGTCCAGTTTTGGACTTAGGGGCTTCTTGCGATATTCGATAGCCGTTTTACTACTTCTTTTAGCGCTGTCTTTTCCCTGCCTGTAGAAATTCGCACGCAATTCACATCAGTATATTTTACGATATCTTGCTTTTGACAGATGCATCGCCACGGCAAAACCCATATCCTGTGCTAGATAATCTGAGATTTAAAATATTCTCCAAAGGAGAGTTTACAAATGGAAAATCCTAATAAAATCGACAAAGACAATTTCGATAGAGGAATTGTCCCTGCTGAAACGGCTGCAAGAAAAGAGCGTGAAGGCGACGACTATAAAGAGAAAGCGGAGAAGAAAGAAGGTTCTATCGATACCGCTGGTGGGGCAACTGTCAGCAACGAAGGACTCGCTAATAATTATGCTATCGAGCCAGAAATGTATATCGAAGAGCCCGGTGACCTAAGGGAAGAGGCGTAAGGAGACTGTACGCGTTGCAATCTCTTTATTTTCCTACGGCTGACAAAGCTCTACTAGAAATCTTCGATAGATAGTTTATTCAGCAAAAGCTGGCTACGTGATAGAACATAGCCAGCTTTTGTTTTGGTAGCTGCTTTAATCAGCTATCTGAATTTGCTTAATAATGTTCTCGAACGCTACTTTTCAATCTTGGGCACAACATCAGGGCGCTCTTTATCTTCCCAGCCGGTTGGGCGCTTAGAGTTGTACCAGGCAATAGAGCCGATCGTAACAGCGGCGATAAATCCGACAACGACAACAGTCGTTAGGGAAAATGCGTAGGGTGCAGATTCGATAGCGGTTTCCGCTTGCAATAAAACACTCATTTAGAACACCTCTAGAGTAGAGTTAGCAGGAAAGTAAACTTATTAGCCAATACTACAACAAAGGGAGACACCGAAGCATCTCCCCTTGTAATGATTCTATCGTATGATAATAGGCTCTCCTGCCCTCTTATACTGTAGCGGGCGTCTTAAGGTCGCTTTCACGAGCGCCACTGGGTGATAGGCTTTCACCTTCTAGGAAAGATCTCAGCATCCACGCCATTTCTTCATGCTGCTCCATCAGTCCAGTCAAAAAGTCAGCGGTCCCCTCATCATGGTAATTTTCACCCGCTTGGTCAACGTGATCACGCAGGTTTCGAATGACCTGCTCATGATCGCTAACAAGGCGGCTGACCATCTCGTTCGCAGTAGGTAGATCACCTGGGTGCTCTTTGAGGGAAGCATTTTCTAAAAAGCCTTTTGCGGTGCCCACTGGATAACCACCGAGCGTTCTGATTCGCTCTGCGATCGCATCGATATTCAAAGCGAGCGCGGTGTAATGCTCTTCCCACAAGGTATGCAGCGTTCTAAACTGAGGACCTACCACATCCCAGTGATACTTCTTTGTCTTGATGATAAGCAAATAAGAGTCAGCCAAGTCTTTGTTCAACAAAGACGCTACGCCTTGTCTTTCTTCTTGACTTAAGCCTATGTTCACATTCTGCATATGTTTGGAGTCTCCAGTTGTTCTTGCATTATTAAAGCTAAAACAAACGCTCTAATCGTCTGTCAAAAGACGCGACATTCAATCGCCAAAAAATGTCTTTAGATAGATTCACCCTACACGTAGTGTTGTTCTTTACTTAATATCCTCTCTATTCAAGCGTCATAGCGTTCATATCCCTGCTCTCCACCGCCTGTTCTTAGCACCTAACGCTTAGAGGCATCTGCTCTCCTAAAGTTTGCGCTTTTAAAATTTGCGCTCTTAAGAACACTTACCGCCAAAAACTTTCACCTTCATAAGTCACTCTTGGAATAAACCAAGATTCTGGGCTCACATAGCGAAACCTAGTGTCGATGTTGTCTAGGCTCTCTCTCGCTTCTGCCGATAGCTCATGACGCGCTGCGGCAAAATTCTCCGCCAGCCGTTCTGCATTAGTCGATTTGGGTATTACCACCGTCTTTCGGTCGATTGCCCAGGCTATGAGTAGCTGAGCTGGACTAACACCCTCAGACTTAGCGACGGCCTTTACGGTCTCGTTTTCTAGTAGTGGCGGCTCGTCTTTGACCTTCATGCTATCAGGACGATCGCCCGAACCCAGCGGTGAATAGGACGTTACCTGTATCCCCTTCTGCTGACAGTACGCTAGCAGATCGCTTTGAGGGTTGTAAGGATGTAGCTCTACCTGATTCATGGCGGGCACTACGCCGGTCTCAGCGATCAGCTGCTCTAGCTTAGACACGCTAAAGTTAGAGACCCCGACGCTTCGCGCTAGTCCCTTTTCTTTGAGGGCTACCATTGCTTCAAACGTTGCCGACAGGGGACAGTCATCTAGCAAGATAAAGTCCTCACGGTTAGACCCAAACGTTCCCGGCTTTACCGCCACCGGCCAGTGCATCAGATAAAGGTCAACGTAATCCAAACCCAGCGCCGTTAATGTCTCCTCACAGCCTTGCTCTACAGCCTCTGGCGCATGAAAACTATTCCACAGCTTAGAAGTCACGAACAAATCCTCCCTGGCGATCGCACCTGCCGCCATCGACTCACCTATCGCTTTGCCGACTTCGTTCTCATTAAAATAGATCCAGGCCGCATCGATATGCGTATAGCCTATTTTCAACGCTTCCTTCACCGCCTCGTACACCGCATCTTTGGGAGACTTCCAAGTGCCTAAGCCGAAAGCTGGAATCGTATTGCCATCATTTAGCGTAACCGTTTTCATAAGTTCTTTTATTGCATATACGTTCTTACATTTACGATCGCCTGCGCTGCATAGCCATCGTTGGGTCGCGCTTCTAATGCCGCTTCGAAGAACCTGATTGCCTGCACGTAGTCATCTCGCTCTGTTGCATCATAGCCACGGCGCATGTAGCGATCATAGTCACCTTCAGCCGTTTCATTCAAACCAAACTCGCCGTCTTGCATGGCATCCACAGCATTCCAATAGGCCACGGTGGCAGTCCGGTCGTTGGGCTGATCGTATAGCGCGCTTCTAAAATACTCCCGCGCTGAGTAAAAATCTTCTCGCTGCACTGCCGCGTAGCCTAGCCGCATGTAGCGGTCATACAAAGGCTCACCTGCATACGCCTGATAGGTCGGTGGAACATCCGTAGGCGAATCAGCCTGTACACCTCTGTTCAGATAGGTTTGCACATTGCGCATTGCCTGAGCGGCGTAGTAGTCATTCGGCCTCTGCTGTAGCGCCGTTTGAAAGTTGGTCAGCGCTGCCGCATAATCACCGGATTCAGTCGCATCGTAACCTGCTTCCATCGCCTCATTATAGGCCTGAGCACGGAGCGTCAGATCACCAGTTTGTAGCTGCGATCGCACATTCCAATAGGCCGTCGTAGCCTCCCTGTCTTGAGGGATTGCAAACAGCGCATAGCGAAAGTAGTTCGCTGCTGCTACAAGGTCACCCTCTTGCTCAGCCGCGAAGCCTAGCCTCATATATTCATCGTAGTCAGCCTCTAGTAAGTAGACATTATCAGCGGCGTCATCGGCAGACTGCTGCGTAGACTTCTGCGCTAAAAGCGTCATAGACTGGGCTTCGGCTTGACTACCATAGCCATCTAGCGTTAACGCTAGAGTAGATGCCAGACTCAATACGGCTAGCTGTTTGATCTTAAAAAATTCCATCGTGACTTAATCTTCAAGAAAATATGTGTTCTTTTCTCTAAAGGTATGATATTTATCTTGTAATTCTCTCTAGCTACAGGCATATCAAAGACAGAAGCAAGATACCTCAAATCTCTATCAGCAGAACCAATTCCCTCTATTTTACGAGTCTTATAGGTTTCTCTAAAATGTTTCTAGCGCCGCAATCAAGTGCGAAATCAAGCGCCAGATCAAGCAACAGATCGAGCGTCAAATTGAGTGCCAGTTGTGAGAAAGTTATCACATAGAGACGTGTAGATACTTGATGTGTAGATACTTGACGTGTAGATACTTATTAAGGTGACTGCTGTGAACAATAGGCGCGTATTTTTTCTCTGTACGCTATTTTCAACGCTTCTAGCCGCTGCCTGTGTCGGGCAAAAGGCTTCGGCAGATGAGGTGTGGTCAACCGATGAGTATGACGTCATTTACCTAGAAGATCGCAATAGAACAGCGGTGTGGCGCTATGGAGAAGACGGCACTATTTTCATTGAGGGGCTAGCAGGAGTCTATAGCGATCGCGGCACCTATACAGGCTACTGGGCACAGCCGTCTTCTTCCCTACGCTGCGATACCTTTCGAGAAGGGGCAGACGGCGAGCCGAGCTATCACTGGGGTCGATTTGAGCTAACGTTTATTGACTCAGCGTTCCCCGCTCGCTGGTATGCTGATTTTGGACTGTGCGATTTGGAGCCTTCTATTCATCTAGATGCGGTGCCAGTAATATCTCAGCCTATCTCGACAGATGACGAGCCTCAGTGAGCGATTTCTCGGTTAACAACTCGTGATGGCAAGCTCAACTCTAGCAATGCTCTTGGCGAGCAATAGCTGTGTAGAAGCTGTATAGAATAGGCTACGTGCGTAGGCTGTGCGCATAAGAAAATAGCAAATTTCGGGATAGCAAATTTCGGGATACTGACGTTGCAGGGCTTTTCTATGCTGTTCTTTTTGATAGAGTCAGTCGGACAGACGCTGCGATCGCCGATTGCAACGTTCGTATTGCTGCTCGCGATCGCGCTGATTATTCCACCTATTTTTGAGCGTTTCAAGCTACCTGGCCTAGTTGGACTGCTAGCAGCAGGAATTGTGTTTGGCAGTAGCGGGCTAGGCTGGCTAGACCCCACTGCGGACACGATGAAACTGCTCTCCGAAATCGGCAAAATCTATCTGATGTTTGCCGCCGGATTAGAGATTGATCTGGCGCTTTTCCAAAAGACGCGCAACCGCTCACTGACATTTGGCGCGCTGACGTTTGCTGTTCCGTTTTTGGGTGGTGTGCTATTAGGTCTAGGGTTCAACTTTGGCTGGCTAGCTGCGGTGCTCATTGGCTCTTTGCTGGCTTCGCATACGCTGCTGGCCTACCCAATTGTGCAGCGGCTGGGCATCGTAGGTGATGAGGCTGTGACGGTAACAGTCGGGGCAACAATTTTCACCGATACGGCAGCTCTGGTGGTGCTAGCGATATGTCTGGGGATTAGTAAAGGAGACTTTACGACGACCAAACTGCTAGTGCTGCTAGGCTCGCTAATTCTGTATGCGATCGCGGTTTTGCTGGGATTAAAGCAGTTAGCTGCTGCATTCTTTCGCGCGACCGGCAAAGATGAAGGCAACCAGTTTTTGTTTGTGATGCTGTCAGTTTTTCTAGCGGCGGTAGGGGCTCAGCTGATTGGCGTAGAAGGGATTATCGGCGCTTTTTTGGCGGGCTTGGCTATTAATAGCGTTATTGGTAACGGCCCTGTCAAGGAAAAAACAGAGTTTTTGGGCAGCGTTTTGTTTATTCCCATGTTTTTTATCAACATGGGCCTGCTGCTAAACCTGAGCGCGCTGAGGAGTCTGCTTCAGTTTGCTCAACTGCCTTTGCTGATTGTGGCGACGCTGCTGCTCTCTAAGCTGCTTGCGGCGCTAGGAACTAAGCAGCTATTTGGCTATAGCTGGCCGCAGGCCTGGACCATGTGGTCGCTGTCTATTCCTCAAGTGGCAGCGACTTTGGCCGCAGCGCTAGTCGGCTATCAGGCAGATATTATCGACGTGCAGGTGTTCAATAGCGTGATTTTGCTGATGCTGGTAACGGCTGTTGTCGGTCCGCTGGTAACAGCTCGAACAGCGCGGGTCGTTGCCTTAGCAGATGCGGCAAAGAACGTGGCTCCCCTTAGCTGGCTGCCGGTTCCCGGTGACAGCGCAGCCTTCAGCGGCGAGAGAAACGGCGAGAGAAACAGCAAAAGAGAACGCTTGCCGGTTCGCACGCCTGATGGCACACCCGTCTACAGACCTACCTATACATCCTTCTATACAGTAGTGGTGCCGGTTTACAATCCCAGAACGGAGGTTCGACTGCTGGAGCTAGCGGCCATCATCGCAGAGTATGAGCGGGGTCAAGTAGTGGCACTAGCCGTTGTGATCGCATCGCAGCAGATGGATTCGCCGCAGATGTCACAGGCAATCGCCCATAGCCATCAACGCTTAGACGCAGCAAAAGCAATCCATGACCAATTTCCGGTGCCGCTAGAGACCGTTTTGCGAATCGAGTACAGCGTGCCGCAGGCGATCTGTCATCTGAGCAAAGAAAAGAGCGCCAATTTGATTGTGCTAGGTATGGGGCATTCATCTAAAGCTGAAGCCTCCCGGTTGAATCCGTCGTTGCTAAACTCATCTTTGTTCAGTCTCGCTTTGAACAACGTGCATGACGCGGTGCTATGGTCGGCCCACTGCCCGGTGGTGGTGGCTCGGCTGCTCGCTTCTCCAACTCAGTTCAAACAGATTCTGTTGCCTATCGAGACGCCTTCACCGCTAACCGGACGAGTCTTACGATTAGCTCAGGTGCTAGCCGCCGCGAACCACGGCAAGGTTACTGTGCTGCATGTGTGCAGTCCTTTTGTATCACAAGGCTATCGAGAGGCCCTGCGATCGCAGTTAGAAACGCTAGTAGATCAGCTACCAACGGCTAGCTGTCAAATTGAAGTTGTGCTGATAGTTCAAGATAATTGGATTGCTGGGATTGTTCAATACGCCCAAGCATACGATTTGGTGGTATTGCGATCGCAGCGCCGCCGCGTAGGGAGCGGCCTAAGTTTAGCAACCACAACGCGGCCACTGTTAGAGCGTTTAAGCGGCTCCGTAATCTTGGTCGGTGAACCTTATCCTTTGAATCGCAATGCAGACGGGTGAAGTAGATGGGTGAAGTGTCAGGCGGATAAGGCGTAGGTAGATAAGAGAGATCTAGAGAGGGGATAGAGAGATCTAGAGGAGAAATAAGCAGATACTGGATAGATTTAAGCATCCGTATAGATAGCTATATTTTATGATTTGTTAGGTTTCGTGAGGTGCTTTATGGCTAGAATGAGAGCCGTTTACTGACAATGTACTAACTCGTGTTTTGCTAAAAATATTCAAGCGTTTGACCCGTCGACCTGCATCTTTTTATCGGAAAGTTCGCAGGCTGATGCTATGGGCTCTGCTTTTTCTGTGCTTGTCAGGGATCTTTAGTCCTGCTCATCGCGGCTCCATTCTTTACGCAGCGGAGCCCTCAATACCCGCCGCACGGGCGAACGTGGTGATTGACGGCAGGCCAATCTTTCCGCTGAAGACAGCAGGCTCTTTTTCGGCTCAGCAGCGAGTCGAGCAGGCCAACCGTCAGCTAGCAATACTAGCAGGCACAGACAGCCGTGTAGAGGTAGAAGTCGTTGAGCGCGCTCAGCAGGTAACGATTGTGGCGAACAGTCAGTATCTATTGACCGTGACTGAGTTAGATACCGCACCAGCTAAAACAACGTTCGAACAAGCCGAAGAATGGAGTGCTCGGCTAGAGCGATCGCTAAGGCAAGCAAGGCGCGATCGCGAACCCAGGCAAATCCAAATTGCTACCATTTCAGCAAGCGTGGCGCTGCTGCTAGCCCTGGTGCTGCACTGGGCGTTAGGATATTTTTGGCGAGGACGACTCAAGCGGACCATCCGCCAGGCTATGCCCAACATTCCAGTGACTGGAATGCCAGGAGCACAAGATTTTCACTTTCTACTAGATCTAAAGCTAACGCTGGTCCGGTTCGCACTCTGGATGAGTACGGCCTGGTACGTATCGTCTCTTTTCCCCTTACTTAGACAGCGGCGCTATGATTTGCTCAATCGGTCCGCAGGAAGCATTCGCGCGCCGCTATTGAAATTAGGCGGAGAGTCCTATACGCTAGCAGATTTGCTGATTTTGATGGGGCTGCTTTGGGGACTTTTTACCCTAGTACAGGTGTCGGCGCAACTCTTGCAAAATCAAATTCTAAGACGCACACAGCTAGAGCGCGGGTCAAAGGAGATTATTACTCAGACCTACCGGTATGCCTTTTTTGTGCTTGGCACGCTGATACTGTTGCAGGCCTGGGGAATTGACTTGCGCTCGGTAGCCCTATTAGGAAGTGCGCTAGGTATCGGAATTGGACTTGGTCTGCAAGAGATTGCCAAAAACTTTGGTAGTGGCTTAGTCCTGCTATTTGAGCGATCTATTCAAGTGGGCGATTTTATTGAGTTAGAGTCGCATATGGGAATTGTTGAAAGAATCGGCGTGCGCAGTATGACACTACGCAATTTAGATAACATTTCTGTGCTAGTGCCTAACTCTCTTTTAATCGAGTCTCAGGTGATGAACTGGAACCACGATCATCCGGTTTCTCGATTGCACTTAACAGTAGCAGTCGCCTATGGCAGCGATGCAAAGCAGGTCAAGCAAGTGCTGTTACAGGTAGCAGCTGAGCATGATCAGGTGTTACCAAAGCCCGCGCCCGATGTGTATTTAAAGGACTATGGAGACAACGCAATTGATTTTGACTTAATGATATGGATACGTCGTCCTGAGCTGCAGATAAAAATTGCCAGCGATCTCTATTTTAGAATTGAAGAGATGTTCGAGCACTACAAGATTACTATTCCTTATCCGCAGCGAGATTTACACTTGCGCAGTGGAACGCTGCCTTTAACATTTTCGCCCGAGGTGACCGAGGCACTCCTCCAAATGCTAAAACGGACAGATACGCCGAATAGTAACCATAAGCAAGAGTCATAAGTCTTTAGCAGCTCGTCTCTGCGAGCTATCGAATAACTGCCGCTAACAACTGTCCCTACTGACTTGCTGCTATCACGTACGGCTTACGACTTTAGGGGGACGCGAGCACCCAAGCTTGTAGCTAAGGTATGGTTTTCACCGGGTTGTCTTGGGTTTTCAACACTCCACAGCCCAAGCTCGTTCCGCCATACTAAAAGCGTCAAGCAAACAGAGAGAGTAAAGACTATGAACAAATTGATTCGCTACGGACTAGGTGTTGCACTTCCCCCACTTGGGGTGTTTCTCACCTACGGTATTAGCCCTGCTTTTTTCATCAATGTGCCTTTAACGATTTTAGGATGGGTACCTGGTAGCATCCACGCTGTATGGGCGATCGCTAAGCACTACGAGGTCCAAGACAACGATTCTCTCGAGGCTAGCTAACCTTTAGTTTTACAGGCGCTTAATTTCACAGAATTTTAGCTTTACGGCTAGCGCTGTGGGCGCCTGGTTCAACACACTAGCAAAATCATTTCATTTCGAAGCACAATTACTGAATAAAGAGGACACATACTATGCTTGGTTTTTTAATCACAACTCTGGTCACGGCACTTAGCCTGCTAGTGGTTGACATCGCTGTTCCAGGTGTTGGCATTGCAACATTTCCGGCAGCACTGGCTGCGGCAGTCTCTTTAGGCCTGGTCAATGGCTCTATTAAGCCTGTCTTGAAGCTGCTATCTTTGCCAGTCACTTTTTTAACGCTAGGCGGCTTTTCGCTGGTGCTTAATGGCTTTTGCTTCTGGCTAGCGTCTCTGCTTGTACCAGGGTTTGCGGTCAAAGGTCTCATTGGATTTATCTTAGGGCCTATTGTTCTGTCTTTCGTCAGCACGTTCCTGTCAGGTTACTTCGCTAAGAATAACGTCGACGAGAAACTAGCGGGCGTTGGGCAAAAGTTCAACCTGAAGCAAGCTGAAGGCGAAGCTGTTACTGCTGACCAGAAAAAGCTAGAATCCACTGAGCTTTCCTAGTCTACGTGTTTAGGATTACGCGAGTCTCCTCCAAGCCTTTTAGATGGCTGCTGGGCCGTAATTACAGTTAATTACAGCGTAAAACTAAAGAATAAAAAGTCTCCGGTGCTCTTTTGCATTGGAGATTTTTTATGTTAGAGACTCTTACGTATTGAAGATTTTCCGTCTTTATTGACTTTCTTTGTCAGTTCTCTCTATCAGCTTTTCTATTGGCCTTTACAACACTCTTCCAGAAGCTGAGCGACTGAGATATTGTCCCATTCCTGGCTGTCCTAACCAGTTTTTGCCGTCAACAATCAGACGGCCTCGCAGAAAAACTTTCTCTACTTTTCCGGTCACCTGCCGCCCTTCAAACAGAGAGTAATCGACATTAGAGTGATGCGTGCTAGCGCTGAGCGTATGCTGCTTTTCAGGATCAAACAGCACAATATCACCGTCACTACCAATGGCGATAGTGCCTTTTTGGGGAAAGAGACCGAACATTTTGGCGGGGGCGGTAGCTGTGAGCTGTACGAAGCGATTGAGGTTGATTTTTCCTTCGCGCACGCCGCCGTCATACAGCAGCTCTAGCCGCAGCTCTACGCCGGGGGCACCATTGGGTATTTTGTTGAAGTTGTCTTCGCCAAACCGCTTGGATCTTAAAAGGCCCATCGGGTTCTCGTTGATGCAAAAAGGACAGTGGTCTGTTGCGACTATTTGCAGATCATCAAACCGCAGACCGCGCCACAGCTCGTGCTGACATTTGTGGTCGCGCAGCGGTGGGGTCATGACATATTTAGCGCTTTCAAAGCCAGGACGATCGTATTCAGAATGGTCCAAAAAGAGATAGTGCGGGCAGGTTTCGGCAAAGGCGTGAATGCCGCGATCGCGTGCTTCTACTACCGCATCTAGCGCTTCTTTAGCAGAAAGATGAACAATATAAACGGGAACTTCTGCTAGCTCGGCAATTCGAATAGCGCGATGAGTGGCTTCGCCTTCCATTAGCTGAGGTCGAGTGAGCTGATGAAACTTGGGCGAGGTGTTGCCAGCCGCGAGGGCCTCTTCGATCAGGGCCTGAATGACGATACCGTTCTCGGCGTGAACGTTGACCATGCCGCCGTGGTCGCCGACTTTGCGCATGATTTTATAGATAGCGGCGTCATCGACCATCATGATGCCAGGGTAGGCCATGTAGAGTTTGAAGCTAGAGACGCCTTCGTGATTGACCAGATCAGGAAGTTCAGCGATCGCATCTGCGTTAGCGTCGGTCAAGATCACGTGAAAGCCATAGTCCACGCTACACTGGGGCGCGGCAGCAGCCAGTCGCCGATCGAGCGCCAGCTTTGGGCTTTCGCCTTGAAACTGCTGGGCGAAGTCAATCAGGGTAGTGGTGCCGCCAAAGGCGGCTGATTTGGTACCGCTCTCAAAGCTGTCACAGGTGTAGACGTCGTTGCCCATTGGCGTTTCCATATGCACATGGACATCAATCCCGCCAGGAAAAACGAGCAGGCCACTGGCGTCATGCACCTCAGCGTCTTCGACGTCTAAAGTGCGACCAATCGCTTCGATTTTGCCGTTTTTAATGAGAATATCAGCAGTGTAATCGTCTACAGCCGTGGCGATACGACCATTTTTGATAAGCACCTGGTTCATAGCAGAAAAGGAGTAGTGGGGCTAGCAAAGCAAGGGCTACAAAAAAGAGAGCGCAGCAGTGAGAGCGAGTAAACTAAGGAGCGAGTAAACAGGCAACTATGCCTGGGCCTTGTAAGTAGCCCAACCGCCGATATCTGAGATGTCAGGGTAGTTGTTTTCTTCGATCAGCTCTTTTGGATAGAGCATTGCGATCGCCCGCTCGCCGGTTGAGAGTTCTACCTCCTGTGGATACATATCGGGCGGCTCAGTCGAAACCAAATACTCGTACTGCTCTGGGGTAAGTTCGTAGACTTCACCAGGAATAGAGATGCCATTGGTTTCGGCGGCGTAAATGCCAGGATGCCAGCCGTCCTTGACCGCATGAAGACGATACTTAGGGGCCGTTTTGGCTTCACCTAGGAAAGTAGCAGACTGTAAGTTCTTGTGGTCGGGCTGGCCGCGCAGAGCGGAACCACAGATAAAAACATGTTTAGAGGTTTTGTCAGAGCTGGTAGCCATAAAAAAGTTCTGAAAGCCTTGGAATACATTTTATTTATGTACATTCTATACAGTCTCGTGTCTGATATTTTGTATACAGTATGCAGATTAAGATAGAGACCTAATTAAAAGATTACAGCGTCTCTTGTGTTTGCTGAACTTGTTTGCTGCGCTTACTTATTTACTGCACTTAATCTAAAAAATCTATCGAAAAACGATACTATCCTTTGAAACTTAACTCCCATGAAAATCACTCAAAATCAAAAGCTTTCTTTCGCTCAGGTTTCTTCTAGCTGCTAATTTTCGGCTACTAATTCTATCTCTCTCGCGGCTACCTAGCGATCTAACCGATACCAGGCCCATACTATGACGACCCTGCCTTCATCTGTCGCAACCCATCACAAGGAAGTCTCTACCGAAACCAAAGCTAAGCTCATAAAAGCAGCAGCCGGTGTTTCACTCAGGTCAGTCACCAAGAAGTATGGCGATTTTACAGCAATTGAAAATATCACGCTTGATATTCCGGCAGGTGCCTACTGCTGCCTGTTAGGGCCTAGCGGCTGCGGCAAAACAACTGCGCTGCGGATGATTGCAGGGCATGAAGAGGTCACGTCAGGAGAAGTTTATATTGGCGATCGCCCCGTCGCCCAGCTTTCGCCTGCCAAAAGAAACACCGCCATGATGTTTCAAAACTATGCGCTGTTTCCCCACAAAACTATCTGGCAAAACGTAGAGTTTGGCCTAAAGATGAAAGGCGTTGACAAAACTGAGCGGCAGCAGCGCGTTGACGAGATATTGGAGCTAGTAGGGCTTAGTCATACTGCCAAGCGCAAGCCTAGTCAGCTCAGCGGTGGTCAACAGCAGCGTATTGCCCTAGCGAGAGCGCTAGTCAATCGCCCGCAGGTGCTGATGCTAGATGAGCCTTTGAGCGCGCTAGACGAAAACCTAAGAGTAAAAATGCGCAGCGAGCTGAGAAAGATTCAGCAGCAGTTTGGCCTGACCTTTATCCAAGTGACTCACCATGTAGAAGAAGCCTTTTCGCTTTCAGATCAAATCGTCGTGATGGATCACGGCCACATTGAACAGGTAGCCAGTCCAACTGAGCTTTTCACCACGCCAGCTTCTCAGTTTGTCGCTAAGTTTATTGGAGACAACAACATTTTTACAGGTACAGTAGTCAACACCGTGCCGGATGAACAGGGTAGGGATTTGATTGAATTAGACGTAGCCGGTGTGGGTTCGCTTTTTTCTAAAGGAATTACTACACCGCTAGGCTCAGACTCGGCCTGTTCTGTCAGACCTGATTTGATTAGCCTAACGCCCGCTTCATCAAAGCAGCCTAGCAAAATGCAGCACGGCAAAATGCAGCACGGCAAAATGCAGCATAGCGAAATGTCCCCGGCTCCAATGACTAACTGTGTGAGCGCGCGCATCACCGGGATAGAACTAACGGGCTATGTGACGCGCATTTCGCTGACGCTAGAGTCGACTGGTCAGCCGCTGCTGTACAAGGCTCGAACAACTGACTGGGCAGTATCTGGGCTCCAGGAAGGACAAAGCGTAGACGTTCGCTGGTCTACCGCCGATTGTGTCTTTCTACCTTATTAGGGGTCTCCCAGGTTAAGGGTCTCCTAGGTTGAGATCTTCTAGAACCTAAAACCTAAGCGCTTAGTCTAATATTTATCAGTGTTTATCGGTTTATCAGTGTTTATCAACGCTCAGCATACTATTTCTACAACAATTTATCTCTACAATGGTCTTTACAACAGAATCAATCTGCCAATGAAAATTCTGCCAATGACAACTTAGTAATAAACATTTGTTTATTCTCCTTTTAGCCTTATTCTTACTTTAGTTTTATTCTTGCTTCAGCTTTTTGCTTTAGCGCTGTTGTTTCATCAAGCCAATTCAAACAATGCCCAAGTTTACTCGCCGTCGTCTGCTTCAAACTGGCCTTGCTACTGGCGCGGCCCTAGCAACCGCCCGCTGTGGCACGCCCAACAATCCAGCGCCTGGTCCTGAAGTCAACACCAACAGTATCAAAGATGTGACGCTGCGGTTTATCGGTACTGGCGTAGCGCAAATCAACGACATTCGAGACAAAGCCCAAGAAGACTTAGGCTTCAATATTGAGCTGAAGGCGCTGAGCACAGAAGAGAACAATCAGATCGCGATTACGCAGCCAGATCAATACGATATGTTCGACGGCGAATACTTCAGCTTACCGCTAGTCTATCCATCGGGTAACCTACAGCCAATTGATACGACGCGAATAAAGAACTTCGACAAGATTGTTCCCTTCTTTACGACTGGAAAATTCGACGGTATGCCCGTAGAAATGGCTCAGGGCACCGCGCCTATCAAGGTGATGTATGTAGAAGGACCGGACGCTTCTACGTTTGCGAGCTCACCCACCGACTGGGCTACCATGATTCCGTTCCAATACAACGCGGATACCTTGGGCTATCGACCTGATTTGGTCGGTAAGGAAATCACTTCCTGGGCCGATCTGTTCGATCCCGCCTTCAAAGGCAAAACCTCCATTCTCGATATTCCCTCGATTGGCATTATGGATGCGGCTCTAGTAGTAGAATCAGCCGGGCTAATGACCTTTGGGGACAAAGGCAATATGACTAAGGAGGAAATCGATCAGATTACCAACATTTTGATTGAGCAGAAGAGAAACGGCCAGTTCCGAGCGTTCTGGAAGACCTTCGATGAATCGGTAAATCTGATGTCTTCGGGTGAAGTGGTTTTGCAGTCAATGTGGTCGCCGGCGGTAACGGCTGTGAAGTCTAAAGGAATTGAGTGTGTGTATGCCCCACTCAAAGAAGGCTACCGAGCCTGGGGCGGCGGCATTGGCTTTTCTAAAAATATGGAGGGCGCTAAGCTGGATGCGGCTTATGCCTATATGGATTGGCTGTTAGATGGCTGGGTGGGCGCTTTCCTTGGCAGACAAGGGTATTACAGCGCGGTGCCCGAGACAGCCAAGACATTTATGTCAGCAGAGGAATGGGACTTTTGGTACGAGGGCAAGCCTGCGGCGGTTGATATGGTCGATCCGTTTGGCACAACGTTGGAGAAAGCGGGCGCGGTGCGCGATGGCGGCTCTTTTGAAGAGCGGATGGGCAATGTGGTTGTCTGGAATTCGACTATGGATGAGCAGGTGTATCTAGTGCAGAAGTGGAATGAGTTTATTGCCGCTTAGGTGAGGGACTTTTGGCCATCTGCTTTAGCTATCTGCTTCAACTGGCCACTTTAGCTGACTGCTTTAGCTGACCCTTCTGGGGTGGATACAAGCCCCGGACTTTCAGTCCGCTCTTAATGCGGTTTAGCTTGTTGCTCAATGTAGTGCTTAACGACTTCGAGCGGGGCACCGCCCACAGAGGTCGCAAAATACGAAGGACTCCAGAGCGTTTTGGCTGATGGCTTTGGGTGTCCCGCCTTGCCGTAGGCGCGACTAGACACCCCCTTGAGGTTCTTTGCCAGCATAGACACGCTCAGTTTAGGCGGAAACTCTAGCAGCACATGCACATGATCAGCCTCTCCGTTGAACTCCAAAATCCTAAAGTGCATAGAATCTGAAACGGATCTCATCGCGGCTTCAATGCACTCTAGCCCTGCGTCAGTAAACACCTTGCGCCGATACTTAGTAACGCAGATCAAATGTATTTTGAGGTCGGTAACACTGTGCCGCTCGCGCCTGAATTCATGGGTTGCCATTGCTTTGCTGATCCGCTATATTGGTTACAGGACAACTTTACCACAAGCCATGAAAGCCCGCTATACGTATCATATATACCCTAACCGCTTGCAGCAGGACGACCTAGCTCAAGTATTTGGCTGTGTGCGTGTCGTGTACAACGATGCCCTGGCATTAGTGAAAGCGACTCCTGAGGGGGAGAAATGGCCTAGCAATGCTGAGTTGCAGAAGTTAGTGATTACGCAGGCTAAGCAAACGCCTGAGCGTGTTTGGCTTTCAGAGGTTAGCAATATTCCTTTGCAGCAGTCTGTGGCAGATTTGGGCGTTGCTTTCAAGAACTTCTACGCAGGTCTAAAATCCAATCGGCGTATTGGGTTTCCTCGGTTCAAAAAACGTACTAATAAGCAGTCAGCGCGGTTTAGGAAAGGCGGTTTTAGCCTGAAAAGAAATAAACTCTTCCTAGCCAAGATGGGCTTGTTCAGGGTGAAGTGGTCTAGGGATCTGCCTTCAGAGCCTAGCTCTGTAACGATTATCAAGAACACTGCTGGTCAGTACTTTGCGAGTTTTGTTGTAGAGCTAGAGCGAAAGAGCGTTGAGCCTTTGAGGGCTTCAATCGGCATCGACTTAGGGATTAAGGTCTTTGGCTTCCCTAGTGTTGGAGAGCTGATCAAAGCGCCTGATTACTCTCAGTTAGACAAAAAGGTTAGACGCACTCAAAAGCGTATGGCCCGTCAGCAAAAGGATTCAAAGCGCCGTGAGGCTACCCGACTAAAGCTCGCCAAGCTACAGCTAAAGATTCGCAACATCCGCAAAAACTTTCTGCACATTGAATCCACAAAGTTAATCCGTGAAAACCAAACGGTAAGCCTTGAAGATTTGGCAGTAAGCAATATGGTGAAGAATCGCAAGCTTAGCCGCGCAATCTCCATGCAAGGTTGGGCAGAGTTCCGCACCATGCTAGAGAGTAAGTCCGCTCAATACGTGAACCGAAAAGTTAATATCATCAGTCGATGGGAGCCAACCTCTCAGGTCTGTTCTGATTGCAGTTTCAAATGGGGAAAGTTGGATCTCAAAGTTCGCTCTATTAAGTGCGTTTCATGCGGCGCTGAACATGATAGAGACGAGAACGCCGCAAAGAATATAGATAAAGTCGGCGCTGGATTAGCGCACGACTCTAAACGAACGCGGAGGGCGCGTAAGACTAGCTTGCTAGCAATGCCTGTTGAAGCGTTAAGCCACAAAGTAGAGCAGCAGCTTAGCCTGTTTGCCTAGCTTTAGAATCCTCGGACTAAAAGTCCGAGGAGCATGTCAATGCTTTAATCATTGAGAAATTGAGCGCTGATGTATAAAACCTGGAAGACTCTTCAACCCTACTTTCTGGCAACACCGCAGGCGCTCATTTTCTTGATGTTCCTGGTGTTCCCCATCGTCATGATTTTCATTGTGAGCTTTTGGCAGTTCAATGGCTACGCCATGACGCCCGCCTTCTCATTCGAAAACTATGTCAATGTATTCACCTCTCAGGTCTCTCTGTCTACCTATCTCAACACGTTTAAATACGTTGTTTTGGTCTGGGCAGTGTGCTTAGCGATCGCATTTCCCGTCGCTTACTTCCTCTCTTTTTGCATTGAGAAAGAAAGCCTGCGAATTCTGCTATTTCTGCTGTGCACTATTCCTTTTTGGACCTCGAACATCATTAGAATGATTTCTTGGATTCCGCTACTGGGAAGAGAGGGACTCGTTAATCAGCTTCTGCTGGGCCTAAACCTGGTGCAGCAGCCGGTGGAATGGCTGCTGTATTCAGATTTTGCCATCGTGCTGGGAATGGTGCATCTGTACAACTTTTTCATGATTGCGCCTATTTTCAATAGCATGATGCGAATTGATCGGACGCTGATTACGGCGGCTCGTGATATGGGGGCCTCTGGATTTGATGTGCTTAAAGAGATTATTTTGCCACTGACGGCACCTGGTATTGCCATTGGCTCTATTTTTGTGGTGACGCTGGTGATGGGTGAATACGTCACGGTGCGGCTGATGGGCGGCGGTCAGTCGGCGTCGATTGGCAAACTAATTAGTACTCAAATTGGTAGCTTGCAGTACCCGCTAGCGGCGGCGAATGCGGTAATACTGCTGCTGATTACGCTGGTGCTGGTGTCGGGCATTTTGCGCGTTGTTGATATTCGCAAGGAGCTATAAAAAAGATGAAAACAGGCAGCGTGAAGAAGCGTCCGCTTTCGCACTATTTTTTAGCTGCGTTTTTCGGGCTATTTGTACTGTTTTTGTATGGGCCCATGCTGGCGATTTTTACGCTTTCGCTGCAAGGGCCAGACGGGGCGCTGACTTTTCCGGTGCGCAGCTTTGGCTTTTACTGGCTAGGGCAGGTGTTTCAAGAGCAGCGGGTAGGTAGCTTTGTCGATTCGTTTCAGCGCTCCTTTTGGCTGGGGTTATTGGTAGTTGCGATCGCAATTGTCGTCAGCGTCATGGGCAGTATGGCATTTCGCGCCCGGTTTAAAGGATCGCTCGCCTTGTTCTACCTCACTATTTCTAGCCTAGTAGTACCTGGCGTACTGATCTCGCTGGGAATTGGCATCGTTTTCCAAGTACTAGGCCTTTCAACTAACTGGGTCTCTTCTGGTCTAGGGGCTCACCTGACTTGGACGGTACCTTTTGCATTTTTAATTATGCTAGGCGTGTTTAACCGGTTCAATCCGTTTTACGAGGAGGCCGCACGAGACTTGGGCGCAAACGATGTCAAGACGTTTAAGGAAGTCGTTTTGCCGCTTATCTTTCCTAGCCTAGTCGGCGTTGGACTGCTGAGCTTTACGCTCTCGTACGATGAGTTTATTCGCACGTCTTTGATCTCAGGGCAGTACAACACCCTACCGCTAGAGATCTTTGGCATGACAACAAACGTCACCTCACCGGCACTCTATGCGCTAGGAACGCTGACGACTTTATTTTCGGCGACCATGATCATCATTGGTTTCGCTGCCTTTAGGTTCTTCTCTCGCTGATGCGAGGTGATGGAAGCGGTTAAGGTGCCAGCTAACTAGCTTAGCGGCGTAGGCTTTTCAACTGTCTCCGGCGCTGGCTCGTCAGGCAGTGGGATGAATTCACTTTCACCTGGAACCGGATCGAATCGCTGCGATCGCCAGTCCTCTTTGGCCGACTCAATCCGCTGCGAGCGACTAGAAACAAAATTCCAATACTTGTAGCGATCACCCAGCGGTGCGCCACCGACTATCATACAGAGAGCGTCTGTCTTTGCACTGATGGTTACAGACTCACCGGCTGCTAGCACGGCTAGGCGATGCTGTTCTAACGGCTCGCCGTTTAAAGAAAGCCCCGGCGTGACGCTATAGATAGCGCGTTCTTCTTCAATTTCTTCTTTGGTTTCTTCTTTGGCTTCTTCCTTGCAGGAAACGGCTGGAAGCTGAAAGCTGCTGCCAGCGGTGAACGCAAGGGAAAGGTAAAGCGTAGGGGAAAAGGTCTGGACCGGCGAGTGGTTGATTTTGCCGTTGGACTCAAAAGTCCCTGCAATCAGAGTGGCGGTCGTACCGGTTTGTGTCCAAGTGGGCAAATCTTCGGCTGCGTGATGTGAAAAGCTCGGGTCTATCTCTTCTTGGCTCTCGGGTAGAGCTACCCAGGTTTGAATAGCATGTAGGGTGGCTTCACTATCTCTAAAGCTGTCGGGCGATCGCTCTGAATGAACAATTCCTTTGCCTGCGGTCATCCAGTTAACCGCGCCAGGAAGAATCTCCTGCACCACGCCCAGGCTATCTCGATGCATCACGCTGCCTTCAAACAGATAGGTTACTGTTGCCAGGTTGATATGCGGATGCGGCCTCACGTCTATCCCTTCTCCAGGGGGGAAAACAGCAGGCCCTAGGTGGTCAAAGAAAATGAAAGGTCCGACCATTTGTCTAGCTTCGTTAGGCAGACTTCGGTGCACGCTAAACCCACCCAAATCATGTTTTTCGGGGACGATCAGCTGTTGGACATTCATTCTACTTTCTGCTCTAAGAATCTACAGGGGGAATCTACAGGGAGAATCTACAGGGGGAATTGACAGTGGATTGACTGTCAGACTGGCAATCGGGTTGACTAACAAAATGGTTAACAGACTATGATTAACAGACTAAATGACTGACGGTGCAGGAGCATTGAGCCTTTCAATCACGCCCATACCCAAGCGAGTATTATAGCCAACCCCGCAGTATCGCGTGTAGTCTGCTAGCGTGTTGATCCGCTTGACAATCAGCGGATCGCTCTGTTCATCAATGCGAAAGCTAACCGAACCGGTACAGCCAATGACCGTTTGGGGTGAATTTTGATGAAGGCTACGAACCGGACGGGATTGAATGTTGAAATGAGTAGGCGTGATTCTATCGATAAGATTTGGCATGAAAGCAAGCCCACTGTAGCGGTTCCAGTACTTTCTAAGGGGTTGAAAGATCGCTTCAGCAGTAGGAAGCGCTGCGGCATCATAATCCTGTCCAAAGGCAGTAGGCGTTACGAACTGTAGATGAATATCGCGATCGCAGCTAGAGGCCTGTTCATAGATATCTTGATAGCGACAGCTACTGGTCCACTCAACCACACCTGCGTCTGCACTTGCACACACGACGCGGATGCGAGCGGGTCCTAGTTGAAAAGTCTCATCGCCAAGCTGGTTCCAAAGGAAGACTAGATGATCAAGCAGATCATCGTCGAGAAAAACAACTCGCCACCAGCATTCAGTTTGAGGCTTGAGCGGAGTGTTGCAGGTGTACTGAAGAGTAGAGAACTGAAAAGTAGAGAACTGAAGAGTAGAGATTGCAGCGCTGAGATGATCGTTGAAAGAGCCATTAAGAGATTGCACTATCTGTTGCGAATCGGCTAGAGCATAGGTGTTTCGGGAGCATTCAATGTTAGACTCTTCGGAACTAGAATCTTTAGAATTGGAGACTTTGGAATCAAAAAAAATTTGCAGCGCGCTCAATCGATAGGCACAGTTGTTTTTATCGTATCGCAAGACTCGTGCTAGCACAGGATCAACGGCTTCTACCAGATCGAAGAAGAGCCGCTGAAGAAAATGGCCTTGAAGATACTGTGGAGCGATCGCACCTTGAGACACTAGCTTAAGAAAAAGGATTTGAGGCATATGTTTAGCGCTAGATAGCGGCGGGCTATCTCTATTGATAGAAAAAGCGGTAAAAAGGAAATCTATGACGAAGTGCTTTTTGTATGACGCTAGTACAATTGGCCTTAGAACTGAAAGATAGAAAAGTAATCAGAAAAGTAAATGATTCTCTTAGTTATTTTATTATCTTCTGATGAGTCACTGTGATCTCTTCAAACTATACAGACAAGCCTCGTAGATAAAAAGTTCCTTCTCAAGTTTACTTTCGTACGACTGTTGAAGTCATAGATATTGAAGTCATAGATACTGAAGTCATAGATACTGAAGTCATAGATATTGAAGTCATAGATACTGAAGTTACAGACTAAGCCAGCTATCTGATAGGCTAGCGACCCGGTTAGAGAGTTAGAGAGAGACTAAAGCAGGGCGATCGCGCTTTCCTGAAGAGTCCCTTAGAAAGAAAAGCCCGAAAAGAAAGCTTTCCTAACACAGCAAAAAGATGCTAGACCGGGAATCAATAGCTTATATATCAAAGCCTATGCGTCAATATTTAGAGTGGCCTTTGGCGCTTATTCTGTGTTTTCTAAGCCTCTGGATTGTGCTGCCTGCACCCAATTTGTTTTGGCTACAGCTAGCAGTAGGAGCACCCGAAGTGAGTCCTTTACTAGCTAGCTTGAGTGCGATCGCTCTTTTTATCGCTTACTGTCGTCGCCATTCACCGCCTCAAGGTTTAGTCCTAACGTTGGTTTTGTCACTGATGCTCAGCAGCCTACCGTGGCTTCAGCAGCCGCTGGCAATCACTCAGGCCGAAGACTCTATGTCCGCGGCCTTTGCTGTACCCGGCTCGTTACCCGGCTCGTTGACACCAGACTCGTTAACGCCTATCCCTACGCTTAGCTGGCGCAACTTTTTCCGGGGCTTTCCCCACAAGGACGTGCGCCACCGGGCTAAAATTCCGTTCGCGACACCCCAAGAGAATCCTCAGCTTGACAAGCCGCTGTACTTAGATCTTTATCAACCGTCGGCAGTAGGTAAATACCCGGTGATCGTGCTGCTCTATGGTGGTGGATGGACCAACGGCAGCTCGTCAGAGAATGCTGAATTTGGAGAATTTTTTGCAGCGAGAGGCTACGTAGTAGTGGCCTTGGAGTATCGACTAGCACCTCGGCATCGATTTCCTACTCAGGTAGAAGATGTTAGCCAAGCACTGAGATTTGTACGAGAGCAGGCCGAAGCCTACGAAATTGATCGCGATCGCATTGCGCTATTAGGCTGGTCAGCCGGCGCCCACTTAGCCATGCTAGCGGGATTTCAGTCAACGCCTTCAGCCTCAGGTATCCGCAGCATTGTGGACTACTACGGTCCGGTAGATTTAGCAGCGGGCTACGCAGATCCGCCCGTACCCGACCCGCTAAACGTGCGACAGGTACTAGAAACCTTTATCGGCGGACCGCCTAGCGAATTTCCCAAAGCATACGCCGAGGCGTCACCTATCACCTACGCCAAAGCGGCTGCGCCTGACTCGCTCCCACCTGTGATGCTGGTCTATGGCGGACGCGATCATATCGTAGAACCCAAGTACGGCAGGCTTTTGTATGACCAGCTGCGGGCTTCTGGGAACACAGCGGTCTGGGTGCGCATTCCCTGGGCAGAGCACGCTTTTGACAAAGTCTTTAACGGAATAAGCAACCAGCTCGCGCTGCATTTTGTAGAACGCTTTTTGGCGCAAACGCTGTGAAAACGTCTGTTCTGCGTAACTAGAAGAGTCGTCTGAGGAATGTACGACGTTTAGTGGAATTATTAGGTCCTAATTATCACCAAAGACAACATTAATCCGCGTCAGATAGCAATCGATAGGTTCTTGCTAGGCGGCGATCGCAGAACCACTTCACACTACGGACTAAGCCACTGAGCTACCAGTGAGCTAAGTGATACACAAGCATGACCAAATATACGTAAATTCGTTTACGCGATTGCAATATGTCATTATCAGAGCTTTACATTGATTCAAACACTGGTAGAATAGCCTCCAGCATCCAGGGACGTACAAAAGGACGTTCCTTGTATATATCCGTCTAATTTTATTGTTCTAAGGCCAGATATTTCGCTAGCAACAGCTTCGGCTGCTTTCCCTAAAACATTCTTTTATACAAGGTGTTGTTTGTTACAAGAGATTGGAGAGAAGCGCTGTAACCACTAGCGAGATACCGCTGTGCCAAAAAATACCACTAACCCTATGTTTTTCTCCATAAAAGATCTGAAACGTGGAAGTTTCATATTGTCAACCGTACTTGCAACCACAGGTATGAGTACAGGGCACATTGCTCCGGCTGCGATCGCAGTAACTACTGCAACCTCAGATTCTCAAAGCACCGTAATTGATGCAGATATTGATATCTTTCAATCACTATCAGAGTCTCCTCAGCAGCTTGCGCAAGCCACTTCAAGATGGGAAGAAAAAGAGATTCGCGGTATTTATATGAGTCGCTATCAGGTGACGGGTGATACCAGTGAAGAGACCATACGCAGCCGAGTTCGCTACTACAAGCAGCAAGGAATAAACACCATTATTCACGGGGTGTGGGGTAACGGCTGCCCTATGTACGACAGTGAGGTAATGAACCAAAAGTTTGGAGCGCCTAGCTGTCCTAACGCCTTTCGAGCCGAGTGGCTAGACTGGCTAATCGACGAAGCCCATGCTCAAGATATGCAGGTTCACGCTTATTTCGAGAAAGGGATCAAGCTAGATGCCGAGAGTCCAATATTTGCAACGGCTAAAGAAAACGACTGGTTTGTTCCAGGTGTTGATCGAACGTACGCGCCGGTCGATCAACATGTGCTCAATGTTGAGAATCCTGAGGTTAGCAAATTTTTTGAAGAGATTCTTGCTGAGTTTGTCACTCGATATCCGACGATTGATGCAGTGCAATGGGATGACTATTTGGGCTATTATGCCAACGTATCAGGCGGGGTAGATAGAACAAATGAGCTAACAGAATTTGTGCAGAGAATGCGCGATGGCATGAAACAGGCTAACCCAAATGTGAGCTTTGATATCTGTCACCACAATCCTTACTGGGGTGCGAGATATTTTGCCGCAGACTGGGAGCGTTGGAACGCTGATCGCGTTTTTATTCAAGCTTACAACGACGCGAACTTTGACGATGAGCTCGGCTATATAGAAGAGAACGAAGGAGTTGCTATCTCTGATAATCAGCTGCATCGGCTGCCTGAGATTATCAACAATCCTAATATCAAGAGCGTACTAATTTTTCCATCGACCGGCGACCCGGCGACGGCGGCTCGCCGGGTGCATGAGACGGTAGGAGGGCGCTAGAACTGGGCCAAAAAAAAGCCACTCTCTTCTCTTATTTTCGCTGGAAGCCTCCCGTTCGCTTGAGTCTCTCCAGGTCGAAGTCTTACTTAAGATCTTGGTAAGGTCTTGGTAAGACTTCCTCAAGGCTCTGACTGGGTAGGCTAGTATCGTGCGGAATTGGTGAGTAGACCTGTGAAGCTTTTCATCAGTGTGATATTCAGTGCAATATTCAGTGCAATATCTTTCTGATGGCGGCTATGCGTTCTACGTCGATCCTTGAACAGTCCGGAACCAAACAGCTAGAGGGTGGTTTGTGCCCAGGGTAGATAAAACCTATCCAAGCGTCGATCACTATTCAATCGGTTAAAGAGCTTAGCCGCTGATCTAAAGGTAAAGAGCGTGCTGTTTCCTTCTGCGGGTAAGCCAGAAGAAACAGCGGCCAAATTTAGAGCGGTTTGGGAGATGGCCCAGTAGGCGTAAGCTTCTATACTAGCTGCTATAGCTGCTTTAGCAAGACACTCATTAGGATTTTAACCCCCGCTTATCCTCGCTTTATCGCGCATTAAATGTGAGCGTGATATTGCTCCATTAGGAATCTAATGGCAGAGGAGTTGAACTTATTGTTTGTTATTTTACATCTGCTGAGATCAGTCTTGGCGATAGGAATTTTACTGCTAGTCGGTGACTTTACTTCGACCTTTATCTATCATGTCCCCGAACACGCCATCGGTCGATTGCACTGCCGTGTCCACCATGAGAGTAAGCAAAGCTTCCGGCACTACGCTGTTTTGTCGAGCCATCCTCTGGTTATGCTAGATGGATTCTTAGGAGCGGTGCCTTACTTCTTAGTGGCGATCGCACTCTACCCCTTCTCATCAATGGGCACACTTATTGGCTTGCTTTTAGGTGAATGCCATGTCGTTTGGCGACACACCACCAGAATGGGCTGGCAAACGCCCGACTGGGTGCAGCGTTGCTGCCACGCCCTTTGTATCGTAACGCCAGAAGAGCACTGGGCGCATCACGAGAATGGCGCGATCGCCTTTGGTGACATCTTTATCTTCTTTGACTGGCCCGCTCAGCAGTGGCTACAGACCTTGCTGAAGTGGAAGAAGCAGACGCGGAAAGCCAAAACCAAAGGACATTTACTGTGGTAAAAGCATTCGAAAATCAGCCATAAGAAAAGTCCAGGGATATCAGAAGTGCCACGACCTAATCCCTGGACAAAAAGCATAAACTGTGATTAACGGATCTGGCCGCTTAGTCTGCTGGCCGCTTAGTCTGCTGGCCGCTTAGCCTGCTAGCCGCTTAGCCTGCTAGCCGCTTAGCCTGCTAGCCGCTTACCTAACCCGGCGCCTACTTACATAGAAACGAACATAGACTCTGTCAGCGACGCTACGTTGGTGCTCATCACCCGCATAGCGACCTCATCATCTACCAAAATCAGCGCATTCTGGCCCATTTTCTCAATCGATAGCTGACCAAAAGAAACGCCTTCCATCAGGCCAATCATGTCTTCACCCATCGTGAAATCCATCACGCGAGTATCGCCACCAGCCATTAAGATAAAGACATCACTGCCTTCACCCCCAAAGGCTTTGTTCTTGCCGAGACCACCGCCGAGCAAATCGTCGCCCGTGCCGCCTTCTAGCACATCATTACCGGCTTCACCAAAGAGCTGATCGTTGCCAGCTTCGCCGTAAATAACGTCTCGGCCTTCGCCCCCAAAGAGGATATCATCACCGGCACTACCACCCATGTCGTTATCATCACCTTTAAGCACGTCATTGCCTTCGCCACCAAAGATAACATCGTTGCCTTCACCGCCGGCTAAGCGATCGCGTCCATACCGGCCCAGGAGCAAATCATCTAGCTCAGTTCCGACAGCAACATCATTAGCATCCGTACCACTGACATAGCTTTCTGTTCCTGTCAGCGACATCGCCTGAACAAAAGCAATATGAGGCTGATCGACGTGGCCCTCAATTCCAGGAATCTGGTAGCCGTAAGAAGTAAAGCCCTCACCGACTAGACCGTCTAGTAGTTCAGAACCATCGCCCTGATAGTAGACCGGTACAGGAATTGTTGAGTGAGTGCCCCAACCGTACTTCACATCCGGATCAGAGCCCCAGAAGTGGCCAGAAGCAGGCGCGTCTGTGTTGTCCCTTTTCACTAGGACCTCATTACCGTCTTCATCGAGAATCGGTGTACCCTCTTCATCGACATTAACATCAGTAACCGCTAGGCCAGTCTCATTATCTACTTCGGTAGTAAGCGCTTCTGCCCCAAACTCTCGCAGCAGACGAGGAAAGTCTTCTGTAAGCGTGAGATAGTGATCGTGATCAGCTGTTACAACCAGTAGATTCTCTTCATAGCCGCCGTTCTCATTAATCCAGTCTTGAACAACTTGAACAGAATCTGCGAAGTCAAACATCGTCCCGATGGCATTATCGAGATTGTTGTCGTGCATAGACCAGTCAATGTCGCCACCTTCAATAGTGACCCAAAAACCATCTTCATCGTCACCGAGAACATCTAGCGCGGCTGTGGTCATATCCATCAGCGTTGCGTTGTAATTGATTTCTTGCTTGATGAATTCTTCAGCACTTTGGCCGTCTTCTAAGGGGCGAATGGCATCTGTACGGCCATCAAAGCCAGTGTTGCTATAGTCGCTGTTAGCCGTGCGCCAAGGTAAGTTGCCCCCTTGGCCAAGCGCGCCATATACACCGAAGAGGCGATCGCCCTCGTTCACGTTGATTTGAGATGCTGTATCCAACAGAGTTTGACTAGCATTCTCACCGCGCTCTAGGAATGTCAGATCATAGTCACCGGCGCGCAGCTCATCGAGTGTTGTTTGGTCGAGGTAGCGACCATCACCATCCCGAGTGTCCGTATGACCAGCACCTAATAATAGCTCTGGCTTGCTGTCATTGAGAATTTGAAAGAGAATGTTGTCGCTGTTGGGCACAGTATCGCCAAACTCATCGACTTCTACATCAACACTTTCTTCGGTAGTTTTGTTACGCTGGTTGACCGCGGCTAGCGCGGAAGCAGGCGTCGCATGGTTGAACGGCACCGAACTGACCGCGCCAAAAGACTTACCCAAGGCGCGGGCCATTTCACCTAGTGTCTCTAGGTCATGCTCGTGTAGCTCAACCCCAATTGCACCGCTGTAGCTCTTCTCACCAGAATAGAGCGTCGTCGCGGTGTTAGCTGAATCAGGATAGAGATTTTTAACATATTCAATGTCAAAGACACCGTCTGTGCCGTCAATTGTCTCGCCTCTGCGCTCCCAGGGTAGCTCCGGGCCCTGATTAATATCGTAGAAAGCGAGGTTGCCACCTAGCGGCTGACCCTTAGCTGTCGCCAGATCAAAAGAGACACTGCCGTCATGCGCAATCGCGCCGGAAAGCGGCGTGATGCCATTTTTGAGCGTAAACGTAAAGTCAGTGCCCTCATCGATTTTGAAGCCCACCTGAAAATCTTCACTTGCAGCGATCGCGTCACTATCAGCACCGGTCAGTGTGAGGTAAGCTGCATCCGAAAGCAGCTCGGTGTCGAGCGCGACACTCGTCGTTCCAGACTCAACGGTATAGCCAGCCGCGTTGCCAGAGACCGCTGCATCGATCCGAGCATCGCCGACATCCGCGCCAGCCAAACCATCGTCGCCTAATAAAGCCGCAAGCTCGGGAGAAACTAACAAATCGGCGCTGTCAATCAGTAGTTGACCATCCTCAACGGTCAAAACCTCAGGGTTGCTGATATCGAACAGGGGTGTATTGACGCTAAGCGTGTCAGCAACAAAGAAACCGCTAGCAGTATCGCTTACTCTAGAAGCGTCGAAGCCAATCGTAAAGTCGCCCAGCTCTAGCTTAGTAATAGCCCGTTTAAAGACGGGGTCCTCGTCAAAACCATCAGCATCGCGGAGTCCAGGGAAAAAGCCTTCAACTTGCGCAGGGGCAGGATCAAAGAATACACCTTCACGTTTGGGCGCGGTGCCTGTGACATGATCGAAGGGATCGCCTTGAAGCAGAGAGTTACCAGTATCGCCGTCAACATAAGTGGTGCTAGTCGTCACCAGGCTATAGCCGTCTAGATTCTGAAAGCTTAGACCTTCACCTTTGCCTGATAGATAAAAATCGCTCAGGCTATCTCCTGTTTTCCCTTCATTGATTTGTTTTTGGATTGCAGCAGCGCGGGCCATCTCCCAGCCCATACCATCGCCAATCATAATAATTACGTTTTTAGCCATGAAAGCAAGTTTTCTCCTGAATCAAATACTTTTGGTTAGCGCCCTTTATTGCAATCTCCTACAGATCTTGTGCTGGTAGATTAAGAGCCTAATAAGGCACCGTTAAAGTTATTGAACAATCCATCCGAAGATATAGCTTTCGAGAGAACTGGCTAGGAAAAATAGGAGAAGCCATACAAAAGAGCCTAGGGAAGCGTATGGCCTCTTCCCTAGGCATTTAGTCATAAGACCAACATTAGCGTAGATAGAGCCTTCGCTCAGAGGATCTAGACAGGCACTAGTCACACACTACGACAGAAGCTACACCTCAACAAACACAGACGCTGTAAGCGACTCCACGCTAGTGTTCATAACTCTAGCGAGAATATCGTCGCCGTTGAAAATCAGCGCATTCTGACCGCGTTTGGTGATTGTTAGCTGACCAAAGGTCAGGCCACCGGTCAACCCGAGCAAATCTTCTGTAACCATAAAGTCTCGAATGCGAGAATCACCGGTCGGATCGATAACAAAGGTATCAGTGCCGCTGCTACCAAAGAGATTGTTTTCACTCGCGCCGCCGTTAAGCAAGTCGTCGCCCTCGCCACCTCGAAGAATATCTCTGCCCGCTTCGCCAAACAGCTGATCGTTGCCGCTATTGCCGCTAAGCTGATCTCGCCGCTGTCCGCCGAAGATAATATCATCGCCTGCTGTGCCTTCGATGTTGTCGCTACGGTCGGTGCCAAAAATTTCGTTTGGCACCGTGCTACCACCGCCGCCGATAATATCGTCAATCACGGTGTCTTCGCGGAAAGCAAGGTTCTGTAGGCGAGTATCTTCTGCGCGAGTGGTATCTACTCGATCAAAGGGGTCATCTTCACCAAAATTGGCCGCAATGTATTCTGCTAGCGCGTCTTGTTCGCTACCATCGGGGGCAAAGGTGGCTGCGCCCGTAAGCGGTGCGTCCTCGTTTGCGGTGATGCTGAGCGCATCGCGCATGGGGAAGGGATAGCCATCGCCGCCGCTAGCGAGAAAGTCTAGCGTGACCAGGCGGAAGGTGCGATCGCCATCACCAACCAGCTCGCCATTTTGAACAATCACATCGGCGTCGTTGTTCTCTTCATCTAACACGACGAGCGACTGGATGCGATCGCCAGGTTCAGCCGTCAGATCAAAGCTAAACTGTACGCCTGCTACCTGTGGGAACCGGCCCTGCGTATTAGTATCATCAGGTGAACTTGCCGCAACGCCAAATTCTAGAACTTCCAACAGCTCAGCGGCGGTAACTGTCAGCAGCGTCAAGCCATTATTGAAGCTCAGTGCGTTCGCAATGTCGGTTTCAGAGATACCGCCTTCAGGCTTCACACCAGGAATGCCCTCGTTTGGTAGTTCCTCAGCCTCGCTAGTGCTGCCAGCAGGAACTACTACGCGCCCAATGTCATCGCGGATGCCGCCACCGTTTTTGATAGAGATAACCACCGAAGGATCGGTTGCTTTGGCGATCGCCAAGTTCGCATCTGCAGTTAGGTTCCCCAGATTTGTCTCTTCAGTGCGAACGCTGCCCCGTAGGCCATCAAGATACACGCTGCTAACGCCAAAGACGTTGCTTTCTTTGGTAAGAATCACCTCTTTTAACTGATCAACAATGCCTTGAATCTCAGGATCTACCAAATTCTGCGCATTTAGGCTAGCCACGCCCTGGTCGTCTGTCGCATAGGCACCGCTCACCTCAGCATCGTAGCTGTCAGGAATGACTTCACCATTCTTGTCAAAGTCTACAACCAGGCGACCAATATACTTGTAGTTACCGTCGGTGTTGACAATAGCAACCGGCTTACCGTCTGCGTCATTTGAGAAAATAGGGTATGTGCCTTGATTTGTATCGCCTTCTCTTAGCCGATCCGTATCGTCTACCAAGCGGGTATTAGATCCGCCGGCAACAATAATATCTACATTCGTCAAGCGAGTGGCCAGTTCTTGTTCAATAGCCAGCTGCTGCATGTGAGCCAAAACAACAACTTTGTTGAGGTCTGGGTTAGCCGCGAGCAGCCCATCAACGTCTGCTTGGATTTCGGCGGCCAGGGCGTCTAGCTGAGCGGCGGTCGGGACTGGGTCAAAGTCCTCAGGCAGAACGGCGATATCTCCTGGGTTAGAGATCGTTGGTAGAGTAGGCGTAGTCGCGCCGACAATACCAATTTGCTCACCGTTGACGTCAATAACAGTAGTAGCAGCAATACTGTTAGGTAGCGGTGCTTGATGATCGGCCACGACTAGATCAGCTAAGTCTCCGCTGGTGCTAAAGTCGAGGTTGCTGCTCAAATACGGGAACAGCGCGCCGCCGAAAGACTCATCAACATCCGGGGTCTCTAAATCGTCTTCACCGCCCGCAATCAGATCACGAACAATAGCGGTTCCCTGATCAAATTCGTGGTTGCCAAATGCGATCGCCTGGATACCCAGCTCGTTTTGAATCAAGATATCCGCTCGGCCCGCCCCACCAAAAGCTTCTGCGCTAGCAGAGAAAAATACGCCGGGAATAACGGCATCGCCCGAAGAGAGCGTCAGCGTGTTTTCATAATCATCGCGCAATGCGTTAAGTACCGCAGAAGCACGAGGCGCATCGTCTAGCGCTGGAATTCCGGCCTCTTGATCGGCTAGGTGAAGTAGCTGAAGGGTAAAGTTTTCTGTGGTACTAGGGGCATTAGGGTTAGGGCTACCATTACCAGATCCGCCATTTGCAGATACGTCGATCTCGTACACCGCGACCGTGTTGGAAACCTCATTAGCAACGGTGAGCAAAGGCTGACCGTTAGGACTCTCTTCTGCGGAGATAAACACCAAACCTTCAGGCGCAATGTCTTCATCGCTGCGAACGTACTGCACAAACGCTGGCTGACGAGGATCAGACAGGTCGTAAACCAGCACACCGCCGCCAGCACGCTCTAGGCCAACAAAGGCATACGGCTTACCGTCAATCACACCCGTAGCAATAGCTTCAGGTTCTGCGCCTTTGTTATCAGAGCGAGCGTCAAACTCTGCCGGGTCGCCATCATCAGCGTTAAATAGCTCGGGTGATAGCTCAGCGGTGATACGAGCAATTTGATCGCCGCTGTCAAACACCAGATTGCCATTGCTATCTAGCACAGAGAAAGAGCGCCCACCATAAGCAACAATTCGATCCAGATCGCCGTCGCCGTCAAGATCGCCATCAATAGAAGAAATAACTAAGCGACCTAGCGCCTCATCATCTAGCAGACCCGCCTCCACCGCCGCGTCGAATCTCTCATCGAGCGAGAGGCCATTGCGGCCAAAAGAGTTCACATCAGCCAAGTCCTTCACTCGAATCGCATCGCCGCGCGCATCTGCATCCGCATCGCCTCTATCATCACCTTCGTTGGCAATGACATAAAAGGTTTCGCCGCCAGATTCGAATGAAGCAATAGAATCAGGCATATATAGACCAAACACTAGCTCGTTATCGATGCTAATCTGTCCGCCCTTTTCACCTTCGATATCAATCGCACCGTCTCTATCGCTAGCATCTAGGCCGCTGCTACCAGTAAAGTCAATAATACCGAGCTGAACGGCTTCTGCACCGGGGACTAACCCAAAGTCGTTGTCGTTGAGCACAGCAATGCGCCCATCTGGCAGCAGCGCAATACCTTCAGGTTTGTCAGAAGGCAGATAGCCGAGCGAGGGTAGGTTGGTGATTTTGGTTTTGGTAACAGGCGAAATGCCTGAATCGGCGAGCGTATCTGGTGTTTGCTGCTCTAGGGTAAAATCACCGAAGTTTTGGTCAAGTACGTTAGTTGCGCCCTTTAGGTCAACTTCAAAGACAAACTTTTGACCATCATCCGAGAGCGCAGAGTCTCGCTCGATGACATAGAACTTGCCGTCCCCAGCAAAGACCGCGTCGCCAATCTTGTCGACGTTGTTACCTACTTCAGGATTTTGTAGCAAATAGACGTACTCAGCGACTGGCTTACCTGTAGCCGGGTCAATGCCTAGCATCCGAATCACACTAGAATCAGCGCCCGCATCGCTGTCTGGGTTGCTTAGCGGCGTTTGGATAAAGGCGTAGAAAATGCCGGTATCGGTATCGAGCGCCGCGCCCTCGAAGCCGCGATTGTCCCGACGGTTGAGATATTCAGCCGGAAGCGTTTCAGTGCCGAATGTACCAGCTGCAAACGAGCTGCTGGGGTTGGCTTCGGCAGCCTGCGCGGCTGTACCTTCGGGAACAAAGCGATTGATCAGTACACCAGCTGGGTCAAACTGGTAGATAGCCGGGCGGTACTCGTCCACCATCCAGAAATTGCCGTCAGCATCTCTAAGAATGCTCTCTAGATCCGCGCCGAGAGGATCGTAGTCTGCGCCAAATTCTTCGAAGCCTTCAAGCTCTAGCAGATCAACCGGATTGCCCAGAGCATCTACAGCCTGTAGGTCTACGTTAGGAATATTAGGAAGACCAGTAATCGGGGTGCCGTCTGGCCGCTGAAGCAGTAGTTCATCGGTAACAATCAGCTCACCCGTTGCTTCGTTCAGCTCAAAGCTGACAACTCTCGCCTGATAGTCTGGCAGGATGAAAGGGCGATTGTTGCCATCGGCGTCATCGTTAGGACCACGATCGGGAACTGCTAAAAACTTAAGGTTGCCATTCTCGGCCACGCCATCGTAGTACAGGCCCGAAAAGCCGCCTAATTCGATAGTTTCGCCGGTGGCGCTAAGTAGTGCTTCGCCGCCGTTGTCAATATCTTCTCGATTAACGAAATCGTAGGTCGTGAGCTGCGGCAGGCCTCGGCTATAGTCTTTGAGGCCGAGCGGCTGGATACCTTCGACGGTAGCCGTTTCGATGTCTATAATAGCGATCGCATTATTTTCTTGCAGCGTTACAAACGCTTTGGTGCCATCCGGTGAAACCGCAATATACTCGGGCTCTACATCTTGCGCCGTAGTCGCATCGGGAAAAATTCTGACGCCGTCTGCGCGTAGATCCGCTTCTCGACCGTTAAAACGCAAGAAGTCAGCTGTAGCAACCGCAGATTGGGTAAGACTAGCAAAATCACCGGACACATCGATAATACTGACCGAGCCTTCAGGATCAACTACGCTTTCAGTGCCGTCGGCATTTTCTACTGTACCGGGTTCGCCCTCATTAGCAACTAGCACCTTGCTGCCATCTGGAGTAAAGGTCACCATGTCAGGCAGTGCGCCCACGGTGAACACCTTTACTGCATCTAAAATGTCGCCGTCTGCATTTTGACCTGCGCTTTGAACAGCGATCGCTTGCTCAATATTCACTAGCGCAACCGCACCAGCATCGGTCCGATTTTCCGCAGCAAGAGCGACAGCCAGCAGCCCGCCTTTAAAGGCCACGCTATTAGCACCACTGATCGGCGCGCCAAATTCAGCAATATCAATCGTAGCAACCTGAGCTGGTGCGCTCGGATCGCTTAGGTCTAAAACTTCTAACACCGTACCGCCAGAAACAACGTACAGCAGCGATCGCTGCGCGTCATAGGCCGCAATTTCAGCGCCAACCTCACTGGTAAAGCTACCAATTCTCTCTAAAGCTATTGTCATAAGAACCTGGACTTTTGTATTTTCTTTTGCTATCTAAATTCGAGTGAAGCGCTACGCAGTGGAAGGTCTCGTTTGGCGAGCTGTCTGATGGGCTGTCCGACGAGCTGTGTGATGGGCTGTTCTCAAAAAGAAGCGCCGTTGATGCATAAGTAAAAAATAGATGCAAGATGCAAGATAGATTCAATACATAGACCTGATTCCGGTGATTTAAGTCGCTTTCACGCACCTGCTATCACTCACCTATCAGAAAGTATCAATAATCTCTATCGAACAGGTAAAGAAAAGGTTATGAGAGGGTTATTAAAAGTCTCTTTGATCTATTGAGATTGACGAGTAAGCTGGTAGATGACGTATTTTACGCTCTAAAGATCGTCGGACGGCTTGTCATCGGACGGCTTGAAGTCAGACTGCTTGAAGTCAGACTGCTTGTCATCAGACTGCTTGAAGTCAGACTGCTTGAAGTCAGACTGCTTGAAGATTAACGCTGAAATAAACCAATACGAAAAGACGCATTTGGCTAGCGTTGATTGCTAGCGTCAATTGCTAGCATCAGCTTCTAGCAGGGCAATGACCATCGTAATAAGAAAAGCATCCTCGTATGCGATCGCATACGACGAGTGCCGCTACGCACATCGGGCAAAATCCTCTCTAAAGCAGGAAATCTGATGCAATACTTCTATGGCCAAACGTCGAACTCATCGAGCAACTTTGGAATTGCGCTCAACCGTTGGCTATGGCCCCAGCTAAGTCCACAGCTGTTTGAAGAGCAAGTTGAGGAGCAAACGCCGTTAGAAGACCAGGCACAAGCCAATACCTCTGAGCATTCACTAGAATCGTCGCCTGTGTTTGTCGGTGCAGGCACTCTGCTAAATAAAAAGCTACTGAATAACAAGCTATTAAGTGACGGCCTATTAAGTGACGGCCTATTAAGTGACGGCACAATCGGTCACTCATCACTCACAACAAAGCTAGTGATATTCGGCACGGGTGTCGGCTATGAACTGCCACTAAGCGCTATTCCTATCGCTTGGGATATTCGCTGCCTGCGAGGGCCCCTCTCTGCTCAGCGGTTAGGCTTACCGGCTAACAAAGCAATCACTGATTCGGGCTTGCTAATTGCTCAGGTATTTGAAACCTCAGGCCAGCAAACAGACCAGCGGGCAAGCTGTAGCTTTATGCCTCATGTTAGTCACGCTAATATCGCCGCCGAAAACTGGCAGCGAATCTCTCAACAAGCAGGCGTTCGCTACATCGACCCGCGCTGGACCGTAGAGAAAATTCTACAAGCGATCGCCGCAAGCGATCGTCTCCTGACGGAGTCGCTATACGGTGCGATCGCGGCTGAAGCCCTGCGCATTCCTTGGATACCTGTCGTCAGCAGCCCACGTATCTACAGCTTCAAGTGGCAAGACTGGTGTGCCTCGCTCAATCTGTTTTATCACCCCTATCGGCTACCGCCTCTCAAAGCCTACAGCCGCTACCACCAAAGTCTACAGGCTGCTCGGCACTGGCTAGAAGCCGTTTTGGAAGGCCCTGTTTCGACCCATCAGTACGAACTGCTAGCAGACGAAAGTGCGATCGCTCTGCGTCTAGCCAACATCGCCAAGCAGGCACCTTCACTAAGCACAGAAACAATCTTCAGTCAAAAGCTTGATGCCTTACAAACCTGTTTCAACCAACTCTGCAAGCAATATGCAAGAGATACGGTCATGCACTAGAGAAGCTATGTTAGCTCAAGTCTAGGTAGTTTCATAGATTTGAAAACTTCAGACTCGAAGGCTCCATACTCAGAGGCTCCATACTCGAAAACTTCGGACTTAAAAAATTAGCAAAAAAGATTAGCGAGATATCTTCTCTAACTTGAATTCTGAATGACGGGTAATGTCACTCGAAAGCGAACAGATAGCTGTTTTAAACCTATAAAAATACCTGAGAAAAGATTAGAAGATACCTAGAAGAAGATACCTAGAAGAAGATACCTAGAAGAAGAGTCGAAGCACTCGAAGAGATATCTAAACTCAAAGAAAACACCTAAAGAGAAACCACAAAAGAACAACGTTTAGAACTAGATGATGTTCAATTAAACTATTAAGATTGGCGCTGCAAGATCATCACTGCGCCGTAGCTACTGCTAACGGTAGTTCTACTGCCAACGATCGTTGCCTTTTTAGCTATACTTTTTCGACAGTCTCTTTTCGATAGTCTCTTTTCGACAGTCTACAGACAGTGTATGCATAATCATCATACGGTCTGACTGCTTGCTACGACCTGCAAGCTTACCCGATTGCGTGTAGGCGCTTTGAACGCTAGTATCTATTCAAACGAGTCCTCCGCTAGCATACATACATACCGCTGATATGAATCTCGCGACAGCCGTAAGCGGTTACGTACTCTTCTATTTTCTAAAAGTAAGCGCTATAGGAAAACCAATTGCTCGCCCGCAGAATGTGCTAGGAACTGCTCCTATTAGCAACGTTCTCTATCCTACTATCGGCCCTGCTACTATCGGCCCTGCTACTATCGGCCCTGCCATCGGCAAACTATGTAATGGACCTCTAGCAGTTCCAGCATTTTTCGAGCATATCTTGTTAGATTCGATCATCTGGATCTCTGCTATCGGCGTAATCGGCATAATTCTACAGCGACGGCATCTCGGCGCAGAACCCCGAGTAAATGAACAAAGTAAAGCTCACCTGCACTCTGGCGAAGGAGACTATGCCGCGCTCTTGCAGGATGTGCCAGTTGGAATTTTTCGGTGTGATGCCTCCGGTCGGTGTACCTATGTCAACCCGTGTTGGTGCCAAATGACTGGGCGTACGCTGGCGATGGCAGCAGCCGATGGCTGGCAGCAGTCTTTACATCCGGGCTGCTATCGGCGAATAGGCGATAGATGGATACAGGCGCTACAGACACATCGCGTTACTGACTTCAAATGTCTAATTCGGCGCCTTGATAGGACACAGCAGTGGGTATATATTCGCATTGCGGCTGAGCAAAACAAGCAACAGCAGGCCGTCGGCTACATCGGAACGATGGTCGACATTGGAATTGGTATTGAGATCGACAATGGGATCTGTGTTGGAGCTGACCGGGAAGCGGAAGCGGTGCTAGCGCAAGATGAAGTTAATAGGCAAACTTTAGTGGGTGTTTTGCCTGATTTAATCATGCGGATCAGTCGGACAGGCGTGTTTTTGGAATTCTTGGCTTCTCCTAATTTTAGGGTCCTCGGCGAACCAAAAGATTGGGTTGGTAAACGCGTTGCTGATATGCTTCCGTTAGCGATTGCCGAGCAGCGACTGTCTACTATTGAACAGGCGTTGCAGTCTCGAGAAGTTCAAATTTATGAACAAAATTTTGCTGTTGAAGGTGACATTCAGATAGAAGAGGTGCGCGTAGTTCCCTATAAACAGGACGAGGTGCTGTTTTTGGTGCGTGATGTGAGCGATCGCAGACGGGCCGAGCTAGCACTCGGGCGCAGCGAAGCCCAAAGTCGCAGCATTTTAGCAGCCATTCCAGACATTATAGTTCGAGTCGGCGCAGACGGTATCTACCGTGAGTTTTTCTCACAACCGCGTGACTTTGCTGTAGTTCCAACAGCAGAAATTGCAGGCCGGTCAATAGCTGAAATATTACCGGCAGACCTTGCTGAGCGGCAGCAGCACTACCTAAAAAAGGCACTAGAAACCGGCGAGCTACAGGTGTACGAGCAGACGCTGCGTATCGGCGATCACGTTCAGGAAGAAGAAGTAAGGGTAATTAGAAGCGGTCCGGATGAAGCGCTGTTTATGATTCGCAATATCAGCAGCTTCAAACAAACCACCAAAGCCTTGGAACAGAAGTTAAAAAAAGAACAGACCATCAGTCAAATCGTTCAGGCTATCCGCAACTCGCTCGACTTAGCGACTATCTTTGCTACTGCTACCGCTGAAACTAGCAAAATCATGGCTGCCTTGAACTGTTCGGTAGTTCAGTACTTACCAGAACAACAGATTTGGAAAGTTTTAGAAAAATACCGTCAGGATTTAGATTCTCCCAATAGCATAGGATTTGAAATTTCGGATACCGACAATCCCTTTGCAGAGCAGCTCAAACAGTTTAAGGTCGTGAAAGTGAGAGACACTCGCGATATCGAAGATCCGGTCAATCGGCAAGTTGCACAGGTATGGTCAGGGGCTTGGCTGTTGATTCCACTAGTCATCGAAGGAGAGATTTGGGGGAGTCTGTGCTTAAGCATGGCATGGCGCGCGTTTGACTGGAAAGATTGGCTAGTTGACCTTGCTCGGGCAGTGGCAGACCAGTTAGAAGTGGCTATTCAACAGGCACAGCTTTATCAGCAGGTAAAAGCTGAAAAGCAAAAGCTGCTAAAAAGCCAAGCGGCGCTTGCTCAGGCGCAGCAGATTGCGCGAATGGGTAATTGGGAGTTGGATATAGCCACTCAGTCTGTCACCTGCTCACAGCACCTGCTACGCATTTTTGGCCAGGAGTCAAGCGCTGCTAAGGTCAAGCTAGCTGAGTCTGTATTGCACCATGTTCACCCTGAAGACTGGCCGCAGCTAGATCAGGCGATCGCTCAAACATCGGCTGACGGAATAGCTTCTGAGATTGATCTACGATTTTTCAAAGCCGATGGCTCAATGGGCTATCTAGAAGTTCGAATCGAAGCTGTTCGCAATGAAACTAGCGAAATCACAAAGCTATTTGGGATTTCCTCAGACATCAGCGATCGCAAACGAGCAGAAATTGCGATCAAAGCAAGCGAGCAGCGGTTTCACCACATAGCCGCAAATTTACCGGGTGTGCTTACCCGCTACGTGCTGTATCTAGATGGTACGGATAGCATATTGTATATAAGCCCTGGCTGCTATGACCTGTGCGAAGTAAGCGCAGAAGAGATTGTTAAAGACGCTCAGATTCTGTGGAACATGGTCGTGCCCGAAGATCTATCTGGTTTTCGAGAGGCTATTGCCACTTCTGCGCGCGAGCTAACATCCTGGACGTACGAGTGGCGAATTACCACCCCTTCTGGTCGCACAAAGTGGCTGCACGCCAACGGTCGCCCAGAAAGGCGCAGCAGTGGCGAAGTTATCTGGGACACGATAGTGCTAGATGTTAGCGATCGCATCAAAGCAGAGCAGCAGCTCAAGCATGACTCTCTGCACGATAGCCTCACCGGTCTCTCCAATCGTAGCCTGCTGATAGAGCGCTTAGACCTATCGCTGAAAAAGGCGAATCGTCATTCTGACTATCAGTTTGCTGTCCTCTTTCTAGATCTAGATAACTTCAAGGTAATTAACGATAGCTTGGGTCACCTAGTTGGCGACGAACTCTTACGGCTGATTGCCACGCTGCTATCAGAGACTATTCGTGAGACCGACTTAGCCGCTAGACTAGGCGGCGATGAGTTTGTCGTTTTATTAGACGAGCTTGACCATGAGATAGAGGCAGAGCACATCACGCAGCGGATTTTGAGTTTGCTGAAAGGAGCCCTGCAAGTAAGAAAACATGAGGTATTCATCAGCACCAGTATTGGCATTGTCGTGGGGTCTGAGCACTACCAGACTCCCGAAGAACTGCTGCGAGACGCTGATCTAGCAATGTACAGCGCCAAGCAAAGCGGTCGAGGGCGCTTTGCTCTGTTTAATCCGACTATGCATTCGCAGGCGCTACAGCGACTACAGACAGAAAACGATCTGCGCCGGGCCATAAATCAAAAAGAGTTTGTGTTGCTTTACCAGCCTATTGTCAACCTAGAAACACGGGCTATTTGGGGATTTGAAGCGCTGGTACGATGGCAACATCCCCACAGAGGGCTGCTATTGCCTACAGCGTTTATCGATGTGGCTGAAGAGACTGGTTTAATCGAGCCGCTAGGCGAATGGATTTTGCAAACAGCCTGTCAGCAGCTAGCGCAGTGGAAAACAGAGAATCAGACACAGCAACAAATGCAAAATCGACCGCTGCGCATTAACGTCAATCTATCAATCAAACAGCTTCAGCCTTCGCTGCTGTTAAAACTAGAAGAGAACTTTAGCACTTGTGGCATAGAGCCTATCACGCTGGGGCTAGAAATTACTGAAAGTATGCTGGCAAAAGATATTGACATCACAGCGCAGCTATTACAAAAAATCAAAGAGATTGGCGTTCGCCTTTGCATTGATGACTTCGGCACAGGTTATTCCTCACTTAGCTACCTACATCAGCTACCCGTTGACTCGCTTAAAATTGACCAGAGCTTTGTTAGTTTGACTAGCTTAAATGAGCGTCACCAAACCATTGCAGAAACCATTGCCACCCTCGGCAAGCTGCTAAAGCTAGAAGTGGTTGCCGAGGGAATTGAGACAGATCAGCAGCTAGCGTGGCTGCGATCGCTTGGCTGCCAATATGGACAAGGCTATCTTTTTTCTGAGCCCGTAACCGCAGAAAAAGCCGCTCGACTGCTGCATGGGCAGGCAACGAACGGCTCTGATTAGGGAAAGCTCACTCGATTCTGCGTTCCTTACAGAACCTCGACGGCCTCAACTAGAATCACTTGCTCAGAAGCAGGCTGATAGACCACCTTTTCAGTAGGCATCAAATTTAGATTGCGTGCTAGGCCAGCCAGTTTCTCGTCTACCTTACGGCTGATTGCATAGTCCATCAGTAGCGCGCTCGCCATTGAAAGAACAATCGGCGCTAGTAGAAAGGCAAACAGTCCGTGAATTGTGAAACCAGGCACCAGTAGAGACGCCAGCCACAGACAAAATCCGTTAATTACCAGAGAGAAACTCCCTAGCGAAAGCAGCGTAATCGGCAGCGAAAAAAGCGTAATCAGCGGCTTCAGCGAGCCATTGACTAGTCCGATTGCGATCGCGGCTCCAAGCGCAGCCGGAAACGCCGCAATACTGACTCCTGGTACTACCAAATCAACTACCAGTAGACCCAGCGCGGTTACTAACGTTGTCATTACAAATTTCACCATACTTTTTCCAACTCTTGGCCCTTCTCTTTCGGCCCTTTTCCTTGGCTCCTTTATAGTGACAAAATCAATCTGTTTCCTACAGTGTAGAGAACCCTATAAAACTGCGCAAAATCACTAGCACAATAGGGTTTATACACCTTTAGGTTCGGGTTTTACACCTCATAATGCCTCTCTCAGAGCGGAGGGCTATTTGGGGAGCTATTTAGTGAGTCTAGTTTCAACAACCTGCAAGAACGTCCAAGACAACGCTTACCAGAGCCCACTAGACTAAGAACTGTGCCGTCGCTCTGATAATGGCTCTCACTCAATAGCTATAACTCAGTAGCTCTCACTCAGTAGCTCTCACTCAGTAGCTCAAAGATGAAAGGCTTCATCCTGTCCAAACAAACCCCGTCCAAAGAAATCCCATCCACAAAGAAAGCTAAAGAGCAAGCTAAGTTCTGGCGAGATCCTGTGCTGCGCGACCTGGAAATGCTGCGCGCCACCTATATTACCTATGCGTTTTCGCGCCATGCTCACGAGGGCTTCGGTATTGCTATCTTAGAATCTGGTGCAATGGAGTTTGACTATCGTGGCAGCACCCACACGGCACCGGCTGGCAGCATTGTCGTTACTCAGCCTGGAGAAATGCACACTGGACAGGCCGCCGAAGCTAACGGCTGGACGTATCGCACGCTGCTACCTGCTACTGGCTGGCTTCAGCAAGCCGTGGAAGAACTTACCGAAAAGCCTAGCAATGTTCCTTACTTTGCCTCACCTGTTATCCATGACAAAAAGCTCAACCGACACTTTATCCATCTTCACAGACGGCTAGAAGAATCTCCGTAAGTATTCAGGTCGTAGAAATAGGAATCAATGAAGGTGTTGCGACAATGCCGTGATGCAGAGAGCTCAGGGCTTGCTTAAAAAAATCAACAGCAGAGCGCGCCTGCCGACGACAGGTCTGAATCACAGAGAGTAAGTCAGCAGTTTGTTCAAAGCGCAGCATAGAGCGGGAGCCGCCACACACTTTGCGCTTGGTGACCGCTAAACGAATCAGTCGTTCAGCAAGATTGTTGTCAGGCGGAATTTCAGGATGGTCGAGGAAATACCACCACTGCGCCGATTTGAGCGTGAGCGAATTGAGGAGCGTGAGCGCTTTGCCGTCCACCTTCAAAGTCCAGGTTCTCAGGGCAGTGGTGATGCGTTTTTTGAACTTCGCGGCCCACTGATTGTAGGCGCTATCGTCATGATGTTCTCGCCATTGCCGATGCCGCTTAAACGCCTGGTCAATCAATGTCAAAAAACGACGTCCTGCTTTTTGATTATGGCCCGAGCCCTGATGGACAACTCGTTTGAAATGTCGTCTAAGATGAGCTAGACACTTCTGCTGAGCCGTTACCTCATATCCGTTGTAGACGCTGAAATCATCTGAGCTGAGCACCCCATCAAAGTCATCGCCCAGCATCGCTTTGAGTTCATCGCGTGAGCGGGTGCCCGCTGCATGAAAAAGACAAAACGACTCTGCCCCGGCGACCCACAGCCATTCCTTCACCCCATTCACCGTCCAAGGGGTTTCATCGACTTGCACATGGGCCTGACCTCTGGCCCATTGCCACAGCTTATCTATCGGTTGAATAATCGCATCGGCCACTCGTCGATTGGTCGCTTGCAAGGTGCCCACACCAATCTCTATACCGCCTAGTTCTTTGAGCAGTTCTTGCTGTTTGCCATAGGACAGATGGCCATAGTTACCCAACCAAACCAAGAGAGACTGTAATCCGGTGCTTAAGTCTTGCGTCGGCACGATATCCGATGGCCATTGGCCCGTAACGCATTCGCCGCATTCGCACCGACACTGTTGCTGCACATACTCAACAATTTCTATCGGCCGCGCGGTCAACCGTGCCACCTGATGATGAACCGCATGGACGGGCGCTAGCTCGAACTCACTGCCGCCGCAACGAGGGCACTGTTCTGGTCGCAGCTGTTCTATGCGATCTATCCGGCTGAACCCTTTGCGTGTTTTTCCCTTGTGGCCCGGTTGCCCCCCTGGCTTTCGGTGCTTGCCTGTCGAGGACAGCTTTTCTGCTTTGGTCTCTGACTTCTTTAACAAGTCTGTAGACGGCGGCTTGGATGATGTTTTACTATCTGTGGCCTGCTGGCCCTTTAACCGCCCTAGCTCTGAGCGCAGTTCTTCGAGCGCTTGCTGTTGTTGCAAGATAATCTCTATCAACAGCTCCGGTGTCATGGTCTTCAGAGCTGACGATAGTCCACTTGTTTTGGCAGGGGTAGAGGGCATGGCGATACTCTATCGCGACAATTCTGGCTTGCGTGTTAAATTAACCTGAATACTTACGAATCTCCTTGCGCTCTAGAAAGAGAATCCCACTTTTTGTGGAGCCTCGCGCAGCTGATTCAAGCCTATGCTAGTGAGCCTCCTAGCGCTAAAACAATTGGCAAAGAGCATCGCGCTATTGAGCAAGTACAGGACTACTTGCAAAGCCAGTATGTGCGCAATATTTGTTTGGACGAACTTGCAGCCCTGGTCAATCTCAAACCGCTGCGCCTGCTGAGGTCCTTTCGGAAGCAAATCGGCCTACCGCCACACGCCTATCTCAATCAGGTACGCATCGGCAAAGCCAAAAGTCTGCTCGTTGCCGGCTGGTCTATTACAGATACCGCTCTCGAAACCGGATTTACTGACCAAAGTCACCTGCACCGCCATTTCAAAAAGACAGTCGGCGTCACTCCTGGCCAATATGTTCAAGGCTGCAAAAACGTACAAGCCACAGACCCCTCGCCTTCAGTAGTGTGATCTAGTAGATGATCAACCCAATACGATATGTCCCCTTCTTTCTCGCAGAACTCTCCGCTTTCTCACGCTTCTGACGGTCGTGCACCTTCGCGCACCCGAGAGTTTTGGACCGGGGCTCGCGACATCATTCCTCTGATTGTAGGCGCAATTCCTTTCGGCATTATCTTTGGTACGCTCGCTACGAATAACGGCCTTTCTCCTACTGCAACGCTGGCGATGTCAGCGTTTGTGTTTGCGGGCTCTTCCCAGTTCATTGCGGCGGGTATGATTGCGGTCAAGACCGGCTGGCTGCTGATCGTTCTGACTACCTTTATCGTGAATTTGCGCCACTTACTCTATGCGGTGAGCCTGGTACCGCATGTGAAAGGCCTGTCACAAAAGTGGAAGATTCCGCTGGCCTTTTTGCTTACAGATGAAGCATTTGCTGTTGTTATTCGCCGCTACGAGACTAAGGCAGCTGCCCCTTTTAGGCACTGGTACTATCTGGGCGCGGCGCTGACAATGTATCTTAACTGGCTGCTTTGTACGGGGCTAGGCATTACCCTCGGTCAGCTAGTACCCAATGCAGCAGGATGGGGGCTAGATTTTGCCATGTCGGTCACTTTTATTGGCATGATTGTGCCTTATTTGAAGCGTAGGCCGATGGTGATAGCGGTTATGGTTGCAGGGCTAGTGGCGCTGGTAGCTGCGCCGCTACCGCATCAGCTAGGTCTGATGGTGGCGGCTTTTTTGGGCATCGGTGCTGGTGTGATGAGCGAAAGATATTTGAAGATGACTGCTTAAAAACGACAGCTTAGAGATAACTACTCGAAAGCGATAAGCACACAATTTTTTCTCTATTCTCTTCTCTGTGAGAAAGTTAACTATGAATGAACTACTGTTGATCTTGGGCATGGCGATCGCAACTTTTGCCATCCGCTACGTTATGTTTGCAGCGAGCAGCCGCATTAAGCTTTCACCTGTGTTGCTCAATGCCCTTCGCTATGTTCCCCCGGTTGTACTTAGCGCTATTGTGGTGCCTGAAGTGTTGATAAAAGACGGGGTCATTTCTGTGGGGTACATGAATGCGAGGCTGGTGGGTGCGATCGCAGCGATCGCCATTGCTTACTTCACTCGCAACCTCCTGCTCACTATTGTCATTGGCATGGTTGTCTTTTTCGGCTGGCAGAGCTTAGTTGTACAAAGCTTGATCGTATAGGGCTTAGTCGTATAGGGCTTGTCGTATAGGGCTTGTTGTATAGTGAGCCTGCCGGTGAGCCTGCTGCGTGTTTAATTCACGCCTGTTTAACGGCTGTTCAAGGGACAAAGTTCTCCTAGTTCGTCTATCTCCTATTTCATCCCTCTTTTGAATGAGGTGTAGACTGAATCCTACAGAAGGATGAGGCTAGAAGGGCAGCAGCGATCGCACAATGGGTCTGGTTTACTCGCGAGCCTATGCCAGTCACCTCCATCCATCTGCCCCCGCAAACGTCTCCAGAGACGCCCTTGAAGAGAACAACCCAAGAGAGCACACAGCACACCCTCAGTTCAGAGCAGCTGCTCGCAAAGGCCAAAGCCATTGCCGACTGCGCATCTGTAGACGCCGCCGACGTAGATCGAATTGGCGCATTTCCTGAAAAAGGCTTTAAGCAGCTCGCGGCGTCTGGCTTTTTACAAGCGCCGCTACAGCCAGAGCTAGGCGGACTAGGCTTTGGTTTTCAGTCTCAGCAGACCTGGCTTACGCTACAGATTCTTAAGCACATAGGTCGCGGCAATCTCTCAATGGGCAGAGTCTACGAAGGCCACGTTAACGCCCTTCAGCTTGTTCAAACCTTTGGGACGCCTGCGCAGGTCGAAAAATACGCCCAAGATGCCCGAAACAGTAAGGTCTTCGGCGTTTGGAACGCTGAGGCAGAAGATGGTGTAAAGCTCATTCCTACGAGCAGCAGCAGCTATCGTATCGAAGGCAGTAAAACCTTTTGCTCTGGCTGTGGCTATGTTGAGCGGCCTTTTGTTAACGGTGCGCTGCCAGACGGCCAGTGGCAAATGTGTATTGTCCCTATGGAGAAAGTAGCTGTTGATATCGATCCGAGCTGGTGGCAGCCTTCTGGGATGCGCGCTTCGGCTAGCTACAAAGTAGACTTTACGGGCGTAGAGCTGACGGCTGAAGACATTATCGCCCAGCCTACCGACTATTTCCGCCAGCCCTGGCTTACCGCAGGCGTTATTCGCTTTGCTGCCGTTCAGCTAGGCGGCGCAGAGGCTCTATTTGACGCTACCCGCACCTACTTACAGGGACTGGGCCGTATTGACCATCCTCACCAGCAGGCTCGACTTGGCAAAATGGCGATCGCACTAGAGCAGGGCAATCTCTGGCTCCAGGGCAGCGCTCACCAGGTAAACAGCTACGCCCCTATCTTTGGCGGACGGTATACCCATACCGAAACCACTCATACCAGCAAGGAGCAGACTAACGCAGCTCAAACCGACACACCGCAAACTGGCGCAGATGCGACTCAGAACAACACTGACCAGCTCATCAGCTACGCCAACATGACACGCACCGCCATAGAGCAAATTTGTATTGACATGATGCAGCTTGCCGAACGCTGTGTGGGTACGCGAGGGCTGCTTCCGCCTCATCCGATGGAGCGCATCATTCGAGATCTAACCCTTTATCTGCGCCAGCCCGCCTTTGATATCTCGCTTACTAGCGTCGGCAAGCACGTCTTGGAACAAACCCAACCCGCCAGCGAGCTGTGGCTATAGAACGATGGCTATAGAAATACTCGCTGAAACGCCTATAGAATCCTTGCCCTTGCGTAGCGCTGAGGCGGCCTTTGCAGATTGCCGAGGGGCAGTGGTGCTGGCGCCTCATCCCGATGATGAAACGCTGGGGTGCGGTGGTGCGATCGCGTTACTTCGCCAGCAGTCAGTTCCGATTCACGTCATTGTTATGAGCGACGGTAGCGCCTCTCATCCGCAGTCAATCACCCACCCTGCCCCTGTCCTCAGAGGCACTCGAGAAAATGAGACCTACGCCGCCCTAGCTCAGCTAGGCGTCTCTAAAGCATTCGTTACCTTTTTGCGCTGGCCCGACACCTCAGTCCCCCATCTAGCCGATCCGGACTTTCCCCTGGCAGTCAGTCAGTGCGCACAGTACATCCGCCAGCACTCGCCCTCACTCCTGTTTGTTCCTTGGCGAAAAGACCAGCACTGTGACCACCGCGCTACCTGGGAAATTGCTCAGCGCTGTCTGCAACAGCTTCCTGATCCGCCCAAGCAGCTAGTCTACGCCATCTGGGGTAACAGCACCGCCGGGTTGCCTGCCCTTCCTCCTACAGAAACCGGCTGGCGGCTTGATATCCGCTCTGTTCGAGGGCTCAAACGCCGCGCTGCGATGGCTCACCGGTCTCAAACCACTGACCTAATCAAAGACGATCCGACTGGCTTTCGTCTGACCGACACCATGTTGAATAATCTCATTCAGCCGTGGGAGACGTACTTGGAAGCGCCCTAGAAAACTGAGACAGAAGACAGAGAAAGAAGATCGCGGAAGGAAGCCGCAAAAAGAAGCTGCGAAAAGAAAAGACAGGGAACATCAAAAAGGAAATCAGAAAATGGCCCAGCAGAGAGAATCGTTACCGCCTAGCTACTTCGAGAAGATGTATACGGCTGACATAGACCCATGGCAGTTTGAGACGAGCGAATACGAAGCCAAAAAGTATGCCGCGACTATTGATGCTCTGCCTAAAAAACAGTACCGTTCAGCCTTTGAAATTGGGGGTTCGATTGGCGTACTGACAGAGAAATTGAGCGATCGCGCCCAGTCTCTTCTTTCTATTGATGTTTCTGAGACTGCCCAAGCTCGGGCTAAAGAGCGCTGCGCTCACCTGAGTCATGTTGAGTTCGACATTGTTCAAATTCCCCGCGACTATCCAGATCGCATCTTCGATCTGACTGTTGTCTCCGAAGTAGGCTACTACTGGAGCGCGGTAGATCTGCCCGTTGCTCAACAGCAGATTGCCGATCACCTAGAGCTAGGAGGTCACCTACTGCTAGTTCACTGGACGCCCTACGTTGAGGAATATCCTCTTACTGGCGATCAGGTTCACGAAGCTTTTCTTTCTCAGGCTGGCACCTACTGGCGTTCCCTAGTGTCTCATCGAGAAGATAGGTATCGTTTGGATTTGCTTGAGCGCCTGTAAGGTACTTTGAAGATAGCGCGTGTCTAGAAACTGGCGAGTATCTAGGCTCATCTGTTCGTTAGTCTGCCGTCTTAGCGCCTGTAATAGCTGACGCAAGTGCATATTTGCTGCGCTAATTTCGGTGTTTGCCCATCGATGCGAACTGCCAAACTGATGCCTTTGGTAGAGTTCAACTGACGCTATTAGCTTGCCAAACGTAGGTGCGGCTTCGATTTCTCTGCGTAGATGAACCGAAGAAAAGCCCAAACATCTGCTTAGTAGATCTGCTCTTTGCGCGTATTTTCGCACAACAAACCCGTTAGCACCGTTGCCGTTTATGGTCAGCCAAAACTGTCGTAGCTGCTCTCGCACCAGTATTCTTGCTTCTGTCAGCGTTGGCGACTCTACCAACACAGCCTGCTTTTGGTTGCTGGTCTTAGTCAGGCGATCCAATAGCTCGGCAAGTCCGCCGGTCGCTCTACCTACCTGTCGAGCGCTTGTAATCACCTGCACGTGAGGGCTATAGCGAATCTTGGCGTCAGCTTCTTTCAAGAGGCAGTGCAGCGCCACGTCCTCCTCTTGTGGTGTAGGTGGCAGGCCACCCACTTGGCCATATACGCTAGCTAGGACGGACATATTAGCGCCGTAATACTGAAAATGTCTGGGCCAGCAGTCGTGAGGCTGTGGGTCTAGAAAAGCCTCAATCTGCGCTATAAAATGCTGATGGGCGAGGTGGCGTAAAAAGTAAAGGGAAGTATCGGCTGTTAGCTCAGCATCAGTCTTTCGGCGCGTTAAGATACGCCCACCTACGGCGTCTACGCCTTTATCGAATTCACTAATCAGACTGTTTACAAACTTAGAGGAGACTTCCGTATCCCCGTCAGTAGAGGCAATGATTCGGTTCTCTATTCCCACCAAAGAGAGTCTTCTGTAAGCCTCGTTCATGACTAGGCGGCGAGCGGTGCCGACGTGAGCGATCGCATCGGGTAAAGAAACTTCGATGATGTGCAGATTTAGCTTTGGATGTAGTCGTGCGATCGCTCGTCCAACCGCCGCCGTATCATCAGTACAGTTGTTAGCCAAAATCAGCACTTCATAGCTGTTTGGATCAAGTGATCGCCCTTCGCTATCTACCTGTTGAGCGAAGCTACGAATAGTTGCGCCTATTCCTTCTGCCTCATTTCTCACAGGTGCAACAACACAAACCCGACAGTCTTTATGAGGAAATTCTGTTGTCAACGGGATGAGATTGCCTACTCGCAGAGATTTCCACGCTCCTGCCATAGCAATTTTTGGCTCGATTGAAAGAAGCAAATGAATGATATCCCCTGCGTGAAGGCTTTTCAAATCTTCTCCATTCCGTTCTGTTTATTCCTCTTTAATTAGATATATCTTGCGCTGCGGCTAGCTCTCATGGCATACAACTATAGGCATTCATAATACATTCAGTAAGCAGTAAAACTGCCGTGATGGCGGCATGGAGGTATTTTGTAGCGTTTTGTAACAGTTTTGCAACAATTCAGGACCAATTAGGATTAAAGCCTATCCTAGCCCCTTCGCCATTCCTCTACTAAAGATAACCAGAGGAACAACCGAGGAAAAGAGTAGACGAACAAAATAGGCTACAGGCCAGACAATATCAGTTTCAGTTCATCGATCCGCCTATTATCACAGCCTAAAGCAGATCGCCTGCTCGGAGGGGTTGCCCGCAGCGCGGAGCGAAAAGGCGACCTATCTTAGAACAGAAAGCTAGTCCTAAAGTCTCATTCGCTTGGTCAAGATTGCCATTACCTGGTTGTGTCTGCCGGTAGAAATTAGCGGGCTCTAGTCGTTGGGTTCGGCGTAGCCGCGCTGATGCAGTAGGCGAATGGTAAAACGCACGACCAAAAGCGGGCCAAACAGCATGTGACGTACGGTTTCGTACTCTTCAGGTTCTCTGTTATTAGGGCCGTTTGGCGGCGGTGAGTAGGCACTTGGAATAGGTTCTGTAGATGGGCTCGTGATAGGTGAATCTACAATAGAAAAATCTGCAACAGGTTCTGTGGACGCGATCGCGCCCTGAACGGAAGGAATAAGCATGAGGACTGGTCTCCGAATTTGGGTTGAGGAAACCAGAACCCAAAACTGCCTAGCCACCCCGCAGTAGACGTAGTGCAAGTCGGGGTAGCTAAGGTACAGTTGTCCTTAGCCGTCCGGGATTGCTGTGGAATCCTTGAGGGTTAGCGGTCAGTAGGTGTTGGTAGCACTTGCTGGCTGCGCTAAGTAGAATTGAGTTCTAAGAAGTTGACCGTGATAGGCATCACAGCCATAGTTATTGAAGATAAGCTGATTTTTGACCGACGTCAAGCTAGCTTTTGAACGATTTATCGTAATCAGGGGGATTTAGTTCTAAATGGCTCACTAGCTTCGGCTTAGTTCTTATAGTGATTCTTACAGGCATTCTTACAGCGGGTCGTATGGCCTTTCTCGCCCCATCACCCTATGCAAACTATCACCCTCAACATCCGCAAGCTTCACCCGGCTGCCATCTTGCCCCAATACGAACACGAGGATGACTCGGGCATGGATTTATGTGCGATCGCTCCCCACACCATTCCCCCACACAAAAGCGCCCTCATCCCCACCGGCATCGCCATCGAGATACCCCTTGGCACCGAAGCCCAAATTCGCCCTCGCAGCGGCCTCGCCCTAAAACACAGCGTCACCGTTCTCAATACCCCCGGCACCGTAGACGCCGGCTACCGAGGCGAAATCAGGATCATCCTCATCAACCACAGCAGCGTTCCCTTCCACATACAGCCCGGCATGCGCATCGCACAAATGGTCATCACCCCCATCCTCAAAGCCACTCTAAAAGAAGTCAGCCACCTATCACCCTCTCACAGAGGACAAGGCGGCTTCGGATCAACAGGCACCTAATTCACAAGCCAACGATCAAACAAACCAAGCAAATCCTCGCCGTGGCCACCATGTATACAGATTTGTACACAGCTAGGTATACAAACGGGGTGCGCCCAGCAGCTTAAGCTACACACCAAAACCCATCCCTACGCCTCTCCGCAGAAAGAATCTATCTATAACAGAAACAAATCTATAACAGAATAAAAGTAGCTAGAACAAAACGTCGCCGATGAGGCCAGGCTTTTCGGTTGAGCGATCGGACGCGGATTCCACCGAAGATTGACGAACGGAGATAGTTTGCTTAGCAACGAGCGCAATCAGCAAAAGAACAAAAGGAACCGAAACAACATTGAACAGTAAGCTGAACCAAACTTCACTATCAGTCTTGTGAGCACTGGGTCTAGAGTTAGATCTGTATATGGGTTGAGGCATTGAAGTAGGACGATTTAACAAGATGGTAATAAGTCTATTATCCGTAAATTCATCTAAAATACTGTTGTATAAAATACCACAATGATATTTGGCTAGTTACCGGCTAGGTAAAGTCCTCTCTACTAGCCTCTAGAAACCGAGAAATCCTTTACTACCGGGCCGTCCTAACGTCAGAACTATAGCGGCATCTGTTCCAGCTAGCCAACCGCCCCTTCATTGATAGTTTTGGATGTTTTTGTACGGTTTTCTCTCCGCGCTATCTTAAGGCTTTCTACACCTTGAGTTCCTCTATTTGCTTCCCCTAAGAAGGCAAATTGTAGTATTGTTAACCTTTGTGAAGCAAACGCCCGCCCGCTTATGATGACTGCCATGGACTAGAGCATTCTCAAAGCGCCAGCGAGCGTTTTCTTTTTTCCATTTCATTTCGCTTTGTCAATCTAACAGGTAATACGTGCAGCTAAGTACCCGTCCCACAGGGACTATCGGGCCCTCTACCCCGACTAGAGATCTTCCTTTCACCCTCAAAGATCTCAAAGATGCCATCCCTGCTCATTGCTTTGAGCCGTCTACGACCCGGTCGCTTGCCTACTTCTTTTTAGACATTGGTATCATCGCCGGACTCTACGCACTAGCTTATAGCATTAATAGCTGGCTATTTTTTCCACTCTTCTGGCTAGTACAGGGCACGATGTTTTGGGCGTTGTTCGTCGTGGGTCACGACTGCGGCCACGGTTCATTTTCCCGATACAAATGGCTCAACAGCCTGGTAGGCCACTTGAGCCACACCCCTATTTTGGTGCCCTACCACGGCTGGCGTATCAGCCACCGCACCCACCACGCCAACACCGGTAACATCGATACCGACGAAAGCTGGTATCCCATGTCCGAACAAACCTACGACGACATGGACAACAGCGCCAAGTTTTTGCGCTTTACTTTCTTCTTGTTTGCCTATCCCTTCTATCTCTTCTTTCGCTCTCCCGGTCGTCAGGGCTCTCACTTTTTGCCTAGCAGCCCTCTCTTCCGCCCCTCCGAAAAGTGGGATGTCATCACCAGCACGACCTGCCTCGTCTTGTTTGTTGGTTTTCTCGCTTGGGTTGGCCTTACTGCGGGTCCGCTATTTCTGCTTAGCTACTACATCATGCCTTACTTGGTGTTCATCATCTGGCTTGATCTGGTCACCTACTTGCACCATACCGATCCCGAAATCCCCTGGTACAGAAACGATAGCTGGTATTTCCTCAAAGGTGCACTATCCACTATCGACTACGACTACGGCTTTATCAATAACATTCACCACAACATTGGTACGCACGTCGCTCACCATATCTTTCTGGGAATGCCTCACTATTACCTAAAGGAAGCTACTGAGGCCATTAAGCCGATTCTAGGAGACTATTACCGACACTCGAAGCAGTCTGTTTGGCAAAGTTTCTGGACATCCGCTCGCGAATGTATGTTTGTTCCTAATGAAGGACAGAAGATCTACTACCAGCGTAAAAGCTAGGGCGTAAGAGCCATGAAGTCTCTTCGCGCTAAAGATCTTCTTGCTAGAAACTTTCCTGCTAGAAATCTCTTTGCTAGAAAACAGACATTAATATAGCTAAAAGGTCGATTCTCTAAAGCATGAGGGTCGGCCTTTTTAGTGACATTTCGGAATTTGGCTTGATCTGCACTGGGTCGAGGCGAAATGGACTTATGCTGGCAGGCAACCCATCTGGAAACTGTGAGAAACGATTATGCGTCTCAACATTCAACTGGATTTGACCCCTGATCAGGCACAGCGACAGCTGATGGCAGGGCTCGATCGCTGGGTGCAGCTAGGTCTGCTTTCAGAGGCGCAGGTGAAGGAAATTGCGGCTACGCTTAGCCAGCCTCTGCCAGAGATGGCCAAAGATAACGTCATAGGTGAAGCGACAGAAGAAGCGGTTCCGGTAGCAATGGATGCAGCTTCTGGGACAACTGTGGCAGGTGTGGCCGATGTAGGTGATGTAGCTGGGGACGGACCTAAGCGGGCGAAGCGAGCCATTGAGCTAGCCGTGGAACCAGAGCCAGAACCAGAGCCAGAACCAGTAAGAGCGCTGCCGCAAAGAGTGAGCTGGGTATCACGATCGCTCGCGGCACTGTTCGAGGAGATCAGCGTCATTTGGCTGCTGGTCCTTGGCGTTTTTCTGGTTGTGGTCTCTTCGGGGGTGCTGGCCGCTAGTCAATGGGATTCGTTTTCGGCGGTGGGGCAGTATGGCATTTTGTTTGCCTATACGCTGGCGTTTTGGGCAGCGAGCGCTTGGGCACAAAAGCAGGAGAATTTGCAGAGCACGGGGCGAATGCTGGCACTGACAACGCTGCTGCTAGTGCCGGTGAATTTTTGGGTGATAGATCGCTTTGGCGTGTTGACCAGTCCGCTCGGCATCGGCATGGGGGGCATTGCAGCGATCGCACTTACGGGCTTACCCTTCTTCCTTTCTACCGGCCTCATGCCTCGACGCGCCAATCAGCTCAATCTCATCGGTCTGAGCTGGCTGCACTGGGGCTGGGGTTGGGGCTGGGCTATCTGGCCAGCGATAGCTATCTACCTAGGCACAATCGGCACTGCCACCAACCTCACCGCGCAGGATCGTCGGCAGTCAGTCGCCGCCATAGGCACTCCAGAAGAAGCGTTATTAGAAGAAGCATCAGAAGAAGGACTGTCCTTCGGGGTGCTTGCCGTAGCGCTATCTATGATGGTCCTGATAGCGCGTGGTCTTTTAATTGGGCAGGTACCGCCACATCAGCTAGGACTCGCAGCCGGTATCTGTGGCTGGCTGCTGGTGCGGCTCACTCGCGATCGGCACAGTCGAATAGTTTGGGAACGAGCGGGCTTTGGATTACTGGGGCTGGGCTGGCTTACTTCAGTTAGTCAGTCACCGCCCTGGCAAGCGATCGCAGTTAGTCTACTAACCCTTAGCCTGCTGTGGAACCGATTACAGAGCACCTGGCACCGGCTCTATTTACTGGCCATGCTGGGCGTAGGCCTACAGACGTACGGACTAAGCTGGGCTATTTTGACCCCGGCGCTGCGCGATCGCCTACTCGGCTGGCTCGCCGTCCGATTCGATGTTGGCACGGTAACAGCTCTGAACTGGGCGGGCGTTGGGCTATTCCCCTATCTGCTGCTCATGCTGGTATTCTCTCGCTGTCTACACCGCCAGCAAAATTCACAACAAAATGCGCGGCAAAACCTACAGCAGAACCGACTAAGCCAACTTACCCAACAGCTAGCCCTGGCGCTGGGTTTCTCGCTAGCCATCATCAGCGCTAGCAACCCCTTTACAGCTGCGATTACGCTATCGCTTTGTGCCCTCACAATAGCTGCCGTGCTGCGGTGGCATCTGTCTAATTCGGCAGAGCTGATGGCTTTAGCACACGGTGCTAGCCTGCTTGCTATCACTAGCTGGATTCAATACTTCGCTCCAGAGCTGAGCATAGCTAGCTGGGCGAGGGTAGTTCTGGGCGGCGCAATCACACACTTTTTCCTTCATCTGTACCTGCGCCATCCATTGCTACAGCGTAACTTTTGGTGGGCGGGCATAGGCCTATCAACTATTAGCTACGGCCTGCTGATCGATAGCTACAGCGGTCAACCCCACTGGCTATGGCTGATCGTGCCAGTGACCCTGACTGTTATGGCCAATCACAGGCGAACGCTATACCCTCAAATGGCCGCTGGTATTGCCCTGAGTACGCTAGTGCTGCACGCGCCTTGGCTAGGAAGCTGGACGGCTGCGATTACAGCCTTTACTGCCGGCACCCTCTGCGCCGCCATCAATAGCCGCGTCTTGCGCGATCGCTTCGGTGCCTCTTTCACTATCGGCATGGCCCTCTTGCTAGCAAGTAGCTTAGTCTGGGTCGGCCTCATCCGGCAGCTAGACAACAGCGTCAGCCGCATGATGATTTTCTGGGTCATTGAAATAGGGTCGCTGTGGCTGATTCAGCGAGGGCTAATGCGACGATCTAATGAGATGGCGCTGCTCTATGTGCACGCCACCCGGACATGGGCCGCGCTAATGCTGGCAATATTTTTATTCTGGGGCACTGCGGTAGCCGCCACCACTGTCGCGGCCCCAGTTCTAGAAAACGGATTAGAGACCACTCACACCCGCTATCTTCTAGCCGCCACCTGTATTCTCATTGCCGCCCTAGCAGAATTTATTCGCTACCGCCCGATGGAGTGGCGCTACTGCAGTCTGGCTTGGGCTGTAGAGATTTCCCTAGTCATAGGGCTAAAGCTACAGGGCTCTGGTCCGGTGAAAATTGGTATTGTCACCCTGGCTCTGGCCTTTGTCACTCAGGTTATTGCCGACGTTTGGGTGATTCGGCATCCCCCTTATCGCCGTAGCTGGCACTATATTCCGTTAGCCTACGCGGTCATTGGCTTGGTGCTAGGTCATCTGTCTTTTCAGGCCAACACCGGTTTTTTCACCTTGGCGGCTGGTATTCTTTTGCTCGGTATTGGCAGACGACAGGCTAACTTTGAAGGCTTCAGCTATGCCGGACTCGCTGCAATTTCCGCGGGCGCTTATGAGCTGATAGTCTACAGGCTCTTACAGGTCAGCGGCGGTTACCTTGGCGATGGCATCACGCTTCTAGCTGGACTGGCACTTGCGATCGCAGCTCTCTATCAAATTTGTCGGCCTTGGGTGCCCGCCTACCTCAGACTATCTGCCCCAGCGATCAGCCTGGCTGGACACGGCCATTGGGTGATCGGCAGCGTCCTCTGTCTATTTGCGGCCATAGAAGGTCTTAGCCAGCCGCAAGGAATTACCTTGTGGACCGGATGCAGCCTGCTGTTAGCGGGCTATGCGCTCGCTGTCGGCAATCGCCGCTGGCGCGCCAACGCACTTGGGTTTAGTCATTCGGGTTGGACAGGGATAGGGCTAGCGGTCGCGCTGCTTTGCGTTGCTTACGACCGCTATAGCTGGTTTCCTGATAGGGCGAGGCTTCTCGCTGGGGGCGGGGGGATAGCCTGCGCTATTGGCCTACTCCTCTACGCAATGCCGTGGGAGCGGCTGGGCTGGTCACAGCGGCCCTGGCAAAGGCTGAGCCTGTGGCTGCCCATGCTGACTCTTGGCATCACGCTGGCCTATGTGCAAACGCAAGGGCTGCTGATAGTCGCGGCGTTTTACGCCTGGATGGCAAAGCAGCGTGATCGCGTCCGACTCAGCTATCTCAGCCTGCTGCTGCTCGACTTTTCGCTACTCGAATATTTAGATAGTCGAGGCTGGCTGACCTATATCAGCTTTGGTCTGATGTTTGGCCTTTCTGTGCTGTATATTGCCGAAGTTGAGCCCTACCTGCAAGATGATGGCCAGAATAATGCCAAACGACAGCAGCGTCACTGGCTGCGGATGTTAGCCAGCGGGCTGATTGGACTGAGCGCCCTATATCAAACAGAGATTTCTGAGCGGTTTTTAGGGTTTGCGGCGATCGCGCTAGTCATCGGCATTGCCTTCATCTTTGCTGGGCTTATCCTCAAAGTGCGCGCGTTCTTATACGCAGGCACCGCGACCTTTATCACCCAAATCTTGCGAGTGCTGTGGCTATTTATCAGCGCCAATTCTCTGCTGCTGTGGGCGGTGGGCATCGTGCTTGGGCTGGTCTTTATTTGGGTGGCCGCAACGTTCGAGTCGAGGCGATCGCAGCTAGGCACTCGGCTATCATCTTGGACATCGGCCTTAGAAACTTGGGACTGATGTAGGCTTCTGTTGATAAAGCTATTAGAAGTGAGGATATCAGGCTATGAAATACGCTATCAACAACATCAATCAGCTCAGTCAGGCCGATTTTGTTGAATGCTTCGGCGCTGTGTTTGAAGAGACGCCTGCGATCGCATCGCAAGCCTGGGCAAAGCGACCTTTCGCAGATGTGTCAGATCTCCATCAAAAGATGGTGGATGTGGTTGAAAATATGACCCCTGCCGAAAAAGTGGAACTTATTAATGCCCATCCGGAGCTAGGTAAAAAAGGCAAAATGGCTGAGGCATCTGTGCAGGAGCAAGCAGGCGCGGGGCTCAGTCAGCTTGACGCCGCAGGCTACGAACGAATTCACACGTTGAATAGCGCCTATAGAGAGAAATTTGGCTTTCCGTTTGTAATGGCGGTCAAGGGGTTTGCGGCCAGTGATATTCTGGCCGCGCTTGAAAATAGAGTGCAGGCAAAGAAAGAAGAAGAGACAGTGCGATCGCTCACCGAAATCTACAAAATTGCCCGCTTTCGACTAGAAGATATTGTTGAACAATAAAGCCAAACGAGAAACAGCTGGTCTCAAGAGACAATTAGTCCCGAGAAACAATTAGTCCCGAGAAACAATTAGTCCCGAGAAACAATTAGCATGTTGTTTTCTCTGCCGACAACAGTAACTCTGCAACCGGGTTCAATAGCGTCATCCATTGGATCAGCTAGCCGTGCGAACCAATAGACACCGTGAAGCTGAACTCGTCCTTTCTCGTAACCAGAAACTGACTTAATGACACTGGCTTTCTCCTGAAAATAGCCATCTACCGGAGAAACATACGTAGGAACACGAGAAGGAGCATTAGAAAGATTGTTAGTCTTCGAAGCTGGTTTTGGGCTCTTGAGCAATAATCCAAGAAACATCAGCAATCTCCTTTTCAACTACTTTCACAGTTCTAAGATTAGAATGACTGCTCGATAAACGCACTAGCTTTTCATTTAGACTTACTTCGATCTTCGTGCACTCTAGCTGATGTATTGGCGTAGGTGCAACCTTAGTGTTTTCTTTAAAGCAGTTGGCAGCCTTATAGGAAAGACCTAGAGAAAGCTAGCCTTTCAACGTTACCTAACCCGCTAACCTAACCGCTAATTGATACCGTAGGCTCTAACGAGTCTGAACCTGTGAAGGCGTCCGGGCCTCATTAGTAAGCTCTGGCGAGGGTTCTTCGCGGCTTCTATGACTGCTCGTGCCGACCGTTTCTTCTTCAGCAGACTCAGAAGCGTCCGCATTAGAACCGCTTCTATTAGAATCATCACTAGGATTGCTATCGACAAGACTACCGCCATCAGGACTTCTGCCACTGGTTGACGTTGTAGCGTCGTCTTCTGGTGGGACCGGTTCACTGCTGCCTGGTCTGTAATCTGACACAAGAGTTGGAGATGAAAGTAAAGATACTAGTAACGGATTTGCTAGCGCTGAGGCTGCGCTTAAGGGTAGAAGCGAAGCGGCGACGGCTAACGCAGATCCTGACTTGAGCAACCACTTGAAGACAAGATTCCTGAAAATGAGTCTTTTAGAAACAGTAGTCAATCTTAAATCGCTATCGCAAAGCATCGCCACTTTCCATAACATCGCTGTGTTCGTTGTGTATCGCTGCTTTGATAGCGTTTTATAGCTTTTGGCAGCGAGCACACCTCACATATTATCGACTGCTACTGTCAGTTGTGTCACGAGAAGGCGGGTATCCCTGGTCGTAGGGAGGGTTGTATCCGGCTAAGGCAGCTGATGGGAATGAGGCGAACAAAATGAAGCTACAGGCAATTAATACTGATAGTTTGTATAGATGGGAAGGGTGAACTAAAGATAACATTTTTCGTCAAGAATATGGTTTTCGATGTGCTGTAGATGCATGACAAATGCTGTTGTGGGTTTGCAGTGCATTACTAAGTAATAGTGATTGCGTGATAGCGGTTGCAAACTACCATGATGCATCTCTACATTAAACCTTATATTCCAAAAAATTGTTATAGTGAAAGCACTGGTTTACAAAGCTTTTCATGAATAGCAAAAGACTTTATAGAAGCCTCACAATAGTATCCACTTGAGTTCGCAAATAACGCCTTTTGGATAGTTGTTTCTTCGGATGAATTTGCCCTGTAATGCCGACTCTAATTCATAGGCGATCTTTGTACCACGCCCTTTGCTTTTCTGATGCGATCGCAGACCCATACCGTTATCAACAACTCTCAAGCAGTAGAACTTTTCAATTCGCTTGCCCGTCACCGTTAGCTCAGTTGCACCAATCGCATGTCTACCAACATTACAAAGTGCTTCTTCAAAGAAGCTACAGAGCTTGTGCTTGCAGTCGAAGTCCAGGCAGTCTGGTTCAATAGGTTCAAAGGAGCGTGCTTGAATCTTTAGTTTTTGAAAGCCCGGAAAGGAGCGTTCTAGCGTCTCTCTATATATCTCGTAAAACAGCTCATGAAGCGGCGTCTCCAAATCCAATCTAGCGCTTCCGACTTGAATATAAAGGGTTTCATCACTCAGAGCGCCCTGTCTTAGTGACTCACCTACTTCACGAATTTCACAGTTAAGATTGCTTAGTTCATTCGCAATTTCTTGAGCTGTCATTCTATCGTCTCGAACTTGCCTAAGCAGATTAGCAAGCGTTTGCAAAGGACCGTTGTGAATAGCGTCGAAAGCATGCTCAATTGTCTTTTGCCGCTCTAACCTGACTGCGGCTAAGGCAAGATCTCGCTCCTGTACAAGCGATCGCCAGCGGCTCGAACTTTGAGCAACCGTTATGTAGATAAAGCCGTTAATAACTAAAGCTAGTATTGCTGGGACGAAAGGCAGCCAAAGTCCACCAAAAACGAAGCAGCCATAGCTAATTAAAGTGAGTAAAGAACTAGCAGATAATAGAAATATGAGCCTGCTTAAGGTTGACGTGGTTGTTCTTTTAGCAATGACGCCAATTAAACCAAAGACGACGATAAGAACGTATTCCCAAAGAACAGAGAAAACCCAAATAAGTGGTCTACCCTCTACAGCCGCGCTCGTTATTTGACTAACAGCATGAGCTTGTAGCTCTAAGCCGGTCAAGCTCTCGCGATTATCGATAATCTGAACAAAAGCGCCTGACTTAAACTGAGTCGCTTTGCTATATTTCAGAGAACCGATGATAACGATTTTTTCGAAAAGAGGATCCTCTTTTCCAAAGCGACCTTCGAGAAGCTTTGAAGGGGGCAGAAGAGTAAAAGGCTCTTGGTTTTCTCCGGTGGCAACTAGCCCACCTCTAAAGTTAATTAATGTCTGAATCCCATAGATTGACTGTTCTCGGCGGTAGCCACCCGAAAAAGGACTCAATCGCGGAATCTCTGTATCACCAAAACGCATTGCGCCACGGTCTTTGACGCCGTTTTCTATGCCAATATTTTGAACGCTACTGAGATATTTCTCTGCTATCATCAGCGCGAATGACTTCCGAAAGGTATTGGGCTCCCCTGGTTTTTTTGTCCAGCCTAGAAACATCCGTCTAACGTTGCCGTCGTTGTCTAATGAAAAGTCATGAAAGCCGACCTGATTGCCAAAAACGGTGTCAGAAATTTCTGATAGTGGCGCAATCTCAGGGGGGCGGATTTTCTCTACGGTAATCAGATTGTTGTTTGCTTCGAACAGGTCTAACAGGCGAGGTTTTCCGTCGCCGCTCAGATCAGCTTCGACAAGATCTATCGCGACTACAGCAGGTCCATAAGATAGAACGGTCTCGACCAGTTCAGCAAGATCTGCGTATTTAATAGAAGTACTGTTCTCATTTGTCGAATTGCTTTCGTCGATATCAATTAGAACAATCCGAGGATCAGCCGGTTCTGCCGGGCTGAGCTGCTGAAACTTGTCCAGCATCACCAGCTCTAGAAACTGTAGAACGCCTAGCAGCCGTAGAATAGTAATCGCGCCGATGATGCCAAAGCCTAGTCCGCTTTCTACAACAAGCCTCCATACTTTGCTACGTAGCGCTGCTTTGCCCATTAGTCGATTAGTCCCTTCTGACGGGCCACAATCTCCGCACGAGTCCTAATATTTTTGCCTTCCTCTCGTAGGTCGCTAGGATAAATCTCTAAAACGTCGTAAAGCTTAGTCCAGTAGTGCCGAACTGTCGCCGTTTGCACCCCAATTTGACGGGCGATTTCTTTATCTTGCAGCCCTTCTTGAAACGCTAGCTTCAAAACTTCTAGCCACTCAGGTTTCATTTCCACACCCGGCTGAAAGCCTTTAATCTCGCGCGTATCACTAAAGCCGTTAAGCGCCGCATCCACACGAGTTAATAGGCTCTGCGTAGACTGAGCCTTATCAATGACAGTAAATCCGCCCCGGTGACTATCGATCTCAGGGCGGACTCTGATCAAAGGATTGATATTGGTGCTCAAAATGGCAATATTTTGGGACGGGTACTGGGTCATGATCTGCTTGAGCGCGCTAATACCTGTTTCCGTACGAGCAGTCTCCTCAGCCCGCTCAGGAATCGATAAGTCTAGAATGACAAGATCGCTTGCAGACTTACCTAAGACTGAAAAGATTTCTTCTGCTGTGGTTGCAACTAGAATCTCGATCTCCTGATAGTGCTGTCGCAAAATAACGATGGTTCCACCGAGCGTCGTTGGATGGTCATCAACTATTAGGATTTTGGCAGAGGGGCGGTCTAAAAGATTGCTACTCATATCGGCCTAGATAACTAACTGCTTACGTCACGCTACACCTATACAAATCTAGCTACACAAATTTAGCGATCAAACCGTACGTGCAAGCACCTGCTAGCGCGTCAATGCTGCATTTCTTCAGTCTATAGGCTGTGTGAGCGCGATCGCAATCAATAAACAGCTAAGCCTACTTATGCAAAAGTACCGACCACCTTGTACTTTCGTATAAAGCGATCGGTACAAATTTAAGCAGTGACCAGTCGAGCAGTGACTAGTCAAGTAGCGGTTGAACGTGATGACTGAACGTGATAATCAAGCGCGGCGATTAAATCAATACGTGCTGTAGCGGCGCTCTAGCCAAACCCGCATTTCTGACTCCGATATATCACGAATCACTTTGCCAGTTGTTCTATCATCTGCATTCCACACCGTTTGGCCGGTGGCATCTTTAGAAGGCCAGACCAGCAGGTTAGAAGAATTAGTCATAGAAGTAACAACAGCTTGCAATAGATTGCTGAGCACCGCAGTCAAACGCTGCCGAACAAGTTCAGCAGCATAGCCTAGACGCAGAGGTGAATAGGCCTGATTATCTGAGGCTCGGGTACCTGAGGCTAAGCTAGTCGGGGCTCGGTTGGCAGCGTAGATGGCGTTGGCTCTCATCTGGGTTTGTCCTTAATTTCACAACTGAATTAAGTGTAGAAACTGGCTGAACCAGCCGCCAAAACTAGCCTTCATCTCATACATGATCAGCTCGCATGTGTTTCATTTTTCCAAAGCTACAGTAGCGCCTTTGCCTTCAATACGATATCGTCTGCGCTCAGCCCATTCATACTAAAGAGCTGACTGACACCAGCCGCCGTCTCACCCCGCTTCCAGGCCATCACATCTCGCGGTAGGGGGCTGCGTAGCATCAGCGGCTCTACCATCGCACTCGCGCCGCCTGTAATCGCAACTAGCGCATCGCCTGCAAACAGATCGGCAAACTCACTATCGCTAAGAAACTCACCGTCAGACTCGGAGCAGCTCTCCCAAGCTACGTCGCTAGGGCGATAGAGCCGTCTGGGGTTAACGATTGAAACAATTCTAGAGCCAATACCTTGTTCATTGAGCGATCGCGCCGCATCTATCACCGGAATCAGCATCATATCGCCCACCACGCCGAACACCACCGTGCGATCGCCTGGCGTCTCTTGAATTAAAATAGCGCCCTTTTCCAACGCCTGAGTATTCTGTTGGAAAGTGGTACGAATCGGCAGAGGAGATTTGCTAGCGGTAATCGTAATCCCTTTGTTCTTAGTCGATAGTGCCCAGTCATAGCAAACCTGAATGCTGTTGGCATCGATTGGAAACAGCGGGAAAATGTTGCCGTTGCGCATCATGGCCGCAAAGTAGTTCTCAATTTCGGGGCGCTGGTGGGTCCAGCCATTGCGGCCCTGTTCTAGAGCGCCCGCGGTGAATAGGCAAATAGTAGAAGGCGTGGGACGACGCAGCTCGGCCATTGCCTGCGTGGTCGTCTGCCAGATTGGCAGGCCGTTAATGGCGAACGATTCGTAAGAGCACCACAGGCTGCGGGCACCCATCAGAGCCTGAGCAGCAGCGAGTCCGGCGCAGGCATCTTCACTCAGCGGTTCGTACACCTGACCTTTGGGGCCTTGGTAATAGGTGTCGTCTTCGGTGGGATGAATGATTTTAAGCGCCTGGTTAATATTGTTAATACCAGAAGCGGCGTTACCGTCGGCGTTGGTTACCACGAAATTAGGATCTCGCTGGCCAACGTGGGCAACCAGTTCTCCCATAGCCGTCGTAGCAACCTGTTTGCTTTCGCTACCGACTGGGAATTCGTTGAGCGGCAAATCGCCTATGTCAGCTAGGGCTAGTTCAGATTCGGTAACGGCAGTTTGGGCCGCCGGGCCACCGTGTGATCGCGCAAAGTTTGTCCTGATTAGGTCCCAGGCCTCAGGGGCCATAGACCGCGCCTTCAGAGCCGCTATGATGTAGTCTTTCTCCAAGCTGTCACCCGCATACAGGTTGTGCGACTGAGAGCCGCGCTTGTGCACACCGGCCCCCTTTAGCTGTTTTACGATCAGCACGGTCTGAGTACCGCCCATCGCTGATTTTGCCGCTTTGTCTGTTGCTTCTAGAATTGCCTGGGTAAAGGTCAGCCGTTGCAGTATCGTAAACGATGTGCTGTCTACATATGGGCCGGGCTGATCGGCATCGTCATAGTCTTTAGCATCGACCAAAATCACCTCGGCAAAGCCATTGCCGCGCCAGTAAGCAAGCATCTGCGCATTGCTGTAGGTAGAGACAATGCTGTGGTGTTCTTGAGAAAATCCGTTCCACACCAGAATCGGTAGATAGTTCGTCACATCTGGGTAAATGGTGTTGAAATGGGCCAGACTGCTCATGATATAGGGCTCGCCTAGGCCACCGTCACCGATGGTCACAGGAAATAGCTGATCGGGATGCAGCTTGGCAGCGGCCATCGCAAAGTGCTGACCTTGGCCAAGCGGGCCAGCCGGGCTAAGCAACCCAGGAATCTGGCCGGAAAGGTGGCCGAGCAAGCCGTGGGTTTCACGATAGCGATCGCCTAGGTCTTTGACTGTTTTAATCCCCATCGCTTCTAGGGAGCCGTCCATAAAAACAGTGCTGTAAAAACCAGGCGCGTGATGACCTACTTCGGTGATCAAGTTTTTGTGGCCTAGCATGACCAGCGCGGCAATCGTATCAGCAATACTGGCAAATCCACCCGGATGGCCCGACTGCTTGCTCGCGGTAATATGCAAAGTCAAATAGCGCAGCGCATCGGCGGCCAGCATCGTTTGGTAAATAGAAGCCGGATCGGTTGGGGAAGCGATCGCCTGCTGGCCTTCAGCAATAGCCGCAACCTCCCCCCACTTTTGATACTCCGGTGTCAGCCCGCCAAAGTACTGAATGCCTTCGCAAAACTCGGGCGCGTCGGTCGTCGGCAGGTTAGAAGTGGCTACGGTCATAGCTGAAAATCCTTGCGGTAGAGGAATCTATTGCAACAGTAAAACAATAGCGACAATGCTCAAAGTCTTCTCACAAAATCTTTCTAGCCCCGCCGCTTCGCTCAAATTCTATCGAAAATACCTACCATAAAAATTAGCCCGAGCCCCATCACCACGCACCCCAAAGCGTCAGCTTTCCAGCGATCGTCAAAATAGGCCGCGTCTCGATAGGCCGGATATAGCCAAAAGCGCATCATTCGAGTAATCAGCGGCATGACAAGAACAGCCAAAACAGTCGAGGTCACCAGCGTCGAGAGCAGCATCGCAGCCGAGGGCGACCATTCACCCACAAGGCCCGCTCCTGGAAACAGCTTTAGCCGGAGCATCACCAGTGGATACAGGCCAAACACCACCGACAAAATTTGCTTCCAAGCCGGGGGCCCTAGCCCGCTCTGCTCAGACCTAGGCCCCCACCGGGAAAACCACCCTTCTAACCCGGTCGTAAACGATTTAAACCGATAGGCTCTAAAAATATCTTGACCGCTAGTCAGGTGGCGATCGCGCGCCTCAGACTCTACCCACTCATTCAGGTGCCCAGGCGTATCGAAGTGAACAATCATGTACCACTTGGTCACCTCGTCCTCACAGCGCAGCGGCGGGCTGCAATCCATTCTGACAAAGCCAGGCTGGCGGCTAGCGATCGCCTCCAAATCGCCGCGCCAGCGCTGAAAGTCAGCCTCGCGTGACGTCGCAACAATATGCTCAACCACCAGAGTGCTGTAGAACACCTGGCTATCGGGTTTTCTCGTCTGTAGCATCTCTTTTTTAGGAGGACTTGCGAAAGTATCGCCCTTCACGTCTGCACCTGCTTCTGCACCTGCTGCATCTCAAACTCAGCCAAACTTGTGTAGTCAATAAAACTTATGTAGTCAATAGGAGGTAGTCGATAGAAGATAATCAATAGAACGTCATTGTATACAATAGATGTACAACAAAACTTAGCTTTCTGAACCTATCGCGTAGACCGGGCCTGTCAAGCGTGGGCTCAAGCTTAGGTATTTATAACGCAGAGATATCGTCCTAAAATGTTATTCGTATACGTATCATTCTTTTAGATTCTTGTAGACAAACGTATGGGCAAGCTCTTTAGCAAAACGTACTTGGCGCTGCGTCAGGAGATTCTGTCAGGTGAGCTGCTTTCGGGAGAAACCCTAATCGAGCAAGCGCTGGCCGATCGTTTTGCGGTCAGTCGAACACCTATTCGCGAAGCGATCCGTCAGCTTCAGCAGGAAGGGCTTATAGAGTCAGACCGGGGTGGTGGTCTGCAAATAAGCACGATTACTATCGCCGATGCGATTCAGCTGTACGACTGTCGCATCGGCCTAGAGCAAGTCGCGGCGGTTGGGGCCTGTGAAAATGCAACCGCTCAGCAGATAGAAGATCTAAAAGACTGCCTAGCGCGCGCTAACCTGTCCGATCTGGTACCGGCTAATAAATCAGATTCACCTCAGACTTTGGCTGAGCACGGCGCTGAGTTAGAGAATCGGTTGGTTATCGACCAAAGCTTTCACCGACTGTTAGCAGAAAGCTCTGGTAATCCGTGGCTAGCTGATTTATTAGAGCAAATCTTTAGCAAAATGGCCTTACTCAGGCTGAAAACAACCTATCGTAACCCTAACGTGCTAGAAATTTGGGCAGAGCATGAGCGAATTGTGACCGCCATAGTAGAGCGCGATGCCCAGGCAGCAGCTACCGCAGTGCGCGACCACTTAGTCGCTAGCAAAGCCCGCGTTGTTGAAGAGCTTCAAAGCCTACAGTCCAACGCCTCTTTGCACAGCGTTAGATTGGGCTAGGTGATGGGTCTCGAGTAAATGGGGCCGAACGCCAGGCACACGGGACTAGCTCAACTCAGTAGGTTGAGCCGACAGGCTAAGCTAGCGGGCCGAGATAACGGGCTAAGCTAACAATTCAATCCAATCAGCTAACTCAATATGCCTCAGACTCTATCTTTAACGGTCAATAGCGATCGCCTCAACCAGGCACTTGAAGACCTCGCTCAGATTGGCAGACAGGCCGATAATACTATCAAGCGCCTGGCGTTTTCGCCGGAAGACATAGCAGCACGTCAGCAGCTATCTAAATGGATGGAGGCGGCAGGCATGAGCGTTCGCATAGATGCGGGTGGCAATATTATCGGTCGCTATGCGGGGATTGAGGCTAACGCTAAGGTCCTAGCCACAGGCTCTCATATTGATACGGTCTTTTCGGGGGGAAGATTCGACGGCTCGCTAGGCGTTATCGCCGGGCTAGAAGTCGTCCGGGTCTTGAAAGAGAACGATATTAGGCTTCACCACCCTTTTGAAGTTATTGCCTTTGCCGATGAAGAAAGGACGATGATTGGCGCGAAAGCGATGTCAGGGACCGCGCCCGATGACCCCAAGCGCTATGACACGGTGAATGATGAACCGATTCAAGCCTGTTTGGCTAGAGCGGGCGGCGACTGGGATAATTTGCACTCAGCGAGCCGTTCGCAGACTGATATCGCCTGTTTTGTTGAGCTGCACGTAGAGCAGGGTGGCGTGTTAGAGGCCATAGAGCGTAACATTGGCGTTGTGGAAGGTATTGTCGGCCAGCAGCGCCACCGCATCACCATTGAAGGGCGCACTAACCACGCAGGCACAACGCCGATGAGCATGCGCAGAGACGCGCTGACGACGGCTTCTCATCTAATTTTGGCTATTGAGGATATCGCCAAACATTTTCCAGGCGATCCAGTAGCGACGGTGGGCACGCTTCAGATTTGGCCAAATTCGATCAACACCGTTCCAGGGGCCGTCGAGCTGAGTTTAGATATCCGCGATTTGTCTCAGTCTGTAATCGATCACATGATTGAACAGCTCCGCAGAAAAATTGAGACAGTTGCGGTAGCGACACGCACGCGCATTCGCATTCGCCCGGAGCTACAGGTAGAGCCTACGCTGGCCGCAGAATCGGTGCAGGCGCTGATTGTGGAAAGCTGCGAGGAACTAGGCTTTAGCTATACACATCTGCCAAGCCGGGCTAGTCACGATGCTCAAGAGATTGGCCGCTTCACGGATATGGGTATGATCTTTGTACCTAGCAAAGAGGGCATCAGCCACTCAGGAGATGAGTACACCTCGCCAGAACAGTGCGCGCAAGGGGCCGATGTGCTGCTGCGATCGCTCCTCAAGATTGACAGATTTTATCGGTGAGTCCAGCGCAAAGAAGCCCCCGGAAAAAGTCCCTGGAAAATGCCTTAGGAGAAAGCGCCCAAACGAGCGACGAGTCAAGCGATCGCTCACGAGAAGGTAGAGAAAGAAGTCGAAGAGAGAGAGGAAATGTATCTTCTAGCACCTTTTCACCCCTAGCTTCGATTTAGATTGTATACAATTTCAAATTCCTTGTTTCTCAAATGTTTCAAGGCTTTTTGGATAGCACCCATACGGTCGCGATTCGCACTCAGATCAGACACTAACGCCTAGATATTACTTCAGATACTGATTGCGATCGCCGATTCTATCTACCTTCGACGCTTGGAAAGATTCTCTTATGAATAGTCCCGACACGATCACCAATGAACCCGTTACGTCTGAGGAGGTATTACTCGATGCAGAGACTCCTATTGAGCACGATTTAATCTATGGGTTAGAAGACAGACCGCCCGTTCGCGAATCTATTTTTGCTGCCATTCAACACGTTTTTGCCTGCTTTGTCGGCATTATCACACCGTCATTAATTATCGCTGGAGCGCTGGGATTAGAGCCTGCTGACGGCGCCTATCTAGTAAGCATGTCCCTGTTTGTCTCAGGCATTGCCACCTTTATCCAGGCCAAAAGAATTGGGCCAGTGGGGTCTGGTTTACTCAGTATCCAAGGCACTAGTTTTGCCTTTATTGGCCCTGTGATTGCGGCAGGCGCGGCGGTTACAGCGGCTGGGGGAACACCACAAGACGCTTTGGGCACTATTTTTGGGCTGTGTCTCATCGGCTCATTTATCGAGATGTTTCTCAGTCGGTTTATTGAGCTTGCCAGTAAAATCATCACGCCGTTGGTCACAGGCGTAGTGGTTACGCTAATTGGGCTAACGCTAGTCAACGTGGGTATCACTAGCATGGGCGGCGGATTTGCAGCCAGAGAAGCCGGTACGTTTGGCAGTCCGGCAAATCTATTGTTAGCGGGCTTAGTGCTAGCTATTATTGTCGCTTTGAACAATGTAGGCAGCAGCTTTTTGCGCATGTCATCTGTCGCGATCGCTCTGATTGTAGGCTACCTAATTGCTATCCCTATGGGCCTAGTAAACTTTGGCAACCTGAGCAATTTGGCCGCGGTTACTGTGCCTATTCCGTTCCGCTACGGCTTCGGCTTCAACCTCGCGGCGTTTATTCCCTTTGCCTTTTTGTTTCTCATCACCACCATTGAGTCCATTGGCGATCTTACAGCAACGTCCATGCTTACCGGCCAGCCGATCACCGGCAAAACCTACTTCAGTCGAATTAAAGGCGGCGTTCTAGGCGACGGCGTCAACTCAGCGATCGCAGCTATTTTCAATACCTTTCCCAACACGACCTTCAGCCAAAACAACGGCGTCATCCAGCTCACAGGCATCGGTAGCCGCTACGTAGGCTACTTCATCGCTGGCATTTTCGTCATTCTTGGGCTAGTGCCTATCGTTGCCGGTGTCTTTCAAACCATTCCTCAGCCCGTTCTCGGCGGAGCAACTATCATCATGTTTGGCTCGGTAGCCGTAGCAGGAGTCAAAATTATCTCCACTGTCAATCTAGACAAGCGGGCCTCGATTATATTGGCAACTTCTTTAGGCTTAGGCCTTGGCGTTAGCGTTGTTCCCGATATCTTAGATCAGCTACCAACCCTGCTAAAAAGCATCTTTGCCTCGGGCATCAGCACGGGCGGACTCACGGCGCTAGTGCTGAATATGATATTGCCAGGAGCACGTGAATAGGCAGAAGCTAGCTAGAAACTAGCCTAGCGTTCACTCTAGCCTGAAGCCGAGGATGATTTAGAGTTAGGAGGCGGACTATATTAGCTTTTTGTGTATCATCGGTTGTATGGCGGAGATCAACATTAACCGGATTAAGCTTTCTCAGCTGCGGGCGCTAGTGGCGATCGCCCGCACAGGAACGTTTAGCGATGCGGCTGCTCAGCTAGATTTATCGCAGTCGGCAGTCAGCCATGCGATCGCTACTCTAGAAGATGAGCTAGGGGTCAGTCTACTCAGCCGAGGCCGTCAGGGCGCGGTGCTAACGCCAGTGGGTCAGCAGATTACAACAGAAGCAACCACCATTCTGTCGCATCTAAAAAATATTGGCCGCAAAGCCCAAGACGCCAAAGGATTGCAGGCCGGGCTCGTTAGAGTAGTGGGCTTTCGCAGCGTGGCAACGCATGTGCTGCCCGTTGTGATTGAAGAATTTAGACGGCTGTATCCTGGCATCAGCGTTTCAATTGGTGAAGGCAGCGACGTTCGCGGCGCGGAAGAAATTTTGCGCCGCGGCGAAGCGGATATTGGCTTTACCTATCTGCCAGTCAATGAGGCATTCGAGGCGTGGGAGCTATTTCGAGATGACTATGTAGCGCTGTTGCCCAAAGAGAAAGCGCCTAGCGGCAAAGCGCCGCTAACCTGGGCGCAGCTCACTGCACTGCCGCTCATTTTGCCCCTACCGGATGACGGCTGTCGGTACAATGTAGATCAATATTTGCTCAATCACGGTCAGTCAATCAAACCAGCCTACGAAGTGAAAGAAGACTCTACTGTCGTCAGTATGGTACGTCGTGGCTTGGGCGCTACGATTATCGCGAAGCTAGCGGCTGAGCCTATCCCTGACGACGTGGCTGTGTGTCAGCTACCTGCACCATTACAGCGAGTGATTGGCGTAATTACGCTAGCCGACGCGCTACAGACGCCGCCCGTGTTTGCCTTTTTGGACACGATAAAAGCTACGTGGCAGCAGAAGGTAGTCATTGGCTGATAATGAGATCCTAAGCACTGGACTCGTATCAGTAGGTTAGAGAGTATCAAGACTTCACCCGAGCCTGATAGTCACCCGAACCTGATAGTCCCTAAGATTTGATAACAAGTTTGATAACAAGTTTGACAACGCTTTTGACAAGGCTAAATTCAACAATACCGATTAATAACACTTCAACAGCATTTCAATAGCGCATAAAGCTATAAACGTCAGCCTGACAAATGTAAGTCCGACAGCATGAGTAAACTGGACAGCTACGAGCAAGTTGAAGTCGAGAGCCGTCAGGCTTTGAGAGAATGGCTGACTATTCACCATCAGCAGCGTGAAAGCATTTGGCTAGTGACGTACAAAAAGCATACCGGCAGCCAATATCTAGCCTATGATGCCATCGTAGAAGAAGTTTTGTGCTTTGGCTGGATCGACAGCTTGCCGCGCCGGTTAGATGCGGATAGAACAATGTTGTTATTGTCGCCGCGTCAGCCGAAAAGCGTGTGGTCAAAGCTCAATAAAAAACGGACAGAGCAGCTAATAGCAACGGGGCTGATGAGGCCAGCCGGGTTGGGGAAGATTGAAAGCGCTAAGACTGACGGCTCTTGGACATTTTTAGACGACGTGGAAGCGCTGATGATTCCAGATGATCTGGCGGCGGCGCTAGCTGAAAATGCTATGGCAAAGGCAAACTTTGACGGGTTTAGCGATTCGAGTAAGAAAGGGATTTTACAGTGGATTAAAATGGCAAAGCGACAGCAGACTCGGCAGCAGCGAATCGCAAAGACGGTAAGTGAGGCAGCAGTAGGAGAAAAAGCGATTGGAAGACGTTGAGAGTCGAAAGTTGAGAGTCAAAACTTGAGAGTCAGAACTTGAGAGCCAGAAGTTGAGAGCTAAAAGTTGAGAGCTAAAAGTTGAGAGTGTTTACACCAGTTGAGACCGGGGACGGATCGAGTACGTTTTATTCGGAAACATTTGGGGAGTGGTTTCACAGCCGAGACGGAGCGTGTAATGAGGCGCAGCAAACCTATGTTGTGGCTTCAAGCCTGGCTGAACGAGCAGCACAGACAAACCTAAAAATTTTGGATGTGTGCTACGGGCTAGGGTACAACACCGCAGCGGCGCTAGAGACAATTTGGCAGGTGAATCCACCGTGTCGGGTAGAGATAGAGGCGCTAGAGATTGATATTGAAGTGACGAGAAGTGCGATCGCTCAAGGCCTAACACACTCATACGCCCCTGCGGTACAGCAGGTGTTACGCCATCTCGCTACCCATCAAACAGTAGAGCAGTCTGATCTCAGCGCAAATCCATTCGGCGCAAATCTCCTTACTGCGAATCTAAGATTAGGCGACGCCCGTCAGCAGATTCAGCCCCTAATAGAGCAAGGCTGGCAAGCTGATATTATCTTTCTCGATCCGTTCTCACCACCTCACTGCCCCCAGCTATGGACCGTAGAGTTTTTAGAGCGAGTCGCACGGTGTTTGAATCCCCAAACCGGCGTGCTTGTGACCTACTCCTGCGCCGCCGCAGTTCGATCGGCGCTCAAGCTAGCAGGACTATATATCGGCTCTACGCGCGCGGGCGGACGAAAATGGCCTGGTACAATCGCTAGCTACCGCGATATAAAGCTACCGCCGTTCTCGACCCAAGAACAAGAGCACCTACAGACGAAGGCTGCCGTCCCGTATCGCGATCCTAGTTTGCAAGCGTCCGCTGAAGAGATTTTGAGACAGCGCGCTCGGACACAGGCTGTTTGCGATCTAAAACCAACCGGCCCCTGGCGAAGACGCTGGCAGCGATCGCATCTTCTTTGATGTATGTCGCCTCAAAAACGTCACTTCAAAGGCACCCAGCGGTCCATCGATTTCACTCAGTCGCTAAAACGTCTTCTCACGTTGAAATAATTCTCATGGAAAAGCCTACGCCCTCAGCCTCCACGCCTTTTGTTTCCAGGCCATTAGTAGATGTTCAGTGGCTATATCAGCACATCGATAGTCCTAATATAGTAATTATCGACACGCGCTTTTCGCTAGCCGATCCTGAGCAAGGTCGCATCCAATACCAGACTGGCCACATTCCCAACGCCTATTACCTAGATCTCAATCAAGACCTCTCTCGCCCAGTACAGATAAAGGGCGGACGCCATCCGCTACCTGACTGGCAGAATTTCGCCGCCAAGCTCAACCAGATCGGCATTTGCTCAGATTCACCCAGCGGACCCACACAAGTCATTATTTATGACGACTCGCGCTTTGCATTTGCGGCCCGGCTGTGGTGGATGCTGCGGTACTTGGGCCATGGGCAAGTGGCGATTCTAGACGGCGGGTTTCAAGCCTGGCAGGCCGCCGAATTTCCTTCGAGTACCGAGACCCCATCCGCGCGAATGGGCAGCTTTCAGCCGCAGCCACAGCCCGACTGGGTCGTCGATATCGAAGCCCTACGGCAGCGCAAAGATTTTTCAAACGTGGTTGTTATTGATGCGCGATCGCCCGAACGCTGGCGCGGCGAGGTAGAGCCTATCGATCCAATCGCTGGCAGCGTTCCTGGATCGGCCAACTTTTTTTGGAAAAATATCAGTACAGAAAGCGGACAGCTCAAAAGTCCTGCTGAACTAGCTCAGCACTGGACCGATATTGATCCTAGCGACGAGGTGATCGTCTACTGCGGCTCCGGCGTTACGGCCTGCGTCAATCTTTTCTCCTTGGTGATAGCAGGTCATCCTATGCATAAGCTGTATCCTGGTGGCTGGAGCGACTGGTGTTCCTACCTTGTCTAGTCTTGATGTCTAGTCACGCAGATGAAAACCGGTCATATTTTTCACGTTCTGTTTAGAACCGCGCCGGGCTTTGTTCTAGAGCTGATCGGCAAGCAGCCAACTGTGCCTTATGAGTTCTCGTGTATAAAGGTCAAAGAAACAGAGGTCAAAGAGACAGGCTGATTGTCACCCGGCCCAAAGCATCAGTTCAACGGGCCAAATTCTTGATAGAGCGCGTTAAGCTAAAGAATGATTCCAGCCTGTCCGAGTCGCAAGTTCTGGGACTGATTGAGACGATAGTTGTGTACAAGTTTCCAGCTCTTGAACGAGAGGTGATTGCGAAGATGCTTGGCATTGATGTATTGAAAGAAACGCGCGTTTATCGAGATGCGCTAGACGAAGGCCGTCAGGAAGGCCGTCAGGATAGTCAGCTCGAGGCTTTAGGCGATCGCTTCTTTGACATTGAAACCACAGACGATTTAGAAGCCTATCTAGCAGAGATATCACCAGATACACCATCAGACGAATCACTCACTAACCAGCCCTCGGTCAGATCCCCAACCGACGCCCCAGCTGATCTAGTGACTGACCTAGTGACTGATGCATAGATGGCTATCCGCATTTACGGCAATCGAGAAATCAAAACCTTACCTGGAAAAGCCACCAGGCCGACCTCATCAAAGGTGAGAGAGGCGTTATTCAACATTTGGCAGGGACGGGTTTTGGATTGTCGCTGGCTGGATTTGTGTGCGGGCAGCGGGGCGATGGGGGCAGAGGCACTTTGTCGAGGGGCCGCCGAGGTAGTAGGAATTGAAAAGTCAAGGGCGGCTTGTCAAGTGATCGCTCAAAATTGGGGAAAAGTGGCTAAGTCCGAACAGAGATATCAGGTTATTAAAGGCGATGTGATCAGTCACGTAAAGACTATTTGCCTTTCTGCTCAAGACGGGAAGAAAGATAGTAAGACCTCTGCGCACCAGCCGTTTGACCTGATTTATTTCGATCCGCCCTATGCTGCTGGTTTGTATGATCGGGTGCTTAATCAGGTGCTGCCGTGTTTGAGTCCGACGGGAGAGATTGCTGTCGAATGCGGGGAAGGACACTGGCAACCAGAAATGTTGTCAGAAGAAGTTGCGACTAGGTTAGAGATAGTGCGGGAGAAGCGCTATGGCAGTACGCGTCTAGTTTTCTTTCAGCACATTAGTCGATAGATTCGCTCTGTTGGTAGCTCTGTTGGTAATAGTTCGCTCTGCTAGTGATAGATTCGCCGCGCTGGCTGATAGCTATGCTACGTGCTCAGCCAATCGAGTGTGCCATTAGTAAGCGGAAGCTGGACGATGATTCGCAGAGGCTTATGATCTGATAAGTATTTGTTACCATTCAATGCTGCACAGAGCGGCGTTTTACGGCACAATATGAATTAAGAAACACACATGTTGCTAAAGTCGCTGAAGAGGAATTTTGAGATGGTTGCTACTGCCGTTGATGTGAAAGAACCCGTTCAGAAGCGCCTGTCGATGCAGGTGGCCAAGATTGCCGATGAGACGACGACGCTCAGATCGCAAGACTGGGACCGCGACAGATTCGATATCGAGTTCGGTCTACAAAACGGCACTACCTACAACTCTTTTATTATTCGCGGTGAAAAAACGGCCCTAGTCGATACCTCTCATGCCAAGTTTCGCGAGCAATATATCGCGGCGCTCAAAGGTGAAATCGATCCGACCGAGATTGACTACATTGTGATTAGCCACACAGAACCCGACCATAGTGGTCTAGTTAAAGACGTCTTGGCACTCGCACCAAATGCGGTAGTTGTAGGGGCTAAGGTCGCGATCGCATTTCTTGAAGACCTGATTCACCAGCCGTTCAAGCGCCAGGTTGTCAAAAGCGGCGAAACGCTCGATCTGGGCAACGGCCATGTCCTCGAATTTATCAACGCGCCCAATCTCCACTGGCCTGACACCATCTTTACCTTTGATCATAAAACTGGCATTCTCTACACCTGCGATGCCTTCGGCGCGCATTACTGCAAAGAAGATCTGTTCGACGAAGATCTAGAAGCGCTCTCTCCCGATTTTCGCTTCTACTACGACTGCCTCATGGGACCCAACGCACGCTCAGTCGTCTCGGCCATGAAGCGAATGGATAAACTAGAGGGCACAGTCTCTACTATCGCCACAGGCCACGGCCCCCTGCTACGTCATCATGTAGAGACGCTGACTGGGCGCTACCGCGAATGGAGTCAGCAGAAAAGCAACGCAGAGACATCGGTTGCGGTGTTTTATGTTTCGGACTATGGGTTTAGCGATCGCGTTTCACAAGCGATCGCCCGTGGCATCAGTAAGACCGGTGTCGGCGTTGAGATGATTGACCTGCGCTCAGCCGACGTTCAAGAAATTACTGAAGTTGTCAGCCGCGCTACTGGCGTCATTATTGGAATGCCCCCCTCTACGGGCAACAGATCGGAAGAGACGCGCGCCGCACTCGGGACGATTTTGGCGGGCGTCAGCGATAAGAAGACTTTCGGCCTGTTTGAATCTTACGGTGGCGACGATGAACCCATCGATCCGCTGCAGACCAAGCTGCAAGACCTGGCGCTGAAAGTTGCCTTCGAGCCTATTCGTATCAAAGATACGCCGACTGAAGCGACCTATCAGCGCTGTGAAGAAACCGGGACTGACCTAGGTCAAGTTCTGGCACAGAGCAAAAAAATCAAAAAAATCAAAGCCTTGGATGCTGACTTGCAAAAGGCATTAGGTCGCATTAGCAGCGGCCTGTATATCATCACCGCTACCAAGGGCGACGTTCAATCGGCCATGCTGGCTTCCTGGATTACGCAAGCGAGCTTCGAGCCGCTGGGCTTCACAGTAGCTGTCGCCAAAGACCGGGCAATCGAATCACTGATGCAGGTAGGTGATACCTTTGTGCTCAACGTTTTAGAAGAAGGCAACCACCTGCCGCTGATGAAGCACTTTCTCAAGCGCTTTCCGCCGGGTGCGGATCGCTTCGCGGGCGTACGTACGCGTCCGGCCAATAATAGCTCGCCTATCCTGGCCGACGCTCTGGCCTATTTAGAGTGCAAGGTCGCTAGTCGCCTAGAGCTAAACGACCACTGGCTGGTGTACTGCACCGTAGACGACGGCAAAGTGTCGAAAGAAGACGCGATTACCGCCGTTCACCACAGAAGAGTGGGCAACTATTACTAAGGGCTACCAAGGGCTAAAGGCTACCAAGTACTAAGGGCTACCGGGGAGCTAATAAGCGTTGCCAGCACCTAAGTGATCGCTAACCGATAGCCCTCTCTTTTGATACCTCTCTCGACACCTCCCCACCACAGTCATTTATCAAAGCCATTTCATCAGAGCTATTTCATCAGAGCTATTTCATCAGAGCTATTTCGTCAAAGCCATATAGAAAAACGCGCATGACTGCACAAATTCCCGCTCCCACAGCCGCTGACACCCCCAGCCCAAGTGCTTCTAGCGATCGCGATGTTCAAGTAGCGCCGATTGCGGCAGACACTATTGTTTTGCGATCGCGCTCCTGGAAACGCCTGCGCTTCGAGATTGAATACGCCTTGGAAAAAGGCACCACCGCTAACAGCTACCTGATTCGCGGTAACCAAATTGCCCTGATCGATCCGCCCGGTGCGTCTTTTACTGCAAAATTTTTAGAAGCGCTCAAAGCCGAAGTTGACCCGCACGCGATTGACTATGTGGTTGTAGGCCACATCAACCCCAACCGAATTGAAACCCTCAAAGCGCTGCTACAGCTAGCGCCGCAGGCCAGAATTGTCTGCTCGTTGCCTGCGGCGCTAGCGATTGAAAGTGCTGAGATAGACCAGCCGATTCAGCCAGTCAAAAGCGGCAGTGACTTAGATCTAGGTCAGGGACACCACCTCGAATTCATTCCGGTGCCGACGCCGCGCTGGCCCGGCGGTATGTGCACCTACGACAGCTATACAGAGGTGCTCTATAGCGATAAGTTTTTTGGCGCTCATATCTGCGGCGAAGAGATCTACGACCTTGATAGAGAGTCGCTGCTAGAACACCAGCAATACTACTTCGACTGTCTAATGGCGCCGAATGTGCGTCAGGTAGAAAAAGCTCTCGAAAAGCTCAGCGAATACGCACCCCGCCTGTATGCGGTAGACCACGGTCCACTAGTGCGCTATGGCGTGGTCGAACTCACTCAGCACTATCGAACCTGGGGCGATAGGCAGAAAAATCAGTCGGAAACGGTTGCGCTGATTTACGCATCGGCCTATGGCAACACCGCGACGATTGCTCAGGCGATCGCCCGTGGCATTACCAAAGCCGGTGTCTCGGTTCACGCCATTAACGCTGAGCAAGCCACCACTGCCGAAATTCAAGCCGCCGCTGAAAGCTCAGCCGGGTTTATTATGGGCTCACCTACACTGGGTGGCCATGCGCCCACACAGATTCAAACCGCGCTAGGCATCGTGCTCTCGGCAGCTAGTAAAACCAAGCTAGCCGGCGTTTTTGGATCTTTTGGCTGGAGCGGAGAAGCGGTTGACCTGCTCGAAAGCAAGTTTACAGACGCAGGCTATAGCTTTGGGTTTGAGCCGATTCGAGTCAAATTTACGCCTGAGGCCAGCACGCTACAGATGTGCGAGCAGGCAGGAACTGACTTTGCTCAGCAGCTCAAAAAAGCGCGGAAAAAGAAAACCGCCACCAAGATGACGGCCTCTTCGGTTGAAAAAGCCATTGGTCGCCTGGTGGGTTCTATGTGTGTTGTGACCGCTAAGCAGGGGGATATTAGCAGCGCCATGCTGGCCTCTTGGGTTGCTCAGGCGACCTTTACGCCGCCTGGCTTCACCGTAGCAGTAGCCAAAGATCGCGCCATAGAAGATTTGATGCACACAGGCAGCAGCTTTGTGCTGAATATTCTGGCTGAAGGTAAGCATTTGGGGCCGATGAAGCATTTCCTGAAGCCATTTAAGCCCGGCGAAGATCGCTTTCAAGGTATAGAGACGCGGGAAACTGAAGACGGACAGCTCATCTTAGAAAACGCGATCGCCTACTTAGAGTGCGAAGTCGGCGGTCGGATGGACTGCGGCGACCACTGGGTGATCTATGCCACCGTCAGCGGCGGCGAAGTTATAGATAGCAGTGCCAAAACCGCTGTTCACCACCGTAAAACGGGCGCTCATTACTAGATCTCCGTTTCAAGGCGTACTCAAGGACATTTTCGAGCATGGTGTTGACTGCCGCTGAAAGGCTGCCGAGCGAAAATTGGTAAGCTAGAAATAGCCGCAAAGTCATGCAAGTAGCCGCTAGCTCTTTTATATGAAGGGTCGTTTTGAGATCGGTGAACAGCATGGGAAAATTGAGCGATCGCCCGCCATTGCAACCTCATGCCAGTTGTTCAGCACAAAATCGATCTTTTCAACACCGCAAAGACCGTTCGCTCTTTAAAGCAGTGCCAGCAACAGGTGGCTCACACTGGCGAGGCGAAAATTGTTAGTCTGTCTTTCGAGATTGAGCCTATCTCTGCTTGGGTGGTCTTACAGACGCTCAAGCGACCGCACCAGCGCCACTTTTACTACGATCCGCCGCATCAGCCGTCGATCATAGGACTTGATGTGGTGGTCGATAACAGCGCCTGCGGACCGACTCGGTTTGCTCAGACGCAGGCGTTCGTGCAGCGGTGGCGATCGCATTTCATCTATGCCGGTTCGCACCCGCAAGCGGCCACTCAGCGCCGCTCACCGCTAGGTCACTTCTTTTGCAGCGCCACTTTTTTCGACGGTATGGCAGCAAACGACGTGGCGGCAGGCGATGTGACGACGGGCGGTGTAACGGCAAACGGCGCGACAGCGGCTCAGGTCAGCGCTTTCGAGCCGGCCTATGTCTTTGTGCCCAAAGTCCAGGTTGTCACCCAATCGAGTGCTTCGATTGTCACTTTCAACTTTTTGATGACAGCGAGGGCAGATATCGTCCAGCAGGTGAATCAATCTCATCGGCAGCTACAGCAGCTAATAGAGGCGCTAGCCGCGAGTCGGACACCTGGCACAACCTCAAAAGTCATTACGAAGGACGTAGTTGGCTTTGAAGCGGCAGTCGCCTCTGTTTTGCACCATATAAGAAAGGGGCCGCTGCATAAAGTGGTGCTCGCTGACGTGCTAGATGTGGTAGCCTCGCAGGCGATTAATGAAGTGCGATCGCTCCAAGCGCTGCGGCAAAATCATTCCGACTGTACGGTATTCTCGCTTAGCAATGGCCGGGGTCAGTCCTTTATCGGGGCTAGTCCAGAGCGACTGCTGAGCATTGCCAAGGGGCAGCTGACGACTGACGCGCTCGCCGGTTCTGCCTCTCGCAGCGCCTTGCAGGGAATCGATCGACAGCTAGCTCAGTCCCTTTTACACAGCCAAAAAGAGCGCTACGAGCACCGAGTAGTAGTGGAATTTATTGTGCAACAGCTGCGATCGCTAGGGCTCACTCCACGCTATGCGCTCTCACCCCAGCTGCTTCGCCTCCTGCACATTCAGCACCTCCATACCCCCATTAGCGCCATTCTTAATCCCGACACCATCTCGCCGCTGGAGATTTTAGCGAAGCTGCATCCAACCCCAGCCGTTGCAGGCTTACCCCGTCAGCTAGCCTGCCAGCTCATTCGCCAGCACGAGACGTTTGATCGCGGCCTGTACGCTGCGCCACTCGGCTGGGTTGACACCGAAGGCAACAGCGAATTTATTGTCGGCATTCGTTCGGCCTTAGTCGACGGCTGCAAAGCGAGACTATATGCAGGCGCAGGTATTGTCGCAGGCTCCGAACCGGCCAAGGAGCTAGCAGAAATCAAGCTAAAATTGCAGACCCTCCTAAATGCGCTTGTGTAAATGTGCTCGTATAAATGCACTTGTATAAATGCGCTCGTATAGTGTCTTCACATGCCTATTGATTTTCGCAACACCAACAGTCTTTGGGCTTCTGTTGCCGTCGAGACCCTCTACCGCCTTGGCTTACAAACCGCCATTCTTTGCCCTGGCTCTCGCTCTACGCCGCTGACGTTTGCTTTCGCTACGCACCCTAAGATTGAATCTTTACCGGTGTTAGATGAACGCTCGGCGGCGTTTTTTGCCCTAGGCTGCGCCAAACGCCAGCATCGACCAGTGGTTTTGGTGTGTACCTCTGGCACCGCAGGCGCGAACTTTTACCCAGCAGTGATTGAAGCCTATGAGAGCGGCATTCCTCTACTCGTCTTCACCGCCGATCGTCCGCCGGAGCTGAGAGACTGCGCCTCGGGGCAAACGATCGATCAGCAAAAGCTCTACGGCGGCTTTACTAAACACTACAGCGAGCTAGCTGTACCCATAGCAGATATCAATTTGCTGGCTTACTTACGGCAAACTTTGGTGAGCGCATGGGGGCGGGCGATCGCATCTTTTCCCGGACCGATTCACTTCAACGCGCCTTTTCGAGATCCGCTGCCGCCCCTGGCGGATGGCACAACCGATCATCTTTTAGAAACCTTAGACGCACAGAAGTTTTTTGCCGCTGTTATGCCACCCTCTGGCGCTATCAACATAGCCCAGGTACCGGTCGAGGACTGGCGCGCGTGTCCACAGGGCATTATCATCGCTGGGCCAGCTAGTCCCGCTCAGCCACAAGACTATTGCCAGAGCGTGAGCCATTTATCCCAGCAGTTAGGTTGGCCTGTACTTGCAGAGGGACTTTCTCCTTTACGCAACTACCATTCGCTCAATGATGGGTTAGTTTCGGCTTATGATGCGATTTTGCGATCGCCTAAAAGCGCAGCCCTTCTGGTGCCCAAGATGGTGATTCAACTTGGCCCTTTACCCATCAGTAAAGTGCTGCGTCAGTGGCTACAGACCCACCGGCCACAGCGATGGATCATCGGCTCACAGCGAAACTTGGATCCTCTTCACGGTCCCACGCAGCAGCTAACGACAGAATTGAGCCAGGTTATTGCGTCTGTTGGTTCAATTAGTTCAACAGCTATCTCGACAGGGAAGAAGAGAGTTGTGAGCGACTATGCGCAAGGTTGGATCGACAGCGAGAGATCGGTTCGACAAACTCTTGACCACTGCTTAGCTAAAGAAACGAATTTAGTAGAAAGTAAAGTGGTTTGGTTACTATCGCAGCACTTGCCAGAAGGAACACCGCTGTTTATTGCTAACAGTATGCCAGTGCGCGACGTAGAGTATTTTTGGGCACCTAATGACAAACGAATTCAGCCGTTTTTTAGTCGCGGTGCCAATGGCATTGATGGCACGCTCTCTACCGCGATGGGGGTTACTCATCACAATCGACCTACTGTCTCGTTAGCAGGAGACTTGGCCTTTTTGCACGACACTAACGGATTGTTGAATGTCTCTAAACTAGTAGGCCATTTGACAGTTATTGTAATCAATAACAATGGAGGCGGAATCTTTGAGATGCTTCCTGTTGCTCAGTTCGAGCCTGAGTTTGAAGAGTACTTTGCTACCCCACAGCAAGTGAATATAGGTGCTTTGTGTAAGGCGTATGGCGTTGAGCATCGGCTAGTGTCGAGCATAGAAACGTTTGTTGAGTGTGTGAGTGTGCTGCCTACACAAGGAATGAGCGTAATTGAGGTGAGGTGCGATCGCAAGCAAAGCGCACAGCAAAGAAAGAGGCTCTTAAATGCCTCATTCTTAAGCTCATAACCCCATGCCACTATTCCAATCAGCGCATCATACCCTTTACTACGTCACCGCCGGAGAGCCGACAAATCCACCGCTGCTGTTGCTCCACGGCTTCCTAGGAAGTCACCAAGACTTTGCTCCTTCATTACCAAAATTCTCTCCCTATTTCTATTGCATCGTGCCCGACTTGCCCGGTCATGGCCAAACGGTGACAGCGCACGGTAGCTATACCTTTCCTCGAACTGCTAGCGCTTTGTTGCAGCTATTGCACCATCTCAATATCCATCAGACCAACCTACTAGGCTATTCTATGGGCGGACGGCTAGCGCTTTATCTCACCTGCGAGTTTCCACATTGCTGTATTCGTGCGGTGCTAGAGTCGGTCTCACCAGGGCTGAAGACGGCTAAAGAGCGAGGAGAAAGGCAGCAGCAGGATGATGCGATCGCCCACCGGATAGAAACAACGCCTCTACCCGTTTTCCTCAACCAGTGGTATCAAATCCCGCTCTTTGCCAGTCTCCAACAGCATCCTGTAGCCTACGCCGCGATGCTGAAGCGGCGCCAGCACAACCAGACACCTCAGCTAGCCGCCGCGTTGAGAGGTCTTAGTACGGGTCGCCAGCCGTCTCTGTGGCCTGCTCTGCCGACAGTCAGCACGCCGCTATACCTGTTAGCAGGCGCTTTGGATTCCAAGTTTGTCGGGCTCAACCGCGAAATGCTGACCTGCTTAATGCCCTCAAGTCACGCGGCTCTCAACATTGTTGAAAACTGCGGCCACAACATTCATCTAGAGAATCCAGCTATGTATGCGATCGCCATTCTTGAGTATCTCTTGTCTTAAGCGGTGGAGCCAAGACCCGCACTGTCGTCTAAGATCACGTAAACGCAGTGCTGCCTCACCATCCGCTCTAATATCCGCCCTACTAATAGGTATTTTCTATCAGCAATGATCAACACGCCCTATTACCTGCTTCGCGCCAAAGCCACCGGCCAATACCTAGTGGCCCGTCCGCCCGTCAAAGACGGCCACCCCGAACAGCCGACCGATCCCTATTTACTGCTGTTTGTTGCAGACTTTGACGCGCTCAGCTATTTGAACACTCATGCGGGCGACCATGCCGCTCAGTTTGCGGTAGAGTACTGCGATCGCAAACAAATCAAAACCATCTGCGATCGCTGGAGCTACAAGGGCTTCGGTGTTGTCAATGACCCGCTTGTCCCGCGAATAGAATTTATGGGCCTTTAGGCGCTCGCGTTTCTAGCCATACAAATCAAGGATGGCCGCTGTAGTGCAAGTTGCATGTAAGTTAACTTTTGCAGCTCTTATGACTTTGGCTGGCTTTGGTTTAGCTGCTGACCTTAGTAACAAAGGTCTGTCCTAAAGCTTTATCTTCAAAGCTTTATCTTCATAGAGAAAGAACGTCCTCCTTCGCGATTTATCATTTCAGAACCGGGCACTGGCATAAATCCCGTGCGCTCGTAGAGCCGCAGGGCCGGATTATCTGCGCGAATGCTCAAAGAAATCGCAGAGAACCTGGAGCTAGCTATCTGCAAGGTTTTCTCTAGCAGGGTCGTACCAACACCCTGACCTCGCATGTCCGGAATAACTGCGATCGCTAATTCTGGAATCTCATCAGCTACATAGCCATAGCCCCGGTCACCTGGTGTCCATAGCCGCAGCCAAGCGGCCCCAACCGGCACTTCAGCTTTCTGCGCGATCACGCCCATATCACCCACCCGTCCCCACTGCTGAACGTAGCGAGCCAGATCGGGGTTTGCTTTTACAGCCGCTACAGACGGTTCATGCGCTGCGTACATCAGCATCGTCCACAGCAAAGGCTCATCGGTTACTTGCAGCGCTCTTACGGTTAGGCCATCGGTCATTTTCTAATCGTTTTCTTGAATTAGCTATAAAGCTGACTAATAGCGTCGGCCTTCTCTGTATACGTACATATTGATCGCTGCGATCGCAAAACAAATCATAAAGATCATCAGCCGAATTCCATAAATCGGCTCATTGATCAGCCGCCCATTCTCAAACAGCGGCGTTAGCGACGGCTCTAGCTTAGCCAGTGCAAAGCCCATAACAAACGCCGAAATTGTAGACATTGCCTGCGAAAATTTCTTAACTTCTTGACTCGTGCTAGGCGAGATCAAAAAGCCTACCAGCCAACCCGTCGCCCAGCCCGCCGTTCCAATCAATACCGTCTGCGCAAATCCATCATCATTAAGCTCTCGATGCACCGTCCGGGCAATCCACAGCACCACCCCAAACACCACAAAACCAACCAATAGGCTAGCAAAAGAACGCGCTTGATTCATAGAGTGTCTGCCCATTGCTCACCGATAAGTTAGGGTTAGCCAAAGCCTAGTTCAGCCGCGATAGCTTGATTCGCGGATCGACAAACGAGAGCAATAGATCGGCTAGCAAATTTCCCACAATCAGCATCACCGCGCCCAAGACCAAACTAGCCATAATCAAAAACAAATCCTGGGCCTGCACAGCTTCTAGCGTTAGCTGTCCTAGTCCGGGCCAGCTAAAGTACGTCTCCACAATAAAAGAGCCGCTGAGCAAAGATGAAAATTCAAAGCCTAAGATCGTAATCAGCGGATTGATTGCATTGCGCAACGCGTGCACATAAATCACCCGGTTCTCCGGCAGTCCCTTCGCTCTGGCCGTTTGGATATAGTCCTGACGCAGCACGTCCAATAGCTGCCCTCTCATCAGCCTTTGCAAACCCGCAAAGCTAGTGATGCTCAGTGCTAAAGTTGGCAAAATGAGGTGCCAGAGCACATCTAGCATTTTTCCAATCCAGTTAAGGTCTTCGTGGTAAAGGCTCGTGCGTCCGCCGACGGGGAAAAGCGGCGCAGTGAGCTGAGCGAAAAAGAGCAGCAGCAGGCCGGTAATAATAGTGGGAAAGCCTTGGGCAAAGTAGCTGAGCACTCGTAAGAATCGGTCGGTAAAGCGGTTTTGATTGACAGCGCTGATAATGCCTAGCGGAATTGCGATCGCCCAGGTTACAAAAATGGACGCCGCCGACAGCAAAAGCGTATTTGGCACTCGCTCCCACAGCAGCTCTAGCGCCGGTCGGTTGTAGGCAAAGCTAATGCCAAAATTACCTTCTGTGACCACCTGCTTTAGCCACAGAAAATACTGTGTCCAAACAGGCTTATCCAAACCAAACCGCGCCTCTAGATCGGCAATGGTCTCTGGCGTCGTCTGCGGATTCTGGCGGAACGGTGTTAAAAAGTCTCCCGGCGCGAGCTGCACAATAAAAAAGCTGAGCGCCGTTGCTAGCAAAAGCGTCAATAGCCCTTGCAGTACTCGCTTAAAGATGTAGCGAGCCGACTCGTTTTTAGACGATAAAACAGCCCAGCTAATACCCACCGCTACTAACAACACGATAGAGATTACGATACCCTCTCGGATAGGCGCAGGTATTAATCCATCGGTTGCAGATAAATCGAAATTCATAGCGTCTGGTTAGCAATAGTCAAAAAGATTTAGCAGCGGCCCGGTATTTGTTGGCTCAGTGCTTGGCGGCTCAGTGCTTAGCGGATTGGTGCTTAGCGGATTAGCGTTTGGCGGCTAGTATCTGGTGGCTCAGCATTTGTTAGCCCATCAGCGTTTGTTAGCCCAGTATTTACCGGATCAGTATAGGCCGCTCCGTATAAAAAGAAAATTTAATACGTAATCAGGCTCGTTACCGGCACGTTTTCTGGCAGCTTGTCTTTCCCAGCAAGGCCCTCTAGTTCAATCACGAAGCTAAATCCGGCAAGGGTGGCCCCCGTTTTTTGAACTAGCTCAGCGGCAGCGGCGGCGGTTCCACCGGTTGCGAGCAAATCATCTACCACCAGTACCCGGCTGCCTGGGGCGAATGCATCCTGATGCACTTCCAAGCTATCTTCGCCATACTCTAGGCTATAGGTGACTTTGTGAACCGCTCGAGGTAGCTTACCGGCCTTGCGAATCGGCACAAACCCGCGTGAGAGCCGGTCGGCTACTGGCATTGCAAAAATAAAGCCGCGCGACTCAATGCCAGAAATATAGTCAGCCTCTAACGCTACTGCCTGCTCACTGAGCCGATCGATGGTATAGCGCAGCCCATCTGGGTCTTGCAGCAGCGTCGTGATATCTCGAAAAACAATCCCTGGCTGAGGAAAGTCTGGGATATCTGTAATCAGAGCCTTAAGGTCCATAATGGAATACGCCTTGAGTTGAGAACCATTCACACAGCAGCAGACTCGACCTGATTGTTACAGTTTATTGTTACAGTCCGAGCGCTTTATCACGGGTATCTTAGCAGGGGATTGCTCGAATCCATCGCCTATAGCCGAGGTAGTTTGGTCGCTGTATTGTCAAACCAGCCTTTTTTCCAAAAGTAGAACGACAGCCCCAGGGCAATCGTGATCATGACGCCCCAGCAAAAAGGATAGCCCCAGTAGGCATTGAGTTCGGGCATATTCCAAGGCGAGACCGCCGGATTGAAGTTCATGCCATACACGCCCACTATAAAAGTCAGTGGAATAAAGATAGAAGAGATCACCGTGAGCGTTTTCATCACCTCGTTCATTCGATTGCTCACCGAAGATAGATACACATCCATCAGGTTGGCCGTTAGCTCACGGTAGGTTTCTACAATGTCGAGCACCTGCACCACGTGGTCGTAGCAATCTTGCAAGTACACCCGCACCTCTGGGCGAATCAGCGCATTGTCATCGCGCACTAGCTGACTGAGCGCGCTACGCTGCGGCCAAATCGAACGCCGCAGACTCATCAGCTCACGCCGAACGCGATAGATTTTCCGTACGGTTTGCTTACTCGGGTTGAAAATCACCTCGTCTTCTAACGATTCTATATATTCGCCATAGTCTTCGAGCACCGGAAAGTAGGCATCAATCACCGCGTCTAGCAGCGCGTAGGCTAGGTAGTCTGCGCCTTCTGCTCGAATGAGTCCTTGTCCTGTACGAATGCGGTTGCGTACCGGGTCTAGGCAGTCTTTCTGCAGCTCTTCTTGTACGGTTAGTAGATAGTTTTTGCCTAGAACAAAGCTAAGCTGCTCGCTGGTGAATCGGTTGGTCTCGTCGTCGTCGTCTACTTTTGCTATTACCATGCGTGCAATAATCAGCAGCTGGTCACCGTAGTATTCAATCTTGGGCCGCTGAGGCACATTGACAACATCTTCTAGAACGAGCGGGTGGAGTTGAAAGACTTCGCCTAGTCGGTTGAGTACATCTTCGTTACCTAATCCTTGCAAATCTATCCAGGAAACTGATTCGGAATCTAGATAGTTAGCCGCGGCTTCGGGTGAGGGTAGACGTCTGCGAATAGCGCGGCGATCGCTATAGTCAATCAGCATCAGCTCTGTAGGTGAAGCGTCTTCATCGATCACTAGCGTGCCGGGAGCCATGCCGATTGGGTCATAGTGATAGTCCCAGTGGCGCCGCTCTTCGTCGGCTTCGACTTCTGGTATGGGCGCATGGATGTTGGTCCAGTCGTTCAGTTGGGCCTTTTTCATAGCGCTCCTGTGGAGGTGTTAATTTGAGCTATCATACTTTCGTCTTTGTTCGCCGCTGACAAGCCCCAATGAATAGGTCTGGCGTAACTTCAAATCATACTGATTCAGTTGAACCCAAGCAGCCTTGTCGGGTGACAGTCACTGCGCCTGGCTGGCATGGGGCCAGAGCGGCTGCGATCGCAGCTGGCTGTAGCAGTCTTTCCGAACTAATCGAAAAGCTCGGACGCGGCGAACTAGCTGTCATCGCTAGCGACGCAATTCGGCTAGATCCGGTCGCAACGCCAGCCTCAACGTCACTCTCAACGCCGCCGATTTCAACTAGGCCGATCTCGACGCCAATTTCAACCTTACCGACTCCGGCATCTGGCGTCGTTCCGCAGCACGTTCACTATCACACAGCCGCCTCCCCCGCTGTCGCTGCCGTATCTGCCGCATCTGCCGCATCTACAGATAGCGGCGACGATTACATTCCTAGCGAACCACCTTCTCTTCCCAAGCTGGTTACAACCGGGCTGTGCGCTGCTGTCATCATTGGCTCTTTGCTTTACGTTGCCGACCGGTTTATAGCAATCACCACAGGTGTACTGATGGGTGAAGAGCGGATTGGAGAAATTGTGACGCCCGTAACGGGTGATATTGTCGCAGGTTATGAAGTCAGCGATGAGTATGGTATTCGCCCGTTTCATCCGGTCACCGGAGCGCCCAATGTACCGCACAATGGCGTTGATTTGGCTATGCCTATTGGCACACCGATTTACGCGGTTGGGAAAGCTGGAGACACAGTAGACGTAGAGTGCTGGTGGGATGTAGACGGCGGCGGATGGGTGGTTGACCAGACGGCTGACTCTTTTCCGGGCTATACGTTTCAGTCTCTGCATATGTCTGACACAGGCTGCAAGGAAGGCATGGCAAAAGCAGGTGATGCGATCGCCTATTCGGGCAACAGCGGTCTGGGAACCGGCGCTCACTATGACTTTCGCGTCAAAATAGACAACAGCTACGTACCGCCTGCTACCAAATACTTAGAATCTGCGGTGACAGGCGAACCGCCAAAAGAAGAATAATTAGAATAAAAAGGTGATGAACGCCTAAACGCAGCGCTCAGACAGTCATCACCGTACGTGCTCTCAATACGTGCTCTCAATTTACTCGTTGTCTTGTCTGTCTCATAACGATGTCGATAGATCACCAGGCTAAATAGAGGTTGCCAGCTAGGTGTTGTCATCTAGCTGGCAACTCGGCGGGGTCAACCGAGCATCGTCACTGATCTTTATCCAACGCTTTTAGATCCAAATCCGCTAGCTATTGAGACTTAACTCTTTATCAATCGAGTGACGAACGAATGGCGAACGAATAGCGAATCTTAGTGCCCAATAAAAATCCGAGGGGCCGATCTAAAGAGGTGCTCATTTGTAAAGATTTTTCTTGATATAAGCGTTAGAATTCTAGCGTTGTTCGGGTTTGCCAACCTGTAGGAGAGGTCTGTGTTCGAAAATTTACTTCCCCCACTAAATAATCACAATTTGCCCTACCCCGACACGATTCATCCGATTGTGGTGCACTTTGTGATTGCGATGGTTCTGTTTGCTGTGGTATGTGATGCCATCGGCTATTTCACTAAGAACGCTCGCCTGCATGAGGTGGGCTGGTGGAATATGGTATTTGCTACTATTTCTATTTTTATTGCCATTATCTTTGGTCAGGTCGAGGCTGGGCTGGCAACGCCTTATGCGGCGGCAGTCGGTGATTTAAACTTACACACGATTATCGGCTGGTCGCTATCGGCGGTGCTGGCGGCGATTACGGGGTGGCGCTATATCATTCGGCTAAAATCACCCGAGTCTTTGCCGGTGGCGTATTTGGGTATGAACGCGGCACTGACAGTGTTGGTGCTTTTTCAGGTGTATTTGGGTGACAAGCTGGTGTGGGTCTATGGACTACATACTGAAGCTGTGGTGGAAGCGGCAAGGAAGGGGCTGTTGCAATGAGCGGCGTAATAAGTAGCGTCATGACTGATGCGGCGACTAGCTCGCTGTTAGAGGTAGCACCAGAATTTACTGGAAATGGATTGCCCTACAGAATTCCAATTCATCCGAACCTAGTGCATTTGACGTTGGGGTTGTTTATTGTGGCGATCGCATTCGATATTGTTGCTGCTCTCTATCCTCTCGAAAAGCCCATTTTCAAATTTCTCGCAATCCCTGTCAGCAGCGCCGGGCTGTATGACGTTGGCTGGTTCAACATGGTCGCAGCGGCAGTAGTTACTTTCTTTACCGTTGCCGCCGGTTTTTACGAGATTCTGCTTGCTCAGCCGCCCAAAGATATGATTAGCCCCTGGGGGCTAAATGCTACCAATACAATGGTGTGGCATGGCCTTGGTGGTGTTTTACTGCTGGGGCTGATTGTAGGGATGACGGTTTGGCGGGGCTTTCAGCGCTACATTTGGCGAGAAGATCGGGCGCGGCAGGTGGAATGGAGCTATCTGCTGTCGGGGCTGTTGATTTTTGTTCTCATGTTTGCGCAAGGAACGCTAGGCGCACATTTAGGTGGAGATTTTGGAGTGCATGTCACTGCCGATCGGCTAATTAGAGCCGGGATCGATCCGAACAAACAGATGTCGAGCACGCCGATTTCTGAAGCAGCGACCGCTCCGCCGATTTCGGGATCAAGAGAGATTGGGCCGGAAGAGTAAGCTCAAAAAAACAAGCTCAGAAGAATAAGGCGAAAGAATAAGGCCGAAAGAATAAGTTCAAAAGAACAAGCCATCAGAGAGTGACGTGAATACTGAAGACGTAAATAAGGGACAAGAGAGAACTAGAGAGTTAGAGCGGGTACTTAGTCGGCGGCAGATTGCTAATCTGACTGGGTTAGCGATCGCAAATTTACTCATCAGCCTCTGGATGGGTCAGCAAGCCTATAGCTGGATGCCGCCTCAGGCCTCCGCCGAGTCAGTACTGGTAGATAAGCTCTTTAGCTTTATGACGGCGGTCGGCACCTTTATTTTTATTGGCGTCATCGGCACGTTACTGTACTCGATGGTGTTTCAGCGGGCCGCTAAATACGACCCTAGCGACGGTCCGCCAATTGAGGGCAACGTCAAGCTAGAGATTATCTGGACCGTGGTGCCAATCATACTGGTGATTTGGATTGGTTTCGTCAGCTATAACACCTACGATCAGATGAGCATTTTAGGACCGTCGATGCCTAGGTCGATGAAAGAGGCTGGGACCGTACCGCTAGAGCCAACCAAAACAATAGAGACAGGGGCTGAAGAAACGGCGAATGATTTGCCAATTGAAGTGCGATCGCGTCAGTGGGCGTGGGAATTTCGCTATCCTCAAGAAAACGTTAGCAGCACCGAGCTGCATCTACCGGTAGACCAGCGGGCCAAGTTCAAGCTAGTCTCCGAAGATGTTATCCACGGCTTTTACATTCCTGCTTTCCGCGTAAAGCAAGACATCATTCCCGGTAAGGAAATCGATTTTTCGTTTACGCCAATCAAAGAAGGCCGCTATCGCCTCAGAGATTCTTTATACAGTGGCACCTACTTCGCCGCCAATCAGACCGACGTTGTTGTTGAATCAGAAGCCGACTATCAGCGATGGCTACAGAAGGCAGCAAATACCGCTCCGGCAGCCGCAGAAAATGTTGCTCAAGCGGAGTTTAGCCGCGCTGAAAACAATGCCGTCAACTTGGGTTGGGCAACTGTTAGGCCTGCACCCGCACCAGTGGTGAACTATTCGAGCAAATCGCTTTCTAGTCAGTCCTCTAATCAGCAGTCCTCTAGCCAACAGACTTCTAGCCCACAGACTTCTAGCCCACAGACTTCTAGCCCGCAGACCACTCGCCTCGAAGAGAATTCTCATGAGTAACGTATCTTTAGAGACCCGGCAGCCAGACCAGCAGCCAAAGCCGTCCTCACGCCAGCAGCCCGAGCCAAACGCGCCCGACAACTGGCGTAGATTTTTCTCTTTTAGCACCGACCATAAAGTGATTGGCATTCAGTATATTGTCACTGCCTTTATTTTCTTTCTATTCGGCGGACTGCTAGCCATGGTGATGCGCGGCGAGCTGATTACGCCCGAAGCCGATCTGGTCGATCGCACCGTGTATAACGGATTGTTCACTATGCACGGCACCATCATGCTGTTCATGTGGACTTTTCCCATGCTAAACGGACTGGCCAACTATCTAGTGCCGCTGATGATTGGCGCGCGCGATATGGCTTTTCCACGGCTGAATGCGATCGCCTTTTGGCTGGTTCCGGTTTTTGGCGTCATTCTCACCGCTAGCTTCTTTATTCCCGGCGGTCCCTCACAGTCAGGATGGTGGGCCTACCCGCCGGTAAGCCTGCAAAATCCAACCGGCAACTTGATCAACGGTCAGTCTATGTGGCTGGTGGCCGTTGCGCTTTCCGGCGTCTCTTCTATCATGGGCGCGGTCAATATTGTGACTACCATCTTTAGAATGCGAGCGCCCGGCATGGGCTGGTTCAAAATGCCCGCTTTCGTCTGGACCGTGCTTTCTGCCCAAATCATTCAGCTTATTGGCTTGCCTTCTCTTACAGCAGGCGCGGTCATGCTACTGCTCGATCTCACCGTCGGCACTAGCTTTTTTGACCCCACTAAGGGCGGCGATCCGGTGCTTTATCAGCACTTCTTCTGGTTCTACTCCCACCCCGCTGTGTATGTGATTATCCTACCGATCTTCGGCGTCTTCTCAGAAGTCTTTCCGGTATACGCCCGCAAGCCCCTATTTGGCTACAGAGTTGTCGCTATTTCCTCTCTTCTTATCACTGGGCTTAGCGGCGTCGTATGGGTGCACCATATGTTTGCTAGCGGCACGCCGGGATGGATGCGCATGGCGTTTATGTTTAGCACCATGGCCATTTCAATTCCTACTGGCATCAAGGTATTCGCCTGGGTCGCCACCGTATGGGGCGGCAAGCTGAGGCTGACTACCGCTATGCTGTTCGCACTAGGCGGACTGTTTATGTTTCTGTTCTCGGGTATTACCGGCATCATGCTCTCTTCGGTACCCTTCGACATTCACGTCAACAATACCTATTTTGTGGTGGGCCACTTTCACTATGTAATTAATGGCGCAGTCGTGATGGGCTTCTACGCGGCGATCTACCACTGGTTTCCCAAGATGACGGGCCGCATGTACTACGAGGGATTAGGAAAGCTGCATTTTGCACTTACTTTTATCGGTGTAAACCTGATCTTCTTGCCGATGCATCCGCTTGGGCTGATGGGAATGCCGCGACGAGTAGCTTCCTACGACCCGGAGTTTGCCTTTTGGAATGTAATCGCTAGCTTAGGCGGCTTCTTGCTCGGCGTTTCTACGCTGCCTTTTCTGCTCAATATGCTTAGCTCTTGGACCCGCGGCGAAGAGGCAGGAGATAACCCCTGGCGAGCCATCGGGCTAGAATGGCTCGTTTCATCGCCCCCGCCACACGAAAACTTTGAAGAGATTCCAATTGTTGTTTCACCGCCCTACGGCTACGGTAGCGATGAGCCCCTGGTATCTAACCATCCGGGCGGACTGTTTGCGGAAGAATCTAGAAGTACGCCTGTTGCCAACCTTTCTGGGGAGAGTAACCCATCATGAGTAGCGCTAATTTAGAGCCCGCTTTAGATCCGAGTTTGAACAGCAAAGGAGCACACGCTGAAGGACAGGCTATAGGACACGCTGAAGCGCACGAAGAAGACCATCGGATGTTTGGCTTCGTCGTTTTTCTGCTGTCAGAGAGCGTTATTTTCTTTAGCTTCTTTGTGGGCTACATTGTCTACAAAACTAACGCGACAGACTGGCTGCCGGCTGGGTTTGAAGGACTAGAGGTGAAAGAGCCGCTGATTAATACCGTGGTGCTGGTCTCTAGCAGCTTTGTGATTTACTTTGCTGAGCGCTTTTTGCGCAAGGAAAATCTTTGGGGCTTTCGGCTGTTTTGGCTGCTGACTATGGCGATGGGCAGCTTTTTCCTGTATGGGCAGGCAGTAGAGTGGATGGGACTGCCCTTTGGCTTCAAAGACGGCGTATTTGGGGGGACGTTCTATCTACTGACGGGCTTTCACGGACTTCACGTTTTCACTGGCGTGCTGCTACAGGGACTCATACTAGGCCGATCTTTCATACCGAACAACTATGAAGAAGGAGAGTTTGGCGTCGAAGCAACCTCTTTGTTCTGGCACTTCGTCGACGTGATTTGGATTGTGTTGTTTCTGCTGATTTATGTGTGGCGCTAGCTGATGATTATTGACGACCAGCATTATGACATCATTATTGTCGGCACCGGCGCTGGTGGCGGCACCTTGGCGCAGAAGCTAGCGCCAACGGGCAAGCGAATTCTGATCGTGGAACGGGGTGATCGCATGTCCTTAGAAGATCAAAACAGAGCCGATGTAGATGTCTTCCAAAAAGGCAGATATCGATCGCCCGAACAGTGGTACGACGAAGAGGGTGAGCCGTTCTCTCCCCAGATGAACTACGCAGTCGGCGGAAACACTAAAATCTATAACGCAACGCTGATGCGAATGCGAGAAAGAGACTTTGAGGCAGTCACCTACCAGGACGGCGTCACGCCTGAATGGCCGATCAAATATGCCGACTGGGAGCCCTACTACACCGCAGCCGAGCAGCTATACCGAGTTCACGGCAACCAGCAAGCTGACCCAACCGAGCCCCCTCACAGCCAGGGCTACCCGCAGCCATCTGTAGACCACCCCAAGCTAATTCAGCCCATCGTCGATCTGATCAAAGACCAAGGACTTCACCCGACTTCACTACCGACTAGTATCACCGACCGCGAGGAAGACCCTAGCGGAGACGCGGAAGTCTTTGGTATTGATCTGGCGCTAAAGCACGACAACGTCACGCTCAAGGCAGCTGCGATAGTAGTGGCGCTACACACCAACTCCACCGGCACAGAGATAAAAGGTGTGCAGGCAAACATGGGTGATAGGACAGTCCTATTTACCGCAGACATTGTTGTACTTGCCTGCGGCGCAGTCAACTCAGCAGCGTTAATGTTAGATTCTGCTAACGAGAAGCACCCGAACGGCCTTGCCAACGGATCGGGTCAGCTTGGTCGCAATCTTATGAAGCAACTAATGACGGTAGTAGTAGAACGAGATGCCACCAAAAACAACGGCACCTTTGTTCCTAGCGTTAGCGTCAACGATTTTTACTGGGGCGATCAGCTCGGCTACTACGATTACCCTATGGGTCATATCGAAAATAGCGGCGGCCTCTTGCAAGATATTATCTTTGCCGAATCGCCGCCTTTACTCTCTGTGCTCGCTCGCTTTTTACCGGACGCGGGACTCACCCGCCTAGCCAAAAGCTCTATTGGCTGGTGGGCCTATACCGGTACGCTGCCAGACCCCAACAACCGAGTTTATTGGCAAACAAAGTCGCGCTACGGGCGGCCCAAAAAGAAGCTGCGCTACGAGTTTAAGCCCAACAACCTAGAGGCGCACGATCGGCTCGTCTATCGCTGGATGGGTGTACTCAAAGACATGGAGAACACTGGGCAAGAACTGCGGCAGAGCACGGTGTATCCTAGAGGCGAATCGGCGGCTCAGGTCGTAGGCTATCAGTGCGGCACCGCTCGCATGGGCACCGACCCGGCAACCTCTGTGTTAGATATTAACTGCCGCGCGCACGAAATCGACAATCTCTACGTCGTAGACAGCAGCTTCTTCCCATCCTGCGCTAGCATTGGTCCGGCGCTGACAGTCATGGCGAATGCGCTAAGAGTAGGAGAGCACTTAATAGCCCGAATTAACGGGTAAGCTCCGGATTCGTAAGATACGAAGCTATACTCAGTGAATCTATGCTCGATCGGCTCAATGGCCGTCACCGGCATAGCGTCTAATAGGCACTATGCCGGTGACGGCCACGTGAAGTGAAAGGTTGTTCCTTCGCCAACTTGAGAGGTAAATCCTAGCTCTCCGCCACGGCGCTCAACAATTTTCTTAACGATAGAAAGTCCAATGCCGCTGCTAGCAGTGGGGTTTTTTGCGGCGGTTTGAAAGATTTGAAAGATATGGTCGTAGTATTCTGGCGCAATGCCGGGACCGTCATCGGTAACACTGAATTTGGGCTGAGCGCTATCAGTGAGGTCTGCGGCAATTGTTATTCTGCCGCTTGAGCCCGTGTGGTGCCTGTAGGCATTCGTAATCAGGTTGCTGAAAACCTGCTGAAGCACGATGCGTTCGGTTTCGAGGGTGGGCAAATCGGAGGAGATGACGACTTCAAACTGAGAGGGCACATCAAGCGATCGCACTAATTCTCGAACCAGGTGCCCTACATCCACAGGCTCAGCATTCACACCTGTTGGATCGGCTGTGCGGTCAGCTTTAGAGTAGGCGAGCAGCCCGTCAATTAACGACTGCATTTTATTCACGCGCTGCTGGAGCAAGTCAGCGTATCTGCGCGTTTCGCTGTCGGCAGGAAGATCTAGATCTGTCACCAGCCAGTCGGCCAGATTACGGATGGCTCGGAGCGGCGCTTTAAGATCGTGAGAGACGGTGTGTGTAAAATCATCGAGGTCTTGATTGCGGCGAGCTAGGGCCACATTAAACTTGCTCAAAGACTCATTAGCAATCATCAAGTCTCGGTTACGAGCGGTAATCTTTTGGTCAGCTTGGCCGTAGAGACAAAACGCGATACTGTAGCTCATCAGGCTAGCCAGAAGGCTAATAGCCAAAAACCAGTTGACTAAGCGCTTAGTTTCTGTAAGCGCTTGTCGCCGAATGGTTAAGAGCGATCGCTCTTCGGCTCGAATAGATTCGATATCGGCTCTGAGCTTATCCATATCAGCTTTTCCCTCGCTGAGCTGGGCCTGCATTTGAGACGCTCGCCAAAGCGGTTCACTCTCATCTAGCTGGTCGATTAGCTGACGCATTTCACGCAGAAAAACCAGATAATTAGAAACTTCGCCTCGAACAGTCCTTAAATAGACCTGCTGTCTAGGATTATCTTGGGTGAGCTGCGTAAGCGTATCTATATGCTCAAGAACAGAAGCCTGCATCTGCTCATACGGCTGTAAGAACTCAGACTTGCGAGTCAGTCCATAGCCGCGGATCCCCGTTTCCATATCGACTAATAGGGTCAGCAGCTGATTGCTTTCTCTTAAAACTTCTTCAGTATGAATAACCCAGTCTGCCGCCTGCTGCTCCTGCTGTCGCGACCAGTTCCAAGCGGCAAGAGATAGCAGCGTCACAGCAGTAGGTACGATCAGAACGATGGCACCTTGCCTTTTGACTGATAGGCTCCGCCAAACTTGACGCATACTCATCAGAAGTTGAAATTCTGTAGCTATGCTAACACGTTTGATTTCAGTGGCGACAGCTACAGCCTTTGGCGGCAAAAAGATAAGGCCGCCAAAGCTACCAACCGCTGGCCGCTGTTATAGTCTGTTGACACAAATGATGCAAACGATAAAAATTAACAATAGAGTAATTTTCTAGGCTGCGACAACCACAGCGCCTCTTACCACCCGCTGTCCGCGTTTAGCGCCCTGAGTTTCTGTCACCACTGTGCATTGGCCCCTTTGCTGGCCCTTCTGCTGGCCCTTTTGTTGGCTTCCTGGCTGACCAGCCTCAGCGTCGCGCTCATAGTTTACAACGACCCAGTCGTGAGTTTTTCCCAGTTCGTGTGCTCTAGCCGTATTTGAATACAGCACCTTAAACGTCCATCCTTCTTTCTTCAAGTGCATCACCGGTAGCCAGGGCTTCGCTTCCGGGTTAAACCGCCGCGGCGTCACCATCCGTAGCTGTCCTGCCTTTGCCAAGTACTGATACTGCGCATCTACCGCTAGCAGCAGCTCAACCGCAGGTGAGTTTTCAATAGGCAACTCGCTAGTCCTGCTGTCGCTAACAATAGCAGGAACCCTGAAAGTCTGACGCGGGACTACTTTTTCAGGCGGCAGGGCTGCCAAAGTGTCTTTGAGCTGCTCAATTCGCTCCGGGCCAAAGCCGGGCACCTGAGCGAGCACCCCAGCCTGCGCCGCCTGCGCTAGTTCCGCCAAAGAGCGCAGGCCTAACCCCCTGTATAGCCGACGCGCCAAAACCTGACCTATACCAGGTAGCGTTGTAAACAAATCCTCCGGCGAAACGTCGATAGACAGCCGCTGTAGCAGTCTTAGATCTCCCGTTTCTGCGAGCTCTTTAATCGCCTGCGCTAGCCTTCGCCCAATGTATGGAATTTGCTTAAGCCCATCCGTGCCGTCTGCTTCAAATAGCGCTACAACAGAATGGACTTGAGCGCGAATAGCCTCCGCTCCTTTGCGGTAGGCGCGAATTCGATAGTAGTCGTCGCCTTTCGCTTCGAGCAGGTCTGAGACTTGCTCGAAAACGTTGGCAATGTCATCGTTGGAAAGAGAGAAAATTTGCCTAAAAGTGTGGGGAAATAAAGTCGTTCGAATCATAGCTTCAATGCTCTGTCTACCAGTGATTTCGTCGGCTTTCTGCTAGTTAACTTTTTGTCAGATAGCCAGCGGGTTTATCAGCTACTAATGCCTTCTCTATTATCGAACATTTAAACAAAATCGGCAGGCTGAAAATCCATTAAGAGAACTATTAAAAGGACTCCTTTTAAGCGTTTGAGAAGACATCCTTGAAGACATCTGAGGGACGGCTAAAGAGACTACCTAGCAGAGCGGTAGAAATTGCTTTGTTCGCCGTTCATTGCTGCTAGCAATAGTAATCTGCTAGCAGTAGTAAATAGTGAAAGAAGGGCACTAATAGTATCCGTCGGAACAGATGGTAAAAGCAGTCGCTTGGATGATGTCGCTTGGGGGATGATTGTGCAAGTAAGACTGTGTGAATAAGACTGTGCGAGTAAGCTTTTGCTTACTGCAGTAATTAAAGTAACAACAAGTGCATAAGTCGCATGGTATTTTATCTCTTATCGGCAAAACTCAGAGAGCAATTCTTATTTTTTATTAAGTAGGTAGCTATCAGGTGTTTTATATGCAGGTTAGGTACTTGCATATAACCCGGCAGGTAGATTCTGTTAGATACACCTTTTAGAAATGCTAGAACTTCAGAGGAAACTCCAAATAATGAATCGAAAGGGCTTTTATATACCAATGGTCCATCGCGGATCGAAGTCGCTAATACGGCTGTCGGCTAAGTGGTTTAACCACAGCCCCGATGGATGGGCAGTGCTGCCTGTGCTGCTGATTTTGATGCTGATCGCAGCGCCTGCCGCGATCGCCCAAGAAGCTGCCGAAGCACCTTCTATCGCAGACAGCATTTTCCAGCCAATTGTTGACCTGCTCTCGGTCTTGCTATTTTTCAAAATCGGTGGCGAAAACGGCTTTCCGTTTATTGTGCTGTGGCTGTTTGTCGCAGCGGTTTTCTTTACCGTGCGAATGGGATTTATCAACTTGAGAGGGTTGAAGCACGCGATCGCAGTAGTTCAGGGCAAGTTTGACGACCCGCATGACGAAGGTGAGGTTTCTCACTTTCAGGCACTGGCAACTGCCGTGTCAGGTACGGTCGGATTAGGCAATATTGCCGGTGTCGCGATCGCTATTCAGCTTGGCGGTCCGGGCGCAATGTTCTGGCTCACGATTGCCGGACTGTGCGGCATGGTGAGTAAGTTCGTCGAATGTACGCTGGCGGTAAAATATCGTCGCCGCCTGCCGGACGGCACGATTTTGGGTGGTCCCATGTACTACCTCACGCAGGGTTTGGAATCACGCGGTCTACGTCCACTGGGTAAGGGGTTGGCTGTGCTCTTTAGTATTCTTTGCTTGGGTGGCAGTCTAGGTGGGGCTAATATGTTTCAATCCAACCAGGCATACGCGGCTATCTCAGGACTGGTGCCTGGTCTTCCTGCTTGGCTATTTGGTCTAGTGTTAGCGGCGCTGTCGGCGTTTGTGATTATTGGCGGTATTAAGCGCATTGGCGCTGTAGCCGAAAAGCTAGTGCCCGCCATGGCTGTACTTTATGTTCTCGCCTGCCTGATCGTTATCGTTGTCAATATTGGCCAGGTTCCCGCAGCAATTGGCACCATTATTTCTGAGGCATTTGTTCCTCAGGCGGCTGTCGGTGGTCTGGTGGGGGTTATGGTACAGGGTATTCGGCGAAGTTCTTTTTCTAACGAAGCAGGTGTTGGCTCTGCTGCGATCGCACACTCTGCGGCCCGCACCGATGAGCCCGTCCGAGAAGGACTCGTTTCTCTGCTAGAGCCTCTGATTGATACCGTCATTATTTGTAACCTCACGGCTATCACCATTGTTCTAACCGGAGCTTATTTAGACACAGGTGAAGAGCTTAGCGGCGTCGCTATGACGGCCAGCGCTTTTGGCTCTGTGGTTAGCTGGTTCCCCGTCGTGCTAAGCCTTGCAGTTTGTCTCTTTGCGTTCTCAACAATTATTTCTTGGAGCTATTATGGTATCCAAGCTTGGACTTATCTCTTTGGTGAGCGAAGCACTCTGCTTTTCAAAATCATCTACGTGGTGTGCACCTTCTTGGGCTGTCTCACCAGTCTTTCTTTGATTATCGACTTTAGCGACTTACTGCTATTAGGTATGGCTTTCCCTAACCTGCTAGGCTGTTACATTCTCTCGAATGAAGTCGCAGGCGATCTAAAAGACTACTGGGCACGGTTGACATCTGGCCAGATGTTGGCAGTTGAGCCATAATCTGTCGTTAGCTAGTCCCATCAGCGGACCGTTAGCTGTAAGAAGCAGCTAACAATCGAACTATGTAGTTAGGTCGCGCGGTTTTTAATCACGCTGTTCGCACTGTTGCTCAATCCACTTTTGACGCGCTTGCGGCGATCTGACTACGTACTCACCATAGAACTGGCTAAATCTCCAAAACCACTGTAGGCCTCTAACAAATAGGGGCTTGCGGTGGTTTTGCGGTAAGACGTGTGTAGAGGCAGAAGGCGCTTTAAAAATCATTAGGAGTACCTTGAATGAAGATACTCCCAATGTAGCGACGCTAATTCAAAACAACAAAAGGCTCAGCAGATAGCACCTATGCAAAGAGTCGATAGCCGTAAAGTAATCAGAACAGATCGTGTTACGAAGAATTTTCGTAAGGACTTTTCTAGTATTTCTATCACCTAATGTCTCTATCTAATATCTCTACCGCTTGAGAACAAGGACCGGGCAATGGGCAAAGCGAACAACCCTCTCAGCAGTAGAACCCATAAAGAAGCGCGAAATGCCCGTTCGGCCTCGCGAAGGCATCACAATAAGATTAATTTGTTGCTGCTCGGCATAATCAATAATCTCAGCGGTTGGATCGCCTTCTTTAATCTCAAAATTGAGATCTGCATATTCACTTCTGGGAAACTTTTCATCAAACAATGCCAGGATAGTCTCTTTACGCCTATCGGTATTAACCGACTCCCACACCACGCCCGGCTCTGTCGCCTCTAAAGGCTTCAGCACATAGACAATATAAACATTGGCCTTTGCTGCGGCAAAAGCAATTGCTTCTGTCAGCGCCTGCAAAGACTCTTCGGAAAAGTCGATAGGAACTAGAATACGGTCTTTTGAAAATAAAACCATTAGAACAAACCGTTAGCTATGACAGGTATCGGCAAATACGCAGTAGCAATGTTTTCATTAAAGGTATTGGCTAAACACTACCAGATGTAGAGAGGCCAGAACATACAAACGCATACAATCGTAAGATATGGCCTGCTAGGAGCCCTTGTTTGCTCTACACTCAACACTTCCTATCGATTTTTCGCAATGACTCTCAACTTCAAATTTGCCATTGTCAGCGACTTGCACATTGCGCTACCGCAGACTATATGGGACGCGCCGCACCGGTTTCACCTAGTGGAGATCAGCATTCCAGCATTTGAGCAAATTTTGACTCAGTTGGAGGCCGATCCACCAGATTTTTTGCTACTGCCAGGGGATTTGGTCCAGCACGGCGAGCGAGAAAATCACGAGTGGGTGGCTAGTAGGTTAGCGCGACTGCCGTTTCCGACTTATGTAGTACCGGGCAATCACGATGTGGTGCGCAGGAATGGCAGCCTAGATGGCGATCTAGGTGACAGTGAAGATCAAATTTCACTGGCCGATTTTCCCGCTATTTACCAGCGTTTTGGCTATACCGATGGCGAGAGCCTAGATTATCATCAGGAAATTTTGCCAGGCGTGCACTTAATTGGGCTAAATTCTAATGCGTTTGATGACTCGGGTGAGCAAATTGGCACAGGCGTGATAGATGACGATCAGTTTGCTTGGCTCGACGCCAAATTAGCGGAGCTAGCAGGCCAGTTTGTGATGGTGATGGTGCATCACAACGTGCTAGAGCATTTGCCAGGTCAGGCCAGCAATCAGCTCGGCCAGCGCTACATGATTCGCAACGCACCGGATCTAGTGTCTCGGCTACAGGCGGCAAAAGTACCCGTGGCGTTCACCGGGCATTTGCATGTGCAAGATATCGCTCAAGCAGATAATTTCTACGCGATTACGACAGGATCGCTAGTGAGCTATCCGCATCCGTATCGGTTGCTGTCGCTAACCACAAATGAGCAGGGGCAGCATCACCTATCGGTAGAAACCCGGCGGATTGAGTCGGTGCCAGAGTGGCCGACGTTGCAAGAGACGTCTAAAGACTGGATGTGCGATCGCTCGCTTCCGTTCATTATCAAACTGCTAAGCGATCCACCCCTTTGCCTAACGCCGAAAGCGGCGAAGGGCTACGCTAGCGAGATACGAGATTTTTGGGCAACGGTAGCGGCGGGAGATGCTAGCTTTGACTACGATCATCTGCCGGTAGCGGCGCAGCAATATTTTCAGCGGTACAACGCGGTAGACGCAGCCGGACAGGCGAGATTAATTGATAATAATGCAGTTTTGACGTTGGGATAATCAGGAGGTTAGGTATGGACGCAGGCGGATCTTTGACTGAGCAATATCTGGCGCTAATTGATGAGATTGTGCAGCAGACGCTAAAGGGAAACGTACGCTCTAAAGAGCAGGTGCGATCACAGCTTGAATCATCCGTCGAAGTGGGTACAGGCGAGATCTTTGAGCGAGCAGTAGCCACCCGTATTGCTGAGATTGAACCTCAGCTAGAAAGCTCGCTCAAAGCGCCGCGAATTTTACGCGCACTCAAAACCATAGAAGGCGAGTGGCAAAAGGGACAAAAATCGCGACAGGTCGCCAGCGGCATGGTCAGCGCTGCCCAAAAGCTACAGCAGGCCGACCCGGCTAAGCGCCCTGAAGTCTTTCTTAGCCTAATCGATCCCAATCAGCCCAACAGCCTTAATCGTGAGCAGCTAAAGCAGCTCGCTAAAAGCCTGACGACTGAGGAGATGGCAGCGTGGCGAAAGGGTATTTTGGCAGGGCTAGCAACCTACGAGCGTCTAGAGCCCGACTTGGTGAGCTGGCTGTATGCGCCGGCAGGGGCGCCAGTTGGCTTTGGCGAAAGAGAGAAAACTGGTCCCTGGACGCTATGGAAAAAGGCGTCGGCAGGGCTGCCAAGGTTACTATTTACCACCCTGTCGCAAGATGAGCCGGTTGAGACCATCACTCGAACAGCGGTCGATGTAGCAAGCTGGGTCGATTTGGCAGTATCTATGCACTTTTTGCAGCGTGGACTGATCGTCTGGTTCGATAAACAGCCCTACAGCGCCAAAGCAGGCAAGCAACTGTCGTACAGTACGTCTTTGATTTTTGCGGCGATTTGGGGACGGCTGTCGCAGGGATTTGCCGCGGCGGGCAATGCCTCTTATCAGGCGTTAGGAAACGGCTGTTTTCAACTCATGCTACAGGGGCTGCGGACGTTCGCGCAGCGGGATGATTTTCCGCTGTATGGTGGCGTGTTTGCGTCTTTTTCAGGAGACTATCTGCAAGACACGCTAAATTACTTTAGCGAGCCGCTGCGCCAGGTTAAAGGCACTCAGGAAAAAGCGCGGATTTTGACGCTGCTGGGCTATTCTCGGCAGATGCTAGGACAGGCAACCGCAGCTAAGGCTTTTTATCAGCGGGCGTTAGAGATTGCACAAGAAGCGGGAGATCTCGCCTGTGAGACGGCGAATTTGTGTCATTTAGCGCGCAATGAGGTGTTAGAGAAAGACTTTGCGGCTGGAGTAGCAACTAGCCAACGGGCGCTGATTTTGGCGCGGCAGCGGGGCGATCGCGTAGGTGAGGCGAATGCGCTGGTGAACTTGGGCTATGCGCAGGTGCTACAGGCGCGTGCCAATGACGTGGGCGATACAGGGGTGTATGACGCGGCGATCGCGTACCTCAATCAGGGCTTAGAACTTGCCCTCAAACAAGGAGACTTTCAAAGTCAAGCGCTGGCTTACAACAGTTTGGGCATTGGGTACGTTATGTGCGATCGCCCGCAAGAGGGTCTCGACATTCTTATCAAGGGCGCAAACGCGGTCAAGGGCTCTGGCAATATCTATCTACAAGGGCTTTACACGCTCTACACCGCTGAAGCTTACTATGCGCTGAAGGATCAGGCACTAAAGAATCAGACGCTAGAAGACCAAACGCTAGAAGACCAAACGCCAGAAAACCAGACATCAAAAAACGTTGAAGAAGCCATTTTTCATAGCGCGCTAGCTATGTATTTACTTGAAAGTATTGGCTCAGAAGAGTGGCGGCAGGCCGCTGGGCTCGCCTCTATTTTGCAAGGTCAGCTTGGGGAAGAGAGATTCCAACAAATTCTAGAGAAATACCGTCGTCAGCTAGCACCAATTATGAGCATGGAAGGCTACGACGCGCTGCCCACCTTAATACAGCGATACCGAGATCAATAAACCTCTCTCAATCAGTCTGTATAGCTAGAACAAAGATGGTATTCGTATACCAGGAGAGCCTACCCAAGAACATCAGACAAAGTGGGCTGCAAGCAGTCTATCCCCAGCGGCTATTCTAGAGGTTTCGCCAATCAAAATGCATTCAGACATAATCTCTAAATCTAGAGAAGACAGGGCTGGAATTAGGCTGTGGTCGACTTTCTTGTAAACACCTTCTTGCAGGTGGTAAACATCTAAAACACCGTCTTCCCAGATCCAGACTTCGTTGAAACCTAGCATCTTATAGCGTTCTAGTTTGAAAAGATCGCCGCTCGTAAAGTTGACCTCAATAGCTAGCTTTAGATTCTCAATTTCATAAGATTCATCAGGTTCTGCTGAGGCGAAGCCCTCCTTTTCTTGAGTTGTCGAACCAATAGCGACGAACTCAACTCTTTTATGGTGTAAAAAGAACTCAATCAGGAAACCAATCAGTTTCTTAAAAATCTCATGCGCTCTACCCGGCATCAAAACTCCGATTACTCCATCGTAGAAAGATAGCCTGACACCGACATCCTCTAAGCTTTTCTGAAAATACTTGAATTGTTTCCAAGTCCTATACTCGTAAGTTGTCAGAACATCACCCTTAGCCATTTCCACATGTGCAGATAGGCGGGTAGTTGAGTGGCTATCTGCGACTGTCATATGTCTACTCTCGAACGGTCACTAATGCGGTAAGTAAGATGCGGTAAATAAGATGAAGTAAGGGAAGCAGCCAAAGCTAATCAAGTATGCTCAAATCATAGCATTACAATAAAGTCAGTTCACTTTTGTACTCCTTCGCACTTCACTATGAAATTTTTCGAGAAGCCCAGCGCTGACCTAGCCGATCGCGTCCCGCCCGGACAACACCTTGCCAAAGGCTTTCCCGTACTAACCTATGGTGATACGCCTCAAGTTAGCACCGACGAGTGGCGGCTAACGATTGCAGGACTTGCAGCCTCTCAAACCTTCTCCTGGCAAGATTTCATGGATCTGCCGCAGAGCGAATTTACCGCAGATTTTCACTGTGTGACTACCTGGAGCAAGCTAGATGTGAAATGGCAGGGCGTAAAGGTGACAGACTTTCTTAAGGCAATTGAGATAGATCCCAAAGCTGTTCATGTGATGGAACACTGCTACGGCGGCTATACCACTAATCTTGCTTTAGAAGACTTTGCTAGAGAAGAAAACTTTTTTGCCCACACCCTTTACGGCGAAGCACTACCGGCTGAACATGGAGGTCCCATGCGGACGGTAGTGCCTCATTTGTATGCGTGGAAAAGCGCCAAATGGATTAACGGCTTAGAGTTCTTACCAAAAATGGAGCTGGGTTTTTGGGAGCGTAACGGCTACCACCGCAGAGGCGAGCCGTTTGCCGAAGAACGCTATAGCGAATAGATAGACTGGCGACAGATAGATTAGCAGACAGACCCAGCAATAGATAGACTGGCGACAAAACAAAGCCGTCGGTAAGAGAGTGCTAGTGCCATAGCTGCGTACCCCAGATTATCAGATCTTCTATAGGAACAAAGAGCCCACCGGCAATCGTCTTGATCTGCACGATGCCTTCGGATAGCATAATCGACTGAATGTGGTACCAGCTGCCGCGTCTTAGCACCAAAATATCTTTTCTATCGACCTTGATGCCTGCTGTTTCGGCGTGGCCGGGGCACGCTTTTCCGTGCCACACTTCCCATAGATCCATAGCTTGAGTGCGATAGACCTGGCAGTCCTTAGGGATGGTGCAGTGTTGAAAATAGCAGGTACCGTTTGTTCTTTGACTCACCGGGAAGAAGCTGTTTTCTATCAAAATGTGGCACACCACTTCCCAGTAATTTGAGCTGCGATTTACCACCACTGTCAAGTTGTCTTTTATGATTTTGCTGGCGATAATACTGCCTTCTGTTCGGCTAGTAAGTGTGGCAATACCTTTCTCGCAGCTAGCGACTAGGCCAGCGTGCGAAAAGTAAGTAGAGTCTCGGCACACAATCGATTCGATAAGCGTTTTAATGCGCTTGATTTCGTCTGGAGTGACTGTTTTCCTGGGGGTGGATAGTGTTTTTGATGGTGTTTCTATTTCTAATAGTGTTTTTGAGGCAGATAGTGTTTTTGAGGCAGATAGTGTTTTTGAGGCAGATAGTGTTTTTGAGGCAGATAGTGTTTTTGAGGCAGATAGTGTTTTTGAGGCAGATAGTGTTTTTGAGGCGGTTGGATTGGAGAGAGATGCCGGTGGCATTGCTGAATGCGATCGCGCCATCAGCGATCTCTCCGTCGTTTCTGTCGCGGCCACGTCTTCGGATGGTCTAAAGGTAAAGAGGCTACCTGTCACGTACCCGGTTGAGTCTCTAATCGCGACTGCTTGTCCCTGCACAGGAACAGCTTGCAAAGAGCGCGTCAGCAGTTGAGCATTGTGCGGTAGGGTAACAACGCCTGCTCCCCTCAAGGTTGCGCCTAAAATTGAGCTAACGCTTTTTTGAGCTTCAATGCTATCAAACTGCTGAATTTTTCTTTGAAAGGTCAAAACATCGGTGATTGGCCGGTCAAGTGCTTCTATTAAAGACCAGCTTGTAATCGATTCGGCTAGCGCATTCATAAAGACTACATCGCCGTGCCGATCGGTAGCAACCACTGCCTCGCTAAGGGACTGAAACGCAGTGGCGTACCAGTGTTCGCTAGATCGAACAACTTGCTCTTTCTGATGCTTATGGAGCGCTATCTCGATAGCAATTCCTAGCTCTTTCTCTTCAAACGGCTTTAGCAAATAGCCGTAAGGGTCTGTCTGGTTAGCCTCTTTGAATGTACTGCTATCTGCATTAGCCGTCAGGTATACAATCGGAATTTGAAACTCTGATCTGACTTTTTCGGAAACATCAATACCCGTCATCTCGCCTTTGAGATGAATGTCCATCAAAATCACGTCAGGACGACTGCTGCGAATCTTTTGCAGGGCACTGTCTCCAGAAGCCGCTACGCCTGCGATTCCGTAGCCTAGCCGCACCAGGCTAGTTTTAATATCTAGAGAAATCACGCTTTCGTCTTCGACTATCATGACCCGCTTTGCGGGAGATATTGTTTCAGATACTTTACTAAAAGAGATCGATTGAGTGGCCTGTTGCTTTATTTCTAGCTGAGTCGTCATAACTGTGTTCCTTCGGTTAGATGCATGTGATTCCTAAAGGCGCGGGTTCTTTGAAAGCAGGCTTTTGAATAGTGAGTTTCTAGATAATGAGTTTTTAGATAGTAGGCTTTTAGACTATGGGCTTTTAGACTGTTAGCCTTGAGGCTATGGGCGTTTTAATTCGATAGGGAAAGTTCGCTAAGGTGAAAAACTGCGCCTGGGCCAACACCTACATGCAATCTGCCATCAAGCTGTTCTGTTAGGCTGCTGACGAGCTGTAAGCCTAGCGTGTTGGCATTTTCGATATCCAATCCCTTAGGTAGCCCAACGCCATTGTCCCTGTAGCAAACGGAAAAGCGATCGCACGCTGTCAATTTCGCGTCGATCTTGATTTCGCCACTGAGCGGTTCGCCTTGGCCTATATCTGGGAATGCGTATTTCAAAGAGTTAGTAATTAGCTCGTTGACAATCAATCCGCAGGAAACGGCCGTGTCTATTGCTAGAAAGATACCGTCAATACGAATATTAACGCGAATATTGTTCTGTTTGACGCTATAAGAACGTAGCAAATGGTTAGCCAGATCTTGAATATAGTCTGCTAACTCAACTTTCCCAAAGTCAGCCGACTGATATAGCTTTTCGTGAATCATTGCCATCAGCCGTACTCGGTTCTGGCTGTCTTGAAAACAACTCAGTACTTTCTCGTCTTTAATAGCGTTAGACTGAAGACTCAGCAAACTGCAGATTATTTGCAAGTTGTTCTTTACTCGATGATGAATCTCTTTGAGTAAAGCTTCTTTTTCTTTGAGCGATCTTTTGATTTCGGCTTCTGCATGCTGTCGCTTGATGCTATCTCGTAAGCCTCGCACCCGATGACGAAGCAAAGCCCAGTGAATAGGTTTGGTAACATAGTCCGTTGCGCCCGCTGCAAAGGCCTGCTCTACCGACTGCGAATCATCAAGGCTAGTGATAATTAGTATTGGGGTTGAAATTTTCTCTTCAAATTTTGAGGATAGCTTATCGTATATGTCTTGTAGCGCGGCGCAGCAGCTAAACCCATCCATCTCTGGCATCACCGCATCTAGCAGTACAATGTCAGGCTTCTCTTGTTTAAAGAGACGCAGACACTCTATGCCATTATCGGCTTCTATGACTCGAAAACCTTCTTTTTGCATGGCAACTCTCAGCAGTAGCCGCGTGGTTGGCTCGTCATCAACGACTAAAATAGATAGCTGCGATCGCGTTTCACCGTCCAAATCAGCCTGCTCTTGAACCTCGGCACGCTGCCGATCGGTGCCCACTTCGCCAGCAATTGAAGGAATAGTTGCTTTAGGATTGGGAATAACAGTGGTTTGGGACATGAGTTGTTTAGCTGAATGGTTTAGCTGAATGGCTTAGCTGAGGTGTTTGACTGAATGGTTTGGCAGGGGTACTACAGGGCGTTTTTGTAGATCTCGATTGCAGCCTGAACGTTTTTGTACTCGCGCCTAACCTGTTCTATTAGCGCTGTAGCCGGCTGCGTCTGGTTACTTTTACCAACAATCTCCATTTGCTGAGCTATCTTGAAAAGGCACATTGCCCCGACGCAGCTACTGAGCGACTTTAGGGCATGAGCGGTGCTGCTGAGCGCTGAGGGATCGCCTTGTGCGATCGCCGCGTCGACCTCTTCTATACGAGTGGGTGCATCTGCCAAAAAACTGTCGCACACTTCGATTAGAAACGCGCTGTCACTGCTGATACTTTCTAGGGTCTGAGTATCTAGCGTCGGAGTGTTTTGCGTGTTTATAGTCATATTGCGTTATTACCAATTAGCTACTATCGGTCGTAAGCGTTCCGGGCAGTGAGTTCGCTTTTAGGACTAGTTTATTTTCTCAGTTTGTTTAGAGCAGTTTGCTTGGGGTGATTTCACTAGATAGCGCCTTGTCGCTAAATTCTAGATAGAAACCATACGCCTGGCTAAAAGTAAAACTTAGGTAGGTGCAGGATTCAGCGAAAGTTCTTCTGATAGCTGTGGGCATTTTTGCAGCACGTTGAACAAATCTCGCTTGCCAATCGGCTTTCTGATGTAGTCGTCCATGCCTGCCAACAGACATTCTTCTCTGTCTCCTTGCATGGCGTGCGCGGTCATAGCAACGATATACGGCTGCTGAATACGAGAGTTGCTGCGAATTCTGCGGGTAGCCTCCAACCCATCCATACGGGGCATTTGTACATCCATTAGGACCAAATCATAGGTCTTATGCTTCAGCGCTTCTACGGCTTCTTCTCCGTTGTGAGCAATATCAGCTTCGTAGCCATTGGCGGCGAGCATGTGTAAGGCCACCTTTTGATTAAGCGCAATATCTTCTGTAAGCAGGATTCGTAGTAGTTTTCTCTCACGAAGTGCTTCTATGGCAATCGGAAACTGGCTTCTGCTGCTAAGGTCGCAGGCATTGACTACAGTATCGCTTTCGTTGCATAAAAGCTGAACGAGCGCGTCGTAGAAGTGCGATCGCCGCACCGGTTTTCGCAGCAGCTTGGTACGAACGTTTAGCTCATTTAGCGGTCTCTCGTCGTTCTTGTTATGACGGTGAAGCAAAACCAGTGGAATCTCTCGATACTCAGAAAGATTTCGGATTCGCAGAGCTAGCTCAACGCTGTCCATCTCTAATAAAGTGCCGTCAATTGCGATCGCATCCACTCGCCGGTGATCTTTTAGCATCGACAGCGCTGCCGCCGCCGACTCGACGCCCTCAGCCTGCAAGTCCCAAGACTCAGCCTGCAAAAGAAGATTCCTTCGACTATTAGCATTAGCTGCTACCACCAGCAGTCGTTTATTTCTAATATCAATTTGAGGATTGGACTGAATATTACGACCGGGTTCCCCAGAACTCTCTAATCGTAGCGAAAAGCGGAAAGTAGAGCCTTTGCCCAGTTCGCTCTCAGCCCATAGCTCTCCCCCCATCATGTCTACCAAGCGCTTACTGATAGACAGTCCTAAGCCGGTACCGCCGTACTTTCGGGTGATTGAAGAGTCCACCTGATTGAAGGGCTGAAAGAGCTTAGAGATATCGCTAGACGCAATTCCGATACCTGTATCTTCAATAGAAAAATCTATCTGATAGAAAGCAGGCAGATTGCTATAATCAGCTTCGCTAGCTTCTAGTCCATTGAAATCTGGTTCATTAGAATTTAGTTCGCTAGAAACTGGTTCGTCAGGTATTGCCTTGCTAATATTGACACGAACGCTAACTTCGCCTTTATCTGTAAACTTGATACTGTTACTAACTAAATTGCTTAGGATCTGTCTTAGCCGCACAGAATCGCCTTTGAATACGGGCGAAATATGCGATGGCTCAATTACAGAAGTCAAGGAAAGCTCTTTACTTTCTGCCTGGTTAAAAAATAGCGTGAGCACATCCTCAACACACTCGTATACATCTAGGCGACTTTCTTCTAGCTCCAGCTTATTAGATTCGATTTTAGAGAAGTCGAGAATATCATTAATAACAGTCAGTAGAGTTTTGCCACTATTGCGAATCACTTCAACAAAATCTTGCTGCTGATTGTCCAACTTAGTTTCCGCGAGGAGTTCGGTCATACCCTGCATAGCGTTCATCGGCGTGCGAATCTCATGGCTCATCATGGCCAAAAATTCGCTCTTAGCGCGGTTAGCAGCCTCAGCAGCTTCCGAGGCTGCCTTGAGAGATGCATTGATTTGCTTTTGCTCTGTAACGTCATTAATGTGAGCGATAAAAAGCATTGGGTCACCTTCGGTGTCTCGCAGCAAAGCAACGCTAAGTTCAATTGGGACAACGTGGCCAAGCTTATGAAAATAGCGCTTTTCTAGTCGATAATATCTGCATTTATTTGATATCAGATCGTCAATCAGCGCCAAATCGGCTTTCAAATCATCTGGATGCGTGATAGCTCGAAAATCTAAAGACAGTAGCTCTTCTTTGGAATAACCGATGATGTCTAAAATAGCTTCGTTCGCTTCTTTGAAAAAGCCATCCAAAGAGACTAACACCATGCCGATTGGAATGTCGTAAAAAGCGCCTCTGAAGATTTCTTGACTCTCTTCTAATTCACGCTGAGCTACCTCTCTTTGATGCACCTCAGCTTCTAGCTGCTGGTTGATGAAGCTGACGTCATGGAGAATCAAAAATTGCGGCAGAAGTATCGTCAACTCTACTGCCGTATAGCCAGAGATCAGGGCGATCGCTGCTCTTTCTACGCCTGCCACCCAGTAAATCGGATACCAAAGCGTAATAACGTCGAACAGATGACCAATACCGCACAGCAAAATAAAACTGCTAAAAAGTATCATCAACCGTACAGGGAAAACGTGCTTACGTTTGCGCACAAAGTACAATAGCACTACCGGTATAGAAAAGTACGCCAGCGCAATTATCAGATTACTAACAAGATGTAGCCCGACTAGCGGCGTCTGCCACAAGTAGCAATGCCCGTGGGGAATATAGCGCGATGAGGATAAGCTCAAAGAGAGTTCGTGCCACATTAAGATAGCTTCTACGGTGAGTACGGTTGGGGGAAACAACAAAAATTGATACCTAAGAGATGTCTAAAAGACGACGGTAGAATAATCTATGCCATAGGAATTCGACTGTAAGATTTTTACAATAGCCCGTTGCTCTTCATATAAAGCCCATGTAGGTAGCAAAAAGTCTCGGTAGTAATTACGATCTTTAACCATTGCCGCCTTTAAAGCTCAGCAGTATCCAGCAAGGCCAACTTGAAGATAGTGAGGAGCGATCGCACTAAGCAACGCCAGCAACAAAGGCCCTCGTAGCGAAAAAGTTGATAAGAAAATAGGACAGCATTACGCAGCCTAGCAGCGTAACCTCTGCTGTTCATTTCCAATATGTTCAGTTCTACGTACAGACAGAAATTGGGCACCTAGCGCTCAGTACTGGTTCTGAGACAGTTTAGGTTAACGCTTCTTTCACCGCCGCCACCGCCAGTAAATTCCTACATATCATCTCAATCGAGCAGAACACTATGCGTACTGTCGTACTGTCCCACTTCAGTAAACAAGCATCTTCACTACTTTTACCGCAGTACGTGATCTAACAGCGCACGGCTTGACCATACGCAGCTCAATGACGAAACCTCTCGCCGCAATATTCGCCACCTAATATTTGCATTCTATGAAACAGAGCAAACAGCGCCCCGAACGCTATCGGGAACACTGTTCTCTTTGACTATGCCTACGATGATCAAACCTAGCAGCCATCAGGCGGTAGTGTAGAACCTGCGTTAATTCTGTTGAGTCCTTGCAGATTGAGCAGTGTGCTGCTGTAGCGCACGGTAGTTGGGCTAATTTGACGGCCTCTGCGAACCTGAAGCCTATCGCTAGGGCCGAAGTTCTCAAAGGTGTCTGTGGTGCTAATAACGCTAGCACCCTGTATGTTTTGAACAGAAATACCCGTGACCGTATTTTCATTGACCTGGCCCTGCACGCATATGGCTTCGCTATCCACATAGCCAAATATGCCCGTAACGTTGTTGCCCCGCTTGCGAAAGAGAAAGGTAGTGCCGCCGCTAGCGAGTAGCTGCCCGTCAGTGACAATTGCGTTGGGGCTAGCGCCGCTCCAATAGCGGTAGTTGCCGTCTGGCAAGGCGCTGACGAAAGAGCCGGAAGAGGAGCCAGAAGAGGAGCCAGAAGAGGAGCCAGAAGAGGAGCCAGAAGAGGAGCCAGAAGAGGAGCCAGAAGAAAGACCAGGAGATGGCGTTGGGCGACTAACAACTTCAGCGCTAGCAATCAGATTGACGGCTTCAACTTTGCCGCAGTCTACATCACCTTGGCAAGAGAAAGCAGTAACGTTGCCCGTTTCGTAGGTAAGCGCAACAGCGGCACCAACAATGTCTTGTTCACAGATTTCAAAACGGGCGAACTGAGTAGAATTTCGGCCATCAGAATCTACGAGTCGAACGTAGCAGGCGCGATCGCCCGCAGTCAAATTCGTCACCGTCGCCGTCGTAGGGGGGAGAATGACTTCTACCGCGTCAACTTTATAGGTCAAGCGAATCTCGCTACCGACCAGCGACTGCTCACAAATATCACCCTCAGCGGTTTCTACAAAAATATCGCCCGCATCATCAATAATAGAAAGATTACAGCTTGTACCGTCTACTTCTAGCCCTAGTACTCGGCCCGTTATCGGCTGCTGAGCTTTACTGGCACCGGCTACGAGTAAAACCGATCCTAAAGCTGATCCGAGCGCGATCGCAAAGCCGCTGCTACGAAGATACCGGAAGGAGAGTTTAGGCAGAGAGAGTTTAGGCGCTTTGAGAAAGATACTCATGGAAGATAGATGCTCAGGAAGATAGATAGCCAAACAGAGCCGGAACAAAAGCTTTGTATAGGAAAAACTCTCACATGGCACAGAGAATCGCTATTTTTCTTAAACTATCTTTATTTTCCAGCTTCTCGAAGTAGGCGGGGCGTGATCGCAGCGATCACACAGCTAACAACCCACCAAGCCATCAGATATCCGACGCTTATACGGCGCTAAAGCATCACTAGCCCCACGCGAATGCCGACGGCGACTGCTTCGGTGCGGCTAGCGGCATTGAGTTTGGAGAGAATGGCGCTGATATGAAATTTAACCGTGTGTTCAGAGATATAGAGAGCGGTTGCGATCGCCTTGTTTGTCAGTCCACCAGCTAGCTGGTTGAGTACCTGAATTTCCCGAGGTGTCAGCGGTTCGGTCGCCGCTTCAGGCGGACTCTCGGCGATAGAGGCCAGCGGACTGAAAGCCATAATACTAGAGGTAATATCGGGCTTTAGCAAAAGCGCTTCGGTGATGTCGGGATGGAAGACGGTAAAACCGCTTAGGATAGCGGTGATCGCATTTCTTAAATCACTTGTCGAAATGGCCAAGGGCACTAGGCTAACAGCACCTGTGGCTATTAGCTGTAACAGCGCAGTCGGTGCGATCGCTGCTACGTCATCGACTAGCCCCAAAACAGACAGCCGCTCCTCATCCAAGAAAATCTCAGCCGATAAAGCCTCCTCCGAAAAAGTTTCAACAATATTAAAAATCGCCGATAGCTCATCAGCTGCTCGCGCCGACAGCTCTACGACAGCAACGTCAGCCCGCTGAGTTTGTAACCACTTGCTTAGCGCCCGCAAACTCTTTACTTGACCGGTCACCTCGGTAGTAGCCATCGTAGCCATCGCCGAGAGACCAGCTCGCGTCACCGACTGCGCTGCGCAAATGACAATATCCGCCATTCCCTAGCGCTCACCGACAGTCACAGCAACCGTTTGCAAATCGCCGCCACGCAGCAGCGTAATGCGCAATTCCTCACCCACGCTCTGCGGACCTAATCGTGTCTGCACCTGGCGCAGACTCTCCAATTTTTCATCGTCAAAAGCAAGCATCACATCACCGATAGCCATACCTGCTCGATCCGCGCCGCTATCAGGCTCGACGCTGATGACCATAATTCCGATCTGATTGGTCAAATCGTGCCGCTGCTGTACGTTTTCTGGCAAGGGAATCGCCTGCATTCCTAGCCCCAAATAGCCCTTAGTTACCTTGCCGCGCTGCTGTAGCTGATCGACCACCTTATTAACCGTAGCCGCCGGAATCGTCAGCACTTTGCGCCGCGGCCCAAACGTATTGAATCCCACAATCTGGCCGCCGTGATTGATCAGCGGACAGCCCGCACTCCCCCGGCGAATCGCCAAATCAACCTCTATATACTGATCGATCTGGCCGCCGCTTTGACTGCGCCAGGCCTCACCTAGCTGACTCACCATACCCAGCGTCGCAAATCGACGGCGATCGCGTCCGCGCCCGACTGAGTAACCGACCGTAGAGACTAGCTGACCGAGCGCTAGCGTCTGCGCGTCGCCCAGAACCGCGAGCGGTAAGTCGATGTCTTCAGGCAGTGAGAGCACGGCAACATCAGTCGTCGGATCGCTGCCCAACAGCGCTGCATCAACACGCTCTCCGTTAGGCAGCGTCATCTTAAAGTTGCCTTCCGGCTGCAGAGCTTCGCAGGAGGTGACCACTAGCCCTTGGCGCCAGTGAATGCCCGTGCTCGCAGAGCGCCGCCCTTGAATCGAGACGACAGAACGGTTGCTGCGAGTAATAATATCTGAGAGGTCTTGTGAAAAAGTTTCAAACGTGGTGTTCATAGAACTTAGCAGTGAGAAAAGAATGAGGTCATGAGTCTTATTTTGGGGTGCGATCGCTTATCAGGCATCGCCGATTCGATTAGGCGTTGACCTGCCTAAGCGGCTAGGTCCTGAGTGACGAGTGTCTGCGATTCGCCCCTGCATGGCACAATTAAAGAACCTAGAGAGAACCTAGAGGCTAGAAACCCAGAGGACAGAAGAGCATAAAACGATGAAAGAGATATTTAAGATGCTGAAACGGTTTGCTGCCGTGTTTATAATCGTGCTGGCGCTAGGCTTGCAAAGCTGCTCTTCAGGAGTCAGCTTGCAGGCATACAACGACAGCTATGAAGGCTACGAGTTTCAATATCCAACCGGCTGGGTACCCGCGCAGGTAGACGGAGGCCCCGACACCGTATTTCACGACATTATTAACAATGATGAAAACGTCAGCGTTGTGATTAGCCCTGTCTCTGGTGGTAAGACACTGCCCGACTTAGGCACCCCTAGCGAAGTCGGCTATACCCTCTCTAAAAGCATTACCTCTTTGGCACCAGACGATCGCAATGTAGAGCTAGTGAACGCGCAGTCTTTTGAAGCGGGTGACAAGCTTTATTACATTTTGGAGTACGTTGCCAACCTGCCGTCTGGCACTCGTCACGACCTTGCGAGCGTCATCATCCGTCGCGGTCAGCTCTATACGTTTAACGCGTCTTTGCCAGAGAGCCGGTGGAAGAGTATGAAGGACGCTATGAAACAGACAGTAGCTTCTTTCTCTGTTTACTAGTAGCCGGATCAACAGCTTACGAATAGCCATATCAATGACTTACTTCTTGCTACGCTAGTGCTCTTACGTACACTCTTTGCGCTTCACCCATGGCTGATATTCAATTCGTACTGGCGTCTGCCTCTATCGCTCGCCGAAACCTACTGATAGAGGCCGGTATTCAGCCTTTCGTCTGCCCTAGTAACTTTGACGAAGACCAGGTGGTGATTAGCGACCCGCGTGAGCTAGTTCAGGTGCTAGCGGCGGGTAAAGCAACAGCCGTTGCGCCGCAGTTTCCGAGCGCGCTAGTGCTGGGCTGCGATTCGGTGCTGTCGATTAACAATACGATCTACGGGAAGCCAGAGAGTAAGCAAGAAGCGATTGACCGCTGGCGATCGATGCGGGGCGGGGCAGGTGAGCTGCTGACGGGCTATGCGCTGATTGCGCCGGGAAAAGAGCCGCTGGTGAACTACCGGATGACGCGGGTCTTTTTTGCTAACATCACCGATGCGGAAATTGCGGCGTATATCGATACGGGCGAGCCGATGAACTGCGCCGGGGCGTTTGCAACGGATGGCAAAGGCAGTATGTTTGTCGAGAAGATCGAAGGCTGCCATACGAATGTGGTGGGACTAAGCATTCCGATGCTGCGGCTGATGATGGCGGAGCTGGGCTACCGGGCGATTGACTTCTGGGGCCGATAGTCTGGGCCGATAGTCTGGGCTGGAAGGATGGATTTGGGAGGGAAGGCAACAGGAGGCTAATAGCAAATGGCACGAGCTTCAGATAGATATGCGCCAGTTCCAGCAGATAGTCTAGAAGTAAGCACTCTAGAAGCAAGGCGCCGAGGACAGCGGCGGACATTCGCTCAGGCAGGGCGCTGGCTGGTGCTAGGCGTCTTGATAGTGCTGGCGATAGCCTACGCAGTGACCTACTACCTGGCCGAGGGCCTGTGGTTTGATGAGCTAGGGTTTTTGGCTGAGTTTGTCGTGCGATCGCGTACACAAATCATTCTTGGCACCTTTACTCTACTGGCCAGCCTAGGCTTCACCTTTTTTAACTTCAACGTTGCCAAACGCCTTCAGTTCAACCGCAACTGCCTGCTGCCTAATCAGGCAAACTTGAGTGTTGGTCTAGGCCTAAGGGCGCTGCTGCCAGTTCTTCTGTTAATTGGCGTTGTGATTTGCGCCGGGCTATTCCACTACGGCCAGCTAGCGGTGACTGAGCTGCTGACCGTAAGAGCGCCTATTCCCACCACGCTAGGGCTAAGCTTTACGGCAAACTGGGCGCTAGGGCAGCGATTGATAGCGCAGCCAGTAGCACTAGGACTGGTGATCGGCGGGGCGATCGCGCTAACTGTCGCCCCGATGTTCCTGATGCGACTCTTTGCGGTAGTACTTAGCGCCTGCTTTAGCATTATTCTGACTGAGGAATGGGCTAGAGTGCTGCCTGCGCTCAATCCAACCTCATTCGACCAACTAGATCCGCTCTTTGGCCAAGATCTTAGCTTCTATATCTTTCGCTTGCCTCTGTGGGAGCTAGTCGAGTTTTGGGTTTCGGGGCTGCTGGTATTCGCACTAGCTACGGTAACGCTAGAGTATTTGCTAGCAGGCAATACTTTAAGCCAGGGGCGCTTTGCCGGATTTTCGTCTGGGCAGCAGCGGCATTTGTCGGCACTGACCGCTGCTTTGCTAGCGGTAACAGCAGTTACCCACTGGCTTAACCGCTACGAGCTGCTGTACTCCCAGCAAGGAGTCAGCTACGGCGCTAGCTTTACCGACACCTACGTCAGCGTACCGGTCAACGTAGCGCTCAGCTTTATTTCGCTAGGGCTGTCACTCACGCTGCTATGGCGCTCCCTGGGTAAGCGCTCTAGGTCTCACCGGCTAGGCGGCGGTATCTTAAGAGCGCGTCCGGTGGTAGGTGCGATCGCGCTTTACCTACTTTTTGCCCTGCTTGGGAATACCCTGGCCCCCTGGCTAGTGCAGCGCCTTGCCGTACAGCCTAACGAGCTGCGCCGCGAGCTGCCCTATCTAGAGCGGACGATTGCCTTTACCCGCAAAGCGTTTGATCTTACCGATATTCAAACGAGAGAATTTAATCCGCAGGGCAGCCTGACCGCCGCCGATCTTGACGAAAACGAGCTAACCGTGCGCAACATTCGCCTGTGGGACACGCGGCCCCTGCTAGAGTCAAACCGTCAGCTACAGCAGATCCGCTCTTACTACGAATTTGCCGACGCTGACGTGGATAGGTACAGCCTATCAGCGGATGGCGAGTCAACCACTCGTCGTCAGGTGTTGATTTCGGCCAGAGAGCTAGACTACGAGCAAGTGCCTACCGACGCCCAAACCTGGGTCAACGAACACTTAATCTACACGCACGGCTACGGCTTTACCATGAGCCCGGTCAACACCGCTGGCCCTAGCGGTCTGCCGGAGTACTTCATCAAAGATATTGCCCACGTCCCCAGCTCAGCCACGATTGAGCGCTCTATTCCCATCGGCAAGCCGCGCATTTACTATGGCGAACTGACTGACACCTATGTTATGCCCGGCTCTCGCGACCCGGAGCTAGACTATCCTAGCGGCAGTGAAAACGCCTATAACCGCTATGACGGACGCGGCGGCATCAATATTGGCCCACTCTGGCGCAGGCTGCTGTTTGCTAAGCATCTAGGCGACTGGAAGATGCTGCTAACCGACAACTTTACGCCCAATACCCAGCTGATGTTTCGGCGTAATATCAAGCACCGGGTGCAGCGACTTGCGCCATTTCTTCAGTTCGATGGCGATCCGTACTTGGTCGTTGCCGATGCGGGCAATGAGTTTTCACCTCCCGGTGAAGAATCAGGCAGCAACTACTTGTACTGGATGATCGATGCCTACACGACTAGCGATCGCTACCCCTATTCTGATCCGGGCACTAATTCTTTCAACTACATTCGCAACTCAGTCAAAACTGTTATCGATGCCTACAACGGCTCTGTTCACTTCTACATTGCGGACGAGGGCGACCCGATTGTTCGCACTTGGGCCGAGACCTTTCCCAACATGTTCGAGCCGCTTTCGGCCATGCCCGTTGCGCTCAAGGCTCATATTCGCTACCCGCAAGACTTTTCCACTATTCAGTCCAATCAGCTACTGATCTACCACATGATCGATCCACAGGTTTTCTACAACCGAGAAGACCAGTGGCGCGCCCCCAACGAGATCTATGCGAACGAACAGCAGGTAGTAGAGCCCTACTATCTAATTATGGAGCTGCCAGGGGAGCAAGATGGAGAGTTTGTTCTATTGCGTCCGTTTACGCCAGCAAGAAGGAACAATCTAGTGGCCTGGCTGGCCGCCCGCTCGGATGGCGAACAGTATGGGCGTCAGCTACTCTATCAGTTTCCCAAACAAGAGCTGGTGTTTGGCCCCGAGCAGATAGAAGCGAGAATCAACCAAGAGCCCGAGATCTCTCAGCGAATCTCGCTTTGGAACACGCAGGGGTCTCGGGCCAATCAGGGCAATCTTTTGGTCATTCCAATTGAACAATCTTTGCTGTATGTAGAGCCGCTGTATCTAGAAGCAGAGCAGAACCAGCTACCGATCTTGGCGCGAGTAATCGTAGCCTACAAAAATCGAATTGTTATGGCAGAGACTTTAGAAGAAGCGCTAGAGGCTATCTTTAGCGATAGCGAAAGCCGCGCGCCGGCTATTATTCGAGAAGTAGGAGATGAGGAAGGAATAGAAGATCTGCTGTTCTCGGGTGATGAGGAGTAGGCACTGCGATATCGTATAGTCGGTGGCATCGGCTCATATGGGTAGCGCCTATTGAGTCTGCCGTTTTCTATTTCTTGGTGTCTATCTAGTTCTTGGTGTTTATCTAGCGATCGCAACATGGCTTCTTCTCTTACCAATCAAAGCACCGCATCCGAAAGCGCTTCATCGCTCAAGCCACTCACAGTTTACTGGCTAGTCTGTATAGCCGTGGGGTGGCTGTATTTACGCCCAGAGATTGTTCATCTACCTTTTATCTTGAGCAGGTCTCATCTAATCTCTGTAGGAATAGGACTAGTAACGACGGTTGTAACGATGGCTGCCTACGATAGGGTGGCGACGACTGGGATACGATCGCTTCACTGGCCCACCCTCATCGCTTTTCCTATTGCTAACGGCATTCTTGAAACCATTCCCTTTCTTGCTAGCTTCAAAATTGGCATAGTACTAGCAGCGCACTTTACCTCGCAGCCACTATGGCTGTTCCTCGTCGGTACTGTCGCCTTTTTTGCCTATCTAGGCGCAATTCACGCTTTGTTCTGGCTAGAGATTTTACCTCCCCACCTCGACAAAAGCCCCGCCGCCAAAAATCCTCGCATCGTCTGGATTATCAGCTTAACTATGGTCAGTCTACTGTGGGGCTGGCTGTACTTCGCCTATCAAGACTTTTGGTCTGTAGCCGCTCTCCATACCCTATTTGACGTAGGCATGGTGTATTCCATCCGCTATCACCTCTAGGAAGTCGGCCCTAGGAAGTCGGTAAAAGAGCGGGTAAAAGAGTCGGTAAGAGAGCCGGTATCCATTTCTCACTTCTTCCCGCTTCCCTATTCCGCACGCGTGCTGTCGGAATCGCCGCTGTCGGCATTTTCCCCACCAGTTTCAGACCCGTTTCCAGATCCGGTGGTTTCAGACCCGCTTTCGGAGCGGCTGGTCCCATCTTCAGCGGAATCTGTTGGGCTCTCTTCACCGTCCGAGACAGGGGGCTCATTGTCTGAGACAGGGGGCAGATCCTCTTCTTCGGGTGCTACTGGTGGGCTCGATGACACATTATCAACCGATAGCGTCAGCTGATAGTCAATAGCCGCTGTCGATTGGTTAACCACAACAACTTCGTATATGCCGGTCTGAGTGACTTCTCCCGACCAGGTCTTTTGCTCGGAGTCGGCGATGATAGCCGGACGCTCTTCGGTCCCGCTCGGTGGGGGATAGATAGAAATTAGCGTGCTCTCACCAGAAGCGTTGAGGTTGAGCCGCAGTAGCTGACCGGCGGTGAGCTGTAGGGTGTACACTTGGCCGCCGCCTGCGCCAAGTCTGTCGTCGAGCAATTGGCTGTAGGCACCTTCGGCAAACTGAACGTTTTCTCGAAGGCTACCAGAGGCGATTTCTTGAGCGGTGTCATCAGCGATCGCATAGTACAGCTGTCCGGTCGGTCGCTGACTAAAGTCACGTCCCACCTGGTCGGGAAACAGCGTCGAGAACTTGGTATCAGTCAAATCATAGAGCGATCGCTCACTTACATCGACATCGTTTACCTGCGACTCCCAGCGGGCGCGATCGCTCTCGCTGTATTCGCCTATCCTCTCAACGCTGCGCTGACTGAAGTTGCCCTCTAGCGCGTCTAGCAAGCTGAGCGCGGTATTTTCCCAGCGAATTCGCAAAGGCTCATCTTCAGGAGCACTCGTGAGCGCCTTGCGACCACCGTTGGGCCCGCTAGTCTCCAACGACGGATACTGGTCATAGAAAAGTCGGTCAACAAGACGCTCGAACGTATTTTCGCCCAGTCCAATAGCCGTCTGACGGTTACGAATCTCCTGTCTGCGAGCGGCTTCCTCAGGCGAGTAGGGCCCCTGTATAGTCGCGCCGCCGCTAGTGAGCGCCGCCGGTGAGCCGCCCGAGTTTCTAGGTGAGGACAGCGCTGAGCGCAGCCAGGCTAGTCCCAGGAGAGTAGCCAGCACACCGAGTAAGATCAAGAGAGGCAATATTGCCTGGCGTGAAGCATCCTGATCGCGAATCTCATCATCAGACGGCGGTTCATGATCATCCTTACCATGCGTCATATAGGTAGAAGAAACTTCTTCTGGTCTAACTGCGTGAGCACCGACAGTCGTCATCGGCACAATGACATCGTCATCATAGACCACCGAAACCTGGGGTTCGTTCGAGCTAGCATCAGACGCGCCTGTCTCATAAAGCGCAGCCCCATTAACAGCTCCAGCATCCGCTTCGGTAAAGCTACCAGCCGTCATCTGGCTCTCTTGATCTCCCTGAAGCGCTGCAAGAACCTCGTCAGTCGTTTGAAAGCGCTGCGCAGGATGCACTGCCAGCATTTTCTCTAGAATGGCCCCTAAGCGAGGGCTAAGCAGATCGAAGCCCTTCCAGATACCTTGAGCAGAATTATATAGCTGCTGAGGATCCTGACCAGTAGCGAGGACTAGCAGACTCGCCGCTAGCGCATAAAGATCGCTAGTCGCCTCAGCTCTGCCAGTATCAAGCTGTTCTTGGGGAATATAGCCTACTTTGCCAATCTGGGTAGAAATTGAGCCGCTACCTTCGAGCGAAAGCCGTTCGCGCACAGCGGCAGTCATCGCTTTGATGTAGCCTAGATCAACTAGAACGGGTAGGCCATCAGCATGCCGCAAAACAATATTGCTAGGTGAGATATCGCCATGGGCGATACCCATTGTGTGTAGATACGAGAGCACAGGCAGCAGATCGTACAGTAGCTGAGTGATCTCGGTCTCGTTGAAGCGTCCGCCCGAGCGCTGACGGGCCTGTAGTAGCTGCTGATAGGTAGAGCCGTCAACGTAGTCGCGCACGAAAAATAGGCGTCCACCATTCGCGTCCTCGACCTGCAATAGCCGGCGGAATTCAGGAAGCTGTTTGTGACCTAGCTCGTAGAGCACGCCAGCATTTTGCTCAAATAGCGATCTAGCCTGCTCCAATAGCGTTTTATCTTCTATGGGTGGCACAAAGGGCTTAACGACGCAGCGCTCGTGAGTGCGGTTCACGCTTTCAGCATTAGCCTCTTCAGCATTAGCCTCTTCAGCATTAGCATTAGTATTAGCGTCTTCAGCCATGTCTTCAGCGAGGTAAGTAGGGCCAAATCGCCCCTCTCCTAGCTGATGAATCGCTCGGTAGCGATCGCCCAAAGGCAACGCCGCACCTCCTCCTTCTGCATTCATCCCTGAAGTCATGCAGGCTCTCCTTTATGTACTGTCCACACACATTAGACCACACACATTAGACTAGCGGGTTTTGTGAAAATCAAGGGAGCAGAATATTTTTTAGAGTGTTCTAGCGTGTTTTTGATTGGCGGTTTAGATCGGCGATACTAGATACTGGCGTTTTTATCCTAGCGATGGGCAGTTGCTCATCCTACAGCGGCTTATGAAATCTTTGGGGCGGCATATCTTGGTCGAATTTCACGGCTGTAGCGCCGAAATTTTGAATGACGTGCCTCGTATCGAGCAAGGCATGATTGACGCGGCAAAGCAGGCAGGCGCTACGATTATTAGCTCTGTATTTCACCATTTTTCGCCGTTTGGGGTGTCGGGCGTCGTCGTGATTCAAGAGAGCCATCTGGCCATTCATACCTGGCCTGAGTATGGCTATGCCGCGGTCGATTTATTTACCTGCGGCGATTCGGTCAATCCCTGGGTGTCTTATGAAAGCCTCAAGATAGCCTTTAAGGCGACGCACGGATCTTCTATAGAAATTAACCGAGGGCAGCGAGAGCTTCTGGAGAAATCAGCGGTGCGAGCAGAGGCTGTTGGCACTGTAGGGACTGCTGGCACTGTAGGGACTGCTGGCACTGTAGGGACTGCTGGCACTGTAGGGAAAGAGGCAGGAAAAGAGATAGGCAAAGAAGTCGGGAAAGAAGTCGGGAAAGAGGTAAGTGAAGGAGCAACTGAAGCCCTTCTGCCGCCAAAGCACAGCCGCAGCGTCTGGTTTACCGATCGCGATGAGAATATTGCGCTGTCGATTCGGCATAAGGGGACGCCGCTGTTTAAGGAAAAGTCGCCGTATCAGCTAGTAGAGGTCTTTGATACGTTTAAGTACGGCAAAATGCTGACCGTCGATAAAATGGTGATGTGCAGCGAGAAGGACGAGACGGCCTATCACGAGATGATTGTGCATGTGCCGATGCTAGCTAACACGGAGGATAAGCTGGCGATAAAAAAGGTGCTGGTGATTGGCGGCGGCGATGGCGGCAGCGTGCGCGAGATCTTGCGACATGAGTCAATCGAGTCGGTGACAATGGTAGAAATTGACGAGGCGGTTATTCGCGCTTCGCGTGAGTTTTTGCCGTCGCTCTCTTATGCGTTAGACGATCCAAAGCTAGGTCTAATTATTGGCGATGGCATTGAGTATTTGCGTCGGGCAGCGAATGAGAGCTTTGACTGTATTGTGGTCGATTCTTCAGATCCGGTCGGACCGGCAACTGGGCTATTTAGCGCGGCATTCTATCAAGACGTGTATCGCTGCTTGACACCGCACGGGGTGATGGTGGCCCAAAGTGAATCGCCTCGGTTCAATCAGGGGGCATTTGTACAGCTAACTCACTGCTTGCAGAATATTTTTGGGAAAGTGAACATCCACACGTATCTGGCTTTTATCCAAACTTATCCGACAGGCATGTGGAGCTTTACCTACGGGACAAAGAACGGCACGCATCCGGTGCGATCGCTCAATTCTGCCGCAGCCGCCGAATTTGCGATCGCTCACAACTTGCAGTACTACAATAGCGAGGTCCATCAGGCCGCGTTTGCCTTACCTACCTTTATTAAAGAGATGTTAGCTGAAGAAAAGACGGCTGAAGAAAAGACGGCTGAAGAAGTACTGGTTCACGATTGATACGTATGCTCGACTCAAATAGTCTTCGAGAGAACAGCCGCAGAAAGAGCAGGAAGCAACAGATTATTCAGTCGTTTGATCCAAGCGGCGTAGGCCTAGACAATGGCAACCTGTTCGGCTTTCCGTTTGATTACGAGAGCGCCGATATTATTGTGATTGGGGTACCGTGGGAAGTAACAGTTTCTTTCCATAGCGGCACGGCCAAAGGTCCGCAGGCCGTACTAGCAGCTTCGCCGCAGCTAGACTTTTATGATTACGACCATCCGACTGGCTGGCAGCAGGGAATCTATATGCCACCTGTGCCAGAGTGGATTTTGCGAGAGAATGAGCGGCTGCGATCGCCTGCCAAATCTATCGTACTCGCCACAGAAACCGGCCAGGCCTATGACCAAAGGGCACTCGACCAAGTCAACGATAGCTGTCGTCGGCTCAATCGATGGCTGTTTACCCAGACGACCCAGGCGCTTGCTGCTGGCAAAAAAGTCGGCGTTATCGGGGGTGACCACAGCGTACCGCTAGGGGCTTTGCAGGCGATCGCTCAAAAACATGAGCGCTTCGGCGTTTTGCATATCGATGCCCACTGCGATTTGCGCGAAGCCTATCAGGGATTTGAGTTTTCTCACGCGTCGATTATGCACAACGCGCTGAAGCTGACGCAGGTTTCTAAACTTGTGCAGGTAGGTATTCGCGATGTCTCGCCGCGTGAGATGGCATTTGCAACGCATCACGAGAAAATTGTGGTGCACCACGACACGAGTTTAAAGCGATCGCGCTACGCTGGCACCCCCTGGCTCAACCTGTGCCGTCAAATCGTCGCCGACCTACCTCAGCAAGTCTACGTCAGCTTCGACATCGACGGGCTAGATCCCAAGCTGTGTCCAGCTACTGGCACACCTGTCCCTGGCGGCCTAGAGCTAGAAGAAGCTTTTTGTTTACTCAAAGTCGTTGCCGATACCCGAGAGATTATCGGGTTCGATCTGTGTGAAGTGGGTCCTGATGAATGGGATGGTAACGTAGCGGCTCGAATTATCTACAAACTGTGTAATTTGATGGGACTAACTCGTGACGGAATCGGCTAGGCGCGCTGTAGAACCCCGAGAGAGCGCCTAGCCGAGCGGAAACTACTACGCTTTGACACACCGAGTCTATCTTGTCTTTTTGGGACACGAACCTATCTATAATTGGGCTTTATGACTACATAGATTCTGTGTCTTGTCCGGACACTCACCCAAATATTTGTGTTCGCTGGTCTCAGAACTCTGTTTTATCCAAGCTTAAGTAAACTACGCGACGTTGTCTAGCAGTGCAGCAACGTCTGCTGCTATAAGTTAATGATGTCTCAGGGATTGGCTGAGAGCAAATCGCTAAGAGTAAAACGCTTCGTTAGCTTCCTTATAAGATGTTGATAAAGCATTCTCGGTCTTTAGTCTGTAAGATTTAGCTTGTGAGAGAGCCTAGCGGTTTTGCCCACATGCTTTCGTCCCATTCAGGCTAGTACCGGCTGGTTTGCGAGGCTGTGCCTTCATATTAATCGCTGTTGTTTAAAGTCTTGGAGAGTAGCGTTTTTGCTGAATTAGATTTGAGATGAAATCAACTATTGCATTAACTGTTGCTTAGTTGAGCGTAGATACGAGTTCGAGACTAAGGTTGGCTTTCGAGACAGGGTTATCTAAAGATAGATACCTCTACGTCTATCTACCGATGGTGCCTTTATCTGCTATCTCTCAGATATTTTTAATCTTATTAGATAGCAACAGATTAGATAGGAACAGAAAAAGTCACATTACACAACTTCGCCGTTGAATTAGCTATTGAAGACGTGTAGCAAGACTTTTTATCAGAATTTTGCATCTCATCAGTTCAAATATCCTAACTCTTTTTAACTTAATGAAAAACACGCTCAAATCATTGTCTATCGCCGTAATTGGAACTGCAGCACTGACCTTTGGAGCTGGCACAGCTCAGGCGGCCTCCGTATTCGACTTTACCTCTGGACCTAATAGTTTCAATACATCAGCCGGATTCAGCGACGGCGGGTTGAACCTAACAGTCAATGGCTTCACCAAAGGTAACGATGGTGTAGACGGTACATCCGACGATATGTCACGGTTTGTCTCTACAGTCAATGGAAAAGGCTTAGGCGTTACAGAGACTAAGAAACTCGAAGACAAGAGAACGGACGGAGGCGATATGAACCGAAAGTTTGACGAATTTTTGACACTTGCCTTCAACCGCTCCGTTCGGTTTGTCAGCGCTTCTTTCTCAGACTTTAACTCCAGAGGCAACGTTGAATTTGTTGCAGGTGACCTCTCTCAGAGTAATGGTCTAGCAAGCACTGTCAGCTACGGCGGCACTGTGGGAAACAACTTCCGATTTGTCACTAACGGCAGAAAAGACGAGTTCTACTTGAGCAGCGTTACAGTCGAAGAAGTGCCTACACCTGCTCTACTACCGGCTCTGCTAGGCATGGGCGCTGTCGCTGTACGTAAGCGCAAGTCTGCACTCAAAGGAGCTGAACAGTCTGTAGAAGCCTAACGGGTACATAGCGAGCTGAGGCTTCTCAGCTCATAAGCTGCGCTGTGGTGGTTGTGCTAGCTCGGCCATCATAGCGCAGCAATCGTGCCTCAAGCTGGGTTTTGTTTGCGATATCTGTTTGTGATAGACCTGTTTGTCAGAACCTGCTTGTCAAAACTTAGGTCTCCGCTTTTCGCTTAACCATCTGTAAAAAATTTTATTATCCACTTCTACCTATGGACAGCTTTCCTAGACCGACCGTTTCTAACCGAGGGTTTAATGCAAATACTTCTGGCGGCGCGAGCCATGACCTAAGCAGAAGCATTTGCCTGGTTGTTAGCCTGACTTGCTTGGCAGGCTTTCTTGTTGACGTTTTGGTATTAGGTACCCCACTCGATCTATTTACGCCGGAGTGGCGTGTCAGCTTTTTGCGGCAGGCCGGCGATCGCAGTATTGTACTTTTCTTTGGTGCGGCGCTGTTACTTTACAGCATTTTCGACAATACTCGAATGAAGCGATCGCTATCACTCTTTTGCTTAGCCTTAGGCGTAGCCTTCTTACTATCTTCTCTCGTGGTGATTCGCGACAGTCTCACCCTCAAAGATCAGGCTTTTAGGAGTATCAGCAATCAAGAAGAACAGCTTCAAACCGGTGTCGAAGAATCTCAGGCCGACGGTAGCTTACCAGCTGATATTAGCTTTGAGCAGGCCTTGCAGCAAATCAGCACTCGCGCAGAAGAGATAAAGCGGAGCACCAGTCAGGAAATTACCGAGGCCGGAACCTCAAGTTTAGGAAATTTGGGTGTAGTTGGTCTAGGACTCATTGGACTGGGTCGAGTTGGCCTGAAAAAGCGCTAAGGTCAGTCGGGTGAGCAGATTAGCTCGCTAATGAAGAGAGCAATATAGCACTTGATGGAAATTGGAAGCATTTGACCTGTCTTTAGAAAAATTACGCCATGGCACGACAACGGGCTGAGCTAGCTCCATACTCTTTTCTCAAAGAAGCGCTGAAAACCAACGCTGGCAGGCTCGTTTTGGCAGGCTCGGTAGTTGGCCTAATCTATTTGCCCGTTTGGTTAGGATATCTAATTCCTCAAGCACTAAAGGGGAAGATAGGCTGGTTTTTGATCTTCAGTATGCTCGCTTTGGCGGGGCTAGAGCTATGGAGTAAGCGACAGTTACTCGAGCAGATGGAGGCTTCTGAAGAGGACCGGCTGTTGGGATATCTCCTAATTGCTTCTGGAATTGTTCTCTTTCCGTTTTGCCGATTTGCTATCTGGCCGCAGGCGCTCCTCTGGTTGGTCATTCTTGTCGGCAGCGTTTGTAGTCTTTGGGGAATAGGTTTCTTCCGCCAATTTATGATGCCAACTTTCTTCGTTGGGCTGACGGTGTATCCTCGCATCGGGCTCATCTCGCGATTTGTTTGGGATTTCTTTACACCGCCTCAGTTTTTAGAGAAAACAATGGCCTGGGGAGGAACGCTAGCTATGAAAGCGATCGGGTTTCCGGCCACTCGTGAAGGCGTGTTTATCACTTTTCCCAAAGGGGCTGTAGAGGTAGGCTGGGGCTGCAACGGGCTAGACATGGCAATCACGATTGCGGCAGCAGGGCTATTTATGGGCCTTTTGTACAGGCAAAAGCGGAGCCAAATGGTTTGGCTAATTTTGGCGGCAGCCATAGTTGCCCTACTTGCTAACATCCCTCGCTTGATGCTGGTGACTATTGCCCATGTCTATTGGGGCGACTGGTGGTTCAACTTTTGGCACGGTTTCTGGGGCGGTCAGATCTTTTCAGGAATACTGTTTACTATCTACTACTACATCGTCGAAGCGTTGACTAGCCACCAGCCTACCCAAAAGCGCGCTTGAGGATCAGGCAAACAAAAGGATCAGGCAAACAGAAGACCATAGAAACGAGAACTTTATGTCGTGAAGGTTGTGGAATAATTGAGCCTTTCGACTCATCGTTCTGATGATTCTACGACCGGGTTGTACAATCGCTTAAGCGGTTGGGCAATTGCTTTGAGGCTAGTGACCTTCACTCTCTGTGAGCCTAAAGAATATACCTGGCCTGATCTTTTTCCTTCAACGCAGACCGACCAGCTTAATGACATCAAAATCTGTTCAACTATCGAAATATTCACCAGGAGACGACTACAGTCCTGGCGCGTCGCTACTTAAGCAGCTACTTTGGTTTTATCTCGGATTGCCTCTATCGATGAGCCACTGGCTACCCTTTTCAGCGCTTAAAGTCAGCATTCTTCGGCTGTTTGGGGCCTCTATCGGCAGTCAGGTCCGGATCAAGCCCGGTGTAAGGGTCAAATTTCCCTGGCGGCTAACCGTCGGCGATAGCTGCTGGCTCGGTGAGCAAGCTTGGATTGACAACCTAGCGTCTGTTACCTTAGCGCATGACGTCTGCCTATCTCAGGGCGTTTACTTGTGCACGGGTAACCATGACTGGAGCCGAGAGACCTTTGATTTGCGCCTAGGCGCGATCGCCATAGAGCACAGCGCTTGGATTGGCGCTCGCGCGGTTGTCGGGCCAGGGGTCACCGTTGGAGAGGGGGCGGTGCTGAGCGTGAACAGCGTAGCAAGTCGCTCTTTAGCGCCGTGGATGATTCATACGGGCAATCCAGCAGAGCCTGTTAAACAGAGAGCGATTCAATCTAATGTTCAGGCATAATAGCCTTCAGCATTTGCTGAGTGCTTTCTGTCCAGGTAAGCCAGGGCATAGCTTCTGAGCTAGGTGCCTCTCCTGATTGGTGCAGTGACAGCCATGTTTTGATTGCCGCTGCAAGCTGTTCAGGCTCGCTTCCTTCAAAGTAAAAGGCGTGATCACCTGCCACTTCACGAAAGACAGGAAGACCTCTGGCAATAATAGGCAAACGATGCTGAGCAGCTTCAATCAGGGGAAGACCAAATCCCTCACCTTCTGAGGCGGCAAGTAGCGCCGTGCTAACGGAGTAAACCTTATCTAGATACTCGTCGCTGATACCCTGCAGCCAAAATAGCTGTTTATCTCGCTCTGGATGGCTATCTAGGGCCTGTACAAGTTGATCGACTTGCCAACCGTGCTTACCCACCAAAACAAGATTAACGTTTAGTCCAGACTGCCAGAGTAAGTCAAAGGCTTTCAAGGCCTGAGTGTGCCCTTTTCTAGGTTCTACCGTTGCCACCATTAAGATAGTAGGTGTTGTTTTTAGGGCGTCTACAACAGTAGCGGCATCCTCTGGCAAGCCGCCAGAAGGAAGACTTTGATCGATATCAGCACCTAGATGGAAGTGGCAAATTTTAAGGTAGTCTACACGCTGGGGAGGAAAGTAAAGCAGCCAGTCTTTAACAGCATCAGCCGTTGCCTGAGAGATGCAGATGAGTCCTGTAGAGAGCTCTGAAATAATTTCTAACCAGCGCTGGAAGGTAGTGCCAAACTCTTTGGGCCACCATTCAGAATGGTGAATAAGCAAAATATCGTAGACTACAAAATAAATTTCTACCCCTAGTCTTCTAAATCTCTCTAGTGTTTCTTTCGTATTGACAGCGAGATGTGCAGTGAGATCTAGGCCTAGAAAGATGTCGTTGCAGGCGATGTCTATAATTGTATCAACCGCTTTCTCGGCTGTAGTGTCAGAGAGGTGAGGCAGCAAGTCTGCAATAAATTTGTTTGATCGGCGGTATTGCGCGCCATCCCAGTAAATTGGAACAATTTGGTATCGGTTCGGTGGGTTTTGCAGCAAATTGATCAAGATGCTGCGGACAACTCTTTGAATACCAGATTTGGCATCCAGTATCACTAACTGAGAAATATCTACTAGCAGTCGTCTTGTTTGAAAACTTAGATTTGTACCGATACTAGTTGCTAATTCTCTTAGTTCAGCGTTGCTTTGCTTGTCTAGATCTGTGATGGTTGAAAGCTCGGAGATTAGCTGGTCGTATAGTGACAATTCAGCTAGAGCACTGGGTCCTAGCGTATTAGAAGCGTCGAAAGCAACAGAATTGGAAGCGAAGGAAGCTTTGTTGTGGCTTTGGCCTAGATTAGTCTTGAATAGATAAGTTTGGGCCTGCTCGCTTTGGGCTTGCTTACTCTGGGCGTATAGATCTTCAAAAGCTGCGATCGCTAAATTAGCAGAGCTGTCCCAGGAAAATTTAGCAGATTGCACCAGAGCATCTTGCTTTAAAGACTCTCGAAAGGACCGATCGCTTAGTCCGCAATTAATCGCTTGGGCAATCGCTTCCACTGAATAGGGATCAAACAAAGCGTCTTTTCGATTGATAATTTCTGGAATGCTACTGATATCTGAGCCGATGCTAGCTGCGCCACAAGACATTGCTTCTAAAGCCGGTAGCCCAAACCCTTCATGTACAGAGGGAAAGATAAACAGCTTGCACAAGTTATAAAGGGCAACTAAATCAGAATCGCTAACATAGTCGGTCAAAACGAGCTCGTGAGGCTTTAAGCCTTGAGTCTCCATCCACTGCAGAATGCCGGGCTTCATTTCAGGCGGAAGTTTGCCGGTAATCACGAGTTGATGCTGTCGGCGCATACTCTCGCTCAGGCTAGCGTAGGCTTGAATCAGGCGCTGAATATTTTTGCGTTGGTCAAAGCCGCCGGGCGCGTACATCAAAAATGGTCGCGTGATGCCGTACTGCCAAAAGAGCTTTTGACAGGCCGTATCGGTGAGTTGTATAGGCTGAAACGCTCTATCAGCAGCAGCGGAGATATTAGTGACCTTCGTCTTATCTATTCCTAGTTGGTCTATTACTTCATAGCGAGAGCTTTCAGAGATAGCCAGCAGCCAATCGCTTTTCTTAAGGGCTTCAACCTTTCGAAAGTAGTAGCTCTCTAGCTGTTTATTAGCAAGATAAACATCGGGATTAATCAGCGGAATAAGATCATAAAGCGTGACCGAGGTAGGCTGATTCAGCTTTGGCAAGCTGCCAATAGAGGTAACAACATCATCTGCCCAACCCTCAAATAGACTAGAGACATGAACAACATCAGGATTAAGCGTAGCGATGAAGAATGCTCTGATTTTTTCGCTGGCTTTGGTCAGACACAACCGGTGAGCGTGTCTTTCGGAAGTATCAGCAGGAATTGAGAAGACAACAATTTGCTGCGGCGGAATGAGACTAGCAAACGTCTGTCTGATTGCCGGCACAGACTCAGGGAACCTGTCGTTTAGTAAAAGCCAGACCTCGTGAGTGTCAGCATTGCGGGCAATCGCAAGGGCTAGAGATAGCGAATAGCGCCCGATTCCTCTAAATCTGCTTTCGGACTGGCACGGCTGTAAATCGATAAGTATACGCATACTGCTGTTGCTAATCTACCTTCCTAGCGCTTGCTTTAAATCTTTCATTACTTGTGTAGCGTTAGGCGGTAGCTCTCCGGGCTGAACGCTCACCAGGCTACCGGTGTGTACAAACAGTCTAAGTTGATACCTTAACTTGGGCGATCGCGCCAACACTTTCATCACCGGTTCTTTTAACCAGGGCTGAGCGAGTGCCAAGGACGCTGCGCCGATAAATGTCTTTTTCAGCTTTTGCTTAGCTGATGCAAAAGGCCTAACTGAGATGTTAGGAGCGCTAGGCGTGCGAGGACTAGGGGGAGCTGATTTAAAAAAGTTATTTACCGTTCGCAGCGGCGCTGTTACCTTCCAAGAACGGCTGTTGACTAGGTTATAGTGCGCTATCTCTAACGACCGGACGGTCTTTTGAAGCTGAGTAAATCGATCGTCTTCCTGCTGCTGATAGCGCCGAGAGATTGCTTCAAGGGTAAGGCCATAGTCCTGAGAGAAAGCCTTGTCTAAGATATTCAACAGGCTAGCTTCTCCACCTTTTTGGGCAACGACCGCATAGTCAGGGCTAACTTCAGTCAGCACATCGAACAAACTTACCGTATCGGCCTCGCTCATACCAGGGGCCTCTTGCAAACGCAATACTTTTGTTCTTTTAAACCCATAGTACTCGGGAAGAAAAGCTAGCAGGTCGGGGGGCAGGGGCTTGTCGTGAGTGGGATCTAGGTAAAAATTAGAGCAGCCGACGTGTATATTTTCTGGGTTGGGCGTTTCTAGAATCAGTAAGCCTGTCGGCTTCAGAACGCGAAAAGCTTCCTGCACTAGCGCTTGCAGGTCATCAAAAGATAAATGCTCTGCAAGATGAAAGCCAGAAACTAGAAGCTGGCTCTCGCCAGGTAACTGCTTAAGATAGGAAATAGCATCACCTTGCTGAGTAGACAAGCCTAGCCCTGCACAGGCTTCTAGCATGCCTTCATCGATATCTATGCCTAAATAGTCAAATCCTCTTTCTTTTAGAATTTCTAGCCACTCGCCTCGGCCACAGCCCAGATCAACTGCAGATGCACCTGAATGTACGTATTGCTCTAAAAACTCTAAAAAGGGCACATACACCTGAAGTCTTGACTTTACAAGGTCACGACTTCCCCGATATCTGTCTTCAAAAGCCTTGTAAAAGTTACTACCAATCATCTGTGGTACTCCATCTTTGGCGGCATCCAGCCAACACCAACAAACTTGTCTCTGTTTATATTGATCACATCAAATACCAAGGCCAAATCTCGCCACTCATAGTTTTTGGCTACGTGAGAGTGACCAGCGTGCATAGCGACTGCCACAGAGTAAGTACCAGGTCCAAGATTAGCCGAAAAGAAAAAGTCAACTTTGATCTTTTCATTAGCACTGACATTTCGCAGCGTATTTCTCAAGTGATGCGTATTCGTACCAAATACGCACTGACCTAAGCGGTCCTTGATAGCATAGCCAACGACAAGCTCAGGCAGATCTACGTGCGCATTGACAACGACTCTTAGACAGACTGATTCTCCAACATTTAGCATCTCTACTGGCTCACTGTCTTCATTGAGCAAATCAACGTCAACTAGCGTTGCCTCACCTGTTCCAGAGAGCGTTTGAGTTTTTCCATTCTCTAGCTGCCGGATGCGAACCGTGCTGTTCTCTTTATTGGCAATTAAAGCGTTGTAATAATCCATGACAAACTCAGGCTCACCGTCTTGAATGACTTTTCCTTGCTCAAGCAAGATTGCCCGATTACAAAGAGTTTGAATAGCGCTACGGTCGTGCGAGACAAGTAGTAAAGCACTTCCTTGTTCCTGAAACTCTCGGATTCGACTAAAGCTTTTGTGCTGGAAGTAGGTATCTCCTACTGAGAGTGCCTCGTCGACAATTAACAACGCCGGGCGAAAAGCGGTAATCACAGAAAAGGCAACCCGCATCTGCATACCGCTAGAGTAGGTGTTCACTGGCTGATCAAAATAATCACCAACTTCTGCAAAGCTTTCAATGTCTGCTATGACACTTTCAATCTCGGCTTGAGCAAATCCCATTAGCCCAGCCGAGTGAAAGGCATTTTGACGACCAGTAAAATCAGGGTTAAACCCCATTCCCAACTCTAGAATAGAGCCGATGCGACCATTGACCCTCACGCTGCCAGCCGTAGGCTCTTGAGTGCCTGTGACGATCTTTAGCAGCGTACTTTTACCCGCTCCGTTTTGGCCGACAATACCAATCGCATCGCCTGGCTTTACAGAGAAAGAAACATCTTGAAGCACATGGCTTTTGGCGACTGGCTGCGCGGGCAGGCCAATCAAAGATAAGACTCTAGAAACTTCTGACCGGTATTGAACATAGGTTTTACTTAGATTTTCGACTTGCAGAACCGGACTATTCATAGCACATCCACCATTTCGCTACTGGCTCTGCGAAAGAGAATCAATGACATTCGAAGCAATACAATGGCGATCGCACTCACCACACCTAGCGCTAGCCAGGTAGGCGGCTTATCAAACAAGATTGCGTTTTGAAAGGACACCACAATCCAGTACATCGGATTTAGCTGCATCCAGCGAAGAACCGGCTCGGGCACGATGCTCGGCGGATACACAATAGGCGTAAACCACCAGCCTAGCTGCAAAATAATGGGCACAATCTGGCCGATATCTCGAAGAAAGACGTTGAGCGTGCCTAGAATCAGGCCAATTCCCAGCGACAGCGTTAGCGTAATTACCATTAGCACCGGGATCCACACGACATTATAGCCAGGGACAAATCCCATCAGGGTGATAATCAGCAGAATTGAACCTAGCAGCAGCAGGTTGTTGATAATCGCTGAGCCGGTGACAATCATTGGCAGGCATATTCGGGGGAAAACCAGCTTTTTGAGCAGGTTGCCATTGGCAATGAAAACGATTAAACAGCCGTTGATAATCTCGGCAAAAATGTTCCAAGCTAAGGTGCCAGAAAGCAAATAGACCGGATACGCCAGTTTATTGTCGACCATGTCCGGTAGCCGACTTGAGAGTACCTGCGACAAGATCAGCGCAAACATAGCAGATTGCACTAACGGGTTGATAATCATCCACAGCCCGCCCAAGCGGCTACGAACAAAGCGGCTGCGAAAATCAACCTTGATAGACGACAGGATAAAATACCGATATCGCCACACAGACAGAAGTAACGACTTCATATCCAGTTAACACTATCCTAATGCTATTCACTAGAGACTTAGTCTATAGTATCGTGCTGACTATCGTTACAAACGATTGCCGATGAATCCTGACGACTCTGCTAACAAGTTTAGAACCGCTTGCCAATGCGCGTAGAAAAGCTAACCGCTCCACTTGTGGTCAATCTGTCGGTATTGATGAATCGGCCTACAGGGATTAGTACCTACGCAAAGAACTTATTGCCTTCACTGAAATCTTTCGATCCGATTTTACTGGCGGATAAGGCACCACCCGGATTTAGGTCATATGAAATTCCGGCTGGCCTATCGCCTGACTATGGCAGCAAAGGGCATCTCAAGCGACTGTTCTGGCTACAGCGCCGGGTGCCTAGCGTCTGTCGCGAGTTTGGTGATGGCATTTCTGGCGATCGCACCCCCAGCAAATCCGAGCACAGCCTGCTATTTTCACCCTCGCCCGAAGCCCCGCTATATACAGACTGCCGGTTTGTTGTCACCGTCCACGACACCATCCCCTTAAGATTTCCGCAGGCTTTTCCCCTCGCACTAGTCAGCTATTCCCGGCACTATGTAGGCCGCGTATTAGCCCAGGCAGAACATATCATCTGCGATTCTGTCTCTACGGCTCGCGATGTCACAAACTTTTATCAGGTGCCTGCTCACAAGCTGACATCAGTCGCACTCGCGTACGATCGACAAAATTTTCGACCTAGCAACACGCCGAAGGGAAACTACTTTCTGTATATAGGTAGACAAGATACACATAAGAATCTGGCAAGGCTGATATCAGCTTTTTCCCAGGTTGCCAAAGACGGTAGCGGTGGCAATCGAGATATAGAGCTGTGGCTAGTCGGTCCACAAGACCCGCGCTATACGCCTGCACTGACGGCCCAAACAGCGTCTTTGGCCCTAACTAACCAGGTGCGCTTTTTAGACTATGTGGCTTACGATCGGCTACCGGTGCTATTGGGAGGTGCGATCGCGCTTACCTTTCCCAGCCTTTGGGAAGGCTTTGGCCTACCGGTTCTAGAAGCAATGGCCTGTGGCACACCAGTCATTACCTCCAACCTGTCGTCTCTTCCAGAGGTCGCCGGGGACGCGGCTCTGCTAATTGACCCATATAGTACCGACGAACTCGCCGAGGCAATGACTGCCGTTCTAAACGATTCGTCGCTAAGTCAGCAGCTAAAAAACGCTGGGCTCGCTCGCGCTAGCTGCTTTAAATGGGAAAAAACGGGGCAGCAAACGGCAGACATCCTCAGTCGATTTTTGTGATGCTTTTGTGAGGCATTTATTGCCTTAGTCAAGACTCTAGAATGCCTCTTTTGTCAGCTAGTAGCTATAGCCTGCAAACGTATCCAGAGTAACTCGGCAAAAGTGATAAGTCGCTATCGTATACAGCGGCCTTGTCCAGCAGTTGGTATGGTTGTCTACGCAACGCTTACATATTTTTTATTGATACAGCTTCATAAGTTCATGGCAAAACGAGCGCTGATTACAGGACTCACAGGACAAGATGGATCCTATCTGGCAGAATTATTGCTCAGCAAAGGATATGAAGTTTATGGCATGGTCCGTCGTTCTAGCTCTAGCAGCTTCGGACGCATCAACCACTTTGCAGGCGACATTCAAATTATCTCTGGAGACTTACTCGATCAGTTTTCGCTGATGGACGCCATCGACCAAGCCCAACCTGACGAAATTTACAATCTAGCCTCTCAAAGCTATGTTCCTCTGTCTTGGACTCAGCCCGCTTTGACCGCAGAGTACACAGCCATCGGCGTTTCTAGGCTGCTAGAAGCCATTCGCCGCTGCAAACCCGATGCGCGCCTTTACCAGGCCTCTAGCAGTGAAGTGTTTGGTCAGCCAGACGAATCTCCTCAGACCGAGCGAACAGCCTTTCGACCGCGCAATCCTTACGGCGTCGCCAAGGCATACGCGCACTGGATGACGGTCAACTATCGCCAAAAGTACGGCTTATACGCCTGCTGCGGAATTACCTATACCCACGAATCTCCTCGGCGCGGCTCAGAATTTGTCTTTCGCAAAATTACCCAAGGCGCCGCCAAAATCAAGCTCGGTATGGCTCACGATCTGAAGCTAGGCAACCTGGAAGCTCGTCGCGACTGGTGTCATGCCAAAGATGCTGTAATGGCCATGTGGCTGATGCTTCAGCAAGAAATACCGAATGATTACATTATCGCTAGCGGTCAGACCCATTCGGTCAAAGAGCTGGTCGACTGTGCCTTTTCGTACGTAGGACTTAGGTGGCAAGACCATGTTTCAGTTGACCCAGCATTTTATCGACCGGACGAACCCGTGCAGCTAGTGGGCTCTATTCAAACCATTCAGAAATTTCTGCACTGGCAGCCAGCGTATTCATTCACTCAGCTAGTCGAGTCTATGGTGGAACACGATCTCCAAGAGCTAACGGCTGACGGCTAAGAGGTAGGAATGAAAAGGTAGACATGAGGACGCCTAAGTAGGTTGTCTAAGATAAAGAGATCTTATGAATATGTCCGAAGCAAAGTCTTTCTCTATCAATATCTCTCTGTTCTTGTTCGTAGTTCTTGTTTTTAACTAACGTGGAGAAAGATAGTGAGAAAAATTGCCATTGTTCATGATTGGCTGACGACACATGCAGGCTCGGAGAAAGTCGTCGAGCAAATTCTCAATATCTATCCCCACGCTCACCTTTATAGCCTGGTGGACTTCCTACCCACTCATCAGCGCAAGTTTATCCAGAACAAATCTGTTACAACTTCATTTATTCAAACGCTTCCTTTTGCCGAGCGCGCTTTTCGCAGCTACCTCCCTTTAATGCCGCTAGCTGTTGAGCAGTTCGATCTCTCAGCCTACGATCTGATCATCTCTAGTCACCACGCGGTGGCCAAAGGGGTCATTACTCGCCCCGATCAGCTACACATTAGCTATGTACATACGCCCTTGCGCTATGGCTGGGAACTACAGCACCAGTATCTGCAGCAGGCTAAGCTCACCAAAGGGATTAAGAGCGTGCTCACCCGCGCCGTTTTGCACTACCTGCGGCTGTGGGATGCAGGCAGCGCTAACCGGGTAGATCGCTATGTGGCAAACTCGCGCTATGTGGCTCGGCGCATTGATAAAACCTATCGCCGACCCGCAGAAGTTATCTATCCACCGGTTGATACGCAGCGATTTAGAGAGGATAAAGCCAGAGAGGACTTCTACCTAACGGTGTCGCGCTTTGTTCCATACAAAAGATTGGATCTGACGATTGAGGCATTCAACCAGCTAGGGCTGCCTCTGGTGGTGATTGGTGATGGTGACGATCGCTCGGCGTTGCAGCGGATGGCCAAAGAAAATATCCGTTTTTTGGGTAAGCAGCCAGACAGTGTGGTTGAAAGCTACATGGAGCGCTGCCGAGGGTTTATTTTTCCGCCGGAAGAGGATTTTGGAATTACGCCAGTAGAGGCGCAGGCGGCAGGCGCACCGGTAGTGGCTTATGCCAAGGGCGGACAGGCCGAGACGGTAATTCATGGCAAAACTGGCCTACTGTTCGCCAACCAGACCCCTGAAAGTTTGGTACAGTCGGTCAAACAAATCCACGGGCAGATAGACCAGTTTGATCCTAGGGTGCTAAGACAAAACGCTGAGCGGTTTTCGATTGAACGCTTCAAGCAGCGTTTTGAAGCGTTCGTAGAACAGGCTTGGATACACTTCGAAGACAGTCAGTCAAGACGGTGAGTCCAAGACGGTAAGCCCAAAACGACGGGCGAGTCTCTCGATGAAAGATGTTTAACTGACGGACAAGAGAGGTGCTGTGACAATTTATTCACTTTCTAAGCATGGCAGCGATCGCATCGAAAGCCTACGTCAGGCGATCGCACCGGTTCCCCACCGCCCCCGGCTAACCCTAGCTGTGCTCATCTGCATCGACACCCTTTGTCTCAGCTTGGCTGGTTTTGTCAGCGTCTGGGTTCGCCTATTGCTCAACGGTCAGTTTCATCCTTCTTTGTATTGGCGGCTGTGGCCACTGATTGGTATTTTTTTGGTCACCTATGGGCTAGCAGGACTGTATCCTGGCATTGCCATCAGCCCGGTCGAAGAGCTGCGCCGCCTGACGCTAACGACAACCCTAATGTATCTGTTGCTCGGCTCGTCAATCTTTTTGTTTCGAGAAGTCGAGCTGTACTCGCGGGGCGCTTTTTTAACGGCATGGCTGCTATCGCTGCTGCTTGTGATTGGGGGTCGCTATGGGGTGCGATCGCTCTGTGCGCGTCAGTCTTGGTGGGGCTATCCGGTCGTGGTCATGGGCGCCGGCAAGACCGCGCAGATGGTGATTCGGACCCTACAACGGCAGCCGACTTTGGGACTAAAGCCAGTAGCTGTGCTGGATGATGATCCTTACAAGCACGGTCAGCTAGAAGGTGTGCCAGTTATCGGCAAGCTGTCGATGGCGCCGCTCTTAGCAAAAGATCTAAAAATTCCCTATGCCATTTTTGCTATGCCGGGAGTGGCCTACTACCATTTGCTGCCGCTGTTAGAACGCTACGGTCGCAGCTTTGCCCACTTAATGGTGATTCCCGATTTGTTTGGGATGGCTAGCCTTTGGGTGGTTGCAAAGGATCTGGGCGGCGTACTGGGCTTAGAAGTGCGTCAGCAGCTTTTTCTGCCAGGACCAAGACTACTCAAATCGCTATTGGACAAGGCGCTAGTGGCTGTAGTAGGTCTGGCCTGTCTGCCGCTGATAGTGCTAATTAGTCTGTTGATTGTGTGCGATTCACCCGGACCTGTTTTCTACCGACAAACCCGAATCGGGCGAGGCGGACGGCGGTTCAAGGTGTGGAAATTTCGCTCTATGGTAGTCGATGCAGACCGGGTGCTTGCTTGCTATCTAACGCAGCATCCGCAGATGAGAAAGGACTGGGAGCAGGACCAAAAGCTAAAGGCAGACCCAAGAATTACGCGGGTAGGCAAATTTTTACGGCAAACCAGTTTAGATGAGATGCCGCAGCTATGGAACGTTTTGCGCGGTGAGATGAGTATGGTTGGGCCTAGACCGATTGTGCTCGAAGAAGTGCGACGCTATGGCGATAAGTTTGATCTATACGTACAGGTGCTGCCAGGCATCACCGGGCTATGGCAAATATCAGGTCGAAACAATATTACGTACGACGAACGTGTGAATTTTGACACTTACTATGTCAGAAACTGGTCAGTGTGGCTAGATATCTATATTCTGATCTGTACAGTCAAGGTGGTTTTAGCAGGCGATGGCGCTTATTAGAGGTTCATTCTGCACGAGGGAGATCTCTTAGCAGATGAGATGTCTATTTTCCTAGACATCTATTTTTACAGTGACTATTTTTACAGTGAGTCGTTACATCAGCGTGAATAAGCAAGAGTTTTCAGAACGTCACTCGACCCTCAAGCATAGCGCTATTAGCAACAAGCGCCTCCCTTCTGAGCAGCTTTGGCTAGCCGGGTTTATTCTGCTGCCGTATGCGAGTTACGGCGGCCTGTTGATTCTAGCTGGATTATTGGTTTCAGCGATGAGATCGAGAGGGCGTAAGGTTTGGCAGCTATGCGGACAGTGTGGTTTTGGCTGGCTGTCGGCGGGGCTATTACTGAGCGCTAGCTTTGGCTTTAACCGGGGTGACGCTTTTTTACAGCTGACTAATTTTCTTCCATTTTTCTTATTTTGGGGCGTTTTAGCAACCCAGCCCAAAGCTATAGCTGACCCCTTTATGCGGTTGGAAGCAATGGCACGGTGGATGCTAGTAACGTCGATGCCGCTCAGCGCGATCGCAATTATCGAGTACATCTTAAAGTTTGAACAGATGGCTGTGCAGGTGCGGGCGATGCCGTTACCGAATGCTTTTTTGGGCTGGCTATACGAAGAACCGTCATTTGGCCACCGGGCGCATAGTTTGTTCAACCATCCCAACGGTCTTAGCGCCTATTTGGCAATGATTTTAGGGCTGGGATTAGGGCTAGTTTTAAAGGAGCTGGTTGATGGGCGCGATCGCAAGCTTCGGCAGGGCTGGGGCTGGACCAGTAGGCAATCGGTGGCGCTGGCCGTGGCGCTGTGTTTGGCGGCAATTTTTTGTACGGGTTCGCGTAACGGAGTTTTGATTGCGCTGGTGCTAGTTGCGATCGCGCTTTACGCGGCTCGTCGCTACCGCTGGGTGATGCTCTCAGGGCTAGCAGGCGGTGCGATCTTAGTAGCAGCAGCGCTGGGCTTTGGCATTGGTGGGCGATCGCTTTCAATGGTGATCTTCACTCAAGATCCTCGAATTGGCGTCTGGCGCCTCGCCGTTGAAATGATCTCGCAGCGGCCCTGGCTAGGCTGGGGCTTGTCGGGTCTACGAGAGCTATACATTCCCAACAGCATTCCAGGCTATGAGGTCATTCACCACGCTCACAACGTCTGGCTATTTCTCGCGTCTGAAGCGGGTATTCCTATCATGCTTGGGTTTTGCTGGATTGTTGGCAGGCTTTACTACACTGCGATTCGCACTTATTTGAAAGGTGACTTGTCAGCGAGCGAGCGGGCCATCTTGTTCAGCTACCTGCTGGCCTTTACCGCCTGCCTGCTGTTTGGCCTATTCGACGTGGTGCTGTTCGACTCGCGTACCAATATCGTCGCCTGGGGACTATTAGCAGCGCTCTATCTAATGTCTGTCGCTCCCACCAACCAGCGTCCGACAAACAGATCGGCTAGTAGACCAGTCAATAATTAATCCTACAGAGATCGCTACGCTAGCTGGCGTTACCCACAGTCATACGTATCGCAAGAAACAAAGCGCGACCGCAGTAGACAGGCATACTTGTTCGCAATCTTTTGATATACTCCATCAAAATACGCTTATAGCGGTTCTGAGGAAATCCATGCCACCTGCTCTGTCTAAAATTGTCTACACCTTTACAGATGAAGCGCCTGCGCTGGCAACGGTCTCTCTGCTCCCTATTATTGAGGCATTCACCCAGACAGCCAACGTAGGCATAGAGCTTAGCGACATTTCGCTGGCAGGACGCATTATTGCTAGCTTTCCTGAGAACTTGGAAATTGGGCAGCAAAAGCCGGACGCGCTGAGCCTATTAGGTGAGCTGGTAAAAAGGCCTGAAGCTAACGTGGTTAAGCTACCGAACATCAGTGCATCGGTGCCGCAGCTAATAGCCGCGATCGCAGAGCTGCAGGGCAAAGGATATACGCTCCCGGACTATCCCGCTATTCCTAAAAACGAAGCCCAAAAAAACATCAAAAAGCGGTATGCTCGCGTCTTGGGCAGCGCGGTTAATCCTGTCTTAAGAGAAGGTAACTCAGACCGACGAGTCGCTGCTGCTGTCAAGCAATATGCGCAAAAGCATCCTCACAAGGTAGGCAACTGGAAAGCGCAGTCAAAATCTCACGTCGCACATATGGAATCGGGAGACTTTTACGGTAGCGAGCAGTCAGCCGTTGTTGAGCAGGCAGGCACTGTAAAAATTGAGCTAACTGCCAACGATAGCCAGACAACAACGCTAAAAGAGCGCATCCCAGTTTTGGAAAAAGAAGTGATCGACTCAGCAGTCATGAGCTTGAAAGCGCTGCGTGCCTTTTACACAAAAGAGATTGCAGCAGCCAAAGAAGAAGACATCTTGCTCTCACTGCACGTGAAAGCAACCATGATGAAAGTGTCTGATCCGATCATATTTGGGCATGCTGTCGCAACTTACTACAAAGACGTTTTTGAGAAGCATGAACAAACTCTTACTGCCATAGGCGTCACTCCTAACAACGGCCTCAACGACATATACACCAAAATTCAAGGCCTACGCGAAGACCAGCGTATCTCCACCAAAGAAGCGGTAGACGCCGATATTCAAGCTATTTATGAAACGCGACCACGGCTGGCTATGGTCGATTCTGATAAAGGCATCACGAATCTGCATGTACCTAGTGATGTCATCATTGATGCTTCTATGGCCGCCGCCATCCGCAGCTCTGGTCAAATGTGGGGCGCGGACGGCAAAGCGCACGATACCAAAGCAATGATTCCCGACCGCTGCTACGCCACGATGTATCAGGCCTGTATTGACTTTTGTAAGCAAAACGGCGCGTTTAAAGTTAGTCACATGGGCAGCGTGGCCAATGTAGGCCTGATGGCGATGAAAGCGGAGGAATATGGCTCTCATGACAAAACCTTTGAAATTCCTGCTGACGGCACTGTTCGCGTTATAGACGACGCGGGAAATACGCTGATGGAGCACAGCGTAGAAGCTGGCGACATTTGGCGCATGTGTCAAACCAAAGACGCTGCCATCCAAGATTGGGTCAAGCTGGCAGTAGATCGAGCGAGCGTAACGGGACTGCCTACAGTTTTTTGGCTAGATGAGAATCGGGCCCACGATGCCAACATTATTGCCAGGGTGCATCAGTACCTAGCTAACTACAGCACTGTCGGGCTCGATATCCAGATATTGCCACCCGTCGAGGCCATGATGTTTACCTGCAAGCGCATCAGATCGGGCAAAGACGTAATTTCGGTTACAGGTAACGTACTTAGAGACTACTTGACCGATCTCTTTCCCATTTTGGAGCTAGGAACTAGCGCTAAAATGCTCTCAATTGTACCGCTATTAGCAGGGGGTGGTCTGTTTGAAACTGGAGCAGGGGGCTCCGCGCCCAAGCATGTACAACAGTTTGTCAATGAAGGACATTTGCGTTGGGACTCACTAGGAGAGTTTTTGGCACTAGCTGTAACGCTAGAGGAACTGGGCCGTAAAACTAGCAATCAAAAAGCTGTTGTATTGGCCAACGCGCTCAACCAAGCAACGGCCAAACTACTAGATAAAGACAAATCGCCTTCTCGTAAGGTCAACGAGCTAGACAATCGTGGCAGTCACTTTTATCTAGCGCTGTATTGGGCGCAAGCGTTAGCTCAGCAAGATGGCGATACTGCGCTAAAAGCGATTTTTGAACCGCTAGCACAGCAGCTAGGGAAGCATGGGCAGACCATTATCCAAGAGCTGAACGCGGCGCAGGGTAGCGCGGTAGATCTCGGTGGGTATTATCTACCAGACAGGGAGAAGACGGAGCAGGCTATGCGACCTAGTAAAGTCTTTAATCGTGCGCTTTCTCAGTGGCAGGAATCTGTGGCTACATAGTCTGCATGGTGGCTACTTTGTTATGCGATCGCTGAGCCGACTTGGAAAACCCTCTTTCTGCCAACCGTACACAGCATCGCTATCTGCCGTTTGCTGAAATTAATATCATAAGCGGCTCCGCAGACCGCTTTCAGCTAGACACTAAAAACGGGTCTTGGAGTTGAGGGGGTATGCATTATTGGCAACTTCTATTTATTTCCATACAGCTCATTCGCACGCAACTCATTCGCATGCAGCTTACCGAAAATTACCGTTACTGAACAGCTTCTATGAGCTGCAAGCCATAGGCAAATGAACCCGACAGATAAGGCTATAGTCGTAGGCTGATACAGATGCTATGAGCACAACACCGGGGCACGACGCTAGAAAAGAGTATGGATCATATTCAAATTCTCGAAGGACAGGCTGCTGAAGCCGCTATAGATAGGCTGAATCGCGTTGTGTCACTAGCAGCAAGCGAGGAGGGTTCACCGAGCGTGGCGCTGCTAAAACAAGATGGCTTTGTAGCCGCGCCTGTTATTCACAAAGGCACGCTCTCATCAGAAATTATAGAAACTATTTTCAACGCTGTTCAAACAACCGGGCAAGCCTCTATGACCGCAGTTGGTCTCTATAGCGCAGAAGAGCAGCACTGCTATGAGATGCCCATGACCCTAGCTGCCCTAAACGAGCTGCGCGGGACATCGTGCGGCGTGATCAACTTCGTACTGTACGCAGGCGAGCCCGACTGGCTAGTGCTGTTCGACAATCAGCTATACATTGCCTACGGATCTCAGGCATTTGTGACGGCGCTAGTCGGTGACATTGACGCGGCTCTCGAGGCGGTTGAAACTCGGCTGAATCAGTTGAAAACTGAGGCTCAAGGCAATGTTCCTAGCTACGCTAAGCAGGAAATTGAGCGGATGAGCGAGTATTTAGAGGCAGCCCTAGGTAAGCTAGTCAACGACTACGCCAAGGCTGAGGTAGGCGATCGCGTATTTATCGTCTAACGTGTCAAACGGCTCCAAGGTATATGCTGCAGGACGTGGCTACGGCCAGGCAGTTACAGTAAGACAATTCTGTTCTGGGGCCGGTAGTCGGGAAATACCTGTGCGATCGCCTCTCTTCCCAAACCAAACTGCTGCGTAAGCAAAGACGCGATTACATCTCGAAAATCTGTCGTAATCGCCAGATCTCTCGCCTCATGCTGGTTGGCTTCGCTTAGACCTGGCCAGTCCCCATAAATTTTCCCGCCGCGCACGCCGCCGCCTAAAATCCACATTGCGTTTCCATAGCCGTGATCCGTGCCGCCATTCCCATTTTCGGCGATTGTGCGGCCAAATTCTGACATCACAACAATCGTCGTATCTTGATAGAGATCGCCAAGCTCTTCAGCTAGGGTCATTAGCCCGATGCCCAACGGATCAAGCTGACGTGCGAGAACGCCGCGCTCATTCACATGTGTATCCCAGCCACCAAGTTCTAAAAAAGCGATCTGGGTACCCGCGTTTCCTTTCATTAGCTGAGCCAAAGCGCGAGTCGTGTTCGCAAAGCGTTCAGGCGTCGGTGCGCCACGAGAAGCTTCCGTCCTTTCTACCGCTAGCTCTTGCATCAGCGTATCGCGAGCCTGACGCCCTGACTGATAGATCTGAGCAACCTTTTGATCACCTGCATAGAGCCGATCAAACGCTGTTTGCAGCCCACCTTGGTCGGTAGAAAAAGCAGGGTCACCCGCAGCATCCACGCCTAAGTTAGAAACAGATTGAGCTCCAGAAAGAATCAGGGGAAGCGTACCGCCTGCGCCCATATTGATAGCCTGCGTTGGCGGGCCGTCTGGCAGAACGGCCAGCAGTCGATTCAGCCAACCGTCGTACGTAGCAGCGTTGCCGGGGGTACCGTTTTCTAAGTAGTCCTGGGCTTGGAAGTGAGAGCGAGTCTCAGTAGGTGAACCTGACGCATGGACAAAAGCCAATCGACCCGATTCCCATTCAGGCATCAGGGCGGCTAGTGAAGGGTGCAGGCCGAAGCGACCATCTAAGTCAATTACGCCGTCGTTTTCACCGGGTTTGGCAATGGCAATCGAGGGTCGCGCTTCGTAATATTCTCTTTCTTGGTAGGGCACTACGATATTCAGCCCATCCGCAGCGCCCCTGAGCATAACTACAATTAGCCGAGGCATGTTGGCCGCCTGAGCTTTGGACTGCCAAAGCCAGCTATGGGCCCCTACGGTGGTCACCAGGCTGGCAGCACCTAGCCAGGCAGTTCTTTGGAGAAAGCGACGTCGTTGCATAGGAAATTTTCTAGTGGTTTTCTTCTGGCTGGTTTTCTTCTGGCTGGTTTTCTTCTGGCTGGTTTTCTTCTGGCTGGTTTTCTTCTGGCTGGTTTTCTTCTGACTGGTTCTCTTCTAGCTGGGCTTCTAGCGATACATCATCTCGGGGGCACCAACCATTAGGGCAGGCTGTAGGCCCACCGGAGAGCTATTGATGATAGATAGAGTCTGGGGCGAAAGCTGGTCGCCTAGGGTTTCTAAAAGTGCTGAGGCGCTGGGTTTTTCTACTGGCAGGTTGACGATTGCTCGAGCAAAGCCAACTCGGCGCAGCATGGCATCTGCATTTAGCCAGGCAGACTCAGTTTGGGCATAGCCGTTAGGCGTACGGCAGCGGTACAGCGGCATTCCTAGCTGATTCATTGTCCCAATCAAACGCCGCACGGCATTTTCATCTGGTGCGGTTAGACCCGCCGCTCTAGCCGCTGATAGGAGATATTGGTAGGGCGTTTTGAATTTGGTTTGGTAGTGAGCATCGGCCCAGAATTCGTCGCTGTCGAAGAGCGATCGCAGCACCTGTTTAATATCTCCATCTGTGGCTAAAAAGCGCTCGGCCATACGCTCGACTACACCCACCGGTGGCACATCGCTAATAAAGTACTGGGCCAGCTGATGGCTAATATGACGCGCCGTAGACGGGTGCTGAGCCAGTAAATCTAGCGCGCGCTCACCTTCATCAACCCCACCGCCCGGAATCAGTTCTCCTAGCAGCCTCTTATCACCACCATCGTGCCGATCGGCCTCAAACCTAAAGCCGCTGCCGTCATGATTAGGAATATCCTCACGCACAATGCCCCAGCCCGTCAAAATTCGAGTCAACGCTTCGACATCCGCTTGGGTGTAGCCACCGTCTACGCCCATCGTATGCAGCTCCATCAGCTCACGAGCGTAGTTTTCGTTAAGTCCTCGATAAGGACCTTTAGCCTTGGGGCTATCCGGGTCGGTATTGCGCCAGTTATCCAGATAGAAAGCCATCGCTGGGTGTTTAGCAGTAGCTCCGAGTAAAGCTCTAAACTTACCTAGCGCATGAGTGCGCATAGCCATTCTTTCGTAAGCACCTACCCACAGCTTAGTTAGGCCCTTGCCGATATACACGTTGAAGTGGTTGAACCAAAATTCCACCATCACCTCTTGCAGCTGGTTGGGACTTTCTAGCGCTCGCCGAATTCTTGCCTGAAGCGCCTCTTGAACTATAGTCGCCTGCTTTTGCCTAAGCGCCGCGCTGCGTTCAGAAGAGTCATCTCTTTTGGGCGCAGGGTACTGCTCGAACAGCTCTACAGGAGAAAGCGCCAGCGTGGAAAACGCTCTAAGCGCTCTGGTGAGCGAAGCCGGATCGCTATTATCAGATGGGTTTAGCTGCGATTGAATATAGCCGTCTATGCCTAGCTGGCTAACAAGCTGGCGATCGCCTGGCCTAGGGCCGAAGCCAAGCCGATTTAGAACATGCGTATTTTTTTTCGAAGTATCCACAGCTATATCAGCAAAATCAATGTCTAAGTCACCCTATCGCGACCCGCATTAATTCTATCGACTGAGCTTGATAGTGGCTAAATAATAGTGGTCAAAACTCGAACTGGCTCTATCGCGTTTCGGCTTGTTTCTAGCAACAGCCCCATAGCCTAGTAACCAGGAAAACATCGAGCGCTAACGGTGCCAGATAGCGTCCAGATAGCGTCGCTACTCAGCGTGATGATAAACTGCCGTTCTCTGCCTAGCCGCTGACGACATAGCTTGCTGCAAGTTCCCCATCTTCTCTACCTCGAATTAAAGATTTATTCTGCTGTAAAGTCTCCCTATGACTCAAGGTTCGCGGATAAAAAAGGGAGTTCGCAACAATTAGCCAGTCAGCGAGAGATAGATTTCATCAAGGGTGTCTAATAACTGTAGTATGCGCTGTTGTAGCTCTGAGAGGGGTGAGAGAAAGCGTTGTCTAACTTGGTCAATATCCATAAGCGTGAGGGTAATGCCGCGAAAGGCTTTGAGCAGTAGCTCAGCGGTGGGCTGTTGTGTAGCGCGTTTGGAATTACCCGCATAGAGCCCAGGCAGTTCCTGTTGTTGTGCCTGTAATTGAGTGCGCACGGAGAATTCGAGCAGGCAAAGGATTCGCAAGCCCAAACTCAACAGCCGAATCAATCCCTTGACCCGCTCGTCAGAAGCCAAATAGATAGGCCGCAGCCCGAGTGCTTTGCCCTTGTATCGGCCAAAGCCTTGTTCAATGAGGTACTCATTGCGGTAGCCGTAGACGGCCTCTTCAAGTGACAACTCAAGGTCGTTGCTCACGTAGACTCGCCAGCCCATTAGCTGCGAGCAGTGTTGATAAGCGTCATCGTTCAATGTCGGTTTCACCGTGACGGTGGTTTCGGTGATAGTCCTAGCTGGCTGGTCGCGGTAGGCGCGTTTGTGCGTCGTTTCAGCCTTGGTCTCGTAGGCGACTTGAATCAGGTCTTTGAGGCGATAGCGCTGAAGAATTCGGTGAGCGGCAGCCTCGGTTTCCTCAGGCGAGAGTCGTTTGTGGCCACGACCCGTCAGGTTCAGTTGGTTCAGTGCCTCGGTGGCTTTTTGGATGCGGTTGTCCAACCCTTGTTGCTGTCGTCTGGCGTACTTGAACGAATGCACCACCAGCCACTGTTCGCGCCAGGTGAACGGCGTTGCCATCACCTCAACCGATTGCGGCATCGTGAAGGTAAACCCCTCCGCTATCAACTCAGGTTCGGCGGGTGGTTCCGTGGTTGCCTTAGCGTCACGACTGTTTTGCTCGGGCGCGGCAACGGGTGTAAGCGTCTCCTCGCCTCGGAAAACAGGTGCGAGTAACTCGGCTAGGTCGGCTTTGGAGACTTGCTTCTCTGGCAGCGGGCACAGGTAGTAGTTCTGGCTTTGGGAGATATAGCGCCTTGTCTCTAGCGCGGCCATCTTACTATCGCCGACGTAGGTCAACCCGCTTGTCGCCAGACTCTGTTGGACTTTCTTGATCTCGGGTATGTACAACGGGTCGTCTGCTTGATTGCCACTCACTATTGTGGTGCTCACCGGCATCCCTAATGGATCTAAGGCCGCTTGCGATATCTTCACTTGTGGGAGGTCGGGCCGATAGTCTTTGCTGTGGCCAAATTGAAATAAGCCCTCGCCTTCGACTGGCCTGTAGCCACTACTGGTCGTGGTGTCCAGACGGACACACGATACCTTCAAGTCATACACCCGTACTGTATGACAGTTCAACGCGCCTTCAAATGCGTCCCACTGCGGGTCATCGCTCAATCGGTCTAGGACGCGCTCCAAGCGGTCATCACTGAAGTCCAGACTCCGCACAGTTGGCGCTAAACTATGCTGCAAAGTGCTGCTCAGTCCCGCCGCCCAGGCTTCCACCTGATTGAGGCGATGGTCTCCTTGCGAGAGTAGATAAGACAGCCAGCCCGTCAGCACCTTGCCCACACTCAAGCCTTGCCAGTTCCCATGCCCCGCAAAATGCTCGTCTACCAGCCCGCTCAGATTTAGTCGTTTCATCTGATTCAATAGCAATGGAATATCATCGACCCGTTCGTTCCCGATAAGCTCTGCCATAGCCGCTATGCCCTGATGTACTTGACCTCATTATCGCGGCATCTATTTGACTTTCTCAACTATCTTTCAGCGAACCATGAGTTATAGAGTTGAATGGTTTTATAGAACCCTTGCTGCTAGAGTATCAGAACCGCCACCAGATTTCTGACGACTGGTCGAAACTAGGATTTCTCACTACTCACCTTAACTTCAGCAATGCGGTACTGCTAAAAAACTTGACTACTGCCGAGCAAATCTTTGTTGAACCTTACTTCAATTTTTTGGAAGAGCAGGTAGCGTTACCATGGTCACGCGTTTGCGCGGCAGCAAGCACTCATCAGTATGCTTCGCCTGCCTTCAAGTTAGTTAAGCGAATGCTGTCACAGTCCGAAGCAATCTCTCAGCGAGTTTATACGAACCTTCTACAACAGTTCCCTAGAACCACCATGCGACGTGGGAGGCTAGATCATCCTGGCGTAAAGCATTCATGCATTCGAGATTTGAATGGCTTTGTTGCGTGAATCAGAAAACAGTCAGAAGTCTCCTGCTGTGGTCATTCTTTAAGCTTCAACCGGATAACTATCGGGCATTCCTAGCTGAGTCATTTTGTTGAGCGCCTTGCACTCAATCATCAGCTCTGTCGTCTGCGTTTTAATCTGCCTCGCACACACCTCTCCTGTGAAAATGGTTTTAAGTCGATACATCCCGGTTTCGCTCAGCGAGCGACGGTGGTAGTCAATCTCTTCTTTCCAAGCCGAGCGCCCCACCTGTCGAATGCGTCTGAGGTTCTCATCACGAGGATGTGCTGGCCCTTTGCGGTTACCATGAAACCAAATCTTGGCATCTTTGCGCGGCGGTATCGCAGCGGTTGCATCCCGCTCCTCAATGTAATCATAGACGTAGCCACAGTCGTAGGCACCATCTGCGCTCACTTGCTCTATCTCATCGTCAATCTCATCGAGCAGTTCGCCTAACACTTCGCTGTCACCCGTTGAGTTGGGTGTGACCACAGCGGCTAGAATTTCGCCCGTCTCTTCATCAATGCCGACGTGTAGCTTTAGCCAGGTGCGGCGCTTGCTAACCCCATGCTTCCGCGCTTTCCATTCACCCTCTCCATAGACCTTTACACCGGTACTATCAATCACAACGTGGCGACTGCCCTGCGTCGGTGTTACTGACAGGTCTATCTTCAGTCGCTTGGCACGACGCGATAGCGTGCTGTAGTGCGGTAATTCTAGCTCTACAGACATCAACTTAAACAGCGAACGGGCAAACCCGATGGTCTGACGCAGCTTTTGTCTGTACACCGACTTCAGCGTCAACAGCGTCTCTATCGCCAAGTCGCTGTACGTATCCGATGCGCCCGGTTTTCCTGTCTTCTGGGTATTCTTCCACGCGACCAAAACGTCTTCGTCTAGCCAGATGTGAAGGCTCCCCCGGCTGACCAAGGCAGCGTTGTAATCTGACCAGTTGCGGAGCTTGTAGTGAGATGTCATCGGTGGCGTTGTGTGTTGTCGTAACTGCAACTTACCAAGCGCTCTCTACTCTCCGCAGCTACCTATCGACCTATTTGTGCAACAAAGCCGATTTGAATATGTTCCAGGCATATCTCTGGCTTTGCGTTATGCAAGGTAGCCTCGCGCCAGTTGAAGATGAGCTAATAAGAGTATGCACCATGGTGATGCCACGTGTGGGTGTGCCTTGGGAGATGATTCTCAAGTGGAACGAGATGTTGATGGATGAGGTGACGGACCGAACTCTGTTGACTCATCAGCCACTTCTCGAGCCATACATGGCTGGGTTTATGAACACATTCAAGCAGTCGAAGGATCAGTTCACTACGGATTGACTAGAGGTTTAGCTGTGTCAGCACTAGTATCACCGTTTAAGGTCACTGATTAAGCCCCCTCTTTCGTCGCTTCAAGGAAGAGGGGGCTTACAGCAGCGTACAAAACAGTAGCGTGTAAAAGATTAGGACAACACAAGCTAAACAATTTAGAGATACCGCGCTTAGGTGATTGCCTAGCGTAGCCAGTGTCGGGAACGCTACTCAAAGAAAACGCGGCCTCAACTAACTATTAAACGCGGCTAGTAAACGCAGCTAGTAAACGCGGCTAGTAATAAACTACTGCCTCTTGTCAGTTCCTTTTGTCAGATGGATGGCAGTCCAATCAACCACGGCGAGTGTCTTCATATGGTGGGACATTTGCTATACTATCGCCCTCTTGCCACCGGCTACACGTACAATGTCAACCGTACGACATGCCGATCGCACTTACATATTTACCGACATATTTACCGACATATTTGCCGACCGTACGATTGATCCAACCGCACTCAACTCATCATTATTAGGGGCGCTAATGAAGCCACTCAGAAGGTTAGAAGTCGTCTTTGAAACGTTCATCTGGAATTTTCGCTTCTTTGTTCTGCTACCTGTCATCTTTAGTCTGTTAAGCGCTATTAAGTTTTTTATTATTGGGACGTTAGACATTTGGGCTGGCTTTAGTCTCCAGTTTGACGTTGCCGATCCTGAGGGCGAAGTTACTAACAAAATAGTCTCCTATATTATCGGTGGCGTAGACTACTATCTCATCGGCATTGTCTTGCTTATTTTTGGCTTTGGTGTTTATGAGCTGTTTATTTCCAAAATTGATGTTCGATTCGATCATGAGGTCAATATTCTTCAAAGCGAGTCCTTAGAAGAGCTAAAAGGCAAGCTAGTGCAGGTAATTGTCGTAGCGCTGATTGTTAATCTGTTCAAGAAGATGCTGGGTTTAGAAATCACAGAAACCAGTGACATTCTCTACATTGCGCTTTCTATTCTGCTAATTGCTGTTAGCAACTATCTATTACAGCTTCAATACAAAAATATAGAAGAAAGCAGCGATGATATCTCTGAGTAAAGCTCTCGTCTGAGGATAGACTGCGCTAGAGCGCTCCAGGCAGTTGGTTCTCTGATACGTTTAGTTCTTTAATACGTTTAGTTCTTTAATACGTTTCACAAAAAATTCTACATTTCGTAAAAGATCATTTCACAAAAACTTAAAAACAAAGCCAAGCCCTGCACCGGCAAGAACAAGCCAGGCGGCGTTCACTTTGTAGCGAAAAACCGCGATCGCACTAGCGATCGCAATCAATAAAGTTGGCAAGTCAATCACCGCAGCGCGCGTCAAGATATAGGTCACGCCTGCCATCAAACCCAAAGAAGCAGCGTTTACCCCATCTAAAAAAGCACTGGCCAGCGGCGAGCGGCGCAGCCTAGGCACCCAAGGGTTAACCATGCCGACTAGCAGAAAAGCCGGTAGAAAGATGCCGATAGTCCCTGCGATCGCACCCATATGCCCTGCGACTAAGTACCCCACAAACGTCGCTGTCGTTAGCACTGGCCCCGGCGTAATCTGTCCGATCGCCACCGCATCCAAGAGCTGCTGCGAGCTGAGCCACTGGTATCGCTCCACTAAATCTCGCTGCAAAAACGCTAGCAGCACGTAGCCACTGCCATAAAGTACACAGCCAATTTTGAGAAAGAACAGAAATACACTAGCCCAGCCAACTGAAACCGCCGCAGTAGTCGGGCTGCCAACTTGAGCGATCGCGCCCGGCAAAGATAAACTAGATGGAAGAAGAAACAGACCTACGCTCGTTCCCCGATTAGTCCAGTTCTTCATCAGCATCACCAGTGTGCCCGCGCCTAGCAGCATTAAAATTTCGTTGACGCCGAGAAAATAAGCTGCGATCGCTGCCACCCCCACAGCCGTCGTCGGCCTATCTTTGGCCGCCTTTTTGCCTAGTTTCCACAGCGCCTTTAACACCACCACAATAATCACCGGCTTCACGCCATACAGCAGCCAGCCCACCTGCGGCACCGTCTCATAGCGCACATATACCGCCGCCAGCAACCACATCAACCCCAGGGCCGGCAAAATAAAGCAGCTCCCTGCCACAAACAGCCCCTGCCATCCGGCTCGTTCATAGCCGATATGAATCGCTAACTCTGTAGAATTTGGCCCCGGCAATAGGTTCGTTACGCCCATCAAATCCAACAGGCTCCCGCGACTCATCCACTTTCGGCGCTTCACCACCTCATCATCCATCATGGCAATGTGCGCCGCCGGTCCACCAAAGGCCACTGTACCGAGCCGAAAGAACACCGCCGCTAGCTCTTTTAGCCGCTGCCGCTGCTGATCTGGCGATAGGGCCGAGTATGGCAGCGATCGCGTGTCGTTGAGCTCGTTGCCAAGGTCATCGCTAGACACGTCTGTGTCCCCGCCGCTCGCAGGTTCACCTATAGACTTATCTCTATCATCCAAGCTCATTTTTACGCCTCATTGTTTAGAAGTTTCCACCTATATCAGCGAGTATTAAGTAGGCCAACTAATTGGCTCATACGTCACCGCCTCACACGTGCGCTTCACATATCGCACTTACCCATAGCGCTCTACCTTGCCGATTCACATTGCCTAAGAGCAGGGCTATCAGCAATAGCTATGAGCAGGAACTATTAGGCAGAACAAAGTCACCGTTAAGATTATTCAATGCTGTTTAAGTTCAGAATAAGCAAAGACAATGGTATATTTTATTCATTGAGTTCTTCCACATTATTTTTAAGTCAGCATAGATTAAACCCTATGCTGAAAGCCATACATATTTCTTGATTGGAATTTGCACCCATGCCCAGTGCTACCGCTTTCGCCCAAACTAGCTGGCTAATTCCCTGCTATCCCCTTGTAGGAGCGCTCGTTTCTGTTTTTTGGTCGCCTGCGCTCATTCGGAAAACAGGTCCCCGCCCGGTAGGGTATATCAACTTACTAACAACAGTGGCGGCGCTAATCCATAGCGTGATTGCCTTCGTGGCTATCCGGCATCAGCCCGCTCAGTTCTTAGAATTTTCTTGGCTAGAAATCGCGGACTTGCACCTCACCTTACCGATAGAGCTATCGGCACTTACTCTAGGGGCTAGCGTCGTCATTACCGTGCTCAACCTGTTAGTCCAAATCTACACGGTGGGTTACTTAGAAATGGACTGGGGCTGGGGCAGGCTGTACTCTCTACTGGCTTTGTTCGAAGCGGGCCTGACCGCGCTAGTACTATGCGACTCGCTGTTTTTCAGCTACATTCTGTTGGAGATTTTGACGCTGGGGACCTACCTGATTGTGGGGTACTGGTTCAACCAGTCGCTGGTGGTTACTGGCGCTAGAGATGCGTTTTTGACTAAGCGGGTGGGTGATTTAATCCTGTTGATGGGCGTGCTGGCGCTGTATCCGCTGGCGGGCACGTGGAGCTTTAGCGAGCTGGCCGTCTGGGCACAAACGGTTTCAGTAGAGCGTGATTACCAACCGCTAGTGCTAGCGCTTATAGGCATTTCACTGGTGGCGGGGCCTGTGAGTAAGTGCGCGCAGTTTCCCCTACACCTATGGCTAGATGAGGCAATGGAAGGACCCTTGCCCACTACGATTTTGAGAAATTCGGTGGTGGTGGCAACTGGCGCTTGGGTGCTGGTGAAGCTAGAGCCGGTGATTGCTTTATCGCCTTGGGCTACTGGGCTAGCGGTAACTATTGGCTCGATTTCGGCGGTTGGCGGCGCGTTGATTGCCGCGGCGCAAATCGATGCGAAAAGAGTCCTCTCTTATCTGGCAAGCGCCTATATGGGGCTTATTTTTATCGCGGTTGGCACTGGGCAAGTTACGGCGGCTCTGCTGCTGGTGCTCACCCATGCGATCGCTACAGCATTGCTAATCATGGCAACGGGCTCGATCATCTTCAACGTCGTCAGCCAAGACATCACTCAAATGGGCGGTTTGTGGGGGCCTAGACCGGTTACTGGACTCTCATTTTTGGTCGGCATTGTGGGGCTGATTGCGCTGCCGCCATTTGGTGGGTTTTGGTCGCTAATGGCAATGCTACAAGGGCTTTGGCAAGCGCAACAGTATGGACTAGTGGCGACGGTCGTATTGACCAATGGCGTGGCTGGCTTTGCACTGGTGCGGATGTTTGGCCTGATGTTCGCAGGCGATCGCACCCCTATGACTGCCCGAGCACCTGAACCAATCTGGCTCATTGTTATACCGATGACCGCGATGGCAGGCTTCACGCTCAATACGCCATTTGTCATCAAGGACTTCTCCCTATTTCCTAGTGAGCTCCAGCTAAGCTGGCCACTGGGCTGGACCCTATTTTTATCCAGCGTGATTGGGATGGGCGCGGCTAGCCTCTTCTACATCTTCCGCCAAAGCAAGGAGCTTACCAAGGTGCTGCCTACTCGGCTCAACAATCTGCTGGCCTATGACTTCTACACGCCTAGGCTGTATCGGCTTACTGCCATTGGCTTTGTTGACTATCTCTCGCGGTTTACAGACTGGATAGATCGCTACGTTATTGACGGATTTGTCAACTTTGTAGGCCTTACCTCACTGTTTAGCGGTGAGACCCTCAGGCGATCCAATACAGGTCAACTGCAGCTTTACGCACTGACCATTACCTTCTTTGTGGTGGCTATCAGTCTCTATCTCGGCTGGATAGCGCTCTTTGCCTAAGCGCTTGCCTAGTAGCTTCTGCCCTCTGCCTGGTGCCTTCTGCTTAATACGCTTTCTCCTATTTCTTAAGGCCTCTTTCAGTTAAGGCCTTTTCCAATCAAGGGCTTTTCCAATCAAGGCCCTTCGCCAAACCTTTTTCCAAAGCTCTCGCAAAGCCCTCATAAAACCTCCTTAACCACCATGCTCAGCACCCTCATTTGCATTCCCCTTGTCGGCGCGCTGCTCATCGCCTTTTTGCCCGTGAAGCTGAGCGCTGCGCAAACCCGTCTCGCCGCCTTTGCCTTTTCTGGTGTGTCTCTGCTGTGGACCCTCTGGCTGTTTACTCAATTCGATCTTGCAGCATCTGGTATGCAGATGGGAGAGTTTATGCCCTGGCTCCCTATGCTAGGTCTCAACTACGATCTTGGGCTAGACGGGCTGTCGCTGATGATGATCTTTCTCAACAGCCTGCTAACTTGGATTGCTATCTATAGCAGCGCCAAAGAAAAGGAACGGCCCAGGTTCTTCTACTCGCTCATTTTGTTTGTCAGCGGCGGTGTAGCGGGGGCCTTCCTGGCTCAGAACTTACTGCTGTTCTTTCTCCTATTTGAAATCGAGCTGGTGCCGCTCTATTTTCTGGTTTCTATTTGGGGCGGGGCCAAGCGAGAATATGCAGCCACTAAGTTTTTGCTGTATACGGCGTTAGCGGGCGCATTTATTCTTGCCGCCTTTTTAGGAACGGCCTGGTTGGGAAAAACACTCGACTTTTCTTACGAACAAATGTCGCAAATTCAGCTACCGCTCACCTCCCAAGTGGTACTGCTGTCGCTGCTGCTAGTCGGCTTTGGTATCAAGATTCCGCTGGTGCCTTTTCACACATGGCTACCCGATACGTACGTGGCGGCGTCTCCTTCTGTGGCGATTATGCTCGGTGGCGTTTTGGCTAAGCTGGGCACCTATGGCATTTTTCGCTTTGGGTTGGGGCTCTTTCCCGATGCGTGGGCGCTGCTGTCGCCAGGCCTGGCAATATGGGCAGCGGTAAGCGTGCTGTATGGCTCGGTTACTGCGATCGCCCAGAAAGACATCAAGCGCATGGTAGCCTACAGCTCTATCGGACACATGGGCTATGTCATGCTCGGCGGTGCAGCCTTTACAGAGCTGAGCCTCATCGGCGCAATCTCTCAGATGGTCTCTCATGGATTGATTCTGGCGCTGCTGTTTCACCTGGTGGGCCTAGTTGAAATCAAAGTAGGCACTCGTCAGTTAGATCAGCTTAATGGCCTGATGAATCCCCTCAGAGGTCTGCCCTTGGTCAGTGCTCTGCTTGTACTTAGCGGTATGGCCAGCGCCGGAATTCCCGGACTCGTCGGCTTCATTACCGAGTTCCTAGTTTTCCAAGGCAGCTACAGCACCTTTCCTATTCCTACCCTGGTTTGCGTCATCGGTACTGGCCTCACAGCCGTGTACTTTGTTATCTTAATCAACCGCACCTGCTTTGGTCGATTAGACAATCAAAAAGCCTATTACGATAAAGTCAGCATAGGCGAGAAAGTGCCGGCCCTAGTTCTGGCTACTCTAGTGCTTGTTTTAGGCTTACGTCCCGGCTGGCTCGTACAGTGGAGCGCCGCTACCTCACAGGCCATGATCGCGGCTATGCCCAGCGGGGAAGTTATTGCAGAAGAAAGAAATCTCTTTTGGCAATCGGAGAGGATTGCAGCCGTCTTGCCCAAAGGCTCCGCACCCAAGATTGGAGCGATTAGTCAAGACGAGCTCCCAGGGCACAGCTAGCGCTTAGACTACAGCTAGCGTCCAGGTTATAGCTAGCAAGCTGTAGTCTAAGCGCTATTCAACAGCTATTCACCTTCCTACAAAACAAGCTTCTACGCATAATTAGCCCTAAAAATTCACCATTATGTCCTCACCTACGCTTGCCAAAACCACCCTGCCACCTTCTAACCACGCCTTTTCCGACGTTATCCATCGGCTCGAAGCCGGTGGGTCCATGCTGCCTGATACCCCTGACAATCTCAAGCAGATCATTGGCATTTACAAAGCTTACGCTGTTCCCATGGACTTCTACTGGCGAGATCTGCTCTATATTGCCGAACAGGTTTTCCTTAATCCTCTACCTGCTTTCAAATACTTTATCTCCAAAGACTATCTTGATCGCGATAACGTCTACGCTGGGGACAACGCAGATTTGCGAATTTGGCGCGGCGGTGGCGATGCGCACCCAGAGCTAAGAGAATTTATTGAAAAAGGAGAGAGCGATCGCAAGCTCCCCAAACTGCTACATCATCTTTGGCACGACCGGGTCAACATGGAATTTGCCGAAGCGTGTATGCAGGCCATGCTATGGCACGAAGACATCAATCCCAAGTTCAACGCCTACCTAGACAGTGACGAGTATCGTGCTAACAGCGATCGCGCTATTCGCGCCTATTTCAAAGGCAACCCGGTCATGCTCGGTCTGTACAAACTCTTTCCAGAGATGTTTCATGAGCAGGTCAAACAGCTTTCCTACTACAGCAATCTAGGGCTGTTCTGGGAAGTCATGGCGCCTGTCTTCTTTGAAATGAGCGATCTGTACGACGAAGGCAAAATGACCAGCGTCCCTGCCGCGATGGATTTCCTCGTCAACGGCATTTTTGCCGTAGCCGGACGCCCCATCTATCACCATGCCTATATCAAAGGCGAATGCTACGAAATTATTCCAAAGTCCCAGGGCTTTACCTGGCTATACGAAGCGGCTCTTCCGTACGTCGAAGCCGTCTTTTACCGCACGGCTCCCTTTAGAGGCACCAAGTCTTATAACGCCCAGGCCAAGCAAATTCCCGTAGAACAAAAAGACTTCCACTACGGCATCCTCTACGCTGACGTTTTTCCTGTTGGCAGCGCGGGCATTCCACCCACTTTGCTAATGCAGGACATGCTCCACTTTCTCCCTGACTATTTGATAGAAGAGTACGACCAGCACGGACGCGGCGAAGACGACATCCTAATCCAGCTAGGTATCACCTTCCAGCGCTCTATGTACAATGTTACCTCTGCGGTTATTCAGGCGCTGCGCACCGCTTTGCTCTACCCACTAGACGATCCTAATCCTGAGCATCTCAAAGCTAATCGTCAGTTCTTCGAGCAAAATCTCGATCGATTCAAACGCCCCGAAGCTAGGCTTCGAGATGTCCAAAGCCAAAACTACCGATAGGTCCTATGCCAAACATTGTCGAAATTGCCGTCAGTACGGATGGCTTCTCTACCCTTGTCGCTGCTGTCAAGGCTGCCAATTTAGTCGAGGCTCTGTGTAGTGACGGCCCTTTCACGGTCTTTGCCCCTACTGACGACGCCTTTGCCAAGCTGCCCCCTGGCACTGTGCAAACCCTTGTAGACAACCCGCCTCAGCTCGCGCGTATTCTGAAATATCACGTTGTCAGCGGTGCCTGGACCCAGGCGGATCTAGATGACAAAGAAGAGCTACCTTCGCTCGAAAGCTCGCCCATTCCAATTCGAGTTAAGCCTACCTTTGAGGTCAAAAACGCTACCGTTTTAGCGGCGGATATTGAAGCGAGCAACGGCATTATTCACGTTATTGATAACGTTATTTTAATGGGCTGATACTATACAACCGTGTAAGTATTTGTATACAGTCTTACACCGACGCTCTCAGGTTTAGATCATGTTTTTCTCTCTGCGATGGCCTTTGCCAATGGCTCAGTCAGTCAAAAGCCTGACTTTGGGTCTGTGCATCATCGCGCTGCCGCTATACGGTTGCAGTGGGCTTAGCGGAGAGGAGTCGCCCTCTGGAGAGATTGGGGAGACCGGGGAGACTGGGGAGACTAGGGAGACTGAGACCGCTGAATCTGTTGGCGACGGCGGCACGGTCACCGTTTTGGGGGTGATTGTAGGCGAGCAGCAGGCCAGGCTGGAAGAGGCGCTTGCTCCTTTTGAAGAGGAAACAGGCATTGAAGTGCGCTACGAAGGCACGGATGCGTTTACCACTTTGCTACCGGTCAGGGTGGATTCAGGCAATTCGCCCGATATTGCGATGTTTCCGCAGCCGGGTTTGATGCGATCGCTCGCTGAAGAAGGCGCACTTGTCCCTGTGAGCGAAGTCCTAAGTCGCAGTGAGCTAGAAGCCTATTATCCCGATAGCTGGATCGATCTCTCGACCGTTGACGACCAGATCTACGGTATCTGGTACCGCTCAGCCGTCAAAAGCCTAGTGTGGTACAACCCCAAAGAATTCGCAAAGGCCGGCTACGAAACGCCAGAAACCTGGGATGAGCTGATTGCCCTAAGTGACCAAATCGTCTCGGATGGCAGTAACCCATGGTGCCTAGGTATGGAGAGCGGCAACGCGTCCGGCTGGCCTGGCACCGACTGGGTAGAAGATATTGTGCTACATACGGCAGGCCCCGAGTTCTACGACCAGTGGGTAGAGCACGAGGTGCCCTTCAATGCCCCAGAGGTGCAAACAGCCTTTGACTACTTTGGTGCGATCGCTAAAACGCCAGAGTACCTATACGGCGGCAAAGCAGGCGCACTGAGCATTCCGTGGGGAGATTCTATCAACGGACTGTTTACCGAAACGCCGCAGTGCTACATGCAAAAGCAGGGGAATTTCATCAGCAACTTTTTTTTAGAAGATGTGGTGATCGGTGAGGATGTAGATTTTTTTCCTACCCCGGTCATAAACTCTGAGTACGAGAATGCGCTGCTGGTAGCAGGTGAGATTTTCTCCATGCTAAGAGATACCCCAGAAGCGCGAAAGCTGATGGCTTACCTAGCTACACCGATGCCCCATGAAATTTGGGCAGCGAAGGGCGGCCTGCTTTCTGCTAATAAGCAAGTTGATCTTAGTGTCTATCCTGACGAGCTGAGCCGTAAGCAGGCCGAGCTGCTAACGACGGCCGAAGTCGTGCAGTTCGACGCTTCTGACTCTATGCCGGGCGAAGTCGGCACCGGTACCTTTTGGTCAGGCATGATGGACTTTGTTGCCGGTGCTTCGACCGAAGAGGTGACTGACAAAATTGAATTTTATTGGCCCGAAGAAAGTGTCGAAGAGAGCACCAAAGAAGATAGCGAAGCACCTAAATAGGAGATACTCTCTAAATGAACAGCAATATCTTACTCATACTAAGGGCGCTACTAGCTATCTTTATCGGATCAGCCGGAGTAATTGGGATCTTTTACGCGCTCAACATTCTCGTTGAAAGGCTTCTACCCGAGCGCACCCGCCTCAAGGTACTGCCTTGGATATACGTTGGGCCAGCGGTACTGCTGCTGAGCGCTTATCTCGTTATTCCAACAATTCGCACCTTTTATCTCAGCTTCTTTGGCAGTAGCTCGAAAGAGTTTGTAGGATTAAAGAACTATATCTTTGTTCTCACTGCGCCCGATACGCTAATCACCTTTCGCAACAATCTGCTGTGGCTGGTGCTGGTTACTGGCATTAGCGTATCGTTGGGCCTAGTTATTGCTGTGCTAATCGATCGGGTGAAGTACGAGTCGGTTGCCAAGTCGCTGATCTTCTTGCCGATGGCGATCTCTTTTGTCGGCGCTAGCGTTATCTGGCGGTTTGTCTATGCCTATCGTCCTGCCGAGGCTGAGCAAATCGGATTGCTCAATGCCCTTGTCACGGGGTTGGGGTTCGAGCCGGTTGGGTGGCTGGTCAATCCGGCAATCAACAACTTTGCGCTGATTGCCATTATGATTTGGCTGCAAACGGGCTTTTGTATGGTGCTGCTCTCTTCGGCGGTCAAAGGTGTGCCCAACGATGTGCTCGAAGCGGCTCGGGTAGACGGGGCTAACGAAATTCAGATTTTTCGGCGAATCATTGTGCCGATGATTATGCCGACGGTGCTGGTAGTCTCAACGACGGTGGTGGTACTAGTGCTGAAGGTATTCGATATTGTGTTTGTCATGACCGGTGGCAACCTAGGCACGGATGTAATTGCTAGCCGGATGATTAGAGAGATGTTTAACTTTAGAAACTACGGGCGGGGAAGTGCGATCGCAGTCATTCTTCTCATAGCGGTCATCCCCGTGATGGTGGTTAATATTCGCCGATTTCGCCAGCAGGAGCAAAGTCGATGACTGCCACCAATACTCCAAATACTTCTGGGCATAACACGCCGGGACCTAACACGCCGGGACCAAACTATGTGGCCAAACGCAAAGAGCGCTCCAGGTTTGAGCGGCTGATGGCCCGTTTGCCGGTGCACCTAGCGGTCATTGGCATAGCTCTGCTGTGGACCCTGCCCACCTTGGGACTACTTATTAGCTCATTTCGTCCACCCGAAGCGCTCAACAGCAGCGGCTGGTGGACCGTGTTTGTTAACCCGTTCGAGTTTACGCAGTTTACGCTCGGCAACTACCAAGAGGTGCTAGCGGAAGGCATGGGTCAGGCATTTTTGAACAGTCTGGTGATTTCAGTGCCGGCGACTGTGATCCCGATTGCGATCGCTACTTTCGCCGCCTATGCTCTCGCTTGGATGGACTTTCCTGGTCGTCAGACTATTTTCATCATCACCGTGGGTCTGCTAGTCGTCCCGTTGCAAATGACTCTCATCCCAATCCTGCGGGTCTACAACGTCTTGGGCATCTCCAGCACCTTTCTAGCCGTATGGTTAGCTCATGCAGCGTACGGCCTACCGTTAGGCGTTTATCTGCTGCGCAACTATATCGGCTCACTGCCGCGCGATCTAATTGAGGCCGCAGCCGTCGATGGGGCCTCCTATCTGAATGTATTCACGCGCATCGTGGTGCCGCTGAGTATGCCTGCGATCGCCTCTTTTGCCGTCTTCCAATTCCTCTGGGTTTGGAACGATCTGCTCGTCGCGCTGGTATACCTAGGCGGCAATCAGGACGTGGCTCCCGTCACCTTGGTTCTTAGGAATATTGTGGGCGATCGCGGTCAGGACTGGTTTCTGCTGACTGCTGGGGCGTTTATCTCTATGCTCGTTCCTATGGCGGTCTTCTTTGCCCTTCAGCGCTACTTCGTCCGTGGCCTGCTAGCGGGCTCCGTCAAAGGATAAGGCCAACTTCTAGCAGCTAAGCCATTCATCCCCTGACCATTCACCCCTGCTCGATCATGTCTAGCGTTGTTTTTGAAAAAGTCACCAAACAGTACGAGAACGGCTATGTCGCCGTCAAAGACCTCAATATAGAACTCGAAGACAAAGAGTTTCTAGTTCTAGTTGGACCTTCTGGCTGCGGCAAAACGACCTCTTTGCGAATGCTAGCAGGGCTAGAAGACATCAGCAGCGGCAGCATTTATATTGACGGTCAGCGGGTAAACAACGTCACCCCCAAAGATCGTGACATTGCTATGGTGTTTCAGTCATACGCGCTGTATCCACACATGAGCGTCGCCAACAACATGGGCTTTAGCCTCGATCTTGAAGGCGTGCCCAAGAAAGAAATTCGAGCCAAAGTAGAAGCCGCGGCCAAACAGCTCGGTATTGAGCAGCTATTGGAGCGTAAGCCCAAGCAGCTCTCAGGCGGACAGCGGCAGCGGGTGGCACTAGGCAGAGCTATTGTGCGATCGCCGGCTGTTTTCCTAATGGACGAGCCCCTCTCTAACCTAGATGCCAAGCTGCGCGTTCAGGCCCGCGCCGAGCTGAGCGAACTGCACAAAAAGGTGGGTACCACCTTCGTCTACGTCACCCACGACCAGGCCGAAGCAATGACCATGGGCACCCGCATCGCCGTCATGAACGGCGGCATTTTGCAGCAGATTGACACGCCCCAAAATGTCTACGAGCATCCCAACAATATTTTCGTGGCGGGTTTCTTGGGCAGTCCTTCTATGAACTTCTTCAGCGCTCAGCTAAAAGAAAGAAGCGGCGCGCTGATCATTCAAACAGACGGTGGTATTGCAGTGCCAATTCCTGCCGAGCGGCTAGAGCGCTACCGAGAGTTTCGCGATCGCCCCGTCGTCTTCGGCATCCGTCCCGAAGGCATCTATCATCCTCAATACGTGCCTCCCGGCATCGAGCCGGTCAGCATTCCTGCCACCGTCAAAGTTGTAGAGCTGATGGGCCATGAAGTCATCGTCTACTTCACCTTGGCTGACGGCACCGAGTTTATCGCTCGCCTTGACCCTAGAGCTAAAGTTACCCCTGGCGAACAGCTCAATCTCCAGTTTGACCTTACCCGCTTTCACCTCTTCGATCAGGAGAGTGAACAGGCAATCTAACCCTGTAAGAGCTATGTCAGATGCCTATGTCTATGCCTATTTCTATGCCTGTGTCTAGTGTCTATTTCTATGGATAGCTAGCGTCTATGCAGCTAGAGCCCGTAGAGCCAGACGCTTCAAAGCACTCGCTGATCTGACTGATAAACGACACATGATCCCAGCTATTTCTCCGCTGAGAAAGGCCTAGTCGCACGACTACCAGATCGCGATCTGGCACTACCGTTACAAACTGTCCTTGATAGCCTGCCGCTAAATAGGCCCCTTGCGGCCAGGTCGAATTCTTTGGCCTATGCGCCATAGAAGAATCAACCACAAAGGAATTAGGCACCCCGCGCCAAAAGTGTGCACCATAAAAATTAGCCGTCTCACTCGGCGAGGTGGAATAGGCCACCCAGCCAGTGGGCAAAATTCGCCTCCACTGCCCATCAATTTGCCAGCGGCCATCTTGTGAATACAGCAGTCCTAGCTTGGCCCAGTCTCGCGCCGTCGCATACATAAAAGACGATCCGGTAAACGTTCCTGCCGCATCGGGTTCTAGCACCGCACTTGTCATTCCTATGCGCTCAAATAGTACCTGCTGAGGAAAAGCAAAGTAGTCGCTCAGCAAGCCGCCTACCGCTTGGCGAATGATGTAGCAGAGCAGCACCGTTGTGCCACCCGCATAGGAGAACTCACGTCCCGGCGCATTTCTTAGCGGTAGCTGAGCGGCGTACTTAGCCCCATCTCCACACTGAAATAATAGAGTTGTAACGTCCGAAAGTGGGTCTAAATAGTCTTCAGAAAACGCTAGGCCGCTGCTCATACGCAGTAGCTGATCGAGGGTGATTTTGCGCCGCGGATCGTTTTGACTACGCCATTCGGGCAGTAAATCTTGCGACGATAAAGAAAGCTTGCCTTGCTGTACCAAGACGCCAATTAGAGCGTTCACAACGCTTTTGGCCATTGACCAGCCTAGCAGCGGCGTCTGCGCCGAAAAGCCTGCTGCGTAGCGTTCGGCAACTAGCTTACCCTGATGAAGAACAACAACCGCGCGCGATCGCCGCAATCTCCTCGGGTCCGACTCCACGAATGCCGCCTCTACCGCCTGCGCTAAGCGCTTTGCATCAACCCCAGATAGGGTCTTACCAGATAGGGTCTTACCAGTCAACAGCGTTTGCCTGCGCCGATCTGGTAACCCATCCTGTAGCTGTGGCTGCTTCTCAAACACCGTCGCCTGCTCTCGCAGCCTTGCTACCGTCGTTCCTAGCACCAGCGTACTGCCTAGCTTTGGTCTGTAGAGCGCCACGCGCTTAAACAAGCCAAAGCAAGAGACCGTCACCGTTTTCTGTTTAAAGTCAACAACAGAACGCAATAGCCGTAGGGCCGCCAGGTCGTCTACTGCCAAATCTTCACTCAGCAGGGCTGAAGCCTCTCGCCTGCTAACAAATATGCCTGAACACAGCAGCTTTGCCTTATAGGCGATCGCCATTTGCAAAAAGCGAGACAGATAGGTAAGCCTAGCGCTCGCAGCGTCTACGGTGACCCCCCTACACGACTTCAGCTACAGCATTACCAGTCGCTCACGGATTAGCGTGGCCTGCTTTTCAGCTTCTGCCAGCGCATCTCTTGCCCCTTGGACAACGCTCTCAGGCGCCTGATCGACAAAGCCTTTATTGCTCAATCGACCGTTGAAAGACTTCATCTCGCCTTCTGCTTTGGCTAAGTCTTTTTCTAGTTTCGCTCGCAGCGCGTCTACATCAATAACGCCAGTGAGCGGTATTAGCACCTGCACCGTGCCAGTGACACCGGCAAACATTTTGCGATCGCCTGTCGAGTCACGCGCCAAAGGCTGATTGGAATCTGCTTTGATAATATCAGCCGGGGTAACGCCTGACGGCGTTGCCTGAATAGTAGGCGCTGGTGTGGTACTAGAATCTGAAGTCTCAGTCACCGTACTGTCGCTGTCTGCGCTGTTATTTGTATCATTACTAGTATCGCCGCCGTCGCCGGTGATTTCAGCCCAAGCAGACTTCAGTTCGGTGAGGACGTGATCGCGATTTTCAGCTTTGAATCCTTTTCTAGCAATAAAGCGCGTCGTATAGAACAATCCTACTAGCTGGAAAACCCCGCGCAGGCCCAGCCCGTCAATAGTATCCAGCATAGAGTCGAGCACCCTGTAAGTTACGACGGTGCCCAAAATGATCGCAGCTGATAGAGTTGGCTTTTTGTAACTGCTGAAGAATTCGCTGAAGTAGCGGGTAGGCTGCTCTAAAAACTGCAAGACCGTGGTTCTCAAACCGGGTAGACCATTCGGCATTGCGGTTTCTACGATGTCAGCGGCTTCAGTCACCGAAAGCGTTTCGGCCACTGGTGCCGATGCCGGTGCCAAATCCGTCTTCGAAATTTCTAGCGTCTCTAGCCGAGCCATGGCTTCAATATATGGCCGCGTAGCATTCAGGACGCCTAGCTCACTCGCACTATCTGTCTTCAGAATGGCCTCAATCTTAGCCGATGGCTTCACGCCTGCTTCTGCGCGCAGATTGCGAATCGTGCGGATGATGTCAATCAGCAGCTCGACCTGCTGTTCTAGCGCCGGATCAACCTGCGTGGCATCGGCCACCGGATAGCTTTGTAGGGCAAGACAGTCTTCTTCACCAATCCTCGTGAGCGTGTGCCAAAGCTCTTCGGTAATGTGCGGCATAAAGGGATGCAGCAGCTTAAGAATGCCATTGAGCACATGGGCCAAGGTTTGCTGCGCCGTTCGCTTGGCCTCACCCTCACCATACAAACGAGGCTTTACCAGCTCAATATACCAGTCGCAAAAGTCACCGCGGGTAAACTCGTATAGCTCTTTGGCAGCTTCGCCCATGCCGTACTTATCTAGATACTCGCGGGCCCGCTCAATGGTTTGACTATAGCGGGAGAGGATCCACTGATCGGCTAGCTCTAACACGCCGCTGCTGCCGGGTTCGCCCAGATCGGCAGGCGTTTTTCCCTCCAGGTTCATCATCACGAAGCGTGAAGCGTTCCACAGCTTGTTGGTGAAATTGCGCGAGGCTTCGACGGCCATCGATTCGTCGCGATCGCGATCATAGTCTAGGCGAATGTCTTGGCCAGCGCCTGCGACTTCTCGAATGAGCGTATAGCGCAGAGCATCGGTGCCGTACTTATCGACTAAGATCAGCGGATCGATGCCGTTACCTTTGGACTTCGACATTTTCTGGTTGTTTTCGTCGCGCACCAAGCCGTGAATATAGACCGTGTCAAAGGGCATACGGCCCGTAAAATGACCCGCCATTAGGGTCATACGAGCAACCCAGAAAAAGATAATGTCAAACCCAGTGACAAGCGTTTGCGTGGGGTAGTAATACTGGTAATCGGGCGCGTCGGTATTGGGCCAGCCTAGGGTAGACATGGGCCACAGGCCAGAAGAGAACCAGGTGTCGAGCACATCGGGATCTTGGCGCAGCTGAATGTCGTCGCCATATTTGGCTTTGGCTTTTTCCCAGGCCTCGCTTTCGGTTTTAGCGACGATAAAGGGCGTGTCATCGGTAATCTCGTTGTTGCTTTGGCTGATGACGTACCAGGCAGGAATTTGATGGCCCCACCATAGCTGACGCGAAATGCACCAGTCGTTGAGCTTAGCTAGCCAGTCGCGATAGACCTTGGCCCAGCGATCGGGGACGAACTGCGGATCGTTTTGGTCATCGAGGGCGGCAAGGGCTTTGTCAGCTAGCGGGCGAATTTTGACGAACCACTGGGTAGAAATAAGGGGTTCTACGGGGACTTTGCCGCGATCGCTATAGGGCACCGAATGCCGATAGTCCTCAATTTTCTCCATCCGGCCTTCGGCCTCTAGCTTTTCGATCACCCGCTTGCGCGCCTCGAAGCGATCGATACCGACAAACTCATCACCCGCATTCTCGTTTAGCGTGCCGTCTTTATTGAGAATATTGATCACTGGCAAGTCGTGCCGCTTGCCCATTTCAAAGTCATTCGGGTCGTGCGCAGGCGTCACCTTAACGCAGCCCGTACCAAACTCAGCATCAACAAACTCGTCGCCAATAATTGGAATCTCACGGTTGGCAATCGGTAGCCATACCTTATTGCCAATCAGGTGTTTGTAGCGCTCATCATTCGGATTAACCGCAACTGCCGTATCACCCAGCATCGTCTCTGGGCGAGTCGTGGCGACAATCAGCTCACCTTCTGCAGCAACTAGCGGATAGCGGAAATACCACAGATGACCGTCTACCTCCTGATTTTCCACCTCCAAATCAGAAACGGCAGACTGGCTTTTAGGGCACCAGTTCACCATATAGCTGCCGCGATAGACTAGCCCTTCTTCATATAGCTGATTAAAGGCGCTGACGACCGCTGTCGATAGCCCTTCATCCATTGTGAAGCGCTCACGGCTCCAGTCTACAGAGACGCCTAGCTTCCGCAGCTGGTTAACAATAGTGCCGCCGGATTCATTTTTCCAGGCCCAGGCCCGCTCTAAGAAGCGATCGCGCCCAACAGATTCACGGGAGCGCCCTTCCTCAGCGAACTGTTTTTCCAAAATCGTCTGCACGGCAATGCTGGCATGATCGGTACCTGGCAGCCACAGCGTATTTTTACCCTTCATCCGCTGATAGCGCACTATCGTATCAATCAGGCTTTGCTCAAACGCGTGGCCCATATGTAGACTGCCCGTCACGTTCGGTGGTGGAATCATCACACAGAACGGCTCGCCGCCTTTGCTCGGATCGGCCTTAAAGACTTCCTTCTGTTCCCAGTACTCCTGCCATTTGGTTTCGGTGGTGGTGGGATCGTATTGGCTAGCCAGCGTCGGCGTCGTTGCAGTCATTGGGGGTGCGAATGCAGAGGGGTTAATCAATGGTCATGGTAGCAAGGATTCGAGCGATCGCGCGGTCATATAGCAAATGTCCTCGGTAACCAGGCAAGGCCATAGTGAAAGCAATTACTCGCTCAAAATACAAAAAAAGCCCTTCAGCCAGATTGGTCGAAGAGCTTTATGAAGGCACTGAAGTAAAGGCACCGAAACAAGTAAACTTACTCGGCAAGCTCAGTCTCTTCTACAGAAGTCGCAGACTCGGCAGCTCGCTGCTCTAAGATGGCCTGCCGACGTTCAAACAAAGACTCAGCCTGACTATTAATCCGACGACTCTGGCTGCGGCGGAAACCATCGTCTACAACACCTGCGCCCGATAGCGACCTTGAACTGTGAAACAGATCAAAGATATTCATGCCCGAGCCCAGAAAACCGTCTTCAGCATCAGCAGATTTAAAGTCTTCGGCGGTATTAGCAACGCCCGTCTCCTGAGCAAAGGCAGGCGCTGTACTCACTAAACTCATGCCCAGCACCAGGCTTAATCCCATTAGGCGCACTGCTAGCTTACTCATGTGGTGTATAGTCTCCAAAGTTTCGATATGTTCTTGACTGTGTTAATTGTATCAACTGCAATTATGCCTACGCATCTATTGGGTAGCAACATAGCTGTGCCGATTTTATCTGCTGAATGCCTTAGCCGATACGGCGACTAATTAAAGGACGAATAGTTACCAAAGCCAGCACGCTGAAGGCAACTAGCAGGCCAACGGCTAACCCAAGACTTATGTCGCCAAAAGGGGCCGCCATCACCGTGCTACCAAAGCGCCAATCGGGATGAAGATAGATATATCGAATGGGCTCGATCGCGTAGCTAAGTGGGTTGAGGCTAGCGACGACCTGTAGCCAGGGCGGCATAAAAGAGAGCGGAACGAGGGCAGTACTGGCAAATAGGAGCGGCAGGTTAGTGATAAATATGACAGCTAGTAGCTCAATGTGTCCCGGTAGGGCAAAGGCCAGACCTAGACTAAGGGCAGTAACGCCAAAGACCAAAGTAAGCACAATCAGCGTCATCAATAAGATACCGCTAGGGCCGGGTAGGCCCGCACCCAGCACAGCGCTGAGTGCGACGATAGCAGCCGTTTGCACCAAGCTCATCGTGGCGATAAAAAGCGCTGAGGCAATCACAATTGAAAACCGAGAGGCCAGCGGCGCAACGAGCAGCCGGTTTAAAAAGCCGAACTCGCGGTCAAACATCACAGGCAGGCCCGCGTTGAGAGCACCGGCAAAGGCGGTGAAGACAATGATGCCCGAGCCCAAAAACTGACCGTAGTTTTGGCTTTCACCAAACAGGCCGCTAGGGACGTTCTGAAAGAGTGCGCCAAAGAGAATCAGCCACATCAACGGCTGAATAACACCCGCGACTAATGTCGTAGGCCGACGCTGAAGCTGGATAAACAGGCGACGGGTAAGCGCGACCGTTTCTTGAATGAATTCTTGGGTACCGGGCGATCGCAACTCGGCAACACTAGAGCTAATAGCAGGATTCGGGGCGGGAGCGACAGACTGACTCATCAGGCTTCAGGGGGATATTCGTATATATCCATAGGCTAGCGTAGATAAGCGCTATCAGCGCAGAGGCATGGCAACCTGCTCAAAAAGGAAGCTACGCGGACGTTCCCGCATCAGCTAGATAGTCTATCAGTTTGCCCTCAGACACCATAGACAAGCAGCCTATGATTCAGGGGATCGCGGCGGCGCTAGCTAGCTTCAAAAGGCCTAAATCGAGTAGCTATGCGATCGCAATAGTTAGCGAGGGCTGTGTTGACTAACTGAGTGTGAATCCACAGAATCTGTCACAGAAAACTATGACCTACTTCATACTCTGCTTACGCTCTTTCTTCAAATCTCGCGTGCCCACCGCGGCCATTTCTGCATCCATCAGCGTGCGACCTGTGGCTGCTAAGTACACGTCGTCTAGGCTAGGCTGCGATTGAGCGATGCCGAAGGTTGGCAGGTTTGCCTGCTTGAGCGCTGCCTGTACAGCAGGCAAAGCTTCACCACCTGTATCAACAACCAGATTGAGCGAGTTTCCCTGGGCGCTGTTAACGATGACGTCTTGAACTACAGGCAGCTCTGCCAAAAGGTTGCGAGCAGTTTCAGCTTCGGTGTCGTCAGTGAATTCGCGAATGCGTAGAGTGATGCGATCGCCGCCCACTGCAGCTTTTAGCGCAGCCGGTGTCCCGGTCGAGATCACCTTGCCCCGGTCAATAATCGCCACCCGGCCTGCCAGCGCATCCACTTCTTCTAAATAGTGGCTGGTAATCAATATCGTGGTGCCCTGCTCTCTTAGCTGCCGCAAGAACCGCCATACCGCCGAGCGGCTTTCGATATCAAGGCCTACCGTCGGCTCATCCAAGACTAAAACTGCAGGCTGATGTAGCAATCCTGCGGCTAAGTCCAATCTTTTTTTCTGGCCGCCAGAGTAGTTGCCTGTCTTTTTATCAGCGATGTCCGCAATTTCCAAAAGCCCCAGCATCTCATCAATCCGGGGCTTCATCTGAGCTTTGGGCAGGTGATAGATAGCGGCCTGTAACTCCAGCAGTTCGCGGCCAGTAAGAACCTTATCAAGCGCAACTTCTTGGGCAATGTAGCCCAGTAGCTGCCTAGCCGTACGTGGATCGTCTAGAACCGAGACACCACTTAGCTCTAGCCTGCCAGCGTCGGGCGTAGTCAAGGTACACAGACAGCGAATGGTAGTGGTTTTGCCTGCACCATTCGGGCCAAGCAAGCCAAAAATCTCTCCTGGCTCAATGGAAAAAGACACGTCTTTCACAGCCTCTACCTCGCCGTAGGACTTTTTGAGATTTTCGACTAAGACAGCAGGGGGCATGGCTTTTCTTCGGGAGCCTTTTCAAATAGGACCTTTATTTTATGCCTATATTGAGTCTGTTAGCCGGCGATAAACATTTAGCTGACGATAGGAATTACCTGCCAAACTTGCTGAATGCTGTGAGCGATCGCACCGGTCGCCATGCGCGTAACCGGCAAAGAATCTACAACCATCACTGCGCACAGCAGCATCATGTAGAAAATGGAATACTTGAAGGTGCCTCTAGCGAGATCTTTACTGTCGTACTCATTGCGTAGCTGCCACGCCTTCTGCAAAAAGAGAGTGCCTAGGGCGATCGCGCCTACCCCGTACACCACACCACACACGCCCAGCGGATATACCAGCACCAGCGTCAGCGGCACCAGCCCGACCGTATAGCGCCAAATTTGCTTAGCCGTCGCCTTGTTGCCAACAACCACCGGCAGCATAGGCACATTCACCTTGGCATAGTCGTCTTGAATCAGCATTGCCAGCGCCCAGAAGTGAGGCGGCGTCCAGACAAAGACAATTGCAAAGAACACCCACGCCGCCCAGGAAAGATCGCCCGTCACGGCGGCCCAACCGACCATTGGCGGAATGGCACCCGCAGCGCCACCAATAACAATATTCTGCGGCGAAGAGCGCTTTAGCCAAAGCGTGTATACGCCAACATAAACCGCCAGTCCCAGCATAGCCAGCCCAGCGCTGAGCAAGTTGGCAAAGTTCGCCAGCAGCGTAAACGACATTACCGCCATCACCAGCGCAAAAATCAGCGCGTCTCTAGACTGCACCCGACCAGAGGGAATAGGTCGATGACGGGTACGCTCCATGTCGTAGTCAATGTCGCGGTCATAAACGCAGTTAATCGTCTGGGCAGAAGCAGCAGCCAGCGTGCCGCTAACCAACGTCACTATCAGCAAAAGCGGACTCACATGGCCATGAGCAGCCACCAACATCCCCGCCGCCGTTTCAATCAGCAGCAGTGGAATAATGCGAGGCTTGGTGAGCTGCCAGTAGCTCTGCACGACCTGCCACAGATTGTCGTGCTGCCTTGCGGTCCAGATAGAAGTTTGCATAGTGTTAAAATTCTCTCAATTCTCTCAAAGGTCAGTATTGAAAAAGCCTAATGTTTTAGACTTTGGGGTGCTAATTTTGGACAGATTAATTTTGGGCAAAGCGGGTCGATTGCGGTAGCGACACAAAGTCTTTTGCCTGACGCTGAGACCTGTAGTCGCGCAGAGCAAGCACGGTAAAGCTCAGCAAGCATCCCAGCAGCATTGCCCCGATAGCCTGATGGCAAACCGTCAGCGGCTCTACCTGAAGCCGCAGCTTCAAGGTACCAACACCCAGGGCGATTTGTAGCAAAACCAGCAGGCCAGCACTATTGGCTAATATCCTCAAAGCCGGGTTGAGCGCAGGCGTACGCCATACCCTAAACACAAGCAGCGCCACGGCTGCAGTCGGCGGCACCACGCCACCAATATGGGTGTTCATCACGTTGCACAAGTCCGCTAGACCAAAGCACTGGTGAGCAGCCCAGCGGGAGGCAACTAGTCCGCCGATGATGCTTTGTATGTACACCAGCACAGTTGCACTCAAAGCGATCCAAGAAAGCTTACCAGTGTTGCCAGTCGGCTGGTAAGGAAGGAGCAAAAGGGCGATCGCTAGCAGCGTGCAGAAGAACAGCAGCGCCGTACCCAAATGCGCGGTTACAATGTCGAATCGCAGCAGTTCAATCACCGTCAGGCCACCCAAAACGCCCTGCACCACAATCAAAAGCAGTGAGGCCGTTGCTGCCCAGGGCATCCAGCGAGGCAGTACCTGGCGATGCCACACGCTCAGGCCCACTAGCCCAATCGCCATCATCCCAATCAAAGAAGCGTCCAGGCGGTGAAACCACTCCAAGAACACCTGTAGGTTCATCTGAGCGGTGGGGACTAGCTGGCCATAGCACAGCGGCCAGTCCGGACAGGCGAGTCCGGCGTTCATTACCCTAGTAGCGCTACCGACTGCCATCAGCGCCAGGGTTGCAAATGCCATTTTCCACACCCATCGCCTAACAAACACCTGGGCGGCAGGTTCTGAGCCTGAGCTGCCTGATATGGCATCGCCTAAATCAGCGCGCCGGTTGTTTTTTTGATCGTTCTCAGGGGGAAAAGCAGCGTTAGGGAAGCTGGAATTAGCCATAGAAAAGTTGGACTTAGGGATTAGGTAAGGACTAGATTTCTGTTTCGCTCAGAAAGCACGTTCCCTCTCCTATCAGACTGCTGAGAGACTGTTAATTCAGAGACTGTTAATTTGTGTTGTCTAGTCATCTCAATCATTAAGAAACTCAGCAACCTCAGAAAGATTATTAAGAAGTACTTGAGCGATTTTTATTAACCGCTGTCGAGATCTTCGCTTCGGTTTTTACTTTAAGCTATCTATTTATTATACGAAGCCTTCGAAGCTTCTAAATAACGCACAGCGTGTCTACACGAATGAGAATATAACGCGTTCTATCTAATTTTCTCCGATGGAAGACTTTTTATTTTCGATAGTGTCTCTAGAGCTTAACGTCACTTAACAATCTGCCTTATTGTCTTAAATCTATCTTTTGTTTATAGCCCTTCTAGCGCAGCCCTTGGAAAATGCAACCTCAGGGAAAAAGAACCTTAATGAAAGCTAAGTATCAATGAGTTGTGTCGTATACAGACGGGCAAAAGCGAGCAGGCAGAGGATGTCAGCGGCTATCTTCGCAAAATAATTCTGGAGAAAAGATAAAGGCGTTGAACATCCTCTCAAAACCTGTTCACATTGCTAAAAATAACGCTACCTTTGTTAGTGCACATGATTTGTTGAGTACGCGTAGCTGATTGGCGTGCATGGTTTGTTAGCAAGCGGACGATCCCAAGCGCTCAAAATAGGGAAGACAGTAAAAAAGACGACACAGCCTTTTTCCGTATGCCAACGTAGTCCCTTTTTTTCCCCTACAGAAATTTCTATCCTTCCACCCGACCACCCAAACAGATTGATCTAGATCTGCAAGTAAGTACTGTGAAAATTCCAAGTTCTATCCTGACCCTTTTAATCGGCATCTTTGTCACGTTAGCGAGCCTTTGGTATGGCCAAAATCACGGTCTGTTGCCCATAGCTGCTTCTGAAGAGGCAGAACTAGTCGACGGTCTGTTTAACGCCATGATGACTATTGGCTTCGGTCTATTCCTACTAGTAGAAGGCGCGCTTGTTTTCTCAGCTATTCGCTTTCGACGCAAAGACGGAGACCTTAGCGATGGTGAACACCTCGAAGGCAATATTCCGTTAGAGATTGTCTGGACAGCGATTCCAGCTGTCATTGTCTTGGGCATTTCCATCTACAGCTTCGATATCTACACCCGTATGGGTGGTCTAGAGCTGATGAACCACGATATGGGTGGCCCCGGCAAATCAGTGCAGGTAGCCTATGCTGCCGATGCAGGGCCGCAGGGCACAACGACAGCGCTAGGTGAGCTGCCTTTGGCGGGTATGGTGAGCGACTCAGGGCTAGGCGTATCGCCAGATACGGTTGATGAGGGTCTTTTTGTCGATGTGCAGGGCTTGCAGTACGCGTTTATCTTCAGCTATCCCAATGGCGTTATTGATGGTGAGCTGCATGTGCCCAGCGGCCAGCCGGTGCGGCTGAACCTGAACGCGCAAGATGTACTGCACGCTTTTTGGCTGCCGGAGTTTCGCATTAAGCAAGACATGATTCCTGGACAGCAAACGAAGCTGGTGATTAACGCCACGCGTGAGGGCACCTACCCTGTCGTATGCGCAGAGCTCTGTGGGCCTTACCATGGCGGAATGCGCACGCAGCTGATTGTGCACTCACCTGAAGATTATGAAGCCTGGATGACTGAGCGGGTGGCCGCGATGGATAACGGTGAGGCGATCGCAGCTTTACCCCCAGCTTCATCACTATCAGCTAGCGATCGCACCGATGCGCAGTACCTCGCCCCGTTTGTCGAGCCCCTACAGCTAGCCGTTGCCCCCGAAAGTTTGGCTACCCTAAGAGCATCTGCTGAAATGCACCACCACCACGACAGTACTTATTAAACCGGTCTGATTAACCAAAACTTGACCGAAACAGCTTTTTCTTTTTGATTTAGACGACATAACGACGTAAGGCGCGCATGACCATTACTACAGAACCGAAGACGCCGACCTCAGAAGGAATCCCAATGCTTCTGGGCAATGAGCGCAAGTGGACGGACTATTTCACCTTCTGTACCGATCACAAGGTGATTGGCATTCAGTACCTGGTGACGGCGTTCTTCTTTTACTTAATTGGTGGCTTGCTCGCAACCGCAATGCGCACAGAGCTAGCCACCCCGGCCCCAGATATTGTGACGCCAGATGTGTACAACGGCCTGCTGACGCTGCACGGCACGGTGATGCTGTTTCTGTGGATTGTGCCCGCAGGAGCCGGACTGGCAAATTATTTGATTCCGCTGATGATCGGCGCTCGCGATATGGCCTTTCCCCGGTTGAATGCGATCGCCTTTTGGATGATTCCACCTTCCGGCCTGTTACTCATTAGCAGCTTCTTCTTCGAGCCCCCGTCAGCGGGCTGGACCTCCTACCCGCCGTTGAGCCTGACGACAGGCATGGTCGGAGAAGGCATCTGGATCATTAGCCTTCTGCTTGGGGGAACGGCTTCCATTTTGGGCGGACTCAACTTCCTGGTCACCATCTTGAAGATGCGCGTGCCGAGCATGCCGCTCACCAAGATGCCCTTGTTCTGCTGGGCGATGATTGCCACCTCCTTGCTGATTTTGATCAGCACGCCCGTGTTAGCAGGCGCTTTGATTCTGCTGGCGTTTGATCTAATTGCGGGTACGGCCTTTTTCAACCCAACCGGCGGCGGCAACCCGGTAGTTTATCAACACATGTTCTGGTTCTACTCACACCCAGCGGTCTATATCTTCGTGCTGCCTTTGTTTGGCGCTATTAGTGAAGTGATTTCGGTGCACGCTCGCAAGCCGATTTTTGGCTATCGTGCGATCGCTTATTCCTCCATCGTTATTAGCTTCTTGGGCCTTATCGTATGGGCTCACCACATGTTTACTAGCGGCACCCCGCCCTGGCTGCGCATGTTCTTCATGATCACCACCATGGTCATTGCCGTTCCCACGGGTATCAAAGTCTTTGGCTGGGTTGCCACCCTCTGGCAGGGCAAAATTGCCTACACCAGCGCTATGCTATTTGCCCTTGGCTTTATTTCTCTTTTCCTAATCGGTGGTATCAGCGGCGTCATGCTCGCGGCTGTTCCCTTCGATATTCACGTACACGACACCTACTTCGTAGTCGCTCACTTCCATTACGTCTTATTTGGCGCATCCGTCTTCGGCATTTTCATGTCGGTGTATCACTGGTTCCCCAAGATGACGGGCCGCATGATGAACGAATTCTGGGGCAAAATCCACTTCGTTCTCAGCTTCGTCGGCATGAACCTCACCTTTATGCCTATGCATGAGCTCGGCCTCATGGGAATGAACCGCCGGATTGCTCTCTACGATCCTCAGTTTACGGACCTCAACGTTCTGGCAACTATCGGCTCTTACATCATGGCCGTTTCTACCGTTCCTTTCCTGATCAACGCGGTCTGGAGCTGGCGCTATGGTAAGAAGGCTCCGGCTAATCCTTGGAGAGCGCTGACTTTGGAGTGGCAAACGCTTTCCCCTCCCGAGTTAGAAAACTTTGAAGTGCTGCCCGTTCTTAAAACAGGCCCTTACGACTACGGCCTCGGCTACATTGCCGAAGAAGATCCAGAAGAGCTTTACGCTCATGCTGTTCCTGCGCCTGCGGCCTCATAGTCTCCTAAGCGTTGTAACTGCGAATTGGGCTGAGCGTAGCTCGTAGCCGGCGCTCAGCCAGTATTAAGCAGTATCTAGCTAGCCAGTATATTAAAGAACAACATTCCCCGAAACTCATGCAAGGCTCTATTAACACCACCGCCCCAGGCACCATTAGCATTGCCAAAGAAGAGGCCCACGGTCACCACGAAGAACATCCTGACCACCGGATGTTTGGCATCTTGGTGTTCCTCTGCGCTGAGAGCATGTTGTTTCTTGGCCTCTTCGTCGCTTACGTCACCTTTCGCCTGGTCGCTACAGAGTGGCCTCCCGCAGGCACGCCAGAGTTAGAGATTTTGCTTCCTGGCATCAACTCCCTCATTCTCATCTCCAGTAGTTTTGTCATTCACAAAGCAGACACTGCCGCCAAGCAAAACGACTCTAAAGGCGTTTTCACATGGTTTGGCTTAACGGCGGTAATGGGCACCATCTTCTTACTCGGCCAAGGTTACGAGTACGCTAACCTAGAATTTGGCCTGAGAGAAAATCTTTTTGCAAGCACGTTCTACGTTCTCACTGGCTTTCACGGTCTTCACGTATTTGTTGGCTTGCTGCTGATGATTGCTGTTCTCTGGCGCAACCGCGATCCACAGCACTACTCTAGCGAGAATCACTTCGGCATCGAAGCGGTAGAACTCTACTGGCACTTCGTTGACGTCATTTGGATTATTCTCTTTATCTTGCTATATCTCTGGTAGACCATCAGGTTACGGAACATACTTCCGCTTCGACGATCGCATAGCAGACATCCGGGTGCATTCGCCCGGTAGTTCGCCTGGTAGTTCACCTGATAGTTCATCTAATAAGCAGCAAACAGCACAGTAGCAAGGGGCTCTTCCGGAGCTTGACTACCGTGCTGTTTCGCTAATGTCGCAACGGCTAGCTTCTCTAAGCAGTCAGCCGTCATACCGCGACAATCTTGGAATTGACCATTTTCTTGACTAGCTGCCTAACGCCGACGATAAGGAACGGCCTTTTCAAAATCGAGCTTGTCGAGATCGGTAGGTGATGGATTCGAGGCACTAGGGCTGATGCTCTTGGCCATGTCGGAAAACAAGGTCGGATCGCCATTTTTTGGCTGCTGATCGTAGGGCTGAAAGCTACGGATCACCTCCTTCCAAATGAATTGGGGAAATCCTAGCTGATCGCGATGGTAAGCATCGTAACGGGGCGAGGTGATATTAAACGGAATTTCGCCCACTTCGCGGCTAGGCAGTATCCGCCTGCGGTGATAGGGAACCGTGTTTTCGCCAAAGTTTTCGATGTATTCGTCACTGTTTAGCAACTCATTAATGAATCCTTTGACACCTTTGGTCATCACAACGGCGGACCAGGCAATTTTCTCTCGCTCGTTGTAAACGTGGCGTCCCAGCACTTTTTCGACACAGTGCTCGACAAATCGATAGTTGCTGTTTTTGCTGTAAAAGCTATCGATGAAGGTATTCGATAGCAGCAGGCCGCGAATAAAGTCACGCACTGTAATTTGCCGAATGCGGAGCTGAGACTCTAGAACGGGTTCCCGGTCCCATTTGAACGCGTGAAAGAAAATCTGTCGGTAGGCCGCGTTAATCAGATTATCCATATCTGTTGGAAAGAACTGATCGTCCGCTGAATACTGAATCGCTTCGTCGTCGCGCGCGCCTAGCGGGTCTACACGCTGATTCGGACAAGAGGGAGAATAATCTAATAAGGGGATACTCACGTTTACACAAACCCTAAACCTAACAACACTTTGATCTGATAGTTTGACTGGCAGCTTGATCTGACAGTCTGGAAGCGGAGGAGACTTGAGCCCTAAAGCGGCGTAATGCTGGCAATTTTCCCACCCTGACGCTGTACCCTTTGCATATGGGGCGTCAGTTGCTCATAGGGAATAATGACGGCTTTATTGACGCGGCGGACTCTAGGAAAGCCTGGCTTGCTAATAGCTGCAACTTCTACTCGGAAAAGACGCCCGGAGCCGAAGGCTTTTGACCCACCAAAAGCGCTGTAAGAAGCATCGCCTTTGGCTGCGCTCTGATAGGCAAAGCCATCACCTGAGGTAGGCACTACCGTAGAAGCCGTATTGCGAGCGAGGTCTTTGACTAGACGAGGCGAATTTCCGGTGAGCTGCGCGCGATCGCTACTCGCATAGCCTCGATATAGCTGTAGTAAACGCGGCAGTCCTACCGAGCGCTGACCTATCCCTGTGGTGACCAAATCTAGATAGTAGGGAACGATATTTTCCCCAAAATTAGTCTGATACTCAGGTGAGTCGATATAGGAATCAATATCGGCCTCAAATCCCTCGGACTCATACAGATTCATGTGCGCTGTAATCTCTGACTGGTCGTAGGGTGCGCGCCCTAGAAGGTGCTTGTAGTTCAGCTCGATAGTGCGGCTTTGGAAACAATTGTTAAAGAACTTCTGCTTGTACAATTCTGACTTAGCTACCTGACGCACAAATTCTTGAACGGTAATTTTGCGATCGCGTAGCAAAGATTCCGCAATCGTCAACCGTTCAGACTTAAGCAGATGAGGATTTCCCAGCACCTGTTTGTACACCGCGAGGATCACCGCTTCAATCTCTCCCTGACTGGCCTTGGGTCGCAGTTCTAACGGTGCCACGTCACTGAATGTCGATAGGCCTAAGCGAGAGGCTGCTGTTGTAATAGCCACCTGAAGTTCTCCTTATCAATAAATTTCGTCACGCGCTCAAACTGGACTCAAAATGGGATAGAGCCACGAATGCTCATCGGCAGTCTTAGACAGCCGTCACACTTACAACCCGCTTGCCAGCGCGGCTCAACTGTTTTAGCTTCGTCGTCAGTTGGCCATAAGGAACGAGGAGTTCAGTAGTTGCCTGACGTACAACGGCGCTATTAGCCGCCAAATTAGCCGCAGACCCAACGACGCGCAGTCGGTAAACATCCCCACGCGCACCGCCTAGAGCGCCCGAAATAGAACTCGGAGAAGCAGATGTGATGGGTGTAGCTAGGTTCCGGGCGACTTCCCAGGTGAGTCGAGGTTGCTTTTGTGCCTGGGCGCGATCGCTGTTCGCATAGCCACGATATAGCTGTAGCAACCGGCTAAAGCCGATAGAACGCTGGCCGGGATGATCGACTTGGAAGTCTCGGTAGGTGGGAACAGTATTATCGCCAAAACTGTTGTCATATTCGGCTGAGCCTAGATAGGATTCAATTTCAGCTTCGTAGCCTTTAGAGATGAACAAATCTAGATGCTGGGAGATCTCAGCTTGACTGTAGGGAGCGCGGCCCAGAAAGTGCTTGAAGTTCAGTTCTATAAAGCGCACGTGGAAGTTGGGATACAAGAACTTTTTGCGATATAGCTCTGAGAGTGCGATCGCTCTAATGAAGTCTCTTACCGTAGTCGCGCCCCGCATTAAAAGTGACTCTTGGCTCACGAGCCGTTCAGCCTGCATAAGATACTCGTTACCCAGCACCTGCCGATAGGCCGCCGAAATCACAGCCTGAACATCGTCTTGAGTCCAATTGGGTCTTAGTTCAACCCGTTCAGTTTCCTCAAAGGGCCGGATCCCAAATTTTCCCGCCTCTTTTAGTCCAGCCATGCTATCTCTCCTATGCCAGTTAAATTGATCAACAGGTCTTCAAACGTTCCACGATTTTACGCAGGCTGCCTAGAAGACTAAATAAGCCTCAAGTGCGATTACTCGTTTAGCCTTCTAGGCGTAGCCTCGAACTAGCCTCGAGCTAGCCTCGAATTAACTCAGTGCGTTGATAATATAGTCAAGGTAGGAGTTCGCCTCTAGCGCAGGGTCACCCGATAAACCGTGGTTCGCTTTGATGTACTTGAGCGCCTCTACATACCAGCCAGGCACCAGCTCAAAGCTGCTGTGCATTTCTGATAAACCAGCCAGTAGGAACTCATCTGCAGGCCCAGTGCCACCCGCAATCAAACAGTACTGAACCATGCGCAGGTAATAGCCAATATCGCGCAGGCACTTGGCCTTGCCCCGCTCATCGGCGGCATAGTTGTTGCCCTGCATTTGCGTGGTGTAAGGATACTTTTGATAAACCGCATTGGCCGCGCCGCTAGCTAACTGATCGGCCTTCGCCGCCAGCGCCTTCGCCGCTTCCAAATCGGCTGCCGCTAGGCGCAGGCGACCAAAGGCAACTTGCAGTTCGGTGTTGCCCAGGTAGCGGCCTTGAGAATCAGCAGCGACAACCGCTTCAATCAATTGCGTTTTCATTAGAATACTTTCTCCCTAGTGTTCTTCTAGCGTTTTTTCAGATGGTTCTTGGGTGTCTTTCGTTCGATCGGATGCTTCGATCAGATGATTTAAAGTGCTTATAGTGGTGAGCGCACTCAGCCAACGGCGGCAGCAGCGCGGTCGAAGTAGCCGGATAGCTCAGAAATTAAGGAACTGCAATCACCTTGGGTAACGCCTGTACGGTCATTTGCAAGGGCGATCGCAGCTTCCTTCATTTTGTTGATGCTGTTGGCCATAGAAGCACTCGGAACACCCAGCGCCGCGTATGTCTCGCGCAAACCGTTCAAACAGCGATCGTCTAGCACGCTGGCATCGCCTAGGAATATGGCATAGGTGACATAGCGCAGGATAATGTCCATATCGCGCAGGCAGGCAGATACTCGGCGGTTGGTATACGCATTGCCACCGGGTGCAATTAGCTGAGGCTGTTCGGCAAACAAGGCGCGAGCCGCATTGGTGACAATAGCAGAAGAGTTACTGCTAATGCGATTGACTACATCTGTGCGCTTAGCACCCTCTTTTACAGTTGATAGTAGGGCGTCAATTTGAGCATTGCTAACTAGCTGACCCTGCTTGTCAGATTGAGCAACCACCTTGGTGAAGACGTCTAACATTGAATTAATCTCCTAATAAAATTTTTGGGCGATTCGCTTAACTGCTGTTTCCTATCGGTTGGTGAGATAGTGACGAGGTAACAGTTGGATAAGGGGACAGTTGAGCGATCAATTGGCCAATATTAAGCGAGCGTTGAGCAATATTGAGCTAGCGAGTGAGTAAGCAGAAATGTGCAGTTTGAGCGGCTCACCCGCTTAGGCTTTACGCCGCTTGTTCTGAAGGCGCTTGTTCTGAAGGCGCTTGTTCTGAAGACGCTTCTTTTGACGGCGCCTCTTTTGACGGCGCATTAGAAACGACTGCCGCGGCACTCTGTGAGTTCAAAGGCTGAATATCCACAATCTTTCCGCCTAAAGCCAGGATCCGTTGCATTTCCTGATTCATCCGGCTATAGGGAACCTGGAAAAATTGATTGTCGCTAGTGCGAATGGGAGCTTGGGAAAGTGCCGTCGTTTCGCTTTGTCTCAGGCCAGATACCTCATAGACGAAGATTCGACCACTTGAGTCGGAGACGCCGCTTGTAAAACCTTGTCCTAACATGCTTGAAAACCTCAGGGGTGGATAGAGATGCTTGAACAGGAGTAGTTGACTACTTGTCAACCACTTACTGACTATCTATGCAGGCGCAATACTCGCTACTCGCCCGCCAGAGCTGTTGATTTGCTGTAATGTTTGAGAGAGATTTTCGTAGGGCACCACCAAAACCCGATTGCTTCGGCGGATGCTGGGATAGCCAGGAAACCGTCTGCCCGTAACCTCAATGCGGTATAGGCTGCCGCGATCGCTAGTAGAACCCGATCGGCCAAATACCCGGCGGGTAGTAGGAGAGCCTTTAGCGGCTGACTGATAGGACCAACCGTTGCTGTTATCAGCGCCAGATGGGGGAACCACCGCAGAAACCGTGTCTTGAGCTAGCTCTTTGGCCAGCCGAGAAGATTTGCCTGCGATTTGAGCGCGATCGCTGTTTGCATAGCCTCGGTATAGGCTAAACATGCGTGGAAAGCCTGCTGTCTTTTGCCCTAGCTGAGTACTAAAGCCACGGCAGTAGGGCACGATGCTATTGCCAAAATAAGTCTCGTATTCTGCCGAGTCAATATATGAGTCGATATCAGCATCGAAGCCTTCGTTTTGATAGCGGTCTAGATGCTCAACGACTTCAGCCTCATCGTAGGGAGCGCGTCCCAGCAAATGCTTGAAGTTAAGCTCAATCACTCGGGTCTGAAAGTGAGGATACAAGAACTTGGTTTTGTACAGTTCAGACTTGGCTACCGCCCTTACAAAGTCTCTAACGCTCAATGCTCCGTCGGTCAGCAAAGATTCTAACGTCACTAGACGCTCTGACTGCATCAAGTAATCATTACCCAAAACCTGTCGGTAGGTTGCCGAAATGACAGCTTGCGCTTCACCTGTCGCCGTGTTGGGCCACAGTTCAACAGGGGACTGTTCGGTAAAAGGGCGAGTTCCTAGGCGAGCAGCCTCGGTTGTAATAGCCACAGATTATTCTCCTGATAAAAGACAAACAAATAAAGCTCTGGCGAAACGTCGTGCGTGCATCCGTCTTGTGCATCCCAAACGCACAAATACATGTACAAGATGTTTGAGGCTCCTAATCATTGAAGAGGGTCTATTCCCACAATGACTAACAACCGAACAAAGCAGAACATCGTTCGCTTCACAGTTGTGTAAAAGATCAGGACTTCTAATCGTCTTAGACGAATGACAAGAGCCACTTTCTTTTACCTGCTGAGCTTCACGAAAAACAGAAATCCTAACGGCTTAAACGCTTAGGCCCTAGGTGTTTCAAACCAATAACGTCATTTAATCAATTTGCTTGTGCAGATTTTGTGCACGACATTGTGTATAACTGGTTACAATCGCTGAAACCTTCTCAGCAAAGCGTTTAGAACATGATGACGGAGCTTTACAACGCTTCAAAGAACTTTGTGTTGCGTTACAGCTGTCTGTTGTAAGTTGGCAGAGAGCTAGACCAGCTAGCTCTCTGCTATGAGTTCTGACACAAAGTCGAAGCTACGAACGCTGCTACGGCTAAAAAACTTTCTGGTTTGCTCGCTTCAATCGATTCAGCAGCCGACAGGCTAAGGACTTACCCTGAATCGGTTTGGTAATGTAGTCATCTGCGCCGAGAGCAAAGGCTCGATCTTGTTTGGCGCGATCGCTGTGCACACTCATAAACACAATCGGCAGGTGCTGCCACTGGGCATGACTGCGGAGCACCTGACACAGCTCAAATCCGTTAATATGCGGCATTTCGACATCTAAAATCACCAGATCAGGACACACCTGATTGAACAAAGTCCAGAAACGCTGAGGATTAGTCAAGGGCGTAACTTGAAACTTCCAAGGATGTAACAGCCGAATCACCTGCTTCAAATAGTGAGCATCGTCGTCCACAATCATAATTTTACTCAGGCGGCGATTGAGATAGATCGATTGGCTAATTAGCTCCAACACGTCTGCGGGCACAACTGGATACTCCAAAATTGTGGCACCGCCTCGACGCACCAAGTCTAACCGATTGCCAAAGTCGGCCTGCGGCGTAATCACCACCACCGGTAGCTGCGGCCACCGCTGGGTAAGCCGTGTCACAAACTGCAGCAGACTTTGCAAAATGGGCTCGTCTAGTACCGAGTTAGTTTCGCTATCGACCAGGTTGACCAATACCAGATCAGCCGTCTGATCGAGCAGCTCTGAGGGGCTATCGACCGGGGAATCAAGCAAAAGCGCTTGAGCGGCGGCTTCGATCGAAGCAACGACTGTAGGACTTAACCCTTGGGCTACGGCCAGCGCCATTAGCTGCTGAACGTAGGGCACGGTATTAACATCTAAGATCAAAATAGAGGATACCTGGCTCGCGCCATCAGACGCATTGCCAGCTGGCCTCACCAGTTTGGGAGATTCATCTAGGGCGTGGCCTAGAGTGGTCACTAGGGCCTGAAACTGGGCGATTTGCGAAGGTGAAAGGGCGGTGCCTGAATGGAGTAACAAGGATTCTATCTGTAGGGCTAGGCGATAGCCTTTCATAAGCCCGAAGGTGCCTAAGGTTCCAGCTAGGCTGTGGGCAATTTGTTGGGCTTTGATCCGCTGCTGTTCGCTGAGACTGCGGGTGTCGAATGAATCGCAGTGAGACGCAGCCGAAGCAGCCTCGTGCGCAGCAAGAGAATGGGCTAGCTGAACTAGGCTATTCCACCGTTCTATGGTTTCTCCTTTGTGGACCTGCCAAGTCTGGGTAAGCCCAGCTAGATACTGGGCTTCTTGATCGTCCACGGACTCGGCCTGTCCTCTCTGCTGCGCTTTTCCTTTCGGTACTTTGAGCCGATAGCCTAACCCGTGGACCGTTTCAATAAAATCAGCCATCGCACCGACGCGCTTGAGCTTTTGACGCAGGCCGCGAATATGCGATCGCACTGTCGCCTCAATTGGAAACTCTTCAGAAGACCAGATGCGATCTAGCAAGGCAGTGGCGCTAAAGGTTTGATGACTGTGGTGCAAAAATAGCTCTAGCAAAGCATATTCTTTGGCAGTGAGCGAGACCGGCTGCCGTCGGTAGGTAACCTGACAGCTCACGGGATCTAGGCATAGTTCACCCCAGCATAGTGCCGAGTTGGTCTCGGCAGGCGATCGCCTGAGCAGCACCCGAATACGCACCAATAGCTCAGCCATATCAAAGGGCTTGACGATGTAATCATCTGCACCTGCTTCAAGCCCCTGAATTTTATCGGTTTGTTGATCTTTGGCCGTAAGCAACAGCACCGGCATCTCGTATCCCTGCTGCCGCAGCCGCTGGCAAAGGCGAATACCATTCAGCTGAGGCAGCATCCAATCTAATATAACCAGGTCGTATTCAAAAGTAGAGGCGTAGGCCCAGCCCGTTTCACCATCGGCAACTCGGTCAACCACATAGTTTTGACCACTTAGCTGCTGACTGAGTAAGGTGGAGAGGGCGCTGTCATCATCTACAACTAATACTCTCATACGGCCTAATACTCTGGGGTGGATCTATCTATTGAATCTATAGGCAGGTCTACAAATATTTCAGGAAATAGCTCGAGAAATAGTTCGGGGCGGCTTAAATCACCCAGCCGACTAGCTTAGCAATTTCGCTAGCAAGGGCTAAGGGTGGAAAAGGTTTCGTAATTACACCCGCCACGCCCAATCTTTCAAAGAGCTGTTTTTCAACCGTGCGAGTTTTGGCTGTGAGTAGAACTACTGGAATGGCCTGAGTGATCGGATTATTTTGCAGGGCCTCAAAGGTAACAACCCCGTCTGTCTCTGGCATCATCACATCTAGCAAAATAACGTCAGGCCGATAGTGTTCGGCCTGACGAATGCCCTCCTGACTAGAAGAAGCGGCAATCACCGTCCAGTTCGCCTCCATTTTGAGGCTGAGACGCACCACTTTGTGAATGGAGACTTCATCATCAATAATCAAAACGGTTTTGGTCGGCATAGGTTGGTTTCAGCATGAGTCTAGGGTTAAGACTAGCGGATCTTTGTCGCCGATTAAGGAGACAGGCAGCAGCGACTCACTCAAACGCGAGCGCTACTGAGCGGCACCGTAAAATAAAAACAACTCCCCTTACCTAACTGACTTTCTACCCAGATTTTGCCGCCGTGCTGTTCAACAATCTTCCGACAGATGGCAAGACCTAATCCGGTTCCCCCTTTCTCTCGAGAGTCTGACGAGTCTACCTGCTGAAATCTTTCAAAGATAGCCGCTAGCTTGTGTGAGGGAATCCCTTGACCATCGTCTTGTACACAGAAAAGCGCCTGTTTGCTAGCGGCTAACGGTGTTTTTAAGTTTGTTTCTTCGGCTAATTCGCCGACCGCTTCTTCGGTCGTTTCTTCGGTCATTCGTACAGGTGAATCTACATAAGGTTCTACGCTAAGGCGGACAAAGTGACCAGCGGATGAAAACTTGACAGCGTTGCCAAGCAGGTTGGTCAACGTGCGGATAATGTAGTCTGGATCAACCCAAATTGAGAGTGAAGTCGACTGAATTTGAATTTTGATATCATGCTGCTGAGCTAGTGTCCGCATTGCTTCGGCAGATTGTTCTAACAGCTTGGCTGCATCGCAGGCGTGTCTATCCATCGCTACTTCGTCTGCGTCTATTCGCTGCAAGTCCAGCACGTTATTTACCAGCCGCACCAGTCGGTCTGTATTTTCATCTGCGACTTCAAGCATTTGCTGGCCGTCGTCAGAGAGCTCTCCTAGCTGCCCGGTTGCTAGCAGTTTTAGCGAAGCGTGAATGGAGGTAAGCGGCGTTCGCAGCTCGTGACTCACTACCGCAATGAACTCATCTTTCATTCGCTCAATGGCTTTGCGATCGCTAATATCAGTTGTCAGCGCAAAAAAGCCTTTCACCCAAGGCTTGTTCTTCTTATTGTTCTTACTCTTTTTCTCGTTCCTTTCGATGTGGGGAATATAGGTTACGTTTACAGCGTGCGATCGCCCATCCTTGAGCGTCAGCTCACTTTCATAGCTCACCGCCTTGCCTGCTAGCGCTGTAGTGACATGCCCTCGAATCTTTTGATAGAGGGCTTTGCTGAGCACAGATTCCATTGAATTTCCTGCTATGTCCTCTGGGCGCTGACCTAACCAATGCTCATACGCCCGATTGTTGAACCGGTAGCGCTGACGGCGATCGACATAGGCAATTAGCACCGGCAAATTGTTGGTAATCAGTCGCAGCTGGGTCTCACTTTGTTGCAGAGCCGCATCTAATAGCTGGCGTTCCTTGATTTCTCGCTGCAAGACAGTGTTCGCCTCAGTCAATTCCGCTGTGCGCAGCGCAACGCGATCTTCTAGATACGACAACAGCAACCCCTGCGAAAGCGCCAGGCTGATTTGCCCGGCTAGCTGCTGCATCAGATCTAGCTCAAATTCAGACCACCGCCGAGGGCGACTGCACTGATGCGCGATCAACAATCCCCATAGCTGTTTTCTTACAGGGACAGAGCCCGCTGATAGGTTCATCGGCTGCACAATCGGCACAATCAGCTTAGCGTGAACTTTCCACCGCTCCATAGAGTCTACTAGGCACTCAGAAACTCCTGAGCTAGACGCATGAATATCAGCAATTGACCGCACCCGGCCCTGTGCGTAAAGGGCCTGATATTCTTCTGGAAACACTTCTTTCGAAAAAGGTATGTCCAAAGTTGATGGATAGAGAGGGACCACCGCTTCGCTAATGGGTTTTCCCGTACTGTCTGGGAAAATCTGATAAATCAACACCCGATCAGCGTCGAGCAGTCGCCTCACCTCATCAACGGTAGTCTGCAAAATCTCCTTGAGCTGAAGCGACTGCCGAATTTTGAGCGTAATTTCTGATAGCAGTTGCGATCGCTGAAGGCGCCGAGCGTAATCAGTCTCTACCGGTTTGCTATGCAAAATCTGCAACAGCTTTGACTGCTCGATGAGGCCGACTAGGCGTGCTTGGTCATCGATTACCGGCAGATGGCTAATGTTGTGCTGCTGCAGCTGTTCTAAAACAGCGGTGAGTGTTTTGGCCTTTGTGGCCGACACGGTAACAACAGTATCAGTCATCACCTGAGAAAGCCGCATTTTTGGCCAGTCCGCGTGGGTCGCCAGTATGTTCAGCAGATCGGCGCGAGTCGCAATTCCCTTCACCTTGCGGCGATAGACTGCCAGGATGCAGCTAGCCTCGGGGTTCGCTGTCATCAGAGCCATCACCTTTGCCAGTCTCGTTTGGCGAGAAGCCGTCAGCGGCCGGGTATTAACCGCCGCTTTGTCAAAAGAAAATTCACATCTGTTCAGGTTAGACTGCATTCGCTATCTAGATATATCAATCGGCCAGCGCTATGCTAGAAGCATAATTGACAGATTACATGCGTCCGATATACTTTCAAATCTATGGGATAGCCAGCTAAAGCGTTACATAGTTGTTTCTATCTTTTAAGTTCTGTAAGTGATTGTTAAGCATGGTGCGTTAACCATATTTTTCCTCGAGGGAATATGATTCTTAGAAAGGTACGGTTAATCCATTTGCTGATACGTCTGTAGGACAGATTGAATCCAGTCTATCTGAAAAGAAATGCGGGTGTAGTACTCCCACACGCCATAGCGTCCTTCGCCTAGGTCGAGTGAGTTTTGGCTAGAGCGGATGCCAGCGATCGCCCATCCCTGTGCCGTTTCAGTCAAGGCCGGGCTGCCACTGCCGCCGGGTCCAACAATTCCCTCTAGCTCAGTACACACCGGTGGCGCGTCAAACTTGAGCATTAGCCACTGATCATCTGTTGTTTCGACTCTATTAGTAGCTATTCGCATTCTGCCATCTACCTTATCAGGCCCGATCAGCCCATTGCCGTAGTCTCCTTTATCTACAAGATAAATGACTTTTCCTATCTCATCTTTTTGTCTGTATAGCGGCAAAGGAGAAATCGAGGTGACCGCTTGCTCTAAGCGAATAAGGGCAATATCATCTTCAGCCATCATCGCTGTTTTTAATCTGTCGTCAGCGCTAAGATCGCCGATAAAATCGCCCCGAAAGTTCGGATGTAGAACAACGTTCTCTATCTTGTGAGGGCTATCTGCAATCTCGATTTCTTTCGCAGTTGATAGTGCGATCGCTACATGAGCTGCGCTCAAAACCCAGTGGGGGGAAATTAGCACCCCCATACCGTTGCAGCAAGCGTAAAGCTCAGGCTCTAGCTGAACTGAAGCGAACAGACTTGGCTTCAGCAGCTCGTCAATCTTGTCATAGGCAATCTGCACCTTCTCGTAAAAGCTATCGACAGCAAAGACAGCGGAGAGCGCAGAGATCTCAAATGCAGAAGACTCAGCTAAATAAAGACTCGGATCAATGTCGTGGCGGATGATCATGCGTAAGGCAAACCCCCACAATAGCTTGACTCAATGTGTTGACAGACACCGTTAGCTTTTACATAGCGCAGTATGGTTAAGTTGAGGATATCTACCAGCTACCCTACAACTATATGAAAAGCTCTATCGAAAGTAGAACTGCTAAAGATAGGTCTCTGCTTAAAGATAAAGCGTCTGTCGGAACCAGGGAACAAATAACATCGCTAACAGGCATGCGAGCTGCACTTATCGGCTGGATTGTGCTCTATCACCTTCAGTCAGAGCTAGCCGTACTGCTGCCGTCTCAACCTTTGTTAAACCTTGCGGCGGCTGGCTATGCGGGTGTAGATTTCTTTTTTATTACCAGCGGATTCATCATTGCCTACAACTACGCGGCTCGGCTAAGTCCTTTTAATCTGGTAGCGTATCGCCGGTTTTTGTGGCTACGGCTAGCCCGCATCTATCCTGTTCACTTGTTTTCTCTACTTTTAGTAGCGCTACTGTTCTTAGCAGCAAAGGCAGGGGGTTCAGCCATTACGAATCCCGAATTTTACTCCTTCTCTAGCCTGCTCCAAAATCTGTTTTTAGTTCAAGCCTGGACGCTGCCGACAACTTTTTCCTGGAATGCGGTCTCCTGGGCAGTCAGCAACGAATGGATAGCCTATTTAGCGTTTCCACTCGTTATTGCGGCCACGCTGCGAGTTCGTTCTAGCTCAGCAGCGATTGGCGGCGTTGTGCTTCTGCTATGGGGAATGACGGCGACCTGTCTGTTACTTGAGGCGAGGTGGCAGGCGGCTTACGGTGCAGGTAGCTACGGGTTACTGCGGGTTGCAGGAGAGTTTACAGCTGGCTGTTTGCTCTATAACCTCTACTCGGCTCAGTGGGGACGGCAGTGGCGCTGGGGTCTGCTCACCCACCTAGCTTGGGCCGCTGCCATCATTGGCAGTGCGCTGGTGGTAACGGTAGCTTACGAGATTCAAAACAGTCCTGCAGATGAACTCAAAACCTTTCAGCTCTACGTTTTGTGGCTGACGCCGCTGTACGCCTTTGCAATCTACGCCCTTGCTTGGCAAAAAGGTATGCTTGCTCGGCTCTTTAGCTCTAGGCCGATGATAGCTGGTGGTCAAGGGTCTTATGCGCTGTACCTAACTCACTTTATTGTTTTGATTGTTCTACGGCGGGTAGTGCCGGCTGATGCTTTTGCTGGAGCTAATGTCATGGTGAGGCTACTGCTGCTGTTGGGCTATATTGCGGCCATGTGCGGAGTAGCGGCGATTACCTATCACTTTATCGAAGAACCTGGGCGACAGATCATGAAGCGTTGGCTCTTTAAAAAGGCATAGGCGGACGGCGCATTGGGCTATAAGGCCTTGAACCTTTCTGTTTATTCAAGACTCCGACGGTTTTAGTCTGGCAGAGCGTAGTTAGGAACTTCGGCTAGCGTAATGTCGTTAAGCTGTCGCACTTTAAGGTCTTGATAGAAATTTTCCTGTAGTAGATCTACTTTCGACTGGGAGGCCAGAAAGAGTAGACCCCAAAACACGCCGACTTTTTCGTGTTTGTAGTCAGCTTCAGTCAGTTCGCCTTCAATGGGTCCGCCTAGCACCTGCGGACGGAAGCTAGCCCAGTGGGTGAGCAACAGTTCAAAGTCCATCCAGTTGACGGTGTCTTCAAAAACGTCATCCCAGTGAGCTTCTAAAAAGGCGTTGAGGGCGTCGGCGATCTCGTTGAGGTTTTCTTGGTGGGCAAGTTCGGCGATGGCTCGAACGGCGTCTTTACGAGAGTGGGGTTTGGCACGGTGCGATCGCACTCGAGAAGGCTCACTCATCGCCACGGCGATCGCCTCTAGCTGTTCGATCAGTTCGGTCAACGTTACCTGTCGCTTGGCAGGCGGCGGTGCTACTGGCCTACGGCGAATGTGCTGCTCTAAATTTTTTGGCAGCTCGTCTGCGCTGTAGTCAGTGTCATCATCAAAGAAGTCGTCTACGAGCACTTCTTCCTGCTGCTCTAGCTCGTGACGAACTAGGGTATCTGCCTTTAGCAGCACCAGCATAGAAGCGTAGAGGAAAGCTTGCCCCGATTCGGTTAGGCTCGACTCGTAAGAAGATCGGCCAGCTTCGGTCGGTAGCTTGACGAGAGGCTGTTCTTTTAGGGTTTTTAAAAAGCGATCGATCACGTCAATCACCTGAACGTCCCAAGGGTCAATCTCGCCCTTTTCGGCCAGGTCAATGAGAAAGGCGATCGCACCTTGAGCTAAAGAACTAGACATAAGAAAGCTAAGCTACCTAAAGAGCCCCTGTGGGTATGCCACTGTAGGCATGATGGTGCGCTGAGCGTATACGTAATCCTGCAATTTTGCAAGCCGCTTTAAACATTTCTTTTCAGCAAACCGCCTTTTTAGCAGATAGAAAAGACAGAAACACAAAACAACCTATCTACGCATCACACGTCCATCTGGGGCTCAGCTTGGGGTAGCATCGGCAGCTGCTCTAGCTCTACACGGTAGCGCTCCACATCTTCTTCTAACTGCTGTATACGCGTGTCTTTTTGTTCCATCTCAGGCTTCTTCTGCGCATAGCTTTGGACCTGCACCCACACGCTAAAGACCCAGGCAAGTGTTGCCCCAACGCCCGCCGCGACAATCAGCTCTACGCTAAGCGGCGCTTCAAAGTCGACGCCATTGACAATATGAATGACAGAAGGCGTTGTGTTCTCAATTCCGAAAAGCACTAGCGCCAGGCAGATGACGAAAATCACTACGAAATTAACTTGCTTCATAGGTTTCGCTCCAGTTCAGATTCTATAAGTAGGATTTGTTCGACAATACTATAGCCGCTAACGGTGAAGCTAAGTGATTATCTATTAGCTACTCATGATTAATCACGCATGATTAGCTGCGCATGACATAGCCGACACCCCGTACGGTTTGAATCAGACGGCTTTCGCCACCAGCTTCTAACTTGAGGCGCAAGTAGCGAATGTAGACTTCGATAATGTTGGAGTCGCCCATAAAGTCATAGCCCCACACTTCTTCGAGGATGCGATCGCGCGTTAGCACCTGTTTAGGATGCGAGATCAAATAGTCCAACAGGTCAAATTCTTTGGCGGTAAGTTCGATAGCGCGATCGCTTCTTTTCACCTCTCGGGTTTTGCGGTTTAAGCTCAAGTCCGCAAAGGAAAAGACATCTGGATCGTCACTCTGATTTCGCCGTAGGTGCGCACGCACCCGTGCTAGCAGCTCTTCAATGCTAAAGGGTTTGACTACATAGTCATCCGCACCGGCATCTAGTCCGGCCACGCGATCTTCGATGCCGTCTTTGGCAGTTAGCAAAATAACCGGCATCATTGCCCCGGTAGCTCGCAGCCGTCGGCACACTTCTACGCCTGTCAGGCCGGGCATCATCCAGTCGAGCAAAATTAGATCGGGTTCGCTATCTCTAGCGGCCATCAGGCCACTGAGGCCATCGTTAGCCACAATGACGTCATAGCCTTCGTAGCCCAGCTCTAGCTGAACAAACTTAGCCAGCTTTTCCTCATCTTCTACGAGCAAAATTCGTGCGGTGCCCTCAGACATCAGTCGAAGCCTCCTTAATCTTTCTAGTTAGACCGGCAAGTCTTTCGACTAGACCGGCAGGGTTACAGTAAAGACGCTGCCTTCTCCTAGCTTGGACTGAACCTTTAGCCTACCGTTCATTCCTTCGACTAGAGTTTTAACAATTGATAAGCCTAGGCCCGTACCGCCGGTAGCCCGCGATCTGTCTTCATCTACCCGGAAGAAGGGGTCAAATATTTTGGTGAGATCGGCTAGGGGAATGCCTCGCCCCTGGTCGCGCACTTCTATATAGGCCCAATGGTCAATCTGCTGAAGGGTGATTTCGATGGGCTTGTTGGGATCGGAATATTTCATGGCGTTGTCAACCAGGTTGATCAAGATCTGCTTGAGTCGGCTGCGATCGGCAAAGGCCGTTACTGGCGTGAGCGTTGAATAGATGCGATCACTCACGTACTGACTCATCTCTAGCACCTCTTGCACAACCTCGTGCAGGGGCTCGCGCTCAATGTGATAGCGAATGTGGCCACCGTCAGCCCGCGCTAGGTCTAAAAGATCTTGCAACAGCTTGATAGTTCTATCGGCTTCGGAAGCGGCAATTTCTAGGCCTTCTTTTTGCGGATCGGTTAGGTTTTTGCTGCGGCGCAAGGTACTTTGCAAATAGCCATGCACCAGGGTCAGCGGGGTGCGCAGCTCGTGAGAGACATCGCTGACGAACCGACGCTGCTGTTCCCAAGCTGCCGATAGCCGAGAAATCATCATGTTGCAGGTTTGGGCCAGCTCTTGGACTTCGGTAGGCGCTTTGTCAAACTCTAGTCGGGTATCCGCTAGGTTGCTAGCAGAAATATTGCCCGCAAGGCGACTCATTTTGCGAATGGGACGCAGGGCGCGGTTGACATAGAGAGAGGTTGCGATCGCACCCACGCAAATTGCCAAAAGGCTAGAGAACGCCAGGGTCCGTGTGATTCGAGAAAGACTCTGACTGTCTTCGGTAATATCGTCAACTACATAGAGATCGCCCATTAGCTGACCACCAATTTCTAGGGGACTAGCGCAGGTCACCAAATGGCGATTTTGCAATTTGAAAACGTCTAGTCCTGACTTACCGGTAACCTCCGCCATCAGCTCCTTGGCAAATCCATTAGCCTGCCAAGACCCCATTTTGAGCGTGTCCGACTCAGCCAGCAAGCTGCCATCCGTAGCCACCACCCAAATGGCAATATCAGGCTGCTCTCGGTAGTCAATTGCCATATAGAGCGCTTCTTTGACAATCATCGACTCTTCGTAGAGGTCCGCGTCCTCGCCTAGCCTTGCGGCGATCATCAGCGCACTGTCTTTGTGGCTTTCGACTAAAATCTGCCGCATCCGCAGATTGATCCAGCCCGTAAATCCAGTGATGCCTAGCGTAGCGGCTAGCACCATACCAACGGTAAGACGAAACTGAATAGAGTTGGGATCGACAACAGATTTCATAATAAAGAGTTTGATGAGAGCACCAAGGAATCAGCGCAAGCCAACAGGGCAGAGGCTAGAGCTGATGTCGATCAATGCGACCTTACCGTGAGCGTATCTGATTAGTCTGAGAAGACGCTGATAGTCGGCAAAAGCTGACCTAAGCTCGCCTGTGGGCCAGGCACGCCAAGTTCTAATCAAAAACTCAGGCTTTCTAGCGTGGATCCTTTTTAATAGAAGCTGTTGAGCCAACACGAGACTAGTGCGATCGCTCATACTTAGACTCATTGACAAGACTCATTGACAAGACCCACTGACAAGATTCATTGACAAACCCTATTCACCTCACTGGAAGTTCTCTACTCTCTATCTCATGGTTCAAACTCATTCACTTCAATCTGCGTCTTCATCTACCAATTCTTCACCTGCTACTTCTTTGACGACTACTTCTCTAACTAATAAAGCGATCGCTTCAGCATCCGGTTTGAACCCCGACGCAGTAACCCCTTTCAATCAAGCAGTAGGCGGCGCGTTAACAAAGCAAACAGTTAGCACGCTGCAAATTAATTTGGGTCGTCGCTGTAACTTGGCCTGTACTCACTGTCATGTTGAAGCCGGCCCACATCGTACAGAAGAGCTTTCTCTTGAGGTATGCAATCAGCTATTGACTGTAATTGATCGCTTTGATCAAATCAAAACCGTCGATCTCACAGGCGGCGCACCAGAGATGAACTACGGCTTTCGCCCGATCGTAGAAGCTGCTAGAACGAAGGGCAAAACCGTCATCGTCCGCTCTAACTTGACTATCTTCTTCGAGCCTGGCTACGAAGATTTGCCAAATTACTTTGCCCAGCATCAGCTGCACGTCGTGGCGTCTTTACCCTGCTACCTAGAAGACAACGTGGACGCCATGCGCGGCAAAGGCGTTTACGACGATTCGATCCGCGCAATTCAGAAGCTCAACGCGCTAGGCTACGGCATTGACCCTAATCTTCAGCTAGACCTGGTTTACAATCCGCCCATCCCGAAGGATAAGAATTTTTCACTAACACCAGACCAAGCTAGCTTACAAGAAGACTATAGCGACTACCTAAAGCAGCACTTTGGCATTGTCTTTAACAGTCTATTTACAATTACGAACTTGCCCATTGGCCGGACGAAGTTCCAACTACAGCATCGTCAGCTGCTTCAGCCCTATCTTCAGTTTTTAGCTTCGCATCACAACGCCGGGGCAGTGCCGCGTTTGATGTGTCGCAACGAGCTGTCGGTTGACTATCTGGGAAACGTGTACGACTGCGACTTTAACCAAATGGAAGCGCTAAGCGCTCGTGACGAAAAGGGCATACCCGTGACAGTCTCTCGCTTGCTAGAGGCGGGATCTTTAGATGTGATTGAGCAGATAGCAACTCGGCCCTATTGCTATGGCTGTACGGCAGGCAGCGGCTCTAGCTGTGGGGGGGCGCTGCTGTAGACGGACCCGGTTCACAGTTGCGCTAGCTATTTGCACACGGAGTTTACGCGTTCAATTCTGCGCACCCATTTGCACATTCAATTAGCACACTCAAGGAATAGTCCAATGAACTCTATTCGAAAGTCTACGATTTGGAAGTCTGCGATTCAGAAGTCTGCGATTCGAAAGTCTGTGATTCGGAGGTCTGCGAAGTCGCGCTTGATGTCGCGCCTGATTAAGTTGACCGCCTTTTGCGTATTGGGCAGCCTGCTGTTGGCGGCTGGGCCAGCGCTGGCTCAAGAGGCGACATCGCAAGCCTCTGGTCCGTTTGCTATTTTTGGACAGCTTCAGCAACAGCTAGTTAGTTTTGTGGAATGGATTGATGGGCTCGGGGCGATCGCACCTATCATCTTTATCTTTGCCTATATCGGGATCACGGTCGCATTTTTACCGGCCTCCGTTGTGACGCTCGGAGCGGGCTTCGTATTTGGCGTGATCAAAGGATCGATTCTGGTGTTTATTGGCGCGATGCTGGGCGCGACGGCAGCCTTTTTGGTTGGCCGGTTTGTAGCGCGCGACTGGATTGCCAAAAAGGTTGAGGGCAAAAAGTTCTTCAATTCTCTGGACAATGCGATCGCTGAAGAAGGGCTCAAGCTAATTTTTCTAATTCGCCTCTCGCCAGCGTTTCCCTTCAATCTATTGAACTATGCGCTAGGACTCACCAAAGTTTCGCTGAAGGACTACGTCTTAGGCACCACCGGCATCATTCCAGGCACCGTAATGTACGTTTACCTTGGGTCTTTGGTCAGCGATGTCGCAATGCTGGGCGCAGATACAGGAGCAGCCGAGAGCCCACAAGCAGCCATCATTGGTTGGGTAATTAAGATTTTGATCTTTGTCACAATTGTGGCTATCTCGCTCTACATTGCAAAGATTGCTAAGAAAGCGCTAGATGAATCTGTGCCCGCCGGTGAAGAGACCGTCAGCGATATGGCGTAAGGATAAAAGGCTATGAAACAACGCAGAAATTTTTGGCTGCTTTTGCTAATTGCAATGGCAGGTGCGATCACCCTCTCTTTCGTTGACCGGCAAAAGCTAGCCGTGCTCTTTGATCGCGCTGCCCTCACTGGTTTCTTTGAAAGTGCTGGTTATAGCGGCGTCTGCTACTTCATCTGTGCCCATATCATTGCCAATGCGGTAGGCATACCAGGCACGCTGCTGGTCGTAGTAGGCGGCGCGGCATATGGCGTTTGGTGGGGAGCAGTGTGGTCAGTTTTAGGGGCAACGTTAGGAGCGATCGCGGCCTTCTGGCTTGCCCGCTATCTGCTTCATAGCTGGTTCAAAAATCGCTTCTCTCACCGTCCTCTGTTACAAAGGCTCAACCGCGCCCTTTGTTCAAACGGCCTTGCATGTGTGCTCACTGTCCGCTTTTCGCCCGTCTCACCTTTTAATGTCGTCAACTTCGCCTTTGGGCTTACCCACGTATCCGTACAGTCCTACGCGCTAGGCACCCTCATCGGAATTATCCCAGGTACCCTGGCCTACACTTGGCTTGGGGCCACAGGCGCAGAAGCCCTAGACGGCGGTAGTTTGGCTCCACTGTTCGCTTGCCTAATTTTGCTAGCGCTTCTCTCTGCCTCACCGCTGCTTCACCGCCAGCTCATCGCCAATTCTAAGCAAACGCCTTAGAAAAGGAGCCACTTACGATCTACTGAATAGCCGCTTTCAGCGCCTGACAAAACTCTCCAACGGCGGCTAGGCCCTCTTCAGGCGTGCCAGTAGCTAAGCGCTCAACGATAGCGCTACCCACAATCACACCATCAGCACCCCAATCTTTAAGCTGCTTAGCCTGGCTCGAATCCGACACCCCAAAGCCAACGCCAACCGGTTTATCAGTCGTGCTGTGAATATCAGCTAGTAGGCCTTCTACTCGCGTAGCCATCTCTTGACGAACACCTGTCACGCCGGTAACGCTAACTAGATAGATGAAGCCTTGAGAGCGCTGCGCGATCGCCGCAATTCGCTCATCGGGTGAAGTCGGTGCCACCAGCAAAATAACGGCAATACCGACCGCTTCGGCAGCCGCTAGCAGCGTGTCCATTTCTTCTAAAGGCAAATCGGGCACCAGCAGCCCGCGAGCACCCGCTGCGTATATATCTTTTAAGAAAGTTTCAACCCCCCGATTCAGAATGGGATTGTAGTAGGTAAATAAAATCAGCGGAGCCGATAGCTTAGGGGTAACCTCTGCGACTAGCTTCAACACCGCCTCTAGCGTGACCCCACGCCCAAGCGCTCGCGTAGCCGCCGCCTGAATCGTCGGCCCATCAGCTAGGGGATCTGAATAAGGAATGCCTAGCTCAATTAGGTCCGCGCCACTACGATCAAGCACCTGCAGCGCTTTAGCCGTAGTTTCCAAGCCTGGGTCTCCCGCTGTAATGAAAGGAATCAAGGCGCATTCTTTGCGATCGCGAAGCTGATCGAACCGTTCTTTAACAGACACCATAAAAATTTTCTTAAGACTCTTTTTGAGTGAGTTCTAGAGCACGTTTCTTAGCAAGCCGCTCTGCTTCTACTTCCGCTTGAAGCTGTGCTATCTCCTCTGGGCTCATTTCTTCTAGTCGCTTTTGCAAAACCGCATCTTCATAGTCTTCAAGCTGCTGGTTATAAGTCATGTTTTTGCCCAGCGCTCTGGCAACGTACGTAGCCGTCCAGCCCAACAGCCCAGCTACCAAAACAACCTGGCTCCAAATTCCCGCAGAAAGACCGTCCAGACCTGCCCAGAAGAATGCCAAATAGATCAAGCCGCCCGCAGCGAATACGCCGATCCCGATACCAATAACGTCAAGTCGTCTCATTTGGTCCTACTCAATCTGGCTTCGATTGCTCATTTGGCTCTGATTGCCTAATCTCAACGCAACTGCTCTATTTTCTCGGTACTATACTTCTTATCGCTATGTTTCTCGACGCTATATTTCTTAGCGCTATACTTCTCTGCGCTTAGGTCGAAAATTGAGAAACGGACTAAGCAGCAAGCAGCCAGGGAAGAAGACCAAAATAAAGCCGTAGACAACGAGCCGTTCTATAGAACCCGCCGTGTTTCCGCGCTCTTTCAGGTAGAACATCAAAACCGCAGGCACTACAACCAAATATAGTACAGCGAACGCTGCGTACAGTCCTATCGTCAAAAGCGCGGAGGTTCCAAGTGCAGGGAAGGTCATCTTTATAGCTTCAATCCTTTCAACGGCCAGATCTATAGTATCGTAATCAGTCAGATGAATTTGGCTGATTGCACATCACTTGCATCCAAGCCCGCTTGGTGGTGAAATGGTCATCTAGCGCCTAACGGGGGCGTGGCGGAATGGTAGACGCTGCGGATTTAAAATCCGTTGACTGTAAAAGTCGTGAGGGTTCAAGTCCCTCCGCCCCCATTGATATTTTTTGAATTGATATTTTTGAATTAGGCAAAGATAGCCAGATACCGGTTTTATCAGCCATCGCGGGCAGTCTAGAGATAATCTCAGTTGCCTCTATATTGCGATGGTCGCAGATAATACGTCAAAGTCTTCAGCGTTCCATCTAGCGCAGCAGCAAATTTACGATGACTTGCTAGACGCCGTCAGAAATCTACCGCCAGTAGAGGCACTAGCCAAATTTGAAGCGCTCTTTTTTAGCGACAGCAGCTCTCAAGATAGTGACGTTTCGCAGAGCGACGTTTCGCCGTTTCTGCACCAAGTTCTATTAAATGGTGACGAAGCTGAGTTTCGCAACACGCTCAAGCGAACCTGCTACATTTTGATCAACAACTGGGATCTCAGTCGCCATGGCCACATGATGAACGCCATGCTGTCACTATTTACCCAGCCTGCTCCCCAAAGACCCGCCCTCTCGCCTAACCTTGAGCGACTACGAAAGTGGCTGGCCTCATTTGCCCAAAGCCAAGATTTTGAAGAGCTGAAGCTGTTTGCTGCCCAGCGACTAGGACCAGTCAACACAGAGCGCTGGAGCAATCGATATGTGACGTATCAGCTGATTGCTCAGTATGTAGATGAGTCTAATTCACTTGAGCGGCGAGCAGCGGCCCGAACGATGTCGCGACGGCTTAAGCACAGGTATAAGCATGATTTAGCGATGTACATCGCTTTTTCTCAGGTCTCTTCTCGACTAGATCGCAGCTATGTGAATCCGACGGTTTTGGGAGACGGCGTGCTGCGGCTAATCAAAGCAATTTTGGTACGTCGAGGGCAGTTTAGCTACCGCAACGTGGCTCGCGTTTTTCAGCAGCAGACGTCTGATCTTCTCTACGCCGACTACAAAGTAAATCTGCTGGAGTATCTATGCTTTTCGATTGTTCAACCTGAATTTGTAGCGTCGGTTGAAGCGTCTTTGAGTAAAAGGCTGCCTGGACTATATGTGAAGCATGACCAACACACGGTTGAGCCCTCTTTGAATTTGAGGACGTGCAATCGGCTGATCGACTGGCTGACCACGGAAGATAAGCGATCGCCTTCCGTGCTGTTTGTACAGCTACTATCGCATGGCAATCCACTGAATTTAGCGGTGTTGCTGCTGAAGCTGATCCTCATTTCACCTAGTTCGCAGCTTTACCTAGAGGCGCGGCTAGCCAATTTGATTGAATACTACAAACCATCTATGGAGGCGGAGTGCCGTAGTCTTGTTCAGTTTTTAGAAATTTGCAACGTGACGTTTGCTATCTACAGCGAGAACGTGGAATACAATTTGGTGCCAGTGAAACCTAGAGCATCGGAGCAAGTCTCGACTGATTTGCAGAAAGACAGTCTAGATAATTTGGACAACTTTTGGATTTTCTCTCGTAGTTTTAGAGCGGTGAAGAAACAGTCTCAGTCAAATAAGCGAGATACGTAAAATTTTAGGGTGCGTTTTCGTGCGTCTGCGCCCAAGCGATCGCAGCCGTCAGCGCGACCTGATGCACTTGCTTCCAGGGAATGCTGCGCGCTCTGGCGATATGAGCGCAGTCCTCATACTCAGGCTGTAGGTTGATCACCTGGTTTTGCGATCGCGCCACTTTAATAGGAATGTCGCCATAAGGGGTAGATACTTGAACCATCTCGCGGGCCAGCACAGTCCGCGTTTGCAGCGTCCGCCGAATGCCTAAGGTTGTTGTCTCTTGAAACAGCAGCGCTTCGCACCTATCCACGACTGCCGCCGAGCAAAGTACGCTGATCAAAGTACCTAGGCGATTCTTTTTCATCGTCACCGCTCGGCTAAAAACATCGACTGCCCCGGCTGCAAATAGCCGTTCAAAAAGATAGCCGATAGCTTGAGGCGAGCAGTCATCGATTTGGGTTTGCAGCTCTACGATCGTTTCAACAGTAGGGAATTGGTTAGCAGGCGAATGAACTACCTGAGATTGAACTACCTGAGATTGAACTACCTGAGATTGAACTACCTGAGATTGAACCGCCTGAGATTGGTCAGCAGGCGAATGCGCATGGCTGCTGCTTACATCAGCAACAGCGTCATCTACCGTACCGATCCACAGGCGCAGAATATTAGGTAAGGCCAATTCTTTGCCACCAGCACCTAGGCCAAGCTTTTGGAGGGTGAAGTTGGGGGGTGAGCCAAAAGAGGTGGCAAGCGTAGTGGCAATCGCACAGCCCGTGGGCGTAACAAGCTCGCGGTTGATCCCGTTGCTATAGACCGGCACTTGCGATCGCACCAGCATATTGAGCACCGCAGGTGCTGGCACCGGTAACAGTCCGTGCTCGCAGCGCACCGTACCGCCCCCGGTCGGTAGCGGCGAACAGGTCACACTCTCTACATTTAGCCAGTCAAGACCCAAGCAGGTGCCAACAACATCGACAATAGCGTCCGTCGCACCAACTTCATGAAAATGCACCTGTTCAGGCGGAATGCCATGGACAGCCGCTTCGGCCTCAGCTAGCCGACGAAATACCTTCAGGCTCCACTTGGCAGCTCGCGGCGGCAAATCTGCTTGATGAATTAGCGCTTCAATTTCAGGTAGCCGTCGACTGCTATGGGGTAGATCGCGACCGTGCGAATGAGGATGGACCTGAGCGGAATGATGATCGCCGCCCGGCTCAAGCTGGGGCGTTTCATGCGTGTATTCGTGGGTCAAACTCAGCAGATCGACATGCACTTTAGTGGCTCTTTGCTGGTTGCGTAAGACAGACTCAGAACGCAGCTCAAATTCAGATTGAATGCCTAGCCTTGCCAGAGTGTCTACTAAATAGGTAAGTGGTACACCGGCATCGACCAGCGCGCCAATGCACATATCTCCAGCGATTCCGGTCGGACAGTCTAAGTAGGCTAACGTTTTCATAAGCATTTTGCGCTGATTGTACTGACGACCCCTCGTTGGCGCACCGTTGTTGGCGCACCGTTGTTGGCGCGCCGTTGACGCCCCTAAAACCTGACGCCCCAAATCAGAGAGAATGTGATTTGAGGCAGCTTTTAGTGTGCTGCTTCTAGTCTTGAGCGTAAGGTTCTAAAAATCGGGTCATGGCAACTATTTACACCATCCATCCTAAAACCCCTCAGCCACGAAAAGTTTCGGCGGTTTGCAACCACCTTAGAAACGGAAAGGTGGTGCTGTATCCCACCGATACGGTATACGCCATTGGCTGCGATCTCAGCGACAAAAATGCCATCAAGCGCGTGCGGCAGCTTAAGCAAATCTCAAATGACAAGCCGCTGACCTTCCTATGCGCCTCTATTTCAAACGTGGCCGACTACGCCCAGGTAAGCGATCCGGCTTTTCGCCTAATTAAACACCTCATCCCGGGGCCTTACACCTTTTTGCTGCCAGCAACAAAAGCAGTGCCCAAGCTAGTAATAAATCCCAAACGTCGAACCACGGGTATTCGCGTACCCAAACATCCCCTTTGCCACGCCTTAATCGAAACGCTAGGCAATCCGATCATCTCTACCTCTGCTTTACCAGTTGCTCGCAAATCTACCGAGGATGACATAGAAGCTTTATCAAAGGTAGAGCTGTTTGACCGGATGGAGAATTTGGTAGACGTAATTGTAGATAGCGATTTGGAATTTGGGTATCAGGTATCAACTATTTTGGATATGACGAGCGTCACACCTACAGTGATTCGTCAGGGCCAAGGTTGGCAAGATGCGATCGCATGGGGCGCACAGCTCAAAACGCCCTCGGACTAGATGCCTTCGAGTTTGTAGACCAACGCTACAACTGTCATAGCGGGCTTTAGCCCCTCATACCTGTCTGCCGTCTGTGCCTAAAAAAGCCAAACGCCTTACCCATCAGAGTACACAGGTCCATCTATGAAAATATTGACTCAGGCGAGTTATGCATGTGACAGTTGGTGTGTGCCAGTTGATTGCGATACTGCCACACCGCTGATCAGAGATTGGATTCATATTTCATAAGGTGAAACAGTCGACACCGGGAAAAGCGCTTGTTTTATAGCTTTTATAATCCTAAAGCGATGAAGCGTTGCCTTAGATACGCGTTTTTCTTGGAGCCTTATTCATAACCAGCGAGATGTGCCAATTAGCACCTATCTCCATATAAACCCATCTCCACCTACGCCTACATTATGAATTCATCTACCATGCTCAATCACGGTTCCGACAACACTCAACCCTCTGTTACCTTTTATACTACTGACCAGCGCGCTAGACGTCCGGATGGCGATAGTAAAGACTTAGTTACTGTTGCTTCTACTGACAAATCCGACGATAGTACACCGGCACTTGCCGATGGCGATGAGCAGACCCTTTGCCCGGTTGATCAAAAGCTGATTGATTTCTTAAAGGCAGATATCAACGATCAGATTGACACCAGCGCTAAGGTAGTCAACGCGGTGGCTACTCGCCTAGCGATTGAAGTAACGCGAATCTGTCGCAAGAGTAAGCGCATTCAGTCACTCGGTGAGGTAAGCGCCTGGCAGCGATCGCTCGCCCAAAATCGCATCAAAAAATACGTCGACTACTATCGTCTTGGCTCTCGGCAGGGCCGAGTTGAGCTGCATAGCCGGCTCAGCGCGATCGCCTATCGCTATATCGCCCCTGCTAGAACCCAGCTCGGCTTCCAGGGCCGCTGCACTTTGCTAGAAGACTTTTTGCAAGGCTTCTATATTGAAGTGCTCAAAGCCTTCCGCCGCGAAAACCATATGAGCGCGGAATATACGCCTCGCTCACGACTAGAGCTGTCGGAGTATATGGCTTTTAGCGAACACTACGCCAAGCGACGCATCTCGCTGCCTGGCTGCTACAACCAGCAGCTGCTAGTGCTGCGCGCGCAGGCATTCGCTCGCCGTCTACCTGCCGAAACCTCAGTCGATATCGAGATGGCAGTAGACTCTCCCAAAGGAGATAACGAAGCCTTCTCTCGCTCTCCGGCAATCCAGCAGATTCGAGAGAAGATGGTGGCCGATGCAACCGACCCGACTGAGAGCGTTCTGCGCGATCGCATTATCGCTGAGCTAGTCGACTACTTAGAAGAACAAGATCAGTCCGAGTGTGTTGACTACCTCAGCTTACGCTTGCAGGACATGGCTGCCTGTGAAATTGATGAGGTGCTAGGGCTAAGCGCTCGTCAGCGCGACTACTTACAGCAGCGCTTTAAGTATCATGTGGAAAAGTTTTCGCAGTCTCACCGCTGGGAGCTGGTGCATCAGTGGCTAGGCGCGGACCTTGACAAAGACTTTGGGCTCTCTCCTCAAGAGTGGCAGGCATTTCTAGGCCAGCTGACCGCTGAGCAAACTCGGCTTTTGCAGCTCAAGCAGCAGCAAATGCAAGATCCTGAGCACGGGCCTTCTGATATTGCGATCGCTCAGCAGCTGAAATGGACACCTAAGCGAGTCAATCGCCGCTGGAGCAAGCTAATCAGCCTTGCTTGGAAAGTTCGCAACCAGTCTAAGACCAGCCAAAAGTGAAACAAAACGGCGCAAGCGCTGCCTCTTTCATGCAATAGCACCTGTAGAGACAGCGCTTCTGTTATAAAACTGTCATAGATCTATAGATACCCAAATCTCTGGATACCCAGGCCTGCCGACTTTCAGACTTTTAAGCTGATTCTTCTACTAAGTCAGTCGGTGGCTCAAACTTGTAGCCAACCCCACGCACTGTTTGAATTAGCGTCGGTTGATTGGTGTCTATCTCGATTTTCTTTCGAATTTGACCAATGTGGACATCGACCACCCGCTGATCGCCCACATACTCGTAATCCCATACCTTTTGGATCAGCTCAGAGCGACGCCAGACCCGGCCAGGATGGCCTGCCAAAAAGTGTAATAGGTCGAATTCTAACGCCGTCAACGGCACAATGCCTCCAGCTAACGTTACTTCACGACGAATCGGATCAATAGATAGCTTATTGAAAGTCAGACACTGCTGCTCCGCTACGGTCACAGGACGCTGGCGCTTTAAGATAGCGCCCAAGCGGACTTCCAACTCTCCTAAGCTGAAGGGCTTGGTGATGTAGTCGTCTGCGCCGGTGTTAAAGCCACGAATTTTGTCGGCCTCGTCAGTACGGCTCGTAAGCATGAGTACAAATACACCCGTGCGTGACTGCATCTCTTTACAGAGGTCGTAGCCATTTGCATCAGGCAAGTTGACGTCTAGTATGACGAGATCCGGATTGAATTGCTCAAAGATGGCGATCGCGCTTTTTCCATCCTCAGCCGATTCCATTTGGTAGTCTTGCTTGGCTAAGAAACGATGAATGAGGTTACGAATAGCGGGCTCATCGTCAACCACAAGGATTTTGGCAGAGGCCATAGTTGATCATCCTGGTACTAAATTCAGATAAAAGCGAACAGGGAAACACGAGCCAGCAGCGGGCTCTATCAAATGAAAATTTTTTAGCTGTATACAAAGAAGCCGAAAAGGCAGAAAGCCGAAGAGCTGCTATTGGCAAATTATTGACAAAACACTCGATCTCTATCTATGACTTACCTCATCAGACCCAACTTGATTACCCAACCTATTAGCAGATAAGCGGATTCTCAAAAGCAGCTCGTCGACGTTTGCAATGATTTAGCTGCACAAGTCAACCGACAGCTCGTTTATCTATATCCTCAACAGCAAAGCAGCTTCAGTGAGGTTTTCCATGATGCATTCACACCTTAGCAAAAAAAATATCTTTTACTGGTGCAACTTTATTCCAAATTCGCTACTGGAAACTGGAAAAGTTCATATTATATTTACATCACTGTACTCACACTGTAGACATAGGCATTGAGTTCTCACTATAATTACTCGGTTCCCAATGTTGCGTACTTACCTACGTACCAAACCTTATGTTATAGATCGCTTTGACCCCAATCAAGTATTAACGAGGGCTTCAAAGGGTCAGACAGCTTCACTAAATCTTTACGCTTGGGTCAGCTCACGGCATTGCTCTCAGTGGACTGGATCTATCGAGAGTTGGCTGACAAGAAGTCAGGCTATAGGAAAGCCGAGCCACAAGAGAGGCAAGCTATGAAAGAGTCAGGCTGTGAAAGAGTCAAGCTATAAAAGAGTAGTTGAGGAGATAGCGAGATAAAGGGAATGGCCTGGAGGAAACCAGCCAGGCTATCTCTAGTAAAGCGACGGTAAAAGACGATAGCTAAAGAGCATTTTGACAAAGAATACAGAGCAATACAGAAAAACGGTTTGGGAAGAGCGGTCTGACGCTAGGTATCTTTTGAACTAATCAGTACTCATTAGTCCATGACAAGTATCACTTTTTGTCAAATTTTCTTAGACTTGCCTAACTTGTAGTTTTCGTTTCAGTCATTACCCAGTTAGACTAATTGATAGGTGTGTTTATCGTAGCCAGAGAATTTTGCACTATTTTTTCTGCGTTGACTGTAAGCTAAGCAACTATAGCTCTATCGTAAGCTAGCCATATGGTTAATGTACTTTCTTATGCGCTTTTGGGCATATGCCTGACAAGGTACGCTATTGGGTCTACAAACCTGGTCGATTCGGAGGTTAAAACATGAGCGAACAAAACGTTCACTACGAAACGTTAGGACTGACAGAGGCTTCTTCGTTTGAGGAGGTGCAGTCTGCGCGGGTAAAACTAGCGGCCGAGTGTAAAGACGATCCGCAGAAAAAAGAGGGTATAGAAGCAGCCTATGACGCGATTCTGATGGAACGCTTACGACTGCGACAAGAAGGCAAGATCAAGGTACCTGACCGGATTCGGTTTGCCGAAAAAAAAACAAAGACAAAGACAAAGGTATCCTCTCAGGTCAGTAACCTGACGGATAATATTGGCTCGCAGTGGTTTTCGGACCTGCTCGATCAGCCAGAGAATAGCAGTGATTTGCTGTGGCCATCTGTTGTATTCGGCGGATTGATTGGGCTTAGCTGGATACTGAGTTCTGAGGATGCCACAGGTGCTTCTTCAGCGCTGGCCTTAGGTGTGATGGCCTCTATTTATTTCCTCAATAAAAAGACGCGTAAGTTCTGGCGTTCGTCAGGACTAGCAAGTGCCGGACTGGTCGTCGGCTTACTTTTGGGCCTGGTGATTGTACAAATTCTAGGAAGCCAGGGAACTGTACTGCCAGATGCTCAAGTAGCGGCGCTATCGGTATCAGTAACCCTATCTGTGCTGTGGTTTGTCACTGGCTTTTTACGCTAGCGCTCTTTGTAAGCGCATAGCTTTGTAAGCGCATAGCTTTATCGCTCTAGGACTACTCTAGGACTATATGTCTGATAGGACGGCGAGCTATACCTTGAGCTACGTTTCTATACTGTTGGTTTCTAGGCTATCGGTTTCCGGGCTATTGATTTCTAGGCTGGTTTCTAAGCTACCGCGTTCTAGCTGTGCGCGTTCAATAGCTTCAAATAGTGCCTGAAAGTTGCCTTCGCCAAAGCCCTGGGCTGTCTTGAGGCACCCGCTTTCTTGGTAGTAGCTACGCTCGATAACTTCAAAGAAGAAAGTAGGCGCTGCAAAGATAGGCTCTGTAAAGGTCTGAAGCAGCATGCCTTTCTTGCCGCCTTCATCCCAGTCGAGTAGTAGCTGCTGCTGTCTGATGGCGGAGAGGTCTGTCAGTGGGCAGTTGACTCTTTGGGGCAGGTTTTCGTAGTAGGTCTGGGGCACGTTAAGCAGCTTGAGGCCTTGCTCTCTGAAGTGGGCGATCGCAGCAACTGCACTAGGGCTACGCAGAGCGACATGCTGCACGCCTGCGCCTCTGTTGTGGTCCAAAAACTCCTGAATTTGAGAATTTGTAGAGCTAGGCTCATTGATTGGTAACTGCAAGGCTCCGGCGGGATGCAGCAGAACCTGGCTAGAAAGCCCCGAGTGCGCCGTATTAATTTTAAAGCTTTGGCCTAGCTGAAGATCAAACACGCTTTGATACCAGGCAACAGCAGCTTGTAGCTCACCTTTTGGCACGTTGATAACGACATGGTCAATGGAGGAGAGGTGAGGTGACGTGGCCGTTGGGGCCGACTGGACAAGCTCACTCGGGTAATGAGCAGACGGACAAAGTGGCTGATGCGTTTCGATCCAGTCGGCTGAGACTTCAACTAGGGTGTGGCGCAAATCAGCCCAGCCGCTTAGTTGGCACTGTCTATATCTACTGTCTGTAGCCGTAACCGGTGCTAGCAAGGTCGCGCCTTGCTGCTGTGCCTTTGCCAGCACTGCGTCGAACCGATTGGTAGCCAGAGCAATATCTGCTAGCCCTGGCGGATGTCGGTCTAGATATTGGCTAACGCTGGGGGAACGCTCTGGTGTGGAAAGTCGGATTTCAATACCGTCTTGTACAAGCGCGATCACACCATGAGCAGTTTCGCTGCGTTCAGATTCTACTGGTGAAAACGCCAGCGTGCGCGAGAACCAGTCTTTCCAGACAGTAGCGTCTTCTACGTAGAAATGCAGGTGGTGGAAATACATAGTTACAGCGCAAGGCAACAGACAAAAAACAACGCTCTAACCGAAAAGACGACTAAAGCGCGTAGTATCGATCCTAGTGCGCCTATCCCATTAGCGCCGAAAATTGCGAAATATTGCTTTTGATTTCATCAGTTGAGATAATGACAACGAAAATTTATTAAGGATTGTGTGGATGAATGTTTCAAGACACTTTCTTAAGACTCTTTTGGTTTTAAGCAGTTTGGGAGCTGGTTGCTTGCTGCCGCTGACTGCTTTGTCTGTGATTGCAGAGCCCATGCGAGTCAGCTGGTACGGGCCTGGCTTTTATGGTGGCTATACTGCCAGTGGCGAAGTTTTTGACCGCTATGCCCATACGGCGGCTCATCCTAGCTGGCCCTTCGGTACGCTGTTACAGTTGACCCATCCCCATACCGGCAATCGCGTCGTTGTTAGAGTCAACGACAGGTCTGGCGGCGCATTGGATATCTCTGAGCAAGCTGCTCGCGACTTAGGAACCTACAGCGAGGGCATCGTGTCTGTAGATGTCGAAATTATTCAATGGGGATATCAGTGAGCTATCGATAAGCAACAATATCTATCTATTCATTTTATCTGTATAGAAAAGCACAAAAAGCGACAAAGTACATGAGGGCCAATATCGTGAGGGCTAATATTAACAGTTTGTTTATTCAGATCGAGATTTTCAAGTGACTGAAACAGCGTAGCCATTAGCTATCGATAGCCTGATAAGGCCTGCTAACAGCAAATTCGTGACGGTACGACATTACTTCGACTTCTGTAGTTTTCACTAAATCGCTACCTCGCAGATGTCGCTATTCAAGATCTTCTAACCCACATGATTCAACGCATTACTATTGAATCAGATCAGCGATCAGGGGAACTGTTGCAGCTTCAGCCCGACCAGGTTCATTATCTGCACAGGGTCTTGCGACTAAGCCCTGGCGATCGCTTCATCGCACAAAATGGCCAAGGTCAACAGTGGCTAGCAGTGCTGACAGCGCTAGCGACGCAAGCTGAAGTTTTAGAAGAGATAGTCTCATCATCGCCAAGTGTAACCGCGCCGCTACGGCTGATTGCAGCGCTGCCTAAAGGCAATAGCTTCGATCAGGTAGTGCGACAGGCAACTGAACTAGGTGTGAGCCATATCTGTCCGGTTATTAGCGATCGCACACTGCTAAGACCAAAAGGTAACAAGCTAGAGCGCTGGCGTCGAATCGCCAATGAAGCCTCAGAGCAAAGCGAACGCATAACGGTTCCGACAATTGCTGTACCAGTTAGTTTTAAGCAGTACCTACAGCAGACCCCACCAGAAGGGCTGAGCTACATCTGTGCAGCTCGGCAAAACGCACCTCACCTGCTAGTCGAGCTACAGGCTAATTTGACATCAGAAGATGTGCTAGGCGTCAACTTAATGATCGGACCTGAGGGCGGTTGGACATCAGAGGAAATTACGGTTGCCATACAGAATGGCTATAAAACTGCTTCCTTGGGCTCAGTAATTTTGCGGGCAACAACGGCCTCTGTGACCGCACTATCTCTAGTCACCGCAGCCAGAGAACTATTGATATAGCTTGATTTCATCGTAGTTGCGCGGATGGCCAAACCGATTTGCCTTGTTTAAGCTGTGAGTATCCAACGGCACATAGAGTTCTTCTCTTGTGCGGATACTTTAGAGCTATTTCAGGTCAAATACAACAAGTAACAATGGCAAAATCATCTGATCCTGTTTTTTCTGGTTTCCATGCGCTTTCAGAGCCTATCCGCATTCAGGTTATTGAACTTTTGCAAGAGGGCGAATTCTGCGTGGGTGATATGTGCGATCGCCTCAGCATCGCTCAGTCGAAACTTTCTTTCCACTTAAAGACGCTTAAGGAAGCAGGACTAGTCACTGCTCGCCAACAAGGTCGCTGGATGTATTACAGCCTCAATACCGATCGGTTTCACGCGTTGGAGGGCTATCTAAGCAGCTATGGTGACTAGAGATCAAACACTGTTCTTCTACATCGCTGGTTTTCTATCCCACCAGTCTTTGACATCAGACAATTCCCGAAAAAATGGCCTGTGCTATTAACACAGGCCATTTCTCATAAAACGCCCTAATTGTCCTACATTCCTTACATCTCACGGAGCAGTGTGGGCATTTTCTTTGGCTTCTATTCTGTTTGTCGAAATCTAGTTTCGTCTATATAACCTATCTATTCATCAATCCTAAAATCTCAGACGTTACGGCTAGGCTTTCTTCAAACAAAACATCTTCTCCCCAGCTCTGTAGCTGTTGTTCTAGCAATAGATCAGAGCGCTGATCTGATAAGGAGGTAACCTCCTCTACCAAGCTGCTCTGTGCGCTACCGCCTGACTCCATTCGCATACAGCCGGCCGTCTCAGAACACAAAATAGTATTGCAATTGGCTTGCGGATTGGTTGACTCTAGCCGAACGCCCGTCAGATCGCCTAGAACCTCTCCCTGGTTTGCTACCGGAATAGCGGCTAGCTCGGCTTCAATCTCTCTACCACCTTCACCAGTAAAACAGACGCGCTTAAGGTCGTAATCGCCACCTTCGTTACTGTATGTCTTGGGCTGCCAGTCTAAACGACTCGCTAGCCAACCGAGCATCATCAGCGCCTGCGCTGGATTTCCCTTCTCATAGTCAATGCCAATACGATCAACTTCGCTCAAGGCCATCCGTCGCTCCGGCGGATCAAAGGCCTCGGCAGTTAGCTCCTGCCAGGGCGCTAGGCGATACCAATTTAAGTCCGCGATATTGGTACGCTCATTAACCAAGTCTTGAATTTTAACAATCTCGGACTCCGCATCTCCGTAGTAGCTAGAGTCAAGAATCAAACAGCTGCTGTTAAGAGCAATCTTTTCAAACAGTACCTGTTCTGGATTAGGCGTTGCTTTCCACCAGATGAATTTAGGTAGGTCTGAAACCACCAGGGAATTAACAACATCAGCCACTCTTTCCAAGGCTTCTTTGGTGCCTTTGATAGTGATATATTCACAGCAAACGAGGTTGCTGCTTTTACTGTTTTGTACCGGGCAGTAGGCCGATACCTGTGCGCTTACGCCTTCGTCATCACCAAAAACAGGGCAAAGGGTAATAACGCGACAGGGATTTTGGGCTGCTAGAGCACCGTCAAAGCTGAAGCCGCGGATGTCGCTATTGTCATAATGCAGTTGGTTGAGCGGAAGCGATCGCACTTCTTCTCGTAATCTTGCCAGCGTCCTTGGACCCACCCGCCCGGTCATTCTAAGACCGTATTCTTTCTGAGCAGCCAATATGGCCTCACGGGTTTTAGGTCCATGAGAGCCGTCAATGGTCCCCGCGTAGAAACCTAGCGTTGCTAGCAGCTGCTGAAATTCTTCAGGCTCGTAGATCACCATCGTGAAAGTAGTTGCCCGAGTTGCCACAGGGGCCGTACTACCATCATCTTGGGTGCGCCATATATTGCGCAACTCAGCTTCAATCTCGTCAAGCGAAATGTCTTTCGGTTTTTGCAGAGCAAGGATAGAAGTGGCCATTGTTGTTCTTAGTAGTTGGGGAGAAAAGGAAAATGACTAAAGAGGTAGCGTTAGAGGCATTTGACGTCTTCTACGGCTTCAAAAGCCTACTATTTTCTAGAGCTTATGGTCTGGCCTATGGTTCAAGAATATGGTCTGGGGCCTACAGTTAGGCCCTACTTGAAATACTCTAGAGCCGTCGCCAGCGACGCTTGTGGCGGTTGAGTAAAAGCTCAGCTTCAATTGGTCCCCATGTACCGGCTTCGTACAGAGAAATCGCATCGGCAGGCGCAGGTGCATCCCATACTTCTAATAGAGGCGTGAGTACTCGCCAAGATTGTTCTACCTCATCACCTCGGGTAAATAGGGTCTGATCGCCTAGCATAGCGTCTACTAACAAGCGGCTGTAAGCGTCTGTACTAGGCTTGCCAAACGCTGCATCATAGCGAAAATCCATATCAACTGAGCGTGTGCGTAAAGAAGACCCAGGGGTCTTCACCTCAAACCGCATGGCGACCCCTTCGTTTGGCTGAATTCTTAGAGCCAGAATGTTGCTGTTCATCTGCTTGGCCGCAGATTGAAACATCAGATGAGGTACGGACTTAAAGTGGATTGAGATTTCAGAGACTTTTTTAGGCAGGCGTTTACCAGTGCGCAGATAGAAGGGGACGCCCTGCCAGCGCCAGTTATCAACTCTTAGTGCAAGCGCGGCAAAGGTGTTGTTTGTCGAGCCTTCGGGCACATCTTCTTCGCTGCGATAGTCAGGCACCTGATTATTTTTCATCCAGCCAGCAGAGTACTGACCGCGCACTGCACTCTTAGAAAGATCATCCGTATTCGCTAGCCTGGTTGCCTGAAGAACTTTCACTTTTTCGTTACGAATGCTGGCAGCATCTAGCGAGTTCGGTGTCTCCATAGCGGTCAGGCAGAATAGCTGCATTAGGTGATTTTGCACCATGTCACGGATCGCGCCAGCCGTTTCGTAGTAGCCCGCTCGTCCTTCTAGTCCGACTGTTTCAGCTACGGTGATCTGTACATGATCGACAAACTGACGGTTCCAGAGGGGCTCAAAAATTGCGTTGGCAAATCGGAAAACCAGCAGGTTTTGGACCGTCTCTTTACCAAGGTAGTGGTCAATTCGATAGATTTGCTCCTCAGCGCAGACGTTGCGCACCTTGTAGTTAAGTGCCTGCGCTGAGGCCAAGTCACGACCAAACGGTTTTTCGATGACGAGCCGGTGCTTGGTCGGGTCAGATAGCATGCCAGCACCGCCTAGCTGCTGCGCGGCCTCAGCAAAAAATCGAGGCGCAACCGATAGATAGAAGGTGCGGTTGCCCTGCGTGTGTCTTTTCTCATCTAGCTCAGCGAGGAACTGCTTTAGTCGCTGATAGTCTTCGGGTTTGTCAATATTGCCAGGGCAATAAAATAGGCCTTCGGCAAACTTATCCCATAACCTTTTATTGCTGCTATCAATCCCACCGCCAAATTCTCTGACACCTTCTTCAAGGTGCTCTCTAAAAAACTCGTGACTCCATTCGCGTCTAGCAACGCCAACAATAGTCAGCTCAGGCGGCAGCCGTCTCTCTAAACGCATTTGAAAGAGAGCGGGCACCAGCTTGCGCTGAGTTAGGTCGCCAGACGCACCAAAAATAGTCAGGATCTGGGGAGCAGGGATGCGGTCGTGTTGTAGACCTACGCGGAGCGGATTCTCGAGCAAAGAGACCATAGTGACCAAAAAGAGAAAGTGACTAGGGAGAGGGAGCTATAGCAAGGAAAGAACTAGATGAAAGCAACTGAATGAGAGTAGATATCTGTGGAATGTCATGGGCGCGATCACACCTAACTAATCACCCAACTAACTGCGCTTACTAATCGCACTTATGATACACCTAGCGCCATGGGTGGCTTATCCAACTGTCCGTCTTGAATAAACGATTCCACAAGTTCTACATCTTCACTGCTGCCAATAATCAGCGGCGTTCGCATATGCAGCGCGTCAGGAACAACGTCTAGAACCGGCTGCTTGCCCGTTGTTGCCTTGCCGCCTGCTTGATTGGCAAGAAAAGCTAAAGGAGCAGACTCGTATAGCAGCCGCAGCTTTCCCTGAGGCTTCTTGAGCGTACCTGGATAGAGGAAAACGCCTCCCTGCATCAAAATACGGTGAAAGTCACCAACTAGTGCGCCACTGTAGCGCCCCGAATAGCCTTCGTGCCGGTGCATGTAGCGGATGTAATCTCGGTAGGGATCGTCCCACTGCCAGAAGTTACCTTCGTTGACGCTGTAGTTAGAGCCGTGCTTCGGAATCTGGATATTCTCGCTAGAGAGAATAAATTCTCCTAGGCTTGGATCTAGGGTGTAAGAATGCACACCGCGACCAATTGTAAACACCAGAACCGTGCTAGGTCCGTAGAGGATATAGCCTGCGGCAAGCTGGCTGTGACCGTCAGTCAGCAGATCAGCGCCAGTTTGGGCCTGATCGTCACCGGTTTGGCGGCGAATTGCAAAGATAGATCCCACGTTGAGGTTAATATCTACGTTAGAAGATCCGTCAATCGGATCGTACAGCAGCGTATAGCGACCAATGGGGCAGTTTTCAGGCATGTAGTAGATGTCTTCCATCTCTTCAGAGACCAGCCTGCACACCAGACCGCTTTGCTGTAGGACCGAAAGAAAGACATCGTTGGCGTATACGTCCATTTTTTTGACCGATTCGCCTTGTATGTTCTCGCGTCCAGTAAACCCGAGCGCGTCTTCTACTAGGCCTGCTCGGGTTAGGCGCTTGGAAACGAGTTTCCCAGCGAAGGCAATTCGGTTCATGATGGCGCTAAGATCTTGCGCGTCGGGGCCGAAGCTTTGCAGCTGTTTTAGCACATGCTGCGAGAGCGTCATACTGTCACGACTGAGTGCGCCGCCTACCATAGGCTGATATGTTTCTGCCATACTTTCCTTACTTATACCGTCTTTAGCGCCAGGTCATATATAGCTTACATACTAAAAAGGGCTTATGGGTTCTGAAGTCAACCTTTATATGAGCTAAAGAAATCCGCTTGTTTGTATAGCTTTGTGAATGCCAGCGCTCATAAAGCTAACCGGCTAGCCAGCTAGCGCGTCCAGTACAGAAGCGACCCGTACACCGAATCAGCATTTAGTTGTTCCAGGTACCTGTGTAGCCTCTACAGCAGCTCTATTCTGTAGGGAAAGATACCGTCTATTCTTTCTCTCGAAGATACTTGGGTTTCCAGCCGGGAATAGATTTTTGCGGGCTGCGAGTAAAGACAAGGCAGTCGGGATTAACGTCCTTGGTGAGGACTGAGCCTGCACCGATAGTCACGTCCTCACCGACCGTAATTGGCGCTACTAGACAGCTGTTGGCTCCCGTTTTTGTGCGATCGCCCACCACTGTCTTGTGCTTATTTTTACCGTCGTAATTCACTGTAATTGTCCCGGCACCGACATTCACCTGGTTGCCTAGCTCAGCGTCACCAATATAGGAGAGATGAGCCACATTTGTTTTACGCCCAACTGTGGATTTTTTCACCTCTACAAAGTTACCAACGCGGCAGCTTTCACCAATAATAGCCTGACCTCGCAAATGGGCAAAAGGACCAATGCGTCCGCCGCTCCCTACATCGCTATCAGTGACCACAGAGTGTACAACCGCCGTGTTTTCACCAATTGTGCTGTTTTCTATCAGACTGCCGGGGCCAATACGGCAACCGGCAGCGATTGTTGAGTTCCCCCGTAGGTTAGTCTGCGGCTCAATGATCACATCTGGCTCAACCGTCACGGTCGCATCAATAGTGATGCTCTCTGGGTTGATCAGAGTGACGCCCGAGAGTAAGAGATCGTCTTTGATTCGCTTTTGCATAACGGCTTCGGCTTCGGCTAGCTGTTTGCGATTGTTGATCCCGGCAATTTCTGAAACGGGCGCATCTACTGCCATCACTGGCGAGAGATCTTTAATCACATCGGTAAGGTAATACTCTTGCTGGTCGTTGTCAGCTTTGAGGTTAGGCAGAATGGTCATCAGCGCCACCCAGCTAAAGCAATAAATGCCTACGTTGATACGGGTGTTTTGCCTTTGAGCGCTCGTACAGTCACGATGCTCAATGATTTCTTCTACAACCAGATGCTCATTGCAAAAGACGCGGCCATAGCCGGTCGGATCGTCCATTTGCGCGGTGAGAATCGTGGCGGCGTTACCATTTTCACTATGCGTGCGGACTAGCTGCTCAACAGTCCCTGGTTTTAGCAGCGGTACGTCGCCATTCAGCACCAACAGGTTCCCTTCAAAACCCTCTAGCGCTGAGATTACTTGCTGGACGGCATGACCAGTACCAAGCTGCTCGCGCTGCTCGACAAATTCGAGGTTAGATATTGCTGAAAGCGTGGTTTTTACCTGGTCAGCAGCGTAGCCTACAATCACAATCTTACGATCTGGGTTGACTAGCGCGGTGCTAGCAATCACGCTTTCTACTAGCGTGAGGCCGCTAAGGCGATGGAGGACTTTGGGTAGTTTGGATTGCATCCGGGTGCCTTTACCTGCGGCTAAAATTGCGATCGCCAATGAATCCGCCATAGTTTCCTTACGTTCTGCTGTGATTTGGTCTATACAGTCAATCTATTCAATCAATCCGAGTGAAGCAATCAGGGTATAGCGCTGTAAGCTTCGTTGAGCTACAGCGCTATACCGATGGCGCTGTGCCAAAGGCTGGCGAAAAGCCTGTCAAAAGTCCTATCAAAAGTCCTGGTAGAAGCCCAGTCAAGCAGGCACAATAGCAATACATTCAATCTCGACTAGCACGTCCTTCGGCAAGCGGGCGACTTCTACGCATGCCCTTGCTGGCGCGTTTGCATCGCCAAAATGCTGAGCATAAACCTCGTTCATCGCCACAAAATCGTTCATATCCTTGAGGAAGACGGACGTCTTTACAACCTGAGATAGATCTGAGCCGGCGGCTTCGACCACAGCGGTCAGATTTTGAATGGATTTTTCAGTCTGCTCAGCGACATTTTCTCCAACGAGCTTGCCGGTAGCGGCATCTAGCGGAATTTGCCCCGCCACAAACAGCATTGCCCCGGTCGCAACAACGCCTTGATTGTAAGGACCTACCGGTGCTGGGGCTTGATCGGTCTGAATAATTTTGCGCACGTTTTTTAGCTCTGAAGTAGGGGCGGACGAAAGGGCGAATGAAATAGAAGACTAGTCGCTAGATTTTAGTCACGAAAATTATATTAGGTGCTAGCGTAGCTTTGGTGCATTCACGCTGAGGGTTGGAGGCTATGAGTCTAGGGCTATGAGTCTAGGGCTATGAGTCTAGGGCTATGAGTCTAGGGCTATGAGTCTAAGACAGTCTAGGACGGTGCCCATAGTAGCGATACTGCCAGTAGTCATCCAATATTTGGTCGTGGTCGAAGCAGAGATTTCGAGGAATCTCCCAAGGGTTGACAATGGCTAGACTTTTGGCGTCGTCTTGGGCTGTTGGGTTGCCGGTTGCGATCGCAATAAAAACGATACTTAGCGTGTGCTTCCTTTCATCACGTTCAGGATCAGAATAGACACTAAACTGCTCAATCAAGCGTACGGTTAAATCGGTCTCTTCTTGCGCCTCTCTAAGAGCGGCCGCTTCAGCTGACTCGCCATAGTCTACAAACCCACCCGGCAGTGCCCACCCGTAGGGAACATTCAGCCGCTCTATCAAAACAATAGGACGGTGCGGCCGATCGGTCATTTCTATGATTAAGTCAACAGTGGGCGCAGGGTTGCGGTGTGCCATAGCTATTTTCACGCTTTCACTGAGCGCTGCTATTCTCTCATCCTTTTCGCCAAGCGCTGTTCGTAAATATCAATTTGGGTACAACCATATAGCGCGTGTAATCTTTCCATGACCATTTGCGCTGCACTATCCCAAAATACGGATATTCGTGTTTAACAACCCGTGATAAAGTCTGACCAATTCACCTTATTGAGTACCTATGTCTTTTTCCAGAACCAGCGGCATTTTGCTACATCCCACCTCACTTCCAGGCCGTTTTGGTATCGGAGATATCGGCTATCAGTCTTACCGGTTTGTTGACTTTCTAGCTGACACTAAGCAGCAGCTATGGCAGGTTCTGCCACTAGGGCCGACAGGTCACGGCAACTCTCCTTATATGTCTTATTCGGCTATGGCAGGTAACCCTATGCTGATTTGCCTAGAGAACGTACAGTCGCAGGGACTGTTAGAGGAAGAAGAGCTGTCTTTGAGTCATAGCTTCCCGTTTGACCGGGTCGATTATGATGCGGCAGGCGCCTTTAAGCTACCGCTGTTGCGAAAGGCGGCTGAGCGATTCAAAGACACGGCTAGTGATAGCGTTCGCGCTGAGTTCAATCAGTTTCGCAAAGACCGGGTCAGCTGGCTAGAAGACTATGGGCTGTTTATGGCCCTAAGAGATGTCAATGACCAGAAGCCCTGGCCAGAGTGGGACCACGCGCTAGCGCATCGCGATCCAGATGCGCTAAACATCGCGCGGGTTGATTTGGCCGCGGATATCTTCTACCACGAGTACATGCAGTTTGAGTTCTTTCGTCAGTGGCGCGACCTGAAGCACTATGCCAACGAAAAAGGAATTCAAATTGTAGGAGATATGCCTATTTACGTGGCGCACAACAGCTCAGACGTGTGGGCGTTTCCTCATAAGTTCATGCTGAATGAAGAAACGATGTACCCTTCGCAGATGGCTGGTGTTCCGCCTGACTTTTTCAGCGCAGAAGGTCAGCTATGGGGCAATCCTACCTACAACTGGGATGCAGTAAAAGAAGAGAACTTTAGCTGGTGGCTGCTACGCATCAAGTCACTGCTAGAGTTCGTAGACCTGATGCGAATTGACCATTTCCGAGGCTTCGAAGCATTCTGGGCAATCTCTGAAGGAGAGACCTCAGCTTTGAACGGACGATGGATTAAAGCACCGGGTTATGCCTTTTTCAATACTGTAGAAGAAAAGCTGGGAAAGCTGCCGTTCCTGGCTGAAGACTTAGGCCAAATTGACGATGAGGTACATGCGTTGCGAGACCAGTATGGTTTTCCTGGCATGAAGATCTTGCAATTTGCCTTTGGCTCTGACGATAAAAATGCCTATCTGCCTCACAATATTGAGCGCAACTTTATGGTCTACACGGGCACGCACGACAACGATACGACAGTAGGCTGGTTTAACACAGCTTCTGAATACGAGAAGTTGCGACTGGTGAACTACGTAGGTGCATTCGAGGCAAGCTCAGTGCACTGGGCAATGATTCGGCTAGCGCTTAGCTCAGTAGCTAATCAGGCGGTAATTCCGCTTCAAGATATATTGGGCCTAGGCACGCAGTCACGGATGAATACGCCAGGTACGGCTGAAGGTAACTGGGAATGGCGCTATGTAGATGCCATGCTAACACCCGTAATCGCGACGCATCTTAAAAACTTGACAGAGCTGTACGGGCGAGCACCTTCACACTCAAACGAAGGCTGGTAGCGCGCGGATAGAGGTTCAAGGTAAGCAGGTTCAGGGCGGACGAAGGCTAAGCTTGTTTGCCCTTGAACCGAACCTGATAAACCGAACCTTATATCGTCTCTCGCTTTGCTAGGCTGTAGCCAATTGGAGTTAGGAACGTAGGAGTAAGGATGGCCGCAACGGATTTCAAAGATTACTATGCCATATTAGGCGTAAGTAAGACGGCAGAGGCAAGCGAGATAAAGAGCGCTTTTCGTAAGCTAGCGCGTAAGTATCACCCTGACGTAAATCCTGATAATAAGACGGCAGAAGCAAAGTTTAAGGAAGTCAGCGAAGCCTACGAGGTTCTCTCTGATCCAGATAAGCGTACGAAGTACGACCAGTTTGGCCAGTACTGGCAGCAAGCGGCCCGAGCCGGTGGCGGTATGCCCCGCGGTGGCGCACCAGGCGGCGCGACTGGCTTTGATTTTGGCGCGTACGGCAGTTTTGAAGAGTTTATTGATCAGCTACTAGGCCGAATGGGTGGTGGCTTTGGCGGACCAGGCACCTCAACTGGGCGATCGCAGTCTTATAGCTATCAGCCGGGTGCAGGCGCAGGCTTCAATACGGGCGGCTTTGGGAATAACGGCTTCGGCTTTGATCCACGCACCGCAGCAGGTGCAGCAGGCAGAACTACGACGGGTCGGGGGCCCTTGGATCAAGACGCTGAGCTGACACTCACGCTTTCAGAAGCTTTTCACGGCGCGCAGAAGCGCTTTAGCATTGGCGGTGAGTCGGTGACAGTGCGCATTCCGCCTGGTGTAAAGTCAGGCAGCAAGATTCGGCTAAAGGGTAAGGGGGCACGCAACCCGCAAACGCAGGCTCGGGGCGATGTCTATTTGACGGTTGCGCTACTGCCTCACGGCTTTTTTAGCCTTGACGGGAGCGATTTGACCTGTGACGTACCCATCACGCCAGATGAAGCCGTACTAGGTGCAAAGATATCTGTGCCAACGCCAGACGGGAGCGTCACGGTAAGCGTACCGGCAGGAGTCAAATCAGGACAGTCTCTGCGATTGCGTGGTAAGGGTTGGCCAAAGAAAAAGAACGCCGGCCGGAGTGACCTGTTAGTAAAGGTGGTGATTGCACCACCGAAAGACTTAAGCGCAGAGGAAAAAGCGCTGTATGAGAAGATTCGCGACAGCCGGACGGTAGATCCGAGAGCGGCGATCGCCAACAGCAAGCTTTAAGAGCATGTCAGATTACTCTATTGGCTTTCCTATCGGCTTTCCTACATAGCGAACGGCCTGAGCTTCGTTACCATTCATGGTGACAACTTCGTGCGTTTCCATTTCTAGGGTCGTAAAGCCCGAAACTAGCTGCATAAAGTAGCCTAGCCCATGGTGTCTAACAACGCCGCCATCGTCCAAGTCAAAAACGCCGTACTGCCCGTATCGCTTTTGGCCTGATTTGTACCTATCGAGGTACCGCGCTGACCACTGTAAGGGCAAGTCGCTGATAAAGAGGCAGCCGTCTGGCTTGAGCACGCGCTTGATCTCGCTCATGATTTGTCGCTGTTCGAGATCGAACGGGACAGAGGTTAGCAGTGTAACTGCGATCGCTACATCAAAAGTGCTGTCGTCATAGGTCAGCTCACTGCTGCGGCATTCACGAAACTCACAGTCTAGAACGTTTTTACGCGCTTGCGCGAGCATCGCGGTAGAGGTGTCGGTGCCAGAGACGGCAAAGCCCATTTGAGCTAGATAGCTAGCAAGGCGCCCCTGGCCGCAGCCGACATCGAGCACTTTGGCCCCGGCTGGGAAATACTGGTCAATTAGCGGCTTAGGAATGGGGTGTTTGAACTCTTTGGAAGTGGCGCTAGCGTCCCAGTATTTGATTAGCTGCGATGAGCTAGGAATGTTTTCTGCCATGGTGCCTTTTAGGGTGTTTTTAAAGAAGGGGCGAAGCGTTATCAAGCGCTTGGTCGCGAGCCTGCGCCGCTGCAATAAAGGTCTGAGCGTACTGCTCGTGTCCGCCAGGAAAGGCCACATTTAGCCGCAGCGGATCGTCTGCGTCACCTGGCCCTTTGACCACTTGCTTCACGCCGTTTTCCTCAGCAAGCTGAAGCGGCTGTCGGTTTTTCAGCTCGCCGCCGCTGCTGTCTACATAGACAGTAAGATTTCCAGTATCGAAAACGGCGTTTAGCAACTGAATTAACTGGAGAAAATTGCGATCGCTGCCCCCCCTTTTCACACCATCTGCCTGCTGCTGACTGGTAACCGTATCACCAACCCCTACGATCAAAGGCATCTGAGCTGAGTCAAAAGCACCTTTGGCTAACTCTACTAAGGCTTCTAGTGAATGAGGTGCCTGACGGGCGCTGAATTCTTTACCCAAAGGATAGGTGCCTGTGCGCCTGAAATAATAGCGATTGAGCAGGGCTAGCACCCCGGCTTCCTTGATCGCACCGCGGAGCATGAACTGAAAGTCAGTAGTTCCTGAGTCTTGGCCACTGCCGAACCACACCCGCTCTTTGCCGTCAGCATCTCGGCCTAGGTTAGGGGCATAGTGGATAAAAAAAGAGTCTTGCAGGCCTTGCTGAGCTGCCTGATGTAGAAGGAATTCGAGCTGCGATCGCATGGCTTCTTGCAGCGCCACAAACGTCTCACTATCTCCATCAAAGCCAGGATATATGCTGTTGAGATTCACCGTCGGCGAGGCAATATTATCGAGAATAGAGGCGGCGATGTATTCATCCAACCGCGCTGCGATCTTAGGCGGGCAGGTGTGAGATGAAAAAAAATCTCTCAAACAGGCTTCCATCTGCTGCGGGGCGGCCTTTAGAAACGCCAGCTCAGCCTGGCTTACACCCGGATGCGAGCCCTGTCCGTCACGGTCTTGCCACTGCACACCGCCTGCAGCCAAACCTGGTAAATAGCTGACCGGCTGTTTCAGCTCAGCCTTGCTACGATCAGACACTTGCTTAGGCAGCTGTCCAAACGCCCGCTCAACAATACGATTTACTCCACGTCTACCAATATGTTCACCATTCGTGAGCACATAGAAGTGGTCTCCGAAGCGCTGACTTGCTCTGACGTAATCAGGTGCGATGCAGCGAGTCAACGGGTCGTTCACTAGCCCCATACAAACACCGTCAAGGTCTTGAATGATCAGTAGGTTTTCAGTCGTTGCTAGGGTCTGAGCAAAACTGTGATGGTCTAGAGAAAGGCTTTGCTGGCTCAAAGGAGATGAGAGTGAGGCGGGCATGGCAGTGTCCTGTGAAAAAAGTTCTAGTCAGAGAAGTGCTAATCAGAGAAGTTCTATAGCAGGTCACGTCAGCAGGTCACGTCAAAATCTCTTTCTTTTCCAATAGCACAGCCTGCCCATCCTCTAAGATCAGTCCTTTGAGCGATTCGGGAGTGTTCAGCTCTAACCCTGGTGAGGCGATCACAATATTCCATTCGCTCGGATCGAGCTGAAGCCAGTCAAAGAAGGCCGTTTGAGCAGGTCCGCCTCCCATATGAGCTAGCATGGCGACCTGTTTACGATCGACGCTAGGAATCGAATCAGTTGAATCCTGCTGGCTGCGCACACCGTAGAACAGCGTATAGTCGCCTTCGCTAATCCGGTTAAATCTGTCAGTGCCAGAAATATTTTCGGCTAGCCAGGGGTTAGCCTGACGATACTGACGCATAGCTAGGTTAAAGGCAGCTCGGTTGCCAGACAGGCTAAAAGTTTTGCTTATAGGCGGCTCGTCAGTCGCAGTCGTTGCTTCCACAGTTCTTGGGCCAGTAGTATCTAAATCAGATATTTCTGACTCATCAGCCGGTTTACTAGATGGGATTTCAGACGTGATGTCGGCGGCAGAGACTTTAGAACGCGGCCTTTGGTTAGTGCTAAGCGTGTTTGCTTTGTTAGTTTCTTCAGTGAAGTGAGAAACCCGACTAAACTCGTGACAGTCTTCCATGAAGGCCAAAGCAAAGTTCTTTAGTTCAGTACTGTCTAGCTGCTGGTAAAACGACTCTAGCGCTGGCGTATCTTCGGCTAGGCTATCTGAAGCAAGGCAGCGATCGCGGCAGGCTTTAGCCACCAGATCTAGATCGAACTCGAACTCTTGCATAGCGATCGCTAGCCTATCTGAAAAGCGTTTGAGCGTCGCTAGCGTCTTAAAGCCGACCTGCTTGAGCTGCTTGAAAAACTGAGGCCTGTCGTAAAAAGCTGACGTCACCTGCCACTTTAGAAAGCTCAGCTCTTCGGCTACGACCTTAACGCCATAAAGATCGTCAGTATTACGAAAGAAGCCCCAGCCGCTGTGCATTGAGGCGTTGAGAAAGTCCATTGGTAGCCCTGGACTGAAGCCGTACACCCACAGGGTTGTAGCGGGATTGTCGTAGGCATTGTTCAAGACTTCTGGCAGCGTTTCTCCTAGATTCCAGTTGATATCGCCTTCAGGGTTAACTTGATTGCCTCGGCGTACTGTGTCGTGATTACCGCAGCCGGTAATCCAGCGATCGCCCATCAGCATTACCTCTTGCACCCGCGGCCACTTATAGGCCCAAAATCCTTTGAGCGTAGGCGTGTTGTGCGCAAAAATCAAAGGGCCCCACTGAAAAGCGTCCGGGCGCAGCTCAGTTAGCTCATGATAGGTAGAAGTTGTTTCCCAGCCTGGCTCTGGCCAAGGCCGACCGTCTTCGAAAATTGTAAACATCAGCCGCTGATGACCGTTGATGTCTTGCACCACGTCGCTCATAGCCAGCAGGTAGTTGTCGTCGTACTCTAGCCGCCCAGAAAAGGGGTTAAAAAACTTGAAGTCTTGGCCGCCGTCAATCCGAATACCATCTATTCCTGTATTGACTTTTCGCCGCTGCATTTCTAGCAAAATAGCGCGCACCATGGGCAGCGTATGGCTCAGGTCTTGGCCATACATGTTGGGCCCGGCGAAAAACTGACGGCTGAGTAAGTTAATAGCCTGGTTGTCTGAATGGCCATATACCAGATCGTAGATAACCTGAATCGGCTGGCCTGGGAAATTGTGCATCTCGGCGATAAAGTCAATGACTTCGTCGGGCCGCAGCGTGCTAAGTAAGGACGGGTTTGTAGTAGAAGAGCCCAAAATTGGCACGTCGTATCCCCAATTTTGAGTACTCGGTTTGCGCAGGGTGACCGTCAAAGGCTCGTCGGTCAAAGCGCATACCGGACCGTGATGGCTGTAGCCTTCTAAGTCAAGCAAGAAGAAATCGCGATCGCCATCTTCTGAGCGATATTCGATAGTGGGTTCTGTGGGCAGTAGCTGGAGGGCTTCGTAGCCAACATAGTGCTGTTCGGCGGGAGTCAGCGACTCTGCTTGACGAATTTTCTCGGCAATTTGGCGATAGATGTTGGTCAGTCCAGCCAAAGTGCCCTCAGCCGAGGCAGTTGGAATGTGCAGCTGCAAAATGTTGACAGGCGCCGGTTCCCTAGGCAGCGCGGGCTCATTGCCTGTGGCCGCCGGAGTCACTGGCTCTGCTTGCGCCTTTTTAGCAAAGTAGTCGCGATCGCGTCGCTGCTGCTGCAAGCGCTCTATGTCATACAGCTCGGCAGGGGCAAAGACGCCATACGGCAGAGAATAGGGTGAGACATCACGAATGGTATGCAGCTCGCCATCGTTAACATTTCGGTAGCGCAGCCAGTAAAGGCTCCCTAGGCGATCGCGACTACCCGGCTGCATACCTCGAACAACAGCCCAAACAAACTCTCCTTGCAAAGACACCTCAACGCAATCACAGCGAAAAGGCACCTGCTGCTCAGCCGCTGAAAAATCTACGGGCCCTAGTGGCGTAAATACTTCTAGATAGATACTGCGCTCTGTCGGCAAAATCTGCCCTGCTAGCTCCGGAGCCCAAAATCCAATTTCGGTCAAGCCATCCGCAATAGGATGGGCGCCGAGCCGTTTAGCTAGCTTCTGCCCGATCTCGAAATAGGTATCTTTAGAGCCAGCAACCTCAACAGCCCAGGCTAACAGCGCTTCAGTCGCCGCCGCGTCAAGCTCGATAGTTGAGTACTTGGTAGAAGAGGCATCAGGCAAAGCAAAGTCAATTGTTTTAGGAGACTCGGTCATCAAACAGTCCTGACATTAAAGGGAGATGTCTTTGATGCAGATTTCGTTGCATCTGAGATTCAGGCGCAAAGACCTGTTAACTATTTGCCACGCAGGGGCCACGCAAGATTGGGCCGCGCATGATAAAGCAGACAACAACGCATCGCTGAGCCTGCTTTTCATTTCTTACTCTAAACTCAATAAACCGAATGGCAAAGCTTTTTCTTCAGCTATTTTTGAGCGCGATCGCTAACGCCTATCTATCAGGTCAATTTGTTGGACCAATTTCCATCGGCCAATTTCCATCGGCTGATTCGCTAAGCTTCAAAATTCTGATGAACAGGCTCCCGCCAAAAAAAAGATCGACTTAGTGCTGTAGTCTAAATGACATTTTCAAGCTGCCAAAGGTAGCATGATCACCTGCGAACTAGATTCTATACTTTGCGATCAAAATTATTAAAAGCCGCTATAGAAGAGGATTTCAAGGAATGCGTCGCCTTGTCTACCGCCAGAAAGATACTCAACACAAGCCTATCGTGGTAGTCTGCTCTTATATATGAGAGAAAAGTGCTCGTCAGTCATTTGTCAATCTGCGTCTATGCATAGAAATTTTTGCATGGGGCGATAGCGTGAACAAAACACAGTTCTATCATCGTTTCTCGCTGGTAAACAGTGAGTCTTTTTTGCAGATTATGCGCAAATTGTGTAGATATCGTTTGCTAAGCCTTCTTTGTTAATCCTTCAGAGTTCAGTTTTTCGAATTCCTCTATCACAAGCCCTCTCGTAGTGAAATTCTCTTTTAATAGAAGTTCTCTCTTAATAGCAGAGTTTCGGTTGATAGTACCAAGTCCTTAGAGCAAATTCATTAGCCAATCTACAGCTATCACAGCGTGTTTGTATGTCGGCTGCTGCTATCTACCATGACGTATCTATCATGAACTTACAGGGTCTCTTAATTTTATGAAATCATCCTTGGTCATTCTCTACCATCGTGAGCCATACGATGAAGTGGTCGAAAATGGAAAGACGATCTACCAGGAGAAGAAAAGCCCAAACGGCATCTTGCCTACTATCAAGAGCTTTTTTGCGAGCGCCGAGCAAAGCACCTGGATCGCTTGGAAACAAATAAACCCCAAGCAAAAAGACAAGTTTCAAGAGCGGATGAGCTTTGCTGATAACGAAAACAGCACCGTACGCCGAATTCCGCTCAGCGCTGACCAGGTCAAAAACTTCTATCACGTCACGTCAAAAGAGGCCTTCTGGCCTATTTTGCACTCTTTTCCCTGGCAGTTTACCTACGAAAGCTCTGACTGGGAAAACTTTCAAGATATTAACCGCAAGTTCGCAGACGCGGCCTGTGAAGACGCAGCCGACGATGCCCTCATTTGGATCCACGACTACAATTTGTGGCTGACTCCTTACTACATCCGTCAGCAAAGGCCCAACGCCAAGATCATTTTCTTTCACCATACGCCTTTTCCAGGCTCTGACGCGTTTAACGTGCTTCCATGGCGTGAAGAAATCATTGATAGTTTGCTCTGCTGTGACGTCTGCGGCTTTCACATTCCTCGGTATGTGGAAAACTTCGTTTCTATTGCGCAAGGATTTCGAGAGATTGAAATCGTGAAGCGAGGGGCCGTTGCCAAGCAGTTCACGCCCAGGGGGACAGCGCTAGCCGCGCCAGAAATAACGACGCAGATTCGGTACAAAGACCAGCTAGTGAACCTGGGTGCGTTTCCTGTTGGTACAAACGTAGAGTTCATTCGCTCTGTAGTCGAAAAGCCGTCAGTTATCGAGCGAGTAGCAGAAATTCGCGAAGAAATGGGTAAAGAGCGTCAGCTCATTGTCTCGGCTGGACGAGTGGATTATGTGAAGGGCACCAAAGAGATGCTGCTGTGCTACGAGCGCTTGCTCACTCGCAGACCCGACCTACAGGGCAAAATTAACTTTGTGGTGGCTGTCGCTAAACCTGCGACTGGAATGCGAATTTATAAAACCGCTCAGAGTGAAATTGAGCGGCTAGTCGGTAAGATCAACGGTCGCTTTGCTAAGCTGAGCTGGACGCCTATTCTGCTATTTACCTCAGCACTACCGCTAGACGAAATTCTAGCGCTGTATGCAGCGGCAGATATTGCCTGGGTAACCCCGTTACGCGATGGCCTGAATCTGGTAGGCAAAGAGTACGTCGTGGCTAAAGGTGGCAAAGATGGCGTACTGGTGTTCTCCGAGTTTGCCGGAGCGGCGGTGGAGCTGCCAGACGCGATACTGACCAACCCATATGCCGACAGCAGTATGGACAAGGCCATCGACCAAGCTTTGGATATGGAACCTGCAGAGCGAGCTGCTCGTATGGGCCGACTCTATGAAGCGGTGAAAGACTACGACGTAGATAGATGGGCTAAGGAGCTGCTAGGCGCTGCTGGATAGTGCCTGCCTAGTGCGCTGTATTGGTTTGCGCACCTGCTAATTTGTGCACTGTGCTAGTTTGGTTTGCTGCCGTGCTAGTTTGGTTTGCTGCCGCTCATGTCTGTACAGTTTGTGTTGCTACAGTCCATTCTGCTACAGACGGGAAGCACACAACTTAGATACAACATATGTGTAAGACTACGTGCAAAATGCGTAGCTTGCTAAAGAATAAAGGCGCATCTCATAGCGATCGCTATGACACTCACTTTTCGGTTCATTTGGCCCCTAATTTTTCACTTATGGAAACGTTTTCTAACCTGGCTAAACAGTCCTTCGATTTAGTCGTAATCGGTGGTGGCATTAATGGCGCGGCTACTGCTCGCGATGCTGCGCTTCGGGGGTTAAAGACGCTGCTGGTTGATAAAGGTGACTTTGGTGGCGCTGTGGGCTGGTCTTCTCGGCTGATTCACGGTGGCCTGCGGTATTTAGAATATTTCGAATTTGGGCTGGTGCGTGAGTCTTTAAAAGAGCGTGAACGCTTGCTAAGCAATGCCCCTCATCTGGTGCAGCCCTTGCAGATGACAATTCCGATCTATCGTGGCAACAAGCGTGGGCCACAGCTTGTACGTCTAGGGATGATTTTGTACGATGTGCTGAGCTTTGACAAAACGCTGCCAGGGCATAGAATGCTGCGGCCTGCACCGTTTGGCCAACTGTTTCGAGGCGTAAACCGCGATCGCCTTAGCGGCGCGGCCCAATACTTCGACGCTCAGGTAGAATACGCTGAGGCGATTTGTCTAGAGAATGTTCTCTCAGCTCAGGCTGCTGGCGCTACTGTACTCAACCACACCGCGGTTGTTCGCCTGCTTCAGCCAGAGAAAGGGGGCGTAATTGAGCAAATCACGTTAGAAGACAAAATCAGCGGGCAGCAGGCTGAGATATCAACGAAAGAGTCAGTTCTACTGAACACGTCAGGGCCGTGGGTCGATCAGGTTTGTGAGCGCGGGTGGCAGGCAGATCACGCGCAGCCGCTGAGCCCACGCAAGCTAATGGGAGGAACCAAAGGAAGTCACATCATCGTGGATGCCTTTCCAGGTGCGCCTACTGACGGTGCGCTTTACGTAGAGGCTGAAACAGATGGTCGGCCCTATTTTATTATTCCTTGGCTAGGTAAGTATCTTATCGGTACGACGGACTTACGCGTGACGGCTAGCCTTGACGACATCAAGGCTAGCGACGCGGAGATTGACTATCTTTTGAGTGAGACCAATCGAGTTTTACCGCAAGCTCAGCTAAGTAGAGAGGACGTGCGCTTCACCTATTCAGGGGTGCGCCCTCTACCTAATGAAGACAAGGAGAAAAACAGCAGCATCAGCCGTAGCCACATTGTGCACGACCACAGTCTGCATAAGAATGGCGATATTCGCAATTTAGTTTCTTTGATTGGCGGCAAACTAACGACCTATCGACAGGTGGCTGAAGAGCTAACAGATGTAACCTATCGCAAGCTAGGCCGCTCAGTTCCAGCTTGTACCACGCGCGATCAACCGCTACCTGGCGCGGTAGATTTCTCAGCGCAGGTGCTTGTAGACCTGATAGATAAATACGGCGATCGCCTACCGCAATCGGTGATCGAGCATCTATTTAAGCTGTATGGGATGCGTAGCTGGGAGGCACTAGCTCTCGTTGATAGTGAGCCGATGCTGGCCGAGCCACTCCAAAGCGACTTGCCAGATATCAAGGCCCAGGTAGTGTACGCGGTAGAAAGCGAGCTAGCTAGAACGCTGGTTGATATTTGTTTTCATCGGCTGCTAGTGGCGCACCGAGCTAACTATGGCCGTGACGCGCTGCCTGCAATTGTTGATACCCTGCGATCACACTGTGACTGGTCAGAAGAAAAATGCGATCGCCAGTATCAGGCCTATCATAAGTATCTTGAAACTCACTCAATTCCAGACTATCAGCTTTCAACAGAGGCACAGACGGCTAGTCCCTCTCCAGCTGTTTGCTGAGGTTAATATGACGGCTCAACCGTCGAGCTGTCAGCTTCCACTTTAACGCCTTCGTTTTAAAGCCTTCATCTCGGAGATTTTCTTATGACCGCCTCCATCAGTGCACCTGCTAGATCATCAAACTTACCGTCAGCCGCCGATACTAGCGTGCTCGACATCACCATTCTCGGTGCAGGTGCTTGGGGGTCTTCGCTGGCTAGCCTAGCAGAGATCAACAATCACAACGTCACCGTTTGGTCACGTCGAAAAAATATGTCCTTAGAGGATGCGGTCGCGGGCGCGGACGTTATTCTATCGGCAATTTCGATGAAAGGAGTAGCAGATGTAGCCGAGCGGCTCCAGTCGCTAGCGATACCTGAGCGCACTATTTTGGTGACTGCTACTAAAGGGCTCGATCCAAAAACGACACGAACACCTTCGCAAATTTTCAGCGCAGCTTTTCCAAATCACCCTGTGGTGGTACTTTCTGGACCTAACCTTTCGAAAGAAATCGATCGCGGTTTGCCGGGTGCCACCGTACTCGCAAGCACCAGTCAGCAGGCTGCCGAAACAATGCAGCAAGTGTTTTCATCCGATCAGCTTCGGGTATATACGAGTACTGATCCGCTCGGGGCCGAGCTAGGCGGCACGTTGAAGAACGTCATGGCAATCGCGGTGGGTGTCTGTGACGGCTTGCGGCTTGGCACCAACGCCAAATCAGCCTTGATTACTCGGGCGCTCCCCGAAGTTATTCGTATTGGTATGCACTTAGGGGCCGCAGAAGTCGAAACATTCTACGGGCTCAGCGGGTTAGGTGACATGCTAGCCACCTGTAGCAGCAGTCTTAGCCGTAACTATCGGGTGGGCTATGGATTAGCTCAGGGCAAATCACTAGAGCAGGTTTTAGAAGAATTAGGCGCTACCGCAGAAGGCGTGAATACAGCCCATGTGCTGATGGAGATTGCTAATCGCGAAGGCATCGCTGTACCGATTTCTCGCCAGGTAAACCGACTGCTAGAGGGTAACATCACTCCTGAAGAGGCAGTAGGGTCGCTGATGGAACGCGATCTGAAGCCGGAAGTCTGTGACCTGCTTTGCAACGTGCCATCTTAGACAAACTAGCTCGAACGACACTATTTTCTACTCGGACCAAAATAGGTTCACGACTATAACGAGTGTTCTATGCACTACGAGATGAGTTGCTTTGTCTGCCAGTAGCTGTAGCCTACAGACGTATCCCAGGCAATTCGGCGAAAGCTATAGGGTGAGTTGGAAAAATTCCTGGTAAAAAGACTATCAATAAAAAGACCGGAGCCTCTTGTAGACTTCGGTCTTTTCTATCTCTATCTCTATCTATACATAGACATCTGGCGAACGTTTAGCCGTTTAGCGAATAGTACGGCTCACCCTATTGATAGGTCCAAGGCAGCCAACGCAAGGCGGTCAACACAGAGTCAACTAAATCTCTAGTCGATTCTACTAGTTTCGCCATCGGTCACCGCTTTGGTAGCTACGGCGCCTAAATCAATTCGGTCGCCCGACGTAGCGACCGCAGCTACGCCGACGTCCGCTCCAGGCCTGGCAGGCTGAGCCATCATTACCATTAGTCCGGTAAGCGCGATCGCAGCCAGTTCAGGCGTCATTACCCTATGTGCAAGATTGCAGAGCTTCATAGATACAGTTCCCCGATGAAATTAGAGAGACATTTGAACCGTGACAATGATTTAAATCATATCTAATTGGCAAACGATCCGATCACAAAGTTTCAACGATACAGCTCGTATACATAGAAATTCGGAATAGTCCGCGGCCTATCCTGGTGAAGTTGCGCTTTTTAGCGCTAACACGGCGTTCTGCCCCCCAAAACCAAAGCTAAAGCACAGTAAATTCTCTATCGGCATCTCTTCTCTTTGCCGCACAAAATCCAGCTCAAAATCCGCCGTCCGTAGCCCCACACAGGGCACTAGATGCTGCTGGTGCAGGCTCATCAGCCCCAAGGCGACAGCAACAGCGCCTGAGGCACCTAGCGTATGCCCGGTGGCTCCCTTGCTCGCCATTACCGGCAGACGTTGTCCGAGCGATCGCTGATCCTGCATCGCCAAAATCAAACTGGCTTCCATCCGATCATTCTGCGCTGTACTTGTTCCGTGCGTATGCACCGCGTCTATATCGCTCTCTCGTAGTCCGCTGCGGGCCAAACATAGCTCTACTGCTCGCTGGCCCATCCGGTAGCGCGGATCGAACGCACTTACATGATGACTATCGTTCGTTAGCCCTACGCCCAGTATCTTGCCGTAGATTCGGGCACCGCGTGTGATCGCTGACTCCGCCGTCTCCAGCACCAGCAAAGCCCCCCCTTCTCCTAGCACAAACCCCTCACGCGCCACGTCAAACGGATAGCAGCCCGTCTGTGCTAGCGCTCCCATTTTGCGAAAGCCAGAAAGCGTCAGCCGAGTAATAGGCGACTCCACTGCGCCCGCAATTACTCGGCTGCATTGACTAGAGCGAATTAAATCAGCGGCCTGTGTGATCGCCCACACGCCCGTCGCACAGGCCGCCATCGGCGCCAGCAGAGGCCCTTGCGCACCGACTGTCCGCGCAACTGTTACAGCGGGTCGATGAGCTAGTGCGCTCATCCAGTCATTTTTGAGCTGGCCCGGTGTCTGCCGCTGTTGACAGGCCATAGCTTCTAGCGCTTGCAGGTGGCTACGGCTAGAGCCGACGACGACGCCAGTCGTGACACCCTGGAAAGTAGGATAACCGGTTAACATCAGTCCCGCATCTGCACAGGCAGCTAGGGCTAAGCGCCGCGTCATTTCTGACAAGTCTACTGGGCGCTTGGCGATCATCGCTAGCGGCCCCGGCGCTAAATCTAAGAATGGCTGACGAAAGGCGATCGCGCTCTCACCAGCCATCAGTCTCGTCCAGGTTGTCAGCGTCGATTCACCTAGCGCTGTAGTTAAACCTATGCCGGTAACAACGACCTCTCGATTAGCAATACTCACCTAGCACTTCACCTGGCACTTCACCTGGCACTTCACCTGGCACTCACCTAGCACTTCACCTGGCACTCACCTAGCACTTGCCTATGAGCTAGCCCTCACAACTACTCAGACGGCATCACCAAATTCTCTGAGCCAGAGGTAATTTCAACTGAGGTCATCACATCGCCTAGCTGAATATTGTCAACTACGTCCATGCCATCAGTTACGTAGCCAAAAACAGCGTAGCTGCCGTCTAAGAAAGGCAGATCTGCTAGCGTGATGTAGAACTGAGATGAGGCGGTGTTGACCCCGGAACGGGCCATAGCGATTGCACCACGGCGGTGATTCAACACGGGTGCGGCCTGAATGCTAGCGTCTGGCAGTGTCGCACCGTACACGATCTCATCAGAACCATCGGTCAAAATTTCTAGGGGAATCTCCCTAGGCAGCCCGGTCTCCTCATCTATGTATCCACCACTACCTAACCTAGAGCTGGGCACATTAGGATCTTTACTTTGGGGATCTCCGCCTTGAGCCACGAAAGGTTCAGGCGATTTCACGACTCGGTGAAAAGTTGTGCCATCATACACGCCTTTTTGGGCGAGATCGACAAAGTTACCAGCCGTAATGGGCGCTTTGTCACCATCTAGCTCGACCGTAATCACCTGACCCTCTACCGTGATTTCAGCGGTCGCCTTGCCCTCTAACTGCGGCAGACCCTCAGTTAATTGCGCTGCGGCAGGCACTGCGGCAACGGGCGCCGTGGAACTATCACTTGAAGCAGATGTATCTGCCGGCTCGCTGCAGCTGCTTATGAAGAGTGCGATCGCTACAAGTGCAGCCCATCGCTTACCGCTAGTAAAACTCAACTTCATCTAAAATTATGCTCCAAAAAAACACGACACCTAAAATCAATACCGCTACAAACTCAGTAGACGGTAGCGACAGTGTTCGCTTACCTAGTATTCACTTAACTGAGCATTAACTCACCAAGTTTGACCAATATAAGGCCACTATAAACAGAGTCCACATAGACAGAACCCGCTACAAGCAAAGGCCGCACGGTCTGTCACAAAGGGTCTGCCACAAAGCGATCGCTGTGAGTGCGGCTGTGGTAGCTATACCCCTTCTAGAGGCACCTGCAAAAAGCGAGCCAGTTCAGCCCCTTGGTTTTCCAGATCTGAGAGCGAGATGGGCTGTCCTACCCGCGTTAGCGGAATCTCGCCCTTACCTTTTACCCTCAAATACAGAGCACGTTTGGGGTTGAGACCTTCCTTGATTTCGGCTCTGACTGCCACCACGTCTTTCAACGGATAGCGCAAGTCAATCTCACGATTTTCGCCTGGAAAGCCGTAGCGAAAAATTCGAGTTTCGCCAGTATCCTTGCTGAACTCGTTATAGCCACCGCCGACATTCCAGCTAATCACCAGCGTCAAGTACAAGCATAGAAGCAGCGCAGCCGCTCCATAAAAGCCCATGGCAATGCCCTGAGGAATGAAAACTAGCTGAGCTGGTAGGTCAGAGAACGGCAGCAGATTGACGTGTAAGTAGCTAGAAAGGCCAGAGAGAAAGAAGCCAGTGCCGCCTACTGCGGTAACAACCGCCCAGAAATAATTGCTAGGACGGCGTGCCCCTAGTAATTCTCGGCGTAGCACAGTTTTTTCAGCAGGGCGTTTGTCTTTGGAAGCAGGTGAGGAAGTCGAAGTTTTGGAGGCAGTCATGTTTACAGCGATAGATTAGGGCGCAAGTTAGGAAGTCAGGAGGCGTGAAGATGTATGGAAAGACTACTTCAAAACGAAGTATCTGTAGTCCTGGCGTCTAAGTAGTTTTTGTGTCTAAGTCTTGATGTCCAAAACCCTCTTACGGTCAGTCTCTGTCTGTTCCCCTCTGTCTAGTCCTTGCATGTCTTCTGAAAAAACTTTTGCAGAAGGAAAGCGGAAGAAGGCACTTTGAGCATCATCGAGCTACGGCAGATCTAAATAGTATCGGCTTACCCCAATATCTGTGTGGCTCACTTTTACATCAGTGATACATCAGCGCTTTTATGAAAGCTTTCTCAGCAGCGGATGAGTGGCAAAGTTGAGGAAAGGTTAAGAATTTAGACAGTATTCAGAGAGTGCTGATAGCTACTTACAGAACTGAGTTCTAATGACGTATCTATTAATTTCAGAGAGTTTGGCCGATTTTAGCGTAAGCTGATTGAGGCATAAGATGGCGATGCGATCGCGCGAAATGTACTCGGGGAAGCCCTTCCTTCTTGCTCTAAAAGAATCTGAGAACTTACATGACGGATTGTAAAAAAATGAATCAGTCCTTATGATAAGTACATGCCAAAATCCTTTAAGACAGTGACTTAGCCGCTGTCTACAGCTTTAAAGCTCCATAGACTGAAGAACTTGGCTAATCCATACTTTCAGTCTATTGGTCATCTGAGAATGCTGGCTGAGTGCTCTTGCGTGCAGGCATACCTTTATACTTGCATACACGAGTACCGACCGCTGTTTCAGATAACAAAGGACTTAATGCCATATTAAGAGGATTCTTCTAAATGACCATAGCAATGGGACAAGCGCCCGCCGCACGGGGACGGTTTGACGTCCTCGATGACTGGCTAAAGCGCGACCGTTTTGTCTTTGTTGGCTGGTCCGGCTTGCTTCTGTTCCCCTGCGCCTTCATGGCAATCGGCGGATGGATGACCGGCACCACCTTCGTCACTTCGTGGTACACCCACGGTTTGGCAAGCTCTTATCTAGAAGGCTGCAACTTTCTGACCGTTGCCGTCTCTACCCCGGCAGATAGTATGGGTCACTCCCTGCTGCTGCTGTGGGGCCCCGAAGCTCAAGGTTCGTTCGTTCGCTGGTGCCAGATTGGAGGCCTGTGGGCGTTCGTCGCACTTCACGGTGCGTTCGGCCTGATTGGCTTCATGCTGCGTCAGTTTGAGATTTCGAGACTCGTAGGCATCCGTCCGTACAACGCTATCGCCTTTTCGGGACCGATTGCGGTGTTTGTGTCGGTCTTCCTGCTCTATCCGTTAGGTCAGTCGTCGTGGTTTTTTGCGCCGAGCTTCGGGGTAGCGGCAATCTTCCGCTTCCTGCTGTTCTTGCAGGGCTTCCATAACTGGACGCTCAACCCGTTCCATATGATGGGTGTAGCGGGCATTCTCGGCGGCGCGCTGCTGTGTGCGATTCACGGAGCGACCGTAGAGAACACGCTATTCCAAGACAACGAGAACGCGAACACGTTCCGTGCGTTTGAGCCGACTCAGTCAGAAGAGACCTATTCGATGGTGACGGCGAACCGGTTCTGGTCGCAGATCTTCGGAATTGCGTTTAGCAACAAGCGTTGGCTTCACTTCTTCATGCTGTTTGTTCCGGTAACGGGGCTATGGATGAGTTCGATAGGAATAGTAGGATTGGCCTTGAACCTACGGGCCTATGACTTTGTATCGCAGGAGATTCGCGCAGCGGAAGACCCTGAGTTTGAGACCTTCTACACCAAGAACATCTTGTTGAACGAAGGCATTCGTGCGTGGCTCAGTCCTCAGGACCAGCCGCATGAGAAATTTGTATTCCCTGAAGAGGTACTCCCCCGTGGTAACGCTCTCTAATAACAGCTTCGTTGGCGGTGGCCGCGATCAGCCTTCTACCGGCTATGCCTGGTGGTCTGGTAACGCCCGTCTAATCGATCTGTCTGGTAAGCTGCTGGGTGCCCATGTCGCCCACGCAGGTCTAATCGTATTGTGGACCGGTGCGATGACTTTGTTTGAAGTCTCTCACTACATCCCTGAAAAACCAATGTACGAGCAGGGCTGCATTTTGCTGCCTCACCTCGCTACCTTGGGCTGGGGCGTTGGCCCTGGTGGTGAAGTTATTAATTTGTTCCCCTACTTTGTTGTTGGGGTACTTCACCTAGTCTCTTCTGCCGTTCTAGGTCTTGGCGGCGTATACCATGCGCTTCGTGGCCCAGAGACACTCGAAGAATATTCCAGCTTCTTTAGCCAAGACTGGAAAGACAAGAACCAGATGACGAACATCATCGGCTATCACCTTATCCTGCTTGGCTTAGGTGCGTTCTTACTCGTAATTAAAGCCTGCTTCTTAGGGGGTGTGTACGACACCTGGGCACCAGGTGGCGGCGATGTTCGTGTGATTACGAACCCCACGCTCAACCCTGCGATCATTTTCGGCTACCTCACTACCTCCCCATTTGGTGGTGAAGGCTGGATTTGCGGTGTTAACAACATGGAGGACATCATCGGTGGTCACATTTGGGTTGGACTCATCTGTATCTCTGGTGGCATATTCCATATTCTGACCAAGCCGTTTGGCTGGGCGCGACGCGCGTTGATCTGGAATGGTGAGGCATACCTCTCCTACTCCATTGGCGCAGTGTCTTTGATGGCGTTCATCTGCTCTTGCTACGTTTGGTTCAACAACACGGCTTATCCTAGTGAGTTCTATGGCCCAACTAACGCTGAGGCTTCTCAGGCTCAGGCCATGACTTTCTTGGTTCGTGACCAGCGCCTCGGTGCCAACATTGGTTCTGCCCAAGGCCCTACTGGTCTAGGTAAGTACCTAATGCGCTCCCCAACTGGAGAGATCATCTTCGGTGGTGAGACTATGCGCTTCTGGGACTTTGACGGTCCTTGGCTCGCACCTCTGCGGGGTACAAACGGCCTCGATCTTGACAAGCTCAAGAACGACATCCAGCCATGGCAGGTGCGTCGTGCGGCTGAGTATATGACTCATGCGCCTAACGCTTCTATCAACTCTGTTGGCGGTATCATCACTGAGGTTAATTCTGTTAACTTCGTGAATCCCCGTCAGTGGTTGGCTTCCTTCCACTTCGTAATGGCTTTCTTCTTCTTGGTTGGTCACCTCTGGCATGCAGGCCGCGCCCGCGCTGCTGAAGGTGGTTTCGAGAAGGGTCTAGACCGCGAATCAGAGCCTGTATTGGCAATGAACGATCTTGACTAATCGGTTTGGTTACCTTTAGGTAAACGGTTCCTGTTAGGCAGATAGTTCGAATAGTTCAAAGAAAAAGCTCCCTGGCAATTGTTCGGGGAGCTTTTTGCTCTAGATAGCTTTCTGGGCATTGCTATACGTCTAAACTTTATTCTTCTAAAACCTATCTTTTGCTCTATATTTTTTTGCTCTATTTTTTTGCTCTATATCGTCACCGGAGATTCAACATAGACAGTTGGATCTTCTACGGTGAACTGGATGTCGTATTCTAGCAGTTTGGCGGATATTTTATCGTTGGCTAGCTCTAGCAGTCGCTTGCGAAGCTGAATTGAGTTTTCGCTGGAGCCTAGGATAAAGAAGGTAACGCGAGCGCGTGAACCGGGACGATCGCTCAATTCAAACAGACTGATCTTGGTACTGCCCGGATCGATGCCGAACAGCATATCTGTGCTTTCTTTGACCACCTGCTTTACAAGGGCCTGCTCTCTTTCTTTTAAGACGCGTACGAAATCTAGATAGAGCAGCACCATGACTTTTTTGCCTCGCGTGATGTTCTCAATATCTAAATTCGCCAGAATCGAGTTGGGAATGATCACTAGCGTACTCTTGGCGGCGGTACGTAGCTTGGTAGAGCGCAAGCCAATTGACTCAATTCGACCGTAGACCTCGTCAGCGTGAGGATTAAGGCTAACGCGAATATGATCGCCAGGGACGAAAGGGCGATCGAGATAGAGCACGACGGTGCCGAGCAGCTGTTCGAGCGTTTTCTGAGCGGCAAAAGCGATCGCAGCTCCTCCAATCCCGAAGCCCGCAATCAAACCAACGAGGCTAACGCCCTGATTTTGCGCAAAGGCAACCACCGCAACAATGCCAATAGCAACGTTTATTAAGGTTTCTACTACCAGCAGCATTTCGTCAACTTCCAAATTCATGCGGCGAGCTAGATCGATTCCATAGACACGCACAAACTGACGAAACAAGCGCGAGACTAACCAGGCAACGCTGACAATGGTCCCTAATGTGACAAAAAAGCCGAGAAATTCGTAGAGCCCGGCATACTCTTTGAGCAGACTAAGGCTTAGTGAAACCAAGACAAATGTGCCAACCGTTCGTAGTAGGGTCTCAATGGGTTTGATCAGCGCTTCGTAGACATTGGAGATTTTGTCGGGGGCGATTCGTTGAAAAAGCAGGCGAACGACAGCGGGCGTGAATCGACCAATCATGGCCGATAGAACAACTAAAAAGAGAAATAGGCCTAGCTGAAGGCCTAGTCGGATCAGAAAGATCTGCGTGTCACGGTCAAATTGAAAGATCTCTTTTAGCGCTGAAATGAAGGTGTCCATGTAGGCTTTGGCAGAGGAGTGTGACGGAAGGGAAAGGTTGAGAATAGGCCAAAACTAGCGGATCAAGAACTAGAAAACAAACAGAGCAAACAGAGCAAACAGTGATAATCAAATATCAAATAGTGATAGGAGAATCAACGTTAATTCTTTTGGCTTCGATGTCAAAGGCAATGCCAAATCCTCTGAGCTTTTCGGCGACGTTCCGGCTTGCCGCGTCTAGTAGCTGACCGCGCAATTCCATCGAAACCTCACCAGAACCAAGAATAAAAAACGTCACCTGCGCTCTAGTTTCGACTACATCAGAAACGCTATCTGGCTCTATGAACGTAATATTGGTGCTGCGATAGTCGATGCCGAAGATGCCTTGGGTGCTCTCTAGAATTACCTGTTTGATCAGGGCTCTTTCATCACTCGCGATCGCCCGGTAAAACTTCAGATACACAATCGACATTACTTTCTTAGCGCCTGTGAAGTTCTCAATGGCGACTTGAGTAAGCATGTTGTTCGGAATGACCACCAGCGTACCTTTACCGGAAGTGCGAATTTTAGTCGAGCGTAGGCCAATCGATTCGACTTGACCAAACGTACCGTCGGACAGACCAATGTAGTCATCAATCACAAAGGGCCGATCAATGTACAGGATTAGGCTGCTAATCACTTGCTCTAGCGTTTTTTGAGCGGCAAAGGCAACGGCTAAACCGCCTACACCTAAGCTAGCAACTAGACCAACCACGTTGATTTGATGGGTTTGACCAAAGATAATTGCGACAATAATCGTGCCGCCTAGCGTGGTAGCAACTTTGCCTAGAATCAGAACTTCGCTATTGACCTTGCGGCTAGCCTGGGTGGCCGCATTGAGCAGGTAAATGTCAAAGAAAAACTTGGCCAAGCGAAAGATTAGAAAGATAACCAGCCCGCCTATCAATAGGCTCAGAGGAATTTCAACAAACGAATAGAGCCGCGCGTTTGGCAAGAAGTAGTCAATCAGCACATCCACAGTGCTCAAGGCCACAGCGATCGCAATCAGGGTTTGGTTTGGCTCGATCACGTCTCTGTAAATGGCGGTCGAGAGGTGTAACCGGCTAAAGAGCACGCGAGATAGCGATGGAACGACTTTAAATGCGATCACACAAGCCGCAGTCGTGAGCGCAATTACTAACCCCAGTTTTAAGTCCGCCTCACCCCATTCGCCAAAAGCCATATCGAACATGAAGAGTTTCCTATTGATAGCTTTGATCACCTACAGCGATCGCCCGGTTGCTTATGACACGCAATCGGATGAATTCGCCTATACGCTTGCTATAGCTAGTTTAGAGTCTCATGAAACCAACAGCCGCTAAACAGCGGTCGATACCGCTTCTGAGATGAACGCTAACTAAAGTGCTAAGGCGGAGCACTTACCTAGACTTGAGCGCTAAGCTAGACAAAAGCCACTAGATAAAAGGCATAGATCCTGACCGCAGACTCAAACCATAGACTCAAGCAGAATAAATAGCATCTATGAACTCTATTCCTCGCTCTAAGACCCCCGAAGCGCTACAGACCACCCAGTGGGTGCTAAACCCGGTGGGCTACCTGAAGACGAACTTTGATCGTTACGGCGATCTGTTCCAGTCTCCTATTACATCGAACGGTTCTGACTCCTACCTTTTTGTCAACGAGCCCAAGGCTATTCAATACATACTCACCCACGATACGGGCAAAGAGCTGTCATCGCCTGGAGAGCTCAACGAACTTTTGGTGCCAATGCTGGGCCGACAAAATGTAATTATGCTTAGCGGCAAGCAGCATCGAAATCGTCGACAGCTAGTCATGCCGCCGTTTCACGGTGAACATCTAAGCACCTACGGTCAGATGATTCAACAGATTACCCGAGATGCGATCGCTCAGTGGTCTGTTGGCAGCACCATAGATGTACGCACAGTGATGCAGAAAATCACGATGAACGTTATCTTGCGCGTTGTGTTTGGCCTAGATCAAGGCGATCGCTATGAAAAGCTAGAGCGGCTGCTGAGCATGCGATTGAACATGACCGCAACGCCGCTGGCCTCAATGATTTTGTTCTTTCCGTGGCTGCAAAAAGATATGGGCAGTTGGAGCCCTGGCAGTCGAATGAAAAAGCTGGCGGATGAAACTGACACCCTGCTGTTTGCTGAAATTGAAGAGCGGCGAGCTAATCATGACCCCAAGCGAATAGACATTTTGTCACTATTGCTAGCGGCAAAAGACGAAGACGGCAATCAGCTCTCTAACCAAGATTTGCGCGATGAGCTAATGACGCTGCTAGTCGCGGGCCACGAAACAACAGCTACTGCTTTAACCTGGGCGATGTACTGGGTGCATTTCTTACCGCAGGTAAAGCAGAGTTTGCTAGCAGAGCTAGAGACCGTTAGCGATCCTGACGACGCCAGCCAGCTGCTGCGACTGCCCTATCTCACAGCGGTCTGTAATGAAACGCTGCGCATTCATCCTGTCGCGATGTTGACCTTTCCTCGCCGGGTAGAAACGCCCATAGAGCTCTGCGGCTATTCGCTCTCACCCGGAACGCTGCTGATGGGCTGTATTCATCTCCTCCACCAGCGCGAAGATCTCTATCCACAGCCGCAAGAATTTCGCCCTGAAAGGTTTATCGAACGGCAGTTCTCGCCCTACGAGTTTATGCCGTTTGGCGGCGGGGTGCGGCGCTGTGTCGGTGCGGCCTTGGCGCAGTATGAGCTGAAGATTGTGCTAGGAACAGTTTTGAACCAAATGACGCTAGAGCTAGAGAGCGATCGCCCTATCGGACCAGCGCGGCGCGGGGTAACCTTGGGTCAAGCTGCGCCTGTACGGGTGAAGACAGTGGCGAAACGAGCGGCGGCTCAGTCTTTGGTGAGTGTCTAGTTTGCTCAGAATTTGACTGAAAGCGTATGAATGACGCCAGTTTAGATCAGAGTAAGCAGCTTACTGATTGCTTGCCGCCTGAAAGCGTAGGCCGGTAGAGGCTAAGCCTGTTCGACTGCTCTAAACTGGTATTAGATCCGATCTTTTGTAGGTTGAGCGGCTTTGTTTGACAGCGCTCGTAGCCTATAAAAGCAAACATCTTGCTGAAAAAAGTCTTGGTTCTTGAGAACCGAGACTTTAACTAGACCCTATCCAAAAGCAGTGATCTCAGCGCTGGCTCGGATAGTAATTTTTTCGGGCTCTACGGTCATCTGCTCGAACTGTAGCGTCATTCCGTCTAGCTCGAAGAAACGCAGATCTAACAGAGATTGCGTATTATCGATCAGAGCCTGGGTGAGTTCGGGCAGGTCGTTTTGTTCGTCGTCGTATTCCACATCTTCGAGCGCGACGCCAAAGCCACCGTCAACTAGCTTAGGCTTGGCCGAAAAAGCAATATGGTGCGTTTCTACTTTCTCCATCAGCATGACATCAGCCGCGATCGCAACTCGTCCTGATTCCGGTACGGTGAACAGTACATTGCTGGCGTCTGTTGTTACGGTTTCGCCTGATAGGCTGATTTTCTGTCCGCGCAGCTTTTGTCTGACATAGCCAGCATTAAAGGCAGTTTGCACATCTTCGGGCTTTAGGCTGACCTGGGCAGTTGCAGCGGTAGGATGCTCTAGCTCAATCTCACCTAGCGGTATTTTCAGCATGGCAATGTCCACTGCGCCGGTTTCTAGCACCAGCTCTTCTGTACGCAGATCGTCTTTGACAACCCACCCAGTTCCTTTGATTAGCACTCGCTCAACTTGTCCTTGAGTGAGCTTAATCGGGTCGGTTTTGATATCTACGCTGAGCGATTCTACCTGATCTAGCTGGGCTTTGATGCCTTCTTCAACAAGCTTACTAATCGCCTGCTCGCCAAGATTTGTATCCGATGAACTCATATACTTTCTCTGACTTTTCTCTGAAGTGATTACTCTGAGATGATTACGAGAGTAGGGTACGAGTTTAGGAATAAGCCTGTCTCTACTTTGTCTATCGGAAGAGCGAGCTATCGCCTACTGCCATATCTTGATGGTCTGATCTTTACCGCCGCTCACAAGCGTTGTCTCTTTGGGATCGAAGGCGACTGCTAGCACCCAGTCTGAGCTGCGATCGAGCGTTTCAATTAGCTGAGCGCTGGGGATGTCCCACGTTTTAAGAGTTTTATCAATGCTGCTACTAGCGAGCATATTGCCATCAGGGCTAATCGCCAGGCTAACGACGCGATCACGATGCCCAGTCAACGTCTCTTTCAGTTCACCGCTACCAAGATCCCATAGTTTGATTGTGCTATCCCAGCTACCGCTAGCGAGCGTTTGGCCATCAGGGCTGATTGTCACCGCACGAACGGCGTCTTGGTGCCCTACAAATTCTTTGATTAGCTGACCGTCGGCCAGATCCCACTGGCGAATGGTGCGATCGTCACTGGCTGTCACAAACGAGCTGCCGTCGGGTGCGATCGCTATCGACCATACCGGCACATCAACACGCGTGCGATACAGCGGCTCGCCGCTCTCCAAATCCCAAGCCGTAATATTGCCGTCATAATCGCCACTGATAAAGGTGCGACCGTCTGGGCTAACGGCCAAAGACCAAACGGGCGAGTCGTCTATAGCGGATAAAGCGTAAAGCAAATCGCCTGTCTGGGGCTGCCAAACCTTGATGCCATCGCCGCTGCCGCTCACTAGCCGGTCACCCGCAGCAGACAGCGCTAGCGCCCGGATCGCGTCTCCCTGGTCAGAAAGCGTATGCAAAATTTCGCCAGTTGGCGCGTCCCAAACTTTGATTTGCCCTACAGCGTTGCCGCTCACAACCAAGACACGCCCGTCAGCGCGAACATGAGTAACCACACTCCAAATCTGGCTAGAGCCCTCCAAGGACTTGACCATAGAAAGGCTGTTCGCTGGCTGGCTTGACGGACTGCTCGCTAGCTGAGCGGGCGGTGACGGACTTGTGGTCTCCGGCCCTGCGGCCTGAAAAGGCTGACGCGATCGCTCGACAGAGGCGATGCCCGACATCGCTACAGCCGCAACAATGCCTACGGTGGCCAAAGTCGGTAGCCAAACGATAGGCTGACGCAAACGCTGAAATATCGATGCAGTCTCTGTGTTTGCAGAGCCGGTATCGGTATGGGCAGAAGTAACTTGCGACAGATTAGGCTTTTTGATGTTCGTACCGACAAGCCTTGCTCCTTTGAGTGTAGCGCCATCAAAATTCGCGTTGTCAACATAAGCGTTAGATAAGTTGGCACCTGTCAGATCAGCATTCTGAAAGTTTGCGCCAATCAGACAGGCCCTTGAGAGATTGGCGCCACTGAGATCTACATGGCTGAAGTCCGCCTCGTAAAAGTAGCCTCTGCTTAGGTCCACATTGGATAGACAGCAAGGCGCATTGGGATGCTGCCGCCGCCACTGGTTCCATCCACCAACACTGCTTTTTAAGAGGAGAATATGAGAATTTGACATTGTTTTTATCGACTGCTTGCAACCGGGCATGGCCAACTGAGCCTATACGTACGCGTGAGGGCTGCGCTTACTAATGAGACTGTAAATGCGTTGGAAGGTAGAGACCCGTCGAAAAGACTGAGTGTTAAAAATGATGCATACTTTAGGTCCGCTAGTACTGAACCTGTTGACACTGAGTTTCCAGTGCGAGAGACCAATACCAAAGATTAAGTATTAATACTTCAGTATTCAGTATTGTATCACCGTAGTTTTGGATGATTTTGCCTGTATCTACCCTATGAAGGGTGTCTATAGTCAGAACAGCCTTGATACCTTTCTGGTGGAGATACGGGTCTGTAGTCTTGTTCAGTCACAGACTTATCTGGCCACGAGCTATCTAGCGATAGAGCGTCTCCAGTTGAAAAACTTTTTCAAGACGCCTTGCAAAGCGGCATTTTTTGCATATTTTTGCTTAGTGAGCTGAAGTGCGGTTTTGGGGCTGATTTCACTGAGGGTGGGATAGATATGAATGCACTGCAGCGCACTCACTTTTAGGTTTTGGCTCATGGCCAGTACAGCTTCGTGAATCAGCTCGCCCGCGTGCAGACCGACTATGTGGGCGCCTAATATCTCACCGTCTTTTTTGGTGATGAATTTGGCGAAGCCATAGCCTGCTGATTCAGCGAGGGCCCGGTCTACCCCGTCAAACCCCTGCTTGAGGACGAACACGTCATCGCCGTAGCGATCGCGCGCCTGATTTTCGGTTAGGCCCACGCGTGCTAGTTCTGGATCGGTAAAGGTCGCCCACGGAATCACCCGGTAGTCCGCCTTTTTCGTCGGAAGGACTAGCGCGTTTTGCATCGCCACACCTGCCTCATAGCCAGCGACATGCGTAAATTGATAGCCTCCAATTACATCCCCTGCTGCGTAAATTCGCTTATTGCTAGTACGTAATTTTGCGTCTACTTGGATTCCTTTCTTGTCATAATTCACACCGGCCGCTTCCAAATTCAGCGACCCTACGTTTGGCGATCGCCCGGTAGCCAGCAGAATCTCATCCACCGTAATCGTTTCGCTACCGGCTGTCTTGCTGCTGATTGTGATTCGCTTTCGCCCGTTGACCACCTCAACGCTTTCTGCGCGGCTGTTGCTCAAGATCCGTATTCCTTCTTGCGCTAGCTGCTTTTGCACAACCGCAGCTGCTTCAGGATCTTCTTTCGGCATGATTATGTCTCGGCTAGAGACTAAAGTAACTTGCGATCCCAAACGAGAGAAAGACTGTCCTAGCTCGCAGCCAATGGGGCCAGCGCCAATCACGGCTATCTCATCAGGGCGGTGCTTAACATCAAACACCTGTTCATTCGTCAAAAAGCCTGCTTCGTTGAGTCCTTTGACTGGCGGCACGCTAGGACGAGACCCTGTCGCGATTAAAAAGGCGCGAGACTTTAGCCGCCGCCCGTTCACCTCAAAAGTTTTTTCGTCAACGAATTGTCCGGCGCCATAGATAACATCTACGCCTAGATTTTCAAATCTTTCGGTCGAGTCATGCGCTTGGATGGTGTCAATAACCTCATGCACATGACCCATCGCTTCATCGAGTTTGATGGTAGGCGTGTTGGTATAGATACCGAAGCGAGAGGCCGTTTTGACGTTGTAAGCAATCTGAGCCGCATGGATCAGCGACTTGCTGGGGACACAGCCATAGTGCAAACAGTCGCCACCAAGCTTACCTTTTTCAACTAGGGCGACTCTGGCATTAATTTGCGCCCCGGCGCTAGCAGCTACCAGCCCAGCAGAGCCACCCCCAATAATGACCAAATCGTATTCTACTGACATAGCGTTTTCCTCTCGTTGCCCGACTCAGTTAAAAGCTCAACCCATAGCTCAAACGACTTACGAGCTGACGATTAAGCCATGGATTCAGTCTTGCCTAAAAGTAAGACCTTTAGCTGAATTCTTGATGAGAGATTGCCGAAAGAAAGATAGATTTTGTTACCGGCCCAGGCAGTTGGACAGCTCTTGTGAACTGGATTTAATATTAGTTCGAAGTAGGAAACTCACTTATCTTCTTGCCGCTAGAAGTAGCTGCCCTTTCGCGTCAGCTTTGCAGTTGCTCTACTGTTAGCTCTACTGCCAAATGTTGACATTTCGGCTGTCGCCACCGCTGATCAGCGGGCCGTTAGCAGCGGCAAAGGTAACTGTGATGAGGTCGTCGGTGTCTTCCTGGAGCGTTTTGGCCAGCCGCAGGTTGTTTAAGTTCCAGAGTTTTAGCGTTCTATCACTGCTGCTGCTGGCTAGGGTTTGGCTGTCGGCGCTAATGGTGAGGCTAACAATCTGATCGCGGTGGTCTTCGAGTGTGGCTCGCAGTTCGCCAGTGACTAGGTCCCACAGCTTGATGGTCTGGTCGCTGCTGCCGCTGGCTAAGGTCAGACCGTCGGGGCTGATGGTCAAGGTGCGCACAGAATCGCGATGACCGGAAAATTCTCCTATCTGGGTGCCGGTGGTTAAATCCCACTGGCGAATGGTTGGATCTTGTCCACTGCTGACGAAAGAAAGACCATCGGGCGCGATCGCAACTGATCGAACCGGACTTTCACTGGCTATTTGGTAGCGCTCTTGGCCGCTGCGCATGTCCCAAACCGTGATGTTACCGGCCTGGTCGCTGCTGATAAAGGTGCTCTCATTCGGTGCGATCGCTACTGAAGTGATCGTTCTTGAGCTTGCCGTTTCTGAGCCTGTCGTTCTTGAGCTTGTCGCATTCGATGCCGCCGTAGGGTTTATGGCAATCATGTGCACTAGCTGACCTAGGCTAGGATTCCAGACCTTTAGCCCATCTTCGCTGCTGCTGACCAACCACTTACCCGAAGACGACACTGCTAGCGTCTCGACGCCACCTGTGTGACCCGTCAGCGTCAGCACCATTTTGCCTGTTTGCTCGTCCCAGATTTGGATATTGCCGTCAGCGGTCCCTGCTATTACCTGCGTGCTTCCATCTGGCAGCGTGCGAGTCGCTATCGATAAAATGCGGCTGCTGCTAGTGAGCGACTTGGCTAACGTCAGTGATGTCGCCGATTGACCAGCCGTTCGCAGCCTGGAAGAAACCGGGAGATCTTGGCCATCGCCTACACTGCTTGCCGATAGCGGCAGGCCTAGCGTCAGTGCGAGCCCGACCACCGCAACCGTTGACAGCCATCCCCTCTGGCCAGCAAATTTGCTTAGCGCTGTATCAATCTGCTGATGAGCTGACCTAGGCATGGGGGAGAGGCGAATACTCTGCTGGCGAAGCGCGACGCCTTCAGGGCTGTCTTGGATGAGCGATTGCAGATTTAGGACCACTTGTCGCAGCAGCGGAGGCGTGGCTACCGAGCGCAAGACTACGGGCGAAACGGGTGAAGCAGACGAAGCGTCAACAGCGCTTTCTAGGTGCGTCACTTCTGACGGCGAGGAAGATAGCGGTAACGGACAAATTGTCAATTCATCGCGGTCATCAATAGCGATATCGGACAGCTTTGTTGTGCGTAAATCAACCTCGGCTAGCTTGGTGCCGAGCAGGTTAGCGCCGCGCAGATCGGCTCTTTCTAAAACAGCCTGGTTCAAATTGGCATAGCTCAAGTCAGCCTCGCGCAGGTCGGCATCGCTCAGGTACGCGCCGCTCAAATCTGCCCCGCTCAAATCCGCCTTGCTTAGGTCTGCGCCAACCAAACAGGCCCGCTGTAGATTAGCCGCCTTTAAATTGACCCTTCTGAAGTTACCCTCAAAAAAATAGCCTCGACTCAGATCCTTTCCTGCTAAATCACAGAGCCTAAGCGGGTATTTGTCTCGCCATTGATTCCAGCAGTCTATACCTTGCGCTAACAGGGTAAAGCGATCTTTCATACAGAGGGGTTGAGGGGACTAATTCCCCACAGCAAACAGGGGTTGTGCGTAGTATTCCTTAACATTCTTGGTAATGGCTAGGGTACTCATAGCCATTGTTGCTCCAGAAATATCACATAACATGTAATAAAAAACATTTATGGTGTATGTAGTCGCTCTCTGAGCGCATACTATTCAGGCCTACCAACCCGCTGTAACCTGCGTGTCTGCTCCGAGCTGTGTGACCGGTGCGTTTGTCTACCGTGTTTTTTGTTTAGCGTATTCTAGATCGAGTGTTGGCCTATCGGACGCTTACCAAAGCGGGTTCACCGGTTAGGCTAAACGCCCGGATCTCGGTGATAGTCACTGGCACGATCTTTCCTTTTAGCTGACTGATGTCGCCGGGGAAAAAGGTAAGCCGGTTGCCGCGCGTACGGCCCATGACCTGCGCTGGGTCTTTGGGATTAACCGCTTCAACTAGGACAGTTTCGGTGCGGCCCTGGTATCGCTGCGATCGCACTTCCGCCTGCTGTGATACCAGGTGATTAATTCGCTGCAATCTGTCTTGCTTGGTCTCTTCATCTAGCTGGTTGGCCCATTCTGCCGCTGGGGTGCCGGGCCTGGGCGAATACGCCGCTGTATTCACCATGTCAAACACAATCTCCTCCATCAAAGAGAGCGTGTCTTGAAACTGCGCCTCTGTTTCGCCTGGAAAGGCCACAATCACATCGGCGCTGATCGAAGCGTCGGGTACATAGCGCCGCACTGTATCAATAATGCGCTGATATTTTTCGCGCGTGTAGCCGCGGCCCATGGCTTTTAGTACTTCGTTATTGCCCGACTGAAACGGAATATGGAAGTGCTCACAGACCTTGGGCAGCTCGGCGCAGGCTTTTACCAGGCGCTCGGTAAAGTAGCGCGGGTGGCTGGTCGCAAAGCGAATTCGCTCGATTCCTGGCACGTCGTGAACGTAATACAGCAGGTCCGTCAGCGTGTTTTCTCGGCGACCTTCCGGCGTGATTCCGGGTAAATCGCGGCCATAGGCGTCAATGTTTTGGCCTAGCAGCGTCACCTCGGTGTAGCCCTGCTGCCCAACTTCCACCATCTCGGCCCGGATAGCTTCTTTTGTACGCGACTGCTCTAGCCCTCGCACGCCTGGCACTACGCAGTAGGTGCAGCGCTCGTTGCAGCCGTAAATCACATTCACCCAGGCCGTCACTTCGCTATCCCGGCGCGGCTTGGTGATGTCTTCCATGATGTGGACCGGCTCGGTCGCTACCACCTGATTGCCCTGCGACACCTGGGCCAGCAGACTTTCTAGCTGGTTAGCATACTGCGGACCCATGACCAGATCTAGCTCGGGCACGCGGCGCAAAAGCTGTTCGCCTTCTTGCTGGGCTACGCATCCGGCTATCACGAGCGTCAGGCTTGGGTTTTTACGCTTGCGCTTGGCCTGCTTGCCCAGGTAGGAATACACCTTTTGCTCGGCGCTGTCGCGGATGGTGCAGGTGTTGTATAGCACTACGTCGGCCTGCAGGGGGTCTTCTTCCCAGCTCAGGCCCATGTTTTCGAGGATGCCTGCCATGCGTTCGGAGTCTGCTTTGTTCATTTGGCAGCCGAAGGTGGTGACGTGATAGCGGCGAGATTCGCTCATGGCAGAGGGCGGGGTTGTGGGCGTGGAGTTTTTGGACATTGACCATTTTGACACTGAAAGGGTCAAATGCGGGGGGTGGCTGCTTTGGGGTTAATGAATGGGGGTTGATGGATGGGGGTTGATTGGTGTGGTGAGAGGGAACCGTAATTATGAATGATTTTGATGAGAGTTGATGGATAGCATCACAGACGGGCGTAATTAGTATATGGATACTTGATGCTGCTGCGCGACGGCGGTTGGTGAGTGACACACACTAAGCGACACATATAGGATTTGAATGAATCAGGCAGATAGGGAAAGGGTCAATCAGTTTTTGAGTAAGTGGCTGGGCTCGGAAGGAAATGAGCGGGCGAACTATCAGGGCTTTTTCTTAGATCTGTGTGATGCGCTAGGGGTGGAGAAGCCTTTGCCCAAGGGAACAAGTGAGGATGATCCGTACTGCTTTGACAAAGACATCAAGTTCTATAGCAGTAACAAGACGGCTCCGACGACGCGCTTTGCGGACTTTTATAAGGAAGGCTGCTTTTTGATTGAGGCGAAGCAGGGGAGCTACAGAACGCAAACGAATAATCGCACGATTTGACTGTGCTCACGATAAAATAAATTTAGCAAAGCTCTGGGCGTCTTGCATGATTACTACTCTCAAACAAAACTTGTCTGACTTGCAGCAAAAGGCTAGGGAAAGAACTGTCAAAACTCAAAATATTGAGTATGACTTAGAAACCTTAGTCAAAAAAATTAAGAGAGGCACTATCAAGCTCGACCCTGACTACCAAAGAAGACATCGATGGAATACGGAAACGTCATCACGGTTAATTGAAAGTCTTATTCTTAATATTCCAGTCCCTTTAATCTATCTGTCTCAAGATGTAGATATTGATACTGAGACAGGCGACGAAGAATCTCGTTACTCTGTCATTGATGGGCAGCAGCGACTAACGGCCATTATAAAGTTCTTCGACAATGAGTTTTCACTGACAGGACTCGACGCACTGACTGAGTTGGAAGGAACTTACTATAAAGACTTGCCACCTTTTTTAATCAGAAGATTAGAAGAAAGAACCATCAAGTGTTTGCGGATCGACTCGACCGTTGACGATCAGGTAAAGTACGATATTTTCGAGAGGCTTAACTCCGGCTCAGTCAAGCTAGAAGCCCAAGAGCTTAGAAATGCTGTGTCACGAGGGCCGTTCAACGACCTTCTGAAGGAGCTAGCTAAGGATATAAACTTTAGAATATTGTTGCAGATTGACCCTAGCAACCCTGAAGACAACGGGAAAGTTAGAAAGATGGAAGATGTTGAGCTTGTACTGAGATTCTTTGCGCTGAATAACTACAACGACCAGTCTCTGCGAAAAGGATTCAAGCAGTTTCTTACCGATGAAATGGATAAGTTTAATCGGCTCGGTAAAAGCGAGCTATCGGAAATGAAGCAGACTTTTCTGATAACGATGCGAACGATTCGAGAAGCTTTTGGGAATAAGGCGTTCGCAAAATATCGCTACGAAGAAAACAATCTTTTTTATAAGATGTCAAACTTCAACGCTGCTGTTTTCGATGCACTTGCTGTTTCAGTATCCATGTCTATAGACATTACTAATCCTCAAATAGCGCCAGACAAGGTGAATGACTTCAGAGATTTGTTTAAACAGCAGAACTTTTTTGACGCGGTATCGGTTAGCACAGGCGATAGAGAGAAAATAGTTGCGAGGATTGAAGCTGCAAAGCAGGTTTTTCGTAAGTGAGCACTTTTGTCAACTATCTGGTCAGTTCTATAGAGGATCAATGGAACGAGGTAGATGTTTTAATCGAAAAATCCGTTGAAGAACGAGATAAAAATCCTATTCTCTACAATGCTTTATGTAGAGCATCTATTGTACTGATGGTAGCCCATCTCGAAGGCTTTATAAAAGAGGTGGCGAGAGCAATTCTAGATGATGTGAACAAGTTCTCAAGCTTCAGGGAGGCTCCGTATCCTATTCAAGCAACCTTTTGTAAAACCTCATGGTTCGCTGAAAGATAGTTGAGAAAGTCAAATAGATGCCGCGATAATGAGGTCAAGTACATCAGGGCATAGCGGCTATGGCAGAGCTTATCGGGAACGAACGGGTCGATGATATTCCATTGCTATTGAATCAGATGAAACGACTAAATCTGAGCGGGCTGGTAGACGAGCATTTTGCGGGGCATGGGAACTGGCAAGGCTTGAGTGTGGGCAAGGTGCTGACGGGCTGGCTGTCTTATCTACTCTCGCAAGGAGACCATCGCCTCAATCAGGTGGAAGCCTGGGCGGCGGGACTGAGCAGCACTTTGCAGCATAGTTTAGCGCCAACTGTGCGGAGTCTGGACTTCAGTGATGACCGCTTGGAGCGCGTCCTAGACCGATTGAGCGATGACCCGCAGTGGGACGCATTTGAAGGCGCGTTGAACTGTCATACAGTACGGGTGTATGACTTGAAGGTATCGTGTGTCCGTCTGGACACCACGACCAGTAGTGGCTACAGGCCAGTCGAAGGCGAGGGCTTATTTCAATTTGGCCACAGCAAAGACTATCGGCCCGACCTCCCACAAGTGAAGATATCGCAAGCGGCCTTAGATCCATTAGGGATGCCGGTGAGCACCACAATAGTGAGTGGCAATCAAGCAGACGACCCGTTGTACATACCCGAGATCAAGAAAGTCCAACAGAGTCTGGCGACAAGCGGGTTGACCTACGTCGGCGATAGTAAGATGGCCGCGCTAGAGACAAGGCGCTATATCTCCCAAAGCCAGAACTACTACCTGTGCCCGCTGCCAGAGAAGCAAGTCTCCAAAGCCGACCTAGCCGAGTTACTCGCACCTGTTTTCCGAGGCGAGGAGACGCTTACACCCGTTGCCGCGCCCGAGCAAAACAGTCGTGACGCTAAGGCAACCACGGAACCACCCGCCGAACCTGAGTTGATAGCGGAGGGGTTTACCTTCACGATGCCGCAATCGGTTGAGGTGATGGCAACGCCGTTCACCTGGCGCGAACAGTGGCTGGTGGTGCATTCGTTCAAGTACGCCAGACGACAGCAACAAGGGTTGGACAACCGCATCCAAAAAGCCACCGAGGCACTGAACCAACTGAACCTGACGGGTCGTGGCCACAAACGACTCTCGCCTGAGGAAACCGAGGCTGCCGCTCACCGAATTCTTCAGCGCTATCGCCTCAAAGACCTGATTCAAGTCGCCTACGAGACCAAGGCTGAAACGACGCACAAACGCGCCTACCGCGACCAGCCAGCTAGGACTATCACCGAAACCACCGTCACGGTGAAACCGACATTGAACGATGACGCTTATCAACACTGCTCGCAGCTAATGGGCTGGCGAGTCTACGTGAGCAACGACCTTGAGTTGTCACTTGAAGAGGCCGTCTACGGCTACCGCAATGAGTACCTCATTGAACAAGGCTTTGGCCGATACAAGGGCAAAGCACTCGGGCTGCGGCCTATCTATTTGGCTTCTGACGAGCGGGTCAAGGGATTGATTCGGCTGTTGAGTTTGGGCTTGCGAATCCTTTGCCTGCTCGAATTCTCCGTGCGCACTCAATTACAGGCACAACAACAGGAACTGCCTGGGCTCTATGCGGGTAATTCCAAACGCGCTACACAACAGCCCACCGCTGAGCTACTGCTCAAAGCCTTTCGCGGCATTACCCTCACGGTTATGGATATTGACCAAGTTAGACAACGCTTTCTCTCACCCCTCTCAGAGCTACAACAGCGCATACTACAGTTATTAGACACCCTTGATGAAATCTATCTCTCGCTGACTGGCTAATTGTTGCGAACTCCCTTTTTTATCCGCGAACCTTGAGTAAAACGTTCACTGGCGCAAACAAAGAAGACAGCAAGCGAACAAAAGAGCTAATTGATCTACTATGCGGGCTAGAAACAAAGATCTCTCTTGAACCTTTTCTGGTAGAAAGTGCTCGTGGAAACAACAAGAATCCTTCGCCTAGAGTCATTGATAAGATATGTGCCAACTTCGGCGTAAGCCACTTCTTTTCTCGAATAGAGAGATCGCAGCTAGATATTGTCTTTAGCGGCGCGAGATCTGACACAGAAGCGCTGCTAGAAGAATTAAGGCATCACACGTCAGTTGGAACAGAAGTCTATCCATATAGTATGAACGTGAGTAAATTTGGAATTGATGCTTCTGACGCTAAGGGAAAAGGGCGCACAAATACTATTTGGATAACGTTTCTCGATCAACTACTTGAGAGTAGAAATGTGATCGCGCATGGGTCATCTACTACTAAGGGGTTAGCAAAAGAATAGGTTACCGTTCTACAATAAGCATCTACGAAAGTGAGAGCCTGTGATGTTGGAAGAGCGTATGAAAGCGACCTTGAAAGATGCGGCGCAGAAACTAACGGGTTCAAAGAAGCGTGCGTTCATGGCTCAGGTCGCAGTCGACTACTTCGACAGTTCGGCGAGGAAGGTCGAGAGCCATCTAGTCTGGGGCCGCGCAGCGGTTCAACTAGGCCTTCATGAACGACGAGTAGGCGTAGTGTGCCAAGACAACTATCAGGCTAGAGGTGACAAAAAGACGGAAGAAAAACAGCCTCAGCTAGAGGCCGATGTCCGTCAACTCGTGGATGGACAATCGCAGGCAGACCCGCAGCTAAGAACGACGTTTTACTACGCAAGGGTAAGCGCTCAAGCTGTCAGAAACGCGCTGATAGAAGAGAAAGGGTATAGCGATGAGTCCCTACCCTCGCGCCAAACTATCGGCACAATGCTCAATCGCATGGGCTACCGCCTAAAAAAACGCAAAAAGTAAAACCGCATAAGAAAGTACCCGAGACAGACGCTATCTTTGAGAACGTTGCTGCGGCGCACAAGCTGGCTGACAACGATCCCAAAGTGCTCAGACTATCTATCGATACGAAGGCTAAAGTTAGCATCGGTAACCTCTCTAGAGGCGGCAAAGCCAGAGTCCTCGAACCGCTGCGAGCCGATGACCACGACCACTATCGCCAAGCGACGCTGGTGCCGTTCGGCATTTTAGATGTCTTAGGTCACCAACTATCAATCTACTTCGGTCAGTCAGCGGAAACCAGCGACTTCATTGTGGACTGTTTGAGCGCCTGGTGGCAGCGTCATCAAGCGGACTATCGAGACGTTGAAGAATGGATGATTGACTTGGACAACGGACCGGCTATCAATAGCCATCGAACTCAGTTTATCAAGCGCATCGTTGAGTTCGCACAAGCAACCAAGCTCAAGATACGACTAATTTACTACCCACCCTATCACAGTAAATACAACTCAATAGAGCGTTGCTGGGCCGCACTAGAGAACTATTGGAACGGGACTATTCTCGATACCGTTGAGACCGCGCTACAGTGGGCCAGCAATATGAAGTGGCATGATTTTACGCCGATTGTAGAGTTTGTTGAAACCGATTATCCCAAAGGGATAAAACTCTCTGCCGAACAATTGAGTTCTTTCTCTGAACAATGGCAGCGCTCTGAGACACTACCCAAGAGGGATGTCACGATTGTTCCTATATAATCGGTAATTTATTCTTTTGCGACTCCCTAACAGCTTATCTGTAGAGGAGCTAATTGACTTTCGGAACAAAGTTGCTGTTCTACAGTACGCTCTAGTGTTAGTTCTTTGTCATGAAGCTCTATCTAAAAAGTTAAGAGCTTGTTGAGAGATACTGAAAAGTAGCACAGGTTGTTAATCCGTAGCATGTACAACCTGCTCGAAAAACTCCGCGCAGGCGAACCCTTCACCGACGCCGACCGCGACTACAACAACAAAGCCCTCGTCTCCACCCTCAAGCAAATCCACGACGACCTAGACCGCGCCGTCCTAGACGCCTACGGCTGGCCCCACGACATCACCGACGAACAAATCCTCGAAAACCTTGTAGCCCTGAATGGCGATCGCGCCGAAGAAGAACGCAACGGCCTCATCCGCTGGCTCCGCCCCGAGTACCAAGCCCCCGACGAGATTGTCGAAACTCAACCCACCCTCGAAGGCATCATCACCCAAGAAGAACCGATCATCGAACCCGTCGAACAACAAAAGTGGCCCGCCAAACCCAAAGAACAGCTCGCCGCCATCCGCGACCTGCTGCGCACCACCCCCGGCGAATGGACAACCAAACAAATCGCCGCCCAGTTCAAAGGCAACATTACAAAGAAGAGGTTGGATGCCATCAGCGAAAACCTAGAACGCCTCGAATGGTTCGGTCTGATCGTCTCTCAATTCAAAGGCGACGTCACCCACTGGCACTACGTCGAAGCTACACAAGCCGCCTGATGCTTTCAGGTCCATGCACCGCCCTCTCTGTATCTGTAGGGCGTATCTGTATGGTGCATCTAGTAAGGTGTATCTGCGAGGTATCCCCACAGGATGTGTCTGCAAGGTCAACGCGTACAGGTCGCCGCCTGTGGATGAGATCTAAAAGTTCCATTTATTGATGATCCCAAGATCATGAAAACGCTCTGCTGAGAGACACCCGCGAAGACATCCGGTGAAAGCTGTTCTATAGAGCTTCTAAAAAAGTTCCGATATTCTGCCAATACCATAAGTTGCACACAGGTAGGTGCAAAAATTTCTAAATAACTTTAAAAACTCGCTGGAAAGCCGGAACTACAACCGTATACAGAGGTAGTTAGGCAGGATCATTGAACGCGAACCTACTTGATTCTACGTAGAAATGCGTTTACTATCTTTTTTAAGGTTGCGGTGCCTATCGCAGCTTTGCTCAGAACTCAACATGACTTAGCGCGACTAGCAGGTGTCTCACCACCCACTAATCGCTAACTCCCAGGATTAGACAGCAATCCCGGTCGCTAAGGGTAAATGTACCCTTTAGCTGCCTCTTTTGCATTTCATTTTTGGGGCGGCTAAGGATTCGAGGGTTCTGGGTTTCCTGACCTAACTACATAAAGGAATCCCAGAAAGCCACTATGTTTACCCTTCCTACGCAAGGCGAGAAATCGCCCACAGCTTCACCTGCCAACATTCCAGCCACCGACGTTCCGCCCACCAACGGTCTACCCACCGACATACTCGCGGCCCCACCCACCACGCCGCCAACAGCACCCGTCACGCACACAGAACCCGTGCGTCACATGCTGTTCGGCAGCCTCAGCGCAGTACAAGCCACCATCAAGCAAATCCACCTGCATGGCTACGCTGAGCCCAACGACTGGAGCCAACCGATGTCTACCGGTCGGCCCAATGAGGTGATGGCAATCCTGACCAAACGGATAAATCTAGGCTAACCAACTCGCTTATCACTCGCCGCCTGAAGGGGATCCCCTCCGGTGGAGGGGTATCTTGCTTAGCGTTAACAGTCATGTACTCTAATTCCCCCTTTCCAAGGGGTTAGGGGGATTGTCTCAAGCTTAAAACGTCGAGAGATCCCCCTCAATCCCCCTTAGAAAGGGGGAGGTTGGATGCAGCGCTAAACACATGTGTGGAGGGGAACTGTCTTGGGTAAGGCGGTTGAGAGGGCTATTCGGTAAGGGAGTGGCCTATTTGTGCAAAGCGAACTGAGGCTGGCTAGGTTAGTTTTACCAGTACCGAATCGCCTTCTACCATCGCCTCAAAGGTGCCTAGTGGGTCAGTTGCGGGGCCCTCTAGCACCTCGCCATCGGCGCCAAATTTGGACTGATGGCAAGGACAGACAAACTGCGATTCTTCCCAATCGACAGTGCAGCCTTGGTGCGTGCAGATAGAGTTGAGGGCAATCACACCCGATGCATCCGCCGGATCGCGCACCACCACAACAGATTCGCCCATCAGATTGTTGTCAGAGAGCGAACCCGCTTCGTCTAGCTCCGCGACGGTCCCCATAGCGACAAAGCCATCGTCTCTATCGTCTGCTGGAGGAGCCGCCGCGCCGGTAGCAGCACTGTCGGTGGGGGGCTCTGCTTCGGCCTCGGCTGTGGGTGTCTCACTAGGTGAGCAAGCTGCGATCGCGACTGGCAAAGAAGTCGCTATCAGGCCCAAACCAACATAGTTAAAAAAGTCGCGACGGTTCATTCAGTTCACCTCTGTTTCGAATAACTGTTTCGAATAACTGTTCCAGACGGCAGCTTCAAACGGCAGCTTTAACCGCATCAGGCTAAGCCGCATCAGGCAGACTCTCTCTCGCAAACCAGCCTTTATAACGAGCAGCCGCAGCCAGTACAAAGCACAGGTCCACGCCGATCACACCCGCTAAGATCAACGCCGAGCCGCCCGTACCAAAGCCATAGCTGTGCAGACCCGTTCCCAGCACAAAGTTTACGCCATACCAGGCCATAAGCACGGCGTTAAAAGAAACAACGCTAGCGACACTGATTCCAAAGTTGCCAATCCAGCCGACTAGGCGACCGTGCAGCGGCACTAGGTAGCAAAGTAGGGCAATCAGTGCCCAGGTTTCCTTCGGATCCCAGCCCCAAAAGCGACCCCATGAGAAGTGCGCCCAAATGCCGCCCAAAATGATCCCAGCGGTTAGCAGCAGCACGCCTACTTGCAGCACTCTGTAGTTGAGCTGAGAGAGAAGCTGAATTCGAGAAGCTGCCTGCGGCGAAAAAAGATAGCTGCCAAGCGCCACATGACCGATCCCCAACGCTAAGGCAAAGCTGGCATAGCTGAGCGCAATCGTTGGAACGTGAATACTCAGCCAGAAATTATCTCGCAGTACGGGTACCAGCGGCGAAATGCTCGGATCTAAGACGGCAGGCAAACTATCTGCCAAAATCAAGCACATGACCGACAGCGGAGCGGCTGCGAGCAGATAGTACTTAGCGCGGTAGATTAGCTCGAAGGTAAGGGCGATCGCAGCAATTCCAAACCCAACCCAAATCACCGACTCATACATATTTGTCACGGGCGGACGACCCGCAATCTGCATTCTTAGCCAAAACCCGTAGCTCTGCACCGCGACCCCGGCCACAAACAAACCCACAGATGTCCAGTAAACGTCAAACGCCTCTACCCACAGCGCCACCAGCATGACGCCAAAGGCCAGACCATAAAGCTGCCAGGCTTTGGCGAAGGGATGAAAGTGATTGAAAAATACTTCTTGATCGACAGCGCCTACCGCAGGGTAGACAGATGGGCTAAGCGATCGCAGCCCGGTCTGCAAGTCAGCCGCTAGCGGCGTCAGCAGCGGCAGATGGTTTGTCCCCGACAAAAAGGTCTGCTTCATCATCGCAAAGCTCGCCAGCAGCGGTGCAACTCGCTCAGGGCTATACACCGTCTGCGCTTCAGAAATACCTAGCCACTTCCCTTTAATATCGTCAGGATGGGGCACAATAGCAATCGCATCATCATTTACCATGCTAAGCATTAGCATAAGGCGATCTTCTAGTGCGATCGCCTCGCGTCCGTCTCGGCTCACATCCTCTCCAGCGCTTTCCTGTCGATGCGCCGCTCGCACCGCATCACCTAGCTGCTGGTTGCGCATCAGCGTCTCAAAAGAAAAGTACTTTTGGTCGGGATCTAGACCAACCGCTTCCTTCAGCGGGCGATAGCTAAAAAGAACAAATGGTTCTTTGTTCCAGTTACGGTTGTTCAGCCATAAAGAGAGAAAAGTCTCCATAGCGTTCTCTTCTACTCTCTCTTCAGCGTTCCCTTCTTTATTGCCTTCTGTGTTACTTTCTCCGCTGACGCTGTGTCGGTAGGTAGTCGAACCGTGAATTTTAGCAACAGTTTCTTGAGCGATCGTATCTAACGGTTTTTTGCGTCCGGCCTGTTGCACTACTAGGGTTTCTAGCGGCGTTAGAGAAGATGGCTGAAACTGGCTAAGCGGTAGGATAATAAGAAGAATTCCTAGACATAGCCCAAGGGTGAATTTGAGAATTCTCATAGGAGATGTGTTTTGGTGAATGTTCTTTTGTGAGTGTGTTTTGGTGAATGCCCAATTAAACGCTTACGGATAAACGCTTACGGATAAACGCTTACGGATGAGCGCTTGCGGATAAGCGTTAAGTGACGAAGCGAGATAGCCGCCTGCGCCGAACTTTTACTTTCTATACTTCAAGCCTACCGTCCTAGAAAGGCTCCTAGCAGCGGAATCGTCTTATTTTCGGCCTCTTCGACCTCTTTTGCCTCTTCTGTCCCTAGCAGCTCAGAAACCTTCTCGAACTTCTTCGCCACCGCTCTGCCATAAAACATAGTCGCTACCCCAACAATCACCATTACCGATCCTAACCAGGTTAGCCCAGTTACCCACCAGGGCTCTCGCTTTACCTGCAAAGTAGACTGGCTCAAGTCTCCTGGATTCCAAGACGCCTGTGCGATCTTCCAGCCTTTGAACCAGGTCGGATGATTCATCCAGACGCGTCGATCGGCGCGCGCATCCTCGAGGCTGTGCGCAAATGGATCGAATAGCGAAACCGCGCTCGTCCACATCGCCACCGATTCGCTACCCTCGTTGCGCTCTACGATAAAATCATTCAGCTTTAGGCTAAACGGTAGCTGCAACAGCTTTGGGCTAAACGCGACATACCAATCGCCTGACTGAGACGCCACCGTCGTTGGCTCACCCCATGGCACCCAAACCGGCGGTTCCCCCTTTCCCGTTGCTACCAGCAAAGCCGGATTTAGGCCCGAATTGCCCTCTGCTAGCAAATCTCCTGATAAATCTTTTGGCAGGGGCACGATGTCTCTTTGCACCTGAGCGTGCGAGATAACCTCCATCAGGGTCACCTCGAAGTCGGCCCATCCTGGCGTCACCGGTTCACCTAGTCGCAGAGGCCCAGTCGTGAATCCTTTAGAAGATTTTGCGATGTAGTGCAAGCCGCCTGCCGCGTCAACTATCACTTTAAAGAAGGCGTCGGGCGCAGATACTGTAGAAATGTCGTAGCTCAGAATGTCATAGCTCAGTTCGACGGGGACTGGCACGCCTGTCACCTGGCTACGAACTGGCTCAAAGCTAGGATTACCAAACACAAACCAGTTTTCAACTGACTCGCCCTGAGCGAGTGAGAGCTGAATAGCCGGGTTGCGTAGCTGAGCGGACGCAGACATAGGCTGACGATCGCCATCTAATCGAAAATCGGGCCAAAAGCCGGTTACTTCTAAACGCAGTGGCTCGCCTTGTGCCTCAATCTCGGTCGGTTGGTTTAGGCTTTTTTCTATATCTACTAGATGAGACTCGCCCTGCCAATTGACGGTCAGTTCGCCCCACTTGCCAGCCGGATGCTGTTGGTTCGTCGGAGCCGTTAACAGTTCTTTTAGCTCAGCGGCTGTCTGCGCTCTGACAATTTTTAGCTCAGCAGGGCCAATGTCTAGCTGACTGTAGGCAACCGGCGCTACGGCTAGCCACCGCTCTAAGGATTGATTCATGCGATCGCTCGAAAGCACCAGCCGCACCGCCGGATTCTCTACGCTAGCGCCCGCCTCAAACCGCACTGTCTTCATCGTGCGATCGCTATACCCTAGCAGAGAAAGTCCGCCCACTTGATTGGGTACGACGGTTCCATCCTGCTTAATAAACAAAGACGCCTGCTGAATCGGCTCGCCAGGAGCAGCCACCTCTAACAAATCACCTTCTACTCGTAGGGTACTCACTGGCCCGGCGTCTGTTCTAGCTAGTAGCATACCTTCCATACTCAGGTGAATTACTGCCGCAGACCCAGCAATAATAACCACCAAACCCCAGTGAGTAACCGCAAATCCAACTTTTCGAGCACCTTTCCATGGGTAGCGAGAGAGGGTCGAGATACCCAGATTTACCGCCAATAAGAACATCAGCGCTCCAAACCACGGACTCTTGTAGATTTGTTGCTGCACCACCGCCGAGCCCACTTCCGATTCGTAGAAAGTTGCCCCTATCAGTATAGATGCGATCGCAATCAACAGTGGCACCGCTAGCTTGATAGATCCTAAGAGCTGAGCCCAAGGTGGGATAATCTTGTTCGGCATCTTGTTTGGCATGAATACAGATATAAATAAATGTCTAGAACAGACGAGCGTAAAGCGTTTAGCACGCTAAAAGACACAAGGTGGAAAGCGTAAATAACAAAGCAGAGAAAAAAGCACGAAAGTGCACTGAAAGCCTTACCAAAAAGCGCACTGAACGAACGTCACGCAGAAACCATGTTCTCCATAGAAGAGAAGTTGCTTCTGTATCCAAAGTTGCAAAACAGACATTGGCCTATTGAGTATACGCATTCGTTAGTAACAACACTTGCATAACTACGTGAGTTTAGAAACAACGAAAGCAAGATTTTACAACTATGCAGGTTTTACCAGTTGCTTATGCAAAGTAAGAGAAATAGTTCTAGTTTTGGTGACTATCTATACAAAAGCATAGCAACTCGCACCATAGGGTTTAAATGTGAAATATTCACAGCGGTAGATGCATTTCATCTTTGAGTGCACTAGGGCTGAGTGCACGACTTCGAGCGTACCCAGAGGCTTACTGAAGAAGCGTAATAGAGAAGCACACTAGAACAGCTCAAAGACTTTAGCAGTCCACCTTCATCGCACTTTCCTGCCAACAGAGATTTCCTAAAATGCCCTTAAATGTAGAACTCTTAGAACAGAGCTTCGAGCTAGTCAAACCCGAGGCTGATAGCCTTATGGACAGCTTTTATAACAATCTTTTTACAGACTATCCTGCGGCCAAGCCGCTTTTCACCCATACCGATATGGATAAGCAAAAGCAGCAGCTTAAGGGAGCCCTTGTAATGGTGATCAGCAACTTAAGAAGTCCTGATGTTCTTACCAAGTCGCTCCAAGGATTAGGCGCTCGTCATGTCAAATATGGCGCATTGCCCGAACACTATCCCCTAGTTGGCAACAGCCTGCTAAAATCGCTCAGCCAGCACGCAGGTTCTGCCTGGACACCTAAGGTTAAAGAAGCTTGGGTTGACGCTTATGGCGCCATTACCGAACTGATGCTAGACGGCGCAGACTATACCAGCCAAGACGTTCAGCTAGAGAATTCGCCTATAACCAATGCCGCTGCAGAGACTGCCGCCGAAGCTACCAAAGGTTCGATAGCGGCTTCTGCAACGCCCAGCACACTGGTTTCACCTGAGATGATCGAGCCTCCGAAGGGCATCAGCGGGAAAACCGCCGCTGGCGTAATTGGCGGCGGTACGGCAGCCTTAGCTCTTCTATGGTTAATTCTTCTCTAGCTTAATTCTTCTCTAGCTCCGGTTTAACATGGCGAACAGCTCCCATTTCAGGCTTAGCTGGCCCAAAAAAATCGATCTCAAGGTCGTTATCATTCTGACGATGATTCTCTTATTGACCTGGATATCGACAGCGTTCGCCTTGGATAATAAACAGATCTTTTTGCCAGGTGAAACTTCCGAAGGGCACTATCTCTTCGAAGCCTCTTGCGCCTCTTGCCATGAGGGATTCAAGCCGGTTTCTAACGAAAATTGCACGCGCTGTCACGAAGCCGAACTAGAAGAAGATGTGCACGGTGCTAAAAAGTTTAGAGACCCTCGCTGGGCTGGCTATTTAGAGAAGATAGACGTGCTGACCTGCACGGCCTGTCACAACGAGCACGTTCACATGTTTGGGCGTGGTGTTCATCTTCAGCCCGACCTTTGTATGGTGTGTCACGAAGAACTAACGGTTACTCAGCTAGCTAGCCACAAAGGCTTTGAGCCTGACGGCTGCTGGACAGCAGGGTGCCACAATTATCATGACCATCGCACTATTTCTACTGCTTTTCTTCGAGACAATCTAAATCAGCCTGCGATGCTGCCGGTACAAAAGCTGCCCGATCGAGCCGTGACAACAGAGCTCAAAGCCGCTCCCAAACCCAACTTGAGCAAAGAGTTCTTAGGAGGCAAAATATGAGCCGCTTTGTCCGCATTCTTTCTATCAGACTGCCTAGTTTCTGGATTAGGATCGAGCTTTGGATTAGGCTGTGGACTAGTCTTTTGCTCAGTCTTCTGTTCAGTCTTCTGTTCGGTCTTTGGCCTGTATTAGCGTTTGCCTTTCCGGCTGTGGCAACGACTTCAGCGGAGTTAGAAACCATTAATCAACAGTGGCAAACTAGCGCTCACGCGCTTAACAACGTGAATTGTACATCTTGCCATCAGAACGAAGAGACACAGGCTTTTGTTGCCAACCCTGCGTACGAAAGCTGCCAGTCTTGTCATGAGAATCCGGTTGAAACTTTTCTACTAGGCAAGCATGGCATTCGTCTGCTAGAAGCAGAGCCGCCTCTTCAGCCCAAGATGGCTCGCCTGCAGATGAAGCACGATGCGTTTACTCAGCAGATGAACTGTAACACTTGTCACAATGTCCATACCGTCAATACGCTACAAGCTTCTGTAGACTCGTGTCTTACCTGTCATAACGACACTCACTCACTCAACTACAAAAATTCCAAGCATGGCAAAGCCGTCTTTGCCGCGATCGCAGCTAACCCAACGCTGCCGCGCCCTAGCGACGAGATGGTCACCTGCGCTACTTGCCACCTGCCGCGCACCGCACAAAAAAAAGGTGACGGCACGCTGCTAGTAAAGGTAAACCACAACAATACCTACACGCTAAAGCCGCGCGATCGCATGGTAGGTGATGTGTGTATGAACTGTCACGGCATGGAGTACAGCTATAACAGTATTTTCGATGACGAACTTGTCGAAGCCGATTTTGACCGACCTCCCACACTCGAACATCCATCTTTCGAGCTCGTAAGAGCCGCAGAAAACAAGAGGTCGGGCAATCCCTCTGCCGCAGAAGAATAATCTTCTAGCAGAAACTCTGTTCGATGACCATCCGGTCAAAGACAGCTTAGGTCTAAAGCATAGCTGAGTTTAAGACAGCTAGATTCGAAACAGCTAGACCTAGAAGAGCATCATAAAAATCTCTCATAAGTAATTTAGGAGAACTTCAATGACGATAGTTAACGCCAGTTGGACGCAGCGCCTGCGCGCCAAAGCCATAGGCTTATTGGCTTTAGCAGCGGCCATCTGCTTTACAGCCGTTGCCTGTAGCAGCGGCGGCGGTACAACAACAGCGAGTGCAGCGGGCCCTACGGTCACGCCAGAACTCGTTACCGACTATATTCACACTGTCCTCGCGGCTGATAGAACAGCGTATACCAAGCACGTTGTTAGCCGAGCCAAAATGCTCGAAGGAAAAGCCAAAGAAGAAGGTGTGTTAGATATCGAGTCTACTGAAGGCTGGCAGCAAACCAATGGTATTCCCCTGCCTGCTCAGATGTTTCGGCTTGGCTCTGAAATTGCCAACGAAGAAGGGGCTTTTACCTACAGTCTGGTATCTCCTTGGAACATCAACGACAACCAGGCTCCTAAAGGAGAATTTGAAACCGCAGCCGTTCAAGAAATGGTAGATACCGGTGAGCCGGTTAAAGGCTATCAAGACGTCGGCGGTCAGGCCTACTTCTCTGCGATGTACCCTGATCCGGCTGTAGCAGAAGCCTGCGTCAGCTGCCACAACACCCATCCTGTACATCTAGAGCGCTACCCCGACAAAGTCTTTGAAATGGGCGATGTCATGGGCGGTATTATCATCAACCTCCCCGTCGACAGTATGCCAGCCGACGCCTAGATAGCTATACACCTTAGGGCGCACGGGCTGTGCGCTCTACTTTTTCATTTTAGCCATGAAACCTCAATTCTCCACGCTTATCATTCTTACGCTAGTTTGCGCGGTGCTGCTAATCCCCTTTGCATTCAGTCCGCTTTATACGGACATGCTGCGCGATCGCTCTATCGATCTGCACCAGTTCACCCGCGGCGAACCTTACAAGCAGGGCACTGGCTTTGCCACTTTGGTTCTAGTCGGGGTCGAAATGCTTCTTACTGTCCGCAAACGCAGCAGTCTGCCTGGTAAGTGGAAAGTCCCAGGGCAAATGATGCTCCACCGGACCATTCACATCTTTACCGGCATTGCCCTAGTTGCTTTCGTCTTGATCCACACCATCGGCGTGTCAGGCCTCAACTTCAACGCCATTTTGCTGTGGACCTTCTTTGGCGTTACGCTTACCGCGCTAATGGGCGCTGTCGCTGAAACAGGCGTTTTAGAATCACCCAAAAGAGTATTCGAATCGCCTCAAAATATGTTTTTCTCTAAGAATGTGTTTTTCTCTAATATGTTTTCCTCTAGGAAGATAGAGTTTGCTGAAGGCAATGCTTATGCTATCGGCAGAGGCACGCTTATCCGCGCTATGAGAGCCATCTGGTTACCCTCTCACATCTTACTGGTAAGTGTTTTCGGCCTCTTACTATGTCTGCATATTTTTTTGGTCTACTACTACCAATAAGCTACTACCAATAAGCTGCTACCGATAAACTGCTACCAATAAACGATCGCTTGCTGAATGGAGTCCTATGAAACAAGAGCGTTGGAAACTATGGAGTGCAATTGGCTGTGTCTGCTTGACAGTCTTTTTAACAGTCGCTACAGCCACCTCTTTTCTTTCCCAGCCAGCGGCTAGCACCTTGAGTATGACCCCGCTTGCTGAACTTATTAGCCTCAAGAATATGGCCGCAGAAGCCGTGCCCTATCAGCAGGCAGTGTCTAATCAAAATCCTACCCTGGTCGAATTCTATGCCGATTGGTGTACAACGTGCCAAAGTATGTCCGCTACCGTAGAGGATCTACACCGTCGGTATGGCGAGCAAATTAACTTCGTCATGCTCGATATTGACGATCCCCGGTGGGCTGGGCAAATCGAACAATACAGTGCTACCGGCGTTCCACAGTTCACTCTGCTCAACTCGGCACAGCAGTCTGTTGAGACCTGGGTGGGAAAAGTCCCCAAATCTATCTTTAGCCAAACCTTCGATCAGCTACTGGCGCGCAACAGCTAAGCATCGCAAGTCACTATCGCTACTTTTCAGATACCAATAGCAAGATAATCGACTGTGTAAAGGAGGGCTACTTATGACAATACTCAATCAGTTTTTAAGGCTGTTGGAATGGCTAGAAACTACCCAAGAATTCTTTTTCTTTCTTAGCCAGCCGGTCGGCTATTCTACCGCCACTGCACTTTGCCTATTTTTCCCTATTCAAGTTTTTGGGGGCTGCGACAGTTTGACCGCCGCGACGCTCTCTAGCACTGCTGCGCTCGCATTATTCTGTCTTGCGGAAAAGCCTACCTTCTAAGCTTTCCCTAAACTTTTTTAAGCCATCCGACTGGCAAACCTGTCCTAGCCTCAAAGGCTCTCTCGCAGTTCTTTTTGAGAAAGTCTAGTGTAGGGCGCTGACGGATGTATCGGGTTTACGTTCGGCAATTCTAAGCTTTGCGGAGCGCGATCGCACATTCTCTTTCACTTCTTCATCTGTCGCTACTAGTGGCTTCTTGGTAATAATCTGTAGTCGCTCATCTTCTCGGTACGCGTACTTTACGATCCGATCTTCCAAGCTGTGGAAGCTGATGATTGCTAGCCGCCCGCCTGGGTTTAGCCAGTCGGGCGCTTTTACTAACAGTTCTTTGAGCGCATCTAGCTCGCCATTGACCGCAATCCGCAGCGCCTGAAACGTGCGCGTTGCCGGGTGGATACGCCCGTGACGCGCTTTGGCTGGGTATGCCCCTGCGACTTCCCAGGCCAGCTCTGTTGTCGTACTAAATGGCCTTTTTTCTACAATCCGCCGGGCAATCTGCCGCGATCGCCGCTCCTCGCCATATTCGTAAATCGTATCGGCGATCGACTTCTCATCCCAGTAGTTCACAATCTCCTCAGCCGTCAGCGCCTGCGTACTGTCCATCCGCATATCTAGTGGCGCTTCGGCGCGAAAGCTAAAGCCTCGCTGAGCCTGATCGAGCTGAGTCGAGCTAACGCCAATGTCGGCCAAGATGCCGTCAAACTTGCGATCGCCTGGCTCGTAGCGTGAGAAGTTAGTGTGGATGAATGAAGTGCGATCACTCAACGTTTGCAGCCTTACCTTTGCCGCTGCTAGCGCCTGCAAATCCTGATCGAGTGCGACTAGCTCAACAGTCTGCGCGGCCTTTAGAATCAGTTCGCTGTGCCCCCCACCGCCAACCGTAGCGTCCAGGTACCGCCCACCCGCCTTCACTTGCAGGCCGGCTAACACCTGCTCACTCAAAACAGGAACATGGAAGAAAGGCTGGAGCGTGCTATCTTCGGGCATATCTTCGGCCATATTCGGTCACACATAGGATGAGCACTGCCTGTATAATCAAGGCAAATTAGTGCTTTTGTACGTTGAATCTTTAGAGTAAACGTACGACAATAGAGCCATAGAAGAAACCCGCAACATAAGGACGCCTGCTAAGCAATGGCTACGCTGCAAACCAAAACCGAACCCATGGTCATCAACATGGGCCCGCACCACCCTTCTATGCACGGGGTGCTCCGGCTCATCGTTACTCTCGACGGCGAAAACGTCATAGACGTTGAACCGGTGATCGGCTATCTGCACCGCGGTATGGAGAAAATCGCCGAAAGCCGCACAAACGTCATGTTCGTTCCCTACGTCAGCCGTTGGGACTACGCTGCAGGCATGTTCAACGAAGCTATCACCGTCAACGCACCCGAAAAGCTGGCAGATATTCCTGTGCCGCGCCGCGCTAGCTACATCCGCATGATCATGCTAGAGCTAAACCGCATTGCTAACCACCTGCTGTGGCTAGGCCCATTCATGGCCGACTGTGGCGCTACTACCCCCTTCTTCTACATTTTCCGCGAACGCGAGCTAATTTACGACCTGTGGGAAGCCGCGTCCGGCGCTCGCCTAATCAACAACAACTACTTCCGCGTAGGCGGTGTTGCCGCCGATTTGCCCTACGGCTGGATTGATAAGTGCGAAGACTTCTGCGACTACTTCATGCCCAAAGTCGATGAGTACGAAAAACTGATCACCGACAACCCCATCTTCCGCCGCCGCGTAGAAGGGGTCGGCACCATGTCGCGTGAGGACGCCATCAACTGGGGCTGTTCTGGTCCTATGCTGCGCGCGTCTGGCGTAAAGTGGGACTTGCGCAAAGTAGACCACTACGAATGCTACGACGAGTTAGACTGGGATGTGCAGTGGGCCACTGAGGGTGATTGCTTTGCCCGCTACATCGTACGTATCAACGAGATGCGCGAGTCGGTCAAGATTATTCGCCAGGCGATGAAGCAGCTACCGGGTGGACCTTTCGAGAACCTGGAAGCAAAGCGAATGGCAGGCGGTCCAAAGTCAGAGTGGAATGACTTTGACTATCAGTTTGCGGGTAAAAAGATTGCGCCTACCTTCAAAATTCCTGAAGGTGAGCACTATGTGCGCGTAGAGACTGGCAAGGGCGAAGTCGGAGTTTACATCATTGGGGAAGACAACGTTTTCCCATGGAGATGGAAGATCCGGGCCGCTGATTTCAATAATCTGCAGATTCTGCCAAACTTGCTCAAGGGCGTGAAGCTAGCAGACATTATGCCAATTCTAGGCAGCGTCGATATCATCATGGGCTCTGTGGATAGATAAGCGCTGAAGCTATCAAAGTAAAAGGGCGTTACCGAGTGTTCCTTGGCAACGCCCTTTTACTTTGTTGAGCCTTTACAATAGGCATATGGCAAAGTAAGCAAAAAGTGAGCAAAGCGTAGGTTGATGTAGGTAATACGCCACAGCAGGCCGGAAGCTAATGACAGTTACTACACAAAAAATGTCGTTTACCGACTATCTCAAGTACTCTGATGGCACCAATATACGCCACGAATTGGTGGAAGGAGAGCTAATTCCGATGAGCTTGGGTACTGGTATTCATGGTGGCATTGCTGAGTTTTTGAATGACGAATTTCGCAATCAGATTCGCCAAGCTCAGTTGCCATGGACCGCCAAGCAGATGACAGTAGGCGTGCGCTCTCCGCGAGGGACTCGTTGGGATACAAGTCGTATTCCAGACGTTACTGTTTTGAGTGTAGAGCAATGGGAAACTATGGCTGATCGGGAAGCTGTGATTGACTTAAACGAACCGCCTCCGTTTTTAGTTGTGGAAGTAGTAAGTCCGTCCACTCGCGCAGATGACTATCGCTCGAAGCCATCAGAGTATGCGCTGCTAGAGATATCGGAATATTGGATTGTTGATCCGCTTGAAAAAAAGGTGACAGTCTCTACCTTGGACTATCGACTTTATGACTCTGTTGAATATAGCGGCGATGAGTTAGTACAATCGACTACTCTCCCAAATATCAGTCTGACAGCTTCTCAAGTTCTAGCTTGCAAGCGCTAGTTTCTTTAGGCTGCTGATTTCTTTAGGCTTCAGCTTCTTTAGTCACTTGTGTTGACGATGGTTTGGTGTACCAGTATGCCCAAGCGATCAGAACAAACTGTAGCGGCAGGCGAATGGCATGAACCCACCAGACATCAGGAATGTTGCCTATTTCAATGGGGTTGATAGCCATGTTTATGTTAGCTGGGTACACAGCAATAAAGAGGGCGATAAGGCCCCAGGCACAGAGCACCTTCGTCTTTGAGATGATTAGCCCAGCCCCAAGCAAAATTTCTGCAGCGCCGCTGATGTAGACCAGCGCCGCCGGAAACGGTAAGAACCCCGGTACGATCTTGATAAAAGGTTCGGGCGTTGCAAAGTGCAAAATGCCTGCGCTCACCATAAAAGCAGCGAGCAGCCAGCGCAGCGGTGTCTTGAGCATACTTATCAGTTTATTCACTCGTATTTCGCCGCGATAGTGAGCCCCCTTGTTTAGACATCGTCTAGCTCAGACTTGGCCTTGTCGAAGGCGATTTTCAGCTCACCCCAAGCGGCTTCTATGCCTACCTTCATTTCTTCCCAAGCGCTATCTGCCGAACCTTTTATCGACTCTAGCTTGGCTTGGAGGTCTGTTTGCTTGATGCGCAAAGCGTCTAGCTGTTCTTGATATTTCACCTTGGCGTCGGCCTTGGCCAGCTTTGTCTTCGCCTGTAGCGCTTCAATCTGAGCCTGTAGCTGCTCCAACTTAGCCTCAGCGGTCGCCGTGTACGATGCCTTGTCTGACTGCTTAGTCATTAGAGATAGTCCCAGAAAAACATTAGAAATCCTATCAGTCTCTGGTTAAAAAGGAGCTGCCTCAAAAGAAGGAGAAGCGTAGAGAATAGCGTACTCCTTGTGGCAGGCATAGCAGGAGAACTGGTTTAAGAAGAGGTTTGATAATAGAGAAGCTAGTTCTTGTAGGGAGGTACGGTGAGCTGGGTTCTAGTTTGATTTGAGCGGTGGGTTAGATCCATCAGGCGTTGTGAATAGATGCCCTCGGCGATCGCAGGAGCAGTCGCCTTACCCGCATCAATACAGTTCACCCAATGGTTTACAACTCGAACAAACGGTGCCGTACGGCCATCAGCGTATATCTTTGGAAAGCTAAACTTCTCCGGCGTCGGGATCTCTTCGAGCGCTGCGCCTAGCTGACTAGCATAAACTTTGAACCCGTTGACATAATCTTTTTGGCTAGGATTGCCAATCACCAGCGTGCCTTTGTCACCATAGACTTCGATAAAGTGACCGCGTCCGGCATAGCTGACCGCGCTCAGCGTAATTTGGCAGAGCGTATCGTCTGCAAGCGTGAGTGCGATCGCACAAACATCATCAGAATCTACCGGCTTTAGCTGCCCAGTTTCTAAATCAGGGCGCTCAGGAATAGAGGTGCTAAGCGTGGCGCTGATACTCACCGCACGGCCAAATAGCCAGTTGATGTAGTCAAACGTATGTGAGCCGATAGAACCTAGCGCGCCGCCACCTAGCGACTTTTGGGCATACCAGTTCCAGGCGCGATCGGCGCTAGCGCGGCTAGAGGCAATCCAGTCAACCTTGACCAGGCGCTTTCTGCCGACTATATCTTGTGCTAACAGCTCAGCAAAGTGCTGCCAAGCAGGAATAAAGCGAAACTCAAAGTCGAGAACAACAATCACGCCGTGGTCAATCGCGAGCTGCTGCAAGTGCTCTGCTTCTTCTACATTCAGGGTGATTGGCTTTTCAATGAGAAGGTGTTTACCCGCTTTGATGATGTCTTTGGCCATGTCGTAGTGAGCAAATGGCGGCGTAGCCAGGGTAACCGCTTGAACCGCATCCGAAGATAGAATTTCAGCCAAGCTGTCAGTCGCGAAGGGAATAATATCGGTCTCGGTCGCCTGTTGGGTTACCTGTTGGGCCACCTGTTGCGCTACCTGCTCAGCTTTGGTGCGATCGCGATTCCACACGCCCACCACCTCAGTGCGATGATGCGCCTGTAACCCAGGAATGTGAACCTTCTGCCCAAATCCAGTTCCGATAACCGCTACGCCAATCTTTTCCATCTGCCTACATGCCTCTCTCTGCCCGTATAACCCCCGCCCATATAACAGCCTACAGGACTAGCTAGCCTATCGCGCTAGTCGCTTTACACCAGACAGTTTGCGTTGCTCACTCTGCCATAGAAATATAGCTGCGAAATATGGCTGCGAAAGCATAACCGCAAAAAACATAGTAGATTCTGTTCGTCATTTGTTTCTACACTAGAACTATGAATAAAGCCGCAACGAATAATACCGAGCAAATCCTCTCTCAAATACCTGGCAACCCGTGGGTAGGACTACAAAAAGCTGACGAGCAATGGACTGCCTATAAAGCAGGCCCGCGCAAGGTAGCGCCCGTTATCAGCCAGCAGGGAGAGCCTTTAGAATCGGTAGCTTACGATGTGGCTATCTGTGGCGGTACGCTCGGTATTTTGCTCGGCGCAGCGCTTGCAGGGCAAGGATGGCAGGTGGCGCTGCTAGAGCGAGGCGAGCTACGGGGGCGCGACCAGGAATGGAATATTTCTCGGCGAGAGCTAGATACGTTTGTGCAGATGGGTCTCTTGAGTGAAGAGGGATTAGAGCAAGCGATCGCCTCTCAATACAATCCGGCTCGCGTTGCTTTCAATGGAGGGCCAGAGCTTTGGGTTGAAGATATTCTAAATATCGGCGTCGATCCGATCAGTCTGCTCGAACAGCTCAAGCAAAAGTTTCTATCACGAGGCGGCGTCTTGCTAGAGCACACACCGTTTAGTGCCGCGACCGTGCATCCTAATGGCGTCAGCATACAGACAAATGATGAGAACATCACAGCTAGACTTCTAGTCGATGCTATGGGTCACTTCTCTCCTATTGTGCAGCAAGCTAGAGGGGGGAAAAAGCCCGATGCCGTTTGTCTAGTGGTCGGCACTTGCGCGACTGGCTACAGACAGGATGAAACAGAGCAGGATGGAACAGAACAGAATGAAACAGGCGACTTAATTGTCTCTTTTACCCCCATTCAAAAGCAGTGCCAATACTTTTGGGAAGCATTCCCGGCGCGTGATGGGCGAACCACCTACATGTTCACCTATCTAGACGCGCATCCTAGTCGGCTCAGTATCCAAGAAATGTTTGAAGACTATTTTGCGCTGTTGCCCCAGTACCAAAATGCTTCTTTAGAGCAGCTAGAGTTCGTCAGAGCGCTATTTGGCTTTTTTCCCTGCTACCAAGATAGCCCTTTGCAATACACTTGGAACCGCACGCTGCCCGTAGGCGATTCTAGCGGTAGCCAATCCCCTCTAAGCTTTGGTGGGTTTGGAGCAATGGTACGTCACCTAGAACGACTTACCCTGGGCATTGACGACGCTTTACAGGCCGACTTGTTAGACGCAAAGTCTCTAGGGAAATTGCAGCCGTACCAGCCTAATCTGTCCGTCGCCTGGCTGTTTCAAAAGTCAATGAGCGTCAAAGTAGAACAAACGCTGCCGCCCGACAAAATCAACCAAGTTCTTTCAACTATTTTCGCCGATATGGCCGCGCTAGGGGATGAGGTGCTAAGACCCTTTTTGCAAGATGTTGTACAGTTTCCAGCCCTAGCCAAGACTATGCTACGAACCGCTACGCGACATCCTAAGCTAGTGTTGAGCATTCTGCCGCAAGTAGGCATCGGCTCAGTCGCTAGCTGGACAAAGCACTTTATAAATTTGGGTCGATACAACTTGCTCAATACGATGCAAAGCGCTGTTGATATTCGAGAAACGTCCGACAAAAAACAATATTCTACCGATCGCTGGCGAGACGCCGTTAGATACGGATCAGGCAATGATTACGAATAAACAACAGAGCTGTGCATCATATCTTCAGCAATTACACTTCTCTAGGAATTACCCTATCTTTATAGGTGCTCTATTCAGCCTGATGCGTATTTGCTATCTCATGATGGTGATGCTGGCGCAGATGGGCACCCAAAGAGTTGTGGTCCCAGTCACTGGTTAAATCTCTAAAGGAGGCATGTACGTGGTTACTTTCTATATCGCTGACTACCCCAAATGTATTTGACTGTAGCAGCTCGATTAAGTAGCGATCGCTTTGAACCCGAAGATAGAGATCGCCTTGCTCATTCTCCGTATCCCCAAACCACCAAACCTTAGCGCTTGCCATATTGGTCTTAAATGCTTCTACATCAATGTGCTGGCTCGCCTGCAATTCTAAGGATTCCAAAGCAAATTCCGACAGCAGCGCTTGCTGTACCGGACTTAAGTTAGCGATTTGGTCTAGCTTGCTTTGTTCTAACTGCCTCTAGTAGTTTAGCTGCGAACGTACAGGGAGTTAGAGACTGTAACGAACTGTAGCAGTGCGCTGCGCCTGTACGCTCCCACTACTAGCCCACGTTTTAACTGGCCTACGCTTTGACTAACTCATCATCGTTGCCGCTAACTGATTGCATGTCTTCACTAACTGCCCTAAATCCACCGTCAATAGCTGACCTTGGTCAATCACCTTCTTTCCATTGATAAAGCTATAGTCCACGCCTCTGGGCTGACAGAAAATTAGCGCGGCCACTACGTCATGATGACTGCCCGCTAGCTCAGGCGTATCAATGTTAAAAGCAACAAAGTCAGCCGACATCCCCGGTGCTAAATAGCCAATATCGTCACGGCCTAGTACCCTAGCCCCACCGCGAGTCGCTACCTCTAGCGTTTCTCTAGCCGTTATTGCCGCCGCATCCTGATCGCGCACCCGCGCCAGCAAAAACGCCGTTCGAGCCTCTTGCAATAGGTTAGAGGCATCATTAGAGGCCGCTCCGTCAACGCCAATACCAACCGGCACCCCCTGCATTAGCATTTTGCGTAGTGGGGCGATTCCGCTTGCTAGCCGCATGTTGCTACAGGGACAGTGGGCCACCCCAGTTCCTGTTCTGGCGAATTGAGCGATCGCATCGTCACTAAGCTGTACGCAGTGCGCGTACCATACATCTTCGCCTAGCCAGCCTACCGATGCCGCATAGTCACCTGGGCGCATTCCAAACTTTTCTAGGCTATAGTCCACATCACTTTTGTTCTCAGCTAGATGTGTGTGCAGCCTCACCCCCGGATAGGCTCGTGCCATGGCCGCCGACTCTCGCATCAAATCTTGCGTCACCGAGAAAGGAGAACAAGGCGCTAGTACCATCCGAGTCATCGCATGACGATGGTTACTATGGTATTGTTCAATCAACCTTTGAGAATCTTTAAGAATCTCTGATTCTTTTTCCGTCAGGCTGTCAGGCGGCAAACCTCCAGCGCTTTCTCCAACGCTCATACTGCCTCGGCTAGCATGAAAACGAATGCCGATATCCTGCGCTGCGCGAATTCCATCATCTAGCCTACAGTCATTCGGAAAGAGATAAAGATGGTCGCTAGCTGTCGTGCAGCCGCTAAGCATAAGTTCAGCAGCGGCCATTTGCGTACTAGCATATACGCCCTGGCTCGTTAGCTTCTCCCAGATAGGATACAGAGTTTGCAGCCAGCCGAAAAGATCGCAATTCTGCGCTGCCGGGACAGCGCGTGTTAGCGTTTGGAAAAAATGATGGTGAGTATTGACTAGCCCAGGAAGAACAACATAGCGATTTTGCAGATCTAGCACTTCGTCAGCAGTTGACGGCAGCGTTTCGCTAGTGCCTACTTGTTCAATCACATGATCGTGAACAAAGAGGGCACCGCCGGTGATTTCTTTTCGGGTATCATCCATAGTGACCAGAGTATGAATGTTTTTAACCAAGAGTGTGCTCATCGGCTTCTCTAAAAATTCTCCACAAGAAAGCAAGTTTTCTACCAAGAGACCGATCTATAGCCTCTATATTTTTAGCCTATAGCAGAAGCAGCCACGAAATGCATTAGACACATCTCCTTGTGGGCGAGCCCACCGAGCATCGGTTTCAAAACGTCAGCATATCGAACGGACCGAATCTTTCTGAAGATGGAGGAGATTGCTCAGTTCTCGCGGAACCATAGAAAGGTAAACCTTAAGGACCATTAGCCTGCTAGCGCGATTCAGTCGCGATCTGAAGCGAGGTGCGGTCCGGGAATGCTTAACAGATGTCTGACATGACAACAATCGCAACGAAACTAGCTGACCTTCAGCTCTTTCAAAGCACGCTGATAGAGATAGAACAAAAGCTGATGAGCGTCACCAACGACGACACCATCCGCGAACGGCTAGAAAAAATGGTCACCCAAGATCGGGAGAATCTAGGTGATATCAAAAAGGCCGCTACTCAACTAGGAACGACTGCGGACTCTCGCGACATTACGCAAAAGCACGTAGAAGCCGTAAAGTCAATGATGGATGGCGATCAGCTCACCACTTATGACAAATTCTTTCAGCTAGAGCTGCTCAAGCACCAGCAAACTATGACAGGACTAGTCATTCACAAGGCTGCTCAGTCGCTAGACGACGATTTGCAAGATGCAGTAGAACCTCTAAATAAGGTCAATTTTGAAAACCGCGCTCATCAGGAAGTGCTAAAAGGTGTCTTGTATTTTGTAGGCACTCGTGAACTCGCTGGCAAAGAACCGGATATGGGCCTATGGGCCAGCGTCGAACAAGGAATCGCCGCTATGAAGGGCGCTATTGGCAGCGCTACTAGTTCCAACTAGACCATATAGTTAAATTTCTTTGAATCCGCTTAGCCGTCCTATGGGGACTCTTGTGGTGGCTGGGCGGATTAGTTCTTTACTACAAAACTTGTTAGCATCAGCATAGGCGACTTTTGTTCAAACTTAGCTAGACCTTTTTCCAAGTCGCAAACGGTATGCCCTCTTCCCCGCTTCCCTCTATACTGACACCCGATCTTATTTCGCGGCAGCGCGAAATTGTCGAAGTCTTTCTTAAAAACGGCTGGGACTACATGCGACGGCTGCTTACCGGTAGCGCACCCGACGAGCCAGAGCTGCCGCCACCTGCCGTTTTGCGCAATATTCTTATCGAGCTAGGGCCTGTCTACGTGAAGCTTGGTCAGCTTCTCAGCACCCGACCAGACTTGCTTTCGCCTTCTTATATCAAGGCGCTCAGCGATCTGCAATCGACGGTTCCTGCTGTCCCCGCCGCACAAATCGAGACTTACGTTCGTCAGCATATGCTGCGATCGCCAGACGAAGTTTTTAGCGAAATTGATTATGTTGCGATCGCGGCCGGATCAATTGGCCAAACCCACCGTGCGGTCCTCCAAAGTGGTCAAACTGTTGCCGTCAAAGTGTTAAGACCGGGTATCGAAAAACAAGTCGACCGCGATATGGCTCTGATCAAAGATATCGCTCGGCTTGTTTCAAGTACCCAGTTCGGACAGCGATACAACATTACTGAGCTAGCTCAAGAGTTCAAAGCGGCCATCACCGCCGAACTAGACTTTACTACCGAAGCGCGCTACACAGATGAACTGCGCCAAGATCTTCTCGGCAGCTCTTGGATCGACACCGACAAACTTGTCGTTCCCAGTATTATCTGGCCTCTCACTAACGCCAAAATTCTAGTCATGGAATGGCTAGACGGCAGACCTCTACTCCAAGCGGCACTCCCCCCTCATACATCCGTCAATGTATCTTCTGACCCCAAAAGTGGCAGCTCAAACTTTGCTAGTTGGACAGCCAAAGCAAAGGTTAAAAGCGAACGAAGCGAAATCACTACCCTGCTTTTTAGGGCCTTTCTCTTCCAATACTTCATCACCGGTTTCTTCCATGCCGACCCCCACCCCGGCAATTTGTTCTATCTTAACGACGGTAAAGTTGCCATTTTAGACTGCGGTATGATGGGCCGACTCGACCCGCAAACCCGCGCTACCCTCACCGAACTAGTTCTTGCCATTGCTAGCTCCGATGCTCAGCGCTGCGCCCAGCTCACCCTAAATCTGACTGAACCACTCAAACCTGTCGATCTTGTCCGACTAGAAAGTGACTACAGCCGCTTGCTTGGGCGCTATTACGGCCTAGATCTCACGCGCTTTAACACCGCAGAAGCATTTGGCGCGGTTATTGAAACCGGCATCCGCAATCATCTCAGATGGCCCGCCAACATTGGCCTTTTCACCAAATCGCTTGCCAACCTAGAAGGCGCAGCTCGCCAGTTTGATCCCTCCATCAACCTGATGGCTGAAATCAGACCGCTCATGGTGGATTTGTTCCAGCAGCAGCTGATCGGCGCAGACCCCCTCCAGCTTTTCCTACGCACTGGCCTAGAAGTTCGCAACCTCTCCCTTTCTGCCCCCAGACAGATTGGATTCCTACTCGACCGCCTCAGCGACGAAACCCTACAGTGGAACATTCAAATTCAGGGAATGTCATCGCTACAGCGCAGTTTAGAACGTGCTGCTAACCGTCGTGCCTTCAGTACTGTTGTTGCAGCGCTAATTATTGGTGCCGCTATCATCTCTACTAGCCAGCAGACTGCTCAGCTTCAGTGGCTCAGTGCCCTGTTGTTTGCCGCGGCCTCCTTCCTCGGCCTTTGGCTGATTGGTAGCATTCTGCGCTCAGGCCGCTGGCAATAAGACCAGGTAATAAGACAGTTAGCGTGGCCGTTCCTACCGTGTCTATACACAGGTTGGTACATAGGCTGGGCATGCGTAATCTCACTGAAGATACAAGAAAACATCACAGCGCATCCCACTGACAGTTATGATGTCAGTATGGATCTACAGCTTCAGCTCGTTTCAGTACTCCTTTTGACCGCGTGGCATTCCTAATTTTTGACTTTGACGGCACTATTGCCGATACGCTAGAGGCAATAGTGCGCATTACCAATCGCATTGCCCCAGAATATGGCTATTCACCGACTACACCCGAAAAGCTTAAGTACTACCAGTCATTGAGCACACAAGAAATGCTGAGGCAGGCAGAAATTCCCCTGTTTCGGCTACCGTTCTTGATTCGTCATGTCCGCCGCGAACTCGGCGCAGAATTAGATACTGTGCCTATTATCGCCGAACTTGCACCCACCTTTAAAGAGCTAGTTGAAAGGGGCCACGAGCTCATGGTTATGAGTTCTAACTCACAGCGCAACATTGAGCGTTTCCTCAATCGACACGGTATCAGAGATTTATTTAGCTCTGTTCAAGGAGGCGTTGGCTTACTCAGCAAGGCCCGAGTGCTAAAGCGAATTGTCCAACGCGGCGATATCGATTTTTCTCAGGTTATCTACGTTGGTGATGAGACTAGAGACATTGATGCTTCAAACCAAATTGGCATCTTGGCTGCTGCCGTTTCCTGGGGATTTAGCAGCCGGGAAGCACTTGCAAAGCAAAAGCCAGCTTTCTTGATCGACCATCCGCGTCAGCTAATTGGCGCTGCGCAAACTTTGGTAAATCCTAGCTGGGTTCGGCAGGACTATCGCCTGATATCTAGAGTCACTCGGCAGACAGCACATAGCAAGCAACTGAATCCGGTTCCACCTCGCTGAGTCCGTCTCGTTGATATTGGGGAAATTGAGAATTGAGCCTAATGCCAGGCTGGATGAGAAAGCAAAGAATCCATCATCCGCACGCCTCTCAGCTGATTAGAAAGCGGTAAATGGCCAACTGGCGCTGCTGACAAATCCCAGATAAATTCACCTGGGTATCGAGTCCACTTTCCTTCTGAGGACTTCCACATCAGCTGTGTCCATAGCCGCTCCCAATCCTGTCCTAGACGTAGCCACAGCTCGCGCTGCTTACTCCAGCCGAACTTATCCCCCGAGTACAGCCGCCATAATCGATCAATCGTTCGCAAATCGGTTATTGGAAACTGGCTTGCTTCTGTGAAGTAGACCCACTTTCGCTGGACAGCTCTTTCACCAGCTAGCTGACATAGTTTTTCAGTCGTTAGCTTGTCAGCCGCCTGGTACGCTTGCCTAACTAAAAGTATTTGTAAATCGCTGTAGTCCATCTGCTGAGCTGAAATCGGCGCCATCAGACCGTCTGGAACAGTCTGGGCAACAAAACGCTGAGACAACTCAGACTTAGCACCATAGAGATACTGATACGCACTGCCATGAGCTGCCGTCGGTTTCCCATCTAGACCTTCGTGTACAAACGCTATCAAGGCCTGCTCACCAGAACTTTCCATCTTAGATAGCTCAGAGATAGCTTGAAGCTGCTTTTTAAGAGTGCCTGTAGAGAGAGCAGCAGTCAGCGCGTTTAGCTCGGTCGAATCAATAGCGTTAGGAGACATACGTCGACGGTAGACAAGGCAGCTATAGAAAGCGCATTGCAAAGAATATAAGATTATTACCTGCTCAACAATAATATATCAATCTGCCAGGGTCAGGTTTGTAGGTTGTACAGTCTATGAGCTGGCCTTCTAGTTTTTCCGAGGTGGAGCTATCTCTATTTTCTAGAGCCCTCAGCCGACAGATGACCGTTCTCAAACGCATAGCGAATGAGCTGTGAGCGGTTTTCGACGGACAGCTTGCTCAAAATATTACTAAGGTGCGTCTGTACCGTGCGCGGACTGATAAATAGATGGTCGCCAATGGTCTTATTTGTATGGCCCTGAATAACTTCCCAGAACACTTTTTCTTCAGCAGGGGTCAGCGGTAGGGGAGGCTTCTCTTTTGGTAGTTCGGCGGCTGGCCGCTGCACGCGCACTAGCTCGGCGTGAATACGGCCAGCGCGTGCTAGCTGAGCTTCTATCTTAGCAATGAGCTCTCTTGGGTGAAAAGGCTTGACTAAATAGTCATCTGCGCCGATTGTGTGGCCCTGGATGCGATCTTCTAGATCACAGCGCCCAGAAAGAAAAATGAACGGAACCAGTTGGCCTACACTCGTAGCGCGAATCTTTACGCACAGCTCAAACCCGTCCATTCCTGGCATCACCACGTCAGAAACGACAAGGTCAGGCGTTTCCTTGATAAAACTATTAAGCCCTTCCGTACCGGAAGTAGCGTTTTTTACCACAAAGCCACGATCTTGCAGGTAGCGAGTCAGCGCTGCTCTCAAAGTGCTATCGTCGTCAACGATCAGGATCTTCTGCATTCTACGAGCGCGCTAACCTATTACGAGACTCCCACAGCATCTATAGTGCTGCTATATCTGCACTATATATCTCCTCAACTAGAGCCTAGATGATCTTTTCGTGAGGTTTAATGCATAGCATTGCAGTAATTTCACGATTGCCAGTACTTTTGATCTATATTAGCTTATGGCTGTATTATAGTCCTATAGGCTGAGTTATAGCCACCAGAATATGGTGCTTGTATATCGTTTGGCTATAGACCCAATTATGAGACCTAGCTATGGGACATGGAGCTATAATCCTAACTTACCGTCTCGGATTAATCGGCCGACCCTGATCGGGCTGAACAGAGCTAGGGGCAGTATAGGGGCCACCACTAGGAGTTGACGTAGAACCAGGCGCAGCGACAGCAGGCGGCGCGACGCTAGTAGGTGTAACTTGGCCACCCGAGGTGGGCGCAGCAAATTGGTTGGTTGCAGGCGAGACGTTGAACGGATTTGGCGTCGGCTGCTGAGGCTGAATATTAAACGTTGATAAGTTAGAAGTAGCAGGCGCCTGATAGCCAGTTGTACCTACTGGTGGTGACATCTCAGGGGTCGTTCTAATGAAACTTCCAGGAACGGGTTGGGCAGGCGGTACAGCTTGTCTAACACCAAGGGTGGTCCCAGAACCAGAAGGAGAAGAAGTCTGGCTATTAGTACTCTCTGCACTAGTAGAGGCTGGTTCTTCTTGCTCGCTTGCTCTAGCGGCCTCTCGTCGATTGAGCGCCTCTGCCAGAGCGCTATTAGTACTAGGCGCAGCAGGATTCACTAAGCTGTCACCAAAATTAAAAGTCGTGCCGTTACTCGCCCCGCTAGAGCCGGTGGCAGATGAACGTCCTGTCAATGCGCCGGGATTAGAAAAGACCGAAGAGCCAGGCTGTAGGGTTGTTGTGCCAGACGTTCCAGGAATAGGGTACGCTTCTTGCAAAGATAGTTCGCCAGATCCATTATCATCACCATCTTCTGCAGCGGGATCTTTGGGTGCATCTGGATTGATTTGGCTGGTTACAGCCGGCGTGCTATCGGGCATACGAGAACCGTCTAGCAGTACGTCTAGCGTATCAATCTCGGCAAGCCTTGCTTCTTCTTCTGCGGTGAGTTGAGAATTGGGGGTCAAGTTTGTTACGGGCTGACGATCAAACCAATCGGGGTTTCTTTGATACTCCAAGAGAAAAGCACCAATTAGCGTTAAGGCAGTCAGCGGAATCCAAATCGCAGGTCTCCCTAAGGGTTTTAGACGAGCGGGAAGGTACTTCAAAAAAGCAGATTTAGCCATGAGTAAAAAGCCAGTTCGTACCAGAAAACAATCGTGACGAGCTAACTGGCAGTTATCACTACGGCGTAGCTGTCTCTACTATTGCCTCTGAGTTCTATATCAAGTTTATTTTCGTGAACGAGTTCTAGAGATGCAGCTATATTTGATGTTATCAAATGAAACGATATGTTGCGATGGGTCGATAGGCTGAAATAGATTTGGAGAGAGTAGGGAAAGAGGGCAGCGGAAGCCTTCTGCCGCCATATGCAATCCGCTATGCACAGCCCACCGTGTACAGCCCACCGTGTACAGTGCAGATACCGCTCACATACAACTGTTGTGCCTGTAGCAATGTGTAATTTTACGTGTGTATTATCTACGTAAGAATGCGCAAATTAAAGATAGATACTGGGTAGTTGGCTTTTTACTCTGTCAAAGCGCTCTATCATGTAACACTATCACCATCTAATTTTGATATATGGCTTCTTGATATATACCTAATCTTGGTATAGAAGTTGATATATGGAATAGATACTTCAGAGCAAGCCCGTTTTCATTAACGACCCTCAATATCATGGTTTCTCTATCTTCTTCTGACGCAGCGAGTGATACAACGGTGCCAGGGACAGCGGCTCACGACCTGTCTGCACAGAGACCACTGGCACAATCAGCAGGGAAAGAGGCACCTAAACCCAGAACGACGGTTCAATGGACTTCCTTTAAAAAGAACAATTGGAGCAAGAGTAGGCCTCAGGGTTCACAAGGAACGTCACAGAAGATGCCACAAACACCGTCACAAACAACGCCTGACAGTGTGATAGCTGTAGATGCGTTAGCGCAACTGCCGGGCTCTATTGTCTTACCTCCCTTTCGCTCTCATACCGCAATCAGCCAGCGACATGAAGTGAATCCGGCCCTTGCTATGAATCTGCTGCAAGATTTGCAATCGCTTATTGTTACTTGGCAAAAGCAGCTGCGACAGTTGGTTACGGCACTACACAGCCTTCATGAGCAAGGGCCTATGGTAGAAGGTTGGATAGAGTCTTCGGCAGAGGTGTCTCCTATTTCGGAACCTGACGCGACGCTTTTTCGCCATGGCGATACTGACGCGCTTATGAAGTACGTTGAAGTGCTGAGTGAGCAGCCGCAGATGGTTAGCACCCAGGGAGCTGCTCAGGGAAATGAGTTATCAGACAACGAGCCGGGCCGCGTACCCGAAAATAGTGTAGTCCCTACGCAGTACAGGCTGTGTAGCCTAGATGAGAATGGACTGCTGCGATCGCATCCCTGTCCGCCCGAGCAGATGGGAGCAGTTAGCTTAGCGATCGCCCGCTACCAAAAGTTCAAGCAGCTAATGGGTCAAAAGCAAGCACTTGACGCCAAGCTACAAAAGGCTGTCGACTATCTAACAGGCCTTCGAGCGACCCTTGAACAGGAACCGTAAGTCGAAAACCGTAAGTCGAAAGCAGTCAGTCGAAAACAGTCAGTCGAAAACAGCAAGACGTAGAAGGAAAGCTCAAAGACGCAGAACCCAGAGGCGCCTAGGGACGCAGAACCTGGAGATACAGCGAGCTACTGCTCTGCTTGCCAGCGCTTGATGGCCGCCTGGGTCGGCTCGTAAGCGGTTGTTCCGGCTGGCACCAGCACTGCGGCCTGAATGGCAGCGTCCCAGCGTCCCTGAGCAGCTCTGGCTTGGGCAATGCTAAAGATGCGATCGCTCCACTCATCTGCTAGCCTCTGAGAGGTTTCATATTCTGGGTGCTCAATTGGGACCTCTTGTAGCCTAACGATCCCCTTTTGGTAGGTACTCGCCTGTCCTGAGCGCGGGATCTCTTGAGCAGCGGCAATAATTTCTCGGCTCTTCTGCCGCTGCTGCCAGAAAACAATGCGCTCTTGGGCCTTTTGGCGAAACTCGGGGTTGTCGGCGGGCATGACTCGAGCAGCAGCGATCGCGCCGTTCAAATTGCCGCCAGTCGCTCGCCCTTCAGCAATATCTAAAATGATCTGACTCCAGCTACGGATATCTCGCTGCGCTTCGTCGTAGTAAGGCTGCCCTGGCTCGATCAGTCTGGCTGTTGCGATCGCATCGGCAAACTGGGACGCCTGCGTCGGCTGAATTGAGGTTCTAGCATCGGTCAGCACCGATGCGTTGTACTGCTGTGCTTCTGCTACGCCCGCTCTTGCCTTTGTCAAAATTGAAGAAAATGCACTGTCGCGCTGGCCTTTTGGCACCCGCTGTAAGTTGATTAGCGCCTCTGAGTACTGACGCTGTGCCAAAGCTGCGCTGGCCTGCGCAAGTAGAGCCTGAGTCGACGCATCTGGCGCTTTGGATTCTACGGCTGGCACTTCCGGGGCTGGCGCTTCTGAGACTGCTGACGAACTGGCCGCTGAACTGGCCGCTGAACTGGCCGTAGAATCGGGTGCTGAACTGACGGCAGAATCGGGCACAGTAGTCGCGGATTCTGGCGTACTCTCTTCAGGAGCGTTCCCTTCAGATGCACTGCCTTCAGGCATGTCCTCTTCGAGGACAGCAGCCTCTTCTTCGGGCACAGCCGGTACAGCGACCTGACCCGCCGGCGCTTCACCCGCAGTTCCATCACTGGTTGCCTCAACCTCTCCAGTTAGGCTTTGCCACGCCGACCGCACGAAGGGCTGTTTGAGCAACACACCCAGCATCAGCACAGCGAGCGCGGCGAGTCCCCAGTTTCGCAGTCGAGCGCCATCAACAGCCGCACCCAAAGGCTTACGTTCACTTGGCGCTATAGAAGTCTTGCTCGCTGGCACGATTGCACTGCTGTTGCGATAGTCGCTATCTGGACTAGTACTCAATCCGCCTGTCCTGCTCGGTCCACTTGATCCATTTGATCCATTGCTGCTAGCGTCGCTGACGCCTAGTTCGCTTTCGCTCCCAATAGATGAAGCTGAAGCACGTCCAAGAGAGACGCTACCGCTCGTAGTCGCCGCCGGGCTAGAAGCCTGACTGACTTCCGGCGTACCTACTAACGTTCCGGCTGAACCGGCGAGTGCAGGTGTTTTGGCGGGCAGCGCAGGGATACCCAAATCGGCGTCACTATGGGTAGCCGCGCCCGCAGACTGGGCTAAATCGGTCGCCTGCTGAGTTTCTGGAATCACCACCGCCTCTGGAATCACCACCACAGAACGCTGCGCCGTTGGAATTGAGCTCACCGGGTTTTGAATCGGTCGCCAGTGATGCTCACACAGCTCTGGTAAGCGCTTAGTTATGTAATCAGCAATCTGGCCTGGGGTCGTGCACTTTTGCTGAAAGGCTTCTAGCAGTGCCGCTGTAAACAAACCGTGGCGAACACCGAAAGTCTCGTGAGAGTATTGCTCTGGCTGGCAAGAGAGCAATAGTGAAACTTGATGGGCTTCCGCTAAATCGATCAGCTGTTGACCAATTGTTTGACCAGAAAAAGACCCCTGCGAACGGTTGATATCTAACACCAGAAGGCTGCAGGCTGTAGGTAGCTGCGCTAGCGTTTCGACTAACTTAGTTGCCGCTAGACCAGTGGCTTCTGTTTGTCCCGGATCGCCGTCAATTGGCATAAGATAGTCAAGTCCATCCACCTGCACGCCATAGCCGCTAAAGAAAAACCAAAGTACATCATCTGGCTGCACGCGCTGAGTCATCGTCTGAATCCATTCAGAAAGCGCTGGCTTGTCGGGATAGACCGCCTGTTGACCCACTGAAGTGGCCAGATCGCTTAGCAGCACACAGCTATCTGTAGGGATACCAGCCGTCTCTGTCAAAAATCGATGGACAAACAGCGCGTCGTTTTGAGCATGCATTAGCGGCTGCAAATGCTGATATTGGTTGATACCGATGGTGATGGCCCAGTAGTTAGCCATTGAACGTCTCCAGACTATAGCGTGGGTGCGATCTGTGCGATCGCTCGACAAATACGGCGGTCAGTTCAACAAACCTGCCCACTCTCCTACTAAGGTAAAAAAGTATAGGCACTATGCTGTAGCTATGTCTTTCGCCTCAAGCATCTGTCTTTAGCTTTGGGCATCAGGCTAACCATATTTATCTGTCCCCAGAAACTATCACAACCGCAGCGCTTATGCAGCAGAGTTTTTAAAAAGTGTGGCAGATCTTATAAACTGGGAAACTTGTTAGGTAAAGCCCAAAATTACCTGTATCTTTGAACAGCTTAAAACCTACTCTAGATTTAATCGCATGTGGTCAACCTGCTATCCAACTCGCCCCTCAAAGTCACAGAGGTCGCTACAGAAGTCACAGAGCAGATCTGCGCAGCGCCAGGGCCGCTGCCGAAGAAACTGCCGCTCTTGGCAGCGATCGCTTATCTCGGCTAGCGTTGCCGCACTGATTGGCGGCACCGGCGTCTGGATCACAGAAGCGCTCATTGCGCCTCAAGCTTCGCAGGCCTACACCTCGCGCCTGGATCTTTTCTTAGCTAGAGAAAGTGGCGAAACCTACGAAACGCTGATTCGGCGAGCAGAAATGGCCGCTAGAGCAGGCGCACAGCGCAGTTTTGACCAAGATCTGCTAACAACAAACGTTTCGGTTAACGTTGTCGTCGAAAGCACCGGGGTTACCGTACCTATATTGACGCTGCATGTTGATAGAGAACAATGGCGAGTAAGACCCGAAACCTACTACTGGGCGACCTATTACCGCACAGCTCAAGCGTTACTCCGCAGCAGTGCACCTAGTGATAATGCACCTAGCACGCTAGGCTTTTAGGCATTGCTTTAAGTCTTAGCGAAGGAAGCTCCAATTCATGACTGATGCCCGTCAGTACGCACCGGCTACCGAAAGAAACCGTCAGCCAATTCTGGAGGTGCTTCAGCAGGTTCTACCGACGACAGGGACGGTGCTTGAAATTGCGAGCGGCACCGGAGAGCATGCGGCGTTCTTCGGACCTCGGCTAGAGCAGTTGCAGTGGTTGCCTAGTGAGTTAGAAGCCGAACGAATTGAGAGTATTCGAGCGTGGCGGCAAGCGGTATCTGCCGATAATCTGCTGTTACCGCTAACGCTAGATGTGAGCAAAAGCCCCTGGCCAGTAGAGACAGCGCCAGTAGAAGCGGCGGGAGAAACCGTGGTAGAAACAGCGCCGGTACTGGTGCAGCCGATTACCGCTATTGTCAATATTAATATGATTCACATTTCGCCTTGGGCAATGTGTGAGCACCTAATGTCAGGGGCACAGCGCGTGCTGTCAGCCGGTGGAGTGCTGTACTTGTATGGGCCATTTAAGCAGGGCGGAGAGCATACCGCACCAAGCAATGAGGCCTTTGACCGAATGCTGCGCGATCGCAATTCTCAATGGGGCGTTCGCGACCTAGAAGCAGTCTGCCAGGTCGCGCGGCAGCATCACCTACGCCACCGCCAAACGATTTCTATGCCCGCCAACAATCTTTCCGTCATCTTCCATCGGCAATAGCTAGCGGGATATCAGGCACTACGGGTTGTTGAGCGCTACGGACATTAAGCGCTACGGACATCAAGCACTACGGATATTGAGGTACTACGGATATTGAGTGCCGCAGACCTAAGCGCTACAGATTTACAGCCGTTCCTGTCGCCGTGATTAGCATTAACACACCATGCTCATCGATATTGATCGTATCTGTTTTGATGTGAACCCCAATAACAGCATCTGCTCCTAGCTTTTGGGCTCTTGCCTCTAACTCTTTGAGCGCATCCCTTTGCCCCTTTTCAAACACCCGCTCATAGGCTCCCGTACGGCCTCCTAAAACGTCTCGAATACCCGCAAAGAAATCTCTAAGGGCGTTACTACCGTAAACAACTTCAGCCGTCACGATACCCAAGTAGCTTTGAATGTTTTCTCCTTGAAGTGAGTCAGTTGTTGATAGAATCATGAGTTCAAACCGGTGTAGTTGACTTTTTCTAGGGTGCTTTTTTCCTATTATTACTTTTTTAGGCATTACTTTTTTACGCCAAGACTTTAGGAGGTGTTAGCTCATGGGCTACTCGTACAGATTCACCGTTTTACTAGCAGCCGCTGGACTAACCGCAAGCGGCACGCTGTTTGCTAACCGGTCGATAGCCGCAGAGCTAGCAGTATCCAGGGAGGCGATCGCGCCAAGCCATAGTCTCCCAGCTCAAGACCTGCTAGATCGAAACCTTCTAGCTCAAAATCTTATAGCCCAAGATCGTCGCCCCGACTTGAGCGACGCGCAGGCTGAGCAACTCTCTCAGCTGCTAGGAGATGCGCAAAGACGGATTGACTCTGGAGACTATGCGGGTGCGATCGCCCTTTACCAGCAAGCCATCCCAATCGATCGTGACAACGCTCGCCTGTACTCCGGCATCGCCTTTCTTCAGACAAAACAAGGTAATTTTCAAGCCAGCGCCGAATACTATCGCCAAGCGCTCGAACGCGATCCGCGCAATCTATCTTTTCACTATGGACTCGCACACAGCCTCTTTATGGATGAGCGCTACGAACAGTCCGCCGATGCTTACCGCGACCTGCTAGAGATTTCCCCGCGCGAAGCCAACGCTTTTATTGGACTTGGTGGCTCTCTCCTACGCTTGCAAAACTACGACGACGCCCGCAATGCCTACGAGCGCGCTGTCGGCATTGCGCCTAACAACGCACAGGCATACGAAGCTATCGGTATGCTATATCTAGCACAGGAAAATTACGATGCGGCGGTCAGTCCGCTGCAGCGGGCACTGTCGCTAGATGACAGTCGCGCTAGCATACACGCAAACCTCGCTAAAATTTGGCTACAGCAGGGTAACGAATCTCGCGCACTAGAAGAGCTACAGCGAACAGTTGCGCTTAATCCTAACAATGCCGAAGCTCAGTTTCGCCTAGGCGAAATTTTGCGCAAGCGAGGTGACAATACTAACGCGCTCAACCACTTTGAGCAGGCCGTAGAATACGATCCTAGTCTTAACCCGGCCCAAGCTGCCCTCGGGGAACTCTTGCTCGAAAGAGAGCAGTACCTGCGGGCCGTCTTAGCCTATCGTCAGCTCATCCGAACATTTCCTGACGATGCAGGGGTTCGCTACAACCTAGGCCTAGCGCTATGGGGCCAAGGCAACGACAGCGCAGCCATAGAGACCCTTGAACAATCGCTTCGGCTTTACGAAAGGCAGGATGACGAAGAGGGCATGCGGCGAGCAACAGCACTCTTGGAAGTGTGGCGAAATAACTAACGACGAAATAGTTAAAGCAAAACAGCCAGCAGCCTCAGCAGAACTTTTCGAAAAGTCACTGATAGATCTAGGTACAGCGTGTTTCTTAGATCTACCCAAATGAAAAAGGCTCATTCTCAGGCAGATTCACTCCCAGTAGCTAAAAACGCTACTGAGGTGACTGCTAGCACAAAGACTCATCAATCTCAGCTAGCGAATCCTCTCGGAGTGCTCCGTGCCATTTTGGGCAACTTGCAAGATGGTTTCATTATCGCTAGTCAGACAGGCGACATTCGCCAAATAAATTTGCCCGCAGAGCGAATTTGCGCCTTGCTTAACGCCCAAGGTAGCCAGCTACCATTCGAGATTTGGCGGATTTGTCAGTCGGCGCTTCGCAACCAGAGTGTTCTTTCTTCCAACAAAATCGGCGTAGATGCAGACATCACCATGCCGGAGTTAGGCACTATTCGCGTGCGCGTGCAGAATATTAGCATCGCCGACGAACCCTGCTTGCTAATTGTTCTAGAAGACCGTCAGCAAACCATACGGAACAAAGCACGCTCTGACGCGGCGCTGTATGGTCTGACAGAGCGAGAGGCTGAAGTGTGGCAGATGAGACTAAGGGGCCTGGCTTATAAAGAAATATCGACTGCGCTGTGGATCAGCGTAGATACGGTGAAAAAGCACGTTAAAAGCGTTTTGGCCAAACAAAGAAGCCATCAGTACGACGTTGAATACGCGCTGATGGCTTGAAGAGCTAATAGCTCAAAGACCTGACGACTCAAAGATCCGATGGCTTAAAGACTTGGCGGATCAAAATCAGGTAAGGGCTAGAGTCAGCGACCAGAGGTAATTTCCGGGGTACTGGGTAAAGCAGCCTCAGCGTCGATTGCTGCAATTTCTGCATTGCGAGCGAGGACAGAACGCTGGAGTAGCGGCGTACGAGCCACTGAACTATTAGCCAAAGTTAGCAGCGGATTAGCCAAAACGCCAGAGAGCGCTGTCACTACGACCGCAAGCACTAGGCTTACTTGCAGTGGTCGCATACCAGGTAAGGACCAGTCGTTCGTAGAATAGGTCTTGACCACGTCGGACATCTCTTGAGGCTCTTTGACCACCATCATTTTGACTACGCGAATGTAGTAATAGATAGAGATAACGCTGGTGATAAGACCCACTAGCACTAAGGTGTAGGCACCAGCCTGCCAGCCCGCCCAAAAGACGTAGATTTTACCAAAGAACCCAGAGAGCGGAGGAATGCCCCCTAGAGAGAGCAGGCAAACGCTTAAGCAAAGGGTCAGGAGAGGGTCTTTTTGGTAGAGGCCGCTGTATTCGCTGATTTGGTCGGTGCCGGTGCGCAAAGAGAACAAAATGACGCAGGTAAAGGCGCCCAGGTTCATGAACAGATAGATAAATAGATAGAAGATAACGCTGGAATAGCCCGCGTCGGTGCCGATGATGAAGCCAATCATGATAATCCCAGCTTGGCCAATCGATGAATAAGCCAGTAGACGCTTCATGCTGGTTTGAGCTAGGGCAACCACATTGCCAAGTATCATGCTCATGATAGCTAGCGCCGCAAAGACAAATCGCCACTGCTCGGACACCATCGGGAAAGCAGTCAGCAGCAGCCGAATGGCTAGGGCAAAGCCTGCGGTTTTAGAGCCGACGGACAAAAAGGCCACGACAGGCGTAGGAGATCCTTCATAGACGTCGGGCGTCCACTGGTGGAAAGGCACTGCCGCGACTTTGAAGGCGATTCCGGCGATGACAAAGACGAGGGCAATGATGAGGCCAATTGGCGCTATTTCGTTGCTGGCAGCGATTTGAGTTGCGATCGCATTCAAATTCGTCTCGCCACCCGAAAGTCCATACAGCAAAGACATCCCGTATAGGAAAATCGCCGCGCTCGCCGCCCCAATGAGCAAATACTTCAGCGCCGCCTCATTCGAGCGGGGATCGCGCTTCATGTAACCTGTCAGCAAATAGGACGAAATACTCAGCGTCTCTAGAGAGACAAACACCGTAACAAGCTCGTCTGCACCCGAAAGGAACATACCGCCTAGCGTCGCCGTGAGCAAAATCGCTAAAAACTCCGCTAGCGCTGTGCCCGAGCGCTCTATGTAGCGAATACACATCGGGATGGTTACTACCGCCGACAGCGCAATAATCCCTCGAAAAACAATGCTTAGGTCATCGCCATTAAAGCTACCCAAAAAGGCAATCGGATCAGCCGCACCCCACTGCAAAAACAGGTCGCCAACCGCAGCTAGTAAGCCAGCGATCGCAACATAGGGAAGCCACTTTGTCACCCCCCGTCCGCCAATGATATCCGTCACAATGAGTGTCATGATTGTGACAATGACGATTCCTTCCGGCAAGATAATGCCCGCATTCAGCTGGGCAGCAATATTGGCAAAGTCCATTGAGTACAGCCCAGAAATATTGGCCAGATAAAGTTTTTCCCTTGAGATCTTACCTTGTATCTTCCGATAACCCCGCCATCCATCAAAGTTTTTTGCAGAAAGCTTCTTGCAGCAAGGCTCAAAGCAAACAGCAAACCCCGATAAAAATGCGTTGATAGCTAACAGCAAGTCCAGACATCCCATAAAAATTTAATAGACACAATTGATTAATTAGCGCTACAAAGAAAAATAGAACATTGAATCGGGCTGTCAGGTGCTAGATACTCAATGCCAGACATAAACGCCAGACATGAATGGATGCCAGACATGGGATTCTTCGTATGATTGTTCTCAGCGCAAGCGTAAGAACGCATAGCCAAACAAAATCAAGAACAAAATGTTCTAAACGCACTACCTCAGACCAAGACAACCTTAAAACCAAGACAGCCCTAAATCAGAACGACTGCTGAGCTGACCATTAGGAGTGGCTATTTCGGTCAAAAATCAGCGTCGAAGTCAGCAAAACAAGAAAGTTAGGGTAGACGGATTGAACCATTTTGATCTATCGCTATATATAGAGGCGACAGACGAAGGTAGGCCAAACATATACCCAATGGAGGTAGACATTTCGCATAGCCAAGCCACGCGTTCCGGTGGGAATGCTTGAGCCAACGCCCCTGACAGCTCGCTTTAGTTTTATAGGTTAGCGTTGTTGCTAACCGCTAGATACCGTCCACCTCAGTTGAGAACGTATAGGTCGTATGTCTACGCTTGTGATTGTTGAGTCCCCTACCAAAGCTAAGACCATTCGCAACTACTTGCCCAAAGGCTACAAAGTAGAGGCCTCGATGGGCCATGTGCGCGATCTGCCCAAGTCGGCCAAAGAAATTCCGGCCAAGGTGAAAAAAGAGAAGTGGGCTCAAATCGGAGTTAATACCAACGCAGACTTCGAGCCGCTATACATTGTCCCTTCTGATAAAAAGAAGGTTGTCAAGACGCTAAAGGACGCGCTCAAAGGAGCCGATGAGCTAATTCTGGCGACTGACGAAGACCGAGAAGGGGAGAGCATTAGCTGGCATTTACTTCAGGTGCTAAAGCCGAAGGTGCCCACTAAGCGCATGGTCTTTCACGAAATTACCAAAGAGGCGATTCAAGACGCGCTCTCTAACTGCCGCAACATTGATGACAAGCTAGTTCACGCCCAAGAAACTCGGCGCATTCTAGACCGGCTGGTGGGCTATACCGTCTCGCCGCTGCTGTGGAAGAAGATTGCATTTGGACTATCGGCTGGCAGGGTACAGTCTGTGTCTGTGCGGCTGCTGGTAGAACGAGAGCGGGCTAGGCGCGCCTTTAGACGAGGCTCTTATTGGGATCTCAAGGCGTTGCTGCTGAAGGCAGAAGGAGAGGCAAAAAGCAGTCCGTTTGATGCCAGGCTAGTTTCGGTTGGGGGCACGCGGGTGGCCAACGGCGGTGATTTTGACGAATCAACTGGCCAGGTGAAAGCAGGGCGCAGCGTGCTGCTGCTGAATGAAGAAGAAGCCACCGCCCTGCAAAACCGTTTGGAAAGTAGCGCTTGGAGCGTGGCTAGCCTAGACGAGCGGCCAAATACGCGCAAGCCCGCGCCGCCTTTTACGACCTCGACTTTGCAGCAGGAGGCTAACCGTAAGCTGGGACTTTCGGCTCGCGATACGATGCGTACGGCGCAAAGCCTGTATGAAAAAGGCTTTATTACCTATATGCGGACCGACTCGACCAGCCTATCTAAGCAGGCGATCGCAGCCGCCCGTAGCTGTGTTGAAAACAAATACGGTAAAGACTACCTCAGCCCCAAACCTCGTCAGTTTTCGACTAAGAGCAAAGGCGCCCAAGAAGCCCATGAGGCCATTCGCCCCTCTGGCGAAGTCTTCCGCATTCCTAGCGATACCCCGCTAAAAGAGCGCGAGCTAAAGCTCTATGACCTGATTTGGAAGCGCACCGTCGCCACCCAAATGGCCGAGGCTCGCCAAACTAATATCACCATGCAGATCGAAGTCGATGACGCCATCTTTAAGGCCACCGGCAAACGCATCGACTTTCCTGGATTCTTTCGTGCCTACGTCGAAGGCTCTGACAATCCTGATGCGGCCATTGAAAACCAGGAAGTGATTCTGCCAGCGGTAAAGCCAGGTGACGCTCTCGACTGCGCCGGGCTAGAAGCCATCGGTCACGAAACCCAGCCGCCTGCTCGCTACACCGAAGCTTCGCTGGTAAAAACGCTCGAAAAAGAAGGCATCGGTCGGCCTAGCACCTACGCCACTGTGATCAGTACCGTGGTCGCTCGTCGCTACGCCGAATTAATCGGCAGCAGCCTGGTGCCTACTTTTACCGCCTTCGCCGTCACCGAACTGTTGGAGCAAAATTTCCCTGATCTGGTTGACTTGCATTTCACGGCCAAGATGGAACAAACCCTTGACGATATTTCGACTGGGAATGTGGAATGGCTGCCCTACCTAAAAGGGTTCTACCAAGGTGACAAAGGTCTGGCCCACCAGGTAGAAGAGCGTCAAGACAATATCGATCCAACAGAAGCGCGGACGGTAGATCTTAATGATTTGATGGCAAAGGTGCGGATTGGAAAATATGGCGCCTATGTAGAGTTAGAGAGAGATGATGAGACTGTTCGCGCCTCTATTCCTAATGGGGTGAGCCCGGCGGATCTGGATGACGAGCAGGTGGAAGTGCTGCTAAAGCAGAAGACAGAAGGGCCAGAAAAGATTGGGCTGCATCCTGAGACAGGCGAGCCGATGTATGTTCTCATCGGTCGATTTGGTCCGTATGTGCAGCTAGGCGACGTCACCGAAGAGAATAAAAAGCCAAAGAGAACGTCTTTACCTAAAGGCGTCAAGGCGGAAGATGTGACGCAGAAAATGGCAGTTGGGCTATTGTCTTTGCCGCGTTTGCTAGGCGTTCATCCAGGAACGGGCAACAAGGTTAAGGCGAGTCTGGGCCGGTTTGGTCCCTATGTGGTTCATACCAAGGGCAAAGAAGACGGAAAGGATGACTATCGGTCTATTAAGAGTGACGATGATGTGCTCACAATTGGGCTAGAGCGGGCTCTGGAAATGCTGGCACAGCCGAAGGCCGGTCGAGGTCGCAAGGCGGCAACGCCAATTCATGAGATTGGTAAGCACCCGGTGGATGAAGAGCTGATTAATGTATATGACGGTCCGTATGGTCCGTACATTAAGCACGGCAAGGTGAATGTGTCGGTGCCGGAAGGGAAAAAGCCGCAAGAGGTGACGATAGAAGAAGCGGTGGCGCTGCTGAAAGAGAAAGGCGGCGAGGTTAAGAAGAAGAAAGCGACTACGAAGAAGAGCACTGCGAAAAAGACAACTAAAAAGACGACTGTTAAAAAAACAACTAAAGCAACAGCGACAAAGAAAAAAACTAAAACAGCAACCGCGAAAGCCGCTGACGGTAAAGCTAATGGCGCGAAAGCGAAATCTACCGTAGCAGCAGCAAAGAAGACGACCAAGGCATCTACGACTGAAAAGGTTGAGTTGGAGAATGCTGAGATAGAGGTGTCGTAGGCGAAGTTTTTATGGCAATGCAGCTAGAGAGCGTGGTGCCGTTTGGGCGATCGCTAGATGAATACGTTCACATGTTTGCGCTCAGCGAGACGGATTTGCAGCGCTCTATTTTGAGTGTGGCAGATGGGCCTGCGAGCCTTAACGCAGAAGGGACAGCGAAGGGCTATCGGATTCACTCTTGCGATCCGCTGTATGCATTTGAAGGACAAGAGATTCGCGATCGCTTCTATGCAGTCTTAGACAACATCATGGCCCAGATAGAAAACACGCCGAATGACTGGATCTGGAGCTATCATGATTCACCTGCTGCGCTAAGGAAGCACCGTATAGAGGTGGCCGGGCGATTTTACGCTGACTACCCGGCAGGCAAGCAAGCCGGACGCTATACAGTAGGAGAGCTGCCTCGGCTTGCTTACAAAGATGATAGCTATGACCTCAGTTTGAGTTCTCACTTTCTCTTTTTGTATTCTGAACAGTTAGATACTGAGTTTCATATTGAGGCGATCGCAGAAATGCTGCGCATCAGCCCAGAAGCGAGAATCTTTCCACTGGTGACGCTAGCGCAGGACAAATCGCCCCATCTAGAGCCGGTGATGGCGCATTCGCAGGCGAAGGGCTATCGGTGCCAAATAAAAACGGTGGACTATGAACTACAGCCAGGCGGCAATGAGATGCTCGTGTTGCATCGCTAGATTGTTCGTCACTAGGTCCGTCGGATCGCGAAGTCGTTCGTCGCTAGGTCGTTACCAAAACGTTCAGGGCGAACGACTTCGCTTAGGGTCTACTCTATCCCCACGCGCTTCGTCAGAATTGCCATGACCTCATTAGGTCTGCCCGTAGACATGGGCAGACTCCAGTCGTTCGGCTCGGCGTAGCTTAGCTTGTGCAGCAGGCGGATGGTGCTTTGCACGGCGAACAGGGTGCCAAACAGCAGATGGCGAACCTGCTCGCGAGGGAGGGGTGGAATAAAAGCAGGGAAAGCTACGGACTGCGCAGCATGATCCGTGAACGCTGTAGCGCCCGAAGCAGAAGGGATGAACATGAGTGTCTGGTCTCCGGTAAGACAGGTAGTTTAGGAAACCAGAACTCAAATGACCTTAGCGACGCCGCAAAGTGTGGTGCAAACCGGAGTAGCTAAGGTACAGTGCCCTTAAGCTACAGACTGGCGATGACAGTTTGTGAGCCTAGCCGTCGGTGGGTGTTGGTATCACCTGCCGATGGCGTTTGAGTCAAGTGAGTTCTGAGAAACAGGCGTGATAGGCATCACTACCTTAGCTAAAGAAGATAGGCTGATTTCTGCGATGAGTCAAGTGTAGGCAGGCAGAAATAGCAGCGAGGCGAGGCGGAATGGTTCCTGGGTGTGGCTGAGTAAGTCCCGCTGAGGACTGAACGAGTCCTAGACGATGCAGAACGAGTTTTCTGAGTGCGACGGGGAAAGTTCTATTGATTTATAGCCGGAACAGATCTCCTATTGGCAGGAGTGCCCGCAGGGCGAGGTGGGCCGGCAACGTAGGCTATAGCTAACAATCTCATAGTCGCGTGTACACGGCAACTTGAAAGACGCAGAGAGCGGGTCCGCCACCTAATCTTTAAAGTAGAAACTTAGAGGAAAGTACAGACTCAGAAACAATCGAAATGTCCTCAAAGTAGACAAATAGGCGCAGCCTATTAAAAAGATGAGCTAAACAATCGAGAATAACCAAACAATTGAGAATAACTGTGAAAAAGAGGTGACAAAAGCTAGGTTAGAATACGCCACACGATCATGCCAACGCCAATGATAGAGCCGACATAGGCTAGCGATCGCAGCAATGCCACCCCAGCGATATACGCCGCACCGTGCAAAATTCTAAAGGCAAGAATTGCGATCGCAGCCCATCCGGTCACCGCGTCCGCCTGCCCACTCACCTGCGCAATCAAAATCACCGCCGCAATCATCGCCAAGTTGTCGTGATGATTCCGCTGGGCCCGGTCGGCTCTGCCTACCCAAGGGGGACCCGCTACTGCCTTCTCACGGTTACTCGCAGCCCACTCTAGCCCAGCCTCAGAAACGCGGGCCAGCGCTGGAATATGGTTCAGCGGAATCGACCACAGCGCCAGGATTAGCAGGCAAATTAAATCAATCGTCATATCAGTTCTCGTAGGCGCGATTAAGCAGGACAGTTAAGAGGGAAGTTAGGCAAGCGCAGTTATGTCAGCGCCGTTAAGCAGAGACAAATGAGGGAGTGATACAGTAATTCCATCCCTCAAAGTATCATCCTGATATTATCCCGCATCATGGATACAGCTTCTACCCCGGATGGACCCGCTAGCTCACCAGATAGTCAGCTAGAATCTGCCCGAGCGCGATCTCAGTGGCTAGGCGACCATACCCTCTTTGGAGAGCTGCCAGAGCCGTTGTTGAGCGCGATCGCCACCCGTCTTAGTGAAATCTCTTTTGCCGCTAACCGCCGCCTCGTTTTAGAAGACACGCAGCCCGATGCGCTCTACATTCTTAAATCTGGTCAGCTAGAAAGCTATCGCACGCAGCAGTCCAGCATAGCCACTAGCACTATTCTGAAGACAGGAGAGGTGCTTCATTTGCGATCGCTTCTACTAGCGGAGAACACCTCAAAAACAGTTATTTCTCTCACCGACTGTATTCTGCTGAAGCTAGATGCCGCTCAGTTCCAACAGCTTACTGACGAGTTTCCGCAGCTCAATCAAGAATTCTCTAGACTGCTCGCCAACAAACTAGAACAGGTCTCTGAGCAGCTAGTTTACGAACAAGAAAGGCAAAAAGCGCTCAGGCCCTATTTGGTGACGCGGGTAAAGCGAGGCGTTGTAGGAAACAGTCGGTACGCCAGTCGCTTACGACAACAGATTCGAGACGTTACCCGCAGTGAGCCGGTAGAGATTTGCATAGATTCTCAGCCGACAGATTCTCAGCCGACAGATTCTCAGCCGACAGAGCCTCAGCCAACAAAGATTCAAACAGAAACAAATCAGCCAGAAGAGAGCCAGCAGAAAGAGAGTCAACCGGAAGAGAGCCAGCAGAAGGAAGAGAAGAAAACCAGACGACAGCCGGTTATTATCTTTGGCGAGCCCGGATTAAACAAAGACAACCTAGCGGCGCTAATCCATTTTGGGTCGGCTAATAAAGCGCAGCCAATGATACGGGTGAACTGCGAGAATTTGCGATCGCAAGACATCTTCGGACGCGGTCAAACCCAATCAGGACTGCTCGACTGGCTCGGCAAAGGCACTCTCTTGCTCAACAACATCCAAGACATTGACAACAGCCTAAAGCCCGCCATCTTAGAACTCATCCAAACTGGCCGCTATACCCCTACGCGTCCGCTGGATAGCGCCCCAGAAGGCGCACCGAAAGCAAGCCTATCGAGAACAAGCCCGCCCCTAGAAACCCGATACAGCCCCGCCTGGATCTTGATAGTGGCCGAAAGAGCTGTTCCCGAACTCTCTCGCTGCGCCGCCAAGCAAATCAAAGCGCCACCTCTACGCGTACGCAAAGCCGACATCGAGGCCCAGGTCAACTACTTCGCTCAGCTCCTGTGCCGCAAGCAGGGCTTGCGCAAACGCCGCCTTGACCCTGCCGCCCTACGCCGCCTGCAAAGCTACGACTTTCCTGGCAACCTCACCGAACTCGAGAATATGGTAGAGCGCGCCGTCAGCCAGTGCAGCAGCCAAACCGTCCTCACCGAAGAAGTCTTCTGGCCCGAAGAAAGCGCCAAACGCCGTTTCCGTTTTAATCTGCTAAAGGGCTACCCCAAACTCAGACAGTTTCTCCTCAGCCCCTGGTGGACAGAGCGTATCAACTACGGCTTTACTCTTTGGTTTTATCCTATCGTGATTGCCGTGCTCTTGTGGGGGCCGCAAACTCGCGACCAAAACTTTGCGCTCAATTTCTTTTGGGCCTGGTGGTGGCCGTTGATTTTGCTCACTTTTCCTTTTGTTGGACGGCTGTGGTGCGCCGTTTGCCCGTTTATGATTTACGGCGAAGTTGCTCAAAAGCTGTCGCTCAAGGTTTGGCCGAGGCAGCTTCAGGGCTGGCCAAGAGCCTGGGCCGAGCGCTGGGGCGGTTGGATTCTCTACGGCGGCTTCGCGCTGATTTTGCTATGGGAAGAGCTGTGGAATCTAGAAGACACGGCTTACCTCTCAGCCTGGCTGCTGCTGCTTATCACAGCGGGCGCGGTCGTTTGTTCTATCTTGTTCGAGCGCCGCTTTTGGTGTCGCTATCTGTGTCCTATTGGCGGCATGAATGGCCTGTTTGCCAAGCTTTCCATCATCGAGCTGCGGGCCCAGCAGGGTATCTGTTCAGCTACTTGTAATACCTACCACTGCTACAAAGGCGGACCCGCTGAAGGCGAAGGCCAAGCGACTGAGGGCTGTCCGGTCTATTCTCATCCGGCCCAGCTGACAGACAACCGTAACTGCGTACTGTGCATGACCTGTCTAAAGGCCTGTCCGCACCGGTCAGTAGAGCTAAATCTGCGGCCTCCAGGCATAGAGCTATGGACAACCAACAATGCTACCTACTACGAGATAGCGCTACTGCTGTTGCTGCTAGGAGCAGTGTTATTGCATCGGCTGCCGCAGCTAACGACGCTATCGTCAGGGGATAGCGCGCTGTTAGAGAGTTTTGGCGGACATGCGATCGCTGCTGTCCTAGCCTTGTTTTTACCGAGCGCGATCGCCCTACTTGCCGACAGAATTCGCATACGCTTCCAAGGCCAAGGTGCAAATCGCAGCTTTCTCACCTTGGCCTACGGCTATCTTCCCCTTTTGCTGTTGGTTAGCTTAGCTCACTACCTGCTGCTAGGACTTTCAGAAGCCGGTCAAATCGTTCCTACGTTTTGGGCGACATGGCACCTGAATATCACTGGCCCCAGCCTCAGCGCTCATCCTGCTGTTATTGCCTTCTTGCAAGGAGTAGCGCTCCTAACCGGCGCAGCTTTGAGCCTTGTCCTCACCCAAAAAATAGGCCACCAGCCTTGGCAAAAACTTCTACCCCAACACAGCGTCACCCTAGGGCTAACCTTCCTCTTCTGGCAACTGATAATCTGAACAAATTGGTGAACGGTGTTCTAAGAAAAGAACAAAGTGCTATGATATGTTTCAATGGTAAGGATAAGAGTTTTCAACGAAAGAACAGAAGCGGTAATAACAGAACGGCATCAACAGAAAATAAGTATGCTGATATGCATAAAGCTACGCATAGAGCTATGTATAAAGATGGTCCATCACTTATGTTCTTTAGAAGATATCAGGTCAGCAGTATCGCGCAAATATCTTCGTTTTTTCCAAACTATTAGGACAGCAACAGAAAAATCTGCGCGGTGGAACATTTTCTTTCACCTGTGATAGACTGATGCCCAAGGGAGATGTAAGTAGATCCTACAAATCGCTTAGCCACGTTGCTTGACCTAACCTGGTGACAACAAGCCTGGTGACAACAAGCCTGGTGACAACAAGAGCCGTTGGGAAGCCGTTTGGAGATAGTCCTACGCTAAAAGTATTGCATCAAGTGCATCTATTTCAAGTTCAGTTTAGGTTGTAGGTAGAGACGTACTTACTTCAGTCGCACCTACTAGAGCATGTCTACATTCAGGCGATCTCTTTTACGAGGCGTCTGAATCTTCGCGCTTTTCTTCGCACCTTGTACTCTAGCGTAAAGACAGCAACTGAGTAGTTGTTACTGCTGTCTTTACAACAGCGGTTGGTTCAGCTCATCCGAAAATAGAAAGCTACTATAAGCAATGAACGCAGAATCGTCTCAAGCGCAAGGCCAAGCGCAGGACTTAGCTGTCGCCGGTTTAGCTACCGCCGATTTTGACAAGATCATCTTCTCTAGAGTCAAAGACGCTCGGGTTGCAGCCGATATCATTGATAAAACAAATGAGTGGGCAAACGGACAGTTTTCTTTAACTCAGCTCATCTATCAATATATTCAGCGCTATTCTACTCAGATCATCAGGGCAGAAGGGGCGAACATTGTTGACGAGATTGTCCAGGGAAAGATCATTAAGAACTGGAGATCCAATGCTGCGGCTACTCACTTCACAGGCATTGAAGAAATCCTGCTGAACCACCCGAATAAAGATTCCCTGCTGATTGTATATACACAGATTCTTTGGCACGGCAGCATTCGTGCCAATACGCTGCCAAATATGGAATCGGAAGAAGCGGTTTTGTTGCGCTCGGGATTAGTCGAGTGCATCGAAGACGAGCTTTACATTGCTAATGCTATTTACGCCAGCGTTTTCGACAAGGCTTGGATAGAGCGACGGATACCGAGCCATCTTCACAAAGTCTCTGCCAAGCGGCGCACAAACATGCAGACGATCGCTTTTTCGGCTCGACCAGCAGAACGGACAGCGAGCTCTTTAGCAATAGCTAGCCAGGCAGATGACCGGTCGATCAACCAGGCAATTGACCAGCTAGATAGCCAGATAGATGACCAGTTAACTGGTCAGTCAATCACCTCAACAGTTAGCTTACCGAACGACTCACCGTCTCAAAAGACTCAGCTACCACGAACGCTCAAAGCTCAAAGCTCACGCCAAAAATTCCTACCTGCCTGGCTGATTGTCTTTACTGGTGCGGCTGTGCTGGTGTGCTTTCAGCTATTGCGTTCCTTTGGCCTGGGTGGCCTTGGCTCTGGTGACTCTGGTGCGATCGCTCTTCGCGCCTATCAGCAGTCTGCTAGTCCCCCTACCGACCAGCCAGATATCAGCCAGGCAGATGCCAGCCAGTTAGATGGCCAGCTAGATAGCCAAATAGACAGCAAAACGCTCTTCGATACTGGCCTAGAACACGCTACCAACGGTCGATGGCTACCCATGCTCCAGAAATTTTGTAGCATTCCTCCTAGCTCAGCTTATTTTGTCCCGGCCCAGCAACAGCTAGAAAACTGGATTAGCCTCTATCCAGAAGATATTCGACAGGCGTTCGCTAGCCTATATGCCCAGCCTACGCAAACCTGCTCCCTCATCAAAAACACACCAAGCTGACCACAAAACAGCAGTGTCCTATGTTCTATCGGCATACCCAGGCTGTCATCAACTAGGCTGTCATTAACTGGTCTGTCAGCAAACAATACAAGCAACAAAAGAGAGTACCGATGGGCTTTAACCAAAGTCGCCAAGGTGACCTATCCGCCTACAAACTGCATTCACTCAGCTCGCGCGGCCAACACTCAGCCGTGGCAAAAGATATGTCTATTCTGTCTCATCAAAAGCAGCTCTCGGTAGTCTTGACAGAGCTATGGGAAAAGATTTTTCCCCAGATAGAAGACGCCTATACGATTCCCAAAATCACCGAACGTATTAAATACTGGACAGGTGGACAGATTGAACTGACTCAAATTATCTGCCAGTACGTGGTTCAGTACGTGACTAAACAGACATCTCTGTTAGACGAAGCACATGCGAGCGATCTGGTTGACCAAATTGTGCAAAAAGAAATTCTCTCTGACTGGAAGAGTAGCCGAGCAGCCTTTCACCTCAGCAGCATCTCAGACCAGATTGCCGGCGCCGAGAACAAAGATCTCCTGCTACTCTGCTATCTGAAAATATTGCAGCGAGGCGCGATCGCATCCGATCAAAGCCCAGAACAAACCACATTGATCCAATCAGGACTGTTAGCCGAAAAAAACCTAGCAATCAAGATAGCTAACCCGCTATACGCTCAAATTTTTGACCTTGTCTGGATAGAGCAGCAGCTACCCGGCATCACTCGCCCGGTTACCATTATCTCCACAAACGAAGCACCGACCAAACATCTATCTACAGCCGCCCGTCTCTACGTCAATCTAACGGTCTTCGCCTGTGGCATCGCCATCATCGCCACAGCCATTTCTATGTACAAGCGCCAGCCTGTGAGCGAGGCCCTTGCCATCCCAGAAAGCGCAGTCACAGTCACACCGACGGCTTCTAATAGGTCATCTGGCGAATTATCTAGCGAGTCGCCTATCGAATCATCCGGCGAACTAGCCACCACCCTCATAGACAGAGCCTTGTTCGACCGCGGCATCGATCACGCCACCAACAGCCGCTGGTTACCAATGGTTAGAGAATTCTGTCAAATTCCCTCTCAGTCTACTTACTACATGCCTGCTAAGCAGCAGCTAGCGCAGTGGGTTACCCTCTACAGAGAAGAAATCCAAGTCGCTCAGATAACTTTCACGCAGGAAGAGAGCGGCTCGTGCGATATTGTCACCAGCGTACTAAATGTATCTACTAACTAGCAATTATGGAAACCCTCAGCTCCCTGCAAGCGGGCATCGCATCAGGACGGCTGTCCGGCCGTAGCAGCCTAAAGCTGTGCGATGGGCTCAGCGCGTTTCCGCCAGAAATATTCTCACTTGCCGACTCGCTCACCTTTCTGAACCTATCTAATAACCGGCTCAAGCACCTGCCGCCAGAATTTGCCCAGCTCAAGAAGCTAGAGATCGTCTTTTTTAACAATAACCAGTTTGAGGAGTTTCCCGAAGTCCTGGCCAGCTGTCCGCAGCTCTCGATGGTGAGCTTTAAAAATAATACGATCGCTCACATTGCCCCGTCAGCCCTTTCGCCAACCCTACGCTGGCTCATCCTTACGCACAACGAGCTGAAGTCTCTACCGCCCACTATCGGCCACCTCCCAAAGCTACAAAAGCTCATGCTTGCTGGCAACCAGCTTACTGCCCTACCACCAGAACTTGCTAACTGCCAGAGCCTAGAGCTAATTCGGCTATCCGCTAACCGGCTACAATCTCTTCCACGCTGGCTATTCTCGCTGCCGCGCCTGGCGTGGTTAGCCTACGCCGGTAACCCTTGCTGCCCCAGTAAATCCACTACGCTAGCACAGCAGACCCTCCCAATCATCCACGCGAGCGACCTTCAGCTTCAAGAAGTCCTTGGGCAAGGCGCTTCTGGGATCATATATAGAGCTCGGTGGAACAAGGACAAGCAGATATCTGATGAGGTCGAGTCCGAGGTCCCCTATGAACCAGGGGCCATTGCTGTGAAAATTTTCAAAGGTGAAATTACCAGCGATGGCTCACCGCTAGACGAAATGAAGGCCTGCATTGCAGCGGGATCTCATCCTAACCTGGTGAACGTTCTAGGCCAGTATCATGACGGCGAGAAAACCGGCCTGGTTTTTTCCTTCATTCCATCCACCTACACAAGTCTAGGTAATCCGCCTAGCTTAGAGACCTGCACGCGCGATACCTACGACGCTGGCACGTCGTTTGCATCAGATAGCGTCTTGAGTATCGCCCGAGGAATAGCTTCCGTCGCCTACCATCTCCATACAAATAGTATTATGCACGGCGATCTATACGCCCATAATATTTTGATTGATGCTGATGGACACAGTATCTTAGGAGACTTCGGCGCTGCATCTTTTTACGATGCGTCTGTGATAGGAAAAGCCTTGGAAAAAATAGAGGTGAGAGCTTTTGGCTGCCTCTTGGAAGATCTGCTATCACAGACCGACGCAGACAGCCGTACGCTTACTGCATCATGGCAAAGAAATCTATGCCAGCTTAAGGAAGACTGTATGAGCGAAGATCCTACAGCTAGACCTCTGTTTGCGGAAATCAATCAGAGGCTTAAGAATTCTTTTATATAGGCAGCGCTATCACAAATCGAGTGCCTTTGCCCACTTCAGAAAAGCATTCTAAAGAGCCATTGTGCGTACTAACGACAATCTGATAACAAATTGAAAGACCGAGACCTGTACTTTCCCCGATAGGCTTGGTTGTAAAAAACGGATCGAAGATTTTGGGCCGAATGTCCGCAGGGATACCATCGCCATTATCCTCTATCTCAATGGTCGCAGTAGACGGGTTCGCATAAGTGCGAATAATAATTTGAGGATCTGCCGATGAGGCGCTGAAGGACTCGATAGCATTTGAAAGCAGATGAACAAACACTTGATTAAGCTGACTGGCGTAGCATTCTAGCGGCGGGCAGTCACCGTAGCAGCACTGAAGAACAATGTTCGGACGAGTAGGATGACCGCTAAGCTGAGAGTGAACAATCAAAAGAGCACTGTCAAGACCTTCGCGAATATCAATGGCTTTGACTTCGGCTTCGTCGAGGCGGGCAAACAGCCGTAGCGATTTCACAATTTCACGAATGCGACAAGTGCCTACGGTCATAGAGTCAAGCATACGAGGCATATCCTCAGCCAAAAAGTCTAAGTCAATCTCTTCCGTGGCTTGCGTGACTCTTTCGTAGGAGGGAAGCGTGATCGCATTAGGAATCTCAAAGTACGCTGACTGAAACAGCTGCACCAGCCGCATTAAACCGTCAAAAGCATGGGTCATATGAGACAAGTTGCCGTGAATGAAGCTGACCGGATTGTTGATCTCATGCGCAATGCCAGCGACCGTTTTGCCTAGGCTGGCCATTTTTTCTCCGTGGACAAGCTGGGCCTGGGTTTGCTTTAGCTCGTACAGAGTGTTTTCTAACAGATGCGCCTGCTGCTGCGCCTCTTCGTTAGATTGCTTTAGCGCCTGTTCAAAGGCCTTGCGCTCAGTCACATCGCGCAATACGGCCACCGCACCGGTCACCATTTCCTCATCGGTGATAGGTCTTGCATTTACGCTAAGCCACTGGCTGCGATCGCCACTATGTGATAGCACTTGCATCTCCTCAGCATCGACAGGCTCACCGCGAAGCGCCTTAGCTAGCGGCGAAGACTCAAACGAATGCAGCGTATCGCCATCGCTATCAAAAATGTAGTGATCTGCCAGCCACCGCTGAAAAGAGACTTCCAAAGCCTGCCCACCTAATAGCTGTCTTGCCGCTAGATTGACAAACAAAGCCTGACCGTCGCTACTAAGCACAACAACCGCATCCCCCATGCTGTGCAAGATGCCCTTTAAAGTCTGAAGCGCTTCTCGAGCGTGCCCTAGCTGATGCGCTTTTTCTTGCAAAGCATCAAGCATCCCCTGTAATCTTTCTGATTGTTCGGTCGCTGACTCTTCGTAAACTTGCAACAGTTCTTCTAGCGTCACCAGCTGTTCGCGCAGCTCAGCGACCTCTTCTACTAGAGAGGTCTGCTCTAAAGAGTCATTCGCTCCAGGCTCATCCTCATGACCAGCATCCTTATCGGCAGTTGTCCGAACAGCCGCTGATATAGTCTTTTTGTTGTGAGTCATGATTGTTGAACAGTCGATCAGCCGTTTGTTTGGGGTTGTGTATTTAAGGGTTTATCTGGGTTTTATTTAGGTTTGTTTGGGTTTTATTTGAAGTTGAGCGGAGAAAGGCGGTCATAGCTGCACGGATAGCCTATCGGCGAAACTTGCGTCAAACCCTGTCTACACCGACTGTAACGCTCTAAAAGAGTTCTTTTTAAGAAAAGGCACTATCGCCATTTTGATGTTGAGCGGCAGCGTTCTCAGCAAACGAGCAGTTTCTTCAGGCACAGCTACTTTCGAGAACAAAATCACCGCAAACAGATCTCCTGACGGCAACACACCCCCAAAGCCAATCACAGACTTGATACCATAGGGCTCAACAAAGCTGGCCTGAGCTGGGATATACTCGCTGCCTAGCGCGTCTGGGACATAGAAGACGTTGCAGGTCTTGCGCTCAAGCTCAATCAATAGATTTAAATCAGGCGTCAAGACACTACTCACAGCTAGTCCGAAGCTCTGGATTAGCTGAGAGATCATAGGAATTTGACCGACGGCTGTTTCGCTGGTGAGCGGAATAGCCTGATGCCCTTGAGAGGCTGTGCGATCGCACCATTGGACGCGATCGCCTACGGTCGCCATCAGCGTCAGGCACTTCGTATGTTCAGAAAGCAAGTCTCGCTCAGCGATTGTCTCATCTGCTTGAGCCTGAAGCGGCGTAGGCAGATCTCCATACGAATGCGTCTTGAAAAAGCGAACCAAGGCACAAGCTGGCTCTCCTGACACTGCGTCAATCAGATGCTCACGTAAGTACTGCACACACAGAGCGGCCACCATCTCTAAGCTGTCAGCCCCTCTTCCTAAGCTGCGCATATGAGCGCCCATCTCAGTCACATCTGGCAGCGTCAATCGAGCTATATCGTACATAGGAAACTAGAAAACCCTCTTGATTGGCAGCTATTGATAGTCATCGATAGTCACAGATTGCCCTTCATTAAGAACGAGCAAACGTCAGCAAATAGTGACTCGTACAAGCACGCAGCGAAAAATTTCAAACTGGCAACAACCATCACAAAATAGCTGCGCATTTCTCCGTACCCTGAAGTAAAGTGACTAAATCAAATCTTGAAGGAAAAGGCTATGAGTGGACTTGGCGGACTCAATAAAGCACCTAACGGCGTCGTGCTAGGCATGGTGCAATTGCAGTTGCCTACCGTCGTCACCCCGCAGGACTTAGCTACTCAAGCCCAGAATATCGTTGACATGGTCGGCAAAGCCCGCCGCAATATGCCAACGATGGACCTCGTTGTCTTTCCTGAATATTCACTGCACGGACTGTCGATGGACACCAACCCCGATATCATGTGTAGGCTTGATGGCCCCGAAGTTGCCGCCTTTCGCGCAGCCTGCACCGCCCACGATATCTGGGGCTGCTTTTCCATCATGGAATATAACCCTGATGGCAATCCCTACAACAGCGGTATCATTATCGACAACCAGGGCGAACTCAAGCTTTACTATCGCAAGCTTCACCCCTGGGTTCCCGTAGAGCCCTGGGAACCAGGCAATATTGGAATTCCCGTCTGCGATGGTCCCAACGGCAGCAAAATTGCTCTGATTATCTGTCACGACGGCATGTTTCCTGAAATGGCCAGAGAGTGCGCCTACAAAGGAGCCGACATCATGCTGCGCACCGCAGGCTACACCGCTCCCATCCGCCATAGCTGGCAGATCACCAATCAAACCAACGCCTTTTGTAACCTCATGGTCACCGCATCAGTATGTATGTGCGGCACTGATGGCACCTTTGACTCTATGGGCGAAGGGATGATTGTCAACTTTGATGGCGAGCCGCTAGTGATGGGCAGCCATCGTCCTAACGAAATCATCACTGCCGAGGTTCGCCCTGATCTGGTCCGCGAAGCTAGAGAGCATTGGAGCGTCGAAAACAACATCTATCAGTTTGGCCACCGAGGCTACACTGCTGTCAAAGGCGGCGCTCAAGACTGCCCGTACACCTATATAAAAGATTTAGTTGAAGGTAACTACCGGCTTCCCTGGGAGAACGCGGTAGTGCACACCGATGGTACTTCCTGCGGGTTTGACGCACCGACGCGTGAGTATAAAGGAGAAGAACTGCCCTCAGAGGCTGTTGCCGAAGTAGTCAAGTGATCGAAGACCTTAAGGAGACAGCTTTATTATGGGCCGCACCGTAGCCGCAGATCCTTATCCCTATCCTTACAATGGCGATTTACGCGCCGAGAATACCGTCCTACTGATTATTGATATGCAGATTGACTTTTGTGGTCAAGGCGGCTATGTCGATAAGATGGGCTATGACCTGAATCTGACGCGCGCGCCGATTGAGCCTTTGCAAGCGCTGTTGAAAGTGATGAGAGCCCAGGGATTTCACATTATGCATACGCGCGAGGGGCATCGGCCCGATCTGTCGGATTTGCCAGAGAACAAGCAGTGGCGATCGCGTCAAATTGGTGCAGGCATCGGCGATCCAGGTCCCTGCGGTCGTATCCTTATCCGAGGCGAAGCGGGCTGGGAAATCATTCCCGAGCTTGCCCCCTTGCCAGGTGAAACCATCATTGACAAACCAGGCAAAGGCGCGTTCTTTGCTACCGACCTTGACCTGTTGCTGCGCCGCAAAAACATTCAAAATATCATTCTTGCTGGCATCACCACCGATGTCTGCGTACACACCACGATGCGTGAAGCCAATGACCGCGGCTACGAGTGTCTCGTTCTCTCTGACTGCACAGGTGCAACAGACTACGACAACTACCTAGCCGCGCTAAAAATGATCACCATGCAGGGCGGCGTCTTTGGCGCAGTAGCGACCTCTTCAGATCTGTCGGCAGTCTTATAGCAATCCTGTAATGTCAAATCTCGAACAATCTGACCTCAGACAGTCCGACTCTCAAAAACTAGATTCCGAAAAACTAGATCTTAAGATTGAGAACGCTACTCTGATTGGGTACCACACACCACAGACTATCACCGTTCAAAACGGTCTGATTGCTAAGATTGCTGATAGCCTCACAGACTCTGCTCACCAAACGGTTGACGCCAACGGCAAGCTGGTGATTCCCAGCTTTATCGATCCGCATCTTCATCTTGATAAGGCACTTCTTTTAGAACAGCATCCTGCTCAGCAGGGGACGTTTGCAGAAGCCCTTGCAGACACCGCCACACTCAAGCAAAACTTCACCCTAGAAGATATCCAATCGCGAGCGCGCCGCGTCATTGAAAGTGAAATTGCTTTTGGCACAACAGCCATTCGCACACATATAGAAGTCGATCCCATCCTTCAGCTCACATCGTTAGAAGCGATTTTGCCGCTGAAGCAAGCATACGCTTGGGGCGTCGATCTTCAGCTCGCCATTTTTGCCCAAGAAGGCATCACCAATCAGCCAGGAACAGAGGATCTTCTCCATCAGGCTCTCAGCCTCGGCGGCGATCTTATCGGCTCTGCGCCCTACACCGACACCGATCCAATTCGCAATATTCAGATTGTGTTCGATCTGGCCCAGGCATACGACTGCGACGTTGATTTTCATCTCGATTTTCTAGATAACCACGAGCCGCTGCTGCTGCCAAGCGTGATTCGAGAAACCATCAAACGAGGCTGGCAAAATCGCGTTTGCTTAGGTCATATGACTCGGCTAGCCGGGCTTGCTCCTACAGAACTGAGGGCGATCGCTACCGATATAAAAGCAGCCGGTATCTCCATTTTGGCGCTGCCCGCATCAGACCTATACATGATAGCTCGTCAAGATACGCACAATGCTCGGCGGGGCGTTGCGCCGATTCACACGCTGACGGATTTGGGAGTCAACTGCGCGATCGCAACCAACAATGTTCAAAATCTCTTTACCCCCTTCGGCGACGGCGACCCGCTTAAAATTTGTACGCTGCTAGCCCAAGTTCTTCAGCTCGGAACGTCCGCTCACCAAGTCCAGTGCCTAGAAATGGCCACCACTCGCGCTGCCCGTGCCATCGGCATCCGCTATCACAGTATTGCCGTCGATCATCCAGCCAATCTTGTCATACTCAACGCCCGCTCCGCCTCAGAAGCCATTGGCAGCGCACCTGTCGACCGAATAACCTTCAAAGATGGCAAGCTAGTCTCACGTACAGACGTGCGCAGGCAGCTAATTTCCCATTAAATATCTCGCAACAGCTCACAAACTTGCTGCGCTGTTGCAGGTGCTAGCAAAACTCCATTGCGATAGTGTCCTGTCGCGAGCGTTACGTTCTCTACATCGCCCAATGGTTTAATCACCGGAGCAGGTTGCCCAACGGGTCGAGGTCGCAGCCCGCTCCAAGTGCGCACAACTTCGGCAGTTGCGATCGCCGGACAAAACCTAACCGCTCCCTGTTTCAAATTCTTCAGTCCCGACGCTTGCGCCGCTAAAGGCACACCCGCCTCAGGAAACTCTACCGTTGCCCCTAGCCAATAGCGTCCCTCGCCTAGCGGCACAAGCTGGATATCGTCTCCATTAATCACCGGCTGAAAAGCCTCTTTCCCCAGCACAGCCGGCAGCCGAACCTCCATCGCCTGACCTAGCACCGGCATAAGCTCTAACGGCTCACTCGCAAACGCTGTCAATGGCCCCGATCCCAACCCAGCCGATAGGACTACCCAATCAGCCTCTAGCTCTCCTTGTGTCGTTTTTACGCCTACACACCGCTGTCCCTTTACCTGGAGCTGGATCACCGCTGTATCCCAGAAAAATTTCACCCCTCGCGAAGCTGCCACGGCAATCAGCGCTTGAGCCAACGCTACTGGGTGTACCTGAGCGTCCGCTGGTGAGTAGATTGCTGCCTTTACCTGACGGGTACGGTCATCTTCTACTTTACTTTTTTCTGTTCTGCCTTCTTCCGTTCTGCCTTCTTCTGGTTTATTTTCTTCTATTTTGTTTTCTTCTAGATTGCTCTCCAAAGAAATCTGCGGGCAGCGAGTCGTTAACTCAGCAGCAGACCAAATTTCTAGAGGCCAACCCTGAGAGTGTCTTTTGGCTTTTAGCGTTTCCCACTTCGGCAGCTTAGTCTCATCAAAACACAAACTGACGATGCCTTGCGAATTGAAAGGAACAGCATACCCCTGCTGTGCTAGCTCGTCTATCAGCGAGCGGTAGCGGCGAGCGCTGAACTCTCTTAGTCGCCAGGTGCGCCCTTTTACCTTATGGCTGATGACACCCATCAGAACACCTAGCGCCGCTCCTGTAGATCCTTCTATAAATTCGCCTGTATGCCTTTGCGCTGGCCGCTGCTTATCAACTACCTGAATATCAGCCTCTAGCTGAGCGCTTAGTTCATAGGCGATTAGCGCTCCTACTACCCCACAGCCAACTACAACGATTTTGGGCTTCATTATCCTTCAAATATAAAAAGAACAGAGAATGTTAGTCCATTCTCTGTTCTAAAACTATTAGCTCTGGAACTATCAGCTCTGAAGCTACTAAATCTAAGCTACTGGCTATCTACAAAGCTAACGCTTACTAGCCGCTACTAGATATTGTCTGCGTCGCCGCCTAGCTTTTCGATCACATCTTCTGCGTCAGAATCCAACAGAACTGGCGTACGAACCATGTCTTCTGCTGCGGCGCGCGCCGGCGCGGGATCGGGGATTGTTGTTGTCATATCATAAACACTCTCGGCAGGGCCAGACTCTACCTGATCGATGGCCTGCTGGCGAGCCCCTTCTGGTACAATGCTCAGCAGCGCTTCGAAGTCGCCGACAAACTCGCGGTACTGCGTCAGCGCAACGCCATAGTTCCGATCTTTAGAGGCATCGTCTATATTTTGTAAGTGCTCTAAAACTTCTTCAGAGAGCATCTTTGCCTTGGGCTGGTCTTCAGGCAACAGCTGGTTAGATAGACGCACCATTTCAGAGCGAATCTGGCCAAGGGGACCGTGAGTGAAGTTATCGACATTCACCCAGTTGTCTTTCTCGATATAGTTCAACAGCTCGGGAAGGCGATTACGTGTGGTTTCCAATCGGCTGACGTAGCTTGTTAGGGTCGCAATTTTTTCGGGAGTGTAGGTAGGCGCAACAGCCTTGGGGCCGCCGCCACAGCTCACTAAGAAGGTGGCGATCGCAGCGAGCAAAACGCCAACGACTGCTTTGTATCGTCTCATGGGATAAGAACCTCAAGTTCAATCTATAGACTGCATTCATCAGTGTAAATCAGAGCGTCCGCATCTCAAACGTCCCAAAGGGGTGAGTTCGGCCTCAGGCCTTGGCTAACGGTCGCCAAAGTTCATCTGCCATCCGACAGACATCTCGCATGGCAGGACCATCATGTACGCGCAAAATGTCTGCACCGTGCGCGATCGCGCATCCGCAGGTTGCAGCCGTTCCCCAAACCCGATCTTTGGCCACAGGCCGGTCCAAGATCTTGCCGATAAAGCTTTTGCGCGAGGTACCCACCAAAATTGGGCAGTTCAGTGCCTTCAGCGCCGCTAGCTCTCGCAAAATAGTGATATTCTGCGTTACTGTCTTTGCAAAGCCAATTCCTGGGTCAACCACAATTTTCTTCGGGTTAATTCCTGCGGCTACTGCCTTATCTGCCTGCGCCGCCAAAAAGCGGATAATCTCTCCCATCAAGTCGTCATAGTCTGTCATCTGTTGCATTGTCTCTGGCGTTCCCCGCAGATGCATCAGCACAATCGGCGCATCAAATTCTGCAACGACCAGCAGAGTTTCGGGCTCATAGGTGCCACCAGAAATGTCGTTAATCATATCAGCTCCGGCAGCAAGTGCCGCTTTGGCCACCGCGGCGCGAGTGGTATCTACCGAAATTGGCATATTCCTTAGCGTCTCTTGGTCAGCCTCGCGGATAGCCTTGATCACAGGAATCACGCGATCGCATTCTTCAGTTAGCGTTGTTGGCTTTGCTCCTGGTCGACTGGACTGTCCGCCAATATCGAGAATATCTATCTCAGCGTCTACTAGCGCTTTAGCTTGGGCTAGCGCTGCGCTTACCGTATCAAACTCACCGCCATCGCTAAAGCTATCAGGCGTTACGTTCAGCACACCCATTAGGTAAGTGCGATCGCCCCACACAAATTCCCTTCCGCGAATGTTCCACATCTGCGCCTGCCGCGCTTCGGCCTGCGCTTCGGCGATAAATAGGCGAGCAAGGCGATCGTATGTGCCGGGGCCTAAGTATTCGGGATGCGATCGCCCCCGACCAAACACCCACACCGGGCGCCAACCCGCCGAGTCAGATTCTAAAATACGAATATCTTTAAACCAGCTCTTAAGCGACGACTTCATCGAATTGGCTATCTCTAGCGCATCCGTCCATCGCTCAAATACCTCCTCATACCCAGGCGTAACTATCTTGAAGGCCACCGCTTACTCCCACTCCGCTATAGCCGATCCTGCTTCAGCCAATCTCGTTCCAGTACAGACCGCGTCCACAGCAGATTTTATTTATACACCACCCGAGAGTGCCAAAACCGCCCAGCGCATTCTAATCAAACCCAACCTTGGCTATCCAGTCGGCCCACCCGTCACTGTTAGCATGGGCGTCTTAGCCAAAGTGCTCGCTGGCCTTCGCGCCGCCAATCCAACCGCCAAGATTCTGATCGTTGAAGGGGTCTGCTCCAAAGTTTCTCTAACAGAAATTGCGCAGAAGAACGGCCTCTCGCCTCTATTAACAGACGGTGTTCAGCTCCTTAACGCTGACGAACTAGACTGCATAGAATATCCCAACCAATCGCTTGAGCCAGTCCGATTCAAATCCATGTGGGCACCCAAGCTACTGCAAGACGTGGACTGTCGCATTTCACTAAGTGCCTTCAAAAAAACTAACCTCAAAGGTCAAGACCTGATCTCAGCCTCGCTTAAAAACCTTTACGGCCTCTTTCCGCGCGACAAGTACAAAGCTCGCAGCCCCCATTCACGCGGACAGCTGCACCGGCCCTCCGTACCGCTCGTACTACAAGATATCTACTTTACAATTGGCCATCTATTCGATGGCGGCGTTGTGGACTGCGATGTCAAATTCATTAGCCACGACTACAAGCCTGACAAAGGCGACAGCTTCGATATCGGCAAAGTCATCTGGGGCAACGATCTATTAGCCGTAGATCGCGCTGCTTGCCATATAGGGCAAGAACCACAAGCTAGCTACCTCAATCCTATTACTCAGATGCGGACGCAGTTTGGCTACGCTCATGAAGCACCTGACCCTCCCTCAACGGTTGAGCAATGAGCGGCCTGTGTTGACAGCGAAGCAGCTCATCTAGCGTGTACACAATAGCATCTACTGCATAGGGAGAATCCGGCAGTGCGTTTAATACTTTTCCAATCCGGTCTATCGGACCAAAATCGCACTGCCAAACCACAAATAAATCAATATCAGAGCGACGAGTCACCTGCTCGCAAGCCCACGAACCAAACAGAATTATCTTCTCAGAATCGAACTCTGCTCGCAGTCGTTCTATCGCCAGATCTAGCCACGGCTGTATTGTCTGTATGCTTTGCGCCATATTTCTCCGGCGACCGATTGCTGCTCATAACACTAGCCGCAACAAATCTCCCTATCACAAGCCACCGCCACCATAAACTATCGCCATAATAGAAAGGCCGGCTCTAGTTTACCTTCCTCACACCCTATCGCCATGCTTGAACTTCACAGCCACACTACCTGCTCCGATGGTAGTCTTACCCCCACCGAACTAGTCAATTTCGCGGCTGAAAAAGGCGTCAGAGCCCTAGCAATTACCGATCATGACACGATGGCTGGCTGGGAAGAGGCGATCGCAGCCGCAGCTCCATTAGACATAGAAATCGTTCCTGGCCTAGAGCTGAGTACCGTCTACAACGGTCGCTCTATGCATATTCTGGGCTTCTACCCCAACTCACAAAAGCTACAGGCTCCCTTACAAGAAAGAGTAGAAGGCCGCAAACGCCGCGCTCGCAAAATGGCTGACAAACTCGCTGCGCTAGGTTACCCCATCGAACTACCTAACATGGCTACTGCTATGGCCCCCGGGCGCCCCCATATTGCTAGTGCTCTCAAGCGAGCAGGCCACGTTAACTCCCACAACGAAGCCTTCGACCGATTTCTCAAAGACGACGGCCCCGCCTATGTGCCTTACGAGAAATTCACCGCGCAGCAGGGCATTGATCTATTGCTTAGCTGTGGGGCCGTCCCTGTCTGGGCCCATCCCTTCATCTTTCGAGGCGGCACTGTAGAGACTGTCTTGCCCATACTGGTCGAAGCTGGACTGATGGGCGTCGAGGTCTATCACCCAACCCACAACGCTAGTCAGGTCAGACAGCTAGAAACATACTGCAAAACCTATGGCCTCTTAATGACTGGCGGCAGTGACTACCACGGACCCAAGAAAGAAAAAAATCCGGACTTCAAAGACCTCAATGCCCTTGCCGTGCCATTGGCGCTGCTATCTCCACTGAAAGCTGCCGCGCTGACGCTTAAAGGATAGAAGATGGAGTCAAAGCATGAGTGCAGTCAAGATCGTTCAGTTCTCTAAGACTGTTCTCGTTCAAAGGCAATAAAAAGGACCAGGTGATTGCGATCATCTGCTCCTTTCTTTAATCCATAGAGGTGCTCACGCTATTAGCTCGCGGCTAAATAGCCATTAATCGAAGACTTCCGACGACGCAGGTGCTTTAGGGCCTGCTGCTCTAGCTGGCGGACGCGCTCACGGCTAATGCCCATACGCTGACCGACTTTTGCGAGAGAAAGCGGATTGCCATCGGCTAGTCCAAAGCGTAGATTGATGACCTCCTGCTGCTGTGGCGTTAGCTCTAGCAGCATCCGGCGCAAATCTTGCTGCAAAGACTTTTGCACAGTGTAGTCTTCAGGCGAAGCACCGTCATCTTCTAGTAAATCCTGTAGTTCGGTGTCTTGGTTATCGCCAATGCGCACATCCAAAGAAATTGGCTGACGGGCAATAGAGAGATACTCACGCACCTGACGAGGCTCTAGCTCCAGCTCTTCGCCAATTTCAGCGGCGTTAGGACTACGGCCTAGCTTTTGGGACAGTTCGCGCTGCACTCTCTTGATTTTGTTGAGCTTTTCGGTGATGTGAATTGGCAAGCGAATAGTCCGTGCCTGCTGTGCGATCGCCCGCGTAATTGCCTGACGAATCCACCAGTAAGCATACGTCGAAAACTTATAGCCCTTCATCGGATCGAACTTCTCAACGCCTCGCTCAAGACCTAGAGTGCCTTCTTGAATCAGGTCTAGAAATTCTAGGTTGCGTTTCTGATACTTTTTGGCGACTGCTACAACCAGCCGTAGGTTGGCTTCGATCATCTTGCGCTTAGAGCGCTGACCGCGGCGCATGTGATTTTGTAGCTCGGGAACTGACATGCTAGCGGCTTCCGCCCAGGCTGCGTCAGAAATCTCAGCCGCTTCATCGGTTGCTTCGGTTACTGTATCCGTCGCTTCATCTGTCGGCAAGTCGGCAATTAAACCGTTCTTGATCTCAAGCAGTGCCATCATCTGCTGCACCTGCTTACCTAAAACAATTTCGTCTTCATGACTTAGCAGGGGCACGCGGCCAATTTCGTGTAAGTAGGCGCGAACAGCATCAGTAGTGTACAGCGGCTTTGCTTTGCGCTTTTTCTTTTGAGTAGCAGTCGTTTTTTTCGTAGTCGCTTGCTTAGTAGCCTTACGCTCAGAGGCCTTGGGCTCGATGGCTGTGGACTCGATATCTAAAGGCTCAATGTCTGATTTTTTTGCTGTGCCTTTCGCTGCTGTACTTTTCACTTTAGTCACCTTTTTAGCGGCTGTCTTTTCAGCCGTGGCCTTTTTATAAATTGTCTTGCTATTACTAGATACTGCTTCTGCGCTTGTCGCCTTGCTTGCCGTTACCTTGCCTACAGTTGCTTCGCTGCTGAATGCATCACCAGAAACGGGGCTAGCTGTGCGGGGTGTAGATTGAGCCATAAGTGGGGCCTCCGCCAAAAATTCTTTCAGGAGCGATCGCAATGAGCTAGGTAGCAAGCAAACTTATTCGCTAGGCGAGAGGGAGCGCTATTGCTAAACCTAGAAGCTGCTAAACCTAGAAACCAAAACCCTTAACCGGAATCATTATGAGTTCACATCAACAGGCTGTAAATACCCTACGGGCCACTTATAGGATTGGATGTAACAGAAGCCTTGGCTATGGTTCACTGAACCTATCACTGAGCCTAATAGCAACATCAGAAAGAACCCTGAGCATTTGATAAGAACCACCTGAAAACCAGGGTCTTAGGTCTTTATCGTCTGTTATTATGATGACAATAAAGAAGACTGCGCGCGGTGGTAGTTACACACCGTGATGACCGTACATAGCTGGTCGTATATAGCTGTCGAACAGCAGGCTGCAACACCGCCTCTTGTTGCTAGGACTCACACATAACCCTCACACATAGACCTTATGCTAGACTCATCGGCCAAATGCGGATATCTGTCTACAGAGCGAACATCGTAGTCACATATAGGAGAACAGAAAGATAAGAGAACAAAAAAACAGCTATATCAGAAGAGAGAATAGAAAGATAGTAAGAGCAAACGTTAGAAGAGAAGAACGGGAATACGGGTGCTAAAAAAAGATCTGAGCCAAGTATTCGAGCTGACAGTCAAGTTAGATGCCTCATACAAGATAGTTGTAACCCTGAAGATACTTCTTACAGCACACATCAATATGCTCATCACTAGTCCACACCGGGCTCTGTCAGCCTCACGCTTGATTTGTTAGTCTTGCGTGACTCCCTAGTCTTGACTATGTCATGACTATATAGTGAAGTCTACTCGGACATTAAATCCTGTAGCATCTGTCACAATCGAGTTTGGCGAGTCAGAGATGTAAAGATGAAAGGGAATTGTACAGACAGTCATAAATATAGCAACAAGAAAATAACCTCCTTTCCGGAAAATAGCCTCAAAGAATATAGTTAATGTATTCCTGTTCTACTCGCTCTGTTTTGCTCTACTTCGCAATAGGGCATTACACTATGTGATTTTTAGAACTCTATGATTTTAGAACTTTGTAACTTTTAGAACAAAGACAGCAAAGCTATACAGAAGAAGCACTGCCCTGTTCGCTAAGATGCTGACCAAAGACGACACTAGTCGAGAGTATTTATCACTTTCGGTGCTATGCTTTAGTGCTTTAGACTTCGGATATAGGGGCTAACATCAAAAGTTCATCAGAGGAAGGCTTGTCAAAAAAGCCAAGCTAGGGAACTGCAGGCTATCAATGAGATGCCATAGCATAACACAAAGAATAAAAGATAAGAAGTACTGTAAAGAATATTTTCATAGCTATAGCTTTTGTTAGGCTGCCGAGGTAGGCACTTGCCCATTAGCGGCTCGCCCGCAAAAAAACAGGACAGATTGACACGCAAGCGTTCTAGTAATCCAGGGATTCAGAACACCGTATTCAGCAGAAGCGTAGAAGAAGTTTTGGCACTCTCGTGCATAGGGTGCGATCGCCCACTTCGCCGCCGCCTGCGCGTGAATTTCAGTCGTATCGAATAAAGGCACTGTGCTGTCTTTCGCATCTACGAGCAAGCCAATTTCAGTACAGCCCAAGATCACGGCTTCAGCGCCGGCCGCTACTAAGTTCGCGATGATTTCACGAAAGCGATCGCGCGATCGCCTTCGAATTTTTCCTAAGCACAGCTCGTCATAGATCACATCGTGAACAAAATCACGTTCCTCGCCGTTAGGAACCTGCACAGCCAGCCCATGCTGATAGATCAGGCGATCTTTGTAAAACGATTCTTCCGTCGTAAAGCGCGTTCCTAGCAAGCCCACACGAGTATAGCCCTGAGCTTTGATTGCCTCAGCTGTCGGATCGGCAATATGGATCAGCGGAACCGTCGTCGATAGCATAATCGCGTCTGCCACCTTATGCATCGTATTGGCGGCAATCAGTAGACAATCAGCCCCAGCCCTTCCTAAATGAGCGGCAGCTACCGCCAAAATTTGACCAATCTGATCCCAGTCAGACTGATGCTTAAGCTGCACTAGCTCTTCAAAATCGACCGAATACATTACAATTTTGGCCGAATGCAGCCCGCCAAGCTCAGCCCTTACGGTTTCGTTTAGCAGCCGGTAATACTCGGTCGTCGACTCCCGGCTCATTCCTCCTAGCCAGCCAATCGTTTTCATCAGCGCTTTCCCTTAGCTCGCTCTCTAGGTTCATCCCCAGACTTCTGGTACCACAGCACATTTCCAATTACTGTCAGCACCAAAGCAACACCGCCCCCTCTGATTGCTAGCTGCGGGCTGTAGCCACTTCTCGATAGCGTTTCTATCCACACCGCGCTCGTTTCAGAAGGGCGAAAAGCGTCTAAAGCCGCGGGCACCAAGTAAATTAGTGAAGCCCCAACAATTAGCCAGCCCACCATAGAGGCCAGTAGAAAGATTGTTTTGGCCGTAGACTGGCCCTCGGAAAGCATCGGAGCAGGAGCAGGCATTTTAAATACGAGGTGGTAGGAGTAAAAAACCGTCTCAACCTACCATAGTCCGCATTTGCCCCGACCGAAATTAAATGTCCGAAAAAGAAAAATCTTTCGCACGCTGTCACGATAGAGAACTATGGCCATAGCTATATCTATAGCTATGGCGAAAGCAGCAGGGAGAAACTATCTGAGCGGTGAAAGTCAGCGGTGGGACCAGGATGTGCGATCGCCCAAAACGTCTCTTTCTCCGAACTGAGCACCGCCACCGCGGCGATCCCTAGCAGCCACTGTGTCTGAGCCTGCGCCTGATCTGGTGACTCGGACGACACAGCAGGTGGTAACAATGCCTTCAAATCTACCGAAGCATCCAAACGCAAACCGTCCGAAGCATGACTCACCGTAAACGGCAATTCCGCTATGGCTACCTCTTTACGATCCTTCCGATAGCCCGCTAGCGCAAAAACATTCCACGCACCCGTCGGCGAAAAGTTCAGCTCCCAATACGCATCTTCATCAGACTTTTGCGCCCCGATCGACCAAAAAATCTCAAAGCAAGTCTTCTCCCACAGGCGATCTTGTCTATCACTGCTGCTATTGAGTGGCGGCAGCACTACCGCATCCAAATCTCCCGCTATTAGGTATGAGATAGATAGCACGCTATCTTTTCTGGTCAACGTACCGGTAATCGCTAAATCCGTACCCTCTGGCAGCGGCGAAAATGGAACCAGTGTAAACGTAGCAAGTTCAGTCATTCTTGGCCTTACCTTAGCGATTTGATGATAGCTTTTAGCGACTCTGCTTGCGCTTCAATACGAGAGGCAAGCTGAAACTGCACTAGCGCCCGGTCGAGATTGTGCATCGGATGTTTTGCCCTGAAGTAGACATTACCCGCTAGATAGTCCGTAAAGAATCTTAGTCCTAGCTCAAACGCAATTAGCCAAATTCCATCATACAGATACCGGTAGTCATACTCTGTCAAAAAATCGCCAGCCAAGGACAGATAGCCTTCTATCATTGCCTGTGCCAGTTCTAGGTCAAAATCAACCCGCTGCCAGTCTGTCGTTTCCTCACCTAGCAAGTTGCACCCGGATCGCAAGCAGTCGCCAATGTCGTAATGCACTAGCCCCGGCTGCAGCGTATCCAAATCAATCAGGCTCACGGCCTGACCGTTGTGCCCCAGCATGATGTTATTTACCTTAGGATCGCCATGAATAGGCCGCAGATGCAAATGACCGGCAGCTTTGGCATTTTCTAAGACATGCGCCCAGCCGCTTCGGGATGCAATGAACGCTTGGCAGTGCTGAACCTCCAGCGACCTACCTGCTAGGCTGTTGTGCGCTTTGTGACTGGCATCGGCGCTCCACTCTGCTAAGGTTCGGCTGTAGTGAGCTAAATACTGGGGCGCAATGTGAAAGCCCTCAAGAGTATAGGCGAGACGCTCGACGGGCAGCGTGCTAATTAGCCGGTGAAACATGGCCAGACCGTAGCCAACTTCCTTGGCATGAGCGGCATTTTTTACCGATTCGAATACTTGGGAATCTTCAATAAAGGTAATTGCTCGCCAGTAGCCACCCGCGTCATCGATAACGAAAGGGTTTGCTTCGTCAACGGGCAAATCAGTGGGCGGATCAGTGGGCGAATCAGTGGGCGAGACGATGGGTAAAATGCGCGGTGTTTCCCAGCGGCGCGGTAGATCATGCGGAACATTTTGCAGATGGTCGCTGAGGGCTGTCATATTTTGCATGACCAGCCTCGGCTGCTTGAAAACTTCGGTATTGATTTGCTGCATCACGAACCGTTCGGCAGGCAGCGCATCTTCCGAGACAGTCACCAAAAAGGTGCTGTTGATGTTGCCATTACCCAGCGGTTCTACGGCAAGAATCGTGCCCGAAGAAACAAACTGCGTCGCAATATCGTGAAGCTGGGACATAAGCATGGGACACCACCAACCGCGTGCTTCTCACACACTTCTACAGCAAACTATGCGGAACAAACGCCCTGAAGTAGACGCTCTAAAGTAGACGCTCTGAAGCAAACGCTTTGGGACAAACACTCTAGGCAGACAGTCTAAAGAGAACTAGAGTTCAGGCTTTCGGCTTCTTCTGGCGTCTGGGGAATATGGATGCCACATTCTTGCTTTAGGCCTTTGAAGCGCGTGGCTCTACCATCGGTATCATTAGCGCCAACCGGTCGGCTTGAGTGCCAGTCACCCACGCTCACATAACCTTCGTAAAAGAAGGGATGGTAGGGCAAATTGTGCGTCTTCAAGTAGGCATAGATGTCTTTAGAATGCCAGTGAAGAATTGGCAGCAGCTTGTAGCGAGATTCTTGAACGGTGATGCGATCTAAGGTTTTGCGATGGTCAGTTTGCTGCGATCGCAACCCCGTCAGCCAGGCCCTGGCCCCTAGCTCAGTTAGCGCTCTTTGCATCGGCTCCACCTTCCGAATCGCGTCATAGCGGTTGAACGCCTCTACCGTACCCTCTTCCCACAGTCGGCCATAGAGTGCCTCCATTCGAGCTGGGCTTAGCGGTGACTGATATACCTGTAAGTTCAGCGACAGACGCATCGTGAGCTGTTCGGCAAAGCGATAGGTTTCAGCAGGCAAATAGCCCGTATCAATCCAGATCACCGGAATATCTGGGATCACGCCTGTCACCAGATCCAACGTCACCGCCGACTGAATGCCAAAGCTAGTAGTCATTACAAGGCGATCGCCAAACGTCTGCCCACCCCACTCAATCAGCTCACTCGCCTCAGCCTGACCGAAGCGTTCATTAAGCACCACAAGATCTTCTGTCTTAGGCCCCGAATTGGGCTTTAGACTAGGCTCTAAATTGGGTCCCAAATTGAGCTTCGAGTCTGGCTTCAAGCTTTCAAAAGCACCCCCACCGTTCTGCTGAGGGTTTGGCAACACACTGGTCATACGGGAAAAATCCTACATCCCTATATCAAGCTATAGCTTCCCACGATCAGTTCGCTATAGCAAAATGCCCAGGTAGTAGCATCCGACAGACCTTATTCCGACAGACCTTAATTATAGATAGACCTCTTATATAGACCTCAAACCAGACCTCAGTTCCCTTGATAGCCAACGCCTAACCGACTATCTCACGAATGCGGTAAATCGGCCTTTTCTGAGATTCGTGGTAGGTGCGCATTCCTAGCTCCGCTAGGAGGCCAAAGCTAAATAGCTGAATGCCTGAAATGATGAGCAGCACAGCCAGCATTAGCAGCGGTCGAGTTCCAATAGCTTCGTTGAAAAACAGTTTGAGAAACGTTAGATACAGACCAAACAGAAAACCCAAAGTAATAGAGATAATGCCAAACGGTCCAAAGATATGCATTGGCCGAGTAAGAAACGTCTTCATGAAATAAATTGTCAGCAAATCCATCACGACCCGCAGCGTCCGGCCTAGGCCATACTTACTTTTGCCAAACTGACGGGCGTGGTGACGTACTGGGATTTCGGTAATCCTAGCGCCTTCGATGTAGGCCAGCGCCGGTAAGAATCGATGTAGCTCTCCATATAGGTGCATATCTTTAGCGACTTCAGCGCGGTAGGCCTTGAGCGAGCAGCCGTAGTCGTGCAGCCGCACGCCGGTGACTTTGGCGATGAGTTTATTGGCGATTTTGGAAGGCAGCAATCGGGTCATGGCGTCGTCTTGCCGCTCTTTGCGCCAGCCGCTTACTAGGTCGTAGCCGTCTAGCAGCTTTTCATACACCGTGGCAATATCGGCTGGCTCGTTTTGCAAATCGCCGTCTAGCGTGATAATTACACGTCCTCTCGCCTGGTTAAACCCGGCTGACATGGCTGCCGACTGACCGTAATTGCGGCGCAGCACTACTAGCTGCACATCGTTACGCTCCTTAGCAATAGATCTTAGCAAGGGCACCGAGCCGTCGGCCGAGCCGTCGTCTACACAAATAAACTCGTAGGTAACGTCCATCCCTTTTAGAACGTCGGTAATTTGCTGTACCAAATGAGGGATTGTCTCTACTTCGTTGTAGATCGGGACTACAACAGAAAGATCTATCGTCTTTGGAGAAGTGGCGATCGCAGCGTTACCATCGACAGCCGGGTCAGTAGACAGTGATAGGGAAGGCGTAAGCGTAGAATCAATCATGGCAAATTAACGGCCAAACAGCGGATAAGCAAAATTTTAGACAGTTTCTCCAGCAGCATTCTTCCGCAACATTAGAAAGGCTGCTTTAAGATGCCCCCACCGTACCCAATTAATGAGTGATCGCCTCACGAATTAGAAATTCTTGATAGAATCTACGCATTTCTCGCCTAGCCAAACGCCGCCCGCCGCGACTACCTCAGCTAGCACGCTGACCAGCCGATAGATCGCTACGCTACTTAACACAACTGCCACCGGGAATTGGCTACTCAGCAGCGGAATCGCCGTTGCTTCAAACACGCCAATGCCGCCTGGCGCGCCGGGTACGACTAGCCCTAGCAGCCAGGAGAGACTAAACGCTGCTACTAGTGAAGATAAAGCTTCTACCGTTGTCACCGGCTGTAGCGCGGCAACAATAGCAATAAAGCCTAGCGATCGCAGCAGCACAAACCCAATTTCGCCCAGCAGTGGCCGCAGTGGATACGCCCGCAATAGACCCGTGCGATCGCCGGTAAAGTTCAGCCCTTGAGCCTTCGCCTTTGCCCGTCCTAATCGCTGAAGAATCGGGTTAAAAATTCGCGGATGCACTACCGTCAAGGCTGCGCAGGCCACCATCGCTTGTAGTAATAAGCTGCGGCCTCCCACTAGCTGCCCGCCCCCCAAACAAGCCAAAATTAGCGCCGCTACCGCCATCAGCAGCGGTTCCATCACCACCCCCAGCACCGCAATACCTGTAGGCGTCCCTATTCTCTGCAACGCTCGCACCCGACCAAAAAAATGCCATACATTTCCCGGTAGATACTTAGCCACATTTGTTTTGAGATAGACCGGTGTGCTCCACCGTCCATCTAGAGGCTGATTGAGCAGCACCAAAATCCAATGCCACACCCATCCAGACCAAATGTGCGCGGCCAAAGTTACGCCAAATGCCAGCGGTAACAGATAACCGGCATCAGGCGTCAGCTGAATTTCTGTCACTTCTCGCCAGTGATCTTTCAGCGTTTTGGCGATAAAAAAGAGCGTGCCACCTAAAATCACCCAGCGCAAGTAAGGCTTCAGACGAGTCACCAGCGACTTAACCGACTTGGCCATATCCATTGCCCCCTTTAAAAATCGATGTCTCTATCAAACCTATCTCTATAAAACCTGTATGAAGCGTAAAGGTGGCCATTGCTTTTGGGATAGACTCCCTTTATCTCACAGCTGGGTAGTCTCTTTTTATAAAAGGCTGAAGAAAACACTTCAAAAAAACATTCCAAGAACCAAGTAGACAAACTTTAGATGAAACTCAGAAAACTGTTGATCATTGGGCTACTCCTCATCGGCCTCTATGCTCGCTTTGCCAACTTAGACCAAAAAGTCTATACCGTCGATGAGGTCAGAGGCATTTTACGAGCATCAGGCTATGCCGCTGAAGAGCCAGTGAATGCCCTATACACGGGCGAGCTGATTACCAACGATCAGCTACAGCAGTATCAGGTTCCTACCATAGAGCGTTCGGTTGGGGATGCGCTAGAAGCATTCGCCAATAATCCTGAGCATCCGCCGCTGTATTACTTGCTGATGCGGTTTTCTTTACAGCTCTTTCATGCGCCGGTAGCCTCTCGCTGGCTAGCCGTTATTCTGAGTCTGCTGCTACTACCCGCCATGTACTGGCTGTGTCAGGTGCTATTCGAGCCGGTGGGGATGGCGATGAAAACGGGTCGAGTAGAAGCAGATCAAATAGAAGCAGATCAAATAGAAACTGGCCCAAGAAAGACTAGCGTAGTGGATCCCAAAGTCGTCGGCTGGAGTGCGATCGCACTGATTGCCGTCTCGCCCTTTCACGTCCTGCTCGCTCAAGAAGCCAGACAATACAGCCTGTGGGCACTGCTACTAGCCGTCTCTAGCGTGTTCTTACTACAGGCGCTCAGAGACAATCAGTGGAAGCAGTGGATTGCTTACGGCCTCACGGCTATCTTGGGCATGTATAGCCATCTGTTCTTCGCCTGGGTGCTCATCAGCCACGGACTGTATGTTCTGGTCACCGAGAAGTTTCGTCTTACCCAGAAGCTGCTGCGCTACGTCATGATATCTATCGGCATTATCGTGGCCTTTTTACCCTGGGCTTGGGTCATTATCACTCGGCATAGCCAGTTGGAAGAAACGACAAAATGGGCTAGCAATTACAAAACCAGCATTTTTGAACGCGCTGAGTACTGGGTGCACAATTTGGGGATCGGCTTTGTCGACTTCAACTGGGCCGTGAGCTTTGTCAATCCTTTTTCTTATCTCTTGCTAGCAGGCTTTCTTTATAGTCTGTATCAGCTCTATCGACACACGCCTAAGCGCGTATGGCTATTTGTGGCGCTGCTGATGGGCGTGAGTGCATTTGCCCAGGTAGTACCCGATATTTTGAATAGCGGTCGGCGATCGCTCTTGCCCAGATACTCGCTGACTGTGTACTTAGGCATCGAGCTAGCGGTAGCCTATGCGATGGCGCGAGCGGTTGGCCCTAGGGTTGACCGGCTACAGTCAGGTTGGCTAAAAGCACGTCAGTTCGGCATTCTGATGCTGCTGCTCGGGGGCGTCATCTCTAGTCTGCTGACTGCTCAGTCGCTCGATTGGGGCAAAGGCTCTAGCACGGTTTCATTAGTTGCTAGCCCACAAATCAACCAGGCTGAACAGCCCATTGTCATCAGTGATACTGAATACTTTTATCTGCTATCGCTGAGCTACTACGTCCGCCCAGACACTCGTTACTTATTGCTCAACCGAGAACAGCCAGAAAGCTACGCCGCCGCGCTCGCTCAGCTTCCTCCCGGCAGCGAATTCTTTGTATACTCGCCCTCCGCGCTTTTAGCAGAAGCTATTGAATCTAACGAAGCGTTAGAGAGTGACATCGTCTTACCTGAGGCGCAATCGTCTGAAGCGCAGGCCAACCCTCAAAGGGGACTGTACACGGTGCGTCGCTTACCTAGCTAGTGCAGTCTGCTACATCTAGCTACCTAGGATTTTCGCTAGCCTTGGCTTGATGAGTTGGGACTCGGCTTTGGTGATGTAATAAGCGATCGCTACTATTAAAACAGTTGCAATCGGAAACAGCAGCGTTCTTAGCACCACACCCTCAGAGAGCTTAGACATAACCAAGTCATAAAAGATACCGTAGATTGGGCGATGGAAGAGATAGACCGCGTAGGAACTAGCAGATAGAGCCGCGACCGAAGCTGGAAACTTTTTGGCTGTAGGCGTAATCCAAAAGGCCAGAGCGACAAAGAAAATCCCCCCCAGTAAGCAATACGCATAGTATCCGATACTAGTAGGCACCAGTCGCATAGTATCTAGTCGGATACCCTCAGGGCCTATTCCCTGCAGTAAAACCAACATCAGCACCCCAAACAAACCGCACAGTATTCGCTTTCTTTTACGAACAAAATCGAAATTGCTATCTAGCCTGGCATACCACACGCCTAGCAAGAACGTTGGGTAGTGCACCAGCAGCCGCGCGTCAATCAAAAGGATACCTTTTCGCTCTAGCGCTAGTTTCACCCCGTATAGCAAGCCCAGGATCAACAGGTTCACACCGAAGTACTTCAGGGGCTTTAGCGTGGCTGTGAGTGCGAACAAAATGTAGTACGGAATCAGCGCACCCATATACCAAATTGTAAAGATTCCAGAAACAGCGGGCACCAAAAATAGCTGCACGCCTAGAAAATGAGCAGCCAAGGTAGCAGGCAAAGGAGAAAAGTCGGCATATCGAAAAATGTGTCCGACGTGAAAGACTAAAACAAAGACAATCACAGCCGTCCAGTACAAAGGCACAATTCTAATCAGCCGACGTCTTAAAAAGGCCCTGGCATCGAAAGCGGTTTGTTTTCCTAGGACAGATCGGCTGAGTAAGAAGCCGGAGATGAAGAAGAAAATAGTCAGGCCGATACCGCCTAAATCAGGAATGAGCCAAGGTACTCGAGGATCCCAGCCAATGTAGGGAACTGAGTGCTGAAACAAAATTAGCGCCATACCTACAATGCGAAGAACATGCAGCTCGAATAGCGACTTTTCCCCTTCGGAGCGTTGATTTGACGCGTTCTGTTGAAGACTCTTTAGGCTGCTGGCAGTTTGTTGTGAGCTCATGCTTAGCGCCTCTTGCTTGGCTATGTTCGGCCTGACAGGGTTTGCCTAGATTGACGAGTATCTTTGCTATTGAGTTCACTCCAAACTCATCTTTTTACGTGAAGACTTCAGTTGCGATCGCCGCTTCTTGCTCTCTAGCCGCCGCATCTTTGACCCCTTCGTCGGCTTTGTGGGCTGTCTTCTTTTCGGCAGCACGCCAGCGGCCCTTACTATCGCCTGCAACCGGCTAAGCGCTTCTTCTCGGTTACGTTCCTGACTGCGGTGCGCCTGCGATTTGATGATGATCACACCGTCTTTAGTTAGTCGCTTGTCTCTTTGTCGCAGCAGGCGACGCTTATAAACGTTGGGCAGTGAAGAGGCTTCTACGTCAAAGCGTAAATGGATCGCACTAGCTACCTTGTTTACATTCTGGCCACCAGCTCCTTGCGAGCGAATTGCGCTCATCTCTATCTCGCTATCGGGAATAGAGGCCAAATTTGAAATTTTTAGCATGGCTTTTGACGCGCGGCAAGCTGATATCTATGTGACATCATCACAGTCATATCACATAGATATCACAGTCATATCACTGACTGACCATCTGCTCAAATTGCTGCCAGCAAAGATACATCGCCCTGGGCACATGGAAGCAGCCCTTCCACTTTCCCCCCTTCAGCGGCAGCAGCACTTCTCCGCGGCGATTCAGATAGCCATACCACTCACCATTATGACTATCGGCAAAGTGGCTCCAGGTATAGTCGTGTACCTTTTGGTACCAGCGCCAGCAGTCTTCACGTCCGCTTAGGCGGTACGCCATCGACAGCGCCACCAGCGTTTCTAAATGCACCCACCATAGCTTTTGATCCCACTCTAGCTGCTGCGGTGGGTACCCCTTGCTATCCATAAAGTAAAAAAGCCCGCCGTATTGTGCGTCCCAGGCATAGTTTAGAATTCTCAAGATCACATCTGTCGTCTGTTCCATCAGAGCCCAATTGTCTTGGCGCTCTGCGATCGCCATCATGAACCACATCGCCTCGATCCCGTGACCTGGATTAATTAGCCGTCCTTCGTAGCAATCTACCTGTTCGCCTGCGGGTGTTATGTGCTCATGCAGTAAGCCACTATCTTTAGATAAGAACTGCCCCATCACTTCTGATTGAGTTTGCTCTAAGACCTGATCGAGCTCTCCATCTGAGAGCAGCCAGTCCATCTCTAGTGATAAGTTAGCCAGTATCATCGGGACTGCTAACGACTTTAAAGGGCGCGTACCTGGGTAGGCCTTGTCGTATTGTCCTTTTGGGTTACGCTGACGCCGCAAAACATTGCTATAGGCCTGTAGGGCAATATCTTTGGCCTGCTGATCGCCGCTGACCAGAGCGTATTGACTGAAGGCCATCGCAGCAAAGCAGTCGGAAAAGATATTGTAGGGCTGAATTAACGGCTGCCCTTGTTGTGTGAGGGAGAAGTACCAGTTGCCCTCAGGGTCGCGGCCGTGTTTGGCCAAGAAGTCTGCTCCGTTTTTTGCGATCGCTAGCCAGTCAGCTCTCGGCTCTAGCTGATTGCATAGCATTGAAAAGGTCCAGACCTGACGGTTTTGCAGCCAGATAAACTTGTCAGTGTCGTACACCCGACCCGTCGCATCCAAACAGGTGAAATAGCCACCAAAGCGCCGATCAATCGAATGCGCTTCCCAGAAGGGGATGACGTTCTTTAGCAGCGTATCTTTATATATTGTCGCTAAGTCCGAAAATTCAAAAGCCATAGGAGTTAAGATCGATTGCCTCTTCTTGAACACACTAATTCAGCGATGCGCGGATATTGGCAGAAAATTCTAAAGCGGTGATAAATCCAAAAATGGCAGATTCATCATTTTTGGACGGCAGTTTCCCGGACGACAGTGTGTTTGCTGGTAGAGGGTAAAAACGAACGTGTTTTGATAGCACGGTTATTTATTCCCTTTTTGTTTGTTCTTCTCGGTGGACAGGCCCTCATGCAAGCCCCCAAAGATAGCATCTCTAGCGACCTTGACCTAAGCAACATTTACGCTGGTGAGTATTCATCTGTTAGCGACACTGATGGCTATCAGGCCGTTGTTGAAGACGGTGCTCAGGCCGCAGTTCGAGACGGTACTCATCAAAATGGTACTCATCAAGACGGCTATCGAAATGGTGGGCAATCCGGTTGGCGTTGGCAAATGGGGACTGCTATTACAGGCACCGCTGTGGTCTCTGCCGGACTAGCGCTGCCCTTTGTAGGTAAGCAGGCCATCACCGTTCCGATTGGCCAATCTCTACCGCCCGAGCAAGCAGCCAACGGTAGCCTTGCAGCCTCTCAGGCTAACAGGCCCATTTCTCAGCAGGCCGCGCTCGATCAGGGAAAAGGCATCAGCCCACAAGTTGCGCAGGCTAGCCAAGCAGCTTTTAGTGTTAGTGCGCCCGGTGCTAGTGCGCAGGCAAATGGTGATACGACTTACAACACCGTACCTTTTACCGCAAAGCAGCCGCTACTTTCACAGCAAACAGACGGTAGTTGGAGCCTTTCTGGCAACGCACCGTCGGGCTCAAGCCAAACGAATTTTACTCGTCCTACGGCTTCAACTTCTACGCCGGCTTCTACTTCAAGATTTTCTGCGCCCGCCATTGTCAGCCAGCTAGCCGCAGCCGTCACCGGTAGCGAACCTGTTTGCCTAGCTAATAGCTGTGGCAGCCTTGCCTATATTGAAGCTCAGCTACCCAAGGCGCAACGAAAAGTACAGACTATCCAGCAGCAGCTAGATGACTTTGCGGCCCAGCGGGCTCAAGGTGATATAACGGCCTACCGGCGAGTGCTTTCAGACAGGATGAGCGAAGTTTCTGAGCAGCAAAATCGCCTCGCCCTAGAACTAGTCGAAACAGACCGCTACGTTGCCCAGCTTGAGCTCAAGCTAGCCGGGATCAATCTTCAAGCCGATCTAGCAAGGCATTTGCTATCTGTCGATACTGGCTACCAAATGGAGTGGCTGCGTCTGAAGCAGGTTGAGCGTCAGCTATTAGGGGAGTTTAGCAAAGCGAATCTTGACGCTGCGCCGCTCAATAAAATCTACAGTGAATATGAAGAGCAGCAAGCGGAAACTTTCGCGGCGGCAGAAGCTGTACTCGGCAATTACTTACTAGATTCAAAGAGTCAACCGGATAGACAGTCTTTAATTTATACAGCGCCTGCGGCCCTAGATATACTGCAAGCGCTGACGGTCGCCATGCATCAACAAGATGCACAGCAGTTGCGTCATAGCACGGTCAAAATTGCTGAAGAGAACTTGCAGCGAAGGCAGAGAACGCTTGCCCAAGACCTCAGTCAGTATGAGTCTTTGCAGCAGGAGCTTAGAACTGGGATAGCGCTAGTTAAGCAGTATGAGCAAACGCGCGCACAGATAGGGACAGAAGCAAGTGCTACCGCGACGGCTGCAGCGACGGCAGCTGCAGCGACTCCGCCTGCAGTAGCTGAGCAGGCTTCTCCCACGCTCGAGGCAGCTAAAACCTTGGAAGAAGCCTTGCCTGACGGTAACTTAGGGAAGATGGTATTAGGAATTATTATTGCAGCTGGGGCGATGGCGGTAGCGGCGCAGCGGCGTGGGGGAGGCGTTTCTAAGGCGATCGCACATTCAGGAACAAACCGAGCCGTGCCAACCGTGCCAAGACCAGAGGGCGAAAACGGAGAGGCTATTGTCGGTGGAACTGTGCGTCAGAAACGGCGATATCTGACCGAAGAGTCTCTACCGGTTGATACGTTAGCTATCGAAGTTATGAGCCGAGAGCTCGATGAAATGCTGGGCTCGTCGACAGTAGATGCTCGTTTCAAAGAAGAGCTACAGGAGCGGGCGATCGCAACGATACAGCTACCCTTCGAAAAGATTGACGCCTTAGCAGAAAGTGCCGTTCGCTGGGTTCTAAAGGATTTAAGCAGTAGTCCACAAACGGATAGGATCAAAACAGCCGCGCAGGTAGCGACAGACACGCTGTCATTGCAGAAGGCCTAGCAAGAGGCGCTAGTTGGATTTCAGCTTCAGCCTTCAGTAGTTGAACCTGATGGTTGAGCCTAGCAGTTGGACCTATCCGTTCGTAATTCTGACAATGGTCAGAGGGTAGATAGCAGATGACTTTGCTATAGTCCTTAGCGGAAGTCGTGAACCTTGTTCAGGTTCTCGCTGAGAACTTTTGCAAGGGTTTGCTATGTCTGTCCATCCGTTTCAGCGTCTAATGACTTATGGGCGAAAGTACCACACTCGGATCTGGTTGGCGAGTGTGTGTTCGCTGCTGAATACGGTGTTCGATCTGGCGCCCCCCGCGCTGATTGGGGTGGCGATCGATATTGTGGTTGATCAGCAAAATTCTATTTTGGCCCGATGGGGTGTGGTTGAGCTGCGATCGCAATTCATCATCCTTTCAGCCCTCACCTTTATAGTTTGGATTTTGGAATCTGCTTTTCAATACGCCTATGAGCTGCTGTGGCGGAATCTGGCGCAGTCAATCGAGCACGATTTGCGTATTGATGCCTACGGACACGTGCAGAGCTTAGAGCTTGCCTACTTTGAGGAGCGCAGCACAGGGCAGTTGATGTCGATGCTTAATGACGACATCAACCAGCTAGAACGGTTCTTAGATAGGGGCGCAAATCAGCTAATTCAGATGGGTGCAACGGTGCTGATTATCGGCGCGGTGTTTTTTGCACTGGCGCCAAACTTGGCCTGGATGGCAATTGTGCCAATGCCGCTGATTGTAGGAGGTGCCATTATCTTTCAAAGATATCTCGCGCCTCGCTATGCTGACGTTCGAGAAAAAGCGGGTCTGATCAATGCTCGCTTAATCAACAACCTTACCGGCATTGCCACTATCAAAAGCTTCACGGCTGAAGGCTATGAGCTAGGCCAGCTAGAGCGCGAATCCCAGGCCTATCAGACCAGCAATCGCAAGGCTATTTTGCTTAGCGCTGCGTTCATCCCACTGATTCGCATCATTATTCTTGTTGGCTTCACCGGTATTTTGTTCTATGGCGGCCTAGCTACCGCCGCTGGCAATATAGAAGCCGGGACATACACCGTATTAGTCTTTCTCACCCAGCGGCTGTTGTGGCCTCTGACGCGCTTAGGTGAAACCCTCGACCAGTATCAGCGAGCGATGGCCTCGACGCAGCGGGTTATGAATCTGTTGGATACGCCTGTTGATATTCGCCCTGGCACCACAGCGCTCCCTGTTTTACAAGTTAGCGGCGATGTGGTTTTTGATAATGTTTCTTTTGGCTATTACGAGCGTCAGCCAATCCTAAAAGATCTTTCGCTTAGAATTCCTGCTGGGAAAACAACAGCTATCGTTGGCGCTACCGGCTCTGGGAAAAGTACGCTTGTCAAGCTATTGCTACGCTTTTATGAGGTCAATGCCGGACAGATAACCTTGGATGGCTTAGATTTACAGTCGCTCAAACTGCAAGACTTAAGAAAAGCAATCGGCCTAGTCAGTCAAGATGTGTTTTTGTTTCATGGCACCGTTGCCGACAATATCGCTTACGGCAGCTTCAACGCAACTTTGAACGAAATCGCAAAAGCAGCGAAAGTGGCAGAAGCGCACGATTTTATTCAAGGGCTGCCCAATGGCTATGACACGATCGTTGGAGAACGAGGACAAAAGCTCTCGGGCGGGCAGCGGCAGCGGTTAGCGATCGCAAGAGCGCTACTCAAGAATCCGCCAATTCTAGTTTTAGATGAGGCAACCTCAGCGGTGGATAACGAAACAGAAGCAGCAATTCAGAAGTCTTTGGAGAAAATTACAAAGGAGCGAACGGTGATTGCGATCGCCCACCGCCTTTCGACTGTTCGCAACGCACACTGTATCTATGTGATGGATCGAGGTCAGCTAGTTGAAAGCGGCACTCACGAGGCGCTGTTGGCCCAAGATGGAATCTACGCTAACCTGTGGAAAGTTCAAACTGGCGAGCGAGTCAGCGTTTAATCGCGTCTGCAAAAGAAGCGTGACCAGAGACCATCAAAGAGAAAACATTGCATGGATACCGCTCAGGACGCTCAGCAACTACCCAACAGCGAGGTAGTTCAAGATCCCGCTATTCCAGACATCAACTCAGACGCTAGCTCAGACATTAGCCCAAGCGCTAACTCAGATACCAATCCAGACAATAGTCAAGACAATAAGCTAGAAACCAGATTTAGCTTTCTTCAGCTTTGGAATATGAATATTGGTTTTCTCGGCATCCAGTTTGGCTGGGGCTTACAGATGGCCAATATGAGTTCTATCTTTGAACATCTCGGTGCCAACGCTCATAGCATTCCTATTCTGTGGCTAGCCGCGCCACTGACAGGACTAATTGTTCAGCCCATTGTCGGCAATATGAGTGACCATACCTGGGGACGACTGGGTCGCAGACGGCCCTATTTGTTGGGCGGGGCACTGTTTGCGTCTGTGGGACTGGTGCTGATGCCTAGCTGCTCGACGCTGTGGATGGCGGCAGGGCTGCTGTGGATCTTAGACTCTAGTGCCAACGTCAGCATGGTGCCGTATCGGGCGTTTGTAGGAGACCTGCTGCCGAAGAAGCAGCGCACTCAAGGGTTTGCCATGCAAAGTGTGATGGTGGGCATTGGCGCGATCGCAGCCGCCACCATGCCGTGGATATTCAATCATCTTCTCGGCGTCGATCCGACAACCAGCGAAATCAGGCGCATCCCTCTAACCGTCGAGCTTTCCTTTTATCTAGGCGCGGCCCTATTTTTGGCAACCACGCTTTGGACCACCCTCACCACCTCGGAGTCGCCCCCCAAAGACCTTGCCAAATTCGAGCGGCGGCAAGCCGAAAGCGGCGGCATCTTTGGCAGTTTGCAAGAGACTTGGCAAGCGTTAAACCACATGCCATCTACCATGAAGCAGCTCGCCTGGGTACAAGTCTTTACCTGGCTGGGCATCTTCTGCTTTTTCATCTACTTTCCGCCTGCCGTTGCTCGAAATCTTTTTGGCGCAACCGAGATAGACTCTGCGCTCTACAACGAAGGCATCGAATGGGCCGGACTGTGCTTTGCCATGTTCAACGCCATTTGCATTCCCTTCTCTTTTCTGTTGCCGCTACTTACCCGTCGCATTAGCCGGACCACCGTACATAGCCTATGTCTTGCCTGCGGCGGGCTTAGTTTGATTTTACTGCTGGTGATTCATCAGCCTTGGATGTTGCTACTGTCAATGGTTGGCTTTGGTATGACCTGGGCCAGCGCTCAGTCTATCCCCTATGCGATCTTGACCCATGCAATTCCGACCCAGCAGCGAGGTATTTACCAGGGCATTTTCAACTTTTTCATCGTACTGCCCGAAATTGCTATCTCCCTTGGCTTTGGCTGGATCATGGAGCACTGGCTCCATGAAAATCGGCTCACAGCTGTTGTATTAGGCGGTTTTTTCTTGTTGATAGCGGCCATACTAACGCCCTTCGTACAGCTTCCCGACCAGACCACCCAGGTCTCAGACCAGCTTCCAGAAGCTTTCATAGCTGACTCCATAGCCGATATAGATAGCGAAGTCCCTGTCACGAATCCCTCGTAAACAGACCCCCTATAAATGTGTAACTATCGTGACCAGCACATTCTCTAAATGGCCCATCAAGTGGCCTATAAAATGGTCGAGTGCTGAAGCCCTAGTTAGCTTGGACCGGCTAACCCAGCTACTGCTGTTAGCGGTGACGGTGCTCGTCTATAGCGTGCTGGGCATGGCTATTGCCAACTCTCTATTTGTTAGCTACGTCGGCGCAGAGCATCTGCCTATAGCGTTCACCCTGATTGGACTGTGCTCTATTCCGGCCTATGTTCTCTTCTCTCAAGTTGTCGATCGCTATAGTCGCCCGCAGCTATTTCGCACTGTTTTACTGGGCTCTATTCCCGCTGTATTAGTACTGAGATTACTGCTCACGCAGGAGTCGCCCTACGCCTACTACATCCTGCTAATCGCTATCTTTTTTCAGTGGGATTTTCACAACAACGTGCTGTATCCCAGCCTGCTGACGGACTACTTTACTACCCTAGAATACAAGCGGTATGCGCCCTACATCGGCATTGCCCAGGCCGTGGGCACGCTTTTAGGAGGCGGACTAACCGCGTTGCTCTCTCACTACTTGCGCACGCGAGATTTGCTGCTGTGCCTGCCCATTGTCTTTTTGATCGGCGTGGTCCAGCTAGTGTATTTAGAAAGTTCTCAGCGTCGTATCAATGCTGATGCTCCCCATAGCACGGTTGGTATTATCGACTCACTGAGAACTTTTCCTGAGCTAGTCAGGCGATATCCACTCGTACCGTTTTTAGCGAGCAGCAGCTTTTTGCTCGTCATCATCTACATCAGCTCTGAGTTTTTGTGGTTCAACATCTACGGCGCTCAGTTTAGCGATCAGGCGCTCACGGGATTCTTGGGCCTAATGCGCATTGTCATTAGTTTGGTACAGGTGGCCATTATCTACGGGGTTACTCGCCCCCTGCTCAAGACCATTGGCGTATCACAGATGAATCCGGTTTATCCGCTGACGACACTAGCAAGCCTCGGCGCGCTGCTTTCTCACTTTGGCCTACCGGCAGCAATTGGCTTGCACATCAACGGCGACGCGCTCTACAAAGGCATAAATCTGCCGGTGCATCAGCTCAACTACAATGCTATTCCACGCGAGTTTGTGGGGCGAATTCGCACCTTGAGCGATGGCCTCATTTACGCGGTTGGGCTTACCTTAGCAGGCATTTTGCTGTGGCTAGGCGAAACGCGGTTGAGCTTAACGCAAATTGCTTGGGCGATCGCACTTCTCACCGTCGGCCTGCTGCTTGTCAGACTGCCGATGGGCTACTTCTACACCAGCGGATTAGAGTCGATGATCCGCTCGGATAGTATTGAGCTTGATGAGTTCGACCTCTATCCCATTCAGCTCAACTCGCAGGCAGAAGAGGCCGTTCGAGAGCTGCTGCTAGACAGCGATCGATACACTCAGATAAAAGGGCTAGAGCTAGCGGCCAGAATAGAGCAGCCTAGCCAGTTTTTGCCTGAAATAGAGAAGCTAATTTTGGGCAGCAAATTGTCGGCAGAAGAGGCAGTAGATGCGCAAGTGTACGAAGGTGCGATCGCGCTCTTTATCCACTGCCCTGTGGACGAGCAAACGCACTTTAAAGAAAAACTGCAAGAGAAAAATCTAGCGCTACCGCTCAAAACCTTTGCAATTGAAGTCCTGCTGATCAACCAGTACGTTCCTAGCGCTGAGGATATTCAGGCCTGGCAGACGCATGAAGTTATAGAAGTGCAGGTGTTGGGTGTGATCGCGCAGCTTATCGCCACGCCCGATAGCGCTCCCTCGTGGCCCAGTACGATAACAGACAGCGCCGCCCACATCATCACCCGCGTTGTCGCCTATAGCCACAGTCCTCGCCTTGCGCCGCTAATTTCCGACGTTGTTCTTACTCAAACTAGCCCCAACATCATCCGCACCGGCCTAGAATCCCTGCGTCCACTCACGCAAAAGGGCGACAGCGTCACGGCCAATATTGCTAGCAGCAAGCTCAGCCACTACGATTCTATGGTGCGCATTGCGGCGCTTGAGCTACTGCGTATCACTAGTTGCGAAGACCAGATGAGTGCCATTAGTTCCTGCTTGGGCGACGCCGACCCACGTGTGCGCCAGCAGGCCGCCAAAACCCTGGCCTCCTATGGCCGCCCAGGGGTAAACGTTGCCGCCAGCAGCCTTGCTAGCCCACAGGTGCATACCGTCAATGCGGCGATCACCGCTATCGGCCTAGTGCGCACCAAATACGCCAGCAACCTGCTATTCGAGCACCTCACCCCCAGCTACAAACAGCTTGCTAAAACCCGGCAGTGGCAGCCGCAAATCCCTACCAGTGATCCTAGCTGGGAGGCACTCGGCATTGCGATCGCTGACTACCACACCCGCCTTATTCAAAAGGTGCTTTTTATCCTCGCAGCCCTCGGCCACGCCCGCACCGTTAACGCCGTCAATCGCCTGCTTGCCACCAACGATCGGCACGAGCTAGAAAATGCCATCGAAGTACTGGCTTCACTCAGCCACCGGCGATTTGTTAGGCCATTAATGCCGCTACTTGAAGCCTTAGTCACTACCAAGGCACCTACAGACTCAAGCCAAACACCCAGCCCAATCACACCTCAATGGCTTAAAACAAAAGGATACCGACTGCTACTCGAAGCTTTAGAATCTAATGACCGCTGGGTCAAAACAGGGGCACTCATTGCCCTAGCCAGCGTGCCATCGGTCCTCTCAGACGATCCAGACCCCTTTGTACAGCAAGTCGTCAGCCAACTTTTTAAGGCCAATCTGCCTATCAAAACTGCTATGAACCGACTGCTACTACTCAAAAGCGTCTCACTCTTCAAGAACCTTTCACTTGATGAGCTGCTTTTGATTGACGAAAGCCTAGAGCAAACCTGCGTATTAACAGACGCAACTATCTTCACTGAAGGCGAGCTTGCCGCGCATCTGTACATCATTGCTGAAGGCACTGTGCAGCTCGTAAAAGAAATTGACGGGATGCCGCGCGGACTCAGGCAGCTGAGCCGAGGAGATTACTTTGGCGAAGTTGCGCTCTTTGACGATGCACCGCTGTGGGATAGCGCGATCGCTCAGACTGACTGCACCCTGCTCAAGCTGGAGAAAAATCGCTTTCTCAGCTTAATCACGCAGCGTCCTCATATGATTCTAGAGATCTGCCGATTTCTCAGCCAGCGTCTTAGAGAAACCGACACCTATCGCTCTGAGAACACGTCTAGTATTCACTCATAATAAATACTCTTGTATTCTCCATAGCTGATTGACAGCATGTCTGTTGATTTAGACTCAGCGCAGCTCATAAGTTAGTAAGCGGTTACCTTTCACGAAGAGTTTTAATCTATGAAAGCTTTTATCGCCTCTGCCTTGGTGATGATGATATGGGCTGTTTCGCCGTTCGTTTCACCCGCGATCGCCGCCGATATGGCTCAGGGAGCACAGGTTTTTGCGGCTAACTGTGCAGCCTGTCATATCGGCGGTGGCAACGCCATTATGAATCAGAAAACGCTCAAATCCGGTGCCCTAGAGCAGTACCTAGATGGATATGGTGCAGAGCACGATATCAACGCCATTATCAAGCAAGTAACCTACGGAAAGAACGCGATGGCCGCTTTTGGCAGCCGCCTCTCTGAAACCGAAATTGCTAGCGTCGCCGCCTACGTTCAAGACAAGTCTGATAATGGCTGGTAACGGCTGGTAGAAAAGACAGTCCCTAAAAAGGCAGTTTAGCGATCGCACGCTAAAGTTTGTTTCGTAGAAAATTTGCACTTATTGAATAGGCTAGCCCGTCCGTGCTTACTAAGCCGGGGGCTAGCCTTTTTTTCTGCTTTATTCTGGTGTTCTGCTCTCGAAGCTTATCTTCATAGATTACATACTACGAACTGTAGCCTCGCCATTTTTAACTTCACCCACTAGTACTTCACTAGCCAAGCCAACAAAGAGCCCATTTTCCAAAACGCCGGGAATGTTGTTGATTGTTTTTTCCATCTCTGCCGGATTATCAATCCCGTCGAAAGTAACATCAAGCACCATGTTGCCCTGGTCGGTAATGACCGGGCCGTCTTTGGCAACGCCCATTCGCATTTCTACTTTTCCATCTAGCTTCTCTAAAGCGCGAGTAACCGGCGCAACAGCCATCGGTAAAACCTCTACCGGCAGCGCAAATATAGTGCCTATTTTGTCGCTAAGCTTAGAGCTATCAACCACCACAACAAACCTTTCGGCCAGACCATCAACTACTTTCTCACGGGTGTGCGCCGCGCCGCCGCCTTTGATTAAGTTCATCTGCGGATCGACTTCATCCGCGCCGTCAATAGCGATGTCGATATGGTCTACTTCATCGAGAGTTGTCAGCGGAATGCCATGCTGTTTTGCGAGCACCGACGCCTGAAAGGAAGTAGGAATGCCTTTGATATCTTTGAGTTCGCCAGCGGCAAGACGCTCACCGATAAACTGAATAGCGAACGCTGTTGTAGAGCCTGTCCCAAGCCCTACGATAGTGCCAGATTTGACTTGCGAGGCAGCGGCGCGACCGACTTCTTGCTTCATCAGTTTGACAGGGTCCATGGGCGGTTATCTCCTAGTGGCGGGTGTTTTATGCGTCGTTTTATAGCATGAGGGATTGTGGCTAGGGAGTAAAGTTGGAGAGCGCGTCAACTGGGAATAGAGAAGCGGGATTCGAGCAGAGGGATCTATAAAGTTTGGTGAGGCTAAAGTTTGGTGAGGCTAAAGTTTGGTGAGGCTAAAGTTTGGTGGAGCAGTCAATGGAACGATTAGGTGAGCAACGGGTTTGGTATTGGCGAGGATGGCAGGTACGGTATACGCATTTGGTAAGCCGACCGCAGGTACAAGATGAAGTGCCTTTGCTGCTAATTCACGGGGCGGGGTCTAGTCTGGAACAGTGGCGAGAAAATTTGATGGCGTTTGCCCAGGAGCGTCCGGTGTATGCGCTGGATTTGATTGGGTTTGGCGGATCGCAGAAGGTCGCGATCGCACTGAATAACGATTTGTGGGTAGCCCAGGTTGCGGATTTTTGGCAGGCGTTTTTAGGCAGACCCATGATTTTGATGGGTCACTCTTTGGGGGCACTCGTAGCACTGCAGATGGCGGCAGACTATCCCCAAAGGGTGGATCGATTGATCATGCTGACGCTACCGGCAGCTCGCCAAGAGCTAGCCGGGGCAGCCGCAAGGGTAGGCGCGGTAGTAGAAGGATGGTTTGCCACGCCGCTGTTAATTCGGCCCTTGTTTTGGCTGCTGCGACAGCCGCGGCTGATTCGAGGAGCGCTGCGGGCGATCGCGCGAAAGCCAGAGCGAGTAGATACGGCCCTAGTAGATAGCTTTGTACGACCGACTCGCGATCGCGGAGCAGCCAGAACCTTTTGCTATCTGGTCAAATCGCGCACGTCCGAGCAGTTTAGCCCAATGACACAGACGCTGATTCCTCAGCTACAGATGCCAGCACTGCTGCTGTGGGGAAAGTGCGATCGCATCATTCCAATCACCTGGGGGCGCTATGTCAACCGGCTGACGCATCGCCTCACGTTCGTTGAGGTTGAGGAAGCTGGACACTTTCTTTATGACGAGCTAGCCACTGAAGTGCACGACCTGATCGACCGGTGGCTCACTCACCAGCTTCCAGCGACAAACAGTGACCTCATCCCAGCAGCTAAAAGCAATCGCTAGAAATAGCCAAACCGTTGGGTAGACCACCGAACGCTCGCGACCTGACGATAGAGGCACAGACTAATCTACTCCACTGTTGGTCAGAATCTACCCCCTATGGCAAAGCATTCTCTATCTAAAGCAATAAGTATAAATACTCAGCACTGTGCGAATCTTTCAGAGTGTCAAACGTAAACTTTTGTTAATAAATATGGCTTTTTATACTGTGGACTTTCGCACGGTCGAACTACCCTCTGGTCGCTGGGGCATCTTCAACGGTGAGCGACTCCTGCTTACGGTCGGCTCGCGGCACACGCTAGATATGATTTTGATGCATCTTTCTACTAAGCAAATTCCAGTTAGGGTCCTCAGCGATTTCTAGCCTACTCATAGTCTCTCCTGCAGATACTACAAATTCTCTGAATATCTGACCATTGCTTCTGTATCGCTGAAACAACGCATCATACAACCGCATCATACAACGGTGTGCGGATACAACAGACAGATCAGGGTGTTCTCCTGCCTACCGCTAAGACTGTTACTGCTCGCCATTTTTTCAATATCTAAGCTGTTTGAAATCTGCTCGGCAAAGACATTTTGAATTGGCCACCCTTCTAGCTGAGAACGTCGCTCAATCGGTGCTTGCTTAGCAAAACCGGGTTTCTATGCAACACAAAACGCCGTAACGCAAACCATAGTCATATGAGACTTTGCTAAAGTTGAGACTTTGCTAAAGTTTGCGTTACGTGTTCGCATTGCATTTTTATGAACAAGTTTTATGACGGGTGCAACTGTTGTTCTGATTACTTTTATGCAGCTGGTGCATGTTTTTGTTTTCTAACCGAGTTGCTTTACCAAAATCACTTCGCCAACGAGCCTAGTGGGTGTGCGTGTTCATGGTTTGTAGCTGTCCACGGATGGCACCATTTGGATAGAGAGGATTATGCACATTCACATAAAAATCTTCGGGATTGTTGAGAATGCGCTGCACAATGCCCGCTTCACCAGTCGGAAACTTACCTTCTTCACCTTCTGTTAGGCAGTCCGCCGCGTTGCCATCTTCCGGACCTGCCAAAGCAGCAACAACAGGACCATTTTCACCCTTAGCGCCCTCGTGAATATGCGCAGCCATGCCCTCGCCTACAGGCACCGTTTGCACACCAGAAACCAACAGCGTGTAGCACAGCGTTGTTTCATCACCATCGATGCCAGATACGTAGGCTTCACCCATCCCATTGGCATCGCCCACAAACATACTCAAATCACCGTCTTCAGAGACTTCCGAACTACCGTCTAGCATAGTGTGGAGAATTGTGTTGGTGTGTCCAGCTAAGGCAGCCGTTGGCGCGCCTACAGCCACAGCCACAGCGGCTAAGCCCAAAGCCCATCTTATTTTTTGTTGATTCATGCCCATAACGAAATTTCCTTTCTATTAACCGCGAATGATTGCGAACTAAATTACAACAGATTTGGAGGAGCTACCAATGACAGATACTGCGCAGGTAGTGCGCGTTCTGCTTTTGTTATTCCATTGCTCTGCGTATAGCTAATACGCAGCCGATACTAATTTGGATGCACTTACGTTTATTAAGATGTTTGATTCATCTAAGTGCTAGCGTAGTAAGGTATCCTGTCTACTGAGGATATTTTTGTTTTTTACCTGTGTCGTTTTTTACCTATGTCTTTGTTGTAGATGGACTCTGTGCCCTCTAGTCGGCCTGAATACAATCCACAGGTCGATGTAGATCTTTGGCTGGCCTTGCGAAGGGGTCAGACAGAAGCACTTGGGAAAATTTACGATCGCCATGCGGGGCTAGTGTATGGGATCAGCTACAAGGTTTTGGGCAATACTCAAGAAGCGGAAGATTTGACACAAGATATTTTCATCAAGCTGGCGGAACGGGCCAGCTATAACCCTGAAAGGGGATCTTTGAGGACGTTTCTGATGATTTTAACGCGTAGCCGAGCGATTGACCGCGTGCGATCGCGTCAGTCAACTCAAAGATCTAAGCAGGTGTGGCAGGCCGACTATATTCCTGATAGTCCCTCGCTCTCAATCGATGCGATGGTACAAGCCGAAAAGTCCGAGCAGGTAAAGAGAGCGCTAACTCGTCTGTCATCAGAACAACAGCAAATTCTGCACCTAGCCTACTACGAAGGGCTCAGCCAATCAGCTATTGCCAAAAAGCTAAGCACCCCGCTAGGCACCATCAAAAGCAGAGCGCGACGTGGGCTGTTGACGCTTAGACAGGTCCTACAGAACGATCCACAGAACGACCTATAAAACACTTGCAAAACGAATTAATGAAACGACCAGGAGCCGTCAACCTATGACCAGGGTGATGCCGTCAGAGACTGACCAAGACTTAATGGCCGGATACATTTTAGGCAACTTGAGCCCGGAAGAAGGTCGCGCGCTGAAACAGCAGCTGAGCGTAAACCCGGCGCTAGGGGACGAGATGGCGGGGCTACAAACCATTTTGGATGGGGCATGCGGCGCAGAGCTTACACCCCCCGCACGCCTAAAAAACAACATTTTGGCGGCGGTGACCAGCCGGCCCGCTCCACTCTGGGCGGTGCCACAGCCCCAACCCGACCTACCTCAACCAAATCTGACTCAGCCATCACCTCAAGCATTGGATTCTCAAGCATCAGGCTCTCAGACGTCAAGCACTCAAACAGCAGATCCTAGAACAGCAGATCCTCAGACATCAAGGCTACGAACACTAGAACAAGTCCGCTCCCGGCGGGTGCCTCAATGGCTATCGTATGGTTTTGGCGCGGCGGCAGCAACAGTGGCGATCGCACTAGGCATCCAGAACTATACGCTGCGCCAGTCTGTACAGACGCTACAGGCTGAACTGACCACGGCGTTAGCGACTAGTGAGCTGGCGACCGGTGCTAGACCCGAGGCGACGCTGACCTTTGCGCTCGATACACCCGAAAACACTCCCGTCGTCGATGACCAAGCAGGCGAGGTGACCATTGCTGTTAGCCCAGCAGAACTAGAAGCTGTGCTGAATGCGCAGGGCTTACAGCCGCTGCCAGAAGATCAGGTTTATGCGCTATGGGTAGTTATCAGAGAAGGCGCGTTTGTAACGACAGATGCCAAAAACGCAGTACTTATGACCACGTTTAATGTGGATGAGGAGGGGAACCAGACTCAAGAGGTAGCTATCCCCAGTGTGTTTCGAGATGTGGCAGACGTGAAGGCGATCGCAGTCACCGTAGAATCAGCGACTGCCCCCCAGCAGCATCAGTCAAGCCCCATTCTTATCGAGCAGTTATAAATAGAGTAGCTATAGATACAGTGGCTATAGATAGCAGATAAATATGAATAGAGCAGCTACAGACGAGCAGCTACAAAGATGTGAACAGCGGTAGGGAAAAGCTGAAGGTACTGCCAACGTCTAGCTGGCTGCTGACAGTAATTTGACCGCCCTGAAGCTCAACTAAGCGACGGCTGATCGCGAGGCCTAAGCCAGAGCCACCAGAAGCGCGATCGCGCGATCTATCCGCTCGCCAAAACCGTTCGAACACATGTGGCACGTCTTCTGGGGCGATGCCAACCCCTGTATCAGAAATCGCAATCCATAGCATCGGTTTGTCAGCACTCGTTTCCAGATAAGCTCGAATGTTGACTTCTCCAGCGGCAGTGTGGCGCAGGGCATTACTTAGCAGATTCACGACGATTTGCTCGATGCGGACCGGATCGCCCCAAACGTCAGGCAGGTCCGCAGACAGCGTTGTTGTTAGCTTCAGAGTGTCTATACCAATCAGCTGGTCGGCAAAGCGGTTGGCAACTTGAGTGAGGATGGGCGCGATCGCTACCGAACGGGCCTCAATCGGCAAATATCCAGCTTCCAGCTTCGACAGCTCCTGCAAGTCATTCACCAGACGCTGAAGCCGTTCAGTCTCACGAATCAGCAAGCTGTAAGTATCTGAAGTAGGCGCAACCTGACCATCCGCTAGCCCTTCTAAATAGCCCTTGACAATCGTCAGCGGCGTTCGCAGCTCGTGCGTCAAATCGCCCACCAGCTCCCGCCGACGCTGTTCCACACCCGCTAAGTCGTTCGCCATCCGATTGAAGCTATGACCTAGCCGATCAAACTCAGGAATATCCGTGGGGGGCACCCGCGAGGAAAAATCGCCCGCCGCAAACTGCCGAGTCACCGCTTCCATTCTCAGTAACGGGCTAACGATTCGCCGCGACAGCCAGTAGCTCATCGCGCCTGCGGTACCGCCACCTAGCACAACCGACCACAGCATGCCGCGAATCCAGGCGTCCTCAAACCCCCTTAGCAGCTGTCCTTTCACCACCTGCTGAATACGGACTCCCTGCTGCTCCATTCTTTCTAGCGTGACCACAAAATAGCGGGGGGTGTACAGTCGGCTCACCATCGCCAGCGCACTCACTGTCACCGCTAGCACAATGAGCTGTGAGGCCAAAAGACGACTTCGTAGCGTCGGTCTCGACCTGTTCTTTTTTGAACTAGCGCGCTGGGGGCCGTTCGGTTGAGAGCCGTTTGGTTGAGAGGCGTTCGGGTGAGATGCATTCCGTTGAGACTTACTTAGCCGAGCGACAGAGCTGTCTACAGAATTACGTACAGAACTATCTACAGAATTGCCTACAGAACTATCTGTAGAGCTGTTTACAGAGTTGTCTGCAGGACTATCTTGAGCGGAACTTTGGCCATTTTCAGTCTTCAAATCGATAGCCCACGCCAACAACAGTTTTGATAAAAGCAGGTGCAGAAGGATCTGGCTCTATCTTTTTACGCAGGCGAGCAACGTGGGTATCAACCACCCGCTCGTCACCAAAAAACTCATCTCCCCACAGCTTTTCAATCAGCTGACTTCGGTTCCACACCCGTCCTGGATAGCTCATAAACGTTGCTAGCAAATCGAACTCCAAAGGCGTCAGTTCGAGTGTCGTTTTGGTCAGTTTTTCAGCGGAAGTGTTAAGGTTTGCTGGGCCGTGGGTATGCTCGGCTTCATATTGTGATTCCATTCCATCAACATTTTTTGAACTATCCCCCTCTATAGGAATAGTCTGAGAAATGGCTTGGCTGGCATGGCGCTGGTCTAAATCTAAGGTGAAATGGGTAGTTTTGTAAGCGGTTGAGGGCTGACGGTTGTCTCGAAGGCTACGTCTGAGTACAGCGCGAACTCTGGCCACTAGCTCTCTAGGGCTAAACGGCTTGACCATGTAGTCGTCCGCACCGGTCGAAAGCCCGATAATGCGGTCTATCTCCTCACCTTTGGCAGTGAGCATCATGATATAAGGGTCTTTTAGCTCCTTTTGTTGGCGGATTCTGGTACACACCTCTAACCCATCTAGGCCCGGAAGCATTAAGTCTAAAATAATCAAATCAGGCTGGACCGATTTGAACCGCTCAAGCGCAGTACTCCCATCGCGGCAGATATGACAGTCAAATCCTTCCTTAGACAAGTAAAGCTGAATGAGTTCGGCAATATCAGCCTCGTCTTCCACAATCAAAATGTCCATGTGTCGATATCCTTGCTGTTGAATGGCCCCATACCTATACTGCGCAGCTACTGTCAATACCGGTTTTGTGAGCTAGCGGCTGAGAATTTGGCTAGTTGAGTCAGCTTTGTGCTTTACTGGTCATCGTAAATTTTATGGAATGGACATCTGATAAATCAATTTCTATTTTTATTGAGTAAAGATAGCGATATTATTTGCCCGTTTGTTCCTTGTAGGCTTGCATAGGCAAGTGAGCGTGGCCTACGCTCTTCAGTGATCTCACATCTCTTGGAAATATCAGCGTTCTATGTGAATGCTCCTTCTATGTCTGCACTTACTTTTGAGACCCTATCAGCAGAACTGACCCAGGCGCTGGCCCAGCAACGCACAACGCCTCCTAGAACAGTGGCTCGCTGCACATTAGGTCGTGACAAGGTAATGGTGCTAGTTGAGTATTCACTAGAAGATAGCGCCACAGCAGAGTCTTTTGCTGTGCAGACGCTAGATTGGCTAGAGCAACGTTTGCGAACGCAGTTTGATACCACTGGATTGCCAGATGAAGCAGCCGATCTTTCAGAAGAAATGGCGGAAGTGGCAGTACAGCTATACCTCAAGCACCTGAATGAGGCTAAGCCTTTTACGATGCGCGCCTTTACTTGGAAGGTAGAGGATGGGTTCACTGACTTATTTAATGGACCAGATGCGATCGCGCTAGACATAGAAAACGAAAACAGTATCCCTCAGATTGAGTCAGGTAGGCTGAGGCCTGAGATGCTAACGTTTCTTTCTGATGAAGATGAAGACGAAAGAGTCCTTTCAGAACTAGAAGAAGATCATTTACCGCTAGATCTAGAGCCCGATCTAGAAGGGTTAGAGGCAGCTTTAGACGACGATTTGGGATTTGGTACAGAGTTAGGATCAGATGTTGGATCAGATATTAATTCAGGCGATTATTCGGAATTCGACGCGGAGTTTGGCTCAGCGAACGGGCAAGGCCCGGTCATAGGCAATGGGTCTGATTTGGACTTGAATCTAGATTTAGATATCAGCACTGACTTCAGTCTAGACCTGTCAGACAGCAGTGAGGCTGCACTAGAAGCAGACTTATCTATGGGTATGCCGCTATCCGAAAAATCGCCTGACGCGTCAAGTGATTTTTCTCTACCAGGAGAAGCTCCCGAGATAGAGTCCGCTGACCTTGATTTGCCCAACATAAATTTGCCAATTGCCATACCTTCAGACAATACTATTGGCACTTCAGATTTCTTTGACTTAGAAGAGACGTTATCGACGGTAGAGACAGCAGTAAAGACGGACAAAGACGCAAATGTGACGGTGATGGAAGCACCAGAGCAAGGGCAGGCGGCGTCAGAAATAGAGCCAAAAGTAACTGAATTAGAGACTGTTGGAAAGCCTGAGACAAATGTGCGAATAGATTCTCAGACAGGCTTCCAGACAGATTCTCAGACAGGGATAGGCGATGCTAAGCAGATGGCAGATACTGACGAGCGAGGAAATATTCCCTCAGATGGCGAGCTGAATAATTCAGCCAGCTCTTCGTCAGCAGGGTTATCAGAAGAGCTGGCAGACTTAACGAATGAAGACGCCGATGATGGGCTAGCTGAGAACATTTTGATTGCAGATTCAGGTGTTGAGGAGCTAGCTCTTAAAGATTCGGTGGTTGAAGATTTAGCTTTTGAAGATTCAGCGCTTGAAGACTTAGTCGCTGGAGATCCAATCGCTGAGGACTTAGTCACTGAAGATTCAGTTACTAGAGAAGCCTCTACAGCGTTTACAGCTAAACCATCTGTGAATAGTTGGAGCGATGAGGAGCTAACTGATGGAGAGCTAGAGGGAGAAGCGATCCTTCATGAAACTAGTCTTTACGGCGCTGAGCAGACAAAATCTGATGAGATAGATCCCGATGACTGGATACCCGACGATTTGAGCGATTTGAGCCTAGACCCGACAGGAGCGATCGCTGTGGAAGATGCCGCCATAGACGGTACCGGCCTAGGTGCTGGCTTAGGTCCTGATCTGGACAGGGCAGATACTCGGCCAGCGGTAGCCTTGAATGATGACTTTATGACTCGTGACGATGGCGAAGCGGGACACCATGAAACGAGGAATACAGAAGACAAGGACGAAGATCCGGCCTATTTTGAGAACGAAGATCCGACCTATTACGAAGAGCCTAATTACGAAGAGTCCAGTTACGAAGAGCCTAACTACGAAGAGCCTAATTACAAAGAGGAAGAAAGCTCAGCATATTACCTGGACGAAGAAAGCGGGCTGCCTGAAGAATATGAGGATATTGCGGCTATTGACGAGTCTGAAGTGCAGCGTCAGCGCGAGCAGTGGCAGGAGCAGACTAAAGGCAATCGCTGGGCGCTTGTAGGGACCTTTGGGCTTTTACTACTAGGTGTGCTCGGATTTATTTTCACGCGGCCCTGTACCATAGGAACATGCGATCGCATCGAAATCGCCCAGCAGCAAGGCAATACAGCTCTCAACAGGCTTGGGGTAGCCAGCTCGCTCGCCGAAGTGAGCGAGATTAAAGATCAGCTAGACGAATCGGTCGATATGCTAAAACCGATTCCGGTTTGGTCGAGCTATCACAATGACGCCCAGGCTATTTTGCCAGGATTCGAGCAGCCGCTAACGGCTTTGGATTTGGTCACACAGGCGCAAGGTACGGCCTACAGCGCGGCACTAAAATCGCTCGATCCGCCGCATCCAACGGCAACTTGGGAAACGGTCGCTAGCGAATGGCGAGAAGCGATCACAATGCTCTCGAACATACCGCTAGAAAGTCCGGTGCGGGGGATAGCCGAGCGCAAGCTAACGGAGTATCGAGCGAACTTATCGACCATTTTGGTACGAATCGAAACCGAGTCAGAAGCTGAGGTAAGTCTGCGACGAGCGCAGTCCGCAGCCAGTCAGGCGACTCAGCAGGCCAAACAGGCCGATTCGCTAGATGCTTGGGAAGCAGTGCTAGTTGGCTGGAGTGAGGCAGTCTCAAGCCTGCGACAAATCCCGCAGGGGACACAGGCATACAACGAAGCGCAGCAAATTTTGCCAGAGTATGAGGATAAGAGGCTAGAGGCGCGCGATCGCGTCGAGCAAGAACGCAGCGCCAGCCGCATATTGTCACAGGCCCAGCAGCTTGCGATTGATGCCCAAAGCGCCGAAGCCGAAGAGCAGTGGTCAGCAGCGGCAGATAACTGGACCCAAGCGGCACTTCAGCTCGGAGATATTCCTTCTGGCTCTTTGGCCTATACCGCCGCTCAGAACCAGCTAGCAACCTATACCGTAGCGCTCGATGCCGCCGAAGCCAACGCCGCCGTATCCTTGAGATTTCAGCCAGTAGAGCCGAGCTTTTACTTGATATGCAGTGCTAGCGACGTTCAAAAGTGTACCTACGCGCTCAAAGCGGGAAAGGTGCGGCTAGACGTAGCAAAGGGCTATGACAGCGTGATTAACGAATCAATTACGCCCCCCGACCAGCGCAGTGAAATCGAGACGGATGCGCAGCTCATTAGTCAAAGCAATCAGCTACTTGAGCAAGTCGCACTCTTGAGCGGCCAATCTCAAATTCCAGTTGAGCTATACGGCTCAGAAGGTGACTTTCTTGCTAGATATCAGCCCGATCTAGCTGGGTTTGTCAGGCAGTAGCAGAGCTTCAGCAGCGAAGAACTTAGACAGGTATGACCAACTGCATAGCCGGCGTGAAGAACCGTCGAGCAATGCCGTAGGTCACCACCAGCGAAGCAATCAGCGTGGCTAAGGCCAGCATGAACATAATCAAAATTTGATAGACAGCCGCTACCAGTGGCTCCGCACCGCCCAATAGCTGACCGGTAATAGTGCCCGGCAAGGTTACCAGTCCCACGGTCATCATGGCGTTGACGGTAGGAATAAGTCCGGCTTTGATGGCCGATTGACGGTAGGCTGCGATCGCCTGCGCAGGCGTAGCGCCCAAACTCAGATGCGTTTCAATTTCGATTCGGTTATTGCGTAAGGCACTCACCAGCCGTTCGCCCGAGATAGAAGCGGCAGTCATCGCATTGCCTAGCACAATTCCAGTGAGCGGAATGAGCTGATAGGGCGAATACCAGGGGTCCATCCGAATGACGAGCAGGCTAACATAGGTCATCGTAACGACAGCGCTAAGAACAATCGCTAGCCAAACCCACTGCAATAGACTAGGTAGGTCCCTATCGATGCGGCTGCGAGCGACTACAGCGGCAATAGTAGCCATACCGATAAGCAGGGCAATAATAGCAACTGGCTGGTTGCTAGCAAAAACAACCGACAGAAAAAAGCCAACCCCAAGGAGTTGGACGATCGTTCTAAAGGTTGCAACTACTAGCGTTTTCGCTAGGCCTAGCCGCTGCCAGCTAGAGAGCCCGATTGCGATCGCCATCATGCCAACCGACCAGACTACGCCAGTAAGCGTTGGCTCGACTATGTTGGGTTCAATCATCCGGTTCAATTATCGGGATCGGTTGCTAGGTTTAATTTACGTTCGATTGCTGAATCCAACCACTCATTTCGAATACCAATTCAGCCATCGTTCAGCTACGGAATTCCGCCATTGATTCAACGGTATAGAACTAAGAGCCATGAATCTACCAGACGGTCTAAAGTTTTTTGTAGTTTTGTATACTAGAATATACATTAACGTCCCGGTTATGCATTATTACTGCGACTCGTATCTTCACTATGACTGATTTTACCGTGCCAGGAAATGCTCCTGGAGCTGCGTCTAACCGCTACGACTGGCGAGCGATCGCACAGTACTATCGGCGGCATCCTTTCGTTGTCATCTGGCGAACACTGACCGTTTCTTGGATGCTTGGTACCTTTGCAACAGGCTTACTCTTCGACCATCTCTTCAATCGAACCGTAGCCAACCAGGAGCGGCGAGCCATCCGACTGCGCCAGATCCTGACTCAGCTGGGTCCAACTTTTATCAAGGTCGGCCAAGCGCTTTCTACGCGGCCCGATCTAATCAAGCCAAGCTTTCTAGAAGAACTCGTCAAGCTGCAAGATCAGCTACCGCCATTCTCTAACGAAGTAGCACGCCAAATTATCTATCGCGATCTAGATCGCACCCCCGAAGAAATCTACAGCTTTTTCTCTGCGGAGCCAGTTGCCGCTGCTAGCCTAGGACAGGTGTACAAAGCGCGGCTGTTCAGCGGAGAAGAAGTTGCAGTCAAAGTGCAGCGGCCTAACCTCATGCCAATTATCTGCCGCGATCTCTACATCATGCGGTGGGCAGCCGGTTGGATTGCACCCTTGCTGCCGCTAAATCTTGGACACGATCTATCTTTGATTGTGGATGAATTTGGCGGCAAGCTGTTTGAAGAAGTGGACTACATCAACGAAGGGAAAAACGCCGAAAGATTCGCGGCTAACTTTCAAGACGAACCGATGGTCAAAGTCCCTGTCATTTACTGGCGCTATTGCAGTGCTCACGTATTGACAATGGAATGGATAAACGGCTTCAAGCTGACTGATACCGAAAAAGTAAAAGAAGCGGGTCTTGTTACCAATGACCTAGTCGAGATTGGTGTCTCTTCTGGCCTTCGGCAGCTGCTGGAGTTTGGTTTTTTCCATGCGGATCCGCATCCTGGCAACTTGTTCGCTATGCCAGATGGACGAATGGCATACATTGACTTTGGCATGACCGACCAGCTTGATACAGAAACAAAAGAAACGCTGGTTGATTCTGTCGTTCATCTCATCAATCACGACTACACAGACCTAGCGAGAGACTTCGTTAAGTTGGGCTTTCTAACGCCGGATACAGACATTCGTCCGCTTGTCCCTGCCTTAGAAACCGTTTTTCAAGACGCGATCGGGGCTAGCGTCAGCGACTTCAACTTCAAGTCTATTACAGACAAATTTTCTGAAGTGATGTACGAATACCCTTTCCGCGTACCCGCCAAATTTGCGCTGATCATTCGCTCATTAGTCACTCAAGAAGGCTTGGCCCTCAGCCTAGATCCCACCTTCAAAATTGTAGAAATTGCCTACCCTTATGTGGCGCGGCGACTTCTGACCGCAGAAACGGCTTCACTGCGACGACGCCTAATCGAAGTCTTGTTCAAAGACGGTCGATTCCAGTGGCAGAGACTAGAAAACCTACTGCTAATCGCTCGCTCCGACCAAAGCTTCGACATTATTCCTACCGCGGGCCTAGGTATCCAGTTCCTACTGACAGAAGAAGGACAATATTTGCGCCGACAGATTTTGCTAGCACTCACTGAAGACAACCGCTTGCATACCGAAGAAGTTCAGCGCCTGTGGACACTTGTAAAAGACGATTTGCAGCCCAACCGGTTGCTAGGAGCTGCCTGGGACGCCTTTGCCGACTTTTCGAAAGAAAGAGCAGTTTCCCTGGTGCCGAATGAGCTAGCGGGCGCTTTGCAGCTAACTAATAGCTGAAGAGGTAGCTGAAGAGGATTTGCGACCACCGGTCAGAAGGCCGGTGGAACGCTACAACCCCTGCTATACTTGGGTTAATAATTGTTCACATGAATTGTTCCCAAGCAGTTCTCACGCAAGTTCTCATACGTACTACACATAAGTTAAGAGCGCCTACCCTATGTACTACGCCCAGACACCGCCTTACTTCTTATTCGTGGCGGGTTTATTCATCGCCATTACCTCGGGTGCAGCTTTTTCCGCTGTGCTCAAAGAAGCCGTTGGCGATTGGTACAAGAAGCGCTCTACTCGTTCTATCTCAAAGCTTCGGGGGTTAGATTTGCAGCTTCCATTCTTTGGTATTTGCTTAGGTAGCTGTGTTTTCTTAGCATCGGGTATGTGTATTTTTGGCTTTACGCCTCCAATTGCCTACCTGATGGCTGCGCCACTTGTTTTGCTCAGTGCTGGCTTGGTTTGGTCACAGCTAAAAAACAATCTGGCGTTGTTAGAAAGTGGCAACCCGCGAGCGTTTGAGCTAGATATTTAGTGAGGTATCTGGTGAAACATCAAAAGATCCTCCTGTTCCTCTAAGTATTCTTATTGTGCCGCTTTCAAATCTTGAATCTGCGTAATATGGGACTGAGTAGTGTTTGCCCACTGCGCGTTGCCTTGAGAGATGTAGATAGTTGCGGCTGTTTGCAAGCTGGCTTCAGCCTCTTCGTAGCGCTGTAGATTGGCTAAGGCTAGGCCAATTGCATAGTGAGCGTGGCCAAACATAGGCTGTAGTTCAGTGGCGCGGGTAAAGGCAATGATGGCTGTCTCTGGGCTGTTTTGCCGGATGAGAGAGACACCGAGATTGTAGTGAGCTTCGGGGTAGCTATAGTCGATGTCAATGGCATTTTGAAAGGCGGTTTGGGCCTGAGCGTACTGCTGCTGCGTTTGATAGAGAAGACCAATTTGGTAGTGAGCTTCGGGGGCGGTGGGGCTATAGGCGATCGCAGCTTTAAACGATTCAAAAGCAGCCGCAAAATCGCCCTGCTGTTTGCGCAATAGCCCCATGTTGTAATGAGCTATACCTAATTCCGGATCTAGCTCAATCGCGCGGGTTAGATAAGCCTCTGCCTGGTCAATACCTTCGCCTTCAATTAGAGCCGCACCTAGGTTGACATAGGCTAAAACAAACTCCGGATCGGCCTGCGTAGCTTGCCAAAAGGCATCGGCGGCTGCCTGTAGCTGATTGTTTTGCCTGAGCGCTAAGCCTAGGTTGTAGTGCGCGGCTGCCGAACTGGGATCTAGGCTAACAGCTCTTTCAAAAGCTGCGATCGCCTCTGTAACATTTCCCTGCCGAACAAACTCAATGCCTTGGGCCACAGCGTTATCAGCGTCAGTTTCATCCTGCTTGGCCTGTGCCACCTGAATTGATTCTAGCTGGCTGGCTTGTCCATGTTCATCGGCGATCACCTTCGCACTTTCTGGCCGCGGTGATGCCTTCGCCTCCGCGTTTAAAGCCGCTATACTAGTCACAACCGAAGCCCCCATAGAGGCAAGGAGAACTAAGCAGGCGCGGTGGTGTTTAGAGCGTTTCATAGTACTAGGTAAAGCTGCTAGGGGAAGGCTGACCGTTGTGTCAACAATACCTGACGTCAGCTGTCAAGCTCGCTGAGCCTGTGACAGTTGCACGTGCCGCTTTTCGATAGTGAGTTTCTGTAGCGCCGGTCTATCAGTACCCATCTATAGCGCTGGCACCGCGGTCACGCTAGCTAAATCTGCCGGACTAAGGTTTTGGTTAAGCACTTCGCCATCGCGAAACCAAACTACGCGATTGGTCAGTCTAGCAACTTCCGGTTCGTGGGTAACCATGACGACGGTAATACCGCTTTTATTCAGTTCCGAAAAAATGTTGATGACATCTTGAGTGGTTTGGGTGTCGAGCGCGCCAGTCGGCTCGTCGGCCAGAATAAGCAGAGGGTTGTTGACAATAGCGCGTGCGATCGCAACTCTTTGCTGTTGTCCGCCCGATAGCTGGTTAGGTCTGTTGTTAAGTCTGTTGCCCAAGCCTACTTTCTCTAAAGCAGCGGCGGCGCGATGCTTACGTTCAGCAGAGCGCACGCTAGCGTACATCATCGGCTGTTCTACATTTTCTAGCGCTGTCAGATGCGAGAGTAGATGAAACTGCTGAAAAACAAAGCCGATTTTTCTATTTCTGATATGGGCAAGTTCGTCTTCCGGCAGTTTTGCAACGTCTTGCCCGTCAAATAAATATTCACCTTCCGTCGGCTGGTCAAGGCAGCCGATCATATTCATTGCGGTAGACTTACCAGACCCAGAAGGGCCCATGATAGAACAGTACTCACCGCTGTTGATGGTCATGTCAACATCCCAAAGAGCGCGGACCTCTGTGTTTCCCATGCCATAGACTTTGGTAATTCGCTTGAACTGGATTAAGGGAGACATATTAAGGAGGACATGTTGAGGGAGACGTAGAGAGAATTTGAGAGAATTTTTCACTCGCTGGTTTTCACGCACTGCGTAACGCAACAATGGGGTCTAGTCTAGCGGCCTGACGAGCCGGGACGACACCGAAAAAGAGACCGATGCTGCCAGAAACGCCAACGGCTAGAATAACGGCGCTAGCAGAAACGCCTGCTTCAAAGGGGCTAAAGGCGGCAACTAGAAAAACGCCGCTTGCCCCGACTGCGGTCCCGACTAAACCACCGATTGCAGAAAGAATAACCGCTTCGATTAGGAACTGGCTCAAGATGTCTTTTTGGGAAGCGCCAATGGCTTTGCGTAGGCCGATTTCTTGAGTACGCTCTCGCACAGAAACCAGCATGATGTTCATAATGCCAATGCCACCGACAAAAAGAGAGATAGAGGCGATCGCAGCTAGCATCAGCGTCAGCGCTCCGGTCACCGTATCGGCGATATCTAGCAGCGTTTCTTGACTGGAGATATAAAAGTCATCATTATCAGTGATGTTATGCCGCAGCCGCAGCAGGTTAGTCACCTGAAACTCAGCCGTTGCCATCTCCTCCGCACTATTTGCCGAGATAGAAATAAATCCCACATCAATCCCATAGGGAGATGTACGCCCTACGATACGACTTGCCAGCGTCGTGATTGGTACCATCACCGAATCGTCATAGTCAAGGCCTAGATTTGAGCCTTTTTTCTCTAGAACGCCTATAATCTCGAAAGTAATGCCCTTAACTCGAATCTGTTTGCCCAGCGGAGCCTCCGCCCCAAACAGCTTTTCTGCCAGCGTATCGCCAATCACAGCAACCGCACTATTCGAGCGCTGGTCCAAATCGTTTAAGAACCGACCTTGAGCAATTTCGAAGCTACGCACTGCCATGAAGCCTGCGGTCGTACCCACAACGCTGGTATTGGTATTGCGATTGCGATAGCTGACGAGTCCCTGCGTGGTTTTTTCGGCAGCGACCGCCGCAACCGAAGGCACCTGAGTCGCTAGCGCCTCGGCGTCGGCTAGCACTAAGTTGCGCGGTACGTCTAAATCCCCTAGCTGCCTTGCCTCGCGATTGCCTGGCACGATAAACAGTACATTAGGGCCAAGACTCTGTAGCTGGCCACTAACGTATTTTTGTGCGCCTTCCCCGATGCCAATCATTGCAATGACCGAGGCGTTACCAATAATGATGCCTAACATTGTCAGACTGCTGCGCAGCTTATTAGCGCTGAGCGTTTTAGTCGCCATTTTCAGGCTTTCAGCAAAATCCATAGCGATTCGAGCAAGTGTCTTGACTAGGTTAGGTTCAAGCTGGATTCATAGATGGCCAGACACAGATCGTTAAGCTGGCCCAGGTTATTAGCATAGCGATTCTCAAGCAGCCTGTGGGACAACGCTCACTGGCCGCTATTGCGCCCAAAGGTAAGATTTTCTAGACTTTGACCCGGTGGCAAATCAATAAAGACGCGATCACCTGCCGCCAATCCTTCTGTAATTTGGATGCGATCACCCACTGGCACGCCTAGCTCTACCGGCTCAAACTGTGCTTGCCCATCTTCGCCTGGCACTAGCACACCGTTCTCACCCCCCTGCGTGATAATTGACACCGCCGGCACGACCAGTGCACCTGCTAGCTCATCACCAATAAACGTGACATTCGTATTCATATTCGAGCGCAGCTGATCTGTTCCTGTCAGCAGCTCGACACGCACCTGAAAAACAGTTACGTTTTGCCGTTCGATCGCTTCTGGTGCAATCAGTTTCACCACACCGTCAAAAGTCTCTTCTGGAAACGCATCAGCCTGAATTTCAACAGACTGACCAATCTTGATGCTGCTGATATCTGCTTCAGGCACTTCAGCAATCACCTCTAAGCCACTAGCGATCGCAACAATCGCCGTAGACGTCGCCGAGGTCACCTCAGAAGCCGTCGCTGTTGGCGTGACGAACGCCCCTTCAGAAGCGAATCGCTGCGTCACAATCCCATCAAAGGGCGCCTGTACTAGCGTATCGTCAAGCTGCACCTGCGCCGCCTGCAGCTGACCTTGGGCTCTACTCAATCTCGCTTTGGCCTGGGCAATAGTTTCCGCATTGTTGCCGTCTTGCTGATCGAACAGGCGCTGCTCAGCTTCATTAATTCTGGCGGTAGATTGGTCTACGCTGGCGCTGGCACTGCGACGATCGCTCACTGCTCGATCCAAATCACTGCGAGAAATAGCGCCCTGGTCAAATAGCTGTTGTGATCGCGCTAGCTCTTCTTCCGATAGGGTCAAACGGGCGCGAGCCTCTTGTAACTGAGCGCGGGCCGAGGCGAGCGAGGCTTCGGCCTGGCCAATATCTGTGTTCGAAGAGCCATTTAGCGTATCCTCCAACTGCGCCTGTGCTTCAGCCACACCCGCCTGATTTTGAGTAATCTGGGCATCGAGCTGATCGCTATCCATCCGCGCAATTAGCTGACCTTCAGTTACCAGATCGCCCTGCTCAACGAACAGCGCTTGAACGACACCCGCAGACTTAGGGCTAAGGTTAACGGTGCGAACAGGCTCCACAGTGCCGCTAGCAGTGATGCGAACGGTCAGCTCAGTCGCAGTAACAGGTACAGTGAGCGCTTCTAAATCATAGTCAGGAGTGCGACGAGCGACGAAAAGAGCGATCGCACCGGCTGCTAGTACGGCGACCACGCCCAGCCCGGTGAGCCAGAGGAAAGGCCGTTTGACGCGGCGAGAAAGAGGCAGACGCATGAAGCAGACGCATAAAAAATGTACAAAAGAGAAATGGGCGCAGAAATGGGCGCCCTTATAGCATAGTGACTTTTAGAAGGGCCGTGCAGTGAGCGGCAGGAGAATTTGGTAGGCTTTGGAGTAATCAATAGAGAGATAAACCGGTGGCCGAAGAAAATCTAAGTCAGGTTTCGGATTGGTTCGAACCGCTGTATGCACGGGCCTCAGGCGACCTTAAGCAGGTGCCTTGGGCGCTACCGGGAGCGGTGCCCTATCTAACTGACTGGCTGAAGAAGAATGCAATAGATGGCAGCGGCAAGTCGGCGGCGGTGGTGGGCTGTGGCCTGGGAAATGATGCTGAAGCGCTAGCACAAGCTGGATTTTCGGTGACGGCATTTGACGTATCGGCTAGCGCGATCGCCTGGGCAAAAGAGCGCTTTCCTAATTCTGACGTGAATTATGTGGTGGCCGATTTGTTTCAGCTACCGGCTCTGTGGCGAAGTGCTTTTGATTTGGTCTTTGAGTTTCGAACAGTTCAAGCACTGCCACTGAGCGTGCGCACTCAGGCAATTCAAAATATTGCGGCGCTAGCCGGTCCGAGCGGCACCGTTTTAGTCATGACCTATCTGCGAGAGTCGTCGGATACGCAGCCAGAGGGCCCGCCCTGGCCGCCATCAGTAGAAGAGCTAGAACAGTTTGAAGCAACAGGACTAGATATAGTTACCTCACAGAGGTTTCGACAGAAAGAGAGTCGATTTAGCGATCGCATTCAAATCCAATACAGAGCACCGCAGTCATGAATTGGCTGAAAGCCTTGCGAACTTAGATTCTTGCAATCCTAAAGTTTCGTAAGCCTAGAATCTTACAAAAAGATAGACTCCTTGGTAAGCGATACCCAACGTAAGGAATACTTAACGCGTGCGAAGAGGCTCGTAGCTAAACGGGCTGCTTCTCTCGCTTTTTCTTGTAAAACTGGGAAGCCGCTGTGCCAAAACTATAAAGCATAGCCGCATTACTGCTAGCACCTATTGCCGCTCCTACTACCGGCAACAGCTCAATAGCACTTAGCCCTGCCTTCATTGCCGTAGAGGTACCAGCAGAAAGGGCAAAAATGGTCAGTCCTTCACCTTTACGCGCCGGGTCTGAAATATTAAAGTCGTAGGCAGCGGCAATGCGATAGAGCATTTCAGACTGTAGGGCAGAAACAGCAGCCAAATCCACTGCAAATAGGCCCAGCGCAACCGGAGGAACAATGTTGGCAGCTAGACCGACGCCTCCAGCCTTAATCGTGGCATCAACAATCAGATGATGCGCTAGCTCCTCGGCTGAATCATCAGGATGCTTTTGCTTTAGCTTGAGCACATCCTCTAGGGCACTGGCTTTGTCAACTCTACCAAGCGCGCTGGTAATCCACTTGAGGCCGGGCATTTTGGCGACGTAGTCAACTGCCGCACTTTCAGCAATCGGATGAAGTGTTTCACCAACGCTTTCCGTTGTTTTCTCTAGTGCTGTGTGAGCAGAATCTGCAGCGACCTCACCCATCCAAGAAGAGGTCTCTACTGCTGACGTAGAGACTTTGTTGAAGATTTGCGTGCCGACTGCTGAAACGAGCTCGCCTAGTTGCTGCGCCGTCGAAAAGGTCTGTGCAAGTTGTTCTTGCAGTCGGTTTTGCATCTGTATTCTTGCCTATATAAATTAGCCTGTGAGAGTTGGGCTAAACTGAGGACTGGTTCAAGCTGAGAAGCAAGCTCAGTAGATTTAGTCTCACAATTATCACAAATACAATAGCACTTTGAACATTTTGCCCTCTAGTACCCATGGGCATAGACGAGGGAGCATAGATTATAGGTCTATCATTGGGGTAGTTCTCTCTTGTGGCCTGTCCTAACAGGATTTCTATGCCGGGAGGAGGGTTGGCACTAGGCGGCAGATGGGCGTGTGGCAGATGACTGCGCGGTAGGTGGATGTGCGGCAGATGGGTGTGCGGCAGATGGGTGTGCGGCAATGGACGTAGGGAAAATAGCGGCAATAGCAGTAAGTAAACCGTATAGGGAATGAAACCTGGGCCGACGCCGAGTACAGCTGCTGGAATGAGGCTAGCAATGTTCCAAGGAATAAGAGGGGCGATGACAACAGCGGTGTCTTCCAGCGTGAGGGCAAGCTGCTGACGGCTATGAGCCTGCTGAAGCGCGATTTGCTGGCTCGAGAGCTGGCAGTCTGACGGGTAATCTGGCTGGTGATCTGGCTGGCGATTTAGCTGATAGTAAGGCTGCATAATTTGGGCCGTTAACAAAATGGCAATAGTTTGGCTACAGCCAAAGCAGTTGGCAAAAGTGCTCACTACGAGAGTAGCTTGCGATCGCCGCTCTCTTGTCTGAATGCCCTGAAGCCACACGTCGACAAAGCTAAGCACGTGACTGCCGGAGAAAATACCCGCAAAGGCGGTAGAAATCAGGACTACTAGGGTAGCTTTGGCCATGGGCAGCAGGCCACCACCACGGAGAATAGCTTGCAGTGGATTGTCGGGAGGGAGCTGATAGCCCGAGAGGGTAAAGCGCAGCAGACCGTAGGGAGAACAGCCTTGCAAACCAAGTGCGATCGCAACGCCCAATCCAATACTTACCGGCATCGCTAGCTTCACATCGACACGCAGTATTGCCAGCAGAAACATAGCCGCAGCAGGCAATAGAACCCCTCCAGACAAATCAAACGTATCAGACAAGGCAGCATTAATAGGCGCAGCAGCAAGCTGTACGGGGTTTAGGAGTGAGAGCACCGTATAAAAAGCAACAGAAATGACCAATGGCCAAAGACCGCTGATAATCATATTGCGCAAGTTCGTGTAGAGGTCGGTATGGGTAATACTGGCGACTAGGTGAGCACTAGAAGACATCGGTGAGCAGCGATCGCCCAAAAAAGCCCCTGCAATAATCGCCCCGGCCACAGGTTCGACAGCCATTTCGACAGCCGTTTCGAGAGCAGTATTGCTGCTACGGGCAATCACCATTAGCGCGACGCCAATCGTACCCGCCGCGCCGAAGGCCGTACCGGTAAGAACAGAAACAGCGCTCGTGAGCAGAAATGCCCACAGCAGAAAGAATTTTCCTGACATTAGTCCCGTGCCGTAATACACCAGAGCAGGCACTGTCCCCGCCGCCATCCAAATAGCGCTCACAGCGCCGATTAGTAACAGCACTTGCACAACCGGAAGCGACTGATGTATACCGGCAAGCCCCATTTTCAAGAGCGATTGAAGAGAAAATCCTCTATTGAGCAGAGCTGCAATCAGCAGTGCGAGCGCTACAAGCAAGGGATAAGCAATAAAAACTCCTCGAATAGCGCTTGTAATTAAAAGAGCAAAAGAGAGCAAGAAAACAACAATGAGGTCGGCAGAAAGATCGGTAGAATGACGAGACTGAGCCATAGAAATTAGGAGATAACTCCTAAGGAAGAGGAAAAGATAGGGAGAGTTATGGATTGAGATTGGTAGGCAGTGTGGCTGCGATCGCCGACTGATCTAGCCGACAGAGGTGAACCTGCGTTTTTAGCTGGCCCCCTACGCGCTGATAGAACCGAATACCGGCTGCATTGTTGACATTGACCGTCCAATCAATGCGTCCGCAGCCGTGACTATGCGCGATTTGACACAGCCTTTGCATAAGCTGACTGCCTATAGCCTGGTTGCGATAGTCAGCTTTCACAAAAAGGTCATCTAGCCACAGGCTAGGCTGCGCTAAAAAGGTGGAATAGGTAAAGTGATAGCTTGCAAAACCAACGGGAGAAGACAAGAGCTGAGAGTCGGCGTTTGCAACAGGCGCTGCCAACAAAACGTAGGCCATAGGCTGATGGCCAAATAGCGTAGCTTCTAAATTTGCGGAGGTAGCTTTGAGGGCTTCAGGACAACCGTCAAACGCTGCTTTGAGCTGAAGCAAATCGAGTAGCTTGGGCAGATCGGCGGCGGTAGCAGTCCGAATAGGCATAGAAACAAATGCCGCGCAACGGCAAAAACGGTGTTTCTAAACCGTAGGGTTGATAGCAAAGAGCTGACAACGTACGGAGTTGATAGTTTGCATCGATACCATCGATGGTAGAAAGACACCAGTTTCGAGTCTACTAGTACAACACCCGAAACGCCTAACCAAAACGCTTAAAACGTCTAAAGCGCCTGCTAGACGAAAGAGGGTACTAGCCGCGATGCTAGCAGGATTAACCCATGGAAAAAGTATCTGATCGCCAGCTAAAAAATTCACAGCTAGTAGCGCTAGTGGCAGTAGCAGAGCAGGGCAGCTTTAGCGCGGCGGCGCTGCAACTAGGGCTAGCACAGTCTACAGTGAGTCATGCGATCGCTACGCTAGAGGCCGATTTGGGCATTGTTTTGCTCCTGCGAGGTCGTTCGGGCGCGGTGCTTACGCCTCTGGGCTTACAAATTTGCCAGCGGGCCAAAAGCGTTTTGGAGCTGCTAGCCGATATCAAACAAACGGCCCAGCAGGCCAAAGAATTACAAACAGGGCGAGTGCGAGCAGCGACTGTTCGCTCTGTTGCCACCCATATCCTGCCAGGTGTCATCTCGCGCTTTCGTCAGCTACATCCGGCGCTGACCGTTGATATTGCCGAATATGATCGCTACGCAGAAGTCGAAGCGGCTTTGCACACTGGCCAAGCCGATCTGGGGATCACCCTGCTGCCTGCTGCCCCAGGCTTTCAGGCTTGGGAGCTGTTTCGCGACGATTTTATCGCTCTGCTACCGCCGATCGAATCGGTGAATTTAGCAGAAATCGAAGAGACTGGCTCGATCACCTGGGAGCAGCTTACTCGCTATTCACGAGTGGTCAACCAGCGCTCTATCGGTCATAACGCTTTAGTCGAGCTGCATCTAGCTAAATTTGGCTACCAACCACCAGTTGACTATGCTGTTAGAGAAGACTCTACCCTGATGAGTCTAGTGGCCAAAGGACTAGGCGCGGCTGTGATTTCTCGGTTGGAGGCTGAGCCGATCCCGGCTGGCGTTCGGATAAAGTCTTTGCCAGAGCCGTTAGAACGCACCGTTGGGGTTGTCATCCTAGAAAATGCTGTACTGCCCCGCGCAGTATTTGCCTTTCTAGACGTGCTGCTAGCGATGCCGTTGCGGTGAGGACCCGTACTGTGATCACTAACCCCAGACAGACCTTACACAAGAAAGCCGTTAGAATGAGTCCGCACAGGTCGTCTACCTACGTATTCCTCTAATTCCGATAGCGTTCTCACTTGCATCTTTTTCCGGCTCCTTTTTCCACTCTTCGGCTATGGATTTTTCTTCCGGTGATTACTACCGTCGGCTTCGTGTCCCCCGCACCGCAAGTCGCCAGGAGATTAAGAAAGCATTTCGTCGCTTGGCTCGCCAGTACCATCCAGATTTGCATCCGAACAAACCAGAAGCAATCGCAAAGTTTCGGGCCCTGCGTGAGGCTTATGAGGTGCTAGGCGATCGCGTGCAGCGCCAGCGCTATGACCAGCGCACAGCCCCTTGGAATATCGCATCCGACTCGTCGTCTCGATCGGCTCAGTCTAGTACTCAGCCCAGTCGGCAGCCCAGCGATATGTCCTCCGATATGTATTCAAAGAGCCACCCGCCGCAGACGCCTTCGGACTTTTACATTCGAGGAATTCGCCAGGCGATCGCCCATCGCTATTCAGACGCTCTTAGGGACTATACGCAAGCAATCGCGCTAGACCCTCAGTTTGCTGAAGCCTACCTGCGGCGAGCAGAAGTCCGCTATTTGCTAAAAGATGATTCTGGCGTCTTAGCCGATGCGCAGGCGGCAATCGCCCTAAACGCAACCGAAGCCAAAACCCACTTTTACCAAGGACTTGCTCGCTATCGGCTGGGCTATGTACAAAGTGCGATCGCTGCTTTTACTAATGCGATCGCCAACGATGCTGACGATGCTCGCTATTATCGCTGGCGGGGTGACGCCCACCAGGATTTAAACGACATCGAAGATGCCGCCAAAGATTTCCGCTGTGCCGCTCAGCGATATCGAGAACAAGGCGATGTCGCTCACTACAAAGAAGTGAAAAAGATCTTGAGATCTCTGGGCACAGCAGGTCGTGCTTGGCCCTTTCGGCTCATTACGCGGCCATTTAGACATATCACGCATCTCCCGGGTCGCTCACATAGTCCATCAGATCACCAGTCTTCCTATGAATCATCTGGTGAGTCGGCTGATAGAGAGACTGTGAAACAACCCAGCAGACGGCCCAGACAAAGAGTCGACCCTCAGCATACCGCTAGATCTCGTCAATACGATGCTGGCGCTGCCCGGAAAGAGACGCTTTGGACCCGTGGCGTCAGCTCTAGGCCAGCGCCAAAAGTCTCTTTTCTACGCCGGCTAAACAGTATCAATCTCCTGAAAATCATTAGCAACCCTGCTGGAGAGATGGTGTCTGCCTATCGAAAGCTGCCTACCAGCGATCGCAGCGTTGCTGGCTACGCGCTAGCGATTCTAGCCAACATTCTCTTCGTGCTAGGTGCTTTGCAGTACTTTGCCAAAAGTAGCTGGCTACTGGCCTCTTGTCTATGGGCAACTGGAGCGCTGACTTTTGTGTCTATGGTGCTTGTATTGTCTGTTGTGAGGCTGCGGCTACGCGTTCAAGGTCGATGGTCTGCCGATATCTTCATTTTGGGAACAACACTGCTACCCATAGGACTGCTAGCTGTAGTTAGTGCCACCATTCCCTTGTTAACTGGCTATTTAGCAGAGCCTTTCGGGCCCATGCTTACCCTAATCGGAACTGGGTTTGCGACCATCTGGGCTTTTTCTCACGCGCTCATTTCTCTCAATAGTGGCCTCTCGCGAATACACAAATTTTCCATTCAGCTATCAGCCTGGCTAACGCCAGTCATCTTGAGCATAGGGCTGAGTACTGGCATCGTCACCTGGTTACTCTTCTCGTCCTAACTTATAGATGTTTTGGGTAGACATTTTGGGTAGAAACTAGTCAGACTCGACCGCGACAAGTTAGCACAGCTAGGTAAGCAGATTAGTTTGGGCATTCTAGCCAGACATTCTAGCTGGGTAAAGGCTAACCTACGATGGATGAGCCTTTAGTATGACTGGGCTACTGCTTGGCTACTGCCTGTCTGCTACTCGATTGCTACCTGACTGACAGTGGCTGCGTGTGCATCTAGAAAGACCTATTTATCGGCCACTAGGCAGACATTTGTAAAGACAAGTTGCTAGGGTCGGCTGTCACCCTAGCAACTTTGCGTAAAATGTCATATATATAGGAATCGATTGTTTAATAAATCGATTACATCACTAGGCTACGTTGCGCTGTAGTCGTAGTACCACAATAGCGATAGCTACTAAGATATCCCTATTGGGTGCGCTCTCAGCCGCCTAGCCAACCGTTATAAACATCCCTGTTGCGTTCTAATAAGAGGAAAATACAATCGCTAAAAAACCACTCATCAATCAACAGATCCGATCCGCGCAGGTTCTTCTGATTGACAATGAAGGTACTAACCGCGGCCTAACCGATACGTCCGAGGCACTGGCCTTAGCAAAAGCGGCCAAGCTGGACCTTGTGGTGGTCTCACCCGACCAAGAGAACCCCGTTGCCAAAATTTTGGACTACGGCAAGCATCAGTATCAAAGCCGTAAGCGCCAGAAGCAAAGCGCTCGTACGTCGGTTAAAGAGGTTAGGCTACGCCCTAATGTGGGTGATTCTGACTACAAGGTGCGGATTGACAAGGCGATCGCCTGGCTAGAGCGCGGCGATTCTGTAAAGTTTCAAGTTCGCCTTAGAGGCCGTGAGCACCAGCACCGCGACCGGGCAACAGATCTGCTAAACCGGGTTGTAGAAGATTTGGCAAAGGTCAGCAAAGTACAGACCTTTGATCGGCGATCGCTGATGCTTCAGGTGGTCCCCAACTAATGCGGATAATAAGATATCCATACGGATGTCTGCGCTTCAATTGATTTGAATAAGGCCAAGGCAGTTCACTGACATCGCCTTGGCCTTTTGTATAGCTAAGGTTCTAGTCCGTGCGAATGTATCAAGCTAAGTAGCCAAGGCTATATATCTATTCTGTCAGTTTTGTATCGCTCTATCTTACATGCCTTCTATCTTATATGCCTTCTTTTGTTCGTCAGGTTCAGCCACCGCTGAAGTTCATTCCTACTGTATATAGCCGGTGGGTAATCAGGCTAGTGTACTGGGCACTGCCAGTTCTGCTAAAGTTCCGAGTTCGCTCCTGGCTACCTGCTGGCATCAGTCGCATAGAGGTAAAAAATGTGGAGCGGCTAGTCAATCTCTACCAGCAGCTAGAAGCGGGCAAAGCTAGATTTTTGATGGCGGTGCGTCATGTTGAAGTAGACGATCCGCTCAGCGGTCTATACCTGTGTTCGCGGGCAGTGGCCAAAGCCGCAGAAAAGCAGGGCGTGCGCCTAAAGCGGCCAATTCATACGCACTTTTTGTACGAGCGAGGTATGACCATTTGGGCAGGGAGCACTGTGGGCTGGCTGCTTTCACGCATTGGGGGCGTTCCTATTCGTCGGGGGCGACGGCCAGACTGGGTAGGGCTGAAGGAGGCGCGGCAGCTCATAACCGCAGGTAATTTGCCAATGGTGGTAGCGCCAGAAGGGGCAACAAATGGTCACAGCGAAAAACTAGGACCGCTAGAGCCAGGTGTGGCACAGCTAGGATTTTGGTGCGCTGAAGACTTGGCAAAGTTGCAAAGACCAGAGTCTGTCTATATTTTGCCGATTGGCATTCAGTACCGCTACGTCCAGCCGAACTGGCACAAGCTGTCGGCACTGATCTCTCAGCTAGAAACCAAGAGTGGACTGGACTCAACTGTAGCGCTAGCGCCAACTCCAGATAAAGACTGCTATTTGCGGATTCTACGGCTAGGCGAACATTTAATGACGGTCCTTGAAGACTTCTACGATCGCTTTTATCCGCTTTCGAACCCAAAAGAAGCATCCGATGCCTCGTCGGCTGACAGCCAAGCGTCGGCGAATGAGACAACCTGCTCTGAGCGCCTAAACCAGCTGCTAAATCGGGCTTTAGGTGTGGCTGAAAGCTTTTTCAACCTGTCCGGAAAAGGGAGCCTAGTTGATCGGTGTCGTCGGCTAGAGGAAGCTAGCTGGCAGGTGATTTATCGAGAAGATTTGCCTGATTTAGCCGCTTTATCACCGTTGGAAAAGGGCCTTGCCGACTGGGTAGCGGAAGAGGCTAGTCTTCGAGAGCTGCATATGCGCATTGTTGAAAGCTTTGTCGCAGTCGATGAGACGTACTTGAAAGAGAAGCCGTCTTTTGAGCGCTGCGCGGAAATGACGCTGCTTATGTTTGATATGCTAGACCGCTTAGAGGGAAGCAAGCTGCCGGGGCGACCTCGGCTAGGCAAACGCTGGGTCACAGTGACGATACAGCCACCGATTGCAATCACACCTCAGCTGGCAGACTATCAGAAAGATCGCCGAACAGGGCGAGCGGCAGTAGCAGCGGTCAGTGAAGACATCCGGCGAGCATTAGAAGAGAGTATAGAGCGTTGATATAGATTAGGCGCTGGGATGAGCGTTGAAGCAATCGGCTCATGATACGCTTTGCCATAAGAGTTCTAGAGGTGCTAGGGAAGCTGCTATATAGCAAAGGTCCTGATGTATGAGACGTTTGTGGGTAGAGCTGCTTTGTTTGCTAGTAGTTATGATCTGCAAGCGTATTCTAAGCAACCGAGCGAAAGCTATAGGTTCGCCGTAGCGCCTCAGAAGAAAAGCTAGTGAGGAAGACGCAGTCATGTTTTTGTCAGTCGGGTTGTTTTTACTATTTGTTGCGATCGCTATTGTCTGTGGCTATCTGCTGACCAAAAAAACGCTAGGGTCGCAGGCCGCAAATCGGAGCTTGGTCTACGCGATTCCCTGGATTCTGGTGGGCGCGCTGCTGCCAATTGTACTCTCGCTAGCAGGCCAGTACGCCCTAATTGTTCTGTATGCAGCGTATGCGATCGCTGTTCTGCTGTGGATAGCGAGCTGGCCTCTGCGCAAAAAGCAGGCGGGTCCGCTGCTGCTGCGAGTAGGAACAACGCTGCAAAACCGAATACTGTTTGGCTTTGGGCTCTTACAGACGGGAATTGCGATCGCCTTGACGCTCAGCGAGCTAGATCTGTTCACAGGTGGTCTAGTGACGACTAGCGGCGTTATCTCTGGTCTAGCCAAGCTCGCCTTCTGGTGGACATTGGCCATCTTGTTTCTCTCTATCGGGCAGAGCAACCTAGAGCTGCACGAGCGCGGGCTTACCCATCTGTTTGCCTGGCAGCCCTGGGAGCGTATTGTCGCTTTTGGCTGGGATGACGACAGTCCAACAACCCTGATATTAAAGGTAAAGCCGCGTACGTTTTTCTCTCGCAAATACCTAACTATAAGCATTCCAAGTGCTCAGGTAGAAGAGGTAGACCAGCTGCTAGAAAACTACCTATTAGAGACCGACCTAGCGACAGAAATGGATGGCGATCTGTCGTCTCAAACATAGCTCAAACATAGCTCAAACATAGCTCAAACATAGCTCAAACATAGTTCAGACGTTGTCTCAAGCGTATAAGACTTTGGTCACCTAGAACGCTCTTTCAAGACTCTACGCGCTCTCAAGGCAGACCAAAGCTGGCCACTCTCACAATTAGATCGCCCGCCTGCGGATCGTGCTCAAAGACAAATTCACCTTTTTCTCGCTCGTTACCAGAGAGAAAGTCAAACTCCTGCTCACCGGTTTCGTCATTGCCGTCGGGTGAGCGCAGCTCAGCTATTACCTGTACGGTTCTAGCAATGCGTCCGCCTGTGTTCTGAAGGGTAAAGGGAACATAGTAACGGCCTTCTGTCAGCCGCACGGTGTCTGTGATTTCGACTCGGAAGGCGGGCGGCAGGTTTTTGCTGAGCTGCCAGTCGTAAAGTATTAGCACAACAATAGTCATGAGGACAAAGGTAGACAGTGCTAGGGTGACCCACTCTGCAGGCGATCGCACATGTGAGGCTGCCGTCTTCGCGGTCGTCTTCGATACTGCCTCTACTTTATCTATGGTCAACTTGATGCTTCAACCTTGTAAGAATACGACTGCATTATTATACCGGGCAGATCCACACCAACGCCGACGCTGCCTAGGCCAGCCGCGCACTTCCAGGCGACTCTAGAAAGCTATAAGGTCACGATAGAATTCGACCAGCCGCACCGCCGACGGAAGCAGGCAAGCCCAAGACAATAATGCTACTAAGCCACTCTTGCCAAGGATCGTCGCCTGCAAGCTGCTGAAAAAAGATCAGCATCAGCGCAGAGGCAAGTAGCACAACCACATAGGCTACTAAAGTTTCAGTTAGCGGACTAAGTAGCAATCCCCGCTGCGCCCGCTCTAATCTATCGGTGAAGCCTGAGGCAAAGACAATCACGTACGAAATCACCAAAGAGGCAGCCATTACCAAAATTAGCCAAAGGGGCGGCAAGTCTGCGGCAATCAGCGTAATTTCTTCGGTAGGAGCAATGCTAAAGGCGATGACGATTGCACCAATCAGGGTAGCGTCGATATCAGCTAGCGTGTCGCCCAGGGCAATGCCGATATTGCTGATGCCAGTCGGTGCGGCAGACAGAGAGAAGGTGTCGGCGTCTAGGTTGCGGCGCTGACTAGAGCGGCGGCGAGTCAGGGTAGAGCGGGCTAAGGTAACGCCTAGTGAAAAGGGAACACCTTCAAAAACGAGCTTGCCGAGAGCTTCTGAGAGTGGCGTTTCGAGGGTGATGCGGCGGAGAATGAGAAGGGCGATCGCGGCGCAGATAATGCCAATGCCTAGGGCCTCAATACTCTCTAATACCGTCTCAATTAGGTCAATTGTAAGCGATCGCCGAAAGCCTTCAATCTGAGTCAGCAACAGCACCACCACAAAGGTGACAGCCTGCACCGCTAGCAGCCGCAGCGAATTAGTCGATGAGCCAATTGCCCACACTTCGACGGTATACAGCAGCGGAATGCCAAACAAAAAGCTACCGGCTGCGCCTCTTAAAATGGCTTGAAATTCCTCTGCCCACATGCCGCTATTTTTCCGTCGTTGTTCATGAACTTGCTGTTTGTACGCTTGCTGTTTGTACGCTGGCTGTTTGTACACTTGGCTGTCTGTACACTTGGCTGTCTGTACACTTGGCTATCCGTATACCTCGGTTGCAGAGCGCTATTTACGCAGCTTACGTACAGTTTTTTGCACATCATCGTGGATATCGTACTCGCTAGAGAGACTGAAAGTGCAACAAACTATTACCAAATGTGTCTGTAGCGACACTCTAGATACTGAGTTTTTCCCAGGAGCTAGCTTTCTCTTTTGAGGCTTTGGAGACGTTGGAGGCGTTGATCTCAAACGATTTGTGGGCAACTTAAAGCTCTATAGGACAAGTTTTGTTGATGACTTCAGCCACATCTCCATACTCTCAACCGATGGAAAGCACTATATTGTGAGCGACAAGCACATGGCTCACACAGCTAGAATTTGTAACTACAGCCGTGCGGTAACCGGTCAGGCGGTGCGCGGCGATGCCATTAGTCGGGAGGGACGAATGATGAATTTGACAGTTCAAACTAACCGATTGCTCAGTACTTCGCCCGGAGCCAATCGCAAAATAATCATTGGCCTAGCACTGTTGACCGGCACGCTACTAGGCTGTACGCCCGCTAGCCTAGTAGCGCAAGGCATTGAGCGCGAGCTACCCAAATATGTCGGTCCGGCTGAAAAATACGATGTGGAGATAGAGGGGCTCAACATCGCCTCGGGGAGTGCACAGACGGTGACGGCGGTAGGTGAGCGGGTTCGACCTGAGGGGGCGCCAGTAATCGATCGGCTATCGCTTGACTTACAAGGCGTTGTGTATGACAAGCAGGCTGAGCGGCTGACGCAAGTGAACAACGCACGGCTGACGGCAGTGATTAAAACGCCAGATCTAGCTGATTTTTTGGAGACGTATCGCAATGTCAATGAGGCAGAAGTAATTTTGCGATCGCCTAACGAAGCAACGCTTCGAGTTCGTCCGCAGATAGGTAGTTACACTGTGTCACCAGGGATCACAGTTGACGTAACAGGGGTGATTGTAGGTGAGGGAACGCAGCTACGGTTTGACGTTAGCGATGTGAGCGCAGCCGGTATTAACATTAGCGCGATCGCTTCTGAGCGCCTGTCTAACGCTATCAATCCCCTAGCTGATCTGAAAAATCTACCTATCCGCGTAGAGATCGTTGACGTTGTCGTCGCAGGCGAAACCATCGGCCTAGAAGTCGTGGGCGACTCTAGCAGCTTTTCTATGTGAAAGCTAAGATAACAGCGAAGTCCGCATAATTACAGATGACTCGTCAAAACAATTTGTCAATATAGCGGTATGATTGTGGTTCAGACAGTGCCTGATCGAACAGTGCCTGCCTATGTTATAACTGAATACTCGCTTCACAAAAGGTGAAATGAGTGCGATTGTACGAGTCTTTTGCTTAAATAGCAGCTCGTCTTGGGAATGGCCTCACATTGCGACAAATCCTCAAAAAGATAACTCTTCGGACGACTCTTTTCGGACCACAGGCAATTTTAGGGCTAGCTTATCGCTCCAGTTAGCCTGTCAATAGTGGCAAACCACAGCCTGCTTGACGCCTTGTCGACCTATTTTTTTGAGATTTATGATGGCTTTTGAGCTGCGATCGCAGCTACGTTTCCAACCCCTTTCTTATTGTTTCAACGCATTTTTTCCAACTCCCTAAGTAGCACTCAAAGACTTGCGAGCAAAGAAGTGTCTACCGCGCACCTATTGCAGATGTCTGCAGAGTCTTTGATGGGCGCAGTTAGCTTTGCCCCCATTGCTTTCCTCTCGGTTAGCTGCTAGTTGCAGCGCGTCAACCGGATACCTTCAGTGCGGTTTTGCTATTTTTCACCTAATTTTCCTGTAGGAATTCTCTAGCGCTATGCTCATGGGTTTTCCCTAGTTAATTCTTTTATTTGCCTGCCTGCGTGTCAGGTCTTTTAAGGGCAAGTATCTCAATTTTTCCTTTGCTTTTTTCTCCGGCCTAGCTGCTAGGTCCTTTCTTAATGTCTGCCACCGTGCAATCCTTTCAAGACCTCAATCTCTCTGCTCCTTTACTTGAAGCGTTAGACGACGCTGGTTACGAAACCCCGACCCCCATTCAGGCGCGGACTATCCCGTCTATTTTGTCTGGCCAAGACATCATCGGCCAGGCGCAAACCGGAACCGGTAAGACCGCGGCTTTTGCTTTGCCAATTTTGGATCGTATTGATGTCAACAACAACCACCCGCAGGCGCTCGTCCTAGCACCGACTCGGGAACTAGCCCTACAGGTAGCCGAAGCCTTTCAGGGCTACGCTTCTCACCTAAAAGACTTTCACGTACTGCCGGTTTACGGTGGCCAAAGCTATCAAGTTCAGCTAAAGCAACTGCGCAGAGCGGCGCACGTTGTCGTAGGCACCCCAGGCCGAGTAATTGACCATATCAAGCGCGGCACGCTAAAGCTAGACCATCTGAAGTTTTTGGTGCTAGACGAAGCGGATGAAATGCTGCGGATGGGGTTTATTGATGACGTGGAATGGGTGATTGCTCAAACGCCTGAGAGCCGTCAGGTTGCCCTGTTTTCGGCAACGATGCCAAGCGTTATTCGTAAAATCGCGCAGAAGCACTTAAACGATCCAGATGAGATTTCTATTAAAAATCAGTCGAAAACGGCTGATACAATTCGCCAGCGCTACTGGACAGTTGGTGGCTATCACAAGCTAGATGCGCTTACCCGCATTTTAGAAGTCGAAGCATTCGACGGCATGATTGTGTTTGTGCGCACAAAGGTAGCGACAGTAGAGCTTTCAGAAAAGCTAGAAGCCCGTGGATACAATGCCGCGCCGCTCAGTGGTGACGTACCGCAAAACCAGAGAGAGCGTACGGTAGAGCGACTAAAGCAGGGCAAGCTAGACATTTTGGTAGCCACAGACGTCGCCGCAAGAGGGCTAGATGTGGATCGCATTAGCCATGTAATTAATTACGATATGCCCTACGACCCAGAGGCCTATGTGCACCGGATCGGTCGAACGGGTCGCGCTGGCCGAGAAGGCGAAGCGATTTTGTTTGTGACCCCACGTGAAAAACGGATGCTTAATACGTTAGAGCGCTCCACCAAGCAAAGAATCGCCCAGATGGAGATGCCCTCAACTGAAGTTGTCAACGACCAGCGGATTGCTCGCTTTAAGCAAAAAATTACAGATACCCTCGCCCAAGAAGACTCACAGTTCTTTGTACAGATACTAGAACAGTACGAGCAAGCGCACGATGTACCCGCTATTGAGATTGCTGGGGCACTCGCGAAGATGGTGCAAGGTGAGGAACCGCTATTGATAGAAGAGAAAGCTAAGCCTGCGCGACGCGATGCTGGGACAGGCGCAGCAACCGGCAGTGTAGGTATGGAGCGCTTCCGGGTGGAAGTGGGCAGTCAGCACCGGGTGAAACCAGGACATATTGTCGGTGCGATCGCCAACGAAACCGGTCTAGCCAACAAGTTTATTGGCCGCATTACCATCAACGAAGACCACAGTACCGTTGACCTACCCGTGGGTATTCCTCAAGAGACCTTTGATCTGCTAAAGCAAGTACAGGTACTAGGCCATCCAATGAACATCTCCAGCCTAGGAAAAACGCGCAGCGATGGCGATTGGAACCAGGGTAAGCCTAAGCGTCAGCAAAAGACTAGAAGCGGCCCTCCTTTAAAAAGAAGCGCCGCAAAGATAAGACAGCCGTCTAGTGTCTAGTGTCGTGAGGACAGTTGCGAGCTGATTGGCTTTACTCACGCTAGTCGTTTATAGCCTGCAAACATGTCCTTAGCAGCCGGGCGAAAGCTACTGGTACACGCCAGCGTATAGGTGCGTTCGTACGCTGGCGATAAGCTCTAAAATCCTGATTCTCGGAAAGACTGATAGGCCTTCTCTGGGTGATACAGGTGACACTGGCTAGCGATAGACATCATGAATTTCCAGGTGAACTGACGTTCGATCATGTGCTCGCCCCAGTTGTCTTTTAGGCTATCGTGAGCCTTACGCAGATTGTAGGAAGGGATGCCTGTAGAAACGTGATGCGGAATGTGGACATTGATGTCGTGGCAGAGGAACTCGATCCAGCGCGGGTAGGTGCAGTGGACGGTGCCTGCAAGCTGAGCAGACCCTGCATTCCATTCTGACTGAGGGAGAAACTGAATTTCGGGAATGGTGTGGTGCACGATGGTAAAAGTGCTCATCCAGAAGTGATAGACCATCCAGGGCACGAGCCAGAACTTGACGAAGCCCCAGAGGCCAGTAGTAACAATTAGCGCAGGGAAAAAGACTGCGGCGAAGATGACGACAACTGCAATCGAGAAGATGGCTTTGTCGCGATCGCGCTGCTTGAAATTCCGTAAGTCAAAATGGTACAGCGCCCAGTGACCGATTGAACCTAGCCACCAGAAGTAGCTACGAATGCTGCGCTGAAGGAATCGCATGATCGGGCCATACTGCTCGTACTCTTCAGGGCGTAGCGGTGTCCAAGCGTTATCTTCTTCCATCTTGTTAGTGTGCAGATGGTGATGATCGTGCAGCAAGCGCCAGCAGTGGAAGGGGTAAATCAGCGGAAGAAAGGCAATGTGTCCAACTAAATCGTTGACCCAACGACGCTTCGCAAAAGATCGATGGCCAGCATCGTGCCCAATCACAAAAAAGCCGGTAAGCGCGGTACCGGTGAAAAACCAAGTGAAAGGAAGTAAAAACTGTGGAAGGAAAACGATACCGCAGTAGCCTACAATTACAGCCAATACGCTAATAAGAACATGCTTCCAAGCCTTAGCCGTATCTTTCTCAAAATAAGCCCGAGGTAGGCTCTGAATAATTTCTTTAAGCTGCAAAGGCGTCTCTTCCGGTGAGAGACTAGCAGCAGTAAACCTTTCTGTCGTGGCAGTCAAAAGTCAAATACTCCGTGAAAATCAAATAAGCACCCCATCCGATAAGCATTAGTGCCCTGTCTTAGAAATGCTTTAGAAACCTTAACACTTATACCATTTGAAGGTCGGTCATAGGATAGAGGGCATTTTCTAAGTCTTTTGATATATGGACAGGCGTTTTCTTATCCTCTCTTCAATCACAAAAAATGCAATAGGATAGTACCAACGCCTTACCCACACTGCTAATGAGCCTGATCACTTTTCAATCTGTCTATAAAGACTTTGGTATCAAAGAGGTGCTACGCGATGGCTCTTTTAGCATTGAGCCAGACGATAAGGTCGGCGTGATTGGCGTCAACGGATCAGGTAAATCGACCCTGCTAAAGATGATGGGGGGTATGGAGCCGATCGATAAGGGCCAGCGGCTTACAAAGTCGGGGGCGCGGCTAGTGTATTTACCACAGCAGCCGGATATTGATGAAGACTTGTCGGTGCTCGATCAGGTATTTGCTGACTGCGGCGAGCAGAGGCAGCTAGTGCGTGAGTACGAGACGCTATCGCATAAAATGTCTCAGGCCGAGGGCAAAACGCTCGATCGGTTGATGAATCGGTTGGCGGCTGTAAGCGAGCAGATGGAGACCTCTGGTGCCTGGGAACTAGAAACCAACGCCAAGATTATTCTGACAAAGCTGGGGATTGAAGATTTTGAAGCGCGAGTGGGTGATTTGTCTGGAGGCTATCGCAAGCGCATTGCCCTAGCAACAGCACTGCTGAGCGATCCCGATCTGTTGCTGATGGATGAGCCAACTAACCATCTAGACGCTGAGTCGGTGGAGTGGCTGCAAGATTATCTCGCTCAGTTTCGCGGCGCGCTGGTGCTAATTACGCACGATCGCTACTTTTTGGATAAGGTGACCAATCGCATTATTGAAATAGACCGGGCTGATTTGTATACCTATGCAGGCAGCTACGCCTATTACCTAGAGAAAAAGGCAGAGCAGGAGGCGTCGTCGGCGAGTTCTCAGCAGAAGTTTAAGGGTATGCTGCGCAGAGAGCTAGCCTGGCTGCGACAGGGACCAAAGGCGCGGAGTACGAAGCAAAATGCGCGGATTCAGCGAATCGACGAGATGAAGGATAAGTCCTTTAAAGAGGCACAGGGGAAGGTTGAGATTGATACAGCGGGGCGTCGAATTGGCAAAAAGGTGATTGAGCTAGAAGGTATTAGTAAATCTTTTGGTGATCGCACTTTAATCAAAGACTTTACCTATGAGTTTACCGCTAGCGATCGCATTGGCATCATCGGCGGTAACGGCGCAGGCAAATCCACCCTGATGAACATCATTACAGGCAAGCTAGAACCCGACGAGGGTACCGTAGAGATTGGCCAAACCATTCACATTGGCTATTTCAACCAGCATTCAGAAGAGCTGATCGAAGCGCGTGATGAAAACCAGCGAGTGATGGACTACCTCAAAGAAGAAGGTTCTTTTGTTACCACTGCAGACGGTAGCCAAATCAGCGTCTCACAAATGCTAGAGCGTTTTTTGTTCACTAGCAACCAGCAATACACGCCCATTCAAAAGCTTTCCGGCGGAGAGAAGCGGCGACTGTTCCTGCTGCGCGTTCTACTCAGTGCACCTAATGTACTGATTCTAGACGAGCCCACAAACGATCTTGACGTACAGACGCTCACCGTTTTAGAAGATTACTTAGAGAGTTTTACCGGCTGCGTCATTGCGGTCTCTCATGACCGCTACTTTTTAGATCGCGCGGTTAAAAACATTTTTGCACTAGAGCCCGGTGGCAGCATTCGCCGCTATCCAGGTAGTTACTCTGTGTATCTAGAGGCAAAGAAGAAAGAAGAGATAGAACAGAAAGCCGTTCAGAAATCGGGGAATGGCAGCAAGACCAGTGGTAGCAAGACCAGTGGTAGCAAGACCAGTGGTAGCAAGACCAGTGGTAGCAAGACCAGTGGTAGCAAGACCAGTAGTGATAAGGCAAACAGCAAAGCAGAAAAGCAGAAGCCGGTAAACTCTAACAATAGTGTAAAGAGAGCATCCAACAGAGCATCAAATAAAGCATCAAATAAAGAGAAAAGAGAATATGCTTCGTTAGAAGATAAGATTCCTCAACTAGAAGCAAAGAAAGAGAAGCTAGAAAAGCTGCTGTATCCAACGCCGCCTGATGATTACGAGGAATTACAAAAACTATCTGAAGAAATTGCGGCCATTGCTGAAGAAATAGATACGGCGACTGAACGCTGGATGGAGCTTGCAGAGTTAATCTCTTAGCCGGATCTCTTAGCCGGATCTCTTAGCCGATTTTAGCTAAATCTCATAGAAAGAAACATTGGAATAGCCATGCGAAAGTTTGAACTTCCTTCTGGACAATTGATTCCTATGCTAGGGATGGGAACCTGGCGGATGGGTGAGAATTTTAGCAATCGTCAGGCTGAGGCGAGGGCGTTGCGGCACGGGATGGATTTGGGACTGTCGCTAATTGATACGGCTGAAATGTACGGAGAAGGCGGCGCGGAGGAAGTGGTGGCAGAGGTGATCGCACCCTGCCGCTCAGAGGTTTTCTTGGTGAGCAAGGTCTACCCGCACAACGCTTCGAGAAAAGGGGTGATTGCGGCGTGCGATCGCACCCTTACCCGTCTCAACACCGACTATCTTGACCTTTATCTACTGCACTGGCGCGGCTCTTTTCCGCTTTCTGAAACTGTTAGCGCTTTTCAGGAACTGCAAAAGGTGGGCAAAATTCGCGACTACGGTGTAAGCAATTTTGATACGGACGATATGGAAGAAGTCACAAGCGTGCCAGGGGGAGAACGAATAGCGACAAATCAGATTTTGTACAACCTGAGCCGCCGAGGCGTAGAGCTAGATTTGCTGGGTTGGTGTAGACAGCGAAACCTTCCGGTTATGGCGTATTCGCCTATTGAGCAGGGAAGATTGTTAAACAATGGGGTTCTCAATCAAGTAGCAAAAGAGAAAGACGCAACGGCGGCGATGGTTGCGATCGCGTGGCTGTTGCATCAGAAAGACATTGTTGTCATTCCAAAAGCTAGCCGAGTTGAGCACGTTACGCAAAACTACGCTGCCTTAGATTTACAGCTAAGCGTTGAAGATATAGCTCGTTTAGAAGGGGCCTTTCCGGCACCCACTAAACCAATTCCATTACAGATGCTGTGAGCTTTAGCCGAATAGTCTTCTAAACAGCTTTATTCTTTTAAAGTAGGAAACTTAAAGCGGAGAGCTTAAAACAGGGAACTTGACGCGCTGTCTTTTGTTTCTTAGCCGCGCGGCGTACTACACTGCTTAAGCCCTGTGGAAGCGGCTCTTTTGGGTTTTGTCAAAACTTGGCGCAGTTGTACCCAATCTTCAAGTCATGACAAAAACCTCTACCAAGAGAAATAAGAGAAAAGTTTTATCCGTTGGCATAGGTGCACACGGCATCGTAGCAATCGGGGTAACATCCCACGGTATTCTTTCTATAGGAATTATCTCTCATGGCATTGTATCAATCGGGGTGATTTCAATGGGCGTCTTTTCAGCGGGGTTGGTGTCAATGGGCTTGATAGCAGCGGGCGCAGTGTCGATGGGCGCAATGGCGCTAGGACCTTCTAGTATGGGCCTGATGAATCACAGCGAGCATGGAGACACGATGCACGAAGAGATGATGCACGAAGAGATGATGCAGCGCTCAGAACAAAAGTCAGAGAAAAAGGACGCGGTAGAGGCTTCAAAGTAAGCTTGGGCACTGAATCTAATAGTGGTTTTATGATGCATTTGCTACACTTCACTCGGATGCATCTGCTGGTCAAATCTTATTGTGCTGATCAATATAGCTTTTCGATATGTAGCTTTTCGATATGTAGCTTTTCGATATGTAGCTTTTCAATATAGCTTTCGCCGCGCTGCTTATGACACGTTCGCAGGCTATGGCTGATAGCAAGCGAAGCAGCTCGACCCGTAAATGTCCTAATGCATTAAGACGTTTACTCTATGTCATATTATGGTTTGTCATGTGTTGCTCTGTGTCGTATTGCTCCATGCCATATTGTGATTTGTCATATTGTGATTTATTGTTTGGTAGCAAAGAGATCGTCTGATACCGTAGAAAAGGCTGTAAGCCTCTATCTGCGTACGTTACCGTACAAGAATGAACTATGAAAGATCTAGGAAAGGCACTGCTTGCTAAGCTAGACGACATCATTGAGATGTGGGTGAAAGCAGTTCGTGCTGATGTCAAAATTGGCAGTAGCAAGGGTCAGACCTACGAGGCTATTCATAACGATCTGCCCGAGGTGTTAGCGTCTGTTGCCACGCTGCTGACGCGTGCCTTTACCGGTGAAAATGAGAAGCTAGAAGGAGATGCTATAGGGCACGGCAGCGTTCGCGCTACGCAAGGCTACGATCTAGCCGAGATTGTCATGGAATACAGAATTTTGCGAAATGTTCTGCTGTTGGCGCTAGAACCTGAGCTAGAGTCAGGCTCGGTGAAAGAGGTCATTGAGGCTATTCGTAGAATAGATTACGTTCTTGATAGCGTTGTTGTTGTCACGTTATCAGGCTATGTGCAGCATAGGTTTTCGATGCTAAAGCAAATGCATGGTCAGCTGCTACTAACAAACCAGGAATTGACACGACTAGTGCAGGCCCAGAAAGACAATGTCTCGCATTTAGCCCACGAATTAAAGAATCCGCTTAATTCAATTATCAGCTTTTCTTCTTTATTACTTCGCAAACAGCAAAAGCAGCTAGCAGAAGTCGCAGAAATGCCGCTTGAGGTAAAACACATAGAGAGAATTCTTGACAATGGAAGACAGCTACTGCGCCTAATCAACAATGCCCTAGAAGTATCCAGAAAAGGCTCTGAAGATATGGCCTTGGTAATAGAAGAGATACAGGTCAAGGCTCTTATTCAAACGGTAGTAGAGGCACTTGAGCCGAGCACAAACAACAAACAAATCGAGCTAATTGTGAATTGCGATTTGGCACCAGAACAGGTTAAAACGGATAGTCTTCGCCTGCAGCAAATTTTGACGAACCTGGTGAGCAATGCTATTCGCTATACAGACCACGGGCAAATTACTATCTGTTGTTATAGAATGGCAGACAGCAAGATAACAGACAGCAAGATAACAGATAGCGCAGAGGAAAAGGAGGATCATAGGTGGGCGATCGCCGTACGCGATACCGGTAGGGGGATTAGCAAGGAAATGCAGTCGAGAATATTTGAGCCCTATTTTCAGGCTGGAGAAGAGAAAGATCATGTCCCAAACAGTAGCGGCCTAGGCCTAACGATTGTTAACAAGCTCGTACAGCTATTGAAAGGGGAAATTCAGTTGGAGTCAGCGCTTGAAGTAGGATCTACCTTTATCGTTGTTCTTCCAGTAAGACTAGAGAGATAGTGCTAGGGAGATAAGCCTAGAGAGACATCTACCTCTAGACTCCATTATGATAGGAGCAATCAATCTAGCCTAGATACGCAACACTTAGGCTAGCGTAATGCCTGTGCGATGCCCCTTTTCTGGTTGCTCAGGCGAATGTTTTTTGCGCTCTAGGAATGTTACCGGTGCGAGAAGAGGCGATCGCGTTTTCCAATTCGCCCAGCTTGCTGATAATGAGCGTTTTTTCATTGGCAATTTCGATGCGATCGCGCCCATTAGTTTTAGCCACGTACAGCGCCTGGTCTACCCGCTTCAACAGTTCTCTTAGCTCGCCTGGAAAGTTTGGAAATGCGCCCAACCCCATCGATACGGTAACTTGAAAGCTAACACCATCAGCATCAATCACAGTTCCCCTAATCGCTTGGCGAATATGTTCGGCGCGCTGATAGGCATCTGCTAGCGGCATGTTTGGCATCGCCAAAATAAACTCCTCACCGCCGTAGCGACAGGCAATATCACTAGCGCGAATTTGCTGGTGCACCAAGTCCGAGACAACTTGCAAAGCGCGATCGCCCGCTAGGTGTCCGTAAGTATCGTTGACCTTTTTAAAGTAGTCAATGTCCATCAGCACAATAGAGAGAGAAGTGCTCGCTCGCTCTGCTTTTGTTCTTTCAGCGGGAAGCGTTTCTTCAAAATATCGACGATTGAACAATCCCGTGAGACTGTCACGAATGGCTTGTTCTTTGAGCTGAGTCTGTAGCTTTTGAATCTGTTCTAGTTTCAGCGTCAGATCGGTGTTAGTCTGCTGGATCTGTAGCTGACTTTGATGCTTTTGAGTAATGTCTCTAAGAACTAATATTTTTCCAGTTACGCGCTGTTTGTGGTCTCGCAGGTAGGTAACGCGAACTTCTACATAGCAAGGAGTACGGGGCCTAGCAATTACGTGAGTACTCAAATCACTAGCCGAATGACAGTAGCGAACAATCTCTTGCCACTCGCTGAACACTCGCTCAATCTTTTCGCCTGCCCAAGCAACCTTGGGCGATCGCGTGTAGCGCCGTGCGGCTGGATTGATATCAATAATACAGTTCTCTCGATTGACGACTAAAACGCCGTCGTTCATGCGTTCGATTAGGATATTTCTGGCAACAGGCAGCAAATCAAACAGTCGAAACTGAAAGAGATTAGCAAAGTAGATGAAACCTGTGACAAGAAAGCTCATCGGCAGGATATTGGCATGCTTTGGTGAAAAGCCCAGGGTAAAAAGTGTTCCGGCTAATAGCGGCGATAAGGAGCCAACAACAATAGCAGCGGCCTGCTGACGATGTAGGGCCGACGAGCGTAGGGCCGAACGAGTAACGAAGAGAGTCCCCGTCACGATGTACATGTAAAAACAGGCGGCAATCCAGTAGTAGACCGGTCCGTGGTGAATAACGTTGAGATAGCTGCTATCTGCATCTAGGGTAAAGCCAGCCCACACTAGCTGATGCCAGCGATTGGTCATCACCGCAGCGATGTTGATGACAGGCACTATCCAAAGTAGCAGGCGGTGACGGGGCACTAGCCAGGACTCGAACCCAGCAAAGTACAGCGCAAACGTTAGATAGAAAACGATGATGGTATTAGAGGCAACGTATTCTAGCGTGCTCCAAAAGATGAGCAAATCGACTGACTGAGCAATTTCACTAGCAGCAGCAGCGGCGTAGACGGCGATCGCACCCATTAGCCGCACAAAGGGCCGAGTTGAAATAGTCACCTCTCGCCGCGCCCAGGCTATTAAGGCTACGTAACTCGATACAACAGCCGTCGTGCACAAAATAATGAGGTAGAGATGCTCACGGAGAAACATGGAGAGATTTATGAAGAATAGGTGCCTACCGCGCTAGGATACGTATTTTCAGTATGGTGTAACAACGGTTGGCATACGCTCAGAATTCCCAGAACGGTTAGGTGACTATGGGTAAAACCGGGTGAAACCAGAGGGTAAAGCCAGATCGATTCAGATCGATAAAAGAGCATCGACTAAAGATAGATGTGAGCGATCGCACCGCCTCCTATGCTGCTAAGGGTATGCCTATCTATTCCTAGCGATGCCTGCTTCCTCCGATGCCCTCTTCGATATTGATACGGCCTTTACCCGACTGCGCGATTCTATGCAGGCCTATCCCAAAGCAGCAATGTTTCAGCTAGCTGAAGAGGGCTATGACTCACCATTCGAACAGTTGATTTCTTGCATGATTTCAATTCGCACCTATGATGAGATGAGTGCGCCCGTATCGCGGCAGCTATTTGCAAAAGCAAGAACACCACAGGCGATAAGCGAGTTATCGGTAGCAGAGATTGAATCGCTAATCAAGAAAAGTACATACGCGGAGAGAAAGGCGCAGCAGATTTGGGCGATCGCGCAGGATATTGTGGACAATCATGGCGGTGAGCTGCCTTGCGACGTATCGGCGCTGCTTGGCTTTAAAGGAGTCGGTCCTAAATGTGCTCATCTGACCCTAGGGATTGCCTGCCGGCAGCCGTACATCAGTGTGGATGTGCATGTACATCGGGTAATGAATCGTTGGGGCTACGTGGCGACTAAAACACCTGAGAAGACAACAAAGGCGCTAGAGGATAGGCTACCGCAGCAGTATTGGATTGAAACGAACAAACTGCTGATGCCCTTTGGAAAGCAAATTTGCAAAGGCCACCCTAAGTGCGGCCAGTGTCCGCTAGCAGACATGTGTCCGCAGGTGGGACTGTAAAAAACAAGATGTCACTCAAGATGCCACTCAAGATGTCACTCAAGATGTCACTCAAGAACGTCATTAGTTGTAAAACGACTTTGCGGCTGATAGGCTCAAGAGCTGGCGAGCGGTCCAGCCTGGTGTGTGAGCAGCTCGTGTGTAGTCGGCGGTCATAATACCCGCGCCATAGCTATCTTCAAATGTCCTACCTAAGAAAAGGCGGTTGGCAAGCTGTGTGAGGGCGCGGCGAGAAGTTTTGCTAGCTGTAGGTTTCATGGGCGTTCTCCTTTGTTTGTGAGGCTTTCTTGGACACCTCTATAGTAGAGAAAAGTAGCGAATGATACCAAAAGCAATCTTCACCTTTTATATGAGCAGATTGCATGTAAAAGGTGAAGATTGCTTTTCAGGGCCTACAGCAGATACCCCATGCATGGGACCTGTATTAGAAGGTCAGCTGAGCTTGAAGGTTGAAGACATAGATATCTGGATTTTCGCTGAAGTTATTGACGTTATTAATCCAGTAAACCGATGGCACCAACGCTAGATTCGGCGAGAGTGGATAGCGATAGGAAACTTCCACTTCCTCTTGAACCGAGCCGTCGCCGCCGCCAGAGGCGAGAAAATTGCGCCCGCTCTGCACGTCAAAGGGCTGAAGGTAGGAGATGGTCGCCAGGGCACCTGGCTTGAACAAATCAGGAAAGGCTACGCCCACCTGAACAGATTGCGCGTCTATATTGCCGTCTGGCAGCGCATCGCTGACTGGAAACAGGTTAGTGCTGCCGTAGCTATAGCGACCGAAAAGACCAAACCCTTGGCTCAGCAGCCAATCAAAGTTGAACAAGAACGTATCCGCCGTTGCCGTTCGCAGCGGCCCGCCAAAACCGTCATCGGCAAAGCCATAAATCGGTTCGCTGACTGCACCACCCACAAATCCGGCAGGGTTAGGCTCTATGTTGCTGCGGGTGTACAGAAACCTAAGATTAATATTATCGGTTGGATAAATGCCTAGCTGGCCGGTGAGCGTGGTGGTCCCGGCGAACAGTCCGTTCTTGCTAGAGCTGCGGGGCCCGGGCAAAAACTCTGCATTTTCCGCCAAATAGCCGACCCGTAGGTCTAGCCAGTCGGCGATGTCCCACTCGGCAACAGCACCTGCACCGCGATCAACGGCGTTGACCTGGGTGCTGCCGCTAGAGTTGAAGCTGTTAGCACCAGTAAGGTAGAAGGTGAAGCGATTGTTGTCAAAATGTCGATACCAATTGACGGCAGGTCCAATAGTAAAAGAGAGCTTGTTGCCGACGGGAAAGGAATAATAGACTTCTCGAACAATGACGTTGTCTTCACCGATGGTGCCGGTTTGCTGGGTAAAGGGGACGCCAAAGGTATTGAACAACCCGGCTGAACCGTAGAAGTTGGCGCTGCCGTTGCCATCACCGCTAGTGAGCTGAAGCTGAAGTCTATCTTCTCCGGTAAAAGAGGTAGTGAAGTTTAGCCAGGTATAGTAGCTAAAAGTGGGCTCTGGATCATCGGTGATAGTTCTGACAACCGGCTCGTTGGTCACCGGATCGCGAGCTGGGGCAAAGACGTTGATGCCTTCTGCCAAAACGTCATCGCCAGCAGTTGCAAAGCTTAGGTAGGTAAATACCTGGGCGCTAAATTTGGTAGTGGTCGAAAACTGACTGGCCTCTAGCTCGGCAACGTCTAGCTCTAGAGTATCTACCTGAGCGCGAACAGCCGCTAGCTCTGTGGCGAATTCTTCTTGCAGTCGGCGTAGCTCGTCGAGGCCGTCACTACCGATCAGCTGAATAACCACGTCTAGACAGGCGTTGAGACCGGCAGCGAATTCGTAGCGAGTGAGGGCGCGATCGCCTCGATAGCTTTGGTCAGGAAACCCTTCCAAACAGCCATACTCTTCGACTAGGCGCTGAAGCGCGGTAAAGGCCCAGTCACCAGGCTGCACGTCAGAGAGTTCCGATACGCTGGTGACTTGCGCAAGTTCCGACGCCGGACTAGCCGCCGGACTGGCTATCGAATCGGCTACCGAACTGGTCTCTAGACTATAGGGCTGTCGCAAATCACTCAGCGTGAGGCTACCTTGTGAAGGGCTCTGCGAACCGCCTTCTAAGCTGCTTTGCACCTGTTCTCTTTGTGAGACAAATTGTGAGACAGATTGTGAGGCAAACTCTGGCTCAATTAGGAGTTCGCTCTGTTCTTCAATAGCCGTTGTCAATTCCGCTTTCAATAGCTGCGATCTGGTTAGATCATCCTTTGTAGACTCATCCTTTGTCGGTTCATACAGCGAGATGGTAGCAGCAGATGCGCTTGTGCTCCACAGGCTAAAGCCAAGACTCAAAATACCTAACGGTATCAGCACCTGCGCCAAAGACTTCGCACTATCGCGACTCTTGAACACTTTCTTTGATTTCATTGTTGTAAATTCTCACACACCAAACGCTATCAACCAATAGAGTCGCCTTTATCTGTTGCTTCTGTTTGCTGATTCTCTAGTGAAAGCCATTTCAGTAAAGGCTATCAGAGAAACAATACAAAAGCATTGAATGACAATATAAGCAAGGGCCATGAAACATAATCGCTTCAAGGCTTATAGCGTTGTATACAACCTAAGGCTTGGAGAGCGGCAAAAAGGTGTTCAAGATTACATATGAACACCTTTTTATAAAATATTCTTGGCGCATTCTAATGCTGATTCTGATGCTGAAGAAGATTTTCCAGAGTCTCGTAGAAAGGTGTATCGCTAGCTACCGCGATAGGTACTGTACGACCAAGGTGAAACCAATAGCGGCACGTGATAGTGAGCGGCAGTATCAGCAATGCCAAACTGGATCGGGACCCTATCTAAAAAAGGATAGGTGTCTACTAGAGTAGGATCTGTCTTGGCAAAGTAGTCACCTACAGCAAAGGCGAGTTCGTAGCATCCTAGCTGAAAGGCTTCACCCTCTAGCAGCGGCACGTCTGTTCTGCCGTCTCGATTCGTTTTAACTGTTTTCAGCAGATAGCGGTTTTCTTGGGGTGCGATCGCTATCTTCTCCTTTTCTTTTTTCTCAGATCCTGTCCGAGCAGATCTTGGCGGTATGGCAATTCGCCACAGCATAATCTTCATGTCTGCTGCGGGCGCACCGTTTGCGGTATCTAATACATGTGTTGATAGCCAACCCATCCGCAGTGACTAGCCTAAAGGCCCTCCAGCAATGATCTTTTCGAGCGCACCGATAACCGAATCGGGCTGCTCGTTCTGCAGCTGAGCATACCAATCTTTAGTAACGGCTTTATCTTTGCCGTAGATGGTATCTGTACGCCTGCGGGCCTTATGAACTAGATCGGCAGTACGCTCCTTGCGGGCTTTTTCGTAGCGGGTCAGCGCGTCGGCGACGCTGATGGTTGTGCTGACGAGAATACGCGCTAATACAGCGGCATCTTCCATTGCCTGACAGCCGCCTTGACCGAGGGTTGGCGTGGTAGCATGAGCCGCGTCACCTAGCAGCGCAATTCGCCCTTTCGCCAAGCGGGCAGGCGGGTCAATGTCACTGATTTCTAGGCGGTTGGAGGCAGCCGGATCGAGCGTTTCAATCAGCGCTTGCACAGCGGCTGGCCAGTCAGCAAAATGCTGGGCGAGTTCTTCTTGACGATCTTCGGGGGCGGTGGAGGTTCCTGATGGCATGGGAACGCCAAAGAAGTAGTAGAAGCGATCGCCCGCCACCGGCATCATCGAAGCCCGCTTGCCGTCACCAACGTACAGCACCCAGTTATCGGCTTCGCATAGATCAGGCGTAGCAGGCACTAGCCCGTTCCAATTGACATAGCCTGCATAGCGCAGCGGGAGGGTTTCTTCTAGCACATACTGTCGTATAACAGAATGGATGCCGTCAGCGCCCACGATCAGATCGCCCGTGGCGGTGCTGCCATCAGCAAAGGTGGCAGTCGCGCTGTTTTCGTCTTGCGTTACGCTGGTGCACTTCATCTGTAAATGAACGTGCTCAGGGCCAAAGGCTTCTAACAGCATTTGCTGTAAATCAGTACGGGCTACCGGATAGGGACGCTGACCAACTTTTTCAAAAAGCGGCTGTAAGTCAACTCTATTCAAGGCTTCATCGAGATGGCTGCGGTATTCCATCCGGTTCATCTGACCGCCGATAGCGGCTATCTCCTCGCCTAGCCCTAGCTGATTGAGAACTTTGACGCCGTTCGACCAAAGAGAAATTCCGGCGCCCGCAGGTCGCAGTTCGCTCACACGGTCATAAATCTCGACCTCATAGCCAATCTGCTTAAGGGCGAGTCCAGTCGTGAGGCCACCAATGCCTGCACCGATGACAATAGCTTTTAGGCCATACATTTGGGTTGCTCCTGGGTTGCTCCTGAGGGGGTACCGAACGGTATGCTGAGTTTCTAAATCTTCTTTTTGGTGGTCTCGCTTTGGTGGTCTTGCTGATGTGACTGGCAAGCTGAGAAGAACAAACTGTCCTTTCAATCAGCTGGGGGTGCGCTTACTCTAGGTTGTATTTATTAGACCGTTTTATCTAGACTATTTTTATCTGGACTATTTTTATCTGGACCGTTTTTGTCTGACCGTACTTTAGTCGGAAGAGGACAGTACGTAATGTTACTAATCTTACGGTAAACCAATCTTACGGTAAATCAAAGTCGTCCTAGTGACCAGGTTAGTCATCGTTGACCCTGTTGATCACGGCCTTAGCATATTAAGCAGTGTTTGTTTTTACGTGTTTTCAGGAAAAGTTGATAAAGTGTAGCGAGAATGAACGCTGTTAAAACGATAAATGCAAAACCAGAACGACCCGTCTGTAGCGCCACCTGCTGTCGACTCGCCCGCGACCGACTCGCCTGTGACAGATCGGCCTAACCGTGCAGATCGACCTAAGATCATTGTGCTAGATGACGATCCAACCGGGTCGCAAACGGTGCATAGCTGCCTGCTGCTGCTGAAATGGGACGTGGAGACGCTGGTACTGGGTCTAGAAGACGATTCGCCTATTTTCTTTGTGCTGACAAATACGCGATCGCTCAATCCTAAAGCAGCCGCAGCGATCACAGCGGAAGTCTGCGACAATCTTCAGCAGGCGCTAGCTCAAACGGGTATTACTAATTTTCTGCTGGTAAGCCGCTCAGACTCTACCCTGCGCGGTCACTACCCCATTGAAACCGATGCGATCGCTCAGCATCTCGGCCCCTTCGACGCTCACTTTCTGACCCCCCAATTCTTCGAAGCCGGACGCGTCACCCTAGAGAGCACCCACTACATTCAAACCGTCACCGATTCAGGCACCCAGCGCATTCCAACGCACGACACCGAATTTGCCAAAGACTCAGTGTTTGGCTATAGCACCAGCTACCTTCCTGACTATGTCGCCGAAAAAACCGCAGGCAGCATTCCTGCCAGTGAGGTAGAGCGCTTTACCCTACAAGATATTCGCCAGGGCACCCTAGAAAGACTGTTATCCCTAAGCGACAACCGCTGCGTCGCTGTTGACGGGGAACAACAAAGTGACTTTGACCAGTTCGCCAGAGATCTGATTGCCGCCGCTGCCCAAGGCAAAAAGTTTCTCTTTCGCAGTGCTGCTAGTCTTCTAACATCGCTGTCAAATCTACCACCTCAGCCCACGTCCCCTGATGACATGAGCCGCATCACTCGCTCCCCCGCAGGCGCAGTTATCATCGGCTCCCACGTCAAAAAAACAACTCAACAACTGCAACAGTTGCTCAAAGTTCCTGGCATCGTTGGCATCGAGATTGACGTCAGCCAGCTACAAGATCTCCTTGAATCTAGCCACGACACACTGCTACAGTCAGTTCTTGAGCAAGTTGCGCAGATTCACGCAGCTGAAAAAACCCCAGCGATTTACACCAGCCGCGAAGAGCTAACCTTTGCCGATGCGCATACTCGCCTGGTCTTCGGCGAGGCTGTTTCAGCCCTACTTGTGTACGTCGTCAGGCAACTCCCTACCGACATTGGCTTTTTAATCAGCAAAGGCGGCATCACCTCAAACGACACGCTCAGTAAAGGTCTAGCCCTCACCTCAGCTAGACTTCTCGGTCAGGTCATCCCAGGCGTCTCGGTCGTAAAAACCGCCGCCGACCATCCTAGATTTGCTAACCTGCCGGTTGTTGTTTTCCCTGGCAACGTCGGCGACGATCAGGCTCTCGCCCTCGCCTATCAACGCTTAACAGCGTCATAATAGATAAGATCCTCTAACCCAGCTCCTTTAATCAGCTAGTCATTAGCCAGACCTTCCAGCTGCTGAGCGTAGCCAAAGCTCTATCCTTCATCTTGCCAAACATGCCCCTGATCACCGTTCGCCCCGAAGGTCTTTACTGCGAAGCCGGTAACTTCTACGTTGACCCCTGGAAACCCGTCGATACGGCCCTAGTTACCCATGCCCACGCCGACCACGCTTACACTGGCCACCAAGCCTACTACGCCACTGCCCCGTCCGAAGGCATTCTTCGCCGTCGCCTAGGGGAATCCATCAACCTCAACAGCGTTAGCTATGGCGACAAAATCAAGCTAGGCGACACCTGGGTTTCCTTTCACTCGGCGGGTCATGTGCTCGGTTCAGCCCAGGTGCGTGTAGAGCACAAAGGCGAGGTCTGGGTAGCCTCTGGCGACTATAAGCGCGATCGCGATCCTTCCTGCGATCCCTTTGAAGTCGTTGAATGCGATACCTTTATCACCGAAGCCACCTTTGGCCTGCCGATCTATCACTGGGATGAGGGCACAATCACTGCCCAACAAATCTACGACTGGTGGCAAAGCGACCTAACTCGGCCCTCACTGCTCTTTTGCTATGCTTTCGGCAAATCTCAAAGAGTCTTAGCTGAACTTGCCCAGTTCACGGACAAAACTGTTTACCTGCACGGCGCGGTTCACCATCTCACCGAAATCTATCGAGAGGTCGGCGTTCGCATGTTACCCACCGTGCCCGTCTCCCAAATGGAAAAATCCTACAAGTTCACCGGAGACCTAATCATTTCGCCCCCATCGGGTCACCGCTCTAGCTGGATGAAACGATTCAAGCGGCCCCAAACTGCTTTTGCTTCAGGCTGGATGGCAGTGCGAGGCAACCGCAGACGTCGCGGCTACGAGAGAGGTTTTGTGCTCTCGGACCACGCCGATTGGCCAGGCTTAATCAAAACGGTAGAACAGACCAAGGCCAAAAAGGTATACGTTACCCACGGTCAAAACGATGTGCTCTCTCGCTATCTAAACGAGAAGATGAACGTTGAAGCGAGTCCTTTAGAAACGCTGTTTGAAGGGGAAGCGGAAGATTAGCCGCAGCCAGTGAGCAAAAAGAACAGCGCCAGTCTCGAATAGTTTGCGCAGTTGCCAGAGCAGCTAACACCTGTAAGAGGTACTGGATAGCACTCTGCTCTGATACCAAATTTGATACCAAAAATTTGGTGCCAATAATCACTTCGGATTATTGTTTTTGATAAGCTTTGGGTGTCACCCCTACTATCTGACGAAAGACTTTTGTAAGATGACTTTGATTTGCAAAGCCACAGTCTAGAGCGATGTCGCTAATTGAGATGGCTTGCTGTTTTAAAGATTGTTGTTTTAGGGCCTGCTGTTTCAGTAATTGCTTGGCCCGTTCCACACGCTGGTGCATCAAATACCGATAGGGCGCAATTCCCACTGACTGCTTGAAGGATCGGCTAAAGTGGGACTTGCTCATATCCGCTAGGGTCGCCAAATCCAAAATTGATAGATCTCGTGACAAATTCACTTTCATGTAATCGATGACTCGCCTTATCTGTGATTGGGATAGTCCGTTGGCTTTGAACTCGGGCTTGCTGAAAGCATAGTTCCTTGCCAAACGAGCAGCGATCGCAGTCCCTAATGACTCGCCATATAGCCTGCCAGACAGACAGCCTGTTTGGATTTCTGTCTTGAGCGCAAGCGCAAGCTGTTGGATGACCGGATCGCTAATCGAAACCTGCGGAATCAGTTCTACACTACGCCCCGTTAGCTCTTGAGTGGTTTGATTCAGCAAGGTTGGGCAGATCGCAATCACCGAAAATTCGACTTCTCGATCCCAGTTTGTCCAATGGTCTAGAAAAGCCGGGATAATATCTACCAAGCCGTTGCCGTGAACATAGTGTTTGGATTTACCCTCTAAATAACGCTCTGCTTTGAAGCAGCTTTTGGAATGTGTAATTACTAGCGAATGCTGTAGAAGGCTGTGCTTCACCGTCTTGTGGGGAGGGTGGCGATAATGAGCGAAGGTTAGCCCTTTCCATCCCGTGTGATAGCTAGTGACCAGGGGCAAGTGTGGAAGCACCCTGGCTACTTCTCGTTGGTTTGTCAGATCGAGCGCGGAGGTTGTGGGGGTCATGGTGGGCTTTAGCCTGGTCAAAACTCGACATCTCAAGCAGGAAATATCATCCTGAGCAGGATTGGGACAATTTTAGCAGAATCGGGTGAGACGCTGAGCTAGCGCTAAGACTACTGTGGGGATGTTTATAAGAGGCGATAGTTTGTGACAAATCAATCCGCACCAGATCAACCCACACCAGACCAACCTACAGAAGAAATTGAGCTGCTACGCAAAGCGTACGCGGCCTTTAACGCGCGTGACATCGACGCGGCCCTCGCCCTTATGACTTCTGACGTGCATTGGCCCAGAGCATTCAAAGGAGGTTTTGTCTGTGGACCTGAAGAAGTCCGTGCTTACTGGACGGAGCAGTGGAGCGAGATCGATGGACACGTTGAGCCGGTTGCCTTTCACTTGGAGAAGAATGGGCAGGTCTTGGTCGAGGTTCATCAGGTCGTGCGCAGTTTGACTGGCACCGTGCTTACCGATGAGTACGTTGGCCACCGCTACACCCTGGAGAATGGATTAATTCAGGCTATGGAAGTCTGCTTAGTTTCCTCGTCTGGTCTCAGCGACTAGCAACGCTAATGCGCACTGGGATATTGACCAAAGCTATAGATCAATTAGGCCAGGAGGCGGCGTTATCTCTATGCGGCCTGCGGCAATATCAACAACTGGTACGATATCTTTAACAAAGGGAATTAGAAGCGTCTTTGGCTTTTTCTTCTTTTTGGCACGCTTGGCTTTGCGCCGTAGTTTTTCAGCCGCCTTTGCTCGGATAGAAGAGTGGTCTGTGGCTGGTGATGCGATGCTAGGTGATGCGGTGCTGATGTTAGGTAATGCGATCACACCCTCCTCAGCCGTTTCTTCCGCAGGCTCTGCTGTCGTCTGTTCTATTGTCTGTTCTATCAGTGTCACTTCCAACAGATCATGACCTGTCGTAAAGATATCAGTAATTGTTCCCAGTTCTGTTTGATCGGATTTAACAACAACCTTTAGCCCAATCAAATCATCGACGTGAAATTCACCAGGGTCTAGCGGCAAACGGTCTGCTGTAGGTACTAGCAGCTGAGCACTACGCAAACCCTCCGCCTGATCGCGATAGTCTACCCCTGCTAGCTTTATCAGATAGTTTTTAGTGCCTTCTAAATAGCGACCGCTAACTAGCTTCACCGCTACCGGCACCTGTCCTGGCTTTTGCAGCCAGCGCTCACCCGGCGTGACAAACCGCTCTGGAAAATCACTTTCGGGGTAAACCTTCACATGCCCATTTAGACCATGAGCACCAACGATTCGCCCAATCAGCAGCCAGTTCTTATCTGTTGTATCACTTGTCGTTTTCACCTTTGCCATTTCACCAGCCCTCACGCGGTTGCCAAGGCAGGCTGCGTCGAATACACCTTATCAGTCAGCGTTGCCAGATGCTTGATGGCGGTGACAATCTGCGCTTCTGTAGCAGTTAGGCTAAGGCGGAAGCACTGATGCATATGAGGCCAGTCTTCACCATTGAGACTCTCTTTTAAGCCGGGGAAGAACGGACTGCCAGGAACAATAATGACGCCGTACTTCTTCAATTCGTTATAGAATTCCCAGTCTGTCATCGGTAGCCGGTCAAACCACAGCCAGGCAAAGATGGCCCCTTCGCCTTTGTGCAAACGCCAGGGAACGTCTTTGGGCATGGCGTTGGTTAGGGTCTCTTCTAGAATGGCGAATTTGCTTTGGTAGTGAGGACGGATAATGTTCTCGGCAATGTCGGCGAGGGCACCGCTACGAATGGCTAAGGCTGCGATCGCCTGTCCGTACCGACTAGAGTGAATACACAGATTCGTCTGAAACGCCTCTAAGATCTGAATGACCTTTTCGTCGCCAATTGCGATGCCAACGCGCTCACCGGGCAGGCCCGCTTTAGAAAGGCTGAGGCAGTGAACGATATTAGGGCCAAAAACTGGCGTCATTTCGGTGAAGTTTAGCGCGGGGAAGGGAGGCGCATAGGCGGAATCGACAAAGACCGGAACTTTGTACGGTGCGGCCAGTTCAGCGATGCGCTGAACTTCATCGCCCGTGAGGACGTTGCCAGTAGGGTTACACGGTCTAGAGAATAGAACAAACCCAGTGTTTTTGTTGACCTCTAGCTGGTCGAAGTCAGGCCGATACTTGAAAGAATGAGGATCATCGCCTAGCTCGATAAACGGGCGGTAAGACTTGACCGCTTCTGGATAGAGCGTGACGCCACCATAGCCAGTGTAGTCAGGGCTCAGCGGCAGCACGATGTCTTTGAGCTGCCCGTCTGTGTTGTAGCCGCCGAGCGCATTTGCGGCTAGAAAGTAAAGGTTTTGGCTGCCGGGAGTGATAAGAATATTTCGAGAGGTGAGGCTGAGGCCGTAGCGCTGGTTGAAGTCGTCGCGAACGGCTTCGATCAGAGGTTCGTAGCCCTGGCTCGCGCCGTAGCGGCAGACGACTTCGCCGTATTCATCGCTAGCAAGCAGGTCTGCGGTGCAGTCGCGCCAAAGCTGCTCGACTTCTGGCAAGATAACGGGATTGCCTGCACTAAGGTTAATGAACTCTTGCCCGTTGCCCTTGTTGGTATTAAGGGTTTCGATGATGTCTTTCATGATCGCGCGCACCCCGGTCAGGTGAGACATGCGATCGCCAAACTGGGTAAGAGCAAGAGTCATGATGAGTGCAGGTTTAGTTGAGTCTTTTGCAGCCTAGAAAATCTTTTCCACAGCGTATTCGATTCAATATAACCTTATTTAATGGGTAAGACTTACTGGCAGCTCGACTTTTATCGCCGTCCGCTTCAAGGCGCTGACGGCAACCCGCTTTGGGAACTGCTGATCTGCGATGCGCAGATGTCTTTTACCTATGGTGAATTTTGCTCGCAGGCCGAGGCGGGCGCGCCCTGGGTACGACAGCAGCTAGCGCTTGCACGCGATCGCGCCGGCAGCTGGCCAGCTCATATTGAAATCTTTCGTCCGCAGTCAATCAGTTTAGTAGAAGTAGCCTGCCGCGAGCTACCCATCAGCGTCAAGGCTAAACGAGATACGCCTGCGCTCAAGCAATGGCTAACGCAAAGAGCCACTTGGTATCCCACGCTCAAAAACTACGTTCGTCAGCCCTATGAACCCGTCGTTCTAGAGCGGCCTGCACCTGTTCCGATTGCCGACCATTTGATGGGTGACGTCTGGCAGTTTGCCGCTGTGAGCGTTGATGACTGGCAGCGTTTGCAGCACGAGCCGATTCCAGTTCAGTCTGTACCTTCTGAGCTGATGCCGATTCATCTAGGCTTGCCCAGCACGCTGCTAATCCCGGGGGTGATCATTGACGGGGGGCGGCAGTCAATGGTGCTAGCGCAATGGCTCCAGTCAGCGCAGCCGGTGATGCTACAGTATATTGCCGGGAGCCCGGATGGCTTGCTATTAGAAGCAGGGCTAGTTGACCGCTGGATTGTGACAACGTTTGACGATAGTGAGGTGGCGGCAGCAGCTCGCGCCTTTACAGAACGAAAGCTGGCGGCGAAAGGACTGCACTTTCTGATGGTACGCCCGGACGATTCTGGAATGACCTATACCGGGCTGTGGCTATTGCAGCAAACGCCGGGTAAAGCTGTTGCTAGGCCGCAAAACATTGGGCCATGAGATACTTGAGTCACAAACTACTAGGCCACAGACTGCCAAGCCACAGACTGCCGGGCCACAGACTGCCAAGCCACAGACTGCCAGGCCACAGATTTAAGTAGCAGGGGTAGTAGCAACGGCACTAGTAGCAGTAGCAACGGCACTGGCAGTGCCGCTCTCAGGCGGTGGGAAGTGCATAACGAGCACAGAAGTTTGCGTATGCGTGCGGGCGATCGCTTCTGGCACCCTTCCCAACGCTGACTGACGAGACGACACGCGCCGATTGCGGGTATTGACTTCTAATATCAGTAGGTCGTCTGGCTGCACGCGTTTGGAAATGCGATTGATCAGCTTTCCTTGAGCCTGCTCTATCTCTATGTCTGGGCTGATGCGATCGATTTCTTCGCCGGTGAGCTGCCGCTGCCTCAGCCCAACGACGACTAGAACATTGAGCGTGGCTTTGAGCTCAACGGCGATCGCCTGAGACATTTCGAGCGTAGCAGCAAAGTTAGGTGAGAGCACCTGTGGCTTATCGACCGCGAGCAGAATGCGGCTAGTGCTAGCGACCGGATGGGTGAAGCGAGCGATCAATAACGGAACGGGCGATCGCAGCGCCACGCTATCGAGCACCGAACCAAAAAAATTGTCCTTATAGGTTGAAAAGCCTTTCCAGCCGCAGACAATTAGGCTGGCATCTTGCTCTATTGCCGTTCGTAGAATGCCTTTTTCAATTGAGTCGTCTACCCGGCTAATCGGTTCAACCGCAACTGTAGCCGCATGGGCCGCATCTTCTGCTGCCGACAGCAGCTGCAGTTGCCGCCGCTTCGACGCCGCAGAGACGCGATCGCGCGAGTCAGATAGCACGTTTAGCGGCAGCAGCGTTCCCTCCCCAGCCTTTGTGAGGATCAAGGCAAGCTCTAACAAGGTGTTTTCTGTTTCTGGATTAGCGACTGTTACTAGAACGCGCCGAGTCACCGCTTTAGGAACTGCGATCGCCGCGCCCTCACTAGGGCTAACATCGCGCCCCCACTGCTGAGTTACCCAGGGCGAAAAGATCGAAGTTGCCAAAATCATCGCCACCACGCCATTGACGGTAGCCTGATCGACTAGCCCAATGTTGAACGCGACTGTCACAGCAGCTAACGTAGACGCGGCCTGTGCGGTCGATAGACCAAACATCACCATGATGTCCGGCATTTTGAACTTGAATACCTTGCCCGCTATCCAGGCGGCTGCGAACTTACCGATCAGCTCGGCAACAATCATCACCCCGGCAATCAACAGCACCCGTGGCTCTGTAATCAGCACCACCGGATCAATTAGCATTCCCACAGAAATCAAAAAGAAGGGAATAAACAGCGTATTGCCAATGAACTGAATTCGGTTCATCAGCGGACTGAGCTGCGGAATGAGCGGCGTTAAGGCAATACCGGCTAGGAACGCGCCAATAATGGGCTCAATTTCAATCACGTTCGCTAGGTAGGAGATGACAAATAGCGTCGCCAAAACAAAAATGAACTCTGCATTCTCGTCGTGGCCAAACTTTTGAAAAAACCAGCGGCCTAGCCTCGGAACACCCCAGAGACAGCCGAACGTATAGATAGTCAGCGCCGGAATCAAAAATAGCCAAAAGCCTAGGGTGAGATTACCTTGATAGGCTTTGATAATGACGGCTAGGGTGAGCAGGGCCAGAACGTTAGTAATCAGGGTGGCCCCGAGCGTAGCGACGACAGCGGGCGATCGCATAATTCCTAGCTTGCTAAGCACAGGCAGCGCCAACAGGGTATGGGAGGAAAAGCAAGAGGCCACCAGCAGCGCAGCTAACCAGTCATAGCCAAGCGCTAGCATCGCCGCCGTGCCAACTATCATTGGCAGCACAAACGTCGCAACGCCAAACAGTGTTGCCTTATCACCCTCTGATTTAAAATCGTCTAGACTGGTTTCCAAACCAGCCATGAACATCAAAAACAGCAGTCCTACCGTGCCGAGCAGCACGATGGTACTATCGCGCTGGAGCACACCTAATCCGTCGGGGCCGATCGCAACGCCTGCCAAAATCAGGCCCACAATGCCCGGCAGCTGAATACGCTCGAATAATAGCGGTGCAACTAGCATGACTGCCAAAATCGTTAGAAAGATGGCAACTGGATCGGTAATCGGATCGTTGAGTAAAGCGGCTATCAGCAAGAAAAATTAACCTACTGGTTGAAAGGGCTTGTCAGAAGAAGCACCGAAGAGCGCGCCTCGGGAAAATCAAGGCAGAGACAAGACGCTAAACGAGACGCTTTAGTGTAGTAGGTTAGTTCAAAGGCTGTCTAGCTTTGGCGGACGTTTTGACAGCCGATTGTGCTGCTGATTGTTTTGTAGACTGCTTTTGGGTAAGCGATCGCATATCTCGAAAGAAGCAGGCCACCCCCACAAACACCGTAAAGAACTCCAGCCTGCCGAGGAACATTCCAACAATTTGCGTCCACAAAACGCCACCGGGCGCATCCGCAGACGTAATGCCAATCGAAAGCCCAACTGTGCCGAGCGTACTCGCATACTCAAACAAACAGTCTTGTAGTGGATAGCCGTAGCCCGCCATAACAGCACTGCCGAGCAAGAATACCGTTAGGTACAAAAATACAAAAAGCGCCACCGGGCGAATCTCTATTGCGGGTAAAAAGCGCCGCTGATCGCCCTGCCAAATTTCAGTTTCTTGAATCGATCCTTTTGGCATCAGCATTCTTTTCAGATCCGTTAGCAGCGTCCGGTACAAGATGTAGATTCGGAGCTGCTTAATGCCGCCTGCGGTAGAGCCAGCCCCACCGCCAATCAGCATCAGCACAATCATCATCAGCCACGGCAAGCTCAGCCAGTCACCATAGCCCACCGTAGAAAAGCCGGTAGTGCTCAGCGCCGTGACCGACTCAAACAGCGCCACTCGCACAGTCTTACCCACGGTGGCGTATAGCCCAATCGCCGCCGAACCGAAGAAAATAATAATCGCCGCTAGCGGAATTAGAACCGCCTGTAGCCGCACCTGACCGTTACGAATCACCGACTTAATCTGACCGGTGAATAGCAGGTAGAGGGTGACAAAATTCATCCCACCCAAAATCATCAAAACGATAGTGACCGCTTCTACGTAGGGGCTATCCCAATAGCCAATAGAGTCAGTTCGCGTCGAAAATCCGCCTGTTGAGAGCGCCGCGAATGAATGATTAACCGCGTCAAACCAGCCGACACCCGAAAGGCGTAAGGCGACGGTGCCAGCCGCGCACAGGCCGCTATAGATGATCAGCACCAGCTTGGCTGAGCGACGGATATTAGGCGCAATTTGCTCACTGCGACCTTCGGCGCTGCTAAGGCTAGCACCGACCGGACCGGCGATCGCACTTAGCGTAATAATCGCTAGCCCCGCCCCGCCAAACAGCTCCATAATGCTGCGATATAGCAAAATTAGCTGAGACGTCTGCGTCACATCAACCACCGATAGCCCGGTCGTTGTCCAGCCGCTAGTCGATTCAAACATCGCCTGCGTAAAGTTCAGACCGCCCACGGTTAGAAACGGCACCGTACCGACTACAACAGCCGTTAACCAGGCCATCACGACAATAATTGAGCCCTCTTGCAGTGAGAGCGTGACGCCCTCTTTAGGCGCAAGTCCCTTCCACAGCAGTCCGCCCACAACGCTCAGCCCTAGCCCCGGCAGCAAGAATCCCCAGGCCAGCCCCGCCTCTTCTGGATAGGCCAGCAGTGCCAGCAGCGGGGACAGAATAGACAGGCCCGCAATCATAAAAATCAGCCCAGCATAGCCCAGCACGGCCCGGTAGCGCTGCCGTAAAAAACTTTGGTAGCGCATCGCCTAAATGCCCTCCCCAATTAAAACTTGCTGAACTTTTCCGTACTGATCGTCTTCACTAATTAGCAGCAGGCGATCGCCCTCATGCAGATAGCTGTTTCGCTTAGGAACCAATACCCGTCCGCGCCGCACAACACAGGCTACCACCGCGCCCTGCAGCGGCAAATTCTTAATCGCTTCTCCAACCGCCGGACTATTCCCACTTAGCACAACTTCTGTAATCGTGACGCCGCTGCCCGCTACGGGCACCAGATTCCGAATCTCTTCACTTGCGGTCTGCTGCTCAATCATCGAGCCCAAAATCTCAGTCGCTGAAAAGGCGACGCTGACGCCTAGCTCCTCAAAGATCGCTCGGTTATCTGGGTCATTCACAATCGCTACGGTCTGCGGTACACCATAGCGGTCCTGAGCGATTTGGCAGGCAATCAGATTGTCCTGGTCGAGCGCGGTGAGTGCTAACAGTACATCAGCCTGATAGGCCCCAGCCTCCTGCAAAACAGCCGGATCGCTGCCGTTACCTTCAATAATTGTGGCCTTCAGTCGGCGAGATAGCGATACCGCGGTCTCTTTGTCAGGTGTGATAATTGTTAAATAGTCGCCTTTGCTAGCAAACCGCCGGCCCAGAAAGTAGGTTAGCTTATCGGACCCAATCAAAATAACTCTCATGAGCTGACTCCTGTCATAGGCTGGACGGGCGTTGGATCTGTCGGCGGCTGAGTGTTCAGCTTCTGTAAAAAAGAATCGGCAGACAGTTGAGTTGGGCTGATGGTCTCAATGTCCAATTCTTGGTAGATAGATTCACGCGCCGGGTCGAACACGCGGGCTAGAACCGTAGGCGTTTCAAAGAAGACTCTACCGATTTGCGCCACCATCAGGTTGACGTTGTCTTCGCGAGTAACCACCAGTAAGCAGTCTGCCTTGTCGAGTTTGGCCTGGCGCAGCGTTGCCATTTCCGCAGCGTCGCCAACAATTTGAAAGCCACTAAATTCACTAGAGAGATTTTCAAAAGCAGATTCTTTTTGATCGATGACAACGACGCTGTTGCCCTGAGCACTTAGGCGACCTGCAAGCAAAGAGCCTAACCGTCCGCAGCCAATTACAACAATGTACTTAGAAGCGTCAGCCGTTTTTCCTATGAGATTAGAGACCATGAGCAGTGAAGATAGAAAGGGTTGGTAGAAGAACAGTCATCAGCGTGTTGTTTGAAGAAGATACTTTAAAGGTTAATTCTTTGGATAGAGAATACTTTGAAAGACACTTTGAAAGAAAGCGCATCTGGAGACGCCTTTCAAAAGGCAGGCCAAAGAATGTTTTGTAAGAGGCAGCTTACAAAGGCTAGGTCAAAAGCTGGGTCGCGAGCTGGGGTCTCTAGCGGCTCTGTCTAGATTCTGGCTAGCACTGGTAAAGGTTGGATCAAGATCAAGGGCGACTCGATAGTTTTTAAGAGCCTCGGACCGATTGCCAGTAGCTTCAGCAAGCTCGCCGAGTAAGTTAAATCCACCTGCTTTTTCGGGATGGAGCCCGATGCATTTTTTAGTCAGCGCGATCGCATCCTCATACTTTCCGGCTGCCGCCGCCTGCTTTGCCTCGGCAATCTTGTCGTCATACGCATCTGTCGCTACTGGCTCGCGGTTCAGCACTCGCGTTACCAGCTCTCTCAGTTCGCTAGGGGTAAAGGGCTTTTGCAGATAGTCTACTGCGCCAAGCTTCATCGCTTCTACCGCGTTGTCTACAGAGCCATGCGCTGAGATCATCACGACTTTGAGTGAGGGCTGCTGGGCGATCGCAGATTGCAAAACCTCAATGCCATCCATCCCAGGCATTTGGATATCAAGCAATAGTAAATCAACTGGCGATGCCGTGATTTTTTCTAGGGCCATTTTGCCATCAGTAGCCGTTACTACGTCATAGCCTTGAGAGGCGAGTGCCTGACTTACCGTCAGGCGAATGCTTTTTTCGTCATCGGCGACAAGTATGTTTGCGCTGGCCATAGTGTCCTTCTTTTTGTTGGTAGGTGTTCTAGAAGATAAATGCTGTGGACGGTCAGTATTCTAGGTGATCAGTGTTCTAGACGATCAGTGTTCTGGGCGGTAAATACTCTAAAGGGAAACTCTAGACATTCACCGGAGATTTGGTTGTTACCGGCAAGGTAAACGTAAAGGCGCTGCCCGCGCCGGGCGTAGAATTAACCCAAATAGTGCCACCATGGGCTTTGATGATTTCTTTACAGATAGCCAGTCCTAGTCCTGTACCGCCAACGTCTCTTTCTGTTTTCACCTGTACGAACTTATCAAATATTTTACTTTGATAAGCCACATCAATACCGGGGCCATCGTCAATTACAGCAATAGAGATCCAGTCGCCGTGCGCCTGAGCGGTTACTTCAATTTTTTCGTTCGCGTAGCGCAGCGCATTAGCGATTAGGTTCGTTAGCACCCAAGTGACTTTATTTGGATCTGCTCTAACTGGTTTAAGCGAATCGGAAAGCGCACTAGAGAGCTGAATACTCTTTTCTTTGGCCTGGATTCTTAGTAGGTCAATCGCTTTTTCGACCAGCGCTCTAGGATCAGTTTCAGCTTGAGATAGCTCAATCTTTCCAGATTCAATCTTGGATAGATCGAGCAGGTCGTTGACTAGATCTCTCAATCGCTGAACATCTTCTTGGGCTGTTTGCAGTAGTTCAGCTTCTGTTTCAGATAGCTTGGGCTGAGCAGTTTCTAGCAGCAGGTCAATGCTCATTGCCATGCCAGTGAGCGGGGTTCTCAGCTCGTGCGAAGCAGTCATCACAAATTCACTCTTAAGCTGGTCTATCTGCTTGAGCTTTGTGACGTTTTGCAGCAGCAACACCACTCCGAGCTGACGGCTATCGGGCGTGGTGACAGGCGTGGTGAGGTATTGATAGTGCTCTGTAGTGCCCCGCTTGATAGAGATTTCGTGGCTTTTGACAGGGCCCTGGCCGTCTGAGCCGTTGCTGCCTGGCCTGATGTCTGACCTGCCGCTGTCTGAATAGCTACCGTTTGAACTATCGCCATCTGGATTATATGGAGTAGCAGCGATCGCATTTTGAAGCTGGCCATACAGCTCCCGATTATCTGTCACTGCCAAAAAGTGCTGGTTTAAAGCGGCGCTCACCTGAGTGCCAAACAGGCTAGCCGCTGCCGGGTTAATCGCCACCACCTGAAGCTGATCATTAACGACAACGATTCCGTCACTTAGAGAGTGAATGATTGCTTCGCTCCGCTGCTTTTCGGCCACTAGCTGGTCCAAGTTGAGCGCTTTGAACGCCTGTAGCCGCCGACTCATGCTGTTAATTTCTTTAGAGAGCTGACCGAGTTCATCTTGCGAAGTCACCGGTAGCTGCACGTTATAGTCACCGTCTGCAATTTGCTCAGCGGCTCCCCGGATAGCCTCAACCGGGCGAACTAGGCTGCGCGAGAGCAGCCAGCTAACGATAAAGCCGGCGGTAGCAGCGCTAAGTCCAGCAATAGCAACGGATAAAATGGCCTGGTGAGAGGTAGTTGTCGCTCGCGCTGAGGCTTCAGTCATTGCCGTTTGGTTTATCTCTCGCAGCTGAGTAGCCCCCTCTCTAACAGCCAGAAACTGTGGACGTACGAGCTGCTCATAAGTGGCAAAATCTTCTCGGGTATCGTCTTGAGGGGCGCTCCGAGAGGCGTCTTGAACGGCGTCCTGAGTGACGGACTGAGCGGTGGGCGATCGCAGCTGATCCACGCTTAGCAGATAGCTTTGATAGTTAGCCTCTATGTCCGCTAGCGTCTCAGCCTCGCCCGTCAAGGTGACGTTGTCTTTGGCTCGCCCTAACCACTGCAAAAACGAGATTTCATTCTGACGAAACAGCGTCAGTCCCGACTCACTGTCTTCTAACAGCTCAATTAGCGTTGCACTATCCTGGCGCTCTAGCGAGTCGATCATGCCATCTGCCGCGCGAATACTAAGATAGTTCTCCCGCAAAATCTCGTCGCTCGCTTGACCCAAACGGCGCAGGTTAAAAACACCCCAAAGCCCTACCAAAACTACGAGCACTAAGCTAAAAACATATCCTGAGAGAATTTTTCCTTGCAGTTTCATCAGCGTCCCGGTAGTTGAGCACCCTGCCAATCGCATTCTGCTAATTATATGGCAGCGTGCTTATAGCAAACTTCCTGGTGCACTCAGACAGCTAGGTGTATTGTAATTTTTGAGATGCGGGCGTTGACGAGCCGCTGCAAGAGATATTTTGGGCAAATTGCAGCTAAAGACAGACGCGGGCGGTAAAATTCCTGTTGATAGTCCAGCAGAAAAAATTGGTAGGAAAATTGATGGTTGCCTCGGCAAGTAATGCGATAGAATCTGCGGTCAAAATCGGCATCATCGGCGGCAGTGGCCTATATCAAATGGCATCGCTGAGCGATGTGCAAGAAGTCAAGATAGAAACGCCCTTTGGCGATCCGTCTGACAAGCTAATTGTTGGAAAAATTGAGAGCATTCCGGTTGCCTTTTTAGCGCGTCACGGTCGAGGACATACTTTGACGCCTTCCGAACTTCCTTTTCGAGCCAATATCTATGCCATGAAGAGTCTGGGCGTAGAATACCTGATCTCAGCTTCTGCGGTGGGTTCATTAAAAGCAGAGGCCAAACCAGTAGACATGGTCGTACCCGATCAGTTTATCGATCGCACAAAAAATAGAGTGTCTACGTTTTTTGGCGAAGGCATTGTTGGTCACGTTTCCTTCGGCGATCCGGTGTGTAACAACCTGGCAAAGATTCTCGCTGATTCAGTCGAAAGTCAGAATTTAGAAGGGGTGACTTTGCACAGAGGTGGCACCTATGTGTGTATGGAAGGCCCAGCATTTTCAACTAAGGCCGAGTCAAATCTGTATCGAAGCTGGGATGCAACGGTGATCGGCATGACCAATTTACCAGAGGCCAAGCTAGCTAGAGAAGCAGAAATCGCTTATGCAACGCTAGCAATGGTTACAGACTATGACTGCTGGCATCCCGACCACGACAGCGTAACAGTAGAGATGGTGATCGGAAACCTGCAGAAGAATGCGGTGAACGCGCAGCAAGTGATCAAAGAAGTTGTGCGGCGGCTGCATGAAAACCCACCCGAGTCAGAGGCTCATTCAGCCCTGAGATTTGCGATTATTACGCCATTAGACAAAGCACCCGCAGCGACAAAAGAGAAGCTTAGCCTGCTGCTGAAAAAGTATTTTTGATGCGCCGTAGCGAGAATGCAGGCTTCGTAGATGAGTTCCCAAAAGCTTTCTCAAAATCTTTCTCAAAAGCCTTGTAGAACAAGCCTTACAAAACAAATTTCATGAAAGTTCAGGGCAGAGATAACCTACTAACTCGCAACATACCTGCGCTGCGCGAATCTTTCCTGCGCGAATCTTCGGGCGATCGCAAACCTCAAATCACCTTAGCTGCTCGCAAACCGAAATACAGGCCCATCGCCGCTGCAGCAAGTACAGCTATCCAGACAACATAAACTACTGCGCCCATGGTTTTCTCCTAGACTTAGTTTTAAACACCTTCTTATTGAAGCATAAAGCACCCCACCATGAAGACTACAATCCGCGTCAACCTTCCCCAAGACCCCTACGACATTCGCATCGCGCCAGGTGGTTTGGACTACTTGGGGGCGTGGCTTGCAGGCGAAGGGACGCCATTAGTGAAGCCAGCTCAGCAGTTGCTGGTGGTGTCAAATCCAGTGATATTTGAGCTGTATGGAGAGCGTGCGATCGCTTCGCTTACACAAGCGGGCTACAAAGTGTGCCACTGCATTTTGCCAGCAGGCGAACAGCACAAAACCATGGCCTCTATCGCCAAAATTCACGACGTTGCCTACGAGAATCGCCTGGAGCGCAGCTCGGCTATGATCGCATTTGGTGGCGGCGTTGTTGGCGACATGACCGGATTTGCCGCTGCTACCTGGCTGCGGGGCATTGCCGTTGTGCAAGTTCCGACATCACTGTTGGCAATGGTGGACGCTTCGATGGGCGGCAAAACTGGGATAAACCATCCAAAAGGCAAGAACCTTATCGGGGCCTTTCATCAGCCCCGACTAGTGCTCATTGATCCACAGGTGCTAGAGACGCTGCCAATTAGAGAGTTTCGTGCAGGCGTGGCGGAAGTGATTAAGTACGGCGTTATTTGGGATGAGCCTTTATTCAAGGCGTTAGAAGCTGCCGATCAATTAGATGACTTTGCCAGGGTAAGCGATGAGCTGCTGCAAACGATGCTAGAGCACTCCTGTCAGGCGAAGGCAGATGTCGTGAGCCAAGACGTTAAGGAAGCAGGCATTCGCGCCATTTTAAACTACGGTCATACGGTGGGTCATGCGGTGGAGAGCCTAACGGGCTATAGGCAAACCAACCACGGTGAGGCGGTAGCCATCGGTATGGTGGCAGCGGCAAAAATCGCCGAAGCGATGACACAAAGCAACTGGAATAGTGCATCGACCCGGCGGCAGCAGGCTTTGATAGAAAAGGCTCAGCTTCCAACTCAGCTCCCTGAGGGTATCAGCATTGATGAGATTTTGACCGCGCTCAAAAGTGATAAGAAAGTGAAAGAGGGAAAGGTGCGCTTTGTGCTGCCAAAAACCTTAGGAGAGGCGTTTGTGACTGACCAAGTGAGTAGTGAGCAGGCTCAGCGCGTGTTAGAGACGATGGTCACTGAAGATACAGTCGCTCAAGATACAGTCGCTTAAGATACAGTTCCTAGAGCAATAACCTCTAGATAGGAGTCAGCTAGATAAGAGTCAACAGGAGAACTTCTAAGCAACACTCTCGACAATTTGCGATCGCACCTCTGTCAGCTTATCTGAGCCGGTGCGAGAGAGGCTGTCGGCGGCAAAGATCTCTACGTCGGTGATGCCCAAAAAACTGAGAACTTGCTTGAGGTAGCCGCTGGTGTAGTCAATATCAGAGCCAACGGGTGTGCCGCCCGAGGTGATGATAAGATAGGTTTTGCGATCGCGCAGCAGTCCTTTTGGCCCCTCAGACGAATAGCTAAAAGTCAGCCCTGCTCTTGCCACAAGATCGATGTAGGCTTTTAGAGCGGCCGGAACTGAAAAGTTGTAGATAGGACAGCCAATAACAATCGTATCAGCAGACTTGAGTTCTTCAACTAGCTCATCTGACGGTTGTAGTATAGCCCGCTGCGCTTCTGTGCGATCTTCAGCCGGCGTATTGTAGGCAGCAACCATCGCTTCATCGACAAAAGGAACACCCTTTGCCACGTCTCGCACGACAACTTCTGCGTCAGCGTATTCTTCTTTTAGTTTGCCAACTAATTCATCAGTCAGCTGGCGGCTAACAGAGTTTGTGTAGCGAGCGCTAGAATCAATACGGAGAATTTTCATAGGTTGTCTGAATAGCTTGTCTAGATGTGTTGTTCTGGGGTTGTTCTGATGTTGTTCTAGGATTGTTCTGATGTTGTTCTAGGATTGTTCTTTGGGAACGTAGCTCTCCAGCAGGAAAGCAATTTGAGCTATCTTGCCGAATAGATAAACGCTACTTATACAGCGAGATCGAACAACAGAACTTCTGTTTCTTTGTCCCTGCCAGTAACAGCAAAAGAGGCACTATCTGCAAAGGCAATGCCGTCTCCAACTCTTAATGCTTGACCATCTAGCTCTAGCTCACCTTTCACAACCTGGAGCCAAGCTTTGCGCTCTGGTAATAGGTCATAGCTAAGGCGCACGCCTACGCCCAGGGTAGCCGTATAAAAGCTAACGTCTTGGTGGATGGTGACTGAGCCTTCTCGGCCATCCGACGAGCCAATCAAACGCCACTGATCTTGCCGGGTTCCGAGGGCAAAGTGCTTTTGCTCGTAGCCAGGATCGATGCCTTTCTCGGCGGGCAGAATCCAGATTTGCAGAAAATGGACCGGGTTCTCTTTCGAGCCGTTCATTTCACTGTGCGTGACCCCAGTGCCTGCACTCATGCGCTGTACGTCGCCAGGGCGGATGATCGAGCCGGTACCCATGCTATCGCGATGGGCAAGTTCCCCTTCAATTACATAGGAGATGATCTCCATATCACGGTGGCCGTGCGTGCCGAAGCCCGCCCCAGGGGCGACACGGTCCTCGTTAATTACCCGCAGGTCGCTAAAACCCATATTGCGAGGGTCCATGTAGCTACCGAAGGAAAAGGTGTGCTGACTATTAAGCCAGCTGAATTTTGAGACGCCGCGGTCTTCTGCTTTGCGAATCTTCGACATAGGGGATCTTTGCCTCCAGAAAAACGCTGTTTACTTATTCTCTATTATGTGCTGAGTCTAGAAAAATAACAATAGTGAATTTTATATTCATATTGTATCTTTTATAGATACAATTAAAGCCATCTATTAGCGAAGTGGCGAAGTGATATGGACAAGCTAGAGAGTATGCAGACCTTTACCGAAGTGGTAAATCATAGCGGATTTGCCGCGGCAGGACGGCACTTAGGACAATCGCGCTCGGTGGTAAATAAGCTAGTAGCGCAGCTAGAGCAGGACTTGGGGGTGCAGCTACTGCAAAGAACGACGCGGCGGGTGAGCCCAACGGATATGGGGCGAGCCTACTATGAGCGCTGTGTGGATATTTTGGCGGAGGTAAAGGCGGCTGAGCTAGCGGTGAGCCAGATGCAGGCAGAACCCAAGGGAACGCTGCGGATCAATGCGCCGATGTCGTTTGGAACAATGCATTTGGCAGCGGCGATCGCACACTTTATGCACCGCTATCCAGACATTCAGGTGCAGATGACACTGAGCGATCGCTTCATAGATCTGATTGAGGAAGGCTTCGACGTGACGCTGCGAATTGCCGAAGCAGCAGAGGAAGAAAGCTTAATCAGCCACGAAATCGCACCCATTCGCCGAGTCATATGCGCCTCTCCTAGCTATTTAGAAGAACGAGGCGTGCCAACCCATCCAGACGATTTGCGTCAGCACAAATGCTTGAAATATGGACACCTAGCAACTGGTAGTAAATGGCATCTAAAAGGCCCCGAGCGGACCTATACGATTCCGCTAACGTGCCGCTGCTATTCCAATAATGGGGAGGTCTTAAGAGAAGGCGCGATCGCCGGGGTAGGCATTGCTTTGCTGCCAACTTTCATCGTTGGCTATGCCCTACAGTCGGGCGCGCTAACGGGCATCCTGCCAGACTATTGCCCTGCGCCTCTCTCAGCGCGCCTTTGCTACGCGGCAAATCGCCATCTTTCAACAAAAATCCAGCTACTAACAGAATTTTTGCAAGATTGGTTCCAAGCGCCTGACTGGGAACAAACATAGGTTACCGGTTCTGTGCCTATTTCTACGCCTATTTCTGAGCCTGTTTCTATCTACTATGTAGAGACAGAAACAGACGACGTATCGGTTTGCTTACCCTTGCTTTTGCGCTTGTTCTTACCCTTACTTATCGCTAGCTGCTCAGAGACCGCAGCAACTTCTTCTAGCCGAGCCGCTTCCGCAACTTCTGCATCGACCTTTGCTGCTTCAGTGGTCGCTTGTGCGATCACTAAATTTTCTGCTTCTATATCTTCTTGAATGCGGCGGGAAACAAAAGAAATAAAGCCAATTCCAACGGAACTCGCGCTAAAAAGGAGCCAACCATCAAGCACATAGGTCATGAATTGGTTAAGTTCGCTAATAGACATAGGGCTACGCCTCGCCAAACGGGTCTTTTATCCGCCCATTATGCGCGTTCTTCCGTTTAGATTCAATCAGTCCCTAAGAATAGTTGAAGAACAGCTGCGAACATTAGACGTTTCTATCTAGCAGTGCTGGCAACCTATAGGTTGTAGATAGCAGCAGAGATCGTAAAATCAAGAGAGCAGTTAAGATCCTGTTTTTCCCCTTCTGTTTTCTCCTCTCCTGTTTTTCCCCTTATTAGGGTCTACCCATTTACTTTACAAGCTATGGTTTCTAGTACTCGTCCGGTTTCAACCAGCACTGCTTCTGCGGCAGCAAGTTCTGCACTAGCACGAACGGCGCGCGTCGCCTCAAAAAGCCGCACTACAAAGGAAACCGATGTGCAAGTAACGCTGAACGTGGACGGTACTGGAAACTGTACGGCAGATACAGGCGTTCCTTTTTTGGACCATATGCTGCATCAGATAGCCTCTCATGGTTTATTTGATCTAGAGGTTCGCGCAACGGGCGATATCGAAATTGACGACCACCACACCAACGAAGACGTAGGAATTACGCTAGGGATGGCGTTAGCTGAAGCGCTAGGCGATCGCAAAGGAATTACTCGCTTCGGCCATTTTGTCGCGCCGCTAGACGAGGCCCTCGTTCAAGTTTCCCTAGACTTTTCAGGACGTCCTCATTTGAGCTATGGTCTAGAAATTCCAACGCAGCGAGTGGGCACCTATGACACTCAGCTCGTACGCGAATTTTTTGGGGCTATTGTGAACCATGCCCAAATGACGCTACATATTCGTCAGTTAGACGGCATTAACTCACATCACATTATCGAAGCGACTTTCAAATCGTTCGCACGGGCAATGCGGATGGCAGCCGAAGTCGATCCAAGACGGGCGGAGACAATTCCAAGTTCTAAGGGTGTCTTGTAAGCGCAAGACTAGGACCAGCAGAATCCTATATTCTATGGGGCTTGCTGCAGGTTTTACGCCATAGGTCAGCAGGCTGAACCATGGTTGGCGTAGACGAGTGCTTCTCTTCTGCCTGGTTCTCTTCTGCCTGGTTCTCTGCTGTCTGGTTCTCTTCATCTAGACCATCTGTCTGTGTTGCGGCGCTTAGGTCTTCTTGCGCCGCACTTTTGTTGCTGTCCCAGCGGCTGTCTTTTAAATCAGTTTGATGCGCAGAACCACCCTGGTTGCGGTCCTCTTTCTTAGTTTTAGCCACCGGTCTGTCAGCTTTATCTGGTTTGGCTTCAAACGCTTTCGCTTCAGAATTCTTATCGTGACGGGGGGTAGATGCTAGCTTGGATCGAGTAGTAATTGGCATGGCTTTAGATACTAGATAATTTTGTGTGAGACGGGCATTAGAGATGCGTAGGATAGTGAATGTGTCGCCTTATTCAAACTGTAGAATAGACGAAGGGCTTGCTATCACTATCTTTAGACTGTTTTGGGTCTATTCACTTTGTATGAACAGAGGGCTGATAGAGAGAGCGACTCGGCGAGTGTCTTATAGGTATTTTGCCCTAGTGCTTTGGAATATCAACTGTTCTCGATTTATTATTAATAATCAATGGCACTAGCTTGTTAAATTGCACAGTCAATAGGATTCTGTTTTTCTACTGACGTTTGTTGCTACTTGCTTACCGTTATTTGTTTACCGCTACCTGCTATCACTACCTGCTTGCCACTATCTATGGCGCCTTCTGTTCCTGCTTCTGGGCAATCTCAAACTCTCGGAGCTCAACCTGAGACGCAGACTAACAAGGTAATGAGCGTTGACTTTCTGCAAGCGCTTAGCTTTGCGGCCCATAAACACCGCCATCAGCGGCGAAAAGGCAGTGACAAGGTTCCGTATATCAATCATCCAATTGCGGTCGCCAACATTTTGCTCGGTGAGGCCGGGGTGACGGATGAAGTCGTGCTGATAGCGGCGTTGCTACATGACACGGTAGAAGATACCGACACTACTTTTAATGAGATAGAGCGCCTTTTCGGGCTCACTGTGCGGACTATCGTTGCCGAGGTAACCGATGACAAGTCCTTACCAAAAGAAGTACGCAAGCAGCAGCAGATCGACCATGCGTCTGGTTTGAGCGATCGCGCCAAGCTCGTCAAACTAGCCGACACAACTTCCAACTTACGTGAGGTCGCCCTCTCCCCACCCGACGGCTGGTCCACCACCCGCCTGAACGAATACCTGGAATGGGGAAAAGCCGTCGTCGGTCAAATTCGAGGAACACACCCTCAGCTAGAAGCGCTCTTCGACCAAGCCTATGCAGCAGGAAAGGCGGCAAGCCAGTTACGCGCCCCCTTATCCAGGGCTGTTTCATTCTAAATGATAGCTTTTTTGAATTAACGAGAATACGTGACTTCAAGCTTTCAATCTACGAGTCTACGATAGCTACAAGCCTATAAATTCGCTAACTGAATCTAGAATGAAATGACCCTGCCCCCTTATCAGTTTGAAGAGAGTTTGAGAGAAGGTCACAAAACCCCGTTTTCTTTAGGGCGGGGATGTAGTGACATACATCTTTCAAGTGAGTGTTAGCGAACATTCCTTACCTACGCTTTGGCTGCCAAAAATCTATGCTTACAAAGAACGCGCTGTAATTTAAGAATGACTAACAAGGCGTACAAGTATCGTTTCTATCCGACTGCTGAGCAAGAGAATTTGCTTCGTAGAACTTTGGGCTGTACTCGCTTGGTTTACAACAAAGCACTATCTGCAAGGACAGAAGCTTGGTATGGAGAGCAAAAGCGAGTTAGCTATAACGATACTTCTAAGCTGCTCACGGACTGGAAGAAAGAAGCTGAGCTGTCTTTCCTTAAAGAAGTTAGTAGTGTTGCACTTCAGCAAGGGCTGAGGCACTTGCAGGGCGCATTCACCAACTTCTTCGCAGGGCGGGCCCAGCACCCGAACTTCAAAAAGAAGCGCAGCGGTGGCAGCGCTGAGTTGACTAAATCGGCGTTTAAGTACAAGGACAGTCAAGTCTACTTGGCTAAATGTGCTGAGCCATTGCCGATTCGTTGGAGTCGGTTGCTGCCTAAAGGTGCTGAGCCATCCACCATTACCGTAAAGCTGTCGCCCGCTGGTCGGTGGACGGTCTCTTTGTTGGTAGACGTTGATATTGAGCCATTGCCGCCCTTGGGTATCAGCGCTTTGCTGACGCTCAGTGACGGTGAGAAGGTCACGAACCCGAAAGGGTACAGAGCTAAGCTCAAGCAACTGCGCAAGGCTCACAAAGCGCTTAGCCGCAAGGTAAAAGGCTCTAACAACCGGCATAGAGCCAGACTGCGAGTCGCTCGCGTTCACGCTGAGATTGCCGATGCTAGAAAAGATATGCTTCACAAGCTGACGACTCGACTGGTCCGCGAAAACCAGACGATTGCCGTTGAAGACTTGGCTGTGAAGAACATGGTGAAAAACCATAAGCTCGCTCAGACTATCAGCGATGCTAGCTGGGGTGAATTGGTACGGCAGTTGGAGTACAAGTGCGATTGGTACGGGCGAACGTTGGTCAAGATTGACCGTTGGTTCCCGAGTTCTAAGCGCTGCCATGCTTGCGGCCATACCGTTAATAAGCTGCCGTTGAATATTCGTGAATGGGATTGTCCTAGTTGCGGTGTTCGGCATGATAGAGACATCAATGCAGCGATTAATATTTTGGCGGCTGGTCTGGCCGTGGCAGTCTGTGGAGCGAGCGTAAGACCCGATAGAGCCTAGCTCAAGAAGGCAGTTGCTTTGAAGCAGAAACCCCTATGCGTGAGCCAGGGAATCCCCATCTTCTTTAAGGTGGGGAGTAGTCAACGTCCCTTGTTACACCCCTTGTTACACCCCTTGTTACACTACCGGATCGTCCGTCGGGTTCTGTACCTTTTCCAGTAGCGTATAAAACGGCTGCCAGTTATCTTCTTCAACAATATGGGACCACACGGCCTCGATTTGAGGGCGCAGCAGTACCGTTTTGGGATTAGTCGCACGCAGGCATTGCTGAACGGGCTCTAGCTGACCGACTGATAGGTGACTGAGGCAGTGATGATAGAGTTTACGCCACTGCTTGAGCTGTTCGACGGCTTCGGGTTCTGAACTCTCCAAGGTGGCAGAAAAGATAAGGGTTTCGTCGGTTTGCCACTGGGGGGTGAACTGCTGAGTGAGGCTGAGGAAAAAGTCAGGATAGCTGACGTGAGTGGTTTCGAGCAGAGTGAGGGTTTGGCTAATCAGGTCACGGGAAAGCTGCGGGCTAAGTGTTGAAAGGTGCGCGCTCAGCGTGGAAGGGATGCCGAGTTTTTTGAGAGTGCGATCGCAAAAAACTTCGGCATACCTGGGCTGGTACTGAGCAAGTCCAGCTTCCATATTCTTGGGGTCGATCACATCCGCTAGCGCTACGGCTAGTTTTTCTAGATTCCAATAGCAGGCGCCTGGCTGGTTGCCGTAGCAGTAAAGACCAGAATAGTCAAAGTAGGCAGCGGTGAATCTAGGGTCGTACTTATCCATAAAAGCAAAAGGACCGTAGTCGAAGCTTTCACCAGTAATAGACATATTGTCTGTATTGAGCACCGCATGACAGAATCCAGCGGCCATCCACTGAGCAACCAGGGTGGCCAATCGCTCCGAGAGTTCGCCAAACCACTGGGCATAGCGGTCCTGCTCATCCTCAAGCTCAAGCAGGTGAGGATAGTAAACCTCAATCACGTGGTCCAGTAGCGTTTTGGCTAAGTCAGGACGCTGGATGTATTGCAGCCGCTCGAAGGTGCCAAAGCGAATGTGGGAGTGACTAAAGCGCACCATGACAGACGAGCGAGTAGGGGAAGGTTCGTCGCCTCGAACTAGATCTTCGCCGGTTTCTATCAGGCTAAGGGTGCGAGAAGTGTTAACACCAAGCGCGTGCAAAGCTTCGGAGGCTAAGATTTCACGGACGCCGCCTTTAAGGGTTAGTTTACCGTCGCCGCCGCGAGAGTAAGGAGTAGGGCCAGAGCCCTTGGTGCCTAAGTCGTAGAGCTTGCCATCGGTGCCGCGAAGTTGGCTATAGAGAAAGCCGCGACCGTCGCCTAGAAAGGGATTGTAGCTACGAAACTGGTAGCCGTGGTAGCGCAGAGCCAGGAAAGAATCATGTTCACTGAACTTACCAAACGCTTCGATAAAGTCGCGATCGCTCACCGCCGCGGGAGCAAGACCCATTTTGATCAGCAAAGCATCATTGCGAAAACGCAAACTATGTTGAGGAAACGTAGCCGGCGTGACCGCGTCGTAGTAATCGGTGCCAAGACCAGCGAGGACTGACTCGTAGGGAAAAGTTAGCAGAAGGTTCGATGACAAGGCTAAAACTCTAGTCCACAGGGGTAATTCGCTTCAGATTCAAAACGTCTGACAGCTTACGAATATGGGTAAACGTTTGGTTGAGATGATCGTGATCGCGAATGTCAATCCCTAGATCGATCTCAGCAATCTGGTCTGGGTAAGTTTTGACCCCTGCTTTATGAACGTTGATTTTCAAATCAGATAGCCGAGTCAAAATATCTTTGAGCACGCCAACTCGGTCGATTACTTCAATTCTAAGCTGAACCGGGTAGGTATCTAGCTGACCTTTGGCAGAAGCATCTGGTTGATTCCAGCGCAGGGGAATTAGTCGCTCGCCCGGAATGTTATCGACGTTAGGACAGCCTTGCCGGTGCACAGCAATGCCTCTGCCGCCAGTCGAAACGACGCCCAAGATAGACTCGCCTGGAATGGGATGACAGCAGCCTGCAATGTAGTGAAGCAAGCCTTCGAGTCCCGCGATCGGCGCGTGGTCTAATCCCGTTTTCCGGTTGGCCGGCGCTTTAACCGCCGGAATCTCGTTTTCTAAGGTGGCTGGCACATCCAATACAGCGGGCTGCGCTTCTTTAACAGCCTCTTGTAGCCGATTGACAACAGCATTTAAGGTCACTTCGCCGTAGCCTAGCCCAGCGAGCAAATCGTTCACAGAGGAATAGTTGCAGCGCTCAGCGGTCGCTTGAGCAGGCGCTGTTTTAAGCAAGGCATCTAATCCACTCTTGCCCATAACTTTTTCGAGCAGGTCACGACCGCGATCGCGATTCTCGTCATGGTGAAAGCTCTTGTACCACTGTCGAATCCGACTGCGCGCCCCTGTGCTCACCACAAAGTTCATCCAGTCAAGACTAGGATGAGCATTCTTTTGCGTCATAATTTCGACAATGTCACCGTTGTGTAGCTCGGTGTCAAGCGGCACAATCCGACCACAGACCTTAGCCCCCGCACAGTGGTTGCCCACCTCTGTATGAATGCGATAGGCGAAATCAACCGGCGTTGCGCCTCGGCTTAGCGGAATCACATCGCCTGTAGGCGTAAAGGCATACACTTCCTCGTCAAACAAGTTGTTCTTGACGCCAGAGAGATATTCTTGGGCGTCTTTAAGTTCGTTTTGCCAGTCCAAAAGCTGACGTAGCCAGGTGAACTTTTCTTCGTCTGTACCAACCGTCGTATGGCTGTTGCCAGACTCCTTATATTTCCAGTGAGCGGCGATTCCATACTCAGCGATATGGTGCATTTCAACTGTCCGAATCTGCACTTCTATCGGACGACCGTGGGGTCCAATAACCACTGTATGCAAAGACTGATATCGGTTGGGTTTTGGCAAGCCGATGTAATCTTTAAATCGGCCTGGAATGGGTCTAAACAGATCGTGAGCAACGGCTAGGGCCCGGTAGCACTCGTCCTTAGTGTTAACAATCAAACGAACCGCCGCAATATCGTAAATCTCTTTAAACTCCTTGCCCTGCCGCTTCATCTTTTTATAGATGCTGTAGAGGTGCTTGGGTCTACTGCTGACATCTTCACAGGCAATGCCAAGCTTGCTGATTCCTTCTTCTAGTACACTACCGACCTGTTGCAGCCTAGCTTCTCTGTCGGTGCGTTTGTCAACGATTAGCTGCTTTAGATCGCTATAGGCTTCAGGCTCTAAGTGCTTAAAGCAGAGATCTTCGAGTTCCCACTTAAATCGGCCAATTCCCAAGCGATTGGCCAGCGGCGCAAAGATTTCTAGCGTTTCTCTTGCAATTCGCACCCGTTTTTCAGGGCGCAGATGCTCTAAGGTTCGCATATTGTGCAAACGGTCGGCTAGCTTGACAACAATGACTCGAATGTCTTTTGCCATAGCCAAAAACATGCGGCGAAAGTTTTCGGCCTGCTGCTCTGTCTTACTGTCAAAGTTAAACTTAGAAAGCTTCGTAACGCCTTCGACTAAGTGACGAACTTCCTCCCCAAACAGCGTCTCAATTTCGTCCGCAGTGACATCAGTATCTTCGACCACATCGTGTAGAAAGCCAGCGGCAATCATAGCGCTATCGCCTCCTAAGCTGCGCAATAGCCCCGCGACAGCCACAGGATGCGCAATGTATGGGTCGCCCGAAGCGCGCATCTGACCCTTATGAAGCTGATAGGCAAACTCGAAAGCGCGGCATACGAGTTGGTCTCCATGCACTGGTGGCGCGTTTGGCTTTTCTTTGGGTTTGTCTTTGAGCCTTTCTTCAGGCTTTTCTTTGGGCTCCTCTTCGGACTCCTCTTTGGACTTTTCCTTAGGCTCGACTTTAAGCTTTCCTTTGAGCGTCTCTTCAGGCTCATCTAACTGCTTTTGAGGAACTGGCTTTTCTAAGGAAGCGCTTTCGTGCGCAGCAGACTCTAGCGCGGCAATAATATGCGCACCTGATGAGGTCTTTCCATGTTTTAGAAGACAAGATGATAGCCAGTCAGGAAGCGAGCAATCTTTTGGAATGGCAAGGTCTGTTGAGGTCATGGCTACACTCTACTTATTTGAGCAAAGGGGTTTGAGCAAAGGGATTTAAGCGAAAAGAGAAAGAGGCGGATGACGCCAGGAGAGAGCAAATCTGAGTGTTATTGAAGTGGGGCTGTTACACAGCGTTGAGAAGGTAGAAGCTAGAATTACGAAGAAAGTTAAAGTAGAAATTCACTTTGATAAAATAAAAATCACACTTGAGCGGGCCTACCCAACCTTTTCAATGAAGGGAGAAAGTTTTGAGCAATCCACTTATCCACTTAGTGATCTACTTTTGACAATTCAGTTTTAACGGTTTAACTTTAGCGATCTACTTAATGATTCATGATATTGACGAGTTGTGAAGCAAGATGACGAGAGATCATAAGGCTCGAGCTGCAGATATAGAAGAAGTCGACAAGATGGCCTAGCATCTCATCCTTCCTCATTATTTTTTAATTTTTCATCTTAAAGGATATGAGCAGGGCGAATATGTAGCCTTATATACAAGATATATGTAACTAATCATAAACAAAACCGTCCGCGTTGATTGACAGATATGAATGAAAGATAATTCCCTATACATAGGTTTCTAGGATGTTATGGGAAGCATTACTGATTTGTGTCATCAATTCAACACTTTTTTGCGATCGCTAAGCAAGCTGCAGCAGACAATCGACCTAGCCTCAACCGACCTAGAGGCCACAGCAATAAATCAAATCTGCGAGCAGGTAAATAGTTTACAGCAGCAATTTCAGCCAATATTGGCTGCGATCGAGGGCGTGACCGGTGGAGGCGCGATCGCACCAGCAGCAATTCAGCGGATTCGCGGCTATCAAACGGAGGCGCACAGGCGACTACGGCTAATTTCAATCGAGTCGATGCGATTGCGGACCGCGCGGCGTCCTATCCTGATTGAACGCGGGCGATCGCAGCTTTTACTCCACCTTGATCAGCTTCAGCAGTTTACCCAGGCCATGAGCGCTGAGGTCTGCAAGCCGGAAGATACAGATGTAAGCTAATCGCTGTTGGCTAATCGCTATAGATGAAGAGGAGTTAAATGTGCGCTGTCCGAAAGAACCGAGGGTTGATCTGGCGCCTAGTCAGCTAACAGAGGGGCTACCTGCACAGCACTGTCCTAGCTGTGATGGCAACTGGATACCTAAGTTCAATTATCAGCGGTGGCAGGACGCGAACGCAGGGCTAGAGGCCATTCCAGATGAGGTGCTGCCGCTAACTTTAGACAGTGATTATCAGGCTGCGCCGTTGGATAAAAAAGCCGGACTGTGCCCAGAGTGCGGGGCCTATCTGAAGCGATCGCGACTGAATTTAAAGAGCACCTCTTTTTATTTGGAACGCTGCCCGGTTTGCGATGGGCTGTGGTGCGATCACGGTGAATGGGAAATCTTTGAAGCCCTCGGTCTCCATGTTCAAATTCCTATCGTATTCGTACCCGATTGGCAGGCCAAAGTGCGACTGCTAGAGCAGATCGAGCGGCAGCGGCAGTCGGTAGTCGAAAAGCTAGGGCCCAAGCTCGCTAGCCAGGTCCTTGAACTAGGTGACGTGCTAGCAGCTCACCCACACGGAGATTTTGCAGTGGCGTATTTGATGAGAAAATTTGAAAAGAAGTAGGCCTTTGCCCTCGCCTAGCCACCAACTTTAGCCACTCGCTTCGTATGGAAATCTATGACTGCTTCCTCAGTTTCGCCAAATAGCCCTGCTTCAACGACGCCCGCTGCGCTACTGGCGGTAGAAGATTTTCGAATATCTTATCCAGGGCCTTTGCTTTGGGCGGTCGATGGGGTTTCTCTGGCGCTACAGCCAGGCGAAAAGCTAGGCCTAGTCGGTGAGTCGGGCTGTGGTAAAAGTACGCTGGGACGAGCAGCGATGCGACTGCTGCCTCAGGGCTCACGGATAACGGGAAAAGCGACATTTGAGGGGCGATCTATCGTTGATTTTTCAGCAGATGAGCTGAGGAAGTTTCGCGGGGAGGCGGTGTCGCTAGTCTTTCAAGACCCGATGACGCGACTAGATCCGCTAATGACAATTGGCGAGCACTGCACAGAAACGCTGCTGGCGCATCGACCCGATTTGAATCAGCAGACGGCCAAAGACATTGCGATCGCAACTTTAGAATCAGTCAACATTCCGGCTAGCCGCTGGCGGCAGTACCCGCACGAGTTCAGCGGCGGTATGCGGCAAAGAGTTGCGATCGCTCTAGCGCTTGTGCTCAACCCCAAGCTGATCGTGGCCGATGAGCCAACAACTAGCCTGGATGTGACTGTCTCAGCGCAGATACTAGAATTGCTCACAGCTCTGTGCTCGGCGCGAAATATGGGGCTAATTTTGATCTCTCACGACTTGGCGCTAGTAGGTGAGTATTGCGATCGCATTGCCGTAATGTACCAGGGCAAGCTCGTCGAAACGGGCCCCACCCAGGCGGTGTTCACCAATCCTCAGGCAGAGTACACCCAGTCCCTACTAGCAGCCGCTCATCAGCTACAGTCAGCCGGCGCCCAAAACTCGGCTACAGCGCAGGCCAGTACAGCACAGGCCAGCGAATCGCCAATTTTAAGTCTAAAAGATCTCACAAAGTACTACGCATTAGAGCAAGGTCTGCTCGGTAAGCTACTGCGCCGAGAGCCGCCAGCGCCGATCAAAGCAGTTGATAGCGTTTCGCTAGATCTCTATCCAGGCGAAATCTTAGGGCTTGTCGGCGAATCGGGCTGCGGCAAAAGCACGCTTTCTCGGACGCTGCTGAGAATTGTAGAGCCAACTTCTGGCAGCATTACGTTCCAAGGTGGCGACTTCACCAGCCTATCTCGCTCAGCTTTACAGGCAAAGCGGCGAGACATACAGATGATCTTTCAAGATCCTCATGCTTGCCTAAATCCGATGATGACTATCGGTCAGGGCATTGCTGACCCGCTATTGATTCATCGGCTAGCGAGCAAGGCGGAAGCGAAAGCAAAAGTAGAGGCGATGTTGGAGCGGGTGGGGTTAACGCCGGTGGCAGATTATTATCACCGGTATCCAGGCGACATTTCGGGTGGGCAGCAGCAGCGAGTAGCGATCGCGCGCGCGCTTATTACTCAGCCCAAGCTGGTAATTTGTGATGAGCCCGTCAGTATGCTCGATGCTAGCGTGCAAGCACAGGTACTAGAGCTGATGCTAACGCTTAAAGATGAGCTGGATCTGACGTATTTATTTATCACTCATGATCTGTGGGTAGCGAAGTATCTGTGCGATCGCATTGCTGTTATGAACAGCGGCAAAATTGTAGAAATGGGCGCAACAGAACAGATCTTCGCCGTTCCGGCTCACCCGTATACGAAGACACTGCTACAAGCTGCGCCTCTATTGGCCTCTATTGGCAAAAGTTCAGATGGCAAAAGTTCAGATGGCAAAAGTTCAGAATAGCTAGCCAGAATAGCTGGCCAGAATGACTAGCCAAGGAAGAACAGACTAAAGGTCCGGCTCATCCGCCGATTCTACCCGCCAATTTGAGACATCGTGCGGCTGTAAGCCCCAGTGACGCCAGATTCACGCATTTTGAAGTTGATTTCAGGCTTCTCTCGGCGCAAGGCAGCAACCTGCTCTCGCACTTCAGTAAGCGGTGTGCCTGCGCGTAGACTAGTGCGCAAATCTATCTGGCCGCTTTCGTTTAGCAAGCACGGGCGCAGTAGACCGTCAGCAGACAGACGCATACGGTTACACCTATCGCAAAAGCACTCGGACATCTGGCTAATAAATCCTAGCGTTCCTTTCGCACCTGGAATTTGAAACACATCAGCCGGTCCATTACCTGTAATGCTGCTCGATTCTAGACCCCAGCGCTCAGTAATTTGACCACGAATGACTTCACTATCTACCCAGCCCTTATGTTCAAACAGGGTATCGTTACCAATCGGCATGAATTCGATAAATCGAATGTGCCAGTCGCGCTCAATAGACAGCGCCGCTAGATCTAAGACTTCATGGTCATTAATACCTGGAATGACAACGACGTTGAGCTTGAGTGGCGAAAAACCGGCTCTATAGGCTGCTTGAATACCCGCCCAGACATCTTGCCAGCGCGATTTTCCTCTGCCGCCAATAATGGTCTTGAACGTGTCTGCATTCAGTGAGTCTAAGCTGATGTTGATTCGCTTTAGGCCCGCCTCGTATAGCGGTTGGGCCAGATCGGCTAGCAGAAAGCCGTTGGTGGTCATAGCCAAATCTTGCGTCTGGGGAAGGTCCGCGATCGCTTTTACCAAATCCACCACCCTAGGCCTTAGCAGCGGCTCACCACCCGTTAGCCGAAAACGGGTAAAGCCCACCGGAATAAACACCTCGCGCAGCAGCCGCAAAATCTCATCATGGGTCAGCCAGTGCTCTCTAAGGGCGTAGCGCAAGTCAGCGCCTTCGGGCATACAGTAGACGCACTGAAAGTTACAGCGATCAACTAGGCTGATGCGCAGATAGTCAATTGGCTTTGGCGCCAAGAGCGGCGCGCGCTCAAATTTTGGGCGCTTTAACTCTGAAATCGTTTCTTCGGTGGCAGCCATGAATATGAAGCACGCAGGTTTTTATCTATCCTCCACTATTGGCCGAAAAATGACACGATGAAGCATCTGCTAGCTGAAGAGATCCTGTGAATGAGTGCCCCTAGAAGTGGTTATACCCTACCGGTGTTTGCCTGCGCAGGCGCGATCGCAGCGCTACGACAGCTCACGACAGGCATCCCCTCCCCTTCAGTCACACTCAATCTGATCGAGCCTGACGAAACTGCAGCTATCTCTATTGAGCAGTCGTCTCTCCTTTCACAGACCGCTGCTTTAGCCATCACTCGCAGCGATCCCGGTGACAATCTAGACCTGACGCGTCATACGCCTATCTGGTCAGTCGTTAGCTGGGCAGAGGCAGATCAGCTAGAGCCAATTTGCCTCGCAGGCGGCGAAGGCATTGGCCGTCATACGGGCGGCGACGCTATTTATGCCTATGCTCGCAGGCTTCTATTGACTAGCCTATTACCAGAGCTGAAGGCGGACCAAAAAATAAAAGTCACCATCATCCTGCCAGAGGGTCGTCGGCTAGCTCAACGCACCTCGAACGAGGCATTTGGGGTAATTGACGGCCTTTCTCTGCTAGGAACTAGCGGCATCGCTCAACCGCTGAGCGCACCGGCTCAGCTCACAGCTTACAGAGAAAGGCTGCGACAAAAGGCCGCTGATTACTCAGACCTAGTATTTTGCTTAGGTGAAAACGGTTTGGATTTGGCGCTAAAAGCAGGCATTGAGGCAGACAGACGGCTGAAGACAGCTAACTGGATTGGGCCACTGTTGGCTGAAGCGGGCGCACTAGGCATTCGCTCTATTTTGCTGTTTGGCTACCACGGCAAGCTGATCAAGCTAGCAGGGGGCATTTTTCATACGCATCACCATGTTGCCGACGCTAGGCAGGAAATTATGGCGGCTTATTGCGCTCAAGCTGGGCTAGAAACGGCAATTGTTCAGCAGGTGTTAGCGAGCCCGACCAGTGAAGCAGCGCTACAGACGCTCAGCGAGCTAGACAGCCAAACCGGTAGCGATTGGGTAAACGCGGTGTATAGCATATTGGCTAAGCGGGTCGATGAGCGATCGCACGCGTATATCCTTACCCACACTGAGCAGTCCGTCAAAATTGGCAGCGTTTTGTTTGATCGCCAGCGGCAGATAATTGTCAAAAGCAAAGCAGCAAATGATTTACTTTCCGCCTAAACTATGTGCTAAATTCTCCTCAATCTCTCAATGTTTTAAAGGGTTTTAAAGGACAACCGGTTTGCTACTGTGTTTAAAAAGAAAATTAACAAGACAGGGTTCTTCAGTAGAAGGTTCTACTGAATCTAGAAATATCTAGGGACCTAGTTTTCTGCTAAGTGTTTTCTGCTAAGTATAAGGATCAATCGCTCATCGATATTTACTCTTTTTCCAACTTCTTTTTCGATAGCTGTTGTCTCCTTTTACGGAGGACTTGAGCTTGCGGCTCAACTTTCCTTCTACTCGCAACGTAACTTGCTCGAACGCCACACGTTGTGATTACACTGTAACGCTCACCTATCAGGCGTAGCGTAGATACTGAGTACATCGCTTAGTACCATTTGATTTAGAGCTATAGGTTCAGAGCTATAGATTTAGAGCTACAGGTTTAAAGCCGTAGATATCGCTTTGGTTTTGTCATACCAATTTATGGGTGGCTCGAACTAGCGATCATTTTCTCAAAGAAAAGATTCGATATTTCATTCGATATTTCAGCTGTTTTTGTTCTATTTAATCGATGTCGATCGATACTGTAGCAAGGACACCAGAATAAGAACAATTGTCAGATTCTCGTTTCTCATCTTCTCAACATTTGAAACCTGTAGGCGTGCTCAAAAGCATCCACCATACATCCTAGGTGTGACTTATCTAAGTCAGCATCACCCACACCAGCACATCAGAAAAAAGGGACCATTGTGATTTCCAAAACACCTACCTCACAATCTCAAACCTCACCAATTTCAGAGGCTTCAGAAGCTTCAGAGGCTTCTACCGGCACTGCTTCTGCTTTGAACCGTCAAATGCTAGCCATTCTAGACTTCGGCTCCCAGTACTCTGAGCTAATCGCCCGCCGCATCCGCGAGACAGAAGTCTATTCAGAAGTCCTTTCCTATCGAACCAGCGCAGCGCAGCTGCGTCAGCTAAACCCTAAAGGCATTATTCTTTCTGGGGGCCCTAGCTCTGTCTATGACGAAGGTGCGCCTGTTTGTGACCCTGAAATTTGGAATCTGGGCATCCCGGTGCTAGGCGTTTGCTACGGTATGCACCTGATGGTTCAGCAGCTAGGCGGTCAGGTAGAGCGCGCCGAACGAGGTGAGTATGGCAAAGCAGCGCTATTGCTCGACGATGCGGCTGATTTGCTGACAAATGTGGTTGACGCTTCGACCATGTGGATGAGTCACGGTGACTCGGTGACTCGCCTACCAACCGGGTTTCAGGTGCTAGCGCATACGGAAAACACGCCACAGGCCGCGATCGCTGATCCGACAAAACACTTCTACGGCGTTCAGTTCCATCCAGAAGTTGCCCACTCTGCCCAGGGTAGCGAGCTAATTCGCAATTTTGTTTACAGCATTTGCCAGTGCGAGCCGACTTGGACGACCGAAGCGTTTGTCGAAGAAGCCATTCGCGAAGTGCGCGCGAAAGTTGGAGACCAGCGGGTCTTGCTTGCTCTTTCTGGCGGCGTTGACTCTTCTACACTGGCCTTTCTTTTGCACAGAGCGATTGGCGATCAGCTTACCTGCATGTTTATCGACCAGGGCTTCATGCGCAAGCGCGAGCCTGAACGGCTAATCGAAATTTTTGATACCCGTTTCCATATCAATGTGGAATACATCAACGCACGCGATCGCTTTCTAGAAAAAATCAAAGGCGTCACCGATCCCGAAGAGAAGCGTAGAATCATCGGTCACGAATTTATCAAAGTCTTTGAAGAAGAATCTACCCGGCTTGGCCCCTTCGACTACCTAGCCCAGGGCACCCTCTATCCAGACGTAATCGAGTCAGCCGATACCAACGTCGATCCGCAAACGGGCGAGCGAGTTGCCGTCAAAATCAAAAGCCATCACAACGTTGGCGGCTTGCCCAAAGACCTTCGCTTCAAGCTAATCGAGCCCCTGCGAAAGCTCTTCAAAGACGAAGTGCGTAAGGTGGGCGTAGCGGTCAATTTGCCCGATGACATCGTGCGGCGTCATCCTTTCCCAGGGCCAGGATTAGCCATTCGTATTTTGGGCGAAGTAACGCCAGAGCGGCTGCACATTCTAAGAGAAGCCGACTACATTATTCGACAAGAAATCCGCCGCAGCCGCAGCTATCACGACTTCTGGCAGGCTTTTGGCGTACTGCTGCCCGTACGCAGCGTAGGCGTTATGGGCGATCAGCGCACATATGCCTACCCTATCGTCTTACGGCTTGTCAGCAGTGAAGATGGCATGACCGCCGACTGGTCGCGCGCGCCCTACGAACTGCTAGAAAGTATCTCTAACCGTGTAGTCAATGAGGTCGAAGGCGTAAATCGCGTTGTGTACGACATTACTTCCAAACCGCCTGGAACCATAGAATGGGAGTAGGTTTCTATCCGTAGCCTGATAGCCACTAGCCAAAGTTTACGGCACAATGTATCTGAATCTCTGAGGCAACCACTATCACCATGAACCCAGACTCACTACTTGAACTCATTCAAAAAGGCTATCGGGTCACGATTGGCGCAGCGTCTACCGCCGTAGAAGCCGTACAAGATCCTCAGCGGTTCTCTGATGAATTTTCAACCATTGGAACGGACTGGGAGCGCTTAGCAGACAAGCTAGAAGTTCGAGGGGCGCTGACTGAGAAAGAAGCCCGTGATTTTGTCGACGGTGTTACTAGTCAAATGCCAGAGCCTTTCCGCAGTGTGTCTTCGCCCTTTGGCCAGAGTACGCCACCTGTGCCGCCCACGGTGACCACTATCGCAACCCCCGTTGTTGATACTGAGCTGCAGGCAGAAGTGAATTCTTTGACCGCTGAGCTGATTGCTATTCGTGAAGAAATTGAGGCGCTGAAGAACAGGAACAACTAGAAATAGTTAGATCTAAACTCGAGTTTGTACTGGGATCTGTACAGAGTTCGTTTGCCTAGAAAAGGCTGGCACTAAAACATGCCAGCCTTTTTACTGTCAATTTTTCCCATGTCAGATCCTTCCTACACTAAGTCCCTCTAGGCTAGAGGCACCTACGCCAAAGCTTCTTATGCTAAGGCGCTTCCCATACCCCCTGCTGGCGGCACATCCTGCCATCGCCCTGGCCCGACGGCTCGAATGGCTTGCTTTAGAGAGACATCGCCAGTGTACAAAGCTTTACCAACGATCACGCCAGAAACACCGGCAGGTACTAGGCCAAGTAGGCTGAGCAAATCCGATACAGAGCTAACCCCGCCAGAGGCGATTACGGGCGTTTCGATCGCGATCGCAAGTTCTCTAAGTGCCTCTATATTTGGGCCCTTCATCGTACCGTCACGCTTGATGTCGGTATACACAATGGCCGCAGCGCCCTGATCGCCCATTCGCTTAGCCAAATCAATCGCCATCACGTCTGAGGTTTCTAACCAGCCCCTAGTTGCAACTTTGCCCTCACGCGCATCGATGCCGACAATAATGCGACCTGGAAACTGAGCGCTAAGCTGGCCGACCAGATCCGGATTCTCGACCGCGGCAGTGCCCAAAATGGCGTACTGCACGCCTAGATCGAACAGTGCCCTGACGCGTTCAGCATCTCGCAGCCCACCACCTACTTGAATCGGTAGGCTGACGGCATCTGCGATCGCCCTAATCGCCTGCCAGTTTTCCGGCTTTCCAGCTTTCGCCCCGTCTAAATCGACCAGATGTAGACGCGTTGCACCTTCCGCTTCCCACCGCTTAGCGACTTCTACCGGATCATCGTTAAACACTTCGGACTGCGCATAGTCTCCTTGAAAAAGGCGAACGCAGCGCCCCTCTAACAGGTCAATAGCCGGAATAACATCCATTCAATCAAATCTCAAGCTGTCAAAGTCTAGATTGTATCAAGAAAGTTCAGTGGCCCCTTCAGAAAAAAGCTGCAAAAAAAAGCCTGCGCCGTAAAGCGCAGGTCTTCGAAATATGCGTATTAAGAAACCACCAGGCTGTAGCTTTGGCTACAAGGTGACTTTAGCTTGAGTTTAACCGACTGCTATTGGCTTGCCCTTACTGGTCTTCAAAGTTCAAGTTTACTTAATGTTCGGCTTCACGACCGCTGGCTGATATTCTCTAGAATTTGCTGGATTTGCTGACCGTCGGGGGCTCTAGGGTGCGATCGCAAATACGCTTTCAGATCTTGCTCGGCTAGGTCATAGTTTTCCAGGCGGTGGTGCAAAAGACCGCGATCGCGCATTTGCTGCATCTCTTCTGGCATCAATACCAGCAGCTTATCAAGCACGCCTACTGCGGCTTCATCTGCTTCTAGCTGAAAATAGATTGCTTTTAGATTCATCAGCATCCGCGCCAGAAATGCTTTTGGTATCACTCCACTCAAAAATGCCAAATTCCACGTCATCTGTGGAAACATCTGCTCAAATCGCGCCTGACAGTCAGCGACAAACATCACCTCGCCTTTGCGAAACGGATCGACAAACACTTCCATCTCTTCCACCACAGGCCGAATCAGAAAGTGACCCGGCATCCCCACACCCACCATAGGAAAATTCACCCGTCTGGCAATTTCTAAATAGACCAGAGATAGCGAAATCGGAATCCCTAGCCGCCGGTCAATCACACAGTTGAGATGACTGTTATCTGGGTTGTAGTAGTCCTTCTGGTTGCCCGAAAATTTCAAGTCTTCAAACAGGTAGGCATTGATCACCTGGATCACTTTGAGCGGATAGCGGTTTTTGGGTAGACGCGATCGCACAACTGCCGCCATATCGTCTAAAGCCTCCAGGTAAATCGCCGGGTCCATATCCCAATATTCTTCCTGAGCGATGTAGAGTGCCGCAGCTGCTAAGTTAATCCTCCCCTCGGCTTTCTGTACTTCCTGATAAAAACGTTGCCCAGCGGGGGAAAGTCTCATGGATTCTAGTGAAATGGAAAAAAGCAGCCGGATGAGGGCTGCTTTATTGTATAGCAAGCGTACGGATGCATCTCTACGCTTGCGCCTCACTTAGCCGTCAAGAATCAGCGGTTTTATCTTTCCCGATTCCGTTAATTGCGCCTGCTAGATCTACCCCTGACGTTTGCTTCAGCTGTGTCATAAACGCCGCCGCCTGCGTGGCTAGATTGCCAGACTGCGTGTCTATGACAGTCACATTCTGCACCGATACATCAGGCACCGTTGCCGTTAGTGTCTTCAGCAAGACTTCTAGCTTTTGCAGAAGGAAGATATCGCGAGCGCTGTCACCTGCTGAAAGCCAGGACTCAGCTAGACTGCGGGTCCCCTGTGCCTGCGCTTTACCCTCTTCAATAATGGTCGCGGCGTCGCCTTTCGCCTGTGCGATCGCTCGCTGACATTCTGCCTCTGCTGGCGCAATCACATCCGCCTTTAGCTGCTCTGTTACTTGCTTAATTCGCTCCTGCTGCACCGGCACATCTGCCTGAATCCGGGCCAGCGAAGCCGCAATCTCAGCTTCTGCTTCAGCAACAACAGCAGGGCGCATCGTCAGTGCGTCTTGCGTCCGCTGCTCAGCCGCCGCCTGGGAAATACCAATGTCACGCTCTAGCCGCCGCACAGCAGTAATCTTTTGGTTCTCAGCCGTCTGAATCATCGATTCTGCCTTAGCTTCTGCCTCAGCAATTCGAGCATCTCGCTGCAAGTCGGCCTGCTGCTTGCGACCAATCGAATCTAAATAGCGCACATCATCAGAAATATTCTGAATTTGCAGCGTGTCTAAAACTAGACCTAGTTTTTCAAGATCTTCTTCCGCTTCATCTAGCAGGCTCTTGGCGAAAGCCGTCTTGTCTTCGTTTAGCTGCTCGGGTGTAAGGCTTGCCAAAACACCTCGAAGATTTCCTTCTAGCGTCTCTTTGGCAATCTTTTCAATTTCCTTGCGAGGCTTACCCAGCAGCCGCTCAATCGCGTTGTGAATTGTAGGTTCTTCACCAGCAATCTTAATGTTGGCAACACCATCTACGTGTAGCGGAATGCCGCCTTTAGAATACGCGTTCGACACCTTCAGCTCGATGATCATATTAGTCAGATTCATCTTCATTACTTTCTCAAGCAAAGGCGTTCGAATGCTACTGCCTCCTTTCACTAGGCGGTAGCCTACCCTACGCCCGTTTGTCTTACGCGCGCTGCCCGCAAAGATCAGCACCTCATTTGGCTGGCAAATATAGTAGAGATTTTTGATGGTGAAGGTGCCTAATCCTCCTGCTAGCAGTAAAAGAACCAAGATAGGCATGGCTTAAATTCTCCCAAAAATGTTTCTAAAAGTAAGCTGGAAATAGACGAGCTGAAGTATCTACGCCGAAATATCTATAGACTCGCTGGTAGAACACTCGTAGAAGTCGTTTTTGCTTTACCGTTCGCCTTGCTATTTGCCTTGCCGTTTGCAGGCGCTATAGCTTCAGATCGAGAAAGCGTGCCAATCACGTCAATGCCAAGCGTCTGCTCTACCTGTTGCAAAAACTGCCGCACAATCTCTGGATACACATTCGCTAGGCTTGCGATCGCCTTACCATCACCGCTGTCAATCACGTTGATATTCTCTAGCTGAATTCGGTGCGGAATAGCTGCGGCTTCATGCAGAATCATCTCTACCTGCTGCAGCAAAAATATCTGACTGGCATCTGCACCTGTTTCTTTCCACACCCGCGCCAGCATCTCATTCACCGCTGCCGCTGCTTTTGCATTTTCTTCAATACTTGCGGCTTCGCCTCTAGCTCGTAGGGCCTGAGCTTCTCTGCCCGCTTCTGCAGGTAGAACTTCATCCGCCTGCAAACGCAGTCTTTCTAGTTTGGCCCTAACGGTCTGCAACTGCTGCTCGGCACGGGCACGGGCCTCTTTTGCCGCCGCTGCCGTACGCTCTTCCTCCGATTTTGAGCGCTGGTCTAGCTCTGCTTTGATTTTGCGCAGCTCGTTAGTTTTTTGCTGCGTAATCGTCAACGCCTGCGACTTAAACATCTCGGCCTTCTTCTGGCAGTCGGCCTCTATCCGTTCGGCTTCGCCAATCGCTTCGGCCTCGGCAATTTCCGCGTCACGAACAATTTTGGCAATCTGACGACGACCGATAGAACTGAGGTAATCCATGTCGTCGGTGACGCTTTGCACTTTGAGCGTATCGAGCTGAAGCCCTAGCTTGTTCAAGTCGCGAGCCACGTCTTCTGCAATGCGTTCGGCAAAGTTTAGCCGATCCTCATTCACCTGCTCGGGCGTTAGATTAGCAACGACACCGCGTAAGTTACCTTCCAAGGTTTCGCGGACGACCCGACGGATTTCGGATTGGTTGTGGCCCAAAAATCGCTCAATCGCATTGCCGACAATGGCGTGATTGCTAGAGACTTTAACGTTGGCGATCGCCTGAATGTTCAGCGGCGTTCCCCCTTTGGCATAGGCATTTTTCACCTCTACCGGGATAGGCATCGTCGTCATATCCATGTTCTCAACGCGCTCGATAACAGGAACCACAAAAGCGCGTCCGCCAAACACTACCCGATAGCCGACTTCTCGACCGCTTGACTGTTTGTATTTACGGCCCGAGATGATCAAAATTTCGTTGGGCTTACAAATTCTGAGACACGCCTTTAGTAGCGTAATGACGCTCGCCAAGACAATCAGCGTCACGGCAATGCCGCCTATTCCCAAGACCCCAATGGCAGCGGGCGGTGATCTGACTGGTTGCAGGGGCTGTGTGGCTTGCGCTAGAACAATCGCGGACTGCTCAGCCGCTGGATCTTCGACTCGGCTGAGCCAGTGGCTATTTACCTGGTCATCTAGCTGACTGTCTGACTGGCTAACCTGGTTATCTACCGAGCCATTTAATGGGCTCGCAGCACGATGCTCTGACTGAAAAGAAGGTTGACTCATTGTGATTATCTCCGTAGGTCAAAGAAAGTTATGGTTCGAGTGCATGCTGGTCAGAGACGACCCACAGCCGATTTTGGCTACGACCAACGACTAAGACGCGATCGCCCGGTTGAAAGCTAATCTCCTCGTCGGTTCTGGCAATTAGGTGCAGCGTACTTCCACCCACTTCGAGGAAAACTTTTCCTTTGCTGTGGGTATCAAAAGGCAACTCGACCGTGCCGATCAGGCCCGAAAAATCTTCGTTGCGCACCAGGCTATCCACTTGACGGTGCTTCAGATAGCGCAGCGCCGAAGCCAGCGCCCCCCCGCAGAAGATGCCCATGGTAAGTGCGATCACAAAAACTACAGTATGGCCTAGCCCTGGCTCCAACGCAGTCATCACTAGCCCTGTCAGGCCAAAGAAAAAACCACCGAATGTCCAAAACTTAAAGCTGATCAGCAAAGACAGTAGCATCGGCAGTCGTCTACGTCTATGCGGCTTTGCCCTTAGCAGCGCTACGTCTGTATCAACTTGAAGATCAGTATCTGCATCTGCGTCTACGTCAGCATCCGCATCTACATCAAAGTCGGCATCCGCATCTACATCTGCATCTATATCAAAGTCGGCATCCACATCGAAGTCATCTAGCAGATCGCCGCCGCCGACTAAGGACAGGGTGACAAAGGCACCGCCAATCGCTAAACAAAACCAATAAACTGACTGCACAAGAAGATTTCTCTAAAGGTGAACGATAAAACAAGAGCCGTGACGATAGTTAGTGGTTGTGGCCTTTTACGACGCTATCGAGAAAGAAACCGCTTGCACTCGTCCCAATACATCGAAGACTCTTGCTATATCGTGTATGTAGATACGCAAAATGTGGCTTTGATTCCTGAAAATCTTTATGCGATCTCTGTCTGACACCAGAAAATGCGAAAAGGAAATGCCCTTTTGAGAAAGCATTCCCTTTTCGTTTTTTTAGCGAATTGAGTACGTATTCAGCTGTAGAATCTCCACCTAGAGCCCAACCTTCTAGAGCCCAACCTTAAACGGGTATAGATAGGCATAGAAGTGGGACTACCGTTGGCTAGCCCTAGCTAGGCTTTTTTTCTGGCATTAGGCATTTATCAGAATCACAGCCCGCCGGACCAGCTTCTATTAGCTCGCCCGCATCGTGCTTTTCTAACGCGGCGTGAAAGTTGTCTGTCTTTCGACGCGATCGCACCGCCGCCAGCATTTCCTCGTACTCGTCCTTACTGATCGGCTCAAACGGCAGCCGAGGAAACATCTGCAAATCATCAAATCGAGCCAGCAAGGCGGCTGATACATAGCCCTCATCATTTTGAATTGCCGCTGTAATCCGCTCTGCTAGCGGCTCAATCTCCTGCTCTCGCAGCTCGATCGTTGCCGACGTGTTGTGGGCCGTGTAGTGTTTCTGCACCTGCATGTAGAAATCGAACTGTGCTAGAGCCGAGAACTGCTCGATTGGCACTTCATCAGCGCCGGGTAAATTCGCCCAGTCTACTTCTACCGGCAGCTCTACTAACCACTCCGTACAACGCGGATCAAATGGGTCATCTAGCAGATTGCCCGTTTCATCCTTATCGGACTGAGAAGGAATTACTGAATAGCCGTAGTCCATGCAGGCCAAGGCAACCGGATCGTCCTTGCGGAACGTAATTCGGCGAATAAAGCGCTGCGCTTTTGGCGGATGCCAGCCAGAGGAAGCCCCTGTAAGTAAGCTTTTGGTGCCAGCGGGCTGCACGGTCGTACAGCGGTTGGGACGACGGATATTGTGGCGATCGCAATACTCCCACACCGTCTCGTGCACCACCTGCTTCCACCGGCTTAGGTACGCCTTTTCTTGCGACTTGAACTCGATGCCCTGCATTGTCTCAGGCCGACCTGCGGCAAACCACTCTAGCCATTGGACGCCAAATGCTTTCACACAAAAATCGAAGAAGCCCGTAAAAGAAACACCCACAATCGGATCTTTCTCGCGGGAATCTTGGTAGCGAGGCTCGGAGAATTGGTGGTTTAGAAGAGCTGCGACCGCGATCGCACCCGCCTTAAACGCATCATTCTGCTCCTGATGATTATTCGGATTGAGTTGATTGAGATGAATTTCAGCTAGATTACAGTGAAAATTTGATCCTAAGATTTCCAACCATCAATGTTATCCCAGAGGCTCTTTATCCTCTGGTTCTATGGATTCAATTCCCCATAGTTCCGAGTACCTTTTCTACCAAAGCTCGAAAGTAGTAAAACATTTTCGTTCTCTTTGACAGCCCGACACTCGTGGAAGCTTATATTCTTCATTGTAGTAGTACGCAAGCACTATTAGATGAAGTTTCATCTTCTACTCTGTACGGTGCTAGAGGCTGTTACACGCTCTAGTTACCACGGGATTAGCATCGCAGCCTTCCCCGTTTTTGCCAGGTTTTTTTACGTGAGGCAAAATCACTTACCACACGGATTCAGTCCGTATTGAGACATCCTCTGATCTAGCTCTAATTCAACCTCCCTGTTTTTTAGATCTACAGTAGTTGTCATAATTTTCGTTATTTCCTCCTAATTTTGATTTGGGATACTCGACCTGCCAGAAGAGCGCCGACTTTCCAGCAGGCGATCACGAAGGTAGTTTCTAGCTGACTCTTCCGATTCCTTGAACAGCTCCAAGAAACGTGTTTTTTTCTCAGTGCTGTTTAGTAAATCTGCGTTGGCACGCGCGATCGCCTCACCAGCCCACTGGATAGCACCTTCGCCAGAATAAAATTGCTTACGTACCGCTGCTTCGATATCTTCTGGCAAGATTTGCTGATGAAATACCCGAGTGTGGTTTGCCATCCGCAGCGCATCCTTGGTCGGGTCAATGCTCCAATTGCCGTCCGCATCTTGCCGCCACAGATTTTCCTTTGCACCTGTCGCAACATCATCATTGCTATCAAACTGACGCATGCCCGCGCTGTTGTGAGTGAGATAGCCGTCGCAATAAAAGCAATGGGCCTCTTCAACTTCTATGTCGTAGGTCTGCACATGGTCGTAGCTGCCTAATCCACTGACAGTCACAGGAATGTCTAAGTCGAGATCGGCTTCGGCAACATAGCGCTCATAGTTAGCATCAACACTGTGGCTACCTTGAAACCCTATCCCTCGTATTTCGCTATAGGAATAGACGTCACGCATCATTGCGCCGCTCAAGGTGAAGTCATACGTTTTAAGTCCCACTCGGAGAGGCCCTTTTGCAGAATGGGGTGCAATTAGCGCGTTGTACTGCTGCTTTAGTGCGGGTAGCTTGAGATTGTACTTAACTTGCCAGTTGGCATTGGTTGGAACGGTCGTTGAAAGACGTCCTGCAATCCCAAGACTAGAAAGAACAGCCGCCACCTGACGAACAAAATTACGATAAACGCTAGTCAGCAGATGGGGGGAACGGTTATTCGCTGCACCGTCGCTATCCATTAATCCAGCTAAATAAGATGCACGTACATCTATAGAGGCTTGCAAAATATAGCTGGGAACTTCAAGCGGCTGGTTGGGCTGCTTAACATGATCGTGAAAGTACTCAGCTAAGCGAATACTAGAACAAACAGACTTAGCAGTGTTTTCACCTCGGACGCTGCTATGGGTCGCAGTTAGCCCGAACTCAGTGAGACCAGCGTCGATTTTGGCCTGTAGCCGCGAGAGCAATCTTTGATCCGTGTCACGCTCATTCATTGCCCATTCCACGCGGCCATAGGGCTTGTTATGCTTGTTTCGTCCTAATGCAACGTATCCATCACCGTGTGTAAAACCGATTAGCCACGCTACGGCGGCAGTCAGTTCAGGGATACGGATATCCCTGGCGTTGCGACTTTGCTCCGGTCGCTTAGTCGTTGTATCAGCCGGTAGGCGAGTGAGCGTTCCGGTGAGTATCTGATTGCTATGCATAAGGCGATCGCCCTCACTCAATTCAGCCAGCCGCTTCCACTCAATCTGACCCTTCGCATCGCTAAAAACAGCCACCCGGTGGTTCAGCGTTGCTCTCGGAACAGGTCCATTGGTCTCGATCTCATAAACATCCTGCTGTCCCTGATCGAACTTATTGACAACCTTGCGGTAGCCCAGCGGTGTCTGTACCTGATCACCCACCTGAACATCCTTAATAGGGACGAGTCCTTTTGCCGTATGTACAAGCGCGTCCTCTGGTAGACAGCGTCGAATATTTCCAGCAACCACACAGGCCGCAGCCTCATCAATTAGCAAACAGCACTCAATCGAGTTAAGCTGACGCCCTACCGCGTTGTTCAAAATTTTGGCGCAGCGCTCGTATAGCTCAGGCAGTTTCACCGGGTTAGCCATTCCGCCGAACCCTTTCAACTGCTCGCCCGCCGGACGGATATCGCTTAGATCGACAGCTGCCTCAACCTCACCGTCAAAGCGCTCGTCGGTTGAAAGCTCTAGCAGCGTCTGATAAGACTTCACCCAGCCCTGACGGCTATCGCCTGCAATAATCTCTACGCGGTTATTCGCTTCGTCTACGTTAACTTCTGCTGCTTCACGCCGCTGATTTGCCGTCGTCATACCAACGTCGCCACGCATCTTGACTGTGATTTTGTTGCGAATCTTTGGTAGCTGATTGATATATTTTGGCTCTAGTACCGCGCCCGTTCCACAGCCCATCATGGCCAAGTCCATCATTAGGCCAAAGGCTCGCCAGTCCACTACGTTGGTGCTCGTACAGTTATATGCACCCGAAAAGTTTTGCGGATTCTTGCTCCAGTCGGTTCCCCCTACCCACAGCCAGCGTCCGGAAGGCATCGCCTTTAGCTCGCGCTGCATTTTTGAAACTAGCTCGCGCTCTTCGTCGGTGAGCTTCCCAAGTTCTACCAGGCCGGTGAGCGTGCGATCGCATACCTCCTGCCACGTCTCCCGTCTCCCACCTTCAAACCGACGGCTGTACGTACGGTAAAACACAGGATAAGCCGCAGGTGCGTTTATGGGAAACGGACTTGTCAGCCAGGTGCGCTCAATCTCTTGGACCATGGGATTTGAGGGATTATGGAAAATGCAGCACGTGCCATCGGATACAGCACACACTTATAGCAATAGACATTAGCATAATATAGTGTTTGCGCTTAGCTCTAAACGCTAAATGTGGCGGTATAGCCACTTCAGGGTCGAAAAATGCTGAGCCGAATGATAACTGATTGGGCATATATAAGCTGAATCTAACAACAGCTTGCTATGTTCACTTTTGCGATCGCTATTCCGGTACGCAATCGAAAAGACTTGACGACCGCAATTTTGCAGCAGCTCACCGAGCAAATAAATCAGCAGGTGGCTAGTCAGGTGCTACAGCTCACCGATGCTCATATCGTTGTAGTCGACGACGCCTCTAGTGATGGCACCCCAGAACTCGTAGCGCAGCAGTTTCCTCAGGTGCATCTGCTGCACGGCGATGGCGATCTTTGGTGGACAGGTGCGATTGCCCAGGCCATGACTTACATCGCCAGCACCCTTAAAACGGACTACATCATCTGGCTAAACGACGATATTGTCCTTGCCGATAACTTCATCGGCCAGCTGATCCAATACTGTCAGCAGCCCAACGCAAAAGTCCTGACAGGTGGCATTATCTGCGGTCAGAACCACCCCAGCTGGATCGTTTTCGGGGGTGTGATCGCCGGTCAGCTCATCAACGATACTGCGCAGTTCACCCAGCCAACTATCGATGTCGATACCCTCAACGGCAATATCACAGTTCTTCCGACTCGCATCATTGCTGATATTGGCCTGCCGGATACCCAACGCTTTCGTCACTATGGCGGCGACTTTGAATACATCTGCCGTGCCAAAGAAAACGGCTATACCGCTCAGCTCTCTAGCCAGTTACGAGCGACTACCGAGTATCGGCCTGCCGACGTCATTCGCTACATGCCGCTGTGGATTCAGTGGGCGACCAGTAAAGGCTTATCCGCAAAATGGCAGGTTCTCAAGAGCCTCTCTAGTTTGCGATCGCCTTACAACGTCGAGCACATGGTCAATAGTATCTATCGCGCTCAACCCTCTGTTCCCAAGTGGAAGTATGCAATCTTTTACTGCCGTAAGCTGACCAAAATTATCGGCAGTGAGCTAATTCCCTGGACTATTCGGCAAAACCGTATTCAAGCCTATTTCCAAAGTCAGAATATTCCTCCTGACATTGCCAAAGCCGTTTTGAACCAGCCATGAAAGTTCTTCATCTCAGCACGGCTGATGCAGAAGGTGGTGCCGCTAGAGGGGCTTATTGGATGCACAAAGCGCTACGCAAGGCAGGCGTAGATTCCCACATGCTGGTTGCCGATAAATACACCAGCGACGCTACCGTCATCGGTTCTACCGGCATTACGGGCTCTCAAAAAGTTCAAAAAGGTATTCGTCAAACCGTCGAATATTGGCCGCTCAAACGGTATAAAAACAAGAAACCGGGAGCCTTCTCTCCAGCTATCTACCCTAGTAAGATCGCTGACCAAGTTGAGTCTATTGATCCAGACATTATCAACTTGCACTGGGTTGCAGGCGGTTTATTACGGCCACGAGACATCAGACAATTTCAACGCACTCGTCATCGCCATCTAGTGTGGACCTTGCGCGATATGTGGCCTTTTACGGGTGGCTGTCACTACTCGGGCGACTGTAGCGCTTACCAGACAGGCTGTGGTCACTGTCCGATGCTGGGTTCTCAAAAATTTCGTGATTTGTCGTACGAGACTTGGCAGCGTAAACAGGCAGCATGGAAAAACTTAGAGATTACACTTGCCCCTTTGAGCGAATGGTTAGCTGACTGTGCAAGACAAAGCAAATTGTTTGAGCATCAGCGTATTCAAGTGATTCCTAATGCCATTGATGCAGAGAAATATCGACCAATCGAGAAAGCGATCGCTCGCAACCTACTCGATCTTCCCCAGCACAAAAAGCTTATTCTCTTCGGTGCCCTTAGTCCTACCGCCGATGCCCGTAAAGGTTTTCACTATCTCCGAGACGCTTTTCATTACCTAGCCCAACAACCTATTGCTAGTACTCTTGAGGCCGTTGTTTTCGGTATGAAGTCACCGAACCAGTGCTTGAATCTTCAGTTGCCCACTCATGGACTAGGCCACCTCACCGACGATACGATGCTGGCTTTAGTCTACTCTGCTGCCGATGTCATGGTCGTCCCCTCAGTTCAAGAAGCGTTTGGGAAAACAGCAATTGAAGCGATGGCCTGTGGCACACCAGTGGTTGCCTTCCAATCAACAGGCTTAAAAGACATTGTAATTCACCAACACAATGGATACGCTGCTAGCTGCTTCGATACAGATGACCTAGCCCGAGGCATTATCTGGGTCTTAGGAGAGATTGATGGATCCTCGGCAATCAAAAACCGTCTAGATAGGCTGTCTCACAATGCCAGAGAAACGGTTGAAGACAAGTTCACCTTTGCCCACCAATCTCGACAATACCAGCAGCTCTATCAGCAGCTACTAATGTCTCCAAACCAAAAGTCTAACTTCAAAATATAAAGAGAACTATTTCGATGAAAGTGGCAGTCTTCGGTTCTTACAACTACGGCAACTATGGCGACGATCTGATGGGCGTCATGTTCGCTCACAGGTTGAAGCAATTAGGTACAACGCCAGTTGTGTATCGATTGGATCCGGCTTTTGCCAGAAAATACGATATTCAGACGACACACTCTTTGGACGAGCTACTATCAGAGGCTCGCTTCTGTATTATTGGCGGCGGTGGTTTGTTGATTGGCAAGACAAGACTTGGCAAGATCGACCAAGAAATAGAAGACGACTTTGAAAGGTTTGCCTTAGCAACCCAAAAATACAACTGTCCAATTCACCCGCTCTCAGTGGGTGGCGATGGCAGAGGTGCTCAAACCCCTTTTCCTAAAGGGCGATGTCTCCTTTTTAGTGGTCCTACCTGCCAGGCTGCAACCGTTCGCAACCAGTCTGATATTGCGCTCATGAATCATCTTGGTAAAGAGGCTATTTACTATCCAGACGTACTATGGTCAGCGCCAGAATGCTGGAACTTGCAGCCAGCAGCCAATAATCAAGAGAGTTTGAGAATCGGCATTAATCTAGCGGATACGCACAAGCACCGTGGGCTGGTTTTTCTGCTGGCTTTCCTTGCAAAATTTAAGCGTCAGCAGGTAGAGATTCACCTCATTCGTTCTCATTTAGCTCAGTATCCTGTCAATTACGAAATGCTGCTTGAAACGTCACAAGGTTCCTTGCGTACTTACGTTTACGAGGAACCTGTCGAAATGCTCGCGTTCTTGGGTTCTTTAGATGTTTTGATTTCGCAAAAGCTACACCTTGGCCTATCTGCTTTGGCTATGGGGATACCCTTCATTTCTTACGGTGGACAAGGTAAAACCCACACTTTTTTACGATCTATCGGAGCTGATAGAGCGATCGCATCAACTGACAAACTCAACACCGTCAAGCTAGCTGTGAATCTAATGATGCACGGGGTTAGTGATATCCGAAAGGTATATGATTTCGACGCATTCTCTCAGCTCACTCAAAACAGTAAACAACATCTGTCTCACTTAGAAACCTTAGTTCAGCGCTACTCAGCTCAACCGGTTGTCTAGATTCGGTTATCCCTTATTGCAGATCGTGCTGAAACTCTCACAATAGGGTGTATATCCTGCTTACTTTATAGGGAGTTGACGCCAGAATGACGACGGTCTTAGAACAGGGCAATATCAGTATCCATACTGAGAACATTTTTCCTATCATCAAAAAATGGTTGTACTCTGACCATGAAATCTTTCTACGTGAGCTAGTTTCCAACGGCGTTGACGCCATCAGCAAGCTCAACATGCTCTCCCGCTCGGGTGAGTACAAAGGCGAAACCACTTCAGAAATCACCATCGCCGTTGACCAAGAAGCCAAAACCCTCAGCATCAGCGACAGCGGTATCGGCATGACCGCTGACGAGATCAAGAAATACATCAACCAGGTCGCTTTCTCTAGCGCCGAAGAATTCATCAGCAAGTACAAAGACGAATCCGATCAGCAGATTATCGGTCACTTTGGCTTGGGCTTCTATTCTTCGTTTATGGTGGCCGACCGCGTCGATATCGATACGCTTTCCTGGCAAGAGGGTGCGCAGGCCGTTCACTGGTCTTGTGATGGCAGCACGTCTTTTGAACTGAGTGAGAGCGATCGCACTGAACGCGGCACCACCATCACCCTTCACCTTAACGACGATGAGCAGGAATACCTCGAAGACGCCCGCATCAAGCAGCTCGTCAAGACCTACTGCGACTTTATGCCTGTGCCTATTAACTTCAACGGCGAAGTCGTCAACAAGCAAGAAGCGCTTTGGAAAAAATCTCCTAGCGACCTAAAAGACGAAGATTATCTAGATCTTTACCGCTATCTCTACCCCTACGAAGAAGAGCCCCTGCTGTGGGTTCACTTAAACACTGACTATCCTTTTGTCGTCAACGGCATTCTCTACTTCCCTAAGCTCAAGCCAGACGTAGAGCTAAACAAAGGTCAAATCAAACTGTTCTGCAACCAGGTCTTTGTCAGCGACAACTGCGAAGAAATCATTCCTAAGTTCCTGACGCCTCTGCGCGGTGTGATTGATAGCACGGATATTCCGCTGAACGTTTCTCGTAGCTTCCTGCAAGCGGACAGAACTGTACGCAGAATTGCTGACTACGTAGCGAAAAAAGTGGGCGATCGCCTCAAAGAGCTCTACCGCGACGACATCTCTGAGTATGTCCGAATCTGGCAAGACCTCGGCACCTTCGTCAAGTTCGGCTCTTTAAACGACGATAGGTTCAAAAAGCAGGTTCAAAACTACGTTATCTTTCGTTCCACCGCTGACCTAGCCGAATCAGACAAGCCAAAAGTCGAAGTCGAAGTCGCCGACCAGACAGAGGGTGATGATGCCTGGGCAGATGTTAACGAAAAATCTGCGGTAGACGCCAAAGGGAATTCCTATGCCACTATCAAAGAGTACCTAGAGCGCAACAAAGAAAAGCACGAAAACCGGGTTTACTACGCCACCGATGAAGTTTCACAGGCGACATACATCAGCCTACTGAAAAATCAAGGCCTAGAAGTCTTATTTATGGACTCGTTCATCGACACGCACTTCGTCTCCTTCCTGGAGCAAGAGTACTCAGATGTTAAGTTCTCACGGGTTGACGCCGACCTAGATGACACCCTGATCGATAGCGAGCAGGAAAGCGAAATTGTCGACGCCACCACAAACAAAACTCGCAGTGAGCAGATTAAAGAGGTGTTTGAAAAAGCCCTCAACCGCCCCAGTATCACTATCCGCACCGAAGCGCTAAAATCATCAGATCAATCAGCGCCTCCCGCAATGGTATTGGTACCAGAGGAGCTTCGCCGAATGCAGGAAATGAGCGCTTTCCTTCAGCAGCAAGGCGTCGAGTTTCCCGACTCGCACACCCTTCTAGTTAACACCTCTCACCCGCTGATTCAAAACGTAGCCAAGCTCAGTCAAGGCAGCATCGTCCAAGCTGACGGTGCTCAGTCCCCTTCCGCTCAGCTTGCCACTTTAATCTGCGAGCAGGTATACGATCTTGCCCTCATGGCGCAAAAGGGGTTCGATGCTGACGGGATGAAAACCTTTACCGAGCGCTCCACTAACTTACTCACTCAACTAACCGAGCGGTAACTGTCTGGGATATTTGGCCTTGAACTTAGAATAGAGACTGACACCGTCTCTTGAATCGAGGTAGAAGACCAAGCTAAGGCCAATGACAGACATTCAAAAGTCTGCCTTTGGCCTTTTGACCATAGCTGTCTATAATAAAAAGCTCCGTTAGCGTAAAATACCCATGTCTAAGAAGTGCGACCTCACCGGCAAGAAAGCCAATAACGCCTTTTCCGTCTCTCACTCCCACCGCCGCACCAAGCGCCTTCAAGAGGCTAACCTCCAAGACAAGCGTATCTGGTGGCCACAGGGCAACCGTTTCGTCAAGCTCCGTGTCTCTACCAAAGCCCTCAAGACTCTAGAGAAGAAGGGCCTTGAAGCCATGGCTCGTGAAGCAGGTATTAACCTCAACAAATACTAAATTCGTTTGGATTAAAAGCGAATCGAAAAAATTAGACAGAGTGACTTAAGGAAAGCTTAGCTCAATCTGTCAATAGCCTCCTGTGATATCACAGGGGGTTTTTTTGTGAAACTTTTTAGAGAAGTAAAGTTGCGATCGCATATTTTCTATTTGCTAGGAACTATTCAAACAAACAGCTTATTCCTGCTTTTACACTCTCAAGTAATTAGTGTGAGCGGCTCAAACCTCTGCCTTCGCTGCTTTTCAGATGGGTAGCCTCACTGATAATTTTGCTACATAGATTGGGTAATCTGAGCAAGCAGTCTCGTACGAAATGTTAAAAAGCAGGTTTTCCGCTTTTTGTATTTCTTTTACCCAGTCAGGAAGCCCACCATGTCCGCCGAAAAGCAGACTCGCTATAGAAAGCACAAAAAGCAACGCTCAGACTTCCAGCGCCTTAGTCGCCGTTTTATGAGCGGTGTATTAAGAAGTTTGTTTTTAGCTAGCCGACCTGCCCGTATTAGCAAGAGCGGCTTTGTTTTACCCACAACCGCACTACTTCTGCTAGTGCTGTCGCTAACAGTCGGGGCGCTCAGCTTTCGGACGTTTAGTCGCTCTACCAGCGTCATGGCGCTGCGTGAGCAACAGGTAATTGATAGTGCGGCTGCCCCTGCGATTGACAGAGCCAAATCAAAGCTCGAGTATTTGTTTTCAAAAGACAGTCGCTTTCCTGGAGGTGTTCCCTCAAGCGATGTCATTGCCAGCATGATGCTCAATGACAATCAAAATGGTATTCCTAAAATTACTTCTAACGATCCTTACAAATTTCCCGATGAAGAAAGACTCAATATTGGGAGTAGTGGCGACAGTGACAACGCCTGGGTTTTTCCATCTGATGTTGATGGAGATGGAGAGATCGAAGATGGAGAGCTAATTGCTTATTCCATCTTGATGGATGATGAAAATGATGGTAAATCGCTCACAGACGATCTGAGCGGAGCTAAAGCAAAGGCTTTGGTTACTCGAAATGGTCCTATCAACACTAGCGAGGCGCAGGCAGGCTGTGGAAGCTCAAGAGCACCTGAGGCAGGATGGCAGATAGTTAGCCAGTCTACACTGCAAAAGAACTTTCAGGTGACGGCTTTTGTTGCCAGTCGGAACAATGCTGATAGTACAGCAACCGCCTTAGAGTTTCAGCAGGTGCGTCAGGCAAATAGGGGGAACAAATGGGGAGCCTGGTTCAAATACGATCTAGAGCTATTTCCGGGTGCTAGCAGAGACTTCTTTTGGAACGGCGCTATGCACACGGAAGGAAACTTTCTCGTTAGAGACAAGTACAAGGCTCGAATGGTCAGCTCTCATAACTCTTGTCTATACACGCAAGATGCTGCTGAAATTACCCTGGCTCAAGATGGTGCATATCGCGGAGAAGTCTTATCTGCAAAGACTGGGACTAACGACTTCAGCGGCAGCAGCACTAATAATGACAGTCCAAGATTTCACCTATTCACATCCAATGGACAGCCGCCAGATACCTTAAGCGACGGCGGCAGAATAGGCACTGACAATGATTCCGTCGTGGCCCGTAGAGAGGAGCTTAGAAATATTCTGATGGATCCTATCAAGCTATTTACAACAGACACGAAGGCACATCGTAGTGATAGCGGCTGGTCTCATGACAACGCATGGAGTAACCGATTATTGTCACAGCGTAAGCGAATCTATAGCAGCCCTTCGTCGGTGCCTTATTTGGATGACACCTACAGAGCAGACAATCGCTATGGTCCAAAGGCAGTGTATGACGATAGTTATGACATTCCTAGCGGCAGCTCTGTGGGTTCTCCTATTGCTAGCAATACAGCACTAACCGCTTTAGATGCTGCAAATGGTATCTATGGCTTAGATGGCTACTGGGAGCGGCGAGCTATTGGCCAGGGCTTAAGAGTTGTTGTTGGCCAAAGGCTAGAGCTCGGCAACGCGTTCGGCTGGAGGGGCTCAACTGAATCAGATGCGAGCAAGAGAGATCCCTTGCACCCAGTCAACAGCGCTGTGTCTGCGGAAACTCGGCAGAGGCGAACCCTCTACGACAACTTAGCGGCTGTCCAAGGAATGGTTGTTTATCATCATGAGTCGGACGGGTCTTTACCGCTTGCTTGTATTGCAGTAACCTCACATCCGGGAACAGCCGAGACAGTAACGAACAGCCGTACTTTTGAAAACTACGCAATAGGGGGTACAACAGTAAGTCCTAAGGTTAACTTCTTAACAGGTCATGGAACAAATGGCTGGGAGTTTAACTTTTACTCCTCATTTGCCGCTCAGGTAGCTGCCGGACAGCCGTTAGGAATCGCGTTGAAGAACCTGGCTCAGTTTGCTGGCGACCCAAACGGGGGAGCACCGTCGTTTGTTCCTGTTCAAGATTCTGCTGTTCATCCTGATCCCTATCTATCCATGTGGGGTGACTTCTCGAACCTGAGACGGGTGTTAAGCGCTGGAGCCTACGATAGCTTGAGCCCTGCAGATCAATCCACACTACATTCTGCCGCTTGTACGCTAGGTATGTTGGCTTACAATCTTTCTTCTCAAGAGGACGAGGAAGCTAGTCTGATGAGTACGTATCTTGGGAGCAATGGAAATGCTGTCACCGTAGGTTCTGAACTAGTCAACGCTATTGGTACTACACACAGTGGTATTGATCTGAGTAGTTTGGCGGCGGCTGAATGCGTTGCTGTGTCATCGGCTGCCTATGACTACGACTGTGCGGGCGTTAATATCGATAAAGATGCTATTCTCGCGCTGACTTCGCTTTCGGAAGGGCAAAAGAAGACTGTCAAGACTTTGGGAGAGCTAGCGCAAATCAAGCGCGATCGTAAATACGGGTTTGTATCACCCGATAGCTCTTCTCTGATCGAATACATAGGGCAAAACGGAAGTGGAGCAGGCACAACTAGCTACCGATTTATGTTTCCGGCTGAATGCCATCCCGATGAAGATAATAGTTTGATCAATGGATTGTTTGAAGGTAACGGTGCGGGTATAAAAGACAACAAAGCTGCGCTCGCTTTACTCTGTACGCCTGCTGGTCCGAAGTATCCATCTTTATACTACTTGTTTCCAACAGAAAATCACGGACAGAAGGGCAACGGCTCTCATGACCAAAGCGGTTTGGGAGAAGAGTATGTAGATAGGGTCTATATCTCTGACGCAACAAATGGCATCAACCGTAGCGTTACTTACGAGGTCGTTGGTGATGATGGTTCTACGGCAGATGTGGAAGATTCAAGCAATACGGGTATTGAGGCGATCGCACTCGCACCTCGCGACTTAGTCTCTGTCACTGCGGACACTGCCGATGACTGGAAGCTGCCAACGGCTACAACTACAGAATCTTTCAATCCTGAATCTATGCAGATCGACACTAACGGTACGATCATTGAGGTTTCATTACTAGATAAGGGCGTGTACGACGGTCGCGAACTCATTGGTAATCGTTTATTAGACATTGATATTAACAAGCTATCTGCTGATACAAATATCAGTGACCACTGGATTTCTGATGTGGACGGCATTGTTTACGCTTTTCGAGAAGATGCTGTTCGAGAGGATGCTATTGTTCGGCCCAAAGGCGCTGGTACAACCTGGTCAAACTGTAACGCTTGGGCAGAGGTGTATACGAACAACAACGATTCTGGAAAATCCGTGAGTGGCAGAGATAGAAACTGTCGTCTGAAGGCGCTTGCAGCAGAACCGTTTCTACAAGATCCACCGCTTACTGACGAAATAGATGGCAGCAAGTTGAACATTAGTACGAAGCCGATCGATTTCTATCCTGACCCTGATCGCCGTCCCTATGGGTTTAGATTGATTAATGGCGTCACTTTGAACAGGGCAACAGACGTTCTCTCAGGAATGACGTTCGTCTCAGACAACATGGTGTATATCAAAGGAGACTTTAACTTGCACCAAGCCCGTGCCAGCACTTTTGATCCAACCGCAGCTAACCCCTGCAGTAGTCTGATTGAGGAATTCACAGATAAGCTCATCGCCGACAACTGTACGGATAGAACGCAGGCGAATCCGGCTACAGACTTCTATGGCGATCGCGCATTCAATGAGCGCAATGACGCCAACTTTGCCAACCCGGCTCAAGACCAATGGCGACCTGTAGAGATTGTAGGTGATGCGGTAGGTATATTATCGAGGGCTTTCCGTGATGGGAACATAGAAGATGGGTTTTTGGAACCACGCATACCAAGTAGTAGCGCTGGTTTTGGTAAGAACTCCTATCAAAACCAGCATCGCCTGTTCGATGACAACCCTTTTGATGACAACCCTCCTGTCGAACTGAAACATGTTAGCCCAAACGATACGACAACGCCCCTATTGATAAACCGAAACGGTGGTGTGATAAAAGAGGATGAAACCGCCGTTCCTGATAGTGACTACATCCGATTCACAGATTCCGACGCAAACTATAGCGACAAACGAGGCGGAGACCTACAGCAAGCTGTACGTACAATCGTTAATGCGGTGTTCATCAGCGGCATCATTCCTTCACAAGCGGGCCAGACCTATGGCGGCATGCACAATTTTCCAAGATTTATTGAACACTGGATCAACACAGATTTACACATTTCAGGCGGCTTTTTCCAGCTCAACTTCAGTACCTCCGCCACAGCTCCTTATGACCAGGACGCCTGGGAACCCGGATCGGACCCTCAAGTTGGCTTTGGACGATTACGCTTCTACGGCGCACCCAACAGAATTTGGGGCTACGACGTGGGCTTGCAATACGCCCCAGCAGGCCCAATCGCCCGTCGTTTTATCACGGTTGGCCGTCCTCGCAGCGAGTTTTACCGAGAGCTACCGGTCGACGATGATTATGTCAGAACGCTTCGATGTGCCACCACTGCTGACGGTACCAAGATTGATCCAGCTGTAACCGCCTCCGCCTGTGACTTCTCTAGTTAGAGACCTTCAATTAGAGCATCCCAACCAAAGCATCCCAATCAGAGAACAAGCAGATGAGCCCTCACTCAACCCCTTTAGTCGCTGCTATCAGCCGAACATCTAATGCTAACGGACTGACTCTAATAGAGTGCTTAGTTGCGATCACACTCATCGGAGTATCGACTGCCGTCATTACCCCGGTGATGGTGTTTTCCGTAGCAACGCGGGTTCAGAGTCAAAAAGCAGAGCAGGCCATACAGATAGCGCAGGGCGAAGTGGAAAAGATTCGACTGCTGGCCGAAAGAGGCGGAGACTACAGCAGTGAATTAGCGGCCTATCCTTCAACCTCGCTAGCTTCTATTGCCAGTACAGCAGCACCCAGCTCAGCGGCAGCCAGTTTCGATAGTACAACAACTAATATTGCAAGGCTGGTAAACGTCGATGCTGATGCAGAGAGCGAATTTGCTGTTCAAGTTTTTCGGACAGTAGGTGTTCAGCCCGCTGGCTCTCCTGTCCCGATTGCTTTCGAGCTAGGTGTGCGTGTGTATGACTCTCGCGCTGTTCGAGAAAATAGTACTAGCCTATCTACGGAGGCGGCTAGCTTAAGCTTTACCAGCGGTGAGGGGAAAAGAGGAACTCGCCCTCTAGCCGTTATCTATACGGATATTTTTCAAGGCGATCGCGACGGCGCGCTTTGCGAATACTGGAAATATATTTCTACAACATCATCTCTATCCGCTTCGACCGCTGGGCTAGAAGACTGTACATAGCTCAACACGTAGCTCAGTGCCAATAATTCTTTTACTCCTATCAAGCTATGGCACCGCCAAACTTGTTTTATCGCATATCTCAAAGACTATCTCGAAAAACAACATCGAAGAAGAGTCATTCGCTCTCCGCTGGCTTTACTTTATTAGAGCTTCTAGTCGCCATGATAGTTGCCAGCATTGTAGTATCTGGCTTGCTTTACTTAGTTGTAGAACTGCTGCAAATCGACCGACGTGAATCGACCCTAACTCGGGTTCAGCAAGACATGCAGCGAGCAATAGACTACATAGCCGACGATATCAAGGAGGCTGTCTATATCTATGACGATCCCTCTTCAGTCAGAAGTCAGCTCAGTGATTTACCCATCGGAGCTGTGCCTATTTTGGCGTTCTGGCGTCCTGATGCCATTAATACCAACATTCCAGATTGCACCACCTGGGGTGCATTAACCTCTACATTTGCTGAATGTGAGGTGCTCGAAATAAGACAGTCAGCATACAGCCTAATTGTGTACCTACAAAAAGCAAGAGATACTAATGCTAACTGGCCAGGCAAGTCAAGAATTATTAGGTACGAGTTAGATAAGTATCAAGACCTTGCGACCTTGACACTCACACCGGGGTATCGAGATCCGGCAGCTGACGGTATCGACTTTAGTACATGGAGTTCATCTGGCACTACGACGCAAGGATCAAAAGCGGTCCTTGTTGATTTTGTGGATGATTCTACTGCGACACACAATAAAGCGCCCTTGAGTGACTCGCCTGCTTGTAGCTCACTAGGCGCTGGCTACAAAGTTGTTCCGAGTACTGCAACAATATCTACCGCAACTAGTTTTTTCGGATGCATCAAAGATCCGGCGCCCGAACTGTCTGAATCGACAGGTAATGGTAATCAAGATGCCTATCTTTTCTTAAGAGGTAGCATTGATGGCGCTGACGGAGCAGTTAACGCTTTTAGTGACGATAGTTCACTGCCTACTTTAGAGACTAGAGTCTTGATGCGAGGTGTTATCAACAAAAATCCAGCGGAGTAAAGCCTCGACAGGAGAATTTAATTTATGAGAGTAGACAAATATCAGGCTTTTTCACGAGATGCTGGCTTTACGCTAATTGAACTGTTGGTTGTGATCGTAATTGTGGGCGTGCTGGGCAGCATTGTCGCGCCTGGATGGTTAGGCTATCTCAATCGACAGCGGGTCAGTGCCATGCAAAGTGAGCTGAGGTCTGTTTTACAAAATGCTCAATCGCAGGCTCGACAGAAATCTACCGAATACACCGTTATTTTTGGCACAACTGCCGATGGACCAACCGCAGCGCTGTCTACCACAGGTCAGTTATCTATAACCCCGGTTGCCTTAGGTTCTAATGCAAAAAACATTCAGATGGCTGCGGCGATTGGGTCAACAGGTTCTACTGCGATCGCAACAGATCGAATTACTTTCGACTATCAGGGCAGCGTTTCTGAGAGTTCTGTTCCTTTTGTCGTTAGAATCACTTCAGAGAGCTCAGCGGCAACCCAAAAATGTCTAATCATAAACAGTTTGCTAGGCGGCATTGTAGAGGCTGACGGAGCTGGCTGTGATAGCGCAGATCTAGGACTTTAGCCTTTTGCTGCGACTCCAGCGCTTTCAAGGGCTTGGAGAGATACGCGTTCTATATCTCAGAAAAGCCTCGTGCTAACAAAATAATTCCTTTGAGGTCACTAGGCAGGTATGCGAGAAGGATTTACGCTTATAGAAACACTGGTCGTGATTGTTGTAGTGGCGATTGTGGCAACGATTGCAGCCCCTTCATGGCTCAGATTTTTAGCAAAACATCAAGTTGCGACAGCAGAAAGCTATCTACATCAAGGAATTCAACAGGCGCAGCTAAAATCTCGACAAAAGAGCAGCTCCTGGCAGTTTAGCGTGAGAGAGAGTTCAGAGACGCTGGAGATGAGCGTGCACCGCTCGCATGAGCTACCTAGTTCGGCTGAATGGGAATCCCTAGATGCTTCTGTTCAACTCGATGAAGAGACCACGCTTGCAACAGCAGGAAGCGTTTACTTTGTTCGGTTTGATGAAAAGGGAAACGTACGCTATCGGCTGGGGCGACTTACGGTCTCTAGCAAAAGATTTCCCGATATTAAGCAATGTGTAATCGTCTCTACTTTGATTGGTGCTACGCGAACAGCGAGTACGCGGACTGTGCCAGATCCGACCTACAGAGCGAGAGATAGATTCTGTTATTAAGTCATTGAGCTGCGAAGAACAGAGAACGTCCTGGTGTGTTAGGCCATTCTCATATCGAGTGGCGGCTGAAACGTCAATAGTTTTTCCGCAATTGTTTTAGTCTCTGCTGCCGTTGATGCCGTCAAATAGCAGAAAAAGGCCGCCGAAGAAAATAGCGATCGCAGTAACGACGAGTATCCAGTCGAATGAAGCTGTGTTTTCCATAGTGTCACTTGCTGATTTGCGCTGATTTGTTTGCGCGGGTTCGTGTGCGCTGATTATAAGGCTTTGCGAGCAGAGACGAATCTACTAACGCCAGATAGATCGGGGTGGATGGTGATGTGGGTATAGTCACCATGGCGAGCTAACAGCTCAGCCACACCTGGCGCCTGTCCGTCCATAAGTTCAGTGATCCAGATACCGCCTGGGACTAGATAGGTGGGGCTGTCATTTATGATGGTTCTGATGCAGTCGAGACCGTCTGAACCGCCATCTAGAGCTAAATGAGGTTCGTGCTGGGCGACTTCGGGTTGAAGAGTTAGAACCGTTTGACTGGGTATATAGGGTGGGTTGGTCACAATGCCGCTGAGCTGATGCTTAAGGGCTGACAGGGGTGTTAGCCAGATGCCTTGAGATAAGATGATGCGATTGGCTAGCTGGTTTTTGATGGCGTTTTGCTGAGCAACAGCCAGCGCTCGCGAGCTGATGTCAGTAGCGTAGATGTTAGCTGCCGGAAAAGTATGAGCTAGGCCGAGTGCGATCGCACCGCTGCCAGTACCCAAATCAGCCCAATTCCCCCGGCGATACTGCGCCGCCATACCACTTGCCGATACGTCATTTGCCAATACATCACTTTCAGCAACCAGCGTTTCCGCGATATTGACAATCAGCTCGGTCTCTGGACGAGGAATTAGCACGTCTGGCGTTACGGTGAGCGAAAAGTGACGCCAGGGAGTTTCTCCAGCTAGATATTGAACGGGAACACTTTCATATACCCGCTGATTCCATTTCTTGGTGAGATCAGAAAGGGAGGCGCTCGTTGAAATACTTGACTGGTCTCGGTAAGTATCTAGTCGTAAGGACAAACTTTTAAGCGGGGTAAGTCCTTGTAGCAGCCAGTCAACTTCACTGACATCGATGTTGTTTTCTTTTGCTAAGCAAGCTGCCCACTGCCGCCACTGATAGAGATCTTGACCTGATACGGTTTCAGACATTTATCAGACAGCTAGAGGACATGTAGCAAGCTAGGAATGTCAATAACTTCAGGGAACTGACGAATTTCTAAAAGAGCCTGCTGAAAGGCACTTTCTGGAACTTCGTGAGTGACGACAACAAGTTCAACGGAGCCGTTTTGAATGCCAATTTGAACAATAGACTCTAGGCTGACGTCATGCTTGCCAAAGCAAGTGCCAAGTTTACCGATGACCCCAGAGGTGTCTTTTACCAGTAGACGGACATATAGGCGGGTGACTACTTCGGTATTAGGAACGATGTTCAGCGTGTGAGTGTGTGAACAGGCAAGTAGAGGATTCAGCGTTTGGAGATCGGGACTAGCGGCGATCGCCATCAGATCAGAGACAACAGCGCTAGCGGTAGGGCCTTCTCCTGCGCCGGGCCCATAGAGCATAACCTGACCAAGAGGATCGCCCTCAATTAAGACAGCGTTATTGACGTCGTTGACGCTGGCAAGAGGATGATCGGTAGAGACTAAGGTAGGATGAACGCGGACTTGAATGCTGTTGGGTTTGCTATTGTCGCTAGGAAGTTTTGCGATCGCTAACAGCTTAATCACAAATCCTAGCTTTTCAGCGTAAGAAATATCAGCCGCGCTAACATTCCTGATCCCCTCACAGTAGATGTCTTCTCGGTTGACTCGCCCCCCAAAGGCGAGCGCGGCCAAAATAGAAATCTTGTCAGCCGCGTCTAAGCCATCCACATCAGCAGTCGGGTCAGCTTCCGCGTAGCCTAGCGCCTGAGCGTCCGCCAGAATCGTCTCAAAATCGCCACCCTCAGTCTGCATCCGAGTGAGAATATAGTTAGTAGTGCCGTTAATAATGCCCATCACTGCCTGGATTCGGTTGACACTCAGAGCCTGTTTAAGCGGAGCAATAATCGGGATACCACCACCGACGGCAGCTTCAATCATGACGTAGACGCCTGCGGCGGTCGCGGCTTCATAAATTTCCTCGCCGTAGCGAGAGATTACAGCTTTGTTAGCGGTGACAATGTGCTTGCCGTGCTCAATGGCTTTGAGAATCAGCGAGCGAGCAGGTTCTAAGCCACCGATAACTTCGACGATAATGTCGATGTCCGGATCGGTGACGATGCTCTCAAGGTCAGTTGTGAGCATAGAATCAGGCAGATTGACACCGCGAGATTTTAGCGATCGCACTCCTATCTTGCTAACTGCCAGCATGTTTAGCAACGGATGGCGACCATCAGTTTCCAGCAGAATCTTGGCCACACCTGTACCAACCGTGCCCAAGCCCAGCAGTCCTACTCTCAGTACCGCCTTTACATCTGCTGTCTTTGAATCCAATGTCCTGCAATCCTTCGAAAACAACCTTCCAATTGTAAAGGAGGGACGCTCCGGTTAGAACTTCCCTCCTTTAGCAATCGTTTAACGAGCCGTTAGGCTACTTTTTCCCAAACTGGTCTTTCATGTAGCCTTTGGCTAGTGACCAGTTAGTTTCTGTTCACTTAGCCTCTTCTCAGCCTTCTCTTGGTAATCAGTCTCTTCTTAGTAAGTTTCTACATTCCATCTGTGCGCCTTCTTCAGCGTCCGACGGTATTCAGACCAGTCAACATCCGCTTTAGAAGCTTCTGCCGCCATCGCTTCGTCGATACCGTCTTCCATACCCTTGAGACCACAGATATACACGTAGGTGTTATCCTGCTGGACCATCTGCCACAGACGCTCTGCATTCTCAGCTACACGGTGCTGAATGTACATGCGGCCACCTTCCGAGTTCTGCTGCTCGCGGCTGATAGCGTAGGTCAACTCAAAGTTATCAGGATACTCAGCCTGAATTTCTTCTAGCTCTTCTTTATAGAGGATGTTCTCCGTCTTAGGAATACCGAAAATCAACCAAGCTTTACCATTGAACTGATAGTCGGAATTTGCTTCGCGCTCTTTATCCTTAAACATCCGCCATAGGTAAGCACGGAAAGGCGCAATGCCTGTACCTGTGCCCATCATCACGATGTTGGCGTTTGGGTCGTCAGCGAGCAGCATCTCCTTACCAACAGGCCCAGTAATTTTGACCTTGTGGCCGGCCTCTAGATTGCACAGAAAGCTAGAGCAAACGCCCTTCACCTGCTCGCCTGTTTCAGGGTCCTTGTACTCTAGCTGACGTACGCAAAGAGAAACCGTTTTGTCGTCTACATCGTCACCATGCTGAGTAGAGGCAATGGAATACAAACGGATCTTATGAGGCTTACCATTCTCATCTTCACCATCAGGAATGATGCCGATACTCTGGCCTTCTAAGTAGTGCAAATCGCCTTCTGAAAGGTCGAACTTGAGATGCTTTACCGTCCCAATTCCACCTTCGGATACAAGCTCGTCGTTAGAAAGACAAGCGCCCATATAAGGAGACTTAGGCCGGTAAATATTGACGGGGACTTTTTTCTTTTCCTGGGTTTGGGTCATTGATTTTTCGGATGAGGACGTGGTTTGCTTCGAGGATGCACTATTTCCATTAGAGGATGCTGAGTCGCTAGTTTCTGCGGCCTCACCAAACGGGCGAATACTGACGATAGTGCCGCCTAACTGCATGATACGTTTACTTTCTTGCCGCATACGATAGTAGGGCACGGTGATAGAGGTAGTGCCGCTGCGTCGTAGCGGGGCGCCCATATCGCTAGCTTGACCGCTTTGACCTAATCCTTCCACTTCGTAAACGTAGAGACGGTCGCTAGTCGAGCCGGTGTCACTGCTGCTAGTGCTGCTAGAGTTGTACATCCTTTGTAATCGCCTTAAGTGGCTTCAGATAGCTATATATAAGCACTAGATTATCATTGTGAGTCGATGGATTTCATATTTTGTCTGCGGTAGAAAGCCTATTCATTGCCAAGATTGTAGTGCTAGCACTCAGATTTAAGGTCACCGTTTGATGAGATTTAGCAATTTTATAGACAGCTCAAGAAGGTTGCCAGCTGGTGGTTTGAGGATCGCTTCGAGGTTTTGCAGCAGAGTGCTCATTTGATGAAAACAAAGGATTTTGTAGCGTGATATCGATGGGATCTGCTGAGGGAGCGGCTTGTTTGGACGTCGTGGTGTCTGATAATATTTGATATACGTAATCAAAAGTTTCAAATCATAACGAAGCGTGATTTGTATTGGGTTCGTTTGAGGTTAGTGGCTGTTGGTGCTGCCTTTGGGAAGCCTTTTCTTTTTGGGCGATGGCTCGAGTTCAGCTTTCTGACTAGCCTTGATGGCCTTTACTGGCCTATAGAGCTGAACTGATGGGCGGAGATTGCGTTGCTGTGCGAGAACTTGATTTGCGTTGGGTGAATGCTAGCAGCTACAGACAAATAGTGACCTTTAAATGGTGACTTTGAGGTGAGTGCCTCAGGGCAAATGCTATTAGGCAGCTATTTGTTTTTGATTCTTTAAAAATGATTTTGACTTTGTTGTAGAGGACCCTATGACCAGTAACGAAGGCCAGGTAGTTTTAATCGGTGTTGCCGGAGATTCGGGATGCGGCAAATCGACTTTTTTGCGTCGACTAGCAGACCTCTTCGGTGAAGAGTTTATGACAGTTATCTGCTTGGATGACTACCATAGCTTAGACCGCAAGCAGCGTAAGGAACAGAAGGTAACTGCGCTAAATCCTAAGGCGAACAATTTCGATCTGATGTACGAGCAGATTAAGGCGCTAAAGGAAGGCGATACTATCGATAAGCCTATCTATAACCATGAGACCGGTGAGTTAGATCCGCCGGAGAAGGTGAGGCCTAACAAAATTATCGTGATTGAGGGCCTACACCCACTCTATGATGAGCGCGTTCGCTCTCTGCTGGACTTCAGCGTATATCTCGATATTAGCGACGAGGTCAAAATCAACTGGAAGATCCAGCGGGACATGGCTGAACGCGGCCACACATATGAAGATGTTCTAGCGGCTATCAACGCCCGTAAGCCTGACTTTGAAGCTTATATCGATGTGCAAAAGCAGTACGCCGATGTAGTTATCCAAATTTTGCCGACTAACTTGATTCAAGATGATAAGGAGAATAAAATCCTACGCGTTCGCTTGATTCAGCGTGAAGACGTAAAAGGCTTCGATCCGGTCTATCTATTCGATGAGGGATCGACGATCAACTGGATTCCCTGTGGGCGCAAGCTGACTTGTTCTTATCCTGGCTTACGAATGCAGTATGGTCCGGATAGCTACTACGGTAACGAGGTTTCTGTCTTGGAGCTCGACGGTCAGTTTGATCGTTTGGAAGAGGTCATTTATGTGGAGAGCCACCTAAGTAATACGTCCACCGAACACTATGGTGAGATGACTGAGCTATTGCTCAAGCACCGCGACTATCCTGGTTCTAATAATGGCAGCGGTCTATTCCAGGTGTTGGTAGGTCTAAAAATGCGTGATACCTATCGGCAGTTGAGCGCGACTAAGATGACGGCAAGTTCTGTGGCTTAGTCCTTGTAGCTAGGTTTCTACACACAAGTAGTTCTGAAGAGACCGTCCTAGTACGAACGGTCTCTTTATTTTGCGCTTTACTTACTCACGGCTGGCATGCACTGTTGACTACGGCATCCGGAAGAAAAATAAAAAGTTGTGGTGTTTGGGTGACTTCTGTGCTGCTTATCAAATTTCAACCGCTCAAGAGTCGGCGAAAGAGTTGTAAAGTGTTCATGGTTGAGCAGCATAAAAGGCTCAGCATGAAGCTAATGATTGATCACTATTTCGGTACTAGCTTATGTCTTCTGATTCTAGACTCACCAGCATTCTGATTGTTGAAGATAGTCAGGGACGGCGGGAGATTGCTCTGGAGAACCCTGTGTATTCGCTGGGACGAGATCCTAAGTGCGATATTCGGCTAGCCTCTCAGTTCGTGTCGCGACACCATGCGACGCTAGTACAGCTACCTCGCGATAACGAAACGGACTATTACCGGATTGTGGATGGTAATTTGAAGGGGAAGCCGAGCGCTAACGGCATGTTGATTAATGGGCGTAAAGTACAGGCTCACGATTTAATCAACGAGGATGAAATTGTATTTGGGCCACAGGCGCGGGCGATTTTTTATCAGCTAGAGCGCGATACGTTCTCAGGCGTAGCACCCGATGAGTTCGATATTACGCTGATCAGTCCGAATATGGTAGATGAGGACGACTAGTCAAAGATTTTGGTTGATTGGAACTGTTGACTGGGATTGTTAATTAGAACTATGGTCTGACGGCTTTCTCTGTAGTGGGATCGAAAAGGTGAATTTTGTCGAGGGGAAAGCTGATTTGGAGAGTGCTGCCGCGTTCGATAGCCTGATCGGCGTGGATGCGGATTTGAAGAGGGTTTGTAGGTTCGTAGGGAGTGTGTGAAGGGGTGGAGAGGCTAGCTTCGAGGGTTGTAGTCGCAATGGTTTCGCTGCCGAGCGCTTCGTACTGGGTGACGATGGCGGGAATGGCGGTAGGCGTTCGGCCAACAGCAACGTGTTCGGGGCGGATGCCGAGTGTGAGCGACTGGTCAATGTAAGGAGCGATCGCACTTTGCCAGTGAGAAGGGAGCGCTAGGGCGAAGCGTGGATGAATAAGCTGACTTGACTTGACCGTGACCGGTAGAAAGTTCATCGGCGGGGAGCCAATGAAGGCAGCAACGAAACGGTTAGCTGGGTGGCGGTAGAGTTCGAGCGGGGCGGCAACCTGCTGAATTTCACCCTGGCTCATAATGGCGATGCGATCGCCCATAGTCATTGCTTCTGTTTGGTCGTGTGTGACGTAGATTGTGGTGGTGCCTAGCTGCCGCTGTAGGCTAACAATTTGAGCACGCGTTTCGGTGCGCAGTTTGGCATCGAGGTTAGAGAGCGGCTCGTCCATCAGAAAAACCTGCGGGTTGCGGGCCATGGCTCTGCCGAGCGCGACCCGCTGCTTTTGGCCGCCCGAGAGCTGTTTGGGCAGGCGATGAAGTAGCTCTTCGATTTGCAGCATTTGAGCTACGCTGTGAACGCGCTTGGCGATGCTTTTTTCGGCTTGAGACTGGTAGCGTAGCGGACTAGGCAACCGACGGGTAAGCCCGACAAGCGCGTTCTCTAGTGGATTGGGAGGAGTATGAGGATGGCTAGCGGCTTCAGGTTCGGTAGCAGTTAGGGGTTTACCGTTAGCCATACGAAGGGTGCGGCGTAGGCCAAAGGCCAGATTGTCATAGACACTAAGGTGCGGATAGAGGGCATAGCTTTGAAACACCATAGCGATATCTCGCTGCTTTGGGGGTAGCGTATTGACCACGCGATCGCCGATGCGAATGGTGCCGCTCGTCAGCGTTTCTAAGCCTGAAATTAGTCGCAGCAGGGTACTCTTGCCGCAGCCGGAGGGGCCAACAAGGACCATAAATTCGCCATCGTCAATGCTAAGATCGATGTTGCTGAGAACTGGGTGATTGGGCGCTGCGCTATTTCTGTCAGCGACCACTTTGCCAGCAACCGCTTTGCCAGCAGTATTTCTGTCAGCAGCCTCTTCGTCAGCGGAAGACGACTGAGGAAATACTTTGGTGATGTTTTGAAGAAGAACGTTGGCCAAGGTGCTTGGGGGTGGGTTGACGAGGGATTCAAAGTAGCAAGCTAATTTTCTAGATCGTCCGGGATATCAGTGATTAGAGCTTCGATGATATTTTCGGTGCGGTTAGGCGTAATCAGGCGATCGCACGGCTGAGTGCGACCTTGTAAAGGCACGTCAGCGATGGGAAGTTTGGCAGCGCGACCTTCGTCGGTAAGAACGGTAAAGCTTACCTTTGAGACGGCTAGTTTAGCGGCAACCAGGCGATCGCTTTTCAGACTAAATTTGAAAGATTGAGATCCGATACCGCCTCGGTTAGAGGTTTTGAACGTACTAACTAGAATACGCTTGGCGTAACCCTTAGCGGAAATCAGCAGCAGCGTATCTTTGGACTCGACCGGGACACAGCCAACAAGGTCTTCACTTTTAGACAGACGGATTCCCTGAGGGCCTTGAGCGGTACGGCTCATTTCGGGTAGCTGTTCTACATCGATACGGAATCTGAGCAAGCGACCACCAGAAGAGGCCAGTATTAAATCACTGCCCATAGTAGCCGTAAACGCGTACTGCAAGGTATCATCGCCCTTCAGCTTGACAGCGGTTAGGCCGCGAGCGCTGATGCTAGTCATCTCTTCAGTAGGCAGTCGCTTGACTTTGCCCTTACGAGTGACCAAAATAAGCTGTTCCTGCAGTCGCGCTTCAGTCAATACAATTTGAGTGACGATGCTTTCTGGCGTATTACCAACAGCGCTAGGCAGTAGGCCAACTAACGGAACGCCCTTGCTTTGTCGAGAACTGGTAGTCGGAATATCGTTGACGTTGACCGTATAGGCTTTGCCGTCAGCCGTCAGCACTAGGACCTCTTGAGTAGGGTTGGCGCGCTCGCTCTCAAGCGTAACATCATCGAACTCTTCTAGCGCTTTATGAGCTGGGTCGGACTTGGTTTTGCGGCGGCTTTGGACTTTGGCTGGTGTGCGGCGAACATAGCCTTTGCGGGTAAATTCGAGAACAAATTCTTCTTCGTCTTCTTCAGCGGCAATTTCAGCAAGAACCTGGGCTTCTTTCTTACGCTCGGCAGCGGTTTGGATGCGGGTACGTCTGCTATCACCAAACTTTTTCTTAAGCGCGCGCAGCTCTTTTTTAAGCGACTTCATCAGCACGGAGCGATCTTCTACTAAAGCTTGTAGCAGGCTGATACGAGTGGTAAGTTCTTCAGCTTCATCTCGAAGCTTTTGCTGTTCTAGACCAGTAAGACGGCGCATCGGCATGGCCAAAATGCTATCGGCCTGGCGATCGCTCAACCCCAGATCCGCCTGCATTCGCATTTTAGCCGTGGTACCATCAGCGGCATTTCGCAAAACGGCGATTACATCATCAATGTTGTCAAGAGCAATCAGCAGCCCTTCGACAATATGAGCACGAGCCTGCTTGTTGGTCAGCTCATAGGTGTACTGACGAATTAGGGTTTCTTCGCGGAAGCTAAGAAAGGCTTCGAGAATTTCGCGCAGCGAGAGCTGTCGGGGCTGTCCATCTTCGATCGCTAGCATGAGAGCACCGAAGTTGGTTTGTAGCGGCGTCATCTTGTACAGGTCGCTCAAAATGAGCTGAGGCTGGGCCTCTCGCTTAAGTTCGATAACAACCCGCATTCCTTCTCTATCGCTCTCATCGCGGATGTCGATGATGCCTTCAATTCGCCCTTGGTTGACCAGGCTAGCAATTTTAGTGATCCAGCTAGCTTTGTTGACCTGATAGGGCAGCTCGGTAACGACGATGGCTTGGCGCGATCGCTTTCCTTTCCCTGGCTTAATCTCCTCAAAGCTAGCAATTCCACGAATAGGGATGCTACCACGGCCTGTACGGTACGCGTCGTAGATGCCACTGGTCTCAATAATTTCTGCGCCAGTCGGGAAGTCTGGGCCAGGAATAAGATCGAACAGCTTTTCGTTTGCTAGGTTGGGCCGATCAATTAGCGCAATCAGACCGTCAACGACTTCGCCCAGGTTATGCGGTGGAATGTTAGTGGCCATGCCTACCGCAATGCCCGAACTGCCGTTGAGCAATAGGTTAGGCAGCTGAGCCGGTAGCACAATGGGCTCTTGCTGCGAGCTATCAAAGTTGTCGATAAAGTCAACAGTGGCCTCGCTGACTTCTTCTAGCAAGGCGCTGTGACCAATCCCAGCTAAGCGCGTTTCGGTGTAGCGCATGGCCGCGGGCGGATCATTGTCAACTGAGCCAAAATTGCCATGGCCAGAGAGCAAAGGGTAGCGACTAGAAAAATCTTGCACCATGCGCACCAGCGCGTCGTAAACGGCTTGGTCACCGTGAGGATGGTATTTACCCAAAACATCGCCGACCACGCGAGCACATTTACGAAACGGTCTATCTGGCACTAGGCCCAGTTCGTGCATAGCGTACAAAATGCGCCGGTGGACCGGTTTGAGGCCATCGCGCACGTCGGGCAAGGCGCGACCGACAATCACACTCATGGCATATTCCAAGTAGGAGCGCTGCACCTCGGTATGAAGGGCGATAGGGACGATCTGCTCTTTGGAAAAATTTAACTGTTTCGCCATGAATGGGTGCCTGAATAGATAAGCGCTGTGTGTGGATAAAGACGAGAAGGAAGCTGACTTGAGAGGGGCGTGTTACGTTATTTCGAAAGCGTTAAAAAGCCTCAATACTTTAGGATGGAGTCAGCGCGTACGTTATACAGGTTGTAAATCGTGTTGTGCAGCTTCGTCAAACACTATTTGGACTGTTTTTAGTTTTGTTGGCTGTATGATTGAGCGCAGTGACTGTAGATTGGCGTACTTTTTGAGGCGACTTTTCTCTTTCGATTTATTCATTCTCACCTTAAGAATAAAGTCATGAAGACCGTTTTAATTGTGGAAGACGACATGGTGAATGCTCGTGTTTTCTCAAAGATTTTGACAAAGCGCGGCGGGCTGAACGTCAAGCACACTGAGAATGTTGAAGAGGTAATCAGTATGGCTCAACACAAAGAAGCCGACGTTATCTTAATGGACGTTTCCCTCTCTCATAGTATGTATCAGGGTAAACCAGTAGATGGAATTGAAATTACCAAGCTGCTCAAAAGCAATCCGCAGACGTCAGCGGTGCCAGTAATTTTGGTAACTGCGCATGCGATGGATGGCGACAAAGAGAGTTTCTTGAACCAGAGCGGCGCTAATGGCTATATTTCTAAGCCAGTTGTTGATCATCAAAAGTTTGTAGATGATATTGCTGCGATGATTCCTGATAGGGCATAGGTCCTGAAGCCGCCACCATCACGGTAGATACTGCGCGATAGGCCTGCACTGCCAGCGTATGGGTCAATTCCGTACGCTGCCTTGTTCGCAATACACGCTTACGGTACACCCTCGCAATACACCCCTCGCAATGCACAAGGGCTCTAGCTAATATGAATATATTGGATTTGGATTATAGATATATTGGGCTAGATGTTCAATAGGTATAGTTCACTTGTATCATAGTGACACCTTCTTTGACAAAACGCTTTTCTAGCAAAACGAAAGACGATCTGCCGCTGATGAAAGATCGTCTTTTGGTGCTTTTATATTTTGTGCGGACGGCTAGAGCTGGCGTAGTAGTGCTTCGAGAGTAGGCGCAGCGAAGAACGTTTGGGTATCGAGAAGAAGCTGCTCGCCCCAAAGGTTCTCTTGAAGAAAGTCGATTTCAGCGTATCTAGGATCGCGCTCTAGGCCCGCGATCGCTAGATCTATATCACTGCCACTCTGCTGACCCTGACTAAACTGGGCAACGGCGATCGCTAGCAACGGCTCGGTTTCTTCGGTACCCGCTAAGCTGAGAGCCTCTCTCCACTTAGCGATCGCACCTTCAGCATTGCCTGATTCGTACATCACTAGGCCAATATTGTTCACGGCGGGCCAGAACTCAGCGTTGTTGCTAACAGCCTTTTCGTACTGAGCGATCGCCTGATCGTACTGAGCAAGCTTGTAATAAGCATTGCCTAAATCAAACAGCGCATTCGCATTATCAGGCTCTAGCTTCAGCCCGGCTTCAATAGAACCAGCGGCCTGTGCGTAGCTATCATCGCTAAAGTAAGCATTACCCAGCGCGAACATGATCAGTGGGTTATCCGGCTGAAGCGCCTTGGCTCGCTCTAGCGTACTGACAGCTTTTGCTGGCTGCGGCTCACTAGCCTGTAAATATAGGCTGCCTAGCAGCGATAGCACATCGGCATCGCCGGGCAATAGCTGAGCCGCGAGCTGGGCGCGAGCTAGGGCCTCGTCAAATTGCTGAAACTGAGCGAGCTGTGCCGCGTCACTTGCCAGGCTCTCGCCGTCTGTCTGCAAACGCTCTTGGTCTAGCGGTAAGATATAGGGCAACAACGCCTGGGCCGTTGCTGGCTTAGCCTGACTCCATGCGCCAAGTACCAGTAGTAGCGGTAGCGCGATTCGCTTGAGCGCCGTTCGTTTGGACGCAGTTTGTTGAGGCGCAGATCTTTTGGGCACAGTAGGTTCAAAAATTAGGACAGAAGGCTCAATAGGCCGTTTTTACGGGCTGATACCCTTTCTTTCAAGTTATAGACTTGATTTCAGCATAAGCACAGACATTTTATCGGACCAAGGGACGACGCAGAGATCGGAAAACACTAGAACCTGACTTCGTACTCTAATAAAACTTGATTTATATCATCTAGGTTTGTATTGGTTCTAACCGTAAGTGAATCGGTTAGGCGATAGTTTGCTCCGAACTCCGGGTTGCTGCTGTCGGTCAAAATTTTAGTAATACTCAGTGAAGCGTCTTCGGTGACATCAAAGCCAATTTCTGCACCGACATCTAGACCGGTGCCGCTGCTCTCTTCCGAGCGCGCACGGCTAGCCGACGTGACCGGAAAGAGCCGAAACTCACTGAGACTCAGCGCATCTCCGACAAAGTCTTGAACGCTATTGAGCACCGCGCCGCCGACTAGGTTGATAAGTCCACCAAAGTCATCGCCGCCGCCGCCAAGGCTATCGACGGTCGATTCGAGGGCTGTAACGAAACCGCCACCAATTAGGGCAATCAGCTCGGATTGCGATCGCGGCGGTGAGCTAGACAGCTCCAAATTCTCAAAGATAGCATTGGCCGGTCCTTCTACATCTGCTCGCACTCGAATCGTGCGCAGCGATCCTGCATTTTCGAAGCCAATATCTGAATTGTCCGCAACCTCAGATTGAGCGAAAGGGGTACTAGCAACAGATCCTGGGTTATCAACTTCAGGAACGGAAGCGCGCAAAGAAACGTCTAGAAAAGGATTTTGCAGACCCATCTCAGGCGTAAACCGAGCGGTATTATCGCGGCCTCTGAGTCTAAAGGACTGGGTATATAGGCTAACGCGCCCAGAGCGTAAGTTAACGACGCCTTCTGGCTCAATCCGGTCGGGCGTTCCGTTGAGCGTCAGCGTTCCGTCAGCTACAAAGTTAAGCAAATTACCCTGCACAACGCGAATAGAGTCACCTAGCGATAGCTCTAAATTGCGGAAGACTGGCTGAATGCTGTCTTGACCTTCAGTCGGCGCATTGCTTCTAGGTAGAGCAGCGATCGCCCGGTCTAGAGGGTCATTTTCTACCACAGCGTCCTCATCGCTGCCCTCTGACAACAGCACCTGCCCGTTTGAAAGTATCACCTCGCCGCTGAGTTGAGGCCCATCCACCAAGGCATTACCGCCTACAATGATCTGACCGTTGACTCCCCCTCTGTAGATATCTTCTAGTTCCAAATCAATATTTTCTAAATTAAGCGTGAGCGGACGGCTAGCTGATAGCAGGCGAGGAAACAGCGGGTTTACCGGCGGTTCTACCGACGGTTCTGATGGTGATTCTGACGGTGGTGATTCTGACGGTGGTGATTCTGATGGTGAATTTTCAAGTGCAGCATCGTTCGTATTCTCGGCCTCTGGAAGCACGAACGATGGATTCTGCGCAGATACTGCTAGCTGAGGGCCGCTAATAAGAGATCGACGCAGTGGGAAGATACCAGCGGCAGTTAGCTGCCCCTCACTGAAGCTGCCCTGTAGCGTTTCGACTACGATGCGATCATTAACGAACGTAGCGCGGCCACTCACATTCGTCAGTGACTCGGGCAGAACTTCGGCGTCGATAACCGCATTATCGACAAAGGCGCTGCCTGTAATTTCGATATCAGATGACGTACCGCCTACCAACAAATTGACTTCGCCTTCGCCCGAGCGCCACGCAACCTGCCGGCTAAAGATATTGAGCAGCGCTAATCCCTCATTTCTTACGCTAATATCTATGCTAATGTCGTCCGTCTCTGGCTGCACATCCATAAAGCCGAAGGCATAAGGAATCTGAGCGCTGAGCCTGAGCGGTTCTTCGGGCGTGGCAGCCGTCAGTTCGCTCAGGAGGTTAAGCCGAGCGTTGCGATACAAAAACTCGACGTTGGCAGTGTCGATGGGCGTATCGTTGATAGAAGCAGCGGCCACATCGGCGGAGCCCCTGAACTGTGGGTTTGCGAGCGTGCCGCTAAGCGTCGCTAGGCTATTAATACGCCCATCGATAGTAACCGGAAGCTGAAGAATATCGCGCAGAGCGGCAATGTCTATGCCTTGAACAGTAGTTTGTAGATCTGAGGTAAGTTCGGTGTTGCGGCCAAAGACAAGCTGTCCAGCTAGGTTAACGACAGCTTGATCTGACGGTATCGGTATTGACCGAGATGAGGGAGGCTCAATCAAGGGAAGCTCGGTCGGGGTAGTTCCAGGCAGGGCAATATCAAGTGGCGCAGGATCGGGGGATGTTGAGCCAGGGAGTGATAGATCTATAAGTGATGGATCTGTGAGGACCGTCGAAGTCGCGAGCGGGCCCTCGTTATTAGTCTCGCTGATAGTAGGATCAATAGTGGAAGAGAATCGTAAGGGCTCTAGAGTAAGCACGTTTGGCGTGAGGCTTCCCTGCGCGATGACATTTTCGGCGCTGTAGCGATCGCCCCACTGCCACTGACGACCCGCGAGATTAAAATCTAGCTGAAAGTCGGTACCGCTGCCGTTGAGCTGAATGTTGCCAGCAAAAGGTCCGCTTAGCTCTCTTAACGGAGGAATCGGCTCAGCAGCATCTGCGATCGCAGCATCTTCAGCTAATTCATCTAGCTCGGCTAGCCGGTTAAGCTGGTTTCGAAAACCTAGCTGAGCACCAGCTGAGGTTGTGCCAGCACCAGCCGTAGCCAACACTCTCTCTAGCTCAGCGGGCGATAGCGGATCGTCTAGCCAGTCTGGCGGCGTCAGTCCGCGGCGAAAGTCTTCTAGACGGTAGATAGATAGGGCGGTTAACAGATTTTGAACATTGCCTGACTGAGTGTTGATGCTAGCACTGTATACCGGCGCAGGACCGTCTAGCGAAAGGCTACCGGCCAGCGTGTATAAATTGTTATTGAGGCTTAGTCTGCCGTTGACTAGTGTCGCCAAATCGTTAGCGTAGCGGACCTTGCCAGCCAGTCGCCCAATGCTGATATAGCCCACCCCTAGCTGGTCGATGATAATGTCGCCTTCGAGGTTTTGATTTGCAAGGTCGACAGTAAAGTTATTAGCGCTAAGCGTACCGCGGAGCTGGCCGATGTCGGCTGTTCCTGCGATCGGAAAGTTCAGGGCGGCGAGGGGAAAGTTTTGAGCGGTAAGGCTAAGCAAATCGCCCTGCGTGCGGCCAACAGCAGAGGCACCGCGCCAGCCAATGTCAAAAGCCAAGGGAGGAATAGCATCGCTGTTGGTGGCGATAGGTCCAATGCTAAGATCGATGCGATCGCGTCCACCGGCAACGTCAAGATCGAGTCCTGCGCTAGGCGTATACGCTACCGTGCCCGCCAGTGATGAGTCAAAAGCAAGGCTGTTAACAACTAGATCGGCTACCTGAAGATTGCCACGAAAATTAGGCGCGGTAGGGCTGCCGGTGAGCGTGCCGGTAACATCCGTGCGGCCCGAAAGATTCAGAACATCGGGAATATCGAAGGGTAGGTTAGCCAGGGAATAGTCTTCGGCGGTGACGTCAAGGTTGAACTGCGCTATTTCAAAACCGTCATCAAAGCTAGGTGTGAGAGTGCCGCTAGCAGCAAGGCGATCAGAGTTGGCTCGAATCACCCGTATCGTTTCGCCGTTCCAAGCGACATCGGCAGCAAGCGGACTGTTGAGATCCGCGAATACGGGATTGAAGCTAGCAAGTCCGTTAGAGAAAGTAACGTTTCCTACTCCTTTAATCGTCTCAAGGCTAGCGTTGGCGGTGTTGCCACTGAGCTGCAGCTGACCGTCTACGTCGCCTTGCAAGGTCTCAGAAAAGGTGTTTAGCTGTATGCCCTGTAGCGTCAAATCGCTGTTAAAAAAGCCACCAATTAGGCTGCCAGTGCCACTAACAGTGCCGCCGCCAACCGCTAGGGTTGTATTGCGGAAGGCCAAGTCGGTGCCGCCGACAATATCGATAGTGCCGGTGCCAGGGTATTGGGCATTGGGTGCACGCCAGTCAACGACGGTAGTGACGTTACCACCGCTACTAGTCACAGTGGCATCGGCCGAGACTAAGCCAATAGTAAAGTTTGGATTGATATCGTACAGAGCGGCAATTTGACTAGCGGGTAGACTGCGGCCCGCTAGCTGAAAGCTGAAGGGGGAGCCCTGGCTAAGACGCACTTGGCCAGTGCCCTGAATGGCACCGCCAGTGGTAGGGACAGCAGCAATATTGTTTAAATAGAGCTGCGCGCCTTCTAGCAGGAAGTCGCTAGTTGCGCTGTTAAAAGTAATCTTGTCAACGACGACAGGCCGATCGGCAACAACGCGGCCAGAAAAGACAGGGCGAGCGATAGGACCTGTCACTTGAGCGATCGCATCAAATCGGCCCGTCGTCGGCACCGGTAGATCAAGATCAATCGTTTCAGTAAACTCGCTGACAAGCACATCGTTTTTGAATGCCTTTAGATCATAGCTGTTGTCAAAATCGATCAGACCTTCGGCAACTACGTTTTCAATCTCACCATAGTCGGCACTGAGGCGATCTACTGTCCACTTATTTCCTTGAAACCGAGTTTCTCCTTCAGCATTTTGGACAGGCAAAGGCAGCAGCGCGGTCTCGATATCGGCTCCCCTGACGCTGATATTGCCCGAGTAATCTATGGGCTCATCCGGACGGAAAGCCATCCCCATGTTGCCACTGACTTGACCCGACTCGATTGTCACCTGGTCGGTGGCTAGATTGATCGATGATAGGGCAAAGCTAACAACATCATCAAGCGGCGCATCGTCGGCCTGAATCAACAGGTTAGTGGCAAATGCGATTTTCTTGGGGTCTGCCGTTTCTGTATCTGCCGTTTCTATATCTTCTGTAGCCTCATCAAGGTCTTGGACGGTGTCGTTTTTTATGGGTGCGATCGCTTCTACTGGTGTGACTTCTCCTTTTAGCGTCACTTCTCCGCCTTTCACCGGTTCGCCAGTAATCTCAAAGCGAGTCTGCAGCGCTTCATCTTCACCGACCGCCATCTTGTTCGTGCTAAGCTCACCTCTCACCTGCTCTAGCAGAATCGGCACCGGCTGAGACTCCGCTGGCGGCAGTGGCACTAGCGTCAGCTCGCCTTCTCTAAAGCGCACATCATCGATACTGACCTCAAACCGATTTTGCTGCGGTTCTCTTTCTGGAAGCGCAACGTTGAGCCAACCTCTATCAGGATCTTGCGCCAGATAACCCTGCGCGCCAACCACCGTTAGGTCTAGCCCCAGCTCAGATGTCAGCAGCGTTTCAATCAGATCAAACCTAACGACCACACTATCTGCTGTGAGCGTAGTCGAGTCTTCTTCAGACGCGCCAATATTAGAGGGCCCAATTTGAACACTGCCGAACGTAACTTGCTCAACATCGCCTAGGGCTACTGGCCGATCCAGATACTCACTGAGAATCTGAGCTATGCGGGGTGAAAGGTCTTCTTGAATAAAGATCCAAGCCCAGACCATAACGCCTAAGCCAACGCCGCCCAAAATGGTACCGACCAGCGTGCCTAGCCAAAACCAGGGAAATGGTTTTGGCTTCTGCGATGGGCGTTCAAAGCAATTTTCACCATCTAGCCGGGGTGGCTGAGGTGGCTGATTTCCTGAGGGGCGATCAGAGGAAGAATTGGTAGGCACTGCTGATTAGTTAACGGTTTGCTCGGGAGGCCTGACTACCCAGTTACTCTAGCAACTTTGTACAGTTGTTACGTTAAGATGTGGCACTTTCCGGTAGGTTCTTTGAGTGGTCCTTACCGGTTACCCAAAGAGCTTTGGTCTGCTTATTGCTTAGGATGTCTTATTTTCTAATAGCGGCGTGCCTGACAATCTGTGATGGATCAAAACAGCTACGATGAGAGTTCCTCACTCGCTCTAGCGCTTCGTATTGCGGTTAAACATAAAAACACAATGATTCGCAAATAATTTGCAGTGGACCGCAGTCTTACGTGTTTTCTTCTTGGAAGGGAATTTCAATCACAAACTCTGTTCCCTTGCCAGGTTTTGAAAAGCAAACTATCTTTCCATGGTGTCTTTCTACTACGATTTGATGGCTAATTGAAAGGCCTAAGCCAGTTCCTTTGCCAATAGGTTTGGTAGTGAAGAAAGGATCAAACAACTTGGTGTGAAGCCGCTCGGGGATGCCTGGGCCATTATCTGAAATAGCAATAGCAATTCTATCGCTACTAGTACGCTCCGTGCGGATGTTGATAATACAAGGATCTAACTCGGTGTCTGCGATATTCTTCTTACGCCCTTTCTTACCGTGCTCCTCAAGTGCATCGATTGCATTAGCCAAGATGTTCATAAACACCTGATTAAGCTGGCTCGGGTAGCATTCTACCAAAGGGATTTCTCCGTACTGTTTAATCACTTTGATAGTAGGACGCTCAGGCGTAAATTTAAGACGGTGCTGTAGGATTAAGACTGTGCTGTCGATGCCTTCATGGATATCTACCAGTTTCATATCAGTTTCGTCGAGCCGAGAGAAGTTTCGCAGTGACAGAACAATATCACGAATGCGATTTGCACCTACCTTGAGCGAGTTAAGGAGCTTAGGTAAATCTTCTTGCAGGAAGCCTAATTCAATATTATCAATATGGGCTTGCAGTTCAAGCGATCGCTTTGGACAATCTCTTTGAAAATGTTTAACAAGTTCTATCAAGTCTTCGACATAGGTTTGGGCAGGATCGAGATTGCCATAGATAAAGTTGACCGGATTGTTGATTTCATGAGCAATTCCAGCGACTAATTGCCCTAAAGAAGACATCTTTTCACTTTGGACGAGCTGAATTTGAGACTGCTTTATTTTTTCGAGGGCTTGAGAAAGTTCTACCGTTCGCTCTTTGACTCGCTCTTCAAGATAGTGGGTCAGTCGCTGTAGCTGAGCTTTCGTAGCGGCCTCTTCTTCAATCTTTTGCTGCAGTAAGCTATTCTGTATTTCTAATCGCTGAGTCAGGTAATGTAGCTTTAAATGTAGTGAGACTCTTGCGAGTACTTCGTCGCCCTGAAAGGGTTTAGTAATGAAATCGACGGCACCTAGCTCTAGCCCTTTTACTTTGTTGGCAGTTTCCGACAGAGCCGTCATAAAAATGATTGGAACAGCCTGAGTTATAGGGTTGCTTTTTAGCCGTCTACAGGTTTCAAACCCGTCAATACCCGGCATCATCACGTCTAACAAAATGAGATCAGGGCAGGCATATTCAGCCTGTTCAATAGCGGTCTCGCCATCAGCGGCAAACAGCATTGTCCAGCCTTTGTGCTCAATAGCTTCGGACAAGACTTGCAAGTTAGTAGGACTGTCGTCTACAAGCATTATCCGAGCTGATTGAGCCGTATAGTTGATCATGATTTTGAAACGAGAAACGACTTAATGAACTCTCTGCTTTTCTTGTTTTGAAAGCTATCGACGAATCTTCTAAGTTCTGCTGCAAAAGGAGCTAAGCTAGCGTCTTCGTGAGTTATATCTTTCAAGGTTCCCCTGACTTTGTTCAAATCGCCCATCATAGTTAGGTGATGAAGCAATTCCAGCACCTCTGCCGAGGGCGGAATAATTTCGGTGCTTAACGAAGGCTGCTGCGTTTTCTGCGGACTTCTTCTTTGGTCAGTCGTTTCTAGCGATAGAGCGTTAGTCTCTCTATATATCCACTCTAGGTTGAGCTGTACTTGTAAGACCCTTAGCAGTTCGTCTATCTGAAGTGGCTTTGGAATAAAAACATTTGCTCCGGCTTCTAAACTAGCTTGCCGGTCTGCCTCAAAGACTCGAGCGCTAAAAACGGCTATCGCGAGCGCTGGTTGCGCCGCGCGTAGCTGTTTTACCAGGCTTAACCCGTCGTCGTTGGAAACCGCTAGCTCCGTCATCGCAAAATCAGGCTGGTGCGTAGCTGCTAGCGCTAGCGCGATCTGACTGTTCCTAGCCTCAATAACCGAAAAACCAATCGGTTCGAGTAGGCTAGTCACAGTCATGCGGCTTTCTTGGCTACTGTCTACAACTAAAACAGTAGGTTGCCCGCTCTTAATACCGATTATCGGCTGACTTACCTGCTGACGCTGCTCAGGATGATATAACCAATCTACAGCTGTAGGTATTTTCAGCTTGACTGAAAAGATACTTCCTTCTCCCAAACAGCTAGTAACGTTGAACTGACCGTTCATTATGTTAATAATCCTTTGACTAATGGCCAGTCCAAGACCTGTTCCTTCTGCCTTGCGATTTAGTTCGCCGACTTGCTCGAAAGGTAAAAAGATCCTTTCTAACTGGTTAGGTGACATGCCCACACCGGTATCTTCTACTGAGAAGCGGATATCGCTAACACCACTTTCTACAAGGTTTGCTATTAGCTCTACTCTCAAGATTACGCTGCCCTGATCGGTAAATTTAATTGCGTTTCCTAAGAGATTAATCAATACTTGGCGCAGGCGCTTTTCGTCAGTGTGCACAGCAGTAGGCAGGTCGTCGGCTGTCTGCAGGTGAAACGAAATCCCCTTTTGTTCAGCTCGAAGCTGACAGATCTCGAAGACTCCAGTTAGAAACGCGGCAAGATCGAAATCAGCTAGATGAAGATCGAGCTTACCTGCTTCAATCTTGGAGAGATCGAGAATATCGTTGATTAAAGTCAGTAGGTGAGAACCGCACTGATGAATGATGTTAACTCCCTTCATCTCTTCAGGCTTGAGCGTCTCGGAACGTTCCAAAATTTGGGCATAGCCCAAAATTCCGTTGAGTGGCGATCGCAGTTCGTGACTCATGTTAGCCAAAAACTCACTTTTAGCCTGGTTAGCGGCGTCGGCAGCCTGTTTTGCAACTGTAAGTTCTTGGGTTCGCTCTTCAACTTTAGCTTCCAAGTTTTTAGAATAATCTAGGAGCTGATAGTTGGCTTGCTCTAGCTGGCCGTTTGTCGTTTTGAGCTGAGCGTTGATGTCGGCCAACCGTTTGTGCTTGTAGGCATTAGTTGTCGCTACCACGCTAGTCACTAGAGCAAAAAGCGGCGGCACAGTTGGAGTTAACAGCCCTGCCAAAAAGAAAGCGTAGGCTCCGCCGACCAGAAGAACGCCGCTGCCTAAGGTTGACCAGAGTATTCTGCCGCCAAAGCGATTTCTTTGCTCCTCTCTGGTGGAGCCTACGGCGGCGAGCAGCCAGCTGCCACCCGCACCAAGCATAGACCAGGCGCTGATCCACATGCCCTGCCAAATGGCTATCAGGCCGTGTAGGTTAGGCCTACCTTCGAGCGCACCTCGAACCAGCTGGCTAGCGATATTGGCATGAACAACAACACCCGGTGTTAGATCTTGGGTCGCAAATCTAGAATTGCTGTAAGGCGACCTAAAAAAGTCATTCGTACTAGTTGCTGTGGAGCCAATTAAGACCATGCGATCGCGCATCAAATCAGCCGGCACCTGAGCGGACAAAACATCTCGCATAGATACGCGGATAAAGCTATCCTTAGCGCCTCGCCAATTCATTAACACTTGATAGCCCCCAAGCTCAGCATTGGCGTAGCTAGCCTCTCGGCGTGACAGCGGCAAAAAGGTAGATTTCCCGAGCCGAAACTTTTGCCTGCCTGCATCAACTGACTCTAGCTCGATGTTTTTTCCTTCCAGATACTTCAGCGCGACCTGAGTAGCCAACCCCGCTTTAATCACATGCTCCTCTTCGCTATCTTCAGCAGTGAGTAAGGCACGCCGCACTGTGCGATCGCCATCTAGCACCAAGTCAGCAAAACCTACCTGACCCCGCTCATTGAGAATTGGCGGCGGGTCAACTCGGTCGGAGATAATTTTTTCTACCCCAATCAAATTTGGCGTTGTGTCAAACACCTTGAGTAATCGCGCATGTCCTGGTTCTTCTGGAAGATCCCGGTAGAGATCCATGCCGATAACGCTAGGCTCTTGCGCGCTAATTTTCTCTAGTAGATTAGCCAGCAAATCGTCTGGAATAGGCCAGTCACCTGCCGATTGAATGTCTGTCTCATCTATGGTCACGATGACAATAGACGTTTCTAGTCCTTCTGAGGGACGAATGCGGAAAAACTCATCTCGCACCTGCCACTCTAGAACATTAAACAGACCAAACAGGTCACTAGCAATAACAACTGTCGCCACAGTAGGCGCAATGATAAAAACGCTGCGCGTCTGCTGAGCAAGGCTTCTAAGTCTAGACCACATGGGCTGAGCTGTCAGTGGGGACTGTTGTCGGGACTGTCTTTTTGACAGGGTGCCCAGAGCTGGATGCGAAAAGTATGAATCTTTCCTGCAGCAGATAGAAATTCAGTCAGAGGTTGGCTCTTAGAGGTCAACTCGATACATCAACTCGATACACCAACTCAATACAAGAGTGCTAACACAAAAATGAGCGAGTACTCGGCTAAGTACCCGCCCAAGACGTTTTCGACAGATAATTTCGCCTACTCGGTGACAATTGGAGCAGCCGAGATGCCCGCTATGCCGACCGATTCGAGCAATTCTTTCCAATGTTGAACAATTGACTCATCAGATTGATTGACTTGCAGCGCCGCTAGCTCAGCAGCCGTGTCATACCACACTCCTTGAGAACCCAACGCAGCGATCCGCGCTATCGGCTCATCTTCGATCAAGGACTGAGACTGCTCGTGGCTCGGTTCGAGCCGTTGAACCCAACCCTCTACAAAAGGACTCGCTGGGGTCAGAGAGCCATCTAGCTGTAGGGCAAAGAACCACTGATAGTTCTGACCCACTTTCAAGGCAGGTGCTGACTCAGGGAGATCAACCGCTATCACACCGCCTGCTAGTGAAACGGGTACGACCATTTGATAGATTAGATTCCTGGACTCATCTTTAAGGCTGAAGATAGCTTCTTGAGCAGATGAAGCTGGAACATAGATCAGAATAGTTGGATGTGCCCGTAGGGTTGTTCCATAGAAGCTATCGGGTATCAGCGCTAGCATGGACTGTCGCCCGGTAGCGCCAGTGATGGTGCTGTAGGCATTAGTGCGCGAAGCGCCGCCCACTGTTTGCTGAGGTGCTGGCTGGTCAGAGGATGGTGTAAAGAAACTACCCCGTGCGCCGCCACCGGTCGCTCTTTGTGGAGCCGATCTGCCAGGTGGCGGGACAAACAAGCCACCGCGCTCAGCCCCACCAGTCGTCTGCCGAGGGGCTGAGCGGTTAGTCGGTGACGTAAAGAAGCCGCGTGAAGCACCGCCGGTCGCCTGTCGAGGAGCTGCATTGTCAGTCGGCGGTGTAAAGAAGACCGCACGAGCGGCTCCAAATTGAGTCCATGCGGTTCCGGACACTAAGGCGATCGCACCCAGCGTGCCCACAAACCGTTTTTGTTTCGTAATGTATTTCAAGATTGTTTGTTGTTTGGAATAAGCTTAATTGGTGGCTGTCGTTCAGCTATTCAAGAGAGCTATCTAAAAGAAGTATCTGAAAGAAACAGCTAGACCAAGGGGATGGAAGGGGATGAAGCTCTCTAAAGTCCACCGATCGGAGTTTGTTGAATCTCCTAATTCAACCGTAAACAAACAAAAGCAAGGAGAGCTGAGTAATTCTATGCAATTTTATGCCATTTTCCCATGCATCTACGGGCGTTTCCTACAGCCAGTTGCCAATTAGCGTGTAGGCAGACCAGAAAAAGGGATCGCTGTAGCTAGGGTCGTTGATCAGCGTGAACTGCGCTCTTCTAAGAGCCTCTGCCTTAGTAATATTAGGATTTTGTAAATGCTGATAGAATTCGTCCATGAGAAGCGCTGCTGCCCTGTCTTTCACCGGCCAAAGCGTAGCCACTGTAGCGCGAGCACCCGATCTAACAGCGAGTCCTGCGAGTCCTAAAACAGCTTGCTCGTCACCCGCTGCCGTATCGCAGGCACTGAGCACGAGTAGTTCAACAGCTTCACTTCGGTTGTTCTCTCGGTTCTTTAGCAGTTCGGAAAGCGCTTGGACGTTCAGACGCCCTTCCCAAGTCAGTAAGAATGTATCTTCGAGCTTCGAGCTAAACTGACCGTGGGTTGCTAAGTGCACGATATTAACCGAACGGTTGCTGATCGCACGAATGAGCGTTTCAGTTGTGAATTCTTCATTAAGAAGCGGCCTAGCAGCGACGAGGTCACCGATCGCCGTGACCTCTGTTTCTACGGCAGGTAGGGCGCTGAAGCCATTGCGAGCGGCACTGATGCCGCCAACAACGGTCTCAGTTTTGATTTCATTGAGAGATTGAGCCGACATTAGCTGCAGTCCGGGGGAGAGCGCAACAGCGTAGTTCTCTATCAGGTAGTGCTCGCCGTCATGGAGCGCAGCCATAGGGATATTACGCAACAGCCCATCTGGGATAAACACCAGGGTTTCAGTGCTGGCCAGAGTAGCTTCTGCTGGCCGGATCAACCAATCATATATCTGTTGAGAAATCTGCTGCCGCCGAGCGCTGTCCGAAGCGGGGTGGAGCGAAATGAGCATTTGACGGAGCGTTTCTTCTACGGCTGCTGAGGCAATTGGCGTCGCGTGATAATGCAGGGGCTGACCCAGGCTAGACTGAATTACCGCCAGCCGATCTGGCAAGATAATCGGGTAGATGATAGTTGCCTGTGGATCAACCTGATCAATTTGCTGAGCTTCGACATCTAGACAGGCTTCTCTAAAGAAATTGTCTAATTCTGCTATCTGTAGCGCCTCAATGATTTCTCTTGCTTCTACAAGCGAAGACTGACTAGGAGAGCCTTCCAGCAAAAGATCGACGAGTTCTCGGTAGACGGGCTCAACGCTCTCTCGATAGGAAAACTGAACGCTGCTACTAATAGCGACCAGATCGCCTCGGAGCGCTTTAAGAGCGCCGACGGCTTCTCGATAAGCAGCGATCGCACCCGGCTTTTGTCCCTGCTGTTTCAAAAGGCGACCGAGCTGCCACGCCGACTGTGCAACAATATCGTCAGCCCGATTGGCTCGGGCAATTGTTAGAGACTGCTCTGTTAGGGTCAATGCCTCTTGCCACTGCTGGGTTCGAGCGTAAAGAGATCCCCATTGGCTGAGCGCGTGCGATTCGGCCTGTGGATCTTTCAGTGCGCGAGCGGCTCGGACCGCTTTAGCAAGCAGTTCGCCCCGTTCCCTGATCGATATCGGCTGGCTCGATTCGGCAATGTCTTCTAACTTAGCTACGCTAGCAACAAAGTTAACCGTCTCATAAATAGACGTTCGACTCGCAGAGAGTTCCATTAGCTGCTGATAGAGCGATCGCACCAAGGCAGTAGCCGCTTCTGGCTGTTCGCTATCTACATGTAGGCGAAGTTGGCCGAGCTGCGCTTGAACTCGCTCAGATGAATTTAGCGCTGATTGTTCAGCCTCTTCATAGAAGAGTAAGGCAGCGTCAGGGTCACCCCAGTCTGCGGCGGCTACGCCCAAGCTAAAATAAGTCGCACTTAGCTGTGTGGTAGCTCCGATCTGACGGGCGATTTCTGCGCTTTGAAACAAAGCCTCGCGGCTACCAGAAAGATCGCCGGTGAGCTGTAGAGCAATGCCTAGGTTTCGCAGGCCTGTGACTTTGATATCAGAGTCTGGCAAGACACTTAGCTGCTGATTGATGGCTTCTAGCTGCTGCCCTGAGCGCCGATAAAATCCCAGCTTTTGTAGAGCTTGAGCTTGATTTACCTGGCTGCCCAGTGCGCCTAAGGTATCGCCAGCCTGCTCATAGAGATCTTGAGCCTGCTGCCAAGTTTCTAAGGCGGCTTCAGGCTGGCCGCTGTGTAGCATTAGGCCTGCTTGCGTATTGAGGACGTGCGCTAGAAGAATGGCGTCTGCCCTAGTATCCGCCGCTTGTAAAATGCTAAGGCTCTGGTCGATGGCTTGCTGAGCATCGTCCCACTGATTGAGTTCTTGATAGGCGATAGCGAGGTAGCTAAGGCTGAGTGCCTGATTTACGCGATCACCTCTAGTCAGATACGTGCTAGCGGCAGTTTGCCACGCGATCACTGCCTCAAAAAAGCGCCCAGCCGCGTAGAGTTCTCTGCCGTGATCCATGCTTTGGTTGATGCTTTGATCCATGCCTTGGTCAGCTGTTGAGGCTAGGTTCTGCGTCACCGCGATTGGACTAGGCGCAGCCGGTTCTAGGGCTTTTGCAGACTGACTGATAATGATTGCACAACAAATCAAGACGCCCCAAAAGATATAGCTCCAGCGAGAGTTTAGCCAAAGGCGTTTGTTTTGTTGAAACAGCATAAAATCTGGTCCTTCTTGGAAAAATTAGGAGAAATGTCTACAGAAATGTCTACTTAGAGCAGGCCGCCGGTTTTCTATTCTTCAATTCCAGAGGTGCTATCAGGAAAGGCGCTTTTAGAAGCGCTTGCGCAGGTCACAGGATAAACGACCGGTTCAGTGCCACTTGCTGTATCTATGAGGGCTATCTGGCCGCGTTCATCTATAGCCCAAGCTGTTGCCTCTATGATTGGGCTGCTTGTTTGCGTAAGCGTTTCTGTAGACTGCGCTGACGCTGTAGGCTGTGCTGATGACCGACTTCTAAAAGCAGAGAGATTGCGCAAGTCATTCCAGGTGCGATCGCTTGCTAACCTTTCTGGCGGCGGTGGGAGGCCGCCTCGCCCAGAAGCGATAAAGCGATTGCCCGCTGAGCTAGCACAGCTACTAGCGATTTGGTCACTGCTATCAACAACTTCGGTGGGCAGCTCAACCAAGCCAGAGTTAGGATCACTTTCAAACCCCTCGACTGAAACCATGCCGCTAAGACCGAATTCAGAACTAGCTGTGATGTCGCTTTCAGGCGTAAGCTGATTGCGGAATTGGGTACCGACTAAAAGCTGCGTGTTGATGTCGATATTACCGCCGTTACCTTGAAAAGCATTGGCGATAATATCGCTATTCTCTAGCGCAATGATAGCCGGTGTTGTGATTGCGATATTACCCCCGTCACCTATTCCACCCGCTTCAGCAGAGATTCTGCTGCCATTATCCATCAGCAAAACATCACGCACATCTAGAAAGATATTGCCACCACTGCCCTGCTGAGTAGAAGCAGTAATGCCAGCGCTGTCATTGAGATAGAGAGTGTCAGCATCTACTCTGAGTGTGCCCGCATCTCCCATTCCATCGTTTCTAACGGTAACTTGTGCCCCCCGACTGACAGCGAGCGCTGGTGTCGTAATTGTCACGTTTCCTGACACGCCGTAGGGCACTTCCGGGATAGAAATTCCTATACCTTCTAAAAAGGCTCGCGACGACGGATCAAGAATATTAGCAGACGAAATAATTAAGCTAGGCGTCGAACCTGGGATAGTCCCACTGACTTCTACAAGCTCTGAAGCGTTCACTGTCACTGAACCCGCATTTCCCGCAGCAACTGTAGAAGAATCTATGCGGCCGCCCTCTCTAACAAATAGCTTTTGAGCGTTGATAGTCAAGCTACCGGCATTGCCCGTATTCGTCGTTCCAGCCGTAATGAAGCTAGGTGACAAGTTAGTATCTACACCGCTGACTTCCACAGTGTTGGCGGTGATAACTACATCGTTACCGTCACCAGAGCCTAGCGCCCCCGAAGCGATTGAAGCTCCATTAATTACCCTGAGCTGATCGGCTATTAGTGTCACACTTCCACCATTACCAGAGCGAGTCGCTTCAGAAGTAATCGCACCGCCGATGTTTGCTAGCCTACCGGTCTTTATGCTGATACTTCCAGCTGCTCCGGCGCTGTATGAGTACGTTTTGATCGCATGGTCCACAATGCCAGATAGATTAGCAATCTCTCCAGGCTCTAGAAGCACAGCGTCGAACGCGGCAATAGAGATGTTGCCGCTAGGCGCTGCACCAAACGTATCTAAGACGATTCTCGCACCCTCTGCGAGCCGCAGTTGCTGAGTCGAAATATTAACGTCCCCACCCAAACCGGAGCCAAAGTTTAGCGTATAGAAGCCGCTTGCACTGCGCCGACTAGATCCTATACCCGATAGCTCAATGGCTTCACTAGCGCGTATACGAATTGAGCCAGAGGGGTGATTGCTAGAGTTGTTGATCAGCGCCAGTGAGCCATTTTGGAATGAGAGGCGGCGACCCTGAATTTGCACGACGCCTCCGTGCTCAGCAAAAGCATAGAAGGGTACACCCGTTGGCCCTGATAGAGCTTGGCTAGCGTCAACCAGCGACTGTGAGAATAGACTGATGTCTCCGAAGCTCTGAACCGTATCGTAGCTCAGAGCCCCATTACTTGAATTGAGGACGACGAGTCCTTCACGTACGCTACCTAGTTCCACCCGGCCACCTGGCGCGGCAACCGTGCCTCCTGCAAAAGTGATATCGCTTCCTACCAGCGCTAATGTTTTACCAATGTTGACCCGCAGGCTTGATGAACTATCCACAGTGAAGGGGCTAGAGGTAAGTAGGCCGTAGCCTCTATCGTTTACTTGAATTCCCCTAGAATCAACCCCCATTTGTAAACCTACAGGTGTGCTCGTCGTCAGGAGAGGATTAAGAACACCGCTGTTGGCAGCGAACTCTATTCCGTCGGCGAAGCGAATGCTCTCAGCGGTGGACCCTACGAACGAGCCGTCAATATCAAGTTGAGCGTTCGGGCCGAACGCAATTCCATTTGGATTGAGCAAAAAGAAGTCTGGATTGTTTCCGCCTGTCACCTGAAGCAGGCCATTGATATTGGAAACGTTACCCCCGCTCACGCGCGAGAAGATAGCGCTGACGTTATCGGCGCTTCCTGCGTAGCTGATGTCGTTAAGGTCGAAAACGGTAGACCAGTCTTGAGCAGAAAAGTCTTGAAAACTATGAAAGAGATTAGTGCCTGAGACAGTGCCGCCTGTGATTGTAAAGCGATTGGGGCTAGAGACTACCTCGGTACCCACTGTCGAATCACTTGTAATGGTTTGAGCAGGGGATGGAAGAATGGCACAGATTACTGTAGCAGTAGCAGCTAAGACAGCAGAAATCGGTTTGGAGGTGGGTGTGAACGGTGACGAGGGGCGTTTTGATAATCCCATTTTTTGCCGAGGTGTTTTTGCCGAGATGAATGAGCGGGCACTTTTCAGCCGCTCTGTATCTAACCGCATGTCTAACCGTAGAGGCCAGTCGTGCCCGCTGAGAACGAAGCTATGTCGGACAGTTTGTCACCGCAGTATGCACCGAGCTAGCCTCGGTACTGCCAAGGACAATTTCACCCTCCTCGTTCGGATACCAACTATTTGCTTCTAGAAAAGGTTCTTGGGAAGGTTCTAGAGAAGGTCCTCGAATAAGGGAGGTCTGAATAGCGTCTTCAGGAAGGAGGTCTGTATCAGACTGCGGTGCGGCGATTGGCCGGAAGTCATGCCATGTCCTGGTTACTAGAAGGTGGTCAGTTGGGGACATGGGTAAGCCACCTCTGCCAGAGGCAATGAACTGATTACCTCCAGCGTCTGCACAGCGCCTGGCAACCTGAGTATCCGGGTCGCTGACCGTATCGGACAGTTCGACTGTGTTTGTATTTGGCTGAAGAGGCCAATCGTTAATCGAGACAGTGCCACTTAGGCCGAACTGAGAGCTAGCTGTGATGTCGTTTTCGGGCGATCGCTGATCGCGAGCCACAAGCCCGAAAAGTCCTTGGGTTGTAATGCTGATGTTGCCACCGCTACCGGTGAATGCGCTGGCGACAATATCACTGTTTTCCAAACCAATAATGACGGGGCTGTTAATTATTATGTTGCCACCGTTGCCACGACCACGCGCGATCACATTCACGGTGCTCTGATCGCGCATTAGCAAAACATTTCGAATGTTTAAATCAATATTGCCACCTTCCCCCGCAGTGGTAAAAGCATCGATTGCGCCTCGTTTCACGAGAATAGAATCGGCGTTGACCATGAGCCATCCGGCATCTCCTTCCCCAAAGTTTGAGACCGCAATTGAGGCGCGATCGCTTATCTCTATTGTCGGCGTCGAAATAGTAACATTGCCTGCTGACCCACGTGGCGCATTGGAGAGCCCTAATAGCAACTTGTAAGACAGGGGAGGAAAATCGACAGTAGAAGCAATCGAGCTTGTTGGTAAGTTAGGGGAGCTGCCGCTGAGCACTACTCGCTCGGAGGCCTCAACAGAAATATCGCCGGCATTGCCCACCCCAACACTGGCCGTCGTAACTAGACCGCTATTGCTTACGATCAATTCACGAGTATTCACTGAAATGTTGCCAGAATTCCCGAGCCTGCCCGCTGTAGTGGCCGAGATAATGCTGGGGATGGCAGATGGCGTTGTCCCAATGACCTGAATAGAATCAGCACTAACAGTCACGTCGCCACCTCGCCCACTGCCCAGTGTCGCGGTACCTAAATATCCACCCTCTGTGATCGACAAACTTTGCGAAGTGACTTCTGTATTACTTAAATTGCCACTAGAAAACCCCAATGTTCCTACAGAGGAAAATACATCCGGCGCGTTTGGGACATAGCCGCTAACGTTCATTCGCTCGGCAGATATCTGTAGGCGACCGCTGTTTCCTGCGCTGAAAGAGCGGCTGCCTAGGGCTGCACCTGCGTCTACACTTAGTTGGGAAGCACTAATGTCTATCTCGCCTGCATTTCCAGGTGCGAGCGTTTCTGTAATGATGCTGCTAGTCGCATCTACAGCCGGTGTTGCGCCTGTTAGAGAAAGCTGTTCTGTCGCCCTCACCGCGATTTCTCCAGCGGTGTCTACACCTTGGTTCTGGCTCCAGATCAGTGAACCATCGCTCAGGCGGATCTCTCGCCCCTGGAGCTGAACGCTACCTGCGGTAGGGCCACTGACGTTTATCAGCGATCGCTCAGCAAGTCCAATGTCGCCAAACTGTCTGACAGCGCTGTAGTCTGCCCCTTGGTCGGTCAGAGCAACAATACCTACATCGACGCTGCCCAGTTCAACTCTGCCGCCCGGCGCGCTTAAGACGCCACCGCTAGTATCGATCGCTCCTCCTATCAGGCTCAAACGCTCTCCTGTGGCTACGCTAAGTCCTGAATCAGTACCGACAGGAAAGTAGGGGGAAAATAATGGGCTATCTGTTGCGATCGCATGACCAGTTCCTCGTAAGGTGATGCCTGCCGAACTGCTAGTGCCGAACTGTCCATGTCCACGACTAGTAGTGCCAAACTGTAGCCCTACAGGCGTACTCACGGTAAGCAGCGGAGCAGCACTAGGATTCACTGCAGAAAACGCGGCTTCCCCCTCAAACAAAATACTCTCTGCGGTGCTTGCTAAGAATGAACCAGGTAGAGATAGCTGGACATTTTCCCCAAAGAGAACACCGTAAGGATTAATCAAAAATAGGTCAGGGGCTGGCGTATTGCTATCTTGTAGAATAGATATCTGACCGTCTATAAAAGACGACGCTCCGCCGGTTACTCGTCCAACAATGGCTGCAACTGTTTGAGTATCTACGGCATTTTGACTGTCTCTTAGATCGAAAACGACGGCGCTAGCAGCAGGCGAGAACGTACCAAAGCTATGAAACACGGTAGCGCTAGTATCCCCTGGGCGGATAGTGCCTTCTGTGATGGTGAAGGGGTTACTGCCGCTTACGACTGTGCCCGTAGTGCGATCGCTATCCACAGACTGAGCTATAGATTGAGCTACAGATTGGGCGGAAGCCGGCAGCCTCGCAGACAAACATATAGCAAGCCAGAGCGTGATGAATTTCAGTGTTTGACACCGCATGGAGGTAATCTCTGATCTTTCTGTTGCAATCGGACTGATTTGAGCTGAGTATTCCCAACCGATCAAGAGGGCAGGAAACAGCGGTAGTGCTAATTGAGTATCGAACGACTTAACTGTAGCCTGCGTCAGTATCGGCGTCAGTAGGTGTCGCAATCGGTATCGCAATCGGTTCGCGGATTGCAGTCGATTAGAAAGCACGTCTGCGATGGCAACACAGAGGGCTGGATCTAACGAGCGCGCCTACAGACCCTTCTATAATTAAGGGTATGAATCCATTTTTAGCGCTACAGAGCCGCTACTTAGTTTTAGGTACTTATCTGGTCGCGAGTGTAGCCGTTGGGCTGGGCTATGCCTACTTAGGTGAGTATCGGCTGCTGCCTTGGCGATGGCAAGATCCGCTGTCGCAGCCGGTACTCTCTATAGCAATTTGGCTGGCAGTGGTGGGCGTGTTGATAGGCGTAGGTCATCGGTATGGACTCAGACCCGCCTATGTGTTTGGGCGAAGCTGGCCAAAGTTTTCTTGGCTGTATGCAGGGGTACTTGTCTTTAGCCTGCTACTGTTCTCAATGGGCAGTTTTTCGGTTGTTTTCTACGTGTTGTCTTCGATTTCCCCGGCGCGCGCGGCTCAGATGCTAGCAACTGACCTGATGCTAGAAGGCAGCAGCAGTCAGTATCCGCAGCTATATGAAGCGCTGATGCTGTTTTTACTGGTAATCTATGCGCCGGTTGTCGAGGAGTTTGTGTTTAGAGGATTTTTGCTACAGCGCTGGGGAACGCGGTGGGGGTTACGCTGGGGGCTAGTGGCTTCTTCGGTGGTGTTTGGGTTGCTGCACTTTAACAACCCGATAGGGTTAGCTCTGTTTGGCTTGGTGATGGGATTGCTATATGTGCGATCGCAAAGCCTGTGGGTACCCATTGGATGCCATGCTCTGAATAATTTCATAGTAGTCAGTCTAGACTGGCTGTCTAAACGTAGCGTCGAAAGTGGAGACAAGATAGGTGTGGGCGATACAGGGTCGATGGTGACGGTGGCGGCGATGCAGGAGCGCTGGTGGATGGGGATAATTTTGATGACGATCGCGACGCCGGTGCTGTGGCAGTTTGTGCGGCGTAGCTGGCCGCAGCCAGCGGATACGATTCCGTATGTGATGAATGGAGGGCTACGCTAATGCCACCAATTCGCCGGGTGCGTCAGCATGTCAATCCGCTGAGCAACAAGTATTCGACACCTGCAATCGCACCTCATTGGCACGAGATCTACAGCCATCCTCAGCGGCCTCTACACTTAGACATCGGCTGCGCTAAGGGTGATTTTGTGCGGGATATGGCACAGCAAGTAGGCGACTGGAATTTCTTGGGCCTGGAAATTAGAGCGCCGCTAGTAGAGCGATCGCTCAGCCGCCGCGATTTAGCGATTGAGGCAGGCGCAGCGCGAAACCTTCACTTCATTTTTTGCAATGCCAACAACTCTTTGAAGCCTGTGCTGGAGAACTATCCGGGCCCCTTGCAGTGCGTCAGCATTCAGTTTCCTGACCCTTGGTTTAAAAAGCGGCACCAAAAGCGGCGGGTAGTGCAGCCGGCGCTAGTGCAGACACTAGCCGAGCTGATGCCAGTGGGCGGTAGGGTGTGGCTACAGTCAGATATTGAAACAGTGTGTTTAGAGATGTGCGATCGCTTCGATGAGCACCCCCAGTTTGTGCGCGAGGGCAGCGATTGGCTAGATGAAAGCCCGTTTCCGGTACAGACCGACCGTGAACGGGTGTGTCAGCAAAAGGATCTGCCAGTGTTTCGAGCTCAGTATTTTCTATCGGCAATTGCTTAAAGCGTCCTTAAAGCGCTGTAAACTTTTATAAACGGCTTACAAGCGATGGCGAGCAGCCCAGTGAAAAAAGTCGATGGTAAAAAGTAGACGGCAGAAAGTCGGTAGAAAAGAGCCAACTACAAAGAGCCAAAGAGCCGACCGTAAAAAGTCAACAGCGAAAAGTTACTAGTGAAACCTATGTCTGAACCAATTGGGTTTGGGAAAAAAACACCAAAGAAGCCAAAGTCAGAGCGGACGCAAAAGCGCGAGAAAGCGTCTAAGCAATACGACAAGATGAAGACAGATGGTTTGCCAGAGTATGAGGTATACATGCGCTCGGCGGGCGGCAAGCAATGGTTTCCAGTAGGCGCGATCGCCGTTCGCCGCTCTACCCAAATTAGTAGGGCAATCTATCACAGTGAAGCCGACCTGCTGCAGGGGGCCTACCGGGCGTTTCCTGTACTCAAAAAGAGTCAGGGCAATCTGGAGTACGGCTATCGATTAAAGGGTGAGAAAGATGACGATATCGAGCTAGCGGTGAAGCCGCGCAATCGCAGCGATCGCGGCCTGCTGGGCTTAGTCAACAGCATCAAGAGAATGTTTGGTGCAAAAGGCGAGGCACAGTAGCCTAGTGGTAAATTCAATAGCGACAAATTTAACAGCGACAAATTCAAGAGCGACAGATTCCACAGACAAACCGACGCTGACATACTGGCACGTATGGACAGACGACGACGGAATTAGTCATCAAAACCAGTGTGAGCTGACGAGCTTTGAGCAAGAGAGTATGGGCGGCGATGCGGATCCGCAGTGGAACAACAGACTGATGACAGGCAACAGCGAAGTAGTGTTTTGTACGCTGCCGGTTGGCTGGGTAGGTGAATGGCACGAAAATCCAAGACCACAGTGGATCGTGCCACTATCTGGAACATGGTACGTGGAAACGATGGACGGCGTGCGCGTAGAAATGGGACCTGGAGAGGTTTCTTTTGGCGCAGATCAAAATACTCGGGCGAATAAGCAGGGAAACGAAGGGCATACCTCCGGCTGCGTGGGCGACGAACCGGCAAAGCTTATGCTAATTCAGCTAAAGGGCGACGAGTATTTGGCCGCGCGGCCAGGAGATTTTCAGTAGTGGATACACTGTCTGCGGCGATTACGGTCAGTGAGGTGACGCAAGCAGATTTGGGTGAGTGGGTGTCATTAGCCTTGCAGCTATGGCCAGATGAAGAGGGCAGCCCGCAGAAAGCTCAAACAGAAATGGAAGCAGAGCTACTCGGAATTTTACAGTCGCCTCGCGATACCGGCCTGCTAGTCCGCGCTGCTGACGGGCAAGCGATTGGATTTGTGAATTTGTCGCTGTGCTACGACTATGTGCCAGGGGCGAACCACTTTCCGGTGGCCTATGTAGAAGGCATTTATGTAGCAGATAGCAATCGGCGAAAAGGTGTGGGGCTAGTGCTGCTGAAGCAGGCCGAGGCGTGGGCACTGGCCCATGGCTGTACGCAGATGGGATCTGATGTGCTAATTGAAAACGAACAGAGCTGCCAATTTCATACTCAAGTAGGGTTCAAGGAAGTAGAGCGGGTTGTATGTTTTATCAAAGACATGGAGCAAGTATGAATCCTGAAGACCCGTGGATAAAGCCAGATAGGCCCAATGTAGATGAGCTAGAGGCAGCAACAATTGATCGGGTGCTAGAAATGGCCTGGGAAGACAGAACAACCTTTGAGGTAATTGAGCAGCAGTTTGGCCTTAAAGAGGAGGATGTTATTACAGTTATGCGTCGTCACATGAAGCCTTCAAGCTTTAGGATGTGGCGTAAGCGCGTGAGCGGACGCAAAACGAAACATGCGCAGAAAAGAGAGTTTGACGTTGGACGATTTAAGTCGAGTAATCAAAAGAACTATTGAAGAACTATCAGTAGCGATACGGTGCAGACGTTGTGATCGCGTCAGGAAATAGCGCTACTGCAACTGAATGAGATAGCTCAGTTCACCGCGACCAGAAAAGGCATACGTCAGGCGGACAAGACGAAAGGTCTCTCTAGAGATAGATCATAGAAACTGGATAGAACATATAATAACTTGATGGTTGACCTACGCTGATCGAATAGCGCATCGAAAAGGGGGTCAATCTCTTTGATGTTTTCCCAGTTCTTAGTTTGAGCAGTGAGTCTGAAGCAGACTTAAATCTCAAACTCTAGTAGTCGTTAAAATTCAAGCATCAAAATGCCCCGGAGTTCCAAAATTGGACTCTGGGGCATGGCATATAATTTTTCACCTACCGTATCAGCATCGGTATTTCTCATCGGTATTTCTCGTCGATATCTCTCTAATTGGCGACCCTTTATTACTCATGTGTGAGCAAAGCAACTATGCATTTGTTTTTAGTAGAGCCTGCTGCTGAAACGCTACAAGCACCCGTAACTACGTTTGTTCTGTTGCTAGCGATTGTGCTAGTAATTCCGCCTATTTTTGAGCGCTTTAAATTACCGGGCCTAGTTGGGCTAATTGCGGCTGGTGTGGTCTTTGGCGGCAGCGGATTGGGCTGGCTCGATGCTCAGTCTGACACGATGAAGCTGCTCTCTGAGATCGGCAAAATCTATCTGATGTTTGTCGCTGGACTTGAGATTGATCTGATTTTGTTTCAGAAGACGCGCGATCGCTCTATGACCTACGGGTTTGCGACGTTTGCCATACCCTTGGTAGGCGGTATCGCTGTGGGTCTGTTGTTTGGCTTTGGCTGGCTCGCTGCGGTCCTCATCGGCTCGCTGCTAGCGTCGCATACGCTACTGGCCTATCCCATCATCCAACGGCTAAACATTGTCGATGATGAAGCCGTTACGGTGACCGTCGGAGCAACGATCTTTACAGATGTTGGGTCACTGCTGGTGCTGGCTATTTGCTTAGGCGTAAGTCAAGGTGACTTCAATGCGGTAAAGCTGATAACGCTGCTGGGCTCTTTGGGGCTGTATGCGATCGCTGTCCTAGTCGGCTTAAAGCAGCTCGGCAGGCTCTTCTTCAAGAAGATAGGCAGAGACGAAGGCAATCGGGTTCTGTTCGTCCTCCTTTCAGTATTTCTATCCGCGGTGGTTGCGCAGCTAATCGGCGTTGAAAATATTATTGGCGCGTTTCTAGCTGGACTGGCTATCAACAGCGTCGTTGGCGATGGACCGGTCAAGGAAAAAACAGAATTTATGGGCAGCGTTCTGTTTATTCCGATGTTCTTTGTCAATATGGGCCTGCTGCTAGATCTAGGCGCTTTTAGAAGCATTCTAGCCTCGATTAATCTACCGTTGCTGATTGTGGGCGTGCTGTTGTTAACAAAGCTGCTAGCGGCGCTAGTAGCTAAATCGCTTTATAAATATAGCTGGACGCAGACTTGGACGATGTGGTCTTTGTCTATTCCCCAGGTAGCGGCAACGCTAGCCGCCGCTCTAGTCGGCTACGAGGCAGAAATTATTAATAAAGAGGTTTTTAATAGCGTTATTTTGCTGATGCTAGTAACGTCTATCCTAGGACCTTTGGTTACGGCTCGAGCGGCGGGCAGCTTGGCCATAAATAAAAGCTTTGACGAAACTGATGAGCTAGAGTGGCTGCCCCCACCGACCGAGGTACCAGATGCCTTTTCAGTTGTAGTGCCTATCTTTAACCCAGCGACCGAACGGATGCAAATTGAATTAGCTGCCGCTGTTGCTCAGTATGCTAGCGGGCGGTTAATTCCACTAGCCATAGCGCTTGCCCAAGATCGGCTAGACTCACCTCAGCTCACTAAAGCTCTTACTCGCAGCCGTCACCTTTTAGAGAATGCTCAGGTCATCAGCGAAGAGTTCGAGGCCACCACTGAGCCTGAAGTCAGAATCGACAGCGACATCGCGCGAACAATCGCTCACGTGGGACGGGAGAAAAACGCTAACTTGATTGTGTTGGGAATGTCGCCAAGGTCTAGACTAAGCCGACGGTTATTTAACAGTATTCAAGACGAGGTGATGAGAATTGCCCACTGTCCGGTGGTAGTCTCTCGCCTGATGGAATCTCCTTTGGCCATCAAGACGATCTTGATCCCAATTGAGAATCCTTCTGTGATGACGCTGCGCGTTCTGCGCTTTGCTCAGGTGCTAGCAACAGTCAATAAAGCCAAAATTACGCTGCTTCATGTGTGTAGTCCGCGCACATCTGAGGTTCGCAGGGCGCGGCTGAAAAAGCAGATGGAGATCTTGCTAGATCGCTTGCCGCCTGCTGAGTACTCAATTGAAATTGAGATTTTAGCAAGAGACAATGTTGTATCGGCGATCGCAAAGGCGGCTCGTCAGTACGATTTAGTGATTTTGCGGTCGCAACGTCGACTCAGTACCAACGGCTTTACCCTAGGGAGCAACACAACGCCGCTAATACAGCAGCTATCGGGCTCGCTCATGCTGGTAGGTGAACCACACACTCAGCCTACGCCTCAAGTGACAAGGCGTCCGAGCACCGCCTCGCAGCTATCACCACAGTCTGTATAGTCTCAGGCTGTATGGTCTCGGGCTGTATAGTCTCAGGCTGTAAAGCTCTGACCCGGTTAGCTTCAATAAGATAGCGTCCTAGGCAAGCTCAGTAGAACCTAACGCTTGGCAGAACTTGTTAGAGATTGGTCATCATTGTGACTAATCTCTAGCGCCGTATGCACTATAATTTGATGCTTAATCTGGGGCAACATAGCTGTTTTCCGATTGCGTCATTAGAGGTCACGATGGGTTCTGTCACAACAAGTTCTATTGATCTGGCTATTCAAAAGCAGATGTTTGGGTCTGTTGTTACCGACAAAGACTTTTACCCAGAGCTAGACGAATTTCTAGACATTCTGAAGTTCTTGATTCGAGAGCCTTCCGTAGTAGGTAACGAAGACGCTTTCTTTCGGGTGCTCAGACGAGAGCTAGAGGAAATTGGCCTTGACGTACAGCAGTATCATGGCGTGCTAGTTGCGCAAGGCAGTCAGCCACACGATTTGTTTTTGTCAGCCCATATTGACCGGCACGGCCTGCTATGCACGGGGCCCAACGAGTTTCAGTATGCGGCTTTCATCGCGGGTAATCGGGGCGAAGAGATGGGAGATTCGGCCTCGGACTACATGCTCAATAAGATCGAGGATCGCTTTGCCGGGCAGCGGGTACAGGCTCATTTTCCGTATACGGGTACCTACTTAGGCCAAGGCGAGATTACACGCTCTTATATCTGTCCGGAGCGAGGAAATTTGATCTTTGAGGTGGAAGGCCTTGAATTCTTGCAGCCTGGCATTCCGGTATCATTTTTGGATCGACTACAGATTTGTGACGGCCTGATTTCCGCTCAGCTAGACAACGTAGTGAGCGCGGCCATGATTATCTATCTGTTCCGGCGTGGGTTTAAAGGAACAGGATTGTTTACAGCTCAAGAGGAGTCTGGGCGCAGTTGGCGATATACGCTCTCTTGGTTTCAACGCCAGCGGCTAACGACGCAGCGGCTAGTGGTGCTAGATACTAGTCCCTATGCGGATAGAGCAGAGGCCGATATGCAGCAGATTACGCTGCGCCACAAAGACGCTAACGGCCCATTTTCTGAAGAGATGACGCAAGAACTGATAGACCGCTGCGAGTCGCTAGGACTGAGCTACGGGTTTAAAGATGAGTACATTGCGGCTAAAAACCAAAATCGTAGCCGACCTTTCCCACTAGGACGAACTGAGCTAGGGCGAGTAGCCGCAGCAACAGGCGGCGAGATCAATGGCACAACATTGCAGATTCCGACAACGGAGTATCACACGTCTACAGAAACGGCAGCTTTAAGCGCGATCGCAGCCATGCTGCAGCTACTCCAAAGCTATTTGTAAGAGCTGCTTCGATAGGGCCACCGGACTTGCTTAATACAGCCAGATAAGAAAGTTCTAAGATAGCCCAGAGATAGCCCAGAAACAGCGTGCCAGCGTACGGATATGTTCGTACGCTGGCTATGATTAGCTATTTGGCTCAAGGGACTGTGAAAGATCTTCTACATACCTAAGTGGCTCTAGCCTAATTCGGCCTTTGCAGGTGGCATGACCACTTTAGTAGCTAGCCCAACAGACTTCATGCCTTTGATTAGCCACCAGGTGGGGTCAACTTCCCACTTTCGTAAGCCCGACTTAGCCATTTTAGGAAACGCGTGGTGGTTGTTGTGCCAGCCTTCGCCATACGTTAGAAAAGCCACCCACCAAAGGTTGCGAGAGTTATCGTCGCTCTCAAAGTTGCGGTAGCCCCACATGTGATTGGCAGAGTTGATCAGCCAAGTGCAGTGCCATAGTAAGACAGCGCGGACAAACACGCCGTAGATTACGAAAGACCAGCCGCCAATAGCATACAGTGCCAAAGCTAACGGCACCTGCAGCGCTAGAAAATACTTGTCGAGAAAAGCATAGTAGCGATCGCGAGCAATATCGGGCGCGTTCTGAGCGTAAACTTTACGATCAAAGACCTCTGGCTTTAGATAGAACATCCACTCCATGTGGCTCCACCAGAAGCCGCGGGCAGATGAATAGGGATCCTTTTCGATATGCTCGGTAAAGGCGTGGTGCTGACGGTGGCCAGCGACCCAAAAGGTAGGTCCACCTTGTAGAGCAAGCGCGCCAACAGTAGCGATAATGTACTCTAACCATTGCGGTACGCGAAAGCTGCGATGGCTGAGCATGCGGTGATAGCCCATGCAAATGCCGACACTACCACAGAGCCAATGGAGGGCGATGGCAACACCTAGCGCTGACCAGGAGAAGAACCAAGGCGCAAGCAGCGCTAACACGTGTATGACACCAAAAAAGCCTACAGAAACCCAGCTTACTTTGTGAGCTTTTGGCTCAGCGTTAGATGAGCCGATAGGTTGTGTGCCAGTAGGTTGCATGCTAGAGGGGGCAAAAGGCTCTTTTGTCCGTCGATTGACGGGCAGGTTACCGATGGTCATAGTCTTCCCAAACACGCTAAGGTGTTTGCAAGTGTTGCTTACATTAGTAAGTCTAGCGCCTTCTTCAAAGTTCTGCAAGTGGCGCTTGCAAAATCATTCAAAAGGCAGATTGTGGCCTTCAGACTGAGAGCCGCAGTCGATAAGTTACGGTCTGCAATCTGTAGACTGAGGTCTACAGATTGCAGACCCAGAGCTAGGTTTGCAAGAAAGTAGTTAGGTGGAAGCGCCTCCAGATAGGGAGGTATTGATTGTTTAGATGGCTGAAGCAAGACTATCTAGTCGCAAAAGGATTGTGCGGTCCGCTCTGTCGCTGTTCTCAGTGCAGGGAATTACGGCGACGACGACAAAGGAAATTGCAGAATGCGCTGACGTAAACGAGGTAACGCTATTTCGTCAGTTTGGCAACAAGCAAGGCTTGCTTTTGGCCGTCATTCAAGAAGCGCCAATCTTAGCTTTAATGCAAGCGGCACTCACAGATATCGTGGGAGCTAGCGACCCGCTGACGGCTTACAGCTCGGCGGCGCTAGATCTATTAGACAGAGTGCTAGAGCTGGTGCGATCGCTCATCGGAGAAGCCGGACAGTCTCCTTTAGAAAATCAGCAGGCACTAGCTAAGGCCTTACGACAAGCCAATCGACAAACGGTGAGCTATCTACGGAGCGAGCAGGTCAGCTGCGCGAATCTCTCTATTGAAGAGATTGCCAAGCTGTTAAATACGCTGGTGCTGGGCTATGCGCTGATAGAGTCGAGCGGCGGTGGGCAAGCACTATGGTCAGATCAGTCAAGCTTTCTAGCAGCTACTGATAGTTTGTTTCTAGAGGGTGATCGCACCCTTATCCGTAAGGCAGTAGAGACTAACAATTTATCAGAGGCTTTATCAGAGAGTGAGACGCCAGAGAACGTAATGGACCTGCCGGCTGAAACAGTGCGATCGCTCTTCTTAAAGGCCAAAAAGCAGCATCCCCAGACTTACGCGCTAGTGTATGTCCTGTTTGGGGCGGGCCTGCGGCTAGAAGAATGTACTGATCTGATGCGATCACAAGTCTTGGCTAGCAAGGCGCAGCACATACTTACCCTTTCAGGCTCGCTCTCTAGGCAAGTCCCAGTCAATCGCTGGATTATGGGCAGGCGGTACGGCACCTACTTGAAAAACCCCCTGACTCAATGGTTAAAATCTCGCCAAGACAAATGCCCTAACGTTTTTGTCTCTGAAGCTGGAGAAGCACTCGATCTGCAAGACCTAACTGACACGTGGCAGACCATCGCAGCCGATATTGCCCCTACGGTGGACGTCGCAATAGATATACAGCCCTTTCAGGCTAGACAGACCTGGTGCATAGAACTTTTGAGCAAGGGAATGAGCCTAGAGAACTTGAGCCTTCTTTCCGGCGTCAGTCTTGAAGCCCTTGCGCCTTATGCTAGGCGAACCAAGGAAAAAGCCGCGTTGGAACAGGCTTTGGCTATTGACCAAAGAAGCGGATAGAAACTGACTTTCTAGAGGCTATTTTCTCCAGTACATAGAACGCTGACGGAAGCATTGTAACCACATAACTGTTTGGTCAATCAATTCCACACTGTTGTAACGCTCAAGTTAGCATCCGATAGAGTGTTACAGGTGTTAAATCCTGCGAGATAAAACATTGTTTCAACAGCAGGAACGATTTCAGCGCTTTTGATAGTTTTTGATCGTACAGCCTAAGCTAGATAGCTGCAACGGCCACAACCATACGATGACTATAAGCCATGACAGCTCCCATATAATAGCGCTAAGGAGTTCTTAACTCCATTCGTTGACCTATCTTTCTTCGCCTGTTTTCCTCTATCGAAGACACCGCATCGCTATGACACTTCAGCATCTCTATTCGCTGCTATACGACTTTAAGCCAGTTATTTTGCTGATAATGCTGTTTGCTCCCTGGGTAGCTCTAGGTATCTGCATGGCAGTCCCAGGGAAAAGAGAAGAGCCTTTTGTGTTGAGCTGTAATCTCGCTATGGCAGCAGTCAGCCTACTGATGACCATCGGCTATATGTGGTATCTCATGCATAGCGCCGGGATGACAAAAATTGTCCAACAGATGGATATTTTGTTAGTGCTAGCGCCCTGCTATTATGTGTGCGTTTCGCTATGGGTAACTCGACAGCGGTTACCGCTCACGCAAATTCCTGCGTTTAGAGCAATTCAGGGTCTCGCGTTAATTAGTGCAGGCTACCTAGGACTAGCCTGGCTCTTGAGTCGACTGCGCATTGTTGTTTTCTCTTTTCTGCCGCTGCATTTTCTGGTGTTGATGGTACTAGGGTTACTGGCAGTTGTTTATATGGGCTACCGGAGACTAACGGGAACAGACATCAATGCTAGCAACACAGGTCCTAGTTCTAGATCTGGCTCTAGACAAGGAAATTCCTCCGCGCCACCATCTACCCCAGCTGGAGCCAGCATTGATGACGAGTTAGAGGCGCTTCGCCGAGATCTCGATAATGGGAACTCCTAACAAACGCTTGTTTTACCGATATCAACATCCATCAGAGCGCTTTGTTTTACTTTTCTCTATTCTACTTTTATTTATTTTCGAAGCTGAGAGCTGAAACCAACAAGCGAAGTTAACAGGTAGCAAAGAGCATAAAGCACGCTTTGTCTGAGCCACGCAGCTCTACACAAATGGACTAAAGAAGGAATAGACTAAAGATGGAAAATAAGCAAGATCTACTGTTCTCTATTTTAGCTTCTTCTCACGAAATCTTTTGGCTTTCCTTAACCTAAGATTAAAGGTTCCATAACCTGCTAACGTTATCACCTTAAACTTGAGACCATAATCTGATTCTTGGTCATTTTTTTTTGACACTTGAGAGTTTTCGATTATGGTGACAAGCGTGAAAAGAGTATTCAGCAATCTCATAGTTCTAAGTGCTGCTTCTGTAGCTGCAACAATTGCGCTAAGTGCGATCGTCGTAAATGCTCAAAGCAACCTGATTTCAATTGATGGATCTAGCACTGTCTTTCCCATCACAGAGGCTATGGCTGAAGAGTTCATGACTGATAACAGTGACGTCAACATCAGCGTCGGTGTTTCTGGAACGGGCGGTGGCTTTAAGAAGTTCTGTGCTGGCGAAACGGTTATTTCCAACGCGTCTCGGCCAATTAAGGATACAGAAATTGAGCTTTGTCAGGCTGCTGGTATTGAGTACACAGTCATTCCGGTTGCAACGGATGCCATCACAGTTGTTGTTAATCCTGATAACGACTGGGCCAACGAGCTATCTGACGAGCAGCTCATGAAGATGTGGGAGCCTGCGGCTGAAGGCACTATCACTAACTGGAATCAGATTGATTCTAGTTTCCCAGATGCTCCTCTTAATCTGTACGGTCCTGGAACTGATTCTGGCACCTTCGACTACTTTACAGATGAGATTGTAGGTGAAGAAGGCGCTAGTCGGGCTGACTATACAGCTAGCGAAGATGACAATGTCTTAGTGCTGGGCGTTTCTCGTGACAAAAATGCTTTGGGCTACTTCGGCATGTCGTATTTTCTAGAGAATCAAGACCAGATAAAGGCGGTTGCGATCTCCAGCGAAGAAACCGAGGGAGAAGCAATTGTTCCCTCCCCTGAGACTATCGAAAGCTACAAGCCCTTGGCGCGTCCTATCTTTATATATGTCAACAATGATGCCTTGGCTAGCCGCCCAGAGGTGAATTCATTTGTTGAGTTCTACCTTGATACGGCGATGGAAGAAGAGAACAATATTATCAGTGAAGTAGGCTATGTTCCACTAAGTGCTGACGTCTATATGGAGTCTCTAGGGTTACTATAGCTAGTTACTGAAAACTCAAAGCGTAGGAAAAAGATTAACTGGACTCATTCAGCTATTGTTCAAAGTCGTAAAGATATTCAAAGTCGTAAACGACGCTTAAATGCATTTTGCGCTTATAGTTTTGCTGATGCGTCAAAAGTTATTCTAATCTGTAGCTACGTCAACACTGACTGCCGCCTTGGGCCGCTCATTTAGTACAGATAGCGTTTGACACGCGCGCCCAAGGTCTTCTCTCTAAAATTCTTGCTCAATGTCTATTGCTATAACTTTTATCAAGTTGCTCAAAACGGTTGCTATACCTTGCTCGTTATTCTGGTCAATGGTCTGATTGCTGGTTTGACGATTGGCCTAGTTATCTAGCTTGGCTATTTGACTTGCAGCTATTTAACTTAATTTAGTTGGCCCGATTTATCCAACTCGATTTACTCAGCTTGCTTGTTTAGCCTGATCGCTTAGGCCTAACTTTCATCTCACACTTTTCTATGCCTTCTGCTACTCAAGAGCCATCTACTAACGCCGAAGCTACGACGGATACAGCCTTACCGGTTGTACCATCTCTTTTTGGTCGTCTTACGCTAAAAAAAGTTCTATATCATCCGCTCGCAGGTATAGCGATCGCAGCTCACCTGCTACTGTTAGTGCTACCCTTCAGCAAACCAGAGCCACCCAACCTGGACGATGACATACCCACAGAAGAAGTTGACAACTCTATTCCTGTTGACATTTTGAATCTGTCGGCGCTGTCTCCGCCGCCTGCTGATCAGTCCTCCGAGATCCTACCGCCATCGCTTGCGGCGGTTCCTGCTCCTGCAGCTAACAGCCCACCGCCGCCTACCGCTAGTCCACTCCCTACAGAGCAACCACCCATGGCGCAGCCGGTAGAACGGTCGGCGGTGCAGCCAGTAGAACAGTCAGTAGAACAGCTAGTAGCGCAGACACCGATAGAGCAGACGCAGGCGCAGACGATGCAAACGCCAGTAGAGCAGGTGCCCGCCTATGTTGCTCAAGCAGACCAGCAGGCTTTCGTAAACAACGTGGGAGCACTAGGTGCAGGAACGCAAGGCATAGGCAATTTTAGAGATATTGGCCTGCCTGGTATTGACTACTTCAGCAAGGGAAACGTTGCTAATTTTTTGGACTACAGTACCGACCCCCCTAGCCTATTGCCAGGATCTATCGATGCTGTTTGGATGGATAAGCAGGCTGAGCGGGTAGCTGAACAGATAGAAGTTACCTACGGAGCTAACGGGGTGACGCTTGAGCGGCTAAGTAATTATGGCGATGAGCTGCTGTACGAAATGCTTACCCCTAACGGTGACACAATCATGTACATCAGCCTAGTCAACTTTCCGTCTAAAGGATCATCACTGATGGTGTCTTGGACTATGAACCCAATCAACAGTTAATTGGATAGCTAATATCGCAGCCTCTCTAGGCCTCTAGGAGTCGTGATCGTACCCAATCTACTCTATACCTGATTACTTTCATAAGAGGCGAGAGCTGGTCAAGCGCTGTAGATAAAAGCTCAACTTCCTCGCTATTCTGAAGATATACAGGTAGGTATCGCTGCCAAGAATCGCATCTCTCTAATTTCTGTGTCATTTTCCTCTGCAATCTTTAAACCTCCGGTTGTTTTCCCAAGCTGCCTAGCCGCATACGCTCTAGCCTATTCACACTATGAAGCTTGTTCAAATCATTCGTCCGCTATTCCTGACTGCTGTTGGCCTCCACGCACTTGTGCTGTTTGTGCCAATCGGGCCTTCCGAACCTGAAACAGCGGTCATAGAAGACGCGGAATTTGAGCCGCTATCAGACAAAACGACAGCGACTTCACCTGCCGCAGGCGGGCTGCCCGTGCCCGATCCTAATGTGTCAACCGGTGCGCCAACCGGGACAGCAGCCATAAGAGCGGCTAAGACACCTATGGCTTCAACATCTGCCACTGCGGCTACCTCAGTGCCTGCCATAGCCGCTCGAAGGCCCGCCATAGTTGCTACCCACGCTGATAGCCGCCCGACACCTAGCCGCCCAACAGCCACGACCAGACAACCCGCGAATAGTTCTGCTACTCAGCCAAACACTTCTTCAGACGCGTCCTCTCGTCCGGCAACCGATCGAAATACCGCTCAGACAGCTACGACTGATCAAGGCGCTAGCTTTATTGCTGTTCTAGAAGAAGCATCCGATCCCGGCGAAGAAGTTCAGAGCAGTCAGGATAGTCAGGATAGTCAGAGGAGCGATCGCACCCTTCCTAACAACTCATCACCAGACAGCCGTCCGTCTCAAAGCAGCGGCCCGACCTCTCCTGTCACAATTGGCGCCTTACTATCAGATGTGACGCGGCAGCTGCCTGACTCTTTGAGGACATTTGCCAACCAGCTCAATCGCTCTTTGGCCTACAGTGCCAAAGACACAGACGAGGAGAGTGCCAACCAAGCTCGCGAAAACTGGCAGGCAAACGTTCAAAAGCAGGCAAACGTCGGCCAAATTGAACGGCTACCCCCCGCCGAAATTACCGAACTTACGCAGATTAACTACCCAATAGAATCATCGGTCAACGCCAATGGTCAGCTGCTAAACCGCTGTCTAGAAAAAGACCCGCACGGCGCCGAAATCGGCGTTCTGTTCGACTCGCAAGGTAACGTTGTCGATCAGCCTATAGTACTTCGCAGTACTGGCTACAGCGCCTTGAATGACGAAATTAGGGCAATAGTTGCGGCCTATAATAGTTTTCCAGAAGATCGCGCTTCTAAAGCCTACGCATTCGAAGTAGATGTCTTCTACGATTCGGATGCTTGTGTCAGTTTAGGGGCACTCAAAGAAGAATAGAAAGCGATCTCATAAAGAAAGAGGTAGATGAGAAAACTAGTAGATGAAGCTAAAAGAAAAGGCTATACCCTGTCCTTTACACCTTGTCTCTGTCTGTCAAAATTTCGTAGCCTGAATCAGTCACTAGCACCGTGTGCTCCCACTGAGCAGATAAAGCCCGGTCTAGAGTAACGACAGTCCAGCGATCGCTCAGCGTGCGGGTGTGCTGAGATCCCGCGTTCAAAATAGGCTCAATGGCTAGCGTCATTCCAGACTGAAGCGTCACATTAGGAGCCTGCTTTGTACGAAAATTAAACACAGCAGGCTCTTCGTGCAAGTTGCGCCCAACGCCGTGACCAGTAAAGTCTTCCACTATCGAAAACTGATTGGCTTTCACCGAATCTTCAATCGCGCCCGCAATATCCATTAGCGTATTACCTGGCTTTACCTGTTCAATACCAGCATATAAGGCCTCCTGGGCCGCCGCGATTAGCTTTTGCGCTTCAAGCTCCACGTTCCCAACGGCAATAGTGATACAGGAATCCCCATGAAACCCCTCATAGTAAGCTCCCGTATCGATTTTCACCACGTCGCCTGCATGGATTTTCTTACGCCTGCGTGGAATGCCATGTACCACCTCGTCGTTAACACTAGCGCAAATAGACGCTGGAAAGCCGTGATAGCCTTTGAAGCTAGGGGTTGCTCCCATTTCTCGAATCCGCTTTTCTGCGTACTCATCCAAGTCAGCCGTCGTCATGCCCGCCTCGGTAATCTCATTAATTTCTTTGAGCACCGTCGCCACAATCTTGGCCGCTGCTCTCATAGTCTCGATTTCGGCGGCTGACTTTAGCTCGATCCGTCTGCCTGCGGCTACTTTCAGCGCCGGAGGAAAAGAGATTTTGGGCAGCAAGTTAGATAAAAAATTCATTGAGCACTATTCATTGAGCACTATATTGAGCAGTATATGTGAGGCTACCTCCTATCCTAAACGGTTTGAGTAATTCTTTTATCTGTTTGTTTGCATTCCTTCCTTCGTGCTATATAGTTAAAGACTGTGCGCTCTTCTAGCGCGATACCAATCTAAGGCTGTGATGAACGCTGAAGCAATCATTCGCTCAATCGAAGCGGAACAAATCAAAGACGATCTTCCAAAGATCTATGTAGGGGATACGGTTCGCGTTGGTGTGCGAATTGTTGAGGGCGGTAAAGAGCGCGTTCAGCCCTATGAAGGCACTGTTATTGCCATGCGCAACGGTGGCATCAACGAGACCATTACTGTGCGCCGAGTGTTTCAAGGCGTAGGCGTTGAGCGAGTATTTTTGCTCCATGCCCCACGAGTTGCTAATATTAAAGTGATCCGTCGAGGCAAGGCTCGCCGAGCTAAGCTGTATTATCTGCGCGATCGCGTAGGTAAGGCAACCCGCCTCAAGCAGCGCTTTGATCGCTCTATCTAGATTGGGTTCACTCGTCGCTGTAGGTTTGCTGTCTAGTAAGCCTGCCGCTTGTGAGACGTTATTAGAAAGAAACGACCTGCAACAAGGCGTTTCGTGGTAAAGCGTTTCTGATGAAGAGCATTCTAGAAAAGGTGTTGCTAGCGGATTTTTCTCAGAAAGTTCAGACAGAAGCTAGGCTTTTTCCGTCTATTCTCTGCTCTAAGTTCTGGAAAGTCATGCGTCCTTAGTTCAGTTGGTAGAACGTCGGTCTCCAAAACCGAATGTCGGGGGTTCGAGTCCCTCAGGGCGTGCTTTTGAACTGTCAGGTTGCTGGCATGCATTTTGCCCGAAGGTGGTCTTAGCGCCCCGAGCGCTACTTCTTATCCTTCGGGCATCGCTGTGTCTAAATAAATTGAGCTAGCTACAGTAGCGCTATAGTTAGAGTCTTATCTCTATTTAAGTTGAGTTCGGTGAGGAACAATTACCCGTGGCAAAAAAAGAAGCTAAGCCCGTAGACAAGGCAGGCGGTGCCAGAAAAAAAGCGGACGATAGCGCTCCTGATAGTTTTAATGCGGGTGAGTTTGCTCAAGGCACTCGTGAAGAGCTAACCAAAGTAATTTGGCCGACGCGTCAGCAGCTTATCAGCGAGTCAGCGGCCGTGATTTTGATGGTGAGTTTATCTGCGACCATTATTTATTTTGTAGATAAGCTTTTTGGCTGGGCCTCTAGGCAAGTTTTTTAGACGATAGGTCTTTCGGCGACGGAGTTTTCAGGCGGCAAGTTTTTAGGTAGCAGATTCTTAGGTATCAAGTTATTGAGCGACCATGACTTTCTAGCGATCGCTTCTTAGAAATCGAGGTGAATATCAGTTGTTGAAGCCGGTTATCGAGGCCGGTTATTGAAACTAGTTGCAAAGACCGGCTATAAAGGCGAATGATCAAGGCGATACACGAGGCAATTTTTTATGGCTTACGCGTCCGACGAGTCTAATTACGATGAGTCACAAGGTCTTGAAGACAAAGAAGCGCTTCAGTCTGACGAAAAAGTGACCATACGCAAGCAACGGCCTCGCTGGTACGCGGTGCAGGTTGCTTCTGGCTGTGAGAAAAAAGTCAAATTGACCTTAGAACAGCGGATCAAAACGTTTGACTTATCCAGCGTGATTTTAGATGTAGAGATACCTCAGACCCCTGCGGTAAAAATGCGCAAGGACGGTTCTCGGCAGAGTATTGATGAAAAAGTTTTCCCGGGCTATGTGCTGATTCGCATGGCGCTAGATGATGACGCTTGGCAGGTAGTAAAGAATACGCCTCACGTTATTAACTTTGTGGGCGCAGAGCAACGGCGCGCACAAGGGCGCGGTCGTGGGCACGTCAAGCCCATGCCGCTAAGCCCAGGTGAGGTAAAGCGAATCTTCAAGCAGACCCAAGAGCAGGCACCTGTCGTAAAGATCGACATGGCTGCAGGTGATAAGATTACGGTGCTCTCAGGTCCGTTTAAAGACTTTGAGGGTGAGGTGATCGAAGTGAGCCCAGAGCGTAGCAAGCTAAAAGCACTGCTCTCAATTTTTGGTCGCGACACCCCAGTAGAGCTTGAGTTTAATCAAGTGAAAAAAGAGAGCTGATCTATCAAATCGCTCCTTGGAAAGTGTGGCTTCGACTTTGCTCACCCCGCTAGGTGGGAGTTTATACGGATCGGTTTCGACCGGCGGGATGAGCGGAATCGAAGCCCAAATACGAAGACAGTCAAACAGTAGAGTTAATCAATGGCAAAGAAGGTAGTTGCGCTCATTAAGCTAGCAATTCCAGCTGGTAAGGCGAACCCTGCACCTCCGATTGGTCCAGCGTTGGGTCAGCATGGTGTGAACATCATGGCGTTTTGCAAAGACTACAACGCGAGGACCGCAGAGAAAGCTGGGTTGATCGTTCCGGTCGAAATTTCCGTCTTTGAAGACAGAAGTTTCACCTTTATTCTCAAGACACCGCCTGCGTCTGTCTTGATCAAGAAAGCAGCGAATATTGAAAGGGGCTCAAGTAATCCCAAGCTCGAAAAGGTTGGCTCTATTACTCGCGATCAGCTAAAAGAAATTGCTGAAACGAAAATGCCTGACCTCAACGCAAATGACATCGAAATGGCGATGAATATTATTGAGGGCACCGCTCGAAATATGGGCGTAGAGGTGGCTAGCTAAGCCTTCAGCCGCGGGTACTCAGAAATCAAGAACACACCTCGAGTTCAGAGTGAGTTCAGAGTGAGTTCAGAAAAAGACCTAAAACTAGACAACCTTACCGGGGGAGAAGCGATCGCTTCGTTAAGGACCCCAGAAAAGAACAATGGTAAAAATATCTAAGCGCATGAGCGCCCTATACGAAAAAGTTGATAGCGATCGCAACTATCAGCCGAATGAAGCGGTTGCACTGCTAAAAGAAACGGCAACTGCAAAATTTACCGAAACAGCAGAAGCCCATATTCGACTCGGCATTGATCCAAAGTATACTGACCAGCAGCTTAGAACCACAGTGGCCCTCCCCAAAGGTACCGGTCAAGACGTCAAGGTTGCCGTCATCGCACGCGGTGAGAAAGTAACTGAAGCAACCGATGCAGGCGCAAACTTAGCTGGTTCTGAGGAGCTAATTGACGAGATCAGCAAAGGCATGATGGACTTTGACGTACTAGTAGCCACGCCGGACATGATGCCCAAAGTCGCCAAGCTAGGCCGGGTACTCGGTCCTCGGGGTTTGATGCCGTCCCCCAAAGGTGGTACTGTCACCTTCGATCTTGCTAGTGCTATTAGAGACTTCAAAGCCGGTAAACTTGAATTTAGAGCGGATCGAACAGGCATTGTTCATGTTAAATTTGGTAAGGCCGATTTTCCGGAAGCGGATCTTATAGAAAACCTAAAAGCCCTGCAAGAGACGATTGATCGCAATCGACCTTCAGGTGCTAAAGGTAGATTCTGGCGCTCGGTATCTATATCGTCTACTATGGGACCTTCTATCTCTGTAGACATTCAGGCCTTACGCGACCTAAAGATAGAAGCACCGGTCTAGAAAGCAATTGGCTTACAGCCTGGAAATTAGCTTACGGAATAAAAAGTTTATTCACTTTAGCTGCCCATGATTTAATGCCTTTCGCCTGCCTTTGTATCAACTATCTTTTTTAGTCCATACAGAAATCAGACGGTGACAACTGAATAAAGCGACCAGAGACAGTAGGTGCTTACAAGAGAGCTTTAGGGCTTTTCTTTAGGCTTAATTTCCTACCGAGGTTTGCGGTTGAAGGCTTCATGCATATGCACACAATCCTTTGATACGTATGCCCTGCTCTGGTTATCAGAGGAGGGTATTTTGCTGAGGTGTCAGAGCCCAGAATTTTGAGCTTAATACATCAGGCTTGAGGTATGAGGTATTAAGCCTAAAGTGATTTCAAGCATTTGCTGTTTTACGTCAGGCGTAGAATAGCAAACAATCTAAACAAAGAGGAGGTGAAATGGAATGGGAAGAACGTTAGCGAATAAGCAAGCGCTCGTCAGTGAGATAAAAGATCTCTTAAATGAGTCTGAATCTGCTTTTGTAATTGATTACAAGGGCCTTTCGGTTGCTGAAATCAGCGACTTGCGTACCCGATTACGTGAATCTGGCACGGTTTGCAAAATCTCTAAGAACACGCTGCTAAAGCGGGCTATCGATGGCCAAGAACAGTGGCAAGAATTAGAGTCTTTGCTGACTGGAACGGCGGCTGTACTGCTAACCAAAGAAGATATTGGTTCAGCGGTTAAGGCCTATAAGAAGTTTCAGAAAGATACGAAGAAAACTGAATTGCGCGGCGGCGTCTTAGAAGGCAAGCTGCTAGACCAAAAAAGCGCTGAGGCCTTGGCCGATCTGCCCACTAAGGATGAGCTATACGCAAAAATTGCGATTGGTATCAACGCAGTGGCTACCAAAATTGCGCTTGGCATCAAAGAAGTTCCGGCTTCGATTGGTCGCGGTATCAAGGCTTATGCCGAGAAAGACGAAGCGTAACTGCGGGCTGAGCGAAAACGAAGCCCAACTATCAACTAACTATCAAATCATAAAGGAGAGACATCAATGTCTGCTGCAACTGACGAAATTCTGGAAAAGCTAAAAACGCTATCTTTGCTAGAAGCTTCTGAGCTAGTAACTCAGATTGAGGAAGCTTTTGGAGTAAGTGCGGCTGCGCCCGTTGGGGGCATGATGATGGCTGCTGGTGGCGCCGCAGAAGAAGAAGCTGAAGAGAAGACTGAGTTCGACGTCGTGCTCGATGAAGTACCTGGCGATAAGAAGATCGCTATTTTGAAAGCAGTTCGCTCAATGACGGGTCTAGGCCTGAAAGAAGCTAAGGGTATGGTTGAGTCTGCACCTGTGACTGTCAAGGAAGCCGTTCCCAAAGATGCGGCTGAAGAAGCGAAGAAGACTTTAGAAGATGCTGGTGCGAAAGTCACTGTTAAATAGATTTAGACCAGAAAATTCGATCTAACCTCGGGAGCTAGTAACACTAGCTCCTTTTTTGTATGGAAAGAGTGGTCTGGCAAACTTAGTAAACGGTCTGAGAGAAGGCAGTGTCTCATCTAGGATCTGGCTATCATCAGAAGATCAATGGACAGGGTAAATCGCGCTATTTGTTATGTAGCCGACTGAGCGCGAATATATAAAGTAGGGCTTGTACGACTTTGCTCGACACCGGTACCCTTTCGATATTGATAGGCTAGATTAGTCAAGTATCAAGGCTAAGCAGGGAATTTATGGTCCGTATGCGTTCAGCCGGCAAAGCTATCGTAGCGACGATTGGTATTTTACTTGGGGAATACCTGTAGGGGCGAGCCAAGAGAAGCGTATTACGCAACGCTATTTTTTGGCGAATGCAGTGTGATCGCAGGTGACTTTTCGTTAAGGTAATGTGCTCGATCCGCAGCTTTTGGCAGCTCAGCCACCTTATGACGTTGCGTTCTGCCGAAATCTGCCGACTTACTTTGATCGGACAGCGCGCGATCGCACAGTTTCTAAGCTCGATCAGCTAACGCGCCCTAACGGTTTACCGGATCTAAGAGGGTTTGGGAGAACGCAGGCAAAGCCCGGTGCTTCAGCACGGGGATGTAGTTCGCGAGTCTCCCAGGTGAGTGCTAGCGAACAATCAATCTTTACAGAAACCAACCCACCCTTTACGCTCATCGTGCTAGCGTAAGAACATGTTGATTCTAGAGTATAAGGTCAAGGCAAAGCCTCAACAGTTTGCCGCAATAGACGAAGCTATCAGGACTGGGCAGTTTGTTCAGAACAAGGCTTTGCGTTTGTGGATGGATGTTAAGGGCACGTCCAAATATGACTTGAGCAAGCTGTGCAAACAGCTAGCAAAAGAGTTTGACTTTGCCAATGAACTCAACAGCATGGCTAGGCAGGCCAGCGCTGAACGTGCATGGTTTGCTATTAGCCGCTTCTACGAAAACTGCAAGCAAGGCGTTGAGCCTGTTGGTATTCCAAAGTTCAAGCAGTTTGCTCGCTCAGTCGAGTACAAAACGTCCGGCTGGAAACTGACAGCGCCTAAGCGGATTAAGTTCACTGATAAGAAAGGTATCGGCCTTTTGAAACTGGTAGGCACTCACGACCTTGGCAACTATGCTGAGAAGCTGATTAAGCGAGTGAGGCTGATTCGCCGCGCAGATGGCTACTACTGCCAATTCTGCGTAGCCGTAGACCGCAAGGAAACGCTAGAACCATCTGGCAACACAATCGGCTTAGACGTTGGCTTAGCTGACTTCTACACCGATTCCAATGGCGAGAAAGAAGAGAACCCTAGATTCTACAGAAAGCGTGAAGCTAAGCGTAAAAAGCTAGCTAGGCGCGTCTCTCGAAAGAAAAAAGGGTCAGCCAACCGCAAGAAAGCAATAAATCGACTAGCCAGGTTCGAGCTTACAACTTCACGCAAGCGAAAAGACCACGCTGTAAAATTGGCGTTGTCCGTGATGAGATCTAACGACCTCGTAGCGTACGAAGACTTGAGAATCCGAAATATGGTCAAGAATCACAACTTGGCTAAGTCGATTGCTGACGCAGGTTGGTATCAGTTCAGAACGTGGCTAGAGCGCTACGGCGATATATTTGGCCGGGTAACCGTTGCGGTGAATCCTGCCTATACGTCGCAAGCATGTTCTAGCTGCGGAACGATAGTGAAGAAGTCTCTCTCTACCAGAACTCACGCCTGCAAGTGTGGCTGTGTGCTAGATAGAGATGAGAATGCAGCTATCAATATTTTGAACAAAGGACTCGGTACGACGGGGCACGTCGGAACCGCCTTGCTAGACAAGGAAAACGCCCTGTGAGATACGACCTCTTTGGGTTTGGCGGTAACGTTGGATCTGAAAGTTATGTCCCTGACCAGGGAATCCCCGCGCCTTCAGGCCGCGGAGTAGTCAATCTTCTTGAGCGAAACTGAGAGACAAGCGGTTGATCCTCAGCGCTATCAGGCCGTGCCTTATCCGCAGACTTTTGTTTGCCAAAAGAGAGCGGACGCTGTACCTACGGCGGATTCTGTGGAAGCGATCGCATAGAAACAGCTCACTTGGTTAGTACGTACTAATTCGTACCTAATAAGCTAAGTACCTGATGAGCTAAGTACCTGGCGAGCAGTCTGCGTGAGTTCGCACAGCTCTTTTAGGGTAGGCCAGTTTGAAGGCCGATTTGCTGGCTCATCACCGGGTCTGTTACCATTCTCTTCGCTGGACTCATCACTGGGAGTGGCTTTGTGGTTATGAGCATCCTTGACGCTTAGCCACAGCAAATATTCGATATTACCAGCAGGGCCTACCGTATCAGACCAGGTAAGGCCGCTATAGTGCCAGCCTAGGGCGCTAGCAGCCTGAGCGACCTGAAGAATAGCTCCCGCTTGATCTTTAGCGTCTCGGACGACTCCTTTTTTACCGATCTTTTCGCGTCCGACTTCAAACTGTGGTTTGACCAGTAGAACAACTTCCCTAGGAGCCGATAGCAGCGCCCAGAAAGCGGGCAAGACCTTGACTAAAGAAATGAAGGAAACATCCATGACGCCCAAGGTGGCAAATTCTCTGTCTGCATACAGGTCGGCGGCAGTGAGGTGGCGAATATTGGTACGCTCGCTGAGCGTGACGCGCGGGTCTTGGCGAATTTTCCAGGCGACTTGGCCATAGCCAACGTCAACACCGTAAACGTGCTTGGCCTTGGCCTGTAGCAGACAGTCGGTGAAGCCACCGGTAGAGATGCCACCATCTAAGCAGACTTTTCCAGCGGGGTCGATGCCGAAAGTTTTTAGGGCTTTGGCGAGCTTTTCGCCGCCTCTAGAGACGAAGGGCGGCTTTTTCTTGAGTTCGATGAGGGCGGTAGGCTCGACTAGAGTGCCAGGTTTATCAATGATTTGCTGAGAGATTTTGACTTCGCCCGCTCGAATGAGCCGCTGAGCCTGCTGCCGGGATGGACATAGGCCTTGTTCTACCAGGAGAGTGTCGATGCGCTGTTTTTTCACGTCTTTAGGAAACCTGACCAAAACGCGGATGAGTTTTAGGACTTTGGTCGTAGGGTTTGGGTGGGGTGCAACTGCGCTGTGGAGCGCTCGTTAGCTTAATTTGATTGGTTGGGCGACTGGGCGCTAGTTACTGGGCTCCGTTGACTGGACTCCAGTAACTGAGCCTGGTCCCTCTAGGCTATTGCATTTTAGCGATTATCGTTACGGGTACTGCGCTGTCAAGCGTGTTAGCTAGCGTAGTAGTCACGCGTACCGCGATCATCCAAGGCTTCGCCAAGGCGGCTAAGCGCGTGAATGTAGGCAGCGGTGCGAAAGGAGACGCCGTACTTTTTGGAGATTGCATAGATGGTCTCGGCTTCTGCTGTGATGCGCGATCGCAACTCAGCTTCTACCCGATCTAGCTTCCAATATAGGCCGCCCCGGTTCTGTACCCATTCAAAATGGCTGACCATTACGCCCCCCGCATTTACCAAAATATCAGGAAACAAAGAAATTCCCTTTCTCTCTAGAATCTCATCTGCATCCGCGCTTACTGGTCCATTTGCAACTTCAAAAATGTATCTAGCCTGAATCGAATCTGCGTTCTCAGCGGTGATCTGATTTTCCAAAGCGGCTGGAATCAGAATATCTACATCCAGCCTCAGCAGATCTTCGTTGGTGATTGTCTCATGCTCAACAATGCTGCAAACGCTGTCGTGGCAGTACACCGCCTTCATAGTGTGGTTTGTCTGCTTGAACTGCTGCACGTCAGGCACGTTCAAACCGGCCTTGTTGTAAATGCCGCCTTTAGAATCACTGACAGCAACAACTCTATAGCCGGCTTCAAACAAGAGGCGAGCAACCACACTTCCTGCGTTACCGAAGCCCTGCACAGCTACAGTAAGATCTGCTGGTGCTTTGCCGAGCTTAGCCATCATTGTTTGTAAGACAAAAAACGCGCCAGTGCCGGTGGCGGTATTTCGGCCCAGGCTGCCGCCCATACTAACCGGTTTGCCAGTGATCGCAGCCGGCGATCTTTTACCTTTGATAATGCTGTACTGGTCCATCATCCAGCCCATGATCATGGGATTGGTATAAACGTCGGGGGCAGGAATATCGAGATCGGGACCGATGAAAGGCGCGATCGCATCGATATATCCCCGGCTTAGCCGCTCTAGCTCAAACTTAGACAGCTCCTTCGGATTTAGCGTGATACCACCTTTCGCACCACCAAAAGGTAAATTGACCGCCGCGCACTTAAAAGTCATCCAAAAAGCCAGTGACTGCACCTCATCGAGCGAGACACTAGGATGAAAACGAATGCCGCCCTTAGTTGGCCCCCGCGTATCGTCATAGCGCACTCGGTAGCCTTCAAATACCCGCAGCGAGCCGTTGTCTAACCGCACAGGAATAGCTACCTTCAGACTGGCTTTAGGAAACTTGAGTCTTTCAGTAGCGTCGGCAGAGATTGGCGCGTACTGAGCTGCCTTTTCTAAGCGGCGGCTAGCATCAGTGAGCAGGGTCTTTGGCATAGGGTTCCATCGGGAGGGGGGTTAGGCGAAAAGGGTGAATAGGCGGAAGAGAGCAGGTGAAGGAGAATAGGTGAAAAAGAAAAGACGTTTTGCGAGGCTCTCTCATTCTGGGCACGAAAGGAAAGAGAACAAAGCAAATACAATGGATCCTTAAGATGAGATCTATATTTCTCAACACATTCGCAATCTAGATAGCAAACTGCTTTCAACCCTATGGATTTCGACCAGATATTGCAGCAGTTCGTGACCTATTACACCGAGCATTGGGCCGAGCGCCGGGAAGAGACCACCGCACACCCAGCTAGGTATGAGCCTCAAGCGCTTCAAATCCAAAAGCACGAGTCGACAGAAGAAGGATTTAGCTGGCTAGCGGTCTCCTCGCCTGCTTTGCTCAGAGACAATCCTGGCAACTGGCCTCAGATTCTGCACTGCGGCAGCGTGACAGACAATGTGGTGGTGCTAATTCACGGGCTCACAGATTCCCCATACTACATGCGCGCGGTAGCAGAAGACTTTGCTCGCATTGGCTTCAATGTCGTGCTGCCGCTGCTGCCTGCGCACGGACTCAAACGCCCAGGACGAGCTTTCCATACGCTAAGACATACTGACTGGATAGAGTCTATCGACCAGGTATGCAAGATTGCCCAACAGCTAGGACGTCGCCTTTCTATTGGTGGCCTATCAACGGGTGGTGCGATCGCTACCTATAAAGCGATTAAAGATGCCCAACAGATTACAGGCGCTTTGTTTTTGTTCTCGGCGGCTTTGGACATCGGCACCGTAGAGCAGCTATTGCTGCAGACAGAGGCAGGGCGGATGATTGCCCGGCTGCGAGACCAGCAGACATGGCTAGCAAAGACGGTCAAAGACCAGCTACAGATGATTTTAGACGATCAGGAATCGGGCAAGACTAACGAATATTTTGGGGTGGGTGAAAACGATTACAAGTATTCAGTGTTTTTCTACGAAGGCGCATCGCAGCTAGCGGAGGTGATTCAGGCCATTAACCAGCGTTACGAGAGGAAAGAGCTTAGATACAGCGATCTAAGTCAGCCTGTTTTCGTAGCTCACGCAGTAGATGATGATTCGGCGCTGTTCAGGGGCGTCAAGCTGCTTGTAGACAATCATCCTAACGAGGCGATCGCGCTATTAACCATGAAAGGGGTGCCCCATGCGAGCGTTGTGCTAAAAACAGCCATCATTGATCAGGCTCAGCATGAGGAGTATTCGCCAGCTAATCCCTTTTACGCTCAAATGTCTCAACAAATGCTGGCGTTTGCCGAGCGTTACTTAGACTCGGCTCTACCGGTTGTCCGGAAATAGCAATACGGCAATAGCGATACGAAAAATCAATAATCTTCCAGAGGGTACAAGGAAATATTTCCTTTGAAGGATATAAGCACTTTAGGCAAAACTACGGCTTAAAACTTTCATGACCGCCCAGAAGACAAACGCTGAGAAGGTAAGACTACAGGAGAATCGCGATCGCGCTAAATATTGGACGAAATGGGGATCTTACGTCAGCGAGCGGCAGTGGGGAACCGTGCGTGAAGACTACAGCGCAGACGGATCTGCCTGGGATTATTTTGGTCATAGTGATGCGCTGCACCGTGCCTACCGCTGGGGCGAAGACGGCATTGCTGGCATTTGCGACAATCATCAGCGACTTTGCTTTGCGCTAAGTGTTTGGAATGAGGAAGATCAGCACCTAAAAGAAAGGCTGTTTGGACTCTCTAACAAACAGGGAAATCACGGCGAAGATGTGAAGGAGTATTATTTCTACCTGGATAATACGCCAACCCACGCCTATATGAAATACCTGTATAAGTATCCGCAGGCGGCATTTCCTTATCAGCAGTTGATATCAGTCAATAAAAATAGAAGCACTAAAGAATCTGAATTTGAATTATTGGATACGGGAATCTTTGAAGGCGATCGCTATTTCGATATTTTTATTGAATATGCCAAACAAGATGATGACGACATTGCCATTAGAATAACTGCCTACAACCGTGGCGATGAGGAAAAGCCGCTGCACCTGCTGCCGACTCTGTGGTTTCGCAATACTTGGTCATGGGAGGAAGATGCGCCCAAACCTGCACTGAAAGTGAAGGCTTCAGCAGACAAATCTCAAACAAATAAATCTTCAATAGACAAATCCCAAGACGACTCTTCAACAGACGGCTATAGCGTGATTGAGGCTGAGCACGAGAGCCTGGGCGATCGCTGGCTATACTGCAAAGGCAAGCCGCAGCTACTATTTACTGAAAATGAAACGAATAAACAGCTCTTGTTTGGCGACAAGAACGATTCACCTTACGTAAAAGACGGCATCAACAGCTATATCGTAAAAGGCAATCAGGATGCTGTTAATCCAGATCAGGTCGGCACAAAGTTTTCGGCACACTATCAATTCTCTATTCCGCCAGGCGAGAGTCGTAGCATTCTGCTACGACTTTGCGCATCAGCGTCACTGTCTGAGCCGTTTAGTGAAACAACAGAGCTGTTCAAACAGAGAAAGCAGGAGGCCGATGAGTTCTACAGCGAGTTTACATCGGGCTGCCAGAGTGAAGATCAACAGAACGTACAGCGGCAGGCGTTTGCGGGAATGCTGTGGAACAAACAGTTTTACTACTACGTGGTAAGGGAATGGCTAAAAGGCGATCCGGCCCAGCCTGGTCCGCCGGAAGGTCATGCGACTTCTCGAAACGTTGACTGGACACATCTGTTCAATGATGACATTATCTCCATGCCGGATAAGTGGGAATATCCGTGGTATGCGTCTTGGGACTGGGCCTTTCATCTGGTGCCGCTAGCGGTCATTGATCCGTATTTTGCGAAGCTACAGCTTTCTCGGCTGACCAGAGAATGGTATATGCATCCTAATGGGCAGATTCCGGCCTATGAGTGGGATTTTAACGGCGTTACGCCGCCTATACAGGCTTGGTGCGCATGGCAGATTTATCAGATAGAAAAGAAATACTGGGGCCGCGAAGACAAAGACTTTCTAGAGCGGATTTTTCAGAAACTGCTGATGAATTTTACCTGGTGGGTCAATCAAAAGGACGCTGAGGGGAGAAATGTCTTTCAGGGCGGTTTCTTGGGGATGGACAACATCGGCGTGTTTGACAGATCGTCTCAGATGCCAATGGGCGGCACTCTAGAGCAGGCTGACGGCACCTCTTGGATGGCTGTGTACTGCTTGGGAATGCTGACGATTGCGCTAGAGCTAGCGGTGGATCGTCCCCCTTATGAGGATACGGCCAGTAAGTTTTTCGAGCATTTTCTATATATTGCCGATGCCATGAACCGAGACGGAGCTGCTTTGTGGGATGAAGAAGATGGCTTTTTCTACGATGCGGTCAGGTTTTCGGATGATGAGCGACAGCGGCTGAGGGTGCGATCGCTCGTCGGCCTGATTCCGCTCCTTGGCGTAGTGTCTATCAGCGCTGAAACAATTGAACAACTGCCCGACTTCAAAGGTCGTTTGCAGTGGTTTATCAAAAATCGCCCAGATCTGCGTAAGAACGTGGCCTGTATGGAAACTGAGGGTACGGGCGCACGGCGGCTGCTAGCGCTTTGCTATGCTACAGAGCGATCGGACGGTGAAAAGAACAAACTTAGACGGCTACTAGAATATATGCTCGATGAAAAAGAGTTTCTGGGGCCGTACGGTATCCGCTCTGTTTCTAAGTACCACGAGGCGAATCCCTTTACGCTGGAGGCGGATGGAGAAGAACACAGCGTTGAGTATCAGCCAGCTGAAGCTACGTCTAATATGTTTGGGGGAAATTCTAACTGGCGCGGCCCCGTGTGGTTTCCAATTAACTATCTGTTGCTAGAGGCATTGCAAAGCTTCGATGCCTACCTAGGTGATGATTTTAAGATAGCATTTCCTACAGGGTCGAAAGATGAGAAAACGCTAGCTGAGGTTGCAGTTTTGTTGACGAACCGGATGGTTAGCACGTTTCTCAAAGATGAGTCTGGTCGACGGCCTGTGTTTGGCGAGATCGAGAAATTCCAAAGCGATCCGCACTGGCGTGACTACATTCTCTTTCACGAATATTTTCACGGAGATAATGGGGCGGGTCTAGGCGCGTCTCATCAGACAGGATGGACAGGACTAGTTGCGCATATGATTCAGCTATGTGCGGAGGCAAAATAGCTAGGCACTATCTCCCAGTTGCAGACTGTAGAGCTTGGCATATACGCCTTGTTCTTCGATTAGCTGCTGGTGTGTGCCCCTTTCAACAACCTGGCCCCGCTGGATAACGAGTACCTGATCAGCTTGGGTGACAGTGCTAAGACGGTGGGCAATGACGAAGCTAGTGCGATTTTTGAGTAGAGTTGCGATCGCATCTTGCACCAGTCCTTCTGTCTGAGTATCGATACTGCTAGTCGCCTCGTCTAAAATCAATATCTGCGGATCAACTAGCACCGCTCTGGCAATGCTAATTAGCTGCCGCTGTCCCTGGCTAAGCGAAGCCCCCCGCTCGCCTAGTTCGGTCTCATAACCTTTGGGTAGCTGAGTGATAAACTGATGTACATTTGCCACCTTCGCCGCTCTTTCAATCTCTGAGTGTTCCGCGGCAGGACGACCAAAAGCGATGTTCTCAGCAACTGTTCCACTAAAGAGAATATTGTCTTGTAAAACAAAGCCAATCTGACGGCGCAAGCTGGCCTGGGTCACGTCGCGAACGTCAATATCGTCTATTTTTACCGCACCCTCAACAACATCATAAAATCGTAGAATTAGGTTGATAATCGTGCTTTTACCGGCTCCGGTTGGGCCAACTAGCGCAATCATTTGCCCTGGCTGAGCGCAGATATCAATGCCGTCTAGTATCTTTTGCCCTGGCACGTAGCCAAAAGTCACCTGCTCAAAGGCAACTTTGCCCTTGATTGGTTGCATCGCAACAGCATCAGCGGCATCTTGCAACAGTTCAGGCTCGTCAAGCAAAGAGAAAATGCGTTCTAAAGCTGCGATCGCACTCTGCGCCTGCGTGTAAAACTGACTTAAAATTTGAATGGGTCTAAAAAACTGTTGCACATAGAGTAAAAAAGCGGTCACCGTGCCGACCGTCGCCGCGCCCGTTACCGCTAGATAGCCACCATAGGCTAGTACGCCTGCGGTCGCTAGCGTATTGAGGAAGTCAATAGACGGTAAAAAGGCCGCTGTTACCACCACCGCCTCAACATTGGCATCTCGGTTGGCCCGGTTGAGCGCATCGAACGCCTCAATGTTGTAATCTACCCGGTTAAACGCCTGAGCTTCTTTCACGCTGCTGACATCTTCTTCAATCAGCGCTGACAGCTCGCCAATAGTTTGACGCGTCACCCTGAAGCGAGCCCTAGCCCAGCGAGAGAAAACGCTAGTTGTAATGATCATGATAGGAACAACCAGGTTGCTGAGCAATCCTAGCTGAAAGTTGATCAACAGCATCGCGATTACAATGCCTACCAAACTAAACGTATTGCCCAGAACCTGAGGGATACCCTGCCCAAAGCTCTGATTAACCACGCTAACGTCGTTTAGCAGACGGCTCATCAGATCGCCTGCCTCACTCTTATCAAAATAGCCTACAGATAGGCTTTGAACTTTATCAAAAATGTCTTGTCTAAGCTGAGCAAGCACCTTTTGAACAATGTTACCAACCCGGAAAATCTGGGTCCGAATGGCGACGGTGCCAACTAGATAAACCACCGTAAGGGCAATCACCATTTGTGCTAGACCTGACAAATTACCCGGCGCGATCAGGTTGTCGATTGACCAGCCGATTAGAAACGGGCCGACAGACTGAGTCAACGCACCCACTAAGACAGCCCCGATAGCAATGGGTAAGTCTTTCCGGTAGGGCCTGATATAGGCAAGAAAGCGGCTAACGGTAGAGCGCTCCTGAGGTGTCTGTTCCAAATCGCTCGGCGCATCAGCCACGGCGGGCACCTACGGCTGCTTTTGTAGCGAGCTTCATTTGAGATTCAAGAATTGCGCCGTAAAGCGGGCTAGTGCGCATCAGCTCTTCATGGCTACCCTGGGCGGCAAGCTTACCTTTATCGATTAAAAGGATGCGGTCAGCGCTTTGAATAGTGCTGATGCGCTGGGCAATTACAAAGGCGTTGCAGGTGCGATCGCGCATTAGCTTATCCAAGTTAGCCTGAATCTGCGCAGCGGTCCCGGCATCGACTGCAGAGGTGCTGTCGTCTAGAATCAAGATTTTATAGTCAGTGAGAAGGGTACGGGCGATCGCAATTCGCTGCTTTTGGCCTCCAGAGAGTCCGACACCTCGCTCGCCTACAACAGTCTCGTATCCGGCTGGCAAACCTTCGATAAACTCGTGGATATGGGCAGTCTTAGCGACGCCTATTACCTGGTCTAGCGATGCATCTGGTTTGGCATAGGCGATGTTTTCTCTCAGCGTGCCTGAAAATAGCGTGGTCTCTTGAAAAACGCTGCCGATACGCGATCGCAAGCTTTCCAAATCAAAGTCTCGAACATCGCGGCCATCAATTCTGACTGCTCCTTCACTCACGTCGTAGAACCGCTGTATCAAATTGACAATTGTGCTCTTTCCCGAGCCTGTCATCCCTAAAATTGCTATCAGCTCTTTGGGCCGAGTCTCAAAAGAAACATTCTCTAGCGCCGGTTCACCGGCCCCTGGGTAGCGAAACCAAACATTCTCGAAGGTAATACGTCCACCGCACCGATTGAACGGAACGGCATGAGGGCGGTTGGTAATTTCAATTGGCGCGTCAACAATTTCATACACCCGCTCAGCAGAGGCTGCGGCCTGCGCAATCACCGGGGCCGCAAAGCCAATCAGCAGCACCGGCTGCACAATAAACAGCAGATAAGCATTAAAAGCAACTAGCTCGCCTAGGCTAAACGTGCCGTCAATTACCTGCATGCCACCGTAGCCAATGACCGCAATCGTAATCAGATTACTCAACAAAAAGATAAAGGGAAAGGTGTTGCGAATGGCCGCTAGCGTTTTGAGATAGACCGAGACCAGACGAGTATTTGTTTGAGTATAGCGCTGTAGCTCTACTGGCTCGCGGGCAAAGGCTTTAACCACCCTCACCCCGAGCAGATTCTCTCTAAGAACTTCGTTCAAGTCTCCTAACGTTTCTTGTACCTGGGCAAACAGCGGTCGATTCTTGCCAAAGAACCGGTAGAGTAAAACGCCTGCTAGTGGGATGACGCTAAGGCTAATTAGCGCTAACTGCCAGTTCATAATTAGAAGGATACTGGCAATGGTAACGAGAGTAGCGATCGCACTTACCACTTGCAAAAGACTGGTTCCAACGAAAGTGCGAATTTGTTCTATATCGCTTGTAATACGGGTCAGTAGCTGCGAAGTTTGGGCCTGGTCGTGATAGCTAAAGCTGAGCGTTTCTATCTTGCGAAACACTTGGGCACGCAGGGTATAGGCAACGCTCTGACTAAGCGCTTCAGCCCAGTAGCTTTGGCCAAAGTTAAACAGACCACGCGCGATCGCAATTCCTACCATCATGGCACCAGTTGTCAAAACCACCGTCAAATCCTTTTGCACAATGCCCTGGTCGATGCCGCGGCGGAAGAGTTGGGGCGTGAGCGCATTAGCCGCCGTCAGCAGTAGCAGACTGAGAAAAGTGCCTGTGACTAGCCAGCCATAAGATCGTAGAATGCCGAGTACACGCTTTAAGGACTCCATCGTTTTACCTTATTACCTGAATTCGATAGAGCACTCTGCTGGCCGTAATAGCCGTAATAATTGCCAGCCATACTAAAAAATAGTAGACAGGAGTGGAAGCTAATCGTTATTCTTTCCATCGAAAGTAACACTCGCACAAACCTCAGACACCTTTATCTTCCCTAAGAGAGATCCTCTTGGAGAATAGATCTGTGTACCATCTTCGGCACCGATAAACACATTCTTCAGAGAGGTCTCCATGATCTCCACGAGATGTCTCCATAGATGTCTAAATGTGCCTAAGTGAGGCCCATTAGGCTATCTGGGTTCTACACATAGGGCGTAGCATAGCATTTGTGATACTGACACATTACTATCACCGGGACGATCCGCCTTTTCAAACGCTATCTGCGCTGTCTGAGCCGGCAGCGCTAGCGGTGATTTCTAGGTTGAGGTTGAGCGATCGCACCGGAAAAGTCTATCGCAGGTTTCGCTATCCCCAGCGGTACTTACGTGACAGGCGCAATACAGAGCACTGGCTCAAACAAAGTCTGATCCAAGCAGACATCCAGCCCGTAAATCCTTATCCGCAATACTTTGTCATCGGTAAATCTACTTGGATAGAAGAAGGTTTTGAAAATAAAAGTCGAAAAATAGAGATTCCTCTATCGGCTTTTGAAGCGCAGCAAATCACTTTCACCTATCCTGATAGCATGATTAGCTATTGGCTACAAACTCAAACAGATAAAGCTTTTTACCACAGCGAGTATCACGGTAAAATATTTACCACCACCGAGATTGTTGCTGCGATCGCCAAAAACGATTGGCTAGACGACCTGTGGAAAACAGAAGAAACGCGAAAATATGATATTTTTGTTGAAGCTCAAGTTTGGGATTTCACTTTTTCTACATAGTTCATACGGAGCGTTCGTACACTGTGGCGTCTATACCGATAAGGAGATCGTCTAAGAGTATGTGTTCGCAGTTAGAAGATGCTAGCCGACGCATCGAGAACTGGCGCATCGAGAATTGACAGAAAACTGACCTCACTGCGTAAGTTGTTTTTACAGCAAAATTTTTGTTCGGTGAACTACACTAATTAATTAGCCTTTGTCCGTAACCAAGAACTCAGTTGCGTAATTAAAACATGCCCAGTAATCGACCAGCGACAGCTCAGTGGGAAGACTACTGGAAGCAGGCTGGTCCAGACCAGCTACATACGCAGCTACTTGATTCCGTTGACCAAGCCGTAATTGCAACTGATTTAGCAGGACTGGTACGCTTTTGGAATCGAACGGCAGGAGCGCTCTACGGCTGGACCCAAGCTGAGGTACTAGAGCAGTCATTTCTAGAATTCATTCCGGCCCTAGGGTTGAAGCAGCACGCCGCAGAGACTGTAGCCGCGATGAAACAGGGGCGCTCTTGGTCAGGGGAATTTCGAGTCTGCGATCGCCATGGCCACGAATTTACGGTATTGGCTAACGGCGTTCCTATCCGCGATCGCTCAGGTAATCTGATCGGGACTGTTATCACCTCAGCAGACGTCAGTGCCTTTCGAGATACAGAAGCGCAGCTAGATCATCAAGATCAAAAAGCGCAAGCGATCGCTAAGATGGTTGATGCTATTCATCAATCTTTGGACCTTAATACAATCTTTTCGGTATCAGCCGCGCACATCGCCGAGTTGCTACAGGTCCAAGTCTCTATCGTGCAGTATCTGCCCGAACGTCACTATTGGGTGTACCGAATTGTATTCAACACCCATCGCACTACTTTTGCAAGAGCAGGAGACATTATCCCAGATGCATGGAACCCTTTTGCAAAGAGGCTAAAGCGCCTAGAAGTAGTACAGCTCAGCGATAGCCGGACTATTACCGATCCGATCAATGAAGAGCTAGCAAAAACAGATCCTGGCGCTTGGTTGCTAACCCCTATTAGCATCGGTGGTCAGGTGTGGGGCAGTCTGAATTTGGTGCGGCTGCATCAATACACAGACTGGAAAGTAGAAGATGTGGAGCTAGCCCAGCATGTATCCGCTCAGCTAGCGATCGCTATTGATCAAGCACAGACCTATTTTCAACTGCAGCAAGAACTTGTACAGCGCCGTACTAACGAAGACCGTCTGCGCCAGTACGAGCGAATTGTCTCAGCTACCTTTGAAGGGGTTGCGCTTTTAGATTGTCAGTATATCTACCGAGTCGTTAATCAGATTTATCTCGACTGGCACCAAAAAACTCGTGAGGAGATTATCGGTCATTCGGTTGCGGATATACTTGGGAGAGAAATCTTTGAGTTACAGATAAAGCCGCGATTAGACCTTTGTCTGCAAGGAAGAGTGATCCGCTTTAGCGATTGGGTCAGCTACGACGATGGCAGCACACGCTACGTTAGCATTACATACTCGCCTTATTACGATTTGGCGAGTAGCATCAGCGGCGTTGTTGTGACCGCCCGAGACACTACCGATCTAAAGCTTGCTCAAGATACGCTTCGGCGGCAAGCAGAGCAAGAACGGACAATCAACGACATCACGCGGCTGATACATCAATCTCTAGAGCTAAAGACTATCTTTCCGCTGGCGATAGAAGCTGTTAGCCGGCTGTTAGAGGCTGACTATGGTGTCATTTCAGAGTTTGTAGAAACTCGCCAAAGCTGGTATCAGACTACGGAGTATCGCAAGAGCCTAGACTTATCATTTTGTCCTGGGATAGAGCTGCATGATAGCGAAAACCCAGTTGCAATAGAGCTTAAGCGAGGGCAGGTTATCTGCATTGATGATTGCAGCGTGCTAAGCGATCACAGACATCAGCAGCTAGCAAAGCTGTTTCCAGGCGCATGGTTGATTGTGCCTTTAAAGATTGACCAGAAGATCTGGGGCAGCTTGACCTTTAGGAAAACGCAGCCAAACTGGCCGAAAGGAGTCGCTGGACTTGCTGCTCGAATTGCTGATCAGCTGGCGATGAGAATTCATCAGGTTCAGCTATATCAGGCCGCACAAACTGAACTGCAAAGGCGCCAGCAGACCGAACAGGCACTCAAAGCTCAACAGTCTTTTTTTCGATCGCTGTACGAGCAGGCTACTCTGGGTATTGCATTTTGTCGGTCTGATGGTCAGATTTTACAGGCGAATGCCAGATACTGCGTGATTACGAGCTACAGCGAGAGAGAGCTAATGTCGATGACCTTAGACCAGTTGACGCACCCTGATGATCGCAAGCTCAATCAAAAAATTTTTCAGCAGGCTGCGCAAGTGCAAGGATCTGACTTTAGTATCGAAGAGCGCTACGTAAGACGCGATCAGATGACTGTTTGGGTACACCTTACAACATCGATTATTCGAGATGAGCAGGGAGCCTCTGAGGTCTTGGCAATTATTGTTCAAGATATTAGCGATCGCAAGCAGCTAGAGGCCGAACGACAGCAGGCTGAAGACCGGCTGCGCTACAACGCGCTGCATGACGCGCTCACACAGTTGCCTAACCGCAATTTATTCACAACAAGGATAGCAAGGGCCTTAGAGCGGATGGAGGAGCCGCCTCATCAGCAATTTGCGGTAATGTTTTTAGATCTCGATCGATTCAAGTTGGTGAATGATTCGCTTGGTCATCTAGCGGGCGATCAGCTCCTAAAAATCATTGCCGAACTGCTTAGTCAGCTAGTTCAACCAAACAACTTGGTGGCCCGGCTAGGGGGGGATGAGTTTGTTGTTCTAGTCGAGGCCGTCAGCGATATTTCTGAAGTATTAGCGATCGCGGATCATGTTCTTGATGCGTTTCGGCGGCCTTTTCAGCTAGGTCAGCGGGAAGTTTTTGCCACCGTCAGCATCGGCATTGTCATCAGCTCGCGAGCCTATCGCAACGCAACCGAGCTTCTTAGGGATGCAGATATTGCAATGTATCGAGCCAAAGCCAACGGTAGAAACAGCTACGCGCTGTTTGATCCGACGCTACACGATCAGATGATGTACCGGCTACAGCTAGAGCACGACCTGCGCCGGGCAATTGATAAGCAACAGCTCAAGCTGTATTACCAGCCAATCGTCAACCTTCAAGACGGCTCAATCTTTTGCCTCGAAGCTTTGATGCGCTGGCAGCATCCAGAGAAAGGACTGATCTCTCCGCACGATTTTATTCCCATTGCCGAAGAAACAGGGCTAGTCGTGGCGCTAGATCTTTGGGCATTGCAGACAGCCTGCGGTCAGCTTAAGCAGTGGCAATCTCTCTATGCTCAAGCTCAGCATTTGAAGGTGAGCGTCAATCTTTCGGCGCAGGATCTGCACGTGCCTGACATGGTAGAAAATATTAGCGCTATCTTGACAAAGTTTAACCTAGCGGGGCAGTGTCTCGTGCTAGAGATGACTGAAAGTTTGTTGGTTAACGATATACCGCAGGTGGTGCAGCTAATCTCTCAATTGCAAGGTTTATCAGTCGAGCTAGCAATTGATGATTTTGGAACGGGCTATTCTTCTTTAAGTTATCTGCATCGTTTTCCGCTCAGCGCCCTGAAAATTGATCAGTCGTTCACCTCGAACATGGGAAAAGGCATGGTAAATCAGGACATCATCGAAACGATTGTGGCATTAAGCAAACGTTTAGGAATGGTTGCGATCGCAGAAGGCAGTGAGAATATCGTACAGGTCCAGCACCTCAGGCATATCGGCTGTGACTACAGTCAGGGCTATTACTTCTGCGAACCGCTGCCCGCCTGGGAACTAGAGCCCCTGTTACAAATGACTTATCCTTTTACTCACAAGCTACCTACCAGCGAGCGAGCTAACGGACAAAACGTTAAATAAACGGGCTATCTATATGCCTTTTGCCCTGCATCCATAGAAAGAGCGACATTCCTGGCTTAGACACGACGTAAAGCCTCGCGATCTTCGGTCTATCGTGGTCTACCTTTACCATCGCTATCTGCTCACCATTGCTATCGCTATCTGCTATCGCCATCTGCTATCGCCACAGTCCAGAAAGCGCGCGAATTGCGGGTGGAATCAGCATTCTACGAGATTCTCTAGCAATGATGCCTAGCACGGTTGCTGGGCGGCGATCGCTTCTCACTACGGCTAGCGTGTCCTCGGCAAGCTGTCGCGTTCTAGAATCGCCTACTAGCTCATTCAAGACAGGCGCGGCTGGCAGCGCCTGGGCTCCTAGCTGGGCTAACGCAGAAATGGCTAGATCGCGTGCATGTACATCAGAAGAAGAGACCGCGGCGGTTAGCGTTGGGAGTACTAGGTCCAGGTTTCCCGTGAGGTGCCACAGCGCGTCTGCGGCGTATAGCCGAGTGAGAATGTTGTCGTTGTTTAGAGCAGAAGTGAGCGCGGGAATAGCAGTGGTGGGATTGCTAGTATCAAGACCACTGGGGCTAGGTGAAAGGGTGGACGAAAGAGCAGGCGAAAGTGAAGCGGTTTTAAGGTCGGCTAAAGACGCCGCACCTAAAGACGCCGCACCTATGTTTTCGGTGTCTGTTAGTGAAATCTCAACTGGCGCTGGCATCTCAACTGACGCTGAAATCTCGGCTGATGCTAAAATCTCAACAGAGCTATCGGTAGAGATAGGATCTAGAACAGTTTCACCGACTTCAATTCCACCGGTTTCTAGAACTTCGATAGTTAGCGCTTCAGTTTCTTCTAGAGACACCGCATCCAAAGCTGTTAATATCTCCAGCATGGCTGTTTCACTGTCTGCAACTGGTCCATCCAAGACTAGCTCATCCAAGACTAGCTCATCCGAGACTGGCTCATCCAAGATTTCTGAGGAAACTATGGATTCTAAAACGGGTTCAGTAGAAGATTCTAAAACAGGCTCAGTAGTTACTTCGAGGAGTGTCTCAGCGGAAAGTGTTGTAAAAGCTGGAACGGTACTGGGAGCGTGATCAGAGACTTGAGCGATCGCACTCGGTGCAACTAAGCTCGCAGCCAATATGCCAGAGAATACAAACGTAGCCTTGATAGAAAGATTCCGACTAAGCATCGTAAAATTCCAGCGTATTCAATAAGGTGATTCAAGCCCTAAGATAGTCGCAGACACGCTACTAACTCACGCGTCCAAGTCCAGTTGTTAATCTGGTCATATCTGTTCTTTAGGTCTTTCAAAGGATCTTTCACAAAAGAGAGCTTCTTGGCAAAGGGGTTACCGTCGATTGCACTGTCCAAGATTGAACGCTACTGATGATCGCACTGCTCTTAACTTCTATGGCGGATGTACTTCAAGGCCCTAGCAATGAATCGGTTTGATGGCATTCCGGTGCATACTGACTAATCAGGGAGAATAGTTAAAGCGTGTTGTGTGTCTAGCGAGCTGAGGCTAAGTAGCGGTTAGGGATTGCTAATCGTTCACCAACTATTTATGATCTAATCGCTCAGGATTCAGGCACTGTAAGGCACAGTGGTTATAGTAATTTTGCATGATAATTAAGTTGGGTCTACTAGCACAGCTACACGTTACAAAAGATGCATTCAGCCATTTTGGGGAACTGATAAAAGGTGCGATGACGCTGCACTCACCCACCTTTCAGAGCCTGCAAAACCAGTCCAACAGCCTGATAGCAGCGCTTACCATCGTTTTTATTGCAGGCATCGCCCAGTCGCTCAATCAGATTGTCGTCTTATTTGTGAATCAAGTCAGGCCGCTACGCTTTGTGCTCAGCCTGCTGATCTCGGCTCTCTTTTTTGTAGTGGGTTACGGATTTTGGGCCCTAAGTATTTGGGCTATCCTTCAGATCTTTTTCAACAGCTACTTACCTCTGAACGCGGTCGTACGCACCTTAGGCTTTAGCTACGCGCCGCTGACGCTAAGCGTGCTGGTCATCATGCCTTACTTTGGCAACGCTGTTTTTGTCTTCCTCTCTATCTGGACCCTATTGGCGGTAATCATCGGGATAGGATCAATCACAACCTTAAGTTTGTGGCAATCCTTTGAGAGCGCTGCGCTAGGCTGGATAGTCATTCAGCTACTGCAAAAAACTGTGGGACAGCCGATTGCTTCGCTCGGTCAATGGATCACTAACTGGGTAGCGGGCGAAGAGTTAATTACCAACCGCATCAGACTATCTGAGGAGCTCTACGAGGGGCTTCGCACTCAAAGGGGCATCTCTGAGCCACCTGTCGATAGCGCCAGAGAAAGTCTGCGCAATATAGCGACAAAGCCTCGCAAATGAATTTTTGGTGCTCACAATCCGTTCAAAGCTTTCGTCAACTCTAGGTCTTTCATTCATGCGCAGTCGTATCGTTAAAATCAGCGCTATTATCCTGCTAGCTATCGGGGTGATTGTGCTGCTGTCGCCTATCAACGAGCAGTGGCTACAGTGGTACTTGGCTTTTAATAACAAACTGCTCAGGGTAATCATTGACCTAGTACGTGTTAGCCTGATTGCTTTGCTAATTGCCGGATTGCTCTCACCGTTTGAAGCTTTGGGCTGGTGGGCCGGTTGGTATGGCGACGGCATCGAAATCCACAGTACTCATAAGTTTCCTGAGCGGCTCTGTGCACCTGCTGGTAGCGCGCCTTCCTCTGAGCACAGCGTCACCCCTAGTCGATATGTAGTCTATTTAGACGGCATCTCTCAAAGCTCTGCTGATTATCCCGAGCGGGTCCAAAACTTTTTGAACACGCTAGCGGCGGCATTACCGGCAGATATGGTATTTATTCAAGACATCATGGCTTATTCAGCGCTAAATCGACCGCTGACGGTGCGGCGTCCGTTTGCGTCTTTTTGGCGGTGGGTCAACCGGGTAGAAACTTGGCACCCTCAAAGCCCGCTAGATATTTTTGTCAACTTACGCAATACCTTTCAGGTGGCGGTTTCTACTGACAATCGCTATGGCCCTGTGTTTAACCGAGGTACCGCGCAGGTGATTTTGAATAGCTTACGGCAGCGGAGCTATCGACCAGGGTTACCGATTACGCTGCTAGGCTACAGCGGTGGTGCGCAGGTAGCGCTAGGGGCGGTTACCTATCTCAAATACGCGTTGGATGTGCCAATCGAGGTGATCTCTTTAGCAGGTGTGCTTAGTGGCAATAACGGCGTTCTAGAAATTGATCGGCTGTACCATTTGCGAGGCGATCGCGATCTGCTCGCCAAAATTGGCGCGATCATGTTTCCTACGCGCTGGCCGCTATTGACTTGGTCTGATTGGAACATGGCGCGTGCGAAGGGGCGGCTTCAGTTTATTTCTCTAGGCCCGGTCAGTCACAACGGGGCCACCGGGCCCATCGACCCGATAGCCCAGCTGCCGAGCGGTCGTAGTCACCTAAGCCAAACGTTAGATATCTTGCTAGATATCTTGACAGATAGCTGTTCGAGTCAAGGTTCAGCTTGCGCTAAAGCGACAATATCTGATTAGGACTGCCACAGATTTGGTCACTTATCTCACTACATTTTTGACTTATCACATTCTCCAGCTCGCCATATCCTTAGCTCGCTATATCCTCAACTCCCTATATTCTTAGCTCACTGCATCAGCGACTGCTGAGGCCGCTGGTTTCTCGAGACTAAGCGGCGCGCAGCCATACGAATGCATCCGTCCAATCGCTACAATTCGCCCCTTCTGGTAGAGCCTCTTTGCTGTCCTATCTATCTATGCTTGAATTTGGTGGTAAAAGTTAGCCACATTAGGTTAGCAACACGATGGCTAGGTTCAATGGCTGGGTTAGAGGAAATGTGGGCTACTAGATGATGCTAAGGCGCATGGGTTGCTAAGGCGCCGACTGGAGCGCGTAATTTATAGGGAGCGTGGGTTTGAAGTTTGGTACGTTAGCAGGCCTAGTCGGCTTGGTCATCCTGATATGGCTATTGTGGACACTGCGGCAGGTGCTACTGCTGCTGTTCGCAGCGGTGGTTTTTGCAACGGTTATTAATAAGCTGGTGCAACAGCTACAAAAGCTCTCAGTTCCTAGAGTCTTGGCCCTACCAGTGGTTTTGGGTGCGATCGCAACCACTATCGCTATCATCTTTAGGTTCATCATTCCGTCTATCGCTACCCAGATTCCAGAGTACACGTTCTTTTCCGAGCTAGGCTTTAACCGAATACAAGAATGGTATCAGTACTATCGGGCGTACCTGCCAGGAAACGTATTAGAAGATACCAGCCTATCGGAGCTGTTTTCTCGCCTATCGCTCGTAAGCCCAGATTTAGTTGGCAGAGCAATGAGATTGTTCTCACTCTCTCTTGACGTGTTCCTTAACTTTTTGCTAGTGGTCGTTGTCATGGTTATGATGCTGAGCGACCCGGCTAGCTACCGACGAATGCTGATCCGGGCCTTTCCTGATTTTTATAGGCACAGGGCAGACGAAATTATCACCGAATGTGAGCAGGCGTTGACTGGCTGGGCGCTTGGCCTACTGTTCAACATTACGGTGATTACGATAGCTAGCGGTGTCGGTCTAAGTTTAATCGGCGTGCCGCTGCCAGCTGTTAACGCGCTGTTAGCAGGCTGCTTAACGTTCATTCCCAACATCGGGCCTCTCTTTAGCGTTGTGCCGCCCGCGCTGATGGCACTATCTATAGGTCCGTGGAAAGCGGTTGGTGTTCTAGGTCTGTACTTTGCTATTCAGCAGCTAGAAGGAAACGTTTTGACGCCAATGGTGATGAAACAACAAGTCTCCTTGCTACCAGCCCTAGCACTTATGGCTCAGGTTATTTTTGCCGTATGGTTTGGATTTTTGGGGTTGTTTTTAGCGCTACCTCTGGTGATTGTTAGCCAGATCTGGATTAAGGAACTGTTGGCGAAAGATATTTTGGATCGTTGGAGCGCATCGGCAAGAAGAAGAAAGCTGCGTTCGACGACTATGCGCCACAAGTATATAGACAGTAAGGCTCAAAGATAAAAGTCTCGAAGATAAGAGCTTCAAAGAGGTTCTAGCGGTCAGCTCTGCGCCGTTATCTCTGACTCAAAATTTTGTTTGTACCACGAGATGTTTCACCGTACATTCTGCGGTATGTTATGTTCTATCTTCTGTAGATCTATCTTCTGTAAGATAGCGCTAAAGGCCGCCTCTAGCCTAACTTGTGCCTGCTCAAATTTGGGGCCTTTCCACTGAGGAATAGCTGAGATATCTAACTGGTCGTCAGGCAGGTAGTTCGGATAGCGCAGTTCAATTTGCAAGGCTTCTACGTCTGGTTGCTGACCGTAGTGTCGAGTGATGTATCCGCCTGTAAATACTTTGTTCTTTACCACCTGATAGTGCTGTGCACTCAGGCTTTCGGCCACCGTTTCAAGAAAAGAGTCGTGACAGGTTACGCCGTTGGCGTTACCCAGGCAAATATCATCTGTGATCAGACCCATAAAGCTGTGCAAGTCTAGCAGATAGACTTTGCTGTGCCGGTCGATTATTTCACTTAGCAGCTCGGTGAGCTGTTGATGATACGGCGTGTAGTATTGGTTGACGCGCGATCGCACTTCTTCTTCAGTTGGTTTGTCTACGTATATTGGCCGTTTAAACGCCGTTTGCTCAGGTACCACAGCCGACCAAAAGGAGCCAAATAGCGGTGGCTTTGGCGCCCGGTTGAGATCAACCACGTAGCGGCTGTAATTAGCCTGCATAACAGTGACGCCAAGCCTGGGTAAAAACGAATACAGTGGCTGTAGGTGCCAGTCCGAGTTCGGCAGCGTCTGCCTTTGATGCTCGGTGAAGCTTGCTGCGATTTTCGCTGGTACACAAAGACCGCTGTGTGGCAAGTTGGCTACAACAGGTAAGCTGTCGCCTACAGGCCGATGTATTGAAAATAGCTCTATAGCCAACGGCGATCGACTCCTGATCTAAAAAACACTCACGAAAAGCGCTCATAAAAAACACCCCCTTATCGATAGGAGGTGCTCTTAGCGTACTGCAATTACTTATGGATAAACTAAACTGAAGCTTTGCGCTTACCCACCTTGCGTAGCTTCTATGCAGCTAGCTTTTATGCATCTTTTTACACCGTGACAGATTCTGCCTCCATCATGATCGGATACCGAAGCGTAGCGGCAGCAACGGCATCTACAGGCATTTGGTCCATATCGAGTGCATACACCTTTGCATCTGTCTCGAGCGCCTTGGTTATGGCTAGCTCTAGCAAATCTTCGCTCTGGGCAGTGCGTTCCTCATGATAGGTAGCTTTACGACTGCCGGCGTCGAATTCTCCCCACACCTGGCGATCGCGATCAACAAATAGCGTGTCTATTTGACCGTTGTATCCAGCGCTGAGGATTTGCGCAACGTCTTCAGTTGCCTGCTCCTGGTTTTTAAGGCTACCGTACTGCTCGCTTTCTACTTCGCGGCTCTTGCTAAAATACGGCTCTACAACCTGCATCGCACGGTCACGAATTTCCGTAGCGCTTAGCTGGTCGGGCTGAAATGCGATCGCCTCTTCCATCAAATGAGGGTACTTATTAGCCTGTTGATAAATAGGAAAGAGAAAATCAACGCCCATAAATACCAATGGCGCTACTTGTCCGCCCATGACATTTTCGACCCCATCAGAAACAAGGTGAAAGAACCTAAGAATATCGGTATTCTCGCTATCTTTGCCGCTGCCTTGTCCGTGAAATACCTTTTGGTTGCCACCACGGCCAGTACCGTGTCCCTGCAAGGATTCAGCCGGATCATCATATCGCAACGCTACTTCTAGGCTTTCTGGTGTACCATCCAAGTCCACAGAGTGGACGTGGCTACGCGTTGCCTGATAAAGCGTCACCTGGTTCTGGCTAGCCGCTAGTACGTAAAACAAGTTGTCGTTAGTAACAAGAGAAATCAGCGGCTTAATGTAGAAACGTTTGTCTACAAATGTTGCTGTTTCAAGCTCTAATGGCACCGTATAGTACTGAAACTGGTCGCGAGTGAGAAAGAGTGCTAAGCCGCTTTTCTGATGCTGCCAAAAAGACGTATCGTCAATCAAATCAGCTGCCGGCTTTAAGATAGCCTGCGCCTCTTGTCCATCTAGACCCAACTGAGCTAGCTGTTTTTCAGCTTCAGAGAGCTGGTTTTTCAGCCGAATAGGATCCTGCCGAGTTTCAGCTCCTGCCTCGTGCGTATCTAAATAAATAGAAACGCAGGCTGATGAATTGTCGTCTGAGGAATAGCTGGTTAGCGTCTGAAGTTGCTGTCTGGAAAATAGAGCCATTGGGTCTTTTCTTAATTAACTGTCGTGTACTGCTTGATTAATATATGTTTTGGTCGCTAAATCACGACGGGATCAACTGATGTATGGCTGCTTTCACTTAGCCGTCCGCCACTAGCCGTCCGCCACTAGCCGTCCGCCACTTAGCCGTCTACCGTTTAACCGTCACCTCTAGCAGAAGGGTGAGTTGCCTCCACGGCCCGAAAGCGCTCTACGATCTTATAAGAGTGGGCTGTACCCTCGGGTACGCTCCAAGAGACGCCGGGCTTTAGCGTAATAGATTTTCCTTCCATAGTCAGTTCGGCCTCGCCTTCTAGCACATAGCCTAGCGTCTCGTAACTGCGAGCAGCGGCGGCTTTTTCCTGTCCGTCACCGGGTTGCTCGTCCCAGAGTCGAAGTGCGATCGCATTGCCACTAATCAGTAGCTTCTGGCCCATGCTGCCTATCGGCGCTTCGCTTTCTTCTACCGTTAGCCCTGCTGTATCCGAACTTGAAATGCTCATAATAAAGTTTAGAAAATCGTTTAAAAATTGCTTTGGCACACGGACCTAAACAGTGCCGAATTGTATACAGCCGGATTGCGCGAAACAATACCAAAGCGTGAGCTGAGGACAGATGAACAGAATCCATCTAACCAATCACTTAGCTAGCATAGAGTAATTGTCTATAAAGAGATTCTCCCATCAGAGACAATTCTTCGATTTACCTCTAAGTCAATAGAAAGATCTTCCTTAAATACTTGTCAGTGCCTATTGGAACAGATAGTTTAATATCACAAAGCCGTAATAACCCTATATAGTATTCTCGGGTCGCTTCCAGTCCGCCTGTGAGGTGCGATCTGACTTCAGACTAACGTAATTCTATTTACTTCTATTCACTCAAGAGGAAAATTCATGGCTGATAGTACACACATGACTATCAAGGATAGTGGTCCATATCTAGTTAAGGGCCCGTTTACGCTAGCCGACGCTGAAGGCAACGAATTCACTATTGACAAAGAGACGGTAGCTCTTTGTCGGTGCGGCGCTTCAACCACTCAGCCTTTCTGTAACGGAACTCACCGTAAAATAGAATTTGAGTCGGTTGTACGCGCTCCTGAAGCGGAATAGCCTCGAACGCTGATACTACCAGTAACCTCGTAGCGTGCTCGCATGGTAGCTTGCGATGAAAGTAGGCTCAACGTCGAAGGTAGACCAGGGAAACAAAAAAACGACCTCTGCTCCAACAGAGGCCGCCGTCATAGCTAAAACATAGCTAAAGGATAAACTAAGTGCTGCACACGACAGCAGTCAGGCTGGTTTCACCAACTGACTGCTGTCGTTTCACAGTATTGCTTAGCAATATTGCGTGGCGATATTACTTTTCAGAAATACGTACGCTATCATCAGCATCCATATCTAGCTCTTCACGGCGAATGGTAGCTGACTCGCTAACTACTTTTTCTTCAGTCTCTTTACGGACGCTGACCTCTTCGCGAACGAACGCTTCTTTGCGAATAGCAGCTTCTTCTTCGTAGACTTCTACACGAGCAACTTCTCCACCTTCAAAGGCGTGGTCGCCTACCGCTGCTGCTGTGGTTTCAGTAGGTGTTGTCCTTTCGATTACGACCCGCTCCTTCGTCAAGGGAATAGAAACCTTGGCAGTCTCCGATTCTACGCGCTTACCAACAGCGACTTCACCCGCCTTCACTCGGGTCTTATCCGCAATTAGGCGCTCTTCGTAGAGACGAATAGGCTGGTTATTGTATTCAGTTTCGGGTACGCTGTAGAGATCGCGGTCATAGTCATAGTCGTAAGTGTCTTGGTTGTAGGCAGCAGTAGTAGAAGCTGTTTCTCCTACAGGCGCGCTAGTTCCGACCGCGCTCTGGCTTGTACCGGTTGCAGCCTGGTAGCCCTCACCACGGTAAACACCGCGTACTTGCTCCTCGTAGTCGTAGTCCACCATCTCTCCGGTGTACTCAGGTAGATTCTCTACCTGCTCTTTTGTCAGACCGTTCACATAGACGCGCTGACGATCATTATCGAACTGGGCTTTACCAATGGGAAGCAATACTTTCTTACCAAAGATCCACGGGCCGGTGTCTACAACCAAATAGCGAAACTGACCCGTCGAATCATCAAAAAGACCGTCTTCTACCGTTCCTACCTTGTCTTCATCTTGAGCATACACGCTGTAATCATCTAAGTGACCAAGATTATTATCACTAAACGTATTGCGGTAGTCCGGGTAGGCGTTCTTAAGGCTAGCAAGTGTCATATTTTTTCTCCAGTTGGCTACGTCTGCTTCAGGCCATCGATAGCTACTGTCTCTGCGAACAAGAAGCTCTTTTCGGCTTGAATTACAGTAGATCTTAGAGAAAGTACGGAAGGCTTTCCTCATCTAAAGGGAAGAATCACTTCACTCAATAGGCATATCTAAGTATATCTACCGGCGTATCAAATCCACCTGCCGAGGCGAAAAGTCGTTCCTTAGAGAGCACTTCTGCGGTTACGATCGTTTGTCTGTCGCTCAGCGCTATCTATTGGCGGTATATGACGATATGTTATCAAACGAAGAAAGAGATAAAAAGAAAGATGCGTCGCATAGAACAGCTCTTTCTCTTTATCTCTTTTCGTTACAGGTGTTTCTGTTATTAACGAAATGGTTATATCAGAAACAGCCTCGCTAGTAACTGCTGACTAAAGCTGTCTGATTACTAGAACGCTACAAGATGCAGCAGCGTGCAGAAAGGATTTAGCGGACAACAACTCTAGGCTTCTTAGCACCTACGGTAGAGCCGACTAGAGCAGCTACCAGAGCTAGCAGCGTACCTACTAGAAACGATAAGCCCGCTTTAGAAGCATTAGCGGCATAAACATCCGCCTGCTGAGTTGTGATACTAGGAATAGCTTCACTGACCTCTTGCTGGCTAGGAAGAGAAGCGCCTCCTGGCTGCTCTATTTGCGCTGCTACGTCGCCTGCATTGGCGATCGCAAGTCCAAAGGTACCTGAAACACCACTAGCCAACAGCCAACCGCTGAGCACCAAAGTAGTTGCCCACATGACAGTTGCGTTGAGCATAGCCGTCTTGCTATTCATCGGGCCACAAGAAGCTGCCATCGTCCAGCCTCCTAAGAACAAAGAGATAAGTAAGCTGATGACGGCCCAAATACCTAACCCTAAGCCGATTGTGCCAGCAGAACTTTCACCTGTGGCAAAGCCACCAATAGCTGCACCTAGGGCACTTAGCAGTAGCTGCGAGATAATAGAGACAACAATGCCTGCAAAGATGGGTCCCCAGCGAACAGTATCATGGTATTCGGCAATCGGTGCGACGGGAATAGTCGAGGTTCGCACATCGGGATCTGCTACGGGTCTATCACCGGGTCTATTTACGTAAGTCATGGTAGTTCCTTATTGAATTCCTTAAGCGGGCTCGAATACAAGCGGGCTCGAATACAGAGCAGTCAACAGTCCTTCCACGAGACATTAGCGAGGAGTCTCTAGCGATAAATTCTAGCAATTAGGGATGTTGATCGGCCCTTCTGTATGCGCTAAGACTACACAAGCCAAAGATATTTGATGCCTATCAAAGGAGATAGAGTTTGACACAAACCAGCCGGTTTCTCTCTATAGGTAGAAACCCATAGGGGTTTAGGTCAGTCATAGTTAATTTCGAGACATTAATTTTCAGATACATTACCTTTAAAAATAGGTAGCAGGTGGATAACTATGGCTTTGTACAAAATCGGCGATCGCTATCCGAATTACCGAAACATCTACTTTGAGGGTGGCGACCTAAAAGGAATGAATGTGTACAGCGCCCAGAACCAAGCAGTAGGTCAGGTAAGTGAACTCCTTATCGACGATACCGATCGCCTCAAGTACCTAGTGGTGAACCTGCAGGATCAGAAGCAAGTTTTGTTGCCTGTACGTAGCTGCGTTAAAACAACAGATCTAAACAGCCTATACGCACGCGAGATGAGCAGCGATGACATCAGTCGGTTGCCCACATACCAGGATGGTAGCCGATTAATAGAAGAAACAATAGAAGAAAATTCGTCTACGGTTACCGCCGAACAGCGCTCCGATGACTATCAGACGGTTGGCTATCAGATGGCGCCTGTAGAATACTCCGCTCCAGTAGAGATGACTAGCCCCGTCGCTTCTGTAGATAACGTAGTTGTAGATAGCACAATCAATTCGACTGTTGTAGAGCAGACCGTTGTAGAGCAGACTATTTCAGAGCCAGGCATCTCTGAGCCAGGCATCTCTGAGCCAATCGCCTTGGAGCGAGCGGTCTCAGAACCAGTTGTCTCAGAGCCAGTCGTCACAGAACAGGCATCCATACCCGATAGTTCACAGTTCCTACTGTACGAAGAGCGTTTATCTACCCGCAAGCAGCGAGTAAGGACAGGCGAGGTCAGAATCTCTAGACAAACAGTGACTGAAACGACAGAGACGCTCACGCCCGTCAAAAAAGAGAAAATTATTATTGAAATAGAATCTATTTACGGTGGTGATACTCAAATAGACGTAGATAACGCTGAAGTCGGCGAAGACGGCTCTATCAGCATGGGAATATACGAAGAGCGAGCAGAGATTTGTCGTCAGGTGAGACCTTATCAAAGTATCTCTGTACGTAAGGAAACTGTTGAAGACGTTGTGAAAACTCAAGAAACCTTGCGCCGTGAAGAGCTGTCTGTCAATCCAGATGGGCTTCCCTATGTTGATTGGGTAGACGAGTAATTCAGAATTTTAAGCTGGAATTCTGGGACGATTGCGTACTGTTTATAGCTAAATTTACAGCTAAATTTTATAGCCGGATTAATAGCCAAATAACTCCTAAAGTCTGGAGAATACTCCTTATAGTCTGTTTAATCGATGTCATCGCTTCAATCCTTTCTAGATGAACTCTATAGTAGATATCTGCCTTTAGAGGAAGGAAGTGTTGCTAGCTATATTCCTGAACTCACCAAGGCCGATCCCAATTGGTTTGGCATTAGCATCGTCACAACTGACGGCCAAACGTTCGGGGCCGGAGATATTCACCAGAAGTTCACTATTCAGTCTATTTCCAAGGTGTTTGCCTATGGCTTAGCTTTAGAAGAACAGGGAAGAGAGGCGATTCTAGAAAAAGTAGGGGTAGAGCCAACCGGCGATCCGTTTAACTCTCTCATTCGGTTAGATGAGGATTCCAAGCGGCCTTTTAATCCCATGATTAACGCAGGTGCGATCGCAACCACTAGTCTCATCAAAGGCGAGAATCCAACCGCTAAGCTCAACCGACTCTTAGCCATGTTCGAGCGCTACCTAGACCACGAAGTCTTTATCGACATGCCCACCTTCGTTTCTGAGCGCTCTACCGGCCACAGAAACAGAGCTATGGCCCATCTAATGCTCCACTTCAGCATGATGGACCACGATATTGATGCCGCGCTCGATCTTTACTTTCAGCAGTGTTCTGTAATGGTCACTTGCCGAGACTTAGCTACAATGGCAGCCACTATTGCTAACAAAGGCATACAACCTATTTCACAAAAACAGGCGGTCGACGCTCAGTACGTTCGAGACCTGCTAAGCGTGATGTATACCTGTGGCATGTACAATCGAGCGGGTGAATGGGCCTATCGAGTTGGCATTCCAGCCAAGAGCGGCGTGTCAGGTGGCATTATCGCTGTCGTACCCGGTAAAGCGGGCATTGCCACGTTCTCCCCACCGATCGATAAAAACGGCAATAGCATCAGAGGGCTGCGTGTCTTCGAGGCCCTCTCGCAAGAGTACAAACTACACCTGTTTGATCTCTCTATGGGTAGCTGTGTCTTTCCTGACGCGCTTAGATAGAAGATAGTACAGAGAAAGATAAGAGAACAGATAGAGAGAGATTCTAGCAAAAAGAACAGCAGTCAGAAAGCTAGATATCTCTATCTTTAGGCGGTGAGCTTCGCTTTCTCCAAGTGTACAACGCTCTACCCACTACAAAGATAGCAATAGCTCCTATAACAAACTTGCTGATAGGTCCTAAAAACTCACCAACTTTGTCGTAGCTTTCACCTAGCCACAGACCGGCAAACGCGAGGAAGCTAATCCAGGCCAAAGAACCGACCGTGGAATATAACAAAAAGGTGCCCATGGTCATTCTTGCAATGCCTGCTGGAACAGAGATATAGGTGCGGATACCAGGTACCAATCGGCCTAGGCCGATAGCCCATAGGCCGCCCTTTCTGACAAACCACTGCTGTGTAGCTCGCACTTCTTTACTAGAAATTCCTAGCCACTTGCCATAGCGGTCGGCCAAGGCGCAAGTTCTTTCTAGTCCTAAGCGCTCACCAACGTAATACCAGATAAGCCCACCTAGCACTGAACCAAAAGTGCCTGCTGCGATCGCTCCCACCATATTCATATCACCTCTAGCCACCGCGAACCCTGCTAGCGGCATAATCAGCTCAGATGGGATCGGCGGAATCACATTCTCCAACAGCATCAGAAACGCAATGCCCCAGTAGCCAAAAAGGGTCACAATGTTCGTTACCTGTTCTATAAAGTCCAAAGTCGCCTCTAATGATTACGTTAAATGTTGACAGACAGTGCAGATGTTGATAGATAGTACACAAGTGGTACAGCGAGCGTCCTAACCTACCAAGCCTATTAAGACGTTTATATATCAGATTGCTTTGTCAGCTAGGAACAAGAGTCATATAATGCCATTTTCCTATTGCTCTGTCATCTATCAGCGAGCACACACCAGCGAACACCAGCCAGCGAACGCCAACCGGTAAACGTCCGAAATAAAACTGTGATAGAACTGGGCGAGTCTTACGATGTCGTCGCTTTCTCAAAAAACATCAGGTGCTGCTGCGGGAGTCGATTATCTGTTTTCACCCAGCTCAATCCTGCCGCTGTCAGCTCCGCTTTCACCTGCTTTTGGGTCATCTTATGATGCTTTTTGATCAGCACTAGCGGATTTTCAGCGCGGTATTCTGCTAGCACAACCTGTCCACCCGGCTTTAGCGCTTCGACAATACCTGCCATCATCTCTGCCGGATACTCAAACTCGTGATAGGCGTCAAACATCACGGCCATATCGATACTCTCAGCTGGCAAATTCGGATTGTCCTCAGTACCCAAAACGGTTTCAATGTTCTGAACGCCATATCTATCGCGTTCAGCTTCTAGTAGTGCTAGCATCTGTGGCTGCACATCGACTGCGATTACCTTGCCGTCTTTTACCCATCTCGCTAGCTGAAAGCTAATATAGCCTAGGCCTGCGCCAATATCTGCAACAACATCGTCCCCCTCTAACATAAGCGCATCAACAGCCATATCCGATCGCTCCTCAGTCGCACGGCTAGGTCTTGATAGCCAGTTCGCTCCTTGATAGCCCATCACATTGGCAATTTCGCGGCCATAGTACACTTTGCCAATGCCATCCGAGCTAGGTGATTTGTAGCTGTAGCTACCGTCAGTGGGTATAGTCGCGGTGGCGGCGCAGCTAGTTGTAAAAACAAGCGTTAGGCAAAGCGTTAGCAGTCGACAAATAAAGCGAGGTCGATGAACAAAACGAGGATGAACAAAACAAGACAGAGACGACGAGAAAAGGTGAATCATAGTGCTGCTAAATAGGCTGCGATGGCGTAATAGACCTCTTGCATAATAGGTTTCATGGTAAGTTGATGGGTTTTAGTTCGCTGTTTTCGAGCCCAACAGATGAACTACGAAGCGAGCCACGCCCTAAATAACCCAAAGTTTAAGCGCCGATTTGGCGTCCAACGTGCGACTTTCAAACGCATGGTGAAGGCCGTGAAAGCCCAAATTCCAGAGCGACCCGGTCCAGGGCGTCCCGCTAAGCTATCGAGAGAAGACCAGATTCTGGTGGCGCTCGAGTACTGGCGGGAGTATCGCACTTATTTTCATATCGCCACCGATAGGGGCGTTTCCGAATCGACTGTGTGCCGTATCGTGCATCGCATGGAAGTCCAAATCATGGCCTCAGGGTTATTTCGTATTCCTGGGAAACGGCAGTTGATACAGGGCTTTGGCCGTCCTGATTTAGTGGTCGTCGATGTCACCGAAACCCCGATTGAACGCCCTCAGAAGAAGCAAAAGCGGGCCTACTCTGGCAAAAAGAAGCAGCACACCCTCAAGTGCCAAATCATCATTGATCGCGACACCCTAGATATCATCTGCCTTCATTTTGACTTAGGCCGCACCCATGATTTCAAGCTGTTCAAAGCGGCCGGAATTCATATGCATCCTGACACAGGAATGCTGGGAGACAGCGGCTATCAGGGCATTACCCGCTACCTTGCCAACAGCTATATCCCGAAGAAAAAACCGAGGAATGGCGAGCTCTCCGAGGCTGAGCGGGATGACAATCGTATCCTCAGCAAAGAGCGCATTTGCATTGAACATGTGAATCGACGGGTCAAAATTTTTAGGATTCTGGGACAACGCTATCGCAATCGGCGGAAGCGCTATGGTCTACGCTTCAATATCATTGCAGCACTCTATAACTATGAGCTCAGCTTGGCCTAGGTAGGATAGAGAGAAAAGCCCCTTAAACTAACACATAATCATTTTTGCAAGAGGTCTAATTATGACAGCTCTAGAGGCTGATCGCTGCCGCAGTGTTTGCAGTGCGGCAGGTGCTTGTAAGTTAGGTTATGGCAGTTGCGGCATTCTCGGTATTGTGAATAGCTACAGTGCGGGCAGTGGACATCGTATTCACGAATTTTTTTAGCACAGCTAGTGCAGCGCATGTTTTGAACGCGGTTGGCAGCCTGCAGTCGGGCGTTGAAAACGACTTTCTGAAAAAACTTGATGATGGCAAAGCCAATGATAGGAAACAATAAAATCTGAAGGTAATTCACTAAAAAGCGGAGCCCTCCAAACAGCGTTTCTAAAAAGTTTGATATCCACTGGAAGAGAAATCCCAACTGGAAGAATTCAAATATCTTCCAAAGTAGGGGAATGCAGAAGATGACAAGCAGATGCCAGCTAATAAGCGCAATGTAGCCGTAATTCCTGCGCTGCGCCAGCCGATGAATAATCGCGGCCAGAAAGATCAGAGGCAGCAAGAACAAGCTTTGAAACAATAGCTGAATGCTGGGGTACCAGAAAGAGGCTTGGCGGTAGCCTTCACTCACGCTGTTGAATTTGGCTGTGTCGCTTAGCAGCGTCAAGAAAGCCTGGCTCTCTGGGGCTGCAACCAGAGTTGATTGCAGCGTCTCTACAGTGGTTTGCCTCTGCGCGATTGCCTGATTGTTCTGATCGACTTCTCGCTTAGCCTGAGCGGCTTCTACGTTGTTGATAGACTGGTCGGGCGACTGACCTGCAATCTCTTCTAGCAGCGTAGAATCGTACTGCTGACGGATTTCGCTGTTCTTTGCGGTGAAGGAACTGATCTCGGCCTGCGTATCATTAATGCTTTTAGCAATGGTTTGACTAGCAGAGGTCGAGAGGGCATCTGCAGTTGCTTCGTACTGCAAGCAAATATTAGAGACTTCGCCTATGCGCCCTCTACTCGAATCTTGATAGCTAAGCGTGTAACCATCCGGTGAGAAATCAAGGTTTTCGTTAATAGCAATATAGTCTTTTTCGGGTGAGGTACTTTCTCGGTATTGCTGCCACGGCTGCTGACAGGGATAGGTAGCTGTAGGGCTCAGCGGCCATCTGCTAATATCTGCCAAACCATTAAACACACTGACTAGAATAAACAGGTCTAAAACAACAATAACAACTAAGCTAACTCTATTAATTGGCTCGTGGTTGACCTTACGAGACTTATTGAAAAAACGGCTAGCTGAGCGACGCACTCTAGAAAACATAGGACAGTATCTTAGAATTGAAATCTTAGAATTGAAATGTTGGAACTGGAAGAATTAGAATCTCAGAAGTTGGAATACCTTTTAGGTTGAGAAGTAAACAGCATAAACAAACAGCATAAACAAGTAGAGGCCCCTCAAGAGATGTCTTGAGGGGCCTTTGCTAGCGGCGAAGAGGTAGCTCGTTATTGGCGACTACCTGCTTTTTTTCTTGAAGCGGTTTCTAAGTTAAACAGCACTTGCAAGGTTTCCATTGCGCGATCGCGAGCATCCATATCTCTTTGGGCTCGTAGCTGCGTCATAGGATCGTGCAAAATCTTGTTAACAATCCCACGCGTCAACGCTTCTACCACGCCGCGATGCTTCTCAGAAAATTCTGAGCCTAGGCGCGACATGGCTTTTTCTAGCTCTTGCTCGCGAATGGTTTCGACCTTGCTACGCAGGCTACTAATAGTAGGGACGGTATCGAGCGATCGCAGCCAATTCATAAACTCATCTACTTCCTCATCTAGCAGGGCTTCTGCTTCTAGCGCCATCTGGCGGCGGCTTTCCTGGTTTTGCGCCACAACCGCCTTCAAATCGTCCACGTTAAAGGCAAAAACCGTACCAATCTCATTGATGTTGCTATGCACATTTCTAGGAACCGCAATATCAAACACTAGAAGCTGACGAGTTTGACAGACAGGTTCTAAGTTTTCTCTGTGCAAAATAGGCTCTGTCGAAGACGTGCAGGTAAAGACCACGTCGGCGGCCACCACCGTCTCTAGCATATTTTCAAGCGTGCCAGTCGCGATATCAACATCGCCAAACTGCGCGGCTAGCTCATCGGCTCGCTCAATCGTACGGTTGAGCAGGGTAATTTTATTAGCTCGCTTAGAAATAAGATGCTGCACCAGCAAGCGCGCCATTTTACCCGCGCCTAAGATGGCGATATGGCAGTTGTCAAAGCTCTCAACTTTCATCAGCGCCAGTTCTGCAGCGGCTGAGCTGATAGAAACCGCGCCCGTACCCAGGTTCGTTTCGCTACGAACCCGCTTACCGGCCTTGATTGAATCTTTGAGCAGACGGTTAAGAATTCTGCCAACGCCCTTGTGCTGCTGAGCTAGGCTAAGGGCGTGTTTGACCTGTGAAAGAATTTGACCTTCACCTAGTACCAGGCTGTCGAGCCCGGCGGATACTCGCATCAAATGCATCACAGCGTCTTGCTGAAGCAGCACAAACAGATGAGGCCGCAGATTTAGCAGCGCAATACCGCTGTGATCGCTCAGAAAGCGCATAACATCTCGAACGCCGGTTTCTAGCTCACTAGAAACAATATGGATTTCGAGCCGATTGCAGGTGCTAAGAATAGAAACTTCTTCGATAGTGGGCGAACTGCCAAGATGTGCGATCGCATCAGCGACTTGAGCAGAGGGAATACTCAACTTTTCTCGGACTTCAACCGGCGCAGTCTGATGACTGAGCCCAATGACAGCAATATTCATGCGGCTTCCTAAGGAATCTGTTATTGAAGAATCTTCTATCTAGATCTTCTATTCTAGAGAGTCTTAACGAGCAATGAAGCTCTTCCTTCTTACCGTATTAAATAACCTTGGGCTATCTCAAGGAAACTAAACAAAACTCTATCTTCAGAGATATGGACGCAGAGGGGGAAAACGGTTCTGGTCAAAAAGGGCACTGAAATAAATACTTCAGTGCCCCTTTGTGTCCCTATCTATGCTCCTTTTTGAGGCCCTTCTCTAGGTAGTATCTCTTCTGAGCAGCTAATACATAGGCAAGCCGACGGCTTTGAACCTCATTTGAGCCTCTTTCCTCATTTGAGCCTCTTTAAAGAGAGCATAATAGCTTGCTACTTCGACAGGTCCAGTTTGAACCTGACTAGCCCAACTAGTTGAGGCTTAGTCGCTTAGGGCTATCTTTCATGTGCACAGTATCTACAAAGCGAGCAGTTTTGCTCTGGCTAGAGATAACCAAGCTCTGAGTGCGGTAGCCACCGTTAAAGAAACGAACACCGTTCATCAGCGTGCCAGGCGTAATCCCACAGCCCGCAAACAGGACGTTCTCACCACAGGCCAATTCCTCAGCCGTGTAGATCTTGTCAGGATCGTCGATGCCCATAGAGGATAGGCGATCTAGGTTGGCTTCTTTGCTCTCACCAATAAGGCCGGTTTTTACAACCGCCGGATCGTAAATTAGCTGACCTTGAAAGTGGCCGCCTAGGCAACGCATAGCAGCGGCAGAAATTACGCCTTCAGGCGCTGCGCCGATGCCCATCAGACCGTGAACGTTGGTGCCTTCAAAACCACAAGAGATAGCCGCAGAAACGTCACCATCGCTAATCAGACGCACACGGGCACCCGCTTCACGAATCTCCTTAATCAACCCGTCGTGACGCTCACGCTTCATGACGATAATTACTAGCTCATCAATAGAGCGATCTAGGCACTCAGACAAGATCTTCAGGTTCTCAGTCGGACTCTTGGTGATATCTACTTTGCCTTTAGCAGCCGTAGGTGCGGCTAGTTTGCGCATGTAAAAGTCGGGAGCCGCAAATAAGCCGCCCTTCTCAGAAATGGCGAGTACGGCCATTGCCCCAGGCTGCCCGTAGGCGCAGAGGTTAGTGCCTTCACAAGGGTCGACAGCAATGTCAATTTCTAACAGTTCGTCAGGCGTACAAACCTCATCAGCATTTGGCTGAGTACAAATGCCCACTTCCTCACCGATGTAGAGCATAGGCGCATCGTCACGCTCACCTTCACCGATTACGATCCTGCCGCGCATGTGAATTTTGTTCATGCGCTCACGCATCGCTTCTACAGCGACTTCGTCTGCAATATCCTTTTCGCCTTTGCCCATCCATCGCGCTGAGGCAATCGCTGCCTGCTCGACGACTTCAATAATCTCTAAACCGAGGGTGGTTTCCACGGGGTATTTATCCTCCAAACTGCCGAATCTAGCCGGGTATTATAAGAACTTTTTAAGTGCCTGCTAGCAGGCTATAAGCTCTATGGGGCCATCTTCGAGTTTATCAGACTATAGCTGCCGAAGCTGTCGAGAGATTTTTGCCGATACAGCCTAATCGCTACCGCGCTCTATAACAGTGCTCCACTGAGCGCTAGCCTATAGACTTGTGAGCGCTAGCCTATGGACTGGATCTGCGGACTAGCTTACAGACCGGCTTATGGATTAGTGAGTGGGTTAGTCAGCGGATTTGGTTTGGCAGATTTTGTCAGCTTGATGTAAAGGTCGTAGTCCATAGTGCGATCGCTCACGGTCGTCGTCAGCCCAATCGCCTGAATTGCCGCTGTCGGACCTTCTTCAGGAATTTGAGGCAAAGGAAACACGCCACCTAGCGCATTGATTTGCTCAAGGTCTATATAGAAGTGACCGTTGTTCGGCTGGGGAGCACGGGTAGTCAGCGTCTGGAATAGACGGGTAGTCGATAGCGGCTCGGCGGGCGTAGGCGCGATGGCTTCAGCGGCGCGATCGCCTACCGCGAAAAACGACACATTTCCCGGTAGCCATCCGTGACTGAACTGCATCCCCTGAAACGGCGAAATCCACTCTGTGATAGATCCGCCGTCAAATTCAGTCGTTTCTACCTGATAGCGATAGCGACTGACCATCACATCGTCAATTTGGGCCCAAACAGATTCAGCCGTTTGGCGATCGTTGGTCTGCACCATCATCACCAGCGGCGCGCTATTGATGGCTGGCGGATTGTCAGGAGCCACCTCAACCTCACCGCTCGACGAGCTGCCATCTGCTGTTGGGGTGTCAGCCGAGCCAGTAGGATTAGCCTCAGTAGCAGCAACTGGGGGTAATAGCCCCAGCGCAAACTCGCCTGCGGCCCAGGGCATAATGTCTTCATCAATATCCAAACCGGTTTGAGTCAGTAAACCGGCCTTCAGATTTTGCGGATCAGGCAGAAACGGCGGTGAGGTATTGCCTTCACTAAAGCCCTGCCAAAACTGCTGTAAGTTACTTCCCGAGATAGCTAACAGCGTATTGCCCGGCAGTCGCCGTGGCATCTCACCAGCCTTGTTGCTCATCTCGCCGTAGGCCAGGTCATTCTTCGGTAGAAGCCAGCTCGTCCCCTCAAACCGGATGCCGTCGGACTGTAGCAAAGCAGTGGCCACAATTCCTTCTGAACCCTGTAAAGGCATTAGGCTGCCTTGAGGCCGGTCAAGAGCGTCGGTAGGCGGGGCTAGCGCCTGAGTCATAACAGGAATATTGAGGTAGATTTGGGCGAAGTTTTTACCCCGAGGCTGCGGCGATTCTATACGCCTTTCAGCCTTTCTATAGCTGGCGTTGTCAAGTAGAGAGCGTTTGCCCTTGTGGGTATCAATCGCCTGCTCTATGCCTTCTGCGGTGTTGCTTAGCAGTAACCAGTCGGTGCCAATGACAGCAGCTTCTAGCGTTTGGTTGTCAATAGAAGTAAGCGTCTGTACCGCGATACCTCTATAGCTACGGCTAGTTTCCTCGGTAGGTGCTATGCGACTGCTCGCTGAACGACTATCGGCGAGCAGGGCTTTTGCCTCTAGCGGATCGGCAATCGGTACGACCAGGACTAAATTTCGAGCGGCTGTGGCTAGCCCGACATTCTCTAGTCCTTGTCCGGCGGGTGCCGAGGCGATCGCTCTGTCGGGCAAGATGGCTAGGGTCACGCGATCGCCAATCCAGGGCTTAATATCCCGCTTGAAACTGTAGCCATTGGCAGTGAATAGCTCTGCTGCCCACTGGTTGAGCAAGTTGTCGAACTGCGCTTGCGTATCAGGCGTGCCGAACTGTCGTAGCTTTGTCCAAGCAAGCTCATCGGTCGTGAGGGTAACGGTCCCCAAAGCCGTTTGGGGCACTAGCTGGCTACCTGCGGAAGAGAGACTTCTGGGAGCGTGCTGAGAGAAGTTGAAATAGGCGATCGCGCCGCCGCCCAGTAGAAAAGCCGCCCAGACGAACATCAGCTTCGGCGATCGCTTTAAGAACCGACGCACCGGTCCTACAGAGTTCGTAGAAGGCAACACTTTGGAAGGCTGCTCAGTTTCTGCGGCGCTAGCAGCGGCTAGATCGTTAGTGTCTGACGCCTCCTTCGACGCCTCCGTATCTGAGAGATCAGCGTTTGTTTTTGGTTCGGGTGCCTCTATATCTGGCGCTGTGTTTTTGGGAGAGGTCATATCGATTGGAACGCTTCTTGAAAGACTGATTGAAGCTAGTTGAAGCTGATATACGAGCCGTTTTCACCGGCATCTTTGCCGATATCTTTGCTGGCACGTCTACTGGCACTTCTATCAGCACCGGCGTCCTAGCCGCAATGAACTTTAGCAGAGAACTTGACAAATGTGACTGTTAAAACTTCTGTCAATCAAAAGTTTTTTATGCAGGATAGAACGTTGACGTTGCTGGTGGCTCTCAACTTTGAGTTTTCTTTCCACTCGTCAGCTCGCCTATAAACAAAAGGCTATGCTATGTCCTAGCCTGCTAAATGAGTGTCTTCAGCGCAGAGGCCTTTGGCGTAGAGGTCTTTGGCACAGGCTCGTGTAACGCAAACAACACTATCAATCACTCCTACTTAATAGATTTTAGTCAACAGAATTTACACCCCTGCCCTCTATGATCACCCGCACGGTTAAGCCCAACCCCGCGACAGCCCAGCAGACAGTCCAGCAAACAGCTCAGCAGCCAGCCCAGCGGCTAGAGACATCTTCGCCCCCCGCCCCCCATCGGCTTTGGCTAGCAGCCTTGAAGCCACCAATGTACTGTGTAGCCGTGATGCCAATTGCCGTGGGGAGTGCGGTTGCTTACGCCGAGGTGAATCAGTTTCGCTGGGGCGTTTTCCTGACGTTCGCGCTCTCAGCGATACTGCTGCTGGTTTGGGAAAACCTTAGTAACGACGTCTTTGACGCGGCAACGGGTATAGACATTAACAAGCATCATTCTCTCGTAAATCTCACGCGCAATCGGGCACTGATTTTCTGGCTAGGCAACGCGGCGCTGTTGCTCGGTATTGCCGGTATCTTGACAATTTCGCTGTGGCAGAAAGATCCTACAGTGCTAGCAATGGTGATAGGCTGCTGTGGGCTAGGGTACCTATACCAGGGTCCACCTTTTCGGCTGGGCTATCAGGGTCTAGGTGAAGTTCTCTGCTTTTTTAGTTTTGGTCCGCTAGCAGTAGGCGCGGCCTACTATGCGCAGTTGGGCCACTGGAGCGCCCAGAGCTGGAGCTGGCAAAATCCTTTACTACCGTCGACGCTAATTATCGGTATTGCAACAACGCTTGTACTCTTTTGTTCTCATTTTCATCAGGTGGATGATGATTTGAATGCAGGAAAAAAGTCGCCGATTGTACGGTTAGGTACTTATCGGGGGGCGCAGCTACTGCCTGTGGCCTGCACGGCTATTGCGGTGGTTGTTTTGATTGCGATCGCGCGTGGCGGCTTCCCCCTAAGCTCACTGCTCCTATTTGGTGCTATGCCTGCAGCGGTTCAACTTTGCCGCCATGTGCTGATGTTTCACGATCAGCCCGCGCGCGTTAGCAATGCTAAGTTTCTCGCAATTCATCTTCACTTTTGGACTGGTTTATTGCTCGTGTTTGCTTTGGCGATGCCCTTCTCCTTTCAGTAACCCTTCGGCTACTTTTTGCGGTCATCTTCACCCATGTGCACTCACCCGGCTAGACTCTCATTCAAATTTCGCGCTTATCGACGGCCCTTTCGGCAAACGATGAAGACCTGTCACGGCGCTTGGAAGTATCGCGAAGGCATCATTCTTAGGCTTAGCGATAATAAAGGGCGAGTTGGGTTTGGCGAAGTCGCGCCGCTTCCCTGGTTTGGCAGCGAAACCCAGACTCAGTCTCTGAGGTTCTGTCAAAGCCTGCCGCCAACCCTCTCGGCAGATAAGGTGTTTTCGGTATTGCCAACCTTGCCTGCCTGTAAGTTTGGCTTTGAGGTCGCGCTCAACAATTTGCTGAATACGCTGCCCCCCGAAGACCGCTGTCAAGAGCTAGAACCATCTCGCTACAGCGCATTGCTTCCGGCAGGCCAAGCGGCAATATCGGCATGGTCAACGCTGTGGGCGATGGGGCACCGTACTTTCAAGTGGAAAATTGGCATCTTCCCGGTGGCAGTTGAGCTAGCCTGGCTCTCGCAGCTAATGGATAGGCTACCCTTTGGGGCTAAATTGAGGCTAGATGCCAACGGTGGACTAGACGAGCTAACGGCGCATCACTGGATGGACCAGTGCGATCGCCTCGGTCACCGCATAGAATTTATCGAGCAGCCGCTGCCGCCCGGACGTTTTGAAGACCTAATGAAGCTGGACTATCGGTATAAAACTGCGATCGCGCTCGATGAATCTGTCACCACCCTAGAACAGCTCAAAACTCACTATTTCAGAGGCTGGCGCGGCGTTTACGTGGTCAAAGCCGCTATCATGGGCTCGCCTAGTCGGCTCAAGCAATTTTGCCAAGACTACCCTATAGATATTGTTATTTCGTCCGTTTTTGAAACCGATATCGGACGACAGGCGCTCATGGACCTGTCGTCCGATCTTCAGCAGATTTTGCCCTATGGGTCGCAAAGAGTACTGGGCATGGGTACGCAGCAGTGGCTACCCAACGATGGCTTAGATGACCCGGATTGGGAAGCGCTATGGCAGCGGCTAGAATGAAGTCAATGGCCAGAACGGCGCCCGAGACACCAGCTTTGCTATGGCAGCGGCTAAGAGCAGATTGGATAGTAATTGATGACCAATTGGACCTTGATGGATCAGGCTTTGATAGACCAGGCTTTGATAGATCAACCTGGCTCTCTTTGGTAGACAGTCGTTTACGCCAGCTAGAGCGACACGCGGCTGAGCATCCAACCCTATCTACATCCAGGCCGCTGTTGCTAATTGCAGATAGCAATCCGACAGATTTTTTAGCTAGCCTCTGGGCTGGCTTGCTAGCCGAGTGGGATATCGCGCTTGCTAACCCTAGTTGGGGTCAGCAGGAATGGCAGTCTGCTAGTCAACTGCTCTCGCCGACCGTTGTTTGGCCCACCTTTTTCTCTTGCTTCTTTTCAGATTCCTCCGCTTTAGCACCTTCCGCTTCAGCATCTTCCCTAGCGTCTTCTGTCTCGTCCACTTGCCTCGACCCCGCTATTCTCATACCCACAGGCGGCAGTTCTGGCAGTATCAAGTTTGCCCACCACACCTGGCGCAGCCTCACTACCGCAGCGATTGGCTTCTGCAATCACTTCCAGCGCGATCGCACACCCGTCAATGCTTACTGCGTCCTACCGCTTTACCATGTCAGCGGCTTGATGCAAGTCCTTCGCACCGCGCTCAGCGGCGGGCAGCTCTTTCTCAGCTCCTTTAAAGCGCTTCTTTCTACGTCCTCCTACGCTTCTACCGCCTCTACCTGTTTACCCCAGTTCACCTATCTGTCCCTGGTCCCTACTCAGCTCAAACGCCTGCTGCGCGTCGATAGGGCCGCGTGGCTTCGCCAGTTTTACGCAGTGCTGCTAGGGGGTGCATCTCCCTGGCCTGACCTAATCGAGCGAGCGATCGCCGATAGCATTCCCCTATACCTTTCCTACGGCATGACCGAAACGGGTGCGATGATAACCGCTGCTCGCGCTGAGCTATCTTTGAAACTATCCTCAGACTCCTCAAACAGCAGCTCATTAGCTTTCAAGAGTGGTCTTAGCAGCGGTCAGGCGCTTCCTCACGCTGTAGTTGATATTGAGCGAGAAGGGCAGCGCTTACCGGCTGGCAAGCTAGGGCAGGTGGTTGTGCGTTCGGCTGCGATCGCTCAAAGCTATTACCGTCTCGCGTCACCAACCTTCGCCCAAAACACCTTCTACACCGACGATATCGGCTACTTAGATGCTACAGGCGCACTTCATATCACCGGTCGGGCCAGCAGCAAGATAATCAGCGGAGGCGAGAATGTTTTCCCGGCTGAAGTCGAGGCGGCGCTGCGTAGCACGGGTCAAGTAAGCGATGTTGTGGTAATAGGTGTACCGCATCCTGAATGGGGTGAAGTGGTCGCTGCCGCTTATGTTCCGGCCAATAGCACTGTCTCACCAGAAAGCCTGAAGCGATCGCTCATAGAAGGCTCTACCACAGGCCAAATTATGGGTCAAATTACAGGTCAAACAGCAGGCCCAGCGCAGTTGAAGAGTCATATCGTTCGATTGAGCCGTTACAAACATCCCAAACAATGGATAGCCCTTGGGCGGCTGCCTAGAAACGCCCAAGGTAAACTTAACCAAGCCGCTTTGCTAGCTCAGATCTTGCCATACTCGGAGCAAAGTACAATCAAGGAGTTGGGCAAAGAGTTGAGCAAGTCAGATGGGAAAACAGAATAGATGTATCTAGAGCATTCAGAAGCGTTAGAAGGCTGATGCTGATACTATGTCTAGTTTCCATCAAACGAACCTATCCATCGGGTCAACTCATCAGATAGCGACTGGCGACGGCGAGTCTTCGAGTTGATACAAACATGCCGAGTCAGGGCCTTTGCAATCGCCCGGTCCGATCTTTTGTCGGCAGAATCTTCAGCACTAGCTGGCTGTATCTGCGAATGTACTACGTAATGAACTTCGAAGCTGTAAGCATCAAGCTGAGTAGGGTTAAGGTGAACTGCGATCGCATCCCCACACTTCATCGGCTGATAAAAATCTGCCGCCGTATGTACAATCGGCAGCGCTACGTCATCTTCTCTAGAGAAGAATAGTGACAAGTCAAATCCAGCAGCGGCTAATGCAGCCTCGTAGGCATCATGGCAAAGCACCAACAAGTTGGCAAAATACACCACCCCCGCAGCGTCCGTTTCTGCAAACCGAATCGTTCGCAAGTGCTTAAACGGTTTAGGTGCCTCGAGACAAGACAGCATGCAATAGGTCCAAGATAGCGGGACAGCTCACTCAGCAGTTAGCCATTCATCAGCAGTTAGCTACATGGTTAGTGAACTAGCTAGCGTTTGGCTGGGCCGGACGGAAAGGAATTCCATTTTGACCAGGGAAAGTCGGAATCTCGGTGGATGCGGCTGTTGGTGCTTTGATTGAGCCGCCCGATCTGAGATTGCTGAGGTTGAAGTCGCTGAAGTTGAAGCTCAATGCTTCCATTGGATTATTTAGCGCATTCACCAGGTTAGCTAAAGAAGCCTGAACCAGTCCATCTGGATTCACCAGCACCCAACCGTCAGCCGTTAGCTGTCGCATTTCAAAGTGTAGGTGCGGTCCAGTCGAGTTGCCCGTGCTACCCACTAAGCCGATAATCTCACCCTTCTTCACTTCTGTCCCCGGCTCAGCAAATATTTCAGACAAGTGAGCGTAGCGGCTTTCTAGCTCGCTGCCTTCTACCTTGTGTCGCAAAACGACCATCAGGCCATACCCTCCAGAGTACTCAGCAGCAGCAACCGTACCATTTTGCGCGGCTAAGACAGGCGTGCCCTGCTCCGCACCAATGTCGGTCCCAGCGTGAAAGCGCTGATCGCCCGAAATTGGATGCAGCCGGAAGCCAAACAGCGAAGTAATAGGCGACGGAATGGCTAAGGGGAAAATAAATCGTTCTGCGACCTGAAGATTAACCAGTGGGCGCACAGAACGGTTGAGGTACTCACGGCCCGCTGCGCTCGTCGAAAGCTGTATACCAGAAGCGCTAAAGCTTACCGGACCGACGCTGACCGCAGGTGCACTAGCGACCGATGCGTTTGCAATCGGAGCTGCCGGTTGACCGCTAGGAGCGTTGGCTGTTGGGGCCTGTGGGGTCTGACTGCCACTGCCAGAATTAGCAACAGGTGCAGGGGCTGCCGGAACGCCACAGGCTCCGTTGGGCACGGCCTGATTTTGACCTACTGTAAATTCGCAGCCAGTGGATTGCTCTGAAACCACCACACTAGGAGCTTCCGTAGCACCGATACTGTAGTCGGTTGGGTCTACAAAAACGCTGTTGTATTCCTCTGGCAAATTGGTGCCTTCTGGGAGAGCAGCCGGAACAATTTCGGTTGCCTGCACGGGCGGTGCGGTCTCTGCAGTCGGCGTGATTTCAACAATAGGGGAAACAGGCGCGGCAGGCGCAGGGGGTGAAATATCAGGGACAGCAGGCGCAGCTTCTAGGCTAGATACTACTGAAGCCGATGTCTCTGTGTTTGTGTCGACGCTAGAGACTAGGCTTGCTCGAGGGTTTTCGTGATTGCTTACGCGGCTATGGGCGAATGCAGAAACTGGCGCAGCAACTGCATTCGCTTCTATCAGGCCAGCTAGCGGGGAGCGACTGTTTGCGGCTTTTTTGGTGGCGCTAGGCTTGCTTTGGTGAGTAAATGTGGGGGATGCGGTATCTGTTACTGTCGGTGCTAGCGCAGGGGTAGTCGTCGCCGTAGGCGCTGCGGCTATTACGGGCTGCGCAGGGGTTGCTTCTACCGCAACTGTCACGGCTGTCGTAACTGTGGGAGCGGCTTTGGGAGCCGCGTCTGTTCTTAACGACGCGATCGCATCCGAGGTAGAAACAGAAGTATCCATAACCGTGTCCACGGCTGGCGCTAGCTGAGCTATCGTCTGGGCGACTGGCGAAGGCTGCGGACTTAGATAGTTGACTTCTGTAAGCGTGTAAGCACGAGTAGCATCGCTATCGCTGGTATAGCTATTGGCAGCCAAATCATGACTGAGCGCACTAGCAGCCGCATCACTCGTACTGGCTGCGTAATCGGTCAAAGCATCGGTTTCTGCGATCGCAAAATTGACCTGGCTCGTCACAAAGCCAAAGCCACCCAGCAGACCTAGCGTGACGAACCAGCATCGCTGTAATTTTTGACCCTGTGTGACATGGCTATTTCCCTGCTTGGATGATGTAGTGGTGTCTTCATGCTGGGGCGCAGTCATAGTCATAAACCTAAAATAAATCCAATGGTGATCTTAACTTACGTGGATCTCGCTGGGCCTAAGCAGCAAAATCTCCTCATCTGAACCCATCGCACGACGGGGTTTAGAACAATTAGTCTTAGCGTGTAAAGGGTTATATAGGGCGACCTGTAAATATCCCTCTTCTGAAACCCCCACAACTTCTCCGGAACGATTTGCCCATCGGTTCTGTCCGTCTGTCTGCCTTATTTCTATCTGTCTTGTGTGCTGTGAGGAAGTAGCCTGCTGGAAGATAGAATCTGAGGAGGAAAGTGAAGCGACAGGTGTGATCGCTGGTAAGGGCATTTGCACTGAGGGAAGCTGTACTAAGGACTGTTCCCAGGGCGCAGATAAAGGCACAGATAGTGACAGGTGGCCATTGCTGTCTAGTGAAACAGGCTGTCCGATTTGTGTCAGTAGTTTTTGGTAAGTCTTCATAAAAACTTGACTACCTACCTGCTGCTGAAAGATGACGCCCTGTAGGATTCCCCTGATAACTACCGCAATCAGCACCTCTAAACAATTTATTTTGTTTTTAGCAAATTTGGGGACAGCTTCCGTCGTTTCTAATATTGTTGCTAGGCTTATTCCACTCTCGGGGACCGGATTGTACCAGTTAATACCTACCCCAATCACAGCCTGCTTGATTGTAGCGCTAGATGGATAACTATCAGCTTGCGTATCGGCCTGTGTATTGGCAGCGATCGCAGAGGACAGTTTGGTTTCGGTTAAGATTCCACCTAGCTTTTTACCCTGAAAATAAAGGTCATTGGGCCATTTAATCTGGACTGCAATTCCCAAATTATTTAGGGCAGTGGCAATTCCCCAAGCACTTAGGCAGGTGAGCTGGGCGCTGTGCGAAATTGGCCAGTTAGGCGCTAGCGCTACCGAGAGATAAAGTCCACCGGGTGATGAATCCCACTGTCTGTTTCGCTGACCTCTGCCGGCTGACTGCTGCTGAGCAATAACGATTGTCCCTGACTTTGCACCGGCTGCTAGCATTTTCCACAGATGCGTATTTGTTGAGGGCAAGGACTCAAAGGTGTGGATAGCAACCTGTGGCTTAATAGGCGCGAACTCTGGGCAAATACCAAGTCCAGAACCGTCTTGAGCGATCGCTGCTTCAATTTTGCGTCGATCTAGTGGTTTCAACGACGTTTTTTCTAGACTAGCCGGTCTTTGAACGGCCTCTTCCTTATCCTCTTTCCCAGCAGCTAAATGGGTTGGTACTATCGACTTTATGATGACTAACCTTCCTACTTTAACGACCGAGACGCTCTGGGCAATTTTAAACAATGAGCTGCCTGATGACACTGTAAACCAGATGGTGTGGCAAACCTTAGGCTACTGCTACGACGACGAAGTCCAAAGTTGGAGCGCCGATTCTGTAGACGACGCTTGGCGACAGAAATATCCTGAGCCACCGAACTTTATTGAAAGTCGGCCTGCAACTGTGCAGCTAACTCGCTGCATTCCCAAAGAAAATAAACAGCTGCTCAAAACCTTCCTTGGGTTCAAAGGCTACTCGGTTGATCAGCTAGTACCAAGACTAACTCGCCGAGCAACTATGGCAAGCTGGCTATTAAGTGTCATGCGATCACAAGGCATCGTCTAGACTCATCGGATATAAAAGATAAATAGAGGTAAAAGACTATAGTGCTTTTAATCTTGTGTTTATCTAGACAAAAGACCGATCCGCTATAGTGCTCTGAGCATCTCAACCGCAACACTTTAGCTTTATATCTCTATCTGCTTTTTTATCAGCTAGCTAGCGCCGAAGTATCAGAGCGCTCTTTCTTCCTATGACAACCGTATTTGATTTTTTGGCAAAGGGCGGACCTGTAATGGTACCTATCGTTGGGGCTTCTATCCTCACAGTGGCGTGCGCCTTAGAGCGGGCTACGTTTTGGACAGACTTGCTTAAAAGAGAAGGTAGAGTTGTCAACGATGTACTAGATAGGGCGCGGCAAGATCTGACGGCGGCAGCAGCGATCGCCTCTAGAGAGCGCGATCTGCCTATTAGTCGATTTTTGCTTGCACCGTTGAGTCTCAAAAATCCATCACCCGATTCCTTTCGCCTAGCGTTAGAGAACGCAGGTGATAAAGAATTTGTCAAAATGCGTAAAGGTGACAAGCTGCTAGAAACTGTCGTTGCCGTTTCTCCTTTGTTAGGGTTATTGGGCACAGTAACCGGCCTAATTGCTACTTTTGAGAATCTCAACATCGGCGGTGGCGACGGCGCAGTGGGTGCAACCGAAGCCGCAGGCGGTATTGGTGAAGCGCTTATCACCACCGCGGCTGGAATGGTCGTCGCTATCTTAGCCTTGCTAGTGCTCAGAGTGATGGTCACCTTACAAGCTCGGCAGATAGACTATTTTTCGGAAGCTGGAAACGAACTAGAGCTGATCTATCGCGAGTACTGGGATGAAGCAGGCCGCTCGCCCTACAGATCCGCTTCCCCACCGCTGGTAAACGAATCAGGCGGCGGCACGCCTAATCGTCCGTCCCCGCCTCCGTTTAGAGACAAGCAAAGCGAGGGGCGTCAGCTTCCTTCTTTCTAGCAGCCTATTAACCGCTTTATCTATTGACCGTCTTGGCTGTTCACTCTCCGATTAGCTTCGGTTCATCCCTATGCGCTTTCGTGACTCATCAGAAGACAACGGCATTCCTACCATCGATCTTATTCCGATGCTAACGGTAATGATGGGCGTGCTCGCTTTCTTCGTCGTGGTCTCAGTTTCACTGGGTAGCGAACAGCTCATTCAGGTAGATCTTCCACCTGAGCAGTCGGAAGACACACCCACTGCCGTAGAAGCGCTGCAAGACCCTTTTATCATCGAAATGGATGCTACCGGACAGCGACTGCTCAACGGTCAGCCGATTACAGCTGACCAACTCACCCCTGAGATCGAAGCCTACCTAGCTCGCAACACCGACCAGATCGTATACCTTCTCCCTAGCCGCGAACTTCCCTACGAACAGGTTATGCAGTTCCTAGGCGACATGAGAGAGATCGGAGGTGATCGCGTTTCCCTAGCCCTTCAAGAGAATCCCACCGATCCTTCCAGTAACCCTTCCACCGCCGCATCCAACCCAATTCCCCAAACGCCTTAACGCTTTTGTGCCCTTTCGTGCTTAACTCATGCGCACTCGCCGCCGTCCCAATAGCCGTATTCCCGAAGTCAACCTCGTCCCGATGATGGACGTACTTATGACTGTGCTCATTTTCTTTGTAATCATCTCTATGAGCCTAACGGGCGTGCAAATCAACGGTGTAACACTGCCAAAATCGGTAAACAGCCCTGACGAAGAAACTGTTGATAATACTGATCAGGTCCGGCCGCTGACGATTGGCCTGACAGCAGACAGTACGCTGATCTTAGAAGGCGAGGCAATTGACTTACGCGAGTTGACCCCCGCGGTGCAAGCCTACTTTGCTGAGAATCCGAACGGCTCTATGCTGCTAAAGGCCGATCGAAACTTGCCCTACAACGATATTGCCAACTTGCTAAATGAGCTAAGGAAAGTCGGTGGCCAACGCGTTTCTCTAGCCGTCGAGTAGCGAAATTAAATCCCACTATCTAGCCTTAAGCTCAGTCTCAAGGCTAGATAGTGAGACTAACTTCGATGCTTAGTAGCATTAGGAGCAAAACGCCTGTAGACAGAGCAACCAGGCAGAAGCTACAGATTAAGCCTCGCTATAATTAAATAATTAAAGGACGTAAGCGCTGACAAAGATAGCCTGTCTGTAGCATGAAGGAATCTTTTCCCAATGGATGATACGCGTATCGATCGCCTACTTGCGGATCTGAAGCGTTCAGACGAGGGGGTACGCGACCAAGCAACGGCTGCACTCTGGCAGCTATGGTTTCATCAAAAAGGCGTCTACGGGGCGCAGCAGCTGATGGAAGCGCAGTCTTGGTTAGATGCAGGCAAGATCGACGAGTGCGAGGCCTTGCTAAAAACCATCGTGCAGACACAGCCTGACTTTGCGGAAGCCTGGAATCGGCTAGCTGTTTTGCACTTTGTCCAAGAGAGCTATTGGCAGGCGATCGCTGACTGTCAGCAAGTTATTTCACTGGTGCCCTACCATTTTGGTGCGCTGCATGGATTAGGGCTCAGCCACCGCGCAGTTGGCAACTACACAGCCGCAATTCAAGCCTTCCGCCGGGCCTTGGAAGTACAGCCCTATGCCTTTATAAATCAGCGGCTAGTACTAGAGTGCACCAATCAGTTGGAATAGCCGTATGAGAACGGCCATACGAGAACAGCCATAGCACCGCCGACGTGTTCTATGGAATACACCGCAAACCTTTACAGAACAGCCATTTGGAGTTTCCTTTGTTTCTTCTTATGCCAACGCCATCAAACTGTCTCGTTCTGTGGCAACCTAAATATACAGCTTCGGTCATATAGCTAGCCCCATGCGATGGGCCCACTTAATACCTATGCAAACTCTGTCTACACCTCCTGTTCCTGACGTTACTGCTAGCCCTAATAGCGAGCCCGCGTTTGATACCACTATTAATAGAAGAAAAACTCGGCCAGTTAGGGTAGGCAGTATCACTATTGGCGGCGGTCATCCGGTTGTTGTACAGTCGATGATCAACGAAGACACCCTAGATATAGAGGGCTCTGTAGCGGGAATCCGACGGCTGCACGAGGCAGGCTGTGAAATCGTGCGGGTGACGGTCCCTAGCATGGCCCATGCTAAGGCGCTTGCCAATATTAAAACGAAGCTAGCTCAGGGCTATCAAGCGGTGCCTCTAGTAGCAGATGTCCATCACAATGGCATGAAGATTGCCTTAGAAGTAGCAAAGCACGTAGATAAGGTACGCATCAATCCGGGGCTTTACGTCTTTGAGAAACCAGCGAGCGATCGCACCGAATACACCCAGTCCGAATTCGACGCCATCGGCGACAAAATTCGAGAAACGCTAGAGCCTCTCGTCATCTCGCTACGTGACCAGGGCAAAGCCATGCGCATTGGCGTCAACCACGGCTCTCTCGCCGAGCGCATGCTTTTCACCTACGGCGACACACCCGAAGGCATGGTCGAATCCGCCCTAGAGTTCATTCGCATCTGCGAATCGCTCGATTTCTACAACATTGTCATATCGCTAAAAGCTTCGCGTGTCCCAGTCATGCTAGCCGCCTATCAGCTGATGGTAAAACGCATGGACGAGCTGGATATGCACTATCCACTGCATCTCGGTGTGACCGAAGCCGGCGACGGTGAGTATGGTCGCATCAAATCCACTGCCGGTATTGCTACGCTCCTAGCGCTAGGCATTGGTGATACCATTCGCGTTTCGCTCACCGAAGCGCCCGAAAAAGAGATCCCAGTATGCTATAGCATTTTGCAGGCACTAGGCTTACGTAAAACCATGGTGGAGTACGTAGCTTGCCCTTCTTGTGGCCGTACGCTATTTAATTTAGAGAACGTGCTGCACCAGGTGCGCGAGGCGACTAACCACCTCACTGGTCTAGATATTGCCGTAATGGGCTGTATTGTCAACGGACCAGGAGAAATGGCCGATGCTGACTACGGCTATGTAGGGAAGCAACCAGGTACCATCGCCCTTTATCGAGGCCGTGAAGAAATTGAACGTGTCCCTCAAGAGCGCGGAGTAGAAGCACTGATAGACCTGATCAAAGCGGACGGACGCTGGGTCGAGCCAGAAGAATCCTCAGTTGAGACAGTGGCAACAGCGCCGACAGCGTAATTGCTTCAGCATGGTATAGCACGCGGCTATGCACTTCGCGCAAGCTCGGTTCGGCGCTTACGCGAAGCTTTGCACATACTAATAGCTGTGCAATTACTTATGCAATTACTAAAGTGGTCCATGCCAAAACTGAATCCTTCTGATTTTGCTTTAGCCTCTTACTTGAGGAAGAGAGCTTTTTTAAGATATTTTCACGTGATGTGTGGGTGCGCCTATCTTAAGCTCAGGCGACAAATAAAGCAGGTATGTTAAATTGGGCGTACTTTATGTATGTCCTCCATGCAGGATTATTGATTATCTATGGCAATTACTAAGCGCGGTTTTATATTAGGAGCAACCGCATTAGCGAGTGCCGCCTTGGTCATTACAGGCGCCAATCTTCAGCTATCGACAGGTCAGGCTTTCTTCAAAGACAGTCCGAAAGAGCTGATAGACGAAGTTTGGCACCTTATTGATAATGAGTACGTTGATGATTCTTTTAACTCTTTAGACTGGTCTGGTGTTCGGCTTGACTATCTCAATCGAAACTACACCGATCAGGAAGAAGCCTACGTAGCCGTGCGCGAGATGCTAGAGCAGCTCGAAGATCCTTACACGCGGTTCATGGATCCTGAAGAGTTTCGCAATATGCAGATCGACACATCAGGTGAACTAACTGGGGTCGGTATTCAAATCTCTCAAGAAGAAGAAACCAACGACATTGTTGTCGTTGCACCGATTGCAGATACACCTGCTTATGAAGCGGGTCTGCTCTCGGGCGACATCATCAAGTCTATCGATGGTCAGAGCACGGAAGGCATGGACTTGAGTGACGCGGTCACACTTATCCGAGGACCCGTAGACTCTTCTGTAACACTATCTATTAGCCGCGAAGGCCAGGCAATGGACTTTGAGCTGGCCCGTGCTCGCATTGAAATCCACCCTGTTCGCTATTCGGTTGAGGCTAGCGACGAAGGCTCAGTTGGCTACATTCGCCTCACGCAGTTTAGCGCGAATGCAGCAGAGGAAATGAAGGAGGCTATCGAAGCGCTAGAAGAAAGAGACGTGACCGGCTATGTGCTTGACTTGCGCTCTAATCCGGGCGGCCTGCTGTTTTCTAGTATCGACATCGCTCAGATGTGGATTGAGGAGGGCATCATTGTTTCTACCGTTGATCGCAATGCTGTGAGCGACGAAGAAATTGCGCACAATCGAGCGCTTACCGATCAACCGCTAGTTGTTTTAGTCGATGGAGGCTCGGCAAGTGCAAGTGAAATCCTTTCGGGTGCTTTGCAAGATAACGACCGAGCTGTTCTGATAGGGACTCGGACGTTTGGTAAAGGTCTCGTTCAATCTGTACGTGGGTTAAATGATGGTTCTGGTGTTGCAGTCACTATTGCCAAATACCTCACGCCATCTGGACGAGATATCAACAAGCAGGGAATTGAACCTGACTATGTGGTAGAGCTAACTGATGAGCAGCAGGAAGAACTCACGACCGACCGTGACAAGGTAGGTACGCTTGAAGATCCACAGTATGCCAAAGCGGTAGAAGTTCTTTTAGATACAATTAGAGCGCAGCGTCAGTCTGCAAGCATTTCGGGTGTCGCTGATCGCTAGAACAAGGCGCATTGAAAGCGTATTGCTAGAAACGCTAGGCCGAGCTGTCTATTGTAGCCAAAGATCTAGCGCAATAGGTCATTGGCTGGTCGAGTCGCTTTATGCGGATGCATTTATCCTTTTCACAGGTTGTGAGCCTGCGAGCTTGTCCTCTGCAACAGCGTGGAAACTATAGCCCTATTTCGGCTGACACTTTCCTGCTCTGATCAGGCCTATGCGTTTAGCGTAAGCTTGGTTTTGCGTTTCAAATGGTCCCCATTTTGCACACTTAGACTTATCAGATTCGTCCTGCTGAGGAAGCGCTCTGAGGTCTGTTTCTGTCATGATTTCACATTGCTGAGAAGCTTGTTTGACGATGTACCAGCTTTCTTCTAAAGCATCTGTCATATCGTTTTTCTCAATTATCTTTCTTAGCGGCTTATCTTTCTTAGCAGCTACGCGTTAATTGTACGCTAGCCAGTGTACGCCAGCTGACTGTCGGTGTTCGGCACCACTGTGAGCTACAGCCCTTTCACTCTAGAATTCTTCTACTCTACAGTTGTTCTACTTTACAGCCCTTCTTTGTTATCCCTATAGTCTATGGCTCTTGAATCTATAGCTCTTGAGTCTACGGCCCTTGGGTCTGGCTCAAACTAGCCGCCATTTCGGTCAGCGGGTTAGGTTTAGACTCTGTCGGGATTTTTGCCAGGACGACCGTAGGGTATACCTCAATTTCGCTACTGTCTATCCATCCGGAATAGTAGTGTACCTTTGTTGAGTTATCGGTAAGTGCGAGCAAATCGAATTCGCCTCGAACCGTATAGCTATCGAAGTTGAAGCCGCTGCTGCTCTCTGCACTCACTAAGCCGCGAGGGCCGCCACCAAATAGGTTGAGCGCAACTTCATCAAGGCTGCGCTTGAAGCGATCGCCCCCCCAATGCCACTGACGTCCTGGCCAGAAAATTTCGTTTCCTCGCGCTGCTCTCTGCGCGGCCTCATTTGTAATCCGGTATCCGCCCTGCTCTATCTCAACGTCAAAACCAGGCTCGTACACAACCTCGTAGCGCGTCATTTTAGGCTTACTTTCGGTTTCTTCCGGCGAGCGGTCGAGCTTCTGGCTAGCCCACAGCACTTCTACTTCGTCTTCTTTCAGGGTGGCAGCAGGTTCACCAGCTAGAAAGCTGTCAAAGAGCTCTACACCTTCAGCAGGAAGCTGGGCTATAGCTGTGAAGCGCCAACAGGTCCAGCTATTGCTTTCCTTTATGGCCTGCCAGTTTATCTGACAGGCACCTTCACCTGTTCCAACCCAGAGAGTTTCATCTGCGATCGCTAACTGATGGGGAATCGCGCCGATTAGAGGACTGTTAGTCACGGTGTAGGTGCTTATCGTTTCGCTCTCCGGTTGGTAAGCTACTAGGCCGCTGGCCGGATAGTAAGGCACCCCTTCGCCACTCCGCTGTGTCCCTAACCATAGGGTTAACGCAGGCGCTTCTGTGGCAGCCGTTTCGTCTCCTGTCTGACTTGCTGTTTGACTAGACGCATCTGTCTCCTCGCTAGACGCGCCTGTCTTCTCGGTTTCATCAGTAGCTACGGGAAGCGTCGCAACCATTGAGGTAATTTGGTCTCCTTGAAGGTCTTCTGGCTGGTCAATAGCTAATTCGTCTGTTTGCGGACTATAGCGCACTAGGCTAGCAAAGCCGCTATCGCCTTCGCCTTGGGTAGCCGTTGCCGCGAACAAAAGTTCGGACCCAGTACTGATCGCACCGGCGATACTTGGTTCACCAAGACTAGCCCCGAGCTGCGCCTCCTGTAGCTGGCTAAGTGTATAAAGCGGCTGACTTATTAGACTGCCGTCGGGCTTCTTTAGCTCAAAGAAAACAGTGTCTTCGGCTGCAGCGGCGGCATCCTCTGACACCTGGGCTGCAGCTTCTAGATCGACAGTGTCTGGCTTCAGGCTTTCATCTAGCCATTCAGCCTGAAGCCGGACGCGGTACTGATAAGACTCACCGTCAAGTTCGATTGTCTCGTAGCTAGGATCTTTGATCTCCGCTAAGGACTGCTCGTAGTCGTAATCTTCGCCATAATCCTCTCTGGCCTCTGCAGACACAATAGACCAGACATTGTTAGTTTGACACAGAGAAAAGATATAGTGCGCGGTTGTCAGCGTGACAGTATCGCCCGCGATCGCAACTTCTTGGGGCTGAAAGTTGAACTGCTCAAAGATAGGCGTATCTTCAACAGTCGCTAGGGGCTCAGGCTTAGCCTCTGTCAGCTCGCAAGGAGCAGCGGCTGACGTTTCTGAGGTGGAAGGACCGCTGCTGTTTTGGCGGTTAGGACTTTGGCCGCTGATAGCCTGAGGCTCGTCCGTAGGTAGGGGAATTGATGGAGTGACACAAGCACTGACAGTTAACAGCAGGCCTAAGGTGGTTAATAGATGTTTGGTGTGCATGTGTTATTCCCATTCATACTTTAGATGATATCAAGCGCGTGGGCGATTGCGAGCAGGGCGATCACCACCTCAAAGATTGGTTTCTAGGGATTAACCCCTAAATATGATCCTCGAAGATGGCATGATCCTCGAAGATGGCCCTTGAAGACGAATAAAGATCTGCAGTCAAACTAAGCAGGACTTCAATCATCAATTTGTTGATTTTCTATGCTGTTGGCTCAGCAAAATTCAATTAGATGCTCTACACTTCAAAATTGGAAACAAGATACCCCTATGAGGATACTTTGAGCTATTTAGAGGCTGTTGCTGATTTTTATACAGAAGTTGCCGAGACGCCAGATGTTGGGCTGTGCTGCGTGCAAAGTACCCCTCTGCAAATGCCGGGGCTGAACGTACCCGTAGAAATGCAGGAGATGAACTACGGCTGCGGAACAACAGTTCATCCGGCTGAGCTGACAAAAGACCCAACTGTGCTATACGTCGGCGTTGGAGGTGGCATAGAAGCGCTACAGTTTTCCTACTTTTCCCGGCGTCCGGGGGCAATTGTAGCGGTGGACCCAGTAGAGTCTATGCGAGCGGCAGCGGAACGAAATTTAGCGATCGCAGCCCAGCAAAACGATTGGTTTGACCCTAGCTTTGTTAGCGTGCGCCAAGGTGATGCGTTCACCCTGCCGATGCTAGATAACTCAGTCGACGTGGTCGCTCAGAACTGTTTATTTAATATTTTTGAGCCAGAAGACTTAAAGCGGGCACTGGCAGAGGCATACCGAGTTCTTAAGCCAGAAGGTCGTCTGGTGATGAGCGATCCGGTTGCCACTAGAGAGATCCCTGCGCATCTGCGCGATGATGATCGGCTACGTGCGATGTGTCTATCGGGCGCGCTGACCTACGAGGAGTACACACAAAAGATAGTTGAAGCGGGCTTTGGCCAGGTCGAGATTCGAGCGCGTCGACCTTATCGTCTTTTGAATGCCAAGCGCTATCAGCTAAACCAGCATCTGCTGCTAGAAAGCTTGGATTCCGTTGCTTTCAAGGTGCCAATCGCACCGGATGGGGCCTGCGTTTTCACCGGAAGGATGGCGGTTTATGCAGGAGAGGCAGAATATTTTGATGACCAGGCCGGGCATATTTTGATGCCGGGTATCCCGCTGGCAATCTGCGATAAGACAGCTAGAAATTTAGACAAATTTGACGAGATTACGATAACCGATTCTACCTGGTACTACGATGGCGGTGGATGCTGCTAATTGAGTCAGGTCAAGCGGCGACCGGTAGTGATCATTGATTGGTCGCCGCTTGATCTGGCATCTCTACCTTGCGCTCGCGTAGTGTGGGTGAGACATTGATCGCTAGCTCAAGCGTTTATGCACTCGCTAGCTTTTCAATCCAGTCAATATCAGCAGATTTTATCTCTTGCGCTGTAGGCATTTTGCGTAGGCGAAAGAGTTCTGAGATAGCAGCGATGTCGCGATCGCGCCCAATTCCAGCCGCAGCCATCACCTGATCGTCTTCCACATAAAAAGACAGAAAAGACTGGTCTTCCAGGCTACCTTGAATGACAATATCGTCGTAATTTTCTGAATGGCCAACGTAGCGAAGCTTAATATCAAACTGCCCTGTCCAAAAGAAAGGAACGGCCTTGAAGGTGACCTGCTGACCTGCCATATTGCAAGCGGCAATGCGACCTTGCTGCATGGCTAGCTGCCAGTGTTCTATGTGCGTAGGCTGTCCGGTAATGAAGTGAGGAAACTGAGTAACGTCGCCAGCGGCATAGACGCTGGGCGTAGCCTGCAAATATTGATTTACCAAAATGCTGCCCGTTTTCTCGTCGAGCAAAAGCCCTTCAACGAAATATGTCGCCGGCTTCACGCCAACGCCGACAATTACCAAATCTGCCGGTAGCTGCTCACCGCTCTCTAGTTCTACAGTTTCTACGCGCTCTTTTCCTTTTAGCGCCTTGGCTTTTGTTCCCAGCTTAAACTGGACGCCTTTAGATTCATGAACTTGCTGAAATAGCTGACCGACTGACTCTCCTAGTACTTTCTCGAAAGGCACCTTGTTGGGAGCAACCACAGTCACTTCTAGCCCTTGTTGCGTCAGGCTAGCAGCAGTTTCCATACCGATAAAACCAGCGCCGATAATCACCGCTTTCTTAGCATCTCCAACAGCGTCTAGAATTGCATTGGCATCTTGGACTTTACGTAGAGGAAACACGTTAGCCAAATCGCTGCCGTCGATTGGGAGCTGATTGACCTCGCCGCCTGTGGCAATCAACAGGCTGTCGTAGCTAAGGGAGGTGTCTCCGCTATAGGTCAGTTGCTGCGATTCAACATCTATACGGGTGACTTTGGCAGATGTTTTGATTTCAATACCGTGCTTTTGATAGAAGTCAGCAGAACGGAGCGCGGGTGATGACTGGGCTTCGTCAGACTGGAGATAGGCTTTGCTGAGTTTGGTGCGATCGTATGGGATTTCGCTGTCGGCGGTAAGCATCGTAATCTTGCCTTGAAAACCAACTTGTCTAAGCATTTGAGCGGCAGCTTCTCCGGCTGCGCCACCCCCGACTATAACAAAGCTGCGGCTGTCACTGTCAGAATCTGGACTCGCTAGCTCGGGAGTAAGATGCTCGGTAAGGGTGTCAGGCAACTCGACGTAGACGGTGTCAGACTTAATTTCGATAGGAAAGTTAGCTAGGTTGTCTCGGCCCGGTGGACTGAGGTGAGTACCGTCAGCGGCGTTGTAACAGGCGTTGTGCCAGGGGCAGACAATACGACCGTTGTGGAGAACACCTTTTTCTAGGGGAGCGCCATAGTGAGAGCAGTGAGGTGCGATCGCGCTAATGCCTGATTCGGTATGGGTTAACAAAATCTCTTTGTCTGCGACAGAAAACTGTCGCATTTCGCCTAGCTTAATATCGCTAACCTGACAAACCGCTACCTGCTGAGAACCCATTTTGTGTCCATATCTGTAAGCCTGCTGACAAAGCGTAGATAAAAGCCCTACCGCCTAGCATCTCTCGTGAGAGGTACTCGCGTTTTGTTTGGCATATTCTGTTTCGCATATCTTCTCACACGACTTTTTCCACGATACTTTATGGCACTACCGAGTGGCATAGACGATACAGTCTACCGAGCGGCATAGTTCGGTAGGCACGGTACACGCCGAGCGCGAGATTACGCTAGGATCTACCTATACAAGTAGATAGGAGAAAACCCATGCCGGACAAGATAGTAAAAACAGACGAAGAATGGAAAGCCGAGCTGAGCCCCGAAGCGTACCAGGTAGCGCGGAAATCGGGTACAGAGCGAGCCTTTACCAGTCCGCTGAATAACAACAAGACAGAAGGTATCTATAGCTGCGTGTGCTGTGGATCTGAGCTATTTAACTCGGAAGCTAAGTTTGATTCAGGGACCGGTTGGCCTAGCTTCTACGAGCCAAGTCAGCCTGAGAATGTCTTGAATAAAAAAGACTTTAGCCACTTTATGATTCGCACGGAAACAACCTGCGCGGTGTGCGATGCGCATTTGGGCCATGTGTTCAATGATGGACCAAGGCCAACCGGTAAGCGCTATTGCATGAACGGAGTAGCGCTTAGCTTTGAGGCTGCAGATGTAGATGGCGATGGTCAAATTAAGGGCGTAAGTCCTGCCGAAAGCGTCAGCTAAGTGGCAATAAGTGGCAAATAGCTAATGCGATTACATACTGAAGTGCTGGGGCCGGATAAGGGATATCCGGTCCTTTGTCTGCATGGTCATCCGGGTAGCGGAGCGGCGATGTCGGTGTTTGGCGAACCGCTGGCGGCGATGGGCTTTCGAGTATACGCACCAGATATGCGAGGCTATGGACGCAGCCGCACGAAGATTTCGTTTGAGATGACACAGCATCTGGACGATCTAGAAGAGCTGCTGACGCGATATGCGATGAAGCAGTTTTGTGTGCTGGGCTGGTCGCTAGGCGGCATTATGGCGATGGAACTAGCGCTACGGCATCCGGCGGCGGTAAAAGGATTAGTTTTGATCGGGACGGCAGCGAGGCCTAGGGGTTCGCATCCACCAATTTCTTTGATGGACAATGTGGTAACTGGAATTGCCGGGGCGCTAAACTGCGCAGCGCCGGGATGGGAAGGTGCGATCGCACTAGGAAAACACTCTCTTTTCCGCCATCTCATTCGTCAGCACACGCCAGAAGCCTATCAGTACCTAGCCAAGCAGGGCGCACCCGCTTTTTTGCAGACTAGCTGCTATGCAGAGTCGGCTCTGTATGCAGCCATCCGGGCAGGGTACAACCAGGTTCCTAATTTGCGGCAGCTAACTATGCCAAGTCTAATGCTATGCGGAGAATGCGATCGCCATATCACTGCCGAGTCTAGTTTAGAAACCGCGCGAGCACTGCCGAACTGCGATGTGCACTGCTATGCAGATACGGCTCACCTATTTCCGTGGGAGATTCCAGGGCGGGTGACCGCAGATATTCGACAGTGGCTAGAGCGTCAGAAGATTACCAGTTACAGCGAAGGTCAGGTGGTATAGCGTACCCTTGCAAATCGCTAGCGGCCTTTTACACTTCATCGCTGTGCAGCGCTGAAAAATTAAACTCAATCCTTTAAGCTAACTTCAGCAACATTGAAGTTTTCGACCTTTCCATGCCAATTCAAACACCAGACTGGGTAAAACATGCTATTTTCTACCAAATCTTCCCCGATCGGTTTGCTCGCACTAGCCGCACCAATCTTCCCCCTAGCATGCAGGTTCCACTTGAAACCTGGGATAGCCCTCCTACCGTAGAAGGTTACAAGGGCGGCGATCTTTGGGGCGTTGCTGAAAACTTAGACTATCTTCAGGATTTGGGCGTCACTGCTATCTATTTCACGCCTATTTTCCAATCTGCCTGTAATCACCGCTACCACACTCACGATTACTATCAGGTAGACCCCTTGCTAGGGGGTAACGAAGCCTTTTTTGACTTGTTAAAGGCTGCCCACGATCGCAATATGAAAGTTGTGCTGGATGGCGTGCTAAACCATGCTAGCCGCGGCTTTTTCTACTTCAATGACATTCTTGAAAATGGCGAGAAATCTCCTTGGGTAGACTGGTTTAAGATCGAAGAATGGCCCCTTTCAGCCTACGACGGATCTAAACCTGCCAACTACGAAAGCTGGTGGGACATCCGTTCTCTACCAGAGTTTAACCACGACAACCCGCAGGCACGTGAGTATCTAATGCGTGTAGGCGAGTACTGGGTCGAGCAGGGGATCGACGGCTGGCGACTAGATGTACCCTTTGATGTGAAGGCAGAGGGATTTTGGGCCGAGTTTCGCTCGCGAATTAAAGCCATCAATCCGGAAGCGTATCTAGTTGGCGAAGTGTGGACAGATGCCAGCGAGTGGCTACAGGGCGATCAGTTTGATGGGGTGATGAACTATCTCTTCAGTGGACCAGCGATCGCATTTGCCGCTCAAGATAGGGTGGATGTGTCACTCGCTGAGAGTGTTTCCTATCATCCCTATCCTGCCTTGAATGCAAAGACGTATGCAGAGAAGATTGATGCCCTTATGGACCTGTACGACTGGGAGATTCAGCAAACTCAGCTAAACCTGCTGAGCAGTCACGACGTGGCGCGAGTACTCAGCGTCGTGAACGAGGATACCTCTAGCATGGCGATAGCGACCCTGCTATTAATGACCTTTCCAGGTGCGCCTAGCATTTATTATGGCGACGAAGTAGGGCTTCCTGGCAAGCTAGATCCAGATAGTCGACGGGTGTTTCCCAAAGAAGAAAACTGGAACCAGTCAATGCTGCAGTTGCACAAAGAACTAATCGCGCTGCGGATGGCCCATCCGGCATTACAGACGGGCAAATACCAAACCCTAGCCGCCGAAGGACTGTGCTACGTGTTTGCCAGACTGCTGGATAAAGAAATGATCATAGTGGCCGTGAACGCTGGCGAGGCGACTGTACAAATGCGCTTAGCCGATATGGCAGTCGAGAATGGGAAAGTACTCTATGGGGACGGCACGGTGGAATGGCTAGGTGATCGCACAGCTATGCTAAGTGTCCCTGCTCGCTCTGGCATGGTTTTGGGTAGCGTATAGCCAGCGTATAGCCATAGTGTTGGGATGAAACGACAGCGGACTATTCAGCACGCTGTTTTATATGGAGATTAGGCCACGAGCAAATCTAGCCCTCTTCAGATACAGCAAAGTAAGGATGCGTTCTTACTTTGCTATTTATATCACCTATCGCTATGCAACAATCTCAATCGATAAAAGCTTCCTGAACAAATCGTTCTGCTTGTTAATACACCTAGCTCTACTTGTTAATACACCTAGCTCTACCTTTATCTATTCTGCTAGTCTAAGCAAATCTTTCGACTACCAGCTTAGGATACGGAACGACGGCGCTGATAATGTTGATGGCGGTCGCTTCTGCGGAGAGAATAGCGCTGATACTATCTTCTACAGTATTCAAGTCGGTTGGCACAGTTAGCAGATTATGGCCTTCTTTATTTTTAATCACGATGCGATGGACATCGCCCTGTTTAACCAAATCATCAATTTGGCTCATCAAAGTCTCTCCCGAGATTTTGAGACTTTCGACGACAAAAATAGCGCAGGACATAGGGGCTTTCCGGCTAGTACAATCACCTATTAAAGCTACATTGGACGATTGCAGGCCGTCTGTAGTGTCAGTTGTATTATTGTCAGTCGTACTAACTATCTGAAGATCTGCAGACTGAGTATTTGGGCAGATGTCTGTGCCCACGTTCACACCTATGTTTTCACTCATCACACGTAGTGCCATGGGGAGGCACGAAGCTAGCTATAACGCTTCTACTCTACTCCTTACTTATGAGGAAAGCATGAGGATTGTGACCCAGCGCACCGACAAAATGCACTGGCAAAATGGTTGAGTCAAAGGAACCGATAATTTCCTTACTTCACTCAAATTTTTGTTGTGATGTGACTCTTGAATCTAATTAACCTGTGTCTACCTAGATTTGCTACTTCAGGTTTGCTACTTCAGGTTTGCTACTTAGATTTGCTCCCACGCCGTTCAGCTTGACGGCGCTCTTTCTGTCGCCTGTCAGCACTTTTAGACCCGTCTGGTTCTTTCTTCGTACTGTTGGTATGCATAACCATAAAGAGAAAAATTAAACAGATGAAGAGGATAGGAATAAAGGGCGGCATGACAGGCGCAATCGGTAGGATAGATGAGAAAAACATCAGAAACTTACGATCATCATGCCCATATCCGCCCGACGTATCCGATTTTCTTGATCAAAGGTCTCGCTCAAAGGATATGTGTGCCCAAAACGCAGCGATGTCCCATGGACTGGCTTGAAACATGTACAAAATTAGTAAATGAAACTAGTTGGATAGAGCTGGAGATAAAGCTAGTGAATAGCCGCTAGGTAACCAGCTCCGGCAGCGGCGCTGCCAGAGGAAATTAAAGCAATAAATAGCCACCAAGCAGCGATCGCAACTTGCCTACGAGCTGCGTCTGCCTGCAGCTGCAAATCCTCTTTTATTGCGATCGCACGCCCTGTCACGTTTTCCTGCGCCGCGACAATCTGCTCGACAATTTGCTGACGGGTCTCTGCTAGCGTTTCTGCTAACAGATGACCATCTGGCAAGCTTAAATCAGGCAAACTCAGATCAACTTGGCTCAAGTCCGGTAGCGACAGATCTGATAAAGACAGATCCGATAGGTGCAAATCAGGCAGTTGCAGATGTTCACTCACCTCAGATTTAATTGCCTGTAGCCAACTGCTCACCTGCTGAACTTTGGGCCGCCAATCGCGTTCGGCCCAGTCTAAAATCTGTTGAATCTCTTCTACGGTCAAATCTTTTCTTTCCTCCAAAGCCTGCTGCCAGGCATCTTTGTCCCAAAGCTTTTTATCCCAGGCGTCTTTGTCTGGCCAGTTATTATCTAACCAGTTGTTAACCGTAGAAAGATCTATCTTCTCTGCGTTTATCTCTTCTGAAGGATTAGGCAGAGCAACAATTGCTTTACTCACAACCTGAGTGAGATGTTCAGCTATCTTGGCAGGATCGAGGTTCGACTTTTCCTGGCGGTGTAAAAAGTGCGCGATTTGATCGGCTACCTGCTGCGATCGCACTTGAGCGCTATCCACAGCGGCTGTCCCCAAAGAATCAACCTTATTTATCCAAGCGGACTTTAACCAGTCGGTGAAATCTGCCTTGGCATTATCAGGTAGTTGAATCCGGCTGATAAGGACGCTCCAGTCGAGCGATCGCAGCGTTCCCTTCTGTTCGAGCTGTTTCAGCAACAAATCCACTTCAGGCTTAATATCCTCTAGAGACATCTGCGACCAATCGATAGATTGAAACTCTTTTTCCAGCGTTTGGTAGGCCTTTTGGGCCGCAGCCTGAACCGATAGATCTACATCCTCAAGAGACTGCTTTGAGACCGTATTGGAATCTTCTGAAGAAAACTCTCCAGTCGGCCACAGCAGATGCAAGGTTTCCGTTAGGTTTTCTCTCTCGGCAGGCGTTAGCGTCTGCCGTCTAGATAGAACGGCGTCTAGCGCCGGTATGTCCAGAGGGATATTGGCAATCGCCTGGCTATCTGGAAGCTGGTATTCTTCGCGCAGAGTGCTGACCTTTTCAGCTAGCTTTTCAGGCGTTAGCAAGTCTGTGTTTGTATAGCGGCAGTAAGCAACAAGCTTGGACTGGATAGCTTTGGCTATAGGTGACGCGACTGAAGAAGACAAAGAAGTTGCTGTTGATGAAGCTGCTGTTGATGAAGCTGCTGTTGATGGAGTTGCTGTTGATGGAGTTGCTGTTGGAGAAGACAAGGCATCGGGTAGCACGGTAATCGCAGACTCTACTAGCTGAGCGCCCACCCGTTGAACCTTGTCAGACTCTAGCGGTAACTGCTGCCACAGCGTTTCCACGTCCCAATCTGATAGGTTGACTTTGTTTAGAGTACGCCTCAAAATTTGCTGCCAGCTAGGGAGATCTAACTGAGCCATTAGCGCTGAGGTAGCAACCGAGGAAGTAGAGACTGAGGTAGCAGCCGAGGTAGGCGCTGACGCGGGCGCCGAAGTAGTTACGGAGGTAGACACAGTGGTGGAGGTAGGCGCGCTTGTAGGCTTTAGCTCTTGAATAAGGGTTTCGGCTGCGGCAGAAGAAAGATCTGTGCGATCACATATCTCTGCTATCAGCGCCTCTTTTTGATCAGCCAACAGCGCTGGCAGTTCTTGCTGCACGTCTCTTATTTGCGACACTTCAGCGACTAGCTCTCGCAAGATAGACTGCTCTGTAATGGGCTCATCTGATGGCCGCGTCTCTGGTCGCTGTACCGCCTTTTTAATCGTAGATATCAACTGCTTACCACCTTTTAGGGCTGTTCCTAACAGCGAATCCGCAATGCTCGAAATCGTTGTAGAGCTTAGCCAAACAAACAGCAGCCAGTAGGTTGCCCAAAAAAACAATCCAAAAATAATGCCCCGGAGCGGTTCAAATATTTCACTAAATTCTACTGAAAGCAGCGTTGCAATAAAAATGACCGACGAGAATCCAATAGCTACGCCGAAGCCAAGAAGATGCGTAACGGGTAGAGAATAGCTAGCTGAATCTGAGCGTTCAGATTCAGAGCGCTCTAAATCTGAACGCTGCGAGGTCTCTGTTTTTGCATGAGGCTGTGCCGGAAGAGAGCGAGCAGGAGACAAGTCGAGCACCGTCAGCCCCAGAGCAATTCCCAAATTCGCAAATACAAGCTGCAAGGCGATCGCCACTAGCAGTCCACCAAGCAGGGAAAAAACTAACGTCATCAACTATTTCTGTCTCTTTTTTACATGTTCTATTCACGCTGCCGCACTTTTGCATGGCGTCTCTACCCTACGATAGATCCCAAACGATAGGAAGACTGCAGGCTATTTGTCATCTGTCAGGAGAGCCATCTTTCTAGCCTGAGTTCTGTCATCGCCCTGAAAACGCAAGTGCCTATGTGGAACCGATAGATAGAATTGACGATTAGAATCAATGACAATTGACGGTAGTCCCAGCGCGTTTGAAGGCTTGTTTTTGGATGGTGAGACTAAAGAAAAGGCAAAAAAGGGAAGGGCAAAAGAGTAGCGGAGGAGCGTGCTGGCTATCAAGGTGATTCCCTACGGAACAATCTAAGATGGTCTGTGATAAGTTATTTATGATCTAACGAAGAACACTCGAACAAATAGAACGTTCTAGTAGATAAAGCATTCGAGTGAATAAGCGATCGCTTCTGCTCATTCGCTGTAGCCTGATTCAAAGCCTAACTATCCTCAAAGCCTGACTATCCTCAAAGCCTGACTATGACAGCAGATCAACACTACGACGTAATCATTATTGGCACTGGAGCAGGGGGCGGCACCTTAGCCTACCGCTTAGCCGCTAGCGGTAAGCGAATTTTGGTGCTAGAGCGCGGCGCTTTTTTGCCAAAAGAAAAGTTGAACTGGAGCACGGACGCAGTCTTTCGCGATGGTCGCTATCAGACGAATGAGGTCTGGGCCGATCGCGATGGCAAAGATATCAACCCCGGCATTGGCTACTGGGTTGGCGGCAATACTAAGGTATACGGCGGTGCCCTCTTTCGCCTTAGGGAAAAAGACTTTAACGAGGTAAGGCTACATGAAGGCGTTTCTCCAGCTTGGCCGCTGAAGTACAGTGATTACGAGTCATATTACGACGAAGCTGAAAAACTCTATCAGGTTCACGGAAAGCAAGGACTCGATCCGACAGAACCACCTCGTAGCGCTGACTATCCCTATCCGGCAGTAAGTCACGAACCTCGAATTGCAGAATTAGACAAAGCTTTCCAGGCAAAAGGGCTGAAGCCTTTCTACCTACCGCTATCAGTCAAGCTAAATGAGAAAGACGCCTTTTTAAGTGAGTGTATTCGCTGCAACACTTGCGATGGATTCCCCTGCCTAATTGATGCTAAATCAGATGCGGACGTGAACTGCATTCGCCCGGCAATAGGCAGCGAGAATGTGCATTTGATCACGGAAGCAAAGGTCAACAAGCTGCATACTAGCGCTTCGGGAAAAGAGATTACGGGTGTAGAAGCCGAGATTAGCGGGGAGGTACAAACTTTCTCGGGCGATATTGTTGTTGTTGCCTGCGGAGCGGTGAACTCTGCGGTGCTGTTGTTAAAGTCAGCGAACGAACAACATCCGAACGGATTGGCAAATAGTTCTGACCAGGTTGGGCGCAACTTTATGAAGCATCTAGCTGCTGCGATTGTGGGGCTAACGCTAAAGGAAAATAAAAGCATATTTCAGAAGACTTTAGCCATCAATGACTATTACTGGGGAGAGCCAGGATTCGACTATCCTATGGGCCATGTGCAGCTACTAGGAAAAGTTAACCATCGAATGCTGGCACTAGACGTGCCAAAAATTGCACCCACTTTAGCGCTTAGATTAGCGGCGCAGCGAACGGTAGACTGGTGGCTCACTGGAGAGGATGCGCCCGATGCCAACAATAGAGTGATGGTGAAAAATGACAAGATTACGCTGAAGTACACACCAAATAATATGACGGCGTTTAAGCGCTTGATCAAGCGGTGGACTGGAATTGTGCAGCAGGTAGATAATAAAGGGAGCGTTCTGCCGCTCTCCTGGTACTTTAGTAAGATTTTGCCAGTGGGCGCGATCGCTCATCAAGTCGGCACCTGCCGCTTTGGCACCGACCCAGCTACATCTGTGCTCGATCTCAACTGCAAAGCCCACGATTTAGACAACTTGTATGTTGTAGACGGCAGCTTCTTTCCTTCTAGTGCCGCAGTAAACCCTTCGCTCACTATCATGGCGAACGCTATGCGCGTTGGCGATCATCTCATTGAACGGATGCAATAGCTGTTGTTCTAGTGGCTTATTTTAGTGGCTTGTTTCACTAGCCTATTTCACAGCAAGTTCTTCACGCGTCAGTTCTTCGGAGAGACTTCTTCAGAACCATTTCTTCAGAGCCACTTCTTCAGGGCTACTTCTTCAGAACGATCTCTTTCTCTTCAGGGCAAACTTTGTTCTACAGCGATGCCTTGATGGCTCTGCGGCGGCGTGGCCGACTGAACTGCTGACTCTGGCGGTGAATGCCGTATCGGGATTGAGCTAAGAGGCTTAGCTAGCTTGACGTTCCAGGCCAGGCCGGATGATTGCAGCGCCCTAATAAGCCACAGATCAAGGGCGTACTGTCTTTGACTGATACGAGCCGAGGGCGAGAAGGTCTGATGGTCATGCGGGTACCCACATTCGAAACGCGTTAGGTACTGCATCAGCCACCGAGCGTTCGCACAGGCAAAAATGCGGACGTAGATTCCCCAAAACACCCAGCTCCAACCGCCGAAATGATAAAACAAGATCGCCAGCGGTAGTTGCTGCACAGGCCAAGTTCGCTCTAGCCAGTGGTACAGCGTATTCCATGCAACGCGAGACTCGTAGCGAATAATGGGTGGATACGTGAGCTGAATATCACAGTGCAAAGTCCAAATCCAATCTATCAGAGGATTTTGGCTATGAGAGAAGTAGCTGTGGCACCGAGACTGACGCTGTGCCCAATCGTGCAAGTCATGCTGTTCAATAGCGGCATAGGGACCTCCCGTACCCCCTAGCACACCAACGTAAACCAGTGCATTTTCTAGCCATTGCGGGCACTGAAAGCTGTTGTGAATCAGGCAGCGGTAAAATCCTACCGAATAGCCTACGCTCAAAACCACAAAACTGGTAGCAAGGCAAAGCAGCAGGGCATGCCAGCTGAAGGTACTATAGCCGCCAAAAATAGCGCCTACAGTCATTAGCGTCATCCAGATAGATTTGATAGGTGACCAGTAGACTCGACCGAAAACCGGACTGGAATGGCCGCTATTGGAATCTACCCTATTCCTTGCATCGGTAGGGCTCATGACAGCAAATTCAGTTTCTCAGTGTTTCTACTCTACATAGTAAGTTCCTTTTTAGAAGAGTGCGAGATATTTCTTTTTACAGTTTCCAAATTTGTCCGGATTTCGCATTAGGTATTTGCTGAAAATGCAAACGGCACTTTGTAGCTGAAGAGGATAGCATTTGAGTAAAAAGGACAAGAGCCGAGCGATGGATTCTGAGACGACAGCGCAAAATACTGAGCAGACATTTGAACGAGCGCTAAAACTAATCAAGGTAGAGCGGATATTTGAAGCGATACCACTGCTAAATCAGGTGATTGAGTCAGCCCCAAAATGGGCCGAAGCCTATGCGGTGCGAGCACGGGTGCGCAAGCGTTTAGGAGATAAAGAGCGGGCGATCGCAGATTATTCTAAAGCTATTAAGTTGGTGCCGACAGCAGAAATGTATCTAGCGCGATCGCTAGTGTGGCTAGAGATGAGTCGGTTAAGTGGAGCGATCGCAGACAGCAAACAGGCGATCGCCCTACAGCCAAAGCTAGCAGGCGGGCATCGGGTATTGGGAAAAGCGCTAGGATTGACCGGCGATGGATTGGCTGCAATCGCGGCCTACAAACAAGCAGCTCGATGCTACTTGGACGTAGCTGATAAAGAAAACGCTCAAAGATGTATTGCTGCAATTGAGCCCTTAAAGGCACTCTCGCCGATTAAGCACTTGCAGATAGGTAATGAACAGGCAGACGATAAGCAAATAGGTAAAGAGAAAGCGGGCAACAAGACAACTGCGCCGATCGCTACCGGAAACGCTAATCAAACGGTCACACCAGAAGACTACTTGAGGCGAGTGCAAACGCGCTATGCGGCGGGAAACTACGCAGCGGTCAAGCAAGAGCTGGACTGGCTGTTAAGTATTCAACCTCGTAACACTCAGGCGCTGTGCCTACGCGGATTGACTCAAGCAAGGTTAGGAAACAGAGCACAGGCAGTAGCGGATTTGGCCCTGGCCGCGCAGCAGCATCCGGCAGAGAGCGAAGCGGGGCGCGAAGTTCGCTTTTGCCGAGGGCAGATGCGGTTGATTTTGAATGATGGCTATGGAGCGATTGAGGAATTTTCAGCGCTGATTGAAAAAGAAACTCAGACGCCGCTGGATGCTCGCTGGTTTATAGAGAGAGGCCATAGCTACCGGCTGTTGAACAATCTAGATCAGGCGTTTAAGGATTATTCGAATGCGATCGCGATTGATGAAAATAGTGCCCTACTGTACGAACTGCGCGCAGACGTGCAGGTCGCCATGGGGTCAGGCAAAGAGACAGGCGAGGGGGCGACCGAAGACTATCAAAAGGCAGCAACGCTATGGCTAAATCAAGGGAACTGGCAGAAGCATCAGCAGGTCGTTGAGTCAGTCCGACGGCTGCGCGAGCAAACAGATAGCAAGACAATAAGGGCAGAAAGGACGGCAGTCGAGATTAAGTCGTTTCAAAACCATTTGCCGGTGGTAGAAGTGCTGCTTGATGGGATTGCCAAATTCGACGCGGTGATTGATCGCAATGCGCCAAATTCTATCATCACGCAGAAAATAGCGAATCAGCTAAATCTGAACTTAGTGAGCTATCGATATGTGTATTTAGTCGATGGCACACCGATGGAGCTATCGATAGCTCGGCTGCGATCAGTAGTAGTCGGTGAGACAATTGTGACCGATGTGTATGTTGCGATCGCGCCTGATAATGCCACGGTTGTACTAGGCAAAGACTGCTTTAGTGGCTACAGCATCAGAATCAGCGGCAGCGAAATGACCTTTATGCGCCGATAAGCGTTCTAAAGTTCTCCGTTTCTCCATCTGTTGTCTTTATGGGATAGCGCCGTGATAAGAGGATTAAAAAAGCAGCCGCGAGAATATCGTGGCTGCTTTATCTACGGGGATACGCGCTTGAATAATACGCCGATAGAAACAATCAATATTGACCTGGATTTGGCATGCTAAACCCTTGTGTGAACGCCAAGTTCTAGGTAGGAACATAGCACTGTATGCTATGCCCCATGCAATTACTGACGCTACACCAGCAGCTTATTTAGACATGTGTCCTGTAGACCCTAATCCATAGACTTTTATCCACAGATTAGTTTTCTAACTATGCCGACTAGATTACGCAGCTTTCACCACCGCCACCGTTCACACAGAAAGCAAACGCTAAGAATCGGCTTTTTTCTTGCGCGGTGGCTTCAGTAATGTCTTGTAGCTTGAAGAAGTTAGCGGCTGCTTGAGATTGCTCGGTAGGTGTCTTCTGCAAAAACCAATCGCTAGTAGAAACGGTCTCAAAGGTGACATCTTGGTCCTGAGCGTGCTGCATCACTAGCCAGGACACACTCTCTTGATCAGCAGCTGGCAGATCTTCGTACCATAGTTGATATACCTGTAGTACCTGGCCTGTTTGGTCGTCGGCATCGATAGCATCTTCTCTTGATCCTAGGTCAAGTCCTAAGGTATTGCTGAGACCGTTAATCGTATAGGCTGTGCCGTTAATTGTGCTATTGAGGTAATTAACGTTTCTATTGACTCGGTTGACTGTGTTGAGGAGATCACCAAACCCGGCAGAAGCAGGCATTTGCGTTGCTGCTAATAGACAAGTTGCCGAAATGAATGCTGTTAAACCTTTGTTCATTTTCATAGGTAGCCAATGAAGTTAAGTGTATTTGCTTAATAGTTGTTTACGCGAGCTGATAGATGCGAGAAAAGATTGATGAACACAAGAATACATTCTTTCTCTTAATAGAGGCAATATCATTTTGCTTAAAAAGCATTTCTTTATATACCCACGCACTCACGAGGCTGCAAACTTTTAGCGAGCAGAAAGCTTGTATCGTTCTAATCTAGATAGCTGTAGATTCTAGTTTTAAGGGGGTTGCGCAGCTTGTTGTTGACTTGTTTACATTGAGTTTACATAAAGCGATGGAGTTAGCTACTGTGAAGTAAATGTGAATCTAGAAGGGTAATCAGCCAAAGGATAACAAGCTTTATGTAAACATCTGTTGCATTTAACTCAAGTAGTTGAGAGCGTTCTCTATACTTCCTAGTCTTCTTCAGGTTGACGGGCAAGAGCCCTGTCTTCTACATTCTTCTACATTAGATGACATGCAGTGCGCAGGTAAACACGAGCTTACTGTTTCGTTTTTAAGCTGTAGGATATTTACAGTTTTGTTGCACTAAAAGATGAGGATCAAAGAGATGACGCTAAGCAAAGTTTCTGGCCTTTTAAGCGGTATCAGCCTTGGCTATCTGTTGCTAGTAGCAATACCCGCGCAGGCTCAGTCGTCAAATACGGTTCACCAACTAGGGATATTATCTTCTGGTGATGAACAGTTCACTACAGGCAGCTACTTCGACAGTTACAAGATAGAAGGAAGTGCAGGGCAGCGCATCTCTATTTCTCTAGACAGCTCAGACTTCAATGCTTTTCTAGGGCTGCTTGACAGTGATGGAAATCTGGTCACGACTAATGACGATGCGGCGGCGGGCAATCCTAACTCGTATATTTCTACTACGCTGCCCCGAAACGATACCTACACTGTCATTGCCACCTCATACAGTCCCCAAAGTGGTGGGGACTATCGTTTAGCACTACGCAACTTTAGTCCGCCTCCGGCAAGGACCGCTAGCAGTGGTGGCAGCCTGGAGAACGGGTGGGGTTCATTAGTCGCCAGCCCGATAGGTCAGATGATAATGATAGGAATTGTGGATTCTATGTTTTCCGGCGGAGGGTCTTCATCAACCGCTTCTGACTACGGTTATTACCCTGATCGACAGCCAGGCACTTCGCAGCCGTCTTATAGTTCTCCTACACCGGCCGTAGGCGGCGATAGTTTCTACGGTAATGGGCCTCAGCACGGTACTAGCACCGCCTGGTAGTCTGTCTCTCTTGTCTGTAGAATTTTAGGGGCGAGTAATTTCAACCCCAACGGTTCCACCAAAGTCAGGAATCGGTGGGGTGGGCTTAGTGACCTTAACGTTGATTTTCTGAATGCGACTATCGCTATTTAGCGCATAAGTAGCCACAGCCTCAGCGAGACTTTCAATCAGCTTGCACCGCTTGGTTTGGATAAGCTGTTTAGTCGCCTGAACAATTTCGACGTAGCTGTGCGTATCTTCTAAAGCGTCTGTTTTTCCCGCTTTAGAGAGATCAATAAATATTTTAAGATCGACATAAAACCACTGCCCTAGGCTGTTCTCTTCAGGGAGAACGCCTAGGTAGCCAAAGGCCTTGATGTTATTAATATGGATAATATCCATTACAAAATCTGCGACAAGAAGGCTCTGCTTCTTTCCTCTTTTGGATTGTTGAAGAATGCGTCTGGCGTATTTTCCTCTACCAGTACGCCACCGTCCATCAGCACAACCCGATCGGCAACCTCTCTAGCAAACCCGACCTCGTGAGTAACGCACACCATAGTCATGCCATCTTTGGCAAGGTTGCGCATTACGTCTAACACCTCACGCACCATCTCAGGATCTAGCGCAGAGGTAGGCTCATCGAACAGCATTACCTTGGGCTGCATAGCTAGGGAACGCGCGATCGCTACTCGCTGCTGCTGACCACCAGACATCTGTCCTGGAAATTTATATGCCTGCTCTGCAATTCCTACGCGATCTAACAGTCTCATAGCAATCTCTTCAGCTTTGGCCTTCGGCCAGCGGCGTACCCAAATCGGCGCTAGCGTCACGTTTTGCAGTACGGTCAAATGCGGAAACAAGTTGAACTGCTGAAAAACCATGCCGACTTCACGCCGCACCGCCTCAATATCTTTGAGGTCGTTGGCAATCAGCACACCGTCAATCTCAATACTGCCTTCCTGATAAGGTTCTAGCGCATTAAACGTACGAATAAAGGTGGACTTACCCGAACCCGACGGCCCCATTACCACTACCACTTCGCCCTTATAGACGTTCATGCTGACGCCCTTAAGCACATGAAAGCCGTTATCATACCACTTATTCACGTCTTTTGCGACAATGACCGCCTCTGCGCCTACATCATTTCGCGGGGTCATAGAGGTGACTACGTCAGATTGGGTCATGGGTGAGGTTCCTCAATTTAGGTAGGTAGGAGAGAAAAGGGTAAATCAGCAAGGAGAAAGAAAACAAGTTAGCGCAGATCTGTGTTTAGGGCAGATTCTACCCGGCGACTGCCATAGCTCATGCCATAGCAAAATATCCAATAGATTGCGCCGATAAAGACGTAGGCGGGGGCATAGTCACCCAGATACTTTGGACTTGCTAACAGGTTTCGGGTCATGCCTAGCAGTTCTAGTAATCCCACAATGCCTAGCAGCGTAGTGTCTTGAAACAGGCTGATAAACTGACCAACGATGGCAGGAATTGCGGTTTTGAGAGCCTGTGGTAAGACGATTAGTACAGTGGTTAGTGGCTTATTAAGTCCTAGAGACTGACCGGCTTCGGTCTGACCTTGTGGAACGGACTGCAAACCGGCTCGCACGTTCTCGGCTAGGTAGGCGGCACTAAAAATCGTTAGGCCAATAATTGCGCGAACAACCGAATCGGGGCGCATTCCTTCGGGTAAAAACAGCGGAATCAGAACCTGACCCATAAATAGAATAGCAATCAGAGGAACGCCGCGGACTAGCTCAATGTAGGCGACCGAAAAGGCGCGAATCAACGGCAGCTTGCTGCGCCGACCTAAAGCTAGCAGCACCCCAGCAGGAAAGCATAGAGCAATACCGCTAATAGCCAAAAACAGCGTCAGAATAAGTCCGCCCCAAGAGTTGGTGCGAACAGTCGTCAGGCCAAAGTCAAGCCCAAGCTGAGCGGGTAGCCATCCCATAAGGAAATACACAAGGGCAAACCCCAAGAAAAACAGCGCCGCCTTACCCACACCTCTAAGCGTTTGTGGATCTGAAAATGTCCAGACTAGCGCCGCACCAATTAGCACACCCACGATCCTCATCAGCCAAAGGAAAACCGGATAGCTAAGCCCAATGCCAGTCAAAATCGGATAGAGAATGTTGCCTAAAACGTAATACCCCAAAACGAAGCCAATCGCTAGCAGCGCTAGCCTACCTAGCCACAGAGTGACCGCTGGCACGCTTAGCCGAGAAGAAAGCTGCCAGCCGGCTATCAGACCTAGCCCCAACTGAAAAAGAACGGTGTACAGCAGGCTGTCTGTAAAGGTGTCACCGCCTAATAGATAAATAACAACAAAGTAAGAGATAAACCAGCCGCCGGAAATAAACTGCCCAGCGGCGGGAACCTGATGCCCTAGCCGCTGGCCGAGCACTGCGCCAATCGCTAGCAGCGCCAGTCCCCCTAGCCAATAGAGTGTGTAGGGGCGCGTCATCGGCAGAACTAGCAGTAGCAGCGCCGTTAGGCCAAAGCCTACAAGCACCGGCCTTGCAAATAGCTGCTTTTGATTGCGAGCCAAGATACCCCAGCTCAGCCCTGCTAACGCAAGCACAATGCCCAGAATAGCCCAAAGCCGCCAGTAAGACGTTGAAGGGTACAGTCCGGCCATGAACTGGGCGAAGTTTTCGGTGACCACGGCCCAGGGCGCTTGGGTAAAGGCCCAAACCAACATGTTGATAAGGGCGTAGCCGATAATCCCTACCAGCAAGACCGTCAAAATACTGTTGAACACACTGTTGAACAGGTGCTTTTGACTCCAGGCAACTGGGCCTGTGCTTTGGACTCTGGGTGCACCGCGTTCTATCGGTCTAGAGCTTGTCGTCATGGGTTAGCGCTCCTGTTTAACGTTCTTTGAATTGAACCGCTTGGTTGAGCTGGTTCATGTTGAGAGAGATTAGCAAGTTTAAAGTGAGGTAGGTAGCCATCATCAACAGAAAAACTTCGATGGGCTTGCCGGTCTGATTGAAGGTGGTGTTAGCGAGGTTGTAAAGCTCGGGGTAGCCAACCGCGAAAGCCAAGCTAGAGTTTTTGGCAAGGTTGGCAAATTCACTGTTGAGCGGCGGAATTAATACCCGTAGAGACTGAGGAAAGACCACTAGTCGCATAGCTTTGCCGTTGCTAAGACCAACCGAGCGAGCCGCTTCCCACTGACCGCGCGAGACGGACTGGATGCCCGCGCGAACGATTTCAGCGATGAACGCGCCCGTATAAAAGGTAAGGGCGGTGACAGAGGCGACGTAGCGCATGGACATATCGAGGCCGCCTACGGCCTGGCCCCCCTCGGTGACAGTAGGCGTGTTCCAGTTGAAGGCAAAAAGTACGATGGCCAAAGCGACAACGCCGATGGCGATCATTATTCCGGACAAGAGTTTACCGTCCTCGCCTCTTTCTGTCATCGCTTTGATACGCATCTTCCAAAGCGCAAAAACGACCGCCGCGGCGGCCATCAATACCACAATCCAAATTCCTTCTGGGTTCGTAAAGAGAGCAAGTATAGCCCCTTTGAAGTACAGGCTATCTTCAGCCGAATTACTAAAGAGCAGAAAGTAATCAACGACGGCGACAGCGACGATAACCAAAAGCGCGAGCAAGCGTTCAAACCAGCCGGCGATACCAGCGGCAAAGCGCCCCTCGCGAAACTTATTGACTGAATTGAGCAGCAGACCTAGCAGTAGCAAGGCTAGCCCCAGCAGCATAAGGCCAATCCAAACCTCACCCGGTAGCCCTGGACCCGGTAAGTTGAGGTTTTTGTTACTGGCAATCAACCAGATGCGATCGCGACTCGGCAGAATAATTTTATTAGCCTCTGTAGGCGCAGCCAAAAAGACTGCTGAATACCAAAACACGAGCTGCAGCAGCAGCGGCACGTTCCGCACGAGGCCTACGTAAGCACGGCTGATTTTGTGTACTAGCCAGTTGTCTGAAAAGCTAGCTACGCCCGCGGCAATGCCAACGATAGTCGCGGTGATAACACTGACGAAAATCAGACGCAAAGAGTTAACGATACCGGCCTGTATCACTTTGGCGTAAGAGTCTTGTGTTGTATAGCCCAGCATGTTCTCACCAATCGCAAAGCCTGCTGGGTTTTGCAAGAAGCGAAAGCCAAATGTTGTGCCTCTGCGGGCTAGGTTGCTAGTGAGGTTACCAAATAAGTAAGAGAAGGTAGCAAACACTGCGATCGCCACAATTACCTGAAAGGCGATCTGCCAGAACCGCTCATCTCGCAACAGCGATCGCACACCAGAAGCGCGGCTAGTTGATTGTTTTGCCATAGGTTTAAGGTGATTAACAATGCACTACGCAATTAGAACAGCTTAGAAGGTAGCTTATGGAAAAAGTAGCGTAGAAGAAAAGCGACATGGCTGAAATAAAAGGGCGATGAGAGTAAAAGCGCCGAAGAAAGAGAGTGGTTCTCCTTCAACAGCACAGATTAGAATCGCCAGCCAAAACTACGGACATTGCAAGTAGCTTGGGGTATAGCTTTAGACCACTATGCATCAAAGCTGTACGATATTCGGTCTGATTTTTTACAGTCCAATATTTTTCTCATTTAACGCCTTTCTTATTTAACGCCCCGCGTTTGAACCATTTCGCACTTGGACTATTTCGTGTTTGAACAACTGCGAGATAATTTGTATGGCTATCATAAGCCCTTCGTAGCTAGAACTTGAAGCCTATAAAAAACGTAACTATTTGAGCACATAAGTAAAAAGCACAGAACAGCCAATGCGAGCGGCTGCCCTGTGCTTTGATTTGCACTTCAAGTTACACGGTTGTCTAAGCTATCAAATATCTAAGCTATCAAATATCTAAGCTATCAAATATCTAAGCTATCAAATATCTAAGCTAGTGAATATCTGAGCTAGCAAAAGACGGTTGAAGGCACTGAATGACTTCTATACCAGTAGCTTAACGGAATGGAGGAGAGTAGAGCAAGCCGCCATCAGACCATAGCGAGTTCTGACCACGTGGCAGGTTGAACTGCGATCCTTCACCGAGATTGCGCTCATAGATTTCGCCGTAGTTGCCTACATTCTTAATCGCCCGTAGCGCAAAGTCGTTTGGCAAGCCCATATCTTCACCCAGTGTGCCTTCAGTGCCGGCAAACCGCTTAATATTCGGGTCGTCAGTTGCCTCCACCGTGGACTCAATATTATCAGCCGTTAGTCCTAGCTCTTCGGCCTCAAAGAGTGCGTAGGTCACCCACTTGACCGTATCAAACCAGGCAGAGTCGTTGTTGATAGTCAATGGCCCTAGTGGCTCCTTAGACATCGTCACCTCTAACAGCTCATGCTCATCCGGATTGCTCAGCGTGCTGCGACGAGCCACTAGCTGAGACTTGTCCGACGTCATTCCTTCACAGCTACCGGCTTCGTAGGCCGCATAGGCCGCATCCGCATCCTGAAAAGTCTGCGGTTCAAAGGTCACACCTAGCTGGCGCATTTTGTCGGCCAGGTTAAGCTCTGTAGTAGTACCGGCTTCTACGCAGACAGATTTACCTTCAAAGTCGGCTAGCTCAGTGATGCCCTCGGCTGAGCGCACCATCATGCCTTGACCATCATAGAAAGTAGTGGGCGCAAACTCCATTCCTACGGACGTGTCGCGGCTGACAGTCCAAGTCGTGTTTCGCGAGAGCATGTCAACCTCGCCTCCTTTTAGAGCTTCAAATCGCTCGGTAGAGTCAAGGTTGCGATAAACCACCTTCTCAGGGTCATCAAACAGCGCTGCCGCCACGGCCTTGCACACATCTACGTCTAGACCAGAATACGCTGCGTCTTCAACAAAGCTAAAGCCAGGAATTCCCCCATCTACGCCGCAGATTAGCTCACCGCGATCTAACACAGTCTGTAAACGAGAGTTACCAACATCTGCACCAGCCTCAGCGTCAGCACCATCGCCAGGTGCTGCACCCGGATTGCCACAACTAGCTAACGCCAAAACGCCAATGCTCGCAGCGAGCGTTAAACCCCATTTTTTCATATCAAACCTCACGCACTTTCGAAGAAAGGGAATACAACCCGATTGATAGATACGTTTGGTCAAACTGAACTTTCTATTGCCTAAAATCACAACAATCAATTCCAGCAAGAGACCTTAGTTGAGAAGCCCTTCGCATCAGACTTTCAGTGCAACCACCCAAATCTACCAAACGGTAATTGCGCTCAACAGTATCATCTTTTTTACAGAGAAGTTCAGTGCTTTCTGCTACCACTCTCAGATCTTGAGGAGATTTTAGGAAGATTAAGGTCGAGAAGACTAAGAAAGTTGTAGAAAGAATTTCGGGAGCAAGTTACTATACTTCGTTATCAATTTTGTTATCGATGAGTGAGCTGCTAATTGTCGTTGAGGCCTAGTATCGAAGTCACGTCTTGGAGTCACGTCTTGGAGTCACGTCTTGGAGTCAGGTCCCGAAGCCAGATCTAAATTAGCATCTGAACGAACCCGGACTATGACTGGGCCAAATCACGGATTAGCGGCATTCTCGATTGAATATAGTCGCTGGCCACCGGCAGATAGTTAGTATCGAAGGTAGGATCGGCTCTGAGCAGATCGGTTAGCCAACTTAGAACACCGGAATCATCTAAGGTAGAAATTCGCTGGTTGGGCGTAGATTCGACAATTGACCAGAGCTTACGAAGAAGACAAACATCCATATGATAAAACCTTTATATTCTTTTTAGGTTTAACGCATAAGGGAATGGATTGGCTGCTCATAGTCGTTTAAAACATTGTTCTTAACAGCCGCACTTACTGTGTTACATCCCTTCATTACGCACTCATTTTAGAGAGCTTTGGGAAGAAGATAGCTAGATAAAAGACAGCTAAGAGGCAGACAGCTAAGAGGCAGACAGCAGATTATCTAGGGTTGCGATCGCACCCAGTGTAGTCTGCCCGCTAACGCTGAAAACCAACGATTCTTTATATATTCTCTGGGCCGGATGGGCGATCGCATTCGCCGCGCCGCTAGCGGCTACCGTTGCTGCCCCGGCGCAGGTCTGCATCAGAGCAATGGCTCGGCCTCTAAAAGCTATTTTTTGAGCAAAGGCGTCGTCTGGTAGAGCAAAGACACTAAGAAATTCTACCTGTAGCTGTGCCAGTTTGGACGGTAGCCGCTGAGCGATCGCATGCTTAATCTGACGCCTTCCTAGCGCTGTTTGCAAAATATCTATGCTTGCTTGCGTACAACCAAAAATCAGGCCCAGCGGGCTGAGCGGATTGGTGTGATCGCGCTGCTCAATCCACCCCGCACGACGAGTTCCCACAACCGCTGCTGTAGGCAAAAACCAATCTTCTAAATCGACCTGTACCGTATTGGTTGCAGACATACCAGCTAGCGCCATCGGCGGACTAACCGTCAGACGTCCGGCTGAGTCACCGGCTGAGTATCCACCGGCTGATGAGCCCACCAGCGGCAAAACGCCGAACACCGCTTGCCCATCGGGCAGCACCGCCGCCCCAACAAAATCAGTAAAGAGATCTGCCCCTGTAACCCACGGCACCTGACCGCTGAGCCGATATCCTCCCGCCACTGCCTCAGCTCTAAAAGGCTGAGACTGACGACGCAGTTGAGAAAACCCTACCCCCAAACGCTGGGCGCCAGTTGCCATGCCAGGTAAGTACCGCTGTTGCAAAGCTTCATTACCGCTAGAGAGCAGCAAGCTAGCTGCGCTCTGGTGCTGTGTTTGTAAAAAGGCTAGTGCCCCTGAATAGCGGGCTACTGTGCGCTGAAACTGCTGATAGTCTAAGCTCGATAGGCCTAATCCGTGCCAGCGCTCGGGCGCTCTGGGCATGAGCCAACCGCGATCGCCCAGTGCATGAAAGGCGTCGGATAGAGCAGCTGAGTCGTGATCTAAATAATTAGCGTTTGGCTTGACCGCTGCGATCAGGTAGCTTTCTATCTCACCAATCAAAGGACTCTTCTGGGCTGCTTTTTCGAGAATATCTTCAGAAATATTTTTGGGGGTGTCTTCGAGGACATTTGAGGAAGGAATAGGTATCATGCGACAAGCGTTTTTGATAGGATTTGGAGCCAAGCCTCTTTATTCAGGCCTGTTTCCTCTTTCGAGCCTCTTTAACGGTAGCAACTACCAGCTGAGGTAGGCGGCTCTATGAATTTGCTCTGCATCAGCAACGGCCACGGAGAAGACGTGATTGCCTTGCGTATTCTTACAGCGCTGCGTCAGATCGACCCTAGCCTCCAACTCTATGCCCTACCCATTTCTGGCACTGGCAGTATCTACACTCGTGCCCAAATTCCACTAATCGGTTCGGCTCAAGCGCTGCCCTCTGGTGGTTTTTTAAACCGCGACCCTAAGCAGCTAGCTCGCGATGTGAGCGGTGGGCTAATTGCCCTGACCCGGTCGCAGCTTCTTGCTATCAAAACCTGGTCTCAGACCGGCAATTACATTCTTGCGGTAGGTGACATCGTTCCACTCTTGTTTGCCTACCGTAGCGGTCTGCCCTACGCCTTTATTGGTACAGCCAAATCTGAGTACTGGCTACGCAACGAACAGGGAAAGCTGACATCTGGCAAGCTGTGGAATCGGCTAGAAGGCTGGTCAGGCTCGGTTTATCTGCCTTGGGAACGTTGGCTAATGAGCCGTACTCGCTGCCGGCGTGTTTTCGTTCGCGATCGCCTAACCGCTCAGCAGCTAGACTCTCTAGGTATAGCAGCCGACTATGCAGGCAATCCCATGATGGATGAGCTTGATCCGGCAGGCAAGCTAGGTGAGTTTCTATCGCCCTTTCGCTCTGAGAACTCGCTCACAGTCGCACTCATTCCAGGATCAAGACCGCCTGAAGCCTATGAAAACTGGCGGACTATTCTGGGTGCGGTACCGTCGCTGGTTGAAACATTTGCCGATCGGCCTTTGGTTTTACTCGCTGCGATCGCGCCAAGCCTTTCTTTGGACTTTTTGATATCTGAGCTATTGACGGGCACTCCAGAAAATTGGGTTCAAACAAACCCTAGCTCAGTGAGTCACCTAGCCTATCCGGTATATACCTATAAGAAAGCCATGCTTGTTTTGACAACGGATGCTTACAGCGATTGTCTGCACGAGGCAGAGATCGCGATCGCAACCGCAGGCACAGCTACAGAACAATTCGTAGGGCTTGGCAAGCCAGCTATCACGCTTCCCGGTCAGGGCCCGCAGTTTACTAAAGCCTTTGCCGCTGTGCAGGCCAAAATGCTAGGTCCATCTGTTCAGATCGTCGAGCAGACGGCGGAAGTAGGACAGGCGATCGCTAACATCCTTAGCGATCCAGAGCGCCGTCAGCAAATTGAGCAGAACGGTAAACAGCGTATGGGTCGCCCAGGTGCAGGGAAAAGAATTGCCGTCAGGCTGCTCGAAGCGATGAAGCCCAACCCGTAAGAAACAGCTTGTACAATAGACCAACTCCTATCTGGCAACATTTTCTAACCACTTATCCTTCGCTATCTTCTTCCGCTATCTATACATTCGGTTTGATACTTATGGTTACTCAAACAGTTCTGTCGCTCTCTCCACTGGCTCAGCCTTCCTTAGAAGAACTCGCCCAGCTTACCCAGCAGGCCGCCGGTCAGCTCGCTCAGCTTACCAGCAACCAAAAGAACGAAATCATCGAGTCTGTTGCTCAATCACTAGAAGCTAACGCCGATGCGATCGCCACTGCCAACCAGAAAGATCTCGACGCCGCCCTTACTAGCAACCTCGCCAAACCCCTGTACGGTCGTCTAAAGCTCGACGCAAACAAACTTCAAAGCGCCATTCAGGGCGTCCGCAGCGTTGCGAGTCTGCCTGATCCTACGGGTGAAGTTACGCTTCAGCGCGAGCTTGACCAAGGCCTAGTACTCAAACGTATCAGTGTTCCCCTTGGCGTTCTTGGCATTATCTTTGAATCACGTCCCGATGCGGTCATGCAGATCTCTACGCTCGCTCTCAAATCCGGTAACGGCGTCATTCTCAAAGGAGGTCGCGAGGCCATTCACTCCTGCACAGCTCTCGTGGCTGCCATCCGCCAGGGCATTTCCAACGCCGGCGCTAACCCTGATGCCGTTCAGCTCCTCACCACCCGAGAAGAAACCAACGCCCTGCTCGCGCTCGATAAATACGTCGATCTGATTATTCCTAGAGGGTCTAACCAGTTCGTTCAATACGTTCAGGCCAACACTCATATCCCCGTTCTAGGTCACGCTGACGGCATCTGTCACCTATACGTTGATCGGGCCGCCGACATCGCTCAGGCCGCTGAAATCGCCGTTGACGCCAAAGTCGGCTACCCTTCTGCCTGCAACGCCATCGAAACGCTCTTAGTACACTCAGAAATTGCTGCCGAAGCCCTACCTATCCTCGCCCAGTCCTTGCAGGCTAAGAACGTAGAGCTACGCGGCGACGACAAGACCCGTCAGATTCTCCCTAACATTCAGCCCGCTACTGAAGCTGACTGGTCTACCGAATACAGTGATCTAGTCTTGGCTGTGCGTATCGTCGAATCTACTGAAGCTGCTATTGACCATATCAACGCCTACGGCTCACGGCATACAGATGCGATCGCTACTACCGATCTCGCCACCGCTGAGCGCTTCATGGCTCAAGTCGATGCCGCAGGCGTTTACCACAACTGCTCCACCCGCTTTGCTGACGGCTTCCGCTACGGATTCGGCGCAGAAGTCGGCATCAGCACACAAAAAATGCCCCCCCGTGGACCGGTGGGGCTAGAAGGCTTAGTAACCTATAAGTATCAGCTCGTAGGAGTAGGTCACATCGTGGCGACCTACTCTGGACCGGAGGCAAAAGCCTTTACCCATAGAGATCTGTAGACAGGAATCTGTAGACTAGATTCGTGCGCCGAGCCTTAGTTCATTCTGCAAGAACGGCTTCTACACAAGCCTACCTTCTACATGAACCTGCCTGCCATTCCTATCATGTCACCCATATCGACATCACCATCGCCGTCGCCATCTAAGAAAGCGGTGAGGATAGGATTGGTATCAGTAGCTGGTACGCCACCTCTAGCATTGCCCGAGCTGAGAAAACGCATAACTAGCGGCAGCACCATAGGTAAAATTCCCTGAACCTGATTAGTGTTCAGACTTGTTTTCTGCGTGACTGCCGAAACCATTTCCGTTAGCTGACCGGCGCTGAAGAGCTTAGGAATCACCGATGCGCCATTAGCTGCGCCTTCTTCGAGCAGCGCCTGAGCAGCACTTGCTCCTTCTTGCTGACGCTTTTCTTTCAAAGAGCTACGCACGAATCCACCAATCACAGACATCGCCTGCTGCATAGTGTCAGAGTCAGTATTGTTGTCTTTAGCAACCTGCTTGGCCGAACCCAAAATCTGGCTGAGCTGATTAGCACTAGCCTTACGGTTAGGGTCAGCAACGGCTTTCATAACCTGATCAAAAAGTCCCATCGTGCAAAAAGTCCTTACGTGAGGTGAGCAACATGAAGATACCACCGGCATTATACGCCACGGGTCGCCCTGGCCTTAGCACTTAAACAGCAACGTTCTAAGGATCAATTACTGTTTGAAGGCAGCGATACTATCCAAAAGCAACGATGCTGTCAGACTCTCGTAGCTTTTTACGCAGTCTAGCTAACATCGTGTCATCTTCTACACGCTGCTCTTTGTAGCTGCGTCGCCATACTGAAGAACCGGGCTGATTGCGTACCAAGCTAATTCTTTTGGCAGTCGCTGCTTTGAGCTCAGCTACAAATAATGTCAACAGCTTCGGCTTACCCCTTACTTCCTGCATAGGGCGATCTTCTTGAAGCGTAACAATTGCATGAAGAGCATCTGGCTCTAACACCCATTGATCTAGAGAGATACCGCTGTGGTGAGTTACGGTTTGCAGTAGCTCGACGACGACAATTTTTGTCAACACAGACTGCGGCTCGCGACTATCGTCAGAAGTCTCGCTAAAGGCCTCGCTAGCTTGCCCAAACAGATGCTGGTTGTCGTGGGTTTGTAGGCGCACGTAGAAAAGCGTCGCCTGAGGTGATGCAGATGAGCCGTCAAGCTTGGAAGTGTTTATCAACAGACGTCCCAGAACCCTTACAACTTGTCATAAAGTTATACTGCCCAGCTCAGCTTGGAAAGTCCCTAGAAGCTCAAGGATAGATCCGTTGAAGCAGCAAGTGAAAAGATATCACATGTGAGGAGGGAGTCGACCCCTTATACTGTGTTGATTTGGCAAAGTTAATTTGACAAGAGAAGAGACTCACAGGCCTCTCTTTTCGTTCTTCGAGTTCCGACTTCTTTTTGCTATGTTGCTCTCTTTTGGCGAGCCGACGCTATCAAGCCGACACCGTTAGTATCCAATCACAGCAGCTTCATATATATCTTGATCATGGGCAAGGAGAGACTCGAACTCTCACGACCGAAGCCGCCACATTTTGAGTGTGGTGCGTCTACCAATTCCGCCACTTGCCCAGTAGATTATTCAGTATACAGAAACTGGGACGTTTTTGTTATGACTATTTGTCTCGACCAGCTACCCATGTGAATCTACCAGTTTGACCAGCTGCCTAGGGGCTTTGAGGGCTGAAGCTGAGACCCATCGTGAGGCTGACGAGTTAGCGGACGACTTGCCAAGAGCGACTGATAAGTCGGGGTTGAGGCCCAGCGGTCTATCTCTCTGGCCCTTAATACGGGCACTGGATGACTGAGCTCGTCTGTCTTGAGCTGTTTGAGCATTTCGCCAATTTCGCTCTCGCTGATGGAGTCGTAAGCGCTGGCCTGGGCGATGAAGGCGTCTAGATTGAGCTGAGGGGACAGGGTAGGCGAACCACCAGATAGCTTCATTAGAACGGAGGCCACCGTGCGAGCGTCTTGAGTGGCGAGGAGTGCGGCGCGATCGCAAGTAAATTCGGCGCAGCGCACCCATTCCATAATCTTCGACTGCCAGTTTTGCATTAGAACCGGGCCCAAAGGAAGCTGACTAGTCATCAGCGTCAACAGATTCGCCAGCGTCAGATATACGCCGTGATCGCACTTCAGATGACCTAATTCATGGCCAATCACAGCCTGCAATTCAGCTTCGTTCAATAGCTCAATCAGCGATGTGTGAACCACAACAAACGGCTGCTTACCTCGCATCGCAAATGTGTAAGCATTGGGAATCGGATGTTGCTTGATATATAGCTGAGGCACTTCTAGATCTAGCACCTGACAGGCTTCTACCAACAGATTATAGATATTAGGTAATTGGTTAGGACCTACTAAAACACTAGCTGCAATATTTTCTAAATAGAAAAACTGCTCGCCCATCGGTCCTAGTAAGCTGCGAATAGCAACATCTAGACCCGGTAGCTGTTTTAGCGCTTGAGTAGCTTGCCGATCGAGTGGGTGACGGAAGTGATCGGCGTTTAGGCCGATTAGTGGCGTTTTCATAGCAGGCTTGTTGGCAGCCATATTAAATGAGGTGATAAAACAAAATCACTGGCACTTTGGATCTCTTGTCAGTATAACGAGATCCACAGCGTCAGTGATTTTGGTACAAGGCCGGTAGAGAGAGTTTTCTATCTAGGTTTTTCTACCTACCAAGAATCAGCTACCAAGGATTAGCCACTAAGAATCAGCCATCAATAGCGTTTGTAGCAACCGTCACCTTAGAACCTATAGCACTAATCACGTCTGTGCTCGGCTGATTAGCGTCATCCGCTCCGCGAGGTGGTACGCGCTGTAGATGAGCGCCCACGTTCCGCAGCTTCTCTTCAAACTTCTCGTAGCCACGGTCGAGGTGGTGGAGACCATAGAGCGTCGTTTTACCTTTGGCAGCCAAACCTGCGATCGCCAACGCCGCAGACGCGCGCAGATCGCTGCCTGTTACCGGCGCACCAGAAAGATGAGCCACCCCGCGAACGACTGCGCTATCGCCTTTCACCTTAATATCTGCCCCCATCCGGTTAAACTCAGCAACGTGCTGAAGGCGATTTTCGAAAACAGTTTCAGTCACCATACTGGTACCTTCCGACAGGGTTAGTAGCGCCATAAACTGAGCTTGCATATCGGTTGGAAAACCAGGGTATGGCAGCGTTTGAATATCAGTTGAAAGAATCCGCTCTCCTGGCGTGATGCGAAGGTTGTTACCCGCTTCAATTGTGATAGTCGAGCCCGTCTCGCGCAGCTTAGCTATCAGTGGAATCAAGTGGTCCGCATTGACCGGTCCAACCGTGATTTCTGAGCGAGTAAGCGCACCTGCCACCAGATAAGTACCCGCTTCTATGCGGTCTGGAATAATACTGTAGTCAGTGGTGTGGAGGCTAGGAACACCCGTGATCGTGATCGTACCGGTGCCTGCTCCTCGAATTTTAGCGCCCATTGCTTGGCAGAAATTTGCCAAGTCAACAACCTCAGGCTCTCTAGCGGCGTTCTCAATCACCGTATCGCCTTCAGCTAAAGTAGCTGCCATCATCAATGTTTCTGTGGCGCCTACGCTAGGATAGTCCAGGTAAATTTTGGCCCCCTTAAGCTTGTTACGAGCACCGGGAACATAGGCATGAACAACACCATGGTCCATGTGCACGTGAGCGCCCAAAGCTTGCAAACCGCGAATATGAAGTTCTACAGGACGAGCCCCAATAGCGCAGCCGCCGGGCAGCGGCACCCGTGCCACACCCAAACGAGCTAGCAAGGGGCCAATCACAAAGAAGCTAGCCCTCAACTTGCTCACAATGTCATAAGGCGCTTTGGAGTGGCTCACATGACTACCGTCAATATTTAATCTGTCTCCTCTGCGCTCGACCTTTAGTCCTAGCGCTTCTAGCACGCTTGTCATCCGCCCAATATCCATCAAATCAGGAATGTTGCGAATGCAGCAGGTTTGTGAGCACAGTAGCGCCCCGCCAAGAACCACGAGTGCAGAGTTCTTAGCGCCACTGATAGGAATATGGCCACTGAGCGGGTTACCGCCCCAAATTTCGATGACTGATTCCGATTGGTGCTCACTAGTTCTTTGGCTGGTCTTATCAGATGATTGAGAAACGATGGGAGTGGCCTCCGTGAAACAAATGCCTATCCATAGAACAATGCCTAGGATAATTTGGTATGGATTCTACCCGAAACTTCCGAGTTTCTCCCGGTCACGTAAAACAATTTAGGTGCTATTGGGTACTATCTATGGTTTTTCTAAAGACAGAGGTTTTGTTTGCAACAAGAAATAAAGGCATTTCGAAGAAAGAGGCTGTTGACGAATGCGCCGCGCTGCTAGAGTATGGTTAATCGCAGCGGCTAGTTAAGAACTGGTTTCTATGGCCAAAGCGCCCTAGCGGGACTGGCGAAATTGGTAGACGCGCTAGATTCAGATTCTAGTGTTCGCAAGGACTTCCGGGTTCAAGTCCCGGGTTCCGCATCAGTATGGTTTAGGTCATAGGCCCCTTAGTCTTATTCGGACTGAGGGGCTCTTTTTAGGTTGTCAGATCTGCTTTCGTTACTGATTTTGTAATCCGGAAAGTTTTCAGCATTGATCAAAACTTTCTATCATTGCGTACGAACATCCGACTATTTCGGTATCAATCATAAATTTGTTCTATATTGGCCAAACTGATAGCTATAAACCTCTACTTTTCTTTCCTCTACCGTTTTTTTGGCACTTTTCTGGCACTTTTTTCATAGTACTTTTCCCTCTTACGGTTATTTTTTTACGCTCAACATAATGCTTACCAGCCTGCAAAATTCGACAATAAAACAGCTCCGTAAGCTACAGCAGCCCAAAGAACGAAAGAAACAGTCTGTGCTTTTGCTGGAAGGGACGCATCTGATAGAGGCAGCTTGCGAGGCGAGCTACCCGCTACAGGTACTCTGCTATACCGAAAGCTGGCAGCAGCGTTACCAAGAGGTTTATCGACAGGCGATCGCACAAGCACATCAGATAGAACTCGTCTCACCTGAGGTGCTCAAATCTATTGCAAGTACCGTTACGCCTGATGGTGTCGTCGCTACCGCCCCACAGCGGAGCATTTGGGAAGCCCTCTCTAGCCAGCCAAAAGATACTGTAAGCCTAGGGATTATGCTAGAGACGATTCAAGATCCGGGGAACCTGGGCACGATTATCCGCACGGCAGCAGCAGCAGGCAGCGATGGCCTATGGGTCAGTCCAGACAGCGTAGATGTTGGCCACCCAAAAGTATTGAGAGCCTCAGCAGGACAGTGGTTTAGGCAGCCTATGGCAACTGTAGACATTGTCGAGAAAGCCCAGGTGCTAAAAGCGAGAGGCATTCAAATCGTAGCCACCGCAGCCGCCGCTGAACTGGACTATTGGCAGCTAGATCTCAAAAGACCAACGGTGATGGTAATGGGCAATGAAGGAGCCGGGCTCTCGCCAGAGCTGATGGCTTGCGCGTCGGTATCTGTCAAAATCCCGGTAACACCGGGAGTAGAATCGCTTAACGTGGCTGTCTCAACAGCGCTGCTGCTGTATGAGGCAAAAAGACAGCGGGAGACAGCGGGGATTGGAGACTTTGTAAGCAGAGTAAGAAGCAGCGATTAAGAGAGGGAAAGGGCTGAACAGACGGCTTCACTTCACCGCTGGTTGTCCAAAAGCACCCTGCTAGTTGAGAATGTAGAGAACTTTGAAGGAGAGATCAGTGGATTCAGCATTTGATTATGACTTAGTAATTATCGGTGCGGGGGTAGGGGGTCATGGCGCTGCGCTTCATGCGGTAGAGCGCGGTCTTAGAACAGCCATTGTTGAAGCGGGTGACATGGGGGGCACTTGCGTAAACCGAGGCTGCATTCCTTCTAAAGCGTTGCTAGCAGCTTCTGGTAAGGTACGTGAAATGCGCGATGAGCAACACTTAAAGGCAATGGGCATTAGCTTGGCAAGTGTGGGCTTTGACCGCGAACAAATTGCTAACCATGCCAAAAACCTAGTCGGTAAAATCCAGGGCGATCTGACAGGCAGTCTCACTCGGCTAGGCGTTGAGATCATTCGGGGCTGGGGCAAGATTGCTAGCAGTCAAAAAGTCTCGATTGAAGACGAATCCGGCAAGCGGACAATTACGGCCAAAGACATTATTCTCTCTCCAGGCTCTATTCCCTTTGTTCCTAGAGGCATTGAGACTGATGGCAAGACAGTCTATACCAGTGACGAAGCGGTTCGCCTAGAGTGGCTGCCAGAGTGGGTGGCAATCATCGGCAGTGGCTACATCGGCCTAGAGTTCTCAGATGTATATACGGCACTGGGCTCTGAGGTAACGATGATTGAGGCGATGGATCAGCTAATGCCAACGTTTGATCCAGATATCGCGAAGCAGGCGGAGCGGGTGCTTATCAAACCGCGCGATATTGAGACGCGTGTAGGGCTACTGGCCAAGAAAATCACCCCAGGTTCTCCGGTCGTCATTGAGCTAGCCGATCCAAAAACAATGGAAACAGTCGATGTATTAGAAGTCGATGCCTGTCTGGTGGCAACCGGTCGAATCCCAGCAACGAAGAATTTAGATCTCAATATGGTGGCAGTAGAAACGGATCGACGGGGCTTTATTCCAGTTGACGAGAACTTAGCTGTGCTGCGCGATGGCAAGCCGGTACCGCATTTGTACGCTATTGGAGACGCTAACGGCAAAATGATGCTAGCTCACTCGGCGTCTGCACAAGGCATTGTTGCAGTGGACAACATTTGCGGTGAGTCGCGCACGGTAGACTACAACGCGATTCCTGCAGCAGCATTTACCCATCCTGAAGTTAGTTTTGTAGGCCTAACAGAGCCTGCCGCCAAAGCTAAGGCAAAGGAGGAAGGCTACGACGTAGCGTCTGTACGAAGCTATTTCAAGGCAAATTCCAAAGCGCTAGCCGAAGGGGAAACGGACGGGCTTGCTAAGCTGATTTACCGGAAGGACACGGGCGAGATTATGGGGGCTCATATTATTGGGCTGCACGCGGCAGATTTGATTCAAGAAGCGGCCAATGCGATCGCACAAAAGCAGTCGGTCACCGAACTCTCCAAATTTGTGCACACCCACCCCACCCTCTCAGAGGTCTTAGATGAGGCCTACAAGCGGGCAAAAGTCACCGGCTAGGGTTTCATCATCCGTCATTCATCGTTCATACTTCATCTCTTCTACCCATGCACATCCGTCGCCGTCCGCCTAGCACGCCTATCTCTGTCGCTCACCTTGAATACCAAATCAAAGTGCCTGACAGTGAGCCTCGCAATATTCTTGAAAAGATTGTGTGGCATAAGGAAGCTGAGGTGGCGCGGCTACGGGCAAAGGTACCGCTCAAAAGCTTGCAGCAGCAGGTTCAGGGACTGCCCGCAGCGAGAGGGTTTACGACGGCTCTGCGACGGCAGGCAAGCGAGCATAGCCCGGCGCTAATTGCAGAGGTAAAGAAGGCATCTCCTAGTAAGGGCGTTATTCGAGCCGACTTCGATCCGGTTGCGATCGCAAAATCCTACGCATCCGGCGGTGCTACCTGTCTTTCTGTGCTCACTGATAGCGAATTTTTCCAGGGGAGCTTTACCTACCTCAGCCAAATTCGTCAGGCCGTAGATCTACCGCTTTTGTGCAAGGAATTTATCATTTATCCCTACCAGATCTATCAGGCACGTCTTGCCGGCGCTGATGCCATTTTGCTGATTGCGGCTATTTTGACCAATAAAGATCTCAACTACTTCGTCAAAATTGCTAAAGTGCTAGGACTAGATACCTTAGTAGAAACGCACACGGTAGAAGAATTCAAGCGCGTACTAGCGATCGACGGCGTTGATCTAGTGGGGGTGAACAACCGGAACTTAGAAGATTTTACGGTGAGCCTAGATACGACAGAGCGAGTGGTAGAGAAGTTTGGAGATGCGATCGCCCAAAAGCAAATCCTCATCGTCGCCGAATCGGGTATTCACACATCCGCCGATGTTCAGACAGTGACCAAAGCAGGCGCCAAAGCCATCTTAGTTGGTGAATCTTTAGTCAAACAGCCAGATTCTGCTGCGGCTGTCAGCAAGCTATTAGGCCGTTAGCTTGGGCAGTTAGTCCGGGCTGCTAATCTAAGCAGTTGGCTTAGGCCATTAGTCAGATACCCAAATTAACTGCTGAAAACATCTCTGCGTATGTTTCCCATGCATGTTTATACAGGTCTATACTAAGAAATGTATAGTCAGCAACTAAAAAGCCGCATGAGTCGCAAAAAAGCCATCATTATCGGTTCCGGGATCGGTGGATTATCTCTAGGTATTCGCCTACAAAGCCTAGGGTTCGACACTACTATCTTTGAAAAATTAGACGGGCCTGGTGGCCGCGCTTATGTTCGAGAAGTCGACGGCTTTGTCTTCGACATGGGCCCTACCGTGCTGACCGTTCCTCACTTTATTGAAGAGCTATTTGCCCTAGAAAAAGGCAAAGCTGCTTTAGGAGAGCCTGACTTTCCAGCTGAAATTATGGATCCGGCAAAGCGAGTCAAGTCCGGTCTCACTAGCAGTCCCCGTACATCCAAGTACGTCAAGATCATTCCAATTTTGCCCTTCTACCGAATCTATTTCGATGACGGCACGTACTTCGACTACGACGGCGATCCTGAAAGCACCCGTCGCCAAATTGCAGCCATAGAGCCCGATGATTTAGAAGGCTACGAGAGATTTCACGAAGCTGCCAAAGCCATCTTTGATCGCGGATTCATTGAGCTAGGCTATACCTACTTTGGCAACATCACAGACATGCTTAAGGTCGCCCCAGACCTGATTCGGTTAGACGCTCTCCGTCCGCTCCTCTCTTTCGTCAAAGACTACTTCAAAAGTCCGAAGCTTCAGCAGGTCTTTAGCTTTGAGCCTCTGTTAGTTGGTGGCAGCCCTCTTAGCGTGCCGGCTATCTACGCCATGATTCACTTCGTCGAAAAGACCTGGGGAATTCACTTCGCAATGGGTGGCACAGGCGAACTTGTCAAAGGCTTTATTCGTAAATTTGAAGAGCTGGGCGGCACCATCAGATATAACAGCGAAGTTACCAAGATCGATGTGGAAGGCTCCCTATTTGGCAAGAAGATAGCCAAGGGCATCTTGCTTAAAGACGGTAGCTACCATGCCGCCGATTTGGTCGCCTCCAATGGCGACTACGCCAACACCTATATGAAGCTGATTGACTCGAAGTATCGGCTAATCAACCAAGATCTAAAAGTCAAACTGACCCGACAGTCTATGTCGGTGCTCGTTATCTACTTTGGCTTCAAGGCGGATGGGTTAGAAGAGCTTGACCTTCAGCACCACAACATTATTTTAGGGCCCCGCTACGAAGCGCTGCTTAAAGAGATATTCGACAAAAAAGTTCTCAGCCCTGACTTCTCACAATACCTGCATATTCCTTCGCTCACTGACCCTAGCATGGCTCCTCCCGGCCACCACGCGGCCTATACGCTTGTTCCTGTCCCTAACAACGGCGGCGACATCAACTGGGATATTGAAGGACCTAAGCTCACCGATAGAGTACTTACCTTTCTAGAAGAACGCGGCTATATCCCTAACCTAAAAGAGCGCATTGTATACCAGAGCTATATCACCCCTGATTACTTTGAAGGCACGCTCAATAGCTACCTAGGCAATGCCTTTGGGGTTGAACCTATTCTCGTTCAAAGCGCTTTCTTCCGGCCTCACAACCGGAGCGAAGACATTGATAACCTCTATTTGGTCGGCGCGAATACGCAACCAGGAGGGGGGACGCCTTCTGTCATGATGTGCGCCAAAATGACGGCCCGTGAAATTGCGAAGAATTTCGACGTTCCGGTTGAAGTAGTTAATGGAGTAGCAAAAGAACCTGAAGTAGCAGCTGTTTAGACTGGCTAAAAGGCAAGCGTTGCTTAGTCCTATGGTTCTTTGATCAATTCCTTATGCTGCCAAAAGAAGATATTCTCAAACACGCTGAAAACAAAGAGGCCCTTGCGCGCATTGTCGATCGAGCCGAGCAAGCTATCCGGACCTGGGAGCCAGTCGCTACAGACTTTCTCTCGCCGCCAGAGCTTTTGGAAGCTCAGACCGCCTTCAGCCGTCTAAACGACGTTCACACCCTCGCTAGCGGCGGCTATCCCCAGGCTGAGCGTCAGCGGTTGCTAATCGCTCGATCAGAAATTCCGATAGAAGACGTTTCGATGCCTCTAGCGGCTGTGAGCGTTGCTGGAAATTTTCTTTTTGATACAGCTAACCATCGCGACTTTTTAGGCGCTTTGCTAGGTACTGGGCTAGTCCGCGCCAAAGTTGGGGACATTATTGTCCTGGGCGAACGTGGTGCGCAGGCCATTGTGGTGCCAGAGCTGATAGAGTTTTTGGCGACTAGTCTGACTCAGGTGCGCTCTGTGCCGGTAAAGACGCAGCCAATTGAGATGAGCGAACTGCGGGTACGAGAGCCGCGCCGCAAAGAAATGGTTACCGTAGAAGCTTCTATGCGCCTGGACGCGCTGGCCTCGGCGGGTTTTGGTATGTCGCGCAGCAAGATGGCCGGCATGATTACTGGCGGCGATGTGCGCGTAAACTGGAAGCCCATTACTCAATCAAGTCATACCTTGCAGCCGGGTGATTTGGTTGCTATTAGAGGAAAGGGGCGATTAGAGATTGGCGAAATGAACATTACTAAGAAGCAACGCTATCGAGTTCAGCTAACGCGATTAGTGTAGAGCTGCGATCGCTAGGTCCTGTCTTATCAATGAAGTTAACGTTTCCTGACGAGCCATAAAGCTGAAATATTAACGAAAACTGATAGCATCGATGCGTCAACTGGCGTGTGTAGCCTGCTGACTATCGATTGCTAGCTGTAACGGAATACAACAAGAGCAAGAGCGGCACTTCGTGTAGTTTTCGTACGTTTAGTATTTCTTTATATAAAGTAACCGGGTGGCTATGAGCTTCTAAGTAGGAGGAAAAGAGTAAGCTCCTGAACTCCCCTGAATCTGCTATGACTCGCTTGAGCGATCGCGCCTATCAAATCGTCAGAAAAGAGGTGGACCGTTATTACAGCGCGCTACCTGAGAGGGAACTATCGCAAGATGAAGATATAGAGCGCATTATTTTGCTTGCCCGGCTCGAGACGCTACGCGAGAAAGGCGGCAGAGCAATGACCGAAGCGCAGCTGTGGGAAGAAGTCTGCGATATTTTGCCCAACATCGATCGGCGAGCCCTCAAGCGAGCCAGCCGGTTTAAAGTCAGCACTCCAGTTGTGGGAGCTTCTTTGGGGCTAGGCGCTGCTGGATTAGGGGCAGCGGCATTTTTGATTGCCGGCCCGTCAGGGGTCAGTAATGGTGGGCTCGGTTGGCTGACGCAGGACATTGATAACAGCGTAGCTGATAGTAACGGTACGGCTAGTCATAGCCCATCTAACAAGAACCAAACTGACGCGGTCGCTCACAAAAATACTTTTGAAACGGCCAAGGCGTTCGGCTGGCAGGCTGTACTAAAAGGGAAAAATCCGCCGCATAGCGCTGAGCATTGGGGTGAGACAGCCGCGCTTTGGCAGCAGGCGATCGCTTTGCTAGAACAAGTTCCCCGTTACGACAGCAACTATCTAGCCGCTCAGCAAAAGAAAGCGTTCTATCAGCAAAACCTTCAGCAGATTCAAGCGAGACAGATTGACGCTCAAAACACAGCGGCGGCAACGATTCCTACCCCCCAGTTCTCTACTACTGCTACGTCACAAGCACAGTCAGAAGCACCGCCTACCGCTACGCCAGACCAAGAAGATGCCATAGCGATCGCAAAACGCTATGGCTGGCAAGCCGCTCTCGCTAGCCAAAACGCACCGCATCCTGTCGAGACCTGGGCGGATATTTCCAAGCTGTGGCAAGTTGCGATCGCAGCGCTTAACACCGTTGACCAGCAGCATCCCAGCTACGCAGAAGCGCAAATAGTCAAGACTCGCTATGAGGAAAACTTAGCAGCTATCCGTCAGCGCTATCGGGCAGAGCAAGATGCTCGCCAGCAGCTGCGATCGCTGCAGGCAACCCTAACCGAACTAGAACAGTCTTGGCCTGTTGACAGCCTCAAACGTAGTCAAATGAAGGCCATCGTCGAGCGCCTACGGACAATTCCTACTAACACCATTGCTCACCAGGAAGCGCAGCAGCTCATTGCAATGACGAGCAATCGTCTTCAAGAGCTTTCCACTGCGCTACCTCTAGCCTCTCCTGCTGAGCCATCAGCTACAGCTAACCGAATCGCTATCTCTGCAACCGGCAAAGACACAGACTAAACAAACTGAACAAGCCGAAGAAGAGCCTTACTTAGTGTTTACAATCTGCTTTAGATAGAATCAAATATTTTTATTTGATTAAAATTTACATTTTGTATCGTTCTATCCCTAAAGCAACACGAAGAGGCAGGCAAGGTATGTCAATATGTAGTCGGTTTGCCCACTAGCACCTCATGAACAGGCGCTAGATCGGCAGGAAATGGAGTAAGCAATGGAATCCGTAGAGGCCATATATCAATACGTCTGGCTGATACCTGTCTTGCCCCTATTGGGCGCGGCAATTGTCGGTACAGGCCTCATCAGCTACAACGAAGCGACTAACCGGCTCAGAAAGCCAGTTGCCGCTTTCATCGTCAGCCTAATCGGCGCGGCGATGAGTCTATCTATTATGGTGCTCGTGAGCCAGCTACAAGGCCACGCACCTTACACCTATTTAATTGAGTGGGCCTCTGCCGGAGACTTCCACATCAATATGGGGTTCACCATCGATCACATCACGTCAGTGATGCTTGTAATCGTCACCACCGTAGCTTTCCTGGTGATGATATACACCGATGGCTACATGGCGCACGACCCTAGCTATGTGCGATTTTATGCCTATCTGAGCTTATTTAGCTCATCAATGCTTGGCCTAGTTGTCAGTCCAAACCTCTTGCAGGTTTACGTCTTCTGGGAGCTAGTAGGAATGTGCTCTTACCTGCTTATTGGCTATTGGTACGACCGCGATGGCGCCGCCGATGCCTGCCAAAAAGCTTTTGTCACCAACCGAGTCGGCGACTTTGGCTTGCTCTTGGGAATGCTAGGCATGTTTTGGGCTACCGGCACGTTTGAGTTTGAGCTGATGGGCGAGCGGCTCACCGATATGGTTAGCACAGGTACTATCGCAGGTAGCTTGGCAGCGCTCTTTGCCATTTTGGTCTTTATGGGGCCAATGGCTAAGTCAGCGCAATTTCCGCTACACGTTTGGCTACCAGACGCCATGGAGGGCCCCACGCCAATTTCGGCCCTGATTCACGCAGCAACGATGGTAGCAGCCGGTGTTTTCCTAATCGCTCGCATGTATCCCGTTTTTGAGCATATTCCCACCGTCATGAGCGTGATTGCTTGGACTGGGACTATCACTGCGTTTTTAGGAGCGTCGATTGCGGTTACGCAAAACGACATCAAAAAAGGTCTGGCCTTTTCTACCATGTCGCAGCTGGGCTATATGGTCATGGCGATGGGCGTAGGCGCTTATACCGCAGGGCTATTTCACCTGATGACACATGCCTATTTCAAGGCAATGCTGTTTTTAGGGTCAGGCTCTGTTATTCACGGCATGGAAGAAGTGGTAGGACACGACCCAGCGCTGGCGCAGGATATGCGCTTGATGGGCGGATTGCGTAAGTACATGCCGGTTACAGCTATCACCTTTTTGATTGGTACGCTGGCGATTTCAGGACTACCGCCTTTTGCAGGCTTCTGGTCAAAAGACGAGATCTTAGGATCTGTATTTGAAGTGAACCCGCTAATGTGGGCGATTGGCTGGATTACAGCCGGTGCGACGGCGTTCTACATGTTCCGCATGTATTTCTCTACCTTTGAAGGTGAGTTCCGCGGTAACGATAATGCGATCAAAACGACAGTGAAGCGGCAGGCGCTGCAGATGGCGGGTGCTTCGATGGGCCCCGGTGCGATGAGTGCTAAGGAATTAGAAGTGGAGATGAGTGATCACGACCACGCGGATCATCACGCAGAAGTGCCTCACGAGTCGGCTATTAGCATGATTTTTCCACTGATGGCGTTAGCGGTTCCCTCGACACTAATTGGTCTGGTAGGTACACCGTTTGCCAACTACTTTGAAGCTTTTATCCATCCGGCGGGCGAAGCGCTCACGGTAGCAGAATTAGCTGAAGAGTTTGATGTAGATGAATTTGTGCGGATGGCAGGCGCTTCTGTGGCAATTTCGGTGGCTGGGATTATCTTGGCGGTGCTGATGTATCGGACCTACAAAATTGATCCAAGCGCGATCGCTAACAAAATCAAGCCGCTTTACAACCTCTCGCTCAATAAGTGGTATATCGACGATATCTACCGCAAGGTATTTATCCAAGGCACTCGCAACCTAGCCAAAGGCGTGCTGAATGTAGACGTAAAGATAGTTGACGGTATTGTCAACCTGACCGGCTTTGTTACCCTCGTAACTGGCGAAGGATTGAAATACTTCGAAAACGGTCGCGCTCAGTTTTATGCTCTGATTGTCTTTGGGGCAGTTCTTGGGCTAGTGTTCGTCTCTAGCTTAGGCTAAACCCTAGCTGCGCCGATTTAATTGCACCCCTACAAGTGAGTAGGGGCGCTCTGTTCAAACCACAGGCTGAACTCTTTAGACTTTGGGCTAGCCTCAGGCTACACATAAAGCTAAAGCCACCTACCTATCTTGTTCTTTAAGAAAATATAACCCCACCCGCACAGCTTCATTTTTTATTCCCACAGTGTATAAAGCCTAATCGACCTCTTCGCTTGCAGATCTCAATTTTGTTATGGATCAATTTCCCTGGCTATCGACCATTATCTTCTTTCCGTTTCTAGCGGCTCTGCTAATTCCCTTCATTCCCGACGAGAATGGCCGAACTGTTCGTTGGTATGCCTTGGTGGTGGGCCTAATTGATTTCGCCCTAATCGTCTACACCTTCGTCAATTACTACGACGTCAGCAGCTCTGGGATGCAGCTGTACGAAAGCTATACCTGGGTTCCTCAGATCGATTTGCGCTGGTCGGTCGGAGTCGATGGCCTCTCGATGCCACTAGTGCTGCTCACGGGCTTTATCACCACTCTGGCAATTCTGGCGTCTTGGCCAGTAACCTTTAAACCAAAGCTGTTTTATTTCCTGCTGCTGTCAATGTACGCCGGGCAGATTGGTGTCTTCGCAGTACAAGACATGCTGCTGTTCTTCCTAATGTGGGAGCTAGAGCTACTGCCGGTTTATTTGCTGCTCTCTATTTGGGGTGGTAAAAAGCGACTGTATGCTGCTACTAAGTTCATTCTCTATACAGCAGGGGGCTCACTATTTATTCTGTTAGCAGCACTTGGGATGGCTTTCTATGGCGATACCATCAGCTTCGACATGCAAACGCTAGCAGCCAAAGAGTTTCCGCTACGACTCCAGCTCTTCTTATACACGGGCTTTCTGATTGCTTACGCCGTGAAGCTGCCAATTATTCCCTTTCATACTTGGCTGCCGGACGCACATGGTGAGGCGACTGCGCCGGTGCACATGCTACTCGCGGGTATCTTGCTAAAAATGGGTGGCTACGCGATTATCCGAATGAATGTAGAAATGCTGCCGGAGGCGCATGCGGTTATTGCACCGGGCTTGGTGATCTTCGGTGTAGTAAATATTATCTACGCAGCTCTGACATCCTTTGCGCAGAACAACCTCAAGCGAAAAATTGCCTACTCATCTATTTCCCATATGGGCTTTGTGATGATTGGAATTGGCTCTTTCACGAATTTGGGACTGAGCGGCGCGGTGTTGCAAATGGTCTCACACGGGCTGATTGGAGCTAGCTTGTTCTTCTTAGTCGGTGCTACTTACGACCGAACGCATACCCTAATCTTGGATGAAATGGGTGGGATCGGTCGCAAGATGCCGAAGATTTTCGCTATGTTTACCACTTGCTCTATGGCTTCTTTGGCGCTGCCGGGTATGAGTGGCTTCGTAGCTGAGCTTATGGTGTTTGTTGGGTTTGCCAATAGCGATGCCTATGGCTTTAACTTCAAGCTGATTGTGGTGATGCTGATGGCAGTAGGTGTAATCTTGACACCGCTGTACTTGCTCTCAATGCTGCGCGATATTTTCTATGGCCCCGAGAACAAGGAGTTGATTGAGCACGAGGTGCTAATTGACGCAGAGCCTCGTGAGGTGTTTGTGATTGCTTGTTTGCTGGTGCCGATTATTGGATTCGGGCTATATCCTAAGGCCATAACGCAGCTTTATGACGCTAAGACTGTGCAGCTAACAGAGCGAATTCGAACAGAAATGTTCGCGATCGCACAAGACAAAACCCCACCACTGCCAATTGCTACAACGCCGTTACTCAACGCGCCGTTAATAGGCAAACCCGATCTGATTAACCAACCAAACATCGCCCGGTAGGGTGGTAGCCCAACCCTCGCTACAACAAAAATCCTCTCAATTGCTTTGGGGGGATTTTTGCTTTTGAAAAGCCGTTTCAAGCATGATGATGCCTAAAAAATCCCCTCTCCTAGCTTGACAGATCTGTAGACAATCTTTTATAAGCTCTAGAACCTGTTTGTGATCTAGATACCCTATTCTCTAGATACGCTCTACTTCTTTACAGATTCTCTCGAACAAGCAGTGCTCACAGAGTGCTCATAGAGTACTCACCTCTCGGAATTTTGGATTCTTTTTTGATGGCTGGCGTTAAACAGTTTTTTGTGACATCTGGAGAGAGCTTTAACCGACTTTTTTCAGTACGCGGCTGGGCCTTGGAGGCGCGGCTACTGCGCTGGATGACGCTGCTATGGCTATCAATGGGCATGGTGGTCCTGTTCTCAGCGTCGTATCCGGTAGCCGAAGCTGATTTTAGCGATGGGGCTCGATATTTTAAGGTTCAGCTCGTTTGGATTGTGGTGGGCCTGGTAATTTCTCGCTACATTACCCGCCACCCGCTGCGTCAGGTGATGCGGCTTTCGGGTTTTTTCCTGCTGGTGTGTATGCTGCTAGTGATGGCGACCCATATTCCAGGGGTAGGTATCTCGGTTAATGGGGCAACCCGCTGGCTGCCGTTCGGGCCGTTTCTGATTCAGCCGTCTGAGCTGATGAAGCCATTTTTGGTGATGCACAGCGCTCAGCTATTTGGTAAATGGCACAGGCTCGAAAACAAAACGCGGTTTATCTGGTTGGGGATCTTTACCTTTGGGCTACTGCTGATTTTGACCCAGCCGAACTTGAGCACCACAGCGGTCTGCGGGATGACGATTTGGCTGATTGCACTAGCAGCCGGCTTACCCTATCGACAGCTCCTGATGACCGCTTCTAGTGGACTGATAGCCGCCGTCATCAGCATTAGCCTGAAGTCTTATCAGCGTGATCGCATTATCTCTTTTCTCAATCCTTGGGCCGATCCGGCTGAAAATGGCTACCAGCTCATTCAAAGCTTGCTTGCCATTGGCTCCGGCGGTCTAGGGGGCACTGGCTACGGTCTTTCTGTCCAAAAAATCGACTTTCTCCCTATTCAGTACACTGACTTTATCTTCTCGGTCTTTGCAGAAGAGTTTGGCTTCATTGGCTGCGCCATGCTGTTGTTGTTTTTAGCGGTCTATAGTACCGTTGCTCTGGTCGTCGCCATTCAGGCCAAGCAGACCACTCATCGACTGGTGGCTATCGGCTGTATGGTCTCGCTGGTGGGCCAGGCTCTGATTAACGTTGGCGTAGCTAGCGGTAGTATGCCGACAACCGGTCTGCCTTTTCCCTTTTTCAGCTACGGCGGCAGCTCTATGATTGCTAGCCTGATCACGGCCAGTGTCCTCATCCGCGTTGCCAGAGAATCTAGAGACACCAATGTGCTCTCACTGGCTAGATCTCACCACAAAGAGTCTGCGCTGGTGCAAACACCACGTCTGAAAAGATCGTTTGTCCCCTTCGACGAGCTAGCAAAAAAGCGTAGCGCTTCGCTTGAAAAAGATTTAAAGACAGCGCGCAATCTGTTGAAACCGACTCGCGGGCGGCTGAAGCCACGGACGCCTGCGGCTACTTCACTCGCCGAACAGACCCAGGAGCTACAGCAGCGTAAAGCCTCGCCTATTAAAGATTTGCATACGGCCAGGAATCTGCTCAAGCGGCAATCAAGTGCGAACACTGCCCCTCAAGCTGACAGCAGCAGCGAGCAATAGGTAATTTCTGTACAATTAAAGGCGTAGTCCTGGCGAAGAATATTTCTCATGGGCGATTCTTTAACCGATTCCTTAATAGAGGCTTTCTCCGAACGCCTACAGCTTTCTCTATATCATCTCGCTCAACAGGCAAACGGGTGGGTAGAAGGCCAGCTAGGTCACCTTTCTATTGCCAGCATAGGAATTATCGCCTGCGCGGGGCTGCTGACTAGCCTAACGCCCTGTATGCTCTCTATGCTGCCAATTACCGTTGGCTACATGGGTAGCTACGAGCTAGAAAGCCGCTGGCAAGCCGTAAAGCAAGCCGTCTGGTTTGCCGTAGGGTTAGCCACGACGCTAGCCGCATTGGGTTTAGCCGCAGGCAGCTTGGGCTGGGTGTACGGTCAGGTAGGCGTAGGACTGCCTATTGTAGTGAGTGCGATCGCTATTCTCATGGGCCTAAACCTTCTAGAAGCGCTACCGCTACCGCCGCTACCCTCTTTCAACGGCACCGGCTTTCTTGAAAACAACATCCCCCGCTCAGTCAAATCCTATTTATTAGGTCTTACCTTCGGCCTCGTCGCCTCGCCTTGTAGCACACCTGTACTTGCCACTTTACTCGCCTGGGTCAGCGAAAAAGGCGATCCGGTGCTTGGCGCTTCGCTGCTATTAGCCTACACGGTTGGCTACGTTGCCCCACTAATGCTTGCGGGCATCTTTACCGCGTCTATCAAGCGTATCTTAGAACTCCGTCGCTGGTCCGGCTGGATTACCCCAGCTAGCGGCGTTTTGCTCGTTGGATTTGGCCTATTTTCTCTGGTAACCCGGCTGCTGCCAATCGCCTGACAATCCGAACTTCGACCTTGCTCTACTATCGGTATTGGCCTTTCCTAAAAGCTGCGTAAAGCCTGCGTAAAGCCAAAGCTAACTCTTCTTAATCTCCCTGCCCTATGCTCACTACCAGACGCTACTTCCGTAAAGAACTTATCCCGCTGCTTGCCGATCTAAGGCTTGCTATTGGGCTGTTGCTTGCGATCGCGCTTTTCAGCATCAGCGGCACCGTCATCGAACAAGGCCAAGGCCTAGCTTTTTACCAAGAGAACTATCCCGAATCGCCTGCCCTTTTCGGCTTTCTCACCTGGAAGGTCATCCTCATTTTGGGCCTCGACCATGTCTATCGCACCTGGTGGTTTCTATCTATTTTAATTCTATTTGGCGCTAGCCTTACCGCCTGCACCTTCACCCGACAAATCACCGCTCTGCGATGGTTCTCACGCACTTGGAACTTTTACAGCAAGCCGCGTCAGTTTGGCAAAATGGCCCTGAGCACTGAAATCGAAGGCGCAGACCTCAATCAGCTAAAAACGCAGCTTAGCGATCGCCGCTACAAAGTCTTTGAAAAAGAGGTCCTCGAAAAAGACGGCGAAGCAGAGGATGGCGCTATCAAAATGCTTTACGCTCATAAAGGGCTCTCCGGACGCATTGGGCCGATCGTTGTTCATGCGAGTATGCTGCTCATCCTTTTAGGCGCGGTTTTGGGCTCAATGACCGGTTTTTTTGCGCAAGAGATGGTGCCTAGTGGTCAAACTTTCAAAGTTCAAAATATTTTCGATGCAGGGCCTTGGGCAGGGCCGCAGATTCCAAAAGACTGGTCGGTTCATGTCAATCGTTTCTGGATCGACTATTCTCCTGAGGGCCGTGTCGAGCAATTCTACTCAGATCTATCTGTACTCGACTCGTCAGGAGAAGAAGTCAAGCGCAAAACCATCTGGGTTAATCAACCGCTGCGCTACAAAAACGTCACTCTCTACCAAGCCGACTGGGCCGTCGGTGCTGTCAAAGTCCGTATCAATAACAGCCCAACTTTTAACTTGCAAATGGCTCCGTTAGCGGTTGAAGGTGGCAAACTGTGGGGCACCTGGGTTCCGACCAAGCCTGATATGAGCGAAGGCGTTTCTCTAATTGCCCAAGACTTACAAGGGACGCTCTTGCTTTACAACATGAGCGGTCAGCTAGCCTCTACCGTTCGAGCAGGTAGCAGCGTAAAGATTAATGGCGTGACGCTTTTTGTCGATGAGCTGATTGGCGCCACCGGCCTACAGATTAAGGCTGATCCTGGCATTCCTTTAGTTTATTTAGGGTTCGGGCTACTGATGATTGGCGTTGTAGTTAGCTACATTTCTCACTCGCAGGTGTGGGCACTGCAGACGACCGATAAGCTATTTGTGGGCGGACGCACTAACCGGGCGCAGGTTTCTTTCGAGCGTGAGCTGCTAGCTGTGTTAGATAGCCTGGAAGAAAAAGCAGCATCAGTCATTAGTCATGAGGACACGGCTAGTAACGAGAACACGGCGCTAGTGAAGCTATGAGCTTATGCGTATTCTTTTAGTCGATGATGAGGTAGAGCTGACCGATCCGCTCAGTCGTTTGCTGCAAAAGCAGGGCTATACAGTAGATGTTGCCAGCGATGGAAAGACTGGCAGTAGCCTCGCGATTAGTGGAAACTATGATTTACTCATACTCGACTGGATGCTACCAGGCAAAAGCGGCTTGGATATTTGTCGAGAGGTGCGAACTTCCACAGGAAAGGCTTCGTCAGCGCACGCGGCGTCTACACCAGTACTCTTTCTCACTGCTAAGGACACGCTTGACGATCGCGTTGATGGACTTGACGCTGGCGCAGACGACTATCTTATCAAGCCTTTTGAACTACGCGAACTACTAGCCCGCGTTCGTGCCTTACTCAGGCGTCCGGTGCTGCCTGAGACCACTCTTCTTTCTACTTCACCGTTTGCTAGCTCAGCCATTCTTGAGTTTGGCGATCTTACCCTCGATATCGAGAGCCAGTTGGCTACCCGTAGTGGTCGAGCTATAGAGCTTTCAGAAAAAGAAGCGCAGCTGCTGGCCTATTTGATGCGATCGCCACATCAGCTGCTCACCCACACTCAAATTTACGATGCGGTTTGGGGCGAAGGCGTAACTCCTAGCAGTAATGCCCTTGCCGCTCAAATGAAACTGCTACGTAAGAAAATTGAAAGCCCTAGTCAGCCGGTTTTGATTCACACGGTCTACGGCAAGGGATATCGCTTCGGAGCCCCTAAATAAAGCACCTAGGCGCAGCGTCGCGATAGGAGACTAACGCTGCGCTCTTTGCACGATGGCGGTCTAGCCGCGACTAGCGATCGCCATACAAGCTATCGTAATAGCCCTTATATTCTTCCGATAGCAGCGCCTGCCACCAGTCACGGTTAGTCAAATACCACTCCACCGTCTGTCGCAATCCCTTTTCAAAATTGTAAGCAGGCGACCAGCCCAACGCTTGCTGAATTTTAGAGATATCCATCGCATATCGACGATCGTGGCCAGGACGGTCAGTCACAAACGTAATCAAATCTCGTGGTGGCGTCGGTAAGTCATCAGCAAGCTCACGCATCAGATCGCACAGGCTATGAACAATATCTATGTTCTTCACCTGATTATTACCACCAATGTTATAGACATCTCCCGGCTGAGCCTGATGCAACACCACATCGATAGCAGAACAGTGATCGCTCACATGGAGCCAATCGCGCACGTTTTGTCCATCGCCATAGACCGGTAGCGGTTTGCCCAATAGGATGTTCAAACACATCAACGGAATCAGCTTTTCAGGAAATTGAAAAGGGCCATAGTTGTTAGAACAGTTCGTGATTAGCGTCGGCATTCCATAGGTGTGGAAATAGGCGCGCGCTAAGTGATCGCTACCCGCCTTAGAAGCAGAATAAGGGCTATTGGGCGCGTAGGGCGTTGTCTCTGCGAACGCGGGATCGTCTGATTCTAGGCTGCCGTATACCTCGTCGGTTGATACATGCAAAAACCGATAGTCACTAGGCTTATCTTTAGCAGTCCACCAGTTGCGGAAAGCCTCTAGCAGCGTAAATGTTCCTACAACATTGGTTTGAACAAAAGCGGCAGGCCCCGAAATAGAGCGATCTACATGGGATTCAGCCGCGAAATGAACAACCGTATCAATCTCTTCTTCTGTCAAAATCGAGGCGACTAGCGGACCATCGCAAATATCACCTTGTATCAGGCGAAATTGCTCTAGATCCAACAAGTCAGCAACGTTAGCTTTGTTGCCGGCATAGCCCAAGATGTCTAGGACCACCACACGGCCATCGTAGTTTTTACACCAGTGATGAACGAAGTTAGAACCAATGAACCCAGCACCGCCGGTAATAAGGACACGTTTTGACATAGTTGTTCAAGAGAAGTTGTTCAAGGGAAAAGGATATTTGAAAAAAGCTAGCGTTAACTTCTAGGTCAGCTCTATCTTGGAATCGTCGCCTACCATAAATCGCAAGGCTTTGGGCCGATGAGCGGTAATCGTTAGCGTCGCTCTTGCACCAATCAGACTATCCACAATTCTGCGCTGAATGCCGGCAATCATAGCGCCTTCAAGCACCACGCTATGGTCGATCTCCACATCTAGCAGAGTGCTCCCGTCGGCAATACTGGTATAAGAGCCTACAAAGCAGTTCTCCAGGGTGCAGTTGTTACCAATTACCACCGGACCGCGAACAGTGCAGTTTTTTAATTGAGATCCTTCACCTATCACTACACGCCCGCTGACAGTACTCTGCTCATCAACCTCGCCTAGAATACGAGGCTCGGTCACATACTCATCTAGGATGATGCGGTTGGCTTCTAGCAAATCATCTTTTTTACCTGTATCTAACCACCAGCCAGACAGCTCTTTGGCCTCTACCGGCTTTTGCGTATCGATTAGCTGTTGGATGGCATCGGTGATCTCTAGCTCACCTCTAGCAGAGGGTTTGATTTGAGCGATCGCCTGGTGAATCTGGTTAGAAAACAGATACACACCCACTAGTGCCAAGTTAGAAGGCGGCTCCTTTGGTTTTTCTACCAGCTTAATGACTCTACCTTTTGCATCCACTTGAGCGACCCCGAATGCCGTTGGGTTCAGCACCTGTTTCAGCATGATGATTGCGCCTACGGGTGACTCTTTAAAGTCAGCAACAAAGCTGCCAAGCTGGTCTTGAATCAGGTTGTCACCCAGATACATAACAAAGGGAGAATCGCCCAAAAAAGGCTGAGCGATCTTCACAGCGTGAGCTAAGCCATCTGGGCTTTCTTGATGAATGTAGGTGATAGCAGCGCCAAAGCGCTCACCTGTACCTGTTTTTTGTTCAATTTCAGGACCGGTCTCAGGACTCACAATAATCCCAATGTCGGTAATACCTGCTGCTACCAAACTTTCAATGCCGTACCAGAGAATAGGCTTATTAGCTACTGGCACTAGCTGCTTTGCGCCAGTGTAGGTGAGCGGTCGTAGGCGAGTACCTTTACCACCCGACAAAATTAGTGCTTTCATGCAATGCTCTCAAAAATAAACAGCCAAAAATAAACAGCGTTGAACTTAGTGAAACAGCGTTGAATTTATATGAATCAAGGTATGCATAGACAAAGGTCGTAGAGAGATCAAGCGCTATAGGGACACACAGATATTAAAGGCAAATATGAAAGGCAAAGGCAAAGTAGCCTGTGTTGTTTTTATGAATTCGCTTGCGCGTGCTGCTGTAGCATTTCCTTTAGGCTCTGCCGCCAGTTGGGTGCCTCATGCCCTAGCAAGTTAGCAATCTTTTGACAGTTCAAAACTGAGTAGGGTGGCCTTTTTGCAGGCGTCGGATACTCAGCAGTTGTGATTGGGTTAAGCGTCTCAATGGTCAGTGGCATACCAAGCGATCGCGCTTCTTCAAAAATAGCTGTCGCAAACTCATACCAGCTAGCCGTACCGCTGTTGGTAAAGTGATAGGTGCCCGGATAGTGTGTCACCTTTTCACTCAACTGAGCAATTGTCTGCGCAATATCGTTTGCCCAAGTAGGTGAACCAATCTGGTCAGCTACAACGCTAAGCTGCGGTCTATCTTTTGCCAGTCGCAGCATCGTCTTCACAAAGTTGCCTTTGCCGTGCACGCCGTAAACCCAAGCCGTTCTCAAAATAACATGCCGATCTAGCGCACTGCGAATAGCTGCTTCGCCCGCTAGCTTAGTCTCACCATAGACACTCAGCGGCTCGGTCTCGTCTGTTTCGCAGCGAGGGGAGGGCGCTTGCCCTGAAAAGACATAGTCCGTAGAGATATGAATCAGCGCGGCGTTACATTTAGCAGCAGCTTTAGCTAAAGCGCCGGGTGCTTCGGCGTTAATTCTGTAGGCTAGCTCGGACTCGCTCTCTGCTTTATCTACAGCGGTATAGGCAGCCGCGTTGACAATTAGCATGGGCTGAGTGGCTTCGACTTGGGTAGCGATCGCATCCAAGTCAGTCAAGTCTAACTGCGTACGACCTAGTGCCACTAAAGGACCGTACGTAGGCTCTAGTCGAACCAGCGTCTGCTGTAGCTCTTGGCCGACTTGGCCCTGTGCGCCCGTCAGCAAAATGCTCATGTTGCCGCTCCTTCTGCAAAGGTCGCATACTCGAACAAATCGGCGGATTCTAGGGTATCGCCCTCGGCATCTTTCCCAGACAAAATCGGCGTTTGGCCTGCGGTCGGCCAGCTAATATTCAGCGTCGGATCATTCCAAACAATGCTGCGCTCGTGCGTTGGGCTATAGAAATCAGTCGCTTTATACAAAACATCAGCAACCTCAGAAAGAACATAGAACCCATGGGCGAACCCCGGTGGAATCCATAGCTGCTTCTTGTTCTCAGCGCTCAAAATTTTGCCAACGGCTTTACCAAACGTTGGCGAACCTTGACGGATGTCAACAGCAACATCATAGATACTGCCAGCCACGGCTCTTACCAGCTTCCCTTGCGCATCCTCGATTTGGTAGTGCAAACCGCGCAATATATTCGCCGTAGAAGAAGAGTGGTTGTCTTGCACAAAAGCGTAATGCGCACCCACTGCTTCGTCAAAAGCCTTTTGATTAAAACTTTCGAGGAAAAAACCTCTGTCATCTCGAAAAACACGAGGCTCAAGTACTAGAACCTCAGGAATATTCGTTTGCGTAATTTGCATTGAGATTCGCTCACCAGAGGGTCAACTTCAGTTTCTCACGGCGAGAAACTCTCCCCGGAATAAAACCGTTAGGAAACTATCAATACTTTTTGATATGCGCTGTTAGACTCATCAATTTTTCACGAAAGCCGCTTACGAGAGCGCTTGGTGCAATCAAAAATGTGTTGTTCGACTCATTCGCTCAAGCGGTACAGCGCTCTTTCTAGAGCAGTTCTTTCTAGAGTAGCTCTTTATAAAGCAATAGCCAGCAGGCACAGCTTCATTGCAGACTTATCTACTTTACCCATCCACTTCATAATTATCAGCCAAAGCGACAGTGAATGTTTTGCAAAGCAATCTATGGGAATCCTGACTCCGTAACGAACAAGATGCATATTTAAGAAAAGTTGATGGGTTTTTCTGCTGCGTCTTCTGTTGCGATGCTGTCTGTTGCAAGACGCTATCTGTCACAGCCTCTTATGCTCCTCTTGCGCTCACCTAAGAAGGCTTGCTTACCAAAGAGGGCTATAGAGCAACAGCTCAGCCAAGCGACAGAGATGAGGCCGCGCTAAGGTGCCCCGAGGCTTCTAGTCAACATCTATTTGTTCCTGAACGATCGAGGATATTTCCTAAATGGCCACGCCTTTTCTATCAATTGTGGTCCCCATGCGAGAGGGATTTTCACCAGACTGGTTTAAAGAACTACTCACTGTACAGGGTTCTGTAGAATTTATTCTGGTACACCCACCGGGCGTCAAACCAGATCCCTGTGAGGATCCTCGGATGCATCAGCTAGTGAGTCCTTATCGAGGTGAGATCATTCAGCGGCTAACCGGGATGCTCAATGCCTGCGGTACCTACCTTCTCACCTTTAACTGCGACGAATATATCAATCCTGACGTACCTGCGATCGCCCGTAGATACTTTCAACAATTTCCCGATAGCTGGGTTATGCGTCTAGCCAAAGACGAATATGACTATGGCGATCAGGAGGCGCTCAAAGCACCATGGGGGGGACTGCCAGAAGATCTCACCTCTCTTCCGATTTGCCGCAAGGCTGATGGCAACCTGCGACTGTACGAAGAAGGCCATATGATGGAAATTCCAATCGCACCTATGCATAACCGGTTCGACTGGGGCTGCATTTGGCGCGGTCGTCGCGATCATCTAGGACCGCACGCGGAAAACTTCGACAAAAAGGTATGGGTAAATGCCAAAGTGCAAGCGGCCCTGCAAGAAATTCTGAAAGGAATGACCTTGGTTGGCCCTATCAAATACCTGCCTTTCTGGTGCTTAGATAGGCTGCTAGGTCTGGCAGTTCAGGCCAAGTTCTACGACCCTGAAAACCCCGAACAGCTCATCGGTCACAAGCTACCAGCACCTGCCCAGCTCAGGGTAGAGGATAATCCGCCGGAGCACCGCCGCAAGGGTCGCTTCTACGTCTTTGCCGAAATTATCCTGCTACGACGGTTCCCCCAATACGGCTACATCCGGAACTTAGTCGTCCATCAAATCAGAGAATTTCCGGTACGCAGCTATCTTTCTATTAAGCGTCGATTCGCCAGTCGATGGCCTAGAAAACAGGCTAGAACCACATCAATAGCGACCTAAGTCATGATACCTAAGCCGTAACAGAGTACTCAGGACTTCAGGCAATGCTTTAAGTTGTGATTTAAGCAATCAAGACAAAGCCTGCTATCTATTTTGAGATAGCAGGCTTTGTCTTGTAACCTTATTTTATCTAGCCACCTGTCAGTAACTAGCTACACAGCGTCAGGATATACGCTGACTTTCTTGCGGCTCTTACCCTTACGCTCGAACTTTACAACCCCGTCGATCAGAGAAAACAGCGTATCGTCACTGCCAATTCCTACATTCTCACCAACGTGGTACTTAGTGCCCCGCTGGCGCACCAAAATGTTGCCAGCAATAACAGCTTGACCACCGTACTTTTTTACGCCCAACCGCTGAGCATTCGAATCGCGACCGTTTCTAGTACTGCCTGTACCCTTCTTATGTGCCATAGCGCCTTAAAATCTCCTGACTATATATTGAACTGTTTGAGACCCTCAGCTTTTGAAGCTCTCGACTGAAGAGCCCTACCTAAAGAGTCATCTACGAGAAGAGCTTGTTAGGCTGAAGCCATCCTAACGCTTCTTTACTACCACAGGTACTCTATTCCGTATCGTCTGCACCTGTATCCTTAGTGCTGCTATTCTCACTGCCGCTAGACACGCTGTCTGCGGTAATCGTCTGACCACCAACCGTAATCGAATCAATCATGACGCGAGTAAGATCTTGACGGTGGCCTTGCTTTCGACGAGTCTTTTTCTTAGGCTTCATCTTGTACACAATGATCTTCTTAGCTCGCAGGTGACTGATCACCGTACCGCTAACCGTTGCACCTGAAACCGTAGGCTGGCCGATGCTGATATCATCGTCATTCTCAACCATCAATACATCGTCGATCGTGATCTTTTCGTCAGTTTCAACCGGTAGCCGGTTGATATCGTAGAATCGACCGGGCTCTACCCGTAGCTGAGTTCCACCCGCGGCAATAATTGCGTAAGCCATAATTCTCTAATTTTTTCGTTGAACTGCCGTACAGGTAGGCTACTGACACGCTATTGCTAGGCGCGCTGTTACTAAATTAATCAGCTCAAATAAACTGTCAATCAGCAGACTTTGTACCTGATCCGAGCATTTGCACAGAAGCTAATGATCGCGAAAAAATTACGCCCTGTCAAGCACGTACCGAGAAAAAGCCTTTCCTCCCTACCCCATAACCCCATACAATAAAAAGCTGTTCTGTCAGGTATAGAGATCTATGAAGCCCTACTTGGCCGCTGCGCTACAGATGACCAGCGTGCCTGACCTCGGCAAGAATCTGGCGCAAGCAGAGGAACTAATTGATTTAGCGACCAAACGCGGTGCCGAACTTATTACGCTTCCTGAAAACTTTTCGTTCTTAGGAGACGAGACAGCTAAGTTCAAGCAGGCACAAGAGATCTGTGTCGCAAGTGAGAAGTTTGTCAAAACGATGGCACAGCGCTATCAAATCACGATACTCGGTGGTGGCTATCCAGTGCCGTCTCCGGATGGACGGACTTACAACACAGCAATACTAGTCAACGCCAATGGAGAAGAGCTGCTGCGCTATGAAAAAGTGCATCTGTTTGACGTCAATCTACCGGATGGCAATACTTACCAAGAATCTGTCGCGGTTACCTCAGGCTCTGCTATGCCAGAGATTCATCGCTCAGATAGGTTAGGTCAGATCGGCATTTCAGTCTGCTACGACGTCAGATTTCCAGAACTTTACCGCCAGCTTTCCAAAGAAGGGGCAGAAGTGCTGATTGTTCCTGCCGCATTCACAGCCTTTACAGGGAAAGACCACTGGCAGGTACTTTTACAAGCTCGCGCTATTGAAAATACTTGCTACATGATTGCCCCTGCGCAGACCGGATTTCACAATGCGCGCAGACAGTCTCACGGACACGCCATGATCATTGACCCATGGGGAATCACTTTGGCAGATGCAGGAGACACAGTTGGAATGGCGATCGCAGAAATTAATCCATCTAGATTAGAGCAAGTCCGCAGACAGATGCCGTCTCTCAAACACCGCGTTTTCGGCTAAGGCGCTCCGCCTGTGTATCAACTGGCGCTTTACCAATCTAGTGCTTTAACTGACTTCATTATGAGTAAATGGACATAACACGAGTCATCAACTCATGTAAATTAGACAACAGCAAATCTAACCGGCATACCTGGCATGATATATGGCCTGTTTTCCCAAACAATACTCGCTCGACTTCTTTACGGTCCTAGCTGGTGGGATAGCCCTTGGTCTGGCGCACTACCTCTGCTGGCCGAAGTTAACGAAGCTGAGATTGGATCTTTTGTCTTAGCAGGTGTTTTACTTAGCCTTATTACCGTCTTTCTAGCTGCGAAAATAGGCGGTGAGCTGTGCGCTAGGTTAAACCTTCCCTCTGTTTTAGGCGAGTTGATTGGTGGCGTGGTGGTGGGCGTCTCGGCACTACAGCTAATTGTTTTCCCAGAAGGAGAAGCGCTTCATAGCTCTGCGCTAATGAACATTGTTCAAATGACAGCTCATCTTGATCCAGAAAGCCTAGGGCTGGTTTTTAGTGGAGAAAGCGAAGCACTCGCTGTGCTAGCAGAGCTAGGCGTGATTATTTTGCTGTTTGAAATTGGCTTAGAGTCCGATCTCAAAGAGCTGATTCGAGTGGGCCCCCAAGCTGCGGTCGTTGCCGTTGTTGGTGTGGTCGTTCCCTTTGTAGCAGGTACCGCAGGGCTAGTTTTTCTGTTTGGTATCAGCACTATCCCAGCGGTTTTTGCAGGGGCGGCGCTGACGGCGACTAGCATTGGTATCACAGCGAAGGTACTGGCCGAGATGCAGCAGCTAACCTCAACAGAGGGTCAAATTATTATTGGCGCAGCGGTATTGGACGATGTCCTTGGTATTATTGTCCTAGCGGTGGTCGCTAGCCTAGCCAAGACAGGCGAGATCGAGATCACCAACGTTATTTATTTAGTGCTAGGTGCGGCGGCTTTTCTAATTGGATCTATTATTCTGGGACGTCTGCTAAGCCCGGTCTTTGTAACTATTGTCGATCAGCTACAGACGCGCGGTCAGTTGATTATTAGCTCGCTAATTTTTGCGTTTGTGCTCTCTTATATTGCAGCGGCTATTCAGCTAGAAACCATCTTAGGAGCGTTTGCTGCTGGGCTAATCTTGGCGGAGACCTCCAAGCGAAAAGAGCTAGAAGAGCAGATTACGCCCATTGCTGACATGCTGGTGCCTGTATTCTTTGTCACTGTAGGCGCGCGCACAGATATCAGCGTTCTTAACCCGCTAGAGCCAGCTAACCGAGAGGGATTAATCATTGCATCTTTCTTAGTAGTGGTCGCCATCATAGGTAAAACGATTACGGGCTTTGCCGTCTTTGGACAACCAGGAATCAATCGACTAGCCGTTGGCTTCGGCATGATTCCACGAGGAGAAGTGGGACTGGTCTTTGCAGGTGTAGGCGCTGCGAGTGGTGTGCTCTCTGAATCATTAGATGCGGCGATTATTGTCATGGTGATTGTGACCACCTTTATCGCTCCTCCACTGCTTAGGATTGTGTTTGATAGTGACGACGGTACAAATGGCATGATTGAAGCGAGCACAGCTGCTGCTGTTAGCGCGGGAGGTGTTGGCGCAGAAAGCGCAGTAGTAGCTGACAACGCCGTGCCTGAACCAACAGAATCGTAAAGCAAGCGCAGCTACCTCCTACTTGAAATAGTCATACTAAAAAGGCTTTCAGTGAGAATGAAAGCCTTTTTATCGCTACCTGCGCGTATGTAGACTCGGTCTATAAAGCCGTCATCTAAACGAGGGTAGCCGAACTACCCATCCGTAAAAACACTGTAAGGCGCTGTATAAAAACAAAGGCGAAGAAAGCATGACAGCGGTTGATCTATATACGCTATTCGCTACATAAAGATACTGTATCTATTGCTTTCGAGCCTTTTTACTGGTGCGGTATTTGGGTATTCTCTATCCGTGAAAACCGCAATCAGTTGTTTTAGAAATAAACAGTATTTTTGGGGCTTCTGTTTTTTTGACTGAAAGCCGCAAATAAAGCTTGTAAAGTCTCCAAATCCTACTAAACTCTAGACAACATTTACTCACTTAGATAAATCGAGCATTCTTACTTATGAGCATTCCAGCCCTTTCAAGTCAGCTACGTTCCCAATTCAAAATTGGGGTTTTTGATAGTGGGGTAGGTGGCCTAACAGTGCTTCGAGAAATGTATGCTCAGCTGCCTCATGAGTCGGTAATTTATTTCGGGGATACAGCGCGGGTACCGTATGGAAACCGTACCAAGAGTGAAATCTTGCGATTTGTTCGAGAGATTATTGCTTGGATGATCAACCTAGAAGTAAAGATGATCATTATGGCGTGTAATACTAGCTCAGCCCTGGTATTGGAAGAAGTTCGTTCAGAGTTCCCTATTCCTATTTTAGGAATCGTTTTGCCCGGAGCAAGAGCGGCAGTCAAGCAGGGTAGGAAAATCGGCGTAATTTCTACAGAAGCAACAGCTAGGAGTAATGCCTATCAGCAGGCTGTACTAGAGATGGACCCTGCAGCAAAAGTGTGGCAGGTGGGCTGTCAGGATTTCGTGCCGCTAATTGAGGGCGATCGTATTCGCGATCCCTACACGCTAGCAGTCGCTAAACGCTATCTTACACCCCTAATTGAAGCTGGTATCGATACGCTGGTCTATGGCTGTACGCACTATCCGCATCTAGCACCGGTATTCAAGCAAATCTTACCGGGCAGCATTGCCTTAGTTGATCCGGCTGAGCACTTAACCTTAGCGGCGGCCCAAGAGCTAAAGATATTAAGGATTCGGCGTCCGGTCAGCGCAGCAGCGAGTACGACAGAGTTTTACGTTAGCGGTGACCCAGAAAAATTTGCGAACGTCTCACAGCAGTGGCTAGGCTACAGGCCACAGGTTCAGCAGGTTGCTGTAAGTACACTAGAAATGGTTCATGCCTCGTCTACCCAAACGAGCGATCGATAGGTGAGAAACGTTTAAGTTACGCCTATCGTCTTGGTCACTTCGCCTCGTGATGGTACCTACCTTAGTGATATCTACCTTCAAAGCAAAGTGACCTCTAAAACGAAGTGACCTGATACAATAAGCCACTCGCTATGCGTAAAAGGAAAGAAGCTTACGAAGAGACCGCAAAAAAGCCCGCTGCTATAGTGATCTCAAAAGAGGATAGCAGCGGACTCTTGTCTGTGGATCTGTGTCTGTATACTTTTGTCTGTGATAGTGACGCAGAAGATATTGACTCATGCCTGTTGTAAGCTCAATATTGAGAACAAGCAATTAAGCATAATGGCATTCATATAGCAAACAGCTATGTATCTGACGCACTAACACTCATAAGCATCAATATGAAGTAAACAAAGAGCAGATAGCCGAAAGCGGGCATGACAATAGAGATCGGATTAGCGCTAGAAAAGTGCAGCATGGCAAGCACGATAAGAAGGATACAAAGGGCAAAGGGTATTAGAAAACTAAGCCTTTCAAGACAGCGAAGTGCGATATTCAGGTAACGCTTGTAAAGCAGCGTAGGGACTCAAAAGCGCGTACCTTGAGCTATGTCTCTGTAAGGAGATTTCAAGGAATAAACGCTGCAATTCTTCAACGCAAACTTGTATAACGCCGAAGCTCAGCGGTTTGCATTGATACGCACATGATGTGTATTCGCTAGTTAGAGAGAAGAACCCTCTGTAAAACTAGTACTGATATACTGTGCAAGCTATTGCAATCGCTATAGTTAAAAGAAAAGCCTGTCTCGGTAGGATTTTTGTGCGAGCTTCTAATACAAGCTTCAGCGGCGGATATTCCGAATGGAATGTCTAAACTGAGATCACGCGCCGTAAACAGAAGAACAAAAAGGTAAGCGGGTATAGCCGAAGCAAATAAGCAACGACATCTACTAACAACCACCTCATTAACTGAGACAACCAACGGATGTTATCAGGCTGTTGAACGGAAAGTCTTCTAATAAGTAGAGTTTAGCATAAGATTTTGTTATTAGGCAGAGATACGGCACAAATTTTTCACTTTTTTTAAGACCCCGAATAATCGACAGCAAAGGCCGTTAAAAGGCGTGATAGATTCAAGCGCAGCGGTTTCGTCGCTTTCCTTCTCAGGAGTAACCCCTTTGCCAGCGCAATAGCTTAGAATAAAGAAAGACTACTTAAAATTTCGTAACTTAATCCGCCTGAGTCGCGTTTTCCATGACCTCAGTCACCTCTCTATTTTCTCCAGTAGAAGCCGATCTTGTGCTCCTGACAGACAATTTAAAAAACCTTGTTGGCGCTCGTCACAAGATTTTGTATGCCGCGGCTGAACATCTTTTTGGTGCGGGCGGTAAGCGTATTCGCCCTGCTATTGTGCTGCTGCTAGCTAGGGCTACTCAGCCCGATAAAGAGATTACAGCCCGTCATCGGCGGCTAGCGGAAATCACTGAAATGATCCATACGGCTAGCCTAGTTCATGACGATGTGGTGGATGAATCAGCCACACGGCGTGGCGTCTCTACGGTGCACAGCCAGTTTGGTAACCGCGTTGCTATTTTAGCGGGAGATTTCTTGTTTGCTCAGTCATCTTGGTACTTGGCAAATCTGGATAATTTAGACGTTGTCAAACTGCTGTCGCGGGTAATCATGGATCTGGCCGAAGGAGAAATTCGTCAGGGACTAAAGTATTTTGATACGACTCTATCCATCGAAGCTTACCTAGATAAGAGCTACTACAAAACCGCCACCTTAATAGCCAACAGCTCGAAAGCGGTGGGTGTTCTAAGCGAGCTAGCAGAAGAGCTCAATGAAGACCTATACCAGTTTGGTCGGAGCCTGGGCCTAGCCTATCAGGTGGTAGACGATATTCTAGACTTTACTGGGTCAGATGATGTGCTAGGGAAGCCAGCAGGGTCTGATTTGCGAAGTGGCAATCTGACTGCGCCGGTGCTATATGCGATGGAGGAAGTGCCCTATCTTAAAACGCTCATTGAGCGGGAATTTTCTGAGCCGGAAGATTTTGAGCAAGCAATCGAGCTTGTGCACAGCAGTCAGGGTATTAGTCGCGCTAGAGACTTGGCAATGCACCATGCACATCATGCGGTAGAGCGGTTGGGTGCGCTACCCCCCTCACCTTCTCGCCAGGCATTAGAAGCTCTCTCTGAATATGTACTGCGGAGACTGAAGTAGAGGCTCTTGCTGTGTAGGCAGTGTAGAGATTATGTATTGAAGCTGAGCGCTGAACACCCGACGCGGAGATCAAGAGTGAGACCAGAGGTGGAGTCGAAATCGTGGGCCACGCTATTTGTTTAGGGGAAATTTTGATCGACTGCTTTGCAGAGCAGCCAGGGCGCAGTCGGAGTGAGATTAAGAGCTGGACGCCGCTACCAGGCGGTGCGTCTGCTAATGTTGCCTGCGCTTTGGCGAAGCTGGGAAATCCGGTTGAGTTTATTGGTGCGGTGGGTCAAGACCACTGGGGCAGAGCGCTAGTAAAGCTGCTAGGCGACATGAAAGTAGGGCATCAGGGGGTGCAATATCGACTTAAGGCACCGACGCGTGAGGTGTATGTCGTCAAAGATGCAGATGGCGATCGCACTTTTGCAGGCTTTAGCGAAAGCGATCCTACTGTCTTTGCAGATGCTCATTTGTTTTCCAGTGCTATCGAGCCAGGACTGTTTGCGAACGCTCGATTTTTGGTGTTAGGGACGCTGCTACTGGCCTATCCCGATAGCCGCGAGTCAGTTGAGCAAGCCATGACGTTAGCAGCTAATAGTGGCGCTCCTATTCTGGTAGACATCAACTGGCGACCTATGTTTTGGCCAAAACCCATAGAAGCACCGGGCCGGATTTACGACTTGTTGCAGAGGACGCATTTTTTGAAGGTATCAGATGATGAGGCACGTTGGCTGTTTGGCACAGAGTCAGCGCTGGCGATCGCTCATCAGCTACCGCATCTCAGAGGCGTCTTGGTCACGGCTGGCGAACGAGGCTGCCAGTACTGCTTTGCAACCTGGACTGGCGCGAAGCGGATCAGTGGTCGCATTAATGGGTTCGCCGTTGATGTCGAAGAGACAACTGGTGCCGGTGATGCTTTCACAGCAGGGTTTGTACATCAGCTGTTACATAAAGGCCTTAGCTGTCTTCACGATGAGCGTGCTGCCCATGAAGTGGTTTCCTTTGCCAGTGCGATGGGCGCATTGACGACAACCCGCCCAGGTGCGATCGCTGCGCTGCCAACGCCTAGCGAAATTGAAGTTTTTCTGTATTTGAACTGAACGATAGCCTTTTGAACTGAACGATAGATTTAGCTACTTAGCTCACTACATCAACGACTGCTGAAACCGTTGGCTCTTGAGGCGTTGACTGCTTGCGTGCCACCTAACCAAACTGTCTCTTAACTGAACCTCTCTTAACTGAACTCTATATGCCGACAGAAATTGAACGCAAATTCCTGGTTACTAACGATAGCTGGCGAGCTACTGCTACTGGGGAAAATTACTGCCAAGGCTACATCGCGACGACCGCACCAGGTCGCAGCGTTCGTGTTCGGATTGCAGGAGCAAAAGCCTATCTAACAATAAAAGGACCGACAAACGGGCTCAGCCGCGCTGAATACGAGTACGCTATTCCGTTAGACGATGCCCGAGAGATGTTGGAGACGCTGTGCGATCGCCCATTGATCGAGAAAATTCGCTATCGCTTACCGATTGGGCCGCTTGTTTGGGAAATTGACGAGTTTAAAGGCGAAAACGTGGGCCTGCTGATAGCCGAAGTCGAACTCCAGACAGAGGACCAGACCATCGAACTGCCTGACTGGGTCGGAGAAGACGTTTCAGGCATTCCAAAGTATTACAATGCCAGCCTAGTAAGAAGGCCCTATTCTCGGTGGAGCTAGCGCGATCGCTGCCCTATTCTCGAGGCCCTTCCTATGCAGCCCAGTTCACATAGGGCAAACCATTAGATGTCTTCCTGATTGCTTCAGCTTGGGCGACAAGCTGCCCACAGGCATCCCAGGTTCCTTGCAAAAACATCTGACGCGGACCTGCGCCCATCTGTACCGCGCAGGAAAACTCACCAGCTCGTGCACGCATTGACTCAAGATCTAGCGTGATGACCCTACTTGGGTTAGCTGCGATCGCCGCTTGCAAAGCGCTAATCTCTTTAGACTCAGCCGTCACGCAGGGTATACCCATTGCCACGCAGTTGCCAAAAAAGATCTCGGCAAAGCTTTCGCCAATCAACGCTTTGATGCCCCAGCGAGCGATCGCTTGAGGTGCATGCTCACGCGAAGAGCCACAGCCAAAGTTACGGTTGACTACTAGCAGCGTCGCCATTTGATACTGCGCCAAGTTGAAAGGGTGCTCAGGTAGCTGCTGACGATCGTCGGCGAAGACCTGATCGCCTAAACCATCAAAGGTAACTGCCTTCAGAAACCGGGCGGGAATGATTCGATCGGTGTCAATATCATTGCCAATTAGCGGCAACCCTAGGCCTGAGATCTGATGAATTTGGGAATCGCTCATGAGGGGTCCGTTAGTTATTCGTCCAAGTAGCACATAGTCCAAATAGCATATTATCTCTATTTCACTGGCACTATCTAGCACTATTTTATTGACTTTATTCCAAGTGCTGACTTTGTTTTAAGTGGCACTCAAACTACACAGCAATAGTGCCTCAGTCCACTCCACCACCGCACCGTAAGTATCTCCGGTATGTCCACCTAGCTGCCGATAAAAATAAGCATTCGTCAGCCCAGCAAACGCAACAGCGCCTATCACCGTCCGCAGGACTATCTCAGCCGGGACCAAACCACTCGCCCAGATCAATCCACTCAGGCCCAACAGCCCCAGAAAGCTGGGCAGTGTGTGCCAAAAAGTGGGTAGTGCGGCTTTGTGGAAGGCACCCTTACCTTCTTTCTTAAGATAGGGATAGCGAGCGATCGCCCACTGCTGCGCCCAGCGTCCCCACATAGACACCATGACGAGAATAAACACTCGATGCTCGGTAATCATTGCAAGCGCCGATACCTTTAGCAATATCAGCACTACCGCTGCCATTCCACCAAAAGCACCCATGTGACTATCGCTCATTACCGCGAGCCGCCGAGAAGGGTCTGGCACCGCCAAGCCATCTGCTACATCCATAACACCGTCTAAGTGCAAGCCACCTGTTATCGCAATTCCCCCACCGACTATCAGCACGCTGGCAACCAAAACCGGCACCTGCCATTCCGCTAGCACCCAGTCTGCGATCGCTAACACCCCGCCTACAACGCCACCAACCCACGGCACCCAGCGAGCAATCCACCGAAACTCTAGCGGCCAAGACGAAGGCACAGGCAAGCAGGTATAGAACATCAACGCAGCGTGCCACCCGGACAAAGCTATCATCAAGCGCTTTCGAACTGCCAGCCTAATTTTTCTCATACACTTTCATATATCTTTCTCATGTATTTTCATACGCTTTCAGGTGTAAAAACAGCTCATAAAGCCCCCCTATTGCGCTCAACAACTTCCTGGCTAGCTATCTAGATGGTGTCAACCAAGAGATAAAGAGAGTCAAAGATGCCCTGTACCAAGAGATAAAGACAAGGACAGAGAGAAAATAGTAGAAGAGGCTTTTCACAGTGACGCTTTTAGCCCTTTAGTAACGTACTCGTCTAGAGAGAGATGCATGATTAGATCTTAAAGATGGGAGCTTTTAAATGAAGTATTTTGAGATTCTTACAAATCTAGTATTGCAAACTCCTAAAATTCGTTTATCGTGATGGTATATTTTCGGACTTGTGAAGGCTGCCTTTGTAGACGCTGGCTGCGATTGTCCGTACTTTCCCCCTTGACGCCAAGCTAACTTTCACAGCCTATCAGTTAGCTCGTCGTCGTCTCGAAAATTGCATCTGCCCACTTCAGTCATTTATTTGCCTTAACTGCAGCCTTTCCAATGAACCACAATTCTCCTAGTCATTTGCCTGCACCTTGCATTGTGAATAATGGCCTTGTTATTCACAAAGTTGACATGCTTCGGTTGTTGAAAGGTCTCCATCACGTTCGATACATTCATAGGCAAGATAACGAAATTACGAGTACCGGTATCGGCTGCGTAGTAGAAGCGTTTTCAGATCCAAATCAAGCCACCTTGATCGCCAACCACAGCCTCTATCTCAACGTCCACAGCTTTGACTACATAGAGCTGCTCACCGCTAACGACGAAACGACCTTCGCTCTAGTGCAAGACAACCGCTGCTTGTGTCTTACACCTATTGTCAAAGAAGCCAATCGCTATGCGAATCGCGATATCGATGTAGCTGCGCTCGAGGCTATCGTTACAGAAGCGCTGTCCGCTAGCTGGGATGCGTCGATCGACGACGATCGCAATTTATAGAATCGCAACCTATAACAATAGTCCGGACAGAAAAGGGAGAGAAATAGACAGAAAAGCTATTCAGGACTAGGGTTTTGTTAACACAACAAACCATCTGAATAGCTATGCCGTCTATCATACCTGGCTTACTTCGCAAAGTAAGCCTTTTAGCAAACCCCGTCGCCAGTTCTTAGTGACGCTGTTCACAACCATCTACGTGGTGTGCGGGAAGGTAAACTTCACGAACCTGAGCCGCTATAGCGAGCTATCAGAGCGGACGTATCGACGTCACTTTGATGAGCCTTATGCGTTCATGGGGTTGAACCAGGAGACGATCTCGCTAGTCATCGCACCGACCTGCTTCCAAGTCATCGCAATCGATGCTTCGTTCTTGCCAAAAAGTGGCAAGGCGACCTATGGCGTGGACTACTTCCACAACGGCAAAGCAGGCCGCAGCGAGCGGGGCTTAGAAATCTCGATGATAGCGGTGGTGGATGTGGATAACTCAATCGGTTACACGCTCTCAGTGCAGCAGACGCCTGTGATTGAGAAAGACAGCGAGCGCACTCGGGTCGATGCTTACCTCGACCACCTACGGGCCACAGTAGCGGCCTTGCCTACCGCCGTACGGCACCTAGTCGGCGATGGGTTCTACAGCAAGCGCAAGTGGGTCGATGGGGTAACAGACGTGGGGCTAGAAGTGATTGGCAAGCTGCGTCAGGATGCCAATTTGAAGTACCTCTACGAAGGGCCTCAAAAGCAGAAGGGGGCTCGCCGCAAGTATGACGGCAAGGTGAATCTGTCAGAACGTAGCCGCTGGCGAGCGCATGGCAAAGTAGCCCCTGAGGTGGACACCTACCTCTATAGCGCTATCGTCTGGTCAGTGAGTCTCAAGCGCAAGATTCGGGTGGCGTACCTGATTAACTGCAAGCATCCTGAGCGACCTTGCTTTGCGCTACTCTTTTCAACTGACCTAACACTTGACCCAATCCAACTCTACCGAGCGTACAAGGCCAGGTTCCAAATTGAATTCATTTTTAGGGACGCAAAGCAGTTCACTGGACTCGCCGATTGCCAAGCTAGAGATGAGCAGAAGCTAGACTTTCATTTCAATGCGTCTTTGACAGCGCTCAATCTCGCTAAATATGAGCAGTTTTCGCATCGCGACCCGGAGCAACCCTTCGTTTTTTCTATGGCTTCATACAAACGTCGCAAACTCAATCAGCATCTGCTTGAGCGGTTTATTCACAAATTAGATTTGGACGCAACTTTGATCAAAGCCCACCCCAACTACCAGAGCCTTTGTGACTACGGTAGTCTAGTCTCTTAATTCTGTCCGGAGTATTGCTATAAATAAGTTGGTAGGAATCAGTAGAGACCAGTAAAGATCATTAGAGATGAACCGCTAGCGATAAACCAGTAGATTCCTATGAGTCAATGTCTACTGGTAGATACCTGCGGAGCATTAGGCGCAGTGTAGCCAATAAGACTACAACGATAAGTGAACTTGGCTTCGATGTAAGAAGTATCTATCAGATAATCGACACCAGTGTTCTTATTCACCTATACAAACCTCATTGACAGCTTTTTCATATCAACTTCAGGCTAAGTGCAGTCATACCAAGGCGCGCGCGGGCATTTTCAACACGCCTCACGGGCTAGTACATACGCCTCGATTCATGCCGGTGGGCACTTTAGCGAATGTCAAGACGGTGACTCCGGCCCAGCTAAAGGACTGCAACGCCCAAATGGTGTTGGCCAATACGTATCATCTGCATTTGCAACCTGGTGAAGACCTCATTGCTGAAGCAGGTGGCGTTCATAAGTTTATGAACTGGCAAGGGCCAATGCTAACCGATTCTGGTGGGTTTCAGGTCTTTAGCCTTAGCAAAATGCGTACCGTTACCGACGAAGGTGCGACGTTCCGGTCGCCGCGCGACGGTCGCATCATCGAAATGCCGCCTGAGAAGTCCATTGAAATTCAAAATCAACTGGGCGCGGATGTCATCATGGCGTTTGATGAGTGCCCACCTTACCCAGCCTCCTATGAGGCCGTTGTGAGTGCAACAGATCGCACATACCGATGGCTGAAGCGCTGTATGCAAGCGCATGATAGAAGTGACCAGGCGCTATTTGGCATAGTGCAGGGGGGAACGTATCTAGATCTACGCTCAGCCGCCGCGAAGAACTTAGCGGATCTTGATTTGCCTGGCTATGCTATTGGCGGAGTGAGCGTCGGTGAGCCGCCTGAGCTGATTGAAAAGATTGTGCAGGCAACAACGCCGCTTTTGCCGGAAGACAGACCGCGGTATCTAATGGGAGTAGGTACCTATAGAGAAATGGCACAGGCGATCGCAGCGGGCGTTGATCTATTTGACTGTGTGATTCCAACTCGACTAGCGCGGCACGGATCGGCGCTAGTGCAAGGCGAACGATGGAATCTCAAAAACGCTCAGTTTCGTCGCGATCTCACCCCGATTGATAGTAGCTGCAAGTGCTATACCTGCCAACACTTCACACGGGCCTATCTATGCCATTTAATTCATGCTAAAGAGCTGCTAGCATACACACTCATTTCTATTCATAACATCACAGAACTTATTCGCTTTACAACAGCTATTCGCGAGGCAATCATAGGCGATCGCTTCGCAGCAGAGTTTTCAAACTGGATTCGCTCGTCCGCAGTTAAGCAATAGCTGGCAGTAGCTAGCAATAACTAGCAATAACTAGCTAGAGATAGCAGGATAAAGACAACCGGCTACGGCTAGCTAGGTAGGAGCTGTAAGAATGAGTTGGGAAGGTAAGTTGAAAGCAATACAGGTAGCACCATCGTGATAAAATAGAGTAACTATTGACATAAGCATTTGGAGACAATAGATACATGGACGTTGCATTGCTAGTAGCAGAGCTACCCGAGGCCTACCGTGCCTTTGGCCCCCTCATCGACGTTTTGCCTATACTTCCTATCTTCTTTTTGCTATTGGCATTTGTTTGGCAGGCTTCTGTCGGGTTTAGGTAGACAGCTCTAGATAACAATGACGATCTGCATAGCTGACGACTTCGGTTAGCTAAAAAATCTCACTCACGTGCACTCTTGTACCAAAAGGCCAAGTTCAAAGTCTGAACTTGGCCTTTTGGTTTGCATCTGCATCCACACGCTTGCGATAGCTTTGGGGCAACTATCCGTGTATTCCGTTAATGTCTTTAGACTCATGCAAAACAGAAATTGTATAAGAAGCTACGCTTTTTGCTCTTTCTTCAGCATTTACACTTAGGTATCAAGATTTTTAATTAAGCAATAATCTCATTCCTACGTTTTTTTGCGGTTTAGTTTGCTTTTGAAGACGTGAGATTATTCCATCAAGAACATTACATGCAAGCGAGCTCATTTCTGGGTAAATCAGCCTTTCACGTCAATATTGTTAGTCGAGGCATCTACGCTATGCAATTTCTAGAGCCTATGGGTTTCCATTCTTCCTCTTTTGAGACAGCACCAGTATCAAAACCAGTATCGAAACCGGTGTTAAAGCCAGCCCCGAAGAAAACTTACCCATCTATTACTAAAAGCGCACGTACTCAGATTCGGCCAGATAGCTGGATTTCTCCTAAAGACGCTAGCTTACTGCTACATACACGAGCTAAAAGAGCAGCTCAGCGGGGAAATCCAACTGTAGCTGTCGAGATTTTTGATCGGCTAATTACCTACGAGCCTGACAATGCGGCCAACTTCGCAAATCGGGGACTCATGCATCAGAGCCTAAAGCAGTATGGACTGGCATTGAAGGACTATGGGCGGGCGATCGCGCTTAATCCTAAGCTCGATAAGGTCTATAGCAACCGAGCAAACCTTCAAGCAGCCAAACAAAACTGGACAGAGGCGATCGATGATTACGACAAAGCGATCGACCTCAACCCGCTGAACATTCACGCTCGGCTCAACCAAGCCGTCATGCTTAGACAGATAGGCCGCTATGAAGAAGCCATGGCTTGTCTAGATATTGCCCTATTTTTTCGGCCCAAGAGCGCCACTCTCCACGCGGAATATGGCCGAACTCATCAGCTTCAAGGGAGGCGAAAAGAGGCGGTCACTAGCTACAATATGGCTCGCCATCTCATTCAAAGATCTACAGCGCTCGATTTTTACGATCACGAGCGGCTCAGCTTCAAGATCCTTGGCTGGATGGTTCATTGTAATTATTGATTATTGGTTAACCGCTCAGGTAAGTTAATAGCTTGCGATTGAGCCCTCCTATCGGTCGCTTCTACAGAAACGATCAATCGCAAGTCGAGAAGGCCGTTGTGGCTACCCGTTATGAACGACTCATCAGGGTTGATAAAGCCTTTAATCAATATCAATTGATGTTGGACCTTTAGGACTAGACATATTGACTGTGCTGTCAGCGGTGGGTGTAGCGCCCTGCTTGTTTAACCAGCTCTTGACAGGGTCCTCGGTTAGATCTAGGCGAAAAAGGCCGGAAAAGAAACCACCGCAAAAAGCCACTGGCTGACGGGCAATTTCTTTAATGAAGGGGGTCAGCTCATCGACAAACATATCTTTTGATCCACACTAAACTGTCTTGTTCATTAGTGTAGCGGTCAACTCTGAGCTTATGCTACATAATCACAGCCGACCGGCTAATCTCGGCAGAGGAAAAGGCTAATAGCAAAAAGCAAAAAGTAGTGGCTCGAGTATTAACCGATTCAAGCGATCGCTTATAGTAAATTCCGGCGACCGTTTACTTGAATCGTAGACCAGTTTACACGTGCAACAGCTAGCTGGTCTTCGCTAATCACAGCGTCCGTTAAGTCCGCGCCACACAGATTAGCGCCTTTTAAGTTAGCATCCTCAAAGTTTGCCCTAGTCAAGTTGGCCCCGCGCAAATCAGTATCTTCTAGATTGACATGGCCTAGATAGGCACCGACTAACTGAGCGTTCTTCAGCACAGCTTGGCTTAAGTTAGCCTGTCCCCAGTTCGTATTTGATAAGTTGGCGCCTAACAGGTTTGTTTTTCGCAGCGTTGCCTTAGCGAATCTAGCGCCGACAAACGTTCGCTTACGTAAATCCAAATGGCTGAGCACTAGAGCAGAAAAGTCACGATAGCCTTTTTCATAGTCGTCGCTCAAAGACTGAGCAGTTGGTTTGTGCGATCGCCGCTTTTCTGTCCCCTTGTAGCTACCATCCGTTTTGATTCTGCGCTCTTTACGGGCTCGAATAGCCGCCGCCATGCGCGAGCTAGGAGATGTTCCCTCTGCTAGAGCCGATTCTTTTTCAGCCGCACCGGGTACCCTTGCCACTGCAAACGCCATGTTCTGAGCCAGACTTTCTAAATACGGCTCCATGTCTAGGTCTTTGAGCACGTCGTCTACCATCTGATAGCGACTGTGAACAGAGATATCTAGGAGCTTGGTAAGCACTTGCGCAAAGCGACCGCTTACCACCACCCGCTCCTGCCAGCGCAGCTCACCTGTTCTAGAGTCGTACGGCAAATCTTTGGGAGAGATGCCCGTTAATAAATAGACACACGTCACTCCAATCGCATACAGATCGCTGGCATATACCGGGCGCAGCGCCATCTGCTCTGGTGGCGCATAGCCCGGTGTCCCTATTGCATACGCAGTCAGGGCCGTTTGATCAGAAGAATCGACACTAGGCTGGTTTACCTTGTCTTTGACCGCGCCAAAATCGATCATCACCAGCTGCTGATCTTGCTCACGGCGAATCAGGTTTGCGGGCTTAATGTCGCGATGAATAACCTGATTGCGGTGAATATACTGGACTACAGGCAAAATTTCGCTGAGAAACCGCCTGACCCTCTCTTCGGTAAAAGGACCACTCTTTCTGACTTCTTTTTGTAGCGTAGAGCCGCTAACGTACTCTTGAACCAGATAGAACTCGTTCGTTTTTTCAAAATAGTCAAGCAGGCGAGGCAACTGTGGATGGTTACCGATTTTACCGAGAATACTCGCTTCACGTTGAAATAGGTCGCGGGCCATCTGTAGCACGTTAGGATCGCGAGTAGTTGGCCGTAGCTGCTTGATCACACAAGGAGGCAGCCCTGGCAGCAGCTGATCGCGCGCTAGAAAGGTGGCCCCAAAGCCGCCATGGCCTAGCGCTCCCAAAACCCGGTATCGATCTCTTACCCAAAGTTTACTGCCGCAACTTTTGCAAAACTGAGCAGACGCTGCGTTTTTTGGCTGCGTACAGCCGGTAGCAATGCAGTAGGTCATAGGGAAGTAGGTACGAGCGAGCGATAGCCTGGCAACTGAGTGTTCCCTCATCTAGCAACCGTAGTACGATAAGCAGTACGATAAGCCGGGGTACGGTTAGCGTCTAGCATTCTGCCTATTTCTAGTTGACGCCTTGTGATGCCCTTGTTTTACTTTTACGACTAACGCCAAAGCGTCGATTTCCTCATGCGTGTTTCTGTTAACTGGCTCAAAGAACTGGTCGAGTTTGATTTTTCTCCGGAGGCGCTAGCGGATGCGCTGACGATGGCAGGCTTTGAGGTAGAAGAAATTGAAGACAGGCAAAGCTGGGCGGATGGGGTTGTCGTCGGTCGGGTGCTAGCGCGTGAGCCCCATCCAGATGCCGAAAAGCTGAGCGTGTGCACAGTTGATATTGGAGCAGCAGAAAATTCGACCATTGTGTGCGGCGCGGCGAACGTAGGCGCAGATATGTGTGTGCCAGTAGCAACAGTCGGCAGCTACCTGCCTAAAGTAGATCTAAAGATCAAACCGCGTGAGCTTAGAGGCGTGCCGTCTGCGGGAATGATTTGCTCTCTATCGGAGCTGGGTCTAGCTAGAGAGTCAGAAGGCATTTACGTTTTTGATGAGACTAGTTTCCAAAATGGGGAGATAAAAGCTGGGCAAGACGTGAGGCCGCTGCTGGGACTAGATGATTTTGTCTTGGATGTTAGCTCAACAGCAAACCGGGCTGATGCATTGAGTATGGTAGGCATCGCCAGAGAAATTGCGGCGATTACGGGCAATCCGCTGAAGCTGCCAACGGTTGACAAGTTAGCAGGGAGCGATCAGTCATTAGCAGAGGTTTCTATTGCGTTGAGCGATCCTAAAGCCTGTCCTATATATATAGGTAGCGTTTTGACAGGCATCAAAATCGCGCCGTCACCGGCTTGGCTACAGCAGCGGCTGATTGCTTCGGGGACACGCGCTATTAACAACGTGGTAGATGTTACCAATTACGTTTTGCTTGAGTGGGGACAGCCGCTCCATGCTTTTGACTTGGATAGATTAGGCGCTGCGGCTAGCTCAGCGCCGGTGACGGTAAGCGTGCGCTCTGCTAAGGCAAACGAAACGCTAGTGACGCTAGATGAAAAAGAACGTCACCTGGCAGAACAAACGCTAGTTATTACAGCGAATGATCGGACTGTGGCGCTAGCGGGCGTGATGGGCGGCGCAGAGACTGAGGTGGTTGACAGTACGCAGCGCGTATTTTTGGAAGCGGCGTATTTTGATTCTGCGGTGATTCGAAAGTCAGCGCGATCGCAAGGACTTCGCACAGAGGCCTCGGCTCGGTATGAGCGCGGCGTGAATCCGGCGGAACTGAAGTTGGCTTGCGATCGCGCCCTCCAGCTACTGATCGAGACGGCTGGGGCCACGCTCACTGGATACGGTGAAGATAGAACGGAAATTGGCAATATTGTTCCGACGCGCGAGGTCTCTTTAAGGCTGAGCCGGGTTAACCAGATTTTGGGCAAAGTCGTTGAAGGCGATCGCACTCAGACGTTAGATAGTGCGACGGTAGAAGCGGTGCTAGAAAAGCTAGGCTGCCAGGCAACCGCAGCCGGTGAAAACGCCTGGACGGTAGAAGTGCCTCCCTACCGGTACCGCGATCTGGAGCGAGAAATTGATCTGATCGAAGAAATCGCCCGCCTCTATGGCTATGATCGCTTCGCCAACAAGCTGCCTAGCCAAACCTCACGCGGCTATCTTTCTGATAGTGCGATGCTGTCGAGAAAGCTACGCGCGGCATTTAGAGGCGCTGGCCTTACCGAGACGATTCACTACTCGCTGACTAGCCCTTCTTCTGAGCGGCAGGTAGTGCTCGCCAATCCTCTATTTACAGAATACTCAGCCCTGCGGATTGATTTAATAGATGGACTGGTTGACGCCTTTGAGCTGAATATCAATCAGGGCAACGGCCCGTTGAATGCCTTTGAGATTGGCACTGTATTCAATCAGCCAGCGTTCAGTCGGTCGGCAGAGGGCCCTGATGCAGAGCCTATCGAAACCGTTAAGGTATCCGGCATTGTTGGGGGCGATGCGAGGCAAGGGCGCTGGGTGACCGGCAATCAGGAAACGCCCATGAGCTGGTATGAAGCTAAGGGCATGTTGCAGTGCGTGTTTGACAATTTGGGACTAGCCGTAGACTATCGAGCCGATAGCACTGATGAGCGGCTGCATCCGGGTCGTACGGCGGGCCTGTTTGTTCGTGGCAAAACCCGGCTAGGAACGTTTGGCCAACTGCATCCTGAACTACGCCGAGCCAGAGACTTGCCCGAGGCGGTATATATATTTGAACTAGACTGGCCGGTGCTAGAGATGTGTTTGACTGGCAAGAGCGGCAAAGCGATCAAGTTTGCAGCCTACTCTACCTATCCGGCGTCTGATCGCGACTTGGCGTTCTTTGCGCCGATAGCAGTTTCAGTTACCGATCTAGGAAGGGCTATAGAAAAGTCAGGGGGCAAGCTGCTAGAGTCAGTGGCGCTATTCGACGAGTATCGAGGTGAAAACGTACCGGAAGGGCAGCGATCTTTGGCGTTTCGGCTGGTGTATCGGTCGAGCGATCGCACCCTCACAGACAAGGACATTGATCCGGTACACAGTAAAGTCCGCGCAGCCTTGGAAAAAACATATAAGGTCAGTCTTAGGAGCTAGTCTGTAAAAGTTAGCTATCAAAGGCTAAAACGGTACATCTGATCCTGGATCGGACGACTTTGGCTGGGGTGAATGCGATCGCGGCAGGTCATCGGCCTCCTTTTCAGTATCATCGTTTAAGTTTACGATTTGACCGTTGAAGAAGTTAGCAAATCGCTTGATCTTCTCTTGATCTTGGTCAAAACCGATGTTATCGGCAGGCGCGTCTAATCGTGAGGAGGGACTACCGTTGAAGGCGGATTGTGAGGTACCTGGCAATGGGCTTGACAATGGGCTGATCGATTTGGAGTCTGCGTTGCTGCCGTTAGAAGCGTTGCTACCCTTGACAGAAAATGGATTCTCAGTCGGCTGGCCGGTCGGCTCGCTTACTTGCGGAGAAGTTTGAGAAAGACTTGATGGCCGAGCATCAGACGGAAGCGGCGATGACAATGTCCGGTTGGCGTGATTGCGTCGTACAGGTGCTGAAGGAGATGCCGGGGCCGGAGGAGGCACTGCGACCGCTTCATCGGACGATGCGTCAGCGTCGACAACTTCTAAGACAACTTTAATTTTGCGCTGAAACAGGCTCTCAAACGCAGCTTCTATATTAGGCACGCGCGACTGCGCCAGCTTTTGCAAGGACGCTGAGCGAAAGCCTACTTTTGCGCCAACCCCATCAAAGCCCAGTAGAACGCCTCGCTGAGCCATCAACACTTGGGTGGCGCGCGGCGTCAGGCGAGCTAATAGTTTGTTCCATAGGTCGGCAAGATTGCTAAAAATGACTTCAGCCGGCGGGGTCTCTGCAGATAGTTTGGAGGATAGTTTAGAAAGCGCTTCAGCTGGCTTCTCAACAGGCTTCTCAGCAGGCGCAGCATCGGCAGGCGCAGTGCCTGATTCGGATGGACTGACCGCTGGACTAGCACTCGGCGCGCTCGGATGAACGGGCGATGACGCCATGGACGCAGCGGGCGGGGTGATGGCGATATCTGCGATCACGGGCGGTGACACAGGTGGTGGCAATATCGCGGGCGGGATAGCCACTGGGGTAGGTAGCTCTGGTTGCTGGAGGGCTCTTTGCTGCGAAGCGTTTCCGGCCAGGCTAGCTACTGCACCTAGAGCGCTAGGCAGCAGCCCGGTTAAGGTAATTTCCAGCCATAGACGCGGCTGGGTTGTGTTTTTCACCTGGACTTCAGCGCTTTGTAGCTTTTGTTGACTAGCCAATAGCTGAGCGGCGGAAAGCTTCACAGCAAAATCGGTCATTTCTAGCCAGGTGGGCGGCGTAATGGCAACGAGGTCTTCGCGGCCAGGCGCGCGCTTGGCGATGAGCAAGTCACGATAAAACCCAACTAGGCTCTGTAGCACAATTAGCGGCTCGCGCCCTTTATCCATGAGCTGACGAACGCGGTCTATCAGCGCAGGAGCGTCATCAGCGGCGATCGCTCTAACCAAGTTCAGCAAATCGCGCTCAGGGACCGCGCCAACTAGCTCCCAAACCGATTCGACTGTGATTTCGTCGGCCTGCAAGCTGAGCTGATCTAGCAGGCTTTCGGCATCTCGCAGGCCGCCTTGAGAGATCTGGGCCACTAACTGAGTAGCGCTAGGCGCGATCGCAATTGACTCTTCGGTAGCAATATATTGTAAATGCCTAACCATTGACGGCAGCGGAATCCGGCGAAAGTCAAACCGCTGACAGCGAGAAATAATTGTCGGCAGCACGCGCTGCGGATCGGTCGTTGCTAGTACAAATACGACGCGATCGGGTGGCTCTTCTAGCGTCTTCAGTAGGGCATTGAACGCGGCGGTGCTGAGCATATGACACTCGTCAATGACGTATACCTTGTACCGGCATTGGACCGGGGCGAACTGCGATCGCTCAATTAGCTCACGGATATTATCGACACCGGTATTGCTAGCCGCGTCAATTTCGACAATATCTAGAGCACTCCCTTTGTTGACCGAGGTGCAGACGTCACAGCTACCGCAAGGGTCAGCCGTAGGAGCCTCAACGGCTAAGCAGTTCAGCGATTTGGCTAGAATGCGAGCGCTGGACGTTTTGCCAGTGCCTCTAGGACCGCAAAATAGATAGGCCGGAGCGATCCGGTTTTGCTCAAGCGCGTGGGTCAGCGTGGTAGCGATCGCCCCTTGGCCCACTAAATCCGAAAAGGTTTGGGGTCTGTATTTGTGGTGAAGAGGTTCGTACAAGCGCTTTTGACCTAAAGTGACCTAAAGTGAGTGACCTGAAGAGGGTGAACTAGACAAAGAGAGCGTGACCATCGCTTATAAGATATCGCCTTCACTCCAAGATTGAGTATATATTTTGGTGTCAGGCAGTATCAGGATTTCGGTGCTGGCGGCATCAGCTAGCCTTGTGGACAGACTCCTCAAACTTCAGTTATTTCTAGCAGGACGGTATCTCCTACGCTAATGGAGCGTCCGGCAGAAGTTTCTGTCGGGACTTTGGTAGAGAGACAAAGAGCAGCGGCAGCGCTGCCACAATTACAGGCAACTTCTACATAGCCGTAGCTGCCAACAAGCGCAGCTAATCCGCCCACGGGCACATCGCTGTACGTTTTCACACTAGGAAGCAATAGCGGCCCGTTAGGGGTCTTGACAGTAACCTGCCAGGGCGTAGAGGCATCAGAGGGCACTGCCGCTGCCGGAATGTTGCTAATTAGATTGCCGAAGCCGTCTATATATTGAAAGCTGCCGGAAAATTGTCTGATTGTTGACGTGCCTTGCCGAAGCTGTCGTTCGACAACCGGGGCTAGGTCTAGCTTGACTAAAGTATCTAGATGGAGGCGATCGCCTAGCTGCGCAATCGGTACGCCGTTAGCCAAATGAGCTGCCGCTGGCGCAAAAATATCTCTACCGTGGAATGTCGCGCTCGGCTCGGCACCTCGCCAGTAGCGCGGCTGCGTTAGACTCACAGCCATCAGAACCGGCTCGCGGTCTAGCACACCGCCAAACAGCCCATTGTCTGGACCGACAAAGAAACCGCTAGGCGTTTGCAGTGCGATCGCCCGGCGCGCAGACCCCACGCCCGGATCGACAACAGCCAAATGAACCGTACCCTGCGGAAAGTAGGGATAGGCCATCATTAGATTGAACCGAGCCGCTAAAATATCTTGAGGAAAAATTTGATGTGTTAGATCGCACGTGGGTATTCGCGGAGCAATTACTGCGATCGCTCCCTTCATCGCTGCTACATAACTGTCCTGATTTCCAAAGTCACTTAGCAACGTAATCACTGAACCTTTCCTTTCACAGGCAAAATCATCAGAGGTAGCATTTTACACATCGCTAGTGTGACAACGATCATTGATAATACTGAAGCCATTGTCTTTACTATATAACTAGTGTATTTGATGTGTCTTTGGATCACGCAATGTCAGACGTCAACGCGCTCGACAAGAGTGTCGCCGCCCTCTCGCTAGGTGAGATTACAAAGCATGTCTTTATATGCGCAGATCAGACCGTTCCTAAATGCTGTGGCCGGGCAGAAAGCATCACCGCTTGGAAGTATTTAAAGCAGCGCCTCAAAGCCCTGAAGTTAAATATTTCTACCGATCCGCCTTCAAGCTACGTATTTAGAACCAAAGCAAACTGCCTGAAGGTATGCGAGCAAGGTCCGATTCTGTTGGTTTATCCAGAAGGTGTTTGGTATCACAGTGCTACACCTGAAGTAATCGAGCGCATCATTCAAGAGCACCTTATTGGTGGCAACGTTGTTACTGACTATGCATTCTTACAGCATGCGCTACTAGCGACCACTCACCCTAGCCGTTGAGTCGCTGCAAGTCTACTGAGTGAGCCTGCTATGTAAGCCTGCTGAAAAGTCACACCTTAAACGTTGTCTCTAATAAAGTCACCATTAGTGATCTCATCTACATTCTGGGAATACTTGATGTAGCAAACCGATAAAAAACGCTTGCAAGCTACTGATCTCTTGTGCTAGCGCTTGTAGATTGTCTTGGATGCAAGTTGTTAGAAAAATCACAACAGCTTCGTCAAGCATACTCAAAGCGGTTTATTTGAATAGCTAACAGTAGTTAGTATCTGGCGACAGCCAGTCTATTCAGGCGCAAAGCTGCTCCAACAACACATCTACGTCAACTACTTATTAACTCTCTATCGGGAAGCACACGAGCGAGCATACGGTATGAAAGAAGCTAACACAGGGGAACAGAAGAAGCTTTTACTCATTGATGACGATCCTAATCTCATCTTGCTAGTAAAGGACTATTTAGAGTTTCGTGGCTACCAAGTCATGACAGCAGGCAATGGCAGAGAGGCCCTCTCTACCCTGACCGATTTGTCTCCAGATATGATTATCTGCGATGTCATGATGCCAGAAATGGACGGCTATGCATTTGTAGAGCAGGTTCGTCAGGATCCGGGCAAGAGCTGGATTCCTATTTTGTTCCTATCGGCAAAAGGGCAGAGCCAGGACCGGGTGAAGGGGCTGACTACGGGCGCGGATGTCTATATGGTAAAACCGTTTGAGCCAGAGGAGCTTGTTGCCCAGGTAGAATCTTCGCTCAAGCAAGCAACTCGTCTGATTCAGCGCCAAAATAAGGGGCCCAACTCTATTCCCACCATTCAGGTGCCTTTTGATGTAGAGTTGACCCCAACTGAGCTGAAGGTTGTACAGTTTGTGGCGCGTGGAATGGCGAATCGTCAGATAGCTGAAGAGCTAAAGGTGAGTCAGCGCACGATTGAAAGCCACGTGAGCAATATGCTGGGTAAAACTGGTCTGCACAACCGCACAGAACTGGCACGCTGGGCTGTAGAGAACAATAAAGCGTAGGTTGAAAATCGGTCAAAACATTGGCCGAAACGTCGCCTGATCGCAGCCGCTGAGACGATTGGGGGAATCTTCCTCCAATCTAGCCTCGGCCTAAACTTCGGCCTAGATTTTTTCGCCTGAAATACTTGCTGAAATTGTTCACAAACTTTGATATGATTTAGTTCCTCGCGAGAGGGCTGGCTTCTTCGCGAAGGATTCAGCTCATCGCTAGGCCTTTTTGGTAGTCTGCTTGTGCAGCCTTTCCGAAAAAAGTACACTTTGCTGGTGTAGCTCAGTTGGTAGAGCAGCTGATTTGTAATCAGCCGGTCGCAAGTTCGAGTCTTGTCACCAGCTTTCTAATGAAACTAATAGTTTCGCAATCCCCACAAGGATCTCAGATCCTTGTGGGGATTAGTTATTTGGATTTGATGCAGCAATGTCTTTTGTACTGGCGATCCTTTTTCTAAGGAATATCGCGAGCATTTGACTGACGTGTGGCTCACAGTCATCGTTTGGCGACATTGTTTGGCGACATTGTTTGGCGACATTGTTTGGCGACATTGTTTGGCGATCGCATCTGCACCTTTTCGCACTACACAGGCGATCACCTACCCTATCCTTTTACCCGCTATAGCTGCCTACGCAATAGGCTCATCGCTTCACCTTGCTCAGGCGTAATAATCAGCGGCTCGGTTACAGCCATCACCGGGCTCCATAAGACGGTCTCTGCGTAGTGCAAACTGTGCAACAGATGAATCGTCTGCCGAACGGCACCGGGACTGCCTAGCAAAATATGACGCAGCGTTTCTCTTTCTCCCTTCCTGGGTGAAATCGAATAGGGAAGGGGGTTTAGCGTATCGGCTAGATCTGCTGTCAGTGAGGGAACGGTCAATAGATGAGTCGTTTTCATGGGTTTCTCCAAAAGTAGTGGGAAGAAACCCCGAAAAAGATAGCCACCCCAACTTGCCAAAAGTCAGGGTGGCTATGGCATCATTGCCGTAACCTCCGCAACTGTCGTGATCAGTTTGGGGGCGAGCTATCGGTGTTGGTGCCAGCCAATGCCGATAGCGACTAAATTTTTCGAGGCGGTTGGCCATTCACTATCGCAAACAGCGCCGATAGTGAACAACATCTATCGTTAGCGTATCAGGGGTGTTTTTTATCCGTCAACTGTCTGACTCATTATTTGCTCTATTATTTGATCTGGCTATTAAGTTTTAATCCCACAGCATATTCCTAATTCTCTAAGATGATTCTCTAGGGCGCTTCTGGCGAACCATTGGTTTCAGTGCAGCCGTCTGTACAGACGCCGTCCGCGTCAAATGACATTGTTCTACCACTTAACGGAACATAAACAGGCGTCTGGCTCGCTTCTATAAAGGCCGCTGTTTTAGTATCCGGCAGCACCTCGCCGCCGCTAGTTGCCGCCTCGTTAGCATGTGAAGCAATGACCGCGCTTGGTCCGATCAGCTCATCAACCACGTAGGCAGCTTCTGTCGGCCCGGTCGTATAGGTATCGCCAATATTGATCACTACTAGCTGCGCCCCATACTGGTTTCTAACCACTGTTTCCTGTTCTGCGGTTACACCCGTATCGCCAGAAAGATAAACCACCAGGCCGTTTGAGAACGTGATGACATATCCAGTCGGTGGCCCTACGTAGGCGCTCAACCCGGCAGCAGAAAGACTTTCACCTAGTTCTCCTTCAATAAAATCACCGCTAAGTCCGTTAGAATGGACGGCAGGGACTGTTGTAAACGTTACGCCTTCAATCTCTGTAGAAGCGCCAAAGCGAACTAGCTGAACAGAGTCGGTATTGCCGCCAAGACTATCCACTTTGTTGGATAAAAAGCGTGACATTTCACTACCAACAACAATATTGGCAGCTTGACCAACTGCAATTTCAACACTGTTAGAGTTTGGGGTAGTGGTGATATTGGCTTCGGGCTGGGCGCAGGTGCCGGCATTGACCGCGTCGATTCTGCGATCGCCCAAATGATCGCCGTGCACATGAGAGACCAGCACCACATCAATCTCTCCTAAGCGCGGATCGTCTGCGCCAGCCACCGTTCTACCCGCATCGTATAAAATCCGCAGGCCGTTGGGATCTTCTAACACCAGCGCGCGGTCAGAGGCGCAAAACTCATCGTCATGGCTGCCTAGCGGGGTAATTTTTACTTCGGCAGCTGAGGCCGCTACGGCGCTAGAGCCTATGAGGATAGCTGATGCAACAAATGTCACTAGCTGTTGGTGGAGTGAGAGAAGCGGTGAAAGACGAGATGACATGCTAACTGAGTTTCTAGTTGGAGTGGCTTTGTTGCACAAATAGGTCGATAGGTAGCTGCGGAGAGTAGAGAGCGCTTGGTAAGTTGCAGTTACGACAACACACAACGCCACCGATGACATCTCACTACAAGCTCCGCAACTGGTCAGATTATAACGCTGCCTTGGTCAGCCGGGGGAGCCTTCACATCTGGCTAGACGAAGACGTTTTGGTCGCGTGGAAGAATACCCAGAAGACAGGAAAACCGGGCGCATCGGATACGTACAGCGACTTGGCGATAGAGACGCTGTTGACGCTGAAGTCGGTGTACAGACAAAAGCTGCGTCAGACCATCGGGTTTGCCCGTTCGCTGTTTAAGTTGATGTCTGTAGAGCTAGAATTACCGCACTACAGCACGCTATCGCGTCGTGCCAAGCGACTGAAGATAGACCTGTCAGTAACACCGACGCAGGGCAGTCGCCACGTTGTGATTGATAGTACCGGTGTAAAGGTCTATGGAGAGGGTGAATGGAAAGCGCGGAAGCATGGGGTTAGCAAGCGCCGCACCTGGCTAAAGCTACACGTCGGCATTGATGAAGAGACGGGCGAAATTCTAGCCGCTGTGGTCACACCCAACTCAACGGGTGACAGCGAAGTGTTAGGCGAACTGCTCGATGAGATTGACGATGAGATAGAGCAAGTGAGCGCAGATGGTGCCTACGACTGTGGCTACGTCTATGATTACATTGAGGAGCGGGATGCAACCGCTGCGATACCGCCGCGCAAAGATGCCAAGATTTGGTTTCATGGTAACCGCAAAGGGCCAGCACATCCTCGTGATGAGAACCTCAGACGCATTCGACAGGTGGGGCGCTCGGCTTGGAAAGAAGAGATTGACTACCACCGTCGCTCGCTGAGCGAAACCGGGATGTATCGACTTAAAACCATTTTCACAGGAGAGGTGTGTGCGAGGCAGATTAAAACGCAGACGACAGAGCTGATGATTGAGTGCAAGGCGCTCAACAAAATGACTCAGCTAGGAATGCCCGATAGTTATCCGGTTGAAGCTTAAAGAATGACCACAGCAGGAGACTTCTGACTGTTTTCTGATTCACGCAACAAAGCCGTTGGAGTACGTATTTCAATATAGGCTGATATGTACGGCTGTGTCATAGCTGCTATCGATTTGCCTCTCGTGATCGCGGCTGATGAAACAGCGTATAAAAGCAAGGAATAATAAACAGCGTCAGCACAGTCGCAAGGGAGAGACCCGAAAAGACAACAACGCCTAGCGGCTGTAAAAACTCCGAGCCTTCACCAATACCCAGCGCCAGCGGAAACATCCCTAGCACCGTTGTGATAGTCGTCATCAGAATCGGACGAAGGCGCTGTGGGGCCGCTTTGAGCATTGCGGTAGGGCGATCGCACTTCTCTTTCTCATAGATCTGGTTGGCCAGCTCTACCAAAATAATGGCGTTATTGACCACAATGCCAACTAGCAATACCGCCCCTACAATCACCGTCGCGCCGATAGCTGTTTGAGTGATAAATAGGCCAAAAATGCCGCCAGCTAGCGCTAGGGGCACGGTTAGCATAATCACCAGCGGGTCGATCAGCGAGTTGTACTGCACGGCCATAACGGTAAAAACCAGAAAGGCCGCAAGCGCGCCTAATATACCTAGCCCGTCTTGAATAGCCGCATTGCTCTCGGCGCTGAAGCTGGGCAGACGCGTGATGCCTTCGGGCAAGCTGACGCCCTCCATAATGCGATTTACCTCGTCTAATGCCTCTCCTAAACTTGCCCCCTCAGATAGATCGCCTTCAATAATGAAGACCTGCCGCTGGCTGATGCGCTGAATTTCACCAGGGGCCTGACCGTTTTCAATTTGGGTTATGTCGCCTAGGCGCACGGCTTGCTCGCTGCCATTGAGTAGCGGCAGTTGCGCTAGCTCGGTTGGGTTTTGCACGAGGGCAACGGGCGTTTGCACGCGGACATCGACCAGGCGATCGCCGCGCTGAACTGCAGTCGGGACCGAGCCGGAAAGCACTGTCTGCACCGTGCGACCAATCGCCTCGGCAGAAAGGCCCAGGTCGGCGGCGCGCTCCCAGTCAGGGCGAATTTGAACTTCTGGCTGAGGCGGGTCGGCGTCGGGTGAGTAGGTCGCTAGCAGGGCCTGCTGATCTAGCGCGTCTAGCACTTGCTGGCCAGCGGCTTCTAGCAAACGCGCATCGCTGCCCTGCAAAATGACATCCACATCGCTCCGAACCGGAGAGTTACTGAGCGTCAGGCCGCGTACGTCTCCTGGAGAAAGGCGCAGCCGAGTTTTTACCAGGTTGAACTGTTGGAATTCACCGTTGAGGCGATCGCTAAACGCCTCTACATCTGTTCCAGGAACTAGCGTTAGCGTGCTGGTTCCGCGCAGGGTATTTTCACTGCTGCTATTGCCGAAGAGAAAGCCGCCAGCTGTGCTAAAGACATATTCTGCTTCGGGCTGATCGAGCAATAGCTGATCGATTGCAGCCATCACCGTACGATTTTCTTCTAGAGTGGTGCCCGGGGGAAACTGTACGCGCAAATTAGCCTGACCGGTGGCAATGCTTGGCAGAATTTCCTGCGGAATTTGACGCATCATCAGCCAACTGCTGCCGCCCAAGAGTGTAAAGGCGATCGCAATCACCACAATCCGTCGCTGGAGCACCCAGCCCAATAGCTGCCCATAGCGTCCAGTTGCCCCCTGTAGCTGTCGATCGAACTGGCGGATGGGCCAAAGGTTACTCACGCCGCTCGACTGTCGAATCGTCAGTAGCCGCGAGGTCAGCGTGGGCACTACTGTCAGCGCCACAACCAGCGAGGCCGCTACGGCAAAGCTCACGGTCAGCACCAGCTCATTGAACAGCAGTGAGATAAAGCCACCAATGAGCAAGAAAGGCAGCACCGCTACTAGGTTGGTGGTGGTGGAGGCAAACAGCGCTGATTCTAGCTCTTGGCTGCTGACTTCGGCCTGACGAATCACGGGCCGGTTGCTTTCTTCTACGCCTTTGGTGATGTTTTCGAGCATAACAATGGCGTTGTCTACCACAATGCCCACACCTAGGGCCAGTCCACCCAGGCTAAAGACATTGAGTGACAGGCCAAACAGACCCATGAACAAAATTGCGATTAGCGTTGCTAGGGGAATGGCGATAACAATGATGAAGGTTTGCCGGAGCGAGCCGAGAAACAGAAGCACTGCGATCGCCGCCAATCCTGCGCCCGTTAGTCCTGCGATCGCAACGTTACGAATCGCGTTCCGAATAAAAACAGACTCATCTAGCGTGGCGTTGAGCACCAGATCTTCTGGAATAAGGCCTGAGGCTCTGAGCGTATCGAGCTTGGCTTTGATGCCATCGACCACGTTGACCGTATTGGCCACAGGCTGCTTTTGAATGCTCATCTTTACCGCCGGTTCACCGTTAAGTGTCACAAAAATGCGCTGTTCTTCAGTGCCGTCAATCACCTCAGCAAAATCTCGCAAATAGACCTGCTGGGGCTCACTCGAATCGCCTACGTCAAAAATCAGATTGCTAATCTCATTGGCAGATTGAAACCGACCGGCCACGCGAGTTAGCGGCTCGCTATTGGGCCCTTCAATGCGACCGCCAGACGTATCTTGGTTGCGAGCGGAGAGCGCCTCTAAAACGTCGTTTATCCCGATGCCTAGCGACTGTAGTCTTGCCGGATCGAGATTAATCCGAATCTCTTCTTGTACGCCGCCTGACACATCTACGCTGGCTACGCCCGGCACCGTATTCAGCTCGCGGGCCAGCTCTTGGTCAGCAAAAACTCTGAGGTCAACCCCCCGTAGCGAAGCTGAAGTCAGAGCCACCTCGTACACCGGTAGCTGAGAAGGATCAAACTTGAACAGCCGAGGCTGGCCAATAGTTTGCGGCAGGCTATCTCGGGCGCGGTTGAGCGTTGCGGTGGCATCGTTTAGCGCCTGGTCAATATCGCCGCCTGGCCGGAAGTACAAATCTAAACTGATGCGGCCTTCTCTAGTTTGAGAGATTACCTGCACGACCCCTTCGGTTGCAGCTAGCGCTTGCTCTAGAGGCCGAGTAATCTCATCAACCGCCACTTCGGGCGATACCCCAGGCGCGTCGGCCCTGACACCAATGCGTGGATAGGTAATAGACGGCAGCAAATCGACTGGAAGCTGTTGCACAAAGAACAGCCCCAGCACAATCACGGCCACCGTCAGCGTCAGGGTAGCAATGTGCTGGCGAATAGCGATAACGCTAAGGCCAAGGCCACTCGCACCAGCCTTGGCAAAGCTATCTGAGTGGCCGCTTGAAGCCGAACTGTCTGCCGGATTGTTCATGGAAGACGCTGCTAAAGCAGGAGGTTGTTTCAAGACTGTTTTCTGTGTAGTTCTATCTCGAGCTGTTCTATCTCTGGCTGTTCTATCTCTGGCTGTTCTACCTGGGGCTGTTCTACTTAGTTAGCGCTAGGCTCCCGATCGGACAAAATGCTTAGCCGTACGGCCTGCCCTGAGGTAAGGGGGCGATCGCTTTGCGCAATAAACGCCTCATCTGGCGCTAGCCCCGAGAGAATTTCTACCCGGTCGTCACTCTGTTCGCCCAGTCTGACCGAGCGTGCGATCGCTCTAGCGTCTGCCCCTTCTCCTTCCACTACGTAAATCGCGGCACCCTCTTCACCGACTTCTAGGGCGCTAGCTGGCACCACCACCCGGTCGCCCATCCCCACGCCAAACTGCACCCGCGCCAAGAGACCACTGCCGATCTGCTCTCTGTCAATCTGCCCTCCGATATTCGGAATCGTCACCTCTACCGGCAGCAGGCGAGAAGTCGCGTCAGCTAGGGGCGACACTTGGGTAATACGCCCAGATATATTGCCTTCTTCTGGAAAAGCGTCAAGCTTGACCTGCGCTATTTGTCCAAGGCTGATCTGATCTAAATCAAGTTCGGAGACTTGCACCGTAACCTTGAGCGTGCTGAGATCGCCCAGCTCAAAGAGGGTTGCACCCGACTCAACATAGCTACCAATATCGACCTGGCGAGAGAGAACAACGCCTGCAATCGGCGATCGCACCTCCGAGTAAGACAGCTGCTTCTGCTGCTGCGCCACCACCGCCTGCTGCGCCGCAATACGGCTATTAGCTGTCGCCGCCGCTTGCTGCCGTGACTCTACCTGGGCTTGAGCAGATTGCAGGGCCTGTCGCGCATTTACCACCGCCAGTTCTGCCGCCTCTGCGGCCTGCTGCGACACCCCGCCCTGGTCAGCTAACTGTCGCAGTCGACTGGCATCAAGCTGAGCCTGGTCAAGCGTCGCCTGCGCATTGACTACACCTGAACGGGCATCACTGATGGCTACCTCTGCCTGTGCGGTCTCCGAGCGCCGAGCCGCCAGTTCGGCTTCCGCCTCACCCAAATCAGTTACCTGCAAATTGCCATCGAGCTGGGCCAGCACGCTATCTTGTTCAATCCGGTCACCGGTATTCGCGGTCAAATCAACCACCTCGCCAGCGACCTGCGTCCTTAGCGACACTTGCTGAGCCGGGCGCGTCGTTCCGGTATACGACGCCTGAGCTGACAGAGATCCGGTTTCTGCCTTAGTTGTTTTAACCGCGACTGGGCCATCCTCCTCTCGCCCTGATGGGCCGCCGCGTCTGCCTTCTGGTCTGCCTTCTGGCTGGGCTTCGCTTGCTGCAAAAAGGCCGCATCCCGATAGCAGCACGGGCAAAAGCGCTGCCGGTAGCCACAGACCCACTGGGAGCACACGCTGCTTGAACCTAAACCTGAAGCGGCCATCTATAAAGTTTTTACGCAGCAACAGTTCGGCACCTCAAGTGTGGTCAGCGGTCACGGTTAGGTCACGGTTAACAGTATAAGAGCACAGAAGAGCTGCTGCGATCGCTGATCATTCTCTCTCTCAGTTAGCGAACCGACTAAGCCGTTAACTAAACGATCCTCGGATGATGTTTGTGTGTTGGAAAGAGTGATGGTCAAGGCTGTAAGCTATGTATAAAAGCCGAATGAGCCGAATGGCTTACGCCAAATGGCGTAGATTGCTGTCATAGACGGAAAATTGTGAGCTTATGTAGAAAGCATCCATAAATACTCCATAAACACGGACATAAGAATAAAAGGCCTACAACCGCATTGACCGAAAACGGGTCTGCCGTCACTGGTCTATAGCAACTAGCCATACATACTTAGCGAGATGTCGTGGAGGGTCGTTAAACGGAAAACGTATGCCTGATAGCTTATACAGTATGAAGGCGTCTGAAAAGCTGAGGAAAGCTTACTTCAATGCGAAGAATGTCCTGCGACTTTGGGCTTCGCTGCAAACAGGTTCATCTCAGCAGCTGCCTTCACGCAGACTAGTCTGCGCGCCCGATCAAAATATTACGGCCCAAGAGCTACAGCGGCTATTAGAACAGCTAAGGTCAGACGGCCTCTCTGATTTGCCAGAAGTAGAAGTTGTTTCTAGACTCTCTTTGCGCGGAGGATGGAGCCAGCATAGCTTGACGAAAAACAAAATCTATTTGGCAAGAGACTTTGTTGAAAAGACGACGGAAAGTCTACTGATGACCGTTCTACTACAAGAGATGATGAACGCGCTTAGAAGCTCGATAGATTAGGCAGTCCGTGGCTGATCTCCTCTTACGTCATCCTTGTGTAGGGAACTTACAGCAGGAAAAACTAGAGCAGGAAAAACTACGGCAAAGACAACTAGGCAGCACCGTCGTCATTGGGCGTGATTACCAACCGACCGTTGCTAGGCTTCATCTCCTCCGGTACGTCTTTTAGCAATAGGGTATAGATTTCTGTCGGCATTTCAATGCTGTGAGTTTGCAAGGCTTCCTTTACACGCTGAGAAACCTGAGAGGTTGTCTCCAAGAAACCCGCTCGACGCGAATCAACCCAAAAGCGAACTTCTAGATTCACTGTACTCGCCGCTAGCTCGCGCACCAGCACGGTTGGGGCGGGATTTAGCTGCACAATATCTAACGCGCTAACTGCCCGAATAACTACGTCTCTAGCCTCTGTGATGTCGGCGTCGTAGTCAATTCCGACAATCACCGAGCTGCGAAGATAGTCTGTCGCTGTGTTGTTAGTAATGCTTGCTTGGAACACTTCCTGGTTAGGAATATAAACCATTCTTCCGTCATAGGTTTGCAGTGTGGTCGAGCGTAGCTGCACCTGAGTGATGGTGCCTTCGTAACCGTTGATCACAACCTGGTCGCCAATATGAAAAGGCCTTGCTGACAGCAAGATTACTCCTGAAATGTAATTGCTGAGTACGTCCTTTAAACTAAAACCGATCGCTACGCTTGTTAGTCCTAGCGCCCCCAGCATCGTAGCGAAATCTATTCCCCACACGCCTAGCGCAATCACCGCGCCGCCTACCCACACCGCACCATAGCCTAGCCGCCCAATCAGGACCTCTGTGCTGCGATCACCTTCCGTTTGCTCAGCCCACTTAAAGGCGCTATAGCGAACGCCTTTAGCAATTAGCCAAGTTACAAGGATAACAATCAGTACACCAATCAGAGCCGGAATATTAGCGATGCTGTCCCTTCCTAATTGCCGGACCGTCCCGCTCAACCGCTGGGCTACATCGACGGCTACGGGCGGTCTAGCAAAACTCTGCGCTATTTGCTGAGACCAACGGTCCGCGAGCGGCCCTAGCAATAGGCCAAAATCTTGCGCGTCCTGTTCGGTTACAGTCATCAAGACCCGATTGTTGGCTTGAATAGTAATTAGCTGCTGATCTGGAACAGGCGTCGTTTCTACCTTCACGTCGCCGCCAGTTCTCTCCAACAAACTAGCAATACGGCGGTTGATAATAGCTGCGCGATCGTTAGCGTTCAAATCATTCAAGCTCCCTACTTGAAAAATAGCCTGTCCGCGCACCATCACATCAGCAAAATAATCACCGCTGATTGGAGCCGAGACTGGCTCTGAAGCGTCACTCTCTATAAGGGCACTCTCTGGCAGGGCGTCTTCAACCGCAGCTTCCTGAGACATTACAGGCGTAGCTTTTAGCAGCCCTAGCAGCAGAACACAAGCCAAAGAGAGGAAGAATAAGATAGCTTGAAAGGCGTACTTTTTCCGTCTCATCATCTTTATATACCGCCTTATCTGTTATGCATAGCTTTCAACAGCTTTTAACATACCTGCTCAGGCGTTACTCCACCGCAATAGGTTGTCCGGCAGTCGATTCTTCGGCGGCAGTAGTCGGTTCTTCGGCGGCAGTAGTCGGTTCGGTAGCGGAAATATCAATGTGATCTAAGCCTTTTACTCTCACGTCGCCTATTTGAAAGCTATCGACAATCTGTTTAAAGGTACCGGCTAAGGGCACTGCAATCACCAAACCCAGCAGTCCGCCAACCTGAGCGCCTATGAACAAAGACAGCAGCACCCAGACCGGATTAAGGCCCACCGCATCTCCCAGAATACGGGGTGTAAATACGTTATCAATAATCTGATCGACAACGATACAAGCGATTAAAACTTCACCTGCCAGCCACGGATCGCTCAGACCAACCAGCACACAGACAGTGAGAAAGGCCAGCCAATCGCCAAAAGGAACCAGCACCGATAGGCCAATGCCTAGCGCAGAAAGCAGCCAGAACGGCACCTGTAGAAAATAGAAAACCACTGCCAAAGTAGCCGCCATAATTGCCGCAATCACTGCCTGTCCGAAGAAGTAATTTTTGAACTGTACGCCTAGCGAACGGCTTAACTGCTCGCCCAAATCGTTCGGCAGCCACTTATAGAGCCCTTTCCAAAAAGATTTACCATACAGCAGTAAGTATAGCGTCAGCACAGATGTTACGAGAACATCCAGCAGCTTATCGGCAAACCCTAGCAGAAATTCCAACAGCTGACCGGGCAGCAGCTTTAGCTCTACGGGCAGCAGGTTAGCAATCTGCGTGGTCAAATCGGTAACATCAATGTCGTCGGAGGTTTCTAGCTTATCAATCTCCGTATCAAGAATTTCTAGCTGCTGAGAGCCAGAGGCTACCCAGTCTGGCAGCTGCGTGGTCAGATCGGTAATTTGATTTAGTAGAACAGGGGCGATCGTCACCACCGCCAAGGCCACCAGGCCCAATACCAAAATCACAATAATTAAGACGCTATAAGCCCTAGCAATGCCGCGGCTCTCCATTAGCGAGACTAAATAATCAAGCAAAAAAGACAGCAGCGTCGCCACGACAAATAGCGATAAGAAAGACCCAAAGTACTGAATACCTTGAACCAGAAGCCAGCCATTAAAAATCGTCAGCGGAACTGCTAGCTCCCACACCAGCCACTTTGGCAATCTATCGAGTAAAGTATTCACGCTTAGTCCTACTTGCAAAATCGAGTTAGCGAATAGGCTACATCAGCCCTTCTACCTTGTTTTTTATTCGTCTCTATTAATTCGTCTCTATCAACTCGTTTCTGTCGATTTTTTATTCGTTTTCAATTATCGCAGTCCTAGCTGTTCGATTAACTGTCTCTACAGACGGAAAAAGGTGATAGCCTCGTCATGTATAGCAATCGCCGGATGCATTCGGCGATTGCTGACCACTTAGCTCTATACGCAGCAAAGGTTTCACCGCTTGAAAATGTGTGGAGCTAAGTGGCGGAAGCTATAGCTGCCGGCTATAGTCATCAACAAAGAGCAGCCGACTGGCGCGTTTCGATTGCATGGCCCCTCCCTCAAATTCTCCGTCGCCTGTCCGCCAGCCAGATCGCCAGCCCGATCGTCAGCCCGATCGTCAGCGCGAGCATCAGGCCAACGAGCGTACTTTTTTAGCTTGGCTACGCACTTCTATCTCTCTAATTGGCTTTGGCTTTGCGATCGCCCGCTTCGGTCTTTTTCTTCAAGAGTTTGAAATTGCCCAGGCGGCACCGCGAGCTGCCAGCAGCCCCACGTCCTTCTTTAGCTCCAGGCTGATTGGCGTTGGTCTAGTCGGGTTTGGTATACTCTCGATTCTTTTAGCTGCCTGGCGCTTCAATCAGGCATTCGACCAAATTGAACGCGGGCGCTACCGGCCTAATCGCTGGGCTGTTTGGCTGCTTAGCGGCATGGTAGTAGCGCTCGGGCTGTTAAGTTTGCCTCTGCTGTTCTAGGGGGTTTCTCAAGAGAGTTCTTAAGCGCTGTTGCGAGTCTGCTGGGGAGGATTGCGAAGCGATCGCGCACTCTCAAAAATCAAAGGCAGCGCCCCTATCCCAATGACCGCTGCTAGGCAAAGGCTCACCACCTCATCGACCCAGCTCCAGTGAAAAGCCCAAATTAGCACAGCCGACACAATTACCCCAGCCGAGCTAAACGTATCTGCCAAAACGTGTAGGAACGCACCGCGCACGTTCAAATCGTGGTGGCTGTGGTCATGCAGAACAGACGCCGCCATAATGTTGATACCTAGCCCTACGATGGCCGTCACCAGCACCACCTCGCTCGATCCAACGGTATATTCACCACCTTGAAAGCTGCCGTGCCCATCGCCGTGAAACCGATTGAGCGCTTCCCACATTACCCACACGGCTAGCACCAACAGCCCTACGCCATTGGCCAGCGCTGCGGCAATCTCTGCCTTCTGCGGACCAAGCGTTTGCTTTTGCCGAACCGCCAAATGCGCTAGCCAAGCTGCCCCAATCGCCAAACTCAGCGCCAAACAGTCAGAGAGCATATGTCCGGCATCTGTCATGAGCATCAGGCTTTGGCTCCACCACCCCGCCGTCCACTCAAACAAAGAAAACCCACCCGAGAGTAGCAGTCCTACACGAAGCACTCGTAGCTTATGGTGAGCTGCCCGGTCTGCCAATTGATCAGCCGACTGATCGGTGATTGGATTACTAACGATTGGATCGGTAGCGGCGTCAACACTCGCAGCAAACTCCGGCAGCTTGCCCTGCAATAAATCTCCCTGAGACAAGTCGAAACCTGAACAGTCAGTATCCGGGCATTGGCAGAGGCGCATGATGCTTAAGTTTAAATTCCTTAATAGCTTATCTTCTTATGTTTGCTCAATTTGCACTTGCTTGATACTCAGCGTCGCGGTTAATTATCACAAGAGTCAATTTTCAAGTGAATCACTTTAAGTAGAGAACGAAAAAAGTAGAGAACGAAAAAAGTAAAGAACGAAAACGAGATTTTTGTACACGTTTTTGCACACGTCTTCTGTAAAACCATTCCTCTTATTAATTCATCTGAATCATCTATCACTTTTTTATCACTCTACAGGCTGGACCAGCTTCGTAAGGCCAGATCAGGAAGCCAGATCAGGAAGCCAGATCAGAAAACTAGATCAAAGAGACAATACCCAGACAAAGCTACAAACAATAACAAGATAGAGCAATAACAGAATAGAGATCTCACTGAAATATATTCTGTATCCAGCTTAACAGTCGGGCCGTTCTAGAAAGGACCATTCGAGAAAAGGACATCTTGCCTAATCTCTACAACAGCCTACATGTCAGCGAAACAGCTCTTTTTCAACCAATCCCGTCTTAACTTCCTCTATGTAATCTTCGCTACACACTTATGTCTCAAAAAGTAGTTTATTACACTTAAGTATTGATGTTCTGATTAAAGAACATGATGCGGCAAAAGAAATTACGATAAGCGAGGAGTTGGCTGCCATGAAAGATACGAGAGCTTGGTTTATCAGAACAGTTAGGTGGCTATACAGCCCACTCAGAAGGGGATTAAGCGAGTTACAAACTAGCGACTTTGCGGCTAATGTTTCAATAGACAAGCTGTTGATGAAGAGGTTAAAGTCCCCTTTTACCATCGCTGCAATCACGCTACTCTCACTCTGGGCTGTTAATAGCTCGCTTACGTCCTTTGCCTGGTCCGAGATTGCACAAGCGACAGGCAGCCAAAGCTATGTAGTCAAATCTACTCCCGACCACGTTATCTGGGGTGAATTGTTCAAGCCAGATAGCGAGCCCATTTTATCGGTTGAGTCAGGCTCTCAGGTAACGGTGGAGACTATCTCTCATGAAGGAATTTTGGCTGATCAGGGCGATACGGTTGAGTTTTTGACCGGGCAAGGAATCAAACAAGAAGACATTCTGCCAGACCAGCTCCAGGTCAAAGCCAACGTGGAGAAAACAGGTCCTGGCCCTCATGTTATCACTGGTCCTATTTATGTGGAAGGAGCAGAACCAGGTGACGTTCTAGAAATTAAAACAATTGGGATTGAGTACCGGGCACCCTATGGCGTAATTTCCAATCGTCATGGAAAAGGCTCACTGCCCGGGGAGTTTCCAGTTGACGAAGCTGATATTTACACCAAAGTTATTCCGATCGATATGGCGAAAGATATCGGCATTTTTCGTCCTAGCAACGGTCAGCCTAATCTGGGCATTCCGCTCAAGCCCTTTATGGGCATTATGGGCGTGGTTCCAGCCAATGTAGAAGACACCGTGAACTCGGTTCCGCCTGGGGTTTATGGCGGCAATGTTGACATTAAGCTTCTAGGTATTGGTAGCAGCCTTTATTTGCCGGTGCAGGTTCCGGGTGCCCTGTTTTACTCTGGCGATCCGCACTGCGCTCAGGGAAATGGAGAGGTTGCCCTTACCGCCATTGAGTGCTCGCTAACGCCGACATTTGAGCTAACGGTACACAAGGACATGGCCCTAGAACAGCCAATGGGCGAAACCGAAGAGGCGTGGATTGCAGTCGGTTTGGACGAAGACCTAGACGAGGCAATGAAGGAATCAGTAAGAGAATCTTTGCGAATTGTCAACGAAGAGTATGAGCTAACTGAGCAGGATGCGCTGCTGCTAGGCAGTGCGGCAATCGATTTTGAGGTTTCTCAGGTTGTTGATATTGTCAAAGGCATTCACGGCGTTATTCCAAAAATGCTGTTTGAGCCAATGGAATAGCACAGCCCTATTGGTAGCTGAAGCCTAGCAGTTGCGTTTAGTTCTGTTGTGTTGCATCTGTTCTGTTGCATCTGTTTGGCTTTAAGTGTGCTGCGGCTGAGAGAGTTCTTACCGCAGCACATACTGTTTTGGGGTGAGTCGTTTATGAGGTGAGTCTACGGCGAGTCTACAGTGAGACAGTAGGATCGGCGTTCTTAGGATGCCATACAAAAGCATAGTAGGCAGCGATCGCACCTGTAGCCAGGTTCAGCCAGACGTTGTTACCAAAAATAGGCATGAGTCCAAACAGGTGATTGGCTAGAGGGATAAGGCCCATGATGCCCAGTGCTACGTAGCTAATGGCAAAAAACCTGTTGTAGTTGAAAGCGCCGCGATCGCCTGTCGCAGAATACAGACCAATCAGACCAACCGCTAGATGCGCAATATTGTGTAGCAAGTTTGTTGGAAAGAGCCCAAATATGTACCCGAACCCTCGTAAATAAGCAGCGGCGTAGTTAGCGCCCGTCGTCGCAGGAATTTGGTCTGCGGTAATTGGGGCAGCACCTGATATCGCAGCAGAAGGCAGAGAGACTAAAGCGGGAATTAGTCCAGCAATTCCTAAAATCGTAAAGATGAGACCTAGCGCTAGGGCGCACTTTTTTTCAGCAGACATGGTTTCAGCAGTCATGGGAAGAGCTTCCATACAAAGAGTTACATCCCAAGTGTGTAAGGTCTCTTTGCGTTTTCCCTCTGTCTGAGCTCATAGCTTGAGCAAGTCAAGCTGCTTAATAGTTCGACGAAAGGCAGAGAGAACTGTAGTCCGGCATGGTTCTCTCTCTTCAGATAGAGCCCATCTTCCTAAGAAGCTCAAGGTTTATTGATATTGAGGCGCTGAGCTTACGCTAGTGCTAAATCCATTTGGCCACATTCGATAAATAGCAGACCTTGCCGCCCTATCGCTCCGCTCACAGCTTACCTGCTTTATGTCTGGCCTACTGGTAACAAGCCTATTGATAGCGCACATTACGATAGTCAATCCAGCCGTCTTCGTGAGTGCTGAGCGGATCTCTATGCGTCCAGTGAATCAGCCCACCGCGATCGTTCCACTCATATTCACCTTTAATCGAAACGCGATCGCCCTTGCGCAAACCGTTTAACCTCGGGGCCATATCGACGTTGTGCACAACTAGCAGCGTTTGGTCTCGAGAGATGCGAACCACAAACCGCTGATGCCGCGACCCTTCTATATCATCAGGAAGCAGCGACTCCACCGTTCCAGGAACGCTTTCAACCATAACGTTTGACTGCCTGCTTTTAAACGCCTCTGTCACTGCTCTACTGCCCATCACCTCAGCCTTACTATTGCGATATAGATAGCTCGGTGCCGCTAACACGGGCACTATGCCACCTAAAAACGTCCGTCTATCCATTCTTTTTGCCTGGGTGATTTGCTCTAACTTGAATATATAATACAGACGCGAGCCAGTTGCTTTCTCAGCAGTTCAATAAGCACAATTCAATGAGCACAGCAAGCCAAACCATCCCCCTCAACGATCGAGAGCTAGAGCAGCTCATTTACGACATCGCAGAACATGCCAGAGATGAAGACTACGACCAGCTGTACGAAACACTGGTCGAGACAAAACTGTTTGTTCCTGTAGACCAAGCATCGTTAGCCTCTAGCTCAGACCGCACACCGCTAGGAAAAGTGATTCAGGTAGACGCGTCTACACTCCTGCAAATTCGCGAAGCGGAAGGGCCTAGAGAAGACTTATTTATGCCTGTAGCCACAAATGAAAGCTCGCCGCTTTTGGCGCAGGGATACGTAGAAATGCCATGGTTAGAAGCCTTGAAAAAATCGCTCACCGTCGAGTCGATTGCAGGGATCAAGCTTCAAGGAGAAAATTCTTGGATATGCTTTTACAAGCCGCAAATTGAGCGGGTTTTGAGCTCGTATAGCTAACGGCACTTGCTGAGCAGCATCTAGAGCATTTAGCTAGAGCGTCTAGCCAACGGCAATCATCTCAGCAGCAAGCGTCTGATAGGTCATTTCAAGTAGCCGCTATGTAGTAGCCGCTATAAGAAAAAGGAGCTAAAAGAAGTCTTTTACTTCAGGAACCTCCTGCGCTTCGATCATCAGCGCTCTGGTCTCCATAATATCTAAAATTTCATTTCCCACATCCTCATAATCCTGCCAGCCTGCTTCTGCGCGCGTATCTTTCACGCCATACACCGGTATCCCCTTCAGCGCCGCCTTCTGAAACGCCGCCAGCCGACGAATGCCCTGACGAAACACCGGTAGCTTAGCCTCTTCTAGCATCTCTCTCACCTCCTGACCGGCTCTACTTGGCTTAGGCGGAATTGAAGTGATCAAAATTCGATAGTGACTGGTGCTAATTTCCTTGAGATGTTCCATTGTTAGCACCAGTGCGTCTAGCGCCAATACGTCTGGGGTGGTCGGCAAAATGAGCAAATCGCAGGTTTTAGCCAGCGCAGACAGATCGTCCGGTATGGGTCTTGCCTGTGTGTCAATCACTACGTTGCCATCGGGTATGGTATCGCCCCACTCATCAATGACCGAAAAAGGCAGCTCGCCACGGCTAGCCCAGCCCAACGCTGAATGGTTAGGATCGGCATCAATTAAGACGGTTTCGGCCTGTCCTTGCAGAAAGGCCGCCAGATGAATAGCTGTCGTCGTTTTACCGACGCCGCCTTTGAAGCTAGCAACGGTGATGATCATGAATGAGCTGAGGGCTTAAAGGCAAAGGGTAAATTTGACTGTTTACAGTGTATACAGAAGACGGTGTATCCAGAAGACAGGTTACACAGGAGATAAGTTACACAGAAGACAGGCTATACGGAAAGGCTCTGGATATGGAGTTTGGGTAGATGGTTATTGAATTACCGGATGTAGAGGCAACGCGATCGCTTGGATACCAGTTAGGAGAGCTGCTACCTACGGGAAGTGTGCTGTTGCTAAAAGGGGATCTAGGAAGCGGGAAAACAACTCTGGTGCAGGGACTTGGACAGGGTTTGGGAATAGAAGAGATTGATAGCCCAACGTTTACGCTAGTGAATGAATACACGCAAGGGCGGCTGCCGCTGTATCATATAGATCTGTATCGGCTGTCGGCGGCTGAGGCAGATGGACTGTATTTAGAGACGTATTGGGATGGAGTAGAGGTAGAGCCAGGAATTGTCGCAATTGAATGGCCAGAGCGACTGACGTATCTGCCACCCGAGCCAGTTGAGGTGACGCTGAGCTATTTGCCAGAGGGGAGACAAATCAAGATTACGGGAGGGCCTTTAACGATGAGGCAACTTCTTCGGTCGTAGAATGGGATGATCTGGGGATGAAGTTATCTTGGGATGAGATTTGTGTCCTGAAAGCTGTCTTGTGGGCTGTTTCGAAGACTATTTTGAAGGCTTTATGACCAGCGATCGCGCTGACCGGCTGGCCCAGCTATGGTGTCTTCGGTTTTGAGCACCACGTCACGCACCAGGCGTTCACTAAATCCGGCAACAAATGCGATCGCTACATAAACATAAATCTGATCCTCTGGCTTCTCGCGGTTGCTTAAATTAAAAACGCCAGAGAAAATGCCTGCTTCTATCAGCGCTACGCAAAAAATAGCAAATGACATACCCACGAACGGTCTGAAAAATCCTGTCAAAAACAGATCGTTGTTATTTTCCTCAGTCTGACGAATAAAGGTATTGGCTCGAACGATGACGCTAATCGTGCTGCCAAGTGCGCCCATGGCCACAGCCAGCAAAATTAGAGAGAAATTATTGGTTTCGACAGAGCTAGCTATGTTCTCACCACTAGTCGTCCCCTCCTGACCCCTATTCTCTGGTCTAGGAACCTTAATAGACTCCGTAGGTTCATCTACGCTATCTATGTCAGAGAACAACGCCGTATCAATTTCTGTTTGAATATCACGCAAGGCTCGTCGATCTACCGTAACCGCTGCGTCGCTTGTTACGTCACTAGCTGCCTCGTCTACCGTCGCACTGCCCGCTGTCTCTTCCTGATCTGCCGATTCGTCCACTGCTTCACTCGCTGCAGTTACCGAATCTGCCGCCGAGCCAGCCGTTTTCTGCGCCTCGATCGCCAATAGCTGGCTTCTAGTACTCTTTAGCTGAGCCGCTAGCTCATCCCGCTTTTTTTTGCCTATAGCTAGGTTATTTTCAGCTTCTTCTAACTCCGCTCTTGTGCTTACAAAGCCAGCAATATCTCTAACGGCAAAGGTGAGCCCAGCCACTGTCAGCGGTGCCACCACAAACACCAAAAAGAACCAGCTCAGTCCAGAAATCAGACGGATGTACGGCGTACCTTCACCTGCGACAAAAATTGCTCGTAGCAAATCAGGATAGGTCCGCGACTGCTGCGCAATCTGTCGGCGCGTCTCCTGTACAAAGACAAGGTTTTTTGCGGCTGTTTTGTTTGGCGCGATCTGGTTGTTTGCGATCTGACTGTTTGCGGTCTGACTGTTTGCGGTCTGACTGTTTGCGGTCTGACTGTTTGCGGTCTGACTGTTTGCGATCGCGCCAGTTGCCCGTTCAGCGGCGTTCGGATTCAAACTATCTGGCTCTAGCAAAATAGAAACTGCCAGATCTAGCAAATTTAGCTGCTGGACATGGCGACCTTTTAGCCGGGGTGCAAGGCTAAGCAAGCGGGCAAGCTCTCGCTGCGTTTTAGGATCGAGCGTACGTGACTGCAAGCTGGCTTTGATCAATCCAATCAGATGCTGCACTCGCTGCTGTACTTCGCCATCTTCATTCGCTGCTGACTCAGTTTCTATCGTTTCTTCTAACGTCTCTATTTGAGACTCAATCTGTTCTGTGAGTGGGTCTATCGGCAATGGAGCTGGCTGTATAGGCGCTGTCTGAGACTGTTCGCTGTTACCGTCAGCAGTTGGATTCATCGCCCTTTACCCCTTGCCGTGACCTAGCATGTAACTTGACAAATAATCTGGCCGGTAGACAAACCGCTCTTGCCGCTAGCGAAGCGCTATCTCATGTGGCAGTTGCAAGGCCGATGCTGAAACTATACCGGTCATACTCCCCCAATTGATCAAAACTCGATACGCCATTGATAGATTTTCACCAAACGTCACGATTCCATCTTCATGACCCGCCATTACAAAAATTCGCTGCTGAAGCAAAGAACTCTCCCGAAACAGGCGCTGCGTTTCGGCAGCCATCTCGGGCGTGCCGTAGGGGACGCTAGCGCGAGTGGTGGGCACCTGATGCAGCAACTGCTTCCATAGCTGCGAGTGATGAACGTGAATAATGGCACCGATAGCGGGCTGATCGCTGTAGATCACGCCGTGAGTCAAAGACTCTGACGAGGCTTTACGTTGACCAATACAGGTCAGCGTGTTTTTCAGCGGGTCGAAGGTTGTAACGAGCGCATAGTCAGCCGCGCTCAGGGTGGAAAGGTGACCTGTTTGGGTGCCTGTGATAATAAACTGCGGCGTGCCGTCAGAGGGTTGGCAGTGAGAAAGCGGGGGGATAAAGGACTCAGAGAGGTTGCCAAAACCAATACCATTAGAATATTGGCCAATAAAGTTGAGCTGATGAAGGGCGTTGCGATAGCAAGTGAGTTCACTCACGTCGGCAATTGTGACAGCGTCCTTTTCAATCCACTCACAGCGATATTTTATGTAGCCTTCGTCAATCATTTTTGACACTGTTACTTCCTGTTCTTTCTCAAAGTTTCTCTCAAACTTTTTTCAAGCTTTCTCTCAAGCTTTTTCCTCAAGCTTTCGCTTCGACTTCTTTTTATACTGCTGCGTTCTCTTCTGCTCTATCTTCTATTACTTTATCTTGCGTCGCTTCGCTCACTACCAAATTTTCTCTCAACCAGCTTAGAACCAACTGGTTGACTAATTTTGGTCGTTCGTCATGAGGGCAGTGTCCGGTGTCTGGAATTGCGTGAAACGTCACCTGCTTACTCGTATCTTCGGCCAGCTTTTGATAGATATCAGCCGCAGCAATGGGTGTCCAGGGGTCTTTTTCACCCCACAGAACCAGTAAAGGCTGACTCACCTGCGGCAGCAGATCGCTAGGACGCGGACCGGGGGGCGCAGTCAAAATAGAAGCAAATACCTTTTGGGCACCGGGCTGACAGGCAGGGCCGTGCAATATATCGATGAGCTCTGGGGTGATAGCTTTGCGGTTAGCGTATACCTGCCTGAGGGAACCGCGGATACGGCCCCTTGTGCGAACCTGGTTGAATAAAAGCGGGCCTGTCAAGTTAGAGCTAACTAACTTAGCAAATGCGCCCATCACCAATCGCAGACCGCCTGGAAGGTCTTCGGGGCGATGGTTAAGGCTACCGGCGCAGTTTAGCAAAACGCCACCGCTAGCCGTTTCGGGGTAGCTAACGAGCGTCATCAGTGCCATTAGTGCCCCAATAGAGTTACCAACGAAAACAGCAGGCGCTTTGACCTTTGCCTTCCAAAAATCGTGAATCAGCTTGACCCAAAACTCTAGGCTGTAAGCCAGATCTGGCTTATCAGAGTCACCAAAGCCTAGCAGGTCGATTGCATAGACTCGGTGGCCGGCGGCGGCCAGTTCGGGAATGTTTTTTCGCCAGTGGCCGATAGACGCACCAAAGCCATGCAGCAGTACGATAGGAGGACCCGCGCCGTAGGCGACATATTTCATTTCGTAGCCACGCCAGTGCCAGGTGAGCTTTTCTCCTGTGTAGCGAGCCGACGGGTTAATCACGGTTGTAAGGGCACTCATCGGGGAATCGTACTGTCATTGTAAAGATCTGTGTCTTCATCATACATACATTACCGATGGCTAAGGCGGCAGCGCTGAGAAAGGCAAGATAGAAGATACGAAGATACGAAGAGAGCTAAAGGCGTGTGCCGACTTGTGACAAAAAGGTTTTTAGTTAAGAGGTTTTCAGTTAGAACTGGTCCGCTAAACTAGTCTGCTAAACTGTGGGGTCAAACTCGACAAAACGCATCGCGCTTTTTCTATCTCGATCTTTTTAGGAGCATATGGCCAATATCTCTATGGAAACGCCTAACTTCTTGATTTGGGCTGCGGTTGTAGTAGGTGCAACTGGCTTTGCGCTGAGCTCTATGGTCAGCGCCTACCGCAAACCTATTACGCAGGTTCCTTTTCCAGAATCTGTGATTGAGCGGCCCTCGCTAGTGATGGGTAGCGAGGCGCTCACTACCTATGCTGGTGCTGTCGGCACCTACAAATCAGGAGACTACCGAGGCGCAATAGAACAGTTTACTGCCGTTTTGGCACAAGAGCCCAAGTGCGCTGAGGCGTTTCATAATTTGGGCTTGGCATACGCCAATATTGGCGATAACGATAAAGCGCTTAGAAGCCTGTTAAAGGCGGGAGACGCCTACGACCAGCAGGAAACTAAGGACGGTATAGACCGAATTAAACAAGAATTAGAAGTGTTAAAAGCGTGCAGCTAAGCCCTGTAAGGCCGCTAACTTTACATAACACAACACATTTTCAGCAGATTACTGATTCACTAAACATTTGCTGAAACCATTACATACCAATAGCGATACCGTACGTCATTATTGAGATACAGCCAAAAATAGACAGAATATGGACAATGTTAACCCTATAGTACTTGTGACCTAATATCTCTTGTGCTAAAACTACTATCGATGTTTTCAAGTAATTATTTCTATGAACAAAGCTGAGCTGATCGATATGGTTTCCGAAAAAGCTGACGTATCCAAAAAGGATGCAGACGCCGTACTTACGGCTGTGATTGAGTCGATTATGGAATCTGTTGCGAACGGAGATAAAGTAAGCCTAGTTGGCTTTGGCAGCTTTGAGCCTCGCGATCGCAAAGCGCGTGACGGTCGCAATCCTCAGACGGGCGAAACTATTAAAATCCCAGCAACCACCGTGCCTGCATTCTCTGCTGGCAAGGGATTCAAAGAAAAAGTAGCCGCTGCTTAGCATCCGTTATTGCTAGCTGACACAGGTATTAGACTGCATAAGTAACAAGACACCGGGAGATAAAATACCTCCTGGTGTCTTTGCATAAATACAAACATATTTTCTCCGCTCTGACCACGCCACAGCGCCAGCGACGAAAGTAGGCACTCGGGGCAGGTGACAACAGGTAAACAATCTATACGAACCCTTTCCTAAAAGCGACTCTTCCAATGGTTTCAAGCGACAGTAGAGGTAACCAAAGAGCGGCGTATCGCTGCTACAAGGATGAAATCACCTGACTTCAAGCTTTCAACCCGAGCTTTCTAGTTTTGAGTTTTGAGCTAGGAAGTGAAGCTGAGGAAAGAAACATGGGAATCGCCAGTATTAACCCGGCCACCGGGGCGACGCTAAAGACGTTCGAGGCCCTAGACGCCGACCAGATAGAGTCCGCATTAGCGCGATCACACAATACATTTAGCACCTATCGACGCACTTCCTTTTCACAGCGTAGCCAGTGGATGCTCAGCGCGGCCAAGACCCTCACGATGCAAAAAGAGGCACTTGGCAAGCTGATGACGCTAGAAATGGGCAAGACGCTGAGTAGTGCGATCGCCGAAGTTGAGAAATGTGCCTGGGTCTGTCGCTACTACGCTGACCACGCTGAGGCCTTCTTGCAAGATGAGCCAGCTAGCACCGACGCCAGCAGTAGCTACGTCCGCTTTTTACCATTGGGGCCTCTGCTGGCCGTCATGCCCTGGAACTACCCGCTGTGGCAGGTCTTTCGCGCCGCCGCACCCGCCCTGATGGCTGGCAATACGATGCTGCTAAAACACGCCTCCAACGTGCCCCAGTGCGCCCTAGCGATTGCCGAGGTCTTTGCTACTGCTGGGTTCCCTGCCGATGTCTTTCAAACGCTGCTCATCGGTGCCAGTCAGGTTAAGCCCATACTCGCCGACCGCCGAGTTAAAGCTGTGAGCCTTACCGGCAGCGGCCCAGCCGGATCTGCCGTTGCGGCTACCGCTGCCAAACACATTAAGAAAGCCGTTCTAGAGCTAGGCGGCAGTGACCCTTTTATTGTGCTGCCGAGCGCCGATTTGGAAAGTGCGATCGCGACTGCTGCTGGCGCCCGCCTGATGAATAACGGTCAGTCCTGCATCGCCGCCAAGCGGTTTATCCTGGTTGGCGAGATAGCCGATGCCTTCGAACAGGGCTTTATCGCCCAGTTCGCCAGCCAAAAAATTGGCGACCCAATGCTGCTAGAAACGACAATTGGCCCGCTTGCCACCCCAGATATCCTAGAAGAACTAGACAAACAGGTGCACACCTGTATAGACCAGGGCGCAAATGTTTTATTTGGAGCAAACCTCAAGGCGCTAAAGCAACAAATGCCCGACTCTCTTCGGTCTGGCAACTTCTATCCGCCGACTATTCTTGGTGGCCTCTCGCCCGATGCTGCAATCGCTAAAGAAGAGTTCTTCGGTCCGGTCGCTCTGGTTTTTCGAGTCCCTGATATTGATAGTGCGATCGCCCTTGCCAATGACACTGACTTTGGCCTGGGTGCGAGCGCTTGGACCACCGAACCCAACGAACAGCAGCACCTCATCAACCGTCTTGAGGCGGGCGCGGTTTTCATCAACGGTCTGGTTAAGTCCGATCCTAGACTCCCCTTCGGAGGCATTAAAACCTCTGGCTATGGTCGCGAACTTGGCCGGTACGGCCTACTAGAATTAGTTAATGCCAAAACCGTCTGGGTAAAATAGCCGTCCGCTCTATCTTTCTCCTATTCTTCACTTTCGTCTTCATCGGTTTTCTCTTAAATCTCTTCTAACCCTTTTCAAGTCTCTTCTATGAATACTGCCGAACTCCTCGTCCACTGCCTTGAAAACGAAGGTGTTAAGTATATTTTTGGTCTCCCCGGTGAAGAGAACCTTCAGCTACTTCAGGCCCTCAAACGCTCATCTATTCAGTTCATTACCACCCGTCATGAGCAGGGCGCTGCCTTTATGGCCGATGTCTACGGGCGACTCACTGGCAAAGCGGGCGTCTGCCTCTCCACCTTGGGTCCAGGTGCGACCAACCTGATGACAGGCGTCGCTGATGCTAACTTAGATCGTGCCCCTCTTGTTGCAATCACAGGGCAAGTTGGCACTGACCGAATGCATATTGAGTCTCATCAGTATCTTGATTTGGTGGCTATGTTTGCCCCGGTCACTCAGTGGAATAAGCAAATCGTTCGGCCCGACACCGTTCCTGAAATTGTCCGCAAAGCTTTTAAGACGGCTGAGAGCGAGCCCCCTGGCGCGGTCCATATTGATCTGCCCGAAAACATTGCCGATATGCCCGCGAACGGTAGGCCACTGAGGGCAGACCCGCCTACGGTTCCGGTTGCATCAGAAGAGAGTTTGCAAAAAGCTGCGATCGCTATTTCCCAAGCTAGTCGTCCAATGATGCTTGTCGGAAACGGCGCCATTCGTAACCGGGCGAGTAACGCCATCACTCGCTTTGCTCGCGAGCAGAGCATTCCTGTCACCAACACCTTTATGGGCAAAGGGCTGCTGGACTATACCGACGACCGGTCGCTGTGGACCGTTGGCCTACAGCAGCGTGATTATGTTGCCTGTGCTCTAGATGAAAGCGATTTAATTATTGCGGTTGGCTACGATCTTATTGAGTATGGGCCCAAAAAGTGGAACCCGGAAGGCGACCGGCCTATCGTTCATATCGCTCTTACAGCTGCTGAAATCGACAGTAGCTATATTCCTACTGTCGAAGTTGTGGGTGATATTTCTGACGCGCTTAATGAGATCACCAAACGCATTCATCGCCCCAAAGACTTGTTTAAGGGCGAAAAGCTGAGCGATCGCTTCGCTAATCTCCGCACCGATATGCGAGAGAACTACGAGCAGTACGGCACCGATACCGGCTTTCCCATCAAGCCTCAGAAGCTACTGTACGACCTGCGGCAGGTGCTAGATCCCGAAGATATTGTTATCTCCGATGTAGGTGCGCACAAGATGTGGATTGCTCGCCACTATCACTGTGCTCGGCCTAATACCTGCCTTATTTCCAACGGCTTTGCTTCTATGGGCATTGCCATTCCTGGGGGCGTTGCCGCCAAGCTGGTTTACCCAAACCGCAATGTTGTTGCGGTTACTGGCGATGGTGGCTTTATGATGAACTGCCAAGAGCTAGAAACTGCCCACCGGCTAGGAACTGCCTTTGTCACTATCATTTTCAATGACGGTGGCTATGGCCTAATCGAATGGAAGCAAGAATCTCACTATCAAGAGTCGTCCTATATTAAATTCAACAATCCTGACTTTGTCAAGTTTGCAGAAAGCATGAGTCTAAAGGGCTATCGAATTGAGTCAGCAGAGGACTTCGTTCCTACTCTAAAAGAAGCCCTAGCGCAAAACGTCCCTACTATTATTGATTGCCCTATCGACTATCGAGAGAACCTCCTATTTAGCAAGCAATCTCAGTCTTTGAGCTGTCACTTACCTGCTCCCACGGTCCCAAGCGCCGCGGATGCTTCCATTGCCTAGTAATATCAAACTTGAGGAAGGAATCTCGTCTCTCGTTTGGCTGGCCCTTCTAACTTGCCCTAGCTAGCCGCTACATAGCCTCTTAGAGCTGTGCCTTGGCGACGTAGCGTCCCGAGAGCCTTGCGCTCAATCTGGCGCACCCGCTCTCTGCTTATCTCCAAGTCTTTGCCGACTTGTGAAAGCGTCATCTTGTTGCCGCTATCTAAACCAAACCGCATCCTGATTACATCGCTTTGCCGATCTGTCAGCTTGTTTAACAGACGTCGTAGATCGGTCTTCAACAAACTTTGAGTGGCATAGTCTTCCGGTAGCTGAATGTCGGCTTCCAACAGGGCACCTAGCTCAGTGCTTTGCTCACTGCCCACTCGCATATTCAAAGAGAGCGGCGTTCTGCTCTGAGACTTTAGCTGCCGAACCTTTTCAACTGACATAGACAGCTTATCTGCTAGCTCAGGAAGCGTAGCGGGCCGACCCAACAATTGAGATAGCTGCCGCTGGGCTTTGCGCATCTTGCCTAGCTTTTCATTGATGTGTATAGGTAGGCGAATGGTGCGGCCCGTATCTGCGATCGCTCTCGTAATCGCCTGACGAATCCACCAGTAGGCATAGGTCGAAAATCGATATCCTTTGAGCGGATCAAACTTTTCAACGCCCCTGTTAAGGCCGAGATTTCCCTCCTGGATGAGATCCATCATATCTAGGCTGCTGCCACTGTATTTCTTTGCAATAGAAACAACTAAGCGCAGGTTTGACTTCACCATCTTGGTTTTAGCCTGTTGCCCTACTGTCAATACCTGCTGTAAATCCTCTACAGAAAGATCTGCTTGCTTCGCCCACTCCGCTATAGAGGGCTCACGCTCCATAGATTCAGCTAGCGATGTCTTGACAGCTTCTAACTCCATGAACCGCTGTACGGTTTTGCCTAAGGTAATTTCTTGTTCGTGGGTCAACAGTGGGTACCTGCCAATTCCTTTTAGGTATTCGCTGACTAAGTTAGAAGAACGAGAGCGAGGCTTCATGCGGTAATTTTGTTGTTACGTCTGCAGCTAAGTATGACACACTATTTAAAATATGACATCTGCCCAAAGCATTAGCTTAAACGTTTTCAGCAGTTTAGAACAATTCTTAGGAGATTATTTTGTCTGATAACGGAGAATAAATAGAAGATTTTCAAAGGGTTTTCTTGGTCGTTGTGACGACGTAAAGGCATATTCTAGAAACGCATTCTAGGGACGTGTTTTATGGAGTAAGAGGGCATCTTTTATAGAATAAGAGGGTATAGAATAAGAGGAGATCACACCTTATATTAGACGCCCGCCTTTTTCTAAGAGTGTCGCTGTTACTGTTTTTAGCTCCTCAGTAGATGAGGCTTCGACAATTAATCGATAGTTAGCAGGATCTTGATCTAGAGTGGCACCGGCAAAGAAGGAGGATAGACCACCTGCACCGCCGCCAAACGCAGCGCCGATCAGCACAGCAATTACGGCTATTGGTGTGGCATTGTTGTAGATAGAAGCAATATTAGGCGCGCTGAGAGCAATAGTTGCGATTATGCCGCCTATGAGTGCTCCCATTACGCCGCCTATTCCGGCTGCTTTGAGTCCTCCTGGTTTTACCGTTCGCTTCTTTGGGACGGCTGCGTCTGTCGATGTATCCGCTGCTGTATCTACAGATACTCTTACGTTGGAAAATTCTTCCTGCTGCAAGCTTTGTTCAGCCTGTTGCAAATCCTGCTTTGTATCGAAAGCAACTGTTATTTGTTGAGAAGCTGCCTGAACCATACTCTATATTCCGTTTCTTTCCCTGTTATATATCCGACGATAGCGATTTGGTCAGATGACGTTCTTCTACCCACAGATAGGCATCCTCAAAATCTCTTCCTCAAGGGATAAGCAATCCGGTTCTTATGGTAGAGCTTACGGCTATCCCTATCGGTCTATTGTTGTACTATCTATAGATTTTTTCTTTTTCGAGAGCGCTGTCGCACAGCAGCTCTAACTCTATAACAAACCACACATTAATACAGAATTGCGGATTTTGAACGTAGGTTCAGTTACAGATGAAAATTGCGATTGTTGGGCTGTTGCATCATCCGATTGCTGAGCCCTTTGCAGGTGGAATGGAATCTCACACCTGGTGGCTGGCGAAGAAGCTAATAGAAAGAGGGCATGACGTTACGCTGTTTGCCAGTGGAGAATCAGACGCAACGCTTGGGCTACAGCCTTGCATTGAGTGCTCTTTTGAAACAAACTCTCGAGCGAAGACGCTGTTGGGTCGTCAGGCTTGCAACATGAGCGCCTACGCTGAGGTCATTCGTCAAGTTTGCGTAGGATCTTTTGATGTTGTTCATAACAATGCGCTGCATCCGTTTTTATTAACGAGCGCGGCTGATTTGCCAACACCTATGTTAACGGTGCTGCATACCCCCATATATAAAGAGCTAGCCGCAGCCGTGCAGTATGCCGCAGCTAGAAACACGCTGGGTAGACTAGTCGCGGTCTGTGTTTCAGAAAGTTTGGCGGCTGAATGGAGCGCATTGATTCCTATAGGCGTAGTGCGCAATGGTATCGACGTAGAAAGCTGGCCTTTTTCTCCAGAGTCTTCCTCTGATTCCTCTTCTTCAGATTCCTCTTCGGGCTTCTCTTCTCTGGGAAAGGCGCTGTGGTATGGTCGCATTGTGCCAGAAAAAGCGCCTCACTTAGCCATTCAGGCGGCGATAGAGGCTGGCTATCAAATTGAGATTGCCGGGCCGATTAGCGATCGCATCTATTTTGAGAACAACGTTCAGCCCTTAATCAACAATCTGACTAACAGTCAGCAGGTTCGGTATCTGGGTCATCTTCCCCAAAGCGAAATCAAGCAGGCGCTCGCTAAAGCAAAAGTATTTATAAACACGTCTGTTTGGGAAGAGCCCTATGGACTGGTCTATGCAGAGGCGCTAGCATCGGGTACGCCGGTTGCAACCTTTGACAGCGGCGCGGCCAAGGAGATATTGACGGATAGATGCGGTGTGATTGCCGAAGAGAGAACTGTGAAAGCGCTAGCAAAAGCGGTTGCCGCCGCCGCAAAGCTGTCACCTGTGGACTGTAGAGCTAGAGCGGTATCGTTTTGTCATATAGATACCATGATTGACGCGTACGAGCAGTTGTATCGGCAGTTAGCCCAGTGTCAACAGACACTCAATGAGACAAAGAATTCAAAGGGCAAGACGCCGCCCGCCGCCGTGCCAAAAGAACAGCAGGGCTTCGACTATATGCAGGCGTTGGTGGGCATTGCTACATAGGTCTAGATAAGTTTGAGCAAGCCTAAATAAGTCTGAGCGGCCTTTCAACAACAGCTTTTTAACCAATTGCTAACAACAAACTGCTAGCAACAAACTGCTAGCAACAGACTGCTGATCATAGTCTGCTAGAAAACACACTTTTCTCACGAACTTTGCTTGCCAACTGGAGCCTATAGGCACTATGAGAGTCGCGTTTTATCTAAACTTGCAGGGAACTGGGCACTGTAGACGCTTTGAGTCGGTAGCCAAACACCTGCCCGCTTCTTTTGAGCTGGCGGTTACGGGAATGGATGGACCGATAGAGATTCGAGATATTGGCAGGCCAGTTGAAAAGGTTAGCGTACCGGGCTGGGGACCAGAGTCAACGGTTCCTTTTGTGCAGCAGCAGCATTCTTATGAGTATCACGATTTTATGGTCAACCACGGCGCTAATACGGCGTTTACCTATCAAACGGTTGACTTTTTGAACCGCTGGCGACCGGACTTACTAGTGTCGGATGTGGGGTTGGAGGCATCTATGATAGCGAGGCTGTGCGGCATTCCAACTATCTATAGCAGACAGCATGGGGAACGTCACGATAAAGGACATCAGCTAGCGTATGAGTGGGCTTGTTCTTTGCTGGCACCTTTTGCGCCGGAGATGGAGCAAGAGGCGTGCCCACGGTGGATTCGAGAAAAGACCTTTTACAGCGGTGGATTTAGTCGGTTTACTGGAAGGCTGAAGGCGGCGATCGCACCTTCAGCCTACGACCCACAAAGGCCGAACGTGCTAGTGATGACAGGCTTTGGCGGAACGGAAATCACGCCAGCGGCGATCGCGCTTGCCGCCGCCGCTACGCCACAGTGGACTTGGCACGTACTGGGCATTTGCACCGCCAAAAAGACTACCACCCAAAAAAATTCAGAAAAGAAGACTTCAGACAACTTGCACTATCACGGCGTTGTTGAAGACGTATGGGCGTACCTGTGTCATGCCAGCCTGGTTGTCGCAAACGCCGGACATAATTCCACTATGGAAATTGCCGCCGCTGGGGTGCCCGCTATCTGCATTCCAGCGCCGCGTCCTTTTAACGAACAGGTTTGCAAAGCTGAAGTTCTGCGCCGTCTTGGGCTTTGCGTAGTGGTACAGTGGCCACAGCCGTCGGACTGGCCCGCACTGATGCAGCAGGCGATCGCACTTGATCCAAACCGTTGGGATCACTTACAAGATGCCGAAGCGCCGGTGCGAGCTGCGAATCATATTGCTGATATAGCGCTAAAGTGTGCGCGTCCGCAACAGATGCCCGCTAATTTAGAACAAACTGCTCGCAGAAGAGCTGCTTCTGTCTAATTGTCTAATATTACCGATCGCGCTTGCGGTGGCCGTTTTAGTACGGTTAGCGTGCTGCCGGTCATTGTCCATTCTATGTAGCCTTTCGCTGCGAATGTGGCTAGCCAGCGCTCCATCGGCCATTCGTTCCAACGCGTGTAGAAGACCTGGGCATTGTGGACAATGCTGTCGAAATTGTGCCAGGGGGGAACGCTGCTGGTGTGAAACTGATGATAGGCGATCGCACTGGGGGCCCAAAGCAGTGGAATGCCGATGGCTCTGGCTTTCCAGGCAAAGTCTGTGTCTTCTGCGCCGTAGCCTACGTAGTCGTCGCTAAAGCCGCCTAGTAGATTGAATAGTGATCGCGTTATGCCAAAAGAAAGCGACCAAAAAAGGCCGTAGTTGGATTCTTGGATGAGGGGCGCAACCGGATCGATGTTTCGCATCGCGTGGGGTTTGCCTTGCGATCGCAGCGCGGCTTCGGGCTCATTCGCCGTCCAGTCTATTTTTGCGTTCTGCGGCAGATAGTTTACCTTTCCCATGGCGATAGCAGTAGGCTCAGCCTGGCAGGCGCTTTCGTAAGTAGCGACCATTTCAGACGAAGGAATGCAGTCTACATCGAGGAAAATCAGGCTGTCTCCGGTGGCGTGGTTGGCTGCGGCGTTACGGGCCTGGCTCAAGGGTAAGGCTATGTCACTTGTCAGCGTGTGGTGATGACAGGGAAAAGGCCGTGGTTCTGTTGGCTGCGCCGGTTCGTTCATATGCACCACTATGCACTCATCCGGCAGGCGATTGGAGTGGGCTAAGCCATTCAGCAAATGCTCTAAGAAATTGTCACGGTGACGAGTGATTGTTAGGACGGAGACCTTGCTCATTAAAGAGGCTATCGTCGCGGTTTATTGCGACGATAGAAATAGAAGTGTCATACATGATTCCGCAGCACTCTTGCTTTGGCCTCTACCGTAAGATACCTTCGTTCAATATCTCTCGGCAGACGTTTTTGTACTTAACAATTGGTAGGCTTAAACAATTGGTAGGCTTAAACAATTGGTAGGCTTAAACAATTGGTAGGCTTAAACAATTGGTAGGCTTAAACAATTGGTAGGCTTAAACAATTGGAACTTTTTCCTATCTTACAAACTCTAAATCCCTACCTCCAAACTCTAAATCCCTACCTCACCCAATATTCCTGTGCACCAGCTATCTCTAGGTACCGAAGCAACAGATAATTCAGACAGCTTGAGCGGCGAAGCAAAAAGCAGTAAAAGCAAAAAGAACAAAAAGAAAGATCCGGCAGAAGCGAATAACCGCAGCGAAAAGGCGATCGCAATTCATCAGCTTTTGTGTAAAGAATATGGCTGTCCTATTCCCTATTTTCACAATCTCGATCCGATGAGTGAGCTGATCTCTTCTTTACTCTCTCATCGCACCAAGAATAAAGATTCGGGTCAGGCGTTCAAGCAGCTTCGCGAGGCTTTTCCGACGTGGGAGGCGGTGCGGGAGGCTAGGACTGAGGAGGTGCAAATAGCGATCGCGCCCTGCACTTGGCCGGAGCAAAAAGCGCCTAGAATTCAACAGGTTTTGGAGCAGGTTGCTGCTGAGCGGGGCGAGCTGGCGCTTGATTTTTTGGCGGATATTTCGGTGGGTGAGGCTAGGGCGTGGTTAGAAAATTTGTCGGGGGTGGGGCCAAAGACTAGCGCGGCGGTTCTGTCGTTTAGCACGCTTAGAAGGCGAGCGCTGCCGGTCGATAGTCACCATCATCGGGTGGCTATTCGCACGGGTCTGATTGCGCCGAAGGTTGCGGTGGGCCCGTCTCATGCACTGCTAGAGGCGCAGCTTCCGGCTGGGTGGAATGCGCAACAGGTGTACGACAATCACGAGGTGATGATGCTGCACGGTCAGCGGTGCTGTTACTATCGGCAGCCTGAGTGCGATCGCTGCCCGCTGCTGACGAGGTGTCCGTATGGACAAACGCGGTCATAGCAGCGCCCCAAAAGGGGGTGGAATGAAAAGGGGGTGGAATGAAAAGGGGGCGGAATGAAAAGGGGGCGGAATGAAAAGGGGGTGGAATGAAAAGGGGTGGAATGAAGTGACAGACCAAGCAATAACGCCACTCTAAACTACGAACACTCGAAAATCTTGATTCTCCGTTCAGGTCACGCTCGGGACTAAAGCCCCCTAACTTCGTTTCTCATGGTCGAAAAATAGTAGTCGAAAAATAGTCGAAAACCCACGTCTGCAGGTTGAAATTTGGAACTGCCGGGCGCTCATTGAGTTCATGCTTGATGGGAAAATTAACGCTTGATGAGAAAAAGGGATCCGCCGAGTCGGTCAAAAATACTTCCCGACAGCACGCTTGCCATTACGGAAGCGTCCGCAGTCTAGAATCGTAGTCAGAATCGTAGTCAGAATCGTAGTCTAGACTCCGAGTCTAGACTCTAGGATTTTGGCTAGAGTCACCAGTACATGAGGGAATCAGAAAGAGAAGATGAAGATCTCCCATTAACAAAGAGAGATTCTCTCTATTGGAAAGAAACGCTGGACTTAGCGTGATACTCTGACTGCTGACCAGGCTGGTGCTCCGAATACATTTATGGATAACCAACAGTCAAAGGGTGTTGGCAAACTTCTAGAAGTACCGATTCAATTAATTATTTGATAGCGGATTTCTAAAAGACTTCGCCTACTGGTAGTCCATAACAAGTAAGGATATTCTACCGATCAGACGATGCGAGCACTTGTCAGTTTAGGTAAAAATGATAGAGAAGACTACCAACTTATCTGATGTCATCTGCTTTACCGAATTGTCCTAGTTGCGACTCTAAAAACATTGTCAAAAATGGCCATATTCACAACGGCAAGCAGAATCATCGCTGCAATGACTGCGGTAGACAGTTTGTTGAAGATCCGCAAAACAAAGTCATCAGTGACGAGACCAAAGGCATGGTTGACAAGCTGCTGTTGGAGAAGATTCCGATGGCAGGCATCGCCAGAGTCGTTGAGGTCTCTGAAGTGTGGCTACAGGGCTATGTGAACCAGAAATACGATGAGGTACCGCGCCAGGTGAGCGTACGGGCCAAAAAAAGGGGCGCTTGACGATTCAGTGCGACGAGATGTGGTCGTTCGTCGGCAACAAAAGCAACAAGCAGTGGATTTGGCTGGCAATCGATGAAGAGACAGGTGAGATTGTTGGCTGCTTTGTTGGACCGCGTAGTCGGGTAGGTGCCAGAGGACTATGGCAGTCTCTACCGCCTGTTTATCGTCAGTGTGCTATCGCCTACACTGACTTTTGGGAAGCGTACAAGAAAGTGATACCGAGCAACCGCCATCGGGCGGTTGGCAAAGAGAGCGGACAGACCAACCGGATTGAGCGCTTCAACTGTACGCTGCGTCAGCGTGTATCACGGTTGGTGCGCAAAACGCTATCTTTTTCAAAGAAGCTAGAGAATCACATTGGTGCTATCTGGTACTTCATTCACCACTACAACGAATCCTTACCTGTTTAGGACTACCCGCCTACTTACTAATATCAATCATTCTAATATCAATCATTGTGAAGAATACGAAGAAAATCGTATCACTCAGCACGGCAGCTTTTGTTGCCATCGCCAGTTTGGCTTTACCTGTCGCTGCTCAAAATCGCACGGGAATGGATATCGTAAATTCTGGTGAATATTTCCGACTAAAGACGATGTTTCGGGGTGAGAACGAATGTCTTGAAGGAAATGGAGCAGCTTCTCCGGTTCACAAAGGCAGTTCCTTTATGGACGATTGTCAAAACGTTAGTGGACAGCTCTGGAAATTTGAACCCGCTAATGATGGCTATTTCCGGCTAAAGATTATGGATCGTGACGGCGTCGACTGTCTCGAAGGAAACGAAGCTGGGTCCCCAGTTCATGACGGCAGTGCCTTTATGGATGAGTGCCAAAATGTCAGCGGACAACTTTGGAAAGTTGTTGCAGATGGGAACGGGTCTGATTCTGCTGGGGTAGGGTCGAACAATAGCGCGGTTGAGGCTTCAACACCCAAGGTTTCACCTACAATCGATAATATTATTGCGCTTAGATCTGTCAATGAACCCGCTCGCTATGTTCAGTCCGTGAATAGTATGGGCGAACTTAGCACGATATCGGGACCAGAGCTCCCATCGAACGCATTATTTCGTGTTGTTAATGGCCTAGCCGGTGGTGAATCGGTTTCGTTTCAGTCGCTCGACGATCCTAGCCGATACTTGCGTCATCAGGGGTTTCGAGTCGAGCTACAAACAATTGAGTGTAATAAAGGGCTATATGCTATAGCTATCCACAGTCGACTGCCCGAAGTCCGTGTAACCTCACAGCCTCATTACATGGTTGCTGTTCGCGACCATGTCAACTTTCAAAAGTTGCTAACAGCCAGCCACTAGTCAGTGATAGAAAGGCAATCGCCTAAGCAACTCTGTTGTAAAAGTGCGATCGCCTTTCTATCACTGACAACAACTTCAAAGGCAGATTCATCTAAAGAAAGCCTCTCTGACTGGCTATCCGCCGCCACTAAGCAACAGGGAAATTGAGCCACAAGAAAGATGATGGCGGATAGCCAAGCCTGCTTTGCGTCGAACTTCTTATACAGCGACTGCCTTTGCCTGCTCTATCAAAGCGGTTGCTTGAGGCGCAGCTTTTGGATGAACAACGGTCACCGAACAAGGAGCATGACGAGTTAGATAGTGGCTGATGCTGTTTTGGTTAGTGCGATCACGGTTGCCAGTTACAATCAAATCAACATTATGAGTCTTTGCGACTTCGCAGATTTTTCTTTCTGGCGTTCCCTGAATTTGCAGATGCGTCACCGCCACACCAGCAGCCTCAGCGTCTGCTCGCCTCTGCTCTAGCAGCCTATCGTAGCGGTCTTCAAACTGCTGCCACTCCCGCTCACACTCTTTTTGCGCAGAGCTTTCTATCAGTCTTGCATAGCTTCCTACCAAGAGCTGATGATGCATAGGACTATCAAATGAGAACGCATCTAGAACGTGCACTAAAAGCAATTCAGCGTTGAGCGCTTTGGCCATGTCTAAAGCCGTATCAAAGGCCCACTCACTAGAAGCTGATTCGTCTATAGCGACTAGAATTTTATTCAACATGCGAAATGACTCCTGTATTTGAAATACTTTCTGTATACTATGCTACCAATTACCGAAGGTTTCAAATTAAATAGCAAGAGAAAATTTATTTTTTGTAGCAATTGATACAGTTCATTCATCCTTGAGGGTAGCCAGGAATAGCTTTATCCAAGTTCTTCCAACGGTTCTTCCAACGGTTCTTCCAAAAACTGTTAAAGCCGTTATGTATTGCGGATTAAGCGGCTATCGTGAGGCGATCGCACGCCAAACAACACCATTTGCTGCAGCAGGTCTGTTACAGAAGTGCGATCGCATCAACTAATTCAACTCAGCCCATCCGATGCTAAAGCTGCTTACGCAACAGACTCATCGCCTCCCCTTGCGCAGGCGTAATCACCACCGACTCCTCAATCGTCAGCACCAGAACTCCACAGAATAGTTTCGGTGTAGTGCAGCGTATGCAACAGGTGAATGGTTTGGCGGATAGCCTCAGGCTTGCCGAGTAGGATATGACGGATGGACTCACCGGGGGCGCTGCCGACCGGCACTAGGTGCGGCAAAGGATGCAGCAAAAGCGAGGTGTATAGCGCCGAAGGCAAAGCAGCAGGGTGTAGGTCGCCGAAAGGGCGACTAGTGAGGAAGGTTGTGTATTTCACGGGTTTTCTCCGGTATGTTTTGGGGCTGCTCAAGGTGAGCAGGAAGGGAAAAAAGCCCCGCGAAAAATTAGCCACCCCAACTTGCTAAAAGTCAGGGTGGCTGTGGCATCATGTGCACAACCTCCATCACTGTTCGTGCAGTCTTGGGGGCTAGCTGACGATGATCTGTGTCCGCAGTCATCGTCAGCGGCTAAATTTTTCGGGGCGGTGGGCCGCTAGTTACGCAGTGCCGGGTAAGCAAAGGTATCTAGAGCCGTAGGATCTACACTATCGCTCTGTTTTTAGCCTGTCAATTATTTGGTCAATCGTTTAACAGAGAATCCTCACAATTTACGCAGCGCCCAGCCTTTAGAAAACGTACTAACACCGCAAACACCCGTCACAAAGCCTTAAGTCTCCCCCTTCCGCATAAGTGGCAACCCGCATAGGTGGCGACAAACCGCTTAGGTAGTCGCTCACGCCGAACTGAGGCTAGGCAAAAAAGTGTATTCTTAGTCACTTATTATGCGACGATCGTCACAATCAACGAGCCTGCTTTTGCATGACGCCATCAAAGCACCGAAGGAAACGCAAAAAAGAATCTCTCAAGCGCGAAATTAACGACCTCGTACGCGGCGTCTGCGGCGGATTTCTGTTCGGCATCCCCTTGCTCTACACCATGGAAGTATGGTGGATTGGTTCGTCAGTATTGCCCTTTCAGCTAGCGGGCGTCCTAGTGACAACCCTGTTGGGCACCTATTTGCTCAGCCGCACCGCAGGCTTTCGCAAGTCGCAAGCCACCACAGAAAGAGAAGCCATCGAAGATGCAGTCGAAGCGATCGCCCTTGGCCTTGTGTGCGCCACCGTCATGCTCGTCATCATCCGTCAAATCACCCTCGAGACTCGCTTCAGCGGTGCTATCGGCCAAATCATCTTCGAAAGCGTCCCCTTCTCTTTGGGCGTCGCCCTAGCCAATCAGTACCTCCAAGACTCAGAAGACTCATCCTCTGGTCCATCTTCCTCTGGCCAATCTTCCTCTGGCCAATCCTCTTCTAGCCAGCAAGCCATCAGCAAGCTAGAGCGCCTCTTCCCCGAAGACAACCTAAACGAAACCATCTCCGACATTGGCGCGACCCTACTCGGCGCGCTGATCATCGCCTTTAGCATCGCCCCTACTGACGAAGTCACCACCCTTGTCGCTGCCATCTATGGCCCCTGGCTGCTGCTAACGATATTGGTATCGCTCTTACTCTCCTACTGCATTGTTTTCCAGGCAAACTTTACCCGTCAAGAACAGCGCCGCCTCCAAAAGGGCCTCTTCCAAGGCCCCCTAACCGAGACGGTTTTCTCCTACCTACTCTCACTCATCGCCGCTGCCCTCATGCTGAGCTTCTTTGGCAAAATCGACCTAGCCGCCCCCCTCGATCTTGCCTTTCGTCAAATATTGATTTTGGGCCTGCCCGCTACTATTGGCGGCGCCGCCGGGAGACTAGCCGTATGAATAAATCATCTGCACAGGCCCCGGAAGACCCGCCAGAAAAGCAAGAGAGTCAAGAAAACCAATCAGAGAATCAAGAGAACCAGACAGAGAGTCAGCCGGAAAGTAGAACAGAATTCGGGTCTACGGCTGAGCGTGTCAGCTTCGTTTTGGCCCTGGCGATTTTGATAGGGATTATCGGTAGCGTGGGGTATTTGTGGGTAAGTGATCGCAACCAAACCCCACCCGCCTTACAGGTATCCACTGGCGACACCGAACAGCGCCAAGCCAGCTACTACGTGCCCTTTACCGTCACCAACCTGGGCGGCAAAACCGCCGCAACCGTTCAGGTCATCGCCGAACTACGCGTCAACAACGAGATTGTAGAATGGGGCGAGCAAACCGTAGACTTCCTCTCACGAGAAGAAGAAGCTGCTGGCGCATTTGTCTTTGTTCGCAATCCTACCGAAGGCGAACTGATAGTCAGAGTCGCTAGCTACTCAGAGCCTTAGCCTATCTCAGGACTTGGCTTCAGACATCGCGCTGCGAGCCATCGATGCGATCGCCTGATCGGTCGCCTTTGGTAGCTGATAATACTTACCCCCTGCCACCTTCGCCAGCTCCTTACCAAAGCCAGTCGATACAAACTTTCGCTCCGTATCAATCACCAGCATCTGATAGCCCGCCGCTCGAATATTAGCCGCAATCTCTAGCAGTTCCGCCTTTAGATCTGGCTTTTCTCCCGTATCTTCTAGCTCATCGCCTAGCGACCTAGCTAGGGGCACATTCCCCCGCCCGTCAGTAATCGCCACAATCACCACACTGCCCACATCGCCAGACTTTTGGGCATTGGTCCCCACCCGCACAGCCTGCATCAGCCCGTGCGCCAAAGGAGAGCCACCACCACAGGCCATCGTTTCCAGTCGGCGTTTGGCCGCAGTAATAGAGCGCGTCGGTGGCAGCAAAACTTCGGCCTGCTCACCTCTAAAGGGAATCAGCGCAACCTGATCCCGGTTCTGATAGGCATCAGTCAGCAGGCTAAGCACCGCGCCCTTGGCATTCTGCATTCGGTTTAGCGCCATCGAGCCAGAAGCATCTACCACAAACACAATGAGCGAACCAGCTTTGCGGGCCAAACGCTTAGCGCGAATGTCACCTTGTTCTACAATCACCTTGCGATCGGGAAATCGCTCACGACGAGACTTTTGATAAGGCGCAGCGGCCCGCAAAGTGGCATCTACCGCAATCCGACGAGCCGGACCAGAAGGGATAAAGGGCTTGATGTAGCGCCCTCGCTCGTCAGAAAATATAACATTGTTCTTCCCAGACGATCCCTGCTTACTCTTACTTTCAGCAAAAGACATCAGCGAAGCATCTAGAACAACACCTTCAGCATCAAAGACAAACTCTTCAGGAATAGACGGTGGCGTCTCTGGCTGTTCTTGTTCTTCTTCTGACTCATCCTCGTCGTCAGAATCTTCTTCCTGGTTCTCATCGGACTCGTCTTGCTGCTGATCTTGCGGCGGCGGGGGTGGCGGTGGCGGCTGCTCATCGTCCGTCGGCGGAACAGAGCTAGAGCGCGGCACAATCACCAGCTCAACCGCGTTCCTTAAGTCGTCAGCGGTTACAGCTATGCGGCCATCTAGGGCGGCGCAGGCTTTGGCCACACGTACGGCAAACAGCTCAGCCCGATGGCCCATAACGCCACCACGCAGGGCCTCAGTGACCAGATAGCTAATTTGCTCAGTGGTGATGCGAACGTCTTTTAACCACTCGCGAGCCAAGACAATCTGCGTTTTTAGCGAGTCGATTTCTTCTTCAAATTCGGCCAGAAAGGCAGTAGGCTCAGCGGCGAATTTGTTGACCTGTTCTACCGCAGCAACGCGATCTTCTATAGTAAGTTCGGCGTCTGCCGAAAGTGCGATCGCAATTCTATCCAACAGATGCTCTCTCAGATTTCCCTCTTCTGGGTTGTACGTAGCAATCATCAGCGGCTTACAGGGATGCCGAAAGCTGATGCCCTCTCGCTCAATTCTGTTGCTTTTTTCAGTAAGCGTCGTCAAGAGCAGGTTGCTAATCTGATCGTCTAAAAGGTTAATTTCATCAATATAGAGAACGCCTCTGTGCGCTTCGGCCAGCAGCCCCGGCTGAAAAACACTCTCACCCAATCGAATAGACTTTGCGACATCAACCGACCCTAGCAAGCGGTCTTCAGTCACACCCAGCGGAATTTGAATAAAAGGCGCTTTGATGACCTTTGTCGGCAAATCATCAGCAGGCGTATCAGCATCAAACCGGCTAGCCGTTTCGTCGTCCCACTCAGCCGGCTCGGTAGGGTCACAGCTACAAGAGCCTTCAATAATCTCAATCGGCGGCAGCAGCTGATAGAGCGCCCGCGCCAAAATAGACTTTGCCGTCCCGCGCCGACCCGCAATCACCACCCCACCCAGTTCAGGGTCAACCGCCGAAAGCAGCAGCGCAAACTTAATCGCGTCCTGACCAACAACGGCCATGAGAGGAAAAGCTTCTGGCGTTTTGTTAGTAAGCAGCGCTGGCATGAGGAAGAGCTTTCGGTTGTAAAGGAACTCGGTTGTAAAGGAATTTTGGGCGAAAGAAGCAAGAGACCCACCCGTGGAGGGGTGGCGCACAGCGACGGGGTGGATCGGTAACCTAGGCCATAGCCGGGGCGACCATGGCTAGCTCTAGACAGCTACCTTAAGACGGCTGGCGACCCATGCTGCTGCTACCTGGAATGATAGGAACTTCTACCGCTTCACGGAAGCCTTCGACGCTCTCATCAAACTGAATAGGCAAAACGCCAATCACGTTCTCATGAGGGCGAGGAATAATTACCCAGGTCTCTAAAACGCCACCCGGTGCATTTTGAGCAGCTTCCACGCCAGCTTCCATAGCGGCTTTGACTTCCGAAACATCGCCTCGAATGTTGATACAGAACCGGGCGCTACCTGCTCTGATATAGGTGACTAAGGTCACTCGCCCTGCCTTTACCATGGCATCGGCTGCCGCTAATACGGGAGGAAACCCTTTGGTTTCGAGTGATCCAACTGCCTGTCCCATCTATGCTCTCCTAAACGTGAATGGAGGTCACGCGTTTGCGATTGCTACGACTCTATGAACTCCATTACTGATTGTAGGGGAGAAGGGGAACGCTCTCAATTGAGTGAAAGTTTATCTTTCTTATCGAAGTGAGGGGTCTGGATATGCAGTAGCCATATTACTCCACGAATGGTAAAGACTCTGCCGTATAGTCCAATTCCAGCGTTGTGAGCACATTCTGAGTTGGATTTGGAATCAGCGTATGCGCGTAGGCACCATCGCCGTAGCAGGCGTTGGCCGCTTTGAGCCCCGCTTCTAGGGCAGCTTTGGCCTCCGCGTTGGGACCGCGAACAACAACGTACTGATGGCCACTGTCAGCCGGTGCGATTTTGATTAGGGTGACTCGGCCTGCCTTGACCATGGCATCTGCCGCAGCGAGGGAGGCAGGAAATCCATGGGTTTCGATGGTGACAACGGCGATGGGCATGGGCGGGAGGAAGGGTGAAGGGCGTAAAGATGAATGAGCATCGGGTAAGCTGCTCAGGTTCCTATTTAATCATACGCTCTCGGCTGGATCCAGATACGGGGACTTCATCGCCCATCCTTACCTGCTTCGTTCTTCCTTTCACACTTTGATTCACACTTTGATGCCGCTGGGCTGGCCGAGGGTGGCGATAATGCGATCGCATCCCGATTCTGGATAGGCCCAAGCGTAGTAGCTTTCTTTTGGATTGCCCCAGCACAGCAATAGATAAAGCTCGCTGCGGGTGGCTTCGACATCAGCCCACTCAGCGCGGTCTATGAGGGTTTCGACGCGAGCAAGATCGATGGGGTCGGGTGGGTTGCCAGCTCGCCAAAGGTTGAGCCCGGTAATAACAGTTCGCCAGAAGGAAATGACAACGCCTTTGGCCGCGCCGAGGCGGAGCTTGTCTTCGGCGGTGGCGGTCAGCTGAGGATGAATTTCGGGAAAGCGGACAGAGTGACCTTGAAAGTGGCACTCGCGCCAGACGATACCAGACACACCTTCGGCGAGCTGATACTGGTGAATCTGGTCGCGAAAATCGCGGAAGGCATAGATTTGGCTGAGCTTTTGGGGGCCAATGGCTTTGGCAATCACCGGATCGTCTATACGGCTATCGGTGCTAAGAAGTAGGCGATCGCCTCGCACGGCTGCTTTCATCTCGGCATTGAGAATGTCTAGTAGCTGCGCGGTGGTGTAAGCCATGGCTCGCCAAAGATGAAGGTCTTTATGACTGTCATCTTACCTCACGAGAAACTTGAAAGGGCCTGAATCAGCAGCGCATAAACGCCATCTGCATTGACAGTTTCAACCACTTGGATAGGCGATCCTCTATCTCTTCTGTCGCTATCATCTTTACTGGGATCGTTTTTACCGGGATCGCTTTTTCCAGGTTCGCCAAACCAGTCAACCACTGTGCTGCCTATCGCGTGTTTGCCCGTAGTCTCTACGGCAACATTGACAGTCCGGGTGGTAAATAGCTCAGGATTATGCAGGTAGGCCAGCACACAGGGGTCGTGTAGCGGTCCACCGGGAAGCCCATAGCGAGCAAGGTCAGACTGACCGTAAAAAGAGAGCATCCCGGCGGCGGCGGTGCTGACCGGGTTGCCGATGGCGCGAATATCTGCCAGGCGCTGGGGAGTAGTCAGCACCTGATGAGTGGTGTCTAGGGTGATGAGCGTGGTAGAAATGCCAGCGCTAAGGACGACGTGGGCGGCGTGCGGATCGACATAGATATTGAATTCGGCGGCGGCGGTGACATTTCCCTGACCCATCGCGCCGCCCATGATGACAAGCTGCTCAATCCGTTCGGCAATCTGTGGACACTTAATCAAGGCAACGGCCAAGTTAGTTAGGGGGCCTAGCGCCGCAATTCGAAGCGGCTCGCTCGCGCTCAATAGCTGTTCGATCAAAAAGTCTACGCCGTGCTGGGTATGCAGCGACGGTGCGGACTCTGGCAGATCTGCGCCCTGTAGGCCGGTTGCGCCGTGAACTTCTTCGGCGGTGGTCAAGGGCCTCAACAGGGGACGCGGACAGCCAGCGAGAACAGGAATATGGCTGTGGTTGGCAAGCGCGCAGATTTTACGGGCGTTGGCATAGGTTAGTGACAGTGGGACATTACCTGCAACGGTGGTGATGCCAGCGACGGATAGATCGAGGCCGAAGGCGAGTAGCAGCGCGATCGCATCGTCGACACCCGGATCGCAGTCAATCAGAATAGGCATTGTCATGTTTGTAGGGGCTTGAGAGAGTGCTTAGGAAATCGAAACTGAGAGAATACGAGGCGCTAACAGGCGGTGGCAGTTTTGCGATATTTTAGGAGCCATAGTGTCAGGCTTTTTTTGGCGCAAGCCTGCATATAAACATACGGCGCTAGCGATGACTCAGAATTTGGTGATAACGGCTGCTGCAACTATAGGCCAAGAGATAGAGCAAGCGGCGAGAGGACGCGAAACGATAGAACAATCGGCGCAAGTGCGAAACGTGAAAGGCCGGTGGCTTTTGCCGTCACTGCTAGCTAGCCTACTGGTGCTCTCGGGCTGTGAGGGGAGTCAGCTAGGCAGCCGTCTAGAAAATTCGCTAGAGCCCGACCCTCAGCTAGCCGATCAGCCTACAGCCGAAACTGACGGCAGCGCCCAGATAGAGCCGGCTAATGACGCCTCAACAACGGCTGATGATGCACCTACACCACCCGAGAAAGTACCTGAAGCAACCCCTGCTCCCGTTGCCACAGGCGATTACAAAGACATTGAGAAAGCCCCGGCTGAAATTCAGCCCTATCTAGTTGATCTGCTAGCGCTAGGTCTGCTAGAGATTCGCCCGCCCGCAGCGCCCGCGCCAGCACCCGCCCCTGCTAGCGGCGAAACCACAGACGGTGAAACGCCAAAGCCAAAGCAGCCAGCGCCCGCCGCCGGCCCAGATGAGTTTCGCCCCAACCAGGCAATGACCCGCCGGGAATATGCGCGCTGGCTGCTAGCTGTGAACAATCGCTTTTACCAGGGCGATCGCACCCGTCAAATTCGAGCTGGCGTCGACAGCAGCCAGCCTGTTTTTCAGGACGTTCCTGTCAGCGATGCTGACTTCGGCGCAATTCAGGGCCTAGCCGAAGCCGGTATCATTCCTAGCCCGCTTACCGGCAGCAGCACGGCTATTACCTTCCGCCCGAATGCGCCCCTTACTCGCAAGGACTTGCTCTTGTGGAAAGTGCCGTTAGACACGCGCGAGCCCCTGCCTACTGCCAGCGCCAGCGCCGTTGAGCAAGCCTGGGGCTTTCAAGACGCTGGCAAAATCGAGCCGCGCGCTTTACAGGCTGTGCTCGTTGACTATCAGAATGGCGACTTTGCTAACATTCGCCGCGCTTTTAGCTACACCACGCTCTTTCAGCCTGACAAAGCGGCTACTAGAGCCGAAGGTGCCGCTGTTCTATGGCGCTTTGGCAAAATGGACGAGGGCGTTACTGCTGCGGATATTATCAGCGGCGACAGCGGTAATAACAGCGGTGATAACAGCGGTAATAACAGCGGTGGTGACAGCAGTAATAACAGCAGCAGCGCCACAGACGAGACTCAGACCAATGACTAATTCCGTATCGCCACAGGCCGATCTATCCGTGAATACTGATTACGGAGACGCCGCTCATGGAGATGCGGCTCGCGAAGACTGGAATGAAGACCAGTTTTTCGAGACCATTGCTGAGCTAGTAATGCTGCACTCGCCTAGCGGCGTAGAGACCGAGATCAATACCTATCTGCTCAACCGGCTGCAGGCAGCGGATATAGAACACTGGCAGGATGCGGCAGACAATATTGTGGTGCGGATTCGAGGCCAGGTGAGGGACCAAGGTGCGATCGCTATCACCGCTCATAAAGACGAAATCGGCGGTATTGTTAAGCGCGTAAACCCGCACGGGCGCCTATCAGTACGGGCGCTAGGTGGCGCTTATCCCTGGGTTTACGGGGAAGGCATTGTAGATTTACTAGGCGATCATGCGACTATCAGCGGCGTCCTTAGCTTTGGCTCGCGCCATATCTCGCACGAGTCTCCCCAAAAAGTGCAGCAAGAAGGGCAGGCTGTCACCTGGCCTGATGCGTGGGTAGAAACGAAGCTTTCAGCCGCTGACTTGCAGCAAGCAGGCATTCGCCCCGGCACCCGCATGGTTGTCGGTAAGCACCGCAAACAGCCGCTGCGACTCGGTAACCACATTGCCAGCTACACCCTAGATAACAAAGCCTCCGTAGCTATTCTGCTAGCCCTAGCCGAAACCCTCGAAGCGCCACCGGTCGATGTGTACCTAGTCGCTTCTGCCAAAGAAGAAGTCGGTGCCATCGGCGCGCTGTACTTTACCCAACGGCAGACGTTCGATCAGCTCATCGCGCTAGAAATCTGTCCGCTCTCGGCAGAGTATCCGCTGATTGATGGTCCGGCCCCGGCGCTGTTTTCTCAAGATAGCTATGGTCTATACGACGAGGGGCTGAACCAGGAAATTATGAGCGCAGCAGCGCGATCGCACATTTCCCTTCAGCTTGCTGCCGTTAGTGGCTTTGGCAGTGACGCCTCCATCGCAATGAAATTTGGCCATGTCGCTCGCGCCGCCTGTCTCGCCTTTCCCACCGAAAACACTCACGGCTACGAAATCGCTCATCTTAGCGCCATCCGCAACTGCTACAAAATTCTACATACCCTGATTGCCACGCTTAAAGCCTCAGACTGAATACTTAGACTTAGATTGAGAATTCAGCCCTTAAAACCTCAACCTTATACAGCCTTAGCCTTTGTCCCTCCTTCTTCTTTTCTCTTCCCATGCGACAGTCCGCAGACCGCTCTAGCTTCCTCAATCTTCTTTCTACCAATCCCCCTCGCCTGCGCATTGGCGAGGCCGAAAAAGAACCCCGCCATGCCACCTGGCTAGAGCTGTTCTACGACCCCTTGTATTCGTCGTCGCCGTTTCTCAGCTTGCGCACAAGCTCAGCGGTGAGGTGTCGTGGCTCGGTTTTTTGGGCTATGCCGGACTGTTTGTGCCGCTATGGTGGACATGGATCGGCACGGCCTTTAGCCTGTGGTGGCTGTACTTTGAAAACTCGCTGGGTAAAGCGCTAGAAAATGCGAGAAAAACCGGCAAAACGCTGATTTTGCAGCTTTGGCGATCGCCGCATTTGGCACCACGCTATCGCCTGGGGCTGTGATGGGTGCGATCGCCCTCATCGGCATCGTTCAAGTGGGCCTCGATCTTTTCCAGCAGCAGGTCGGCCTGGGGCGGTGTTAAGACATCAAGGCTGATACCAAATTCTTCGCCTATCCGGGTATCTGCTGGTTCGGTGGCTCACCCACCGGGACCTGTTGCAGCGCCTGAGCTAGCGTCTCGCGTTTGATGGGTTTGCGCAGATAGTCATTCATGCCAGCGGCAAAGCAGAGCTTGCGATCGCGAGCCATCGAATTTGCCGTCATCGCAATAATCCAAATATTTGCATAGATAGGTAGCTGCCGAATCCGGCGCGTTGCTTCTATCCCATCTAGCTCCGGCATTCGCATATCCATCAAAATCACGTCGTAGCGCTGCGACTCTAGCGCTGTGAGCACTTCTTTCCCAGAGCCGACGGCATCTGCCTGATAGCCCAGTAGCTCTAACAGCCTAAGAGCCACCTTTTGATTGGTCTGATTGTCTTCAGCTAGCAGAATCTTGAGCGGCCTGCGCTTGCTCGTATCTAGCGGCAAAGGTAGCAATAATTTAGGAGCCGCCGCTAGCGTAAAGGGCTTGATAGATCGCAGCGCCTGATAAAAAGAAGCCTGCTTAATCGGTTTCCACAGCACCGTGACTTCTGACGGCAAAGCTTGGAGATCGTGATTCAACAGGCTCAGCAAAATAGTTGGCAACCGCTTATTATCGGCACCCTTGCGCAGCGCTTCTACTGCCGCGCTCACGCTACCAAAGCTGTCCGCTACAGCCTCATCCAAAATCACGCCGTCAAACACGGGCGTGTTGCGCATAAGCACGATGGCTTCTGCCAAAGTCACTGCTCGCGCGCACGAAACCTCCAATTTCTGTAGCTCTCGGCTAATCTGCTCGCAGCGTGTTTTGTTACGGTCTACCAGCAACAGATGAGCGCCTTCTAGCACACTGAGATAGTTGGGCAAAGGACGGCTGACCGCAGCGGCTTTGGACTGAAACGTGAAGTAAAATGTACTGCCTTTGCCTACCGTACTTTTAACCCACAGATCGCCCCCCATGCGCTCACTCAAGCGCTTACTGATAGAAAGACCTAACCCAGTACCGCCATACTTTCGCGTTGTCGAAGCACTCACCTGGCTAAAAGGCTCAAACAGCGCGGCCATACGCTCTGCCGGAATACCGATACCCGTATCTCTCACCTCAAAGTACATTTCACAAAGATCTGCCGGTCTTGGATCAGACGACTGAGTTGAAGAAGGTTGAAAAGGAGATGATCCTGCCTCACCTCTGCGCTTCAACGGCAGCCCTATCAGCGATCTTCTCTGCTCTACAGATCTAGCGCTTACCCGCACCGAGACCTCGCCTCGCTCGGTAAATTTCACCGCGTTGCTGAGTAGGTTGATCAAAATTTGTTGTAATCGCACCGGGTCGCTCACAATGACCGGTGGCGCGCTCGGATCGACGGCGTAGACCAGTTCGATCCCTTTCTCTGCCGCCCGCGGTGCCAATAGCTCTAGGCTGCGCTCGATTGTCTCAGTCAGATTCGTTGGGTAGCCTTCTAGTGTTAGCCGTCCAGACTCGATTTTAGAGAAATCTAACACATCATTAATTAGTGCCATGAGCGTTTGGCTACTGCTGTAGAGCGTTTCAACATACTCTTTTTGATGATCTGTCAAACTGGTATCTTTCAGCATTTCTGACAGGTTAATGATGGCATTGAGCGGCGTACGAATCTCGTGGCTCATCGTGCTCAAAAAAGCGGAGCGCACCTGCAACAGTGCATTCGAGCGGAGCTGTCCCCACACAAACAAACCGATGCCCGTGATGGCAACTAGCACGATAGGCGAAACAACAGGCAGCATGTAGCCCATATGCAATGCGGCAACGCAAACCAGCAGCCAGCTGAATGCGCCGACACCTGTTGTGACTAGCTGAAACCAGGCTTGCCGCTTGTACAGCAGCCAGCTCAGAAGCGGACCGCCAATCAGCAGACAGAACACAATTGATGTCTGTGGTACGGAGCGCAGCCAGTTCTGGTTGAGGAGATTGTTGATAACGGCCGCGTGGAGATAGCCACCCGGTACCGGCCAGCGGTTGTCAAAGGGAGTGCGCATCGGTGTGAAGCTAGATGTTGCGCCATAGCTGACAATTACGATTTTGCCTTCGAAGGTGCCGGGTGGCGTTTCGCCATTCAAAACGTCAATCAAACTTACGCTGTTTAGTTGGGTCACCGAAGCGGGCCAGTTAATCCGCATCTGCCTAATCCCCATCGGAATACTCACTAGCTCGCGGTCTAGGCTATATGCCTGAATAGCCACAACGCCAAGAGCAGGCAGTCCTCGATAGGTCAGTTCGACCATACGAGTGAAGCCGTCTGAGTCAATCGGTAGGCGAATGTGACCTGCTGCGATCGCTGCTTCCGACAGCTCGGGTACAGCCGCTACCGCAGCGCCTTCTAGGCTCCAGGCTTGGCCAATGACTACCCGGCCATGAAGTAACATTTCTTCGGCCATCAGCGCCGTCGCCGAGAGCGGCCCTGGGGCAGTGCTGTCGTCTTCCTGTAGGCTGTCCTGCTGCCAGCTATCTTCCTGCCAGCTATCTTCCTGCCAGCTGTCGGACAGAATACTTTGATCAGACAAGATCAAATTAAACGCAATAACGCTAGCATCTTCTTCTCTCAGTCGTTCGATCATCTGCGCATAATAGCTGCGAGAGATAGGAAACTGACCTAGTGTGTCAAGCGTTGTGTCATCGATATTGACCATCACCAACCGCGAGTCCCAGTCGCTAGCGCCGCGCCAGCGCACTACCTGGTTGTGAAGCATACGCTCGACGGGCTCCCAGGCTTGAACCTGCATAAGTAAAACTACCAAAACACTGGCAGTCAAACCTGGCACCATTCGCGTCAGCTCGCTGAGTTGTTTAATCAACAGTCGCATCACGGCACCACCAGATCATATTGTTGTGTTGTTCCCAGAGGGGTCGTCACCAGCAGCACTATCCGCTTGCTAGACGGACTCGGCAAAATTATCTCAAAACGACCGTCGCGCTCTAGAGGCTGTGGTTCGTCATCGAACGCCAGCAGGTTCACAGGGTCGGTATAGCCTATGACTTGCACTAGCCGACGGCGCTGACTATCGGACCTACCCATAGGCCGAATGACTTCTATAGATAGATCTGGATTGTCTCTTAGCGGTTCAGGTGGCGATGGTGGCTCTCCTGGGCGAATGATAGATTGCTGCTGCGCATTCACTAACACGGTTTGTCCTTGAGCAGACGAGACGATGCTGCCTTCTAGGGTTGCCACGCCGGTCTGTCCTGTTGGACCCACACTCACACCAAACTCTGTGCCACGCACACCGCTTACCCCCGCTGGCGTATAGATTTCAACTCGGCTATCCGGACTGCTAAGTGGACGGATCCTCAGACGAACTTGCCCTTGCGTCACCAACAGCTCTGTAATTCGACCCCCGCTTTGGGTAGTGCTTAGAGTCCGAACTTGCAGCCGGCTGTTCGCGGCGATCGCAACAAAGCCTATGGCTAAATCAGCCGCTAGCTGGGCAGAGGCATCTGGACCCGTAATCAAAATGTCGCCTACGCTGCTCAGGCGCTCACCTATGCGCGCACGGCGGCGAGCAGCCCCAAAGGGAATAATCTCTACAGGGCCGCTGAGCTGAGTAATCGCTAGCCAGCGACTACCGCGGATAGTACGAGACTGACCCCAGGCAGACACGGCAGGTAAGCTTAGTCCTAATAGTGATGCGAGAAAGAGCGATCGCCGAACATTAGGCATGTTTCAATACATTTTTTAATACATTTGTTCATACGGTCAGCGAAACACAGCCGAGACAGCTATGGCCATACGGGTCCAGTGAAATCAAGCTTTAGTGAAATCGAGGAGAGAAGGCTTGTTCTTCGCCCAAAGCAAAGACTATTCGTCTGAAAACAGGCGACCCACGCTGAATAGGGTGACTTAGGAACAGGGTGAACCAGAGATAGGGTGACTCAGCGTCTATAAACAACTCTTGCCCGATAGCCGGAGCTGCGCAGTATGCGACTGATAGTTTCAGCGTCATCTCGGCGGTCGAAGCTAGCAATCTGGATATAGCTGCCAAGGCGCGATCGCGTCACAAAGGCATCTAAAACGCAGGCACGCACTTCATCTAGCGTTTCGCGATCTGTTGAAAACAGCACAACTCGATAAGGGCGATCTGACCGGTAGCCAATCACGATGGCGTCTTCAGTAGTTTCTGTGTTGTAGCGCTGCGGCTCAGAGAAGAACTCACAGGTTGCGTGACCAGCCTCTGCGATCGCTAACCAAGCGATCGCACTAATCCATAACCGAATAAATCGCCTGTCACCAAGCCAACCTCCCATCGTTTAACTATTTGCTCCGACTACTCTCACTTATATCCAGGGCTATTGTGCCCCTCAACACGCCAGCTGCTTAAGATCTCGGTAGAAGATCCCGATAGAGGAAGATATTAGAAAAGGACGTGAGGCTGAACCGGTACCGAGGCTAAACCTATCAACCAAGAGATACGTCAAGAGACAGGTGGCTATTCGGCATTGTCCAAACTCGCCACCATGCGCTTATCGGCAGCCGGAAGCGCTAGCCTTGCGGTTGTCAGGCGGTGATAGGTTAGACGAGAGCGCAGCAGGTGAGAGAGCTCTTGCGCGGTTTCCCCGGCTGCGCTTTCGGGTGCGGCTGTCTCTTTGACTGTCTCTTTGGGAGCAGGTGGGAGTGACTGCGTATGCGGGTAATAAACAGGCGCTGATGGGGTAGCTGTAGAGGGCGAGATGGAAGAAGGCGAGATGGAGGGCAAAATGTTTTGCGATCGCAAAACACGATCAGCCGGTTGCCCAGTTAGATTCAAGACAAATATCATCGCGACTAGCGCAATTCCAATCTGTTGAAAAGTTCCTCTAAGCAGGCGCTTCAGTGAAAGTAAGGCTAACGATGAAGCCAGTAACGGAGCTTCGGATCTATCGTCAGATAATACAAATAAGAAGTCGTTAATCACAGTTGTCCAAAGAATAGATATTGTTTTTTGCTACTTGCTTTTTTACTACTTGTTTTTTCGCTGCTGTCCTTTCGCATACCTAATTGCAACTGCTTTTGCTGCACATAAGTAACATTTATTCACACTATCAGATTTGCTGAAGATAAACAAATTGCGCTATGCACTTTCGTCAATCCACTCTCGTCAATAGCGAATACGCGGATCTACATACGCATTTAAGATATCAATTGCAATACTCACAACCGCAACAATGGCCGCAAAAAATACCATCAGCCCTTGAACAACAGGGTAGTCGCGCTGAGTAATCGCCTCGTACAGACGGTTAGCTAACCCCGGCCAAGAAAAAGTCACTTCCGTTAGCACTGCCCCACCTAGCAGAGAAGCAAAGGTCAAACCCAAAATCGTAATGACTGGAATCATGGCATTCTTCAGCGCGTGAGCCGTGATAATTCGGAATTCAGAAATGCCTCTAGCCCTAGCGGCTTCCACATAGTCAGCCTTTAGCGTCTGACGTAAATTCACTCGCACGATGCGCTCAAATACGCCGCTGATGAGCACACCTAGCGTCAGGCTCGGTAGCGCCAGATAGTAAATCGTCGTTCCAAACTGAGAGAAATTGATGTGTAAGAGACTATCCAACAGGTAGAGGCCTGTAGGCCCTGCAGGTGGCGAGGCGCTGAGCGGAAACCGGGTGCCAATCGGAAACCAGTTTAGCTGCACTGCAAACACCAGCTGCAAAATCATGCCAAACCAGTACATCGGCACCGCGTAGGTGACGATACCAAACACCCGCCCCCCGGCATCAAACACCGTGTTTGGCCGAGACGCCGCAATTGAGCCCACCGTTAGGCCTACAAGCGCCGCGATCAACAGGCCGCACAGCGTAAGCTCTACCGTTGCCGGAAAATGGTCGCCAATAATTTGCCAAACGGTCTGCCCCTGGCTGGCCAAAGAGCTACCCAAATCGAAGGTCAGTAGCTGACCGAGATAGTCGATGTACTGCTTTAGCAAGGACTGATCTAGCCCTAACTTAGCTCGCATGATTTGCTTAGCAGCTTCTGGTGCGCGGGGCCCTAGCAAGGCGTCTACCGGATCACCCGGAGTCGCTCTCATCAGAAAAAAGACAACGGTGGTGATTGTCCAGATCATCAGAGGCGCAAGCAGCAGCCGCGAGATCACATAAAGACGTAGGGAGCGAGAGCGAGACATGGTTAACTTCCTTTCTCAATCTGCCATAGCAAAAATTGCTGGTTGGGCTCGATAGCTACATTGCCTACATCGGCGGTGGTAAAGACATAGTCTTTTGTCTGCCAAAGCGGCACATAGGGCACGTCGTCGATCATGACCTGCTGCAAATCGGTGAAGATAGCGTCACGCTTAGCGGGGTCTTGCTCGGCATTTTGATCGGCTACTAGCTGATTGGCCTTTTCGCTGTAGTAAAAAGAGCCGTTGGCCTGGGTCGAGCCGACGGTGCAAAGGGTTTCGCTAGAGCCGTCTTCGCAGGTGAGGAAGGGCTGAACAAAGTTTTCAGGATCGAAGTAGTCGGGATACCAGTTAGCCAGAACGCTGTTGTAAGCGCCACTTTCGACATTTTCCCAGAGGGTGGCTGATTCGGCGGTGCTCACTTTTACGTTCACTAGGCCCGGTAGCGCCTGTTCTACCGACTGCTTGATAGTGTTAGCGGCAACCTGCCTAGGCGTAGAGGCAGAAGGGTACCAGATCTCGAACTCTAGTGGGTTAGCTTCACTGATGCCAGCGGTGCCTAAGTACGCTTTGGCTGCCTCAAAGTCACCATCTCCGTAGGCTTCTTCAAAGACGGGCTCATACACAGGAAAGCTTTTGGGGATAAGGCTATATAGCGGTTCGGCTTGACCTTTGAAGGCGCGATCGCTAATTAGCTGACGATCGATCATTGACGCGACTGCCTTGCGCACATTTAGATCGTCAAACGGCGCAATCTTTTGGTTTAGCGAGAGGTAGTTCACAACCGTAGAGCCCGCTTCAACCACCTGCCAGTCATTCGTAGCCGCATCTGCTTCTAGCTGAGAAATCTGGTCAGGATCTAGCGTTTGATAGGCCACGTCAAGGCCGCCAGAGGTAAACGTGTTGTACAAGTTAACCGCGCTGGTAAACACTTGAATATCGATTCCCCCGTTAGTCGGCTGCACGCCCCAATAGTCCTCATTCACATCTAGCTTGATTACATCACTGCTAAACGAGGCAAGCTTGTAGGGACCAGAGCCGATGAATGTATTGGGATTAAACTCACCGGCACCCAGTTTGTAAGCTTCGGGTGAAACGGGTGTTACCCCAGAGAAGGTCAGCAGGGCAGGAAAGGCCGCAAAAGGCTGCTGAAGCGTGATAGCTAACGCACCATCTACAGAGGCGACTGAGGCAATTTTGCCGGCGAGCAGAGAAGCCGGACGCCCCCCATTTTCCATAAAGCGCTCGATGGAGAAGGCCATCACTTCGGCGGTGAAGGGTGTCCCATCATGCAAAGTAACGTCGTCGCGCAGCGGAATCGTGTAGGTGAGGCCATCGTCACTGATAGTTGGCATCTCGGTAGCAAGCTCCGGGACTAGCTCGGTAGTGCCAGGAGTGTAGGTGTAGAGGCGATCGCCCATGTTATAGAGCAAGATGCCTGGGAAAATTTCGTAAGCGTCTGCTGGGTCTAGGGTGCGGGCGCTGAGCGTAGTGCCAATAGAAACGCGATCACTGCTGCCAACCGCATCAGCCGACCCACTCGCTGGCGCGCTGGCTGACTCATCGCCATTACCACAGCCTACCGCTAGCAAAAAGCAAAGGCTAAACAGCCCTATATATTGGCCCAACCTCAGCAGTCGCCTTCTGCCCATCGGCTGGCCCATCGACTGGCCCATCGGCTGGCCCATCGGCTGGCGGTACATCTGCTGCAAACGAAGAAAACAGGAAACCATCATGGAATGCCCAGATAACCTACACGTAACCTACAACACGTCATTATGAGTGATGGCGTGTAGATTATCACCAAACCTCTACCATCAAATGTCTGTCAGCAAGCACCGATATCAAGCACTCACCTTTGTATGCCGAGCTGTGCCGAGCTGTCGTCAACCAAGACAGCGCATTCTCGTGCTTGCATTCTAGGACCAAGCTTGTAAGCTATGTAGAGTAGAGGCACCAACGCATACAGAAGTTGCAACCATTATGATGATTTTGCCGGGTTCTCCTGTTCGTATCACCAACGTAGACGACACCTACTATGGCTTTGAGGGCCAAGTTCAGCGCGTCACTGACGGCAAAATCGCCGTACTCTTTGAAGGCGGCAACTGGGATAAGCTTGTCACCTTCAAGTCCACCGACTTAGAAGTTGTCAAACCCAAACGAGGTAAAAAGTAAGCGATGCGCCTGCCGCTACCGCAGTTTGATACCCCTCGCCGCCAGCCTAGTCATATCGCGGAGGTGATTGAAACCTCTACCATCGGGTTCATGGCCCAGTGCCTAGAACCCGAAGACCTGAGCTTTCCAGCTATGCCACCTTTTGGAAGCTGGGTCAAAGCCTACGATGAAGAAGCCGCCAACCAAATTTATGGTGTGGTGTACCACGCGACGACAAGTCCTCTAGACTCGGTACACAGAGCGAGAGCGCTCGGCATGTCTTTGGACGAGCTACGCGAACAGCAGCCGCAAATTTTTGCCATGCTCAAAACTGAATTCCGGGTCGCCATTGTAGGCTTTATTCCCATGGAAGCTAGCCGCTGCGAAAATAAGGAGATGGTTTTAGGCAGCCGGTCTTATCAGCATTTACCCCCGCGCCCGCCGCAAGTTCATCAGTCTGTACACCGCTGCGAGGCCCAGGAGATCGTTCGCTTTACTGAGGCGCTCGACTGGCTAAGAACACTCTTGCAAGTCACCAACGCGCCTACGGACAGTCTCATTGCTGCCACCATTCGCGAAGTCTACAATCTGCGAGATCTTGACCGCGACTGGCTAATTAGAGCGGGCCGGATGGTCAGCGTCTTGTTAAAAGATGACTATGACCGACTGAGAATGATTCTCTCGCAAATTCATCCCTAAAGTATGCAAATTCATATGCAAACTTACGATGCGATTGTTGTTGGTAATGGCATAGCGGGCGCGGCGCTGAGCTACGAACTCGCCAAGGCAGGTCAATCTGTTCTACTGATGGACGACGCCAATCCGCACAGCGGCACGCGCTACAGCTATGGCGGTATTGGCTACTGGGCGGGCACAACAGATTTTACAGAAACACTCTTTCGAGCCGGAATCGTTCGCCATAGAGAACTTTCTGAAGAGCTAGGCGCAGACACGCAGCTCAGGGAGTTAGATCTGCTGTTGACGGTAGAAAAAGGCGCAGATATGGACGCTCTAAAGGCGAGCTACGACAGCTTTCGCACGCCCCCCGGGTTTATCTGCGCGCGGACTGCCTGCGAGATAGAGCCACAGCTAAGCCCGCAGACAATTGATGGCGCTTTTACTATTCGGCACGGTCACGTCGATCCGATGTCACTTGTGACCGCCTACAACCAGGCCTTTCAACGTTTGGGAGGCCATCACAAAATTTCTGCGGTTACCGGACTGGTCAAGATAGGAGATAAGGTTACAGGCATCACTACCGCCGCTCAGGCATACCCAGCCAAAACCGTGATTGTCGCTGCCGGTGCCTACAGCTTGATGCTACTCCGGGCAGTTGGCCTACAGATTCCGCTCTACTTCACCCATGCAGAAATTGTAGAAACAGAGCCTTTGGACTTTGAGGTGCGAGCCTTTGTTATGCCTGCGACTAACGCTCGAATAGTTGTAGAGAACAAAGCTACTTGCTTTGACGAATGGCAACAGCCCGACTATCAGATCATGCCGCCTATCTTAGAAGCAGGCGTTGTTCAATTCCAGAACAAGACCGCTCGCATCGGTCAAATCAGCCGTTTTCATACTGCCTACGTTCCGCCTGTCGCGGCTAAGGTCAGCGAAACTGAGATACGTCAGGCTATAGGGCAGCGAATGCCGGCTCTTGAGCGTTCGTCTGGGCGCTGGCGGCACTGTTTAGTAACCTTCTCTCAAGACGGATTGCCATTGCTCGGTCCGGTGCCAGAAACGGAGGGGTTACATCTATTTAGCGGCTTTACTGGACCTTTTGCCCTAGTGCCACATGTTGCCCAGCTTTATGCTCAGCACCTCACTCATTCATCAGACGCACCGTCAGATACAAAACCATACATACAGCCGGATACAAGACCAGATATACAAATAGAGCAGATGTTCGCGACTCGTTTTCAAGTGCAAACGCAGTAGTGACAGCAGTAGTAGCCATAGAAAGTAGCGATAGAAGCAGATTCATAGAAGTGGCTAGTATTAACGTCTATGAATCTGCTGTGTGTTTGGCGATCGCATCACCATCATCAGCCCAATCACAATCGGTGCAAACACACAGCAGGCATACAGCCCGCTCTGGTAAGAGCCTGTAACCGCCTTGGAGCTAGCTAGCAAAGAAGGCCCTAGCGCGCTAGCAATTACAATCGCCATCATCTGGACGCCCGCGATCGCGCCTAAGTGCTTCCGCCCAAAAAACCTTGGCAGCACCACTGTCGATAGCGTGCCAAAGCAGCCACCGCTGATACCCATACCTACCACCGCAGGCCAAATCATCCCAGGCGTATCCAGATTCGCCATAGCGGCAATACCCATTGCCTGAAACACCATCATAAACATGAACAAATATCGGATACGAACGCGATCGCACGCTACCCCAACGCCATAGCCCACCGCCGTCGAGACAACCGCAATGGGCACAAAAATGCCGACCATCCTAGCCTCTGCAATTCCCATCTCCTCGCCAATGCTGACGATGTTGAAGGTAATGCCGGTGATCGATAGCGCTTGAGAGGCAAAGGCAAATGTCACCGCCCAGAAGGCCAGCGTGCTGAGAGCTTGCTTACGAGTGACACCCCATATAGCTGTCTCTAGCTCGGCTTTTGGCTCAGCTTCTAGCCCATTTTTTGGCTCGTCTTTTGACTTACTTATTGACTTATTTGTTGACTCAGCGCTTTTGCTAGCTGGTCCCTCACCAGTTTGAACGGTATTGTCAACATCGCCATCCATCCGCAGCCCACAGGCTTCTGGGTTATCGCGAAACAGCAGCCAGCCGACGGTGCTCATACCTAGCCCGACAATTGCACCTAAGCTCAGCCAAGTACCGCGCCAGCCGAGCAGAGCGATCGCCTGACTAAAACCATAGGGCGCAATCGAAAAGCCAGCGGCGATAAAAATACCCTCAATGCCAGAAACCTGACCGCGTCGCCGATCAAACCATTTACCTAGCATCGTCCGGCTAGTCATCGTCAGCATTCCCTGGCCGCAAAAGCGCAGGCTGATAAAGCCAACAATCAGCAGCACCGCCGCAACAGTCGGTGCGGAGAAAGGGAGCAGATTACTTAGAAAAAGAGAAAGGCGATCGCACACCGCTAAATAGCTCAGCGTTAGCCCTAGCCCAACTGCCGCTAGCACCACTACTGGCCTTGCGCCTAGGCGATCTAGCAGCTTGCCGCCGAAGGGCAGCAAACACCCGCTTGTCAGCGTCCCTACTAGATATGCATTTGCTAGCTGCAAGCGTGACAGCCCAGTTGCCGCAATGAGATGGTCGGTAAAGACGCTGACACCAATCGTTTGCCCCGGAATGCTAGTCATTACGCCTAGGACGCTAGCGACAACGATCACCCAGCCGTAGAAAACCGGAAATTTGGCAGGCGAAAACGGAAAATCGGGACGAAAAAAGGAGGATTTCATTAAAGATGGCTTGCCAGCTTGCGGTAGATTAGGGGTGAAAACTGGCAAGGGCAGAGGAAAAAGCGCTACCCAGTCAGTCTGGTTGTAATTATGGGGCTTAGCTATGACAAATGATGCCAAAGGTAGAATGCTGCTCTCTCACAACTTCGCCCTGATAGAGAGCAAGGTCCATCCGCTAAATCGAATAGAGTTTAGTGAGGTATTCACCCAGGCCCTGAGCGGTACGACAGGGCTGGCATGTACAGCAGTTGATCACCCTCACTGGGTGGTAGAAGTTATCTACGACGAAGAAAAATATACGCCAACAGACGTAGGACAGCAGTGCGCTGATGCGCTGGTAGCCTACCGCAAAACGCACCAGCCGACAGACTTTACCATCATGGCACTGGGCGGTATAAAAGATACGCCTGTTACTAGCCCTAAGCCGTCTTTACAGACCGGAGAGTGGGGAGTTGACATCGTCGAGACAGCCGATCCAGAAGAGTTTTTAGAAGAGATTAAATGGAACAAGCTAGCAGGTGCAAAACCGGCTGAGGCTGTTTTTAGAATTGACTGTACGGTATAGGCGATGTTTCTATTAGAACCGACCTATCGCAGCTTACTCTATACAGCATTTGCGGTCTTTTGTCCGAAAAGAAGCTATAAAACTATCAAAATCGCCGATCTTTTCTGATAACTCTTTAAACGCTCAGAAAGGATCAGCGACTACTATGTTTTCTAGTTGATTGAATTTGATATGAAACTTACCGATAAGGTCAAAGAACCCGCTGTAAGAGCAGCGATCGCAAACGACTGCGCTCAGCTGATAGACCGCCAGGTTTCGGCAAAAGGGGGGCTCTCTGGAATGGCGCTCAAGACTGCGTACAGCGTTGTCAAAGGCATTGGGTCAAACTATGTGCCGGGTGCCATCAAGCGACTGCTACCTGAAACCTGCGAGGCCATTGAGCCGCTGTGGGCAGAGGGGGTAGCCAAAGGAGATCCGGTTGCCTATCTGAGCGCAAATAGCGATCGCACAGCCGATCTGATCTTAGGCGCAACCGATGAGCGCATCGTTAGAGCCGGCAATGGACTCATCGCCGGCACCTATAAAAAGCTACGTAAATCGGTTAAGTCCGACGTTGTTGCGGCTGTTCCCGAAGTCGCTCAAATTCTTCATCAGCACGCTGGATAGATGCGGCCAATCAGGTCATTTATTGCCGCTTGCTCTACCTTCTATGGCTACCGTCTGTACACGCCGACAGAAAGCCAATAGAAGGTAGATATAGCAATGCGCGGATGCATTCGTGCAGTTGCTATACATTTTGCGTTGGAGAACAAGGGCTGTAGCCTTCCGTGGTGTAGTAAGCAAAGTGCAGAGAGCTATCGAAAGCTCACAAAAACATTTTAGGCTTCAAAAAGCTGACAAGTTCAGCCCTGCTGTCCGATAGGGTTTGCCACGCAACATCGCCCACAGCTAGCTGCGCGTATCCACCGGGGGGTAAGTTTGCGATCGCGCTGTCTCCCACCTGATTAATAAGGTCTGTAAGGGCATCGTTGTGTCCGACAATCACGACCTCTTTCATCCGCTCATCTAGCGCCTGACACCACGCCATCAGTGCCAATACATCAAAGGTGTATAGCGCCTCATCAATTGTCCAGCGAATAGGCTGTTCGCCTAGATGCTGTTCACTCAAGTGTTGAGCAATAAGTTCAATCGTTGTTTGCGTTCGCAGCGCTGGACTACAAAACACGTTTTCAAACCGACAGCCCGCTTTAAAGATTTGCGCTGCCATCAGTTCACAGGCTTCAATTCCACGTGAATTTAAGAGGCGATCAATATCTGCTAAAGAGCCATCACTCTGGCTAGACTTGGCGTGACGAATCAGGTGTAGCTTCTTCATAGATATTACCAATACGGAGCGATGTCGCTTTCTTACCGTTAGGTAAAACAAGAACTCTGCTCTCTGAAGTCCCGTTCTCTAAAGCTCCGTTCTCCAGAGACCTGTTCTCCAGAGACCTGTTCTCCAAAACTCTTTTCAACAGGAACTCTCTGGAAAGCGACGGAAGTAATTCCTCAAGATATCAATATCTTGGGTGATGTGATCTAATAGCTGCGAGATTAGCATTTGCCTACTGTCTTTTGTTCTAACGTCACCTATCAAAATAGTATCCATCCGCAAATAGTAACCGCGATTCCCATCTAGATCTTTTACGACAAATACTTCAGAAGCAGTTAGCTGACGGTTCAACATTCTCGCGTCAGAAAAGACCTTGTTCACGGAGCGATCGCCTTGTCTGGAAAGCTGATAGCCAATCTGAGAGATTACGCCTGTGCGATCGCCTCTTTTGAGCGTTTGGATAGAGCACTCAATCGAATAAGTCGCTTCGTCTTGTAGCTTTTTGTCTTGCAGCTTTTCATCTTGTGGCTTTTTATCTTGCAAATCAAGCGCCTGTGCCTGATTGCTTTGCGGTGCAACATCCTGTGTTCGACTACCTTGTACTCGACTATCGCTAACACTACTACCTGCACCGCTCTTCTCTAATCTCTTCTCTAAGCCCTCCTTTACCCGCGCAGCAAGATGTGACATAAGACAATTCTCTAAACGAACACCGGAAAGTCTAACTACAAATATCTTTCCCAATATCATACTTAAAGGCAGGTGCTATTACAGAATATTTCAAAAAAAGTTGGTGTTTGAGAAGTAAAGATCGGTATTCGAGAAACATAAGGTAGCTACAAAAGCGCCGTCATCCGCAATATCAACGATTGTTTATACTTCTTAGAGATTTTTTGTTTAGCGAGCCGTCGGCTATCGGGTGCACTCAGCTAGCTGATGAGAGATCTGCGCGAAATCATTCAGCAGAAGCTGCTGATTGCTTGGCTGCAAGATAGGGATATGCACAAAGATTGCTGATAGGTTCCAAGGCTGCTGACTAATGACTTCTAAAACGCTGTAGTACAGGTGGTTGCAAACATAGCTACCGGCATCGTGGCTAATCTCGCTAAGCTGCGTATGATGTAGCAGTGAAGGCAGATCAACTGCACTCATCAGCGTTTTTCCTGCTCTGCTAGCCTGCTGCTCGACCGATAGATAGGCGCGCCGCTCGGCCATGCCACAGCAGATAACCGCGCGCGGTCGCCGCTTATAAAGCTCGCTAATTACTCGAATCGGCGCTAGCTCAAAACTAACCGGCACCTGCTTAAGCCAAAGGCTGTTGTCCGGTAGCTGCGATCGCCTATACAACATCGAGATCAGATCGTCAGACGAGTTAGAGAGCTGGTGGGCTCGCCAGGGCTGAAAGGAGGTAATCAAAAGAGGGCCTGTGGTCATTTGTAATCTAGCTGTTAATCTAGCTATGTAGAAAGCTCTGAAGACGTGGGTATTTGCTATGACGATTATCGCTGTGATCGATTACGACATGGGCAACTTGCACTCTGCCTGTAAGGGACTAGAAGCAGCAGGTGCAACTACGATAGTGACCGATTCTGTGGCTGATATTGAAAGAGCTGATGGCGTTGTGCTACCTGGCGTAGGGGCATTTGATCCAGCGATGCAGCACTTGCGATCGCGTAATTTAGTCGAGCCTATCTGTCGTATCGCACTTAGCGGCAAGCCTTTCCTAGGTATTTGCGTAGGAATGCAGGTCTTGTTTGAGGGCAGCGAAGAAGGGACAGAAGCGGGCTTGGGCATTCTTGCAGGCACTATCCGCCGCTTTCGGCCAGAAGCGGGCATTACGATTCCACACATGGGTTGGAACCAGCTACAGCTCGCTCAAGCACACTTGCCGCTTTGGAAAAACGTAGACCCAGATACCTGGGTGTATTTCGTTCACTCCTACCACGCCGTGCCAACAGACCCTGCGCTCGACGCGGCGACCATCACCCACGGCAGCCAGACGGTCACCGCTGCTGTTGCCAAAGACAACCTGATGGCCGTTCAGTTCCACCCCGAGAAGTCTTCGAGCGCCGGCCTCCAGATTCTGAGCAATTTTGTTAGCTACGTAGAAGCTCGCCAGCTAGCTGTTGTCTAGTCGATGAAGCTTTACCAGCAGGTTGCTATTCAAGAGAGCGGTGAAGCGCTCATACCTATTCCCTTAGAGCGCTTCGCGGTTGTTGTGCCGCATCCTTATCAAAGCTTGGGTGCGCCTTATGGCGATCGCTCTCCCTATTTTCTACGCAAAGGCGTACTAGAGCGACTGATTCAAGCTCAGTTAACCCTACAGGAAAGATGCCCCGGCTGGCGGCTACGGATCTTTGATGCCTACCGGCCTATTCCGGTGCAGCAGTTTATGGTGGACTACACGTTTGATCAGCTAGCCGCGGCTGAGGGCATAGATCCTAATGGGCTATCTCAAGAGGTGCGATCGCGCCTGCTCGATCAAGTTCTCACCTTCTGGGCTATTCCGAGTCAAAACGTCGCTACGCCACCGCCTCACAGCACAGGCGCGGCAGTCGATCTAACGCTGAGCGAGGCCAACGGCAATCCGGTCGATATGGGCTCACCTATTGATGAGATCTCGCCGCGCTCCTACCCAAACTATTTCGCCGATAAACTGGAGGCCGACGCTCAAAAAGCTCATACCTACCGTAGCTTGCTTGCTGAGGTGATGGGAAGCGCTGGTTTTCGTCAGCATCCGAACGAATGGTGGCACTTTTCTGCGGGCGATCAGCTTTGGGCATGGCAAACTGGCAACGGTGCGATCGCTCGCTATGGCAGCGTATGAAACCTGGCAGAAAGGGCCAAGTCTTTTTCTAGCTTTAGGCAATTGCGATCGCCTCCCACGCGTAGCTGGTATTCCACTCTGTCCATAATCCGATGCAAGATCAGCCAGCCATACCCACCCTCTTGAAAGTCAGACGGTGCAGGCGCAGAATAGCTGTCCAGCGTAAAGCCCTCCCCCTGGTCCCAAATTTCTAGCGAAAGGTTGTTGTTTTCTAGCTCAATGCGAATAAGTACTGGTAGATCAGGCTGCTCATTATGCGCATGTCGAACAATGTTGGAATAGACTTCAACCACGACCAATCGCAACCGATTTTCTACGTCAGCCCAGTCAATTTCCTGGTCGACGGCTAGCTGCAAAGACTCTAATAGCCAGTGCTCTACGACTTCCATAAACTTGAGGTCGCTGGGAACAGATAGTTCAGTTCTTAGCATGATGTCACCTCCAGTGACAAAATAGTTTGGTCATCTTCCTGCTCGCCTTCGGGCATACGAATATAAGAGAGCAGCGCATCTAGATCAAGGTCGGCGGGCTGCGCCTGTAAGAAGTTCCAGAGCCCCTTCTGGTTCAGCATTGAGCAGCTATTGCTCTCTATCTGGTTGGAGCCTCTACCATGAGAAGCCATAGGAGAAACTGTAGCCTCTGTGATGCCATCGCTAGTAAGTAAAACAATGTCGCCTGCAGCTAGCTGTAGGCGACCAGACGGCGCTTCCCAATTTGGCAAGATACCCAGCGGAATACCTCTTGTATCTAGATAAATAGGCTCTACTAGCTGATCTACAGAGCTTGTACCGTTCTGATTCTTTGCTTGTCCTTCCGTTTTTGGCTCTCTCGTTTCTAGCTCTCTTTCTCCTGATGTTCTTTCTCCTGATGTTCTTTCTCTTTGCGCTACAGTCTTCTTATGTGACCAAACGACTGGATACACATGCCCTGCATTAGCGTAGACAAGCTGTCTAGCCTTTTCGCGATAGCGGATAAGCACCATCGTAATAAAGCAGTTATTACTAACCAAGTCATTCAACAAACTATGGTTGAGATTGCTCATTACCCGTTCAGGAGCAGGCGACTTCTCTTGGGCTAGCTCTCGGCGCAACACGGAAATCGCGCTAGCCATAAATAACGCTGCGGGCACGCCTTTGCCCGATACATCACCCACTGCCAGCCAAATATCACCCTGAGGGTGCATGAAGACTTCAAAAAAGTCTCCACCCACTTCGCGGGCCGGTTGGCAGCGGGCCTGGATTTTGACCCCTGGCGTCTCTGGCCAGCTTTGATGGAGCAAATTGCTCTGAACTTGTCTAGCTACTTCTAGCTCTGCTCGCATTTTTTGTGACTGCCTTTGTAGCTGCTGGTAGAGCTTGGCGTGCAAAATCGCCAGTGCAACCTGGTCAGACACATTTTCCAAAAGGTCGATCGCGGCGTCTGCCCAGTGCGAATCTGGCGTCTCTCGGTACAAACAAACCGTTGCAACCGAGGTGTCTTTATCTAAAAACGGCACAACGATTCTAGCTATCGGCTGACCGGCTACTACTACAAACTCTGATGAGGGCTTGAGGCAGTGAGCAACAGGCGGCAGATGATTTAGCAGTGTCTTCAACGGGGTCAGGGAAATACCTTCAGATGTGTCTTGAGCAGACGCGTCTTGAGTAGACGCGTCTTGAGCAAATGTGTCTCGAGACAGTGTAGGTTGGTAGGTTGGGAAAGCTTCATTTTGCTTAATATCCTGTGGAACTTCCGCTGGATAGAGAATCGCAAAGTCACTCTCAAAGGCCTGACCTAGAACAGTAACCACTGCTTTGAGCGTATTATCGTAGTCGAGCGAACCTCGAACGGCAGACATGATTCTGTTGATCACCGCTTCTTGACCAAGCGCACGACTAAGCGCAAGCGTTCTTTTCTTGAGAATGCTGTAAGTCTCGGCGGCCTGAGCAACGGCCTCTCTTAGCTTTCGAGGATTCCAGGGCTTGGTAATGTATCTAAACACCTTGCCCGAGTTAATAGCAGAGACTAGATCCTCTACATCGGTATATCCAGTTAGCACCATCCGGATAGTATCTGGAAAGCGCTCTACCGTCAGGCTAAGTAGCTCAGTTCCAGTCATTCCCGGCATTCGCTGATCGGAGATGATGATTGCCATTTCTCCTTGAGTATCTAAGATGTTCAGCGCTTCTGCACCACTTTTAGCCGTAAAGATTTGAAAGTCTTGCCGAAATGTGCGGTATAGCAAATCTAAGTTGTCTGACTCGTCGTCAACAACAAGCAGCTTTAGTTTCTCTTTCATTCTGGGTTTGTTGACAGGTATTTTTTGATATCGGCTAGGGTTATGTACAAACGTTTTTAAGAGAAAGTATCGGTCGACTAACTAGCGTAGGCTCTGCGATTAATGTGCCCGCTGGCTATTGATTGTTAGCGTCATGGCTTGAGCTGGCTCCGCCTTTGCATAATTCGACGGAGCCAGCTTTTAGGACGCTTGGGCACACTCTTGTATATGAGGTTTGTAGGGTGCTGGTGCGTCGGTGCCCTGTAGGGGAAAGAAACAATGGCTCGCTTTTGGTTTGACTGGGCACTTGACTTTCAATTATTCGGCTTTCAATTATTCGGCTCTCAAATACCTTTCGGCTCTCAGCAACAGCGCAGCTATCGGTTAGGATTGACGGCTGCGCTGTTGCTGTGCGGTGAACTACCAGCGCAGGCTCAGCGAACGACTATTTTTGATCTCAACCAGGCGGTTTGTGCGAATCAGTGGCATGAGGCAATTGGCATTACCGGGCGGCTGATTGCTGATGAGCAAACAATCCAAGCTGATCGCCAGTCGCTGTTGGCGCTGCGTCGGCAGCTAGAGACTTACCGGGCCGATAGAGCAATTATTGGTCGTGTGCACGCCTGCGATCTGAGCGATCCGTATATGTTGGCTGCTTTACCCGCTGCCCAAGACGACTCGGAAGTCTCGCTAGGCTGGGATGTAGCTGTTGCCGAAGCGACTAACAATCAGTATGCTAGCGAGATGGTAACGGCGGCTTCTCAGCTAACGCTGCCGGTCAGTTTAGAGAGCCGAGCGGGGTTAACACCTGCGCAGCCGATAGATCTAACTCAGGGGCTAAACGTCGTTTTAGGGCATGTTGGGTCGGCTCATGAGGTGTATGGCTTTGTAGCGGGTATGGGCGATCGCATCCATATCGACGTAGAAGTCACTCGCGTCATGACCGGGAGTCTATACACCAGCGACGACTCCCAGCTATTCTTGTTTGACCGTGACGGCGTACTAATTGCCTCATCCGACGATGATGATCGAGGAAATCAAGCCGACATCAGCGACTTCTTAGTTCCCAAGACGGATCTATATTTTGTGGTTGTCACCAGCTACAATAACGACCCTATCTTCAATCAAGACAGCCGGCTAATGGGCTGGCAAGACAACGGCGGTGGCCGATTTGACTATACGCTTAGTATTACCGGAGCGACGCCCACAGATGCTTTGGTTCGGTAGCGACTTAGGGTGAGCGCAAGTGGTACCATCTCTCTATCTTCGTCGATAAATTAACTTCGATAGATTAACCTTAGATGCGTGCTTGATGAATATTGCAGACCTGATCGCCGCTTTTGAGCGCTGGGCCAATCCGGCTTGGCAGGAGAAATGGGATAACTGCGGCTGGCAAGTTGAGCCGGGGATACTCTCTCACGAACCAGGGGTACTCGTGTGTCTGACGCCGACGCTAGCGGTGATGGAAGAGGCTATTGCCCTTCAGTATGACGGCGCACCGGTCAACCTCATTTTTGCCCACCATCCGCTCATTTTTGGCGGACTCTCTTCTGTTGTCTGTGGGGATAGTGTGGGCGACATGGTACGACTAGCGATCGCACGCAATATCGGTATCTACACCGCTCACACCAACTTCGACCAGGTCGCTAATGGGACTGCCGACGTGCTGGCTCAGCTGCTACAGCTTCAGTCCGTTTGTTCAGTTGTACCTACTGCTGCTGAGCAAGATTTGACTCGAGGCTACGGGCGGGTAGGTGATTTGCCCGAGAGCCAGTCACTGCAAGTGCTGCTACAAACTATTCAAACGCTCTTAAGTCCTCCCCGCTTGCTGCATTCTCCGACGCTTAACTTACAGCAATCTATACGGCGGGTGGCCGTACTCGGCGGATCGGGCGCCAGCTACCTATCGGCGGTGGCCGAAACGGGAGCGCAGGTATATTTGACTGCTGACTGCAAATTTCACCAGTTTCAAGAGAGCCGAGATTTAGGCATAGCGCTTGTAGACGCCGGGCACTATGCAACTGAGCGACCGGCCTGCGATCGCCTGGTGAACTGGTTTAACCGCCAGGGAGCTAAGTGGGCTCAGCTAAGTCAACGCGATGAAGACTTTCGTCAGTTTCTGTAGCTGATAAGTCTCTATTCTCTAAGCAGTGAGTTTTGGGGTCTTTGACAGCCAGCATCTGAGTCGCCTGTTCTTCCGCTTCTTCTTTCAGCGCCCTGTCTAGATGACTAATGTAGTACTCCATTTTATGGTCGCTAATAAGATCCAGCTGAGCGCCTATAGCTCCTTTCAGCAGCCCCCAGCTACTGTCGATCAGTCGGCTTAGGTGCCGGCTGTGTATGACGATAGTGCCGCCTGCATTGAAGTACTTTACTGCGCCAACATGCCCGTATAGGCGAGTAGGGTTGCGAATTGAAAACGGCGGCGGCACATGAGGCACAATGTCGTTGTTGTTCACAAAGCGGAAGACTTTACCGTGGGTATGAGCGTTGAGCTGGTTGGTAAACGTGCGATCGCCGACTCTAGGCTGACCAAATGTGTATACGCCAGCCACATCGACCCCATAGTCTGAAAGGGCAGCCGCCGCCATCGTCGCTAGCGCGCCGCCCAAGCTGTGGCCAGTGATATATAGCGGCGGTAGTTTGGGGGTTTGCCCGCTTTGCTCTGATCTCCATCGGTCAATCTGAGCGAGTACGGCGTCTTCGATACTAGCCCAGGCCAAGAAAAAGCCCGTATGGACTTTTCCCTGATAGGAAGAAAGCGTTGTAACACCGCCTTTGCGAAGGGTAAAGCTGCATAGCTGAGTGGTGACATTGGTCAGCCAGTCTTTGGGCTCTTGGCTACCGCGAAACGCTAGAACCACAAATGTGTCGGTACGAAACATGTACGCCTGCGTATCACGACCTCGGTTGTTGAAATAGCGAAAGTTTTGTCGCACAAAGCTATCTTTTTGGGGTTGCGAAGGGTCGCTAAATTCTGTTGCTTCTCCAGTGATCTTTTCGGTTATCTCCTCCGCAATATTCTCAGCGGCTTTCTCAGCGGCTTTCTTAGCAGTTTTCTCAACGGGCGCAGCGTTAGCCAGCGCTAGCTGAGCGCAAGGGCTTGTATGAGAACTGCTAGGCTGTTGTAAGGCCTGACCCCAGCGCTCTACAACCTCGGCGACAAACTGTTTATCTTGATAGGCAAGATAGGCGGCCTTGGCTAATACAAGCGCAATACTAGTGTTGAACGAAGAAACTGGCTGGGGTGCTAGCCGAGAGAATGGACTGTGGCGCGACTGACGGGACGGCTTGAGCGCTAGACTCAGCGATCGCAAATCACTATCTTGATAAGGGGAGGGCAAAATTCGGTAGCCGAAACGTTCGAACAGCTTTTGGACGCCAAAGAAACCACTGTGATGGATATAGCTGTAGAGCGCATCGTACACTTTGGATGATCCCGGTCGGCGGTAGATCGGATCGGCGATCAGCTTGATCCAATAGTTGAGCCAGGGTTCTAGCTCTTTGGCAGTAAATAGGCCCGATTCTATAAAGTAGCCAAAATGCTCTAGACCGTTGAGCATTTTGTTGAACCAATCTCTGAGCGTTGTTTCAATTTGGTAGGTGCGCAACTCAGCCGGATCGAGATTGTTATTAGTTTGGTGATGGTCTATCTGCTGCTTTGCGCGGGCTCTTTGATCGTGGCTGGCGAGCGCGTTGCACAGCAAGTCATTAGTTACACGAAAAGAAAAAGGCTGGGTGTTAGCTGGTTGCGAAAGGTGATAGTCTCGGTATTCTTCAAAATCTAAAATCTTAAGCGCATTGTGAATCTCTTCATCTTGCTCAAATTCTCGAATGGCCTGATGAAGAAACTCGATATGTTGCCATTTGCGCTCACGACTATCTTGAAAAACGCCCCAGCTAACTGTACCGCCTGTCAGCAGCAACCCAATGACTATCAGCCATTGCATCTCTACGGCAGCAGCGCCCTGTATCTCTGCTGGCTCAAAGCCGCTTAACCGCGGCTGAGGCGTGAGAATTGGGGTAGCGATCGCCTGGGTTACTGCAAGCCGCAAGTAATCAGAGGTTGGAGTCGCGATCGCACAGCCTGCCTGAGCTAGCCAAAGGCTAATAGCGGTCAGGATAAAAGAAAGAAAACGATACATATCAAAGCTAATGAGTGCTTTGAGATTACCCACATCAGCTAGTGAGCGATCGCGCTAAAATCGATCTCCTGAGAAAACTGTCTACTCTACGTAAGATTACAGCAGGTCGAAAGGTTATCATCATGGACTAGCAATATGAACTAGGCTCTACCGTAGAAATAGTAAGTAGTTTTCATTACTTACTAGCGAAGATAACCTATAGAATGTTCTGAATAACGGACATTCTCGCTCAGTCTTACCAGCCGGCGTGAACTACATAGCTTGATTTGAAATAACAAAAAACATACGAAACCATGGAGATAACGAGATGCAAGCTTTGCTAAAGCTTGGCGCCATAGTGTTCACGACTGGTCTTTTACTAGCTACGGAAGGGACCCTAAGTCAATCTACAAGTCGATCTGTCGCTAGAGCAGAGACTCTGATTGAGCAGGAAGGATCGCTAGTGTCTGGAGATGCCATCTTAGACGACGGTAGTTTGTACGATCAGTACACGTTTTCTGGTAATGACGGGCAATACGTCACGATTTCTCTAGAAAGCGAAGACTTTGACCCCTACCTAATCCTATTAGATCCGAGCGGGCAGCGAATTGGTGAAAACGATGACGTCAGCTCGACAAATCGCAACTCTCGCCTCATTGTGACGCTACCTAGCACAGGGCTCTACACTGCTGTAGCCAATAGCTACGAGTCGGGCAAGCGCGGTGAGTATGAGATCAAAATAGATCTGGTAAACAACCGCAGTAGCCTTACTCAGATACTAGCGGTCTCAGCAGTACCAGGCAGCACTGCTGCCTGTAGCGACGCGGTCGTTGCCATGACCCGCACTCTTGAGTCTCAACGAGAGGTTACTGCCTGGGTCAGTTCGCTACAGCTAACCCGCTTGTATCGCAATGTGCCTGAGCTACGGCCCCAGGGTGTGACGGTGACTTTGACGGGTTCGGCAGCGTCATCTGTGATGTTGTCTCCGCAGCTGCTCAACCAGCTGAGTGCCAGTCTGATATCGGCTTGCGCTCCCGTGGGAGCAGTGGTTTTTGATATTGAAGAAACTGACGCTGAGCGCACGTTTGGGTTAGTGCCAGAGACCAGCCGCCAGAACATCAGAACAGTTACCGGTGAAGCAGCAGCGGCGCTAGTTCAGGAGTTTAACTGTACCGATGCGACGGGGCGGGCGCTACTGGCTTGGGGTGAGCAGGTCTGTTCTTAAAGCCTCTATCAAGTCTCTATCGAAGCCTCTGCTATCGCTTCTGCTGCTCATGGGCTTTTCAGCTCTAGATCACAGCCACTAGCAAGCAGAGCAGCTTGACCTACAAACGTCCTATTGCAAACGTCCTATTGCAATAGGACGTTTGCAATACCACTGCGATACCACCCGCTCTACAAAACCATCCCATCTACAAAGGATGCTTAGGCTGTGGCACAATTGCCACAGCTATTTCAATGGCCTCACGGCCTAGAATGCCGTGGATTCGCCCGCTGACAATCGGTTCACTAATAATCAACCGGCTGCCGAGCGACTCTTTGATTCGCTTTCAGTCGATCAGCTTTCTACCTCTCAACTCACCAGCATCAAGGCGCAGCTAGATTTGGTGTTAATGGCGATAGAGGCGTTGACCGACATTGGTTCCGACGCGGTGCTGTCAGCGGCAGAGACACTGCATCTGTCACATACGCTTTCAGATCGGGTGGGGCTGTGGCGGCTGCGGCAGTCTAGCCCTTTGCGCAAAGGGCAGGGGCGCAAAAAGTTAGATATTGAAGAGGCCAGAGCTTTAGTGCTAGTAGTGTGCTACTTGGCTAGAAATTATCACCTACAGATTCGGCAGGCAGTGGCCAAGCTAGAGCAGCTCAGCGCGACAGGCCAGCCGCCTCATAGGGCTGCCATACTAGGCGACTACCTTGATGGCTTTAGTCATATGTATTGCGATCGCATGGCCGATCCAGACCTGCCGACCGAAATCTTGACGCAGCTTTCTCTCAGGCTATTAATCGATCTGCTATTTTACAGTGCGCCAGAGGGTGAACGGTATCTGTGGCTAGCGCTGCTAGATCGAGCCCAATAGAACACCAATAGAACCCTCAGTAGAACACTAATAGAATCCTCGGCAGGACGCTGCAGGCTAATTATCGTCGTTCATCCATCGTGGTTACGGATAGATAACAATTGGAGACAGGCTATTAGCGCTGTTGACATAGCCTGACATAATAGTGAGGTTTGTTTGCTCACGCGATCGCCATGACTGTGCCTACCGCCGCCGTCCTTAGAGAGGACCTCAAGAAAACTAACCTGTACCTAGTAGGCATGATGGGTGCTGGCAAAACAACCATCGGTCGCAGGCTAGCCCACCGATTGGGCTATCACTTTATAGATACAGACGCGCTAATCGAGCAAGCCACTGGCCAAACCGTCAATGCGCTGTTTGCTAGCGAGGGTGAAGCGGCCTTTCGCCAGATCGAGACCCAGGTGCTCTCCCAGGTTTCGTGTCATACGAGTCTGGTTGTCGCTACTGGCGGGGGCATTGTTACGCAGCAAATGAACTGGAGCTATCTGCATCACGGCGTGGTGCTGTGGCTAGATGTCCCCCTACCTGTGCTAGTCTCTCGACTCTCGAAAGATACCACTCGTCCCCTATTAAAGGGCGTAGATCTTTCAGCAAAACTTTCAGAGCTGATGGCGCAAAGAGCCAATCGTTACGCCCAGGCCGATATTTGCATTAGCTACGACGGTAAGTCGGTTGGGAAAACATGTGATCGCATCATGATAGCTTTGCAAGCGGCCCTGCGCCCCGACCCGAAGCTGGCTGTAGACACAGTTGAAATCAATCAAACTTCTATCAATCCAGCGATCGCGCTGCCCAAAGCTATCGCCGTTGACCCCTGAGCCGCCCTTCAGTCATCCTTCAGCTAACTTCTTTGTTTTGCCCATCGCATCCTTCTCCTCATCTACACCTCTTCCCTTTAAATTCCCATGGTTTCTAACGTCGAAAACGCCTCGCTCGATCTAACCTTTCAAAAGTCTGAAGAGGCGCGCGTTCGCATCTTGAGCGAGGCGCTACCGTATATTCAAAAGTTTCGAGGCCGCACAATCGTTGTCAAGTACGGCGGGGCGGCGATGAAGGATAGCAGTCTAAAGGAAAAGGTCATTCGCGATGTGGTCTTTATGGCGAGTGTGGGTATTCGCCCGGTAGTGGTACACGGCGGTGGCCCTGAAATCAATAGCTGGCTAGGTAAGCTGAATATTGAGCCGCAGTTCAAAGATGGGCTGCGGGTAACAGACGCTGAGACCATGGACGTAGTGGAAATGGTGTTAGTAGGCCGAGTTAACAAAGAACTTGTGGCGCTAATCAACCGGGCAGGCGGCGCAGCGGTAGGACTGTGCGGTAAAGATGGCAGCTTAGTAACCGCTAGGCCACGCGTGGCTAACTCGGATATTGGCTTTGTGGGAGAGGTAAGCAATATCAAGCCGGACTTGGTGCGATCGCTCGTAGAAGCAGGCTATATCCCCGTCATTTCTAGCGTCGCCGCAGACGATAGGGGCCAGGCCTACAACATTAATGCCGACACGGTCGCTGGTGAACTAGCCGCTTCGCTCAGCGCCGAAAAGCTGATTTTGCTTACCGATACACCAGGGATCATGCGAGACTTTCACGATCCGACCACGCTGATCCCAGAGCTAGATATTCAGCAGGCTCGAGCGCTGATTGCTGATGGCATCGTAGCAGGGGGCATGATTCCAAAAGTGACCTGCTGCGTGCAGTCGTTAGCGCAAGGTGTTAAGGCCGCTCATATTTTAGATGGCAGACAGCCGCACTCACTTCTACTAGAGATCTTTTCTGACATGGGCATTGGAACCATGATGGTAGCGTCCCGGTTTAGGCAGTAAGATTAGGCTTCCTTAGTTCACTCTACAAAGCCATCTCAATAAAGCCATTTCAAAATCATCCAATAAAGCCGAATCCGACTTTGTTATCTACAAGACCTGAACCAGCGCCGCTAGAATGATATAGCTGACTGGAGATCCTTGAGAAATTGCTTGTATGCACCGGTTTTTATCAGGCGCACTTTCTGTCGAGACGCTCACTATTCCTATTCGAGACTTGCCTGCCCGGCTAGTTGGCAGTGTGGTGGTACAGCTCTCAGACTTTCACTTTGACGGGGTGCGGCTATCGGACGCGCTGCTGGCTAGAACGATTGCCAAAATTGAAGCGATACAGCCCGATTTGATCGCGCTAACGGGTGATTTTGTCACAAATGACCCGACGCCGATTCATGAGCTAGCGCGGCGCATCAAGCGTCTCCCTAGTCAGTATGGTGCGATCGCTGTTCTAGGCAACCACGATATTCAGTACCCAGGCGCCCGTCGGATCGTAACCGAGGCGCTAGAGCAGGCCGACATTCCAGTGCTGTGGAATAGGATTGCTACGCCCTTTGGCGAAGACTTTCCAGTCGTTGGCTTTGCTGATTACTGGTCAAAAGAGTTCATGCCGCAGATACTCGATCGAATTGATCCAGCGATTCCACGCTTAGTGCTCTCTCACAATCCAGATACAGCAGAGCCGCTAGCAAACTGGCGAGTAGACCTACAGCTCTCAGGCCACACGCACGGCGGACAGATCTACATTCCAGGCTTGGGACCCGGCCCACAGATATGGCAAAAAGTTCGGCGGGGGGTGCCTAGTGCTGTGCGCAACCGAATTCCGTTTTTAAGCGATCGCTGCTTCCAAGTCGTCCATAACTGGGAATGGTGTCGGGGCCTACACCAGATTGGCAATAACCAGCTATATGTAAATCGGGGCTTAGGCACTTACTTTCCAGGGCGGCTTTTCTGTCCACCAGAGCTGACGGTATTGACGCTGGTCAGGGCTTAAACACTATTTAAGGCCTAGAAGGCTGCTAAGCAACCGGCTTCACTTTCGCACGGTGAAGCAGTTTGCCCGATTGCGTCTGCCCCGTATGCGTGACTTGCACCAAATCACCAGGGTTTGCGGCGCCTTTGGCCAATTGGTGATACTGCGGATCGTAAGCGACCTGCTCATTAACCGTGGCAATAGGCGCAATCTCCCATTCTTGCATCAGTGCTTCTACGGGGCGAACGAAGGGCAAAATCTTGAAGGCAGGCAGGGCAGCGCCCTTTTCCTGGGCGCGCTTGGCAATTGTGGGCCACTGAACTAGCCAGGTTTCTAGGGTCTGAAGCGCGTCGGATTGGAACTGAGAAGCAGTCGCAGCAGGGGAAAGGGGAAAGTGTGGCAGGAAGGCTTGGAGAAGATCCGGGAGCGAGGTGTCGAGGGCGGTAGCGAGCCGTGTGAGGATGCTCAGCCGCATGTTTTGAATATTACCGCTGCGGAGCTGACGAAGCTGCCAACGGGAGATGCCAGATTTGTCTAAGAGTGCGCGATAGGTGGGAATGTTGGCAGCCCGCATAAGGGCTTGCAGCGCTTGAGTTTCAGAGGACATTGGATTGTGAAGGACAAACGGCTAGAGTAAAACTTATGCAAGGTGCATTTTGAGGACAGACTTAGGAGCACGGCGAACGCGGGCCAGTATGGTTTGATGGCCGAGATGCTGGCAGGCTGCGTAGCGGTGACAGCCAGAAAACCCGTAGTATTCACCATCGACTTCTAGCACGTCGATAGGCTCTTGCAGACCGATTTCTTGAATAGAAATCATGAGCGCCTTTACTTTATCTGGATCGTTTTGCCGATAGAGTGGACGCTTGATTTGCTGTAGCGGGATTTCTTTGATTTGAACCATGACGCAATGTGACCTCTGACGTTGTAGCTAGCGTGGGGGCAGTTGAGAACGAGTGGTTAAGAATTAGGAGAGGCTATTGTCTCTATTCTTATTTTAGAAGGATAGAAGAAAATGCTAAAGGATAAACGGGTATAGGATAGGGGAATGTGGCGTCGATATTTAGTCGGTGTTTATGGGTGTTTATCGGGACGCGATCGCTAAGCAAATCAAAGAGAATTGATAAATAAAGCTAGGGTAACAGCGCGGGTTCCCATCAACCTGGGCTGAATAGGTAAGTAGCGGGGACTCTTAGCTCTCTAAAGCTCCCTAGTCAAAGTCCTGTCGGCATCTTTCGCCTGCATATGTTTGCTATGAATTGTTTGAGCATGCCTTCAAAGAATCGTTTGAGTACAGCCGATCTAAGCAGGCCTACTTTGAGTACTCGGTTAAGTGCTCTGATAAGTTCGACACCGAGTTCAATGCCGAGTTCGGCACCAGGTTCGGCGCTAGGAAAAACGCTAGGGTCGATGAGCGCAGGTTTGCTGATGGCGCTAGCAGGAGTAGCGGTGGCGGAAGGCGCGATCGCACCTAAAGCGGTTAGGGCTCAATCAGCGGCGTTCGACCCTGAGATTAAGGTCGGCATCGTTCAGCGTTTTGGGGAAGAAGCAGAAGATCAGCTAACACTAGGCCCACTGCCCGGCGACGCGCTGACAATTAGATTCCAAACCGGCGCTCAGGTACAAACGCTGACGACTAACCGGCTGCAGATAGGCACTACGATGCAGCCTTTGAGCGAGCCAGTGCTGCAAGAGTGGGTGGTGCTGAGCACTCATCGTAGCTTTGAAAGCGCTGAAGATAGCGCCAAAAACTGGGAGGCGACGGGGATTAGCGCCGAGATTGCGCAGCCGGACGCCTGGCAGGTCTGGGCCAAGAGAGAAGACTACAGCTCACCGCTGGTGCGGCGACTACTCTTAAAGAATTTGCATGCGGCGGGCCACACAGAGGTCTTTATCGACACGCAGGTAGTAGCAGAGGTGCCAAAGGCAACCTTTACCGCGAATGGCTACCAATACACTCGCGACGAGTTTACGATTACAAGCGCCAATCGGCGGATTCAGATGGCAGAAGGCGATCGCACGCGCTACCAAGACCTGTTTGCAGGCGATATGAAGGTGCAGCCTAATGTCTATGGGAACTACACGCTAGTCAACCAGGTACCCATTGAGCAGTATTTGCGCGGGGTGGTGCCCCATGAGATTGGCGCAGGTGCACCGCGCAGTGCAATCGAGGCGCAGGCGGTGCTGGCGCGGACATATGCCCTACGAAATCTACGTCGATTTGCGATTGATGACTATGAGATTTGCGCAGATACGCAGTGTCAGGTGTACTTTGGCCTAGCTGAAACCGATCCAGGCAGCGATGCGGCGATCGCGGCCACCGCTGGCCAGGTGCTCACCTACGAAAACGAGTTAGTCGACGCCCTGTATTCTTCTACTACTGGCGGTGTGACCGCTCGCTTTACCGATGTTTGGGATGGAACAGACCGGCCTTACCTAACGCCAGTGATTGATTCTCTGCAGGCAAAGTGGGACTTAGCGGCGCGGCCCCTGTCAGATGAAGCCAACTTCCGAGCGTTCATTGGGCTTAGCAGTGGATTCAATGAAGACACCTGGTCTGAGTTTCGGTGGAATCGAACCGCGACGCTCGCCCAAATGGATGAAACCCTAAAGGAGTATTTGCAAAATCGGCAGCATTCACTGGCTGGCTACAACCAGCTAACGGGGATGACGGTTATCGAGCGAGCAGCATCCGGGCGGGTAAGGAAATTGCGAGTAGAGACAGACATTGGGTCTTTTGATCTGGTTAAGGACGAGGCGGTAAAGGCACTGCTCCCGCCTAGAAGCTTATTGTTTTACGTCGAGCCGATGATAATGGTGCCGCCCGGTGACAGCACGGGGACACAGTCTGGCGGCGGGCCTTCTGCTTTGCCTGCTGTCACCGGACCGTCTGCTTCTAGGTTGTCTGATCCTAAACCTTCTGCTTCTGGGCCTTCTACTGTGCCCCCGGCTTCTAGATCGTCTGCTCCCGAATCGGGTGAAGCTAACCCCGAAGCTAACCCCACAGCCAGGAAGCTGTCACCACTAGACAGTAAGAGCAGTCCGAAGGCGGCGGCTAACAGCGCTAAGTCAGCACCAACATTAGGCAATAAACAGGCACCTGAGCCGGTAATTACTGGATTTCGCTTTGTCGGAGGTGGATTTGGCCATGGCGTAGGTATGAGCCAAACAGGGGCCTATAATCTAGGGCAAAAAGGCTATTCTCATCAACAAATATTGGAGTTCTACTACCCAGGAACTTCGCTGCAGCCGATCAGTGAGTCAATTACTTTTTGGGATGCGAACTGAAATTTAATTCACTCGGGTCGCCTCATGAGACTATTCACCTTTCTCGTTCTAGAAGTTTTGCTCAGCCCGATAACGCTGACGAGCTGTGTGCTCTTTATGGTTTGGGCTACGACCGTTAGTCAGCAAAAATCACTTTCTACGACGGCGTTAGTGCCTTTATCTGCCCGCTGGCTGCTGCATCTACAGGGCATCCGCCCGGACCTGGCCGCTGCTGAGTTGATGGAGACGCTGCCGAGTCTCAACGATGGGATTAACTGGGCGATCGCAGGACCGACGCTTCTAGCGATGAACATCAGCGGCTACACGCCAAGCTCTTTCAACCTGCCACCTGCCGGAGAAGAAAACCTGGGAAATCTGATCAATACGCGCACGCTCTTTTTTGACAAGGCGCTAAGCGGTTATTTAGAGACCGTTGAGCAAGTTGTTGTACTAGGTGCTGGATTTGACACAAGGTTGTTTAAGTTTTGCCTGGGCCGTAACCTGTCTCTGTTTGAAGTAGATCAGCCGCATACACAGCAGGCGAAGATAGAGGCCCTGACTAAAAGCGATCGCAGCCTAGACGAGATTTGCTTTGTACCCGTGAATTTTAACCAGAAGAGCTGGATAGAAGAGCTGGTTTCTGCTGGATTTGAGATCGGTAAGAAAACGTTTTTTCTCTGGGAAGGGGTGACTTATTATTTGACTGAGTCAGTGGTGAAAGAGAGTCTTGTCACTATAAGTGAGGTGTGCGGTGCCGGCAGCGCGATCGCTTTTGACTTTTTTCCGCAGCACTTCTTTGAGGGTAGAGATTTTTGGTGGCTCCCGTTCGCCATCACCGTGTTCGACTGGATTGGTGAGCCGTTTCGCTTTGGGGTGGATACTAATGTTGGCAATCAAGCCGCGATCGCTCAGCTTTTAGCCGGAACGGGCTTTCAACTTAGTAAGCTACAAATGGTCGGAACAGCTAGCTCTTCCTCTGGGTTTTATGGTCTAGTGGTAGCGGCCAAAGAAATTTAGTTCTACTAGGAAAATCTATACTGTTTCTGTGCTGTTTTTCTATACTGCTTGAGAACCCTGATAGGGCATATCTTCAGAACTACAGCAGAAGCACGATAGAAGAGTCTCTTCCTCAAAAATCTTTCTAGAAACCGTGGTGTTGACCCATGACAAAGCAGATAAAAATCGGCGCGACGGGGGTGATCTTTTTGGCGATCGCGCTCCAGCTTTGGCAGGCCTTTCTTCCGATACCGCCTTTTCTTCAGCCCATCGCTAAAATTACCTTATTTATCCTGGCTCTACACGCAATAGAAGGTGCGATCGCAGCCACGCTGATTGGATTCTACAAACTCAATCGAACCGAGAAAGCCTCTACTGAAGCCTCTGCGCTGATGGTCGATCACCTGCCAGATAGTACGCTAATGGCTATCGTCAAAGCTGGGCTGTACGTATTTTTTGTAGGAACAGTCGGGCTTAAGGAAGTCATAGAAGGAACGAAAAGGCAGACAGTAGGGGGTTAGATAGGGAAGAGGTTAAGTAAAGAGCTAAGAGAAGAGAATTCAAGCAAGAACTAAGATAAGAGAACTTAAGGTAGAGAGTTAAGCGCGATGTCTGCTCAGTCGGATAGTTCAAGATCGGACAGTGCAAGATTGGAGGGTACGGAGTTAGATAGTACAGAATCGAATAGCACGGTACCTGATAGAACGAAGGTCATTGTCTGTCAGAACAAAACCTGCAAGCAACAGGGATCTGAGCAAGTGCTATCTGCGTTTAGGCGATCGGTTCCGGCTGATGTGCTAGTAGAACCTTCTGGATGCCTGGGCCAGTGCGGAAACGGCCCGATGACGATTGTTGTGACCGCCGATACGAATCCCGTGACCGGAGCTGAAGCTGAGCCCCAGAAAACATGGTACTCAACCGTGAGACCAGCCGATGCGTTTGCGATCGCAGCTCATCACTTCAAGAAAAAGGACGCTGTAGAAGATAGCGCTTCGCTGCCTCATTCACCTTTATCTGAGTCCTCATCTCAGCGACCATTCATCTGGGTTTGGCTAGTGGGCCTTGTGCTATTTCTAGCGCTATGCGCTTTGATGGCGCTGGTACTAGGAGGGCCTACTCACTATGGCTGACGTGGCTAGCAAGACGGTGAATAAGATTATCCATATTGATATGGATGCGTTCTATGCGTCGGTAGAGCAGCGCGATCGCCCAGAGCTACGCGGTAAGCCGGTCGTGGTCGGTGGCCTGCCGTCTCAAAGAGGAGCCATCTGCGCGGCTAGCTATGAGGCACGGCAGTATGGCATTCATTCGGCAATGCCTTCACGTAGCGCGGTTCAGCGCTGTGAGCATCTGATTTTTGTCAAGCCTCGCTTTGAAGCTTACCGAGCGGTGTCTGAACAAATTCGCTCTATCTTTTTCGACTATACCGACTTGGTAGAACCGCTCTCTTTAGACGAAGCGTATTTGGATGTGACGATAGATAAACTAGACATAGGATCGGCAGTGGCGATCGCTCGGCAAATTCGCGATCGCATCAAGAGAGAGCTGAACCTTACTGCCTCAGCCGGAGTTTCTATTAACAAGTTTCTCGCAAAGATAGCCTCTGATCTCGATAAACCCGATGGGCTCTCATTGATTGCACCTGGCCGGGCGGAAGCTTTTATCGAAAATTTACCAATAGAATCATTTTACGGCGTGGGGCCAGCCACCGCAGCAAAAATGAAGTCCCTTGGCATTTACACAGGGGCCGATCTAAAGAGCTGGACTCAGCTTGAGCTCACCAAAGCTTTTGGTAAAGCCGGTAGCTACTATTACAAGGTTGCCAGAGCAGAGGATAGTCGTCGGGTAAATCCCCATCGAATTCGCAAATCGATTGGTGCAGAACGTAGTTTTTTCGAAGATTTGCGACACGTTAGCGAGATGGAGGCAGCTTTGGAGAAAGTCGCTGATGAGGTGCACCAGCGGCTAGTAAAGCACAAACGCAATGGCTACACGCTAACGCTCAAAATAAAATACAACAATTACGATACGGTTACTCGCAGTCGCACGCTAACCACCTTAATTGAGGAGAAAAAAGAAATCTTTCAGCTCGCAAAGACGCTGCTGGCAAGTCACTTAGAAGAGGCCAGACCGGTTAGGCTGCTAGGGATTACACTTTCTAACCTCGCTGAGCCGCAAGCACATAGTCAACTCACTCTAAGACTGTAGGGAACAGCAAAGGAAGCACTGGGTGAAGTCTAGCAGCAGCTTGCGTAGCGATGATGTAGGGCATCTTCTACAATAGCTAACACTTCTTCAATATCAAAAGGTTTGTGAATAAGACCATCAGCACCCGCCTGTATACCTTCCGCTGCCTCTAACTCGTCATGAGCAGTCACTAAGATAACGGGAATGCGAGGCAACCTTGGGTTCTCACGGATGCGACGCGTAACCTCGTAGCCGGTCATACCCGGCATCATGATATCCAAGAGAATTAGATCGGGTATAGATTCTTCAATAGACTTAAGCGCAGCTTCGCCGCTATCGGCGCACCGGATACTGTAACCATCCCCTTCACACAAAACAGCTTCCATCAGAAACAGGTTATCTGGTAAATCGTCTACGACTAACAGCTTCGATAGATTGGAAGATGGATATTCGTGAGAGACCATAGCTACTTGATATGCTGTAAAGAAACAAAAGGGTAAACAAGAGATACATCAGCCCGATTCACTCGCGCCTGTTCCCTCATTGTGTTCACTGAACCTGATAATCTCGCCTGATATTTGCAAGTCTATACAGCTTTGAATTAGTGTGAGTCAGTTAGCGTAAGTTGGTGTGAGTCTGTAAACAGATGTTGACGTCAGCCTATATCTGCGCAGATCTGGGCAAAGCTAGATGAGAATGTATCTCGCCTTCTTCGCTTACCACCACGTCATTGCTGAGCTTCTGCTGAGCTTTTGATTTTGTGTTGTACATAGGTTACCAGATGTACGCTCCGGTCTCTCTCTGGCGCAGGTTATAGGTAGTTATTACAAAGGGCATAGATTGTGCAGCAGATGTACGGACTTATTCGATGCGATCGCACGCCGTTTCGCCCTTTAGTATTGGTCCACAGTATTGGTCCACAGTATTGGTCCACAGCAATTGAGGGTTCTAGCACCCACGTTCTAGCGCCTACTAAATATAGCGATGGGCTCGTACTGAGCTAAGCAGCTAGAGCTATACAAGGGAATTCAAGAATTAAGGCCCGAATGCTTCTAACCGTTTGTTCCTGCCGTTTGTTCCTGCCGTTTGTTAGGATTACATGCTCAGTCGGGTATACACGTGTAACCAAAGGCCAGTGTCTATACCAAGGGGTAGAGATTGCAGTGAAATACAGCCTGGTATGGTGCAGAGTAAGACATTTTGTATAAATCGACACGGCTGGAGCTGACAACTAGACTATGGGAGAATCTATTTCGCTGTCGGCAGCAACTGAGAAAATCACCAGTATGGTCCAAGGCGCGATCGCATTGCTGCCTAACTTGATCATCGGCGTTGTTATCTTTGCCCTTTTCTGGTTCATTGGTAAGTTTGTTCGTAGGTTTGTTAAAACGCAAACGCGCGATCGCGACGCGCGTAACGTCGGTCTTGTCTTTGGGCGATTGGCACAAGGCGGCCTGGTAATTCTTGGCTTTTTAATTGCGGCTACCGTTGTTTTCCCTAGCTTCAATCCAGCGGATGCCCTAGCTACCCTAGGAATCGGGGGCGTTGCTATTGGATTTGCCTTCAAAGATATTTTGCAGAACTTTCTGGCCGGCATTCTCATTTTGCTGACGGAGCCCTTCAGCATGGATGACCAGATTGTTTTTGGAGATTACGAAGGCACCGTAGAGCACATCGAGACTCGCGCCACGACTATCCGCACCTATGATGGTCGCCGGGTCGTGATTCCCAATGCAGAGCTATTTACCAACGCGGTTACAGTTAATACAGCCTACGACCGTAGGCGACTACAGTACGATATCGGGATCGGCTATGGAGACGATATTGCCGAGGCGAAAGCGCTTATTTTAGAGGTGCTTAATGGGCACGACGAAATTTTGAGCGACCCGCCACCCGAGGCCTTGGTAGTCGAGCTAGCCGACAGCACGATTAATATCCGCGCTCGCTGGTGGATCGAGCCGCCGCGACGGGCTGACTTTATGAAGTCTCAAGACTGGGTGTTAGAGCACGTTTGCAATAAGCTAGTGGCCGCCGGTATCGACTTGCCCTTTCCTACTCAGCAGATTCTTTTCCATGACCAAACCGAAGAGACAGATGGAGATAGAGCCAATCAGAGAGAAGGCTGGCCTGTTCCACCCAAGAGTGATCCACCGCGATCGCTCAGTCTCTCTCGTTCAGTGCTGACGATGGTAAAAAGCTCTATGGATAATGGATCTAGAGATGGCGGCTCTAGAGGTAGCGGTTCTAAAGCCAGTGGCGCTAGAGGCGGCAACTCTGCAGACAATATCTAGCGTGATTCACGCCAAAAGCAGCTCGTGATTGGGTGTCTAAGGCTAAGGAATTCTAAAGCTAAGGAATTGAGAGAGTCAGTGGGAAGATTAATCGCGAGACCAGTCGCAGGCTTAGTAGAAGCAGTCCATGACGAGTAGACTGAAAAAGCTGGGCCAGCGGCTATTGGAAAAACGCTTCTTTCGAGTCGCCTGGTTTGCCAAAGATTCTCAGCAGCACTCGCCAGAAGAAGCCTTAGAGGACATACCCGAAGCGCTAACCGAAACGCTAATCGATTCGGTCAATGACTTGCCAATGCATCCACATAGGCAGAAAGCCGTGATAGAGGCTATAGAATCAGCCATCAGTCGCTGGCGATCACATCCTCAATCTGCTGCTAACTCTATCGTCATTATATCCGATCCGGTTTCTTCTATCTCTAGAATCTTGATCGATAGTCTACAAAAGCTTAAGTCAGTCGGCGAGGATCAGGACGCGAAAGATAGTGGATATAACGCAGAAGATAGTGGACATAGTTGTGAAAAAGACTGCGGCGAAGGCGGTAGCGCAGAGCAAGCGAACCTCAAGATCAGTCTTTTAAACTGGGTGGAGAGACCGGCCAACGTCAGTACAATCAAGCGGAGAATTGTAGACGAGCTTGACTTGGCTGAAGAGTCTGTTGAAGGGGAATTACAGCAGCCGTCCTTCTCTTCACAGGACCCATCGAATAGTCATACCCTGGTGATGGTTCCTAACCTGTGCTGGTGTTTTTTGCGGAGCGCTGATGGCTTAGATGGATTGGACTACTTGCAGGATTTTTTACCGTGCGATCACACTCGGTTTTGGATCTTGGGTAGTGGCGTTGTCGGCTGGGAATACCTTGAGTCTACGATCAAATTTCACGCCTACTGTGGAAAAGTTATCACCTTACCCAAGCTATCTGGCGAAGAGCTACAAAGCTGGCTGAAGCCTATTATTGAGGAGTTTGACATTTATTTTCCTGATAATGGCCTGCACAAACGACTTCAAGATGGCGATCATCTGCTCGATATCGATGTCGATATTGATAAACCGATAGAAACAGTATCTGAGATTACTCAAGAGATCACGGCTTCTGTTCAGTCTTCTTTGCGATCGCTAAAAAACGTATTTCGCTCAGATAAATCACCAGAAGAGATAAACAGCCCTAGAGAAAGCTATTTCGAGCGGCTAGCCGCTATCTCTGAGGGGGTTGATGAAGTAGCTGTGCAGGTATTTATAAAATCGCTACGCTATCACCAAGTGGAGCTAACAGAAGAAGGATCTATAACAGAAAAGTCCAAATCGGAACTTGCATCTGAAAACGCGTCAGATTCTATAGAATCTGGAGAAAGCAAAGACGGCCAAGAAGAAAGCGAAGAAAACAGCAAAGGAGACAGCCAGAAAGAATGTAGGCTGATCGCCACAACGCCCAGGCTGCCACCCCTCCCTGAACTCACTCAAGGAGATCTCTACTTGCTATATTCGCTCATGCTTCATGGAGATCTGACGCTTATAGCGCTTGCTCAAAGCTTAGGAGATTCACCCAACGCAACAAACAACCAGGTTCAGATACTACGCAACGCAGGCATTGTAGAACAGCAAGCAGATATTCTAAAGATTAACCCTGTACACTACCCAAGACTGCGCCGGGAACTCTCTCGAAACAATTTCATTATTAAGGTGCCATAAGGTTTTACGAGGGCCTAGAAACTATGTTGGAACAGAAACTATGTTGAAACTACCGCTAGCGTTTATAGATCTGCTACCTACGAATATAAGACCTACAAACTTATATTTCGCACTGCTAGCGCAATCTTCTTCTGGTAGTACCTCCGGAGCAAGTGCCGAAGATGCCGCGAGAAGCGCAGGTCAGGCCGCTAGCGAAACAGCTGATCAAACTAAAGAGCTGCTCTCGAAAATTACCGGCCCTAAGATATTACAGGCGCTGTTCATCTTAGGAATTGCCTACGCCATTATCAAAACCGTTGATTGGGTTGTAATCTCGCTTTCTGAGCGGGTTGCTCGCCATAACCGGCTACGTATCAAGCAGTTTCAGCCCTTTATGCGCACGCTGGTAATGACGGTAACAATCATTATGCTAATGAATTTGTTCCTCAACCTTTCGCGTGAGAACGTGCTGGCTGTTACAGGAACGGTAGCCGTAGCGCTAGGCTTTGCCTTTAAAGACTACGCAAGCTCAATTATCGCAGGGATTGTTGGGCTATTTGAAACGCCTTATCGAGTAGGCGATCGCGTCGCCATTGCCGATAGCTACGGCGAGGTAATTAGCTACGGACTTAGAGCCATTCGGTTAAAGACACCTGGCGATAACGTGGTCACAGTGCCGCACAGCCACATATGGAACAACACCGTATCTAACGCCAACATGGGCGAGCTAGAAGCGCAGGTTGTCACTGAGTTCTATTTGGCACATGAAGCAAATCCAGAAGAAGTCGAAAATATCCTGTATCGAATTGCCTACACCAGTAAGTATACGCACCTAAAAATGCCGATTTTAGTAGTTATGTCAGAGCATAGCTGGGGCAGCTTGTTCAAGCTACGCGCCTATCCGCTAGATGCTCGCGATGAGTTTATGTATGCAACAGATCTAACTATTCGTGCTAAGAAAGAGTTTGCTAAGCTCAACTTGCCCTATCCTAAGCGGTTCGACCTAATTGAAGCTAATGATCAAAGCGCTTGATAACAATCTGTGGGTTGTAGAACAGCCTCTAAGATACTTTGGCTTAGAGGTTGGAACCAGAATGACGATTGTTCGCTTGAGCAATGGCGCACTAGCCGTTATCTCTCCGATTGCCATAAATGATCAGATCGAGCAGCAAATTGGCAGGCTTGGTGCTGTTGAACACATCGTGGCACCAAATCTGTATCACTACCTCTATGCTGCGGACTTCAAGAGCTGCTATCCAACAGCAGCTTTTTGGGCAACGTCTGGACTACGAGAAAAGAAGCCAAACATACCAATCGATAAAGTCATCAATCCTGACGATATACTGCCGACGGCTGAGAAATGAACTAGCTAACCTTGATATTGCTAGGGCTCTGGCCTTTCAAAAGTCCAATCGTTAGCCGTCGAGAGTATAGTAGCCTATGGGTAGACTTGGAAGGGCATTTACTCAGCGGTTTTAGAACGTTAGGAATAGGTGGCTTTGACTCGCTTAACGAATGGGTGTTTTACCACAAGGCTAGCCGTACATTGATTTTGACCGACGCCGCCTTCCACTTCGATCAAAGCTTTCCGCTGGTAACTCAGCTAGCAGCTAGAGTAATTGGCAGCTATCAGGCACTCTCGCCTTCTTCGCTAGAGCGAATTGCTACCACGGATAAAAAGCGAGTAAAAGAATCCATGGAAAAGATTCTATCTTGGGACTTTGAACGCGTGGTGATGGCGCACGGCAGTATTGTGGAAATCGACGGCAGGAGAAAATTAGCGGCAAGCTACGACAGGTTTCTCGGTCCTGACCATTCATTAGCGGCTCTTCTTGACTAGTCTTCTTGACTAGTCTTCTTAACTAGTGGTACTGCTGGCGGTACTTTTCTCTGAGGCTGTAGTTGCGCGCTTTGCTCAACGCTTCGAGCTTGTGAACACGGATTTTTGAAGACGAATGACTGGCGAGAATACTCAGGATAGGAGTGCTCTACTAAATCATACGGCTAAAAATCGACTCCTCCTACTTCCTATTTCTTTTATGAAAAAATCTCAGCAGGCTGAGAATATTCTCGCTTTGTGCTACATCGTTTCAATTATTGGCTTACTTACGCTCAGCCCTTTCAACTTTCAAGCCTTTTTCCCTTCAGAATCTTGGGTGACAAGGGCTTCTGTTGAAGACGTCTCTCGCAATATCCTGCTCTTTCTGCCGTTTGGAATTTTGTTGCGACACGCTCTCAGAAAACCGCACTGGGTCGCGCTCCTCTGGGGCCTTTTACTTAGCCTTTCAGTTGAATGTACGCAGCTATTTATCATTCTCCGTACCAGCAATTTTATCGATCTAGCTAGCAACAGTACAGGTGCTTTATTAGGCTCTGTTTTGTACTCACGGTTGTACTCACGATACCTGCCATTGGTAGATGCTCACGGGCAGTCTGCTAATTTTGCGATCGCACTCATGCTAGCGCCACTATGCTGGCTGAATGCTTTTCGCTCGATTACCGATCCAGCCGCAGCCTGGCTATCTGGAATCAATGCGATCGCTGGTATTATCCTTTTGCAGTCCAGCCTATTCGCCTCCAAAAAGCTCAAGTACAAGCTCGCTGCGGTTTGGGCGGCGATCGCCCTAATTCCCTTACTCAACACCAGTCCCAAAATCGCTCCCGCAATCTTCATCGCAATGCCTGTTGTGGTGTATCTCAGTGCTAACATCCCAACCATTATTAGGGCAAGACGCTACGCCTTTGGGCTGACAGCCATGGGCGCGGTGATTGTTTCTTGGCGTCTCGTAGTAGGTCAGCGCTTACTAGGAGGGAGCAATTTAGCCAGTGATGAACTTATTGTTCGAGTTGCTGAGCTAGTGCTGTCGGTAGTAGCAACGGTCGCTATTGAAATCTTGAACAACCCCAGCAAGCGCTAACCCTTTTCACTTTCTTCACGCATTTCTCCGCACAGCTGTCGTCGCATCTCTACGCGAGGAATTAGCCAGTCCTGCAACCACTGACACCCCTGCGCTCTAAGTGCAGCTAGCCGCAAATCCCACACCTGCACCGTCCCATCAGCGCCTGCCGAAACTAACCGCTCGCCCGTTTGGTCAAAGTCTACATCCCACACCACACCCTCATGTCCTAGTAACGGGGGCAGCATCTGAGCCATGCCGCTCCCAGAATGCAGCACTTCCGACGAGCTCAAAGCCACATCGGACAGCGACCACAGCCGCACCGTCCCATCGTCGCTCGCCGACGCCAAAAACTGTCCGTTTGGGCTAAAGCGTAGGCTGCGCACCCAGTCTCGATGGCCTTGCAGCACTATTGGCTCTGTCAATAGGCGCAGCGGTTGGCCCGAAGCGCGATCGGGAGCGACAACAGGCCATAGGCGAATCACTCCATCAGCCCCGCCCGCCGCTACAAAACGAGCGTGCGGATCGAACGCCGCGCACCATATGCCGCCAGCAGCTTTATTGCCAGCTTGGCTGGTCAATTTCTTCTCAATCAATTTCTCCTCAAATAGATTCCCAGCGGGCTTGCTACTAGTTACTTCTACGGTCTGTACCAAATCGTGCTGACAGTGCCAAAGCCGCAGCGTGTTGTCTTCGCTTGCTGAGACAACATATTGACCGTCAGGGCTGAAGCTGGCGTGCCACACGGTGTCGGTATGATCACTCCAAGTTTTGAGCATCTGGCCCGTATGAGTCCACAGGCGTACGGTGCGATCGCTACTTACCGATACTAGCCGTTCACCATCAGGGCTATAGCGCACCTGCCATACCGCGTCGCCATGTCCGGCTAGCGTCCTTACCTGCGCACCATCGACTCGCCAAATTCGCACCGAATAATCCGCACTCGCCGACGCAAAAAACTGTCCATCGGGCCGCCAGTCAGCGCAGTGCACCCCTCGCCGATGCCCTTCCACAGATTGCACGAGCGCGCCCGAGTCAGACCACAGCCGCATTGCCGCGTCGCCACCTGCTGACAAAATAGCGATCGCGCCAAGACTATCCGCTGATTGGGTTTCTTCTTTGACGGCAGGCCGCCAGCGCGCGCTCCACACGATGCCCTCATGCCCTTCACAGCGATGAACGCTAGGCCCTTCAAGCTGCCAAATGTGTACCTGATCGTCATCCCCTCCAGATACCACAGACGCGCTATCTGCACTCCAAGCAATGCTATGCACACTGCTGCGGTGGTTAAACGCGTGTAAGACGGTGCCGTCAAGCGCCCATATGCGAATTGTTTGGTCATCACTGGCCGACGCGATATAGCGTCCATCTGGGCTAAAGGCTACGCTGCGCACCCAGTCTTCGTGACCGTAAAACGTGTTGAGCTTGTAGCCATCTGCACTCCACAGCCGTACCATATTCTCATCTCCGGCTGACACAATTTGTCGTCCGTCTGGGCTAAACGCTACGCTGCGCACCCAGCCGCGGTGCCCATATAGCGTATCTAGCAGTTCGCCCTCTACGCTCCACAGCCGTACCGTGTTGTCTTCCCCACCCGTTGCCAGGCGCGTACCGTCGGGGCTAAAGGCTACTGTTCTAGCCCAGTCTTCGTGTCCCTCTAGCGATCGCACATATTCTCCGTTCAATTGCCACAGCCTAACCGTCGTATCGCTATAGGTCGCGGCCAACAGCGGCTCTGTTGGGCTAAAGCTAATACTGGTTACGCTAGCGGCTCCCAAGTCAAACAGTCGCACAAACTCACCACTAGCTCGCCATAAGCGAATCGTATGGTCCAAGCTAGCGCTGGCTATATACTCTCCGTCGGGGCTAAAGCGCACATCTAACACACCCGCCTGGTGACCGCTCAAAGTCTGTAACAGCTTACCTTGAGCATTCCAGAGCTTGACAGTGCCATCCTCGCTAGCAGAAGCTATCTTTACTTGATCTGTTCTTTCTAAATCTGTTCTTTCTAAATCTATCCTCTCTTTTTCGGCACTCTCTTCTGAATCATTCTCTTCCACACTGCTCTTCACTGTCATAAAATTCTCTACATGGGGATGACAGTGAACCGCCAAGACCCAGTCACGGTGGCCTATCAGCTCATTTTTTTCGTGAATGCTGCGTATAGAAGTTGATAAGCACAGCGCCGCCTGCATCCGCAGCAGCGCGTCGTCTACGGACTGTACCTGCTGCGCTGCCCGCAGTGCTTTCGTTAGTGCCCCAATGCCATCGCCAGAAAGATACAGCGACCTAGCGACCGAAATTAGCGCTTTAATCTCCGCCGCCTCTGCTCTCTGTCGAGCCAGCGTCATCTGCTGCCAGCTATCCGACTGCGCCGCAAGGGCCTCTTGTAGCTGCTCTTCAGTCTGCTGGCGGCGGCTGCGCTCAGCGTGCAGCACTTCTATTAATCCTGGCTGCTGCTGGTCTTGAACCAGACCTGCTAGATACTCGTGCACTAGCTGATAGCGAACACCTGAGACTTCTGGCACTTCAAACACTAGTCCCGAGCCAATGAGAATATCCAGCACCAGGCTTAGCTGCTGAGGGGCCATCTCAATATGGGCGAGTAGCAGAGGCTCTTGCAGCTCTGCTAGGCTTTTTAATGGTCGATTTTCACCTTCACTCAGCAAATAAAGGACAGATCTAGCAACTGCGTAGTTCTCGGGGCCGCAGTCTCGAACAACGCTATCCAAAAAGTTTTCAAGTAGCTGAGTTTTGGGCGATCGCCCCAACTGGCTATATTGTGCCAGTGTCGTAATGTTTTCCCTTTGTAGCTGCGCGCCCACTACCTGTAGCTCAATAGGGCGAACTTCTCCAGTCTCTTCAGCCAGATTGTCGACTAGCGCCGCAATTAGCCCTGGTTCTAGCTCAAAGCCTGCGGTCTGCGTTAGCTGCTGAATTAAGCTCTCTGCCGCATTAGGCGTAAAGTTGCCAAGGTAATAGCGAATATCCTTACTCAAAATATCGTTGTTGATGATGCTTAAATCAGCATTGCGATCCCACTCTAAGAGGTAGTGTAAAAAGTCTTCTCGCAGCGACAGCACAATTTTGACATCAGATAGGCTGAGGCAGTCTTGCAAAAAAAGATAAAGGCTTTTTCTTTCTTTAAAAGTAGGATACTCGTAAAAGAAGTCTTCAAACTGATCAAATATCAGTATAATCTGCTGATACCGTTCGCCCGTTAGCTGTTTGAATGTCTCTATTAGTAAAGTTGGAGACAGCGAGAGTGAAGACTCTGATAATGGCTCGGTCGCGGCGTTAGTTTCTATGACTGAGTCACCAGTATTATCTACGGCACTATCTATGGCACTATCCACAGTGTTAATAATCTCACCAAGCGCGTTTTGGTCTTGAGACGTGACTTGAAAATCAAGTGCGCTATAGATTTGTCGTACCCAGTCACGGCTGTAGTTACTGACCACCACTGGCAGGGTTGTTCGCCCGCCGCTGACCATAGTGCGTAGGCGAGGAATAAGACCGGCTCTTAAGATCGAGCTTTTACCGACGCCTGACTGCCCGTGCATTACGACGATTGTATAAAGAGGCTGAGAGAGCCGAGTAACCAGCGCCTCAATATCTTTGGTGCGGCCAGAGGCTTTGATGGCAGCCGATAGTACACCATGAGCTGCTGAACCTGTCGCCAAGTAGTGATGAGAAGCATAAGGTACGTGAATAGAAGACGGTTGTATCTGGCTAGCACCGATAAAAGCACGCAGGCCGAAGAGCGTTTCTACTCGCCTTTGTTCTAGCTTTATCTCAAAGGCTTCAGCGTAGTACTGATGATTGTAATAAAGATGCCATAGCCGAGATAGCGTACGCCGATAGAGATCGAGGTCGTAATACGGATCGGTATTTTGCAAGACCCTTTCTAAGTGCTCAACGGCTTTTTTAGTTTGACCTTGCAGCTGATGGGCGATCGCTAGCGAGTGAAAATAGCGACCTCGGTAGTAGCGCAGCGCGATTCTGCTGGCCAAACTCGCGTCCTCTGCCACTTGCGAGAACTGCTGCAATACCGCGTCCGAAGTTTCTAACGCCTGCTGGGCAAATCCTTGGGCTTCACTGAGTAAGTCGGGATGCGACGCCTTTTGGTAGCGTGCGATCGCAACTTCTGCTAAATACCCATAGTCTCTTGCTAAGCGGGCCGGGTCGCTGTGGTGTAGTCGCGTTCCCTCTTGTGCCACCTGGGCAAGAGCGGGCCAGTCTTTCAGCTTTCGCACCACCTCAGCTAGCGCTAAGATAAAACGCCCTATTCGATCGGGGCGATTCTGCTGACGAAAGATAGTCAAGCAGCTCTCAAAATGAGCCCGCGCCTGTTGATATGTCGCAGTAGCATCTTTCTCTAATGTCGCCTGCGCTTGCCACCACAGGCCCAAATGAAACCGTAAAACGGCCTGCTTATCTCGACTATTCAGGCTCGCGTTTGCTTTTCGGCTAGTCGATCTAGCTGCGCCTACCGCTTCATCAGCCGCCTCTAGCTGCCAGTGAATCAGGCTCTTTTCGTAATAGCTTTTTGCCCGCAACAGATCGCCTTGCTGATGCAGGCTGCGCCCTTGCAAAAACAACAGATCTGCTAGCAAACTGTTTGTCACCAAATCGACTTGGGCAGCGGGTAGATGCTCTAGCTGGTTAAGCGCAAAGGTTAGCTCACGCGTGGCTAGCGGCTCGGTGATGCTGGCGCTCAAAGGCAGGCGATCGCTGAGCGTCATGCTTCTATCAACATCGAGAATTTGGGTAAACGTATCAGCAGCCTGCGCTCTTAGTACCGCAATCAATGCGGGTGCCGGATACTCGAATCGGATCGGCGTTGCCGCAAAGCTCTTAAGATCTGGGGCGTAGCGATTGAGCTGCTGAAGCACCGCGTCATTCACCCAAAGCACGACCGGGTAAGGAAATCGCTTGGGTAACTCATCGCGGCCCAAATTTGCTGATTTCAACAGCCTTTCAATAGGCGAAGTGCCGTCCTCTTTGCCAGTGGCCGAAACGGTCTCTAGCCCCGTCACCATCAAGGCTTGCGCAGGTTCTATTGCTAGCTTATCCGGTAGGTCTGGAGCGTCCTTGTCTGCGGTGTCTTCGTCTATCGCATCTCCGCCTGACGACTTATCTAATAATCTTTCTGACAATCTTTCTGACAATCTCTCTGACAATCCCTCTGGGGATCTCACTTCTGAAGAACCCTCATCTGAAGCACGCTTATCCGGAACGCTCGCAAAAGAGTTAGCTGCCTCAATCATCGCTCGCAGGTTAGTCGCGTTAGCCGGTATCACTACGTGATCTGTACGTAGATTTGCTGCGATCTCCTCAATCAGCACTCGCTGTAGCCGCTGATAATTTACCCGTGCCAAAATCAAAGAGAACTGTCCTTGACCTAGCACAACTGCTCGTCGCAAATTGTTTAGGGCATTTTTGTTGTAAGTGATGATATCCAAGTGCTGTTTGCTCATTGTTGTTCCTACAACACCCCTATCGACTGGCCTGCCAAGTCCGATATCGCTTTGTTTCAGTCAGTATCGGATTTAGCCCAAACCATCGCCCATCGCCATCGCGATATTCGTATAAAAACAAACTGCGCAGCAAAGAATTGTAGGCTTCGCTGCCCTGCGGTTCTTCGCCGGCGATCGCTTCAAACAGCATCTCCCACTCTGTTTTATCGATCAAAGCCATTAGCGCGTCTCTTTCATCGCGAATTACCGAATTCAGTATCGCTTTTGTAATAGGCGGATCGCCTTTTTGCAAGCAGCCGTATAGCAGCCGCATTAGGTTTCTCATATGGCCACCGCTGATAGCAACGAGGGTGCCTAGCGTGTCAGGCGTATCAAAAACTAAGCTAATTTGCTGCCAGCGATCGCGCTCGCTCAGCGTCGGAAAAGCCCGCGCTAGCACCATCTTCTGCAATAGCTGCCGCCCCCGCGCAAAAGGCTCACCTAGCCGAGTGGTCACTGGCACCATTGAAAGCAGCTTGGGCGCGGTCCCGAACCGATTGGCCAAACGCGGCAGGTCATCCGAGAAGACCAGCGCTAAGGGAATGGTATACACCACATGACAGTTCAGTCGCTTTAGCTGCTCACCGCGGTCTACAAACAAATATTCCGACTGGCTACGACCGTCAGCTCGACGAATCGGATCAATCCGATCCAAATTATCTACTACTACGACTAGGCCTTTTTTCCCCTTGGCCCTTAGCTGCGCGCTCGCAACTTCCAAAATCTCGCTATTGATCGCGTCGATAATGCTTTTTGTCCGCGGTTCTAAGTACTGCCGGAGCTGGCTGCGCATTTCAGGACTTTCTTTGGCCCTAGCGGTAATGGTAGCAACGCCAACCGAAAAGCTGACGTCACCTAAATCCATCGGCGATCGCAGCGTCTCCAACAAATTTTGAAACAAATTCTCTAGGTAGCTGGGCCGCAGTTGAATTCCGACTGCCTCCATACTTTCTGTCACCTGATGTGCAATCATCAGCAAGATATCGCTAATGTCCACATCTGCCATTTCCAAGTCGCGATCCGACTCGAAATACACCACGTGAAAATTCTGTTGCTCTAGGCCGCCCTTAAGCCGGAACAGCTCGGTAGACTTGCCACAGCCAATATGACCTGTAAATAGCTGGCTGGTTGGGTCAACGGGCGAAAGCCGTACAATGGTTCGTCCTAGCTCGCTAATAATGTCACCCCCACGCACCGACGAAAAATCGACGTAGTAGCAGCGATCTTCGCGCTGGGCCACTTTCAGTGGACGACTAGGGTTAGCAGCACGATAAAAACGAGGCAGGTCAAGAGCCATGAGAGTAAAGAAGAATAAAGGCTAGCTATCTCCAGCCCAGATCAGTAGCTGATCAGTATTCAGTATATCGCTGACGCTCAAGACTGGTATTGGGGAGGGGCCAATAGCGGCGCTGGTACGACATCTGCTAATACAGCATCAAGGCTATACAGAATCGGAGCTATACAGAATCAAGGCTAAAGCCGATAGGGGTTAGGTAAGATGGCGACACAGGGAAGTGTGATGAGACGCGATCGCACAATCTCTTGCCACGTCCGTGCATCGACCTGCCCCGAAGCCTCAAGCCCCATCGCCGCTTGATATGCCTTCACCGCCTCCACCGTCTGCGGTCCAAAATTGCCGTCGCTGGCTACCGGTGCACCCGCCGCCGCCGAAATTGTCCTTTGCACTGCTCTTACACATAGCCGCCGCATCCCCATCGACAGCACCGGCAGCCCATCTACCCCCATCAAGACAAACCGCCAGGTCAGCTGATCTACCTGCCCGTTAACCGGCATACCCGCCACGCACTGCCAGTACTTCACAGCCATTAGCGTCTTAGTCCCAAAGATGCCATCTATTCGCACTGATATCAAACTATCCATCTCAAAGTCTTCAAACCGCAAGCTGAGATTACGCTGAAGCGCTCTGACGCTCGAACCTTTAGAACCAAGAGTAAGCACAAGTATAATCCGGTTAAAATAGCGATACGTACCAAAGGACATTTGCTCGAACGCCCCCTTTTATCTATCGATACAGCTATTCAGTTTTACGCAGCCGCAGTCGAGTCTCTTTCACTTTCTCAATCAAAACTCTCAACTAAAACTTAGAGACTTTTCGCTTAGGCCTTGTTTCTCTTTCTCTATATGCCGCCACATCTATATGCCATGCCGCCACAATTGTTTTAGGGTCGCAACACACCTGGCTACGACAGCTTGTCATGGTTTTAGCAATACTGTTTTAACGTAACGATCAATACAGCACTAGAACCAAATGCTCTCTTATGATTGGGTTCTGAGTGTGTATTCCTCTTAGAATATCTATTCTCCTTAGATGACCTGTGAGGGTTTAGTCGGTTGCGTTCTTCCCTACGAAGCTCATTTCAGCGCATCGCGACCGGTGCGCTGTTTTTTTCTATCACCATCATTACCGCTGTCATTGGCTACATTGTCGCCGGATGGACGCTGCTTGACTCAATTTATATGGTGGTAATCACGATCTTTGGCGTAGGCTATGGAGAGGTCGAACCGCTTGATACACCTTCCCTTCGAGTCCTCACAATTCTGGTGATTATTGCTGGGGCCTTTTCAGTAGCCTATATGGTAGCGGGCTTTGTGCAGCTAGTGACCGAAGGTGAAATTCGCCGTGCCCTCAACCTCAGACAGATGACTCAAGAAATTCGGAACTTGACCAATCACGTAATTATCTGTGGCTACGGTCGCATGGGTCAAATGCTCGCGCTACAGCTCACAGCGGATGGTCAAAGATTCATTGTTCTAGACCGCGACCCTGAACGAATTCACAGCGCCGAAGAAAAGGGATATTTGGTATATGTAGGCAACGCTACCGATGAGACGCACCTACAGGCAGTCGGCATTGGCACGGCTAGGATCCTTGCGACTGTTCTGCCTGACGACGCTGCTAATGTTTTTATCAGCCTCACTGCTAGAGAGCTCAACCCGCAGATTCGAATTTTGGCTAGGGGTACGCTCCCTTCTTCTGCTAAGAAACTGAGACTAGCAGGTGCCGATGATGTGATCTTGCCTGCCAGCATCGGCGCGCTACGGATGGCTCACCTGATTTCTCATCCCAGTGCCGTTAGCTTTCTCTCTCAGAACGATGGCCGCGCCGATCTCAACGAACTGCTTGCCGAAATCGATATTCAAATCAGGGAACTCGGCGTTCAGCCTGACTCTCCGCTGGTCAATCGCACTATCGGCGATCTGGAGGTTCACGGTAAAGGTACATTCATAATCGTAGCTATCAAGCGGGTGACCGGTGAGGTGGTGATTCATCCACAGCCGCACGAAGTTTTGGCAGAAGGCGATGCAGTTATGATTATGGGTCATCAAAAAGATATGCCAACTTTTGCCCAAAGGCACGCTGTTAAAAACCAACTACGCTACCGAGGCGCTAAGGTACGTTAAGCCAGACACGTCAAGCCAAGTGCGTTAAGTCACCTTGAGTAGCCGTCATTCTCTCTTCCCGGTTATCTATCACCCGGCCTATGTAACGCCGCTGCCAGCAGGTCATCGCTTTCCCATGCCGAAGTTTCAACTGCTGCGTGATTTGCTGGTAAGCGATCGCATCATTACCGAAAGTCAGATCTATCAGCCGGGAGCCCCATCGGTTGAGTGGCTTCAGCTGGTGCACGATGCCGAGTATGTACAGGCCTACTGCAATGGCACGCTAAGTTATAAGGCGCAAAGGCGAATTGGTTTACCGTGGAGCGAAGGGTTGGTGCAGCGCACCTGCACTGCTGTTGGCGGAACTATTTTGACAGCCAAGCTAGCGCTACAGCAGGGCATTGCTTGCAATACCGCTGGCGGCACGCACCACGCTTTTCCTAGCTACGGATCTGGCTTTTGCATCTTCAATGATTTAGCGATCACACTCAAAGTTCTCCAGGCTCAAAACCTTATTCGCACAGCGCTGATCGTCGATTTGGACGTACACCAGGGCGACGGCACCGCCTTCATTTTCAAAGACGACCCGAGCGTATTCACCTTTTCTATGCACTGCGGCATCAATTTCCCGGGGCGCAAGCAGCAGAGCGATTTGGACATAGCGCTAGCAGAAAATACGGGAGACGAGATGTATCTGGATAAATTGCGATCGCACTTACCAACGCTACTCGAACGCCTTCAGCCTGATCTCGTGATGTATGACGCTGGGGTAGATGTGCACGAAGGCGATCGGTTGGGGAAACTAGCGCTAACGGATGCCGGAGTTTTTGAGCGCGATCGCACCGTTCTTCAAGCCTGCAAAGACGGCGGCTATCCTGTTGCCTGCGTCATCGGTGGTGGCTACAGCGAAGACATGAGCGCCCTAATCTACCGCCACTCTCTACTTCATAGAGCCGCCAAAGCAGTCTTCACTGACTCGTCTTTATCGGCCCGTCTTAACTGACCTATCTTCACTGACCCAGCTTTACTAATCAAGTGCGTGCACTAATTCTCCCTACCGATGGCAAAATAGAGATTAATTCTACAGATGTCGTCGCTTCATCCTCATGGCCCTCACCGTCGCTACCTTTTACAAATTCGTAGCACTGCCGGATTACAAAGGCTTACAGCCGCAGCTCAAAGCGGTCTGTGAACATCAGCAGGTCAAAGGCACTATTCTTCTAGCGGCAGAAGGCATCAATGGGACAATCTCAGGCACGCGTGAAGGTATTGATTCTGTCTTTACTCAAATCCGCTTAGATCAGCGCCTCCAGGATATCGATATCAAAGAATCTCCTGCACCAGAAGTCCCTTTTGCTAAGCTAAAAGTCCGTCTCAAAAAAGAGATTGTTACTATCGGGCTGCCAGAGATTAGCCCAACAAAACAAGTTGGTACCTATGTTCCGCCTCAGCAATGGAACGAGATCATTGCCACACCAGACATCACGGTGATAGATACTCGCAACAATTATGAAGTCGGCATGGGCACATTTCAGGGTGCGCAGAATCCTAAAACCAACGCCTTCAACGAATTTCCCAATTATGTAAAAGAGAACTTGAACCCTAATAAGAACAGAAAGGTTGCCATGTTTTGCACAGGCGGTATTCGCTGCGAAAAGGCCTCTTCCTACTTGCTCAGTCAGGGGTTTGAGGAGGTGTATCATCTTAAAGGTGGCATTCTTAAATATCTCGAAGAAGTACCTGAAGAAGAAAGCCTATGGCAAGGCGAGTGCTTTGTCTTTGATGAGAGAGTTGCCATCAAGCACGGCCTCGAGACCGGATCGTACGAAATCTGCTATGCCTGCGGGCAGCCAGTCTCTCAAGACGATAGAGAATCTATTGATTTCGAAGCTGAGGTTTCTTGTCCGCACTGCGCAAAAGAACTTACGAAAGAACGCCGCGAGTACCTACGCGAGCGAAAAAGACAGCGCCATATGAATAGATAAGCCCAGTAAATAGGCCAGATAGATGAGCTTGATAAATAGGTCGGACAGACAACTAAATAAACGGCCATTATGCGCCCGGTCTTTTGACCGCAAGTAAGAGTCCATCACCTATAGGCAGCAAACTCATTGTCACGCGCTGGTCATCACGTACTTTCTCGTTCAAGGCCCGAATGCATTTTGTTCGGTTGTCCTGCACATCAGGGTCCGCGACGCGGCCATACCAAAGCGTGTTATCTACCGCAATCAGTCCGCCGGGGCGCAGCAGTTGCAGTGATCTTTCGTAATAGCTGTCGTAATTGCTTTTGTCGGCATCGATAAAAGCAAAGTCGAAAGTACCAGATTCACCGCTGGCGATTAGCTGATCGAGGGTATCGAGCGCTGGTGCAACGCGCAAATCTATCTTATGGGCGACGTTGGCTTTTTCCCAGTAGGTACGCGCGATCGCACCCGCTTCTTTATCGACATCACAGGCCACTACCTGCCCGTCTGCCGGTAGCGCGATCGCAACTGCCAAAGCGCTATACCCCGTGAATACCCCAATTTCTAGCGTTTTCTTTGCCCCTATCAGCTGCACTAGCAACGCCATAAACTGTCCTTGCTCAGGCGCAATCTGCATTCGAGACTGCGGGTGCGCAGCCGTCACCTGTCTTAGCTCAGCTTGCACCTCAGATTCGCGCAGCGTCGCCGCTAGCAGATAGTCATATAGACGATCATCTAGCTCAATAGATCGATTACTCATATCAGACAGCAAGCTTAAGCCGCACACATCACGCGGCGCATCGTCTTCATATTACCGGGTAAATCGTGACGGATGGCCTGCTCAATCAAAAATCTAGGCACCGGGATCAAAGGCGTCGCCTTGACTGAATAGGTCAACAGCGTGCCCTGACCGTAGTCTTCTAGCGTCAGATCGGCTGCGAAATCAGAGAACGTACCTTGCTCAAAGCGAAACTGAATTTTCTGATGAAGCGTTTCAATCACCTGAAGGTAGATTTCTACCTGGGCCGAAAACATCATAAAGGCCTTGCGAGCCACTTGGTACAAGCGACGAGTTGCTGGATGCGCTTTTGTCTGACGCTTTGCTTCTAATACCTGATCTAGCACCTGACTTTGCACAATATCTGGAAAGTAGTGGACCCATTGGCTGTAGTCGGTTAGCTGCTGCCAGGTTTTTTGTCTTAGCAAAGGGACATACATCGTTGCGGTGACTGCGGCCCCAGTGTCTACGGGCGTTGTCGAAATTAACACTTCGCCCTGCATCAGCGATCGCGCCTCCTGCTCTGTAACCCGAGGCGCTGTACACGAGAGAGTAGAAACTGTCATAAGGGTCTAAAAGGCTTAAAAATAAGAGAAAACTTGCGAGGTCTAGGAAAGTCAGATAAAAGTACAGACAATAACTGTTATTAGAAGGAGAAAGTTAACGGCACATATAGCTGAGGTAAAGCACAGCTGATAGATACCTAAGTAACAAAGCTCCAAGTCTTGATGACTGGTGCCATTATTGCTTAGTTCCACCGAAATCAGATCAAGCCAATAACAAGGAACCTATAAACTTTTAGTGAACATACCGGTGTTTCAAGCTTCGCCTGTTGAACGTTCCCACTGGCTGTCCCAAAGGCTCCACCGTTCTTGAACGCATTCACGCAGGCTGCTAGGCTTTTCGCCGAAAGAATAAAAGTTCGTTCGGCCACCCGTTTGCCGCGCCTATTCAAAACCTCGACAAAAGCTCGATTCGTGGCAAAGTGATATACCACCGATACGTCAACCGATACATCAAAGAGTAAATACACTTTCAAAGAGTAGATACACTCATAGAATGCATGCATACTTTGACCGTCACTTCTTTGAGCTATCTACGCAGTCTCTAGCCAGTGCTCATGTCTTGAACAAAGTGATCAAATTTACGAAAAGACCAAACTTATAAAAAGACCAAATCTATGAAAATGTTGTTCGCATCCCTGTGAGCTAAACCTACCGGTAGATCATGAGAAAAACCGTATTCAACAGCACTAAATCTGTAGAAGTTCGTATAGGAAACCCAATCCCACTATGTCTAAAAGATTTCGTCTCAAGCCTGGATCTCAGCTCCTATTCTTCTTGATTTTCTTCACCATCGGCGTATGGATTTTACGGGGTCTGACGCTGCTATCTTTTCTACCGGGGCTCGTGCTCTGGCTACTTATTCTCGCCTGTCTGAGTGTCTTTGTTTTCAACAGCTTGCAGTCCACGCGCTAGTGCTAGGCGCTCGTTCTGCTTACGGGCCTTGATCATCGCCTCTCCTACTGTCAGATTCAACAGATCGCCAATCAGCATCACTAAAGAGGTGATCCATAACCACAGCAACAGCACAATCACTGTCGCCACCGCGCTGTAGACAAAGTTACCAAAGTGGGTCACGTACAGCCGAAACAGACCCGAAATTATTGCCCAAGAGAGCGCTGCTAGAATAGCCCCTGGCATCAGCGGCTTGCCTGGGGCCCACTGGCTAGGACCGTATCGATAGATGAAGGCAAAGGCGGCTGACATCACACCTAGCGCTGAAGGCCAGCGGAAAAAGCGCCAGGCCGCTGATACCCAGGTGCCGATGTCGCTCTGGCTGTGGTTGATTAGCTGCTGCACAACCCAGTCGCTAATAAATATCAGTGAAGAGGCGGTGATTAATAGCGCAATCGTCCCTAGCGTTAGGGTGATAGATATCAGCCGCGCTTTCCAAAAAGGGCGTCGCCAACGAGGAGGAATCTGATGCATTTGGTCGAGCGATCGCATAGCCGCACTCATCGCACCTGCCGACGCCCACAGCGCAAATACAAAACTCACCGAAAACAGGCCTCGGCTTTGGCTATCGGTCACCACGTTTTTAAAGCCATAGATTAGCTCTGGCACGCCCCCCGGTGCGACCTCACTAAGCTGAGCGGCTAGGTTGGCAAACGTCTGCTTTAGCGGACTAAAGATTCCAATAGCGGTCAAAAGGGCCAGTATGCCTGGGAAAAGACCTAGCATCCAGTTATAGGCCATCTCAGACGCTAGGCTAGGCAACCGTTGCCGAAAGGTAGCACGAATCACCTGCTTCATCGTCCGCAGATTGAGATAACTCAAAAACCGTACAAATTCAATCGGCGATAGTGTCTGCCAAATACGCTGCAAAGGCCGCTGTCGCCGGTATTTGGCATATATTCTTTTAGAAATCGCGCGCGGACGAGGTGCCAAGAGAGTGCCTATTCTTCTCCAACAGTTGTATAGCTGTATAGGCCGATCGCGCAACGAATGCAAGCTAGAAAAAAGAATTGCTTCTTTTCTTCACTTTTCTATTCGTCACGCTAGGCATCTTGCTATGAACATTTCACGCTAGGCATCTACTTCTCATACTAGCCCTACCACAACCCGATTAAAACTGAAAATAGATAAAAGGCGTGTATCCCACTGGCACCAGGATCAAAATTAAGGCGGCTGCGAAACCATAGGCAACTGCATAGATCTGATTGGGAAGTTGAGCGACTGCTTGTGTCCATACTTGCTTGGCGGTGAGCCAGTGAAGACAGGCGAGCACAAATATAACCCCCAAAAGTGGAATGCTGAGCTGCTCGGCTCCAGGCGATCGCCATCCCACAAAAGACTTTAGAACCACTATCGCCCCACCAAAACTATCCGCCCGGAAGAACACCCAGGTAATGCACACCCAGTAAAACGTTAGTACCGTACTCGCCACAGCCATCCATGCCGATGGCCGACTCAGTGACGGAACGTTGCGCGCAACCTTACCCCACTCCTTATGCGCTATCAGTGCCACGCCGTGCAGCCCGCCCCACACCACAAATGTCCAGGCCGCTCCGTGCCACAGACCGCCTAACACCATCGTCAGCATCAAATTGCGGTAGGTAAACCACTGCCCACCCCGGTTTCCACCTAGCGGAATATATAGATAGTCCTTTAGCCAGGTAGAGAGGCTGATGTGCCAGCGTCGCCAGAAGTCGGTGATGCTGCTGGCAAAGTAGGGGAAATTAAAGTTCTCACACAGTTCGTAGCCTAAGAGGCCCGCACATGCGATCGCCATATCCGAGTAGCCAGAAAAATCGCAGTAAATTTGGGTAGTGTAGCCTAGCACCGCAATCCAGCTGCTCAGCGCGTCAAAAGCCAATGGATCGGAGAAATAACGGTCTACAATCGGAGCTAGATTGTTCGACACGCAGGCCTTTTTAAAGAAGCCCACCATAAATAAAGTGAGACAGGCACGCACATTCACCTGAGAGAACTGACGCGAACTTTCTAGCTGCGGCAAAAAATCAGAAGCTCGCACAATTGGCCCAGCTACAAGCTGTGGGAAAAAAGCCACAAACGTCGCCAAGTCCAGCAGGCTTTTTTTCGGTTCTAGTTGCCTCGCATACACGTCTATCGAATAGCTCAGCGTTTGAAACGTATAAAAGCTAACGCCTACAGGCAGCACAATATCTAGCGTCACCGAATTTACGGGCAAACCCAGCTGACCGAAAAGACCTACCGCCGACTCCGCGAAGAAATTTGCGTACTTGAAAAAGGCCAGTGCCCCCAGATTCACAAACAGGCTCACAAACAGCCAGCCTCGCCGCATATTAGCGGAGGCATTAGGCTTTGCCAGATTCAAACCAACAGCGTAGTCCACCAGCGTAGAGCCAATAATTAGCGATAAAAATTGCCAGTCCCAAGCACCGTAAAAAGCATAGCTACACAGCAAAATCCAAGCCTTTCGCCAGCCGTTTCGAGGCAAAGCCCAATAAAGGCCAAAAACAACGGCAAAGAACAGAAAAAATCTAAACTCTGTAAAAATCATGATAGATACACGAGAGTAGGCCCAAGGGCCTACTTGATGAAGTCAGTTGACCTGATGCGTGATTCTGATTACTTCGGCTGAACAGTCTGAGCAAAATCTTGAGCTAGCAGCTGTGAAAATTCGCGCGCAGCAGAATCATTTAGATGGTCTGCATCGAAACGCTGATCAGCTTGATATAGCCGCGGAAACCGTAAAGGATCTTTGTAAGCTAGCAGAGTATCAATCTCACCTTGTGCTAGGGCCACGCGAAAATCTCGATCCGGATCAAGCGAAGGCGGCTCAATGAAAATAGGTTCTGCACCCGCCGCTCGAATTATCTGCGTCACTCTCTCTAACAGCATTCTTTTATTAGCGGCTAAGGCTGGCACTGCCGAGTGTACCGTCCCTAGATCTGTTGCATCAGCAGATTTAACGGACTGCGCTTTTAGGCTAGCGACCTGCGCGGCATATTCTGTCTGATTGTTGAGGAAAGCCTGACGCTTGGGATCAGAGTCATCAACAAGAGGCGCATAGCCCTCAGCGGCGGTAAACTGCTCAGCAGCTTGACGTTCTTCGGCTGAAAATTCGCTGGGTAAAACCTGATCGAACAGTCGGCCTACATTCATCTGTCGGTATAGCGCCGGTAGCAGATGGCTGACCAACAGCAACGCTTTTTCTGGCATGGACTCCTTGGACATCAGAATGTAGCGAGCCGCCAAGCTTGTATTTCTCCAGGTGTGCCAATACATCGCTCGCTGAGTGCGCGCGTTGGGAATCGGCTCATAGCCTTTGTCTAAGATGGTCTCAAAGAAAACCCAATTGAGATTTGCAGGCGGATCTTTCAGCGCCGCTTCAAGCAGGACGGTGCTATCGAGCGCGCGCATCGCGGGAATGCCAAAGTTGTAGCTGTTGATCGAGATGCCTGCTGAGCGAGCTGATTTGTCAAATACATCGGGGACAATTTGGTTATATACCCGACTAGAACCAAAAAATAAGGCATTGTAGTCTTCTTTGTGGGCCTGATAATAGTCATTTTTGGGACCCACAAAAACAACGGTAGAGGGAATCGCAGGGCTTGGAATTACCTGGCTAAGCAGCATAGTGGCTACGACAAAAGCCACCACTGCCATTAGGCTGTGCCTGATGTATTTGGCCGAGAACGCTCGCCGCCGAGTGGGCCAAGAACGAACGGCAATGGGTCTGAGTACTTCACCTGACACGATAAGAACGCTGCCGCTTGGGGACTTCTATGACTTCTATAACTCTCTTAACCAAAGACGTAGGTAAAATCTCTTCAGTTCCAGCAGCATCAACTTCTCTAGACTTACTTCTCTAGACTTACTTCTCTAGACTTACTTCTCTAAACTCACTTCTTTGGATTCACTTCTCTAGATTTAACTTCCTATTCAAGCTCTCCAGGTCGGCTCTTCCCACCCAGGTTCAACGATAGCCATGCGTAGGGGCGGCTATACCTACCTTTTAGAGCCGTAAACACCGAATCCTAAAACGGTGAAGCTTTTTTACAATGAGTGCAATGACAGCAGTGGCTGGAGGAAATCCATGCAGATCAACGATCCCAACAAATTTACTGAGAAGGTGCAAAGCGCGCTCAATAGCGCCTTGGACATTGTCAAGCGCTCTAGTCATCAGCAGTTAGAACCAGAGCACCTGATGCGATCACTGTTAGAGCAAGAAGGGCTTGCTTCTCGTATTTTTGAGAAAGCTGGCTTATCGGCTAGAGCGCTGCACAGCCGAACGAGCGCGTTTATTGGCAAGCAGCCTAAAGTAACAGGTGCTAGTGACTCTATCTATGTGAGCAGCGCCACAGGCAAACTGATAGACAATGCTGACAAGTATCGCCAGGATTTTGACGACGATTACGTTTCAATCGAGCATCTTGTCCTGGCCTATACCAAAGACAAGCGATTTGGCCAAGGGCTCTTCAAAGAGCTTGGCGTGAGCGAAAAAGATCTAGAGCAAGCAATTACGCAGATTAGAGGCAACCAAAAAGTGACCGATCAAAACCCTGAAGGGAAATACGAATCATTAGAAAAATATGGCCGCGACCTGACCGCTTACGCCCGCGAAGGCAGACTAGACCCGGTGATTGGTCGTGATGATGAAATTCGGCGGACCATTCAGATCCTGTCGCGCCGGACGAAGAACAACCCGGTGCTAATCGGTGAGCCAGGGGTTGGTAAAACAGCGATCGCAGAAGGACTAGCCCAGCGCATCGTCCGAGGCGACGTGCCTCAATCTTTGCAAGATCGCACCCTAATCTCACTCGATATGGGCGCACTGATTGCCGGTGCCAAGTACCGAGGCGAATTTGAAGAACGCCTCAAAGCTGTGCTCAAAGAAGTCACTGAATCCGCCGGTCAAATCGTCCTTTTTATTGACGAAATTCATACCGTTGTGGGCGCAGGCGCGTCCCAAGGGGCGATGGACGCAGGCAATTTGCTTAAGCCTATGCTGGCTCGTGGTGAGCTGCGCTGTATTGGCGCGACTACGCTAGATGAGTATCGTCAGCACATTGAGAAAGACGCCGCCCTAGAGCGACGGTTTCAGCAGGTCTATGTTGACCAGCCTTCGGTAGAAGATACGGTGTCTATTCTGAGGGGTCTCAAAGAGCGCTATGAGGTACATCACGGTGTAAAGATTGCAGACGGCGCGCTTGTAGCAGCAGCAACGCTGTCGACTCGCTATATCAGCGACAGATTCTTGCCAGACAAAGCGATCGATCTAGTAGACGAAGCGGCGGCCAAGCTGAAAATGGAGATCACCTCTAAGCCCGAAGAGCTAGACGAAATCGATCGCAAAATTTTGCAGATGGAGATGGAGCGCCTATCGCTGCAAAAAGAGAGTGACCCGGCGTCTGTCGATCGCTTAGAAAAGCTAGAAAAAGAGCTGGCCGACCTTAAAGAAGAGCAAGGTGAGCTTAGCGCTCAGTGGCAGTCTGAAAAAGACATCATTGGTCAGGTTCAAACAATCAAGGAAGAGATTGACCGGGTCAATGTAGAAATTGAGCAGGCGGAGCGCGCCGCCGAGCTTAACAAAGCGGCTGAGCTTAAATATGGCAAGCTGCCTGAACTGCAAAAGCGACTAGCGGACGCGGAAGCTGAGATTAGCGAAACGCAGACATCTGGCAAGACGCTGCTGCGAGAGGAAGTCACCGAGTCGGACATTGCCGAAATCATTTCGAAGTGGACGGGCATTCCGCTCAGCAAGCTGGTGGAATCGGAAATGCAAAAGCTGCTAAATCTAGAAGATGAGCTGCACGAGCGAGTGATTGGTCAAGATGAGGCAGTGACGGCGGTAGCTGATTCGATTCAGCGATCGCGCGCCGGACTAGCCGATCCCGACCGACCTATGGCTAGCTTTATCTTTCTTGGCCCTACGGGCGTCGGCAAGACAGAGCTGGCCAAGGCCCTTGCCAGCTACCTGTTTGACACCGAAAGCGCCATGGTCCGGATCGATATGTCTGAATATATGGAGAAGCACTCTGTCTCTCGACTAGTCGGTGCGCCTCCTGGATACGTTGGCTATGACGAGGGGGGTCAGCTTACTGAGGCAGTTCGTCGTCGTCCTTTCTCGGTCATTCTCTTCGACGAAATCGAAAAGGCTCATCCCGATGTCTTTAACATTCTCTTGCAGGCGCTAGACGATGGCCGTATTACCGACTCGCAAGGGCGTACGGTGGACTTCACTAACTCGATTATCATCATGACTAGTAACATTGGCTCGCAGTACATTCTAGATATTGCTGGCGATGATACTCAATATGATGAAATGCGATCACGTGTCACCGCTGCCCTACGCAACCAGTTCCGCCCTGAGTTTCTCAACCGCATTGATGAAATTATCATCTTCCATGCCCTGATGAAATCTCAGCTACGCGACATCGTCAAAATTCAAATCCAACGATTGGAAAAACGCTTAGCAGAGCGCAAGCTTACTCTGAAACTCTCAGACGCTGCCCTAGACTTCGTCGCCGAAGTTGGCTACGACCCAACCTATGGCGCACGTCCGCTCAAGCGGGCCATTCAGCGTGAGGTAGAAACTAAGCTAGCAAAAGCGATTTTGCGCAGCGAATTTCTACCCGGCGACACCATTTTCGTCGATGTAGAAAACGAGCGATTAGCGTTTAAGCGCCTGCCAGCTGAGCTAGTAACGGCATAGAGCCAGCGACGGCGTAGAGCCAGCGACGGCATAAAGCCAGCGACCACACAGAGTTAACAAATAAAGTTAATGACTACGTAGCGCCAAACAGAGAGAAAACTAAAACCAGTCAAACTCATCTCGGCTCCCAATCAATTACTGACTGGGGGCCGAGCGCGGTCGAAGCCGCGTGTTCTACTAACTGAACCCAATGGGTAAATTAAGCAAAACGCCCTACCATCAGCGGCATTCTGCATCCATATGTTATTTGGGTTTACAGTTATGAGTAATTCTTCTTCCCAGGCTGCTTCTCAGGCTGCTTCCCGGACTGACAGAGCCTACACCAACGTCATGGAGCGGCTAGTCACAGAAGAAGTCAGACGGCAGAGGGCTAAGCTACCCCCTAAGCTGCGGCAGTATATCAAAACCGTTGAGGTTGAAACCTATGCTCTCAACCGGCTGACTCCTCTCTACGCGTCTAGTGAAAAGGGCTGGCAAATGCAGTACGAAAAGGCGGGTGAGAGACAAGCCGAGGCCATTTTTAATGCTGTTCGTCAGGGCATTGCGGCAGTTCAAGTAGATCCTTTGCGGGCCTCAGAGCCGCTGCATGTCCTCCAGGGGGACGAGTCTGAAGATATGTTGACCGCATTTCGCAATATGCTCAATCAGCCCGAACTCACTTGGGATGACATCATCTATAAGTGCAAGCGGCTGCTGCTGCCTCGCAACCATCCTGATCGGCCGCCTCTCAGAGATGAGTCTCAGCACAAAGCCTTTTGGCGACCGGGATCTTATGATGGTGCGGCCTCTTGGGAAAGATCGCGCACTGCGCTTAGTCGGTATAAGACATCGGCTAGAAACTCACGAGTGTAGCGACGTGCTGTTAAAAGCATAGCTGCGAACCTAATGACTAAGGCCTAGTGCTTGATCAATCTTCAAACTTTTCATTCCCTGCTCGAGCCTTGCCGCTTCAGCAGGGTTCGTGTTTTTGACTAAGCTAATAGCCTTTTCAAAGGCGGCTTTGCTCTCTGGCAGCTTGCCTAGCTTGAACAGCACTACCGCTAAGTTTTGATAGGCAGCTCCATAGTTTGGATCTAGCAAGATTGCATATTCGTAAGCTCGCTGTGCTGGTTCAAGATAGCCCCTAGCGCGGTGCACGACGCCTAAGTTAAAAAAGGTCAGCGGCTGTTTAGGATCGATACGCCCAGCCGCTTCATACTGCGCGATCGCGCCTTCGAAATCGCCCTTCAGCTTTAGCAAAGTGCCCAGATTCAAGTAGGCCCCTAGCTTCAACAACCCAGCAACCGGAACTGCGATCGCCTGACGATAGGCCGCTTCCGCCTGGTCTATCTGCTCTTCGTCGTTCAGGTGATCGGCTAAGTGCCGGTAGGTAATGCCCAAGTGATAATACAGCTCGTACGCCGTCAGCGGATCGAAATTTCCAGAGCGCAACGCGTTTTGCAATAGGCTAAGCGCACGCTCCCACTCCTGATTTTGGGTATACAGTGCCCCTAACTTGTTGGCAGTATAGGCATCTTCTGGATAGGCCGCCAGATGCTTTTCCATAATGCGCTGCGCTCGTTTGAACTTGTCTCTAGCAGCGATCGCATCCACACCATAGCCCGTGTGGTCAATTGCGATCGTGCCTAGCTGCGCCACCTGCCAGTGCGTCTCAGCCGACATCAGAGCCTGTACGCTTTCTTCTACCCCTTCGTGATAGGGCCGCGTGTATCTCACAGCGCTCAGGTTACGAAAAAGCCGAGAAACCTGGGTATAAGGTGACTGGTTCGCTCCAATTTCTCGGCGCATCATCGTCACTAGCAGCAAATCATCGGGATTTATCTTTCCTAGCTGCTGCTCTTCCTTCACCGAGCGAATGAATTCATATCCAGCTGGTGTCAAGGTCTCATCGGCATCTAGCACCAAAATCCAATCTTTGGTCGCCCGCTGCAGTGACGCATTGCGAGCCACTGAGAAGTCATCGCCCCACATCAAGAAATCTACCTTCGCACCCGCCGCCTCGGCAATTGTCGGCGTCGCATCTCCAGATCCGGTATCTAGCACGATAATTTCATCTGGCAAACCTTTTACACTCGCCAGCGCCAGCGGTAGGTTTTCGGCTTCGTCTTTTACGATCATGCAAAGGCTAAGCGTGGCCATCGATTCTGATTTCTCCTAAGGAAATGCCTTAAAAGGCGCTGTTACAATACGAGCATTAAACGATTATTCATCTATTGAACACTGCTTTGAGTAGGACACAGCTTTAAGCGGCGATCGCAAGTGGAGCACGCAGCAATGACAGTTGTAGCAGCAAAGTGGACCTTGGCAGAATACCATCGCATGATTGCCGCTGGCGTGTTAGACAATCGGCGAGTCGAACTGCTGAAAGGAGAGATCGTTGAAATGCCCCCCGAGGGAGAGCCTCATGCATATTTCGTGATTGAATACTCAGAGGCTAGTCTCAGCAAAGACCTCAATCTAAAGAGCCGAGTTTATGCAGAAGTGAATATTACCAAACATTGGATTGCTAACCTTAAAGCGCGATCGCTCATCGTTTTTAGAGCGCCTCAATCCGGACAGTATTCATCTTGCACGTCGTATACCGAGGGTGAAATAACGCCGCTGGCTTTCCCAGATATCTCTATATCAGTTAGCGCTATCATCAATCGCAGCTAACATCCGTCTAGCTCGACAAAAGAGATTGTGCCCGGTTTAGTGCACCTCTCACTTGATCAAAGCCAGTACCACCTGCACTATTACGAGCAGAGACGACCTGAGCTGGGGCGATCGCCTCATAGATATCCGACTCAAACTTCGGATGTAGTGCCTGCCATTCTTCTAAGCTCAAGTCTTTCAGCAGCTTTCCTGCGGCCAAGGAAGTCTTCACCACCTTGCCTACTAAGTTATAGGCCTCACGAAAAGGAACGCCTTTTGCTGCTAGATAGTCAGCGACATCCGTTGCATTCGAAAAGTCTTCAGCCACCGCCTGGTTCAATCTCTCTGTGCGGAAGGTGATGCCCTCTTGCAGTAGAATCGTCATTGCTTCTAGACAGCCAGACACGGTTGCCACAGTATCAAACAGCGCCTCTTTGTCTTCCTGCAAATCTTTGTTGTAGGCCAAAGGCAGCCCTTTCATCATTACCAGCAGCCCTTGCAGATGCCCAAACGTTCGACCGGTCTTACCCCGCACCAGCTCAGGCACATCTGGATTTTTCTTCTGCGGCATAATGCTAGAGCCCGTAGAGCAGGTATCGCTTAGCGTAACAAAGCGAAACTCTTCTGACGCCCAGAAGATGATTTCCTCAGATAGGCGCGACAGGTGCACCATGATAATGCTAGCGGCACTAGCAAATTCGATCGCAAAGTCACGATCGCTTACCCCATCTAAACTATTGTGATAAATCTGTTCAAAGCCCAGCAGCTCTGCTGAATAGGCGCGATCAATCGGAAACGTCGTGCCCGCTAGCGCCCCGCAGCCCAACGGCGAGATATTCACCCGCTTGAGCACATCGCCTAGCCGCTCCCAGTCGCGCTGCGTCATTTCAAAATACGCCAAGAGATGATGCGCTAGGCTTAGCGGCTGCGCTCGCTGCAAATGCGTATAGCCAGGGATCAGCGTCTCTACATGCTGACTTGCTAAGTCAAAAATAGCCTGCTGGAACGCTTTAATCCGCTGACGGATCTGCTCAATTTGCCCTCGCAGATACAGGCGAATATCCGTACCTACTTGATCGTTTCTAGAGCGCGCCGTATGTAGCTTTTTGCCACCATCACCGACTAGCTCAATTAGGCGATGCTCTACCGCAAAGTGTACATCCTCTTCATCTACGCCCGGATTAAACTCGCCTTTGCGATATTCGTCGCGAATAGTTTCTAGCCCCGAGACAATTTGCTCGCACTCAGCCTCAGACAGCACGCCTACCTTCGCTAGCATTTTGGCATGGGCTACCGAACCTGTTAGATCGGACTCTAGTAGCTCAATATCGAACCCGATGCTAGCGTTAAACTGTGCGATCGCTGGATGCAGCGCCGACTCAAATCGTTGGCTCCAAGCCTGCTGAGTTGATGTAGCCACTATCTGCGCGTACTCCCTTGCTTGCTAAGTGTAAAGACCGTTCAAAAAATCACAGTCTATACAGTAGCAGCTAAGCCCTACGCCTTTAGACAAATGGCAGCTGTTCCCTACTAGACAGGCACGCTCGGAGCTATCCCGTCGAAGCTACCCATAGGACGTAAACGACTTGAACATGTACCCCAACGCTAGCCCAATCAACAGCGCCCACAGCTGACCTGACTCATAAAAGCCTTTCAGCAACGTCCCGGTATCCCCAATCAAATCTTGATCAAACTGCTGAGCAATCACAGGCGTACCTGCTGTCACCGGACCCGATAGCAAAGATCCCTCTAGCTGAGCCGCGTAAAATTCATAAGCATTCATAAGCTTTAAACCCAGCATTGCTGGAGCGTTTAGCACTCACTACAATACCCAGCGATCGCTAAACACCCAACAAATCTAGTGGATTTGAGTAAATCTACAGCGCAGCCGCATAATCAACGTTTTTCGGTTAGTCCTATCTAGCTGATGCCATGCGGTTAACATCACGCGGCTAGCCCAGCAGTCGAAAGCTGCCGAAATTCTGCCTCACGGGTAATTCTCATTACCACCAAAGTCGTATCATCGTCAGCCTCACGCTCAGTGCCGACAAAGTGTTGCAGCATCTCGAACAGGTAGGTCAAGATCTCATCAGAGCTGGAGAAATTGCGGCAGGCCCAGCGAAAAGAGTCGATCAAATTATCTTCATCAAACCGCTGGCCGTTACGATCCGCAGCCTCTGTAAAGCCATCGGTATAGTAAATTAGCGTATCCCCAGGCTGCAGCTGCACCTGATTTTCCTGATAGTGAGTATCCATGTCTAGGCCTAGCAGCATTCCCTCCGCATCTAGCCGTAGCACTTCGCCGGTCGCCGCTTGCCACAGCAGCGGGGGATTGTGAGCCGCATTGCCATAGCACAGCACCTGCGTACGCGGGTCATATTGAGCGCAAAACAGCGTCACAAATCGATTAGAGCTTTCAAGATCGGTATGCATGACCCAGTTTAAATGCTGAAGCAAATGACCGGGAGAATGGCTGTTGAGCACTTCCGCTCGCAGCATCCCGCGCAGCATCGTCATCATCAAGCCAGCGGGTACCCCTTTACCCATCACGTCACCGATCGCAAAGTTCCAAGGTTTTTCTCGAGAAGAGGCCGCATCAGGTCGTCGCAATTGCTCGTAGGTCGTCGGAATAAAGTCGTAATAGTCACCGCCAACTTTGTTAGCGGTCTGGCACCTAGCAGCCAAATCTACGCCTTCAATATTGGGACACTGACGCGGTAGCAGCTGCGCTTGAATTTCCGCCCCTAGCTCTAGCTCTCTATCCAAACGTTCCTTGTGGCGCAGTTCGTTTGTTAGGGCATTGTTTTCAATTGCGACAGCCGTTTGATCAGCCACCAGTCGAACCAGCTTTTGCCGAGTCTCGCTCCAGGTGTAGCCACCCTCCTCGCTAAACACATACAGCCGACCACGCTCTATATTTTGAACAATAATCGCGGTTCCGAAGATCTGAAAGTCTGCTCCTAGATAGCGACCGGCCTGTCGGTCTAATGCCAGCATAGTATTACTTGCTAGAGGCCCGGAGTCGTCAACATGACCCAAACTATGCGGTACCGATGCCGCAATCTGTCGGGTTGCCATCTCCAGAGCTAGCCGTACATTCTTGCAGTCTGCCGCTCCGGCACAGTGAAGCTGCTCTAATCGTAGCTGGCCGTCCGGCTGAAACATGACAAGCGCGCCACCAGAAGCGTCAGTCACACGGCTAGCGATCATCGGAATCAGCTCTAGAAATTGACTGAGATTGTTTAGGCTGCGAAGGGCAAACCCTAGTGAACTTAGTAAGTCTTGAATTTTGTATTGCTCTCGCTGTAAGCGAGCAACTAGTTCTCTGAGCGCATAGACCGAACTGCCGCCAGCTACCCCGCCAGACATCCCACCAGCTACCCCGCCAGACATCCCAGCACTAGACCCAGTATGACGATTGCCCTGCGGTGACGGATTGAAAGGAGGTGGAGTCGGCCTAGATTGCATAGGAGGGGGTCATTGAGTCGGTAGAAGGTCAGCAATCGGTAAAAGTAGCCATCACGATAGCACTTCTGAAGCAACAGTCAAGGAAAGAAACAAAATCGGCCTATCTTTCTTTTCGCCAAATCTTTTTGTCGGATTTTTTTGTCGAAAGTACCTTGCGGCTGCATCCAAGTAACCCTGCGTTTACGTACTCACGCAGATAGTGTAAATGTTTCAGTACCAACGCTAGGAGGTTTAACGAATGGCTTAAGCGCTAGGTTAATACACCATAAGGGTTTTAAAACAAAATTCCACAGCGTCTAGTACCGAATGGGTTTGATTTGGATAAACCAGCTGAGGACGCTGTACTAGTACCAACGTGATGCCTAGCTGATTTGCGACCTTTCGTTTGATAGCCTCGCCGCTGGGCAGACCGGAGGCCTTAGCGACAACTCGAGTGACCTTCCACTGCTGCCACAGCGCAGCTTCGAGCGGGGCGGAAACCGGTGGGCGCAGGGCAATAATTTCGCTAGGTGCAAACCCGGCAGCATCTGCACCGGTGATGGCTTCTACAGAAGGCAATATCCTGGCGAATAGCTGAGACTCTGGACGTAAGTGCGAAAATTGTGACAAATAGCGATAACCCACGGTAAAGAGAACTCTTTGATGTCGTAGGATGTCGCTGGCGACCAGAGATTCGACTGAATCTGCCAGTACAACTGAAGAGGTAACTGAAGGAACAACTGGGAAATCAGCAGCGCTATCCGCGCGGGTGACTGTCTCGCGTTCGTATCGAAGATAGGCTATTGAACGGGACTCGGCTAAAGTGATCGCGTGCTTAGAAACCTCACAGGCAAACGGATGTGACGCATCTAAAATACATTTCACCTGCCATCGGTCAACAAAATCTGGCATGGTCTGCGGCGATAGCCGACCTATGTGAACCCGAGCATTTTCTAGATACAGTCGCCTTGCAGCCGCTGTTGCTACCGTCACCACAAAGGGCACTCCTCGCTCAGACAGCGCCGCTGCTAGCGCAGCACTTTCGCTAGTCCCTCCAATTAGCCAGACAATTGCCATCTACACAGCAGGTTCTCTATACCTACCTTTAAGTCTGCTTTCTTACGGCCAGCGTACTTTGTACATTTGAAATAGTTCACCGCTTTGCTGCTTGATGACTTTTGCCCCAACTGTTTTAATCAGCGATTGCCAGCTCCCTAAGGGCTCTAAAAAGACATCAGCACCCAGGTAGGTCTCCAAAATCGCCCAGTTTTCGGCTAGCGGCTGTTCTGGATCAACTACATCAAAAACAAAAAAGCCACCCGGTTTGATCAAGGGTTTGACGGCTTCCATCACTGCCTGCCAATAATCAAGGGGATAGTAGCAGCTAAAACCGGTGGCGAAGACAATATCAAAGCTCGCAGGCGGATAGTCGAGTTGGTGGGCTGGGGCCTGCTTTACCCCTTGAAAAAGCTTGGAGTCAAGCTGAGGGCCGCGCTGGTGAATGGCTTTCATTGCGATCGCACTCACATCTTGACCGTAAAACCGGGCTTGCCAAGCCTTCCAGTCATAGACCAAAAAGCTCAAGCCACAGCCAATATCCAGACAGTGCTGATTCTTCTTAGGCTTAGCAAGCTCCCAAAAGGGCGACGCAATTCGAGCGCTCAGTGACCCAGCAGCCCAATCGCGGAATACGGGCATCGCCTCCACCTCTTCTGGTAGGTCAAACGACTTGCCCGCATACTCAGCATCATACCGCTCAGCCGTCGCGCTGATCATCGGCAGCCAGGGCACAGACTTAGATTTAAGAACGTCTCCCATCGGGGAAAATTGGCCACTGGACTTATTCATGTTGACTTATCCTGAATTTAACTGGCTGCTGACCTGCTTCGACTGGCCTAGTGAGCCGCTGACTAAGACCCCTTAAGCGCCTTTGTAAAATTCTTTCTATAGTTGGCATTGCCAATTAGAAAGACTGGCCAAAGCAGCGTCAAAGAAAGTTTTTGGCTCGTAAAGTTGGTCCGGTTGAATCCAGTCCAAAACTTCCAAACACCGAAGCCATAAATACCTAAACAAAGTAGTCCAAACAGTCCCATAGGTGCCTCCTCATCGTGTCTTCGTGCAGTGTCTTCTCGAATAGCGTGCTGTAACGAACTACGCTGCAACGACAGCAATTCCTCTAACCAGCAAGATCTATTTATTTGATGATAGCGCTTTGACGATAGCGCTCAGATAATGGCGCTCGAAAAAGCCGTATAAGTAAAAGTTTGGATCAAGGGCGAACGCATGCGTTCTTTCAATTTCATTTCTTTCAATTTTACAGAGTAGCTCATCAGTTATTTATGGAAGACGTCACGATAGTCGAAACGACTAGAATAAACAATACATAGCAGGAGAGCAACGATGCGCGCAGTACTCATGGCCGGCGGCTCTGGAACCAGACTCAGACCGCTTACGTGCGACTTGCCCAAACCCATGGTACCCGTGCTCAACCGCCCTATCGCTGAGCATATTCTCAACCTTCTCAAGCGACACAACATCACTGAAGTGATCGCGACGCTATTTTATCTGCCCGATATCATGCGCGACTACTTTCAAGACGGTCGAGACTTTGGGGTGCAGATGACCTATGCGGTAGAAGAAGATCAGCCGCTAGGCACTGCTGGCTGTATCAAAAACGTAGAAGAGCTGTTGGACGATACTTTCATCGTTATTAGCGGCGATAGTATTACCGATTTTGACTTAACGGCTGCGATCGCCTTTCACAGGCAAAAGGGAGCCGTCGCGACGCTAGTACTCACCCGAGTGCCTAACCCATTAGAATTTGGCGTTGTCATCACCGATAAAGACGGTCGTATTGTCCGCTTTCTAGAAAAGCCTTCTACAAGCGAAGTTTTTTCTGACACAGTAAATACTGGCGTCTACATCTTTGAGCCTTCTGTACTCGAATATTTGCCGCCTAACTGCGAGCAGGATTTCTCAAAAGATCTCTTTCCGCTTTTGCTACAAAAGCAAGCGCAGATGTACGGCTATGTCGCCGAAGGCTACTGGTGTGATGTGGGTCATCTCAATGCCTATCGGGAAGCCCATTACGATGCCTTGCAAGGAAAAGTAGAGATTGATTACGCTTACGCAGAAACTAGTCAGGGCATTCGCGTTGGCAGCAATACATATATTGCGCCGAGTGCCAGACTTAACCCGCCTGTGCTAATTGGCGACAACTGTCGCATTGGCGACAGAGCCATATTAGAGGCCGGTACCGTCATTGGCGATAACGTCACCATTGGTTGTGACGCCGATCTAAAGCGACCGATTATCTGGAACGGCGCAGTAATTGGTGACGATGTGCACCTGCGCGCTTGCGTCATTGCCAGAGGGACTAGGGCCGACCGCCGAGCCCATGTCTTGGAAGGAGCAGTCGTTGGCGCGCTTTCGACAATTGGTGAAGAAGCGCAAATTAGCCCCGGCGTCAGGGTATGGCCCAGCAAAATTATTGAATCTGGCGCAACGCTCAATATCAATCTGATTTGGGGGCATACGGCTCAGCGCAATCTTTTCGGTCAGCGGGGCGTGTCCGGACTAGCCAATATCGATATCACGCCTGAATTTGCCGTTAAGCTAGGGGCGGCTTTCGGCTCTACACTCAAGCCAGGAGCGCACATCAGCGTTTCTCGCGACCAGCGCAGTATTTCTAGAATGGCTGCTAGAGCGCTGATTGCCGGACTGATGTCTGTTGGCATCAATGTTTTAAATTTGGAAGCTATTTCTATTCCAATCGCCCGGAACGTGCTGCCAACGCTGCGGGTAGCGGGTGGCGTTCATGTGCGGCTTCATCCCGAGCGCCCAGATCATATTCTGATCGAGTTTTTCGATCCGATTGGGATTGGAATTGCGAAAAGTAAAGAGAAGAAGATTGAGGGCGCCTATTTTAAGGAAGACCTGCGGCGATCGCAGATTCACGAAATTGGTACGGTTACCTATCCCACCTCGTTGATTGATATATATGCTACCGCCTTCGAAGAGCATCTTAACGTGGGCTCTATCCGCAATAGCAAATCGAAGGTAGTAATTGACTACGCTTACTCGGTTTCAGGCGCGGTGCTGCCGCAGCTATTGGGAAAGTTTGGCTGCGACGCAGTTGTTTTGAATGCTAGCCTTAGCCCTACTGCGCCTTCTGTAGCGGAGCGTGAACAGATGCTAGGACAGCTAGGGCAGGTTGTCCAGGCGTTACAGGCGACCTTCGGCGTTCAGGTTTCAGCGAATGGCGAGCAGATGATTTTGGTCGATGAGATCGGCTCACCGATTCGAGGCGAACAGCTTACCGCACTGATGACGCATATGATTTTGACGGCCCATCCGCGCGGCACAGTTGTCGTACCGGTCCATGCTTCTGGGGCAATCGAAGAAATCGCTCGTCGTCACGATGCTCAGGTCGTTCGCACAAAGGCAAACCCTACGGCCCTGATGGAAACCTGTCACGAGCTGCCCAATGTGGTGCTAGGTGGAAGCGGCGATATGGGCTTTATCTTCCCGCAGCTGCACCCTGGTTTTGATGCCATGTTTTGCATTGCCAAGCTGATTGAAATGCTGCTAATTCAAGAGCGATCGCTCGGTCAAATTTGGGAGGAGCTGCCTCGAATTGCGCACCGTTCGCAGAGCATACGCTGCCCTCGCACGCTTAAGGGAGCCCTCATGCGCTATCTTGTAGAAATTCATCCAGCCGAAAGCCTAGAGATAATAGATGGCGTTAAAATAGTAGGTGCAAGTCGGCAAGACTGGGTGCTGATATTACCGGATGCCGGAGAGCCGCTGGTCCACATCTTTGCAAATAGTGGAGATAGAGATTGGGTGGACAAGCAGCTAAAAGCGTATAGACAAAAGGTACAAACTTTTGTTGAATTTGAGCAGGGAACTAAAGGATAGTATTTGTATGAATAACTGCATTTTGATGGCGGAGATTGTGCAGGCTCCACAGCTACGCTACACCGCTGATAATCAAACGCCAATTGCAGAGTTTGTAGTGAAGTTTCCAGGGATTAGAGAAGGCGATAGCGTCGGCCAGATCAAGGTTGTGGGCTGGGGAAACTTAGCACAAGAGATTCAAGATCGCTATCACGCTGGCGATCGCGTCTTATTGGAGGGTCGTTTGGGCATGAACACGCTAGAGCGGCCTGAAGGCTTTAAAGAAAAGCGCGCTGAGATGACCGTTCAAAGAGTTAGCCCTATCAGTGAGCTGCAGTCTGTTGCTATTGCAGAAGGTACGCCTATTGCAGAAGGTCGTTTTGCCAACGGCAGAGGCGCTATGCCAGATTCTACGCCTTCGGCCGCCGCTGTCTCTCAGCCACCTGTCGCTGCCCAAACGCCTGCCGCTGCGCCGGTTGAGCTCGACGATATTCCTTTCTAGAAAGTTGATATAGCTTTCGTCGAGTGACTTATGACACGTTTGCAGGCTATGGCTAGCAAACAAAGCGACGGGACGAAAGCTACAGAAAGCAACAGCAACGAGGCGAAAGATCTTCTACCGGGAAGACTCAAAGGCTGCTCTGTCTTCAAATATCTCAAATACACGATCCATGCTAGTTAACTCGAACAGCATTTTTACCTGAGGATTGATAGAGCAGACGTACATTTCACAGTCTTGCGATCGCACTTTCTTTAGCACAGAGACCAGCGTTCCTAGGCCAGAGCTATCTACAAAGGTGACATCTTTCAGATCCATTAGTAGAGTTGTTGCACCACCCGCTAATGCGCTGTTGACTTGCCCTCGTATATCGGCAGATTTAGTACCGTCAAGAATGCCGGTAGGCGCTAGCACCTGTAGTGTCGTATCCATACTTGCCATCGTTACCTCAATATTCTCACCTAGCTAATCCCCTTATACTCTCTCAAAATTCCCATTTCAGGGTAAATACAGACATCCTATTCTGTGGTCACGATCAATATTCACGACCAAACTTGTTTTTTGGCTGAGCGCTGACGTGCTTGAAGCTAATGGCGCAACAAACAGCTCGGGGTGCAGCGCTTTCCAGAAGTAAACCACAAAATCAGCAACCTCGGCGTGAGAGAGCCCATCTTTGCCAGTATCTATCATGTCCTGTTCAGCCTGCTGCCGCCACTGTAGCGAAAACCGATAGTCTTGAGGCTGTAAGACAACTAAGTCATCTACTAGATTCCAAAGCGGCAAGTAGGCCCGTAGCCGATGATTACAGTCTCGGGCAAACTGTCGGTCTTCGGCAGTCAATATCGGGGCCACGAATGGAAAGTCGTCGCTTCCTAGCAGTTGATCAGGTAAAGGCTGCGCGCCGACAAACCAGCCTTCAAACAGCAGTACCGTCGGCTGTTGAACGCTCACGGACTGAGTGCGATCGCCTTGCCCTTTCTTTAGAGACTTATCAAACCGGGGCAATACGATAGTCTGATCTGAGCTACCGCTAAGATCGCGATTTCTGAACGCGCTTAGCGTATCAATTCCTAGGGCAACATCGTGCGTGCCAGGAGGCCCGCGCCAAACTAGTCGAGGATCTTGCACGCTCAGTTCACAGCGCTGAGAATAAGGCAGATACAGATCGTCAATCGATAGACTTACCGCGCGCTGACCCATACATTCCAAAAGGAGCTGTAGGATTTGCGTTAGCGTAGTTTTGCCTGTGCCCTGACTTCCTAAAATGCCTTGAACAAGCGGTTTGTTAGCTTGGCGCTGCCTCAAATCAATGCTTTGGGCCAGCGGTAGCCATAGTATCCATAGCAGTTCAATCCACTCAGCCCAGCTTCCTACAACAGGTAAGGTAATCTCACCTCTGTCTAGGCGATCGCAAAAGTTTTGCAGTAGCCGTATACGACTCGTCAGAATAGCCTCGACGTTGGTAGATGATAGCTGCCAAACATCTGAGTAGGACCCTTCTAATAGCCAGGTCTGTAGCCGCCGCATCTGTTCGGCGCTAGGCAATGCGCCTGTTGCGATCGCGCTTACAATCGGCCAGATCGTTGAATCAGCGGGTAAGTCATCTATTGCCACCAAATTAAGGGCTTAGTCGGCTAGCGGAATGAAGCATCGGACAGTTTCTCCATCGCGGCTCGCGGCAATCATCTCAATATGGTCTGTTAGCGGACTAGCAACCGTCTGGATCTGGTTTAGGATCGGGAATATCTCACCTACCACAGGCGCGACTACAGGCCAGTTGATATAGACATAGCCACCGCTGTTGGTGTCTGCGAGCGGCGCTGTAGCTCGGATGAACTGAGGCGATGCAGATAGGGAGATACCAGATAAAGCATCTTCAGATAAAGCATCTTCAGACAAAGCACCGTCAGATGCATAGCCTTGAGAAGCCAAACGACTCTCCAGTGCGCTATCCATCGCGATCAGTGAACTAGCAAAAATCTCGACGTTACCTTGCTGTATATGCAGGCCTAAAAGGTCAGAGTCTAGGCCATTAGGGCTACTGCTGCTGAGGCCATCGCTGCGAGAGCTGCGGGCAGAAGGTCGTTTTCCTCCTCTCGCTGTAAAGCGGGTCCAAGCGGTTGCTTCGCCTTCAGCATCCATCGTGACAGGCACTACGCTATAGCCAGCAGATATTGCAGCTTGATCGAGCGCGGCGATCTGCTCAGCCTCTCTAGGTACAGCCAAAATCCAGTCGGGCGATCGCCCAAAGCTCACACGAGACAGCGCATAGCCTTCACCAGACCACCCATTTGACAATCTCTTTGATAGCTCCATAGAGCTATTCTTCATAGAGCTATTCTCTGTGAAGCTATTCTCCCTAAAGGACGGCTGCAATCGCATGAACTTGGGCAACCAATCACCTGGCAGCCCAGCATTTGTCCAAGCGGCAAGCTCGCTAATATCGCGGCCCGTCACAGCCAGATCGCTATTAGCCGGTAAGTAACCTACCAGCTCAGAATCCCAGGGCGGGTTTGCTTGCAAGCTAAAACTATTCGACCGGGCCTTGACTACTTCAGCGGTAGGCACATGCGCGATCGCCATGAGACCCTCTCGCTTTACTTCCAAACTAATCGCAACCAAATTAGAAGGTGCCTGCTTGTGCGATCGCACGTCGCTCTCTATCAGCTTAGATGCACTTAACCCAGCTGTACTTAATTCAGATGTACTTGGCACACCCTCACCCAGCAAACGCGTATCCAAATACGCTAGCCCAATTCTCTGATCAGGCAGCGCCGCTACCTGCTGTCGATAGGCTGGGCTTTGCGCTAAGTTTTGGGCGGTCTGAGCACTATGAATGCTGCTGCGCAAAATACGAGCATCGTTAGCGAACATGACAAACTGACGGCCAACCAGAGCGCTAGCAGCCGTTAGCGAAGCAGGCTGGTTATCCTGACTAGACAGTATTTTCACACCGCTGATGGTCTGATACTCAGGCATATTTCCAGCAAGTGCCTGCCGCTGCCAAAATAGCTGCAAAAAAGACTTTGCTTGCTCATAGCGCCCAGGCGCTATCTCAAAAATTGTGAGGTAGCCCGGCTGCTGACCATTTTTTCGATCTAAATCTAGATCTCTGTCGGTGTAAGCAAACGTAATCTCTTGACCCAGCCATGACTGAATATCACGCTCATAGCTTAGGCCCGTCATCTGCTCAAAACGCTGCTGTATCTGCTCAGCTTCGCTGCGAGCGAGCGCTTGATTAGCTGGGCGAACAAGCGCTCGCTGAAGCGCTCGCAAACGCTCAGGCTCAGTCAATAGAGAAAAAGTAAACGGCGATCTAGCCGGCACCAATGCGCTTGCTGCCGCAATCGGGCGATCGCTGCCGTTTAGCAAAGCCAGCGGACTATTAATGCGCAAATAGCTAAAGCCCGCTATACCAGCGAGCAGTAGAACAACAGAACTTATCAGCACGACCCGACTAAACCACTGACCAAAACGGTCGGCACTAGAGCCTTGCGTAGCAGTTACATCTGTCATTGTTAGAGCCTTTAAAGACGAACAGTCACCTTGCCACCTAGTGTATACCGAGGCTTGCTCCTAAAAAGTGACTGCCTGGCACTAGCCTAATCCGCGGTTACGCCATACGCCTACAAGTTCACCATCAATGCTCACTTGTTCTGCCGGATATTCCATCACGTCAAAGCGAGGATTTGCAGGCTTCAAGACCACTGTTCCTTTGTCGAAATAGTAGTACTTCAGTGTCGTGTTCGATTCGACCCGGGCGGCCACAATAGTCCCGTTGCGTACTCGCTTGGGATCTTGAACTTTGCGCATAATCACAATGTCGCCATCATCGATCAACGCTTCTATCATCGAATCGCCTCTGACTCTAAGGGCAAAGTCACTTCCTTTAAAGCTAATCGACATTGGATCAAAATGCTCTACAGCATCGGTAAATACCTCAACCATAGAACCAGCAGCGATCGCCCCAAAGATAGGAACGCCCTGCTCTTCTTGCAAAATCCGAATCGTTCGAGCCTGTCCTTCATTCCAGTCGATGTAGCCCTTTTTACGCAAGTGGTCCAAGCGACTTTGAACCGGCGCGGGCGACTTCAGTTTCATTTCCCGCATCATCTGCCGGATCGAAGGCGAGTGGCGGTTCTCACGGATATAGGCGACTAGCCAATCGTACAGCTCTTGCTGAGCTTGAGTTAAAGGATCCATCTTAATTTTTAAAGCTAACATCTACGCACTAGCAAGAACAACTGTACCAATTCATACAGGTTTTGTCTACTCTCGTTCTACCAGCTTCAGTCTTGTCTACGTTTCATATCTCCTTACGTAAATTACGCAAAAAGAAGGCCCGAGTGGACCTTCTCATAGGAATGCGCAGATAAATACGCGAACAGATACGCAACAGCTTTGCTTACACAAAGCCCAAAGTACTAGCGAATGTACTCTTTTAGAACGCTATTGCGATTGGGATGCCGTAGCTTACGCAGAGCCTTCGCCTCAATTTGACGAATTCGCTCACGAGTGACATTGAAAATCTGGCCAATCTCTTCTAGTGTCTTCATACGACCATCATCTAGGCCATAACGTAGGCGCAGCACATCACGTTCACGCGGGCTTAAGGTGCTTAATACGCTCTCAAGGTCCTCACGCAGCAGGCTTTTTGAAACCTCATCTTCAGGTGTTTCACCGTCAGATTCAATGAAATCACCTAGACGAGAATCTTCTTCCTTACCGATGGGCGTTTCTAGCGAGATAGGGAGTTGCGCAGACTTAGCAATAAAGCGCAGCTTCTCGATAGTCATCTCCATACGAGTCGCAATTTCTTCCTCGGTAGGCTTACGACCAAGCTCTTGGGACAATAGCTTAGTGGTTTTTTTGATGCGAGAGATTGTTTCGTATAGGTGAACCGGGAGGCGGATCGTGCGAGACTGATCGGCAATCGCACGTGTAATTGCCTGACGGATCCACCAGGTAGCGTACGTCGAGAACTTATAGCCTTTCTCGTGGTCAAACTTTTCAGCCGCCCGAATTAGACCCAAGCTGCCTTCTTGGATCAGATCTTGAAAAGATAGACCCCGGTTCATGTACTTCTTAGCGATAGAGACAACCAGACGCAAGTTGGATTGAACCATCTTGTCCTTTGCTCTGCGGCCCAGGTGCAACCGGCGCTGAAAAGCAGGTAACGGCATATCAACCGCATTCGCCCAATCCGCATCGGTAGGCTCATCGTCTAGCTGATCGTCAATTTCATCGCGGATGCGCTCTAGCTCTAGCAGATCAGCAATTTTACGCGCTAGCTCAATCTCTTCTTCGGCGCGCAGCAAACGGATGCGACCAATTTCCTGTAGATACAGTCTGATGGAGTCTTCTGTGTAGTGCTTCTTCTTCGTTGTTGCACTACGGCGGCGTGTTTTCCCCTTGGTAGCACCCTTAGTGGCCTTAGCATCTTCGGTCGCTTCAGCTTTATCAGCTTTGGCAGCTTTGGCCGCTGTCCCTCTCTTCGCTGTTGTCGTTGAGGAGGGCGCAGTCATATTGGTCAAGTCGATAGTGGCTACCGCACGGGTGGTTTCGCCACCTTTTGCGCTAGGGTCTAAAGCCTCAACTGCATCTATAGATTGGGTCATGCCGCGTTCCTTTTGCTCCTTCTTAAGTGAGTGATGAATTAATCAGGTACATCGTGTGGGTTAGGTTTTCTCAAAGTACTTGCTCTACCAAGCTTTCTGAGGATTCCTGTAAAGCGCTCTAGGCCTTTACCAATAAATATTGTCTAGCAATCGCCGGAGAAGATTTCAAAAGGTTTTCTGTCTTCTGATAGATAGGCCAATTGGCTAAGGCGGCTAGACAATGTATGAAGGAGTCGAACTCACTTCAAGACTCGGTAAAAAGGCAAGAATACAAGCGCTCTGAAAAGGCTACTGAACTCCTATGCGAACTCGTTCGTGTAAACCCGCTAGCGAGCTAATCAAATTACCTGAGATAGTGAGCTAAAAAGAGACTGCCCACCTATCAAGCAAAGTTTAACTGCTTGCCAGAGTCTTGCTGATTGTAGCTTTTCAGACAAAAATTCACCACCTATAGTTCTATGGGCACAGATGCTTTGTTAAGCATTCGTGTTCCTACAGTAGTAGCACGGCCTTTAAGGAATCGCTCGGAATTAACTCAACCAAATGCGAAAGGTACCTGTTTCATATTCGCTTTTGGCATCTGTCAAATTGCGGATAAGTGGCAAGCTAATCCCTACTTACAAAGACGCAGACACCTACGTATAAGGCCGATAGACGTTGCAGCACAGATTGAATAACCGGATAAAAAGAGCTAAGCGCTCTTATTTCTTTTACAAAAGAGTTTTAGGTAGAAAGATTGGTTTTAGGCTTCTAATTGATTGCTATCGGATTCCTCCTTACGACGGAAGCAGAGCAGAACAATAAGGTTTACTTATGAGAAACATAGAATCTGCAAATCAGTCAGTAGTCAGCCAGCGGTTCAAAGAAGAAGTCTCAGCTCGGTGTTAGCGCAATGGCAGATCTCTATAGCAGGTCAACAGCAGGTCAATATCTCTGAAGAAATTAGATAGTTTGGGTGGTTCGGTGAGATCTTTGCTTATTGATGGCCAATTTGCTAACGACAGCCAGTTCTGATTTACCACGCCCGGTTCACCAAGCTGCTGCTCAGTGGTGTAGATGATCCCAGAAAATGCTCTTGGCTTTTTCTGTAAGGCGCAGCTTGGTTCATTGTCTTATGGAGAAAGACGGGCCTTTTTGAGTCGGTTGTCTTCGTACCAGCCTGCGATCGCAGGCACCCAAGCCTGAAACTGCGGCCAAATTGCCTCACAGAGTTTCTGAGCTTCTAGCTGGGCATCAGCTTTCCATCGCAAGTCGAGTAAGTGCATGAGCGATCGCGCGTTAGCAGAAAGCACCCAATGCTGCCGCACATCGAAAGGAATCAGACCCCTAGCGTGCTCTTCTGAAAACCCCTGATCGATTCGCGTTTTGTATCGCTGACAGCCTTGCCTACACCACGCTAAATCGTCTCGTCGCAAGGCTTCTGTGTAGTCATACTTCTTACCCTGCCGATCGGTATACGAGCCCACCGGTCGCAGATAAAACACATCTTCCACGTCGGTCTTTCCATCCACCACATCCAAGATTCGCGATCCAGTGTACCGAAACGAGTTATGTACAACTGCGCCGTTCGCGACAAAGTTGTGCCATTTCCCCTCAACTTCTAAGTCATAAGTTGTCTGGAATCCTAGAAACTCAACATCGATCACACTAACAGGGTGTGCCGCTAATCTACGGGGCGCTGGCGTTGGCTTCTCGTTCCATTTGCGAGGTTGCGTAATCGGCTGAAAGTTCTCAGAAAATTCTGATTCAAGATTCTGACTGTGAGTTTTTGTATGACAGTTTTTGCAGACGGAGACTAAGTTCTCGAATTCGTAGGCTAAGTCAGGAGCAGCAAAAACAGGCACTAGATGATGGGCGTGAAGCTCACCGCCTCGTAGACCACAGGATTGACAAATGTATTCAAACTTTTCATGTACTTGAGGGGCTATCTGACGGACCCAAGCGCCAACCAACGTCCGATCACTTGAGACGCCACCTTTCCAGAAAACAGAATCAGCGCCTCTCTGCGTATATCTTCTAGCGTTCTCTCGACGTAACTGCCTCTGCTCACTATCTAAGTCCAATTCGTATTCCTTAACGCCTTTGTTCCAAGAAACATCTGCGCCAGCAGACCGCTTATTTAGCTCAAGGCCGTGGTGATAAACCCACTTCTTGATACATTCGATAGAGCAACCAGCAGACCGAGCCATCTGCTCGACGTTTAGACCATCGTTTAGCTGCAATCGCAGCCATGTTTCATCCCGATACTTGCCACTACCGGCTGCAGTCTTTAGCCCCTGATGACGACCAGACGGCAATTGGACTGCATGCTTCTTTGCCCAATACCTAATAGTTTCAGGCGAGACATTACACAGCTTCGCAATAGCCCTAACGTGCAGTCCTTTACGCGCCTGTGCCTGGAGCCATCTTTTTTCGGAATAGAGAGCATCAGGACGTAGCAATCCATTGCACATCACATTACAGCTCTTAGTTACCGCCAAAACGCTGTGGTCTGTATCAGTTAGAAGTCCTACAGCATCGCCCATATGCTGCCAACCTTTTGAGGTAAAAAGCCGGTGATTGGTAGTGCATTCGAGTGTCTTCCCGTCTGCCAGCGTTAGTCTGTAAACTGGCTGCTCACCACTGCACATGACTGACTTAATATTGCTAGTTTCAAAGAAACCTGTGTCTTCGTTGAGAACTCGCAGACGCATCTTCCTAAGTCTTTTTTTGCAATCGCGGCGATACTGTCCAGGCGGTTCATCGTTTCTGCCTATAATTTTGCGTTCTCGAACTGCTTTCTCTCCGTGCTCCCAAAGATCGTACAGATCGGCAATCTTGTACCTTCGCAAACTACCGGACGCCCGTACGAAGGTAACTTCGGTATCACCACTAAGGCACTGCACATCGAAGCTCAGCCCAACACGATGAGTTCGAATCTGCTGCATCGTGGAGTGGGGGAAAAAGCCGCAGTTTAGTACGATCTGGGGATGCTCTAGCGGACCAAAGTGACCACGACCGCCCTTGAGCAGGTTGCGAATAACCAGCTCTCCGGCCTTTTCTTCTGAAGGCCATTCACTGCGCTGGTCCCAGACGAATTCCTCAGCGTAATCTTGGTGCATTGCTGCGTAGATAGTCTGCTGTGGATTTGGGGTTTTGGAAATGACCTCGACTCTGAAGCGATCCATAAATAATGAGAAAGGAAATAGGCTCTATATTTTCCTCGATAATTACAGTCGAGTACCTATCAAACCCTACATAATTAATATTTTGTCGGTTTCCTACTTGTCGGGTTCTACCTCCGCTGATGTTCGGATGCCAACAGAAGCGCAAACCTGCTCAACCTTCTAAAATAAGGGCAGCTACGTAGAGAACCGAATCTCTGCTCAATTGCTTAGGCATTTAGGAAATATAGAAGGAACATAGCAACATGGCATTTTTTGGAATGGGTCTTGGCAAGAAGGATGTATTGCCGAGCGAGAAAGAGGCGCTTCCTGGCCGCGAGAAGGAAATGTCAGTGGTCAATAAGCACTATGTAAATGGCAATCCAATTCAAGGACCGTTTCCTGAAGGTATGAAAACCGCTATGTTCGGGTTGGGCTGCTTTTGGGGAGCAGAGCGCAAGTTTTGGCAGGCAGAGGGTGTCTACAGCACCGCTGTTGGCTATGCGGCTGGCATTACACCCAATCCAACTTACCGAGAAGTCTGCTCTGGAATGACTGGACACAATGAGGTGGTGCTGGTTGCCTTTGACCCAAAGGTAATTAGCTACGACGCTTTGCTGAAGCTGTTTTGGGAGAGCCATAACCCTACGCAAGGCATGCAGCAGGGCAACGACAGAGGGACGCAGTATCGCTCAGGTATCTACACTTATTCTGACGAGCAGATGGAAGCAGCTAAGCACTCCAAGGAAATGTATCAGGAGGCGCTAAAAAGGTCTGGCTATGGCGAGATTACGACAGAAATTCTGCCTGCTCCTGAGTTTTACTACGCCGAAGACTACCACCAGCAGTATCTGGAGAAAAATCCAGGTGGATATTGCGGGTTAGGTGGCACAAATGTGTCTTGTCCGATTGGGGTAGCAACGGCTTCCTAGGAATACTGGGATACTGCTTCCTAAAAATATATACAGATAGCGAACGCCATGGTGGTTGATTAACTGCCGTGGCGTTTTTGATGCCACTGCCAGGCGTGGGTGATGATGTTCTCGATGTCAGGATATTGTGGCTGCCAGCCAAGCACTTGTTTGGCGCGATCGCTAGTCCCAACCAAACTCGGCGGATCTCCAGGGCGGCGATCGCACGCCACTGCCACAATCTCTTTACCTGTTACCTTTCGCGCCGTCTCAATTACCTCTTTAACCGTGTAGCCGTTGCCATTGCCCAAGTTAAAGAAAGACGTTTCGCCGCCTTCTAGCAGATACTCAGCCCCCTTCACATGCGCATCTGCTAGATCAGACACATGAATATAGTCACGAATGCAGGTACCGTCTCGGGTTTCGTAATCACTGCCGAAAATAGAGATTGACTCCCGCTTACCCAGAGCTGCAAATAAAACAAGCGGAATTAGATGTGTTTCAGGGTTGTGATCCTCTCCCAGTCGACCCTGCGGATCGGCACCCGCCGCATTAAAGTAGCGGAAGCATACAGACTGCAACCCATAAGCCAATTGGAAATCGAGTAGCATCTTCTCCACCATTAGCTTGCTTGTCGCGTAGGGGCTAATCGGGTTCTGCGGATGATCTTCAGGAATAGGCACTGTTTCAGGCGGGCCGTAGATAGCGCAGGTAGAAGAAAATACCAATCGCTTTATATCAGCCGCGACCATTGCTTCTAGTAGGTTTAGCGTACCGTATACGTTATTGCGATAGTACTTAGCAGGTTGGCTAACTGATTCGCCAACGGCAATGTAGGCGGCAAAATGCATCACTGCCGCGACATCATAAGTGCTAAAAATCTCATCTAACAAGGGCCGGTCAGTCGTATCGCCAACGATGACTTTTGCCTTTAAGTGCTGTTCGGCCAGCTCTTTATGACCGTATTCCAAATTGTCTAAAATAACGGTCTGATAGCCTGCGGCCTCTAGGGCCAAAACAGCATGTGAACCGATATAGCCAGCACCACCGGTCACCAGCACGGTCGGCTTGTTAGCAGGAGTAGAAAGGTCGATCGCCATAGGAAAAATATTTAAGACAAACAATAAGTAATCAAGCGCGGAGATAACGCATGGCTTTACAATGCGCGTCGGAACAATGCACATCGGAACAATGCTTCAGTCGGATGATCGTCGTGCATAGCGCTCTTGCGCTTAGCAAGTCAGCAGATTGCTATACTTTCTCATTCGTCCGCTTTAGCCTATCTCCAGCACGTTTTTTCAGCGCATCGTCGTTTTTAGCACCAAGTTATCTCGATGAATGACGGTTTCTGCCCCTTCATACCCCAACAGTTGCGCAATGTCAGCAGAGCGGTGGCCACAAATTTTGCGTAGGTCTTCGTCGCTGTAGTTGACCAGACCCCTAGCGATTTCTTCTCCGCTATCATTGCAAAGCAAAACGGCGTCTTGAGGACCAAATTCTCCTTCTACCTCAGTGATGCCTGCGGGCAGTAGAGATTTGCCTGCGGTTCGAATCGCAATCGTTGCGCCTTCATCTAGATACAGGCGTCCGGCGGGAATCAGGTGGCCGGAAATCCATCGCTTTCTGGCAGTCGAGCGCACAGGCTGAGCTTCAAACAGAGTGCCGATGGCCTCACCGCTCAAGATTTTAAGTACATTCTCAGGCGTTTGCCCCTGGGTAATAACAGTATGCGTGCCAGCAGCGGTCGCGATTCGAGCAGCTTCTATTTTGGTAGACATGCCGCCTGTGCCCCAAGTAGAACCAACCGCGCTGACGTCGGCGGTGAGCTGGTCGATGTGGCTCACACGGCTAATCGGCTGAGCGGTTGGATCTTGCCGAGGATCAGCGGAATAGAGCTGATCCACATCAGTTAGCAAAAATAAGTAGTCGGCGCCAACAAGACTGGCAACTAGGGCAGAAAGCGTATCGTTGTCGCCAAACTTCAGCTCATCAGTGGCAACGGTGTCATTTTCGTTGACGATGGGAATCACGCCAAGCTGCATTAGCTGGCGAAAGGTGCGATAGCTGTTGACGTAACGCGATCGCTGCGCCAAGTCGCTACGCGTTAACAATACTTGGGCAATTGGCTGCTGTAGCTCACTAAAAAAATCATCGTATACCCGCATCAGTCGGCCCTGTCCAACTGCGGCAACTGCCTGCTTCAGCGCGATTGTCTTAGGCCGCTGGGTAATACCCAAACGAGCACAACCCACCCCAACCGCACCAGAGGATACCAAAATTACCTGATGGCCAAGTTGCTGTAGCTGACAGAGCGTTTCAACTAGTCTACCCAGCGTAGCTATTGCTAAATGGCCTGTTTCTAGGCGAGTCAGGCTAGAGGTCCCAATCTTGACAACAAGCGTTTTTTGCTTTGCGTTTTGCGGCGAGGCCTTTGGTAAGGCTTTTGAGGGGCGCTGGGTCATATGAGTTAGAAATAGACACAAAAATGGGGATGGGTTCAGACCCATCCCCGTCTATTAAATGTGACTTTGTATAAACTTCTTGAAAGCAGGCCTTTAACATAAGTTTGACCCTCAAAAAATTATGCCTAGAGAAGTTTCTTTCTATTCTGTTCTTAAGCTTTTTTTAGTTTTTACCTGCTTTTTATGGATATTTACTTTTTGCAGAAAGATTGGGCGGTTAGCTATAGATAATTATCTATAGCTATGGAAGCGATCGCAGCGTCACTCCAAGCTGTCGCGAAATCCAAAACTCAGCGCCGCGCAGTAGGTTCTTCGGATCTCTTGAGTTGGGCTCTAGCATGGGCTCAACTAAAATAGTAAATAGCCCAACCCGATTACCGGCCAAAACATCCGTAAACAGGCGATCGCCTACCATAGCAATTTGCTCAAAGGGAAGTCCCATCTGCGCGGCGGCGGTGCGCAGCTTGCGGCGAGAAGGTTTGCCGGCGCTAGCAATAAAAGGAACTGGCTTGTCGAGCATCATACCCGCCGCAATTTGACGAATGCGATCATAGCCAACGTTATTGCTTACCAGTGAGAGCGGCACCACTTTTTGGATATCGCTTACCCAAGCTCGCACATCAGGATCGAGCTGTTTGCGCCCAACTGGCACGATGGTTTCATCAACGTCAAGCACTAAGCCTTTTAGCCCCTTTGCTTGAAGTAGTGCTGGCGTAATGCCCAGAACCGACTGCTCTAGGATTAAATCAGGCTGTAGAAGGGTGACCCAGCTCATAAGGGGAAAGTAAGGGGTGAGGAAGGAGGACTAATTGTTTTGGGCATCGATGCGATCGCGAATTCTAGCCTGGGCAGATTCGTGGTCCGCGAGGGTACGGCTAAAAACGTGGGTGCCATCGTAACGGGCAACGAAATAAAGGAATTTGGTAGGATCTGGATCAATCGAAGCCTCTAGGCTAGCGATACCAGGACTGGCAATTGGCGTAGGGGTTAGACCCGCGTTGAGATAGGTGTTATAAGGATTAGGGGTTTCTACTTGGGCATAGGTGAGCGGGTTTTCAGGCGTTTGGACGATACCAAGGCCGTATTCTACGGTAGGGTCAGAGCCCAGAGTAATGCCTTCTTCTAGGCGACGAGCGAATACGCTGGCAATCAAGTCACGCTCTTCAGGAACGACGGCTTCTTTTTCGACAATGCTAGATAGAGTAACCCAGTCTATCAGGCTGTAACGGCTTGGCTGACTGTCGTAGGCCGGCAGAGCAACGGCTTCAAAGCGGCGTAGCATCACATCGACAAGATCTTCTGCCGATACCGTGCCGCTGTCCATTTGGTAGGTGTCTGGATACAAAAAGCCTTCTAGATGCGGGATGCCTTCCGGCAGCCAAGCATAGCGGTCATAAGGAATGTTTTCGGTCGCAGCCAAAAATTCTGCTGCACTTGTAAAGCCTTTTTCGTCAAAGCTTTCGGCCATTTGTTCACGATTCCAACCCTCTGGAATCGTAAAGCTAGTTTGAATTACGTCGCCTTCCCAAATGGTGTTAGCGATTTCACTAAGGCTTTGCTCCGGAGAAAGCGCATAGCTACCCGCCTGAAAACTACCTTCCTCACCGCGCAGCGACTTCCATCTGCTCAGCAGCTTCCAAGCAGTCGTAGAGCGAATCAGACCATTAGTCTCTAGGTCTTGACCAATCTGGTTGGAGGCAGTGCCCTCTGGAATCGACACCATCACGAAACTATCTTCGTCAGCAGCATCTTCGGCTAGCACAGGCGACTTTGCCCAGCTCCACCAAGCCCAGCTTTGGCCAGCAACCATAGCACACAGGGCAATCAAGACAATATAGAAAAACCGTTTTGAAGCACGCATAGGTCGAAAGGAACAGACCGAACATTAAAACATGGGGGCGCCTTATAGACTTTAGTCCAAAGCGTCGAATAGCTTGTCTTCTAACTGCGATCGCATCTGCTGAAATTCCTCAGGATCTACTAGCTCTACCGAACCATCGGCTGAACGCATGGCGAAAAAGAGCAATGGATCTAGGGGCGTACAGAGGGTGTACTGAGCGTCTTCATGAAAAAAGGTCGCCAGCATCTGAAACTCTTCGGTTATCGGGTGTTCATCACCTTCTTCGCTAATATCCAAAGAAAAGCAGTCTTCTTCGTCGCCTTCAGGCAGATCGCCTATTGCCGTTAGCGTATGGGCCGAACGCTCTAGCAACAGATCTAGCTCAGCTAGCACCGCGCGTGCGGTTGGAAACAGCCGATCGATCTCTTCGTCTTCAACGTCAATGAGCACTTCATCCGCCTCGTCATCGCCCTCGGCTTCCTCATCCGTTGCCCATACAAACACTTCTATCGGCAGATTAACCGGCAGCAGTAGCAAAAATTCTGACCCATCCACGTCGATACTTTTTTCAACATAGCAGGCGAGCTGACGGTCCTCCTCGTCTTTTAAGGTGACGATAGGGTATTCAGCAGGCTCGTCTATCAAACTAGGATCGATTTCCACGGGTGCTATCTCCTGAGGTAGGGGCTTTTGTTGCGCGTCTAGCATCTAGCCACTGCTGCAAAATAATAGCAGCCGCCTTGCGATCGATTAACGCTTTGTGGCGTGCCAGTGAGCGCCGCTCTGCTATTAGCATCTGCTCAGCTTGGAATGAAGTCAATCGCTCATCGACAAACTCTACGGGCAGCGACAGCGCCTGCGAAAGCCGGTGCGCCATCTTCTGAATCTTTCTGGCTTGAAAGCCAATCTGTCCATCTATAGTGTACGGCAGTCCGATCACCAAGATCTCAACGGCTCTCTCTTCGATTAGCTGACGCAATGGGCGCAGCAAGCTCTCAAAATCGGTCTTATGAATAGTCGTCAGCCCGGTCGCGATTAGTCCGGTGCGATCGCATCCGGCTACCCCAATCCGCTTTGCGCCTAGATCCAACCCCAGTGCAGAAACCATCTCAATCCGCAGCCATGTCATCAGTATCGCTTGAGCCGTGATCGCGCGATCTCTTATCCGATAGCGGGTTAGACATATTGTCTAAAGAAAATCGGTCCCAGCCTAGCCCTTCCGAAAAAGAACTATCCAACAGCGGACCTAGCTTTAGCCCTCGCCAAGAGAATCGACCTGGCATAGGCGCGCCCGTTGGCTGTAATCCTGGTAGCACATCTGGCATCTTCAGCCCTTCAAGTGCGCCCACCTTAGATTCACGCACCTTGTGCCACACTGAGCGCGACATCATCAGCGTATGTTCTATTTCCAGCGCGCCAATTCGACGTAAGTACTCCTCGCGCTCCGTTTGATAGTCCAAAGACATGATCTGCAGCGGCTGGCCTGGAAACTTTTGAACTACGCCCGCCATCTGAGCCATCAGCTCTGGATATAGCCAGGTGTAGGCCGGATGAACCGTCAGCCTAGCTCTGTGGGCATCAGTGCCATCTCGGCATAGTTTAAGCTTGAAGTAGCCAATTGCGGTTTTTCTTTGCGGTTCAAATACATAGGCAGAAACGCTATCCTCGCGATTCATCCAGCGCGTCAGCCGCGCTCCTAACTGCTTGGGAATTGTGGTCTTGAAGTCTTGGATTTGATAGTCAAGGACCTGCCGCACCAGTGGTGGAATAGAAACCGTCTCTAGCTGATAGATGAGCTGCGCGTCAGCGTTACTTACGGGTAAAAGGTTTGGCAAATCCGGGTCGCCTTCAGCGAGCAGGGCTAGTTGCTCCGGCTGAATAGACCAGTAAGTGGCCTTTGCTAGCGGCTGGAAGCCATTATGACGGTATAGCGCCAGCCCGAATTGGTCATTAACGTCGGTCTCACTAAGCCAATACTGGGCTTCACGAATGTGCTCAAAGCAGTGGCGCAGTAGCTGAGAGCCAACATCCATGCCCAAGTGAAGCTTGCGATCGCCCCCACCCTCGGCGCTGTTAGTTTGTCCTTTGTCTTTCTGCTTCTTGGTCTTCTGCTTTCTAGCTAGTCGTTTTTTAGCCGTCAGCGCTTTATTCGTCTGCTCTCCAGCTTGCTCTCCAGCCTGCTCTCTGGCTAGATTCACCAGCATACGATCGACCTTCCAGGTGCTGAGTGTCCTATTGAAAGGCGTCACCTGAATCATGCCCTGTAGCTGCCCGCTTGCTTCAGCTACGAATGCCGAAAACATATGCTGAAAAGGATTGGGAAATAGCGTCAGCATTTTCACGGGTCCATACCAGCGTCGCATTTGCTGAATATAGCTCTCCAGATCTGGCGTGTCCGTAGAGTGAGAGGCGATTTCTGTGGCCCCGTTCACCTTTAGTTCGTCCAAGTCACGCAGGTGAATGGAGCGAATAGAAATATCCTCATTAGGCGACTGGCTGCGAGTCATTGAACGGGTCCTACAGACGATTTACGGTGGAGCTAATGGCAGTGAAGCTAATGATAGTGAGCTGAAAACAGACGTATCAATCCTGTTATATCAAAAGAGCTGTATCGAAAGTGCTACATCCAAAACAGTTTAAAGCGGCGATTAAAGCTCAAAGCAACGATTAAAGCAGTAAGTGAGCGCAAGCACTGCTTCTACGGCTAGCTTGCAGGCGGCTAGCTTTTAGGACGAACTAGAACCACAGGAGTCTGTTCGTCAGCATTACCCGCCGGATTATCGATGAGCGCCTGAATCAGTAGCTTTTCATCGGTTCCAGCGGTCATTGCTAATATTTTAACGGCTTTTAGATCGTTCACATCGACAATGGCCGCCTGTAGCCCAGTCTCCTGATGAATTTGGTCAACTAGCGCCTGAGAGTGACTCGGGCCAAGCACAATAAACTGGTCAAAAGGCGGCAGCGTGCCGGTGACATCGTCAATTAATCGAGCCTGCTCACCCGCTAGCCGATAGAACATTCCAGGACTGCCAAGAACTTTGGCCACTGCACCCACTCCAAACGCTAGCGCTACTTGCCAAGCACCAGAGACATCAATCAGCGCCTGCATTCCGCAGGCCGTTGCCAGACTAGAAGTTGGCATGAAGTAATAGCACAGCCGCTTCGCTAGCCAGCCTGGATGAATCGTGGTCGGGTGACGTAGACGACCTTGCATGATGGCTACGGGCGTTTCACCAATCGTGACGATATCGCCTGGCTGGGCGCAAGGGGTTACGTATTTTTTGACGACCTCAATTGTATTGTCCAAATTGGTCAGCAGATGAGTGGGCACCGGCAGAATATGAGCAACGCTATTTTCGCGCCAGTTAGCGGCATCTTGGGGATTGGGGAACTTCAGCGGCACAATCAGGTGGCCCGTTTTGGGAATGCGACCTTCAGGGCCATAGGTCAAGTAGTTAACTTTTACCCATAGGGACTTGAGACCGCTAAGAGTCGGGCCAGTAATGTCTATGGTGATATTCGCATGGGTTGATTTGCCCACTTTGACGATGTAGGCAAACCAATAGCTATCGGCTCTAGCCGGAAAGTCTTCGTGCTGGGGCGTAATGCTTGTCTTGACGGTAATTTCTTCTATGCTGTCGCTCGAGAGCAGCTGGTAGGCAATCTCTACGTCAGGAATAAAGATCTCTAGCGCGCAGGTGCAGTTGACGAAAGCCGTATCGAGAGAAATAACGTAGTGGTCCGGCTCGCAGGTCTCAAACTGCCAGGATTGCGCTTTTAGCTCTAAGTCATTTCCGGGTCTTTGGCGATACTGCCACTCAATCAACAAATAGACAGCAATGCCGATAGCAATTAGCACCCATATCAGTGAACCTAAAAACGCCATGCTGACTTACGACTCCTAAAAAACCCGAATCCTTACGACCCAGATTGTAGGCGATCGCATGTATCCGAGGGGACAAACGCCCTAAATAAACTAGCCGAAATAAACCGCTCAGCAGTGACTTAGTTCGTACGTTAGCCTTCTAGGTCAACAGCTCGAACAGCCCATCGTCTAGTTCGTAGCCCAGCATCTGCGTCATAAACTTCAGCCGAGAGCGACCATCAATTCCCTGCTGCTGTAGCCAGCTTTCAAGCGTAAACACCTTATCCATCACAAAGATCTCTAAAGCTTCAGGGTTGTAGCGGATACCGTCAATTGGGCTGAACTGATGGGGAACTAGCATCGCGGTGTAGCGGCTAAGCTCTCCTGACTCCCAGTCTAAATAAAGCGGCAGCCAGGGGTATTGCGCGTTCAGGCGAATAAACCACAGCCGGACTTCGGGAATTTCGGATAGCTCACGCGGATCACTGGCCTCTCTAGGAAAATCAATGTCAAAGCTAAAGGTGAGCTGTGGGTCGCTGAGATCTTGTTTAGCAGATGTCTGGTTGCACGTCTCACCTACCTGATCGCCCGCCTGATTGCTAGCAGGCAGGACATTCGTAGATTCAGCGTTCAAAACTGGGTCGATGACAGCTCGAGCCGGAGTCAGATCAAGCGAGAGAAAGTAGGGTTTAGTGAGCGCGATCACGTGTTTCATATATAACGAAAAATCTGTATCTGAGTAAAATCTGAGTAGTTGAGGCCGTAGAATAACGCAACACCCAATAGACGCAGTCTATCGCTATGGCCGTTTCTTCTTCCGCTATTCGCGTTTGCATTACGCTGGGCACTCGTCCAGAAGCGATTAAGCTGGCCCCGGTGATTCAAACCTTTCGTCAGCTGTCTCAGTTCGAGACCACGGTCGTCCTTACAGGGCAGCACCGAGAAATGGTCGCTCAGGTGATGGATTTATTCCATCTAGAAGCCGATCATAATTTAGACATCATGCAGCCTAAGCAGACGCTGAGTGATATCACCTGCCGCAGCTTACAGGGCCTCGAAAAGCTCTTTATTACCCTACAGCCAGACATCGTGATTTCTCAAGGAGACACGACCACTGCCTTTGCCGCAGCGCTAGCTGCTTTTTACCAGCAGATTCCGGTCGGTCATGTCGAAGCGGGGTTACGCACCGACGATATTCTTAACCCCTTTCCAGAAGAAGCTAACCGTAGACTTGTCTCACAAATTGCCACGCTGCACTTTGCACCAACCGCCATCTCTGTTAGCAATCTTAAAGCCTCCGGTGTTGTCACGGGCATTCACCAGACCGGCAACACCGTCATTGATGCGCTCTTGAGAGTCGCGGCACAGTCTCCGCGCTGTGATGTACCTGGACTCGACTGGAAGAAGTATCGCGTTGTTCTATCAACTGTTCATCGTCGAGAAAACTGGGGCGAGCCGCTTGCAGACATCGCCCAGAGCTTTCTAGAGATACTAGATCGCTTTCCTGATACTGCTTTGCTGCTGCCGCTGCACCGAAATCCTACTGTTCGCAATCCGCTAAAAGCCGCACTCGACAGCCATCCTCGAGCGTTTTTGGTAGAACCGCTAGACTACGCTCAGCTTGTCGGTGCTATGCAGCGATCGCACCTGCTGCTAACCGATTCAGGCGGCCTGCAAGAAGAAGCCCCTGGCCTCGGCAAGCCGGTACTGGTCCTGAGAGAGACCACTGAGCGACCTGAAGCGATATTAGCCGGAACCGCCAAACTAGTAGGAACTAGTCCTAAGCAAGTCGTCAGTAGCGCTAGCGAGCTTCTTGCCAGCGACGCTGCCTACAGCAGCATGGCGAAAGCCGTCAATCCCTTCGGCGATGGTCATGCCTCCGAACGGATTGCCAAGATTGTAACTAAGTACTTTAGGAAGTGACTGCGAAGCCAAGAAGAGGACTGGCCGTCAGCGAGCGAGGCCCTATTGGCTACTCTTTCTCCTTTTTAAGCAGATGTTTCTTAGAAGCCTTCAGCTCTTTCCACAGCCCCTTAATATCGTCATATGCCTCTTTGCTGCTGATTTTCCCACCCGTTTCTAGGCTACAGATGAGAGCCACTCGCCGAGCAAACTCCTGCAAGTTGGCGTTGAAAGCTAAGTTTTGAGGAGTGAACTCTCCGTGGTAGCGGTAGCGGGGAGACAAAAACTCGTTTAGCTGCCCTCGGGAATCTGTGTCCTTACCGTTTTTTTGCGCATCATTCATCTCTTTGTTATCGTCTTTTTTCTTATTTGACATGAATCGAAGCCTAAAACTATAGGGAGGGATGAAGGGCCAAAAGGAAGGTCTTATTTATGTTTTGTGCAAAAGCGTCTTATGCGAAAGCTATATAAAAAAGCACCTGCTGATGCTGAGGTCGATATTGATAAGCGTGCCCTAATTCTAAGGTACTCGCGTTTTACCACGGCAGCGCGGTAGCCACAAAGGCAACGGATTGGCGCGCGCTAACCTTGTGGAGATAGCTTCTTGATTGAAGATAACCCGTACCAGTTTCGCGAGCCCCTTACAAAACTGGCTGATGTAGGTCGTAGAAGGATGAAGCAGTGGGTAAGATACTAGATATCAAGTCTTTTGTATGTATCTGAGATACCTATATCTACATTAGGATGGATCTACATTATTGGGATGATGTGGGATGGGCGATGGTCCGCAGCCGTAGCTTCGCCACCGCAGCGATCGCAATACACGCTTTTGATGGACCTCTCTAAATAATCTTTTGGATCTATGACCTTTTCAGATGCTTTTTCGAGGGTGGTTACCGGGATAAAGTCTGGGTGCCTTAGCGGGCTAAGCTTACTGGTATTAGCCGCCGCCCCTAGCGAGGCCGCTGAACGGGTGATCGTCAAAGTAGGTCCGCTGAGGCAGTCTATTGAACTCACAGACTTGGAGACCTTCGCTAGAACAGGCGAAGTACCCGATAGATTACGGCTGTACGAGGGCTTTCTATCTTCATCGCTGCGACAGACGCTTCAGCAGCAGATAGCGCTCGATCCGCGCATGGGCGATCGCATTATCGAAGACATTCTGCAATCAGCTAACGGAGAGCTGTTACTGAGCACGCTCTCACAAGTTGCTCCTAACCTAACAATTCCCCAGCTGCAGGCGGCTGTTCGCATCGCTGCCATGCAGGCCGACGGCCTTAGCGTGCTAGGCATCTTGAGAGCTATTCCACAAGAGACATTAGAGATTGATATTAGCGCGGCGATCGCGCTTGTGAGTCAGCTCAACTTCTCTAATTTGGAGAGCCGATCGCTGAGTACTCTATTAGATCAAGAGCTACGCGTTGATACCCTAGTTCCTTTACCGACCAACCTAGATCCTGCCGCGCAGGGCGACGCAAAGGCAACTCAGCGGACCATCAGCTTTAGAGATCTAGAGCGGCAGCGCGTTATTCCTGTCGAAATTTACTGGAGCGACAATACCCGCGGGCCCCTAGTTGTCCTCTCTCACGGCTTTGGCGCTGACCGATATTTTCTAGACTACATAGGCAAACATCTAGCTTCCCACGGGTTTACGGTCGTTTCTGTAGAGCATCCCGGCAGCAATTTGCAGGCACTGGTTAACTTACCTGTCGATCCTGACATTGCTGAAGAGCCCAGCCGGATACTGCCGGCCACAGAATTTTTAGATCGGCCTCGCGACGTCACGTTTGTGCTTGACCGATTGGCTCAGCTTAACGAAGGCAATTCGTTTTATGGCGGCCTGTTTAACACCGAAGCAGTGACTGTTATTGGACATTCGCTAGGCGGCTACACAGGGCTGGCTTTGGCGGGTGCGAAGCTAGACTTGCGATCGCTTGAAGCCTTTTGCCAAAACGTTCAGCCCTTAGGCGTCTCGCCCGCTGACTGGCTACAGTGCGCCGCCGTAGATTTATCCGAGAAACAAGCCGACCTAAGCGATCGCCGTATTCAACAGGTGATCGCTATGAACACCCTAACCGGTCAGCTTTTTGGCGAAGCTGGGCTATCAGAGATCACCGTGCCGACGCTGCTGCTTACAGGCACGCAAGACAGTGTCACGCCCGCGCTCGATCAGCAGCTTAGAGCATTCACGCAGCTCTCGGGAGAGAAGTACTTACTGGCTGTTATTGGGGGCACGCATCTTAGCGTCGGCGATCCGGGCAATGTCAATCCGGCGCTGACCGAGCTGCCGTTTATGGCCGAACTGCGGGTAGAAGAAACCGAGAACCTGCGGCAGGTACTCAAGGGCCTGTCACTGAGCTTTGTCGCTCAGCAAACGCCCGAAGCCGATCAGTACAGACCCTTTCTCAGCTCAGCTTACGTTCAGCCACTGTCGACCTCAATCTTGCCCCTACGCATGGTCAGCGCACTGCCCGAAAGCGTACTTAGCTGGCTAAACTTCACGATGCGTATCTCAACAACACCCTCGCCACCGCTAAAAGACCGGTTGCTGGCGTTGGGATATCTGAACGCGGTTACGCGGCAGCAGCAGTGGCATATGGCCGTTGCGGTTCACTGGCAGGCAAGCCAAATTGTTAGCGTGCTGCGATCGCCTGTACCCTTCGTTGCCGGCCGGTGAGTTTCTATTAACCAAGCTTTAGATAGCTGAACTTTAGACAACTGAGCTTCAGAACTATTCCGAAGCAGAAGATTCTCTCCGCCTTGGGATTTCATTTGGTTTATTTTCATCTCTAGCGTCCGTTGTTCTGCCAGAATGGAAACCTGCCATGTCAAGTTTCCACTGGAGAAGATCGAATGCCGGATAATCGCAAAAGTCAGGTAGTCACCCAGGGCGTACAGCGGGCTCCTAACCGAGCGATGCTACGAGCTGTTGGCTTTCAAGATGATGACTTCAAAAAGCCAATTGTCGGCCTAGCTAACGGCTACAGCACCATTACACCTTGCAATATGGGTATCAACACCCTCGCCATTCGAGGGGAAGCGGCGCTCAGAGAAGCGGGCGCAATGCCAGCGATGTTCGGCACGATCACCATCAGCGACGGCATTTCGATGGGCACCGAGGGAATGAAATATTCCCTGGTTTCTCGTGAGGTGATTGCGGACTCGATCGAGACGGCCTGCACGGGTCAAAGTATGGATGCGGTGCTGGCGATTGGTGGCTGCGATAAGAACATGCCAGGTGCAGTGATTGCGATCGCGCGCATGAATATCCCCGCCATCTTCGTCTACGGCGGCACGATCAAACCTGGCCATCTCGACGGCGAAGACCTCACCGTGGTCAGCGCCTTTGAAGCCGTTGGTCAGTACAGCGCTGGGAAAATCAGCAAAGAGCGACTTGACGCTGTAGAGCGACATTCCTGCCCAGGCGTGGGATCGTGCGGCGGCATGTTTACCGCCAACACGATGTCTTCTGCGATTGAAGCGATGGGATTGAGCCTGCCCGGTTCTTCGACGATGGCAGCTGAAGATGAGGAGAAAGCGGTTAGCACAGAGAAGTCTGCGTTTGCTCTAGTGGAAGCGATTCAAAAGCAGATTTTGCCCAAAGATATCTTGACGCGCGAGGCGTTCGAGAATGCGATCGCGGTAATCATGGCCGTCGGCGGTTCGACCAATTCGGTACTGCATTTGCTTGCGATCGCCCACACCATCGGCGTCGAGCTCACCATCGACGACTTCGAGACCATCCGCAACAAAGTCCCCGTCTTCTGCGACCTCAAACCCTCAGGCCGCTACGTCGCCACCGACCTCCACCAAGCGGGCGGCATCCCCCAGGTCATGAAAATGCTCCTCAACGAAGGACTTCTCCACGGCGACGCCCTCACCATCAGCGGCCAAACCATCGCCGAAACCCTAGCCGACGTTCCCGATCAGCCCTCCCCCGATCAGGATGTCATTCGCCCCTTCAGCCAGCCTATGTATCCCCAAGGACACCTCGGCATCCTCAAAGGCAACCTCGCCCCCGAAGGCGCAGTCGCCAAGCTCACCGGCATCAAGAACCGCAGTATCACCGGTCCTGCCCGCGTCTTTGAATCCGAGGAAGACTGCCTTGACGCAATATTGGCGGGCAAAATCAAAGCAGGCGATGTGATCGTCGTCCGCTACGAGGGCCCGAAAGGTGGGCCAGGAATGCGTGAAATGCTCGCGCCCACATCGGCGATCATCGGCGCAGGGCTCGGCGACTCCGTTGGTCTGATTACTGACGGCAGATTTTCAGGCGGCACCTACGGCATGGTGGTTGGCCACGTCGCCCCCGAAGCCGCAGTCGGTGGAACGATTGGCCTTGTCAAAGAAGGCGACACCATCACTATTGACGCTGACAAACTACTGCTGAAAGTCAATGTCTCTGACGATGAGCTAGCAGAACGTAAAACTCAGTGGAGTCCGCCAAAGCCCCGCTATGAACGCGGCGTATTGGCGAAATATGCCAAGCTGGTCTCTTCGAGTAGCAAAGGCGCGGTAACTGATCGAGACTTGTTCTAGAAAGTTACACTTGTTCATGAGCTAGCTAGAGTCATCAACAGATTTCTCTAGCTAGCTGTTTATAAGTCACTAGGCAACGGATACTAGCGAATCAGCTATGTCAGTTAGCTCAGAAGCTATCAAGCGAGATATTGATTTACTTACTGGCGATCAGCTCCAACAGATTGCTGATTTTATTGCCTTTTTGAGGTTTCGAGACCAGCGTCAACGCACCGCCTTAGATCCCGAACAGCTAGCTTTGCTAGAGATTGAGTTTGCTGATGAGGATAGAGCGATCGCTGAAGAAGGCATGGGAGACTATGCTGCGACGCTCTCTCAAGAAGATCTGTTGTGAAAGGGCAGCTGAAGCGAGGCGAAGTTTGGCTAGCTGCCTTAAATCCTTCTCAAGGTTCCGAGCAAGCAGGTACACGTCCCGTTATCATCTTTCAAAACGATGTAGTATCTAGGTTTTCTACAACAATAGGTAACTACTCAGGCTTAATATTTTCTGAAATAAAAGAGCATAGAGGTCAATCAGCGCTAGTGTTTGGATGAAAATAGCCGAGAGTAGAGCCAGCCGTTTTGAGTAAAGCAGTGCCAAAGCAAAGCATTAGCCGTGAAGAGATTCAGGCGGTCTATCGAGCAGGCGAGGCGGCGGTGATTGCGTTGGTTGAAGGTCTTACGCAACAACATCTAGAGTCTGTAGAAGCGCTAGTCGCACACCATGTAGCGTTAGAGAAGCGGATAAAAGCACTAGAAGATAAGCAAAAGAAGAATAGCCGCAACAGCAGTAAGCCCCCGTCAGGCGATGGGTTTGGCAAACGGACAAAAAGCCTGCGAAACAAGAGTGAGCGTCCTAGCGGTGGTCAGAAGGGACATCCCGGCAGCACCCTGGAGTGGCGTGAGCAAGTTGATGAGGTCGTGAGGCACCCGGTCGAGGAATGTCAGGGTTGCGGCGCATCGCTGCGAGCCGCAGTCGTGATAGCGCATGACAGGCGGCAGGTTCATGAGTTGCCCTCATTGAGATTGCAGGTCATTGAACATCAAGGCGAAGTCAAATGCTGCGAGCAGTGCCAGACGATTAGCCGAGCCGCGTTTCCAGGCGAAGTGAACAGCCGGATTCAATATGGCAATGGTGTCAGAGGGTTGATGGTGTACTTGATGAACGCGCAGTTGTTGCCGTCTGATAGAACCCGAGAAGTGCTGCGCGAAGTGTTCGGTTTTGAGGTCTCAGAAGGGACGTTATACAACGCGAGGGAGAAATGCTTTGAGCAGCTCGCCCCCGTCGAGGCGCAGATTAAAGCCGGTCTTGAAGCCGCAGCCGTGATGCATTGTGACGAAACCGGCCTGCGCGTTAACAGTAAGCTGTGGTGGTTGCATGTAGCCTCAACCGCTCAGCTGACTTACTACTTCGTACATGCTAAGCGAGGCCGCGTCGCGATTGACGAGATGGACGTGCTAGCGAACTTTAACGGCATCAGTGTCCACGATGGCTGGCAAAGTTACTTTGGCTATGACTGCGCTCACAGCCTGTGCAATGCACATCATCTGCGCGAACTGCGGTTTATCGTTGAGCGTTATGAGCAACCGTGGGCCGAAGATATGATGACACTTCTTTGCGATATCAAAGCCCAAGTAGATATCGCCAAAGTAGCGGGAGAAAAGGTGTTGAGCGCCGGACAGCTCAACGACTTTGAGATGAAATATCAAACGATACTGGCCACAGGGTTTGAGGCGAATCCACCGCCACTTGTCGATGAAAACGCGCCGAAAAAAAGAGGGCGTGTGAAGCAATCACCTCCTAAGAATCTACTCGACCGACTTGACCTACATGACACGGCTGTCCTAGCCTTCATGTTCGACTTTCGGGTGCCTTTTGATAACAATCAAGCTGAGCGCGATGTGCGCATGATGAAGCTCAAACAAAAGATATCGGGTTGTTTTCGGGCGGTGACAGGAAGCCAACAATTCTGTCGTATTCGCGGCTATATCTCGACGCTGAGAAAGCAGGGCTTCTCCGTTCTCGAAGCGCTGAAAAGCTCGTTTACAGGCAGTCCTGTTCTGCCTATATTTCAGCCTGAGTAGTTACAACAATAGTTACTATCCCTTTGACCAGCAATCAGCGTCGTGCAGCACTGCCAGTCTGTTTGCTGATAAAAAAAGGCAATGGTGGGCTGACTCGTACTTCGGTAGCTTTGTGTTTTCAGATACGAGCAATTGACAGAACTCGGCTGATAAAAAGGTTAGGTCATCTCAGGAGTGAGACAGTTGAGACTGCTAGACACTGACAAATTGAGATCCTATAGGAACCTTACAAAGGATATTATCGGCTGTGCGATTTTTGTAGAATCACACGTTCACTTCAAAAAGCAATGCCAAAGAAATTAACTGAGAGTCAAAAAAAAGTTCTTAAGAAACTAGAGCCAGAGTTAAGACAAGCATGTCAGTCAGCTGACCTTGCGAGCGCCAAAAAAGCAATCTCACTAATTCAAGAAGCATTCATCAATGATCGTGATCACTTCCGTATTTTAAGAGCTAAGAACTGGTATTTTGAAGCACTGCTTGACGCAGGTAATACGGAGGCAGCGGCAAGAGGTTTCGATACTATTCAACTAAGAGCTAGAGAGAATACACGAATATATTTAGAAGCTATGACTTTTCTATGTATATGCTTTCTCCGCCTTGGAAGAATTGACAGTGCGAAACAAACTTTCAGAGTAGTAATCCCGAAGATAAGCAACATCAAATCAGATGCTAAAAGACAGCAATATGAGAAGCGCCTTACAGAAAGAATAGAAGACGAGTGCATCTTAGGTCAGCTTATAGGACAGGCACGTGGAGATTTCGTTTTCGAAGACATTCACAAACAAACAATTGAGATGGTTCAGAAACCTGAACACGAAATTCTCGAGTCAATCGGAAACTGTGTATCTATTCATACACAGACGCTTCTATCTGATATGACTGACTACTCTATAAAGCTACTGCCTTCTTCTGATCAGAAGCTGCTATGTGCAGTTAAAGAGAAAATACCCAATATAGAGCTGGGTCAAAAGGTGCTCGCTGCACTCAAACGTATAGGGTGGAGGACGTTCTGTGACGAATCTAGCGAAGTGCATAAGCTATGGAAGGATGGTGTACCTAAAGTATTCAACGATGGCTACTTTACTAAAGCAATCATCACCACCTTAGTTTGTTGGAAGATAGGAATTCCAGGTCTCGCTGTAGGAATATCTGCAACCGCTATAAAGTATGGATGTCAGGAATTTTGCAAAGAATTCAAGCCTAAAGGGCTAATGATTCCGCAGCACGACAAGAGATAGTTTCTTGGCGATCACTCTCGATTTCTTAGCCGCTTCTCATGCCATATTGAGCTTACGTCGAGAAGCATCGATCCTAATTAGAAGTTAATCTGAAAGGCGTATGATTCGTGCAATTGAATATTCTAAAGACTCTGAACAAAGCGGCATTTCGTGCAAGTACCCTTTAGAGAGAATGATTTGTTCTGATGACAATATCAGCTGCGATCACACTGCTCCCCCCACCCTCAATCCCTTCAGCTCATATCGTCCGAGCACTTAACGACAGCCATTAAGCAAGCCGGAATATGGGAGCCTTTGGCCTATATCGTCATCATCATAATCTCCGTGGTGGCTAGCCAAGTACTAGGTGCACTTCTGTCGATAGCCGCAATGACTTTTTTCCGAAGGTCTAGATTGTAGGGGAAGCGCATGAGGATACAGACACGCAACAACAATCATTCTGTATCAGCTGACCCTTAGAATGCAATAGTTTCAGGAGAGCTAAAGATAATGCTGGTGGTGGGTTGATTCTGTGTGCAGCAATAGTGCGGGTCGGTTAGTTGTTTTCTGACACTAAATAGTTGGAATTGGCTGGTGACAGGGCAGCTCTGATGGGTATTAGGTCAAGTTTCCTACGTAGCTTCGCGTATCAATTAGTAGTTGACGCTTTCTAAAGCGTACTGATAGGGTGATTTCTATGGCTGTTGCGATCGCACACCGAGCAACAGCCCGAACGCCCGAAAAATTTAGCCGCTACCGGCATTGGCTGGCACCAATACCGATAGCTCGCCCCTAACACTGATCAACCCAGTGAGAGGGGTTGTGGTCATGATCACAGCCCCCCTGACTTTTGGCAAGTTAGGGGGGCTAAGTTTTTCTGGGTTTTCCTGCCCCGTTAAACGAAGGAAAAACCATGAAAACGACCATGTTTATGACCGCTCAGCCTCTAGCAGAGAGCGCTAAGCCAAAGAGTGCTGAGACAAATACTCTAATCCTGCCGACCTCTGCGCTGCCAACCGGACCCAATCTAGGCAGCCCGGTACCTGGTGAGACAGTAAGGCATATTTTGCTAGGCTCGCCCGGTGCGATTCGGCAGACAATCTATCTGCTGCATACGCTGCGCTACTCGGAAACGGTGCTGTGGAGCCCGGTGCTGCAAGTGGAAGAACCGCTGGTAATTACGCCTGAGCAAGGGGAGGCGATGAGTTTGTTGCGAAGGATGGTGTAGACGTTGGATCAATTCCCTTCAGATAAGGACTAAGGGTGGGTTTCGGTGGGTTGGCAGCTTGCACCACATACCGAAACCCAAAGTCAAAGTCGTGTTTGAGCAGTCACCACTCTTGTTTCAATGGTCTTTCCCCAAACCCACCTCATAGCCATCTAGCCGTCTCTTCCCAATCCTCTTAAATCTTGTGAAAAGTCAGCGCAAAACGCCCGTCCACCGCTTATCCTACAGACTTGAGCTAAACGCTTCCTCCGGCGGCGAACATCCCACATGAACACCGCTCGTAAAGTCCAAATCTACGACACCACCCTCAGAGACGGCATCCAGCGCCACGGCATCGCCTGCACCCTCGCAGACAAAATCAAAATCATTCAGCGACTCGACCAGCTCGGCATTCCCTTCATCGAAGGCGGCTGGCCCGGAGCCAACACCATCGACACCCAACTCTTTGACTACCTACAAAAAGAGCCCTTAGCAACTGCTCAAGTCGTTGCCTTTGGCTCCACTCGCCGCCCTCACCAGGCCGCCTCAGAAAACCCCACCCTAAAAGCCTTATTAGCCGCAAACACCTATTGGATTACTATCTTCGGCAAATCCTGGGACTTGCATGTTACCGACGCGCTCAAAGTCAGCCTGGGTGAAAACCTCGCCATGATTCAAGACTCTGTGGAGTTCCTACGAGCTAACGGCAGACACGTTATCTACGACGCAGAGCATTGGTTCGATGGCTATAAAGCCAACCCCCAATACGCCCTAAAGACCCTCAATGCTGCGGTACTAGGCGGTGCTGACTGGCTAGTGCTATGTGATACCAACGGTGGCATCTTGCCAAAAGAAGTTGAAACTATCGTCACTGACGTTCGAGCTTGGCTACAGGAAAACCACTCAGACTTAGCCAGCTTGCCGCAGATCGGCATTCACACTCACAACGATAGTGGTACGGCAGTAGCCAGTGCCTTATCAGCAGTTGATGCTGGCGCCAGAATGGTCCACGGCACTATCAACGGCTATGGAGAACGGTGCGGTAATGCTGACTTATGCAGCGTGATTCCAGATCTTCAGCTCAAAATGGACTATGCCTGTCTCTCTACCAAAGAGCTCAAAACCCTGACCGAAACCAGCCGATTCATTAGCGAAACTGTTAACCTCGCCGCAGACGACCATGCACCCTACGTTGGCCGCTCCGCTTTCGCTCACAAAGGCGGCATTCACATCAGCGCGGTCGAGCGAAACCCCAAGACTTACGAACACATAGAACCTGACGCGGTTGGCAACGATCGCCATATCGTCGTCTCTAGTTCTTCAGGCGCTAGCACGGTGCTTTCTAGAGCCAAAAGCTACAATATCGAGCTCAAAAAAGACGATCCGGTCACACGCAGAATCATCGATCGCGTCAAAGAATTAGAAGGTAAGGGCTATCAGTTTGAAGCAGCCGAAGCCAGCTTTGAATTGCTGATGCTGACAGAACTGGGTCGGCATCAACCGATGTTTCAGCTACGTGGCTTTGAAGTGAATTACAACGTGATCCAGTCAGACGTGCAGTGCAATATCGGCGCTCGCGCGATGATTAAAGCCGTAGTGCAAGGACAAGAGGTTTTAGAGGTAGCTGAATGTACGGGACCAGTTTCTGCACTTGATAAAGCGTTGCATAGAGCGCTGGTCCGCTTTTTCCCAGCAGTGGGAACGTTCTATCTGACCGACTACAAGGTTCGCATTCTCAACAGTGAAGCAGGGACAGCGGCGAAGGTCCGAGTGCTGGTGGAATCCAGCAACGGAGAGCAGCGCTGGTCCACGATCGGGGTATCCGTCAATATTCTAGAAGCGTCTTATCGGGCTGTGGCGGCAGGAATTGAGTACGGGCTATACCGAGCGGCTGAAAGCCGGCCAGCCAAAACGAGCTCAGAGGAACTACCTGTGTAATTGAGCCATATATCAAAGCTAATTCCTGGTACCCGCTTGGACTGACAGAGCATAAAAAAAGAGAGCATAGTGCCCTCTTTTATTCCGACGCTTCGTCATATTGCCTAGTCCTGGCTGTGCCAGTTAGTCTAGGCCAATTAGTCTATGCCAGTTAGTCTAGGTAGCCCATCAGCGTACCAGGATCTTCATCGATGTCATTGCTGGCGATAGGTCTATGACCGGGTAATGAGTCGATGTCAGAAAAATCTATAGTATCTACAGCGACAGGGCGATGGCCAGGCAGCGAGTTAGTAGTAGAAATCTCAAAAGCACCAGACATCACTGGGCGAATGCCCGCAGAGGACAGTGAATCGACGACCTCTACGCTGCTAAGTTCAATCGGACGATGATTAGGCAAAGAATCAGACTCGAACACGCGAGAATGATCCGACAGTTCCATCACCTCGTGCTGAGGAGCTTTGACTAGACCGCCTTTGCTAGCAGTTTCGCCCTTTGTCGTTTCAGATTTAGATTCAGCAGTCACAGCTACTTTTTTACGAGTGCGGTTGCTACTGGCGGCACTCTTGCTAGTACCGTTCTCGTTGGAGGTGCTCATGGCGTTGACCTTATTTTCTTATTATCGAAGACCTAGCGAGCCCATTTTTTGGTGCTCGTCGGTGGTGCTGTGGAGACCCGAATATGGGCCTTTTTTGGTGAATAATCTGAGATGTCATTCACTAAACTTAAGAAATTATTATAGATGAAAACACGACTGATCCAAGCTTACGAAAGGTAATAGGACGAGTAAAAAGGCCTGCTGTTGTGTGCAGCTATACATTGCAAGCGTTATAATTAGAAGCAACTGTCCGCGCAAGAGCTAACCGTTCATATGGGCGTTCACACGGGGCTGAAACGGTTTCGACGTTTTAACGAAAGTCGTGTTGTGATTCAGGTCAAGAGTGAGTCTACTCTTGTAAATAAAGGCTCAAACTTAAAGATACATGCAAACAACATCGTACCTTTTGCTCGTAAGCGCGCTCTTGTAGCTGTCGCCTAACAACCTCTTATAGGTTCGAGCGTCTGAACTGTGACTCCGTTAAGCAGTAAAGACTAAACCCCCAACGGGCGCTCTGGCAAACTTTCTTCGGTGGGTGCGCCAGCTAAGACTTTCACTGAAGCATCCTGTTTCCGGGATAATGGAAAACTCCCGCCTTGAGGATTAGAGAGGCTATACCTGTGAATGAGCGATACGTGATTACTTAGGGCGGACACGGGTTCGACTCCCGTCAGCTCCATTGAAAAAGACTCGGCCTATCTTTTTATAGGCCGAGTCTTTTTTTAGATAGGTTGATTTGGCTAGGTTGACTGGCTAAGTGCTCGAGGCGGTAGCCGCAGTAAGACGCAGTTGGACCTTGCTCCTAGTTTTAGCCTGAAAGAACTCTAGCCCAGGGTGCTAATAGCGATTGTTGCGAACATCGCGCTGATGACGTAAAACACACCGACTACTTGCAGCTCTGACCAGCCGGACAGCTCAAAGTGGTGGTGCAAGGGAGCCATTTTGAAGAGACGTTTACCTTTACCATCTGGGCCCTTTGTGGCTTTGTAGTAACCTACTTGCAAAATTACCGATAAGGTCTCAGCAAAGAAGAGCAAGGTGACAATTAGCAGTCCGAACAGGTTACCGCTCAAGATGCCGACGGCTGCGAGTGCACCGCCTAGAGCAAGTGATCCCGTATCGCCCATGAAGACCTTAGCTGGGTTGCGGTTATGCGCTAGGAAGCCAAGACAGCTGCCGCTTAGCGCTGCGCACAAAACCATAAGGTCAGGATGAGTAGGCGCAATTACTACGCCTAGACCAAAAAAAGCGATCGCACCCGCGCCGCCCATCAAACCATCAACACCATCGGTTAAGTTTGTCGCGTTGCTCTCTGCGACCAAAACAAACCCCGCCAAAGGCCAGAACAGGAAACCCAATGGCAAAGTCAGCCCTAGAGGTAGGGATACAGACGTAATCTCAGAGCCCTGAGTTGCGATCGCCCAGGCACAAAAAGCGATCGCAAAGCCGACTTGCAGTGTTAGCTTCAGCTTGGGAGAAATGCCTTTATTGCAGCGATGACGCATCACCTGCCAATCATCTAACCAGCCGATAGCGCCATAGGCGAGCGTGAGCAGACTAGCTGCTACAGTCACTGACGAAAACTGAGTCCATACCAACGCAACAAGTACTGCTACAGGGATAAAGAAAATGCCTCCCATCGTAGGAGTACCTGCCTTTTTAAGATGAGCCCTAGGGCCATCTTCTCGAATAAATTGAGCCGCTTTTAACTGGCGCAGCACGGGCAGCATTCCATATCCAGCTAATGCGGAAAGCACAGCCCCTAGCACGAGCGGTCCGGTAATCTGAATATCTGTACCAAACTCACGCCCTGTAGCTAAATCAATTCCAACTGCCGAAGCTAAAAGGCAGACTGCCAATATAGCCGAAAGCTTTACCCCTGATAGACCACCAGACTTCAACGAAAATCTTGCATCCACTACTTCATCCCTTCACTTACCACACACCATTCCCAGCACTTGCCGAAACCTCACATCGTTATTGCAGATGGCAATGAAACGACTGTGCTTCAGATATCACAGCGATATTAACAGAGCGCGAGACCTGCTAAAAATCGCTTTTTCAAAATCAGCCACTATAGAATAATAAGCTGACTACCCCTATTGGGCCCTATGTTTTTCCACTCTTATCTTTTACTGCGTATAAATACGCAAATCAAGGGTTCCGGTGAGATTCTACGACGTTGTGTTGCAATTTCCCACTTTTTTTGCAATTTTCAGTTAACTCTGTAGCAAGCTGCTATTGCATACTGTCATCACGACCATCTATAGAAATAGAAAGAGGTGTACCCTAGCAACGCTAGAGTCAGCAGCACTAAAGCGTCAATAGCCTAGCTGAGTTACAGAATCATAGAGCAAAACACAGTTAGAGAACCTTCAAAGTGAATGTGTATAGGTAGGCTAAACATCAACACTGTTCTTGTGGATTCCTGAATTGACTGAAGTAAGCTCTTCGGAAGAGCAAGCTGTTGAAGTTAGGGTGGACACCATTAGGACATTTGCAGCTAAGCATCTATAGCTGAGACATCTATAGCTAAGACATTCATAGCTAAGACATTCATAGCTAAGCATTTGTAGAAAAGACTTCTACCCAATTTTCTTCTACCCAACTTTTCAAGATCAGAAGGGGCTGATGCTTAAGCTAGGGCCATAGCCTGGGGTCTTAAAGATAGGCTTTAGTCGTCTAAAGACATGTCGTCGTCATCATCGTCGTCAGCACCACCAACATCGGTGATGTCATCGTCCTTGTCTTCATTACCCATCAGGTCAGCTAACTCTTCAGGTTCTGGCTCATCGCCGATATTATCTACAGGTTCGCGCGGAATCAGGCGACCAGTCCCCTCTAACCAATTCAAGATAGAGGAGTCTTGCTGAAGCGGAATCACGTCGGCAGGATCTTCGCGTGGAATTTGACGAACAGATGGATTGTAGTTACTCATGAGGCAAAATTGACCAATACAGGCGAAATAAACAGCACGAACGTAGACACTAAACTCTCCCAGTACTATAGACAAGGAAGACAAAACGCAGGAAGGCAAAATAAAGGGGGCAACCGGTAGAGCTATGAATTAAGAGTAACTACATAAACAATCAGTTCACTGCTTAGCTCAGCTTGTCCGTGCGATTCTTTCAAAAATGAGTCAAATTATACACGGCCAGATACTTTATTCAAGCGTTAGGTGCCCCACATTTCCTGTGGCAGTCAGCTCGAATTCATCATACGGGCTGATCCACAGGGCCTTCGTTTTAAAGTAACCTTGCAAAAGTGCCCTTGCATTAGCTACATCGAATAGTAGGTAGTGTCAATCTCTAGCATACATTTCTTCAACACATATCTTTCCTACTCATCTATCGCTTTCGCGTATTTCACGCTATAAATCTTCGGTGCAAACCACAGCACAATTATGCTGACTAAAACTGACTTAAGAAATGAGATTGCCTCTAAAAACAGGGGAATTTCGGCAACAGCAACTGAGCGGCAGGCGATCGCTAGCATGATTGCTCGGCTCGAAGCACTGAATCCTACACCTGAACCGCTCTGTGCTACGGCGCTGCTAGCGGGCGACTGGCGTCTACTCTATACCACTAGCCAAGACCTGCTGGGGATAGATCGGTTCCCCTTAGCGACATTAGGCAATATCTATCAATGTATCCGCCCGGAACATTCGCGCATATATAACATCGCCGAGCTGATAAGCGCGCCTTATCTAGAGGGGCTTGTCTCCGTTGTCGCTAGCTTTACACCGACTGCAGAGTCTGCCATTGCCGGCTCTACCGACTCTACCGCCGCAGGCGTCTCCAGTAGCCGAGTCAATGTGAAATTCAGCCGCGCTGTTATCGGCTTACAGCGGATATTAGGATACCAATCACCCGCTCAATACATTCAAAAGCTCGAGACGGCAGATAGATTCAATCTACTTCAGGGAATTGACTTTGACATTAATGCTGAGCGTCAGCAGGGCTGGTTAGAGATCACTTATCTTGATAAAGATCTGAGAATTGGACGTGGCAATCGAGGCAGCCTGTTTGTATTGACCAAAGACCTAGCGTAGGGGATCCCAAATCCTATGCTTCCTCTCTCCCAGAGTCATCTCTCTCAGCTCAGCGCCTGTCCACGTAAGTATCAATATATCTTTTTCGATGTGCTCTCTGGTCCATCTACCTATGAGCAGCACGTAACAACTCAGTGGGGTAGTCAGTTCCATCGACTGATGCAGCAGCAGGCGCTAAATCTGCCGGTCAATCTTCTTTCTGAAGCGGATAGCGAAATGGCTGCTAGCTTAGTGGCGCTCCAAAAGGCGGCTCCTAACGTCTTCGCTTATCTACCCGAATCGAACGCTCTCCAGGCAGCTAATCACACCAATACATTTAGCCAGAGTGAACATCGGCGCACACTGGCATTCAACGACTACTTACTGACGGTAGTATACGACTTGGTTGTTATTACCAACGAGCGGAGTAGCGAGCGAACTGGCCAAATTTTTGATTGGAAAACTCATCAGCAGCCGCCTAAAAAAGTCTGGCTTGAAAGAGACTGGCAGACCCGACTGTACCCCTATGTGCTCTGCGAAACTAGCGATTTGCCGCCCGAGGCACTCTCAATGACTTACTGGTTCGTGCGGCTAGAGCAGAAAGCAGTAGGCAAGAAAGCAGACGGCCAGAGAACAGGCGACCAGAGAGACGCTATCGGGACAGAGGCCTTGCAGCCTAGCTCTTATACATTTCCCTATAGTCTTGCCCAGCATGACCAAACCCGCAGAGACTTGCAGCAACTGACTGATGAGTTAACAACGATGCGATTACAAGCCTATTTTCCTAAGGTTGCGATAGAAAAAGGGCTATGCGATCGCTGCCCTTTTAACGTTCGGTGCGATCGCTCACCACTTACCCAAAACATTTCTCTGACACCCACCCAAGATCCTAAGCAGCTTTTAACAGCCGCACAGCAGCTTACTATCGATAATGTTGAAGAAGTTCCTCTATAGCCTTACACGCCACAGCTACTAGCTAGCAACATGACCGCGCGATATGGCCGTTTTTGCTGTCCTGCTTTCAGTGCGATCGCCAGCGTCTATTCACTGTCACCGTCGTGCTGTCGTACCTCCAATCCCTATCGTCAGCGATCAGGAGGTTCGCCTAAAGCGCTATGCTTGTTCTCTGGCGTATCATCGCCCCGCTACTGGTCTCCTCGCCTATGGAAGCGCCCTTTGAAATTACGCTGCAAATTGTCCTCACTGTCTTAGCGGGGATCTCTGCCCAGGTGGTCGCTGCCTACCTGAAGCTTCCTAGCATTATTTTGCTACTAATATTTGGGATTGCACTCGGCGGCGACGGCTTGGGTTGGATAGCCCCAAGTAACTTAGGCACCGGACTAGAAGTCATTGTCTCTCTATGTGTTGCGCTCATCTTATTTGAAGGAGGGCTTAGCCTAGAGCTAAAAGAGGTTGGCAAAGTCTCGGGCAGCCTGCGCAACCTAATCACCCTTGGCACCTTTATCACACTTGTTGGTGGCGGCATGGCTGCTCACTGGCTAGGCGAGTTTCCCTGGTCCATTGCATTTTTGTACGCATCGCTCATTGTTGTTACCGGCCCAACCGTCGTTACGCCTCTACTCAAACAAGTCGGCGTAGAACGCAAAGTCGCCACGATTCTAGAAGGCGAAGGGGTGCTGATCGATCCAGTCGGCGCTATTTTAGCCGTGGTTGTGCTCGACATCATCCTTAACGGTGATGCCGATCCGGTGTCTGTACTAGGAGGTCTCTTGGCTCGCCTGGGGATCGGCGTACTTATTGGCGGCGGCGGTGCGGCCCTGATGGCGCTGTTCTTGAGAAAAGCTGACTTCCTATCAGAAGAGCTTAGGAATTTGGTTGTGCTTGCAGGCATCTGGGGTCTATATGGCCTGGCCCAAAGTATCCGCGGAGAATCTGGGCTGATGGCAGCAGTCACAGCCGGTATCGTGGTTCGAGCTATCTCTATTCCTGAAGAACGACTCCTTAGAAGATTCAAAGGTCAGCTCACTATTTTCTCCGTATCAGTGCTATTTATACTCCTAGCAGCTGATTTATCTATTGCTAGTGTCTTCGAGCTTGGTCCTGGAGCCGTTTTCACCGTGCTAGTGCTGATGTTAATTGTTCGTCCACTGAACGTTTGGGCCTGCACAATTAATAGCGGCCTAAACTGGCGGCAAAAAGTGTTTATGAGCTGGATCTCGCCGCGGGGAATTGTCTCAGCCTCAGTCGCCTCTCTATTTGCCATCCTACTGACAGAACGGGGAATCAACGGGGGAGACTCGATTAAAGCGCTTGTCTTTTTAACCATCATCATGACGGTTTTTGCTCAAGGGTTGACAGCGCGGAGCCTGGCGCAGTTGCTTAGCGTCACCTCTAGTAGTGCTACGGGTGTGGTGATTGTTGGCTGCAATCCATTGGGGCTAACGATTGGCCGACTGTTTAAAGACCGAGGCGAATCTGTTGTGGTGATTGATACAGAGCAGGAGGCTTGCGACAAAGCCGCTACCGAAGGGTTTGAGGTATACGTAGGCTCGGCGATGAATGAAGAAATTTTGGAGGTTGCTGGTCTCAGTTCGATCGGCACATTTCTAGCGATCACTAGCAACGGTGAAGTTAACTCCGTAATTGCTGAGAGGGCTCAAGAAGAATTTCAACCCCCTAGAGTCTTCGCTGTATTGCCTCGTCAAGAGGAGGGAGAAGCCGGCACTAAGACTAAGAATAGGGGTGAGCTGCGCACGCCTAGACTATCAGTCAAGCAGTGGAACACTTTTATCAAAGACGACGCGGTGCAAATACTTACCTACGACTTTACAGAAGAGGCAATAGAGCTAGAGCGTGAGCAGGTAAACAAGCTTATTCAATCTGGCGATATTATACCGATGGTCACAGAACAAGCCGGTAAGGTCGAGGTCATCTTAGATGAGATTGAGTGGCAGGCGGGTAGCAAATTGACCTATCTGCAGCACGATCCAACTCCGCAGCTTATCAAGCGGCTATCAGGCACGCGCAAACCGTCCAGGCAAATCGTCAAACCAACCAAAGAAGAGGCCGACCTAGCAAAAGCGGCAGCAGAAAGTGAAGGCCAAGAGGTAAAAGCTAAAAAGACCAAAGTCAAAAAGTCTGCTGACTCAAGACTGCTCGGAAAACAGCGATCGCAAAAAACAGAAGAAAAGACGCCGCCAGTCCAACAAACTACGGCTTCTCAACCTGTTAATACTAGAGAGTCAGAAGCTAACCCACAGCCACAACAATCTAATAGCCAGATGCCCGATAGCACGGAAACCAATAGTACGGAAATTAGTAGCACAGACGTACCGGTTCAATAGCTCTAGTTACTAGCTCTTGTCAATAGCTCTAGTCGATAGTGGCCAAGCCAACAGCTAACTCCATCAGGCAAAAGGCCTAAACAAACGTAGCTAAGCAAGCGATTGACTCCACACTCTCACGACCGATGGAGAACCATACCAGCAGGAATTGTTTCTCGGTGAGTGTAAAACATCATCGAGCGTCATGTTTCGAGCCCCTTCTAGATGAGCTGCTGATACGGGAACCACACCGTCGCCCCAAGCGGTGCCATTGCCGATTGTCATTTTATAGCTGTTGAAAGTAAACCAGTCGGCCTCACTGCCTTCGACGGCTTTGCCAGCAACGCAAACATAGTTGATATTGTCGTAGAACGCACCAGGATAATTATGGTTAACAAAGTCGAGATTCTTACGGGTCCGCCGCTCTTGACTAACGTGGGGTGTACCTAGCGTTACCAGTGTCCGCACATGGTTTCTAGCAGGCCTAGGTAGCGTCCGCTGACGGTCGCTATCGTGGATATCGTAAGGAAACTCCCCTATGTAAATGCGCGCAATCCATCCACCTACCGAATGACCCACCAGGTTAACTTGATGGCATCTGTGGTCTATCATCGCTCTTTGTGTGATAGCATCGAGCGCCTTGATAATATTGCTGACAGAGCGACCACCCGCCATAGGTAGCCAATCGTAGCGGCGTAGCGGCACTGTCACCGAAGGAAAGCCCGCAGCAGCTAAGGCTGTTTCCATCTCTCGGTACGGCTGAGCATTCGCTAGGTATCCCGGTAGAATTACCGTAGGTAAAGCCATAGAGGAACAATCAAAAGGAGCAACAAAAACGTTGACGTACGGATGTTTGAACGTGCTGTTGGTGACTCTTTAAACAGCTTCTAGACAGTAGTATTAGCTTATACCCTAGATGACAGACCACTTTGCACAAATTGCAAGCTAATTTTGCTTTATTCACCTCGCTTACCTGAACAAACTGAGATATCTACCGGGACGCTATGCGGCATTGGGGTCGGCCCTGGCGATCCTGAGCTAATAACAGTCAAAGCGCTCAATCGGCTGCGTGCTGCTTCTGTTGTTGCTTTTCCAGCCGGAATTAATCATCAACCCGGTGTCGCTGAACGCTCTATTGCGCCGTGGCTATCGGGTAAGCAGCAGCGCTTGCCGCTGAGATTTCCCTATGTGCAAGACCCTATAGCGTTAGAAATTGCCTGGAAGGAAGCTGCCGAAACAGTGTGGACCTATCTACAGAAAGGTGATGTAGTGTTTGCCTGCGAGGGCGATATCAGTTTCTACAGCACGTTTACTTACTTGGCTGAGCATCTACGACGGCTCTATCCAGAGACACCTATAGAAGCGATCGCAGGTATATCTTCACCTATGGCTGCCGCAGCGGCGCTCGGTATTCCACTCACCTGCCAGGCCGAAAAACTCGTCATCTTGCCCGCCCTGTACACGTTAGATCAGCTAGAAGCCGTCTTGGCCTGGGCCGAAGTTGTGGTGCTAATGAAAGTAGGAAGCGTCTACGATCGAGTCTGGAAGATCCTAGCAGAGCGGCAGCTACTGGAATGTAGCTATGTCGTAGAAAATGCCACAAGGGCTAACCAACTTACCTACACAGGGCTGCAAAATCACCCTAATCTTCAGCTTTCCTACTTTTCAATTCTGATCGTAAAGTGTCCTTCAAAGCTGAATATTGAAGCTGGGCCTTAGAAATTCCACAAATCTAATCACCTTTCTAATCACACTGAGTGATCACATTTAAGACCAATCCTTCTAGAATCGTCGTAAACGCTAGCTGTAAAACTGGCCACTTCCTCACAAATACCGCCCCACAAATCACTTACGTTTAAACAAGTAAGTAAAATTGTCAGGCTAAAGATTACCGGGCACGGTGTCCATAAATTGTTCAGGAACACGCAGCTTGCACTCTACATGCGTCAGCTCTTTAAATCCTCTTATGGCTATTCCTTCTCGCTTTGTAAAATCAGTTACTCGCGCCTTTCCGAGGAACACCCAGGCAATTAGTCCTACCGCCATCGGTGTCTTGCTTTCTGTAGGGGCTCACGTTCTTTTTATTGCTTTCGCCCCCCGTGCAAACTTTTCTTTTGCCGCGCTAACCGAAGCTGCACAGCAACAGGAGTCAAAAGAGACGATTGTACCCCTAGTAGAGCTATCTCCTGCTGAGCGTAATCGCTTACCCAGCTTTGCTCAGCCCCGCCAGCTGCAGCCTACACCCACTGAGTTAGGAAGCCTCTCCCTACCGCCTGGGCTTCCTGGCTTGTTAAACCGGCCTCCGAGAAGCATCACCCCTTCCACAGCTAGAAGTATTCCATCAGCCACGCCTCAAACCCAAATCACAAGACAGCAGCAGCTTGACAACATCAGACGAGCAAGCCAGACACCCCCTAGCTTCGATCCTCGTCGACTCACAGCGAGAAGCATTCCCCTGCCGCCAGTTGACCTAATTACCCCTTCCCAAGGCGAGACGATAATAATAGACCCAGGCGCTGCGGGCTCTCAAGGACCATCAAACGGACGGACTTCAACCAATACGGGTCCTGCGCCACTAAACCCTGGTGGCTCTGCCGAAGACTTGGGTAGACCCCAAGCTACGGGAGATTTGCTCGCGGGTATTTTAGCAGAGCAAAACGCGCAAACAGCGGAAGGTGCACCGAATAGTGCTGACGCGGAAACTAGTACCGGTGACGAGGGCGGCGCGATTGGGCCATCAAATTCGCCTGCGCAGGGAACAGATATCGCGGTTCAAACAGATCCAGTCGAGCCCGCACCCGCGCAAGGTAATCCTAGACGGTTGATTGACGGGTTTACTTATGATCCAAGAGACGTAGACGCCGCCGCCGCCGCCGAAAACGTAGAGGAGTGGCTAGTCGAGAGCGCAGAAAATAAGGGCGAAGTTAATAGCGAGACCTTAGAGCTAACCGTCGATTCACAGTTCAAAGTTTGTAAAGACGTGGCGCCTAGCAGCGGATTAATCGGGGTCGTTGTGAATCCCGATGGGACAAAAGAAGATGCCACAGTTCTCAAGAGCATTGGTTACGACGTACTTAATCGCCAAGCGCTCACCGCCGTCGAGAATGAGGATTTTGGGCAGCCAGAGCAGACGACGCTATACCAGGTTGCTATCAACGTCATCTACGAGCCCGAAGGGTGCGTAGATGCTTTGCCTGAAGTAGAAGAATAACTTTGGCGACTAGAGTAGTGAAGACACTTTATGAAAGGTCTTTATGTTTCTTTGCAGTTCCTGTCTTGCTGCGATTGCGATCGCGAAAAAGAGAGCGATCTGACCAACGCTGCAAATTGAAACGAACCATAGGTAGAGTGGCAAAGAGCGCTAGGGGAAAGAATTTATTTTTGATCGAGGTGCGCCTCAATCACCTAGCAATCATCTATCTTGCTGTACTTAATTGTTAAGCAGCATTACTTTTGTTTGCTTAGTGTTCAATAAATTAATAAATAACTTAGCACTGTATTAATGTTTACACATACAGTTGTTAAGGTTCAATCGCCTGGTATACGCTATGAAAACTTCTAGTAGAGTTGGTCTAGGGCAATCAGTTGGTTTAGGTTTGCTACTTATTGCCGGGTGCGTTGGACTTATTACCTTAATGTCTTATGCGCCATAGCTTCTACACAGCATCTTTCTTTAGCGCATATTCTCCGACGCAAAAATAGATGTGCTTATCTATTTTCGCTACAACAGTTTTGTGAGAAGCACAGACTTATTAGTGTTTGCGTATTTCAAAAATCTCTAGGTATAGTTATACCTGGAGATTTTTGCTGTGTTCTTAAGGCGTTGTTCTTAGGACGTTGGACCAAGCTAACTGAAATAAGCTGGCTACAGGCGCTTGGTGAGAATTTTGCCGTGCGTATCAGTGCCGCAGCTACTCAACAAATGATACTGATCTGCTAAAGCTTGAACCCGCTCGGTCTTTCCTGGACTTGGCCGCCAGACCTTTGGATTATCGTAAGCGTAGTAAGTTTCTACGCCGTCAATTCCTAGCTTTGCGGCGGCTCGAATTAAAGCGGCTTCATCTGTGCGGTAGCGGACCGGATGCGCAAGCACAGCAATACCGCCAGCAGACTGAATAGCGTTGATGACGTTAGAAGCTTGCCGATCGTCACCTCTAGGAGCAGAGCCAGTTAGATACCGCTGCATACCCTCAGCACTAGGGCGAAAAGCATAGCCTAGAATGTGAACATCAGTGCCCTCTAAGGAAGAGGTAACCTCTACACCGCACCATAGCTTAGGCAGTGATTTTATACTGGACTTGCGCTTGCGGTTCCAGCTAGAGGGGTTATGCCAGCGCCAGTCTTCCATCCACTTACAGGCTAGGCGATAGCCTTTCACATTGTGATGGTCGGTGATAGCGATCCCGCTAAGACCGATTTGCACAGCCTGAGTCATTAGCTCTGCGGGGGACAATTTCCCGTCAGAGCAATGAGTATGCATATGAAAGTTGTATGTTTTCGGGCAGCTGTGCGCACTAATACTCTGTAATACTTCTCGGAGTAGTAAAGAATCCTGCGTCGCCGTCCGATGGGTCACCCTTTGCATAGAGGCCCGATCAGCAGGACTGGCAGACATAGCTATGAAACACTCAAATCTTACGACTTAACCTACTATACCCAAACCGCCAACAGATGGGTGAAGTCTACTTGACAGTTTTGCTTTGATGACATTTACGTTGGCTTGAGTGAAGAGGCGAGCAAAGCAGTGGACTTTGAGAGCGTGAATTAAGTGATAGCTATTCTAGGACTAGGCGTTATAAGCAGCAGAACCAGTAGGAACTAGTTGCTATAGGTTGCTATATGTAGCTGCTGAGAGTGGTTGCTAAGCGTAGTCGAATAGAGTGTCTAGATAAATGCGTGATACGGTGCGATCGCCTTCTTTTTGGCCATTTTGCAGCAAGAACAGGGATAGCGCAGCGGCATAGAGACGATCTTGATCCCAGGCTGGATGAGTGTCGAGAAAACCTTTGAGAGACTCGTGAAGTTCTTCAGGAATCTCTGCTAGGACGCTAACGGTTACTTGCATGAAAACCTCTAGGAAGTGACTGCGGGAAGTGGCGATCTCTCCCGCATGGGTGGACTCATTCTGCGTTACCGGGGGTGGGGTTTGTCAATGATAGGAAAATGCGTTCAGGCGTTTTACCTTTTTGCTTGCTCAACCAAGAATCAAGCTTTATTGCTAATTTTATTTACAAAAATTTTTCTAGAAGAATCTTTTCTCATAATTCTGGGTGAGCTTTTCGAATTCCCAAGAAATCCGCGAAGGCACTGATCTGTCGTGAAAACCTGTGGAAAACCCCTGACTATCTGTGGAAAACTTCCGCGTAATCGGTGGATAACTTTCAAAAGCCTCGTTTTCAAAATAAAAAAACTGCTTTGAAGAAAAATCTTGAATCAATTCAAGCAAGACGCGATTTTATGGTCACTGCCTATTGAAAGAAATCTGTCAAGCCTATATAGTTCAGGCCCTTCTAGCATTTTAGGTAATAGGTGCTATTTAGCTATCTGCTCTTTATAAAACGGATTTAGCACTGCGTTTTGAACTAAAAAAAGAGACTTTTGCGGTTTTTCTGGTGACGCTGAGTGAGAGGAGGTAACAAATAAAGCTATGTACTTTGCCTGGGGAAAACTTATTGAGATCTTTACGGATTGGTAACAAAATCGCTGCGCACAGCGCTAGCGATAGATGGAGTCATTTTGCGCCTAGCCTACTGACCGTGATTTATGGACTTTCCAAGCTTGGCACTCTGGCGATCGCATGAGGCTCATCACTTTGAACAATGGGCTTTTTAGGTACTTGCTTGCGAGCAGGTAAGCTACAGCCCATGAAGTGATTAAATAATGATCGCTCAATTTTTGCCGGCTCGATTTTTACCACAGGTTTTCTATTAGCCACAGACTCACGGAACAAGGGAGACACTCTAGATAAGCTAACGGAGGGCAAGCCGGTAGAGAGCAAGCCGGTAGAGAGCAAACCAGTAGAAAGCAAACATGTAGGTAAGCAGGTGGGTAAGCGATCGCTAGCAGGAATTGCCGGAATTGTGGCCGCTGCTACCATTCTTAGCAAAGTATTTGGTCTGTTTCGAGCAACGGTTATTGGGGCCGCTTTTGGTACGGGGCCGGTGACCGATGCCTATGTCTTCTCTTACGTGGTTCCAGGCTTCTTTTTGGTGCTGCTAGGGGGCATTAACGGCCCTTTTCATAGCGCGATTGTTAGCGTAGTCTCTAAGCGTAAGCAGGAAGAGATTGCCCCGCTTGTAGAAACGGTCACTACTCTCGTTGGCCTTGCGCTAATTGTGGTCACAGTTGGCATTGTCATTTTTGCTGCGCCAATTATTGATTTGCTCGGTTCGAGACTGCAAGAAACAGATATCGGTCTGCTCATTACCCGACCAATTGCGATCGCACAGCTTCGCATTATGGCACCGATTACCGTATTGGCGGCGCTGATTGGAATTGGTTTTGGCGCGCTCAACGCCGCGGACCAGTACTGGCTACCCTCGGTCAGCCCGTTGCTTTCTAGTTCAGCAGTGATTGTAGGCGTCGGTATCTTGTGGCTAATAATTGGATCTGATATTACCGATCCCAACTACTACATGCTAGGGGGCATTGTCTTGGCAATTGGCACCTTAGTTGGGGCCATTTTTCAGTGGCTGCTTCAGGTGCCAGCCCTGTGGAAATCGGGACTAGGACGGTTGCGGCTGCGGTTCAATGTCAAAGACCCAGGCGTTCGGGACGTGCTAAAGGTGCTAGGGCCTGCGACATTTTCGTCAGGCACTATGCAGATAAATGTCTATACGGACTTGTATTTCGCGGCGGCGATTCCGGCTACGTTGTCGGCACTAGACTTTGCAAATTTACTGGTGCAAGCCCCGCTAGGTGTGATTTCGAACATCATCTTGGTGCCTTTCTTTCCCATATTCTCTCGCCTGACAGCGCCCGAACAATGGCCAGAGCTTAAGCAGCGCATTCGCCAAAGCTTGATGCTAGTAGGTCTTACGATGCTGCCGATGAGCGCTTTGTTTGTGACCTTAGCCCGACCAATGGTTACGGTAGTGTACGAACGCGGCGCCTTTGATGAAAAGTCCGTCGAGATTGTGACTTCTCTGCTAATTGCCTACGGCGCAGGCATGTTTGTATATTTGGCGAGAGATGTCATGGTCAGAGTTTTCTACGCGCTAGGTGATGGTCAAACGCCGTTCAATATCAGCTTAGCTAACATCATTACTAATGTAGTTTTGGACTACGTCTTTTTCAACTTGATGGGACCGCCTGGACTAGTCGTAGCTACTATTGGGGTTAATATCGTTTCGCTAGTGGCAATGACTGTATTGCTAGCGCGTAAGATAGGCGGTCTGCCGGTGTGGGAGTGGGCTCGAACGCTATCAACTATCACCCTTGCTAGCTTTATCGCGGGTGTCTCTTGCTGGCTGACGCAAGGCGGCCTGGCAAGCATTCTTGGTACGCAGGGCTTTATTTCGAACTTAGTTCAGATGTGCGTAGCTGGGCTCATGGGCATTGCAACGTTTGCGCTGTTGACCGTTGTATTCAAAATTCCTGAAGCTGGGCTGCTCGTCAGCCGCATTCGGCAAAAGCTAGGTCGTTAGAGGCTAGGTCGTCATAGGCTAGGTCGCTAAATGGCCCCACGTTGCCAAATTGAAATGACTTCGTCGTCGCTAGCGGTGATCAGTGATTGGCCGTTTGGGGTAAAGGCGATCGCACTCACGCCCCAGTCGTGCTCTAGCTTAGCTACGCATTCCTCAGTAGTTAGCTGCCACAGGCTCAGCGACCCGTCTTCCGTACCAATAGCCAAGCAAGCCTCCACGCTTAGTGCCATTGATGTAATTGGCGAGGCTGAGCGATGTAGCTCAGTGGGCTCTCCTATCAAATCGAAGTGCGGATCGAGGGTGTAAATGAGCACGACTCCTGTACTGGTTGCGACAATCAGCTGATAAATTTTGTCAGAGATCGGACGGATAGCCAGCGCGATCGCCCGTACGTCTTTTAGATCGCTTTCTTTTTTTCCCACCTCTAAGCTGGCTAGATCGCGCTTTAGGCTAAGCGTTTTAGCCAATCGAAATGTTTGTGGCTGATCGTCACCTAGATCGCTGCCTGAATTGCCGCTCGAATTACGGCCTTTAGACTTGCTCTGTCGCCACAGCTTCACAGTGCCATCATCGCTGGCGCTAGCTAGCAAATCACATTTGCGCCTGTTGGGATAAGCGTAAACACTAGCTAGTGCGATCGCATTTATGCCTCTTTGGTGCTGACTAAGGGGAGCTATTGGCAACAGGGTAGAAATCTCCCAAATCGCAATTTTTCCATCGCGATTGGCGCTTATGAGCTCGGACCCGTCAGGCGTCACCGCCAAATCAGCTGGGGTCCAACCCGTAATTGACAGGGTGTTTAGCAATCGGCGCTCTGTGACATCCCACTCTTTAATCGTGCTATCCTCGCTGGCGCTGTACAATGCCCTACCATCCGGATGAAAGGCCAACGCGGTTATCAACGCGCGATGCCCTTGTCCAATCAGCCATCGCCGAGGGAACGTGTGCACTAGCTGAGCGCCTGGCAAATGCCATAGCCGTACCGCTCCGTCGCTGCCGCCGCTCGCAAAAAGATCTGCGTTGGGGCTAATAGCTAGCGCCTGCGTCACGCCAATGTCAGGTGCTAACCGATGCACTCGTGACCAAGATTGGGGGGCTGTAATTGCGATCGCACCTACTGGTGAGCCTGTCGTCAGCGATCGCCCATTTAGTCCCGGCAGACCTTCTAGCTTCAGGCCTTCTAGCTTCAGGCCATCTCTCAGCAGACATTTCAATGCTGGCACCGACTCTTTTGCCTTTGCCGCTAGCTGCTGTGGCACACTCAACAGCAGATTCTGTGATAGCTGCAAATCGAGTGCTACTTGGTCTGCCGATTGATAGCGCTGCTGTAGAGAGCGATTGACCATTTGGTCTAGCACCTGCACCAGCCGAGACTGTAGCGGTGAACTAAGGTAGTCTTGCCAGACCCAGCGATCTTCTGCTGCTGAATATAGCGAAAAGGGATGTACGCCTGTCAGCAAATATAGACAGGTCAGCCCCAGACTATAAATATCACTAGCAAAAGTTGCTTGCCCCATTGATTGTTCTGGTGAAGCATAGCCTGCGCTACCAATTACCGTGCTGGCAGGCGCTTGGCGGACCCATTTTGCCGAGCCGAAATCAACCAGCATTGGCAGCGACTTACCAGCACGCTGATCGAACAAACCCTGGTCGAGCGTGCTTCGATCAAATACGATATTGGCAGGTTTAATATCACGATGAATAATTTGAAAGCCGTGAACATATTGCAAAACAGCAGTTAGCGATTTTAGCAGCGATCGCACTTCCGCTTCTTCCCACGGACCTTTCGCTTCAACCTGATGCTGCAAGTTACTACCAGGCGCAAACTCCTGCACCAAAAATTGACCCAGTTGATTTTCAACTACCCCTAGCAATCGAGGAATTTGGGGATGCTCTCCTAGCTTGCGCAGTCGATTGGCCTCTGCGCGAAAGTCTGAGATGCGAGAGTCAGAGACGAGGAGGTTTGAGGTGTCTGCCAAACCAGTCGGATGAAACTGCTTAATAACGCACCGACGGGTCAAAGACGCCTCTAATTCGCCACCATCCTCAGCTAGGAAGGTGCGACCAAACCCGCCTTGGCCTAACAGAGACAAAAGTCGATATCTGTCCTCTATGCGTAGCGCCGTACCGCAGGCCTGACAGAAGTTCGCATCTACCGGATTTTGCGGCTGTGGGCAGACAGAATTTGGGCAGTAGGACATAGCCTGAGCATTCTATGAATAAGATACCGAATAGATAAGCTATCTATACAGATATGTCTATCTATACAGATAAGCTATCTAGGTCGGGATCGCTTCGCCTGGTCTTAGCCTTGCCCACTTGCCCTTTGACTCAATGAAGCTGTTGCAGCCCACCACGTCGTATTCAAAGCCAAACTCATTTTTTTGAATAATCCGATTGCCCTGCACTTCCACCTTTGGCAGCAGAATATTAGCGTCAATCGTCGGATTGTTTGGCTCGAAGCTAGGCGTCTCAGTCAGATGGGGCTGCTGATGGTTGGTCTCTACTGCATGATAGGTAATACATCTATCGACATAGTCACAGTTAACACAAATACACATAGGGCAAGCCTTCCACGATAGACCTTGTTTCACTGTAGCGCAAGATTTTTGTTTTCTATTAGGCCCTGTTTTTCTCACCTGTTTTCCTCAAACGCATACGAAGACGCATACAGCAAAACACACGAAGCAGGTGCGTGAAGCACAACGTCCCGCTAGCCAGCTTCTTTTCGCCAACCTTTAGCCGCCCTTTTACTGCGACGTGTCCTTTCTTTTTTTGCTCGAAACTTGGCCATTCCCTATTGAGCTGCTGCCGCAGAGCGCTCATCTAGTTGGCGGTAGCGTACGAGATCGGCTACTTCAGCGACAGCCCAGCTATCTCGATTTGGATTTTGTTCTACCTCAAAAAGCGGTAGAGACAGCTTGGAACCTGTCCCAAAAGTGCAATGCAGGGTTTGTCATGCTCGACGAAGCGCGGCAGATTGCTAGAGTTGTGTTTGATCAGATGACAGTAGACTTTGCCCAGCAGCAAGGCGATAGTTTAGAGGCCGATCTAAGACAGCGAGATTTTACAATTAATGCGATCGCCTATCATCCCTCTAGTCAAACCCTTATTGATCCACTAGGCGGCAAAGATGATATCGCGGCCCAAACGCTGCGCATGGTCAGCTATGAAAATCTTGCAGCCGATCCCCTTCGTTTGATGCGGGCGTACCGCCAGGCGGCCCAGCTCGAATTCACGCTAGATGGGCACACGCAGCAAGCTATCCGCCGTCTGGCCCCACGGCTGCAGCAGGTGTCAGTCGAGCGGATCCGCAGCGAGCTAGATGCATTGCTTAGCGTTCCTGCCGGAACAGTTCAACTGAAAGCTATTTTGCAGCAGAAGCTTTTGCAGTTTTGCCTGCCTCACTTCACAGCCGAAAGTATTCAGCAAGTTGAGTCTATTGATAGGGCGATCGCACAGCTAAAGATCTCGCTGCCTCGCTACGCTGACAGTCTAGAAGAATGGCTCAAGCCATCGCCTGTAGGCTTTCACCGCAGTTGGGTAAAGGCCGCTAAACTCAGTAGATTGGTCGCTACAGACACTGTGATCGCTAAAACCGAACTTAGCAACCTTTCCTACAGCCGCACCGAAACACAGGTTGTCCTCACGCTACTGAAAGCGCAGCCTGCGCTCAGTCGCATGCAGGCCAAAGAGCTAAGTCAATCAGCACAATTCTTCCTTTTCAAGCTAGCCGCAAATAGCTTTCCAGCCATCTCGCTACTTGCCCTTTCACAAGGAATAGAGCTTTCTGTTGTACAGCCAATGACTGCTAGATTCTTAGATCTATCAGACCCTATCGCTCATCCTTCAACGCTCGTTACCGGCAGCGAGATCATGCAGCAGCTCGGTATAAAGCCAGGACCCCAGCTCGGGCAGATCATCAAAGCTGTAGAGCAAGCGCAGGCCAGCGGAGACATCAGCACAAAAACGCAAGCCATCGAGTGGCTGTTACGGCAGCCGTTTGATGTTTATTGATAGATCTATATAGCTGGACGCTGTGGACGAACATCAAACTGATGAGCTATACCGCTCTGCGTCCAGTCTAGTGCGCGTGTCTCATTCGCTGGCACAACGCTTACCACCGGCTGTTGACGGCTTGCCGCTCGAACGGGCACTTTTCTGAGCCTACCTTTAGTAACAGGCGCTGAGCCATGAGGCTGTGAGCGGACGGAAGAAGGTCTTTTCTGAGCCTTTGCCTGAGCCTTTGTCTGAGCATTCATTCTAGAAGCCAACACACGGCTTTTGGCATTTTGCTGCTGAATAGCGATCGCAGAACCAGTTCGAGAAAGCACTGCGCCTTTCTTCACCCGCTGCCGTCGATTCTTTAGCCGCGCTACAGCCTTCGAGCGTATCGACATCACAGGCGTGTTAGCCGCACCGTTCGCGGTTCTATTCGTTGCAGAAGCCTTAGCGACAGGCACAGAGGTTGTAGTCTTAAGCGTCCCGATGTTAAGTATTCTCTCGTGGGACAGGCTACTAGTCGCTCTAGGCTGGCTTTTGCGAGCGCGTCCTTTGCGAGCGCGCACTGAGGCCATGCGTATCATAGCTCGCCGCCGCGAGATGGCTAGGCTTCCAACTGCGCAAGCACCCACCAAAGACGCTAAAGCGAGAGCTGGCATGCCGCTAGCCCTACTTTCAGCAACCGTTGCCGCAGTCGTTGCAGAAGCGTCAACTACCTCTGAGCTATCGGCCGCGATTCCTTCCGACCCTTGCTCAATATTAATTAAAGTATCGGATCGGGCCGAGGCAGTCTCCTCAATAGCAGGCTCAGGCAACGCCATTGTCAGCTTACGAGGGCGCAACATGCCTTCTAATGCCAAACCTCCTGTCCCCATCGCCAGCAGCCAAAAGCCTATAACTAGAACCCAAGGTCTAACTAATAAGAGATTAAGTAACAACTTTGAACCTTTAGAGGCTTCAGACTCTGTAGAAAAAGACGCTGCTTTTGCAAGGGCATCCGCTCTTTGACCGACTGTTTGGCTAATCCGAGCGCTCGTTTTTTTCAGCAGCTTGCTTTGAAATAGCTTGCGAGACAGGCGCTTTAAGGGCCTGATACTTTGAAGCTTCACATCCTGGAACCTAGCAGGAAATTTATTCGTAGAAGACTTCATATTGTTCAATCTCTCAGGCGGCCTAGTCATATGCAAAGAGTTCCTCTGAAGAGCCCCTTTTCCAAAAGTTACCGGAATTGTAGAGGCATATTGAACGATTGGCTAGTTTTTATTTGTAAAGACCGTGAACCTACACTAGCGAAGCTCTAAAGCAGGCAAGTACCTACCTGGATCCTGGGCAATCCACCCGTTCGCCGAGTTAGTACGCACCTCAAAATACAGATAGGTAGGGGTACTACTTTCTTCACTTCCTACTTGTCCCACCACCGTGGACTCAGCGACAGACTGCCCTACCGTAACCGAAATATCAGTCAAGTTCGCATATCGCGTTTGCAAACCCTGTTCGTGATTGATCACCAGCAAGCGTCCATAGCCTTCCCGTTCGCCGACGAAGGCAACCGTGCCTGTACCGACAGCCTGAACGGACATTGGTCTAGGCACGGCAAAAGCGACTCCTCCGTTAAAAACCAATTCATCGCGGCTTGGGTGGGGCTGCCAGCCGTAGCTAGAAGCAATACTAGTAGTCTGTGAGAGCGGATAGCCAGATAGCTGAAGCGTTACTGGCTGACTAGCCGTGGTCGCAGTCAGGCGGGCCCCCGGCACAAAAATACGGTTGGGCAGTTCGCTGACACAGCCGTTGACTTCAAATAAGAGGTCTGCTCTGCTGCCGTAGCGTTCAGCCAAAGACTGCCAGCTCTCACCTGCATTGACGTTAATTACTTGACCATTAAAAGGTGGAACAGTGAGCTCTGTTCCACTAGCGAGTGGTGCGTTAGAAGAGCTACCAGAGGAGCCGCCAATCAAGGGGTTGAAACGAACAAGCGTTTCAGGCGAAAGATTGTAGGTAGTCGCTATGTTTGCCAGCGTCTCATTGGCTGTGACGGTATGGCGTCGAAACTGAGAGATTGCGGCAGGGCAAGCTTCGCTAGCAAGCGCAGGAACATGCCACAAAAGTATGGCAGCGTGAGGCGCTACATAGGCAAAGCTGCCAATGATAGCGACAAGAGAACAGCCTGCGAGATGCCAACTTCTTTGAGGATGGCTTTTGGGACGGCGTAGCCAATGCATAGGAATAGACACTAGATAGAGGTGCTAGAGGCGATAGCTGCCAAAGAAAATGGATACTAGAGGTTGATGCTAACTTATTTGATATCAGAACTTATGGCTTTGGCCACTCAGCCCATTGCCTTGATTGTCGATAGAACCGCTTACGCTGCGGACCAAGCAGCACACAGGCGTACGAGTGTATCTGTACGCTTTCCATATTCAGATTTCTCCAACTGAATCTGTACCTTTTCAGGACGTCTCTTCAGGCGACAGTCAAAATTCAAGCGATAGATCGGAACAAAATAAAACAGAGGATAAGTGAAGATTAGGCTGCGCCACCCACGCAGCTAACTGAATTTGAACACTAAATTTGAACACCGAATTTGAAGGCCAAGACCAAAGAAAGGCCGGCAGTAGAGCATAAAAGGGCTGCTAAGTAAGGAAAACGCCTTTATACTTTTGTTGAAAGGGATCTTTGCTTTTGCCCGAGAATATGTCTGAGAATATCTTTGGACACGTTTTTGGCGTAGCGGATACTTTTGGCCATGAAGGGTAGATAGTGAACGAACTACAAGCTCCATTGCAAGCTTTATAGAAACATTTATAGAAGTAGGAACGGACAGAAATATGGGGGTTTCTCCAAAACACCTAGGGCTCGGTGGAACCCTTCTCTTGCTGGGTACTGCTATAGGCTGGGCCAGTCACACTTACTTTCAGAGCCGTACAGCGGCGCTAGGGTTTGATGAACAGTCCTTACCAGCAGTTATACAGGCCTCTCAGGAAGTGCAAACTCCAGTGCCGTTAGTCCCTGTCTTGCCAGTTGATTCTAATAACTTCATTGCTAGCGCGGCGAACCGCGTGGGTCCTAGCGTTGTGCGCATTGATGCTTCGCGCGCAGTCGAAAGTCTGTCTGACCCGTTTGATCATAGATTGTTCAAGCGGTTCTTTGGCGACGATGAACTAGAACGCTTGCCTCAGAGCCCACAAGGACCCGAACGGCTTGAGCAGGGAACAGGGTCTGGTTTTATTCTGAGTGCGGATGGCAAAGTGTTGACCAATGCGCACGTCATTGAGGGCGCCGATACCGTTAATGTCACGCTGAAAGACGGACGCACGTTCACCGGTGAAGTTATAGGTGCGGACCCGGTTACCGACGTGGCTGTGATTAAGATTGAAGCGACCGATCTACCGGTCGCGCCGCTAGGTGACACAGAGGCGCTTTCACCAGGACAGTGGGCGATCGCAATCGGTAATCCCCTGGGTTTAGATAACACTGTCACAGCAGGCATTATCAGTGCGCTTGATCGCACCAGTACTCAAGTCGGTATTGCTGATAAGCGCGTTCAGTTCATTCAGACGGACGCGGCTATTAATCCGGGTAATTCTGGGGGGCCTCTGCTCAATGCCAATGGGGAAGTCATTGGGATGAATACTGCGATTAGAGCCAATGCACAAGGTCTAGGCTTTGCAATTCCTATTGAAACAGCTAAGCGAATCTCCGATCAGCTGTTTGAAACCGGAGAGGTACGCCATCCCTACTTAGGAATTCAGATGGTGAACTTGGACGAAGAAATGCGTGATCGCATTAACCAGGACAAAGAAGCAGACATTAAGATAGAAGAAAAGAGCGGCGTTATCATTGTCCGAGTCATGCCCGACACACCAGCAGAATCTGCGGGACTACAGCGAGGCGATGTCATCAAGGAAATTAATGGTGAAGCGATCCTTGATGTTATTGATGTTCAATTTCAAGTCGAAAATGGCGGATTAGAAGAAGATTTACAAGTCAAGATTGTTCGCGATAAGAAACCGCAGACACTAGGAATTAGACCTACAACGCTGCCTACAGAGAGGCCATAGCAGGTATAGTCTCAGTAGCTACTGAGGTCAGTAGCTACTGAGACTATACCTGCTACAGCTCTGAGCCTGGTTGATCTATGCCTAGGTCTAACGAGCCAGAGACATGCGTTTCTAGCTCCATTCGCTGTTCCATCCGACGTAAGAAATAGCCCGTCATCATCGCTGAAGCGAGTAGTCCTGACAGATTCTCTCTATCGGTACTAACTTGCACATTAAAGCCATCAGCAGGTAAAACACCTACTAAACCCTGGACGTTATGAGAAATAATTTGTTTGATCTCACCGCTGACAGACTGAGCAACGCGAGAGAGCACCTCAGGCGGCTGATGTTGCAGATAGTTCAAAAGTTCGTTAGCCTTAGCCTCCTCTGAATCTATGCTGGTAAAGTCTGCGCTTTCAGGATTGAAGACCATAGAAATGCAAAATAACTATTATTAGCTTAGCCATCAAGAGCATAAATAGAATTGGTAATTTCTACAAAGAAATGTCAACTAAATATAAAAATGATCCATTATGCCTTGGACTAGGCTAACCATAGCTTAACTAATAATGTGCCTAATCGACACTTTCTTCGGCTTGCGAGTCCTTCAGCGTCAAGGCAATATCGCTGTCGACGGGTTCCGGCTTATCTATAGCTTTGTCTAAATCCATGTTGAGAGCTTTGTCTAAATCCATGTTGAGCGGCAGGTCTTTTTGCTTCGGCAACCGCAAGCTAGAGACCTCAGGCAGCTTGTCTATTTCGAAGTGCTGATAGAACTTTTCTGTCACCTGTAGCCAGGACGAGCGGCCATCAGACTGCCGACGCTTCCGAACAAAACCTTGATCTACAAGGTCGGGCACATGCTGATATACCCCAGAGCCTCGAACATCTACTAGCTCATTTTGGGCAATAGGGCCGCGTAGCGCGATCGCAGCCAATGTCCGCAGCGCGCCCAGTCCAATATCTAAAGGCACAATTGTATCGACTAGCGGCTTGTAGATCTCTCTAAGCTGAAGCGCGTAGCCCTCTTTTGTCTCAGCAATTTCTAGCGCTCCTTCTCGGTGCGCATAGTCGTCCATCAGCGCAATCAGACCCTCTTCAGCGCTATCCCGGTCGCACTGGGCAAATTCTGCAATCTGAGCAATATTCAGAGGCTGCGCCTTGAGGTAGAGAATCGCTTCAATCCGACTTGCCAGCCTAGACATACCTCAGAACTCCTTACGCTTCCCTAATCTAGATTTCGTCCGGTCAGCTCCACAAAAATGTCTTCTAAATTAGCCGGTCGCGTCATCATACCCGTTTTATCCGGCTGCGCGTCTAGAAATTGGTTCGCCTCACTTAGCGTTGGGAAGAAAACATACTCCCACCGGTCGCCGCGCTGCTTCATCACAATGCCCTCACCGTGCTTTCGTCGCAGATCGCTCAAGGTGCCGCTTTCAATCAGCTGGCCTTTATCCATAATGCCAATGCGATCACACAGATACTCCACTTCCTCCATATAGTGGGTAGTCAGCAGCATCGTCATTTTGTGCTCTCGGTTTAGCTCACGAATAATCTCCCACAGCCGCCTACGAGTTTGAGGATCTAGCCCCACAGTCGGCTCGTCTAAAAACAAAATACTAGGTTTGTGCAACAAGGCCCTAGCGATTTGCAACCGTCGTTTCATACCACCAGAGAGCGTTTTTACTTTATCTGTCGCCCGCTCACTCAAGCCGACATAGCCCAGCCATCGAGCGATATCAGCTTTCCTTTGGGCAATTGGCATATGATGCATTCGCCCATGGAACTCCATGTTCTCCCACACCGTCATATCCATATCAACACTAACCTGTTGAAGCACTACGCCAATTTGACGACGTACCTGAGCGGGCTGACGACTCACATCATAGCCAGCCACTACAATATCGCCTTGAGTTTGCTTCGCTAGCGTCGTTAGCATCCGAATCGTAGTGGATTTGCCAGCTCCATTAGGGCCTAGCAAGCCAAAAATCTCTCCCGGTTCAATTGCCAAAGACAGATCATCGACCACGCAAACGTTGTTATAGACTTTATGAACGTTTTGTAGAGAAACCGCTGCAACCATAAGCCCTTAATCTAAACATCGCACCGCTCTATCTAGCCTATAGCAATCTCTTAAGACTCAACACTCAGTTCCCAAAGCTCAGCCTTGCTATCTCCTAGCTTCTAAGCCCTCAGTTCTTGGACACTAGCTTCTAGATCCCTGCTTTAGTTCTTCGGCAACACTCAGCAATCTATGAGCAGCCTTCATTTGTTAAGCGCTGCCAAACGATTACACTCCACAACTTCCAGACCCTATGCGCGCCAGAATCGAAAGTACCGTTCTCTTTCTTCACCCTGAAGATGTTCCCCCTTATAAAAAAAAAGGTGCCATTGTCCGCAATAGCTACTTTTGGGCGCTTAAATCTATCGCCGACCGCGCCCCTTTCAGCAAAGAGTGGGAGTTTGAAGAGCGTGTTTGGATCGCGCTAGTGCGCATGCTCACTTCATTCGCGGAATCCGGTTACTTAGGTCTACGGGAAACGCAGCTAGAATTCGATCCCGCCGATGAGATCCCCCAAATGCTAAGAGCTATAGCGACTTGGCGCGCGCCGGACGAGGAGGAGGACACAGAGAAGACGACAGACCGGTCGTGGCCTTATCACTGATATTTTTTAATACTCAGATCTTAAGCTACAGCAAATATGCTAGCGCGCTAAAACATCTGTAGGTTGAGTTGCCTTGCTTGTTAGTAGTTATAGCCTGCAAACGTATCCTAGACAACTCAAAGAATGCTGACAAAAGCTATGGTCATCTCACATTGGGAATACGATTCAAACAAAAAAGGCCAGGTGAGTATCACCAAGCCCTTATCTGTAGAACTATCCGCTGAGTCATCACAGCGCGATAGCCCTAACACAGTTTCATGATTTGAAACATATCTTACATAATGCCGAGTTGGCCCAAGATGCCCTGACCAGTGAAGTACTCAACTACCATCGCAGATACAAAGCCAATCATGGCCAGACGACCATTCCAGGTCTCAGCGAACTCAGTAAATCCCAACTTGTTTTCTACGTTATTTTCCATGTTTGTTTCCTCGGTTATCTCTTTGGCCACTAAATAATCAGGCGTTTCAGCCCTTTCAATTAGCAGTGTGAATATATGTTAACGAATTCATCCAAAGCTAACTGTATCTTTTGACATATTTGCGAAAAACCCAGACCCAGCTTTCGGTTTGCCATTTCTATCTATCGCTTCTGTTAGCTCTATATCTAGTCAGAGTCGCATCAACAGAGGTTTCCCCTATGGGCTTTGCCCGCGAGTTCACCCATGAACTCGTCTATGGGCTTTGCAGCACCTGATCACCCTGAGGTTGAGCAGTCACAGCGTTCTCAGTCTCAAGGCGCTCCTTATCCAGTCGCCGCTTTCTGGCATATAGCTGAATCGTAATAACAAAAGACAGTACTAGCCCAGCAACCAGCCAAGTTGTTGCATTCGTCGGAAAGCTGTTCTGAAAGATCACCAGCATCACTATTGTTACTAGCAGCAAAGTAGGGCCTTCATTCAATGCGCGTAGCTGCTTTGGTCGCCAGGAACACTCTCCAGCAGCTAGCTGTTTCCGCAGCTTTGCACAATACAGGTGATAAGCCACCAGCAACGCGACGAAGCCTAGCTTCGCATGCATCCAACCCTCATGCAGCACGTCAGGCCGCTGCCATAGCAGCCCACCTGCCATTGCCAGCGTCAGAATCATTCCCGGCGTTGTAATAATCTTCAGCAACCTAGTTTCCATAACAGCGTATTGATTTTTCAAAATACTGCGAGCAGGCTCCGGCTCTGCTTCTGCTTCTACGTGATAGATAAATAGGCGCACCAGATAAAACAGGCCTGCAAACCAAACCACCACGCCAACGATGTGAAACGATTTAAACCAGTAATAAGCCATTGAGATAGTTACCACATGAGGGGTCAGTTGGAGAGCAGTTATGGCGGCAGCAGTGCCAGCAAACTTTAGATGTCAGTTAAGTGCCAAGAAATTAGCAACATCCATTATTTATTTTCCGCTAGCGCCTAATATTTTGATCGCCTAGCTCATAGGTTCTTAACAACGATACGGACGAACGTTCATGCAAGTCACCTGGCAACCTGTCAACACATACGAAGACATCCTTTACCACAAAGCTAATGGCATCGCCAAAATTACCATCAACCGCCCTCACAAGCGCAATGCTTTTCGTCCTAAGACAGTGTTTGAGCTGTACAACGCCTTCTGCGACGCCCGAGAGGACACCTGCATTGGTGTTATTCTGCTGACTGGTGTGGGACCCCATACAGATGGCAAGTATGCCTTTTGTTCTGGCGGTGACCAAAGCGTCCGTGGCAGCGCTGGGTACGTTGGCGACGACGGTATTCCTCGACTCAACGTTCTAGATTTACAAAGGCTGATTCGTTCCATGCCTAAAGTGGTTATTGCTCTTGTCGCCGGATATGCTATCGGCGGTGGCCACGTTCTTCACCTAATTTGCGATCTGAGTATTGCTGCTGATAATGCTGTTTTCGGGCAAACCGGACCGAAGGTTGGTAGCTTTGATGGCGGGTTTGGTGCGAGCTATTTAGCCCGTGTCGTCGGCCAGAAAAAGGCTCGAGAGATCTGGTTTCTTTGCCGTCAATATGATGCTCAGCAGGCACTGTCGATGGGTTTAGTTAATACTGTCGTTCCAATTGACCAGCTAGAAGCTGAAGGCATTCAATGGGCTAGAGAAATCTTGCAAAAGAGTCCTATTGCTATTCGGTGTCTCAAATCAGCTTTCAATGCTGATTGCGATGGGCAGGCGGGGTTACAAGAACTTGCTGGCAATGCAACGCTGCTTTATTACCTCAGTGAAGAGGGCGCTGAGGGAAAGCGAGCTTTCCTGGAAAAACGAGAGCCTGATTTTGGACAGTACCCTTGGCTGCCCTGATAGGCTTTAGCCTTTGACAAACCAGGTGGACGTCAAAAGAGTCGAACGTTGACGATAGAGATCAGCTATCGAGCATCTCCTTATTAAGCATTCTGGTTGTGCTTAATAAGGGCTACTAGCTGGCTAAAGTTAATAGCAAGCTAACTCTTTGAGAAAAATCGCGCACCTCGTCACCCTTTGTTCCCAAATCTTCTTCGGCCCCTTTGCAGTTGCTTTTGCGAATGTTTCGAATAGGGAAATTGTTGAAATGGTCAATTGAACTAGCTTATTGATCTAAGAAACCACTCAATCTTTTTGATACCACGCTTAGCTGCTGGTCTATTATCTCTATATCTTTAAGCAATAGTACTTTAGCAACTCAGCCGGGATCAGTTGTATTCGTGTTAGCTATCAACCATATGTTGGCTACTCCGCAACGCTTGATGCCATCGCTGAAATAGGATAACTTGAAGCGGACTGTTTCAAGGTAGAAGAAGCCACTTCTTCTACCGATACAACAGGAGTCCAGTCAGCGATCCCCACTAGAGGTTTAGATCTATGTTCAAAGGGCGAAGCCCCCAAGCTACAGGCGGTCCACTGCGCGCTAACGTTCACGTTTAGCTGACTGCATGAGCCACCTCGTCGGCCTTCGTGGCTAAAGAAACGGCAGAGTCCACAGCGAGTCACTTCACACTTTTCAGCGGTCATAATGATAGTTTCTTAATTGATAGTCAGAGTCTTTATGATGACTCAAATGAAAGAAACTATTTACAACAGCAAAGAAGCTAGAAGTGCTGGTGGATAAAGTAGATAGAGGGTAGGCAGTGTATCTTTACCTTTATATTTTCTTTATGTTTTGTTAAAGAAGGGAAATATCTCTGACTGTATAGATTACAGCGTTTTAAAAACAACTCATATGTACGGGGATCGCAGTAAAAGTTGCGTACTAATCCCACGCAAAATCGTATTATGAGTGAAGTTGTAACGCTTCTTAACGTAAGCTCTCGACTCGACTTTACTCTTCTAAAGGTTACTAAATTAGATCGATTTTTCTTACGGTTTGCTTTATTGAATATGGTGGCAATTACGGTTGCATGTTCTTCAATTTATATATTCCTAAAAGAAAATCTCTTTATGTGACAGAAATTTTGAGAATAGGCTATCGACCTATCGCCAATCTTTCGTAATACACAGCGCGCAGACAGACCAACGGTCAAGCTCACCTCGTGGACAGCGGCACTTGCAGCGAGGACATAGTGCCTGTTCACTCTGCATTTTCTGAATGATTGTTGACCAACGGGCGAATGCTTCTTGAGGCGTCTGAGGCGAAGTATTCGATACAGTTGAGCGCTGCGAGGATGAAAGCGGTAAGGACGTTGGCGCTATATAGCTAGGATGCTGTTGTGCTGATAGCGTTGGATTGGTAATTCTAGGTGACTGTGTCCACTGAGCTGTAGAAAATCGGATATCTTTCAAGGGCTGGCGCTGATATTTATTTAGCTTTCGTAGAATATTCAACCTCTCATAGCTCAGCGTTTGCGCCCAAGTAGAGGTTGCAGTGGCAACATGAAGCGTCGATCTCTGGATACTGATAGGGCGAGTCTGCCTTGCTACCGCAAATCCCACGGCTTTTTGCCAGTGCTGAGCGACTAGTCGAAACTGCTTTCGAGCTTGCCACTCTGACTGATTTTCTAGTCCTTTGATTAGGCTGCTTAGCCCTTCTAATGCCATTTTTGCTGCCTGCATTCTATAGCTGCTATCTACCGAATCTACTGTCTATTGATGGTATTGCTTTTAGCCTGCTGCCCTTGGTTAGCCTAACGTTACAGCTGCCTACTATTGCAGTTTCGGATAGCTTCTTCCTCCGTATATTCAACCTTGTTCTTCAGTTCTCATTAAGATAACTTGATTGACTTATCAACCTATTTAGCTGTCTTCGCTTCAATCCGCCAACCAGTCATACCGAGTTCAAGGAGCCTGTCATGGTAGCTCAGCTCACATCTCGCGACTTCTCACCTCAGCGGTGTCCTCAGCTATGCGCAGTGCTTAGCAACCTAAGCGTCACCTTAGAATCCGAGCTTAATCGTTATCGGCGCAACCGCGATCGCTACACTCAGAAGGCAACTAACCTGTTCGCCGATATAGACGACGCTTCATTTGACCTAGCAGTGATAGAAAGCGCAGCGGCAGCTTCTATCACCGCAGCAGGTGCGATCGCTAAACCAACACCGCCTAGCCTGCCCCCAAACAGAAAGCTCAATTCAGGCCAAACGCCTACAGAGCCAGTAGGAGCACCGCAAGATAGGTACCTAGCTCTACTTCCCACTGAGCTGGCAACCTCATCGCTCGCACTTTCCAAAGTACGTCCTCATCAGGTGGAAGAAAGCCTGCTTTCGCAGCACACTGATAAAGCTACGCACCAGTTAGTAGATGCCGAAGAAAGTGATGCTGATGCTGATGCTGCTTCAAATGGCTACTTGACTTCTTCTGAAAAACTGATTGAGAGTTTGGCACAGGTTCCGGCTATGCCTGAACCAACTAGCGCCCTCGCTAAGCCAAAGCACAAAACAGTTTCGTTACTCGCAGGTGCGGCGCTAGGGCTTTTAGGACTCGTTTCAGGCTTAGGTGCTAGCTATCTTATGGCCAATCCTCTTGTGGCACAGCGCATAGCCGATTATTTTTGGCGTGACGAAGCGAAGTCAGTTGCCTTGCAGACACAAGCGTTTGATCCACCAGGACCAGACCTATCCGCTAACGAATTCGTTGATCTAGAGCTAGATAATCTCAGCTCGCTGACGATGCCTCAAGCTGTGCTCAACCTAGAGGCCAACGTACCCGCTAGTTTGACACAAGCAGAGGATACGTCAAGTACAGCTACAAACCTTTCAGGCGCATCAGACGAGTCTGCGATCGCGCCTCTATCTGCTGCGCCACCGGCTACTACGCCAGCAGCTACCTTAGCACCGCCTATTGGAACACAAGCGGTTGTTATTCCGACCGGACTTACCTACTATGTCACCGCGTCCTTCTCCTCAGAACAGGATCTTATCGCTATCAGAAGCGCCGTCAGCGAAGCTTTCGTACGTAGATTTCCAGACGGTAACCGCGTTCAGATCGCCGCTTTTGATAATCCGCAAGCGGCTCAGACTTTTATTACAGAGCTTAGTAGCAAAGGTATCGCTGCGCAGATCTACGGACCTACTACCGAATAAGGCAGTTCGCGAATAAGACAGTTCGGTTTTTCTAATCTCTTGTTAGACGTCTATCAAGTAAAGGCTACTATGCAAATACTTGTAGAAGAGCTTTCTGTAGACTGGCCTTGTGAGGGGCTTTGTTGCGTGAATCAGAAAACAGTCAGAAGTCTCCTGCTGTGGTCATTCTTTAAGCTTCAACCGGATAACTATCGGGCATTCCTAGCTGAGTCATTTTGTTGAGCGCCTTGCACTCAATCATCAGCTCTGTCGTCTGCGTTTTAATCTGCCTCGCACACACCTCTCCTGTGAAAATGGTTTTAAGTCGATACATCCCGGTTTCGCTCAGCGAGCGACGGTGGTAGTCAATCTCTTCTTTCCAAGCCGAGCGCCCCACCTGTCGAATGCGTCTGAGGTTCTCATCACGAGGATGTGCTGGCCCTTTGCGGTTACCATGAAACCAAATCTTGGCATCTTTGCGCGGCGGTATCGCAGCGGTTGCATCCCGCTCCTCAATGTAATCATAGACGTAGCCACAGTCGTAGGCACCATCTGCGCTCACTTGCTCTATCTCATCGTCAATCTCATCGAGCAGTTCGCCTAACACTTCGCTGTCACCCGTTGAGTTGGGTGTGACCACAGCGGCTAGAATTTCGCCCGTCTCTTCATCAATGCCGACGTGTAGCTTTAGCCAGGTGCGGCGCTTGCTAACCCCATGCTTCCGCGCTTTCCATTCACCCTCTCCATAGACCTTTACACCGGTACTATCAATCACAACGTGGCGACTGCCCTGCGTCGGTGTTACTGATAGGTCTATCTTCAGTCGCTTGGCACGACGCGATAGCGTGCTGTAGTGCGGTAATTCTAGCTCTACAGACATCAACTTAAACAGCGAACGGGCAAACCCGATGGTCTGACGCAGCTTTTGTCTGTACACCGACTTCAGCGTCAACAGCGTCTCTATCGCCAAGTCGCTGTACGTATCCGATGCGCCCGGTTTTCCTGTCTTCTGGGTATTCTTCCACGCGACCAAAACGTCTTCGTCTAGCCAGATGTGAAGGCTCCCCCGGCTGACCAAGGCAGCGTTATAATCTGACCAGTTGCGGAGCTTGTAGTGAGATGTCATCGGTGGCGTTGTGTGTTGTCGTAACTGCAACTTACCAAGCGCTCTCTACTCTCCGCAGCTACCTATCGACCTATTTGTGCAACAAAGCCCTTGTGAGGCATTACCTGCGTAGGCTCTAGAAAGCTTGCTATCCTTCTAAGGAAGTAAGGTTTGGGATATGTCTAACAATGGGACTTTTGGATCGCATTTCTCGCCTCGTTCGCTCCAATATCAACCAGATGGTAAACGGGGCCGAAGACCCTGAGAAGATTTTGCAGCAAACGGTTGCGGATATGCAGAGCGATTTAGTCTCCATGCGGCAGGCAGTCGCGCAGGCGATCGCAACTCAAAAGCGCACCGAGCGGCAAAGTGAACAAGCCAAGCGTACCGCAGCAGAATGGTATAACCGGGCCCAGCTAGCCCTGCAAAAAGGCAACGAAGTCATGGCCAAAGAAGCGCTAACCCGACGTCAGAGCTATGATCAAACAGCTCAAACCCTCAGCACTCAAATCGTTCAGCAAAGAGAAATTGTTAATCAGCTCAAAGCTAACATGAGGCATTTAGAACGTAAGATTTCTGACGCTCGCACTCAAAAAGATATGTATATCGCTAGAGCTAGAGCCGCTCAGTCCAGTGTGCGACTCAACGAAATGATGATAAGCAACACCCCTGGTGGCTTAGGTGCCTTCGAGAAAATGGAAGCTCGCGTCCTCGATCTTGAAGCGCAAGCAAGCGCTACTGCCGAACTTGGAACAGATTCAGTAGAGCGTCAGTTTTCTCAGCTAGAAAATCAAGGCAACATTGACCGGCAGCTCGATCAGCTAAAAGCGAAAATGCTTGAAGGTGACAGTAATTAAAGGAGCCAGTTCGTCCTCATCGACCCGCTAGATGATTGGTAGCTGACCACGTCTCTCATGATCCTTGCCTTTTGACTATCTGTCCTCTTTTGACTGTTTATCCTCTGTAGACTGGCAGCGTAAAGTGAAAGCAGCTCCCCTCGCCTTGCTTAGAGTCCACCCATATCTGCCCGTAGTGCGCTCTGATGACTCGTTGGCAAAGCGCTAGTCCAAGTCCATACCCATCTTCTGAGCGATCGCGCTGCAAGCGAAAGCTTTCTTCAAAGATACTTTTTTGATTATCGCGAGGAATTCCTGGTCCATTATCTCGAGTACTAATCTGCACTTTGTCCGTTGTACGATGCAGCGCCGAAACCCCAATCTTGCTATTGACAGGCGTGTACTTAATCGCATTGTCGATCAGATTACTTAGAACCCTTTGCACCTGGTCCGAATCAGCATACACATACGGTAAATCTTGAGGAATATCTAACTCTAAGCTTTGGCGTTTAGCTGCTAGCTTGGGTCCGAAAGAGATCATCACGTCCATACACAAACGCTGCAAATTTAGCTTTTGAGGGAATACTTGCAAATCGGCGCTAGAGCCTCTCGCCGCCTGCAAAATCTCAGTGATCATTCGGTTGATCGTACGGATCTGAAGCTTGGCATTCTTCAACAAGTGCACAATCAGCTCTGGCGTAAATTTCTTGGCTTTATCACCTGGTTCGTAAGCTAACTCCAACGTTTCAATCGCGATCGAGGCCGCCGTCAGTGGATTGCGCAAATCGTGCGCCATCATGGAGATAATGCGATCTTTGAAGGCGAGTTGAGCACTGAGCGTTTCTTTGTCCTGATTGAGTCGAAAAATTTCGTCAGAGAGTCGTAAAATCTCTACTGACTGAGCTACCGCATCTATCGTGACACTTTGAGCGTTAGCAAAACTAGCCCCGTCGCCTGTGTAAAGACGCTTATCTTCTATTTCCCGCTGCCAGCGAGGCCACCAGTGAGCCAGCTGCGAGGCAATATCGGTGCCTGCCAACGTCTGGTGAGTATCTACTGAGACCTTGATCAAAGCAGGCGTTGCCACTAGCTTGAAATGCTCAGCCAGGTAGGGCTGGTTAGTTACATCAACAATTTCTAATTCAGTCGGATCGGACTGAGAAAGCAATTCGAGCTGTTTTCTAACCCGACGGACTTGCTCAGTTGAATTAGGTCGCTTATCGATAAAAAGTAAAAGCTTCAGCAGCCCATCGGCCTCGAGCGAAATCGGAGCCTTAGCCTCCATTTAGCCTCCTAATTTACGCAATGTTAAGTCAAATGTTATCTAACTATACCTTCTATACCTTTTGACAAAAAGAATCTACAAGCAAAACTAAACCAGCCATAACTCATCACAAAAAACGAAATCCGCTGTATCTTTTGTGTCAGATTTTCTTAGAATTTGTGTCAAATTATTTCAAAAGTGAGCTATCAGGGCAGATTACTCCAAAATATGGTAAGACGATTTGCGCTCTGAACTTCTACGCTTTCACGCACTTTTGTCTATTGATTACTATTTGGCGTCAGTCAAAGCCTTCAGATGGGATTCTAGTGACTGAATCGACCGTAGCTTACTTGCGGCTTTGTCATACCAAATGCGTCATACCAAACGCTGAGCCTAAACGTTAAGACCAAGCGACAGGTCAGTACGACTCGAGCATGACGGTAAACAGATAACGATAGACATATAGCGGAACAACATGCAACAGAATGCTGTAAAAAAGTCGAGAAAAAGCGCTTTGCTTATTGATTAAAAAAAGTTGTAGCAATTGGCTATGGCATCAGCAAAGTGTCAGGGAACAATCTAGGGAGCATCGAATAGGTTTGCTAGATCAGCACGCGATAGGAGTTGAGATTGAATGGTGTCATTTGCAAGGAAGAAGGGCGTACCGAAGATTTGCCATCAGAAAATCAGCCATCAGATAAGGTGGGTGCTAGGCTCTGCTGTAGGAATCCTAGGTGTGTTTCTGTCGACAGCGATGCCAGCCAAAGCTAACCTTCTGCAACTTGCGGATATCGTCAAAGCAGAGCCAGTTGATAAATCTACTATTCGCTTTGAGCAAACCCGGTTTGAGCAGTACCGACGGGAGAGCGCTCAGCAGGAGCGGCAGCAGCGACTAGCGCGATTAAGAGAGGGATTATTGGCACCCTATCAGTCTGTGCTGACGCAAGAACTACCAGCAGAGCCTGAAAGAATTACCTATCTGTATGGACAGCAGCCTATTCCAGACCAGCCAGGGACGGTCTATTTCGTGTTTGAATCGCAGGGCACGGCAGTTATAGGCGCGCTGTATATGCCATCTTCGTCGTTTGATTGCGTTGAGGGCCGCATCGCCCAGCAGCAGATCGCACTTAGAGGAGTTGATAGCTACTCGCAGGAAAGATTTTCATATGCAATGGCCTTAAGCGGCTCTACTTCAGTAGAAGTTGCTAGTCAGCAGGGAACAGCAGTCGCGGCGGCAGCAGACACAAGACCTAATATTGAAGGGTTTTATCCTTTGGCTGTTCGTGATCGCGATCGCGAACTTCTCGCCATCTGTCAGGCAATATAGGTTAGGTAATATAGACCAGGCCATATAGAGCTAGGACGAAATAGGTTCGAATAGCGTAGCAGTATGCTTTAGTCTTACTGTTATTAAGAGGTGCCTGTCAAAAGGCGCTTGTCAAGAGGCGCTGATGTGGCAGTTCGATAGAATTAGACCTCGTGAATATCTGACGGCTACAATAAAACAGTCAGATTCAGCGAGGTGATGTGAACGCAGCAGAACAAGCATCGACGATTGAGTTTGCTAGTAAGATTGCAGCGACAGTCGGGTTATTCAAAGCAGAACTCCCCGATCTCAAAGCAGATCTCAATCCCTGGGCAAAAGATCCTTCCGTGCAAGATCTGATCGACCCAGATTCAGTAGATATTGGCTTTCATTTTCCGGGTGTTAGCCGCCCCTTTCAGTGTCGCAGCCTGTTGATTCAAATTCGGCTGCATCAGGATATCGAAAGTAAGCAGCGGCGGGCCATTGGCTTAGAGGTCACTGGATTTGACTATCGCGGTCAACAGTGGCGGCTTTCTACTATTAATGATTGGCAATTTGAGGGCAACCTCACCCCCGAGCCGACTTCTGGAGAATCGTTGCGAAACTGCTGCCGTCGAGTATTTGAAGTATTTAATCAGGACGCCTAATCGTGTGTCTAGTCAGGACTTGTTGAAAGTTGAAGACTAGATCCTGACTCTGCACCGACCTCAACTATTAGCGTGATAATTTGAGCGTTAATTAGTCGGCTCTGTGCTGGAGGTAGCCCTGTTCCGTCATTGATTGCGTAGGCGGGAAAACAGGCCGCGCTGAGGCTAAGACGCAGACATTCTCCTATAAATAAACTAAAGCAAGTTGGATGCAGCCGGAGAGCAACGAGTTTGGCTTCTTTCGGTTGCAAAGGCTCATTCGTTACCGGATGGGCGATCGCATTATCTATTCGTCTATAGCCCTGAGTCAGGTTATAGACTTTCCCTTTTTGGTCTACGCGAGATAGAACAGCGCATAGATCATAGCTGGCACTTGTCGTAGCGATCGCACATTTGACTATCGGTATGCCTATCACTCGGAGTTCAGACTCTAATGGCAAACTCGTGTAAGTCAACACGTCTGCGCGCATATCTACCGCTGTGCGCTCAAAAGAGCCCGCTGGTACAGCGCTATGTCCACCTAGAGCGGGCGCTGGATTCCACGGATCGTGTACTAACGTATCGCTAGCCGACAGTGTGCTAGCTGTTAGCGCCAGCACACCGCTATCTACTCGAATATGGCTTAGCCCTTCGCTTTGCAGATAGTATGTCAGCTTACCGTTGTCTGACGTACTATCGGCCTGACCGGCTTCATTAGGCCAGACCGCAAGCCGTCGCCACTGGTTACGACCCATTTCAAATAGGCAAACAGGCTGCTTTGCTAACAGCTCACGCTTGTTTTTACCCTTCAAAATGGCATCGAACCATCGAATCTGCAGCTGATCGACTGGGCTAATCGCTGCTAGGCCAAAATCGACCTCTCCCACCTTTTGGCTCCAGGGAATATGACCCCAAGGGCCCACCCAAAAGTGATGCAGGTATTGACTGCGCGCGGCCATCTCTCGGTACAGGCGTAGATCCCCCCGAAGGTAAGGGTCGAACCAACCACCGATATGCAACATCGGCAAGTCGACCTGACTTAACTGCGGGGTTAGTCGCTGCCAGTAGCTATCATCAGCAGGACGAGTGACCCAGTCTCGAAAAAAAGAAGAGACCTCACTCAAGACATCCGGACATAGTGGAATGGAATCCCGTACGGGGAGTTGATGAGCCACTTTGATGAGTTGATCGAAGCGTGAAACATCGCCTTGCAGGCGCGCAGTCTCAACCGCAAGCTGAAGGGCCCACATTAGGCCTAGTTGAAAATATAGCGCTCCGTGCTCTGTCGCCCAATCTTCATAGAGGTGGTAGCCTGTCATAGCTGGCGCAATCGTCTTGAGCGCTGCCGGACGAGCTTCGGCAGCCTGTAGCTGAGTCATCCCCTGGTAAGAAAATCCATACATGCCCACCTGCCCATCACTGCCTGGTAGCTGAGCTGCCCAGGTAACTGTCTCTTTACCGTCACTCACTTCATGGGCAAATAGGTCAAACACGCCTTCCGAACTGCCGCGCCCGCGGACATCTTGAATAACGACGATATAGCCATGAGCGGCATACCACCGAGGATGAGCGTAGACAACTGTAGAGGCGATCGCCCGTCCATAAGGCTGGCGCATCAGCAGCACCGGAAAGGGTCCCTCTGCGTCTGGGAAATAAACATCCGCGTCGAGCCGAACCCCGTCGCTTGTGCGCATAGAATAGGTTTGCCGCGCCTGAACAGAAAGCATAGTTTGGGGTATGGTTTTGAATAATTAGACAAAAGGGAACAAAAGGGTCAACGAATGGAACCCATCTTAATTATTAGCAACCTGATGCTAGTTGGTCTTACCGGTACTTATGCATGGTTGGCTAATAAAAACATCAAACAGCTACAGCAAGAAAGTACTTACTATCGAAGCGTAGTAGAGAAGCAGCTACGGCTTACGTCCCTACCCCACTTATACTGGGACTTACAGTCGACAAGACAGCCTACTGAACCATTAGCTGAGCAACCACTTACCTCTCAGCTAGCAGAAAGCAAATCTGGGCAGAACAACCTTGCTTTGGAAGTTTTTAATATTAGTAATGTTCCTGCTTATGATGTCCATGTCAGTCTTATTGGTGCATATACAGAAGAAGCCTTAGGAATTGCTACCTTCATGCGTACCTACGTGCAGTCACGCCATCGCAAATATCCGCTTCAGCCCGATAAAGTCGGCTACTACGGCGTCCGCAATGCGGTTCGACTATCGCTACTGCCAACCCAGCAAAAAATCGTTCTTTCACTGCCTTTTCCAGTACAGCCTGCCGACGTCTACAGCCTGGTACAGTATCGTGAGCTGTCCGGAGAAAACTACTATCAGGTGTGCTGTTTTAGCGCCATTGATGAATCGGGCGTCTACCGGGCCAATATTTTAGAACCCTCTGAAATCCAGACGATAGAGCGACTTCATCTTTTTGATTTAGAAGATTTTTCTTTGCCTAACGAGAACGCAAGTGATCGCACGCCGGCAAATCGCGCATCGTCCGACTACACCAAAGCCAGTCGCTCAGATCTATACCCTTACTATCTAGTTGATTTTATTGACCTTTGGAACCATTCCATCTCTAGCCGTCTAATTTCAGATGCCCCAATAACGCCAGAAGAGGAAGTTCCAGTTAAAGCTACTTATGACTTCTAATGCACCTGTCGATCCATTTGGAAGCCGTCCGTCAGTGCTCGCTAACGCTGCTGGCAGCTCCACAGACATTCTTTTGATTGATGACGATCCGCTAATCGTTGAAAGTTTGCAAAGGCTATTAAAAAAGCGCGGCTATCAGGTTGCAACTGCCTACGATGCTCATACAGGTATTGAAAAGGCTATTCAGCTAACGCCTGCGGTAATCATCTGCGACCTGCTGCTGCCCGGAGGGCCTAGCGGCCTAGAGATGTGCCGGCACATCAAGCAAAACGCGCAGCTATCAACGATTGCCTTTTTGATCATGACAGGGCATACCGATCTTGCCAATCGGGTTGAGGCCTTAGAAGCTGGCGCAGATGATTTGCTATTTAAGCCAGTTGATACCGATGAACTCACCGCACGGGTCAACTCCGGGCTGCGACTTCATCATCTGACACAGGCCCTGATGGCTCAAACCAATCGGCTCAAAAACGAGCTTGCAGAAGCCGCAACCTATGTCAGCTCGCTATTGCCCAAAGACACCCCAGAAGACGCGAGAAATTGCGTCTCTATCACCTCTAGGTTTATCTCTTCTCAGGAGCTAGGTGGTGACTGCTTCGATCATTACTGGCTCGATCCTGACTATTTAGTGATATATCTGCTAGACGTTTCTGGGCACGGCCTAGGAGCAGCGCTACTGTCGACCTCTGTGCTAAATCTTTTGCGATCGCAATCTCTTCCTGGCGTCAATTTTTATCGCCCTGAAAGCGTTCTAAAAGGTCTTAACGAAGCCTTTCAAATGAACGACCAAAACGATAAATACTTCACCATCTGGTACGGCGTTTACAACCGTAGCAACCACCAGCTTTCATACGCTAGTGCTGGGCATCCTCCCGCACTCCTCATCACCCCACGAAAACCTAGAGTCCCAGTTGAACCCAAAGACATCATTTTAGAACAGCTGCGAACACCTGGTATGCCTATCGGCATGATGCCCGACAGCGTCTATCAGTGGCAGCGATGTAGCGTCCCTCGCAACAGCCGTCTCTACATCTTCAGCGACGGTATCTACGAAATCTGTCCCGCCAATCAGGCCGCGCTGACTCACCAGACACTGCTAGGTCTTGATGGACTTACTGACCTACTCACGCGGTTAGAAGCCCAGAAAAAGCTCAGCCTAGATAGCCTGATCAGTGAGGTCAGTGCCTATGGTGGCAATCAATTTGAGGACGACCTTTCCTTGCTCGAAATAGATTTTCAGATCTGATCTTCAAATACAATCACTAAATGCAGGTGATTTTTATACGACTAAACCAACTAGCGCTAACGAAGGGTCTACAGCTAACGCTATATCAAATACCTGTTCAAACTGCTCAATCACAGTCTGCCGGACTCTGTCGAAGTCGACAGATGGTAGAAACTGTGCCATTGAACCTACCGATTTTCCTTCAATTCCGCAGGGAACAATTCTTTCAAACCCACTCAAGTCAGGGCACACGTTCAGCGCAAAGCCATGCATTGTGATCCAGCGACTTACCTTGATACCGATCGCCGCAACCTTGTAGCCTTCAACCCAAACTCCGGTTAGTCCGTCGATTCGCTGAGCAGACAAGTTATAGCAGGCTAACGTTCGAATTAAAACTTCTTCTAGCTGCCTCAAGTACCAGTGCAAGTCCATCTGGTAGTTTCTCAAGTTCAAGATAGGATATCCCACTAGCTGACCAGGACAGTGATAAGTCACCTCTCCACCCCTTTCTACTCGGTGAATCTCATTATCAGTGCGATTCGGATCAAAACGTAGAAACTTAACCGCAGCACCCTGACCCAGGGTATAAACTGGTGGATGCTCTAAGAGCAATAAGGTATCTTTCACCTCAGCCAGTTCTGTCTCACCTAATTCGATCGAAACGCTTTTGGCTGAAGCCTTGTATTTTTCAACCAGACGCTGCTGCCACTGCCATGCCACGCGATAAGAGACTTTCCCAGGTAAATAAACATTTCCCTCTCGCTTTCTAGGTAAGTGACTGGGTTTATGAAATGGATGAGGAGACGCGATCGCACGGTCTAAAGAATTCATTTGCTCTTATTACTAACGCTTAGCGCATTTAACCAGGTCAAGAATTATCAACGGATGCTTCAATTCTTGACAGTTCATTATCAGGAAAAATTGCGAATGTTAACCTGAGACAGTACATAACCCACTCGCCACGGGGAGGCTGCTTTATGAAGCTAGTAATCCAGGGTAAAAACATTGAGATCACAGATGCGATTCGCGCTCACCTCAATCAGAAAATCGAAAAGGCTACGGCTCACTTTCGAACGCTGATCAACAAAGTAGACGTCAATCTATCCGTCGAAACGAACCCCAGGATAGCACCTAAGCAATCGACAGAAGTCACCATCTATCTTAATAATACGGTTGTACGTGCTGAAGATAGCAGCGAAAACATGTACGCAACCATCGATATGGTGACTGACAAAATTACTCGCCAGCTGCGCAAATACAAAGAAAAGCGCCGCGATATCGATCACGACTCAGTACGGCCAGTCAATCTAGATACCGCCATCAACGCACCCGATATCACTCTCGAAAGCAGCTCAGATATCACCGAAGTTCTCAACCACCAGCCTAAGCTTCCAGACGAGGTTATCCGTAGCAAATATTTCGCGATGCCGCCCATGACCGTCCAGGCCGCACTAGAAAATTTAGAGCTCGTCGGCCACGACTTTTATATGTTTCGCAACATTGAAACAGACGAAATCAACGTTATCTACGAGCGTAACCACAAGGGATACGGGCTGCTACAGCCACGCCAACATCACGACAAGACTAGTCACAATAACCACGCGGAAGTGACAATGACGAATGTAGCGCCGATGGCAAAAGCCGCGTCCTAATTCATCGAAACATTCGACAAATTCTATTCCAAACAAAGTAGCCGCAATTCTGTAATTATGGCTACTTTGTCACCCCTATTTGACTAATTTTTAACTACAAAAGCTAAAAATTAGGCCGCCACCAGCAGGCTGTCTAAATTGCCCTGGCGCTCGAGCGCATGAATATCGTCGCAGCCGCCAATATGCTCATCGTTGATAAAAATCTGTGGAAGTGAACGCTTGCCAGCAGAGCGCTCCGCCATCTTTTTGCGCGCGGCTTCGTCTCCATCAATACAATACTCTGTATACTCAGCGCCTTTACGATCCAAAAGTGCTTTCGCACGAATGCAAAAAGGACAGCGACTCCAGGTATAAATTTCAATCTTAGGCTGCATCTTCTTTGTTCTCCAACGTTTTCTCTAGCCCCTGTTTCTCAGCTCTCGAGGTTAGCTTCCAACAGTGTATTTAGTGTAAGGGGTATGCACTATTGAGGATATAGCTTCTAAGCTTCGCACTCGCTATCGTCTGCTTTTACTTGCTTTTAAGAGTCACTTAGCATCAGTTGACTACTCCCCATCTTAAAGAAGATGGGGATTCCCTGGCTCACGCATAGGGGTTTCTGCTTCAAAGCAACTGCCTTCTTGAGCTAGGCTCTATCGGGTCTTACGCTCGCTCCACAGACTGCCACGGCCAGACCAGCCGCCAAAATATTAATCGCTGCATTGATGTCTCTATCATGCCGAACACCGCAACTAGGACAATCCCATTCACGAATATTCAACGGCAGCTTATTAACGGTATGGCCGCAAGCATGGCAGCGCTTAGAACTCGGGAACCAACGGTCAATCTTAACCAACGTTCGCCCGTACCAATCGCACTTGTACTCCAACTGCCGTACCAATTCACCCCAGCTAGCATCGCTGATAGTCTGAGCGAGCTTATGGTTTTTCACCATGTTCTTCACAGCCAAGTCTTCAACGGCAATCGTCTGGTTTTCGCGGACCAGTCGAGTCGTCAGCTTGTGAAGCATATCTTTTCTAGCATCGGCAATCTCAGCGTGAACGCGAGCGACTCGCAGTCTGGCTCTATGCCGGTTGTTAGAGCCTTTTACCTTGCGGCTAAGCGCTTTGTGAGCCTTGCGCAGTTGCTTGAGCTTAGCTCTGTACCCTTTCGGGTTCGTGACCTTCTCACCGTCACTGAGCGTCAGCAAAGCGCTGATACCCAAGTCGATGCCAACCTGTTTCTCAACTGGCGGCAATGGCTCAATATCAACGTCTACCAACAAAGAGACCGTCCACCGACCAGCGGGCGACAGCTTTACGGTAATGGTGGATGGCTCAGCACCTTTAGGCAGCAACCGACTCCAACGAATCGGCAATGGCTCAGCACATTTAGCCAAGTAGACTTGACTGTCCTTGTACTTAAACGCCGATTTAGTCAACTCAGCGCTGCCACCGCTGCGCTTCTTTTTGAAGTTCGGGTACTGGGCCCGCCCTGCGAAGAAGTTGGTGAATGCGCCCTGCAAGTGCCTCAGCCCTTGCTGAAGTGCAACACTACTAACTTCTTTAAGGAAAGACAGCTCAGCTTCTTTCTTCCAGTCCGTGAGCAGCTTAGAAGTATCGTTATAGCTAACTCGCTTTTGCTCTCCATACCAAGCTTCTGTCCTTGCAGATAGCGCTTTGTTGTAAACCAAGCGAGTACAGCCCAAAGTTCTACGAAGCAAATTCTCTTGCTCAGCAGTCGGATAGAAACGATACTTGTACGCCTTGCTAGTCATTCTTAAATTACAGCGCGTTCTTTGTAAGCATAGATTTTTGGCAGCCAAAGCGTAGGTAAGGAATGTTCGCTAACACTCACTTGAAAGATGTATGTCACTACATCCCCGCCCTAAAGAAAACGGGGTTTTGTGACCTTCTCTCAAACTCTCTTCAAACTGATAAATGCACCGTAAAAGAAACATCATCTACAGTCACAACATCGTTGTCATAGAGCTTGCGACCTCGTCTGAGTTCCATCTCGCCATTAACGCTTACATCACCACTGCGAATCATAAGCTTTGCTTCACCGCCTGATTGAGCAACCTCTGTCACCTTTAGAAACTGATCAAGCTTGATAAAGTCTGTCGACATAGGTACTTATAAAGTAAGTTTATAAATGAACTTCGATGACGCTTCCATGACACCGGCAGCCTAAAGACACCTACGCGTCAAAGATAGATAGGCCTAATAGAAAGATCAAGTAAGATCGGGCTTCTTCGACCAGAAACTTACGTACGCCATACTAGCGTGCTTTGCAGCAATTAAACTAAAGCCGGTTCAGGCATTGCTATCATCGACTGTAGTGCCTGCTGAACATTAGCGATCGCAGTATGCTGCTGTGCTTCAGCAGATTGAACTTTAGCAACCATCTCTAAAATTAGTCCTAACGCCTGATGCAAAGCGGCTAAACGCGAGTCGACAGCAGGTAACATCCGATCGTAGAGCGCAACCTGGCCCTGTAATTCACTTACTGTCTGCCGCTGCGCCATGTATGTCTCTTCATACTCATTCAGTTGCTGCCTTCGCGTCTTTAGCTGCGCTTGCTGCTGCTGTCGAGTGTGCTTCAGCGTGTCAATTTCCATCTGAACCTGAGCGATCTCTGATTCCACCTGCTGAATTTGCTCGCCTAGCACTGCCCGCAGTTCGTCAATCTCATCTAGCACAGGCTCCAGATCTGCCGCCTCGCCAGTGCCTCCCGCTGCTAGCCCCTGTCTACGCAGCAAAACAGCTCGGTGCTGACTTAGAACTTCCTCTCTCTCTAGTATGTTACGGCGCTGACCCACCAAAGTTCGGTTCAGCATTACATGGCGATCTTTTTCCTCAGCAATTTCAGTTTCTAGCTGAAGCCGGTCGTACTCACTCAAGCTTTCTAGCTTGGCTTGAAGAGCGTCAATATCATCTTGCTGTAGCTTCAGCTCTTCCTCTTGATCGCTAACGAAACGCGCCATCTTATCGAGATCTTGCTCTAGTTTGACAACTAGACGCTGCAACTCATCTTCTGGCATAGCCTCTAGCGTAGAAACATCCACTTTTTTACTTAGGCGAACTTTGTCAGTAGCATTGAGCAAATCGTAAACTCGCTGATGCAAATCTGTTTGATTTTTGAGCTGCTCGGTCAGCAGCTGATTGTGCGTTTGCTTCGCCCCTAGCAAAGTCTGCTGCTGCTGCAAGTGAACTTGGGTTGAATGTAAACCTAATTCTGATTCAGCCAGCATCTGCCTAGCAGAGTTCAGGGCCTCTAACGCAGCCGCAACAGCATCCTGCAGTCCTACCACCGTATCTGTCTTTTGCTGTCGGCGCTGCTGATCTTCTGCCAAATTACCTTGATAGCTCACCACCAAATCTAGCGTGTTGGCAATCGTCTCACCTGCCGCCGCAGCCTGTCCTTCCCCTTGACTTAACTGATTTAGGGCGGACTGAATCTGACTGATTTGCTCGTCGCTTAGACCTACGCTATCTTGGCCTGTAATCGATTCCTGCTGCTCTTCAAAACGCTGAATCTCGCCATTCAGGTGGGCCCAAGCTCCCTCCAACTCAGCGTTTTTTCGAGCTAGTGATTCTTGTAGCTGCTCAACCTCGTTCTTTTGAGCCTCTATTTCTTGCCTTTGTGTCTCTATCTTCTCTAGGTCTGTCTCAGCCTGCTCCGTTTGCGCCTGTCGAGCCTCAATCTCTATCTCTCGGCGATTAAGAGCCTGACTTTGATAGGTCAGCGACTCCTTCCACTGCTCTATCTCTTCACCTTGAGACTTAAACTTTTTACTCAGACCAGAAAAGTTTTGAAGTATGCTTACTAGCGTTTTGCCCGCCTCCTCATGGCGCTTGATCTGGCGACTGTTAGTCAGCTCAATAAGTACTAGCACGCCCGCTGCATAAGGCGCGTCATCGGGCGCGGCAAGCAGCTCCTCACCGGGAACACTGCTCCAGTCATGTTCAGAGCGCTGGGCCGCAAGCAGCTTGAATTCTGCTTTACCACTACCCATGAATCCACTCTTTCTTTGTGTTTCGGCTAGATAAAGCACGCTAACGATCCCTCTACAATACGCAGGTCCGATGGGCTCTCATTGTGCCCACAACTTACGTTCACAGCAACTAAACTCAATCACATATGCCATTCCTTACGCGAACGAATGCATGCCAAGCTACGATCGAAGATACCGATAGTTGAAAGGCTTTTTGCGTATTTATCAACTAATGTTTAACAAATGAATACATGGAAGGGTATTTTGGTTACACAGCGGCTGCCGCAGGTACTTCGTGTCAAAATTGCCGCTAGAAACCTGCATTGCATCATCTACCATTGCATCATCTACGGACGTCTGCGAAAGATGCACTATTATTCGTCTTGCAGGGAATGCTTGAGCCATCTGATAGACAATGTGTCACCGGGTTTGGATGAAAAATCAACGCCAGTAGGTCGAAAGGCCCCAGGGTTTAGAAAAGATTATGAGCACAGTTTTGGTCGTCGAAGACAGCGTCGCCCAGCAATCAATGATGAAAGATTTGCTAGAAGATAGTGGACTCAAAGTCATAGTTGCCAGCGACGGGATTGAGGCTCTAGAGACCCTTCAGGATCATCCACCCGACTTGATACTGCTAGATATCGTGATGCCGAACATGAATGGATATGAGGTTTGTCGTCGGATTAAAGCTAACCTGGCGACACAAAATGTGCCTGTAGTGATGTGTTCTGCAAAGGGGGAAGAATTCGATCGCTACTGGGGCATGAAACAAGGGGCTGATGCTTATATTGCAAAACCCTTCCAGCCAACTGAGTTAGTTGGCACCGTCAAGCAGTTACTGCAAGGATATTGATTCTTCTTTAGAGACCATGGTAGCAAACCCTGACTTTCAAACGATATCCGGACAAGACCAGGCCCCTGAGCTTCAAGAAATTGAGACGCCAGAAGGTGAGCTTCATCTCCGTTTCTTTGTCGCCGGGAATGATGAATTTGCACTGCCCGCCACAGGGATCCGCCGCATTATTGAGCATGCACCCGATCAAATTACACCGGTTCCCAATGTGTCGCCTCTGCTTCTAGGCACGCTCAACCAGCAGGGAAGGGTCATCTGGGTGGCTGATCTAGGACAATTTCTGGGATATGGCAAACCCATGAACACTGACCGCGCCGAGATTCCGGTGATTGCAGTAGAAGATCAAGGCACGATGCTAGGGCTAGCGGTTGATCAGGTCATAGGGACTGACTGGATGGACGGCGAAGCGCTAAAAGCAACCACAGCTGCTGCTGATGGGATGGATTCATTCCTTAAAGGAGAGTGGCTGCTAGCAGATGGCAAGTCGCTACGGCTATTAGACCATGTTGCGATTCTACGCTCAGCTAGATGGGTCGCTTAGCGTATATTTCATTTAGGATAGGCAGCAATTAGCAATAGCGCCTACCAACTCCCCCAAGCAATCACTAGGATTAGATCGGCAAGAGGAAAGAACAATGGCATCGGGCACTGACTACGCAGAATCTTATCAGGCCGCAGAAAAAGCCTATATGCAAGGCAGCTATGAAGCTGCTGCGCAAACAATTGATCAGCTCGCTGATGAATATCCAACAGATCCTAGTGTGCTTCTATTAAAAGGACATATCTACTGCTACGGACTGCATCAGTACGAAGTAGCACAACAGCAATACAAGTCAGTGCTGCATCTGTCTTCTGACCCAGAGTTTGTAGATTACGCAAACAACGGCCTAGCCTATGCAAGCCAGACAGAAGAGCTAACTGATAGCGGACTGTCCGAGGCTATTTCGCAAATGCCAGAGGAATTCGACGATGAGCTTTCGGATGCAGCAGATGGGTTTGGAAATATTGATGAGGCGGAGATACCAGCATGGTCTGGGCAAACGGCAACCGAAGATCATGCAGATGATGATTTGGACATTTTTAGCAATTTTGCCTCGCATGAGTCTGACGAGCCTGAATTAGAAGAGATAGAAGAGAACACCGCTGATAATCCTTTTGATTTTTCAGCAGCGCCAGCGGCATCGTCTTTTGGAAGCAGCGATACGGATAATCCTTTCAATGCTGGGCTATCTATCGAAGATGACGCTGAGAGTGAATCGCTAGGAGGATCGCTGTCATCGCCTTTCGATGAAGACGAGGCGTCCGATGAAATGACAGTTTTTGGCAATGCTAGCGTTGATTTCGATATGGCTGAGTTTGATGAAGCCTTTGGCGATAGCCATCATCCGCCAGGAGAATTCCTAGAAGAATTTGCGGCTCAAGAGGGGGCAGCACAGTCATCAGAAACGACAGGAGATGACGAAGGTGACTTTGAGGGCTTTGCAGTAATAGAAGATGAGCTCGACGGCCTATCTTTTGAGTCCTTAGAGGCATCGACAGATGTGGAAGACCAAACGTTCTTTATGATGGATGGTCCTGGAGAGGGTGACTCTAGTGCGATGAGTGCTATGGCGGATGTTGGGGATGCGGAGGACCATGAGGCCGGGTATTCGGCAGCAGGCATGGAGGTGGGCTCTAATTCTAGTACTGACGTGTTAGACAGTGCATCAGAGGGCGCAGAAGATGGTGTAAAAGACGGGGTGGAGGACGGGGCGAAGAGTCCCTATATTGATAGATTCGATGACTTGGATGATTTCGAGAGTGCATCTGATAGCTCTGCGGGGTTTACCGGTCCTTCTATAGGTATTGGGGGGGATCAGTTTGACGCTGAGGATATGGACTCTGTTGCAGGGATGGAGATAGGCTCTGCACCGGATTCTAGGGTAGATATAGATTCTGTAAGACTGGGCGCGCACGATATGATGAACGGCGCGGCGGCTATGCCAGTTTTCAATAAGAAAGCAGTGAGTAAGCCTAAACCGGTCAAGCAGGGTGTGGTCGCACCACTTGAGAATGCTTCGATGTCGGCAAAGCGACTGATGCTAGCGGGCGCAGCGGGCATTTTGTCTGCGATCGCGGTAGGCAGCGTCAGCCTAGTCATGAGTCCAAACACTCAAAGCGAATCGTCTCGAGATACTTTGTACCCATTAGCTGCTAGCGGCGCAGCGGCCCTAGTCAGCTTCGGTAGCGTACTTGGCTTTGGCTTCTTGCTAGATCGGCGTACCCGTGAAACCGTCAATGAACTCCAAGTTCGCTTCAACCAAATTGCGCAAGGCAACTTAAGCGCACGAGCTACTGTCTTTACTCGTGATGAGTTCGGCCAGCTATCTGAGGGCTTCAACCAGATGGCGAATTCTATTTTTACAACAACTAGTGAAGCTCAGCGCAAGGCGCAAGAACAAGAGCAGGCAAAAGAAGACTTACAGCGGCAGGTTATTCGCCTGCTAGACGATGTGGAAGGGGCTGCTAGAGGCGATTTGACCGTCAAGGCGGAAGTTACCGCAGACGTACTAGGCGCGGTGGCCGATTCATTTAACCTAACCATTGAAAACCTACGTGAGATCGTCAAGCAGGTGAGCGTCGCAGCTAGACAGGTCAGTCAAGGCTCTACCGAGAACGAGGCATTTGCTAGGTCACTGTCGGCTGACGCCTTGCGTCAAGCAGAAGAGTTAGCGGTGACGCTCAACTCTGTGCAGGTGATGACCGACTCGATTCAGCGGGTAGCAGAGAGTGCACGCGAAGCCGAAGAAGTTGCTAGGTCGGCCTCTGAGACGGCGCTTAAAGGCGGCGAAGCGGTAGAGCGTACGGTAGCGGGTATTCTCGATATTCGTGAAACGGTCGCAGACACCACGCGCAAAGTGAAACGTCTAGCCGAATCCTCTCAAGAGATTTCCAAAATTGTGGCTTTGATCTCTCAGATTGCGTCAAGAACTAACCTACTAGCGCTCAATGCCAGTATTGAAGCGGCACGAGCAGGCGAAGCGGGTAGAGGTTTTGCGATCGTCGCCGATGAAGTCAGACAGTTAGCCGATAGGGCAGCCAAGGCATCCAAAGAGATTGAACAAATCGTACTGCAAATTCAAAGCGAAACAGGTGGCGTCATGACTGCGATGGAAGAAGGCACACAGCAGGTAATTGAAGGCACCCGCTTAGCCGAACAGGCCAAGCAGTCTCTAGATGACATCATCAAAGTTTCTAACCGGATTGATGTGCTAGTTCGTTCTATTACCGCAGATACGGTGGAGCAGACTGAAACCTCTAGAGCCGTTGCGCAGGTTATGCAGTCCGTAGAGCTGACCGCTCAAGAAACTTCTCAAGAGTCTCAGCGAGTGTCTGGGTCTTTGCAAAACCTAGTAGGCGTTGCTAAAGACTTGCTAACTTCGGTTGATAAGTTCAAGGTGAATACCCAAGAAGATAAATAAGGTGATAGTGTCCTTAGCACCTGCTTTGGGGGCCGGTACATCAGGTGAGTGCATCAGGTGCTACAGACTACAAACACTGCCTTACTGAAACGTTCGAGAGCCCATCGACGATAGAACCTGGCCATTACACTCAACTTTGGATCGTATTATAGGGAGAACGCAGCTATGCTGCCTGAGCAACAACAGCGCATCATGGGATATTTCATTGAGGAGGCTAAAGACCACCTCGATACTATTGAACAGGGATTGCTCAGCCTTCAGGCTACGATCAAAGATTCTGAGAAGGCTAACGAACTCTTTAGAGCGGCGCATTCGGTTAAGGGCGGCGCTGCCATGTTAGGGCTAGAGAGCATTCAGACAACGGCTCACCGGATGGAGGACTATTTCAAAGTTCTCAAAGAGTCGCCTGTTCAGGTAGATAGCACCTTAGAAACTATGTTTTTAAGGATTTCTGATGGGTTAAAAGACCTGTTAGAACAGCTAGAAGGACCGTTTGGGCTAACTCAGGAAAAATCTCAGGAGATTATGGCCGAGATTAATCCGGTCTTTGGACAGCTAGAGCAGCACCTTAACTTGCTAGTTGAAGAGGCTGAAGAGGAAGATAGTGTGATCGCATCAGAGAACGCTACAGATAAATCGCTGCAAACTAGCTTCAAATACGATATATCTGAGCTACTCCGACAGCTACTGACAACCTTCAAGCAACCCGACACAGTCAAGTCACGAAACACTATTCAAGATATCTGCAATCGGCTCATTGCTATCGGCGAGCAATTTAGCCTAGCCGAATGGTGCGATTTGATAGAGACAGCGCGGATTGCGTCAGCCGATCCCAGCAATGAATATCGCGTACTTGCGCCCGTACTGATCAAAGAGATAAAAAGGTCTCAAGACCTGGTTCTTTCCGGCAGAGTTTCTGAAGTTTCAGTTTCTGAAACGATGCAGTCTCTATTGCCAGAAGACATATTGCCAACCACCGGCAGCGTAGAAAATATAGAAAGCGAGGGTACAGATCTATTCAATACGGCGGCTGATAGCAGCGAAGATGACGATCTCAACGAACTCTTTGGCTTCAATGCAGAAATAGCTGATCTATCTAACCTATCAGCGCTCAATCTAGACTATCAGCCGAACGCTCAAACAGAAAGCGAAATGCCCTCTGAAGAAGAAAGTTCTCCAGAGATTTTTGTAGAAGCGCAGACAAATCGATTGAGCGTAGACCTAGACTTCAATGAGATTCCCTCTGAGCTATCTGCCTTGAATCGCAGCGCAGACAGCGACGAACGGGTCGATGAGTCCCTAGACGCCCTGCTAGCGACTGTGAACGTCACAGGACCAGAGGTAGGCTCTGAGGAACTCACTAGCCTAGCTGACCTATTTGATGGTGATTTGGAGGAGCTTGACAATACGCTAGGTGGGCACCCGTTTGTTTCTGCTGAAATGTGGTCAAAGCCTGAAGCAATTGATTTAGAAGAAGATAGTCTTACCAGCCTTTTATCTGATAGCAGTTTTACTGACCTAACCGAATCAGACGATAGCAAATCAGAAGAAAATGATGGCGCGGTAGAAAACGACCTGTTTGGTGGAACCTTGACGGAAGGCGGTTTCGCAGATGGCGCTGATCTAGACTGGGAAACAGTAGAAGATATTGAAGCCATTATTCCTAATTCTAAAGAAACAGATCTGATAGAAATAGGTTTGCCAGATGCAGTTATTACAAAAGAGAACAACCAGACAAATTCTTTGTTAGACGTGATCGCTAGTGATATTGCGAATTTCGATGATGATATCTGGAACGAAGCATTAGACCCATTCGCTGCAAGAAACGGAGCGGAGAATAGTCTTTTTGGCAGCGAACAACTTGATGATGACAGCATTAGCTCGTTTGAAGAAATTGGAAGCCAAAGGGCAGTAGATGAGTTCGACATTGCTCCTGTCAAACTGGAAACAGAAGCTGTACATGATGAAAATTTGGATGACGAAAGTTCGGACATCAATAGCTCAGATGCCGATAGCCTAGATAACGATAGCCTAGACGCTGATAGCCTAGATAGCGATCTATGGGAAGAGCCGTCGACACAAGCAAATACAGATTCGGAGATAGAAGAGAATCCAGAAACAGAAGAGAATCCAGAAACAGAAGAGAATCCAGAAACAGAAGAGGACTCAGCCAATGTGAAACCCTCAGCCGAGGTAGAACCAACCGAGAGACCAATAGAAGTAAAGGACAATAAGAAGCCGTCTGCAAAAAGCGATAAACCTACAGAGGCCAACCTGTCAATTGCTGAATCATCACGTCGGGCCGGCGTGCCGACTGTCAGCCTGTTCTCTGAGGAGCCGGTTAGTCCAAGCGAACAAGAGATAGCATTTCCTACTTTGACGGGCACTAAGCTAAAGGCAGCTGAGCAGGATATCGATAGTTTTTTTCTAAATATTGTTAAAAACGAAGCAGACCAGGCATCGAAAGAAAACCGCAAAGACGCTTCTGCAGCGCCCAAAGATACATCAGAGGCGTCTTCTACAAGGGATAGTATAGGCGACGGTATTGCGCTCCTAGGTAATTCTTTCTCTGCTGATCCTTCCTCTGCTGATCCTTTCTCTGCTGATCCTTGGCAAGAGTTAGCTATAGACGAGCCCAATTCAAATTCTGAATCAGAAGTTAAGACCGAAAGCACTAAGCTTAACGTATCACCTGTGAATGACGGAAACGTAGACAAAGACCTAGGCAGTAGTCTTGACGAGGATACAGATTCATCGATAGACCTGTCTAACGAAGGCGATTCTATTATATTCGAGACAGATCTAGAGAATGGGCAAACCGCTGAAGAGTTAAAAAGCTTGTTAGATGCGGCTACAGAGGCTTCTGAAATGACAGAATTGTCTGAAGCTTCATTGCTTGAGATAAACGATCTCTGGGATGACCAAACAGAGGAGCAAGAAACGTCAGCGTTCAGCGATTTGTTCGAAATAGTTCCATCTAGTTCTGAGTCATTAGAGACTGAGGAGTTGTTTTCAGATGACCGCGCAGACGAACTTGATCAATCGCTAATAGATAGCGACCTATCAATCGACAATCTGTTGACAGATAATGAAATTGATAGAACAATCAGCACGCTAGAGAGAAAGGATGACGCAGAGGAACTGACAACAGGAGACCTAGCAGCAGATGACTTTTTAGACTCTGACATCACACGGTCAAGCGCAGGCAGGTTTGAAGAAGAGCTGTTTGGAGAAGAGCTGTTTGAAGAAGAAGGCAGAGCAGAGCAACAGATTCCGGAGCAGCAAATTCTAGAACAGACTCTAGACCAAACTCTAGACCAAACTTTAGAGAACGAACCGGAGAGCACTAACTTTGACGATCTCGATTTCTTGCTGTCTGAACACGACGTAGAGGCGACATCTTTGCCTACAAGCGAACAGGCAGCAACTGATGAAAGCCTACTGAAGACGGGAAATGCAGCAGAGCAGGAAGAAACAGAGGAAGCAACAGAAGATGATTTCGACGATTTAGAGCGTTTGCTAGAAGAAGGGGGTGATAGTGATAGTTTGCCGACTTCACCTCGTAGACCGGCTTCTCGAGTAGCTAGACGAACCGGTACAACACGTGAACAAAACATGCGTGTGCCTGTGAAGCATTTAGACAACTTGAGTAATTTAGTTGGAGAGCTAGTAGTAAGCCGCAATACGTTGGAGCGAGACCAAGAGCGGCTGCGTCAGTTTTTAGACAATTTGCTGTTTCAGGTACAGCAGCTGAACGACGTAGGCCAAAGAATGCGCGATCTATATGAGCGATCGCTTCTAGAAAGCTCGCTAGTTTCTAACCGTAGGGCCTATGCTGCCGGAAATCGCAATTCGACAGCGGCAGCCGAAGGCCATGCGACAGGTGCGACCTTCGATGCCCTAGAGATGGATAGATTCACTGGATTTCATACGCTTTCTCAGGAGATGATTGAGCTGATTGTACGGGTAAGAGAGTCTTCTTCTGATATCGGCTATACGGTGGAATCTTCAGACCAGGTAACCCGACAGTTTCGCCAAATTACGACGCAGCTACAAGAGGGTCTAAATACGGCTCGAATGGTCGCGTTTTCCCAAGCCGCTGACCGCCTGCCAAGGGCAGTACGCGATATTGCACTAAGATGCGGAAAAGAAGCTCGCCTAGTGGTCGAAGGGAAAGACACACTAGTCGATAAAATGATCTTGGAGCATTTGTATGATCCGCTGACGCATTTAGTCAACAACGCGATTACGCATGGAATCGAAATGCCAGAGGCGCGGCAAGCTGCTGGCAAGCCCGCAGAAGGGGTCATTACAGTGAAGGCGTTCTACCAGGGTAACCAAACGGTTATTTACGTAGCGGACGATGGCGGTGGCATTAACCCGGCGTTTGTACGGCGAAAGGCGGTAGAGAAGGGGCTAGTGAGCCAAGCTGAGGCCGATCAGTTTTCGGATATCGAGACGTATGAGCTGCTGTTTCATCCTGGGTTTAGCACTAGAGACCGGGCGGATGATCTCGCTGGACGCGGCGTAGGTATGGATGTGGTGCGAACCTCACTCGCTGAGATTCGTGGGGTAATTACGATTGATTCGGAGCAGGGTAAAGGCACGAGCTTTACGATTAGGCTGCCGCTAACGCTGAGCATTTCCAAAGCGCTAAGCTGTGTGAGCAGTCAGGCGCGGATTGCTTTTCCGATGGATGGTGTGGAAGACATGCTAGATGTAGCGCGCGATCGCATTATCCAGAACGAGCATGGTCAAGACTGCATACAGTGGCGCGATCGCACGCTTCCATTGCAGGCTGTAACGGACCTGCTGAGATTTAACCGTACACTGGGCCGTGGCCGCGTATACGGTGGCAACCAAGACGACGATGTTCTGTCTATTATCGTGCTTAGAAGCGCCAATACCTTTGTCGCCATCCAAGTTGACCAGGTGATTGGTGAAGAAGAGATTGTGATCAAACAGTTAGAGGGCCCTGTACCGAAGCCGCTAGGCATTGCAGGTGCGACGATTCTGGGCGATGGCCGAGTGATGCCAATCGCCGACGTTTTAGAACTCATTGATATCGCAATGGGCCGGATACGCCGCGAGTCTTCCTCTTTGCTATGGGCAGAGGCTGTAGATGTAGTCGAAGAAGCACCGGTAAAGACCGATCCAACGGTACTGATAGTAGATGACTCGATTACCGTGCGAGAGCTGCTATCGATGAGCTTTAGCAAAGTGGGCTACCGGGTAGAGCAGGCGCGTGATGGTCAAGAGGCCTGGGATAAACTACGCTCTGGACTGCCTTGCGATCTGGTGTTCTGTGATATTGAAATGCCGCGAATGGACGGGCTAGAGCTGCTATCGCGGATGCAGAAAGACAACCACCTTAAGCAAATTCCAATTGCCATGCTGACCTCTCGTGGGGCAGATCGTCATCGACAGATGGCAGTTGATTTGGGTGCAAGCGGGTACTTTACCAAGCCCTATCTAGAAGAGGCACTGTTGGATGCGGCGCAGCGAATGCTAAGCGGGGAGAGCTTAGAGAAGGGCAGAGGGGGGTAGTCGATTTTACGTTAGCATCAAGGAGTGTTTTCTTCTGATATCCTATGGTAGCTGTGGCTTCTCGGTCTAGTGCGCGCGATTGGCGACCTGTGGTGCGATCGCTTGAATTAATACTAGGAAGCGATCGCGTCATGCGGCGCAAAGAAGAACTGCTGGTATACGAATGCGACGGCCTGACCAGCTACCGTCAGCGGCCAGCGGTCGTGACCCTACCTAGAAGCACCGAAGAAGTAGCCGCCGTTGTGAAACTTTGCCACGAGCAAGCTATTCCGTTTGTCACGCGCGGGGCGGGCACCGGACTATCAGGCGGAGCCTTGCCAATTGAAGAATGCGTGCTCATTGTCATGACCTGCATGCAGAAAATCTTAGACGTAGACTACAACAATCAGCGTGTCGTCGTCGAGCCGGGCGTGATCAATCACTGGATCACGCAGGCAGTTAGCGGCGCAGGCTTCTACTACGCACCAGATCCTTCTAGTCAGTTAGCCTGTTCGATTGGCGGCAACGTAGCGGAGAATTCTGGTGGCGTGCACTGCCTAAAATACGGTGTGACAACAAACCACGTGCTGGGGTTGAAAATTGTTCTACCGGATGGTGAAATTGTCGATGTCGGCGGACCGATTGTTGAAATGCCGGGGTATGACCTGACTGGCATTTTTGTAGGCTCCGAAGGAACGCTAGGTATTGTTACTGAGGTGACGATGCGCATTCTAAAGTCACCCGAGGCCACTCAGGTTATTTTGGCTGATTTTACTAGCGTCGAGGCGGCAGGCGAGACCGTTTCGGACATCATTCAAGCCGGTATTATTCCAGCCGGCATGGAGATGATGGACAACTTTAGTCTGAATGCGGTAGAAGATACCGTCGGCACTAACTGCTATCCGCGCGACGCAGTGGCCATTTTACTTATAGAGATAGATGGAGCGCCGGCAGAAGTAGAGGCTTGTGCAAAGCGAGTAGAGGTGCTGTGCTACAAAAACGGGGCTCGGCAGCTAACGCACGCAACCGACGCAGCAGAAAGGGGACGGCTATGGAAGGGGCGGAAGGCTGCATTTGCGGCGATGGGTCAAATCAGTCCCGACTACTATGTACAAGATGGTGTCATTCCTAGAACGCGGCTGCCAGAGGTGTTACGAGAGATTGAGCGGCTAAGCGACCAGCACGGCTATCGAGTAGCGAATGTGTTTCATGCAGGGGACGGAAACTTGCATCCGCTGATTTTGTACAACAACGCGATACCAGGCGAGCTAGAGGCGGTCGAGGCCTTGGGCGGGGACATTTTGAAGCTGTGTGTGCAAGTAGGCGGCAGTATCTCGGGTGAGCATGGAATCGGAGCCGACAAGCGCTGCTATATGCCCCAAATGTTTAGTGCAACAGATTTAGAAACCATGCAGTGGGTAAGAAGAGCGGTGAACAAAAAAGGGCTAGCGAATCCGACAAAGATATTTCCAACGCCAAGAACCTGCGGAGAAGCTGCATATGCGCAGAAGGCGACGATTGAAAAGTTTGAAGGGCTAGAGAGGTTTTAAGAGCTTAGAGGTTTTTGTAGCTTTGCTGAGCAAGTTATTTTGATTTGGGTATGGGCATTCTATTCTCAGTAGAGCATGGATTGTTTTTGAAAGATGAGATGGGGAAAAAGTTGAGAAGGTACCGGCAAAGTACGGATCAGTTGGTAGCGGAATTGATTGAGCTTGTGTAAATAGGCTGACTGCTCGAGAAATATTGAGGGGCAACTTAAGTTTGAAGCGAAAAGAAAGCAATTGCATATCGCGCGGAGATATCACTCAGGGAGTTTCAAGTATTTTGAGATATTCAGGGTGTGAGCGAGAAACTTGACTTTCAATACTGTTCTTCAAAGACAACAGTCTTTAAAGACAGTAGCAACTTACCTCAAAACATCACGGAGACACCTTTCATGACCACTCAACTAAAAGCAAATCTGCTTCGGCACTTCGCTGCCAAGAAAAAGAACAATGGCGGTTTTACGCTGATTGAGCTTCTCGTTGTCATCATCATCATCGGTATTTTATCGGCGATCGCACTACCTTCTTTCCTAAACCAGGCCAACAAAGCAAAGCAGTCCGAAGCTAAGACCTACGTAGGCTCTATGAACCGAGCTCAGCAAGCTTACTACCTAGAGAACAGCGACTTTGCACCAGAAGTCGCTGATCTTGGCCTAGGCATTCAAACCTCTACCGAGAATTACTCCTATACCGTCAATCTAGCCGTTGCGACTGGGACAGGTAACGGAAGTGTCGCAACTAATAAGGCAGTTTCCCAAAAAGTCGCGCTCAAAGGATATGCAGGTGGCGTTGGTTTAGCGAGCGTTACCGGAACGACAGATAAAACGACTATGGCGGTATTGTGTGAGGCTAGTACTGCTGGTACAGCCGATACGCTAACGCCTAATGCGACAGGGGACGGAGATAGCGTCACCTGTACTACTCCGATGCTTCCCATCAACTAAATAGAGCCACATAGAACATTAGAGCCTCAATGTCCGTTCATATACCCGATAAGATGCTTGCGCGATCTTGTCGGGTATTTTTGAGCTTTCATCCAAAATCACAAAGTTTCAATCATGATTAAATCAGCAAGAGTACATATCACTAGCAATGGAATAGCGGCTCTATTGCTCCCTCTTTGTCTGATAGGATTAATTTCTTTTCAGACGAAAGAGAAGAAACAGCTACAGAGTAGAGAATTGCTGAAAGAGAATGTCGATAGCTTCTATCTTCAACAGAAGCAAAGGCTAAAACTCATTGAGAGGATTCCATCGCTAGGATTTGGGAATTTGGTAGCGGATAGCGTATTTTTGAGCTTCCTTCAATACTTCAGCGATATCTCAGAAAGGGAAAGCCAAGGAGAGAATTTGAGTCCTGATTTCTTCAGCGTTATTTTGAAACTAGACCCTTTCTATAAGGACTACTATCTATTTTTATCCAATAGCACAACGCTATATGCAGGTCAGCCGCAGGAATCTGTTGATCTTATGAATAGGGGCTTAGAGGCGATCGCAATCCATAGACCACCAGATAGCTTTTATATTTGGCGCTACAAGGGCGTTGATGAACTCCTATTTTTGGGCGATAGCCAAGCGGCCCAAGAATCTTTTGAGACCGCAGCAGAGTGGGCAAGCCAGTCGAATGACCCGGATAGTAAATGGGTAGAGCAGTCCTCACGCCAAACCGCAGACTTTCTAGCTCGCGATCCAGATAGTAAAATTGCGCAAGTTTCAGCTTGGGCTAGCATTTTGACAAATGCAACCAGCGATGAGATCAAGGAGCGTGCGATCGCACGTATTTACGAGCTAGGCGGCGATGTATCTATGCAGGAAGATGGAAGTGTCCAAATTGCCTATTCTCGTACGCAAAGCTAAAGCAGCTAGACCCAATTAAAGCTAGGGCTCGTCTTTTAGATCGGAAAAGTCATTTGATAGATAGCGATATGCCCACACCGCTATCTGTCCGCCCAGAATAGGGGCAACCCAATATAGCCAGTGATGCTGCCAGTAGCCGCCAACAAAAGCAGGCGCGAAAGAACGGGCCGGATTCATGCTAGCACCGGTGATTGGTCCCATAAAGGCCGCTTCTAACCCGACAGTAAGGCCGATAGCCATACCGGCAAAGCCAACGTGGGCGCGTCTGTCTAGGCCCGAGCCGAGAATGACAATGACCAGCAAAAAGGTGAGAACAGTTTCGAGAATGAACGACTGCTGCCAGTTGTTGTTTAGCGGCAGAGTTGCGCCAAGCTGAGCGACGTTGCCTAGAGTCAGTACAAGCAGCGTTGAGGCCAGCAGCGCCCCTAGCGTCTGAGCCAAGACGTAGGGAATGACGCGCGATCGCGCTAGAAAGCCACTGCTCCAAAACGCCAGCGTCACAGCCGGGTTAAAGTGAGCATCGCTAATATGGCCAAAGGTATAGATCATCGCGCCAACGACGGCTCCAAAAACGACGCTAATACCTAGATGAGTGATCGCGCCATCGCTGATGCTATTGACCATGACAGCCCCGGTGCCAGCAAAGACGATAGCAAACGTACCAATGAACTCTGCCACTAGCTCTCTAGGATAGGTAGCTACACGGTTTTGAAGCTTGTGCTGTTGAAGCTTGCGCTGCTTTTGTGAGAGAGGCTGAGTAGCTAACATCGATATGCGTTAATAAGGTGAGGTACAAAGCAGGTTCGCTCGAGAAGAAGCGGCGAGGCAGTTGAATTTGCTATCGGATCAAAGCCAGATAGTACTACTGAAAAGTACGCTAGGAATCTTGAAACGCTTGGCAGTAGGCAGCGGACTAGAGCGGAGAAAACTAAGATGAACGACATCCAAGGACACTGGGCTCAAAACTGTATTGAGATCCTAGCTCAGCAGGGTATTGTAGCAGGCTACCCTGACGGCACCTTCCGCCCAGAGCAACCGGTAACGCGAGCTGAGTTTGCGACGTTGATTATCAAGTCATTTCCTCGTAACCCCAATCGACCGGCTACTGCCTTTACCGACGTTCCGGGTACGTACTGGGCAGCGGCGGCAATCGAAGAAGCCTACGTTACTGGCTGGCTAACTGGCTACCCTGCTAATCGCTTTAAGCCTAACTTGCCTATTCCTCGAGCACAGGCAATGGTGGCGCTTGTGTCGGGTTTTGGCTACCTAGCCGAGCGATCAACAGAGGCTACGTTAAACCAGCTATTTGTCGATAGTGGTGCTATTGCAGCCTATGCCAGAGACAAAATCGCGGCGGCTGTAGAACAGCAGCTAGTGATTAACTATCCTGATATTCAACAGTTTCGCCCGAACAAACCGGCCATTCGAGGAGAGATTGCTGCCTTTTTGTGTCAGGCGCTAGCGCGTCAGGCCAATCAGCCGAGCCCAATAGCGCTAGGATACATTGCCACGTTGCCCCATGCAGAAATTCGCGGCGCATGGCTAACTAATATCGACAGCGAAGTTTTGTTTTCTCGCTCGGCGCTAACCGCAGCGCTAGACCGCCTAGCTGAGCACAACTTCAATACGGTGTATCTAACGGTTTGGAACTGGGGCTACACACTGTATCCCAGTGAGGTAGCGGTTCGGGCTTTTGGCTACAAGCAAGGACTGTATCCGGCGATAGAAAACCAAGGGCGAGATGATGCCGCTGAAGCGTTGCAGGGTGATCGCGACATGCTGCTAGAAGCCATTGAGCTAGCTAGCGTCAGAAATCTTAGCGTGATTCCGTGGTTTGAGTTTGGCCTAATGGCGCCCGAAGATTCACCCCTAGCCCGGCGAAATCCTACCTGGATCACGCGTCGCGCAGATGGCACACACATCGACTATCAGGACAATGGAAAGCACGCCCGGGTGTGGCTAAATCCCTTCCACCCTGAAGTGCAACAGTTTTTAGTCGATTTGGTCAGTGAACTGAGCGCCAACTACGACATTGAGGGGTTCCAGATAGATGATCACTTTGGTTTACCTGTCGCTTTTGGCTACGACCCAGCAACCACCGCACTGTATCAGCAGGCAACCGGACGCCAGCCACCAGCAAACGCCGAAGATACACTCTGGATGCGGTGGCGAGCTGACCAGATTACGCAGCTAGTAGAGCGATTGTTTCGAGCGATGAAGCGGCATCGCCCTCGGGCTGTTTTTTCGGTTTCGCCTAGTCCAGCTGGCTTTGCTTATGGCAATTATTTGCAAGATTGGCCTGCTTGGGAACGGGCTGGCTATGTGGAAGAGCTGCTAGTGCAGATCTACCGTCGCAGTTTGTCTATTTTTGCCTCTGAGCTGACAAAACCAGTGCTGCGCGCGGCGCGCGATCGCATTCCTACCGCTATTGGCATTTTGAGCGGACTGCGGCAGAATTCTGTCAGCAGCACGTTGGTCAAAGATCAGGTGCTAGAGAGCCGCCAGCAGGGATTCGCGGGCGTTTCTTTTTTCTATTATGAGTCGATTTGGCAAGCGGAGAATGAGTCGGTAGCTGCTAGAGAAGCGATGGTGCGATCGCTCTTTCCAGCCCCCAAACCTCGTCCGGCTGCTCCGGAAGCGTAGCTATTAACCAGTGTAAATAGCCAAACATGCGGCAAAATGGTGAGGCTTGCTGCGCATCAACCACTGCGCATTAATCACTGTGCATCAACCTCTATGATTGGTTTGAGTGCGATTGGTTCGAGCATTGCCGTTGTTTAGGGACATGCGAATGAATACCGAACTTACCTACGAAATTATTGGAGGGACTTTGGGTGCGATCGCAATTCTAATCGGTTTAATCGGTGCGAATCGCCAAAAAGGACTGACACAGAAGAAAGCCATCTCTGAAAAAAGTGAACTAACCGCTCGAATAGACGTTCTTAGCCGGGAAAACGAAACCTTTACTGAAGCCCTAGCACTAGCTAAAAGCGCGGTCAGCGACTTCGAGACGCAGATAAACCAAGCCAACAAAACGATAAAGGATAAAGAGAAGCTAGAGCAAACGATTAGCACAACGCGAGCTGAGCTTCTAGACGCACAGTCTCAGCTCAAAACCTTAGAATCTCAAGCTGGGCAAAAAGCAAGCGAGTACGCGCAAACGGCTCAAGCGCTACAGCATGAGCTAGCGACTACAAAAGCTGAAAATCGCGACCTACTATCCGCTCAGCAAAGCCAAAAAGCGGGTCAGGCTCGGGCTAAATCTGCTTTTGAGCAACAGGTTAAAGGCGTAGAGAAAGACCTAAAAGAAAGTCGCAGCCAGCTATCGGCACTCCAAACAAAGCTAGCTAGCGCCGAAACTGAAAAATCGCAGCAGATTGCTGAGCAGAAAAAGCTGCAGACCTTACTCTCTGATCTGCGAGGACAGATAGACGAGCTGAGGGCTCAGGGCAAAGCAAGTCAACAATCAAAGGCCGCGGACGCCGAGCAGATAGCGAGTCTACAGCAGCGCTTAACTGCTGCTAGCGAGGGAAAGCAAGCGATTGAAGAGAAACAGCAAATACTGGAATCTGAACTTACAGCGCAAATTGCCTCGCAGAAAGCGGATATTAGCGAAGTCACTGCTGCGAAAGAACAGCTTGAGGTGCAGCTCAAAGGTCAGCTAGAAGAACAGTCTCAGCAGCAGGCGCAGGAAAGCTCTACCCAGACACTGCTAACGAATTTGCGACAGCAGGTTGATGCGTTAGCTCACCAAAAAGAAACGCTACAGGCGACAGTAGAAACCCAAACCTCTGAGCAGAACGAACTGCGCAACCAAATTACTGACTTAGAGCAGCAGCTAGACGAGCTGGCGCAGGCTAGCAATACGCAGTCAGAAGCCTTGATTAGTGAGCAGATTCAGCCGCTAAGAGAAGCTCGCGATGCAGCGCAGCAGGCCACAAAGGCTGCCGAAGCTCAGCGCTTGGAATTAGAACAACAGCTACAGCAGCTAGGCCAAGAGATAACCCAGGTGCGTGACGCTAGCCAGGCCAATCAAACTGCTGCTGAGCAGTCTATGCAAACGCTACAGGCGCAAATTAAAGCAATTAATCAGCAAAACAAGACTCTTTCGAAGACGAATAAAGCACTCTCCGATACGGTCAACAGCATCGAAGATACCAAGCCACTTCACCAGCAAATCAAAACGCTTTCTGAGTCTCAAGCTCAGTTAAGTCAGGAGATAGAGACTACCAGACAAACGACTATGGACTTCAAAGCGCAAGTCAAATCGCTTGAGACGGACAAAGCTGCTTTAGAAGAAGCTATAAAGCTAAGCCAGCAGGTCATTATTTCTTTACAGCAGGAAGCCGCAGAGAAACAAAAAGTCGTAGAGAAACAAAAAGTCGCAGAACAGCAAAAAGTCGCAGAGAAACAAAAAGTCGCAGAGAAACAAAAATCTATAGAGCAGCAGAAAGCTGAAAAAACACAGGTCGAAGAAACGCCACCTCAGAAGGGACAGGCTCAAAAGGCAGAAAAATCAGCTAGGGCAGATAGGAAGTCAGCAGATAAGAAACTAGACAAACCTGCCCAGCCAAAAGCATCAGTCGACGCTCAGGCCACCGCCCAGAAAGAAGCTGATCTATCTACCGCCGCGGCAGGCAACTCTGAACAGGGTCCAGACGGCACATTAACTGGCAAGATATTTGTGCTAACAGGTTCGCTGAGTAGGATTACTTACGAAGAAATCACTGAAACCGTCACCAAAGCAGGTGGACGTATCAACAAGATGCCGAGTTCTAAGACCGATTATATTGTGGTCGGTGAAAACCCTGGCAGCAAGCTAAAGAAGGCAGAGAAGTGTAAGGTACCTCAACTTAACGAAGCGCAGCTGCTAGAGCTATTCGACTCTCTATCATAGAAACGCGATCGCATCTATCTAGATCGCATCCGTAATAGACCGCGCCCATCTAGGTTGCATTACCAAGACTGTTTCATAGTCTTAATATCGATTGCGTTGATCTTTCTGCGAATGCGATCGCTCAACCGCTGCCACCTTAGCCGGCGCGCAATCACGTCTGCCGACATTAGCGGCAGCCCATACCGCCTGGCTCTATGGCTTAGCATTCTGATCTTATGCTGTACTTTTAGTCTTATCTGCCCAATCTGCGACACCCTTACATGGGGAAGTCCACTAAGCGGATAGCCGCGATCGACTAGTATTGGCGCAATTCTTGATTCGATCAGCTGAATCTCTCGCTTAGAGAGTCGGTCGTGCCACTGGTTGATTAAGCTTGCATCGGGTAGTCCATAGGCAGTCGATTGCACATAGTTCATCATGTCTGGGTGATACCGCTGACCCATAAACTGGCAAACGCGCTCTAGCGTAGCGACATTGTTGTGTATCAAATCTTCAAAGCGAACCTCTAGCTGACGGTGCTCTGGTAGCTGAAGCTTCAGCTTGTCCCAGAGCGTTTCGGCTTCTAACCAGCGATTTGAACCATGCCAAGGATCGCCTGCCCAGCCCATCTTCATGCAAGACCGGGTGACATCGCGCCCGTCTCGAACGACATGGATAAATGAAGCCTCTGGCCAAATCTTTAGCAGGCGATCAAAGTGATGATGAACAGTTGCACCTACGACAGGCTTGTTGGTAAAGGCTTGAAACTGCCGAAGAAAGCTATTTACTAACGCCGGGTAGCCAAGGCGACGATCAATGCTAGGCCCGTCCATTAGAAACCGCTTGTTGGTTCGAAGCCACCGGTAATAATCAGTAAGGTCTGGATAGCTACCTTGGCTATCCATGCAGCTAACGCTGTAGTCAAACTCTCCCCAAAAGGCAATCTGAGGATGGTGATCGAGCATCAAACGAAGGAGCGTCGTGCCAGATCGCTCAGAACCAACCAAAAAGATAGGCCGTTCGACCGGTTCAAAGGGCGTTGTGCGTGCTTCTGAGAAAAGATCGGGGTTGTAAACCCGCTGAACCATTGCGCTTTTTGATAGGTGATCGATCATTGCATTGAGTAGGATGAGGCGAAGAACAGGAACACTAGTAGCGATCGCTATCTAGATCAGACCCAGACAAAAGTAAGAACGTTTCGACGCAAATTTACGCTCATCGAAAATACACCCCTCATTAAGACCAAAAAGGTCGCTACTTTACCGTAGCGACCTTAACATTTCTGAAGCGATTGCGCCTGATCGGCTAAGACTTGAGGCTAAGATCCAGTGCTAAGACACAATACTAAGACCTAATGCTGAGACTGGCCTATCGACCTATGCCGCTTTGACTAAAATCTGATCGCCGTCAATCTTGGCTTCGTAGGTACTTAGTGCTTCGTCAGCAGGGCCCTCAAGGACTTCGCCGCCGGCACCGAACTTAGATCCATGACAGGGGCAAACAAATTCACTTTCTTGCCAGTCAACGTTGCAGCCTTTATGAGTGCATACGGAGCTAAGCGCAATAACGCCATCAGCATTGGCAGGATCGCGAATTGCGATGACTGGACCAGCGGCAAAGTCCTCATTGGCGAGAAATCCAGCGCTATCAAGTTCGGAGACGGTGCCGAGGGGGGTAAACCCATCGTCGCCACTATCTACGGCTGTCACCTCATCAGATTCGGCCCCGGTTGGGTCTTCAGTCACAGCACAAGGGTCAGCTTCGGCAGTGTCTTCAGCGGGTGAACAAGCTGCGATCGCAACTGGTAGTGATGCTGCTATAAAGCTAACGCCAACCCAGTTCATAAATGCACGACGCTTCATAAGTCTCTTCTCTTTAAGGTAGGATTTTGAATGCGGAATCTTCGTGAAATCTTTAATTTAGAGCAGTCCCCAACCAAATATATCAACAGACGCTGCTCGTTTATGAAACTTTCTGATTTAGACTTTCTGGCCTGTGCTTTCTGACCTGTACTTTCTGACCTGTACTTTCTGGCCTCCACTTTCTAAACCAAGCGTAGCCCCAGAGCAGCACTCACCTGTTCATTGACGTAGCTTCGACTATTTTGTGGTAGCGCTACATACCATTGGAGCTAATGGCTATCAACTACAATGCAGTCTGCTGTTTGTTTGCTACGCTAAAGCGCTGTATCAGCCATGCACCAGCAGTATAGTGAACGACAAGCTTTGTCACCTTTAGGTTTCACGGTGAGCACCATGACCCTTCTCCGCCGATTCTTGAAACTCTTAGAATGGATGGAAAGTACTCAAGATTTCTTTTACTTTCTGAGCCAGCCAGCAGGCTTGTCTGTAGTAGCAGCGCTACTGCTGTATTTTCCCATTCAGCTTCTAGGCTGCGATCGCCTTTCGGCCACTACGCTCTCTTGTACAGTAGCGCTCACCTTATTCTGTTCACTAGAGCGTCCCAAGTTTTGATCCACCTATTTCTGAGCTGCCTATTTCTGAGCTGCCTATTTTTGAGCCGCCTATTTCTGAGCTGCCTATTTCTGAGCCGCCTACTGACCTACTTAATTTTGACTCGCCTAGTTTTGAGCCAGTTATCTTTGTCATCTTCGCTCCGTTAAAGACTGAACGAATGAGCTTGCGATTAGCAGCAGGCTTGTCTTCGTAGAATGTTTTAACCAGGTTTAGAAAGACTATTTCCACATACGCATACTGACAATAGGCGATCGCAATCATTCCTATACAGATCAAAAAGGCGATCGCACTGAGATAAAACCGTAGAAGGGCAGGCTGGGCTGCACTTGTCTGAAGCCCAATCACAATCAGGGTTAGCAGATACCCGCTCAGTACTAGCAACACAACGCCATTAAGCAACATCAGCCATAGCATCACCTGCAAGAAGCAGTTACGAACGACTGCCGGCTCTTGCAGCTGCCAGTTCTCTAGCTCGCTTCTTTGAAAGTGGACGTAGCGCGGTGCTTTGGCATAGATGTAAGTAGCTAGGTGCGGATCGTAACAGCTAAGAATCAGATTGATAATACGAATTGGCGCATGGCGACCGGTCATCTTTTTGAAGATCAAAGAATTTCTACAGTTATCCCTGCTGTCTTCTGTGAAATATCTCACCTGATCGGAGAAATCTAGCAATGCTGATTCTCTGCGACTAGTTCGGCGAGTGAAGGAGCCTGCTTTGATGAAGTTGTTGATTAGCGCGATCGCACCTGTTGCCAGCGCAAACGTCACTAAAAACAGCCCTTGAATCAACATAGCGACAACACCTCAATATTCTGATCACGCCGTATGTATATATACGGAAGCCAGGTGAACTATCCCGATAGTTCTAGCGCCTATTCGCAATACTCGACGCTACTGAGTCCATAGCACCAGAATCACTCCTCTCATAGGATTGCGCCTCTAGAATGACTCTTCCAATAAGACTGTTCTTTTGTTAGTTCGGTTAGAAAGCTTCGGTATCTTTTAGATTCATCACCGTGTGTATACTCTTCTCGTCTTCTATGCCTTATCTTCTTTGCTTAGTCTTCTATGCCTTATCTTCTTTGCTTAGTCTTCTATATCTTGTCTTGTTTACTTTGGCTGCTTTGCCTCTTCTTCTTTGCCTTTACTTTATAGAGAAGAGTCTCGCTCGGCTGGATTTTTATACTGCAACCACAGCGCAGCCACCAGCGCAATGCTCACAAGCGGCCAGCTAATCTGATTGAGCACCTCCCAGTCAAACCGATAGAAGATTCGCCCAGAAAGAAAGGTACTCAGTGCAACAAAGCCAAAGACGATGAAGTCGTGAATTGCCTGCACTTTAGCTTTTTCCGCCAGCGTATAGGTCTCTGTCAGCAACGCTGTAGAGCCCACATACATAAAGTTCCAGCCGAGGCCTAGCAGCAAAAGCGCAGCAGAGAAGTGCCAGAAGCCAGCACCTAGCAAATTAATTCCCACGCAGCCTAACGCCAATAGCGCCCCCGTGACGATGATATTAAGCACACCAAAGCGTTTGATTAGCCATCCCGTCAATAGCGCCGGGCCAAACATCCCAAAGACATGCCATTGAATCACCGATGCCGACTGATCAAAGCTATGTCCTTCTGTGCTCATCGCCAGCGGTGTTGCTGTCATCACAAAAGCCATAATGCCATAGCTCACCGTGCTCCCTAGCGTTGCCACTAGGAACTTTGGCTGCCGAGCAATTGTAGAGAGTGCCCGAACGTTTTCGTGCAGATGGGTTCTAGTTACGGGCGGAATCTTTAGAAGCAGTAGCAGACCGCTAGCGATCACTTGTAAGCAAAGAATAGCGATGAATGCACCGATATACAGCTCGCTATCGAACCAGCCTTTTGCTCCTGTAGCTAGCCGTGGGCCCAAAACCGCCGCAATAACGCCCCCTGCAACTACCCAAGAAATCGCCTGCGACCGGAAGGCCTCATCTGCTACATCTGCAGCGGCAAAGCGATAGTAGCCAACGAAGCTGTTGGAAAATCCCAAAAGGGCCATCGATGCTGTAAACAGCCAAAAGTTTTGACCTACCAGACTGTAGATACTCAGCCCGGCTCCTGCAATGCCCAGCGTCGTCCCCAGAAAAAACCCACGCTGCCGCCCGACTCGAGCCATCAGAATCGAAGCCGGAATTGTCGCACTCATCGTGGCTATCTGTCTGACAGCCAAAGGCATAGTGGCTAACGCCTTATCTGCGGCCAAAGCATAGCCGATTAAAGCTGCCGTCGTGATCAAGACCGTATTTGTGGTCATAGCTAGGGCTTGACAGAGAGCCAGTAGCGTAACCTGAACTTTGGTAGAAGCCTGGACTTTGGTAGAGAGAGGGGCTGACATAGCGACTAATTGAGCAAAAGGACTGAGCTTAGCACTGCTTTCTTAATCTAATGCTCAGATAATTTTCATGCGGTCTAGGTCAATCTCCTGAATGCGTAATCGTCAACGTGCGAGCGCCATAGCCATAGCATTGCCAAGACGTAAGGTTAAAGCGCGAGGTTAAGACGCGAGTCAAAACGAGAGATCAGAACATGAGGTAAGAGTAAGATCTTCCCCCTAGGGAGATTGTGGTTCGAAAAGTATTGGGAAGCGTTGAGAAGTGTTGAAGACAGCTAATTCTTAGGCAGTTTGTACTGTCCAACAATGCGCTTGGCAAACTCCGGTACATGCGCTTCCAATTTCTCTGGATGATTGCGCCGGGTGTATAGATAGTTTCGAGTAAAGTGCGAGTCGATTGAGAAACGAGCGTACTCTAACCCCTTCGGTCCAATTTTTTCGATGACAACGCCCATGAGCTTTGCGGCCCACATCGGCAGGGTAACGCCTTTGTCATAGGCGGGGATGCTGTTTTGAACAGCTTGCGTGCGATCGCCACTACTCATTACCGGCTGCGTCTCAATCAGCTCGTCTAGTAGCTCAAACATTTCCGCGCCCGTCTCATTGCGCACCACGATCCACTGCCAGCCAAACGGCGCACCCATATAGCCCACGACGATATCTGCAAGCGAATTAGTGTAGTCAAAACAGCTCATACAAGAGGGGGCAAACACATCTTTGAGCTGATTGGTCTTTAGACCAAAAAAAGGCACCTTCTCTTCCGAACCATCCTCATGCTTGAAGTGCACCTGAAAATCTTGCATGAACTCATAGGCCACCACCGTCTTTGGCGAGCGACTAGTCGTATCCAAAAACTTCTGCAAGCCTGCGCGCGTCACATTATCTACACAAGGCATACCTAGCACATACAGCTTTTCTAGCCCTAGCTGATGCTGCACCGCTCGCAGCGCCTGAATTTGACAGCCTACACCGATGACTAGCACCCGCTTCATGTGCGATCGCTCAATTTGGTCAAGCACCGAAAGGTTAGGCGAAAGCGTCGGCTTATTCACCCGCGCGGCTAAGATATCCGCAGGCGTTTTAGCAATCACAGGCATTGGCTGAAAGCGATCGTCTTCGGTGTTCTGCACACAGACTACGCCCTCGACTAAGCCCCGATTCAGCATTTCAATCGCTAGCGTGCTGACAATTCCCGTCCACTGCGCACCTTCAATCGGCGCTAGCTTGCGAGCGGCTACCATCTTTTGATGAACGCCGAAATACAGTTCATTGGCATCGTCTAAATCGCGACTGCGCCCGTGATTCGCGCTCTCCAACTCACTCACCTGCTGATTCAAAAAAGCGCAGGCATCTTTTACATAGTGAATATAGGAGGTGTCACAAAGACCACACTCACTGCATCGTTCTTTCGCAGGCTTGGCGGCACCCGGCTTCAGGGGTCTCGCTTTAGCGTGGGGGGCGGCGGCAGAATAGTCCAGAGGCTGGGCTGAGGTCATGGATTAGGGCGATCCTTTGAAGCGGTGTAACCTGAAGTAGTGTAACCGTGTTTTAGCGTATGCTCACGATACCGCAATCCGCTAGTGGTCTCTAGCAGACGGTCTCTTTTTTAACCTTTCTTTGTGGCCGTAGGATGATGGCTACCGTTGGGATGATGTGAGAGCAAAGCGTTTTTTACTAGGGTATTGAATAGTCTGCGCTCATTCTGCGGCTGCTTTCGACGTTTTACCCTCAACTTTTTCCCATGCCTGAAGGCCCCGAAATTCGTATTGCTGCTGACAAAATTCAGCGCGCCGTTCGCCCATACCCTACAACCGGGGTGTTTTTTGCATTTGATCACCTGAAGCCCTTCGAGGCAGAACTAACTGGCTGTCGAGTAATAGCGGTAGAAACGCGGGGCAAGGCGATGCTGACCCACTTTGATAACGGGCTAAGCGTTTACTCTCATAACCAGCTGTACGGTCAGTGGATGGTTCGCCCGGCCTATGACTTGCCGGAGACGAACCGGCAGTTGCGGTTTGCCATTCACAACCAGAAAAAATCCGCCCTACTTTACAGCGCCTCCGATATTCAGATCCTTAGCAGTCCGCAGGAGATTGAAACTCACCCTTTTTTGAGCAAGTTAGGGCCAGATGTATTAGGCAAAGGGCTGCAGCCAGAAACCCTGCTAGCAGCGCTTCAAGCTAAAAAGCACTGTCGCCGTAGGCTCTCTTCACTCTATTTGGACCAGCATTTTTTAGCTGGAATCGGAAATTATCTGCGCAGTGAGATTCTATTCGCAGCAAGGCTATGTCCTCATCTGCGCCCTACTGATTGCAGCTTAGCGCAGCTTCATACCCTAGCCAAAGTCTCTATCAAGGTGTCGTATCAGTCTTACAGGTACAAAGGAGTAACCAATGATTTAGATTTGGCCAATCAGCTCAAGGCTGAGGGGGCTCCTTACCGTGACTATCGCTACTGGGTGTTTGGCCGAGTAGATAAGCCGTGCTACATCTGTGCCACACCGATCGTAAAAGAAGTGGTTAACAGTCGCCGAATCTATTACTGCCCTACGTGTCAGCCATGCCCCGCTAGTTCGCTGTAGCAAGTGTTCTGTCAAAGCATTTCAAGCCCGAACTATCAATCCGGAGCTATCAACCTACTTTATGAGACCCTAATCCATAAAAAGTTACATAACGCAAGAGTTTTTCTTTAAGTAAGGTTAACTCTTGAAAAGATGTAGCAACTTACACTTTTTTGTTTACTCTTGTTAACTCTATGCCTCATATAATAAGGACCTAGTAGCGCTGTAGTAATTATGATTGGCCGCAGCTGCATATGCGTTGGAAGATGCTGAATAAATGCGGATATTGCTGGTTGACGATGACGAAAACCTAATGGAATCTTTGGCTGAACGTTTGATTCAGCAGCGCTATGCAGTGGATATTACGGTAGATGGTAGCAGCGCCGAAACGTACGTAGATCTATTTGATTACGATCTGATCGTGCTAGACCTGATGCTGCCTGATGGTGACGGCATCCAGTTTGCTAAAAAGTTTCGCGAAGAAGGTTATGCTAACCCGCTGATGATTTTGACGGCAAAGGAAAGCACTGTCGAAAAGGTAAAGGCGCTAGATGCGGGAGCCGATGACTATGTGGTTAAACCGTTTGATTTTGATGAGCTGTGTGCGCGCATCCGGGCACTGCTAAGAAGGGAGAATCAGGGACTGCCACCGATTTTGAGCTGGGGGCCGCTACGGCTAGATCCTAGCGCGTGTGAAACAACTTATAAAGATACTTCTATTCGGCTTACCCCCAAAGAGTTTTCGATGATGGAGCTGTTCTTGCGGCATCCGCATCGGGTATATAGCCTCGGCGCTATTATTGATGACTTGTGGTCGTTCGAAGATCCGCCAGGGGAAGACGCGGTTCGTACACACATCAAAGGGTTACGACAAAAGCTAAAAAAGGCTGGAGCCCCAAAGGACTTGATCAAGACAGTATATGGCTTGGGCTACCGTCTCAACGAAAACACGGCTTGGCTACCAGATGATTCTGTTCATACAAGTGACAGTCAGCTTGATGAAGAACGGCTGATCGAAGACCAGTCCACCGGGAAAGAACAAACCGCAGAAGAAAAAATTGAGAAAGAACAAACGGAGGGAGGGAGGACTAAAGAAGAAAAAACCGGTTCAAAGCCGAATAGTTTGGATAAGCAGCAGATAGTCCAACAGCAAGAAATTGACGCGCATCCCTCTGCTGGCTATGCGGCTAGCCGCTTGGCTGGCGACTCAGCGCTAAACGTAGCAGCGGTAACTTCCCAGTCGCGGTTAAAACAACAGCTAGCAGAGGCGGGACGTCGCTATCTTTTTTCGGCGACGACTCAAATTGAGACGATAGAAAAGGCTGTGCAGGCGCTGGTTCAAGGGCCGCTAGCACCAGCGCTATATCGAGAGGGCTTAGTTTGCGCACATCAGCTTTCGGGCTCGCTAGGTAGCTTTGGGTTTGCAGAAGGATCTAGAACCGCTCGACAAGTAGAGGATGCTTTGCGATCGCTGCCACTACAGCCTCAGATTGAAGCTTCGATTGAGCTATCAAGTCAGTTAGCACAGTGGGTTCAGACACTACGCCAGTCAATTGATCAAGCCCTAATAGCGAGCGCAGCCGATGTGCTAATAATCGTGACTGAAGATCAGCAGTTTAGCGAGCAGCTAATCACGAGTGCCGATCAGTATCTCTTCAAGTCTCATGTTGTGACGGCACTTTCTGAGGCGACGACGCTCCTTCAATCGACGGATTGCAACGTCGTCCTATTAGATGCTAGAGCCAAGCTGACGCATGAGACGTCTGACTTTATTCAAAGCATACCTATTCACACTATCAACAAAGACAGTCCGCCACTTATAGCTGTGATAGGCACGCAGCTAGAGTTGCCTGCTCGCCTATCGCTGAGTCGACAAGGGGTCAGCCTGATGAGTGATCGCACCACGCCGCCGCCGCAAATCATGCAGGCCGTAGCTAATATTGTGCAGGAAAAGAAACGACAGGTGAAAGTTGCGATCGCCCTTAGTGACCCTGACTTATTGATACATCTTGATACTCAGCTAACCTCTCAGGGCTTTCAAGTCACCCCATTTAAAAGTGTCGCTGCTTTGTGGCGATGGTTCAACTTGGTCCCTAAGCAACCAGCTGTCGATATCTTGCTGTTGGACGTCGAACTGTCAATGCTCAGCGCTTCAGAAAGCGATCGCCCGCAGAAGAGTGATTTAGAAAATAGTCATCTGGAAATCAATGGCTTAGACCTGTGCCGAATCGTTCGATCTGATAATCGTCTGCGAGCTTTACCCATCGTCTTTTTGGCGCATCGGTCAGAGCCTTCATCGGAGTCCCTATCAAAAACCCCAAAAGAACCCCCAAAAGAGACAAACCTATACACTCAAATCTATCAAGCTGGCGGTAATGACTGTATTTATCTATCTATCCACCCTACCGAGCTAGCCGTTCGCCTGCGCAACCAGCTAACTCGTCAAAACTTCACTGGCCTTGTAGATCTAAACTAATATGCCTACTAGCAGGCCCAAATTAGTAGGCCCGAACTAGCAAACCTAAACTAAGCTAGGCGGACAGTAACCGAGTCCCTGCACGAATGTCGTGCGAAACACTTCGATATCTTGCGGATTGAGATCGCCGTGAGAAACAACAACCAAGTGGTAGCGATTCATGACTGCTGTTATGTCATCACCACTATCTAGGCTAATCAACATTTGTTCTAACCGGGGAGTCGGCGTATAGGGTGAGCCATTTTCACGAAGAAAGGCGATAAAATCGAAATCTTGCTCTAGAGGAAGGGGGGACTTGACCTTTACCCTTACAACCCAGCGATCGGTCAAGTAAACCACTGTGACCGCGTCCAATTTGATTGATGTTCGTCTAGAAAGAAAGCTCAATACGCGCAATACTAAGCTGGTATTAGCAAAATAGTAGAGATATTGCACAAGAACCTCAGACAGCTACAGTGTCTAGCATAGAACTCAATTCTGAGTAAATTATGAAGAAACAGATGAAATATCAATTCCGTGTGGCAGGTCCATGTAGCAGGCAGAACGCTGTGAGACGTTGAGCGGTTTCAAAACAGGGGGTCTGCTGTAGGCTTGTATAGGCAACGGTATTCAGGTGATGGGCTTGTGAGTGTTCCGCCTTCCACTCCAACAGGTGATGAAAACAGATTAGATACTGAGATGCTGCTAAATGTTGCTGGCATTCTTATTGTTGTATTTGATCGTCGAGGAAAAATAAAGAGATTTAACCGAACCTGTGAGACGACGACAGGCTATAGCGAACAAGAAGTGCGCAATCAGCATGTCTGGGATTTTTTGCTAGCCCCAGAAGAGCGGGTTTCAATACAGGATATCTTTCACCAGCTAATCAGCGGACAAACCAATGTTTACTACGAAAGCACCTGGCTAGGGAAAGCGGGTGAGATGCATGCGATCGCCTGGTCAAACACAGTCATAACGGATGCGTCAGGGCAAGTAGAGTTTATTGTTTCGTCTGGGATTGAAGTCACCGAGCAGCGCCGCAGCCACCGTCAGCTAGAAGGGCAGTATCGGCAAAGTCGTCTACTAGTCGAGATCACTCAAAAAGTTCGTCAGTCGATAGAGCTAAAAGAGATTTTGCAGACAACGGTGTGTGAGGTGCAGGCAATTCTAGGCTGTGACCGCGTATTTATCCTACAGGCGCCGGAGCAGTCGCCTATCTTTTTAGCGGCGGAAGCGGTCGCAAATCCGGTTCAAGGCTGCACTCAAAGCATGTTGCGCTGCCCCTGGCCAGACAATCCGGTGCTTCGCAGCACCTATATCGATCACTACCGCCAGCAGTCAATTTCAGTGCTCGATACTATAGATGGACATGGGGTCGCACCTGACATTATCGAGATATTAGAGAGCCTCTGCGTAAAGTCAGAGCTAGCAGTTCCCATTTTGACCGCGATACCGACCGAAGAAGACAGCCGAGTGCGTCAGAAAGAAGGCTTTTGGGGGCTGCTGATTGCCCATCAGTGCATACAGCCGAGGCGGTGGAGCCCGCTAGAAATTGATCTCATGCAGCAGCTAACCAATCAAATTGGGGTTGCAATTAATCACACCAAATTGTTAGAGCATTTAGAAGATCTTGTCGTAGAGCGTACGGCAGCGCTGATGGGAAAAAACCATCAGCTGCGCCGAGAAATGGACGAGCGGCTGCGAACGGAAAGCGCTTTGCGCCACAGCGAGAAACAGCTACGGCTAATCACTAATGCGCTACCGGCGCTAGTCGCCTATATCGATAGCTACCACCGCTATCGTTTTAACAACTATGCCTACGAAACCTGGTACGACATTCCCTACCAGCAGATTAAAGGCAGACAGGTGAGCGATATCGTCTCTTTGGCAGTCTATCAGCAGCAGCTGCCCTATCTAGAACAGGCCTTAGCCGGCGAGAAGGTGACTTTTGAAGCAGAAATGATTCAGAGTAGCGGCGTCAAACTGTGGGCTAGCATTAGCTATATTCCTGATGTGCAAAAAGGACGAGTGAAAGGGCTGTTTAGCTTGATTAGCGATATTAGCGATCGCAAAGCCACCGAGCAGATGAAAGACGAATTCGTCTCGGTCGTCAGCCACGAACTACGCACACCGCTCACCTCCGTACACGGCTCGCTAAAACTGCTAGGCACAGGTAGATTAGGCCCCCTTAGCAGTAGCCAGAGCCAAGCTCTGATTGACATTGCGCTAAACAATACCGAACGTCTTACCCGCTTGCTCAATGACGTACTCGATCTAGAGCGCATCGGCTCCGGTCGAGTGAGTCTCTCTCTAGCAGTGTGCTCAGTGCCTAGCCTTCTACAAAATGCTGTGGAGTCGATGCAGACCATGGCTGACGATCACGGCGTTGCCCTAATAATTCAGCCTGATGATATTGATGTCGAGTCAGAGCAGGTGTGGGCCGATGCAGATCAGATAGTGCAGGCACTCACGAACCTGTTGAGCAATGCAATCAAATTCTCTTCTAAAGACGCAACGGTCTGGGTAGCAGCGCGATCGCAAGGCAATAACGTTCAGTTTTTGGTCAAAGACAGCGGTCGAGGAATTCCAAGCGATAAGCTAGAAGCTGTATTCGAACGATTTCAACAAATTGATACATCCGACGCTCGCGAACACGGTGGAACGGGACTAGGATTAGCCATCTGTCGCGAAATTATTCAACAGCACCAAGGCAGAATTTGGGTCAAAAGCGTTCACGGTCAAGGTAGCTCATTTTATTTCACCCTACCCAAACCAGCGAGTGCTCCTATCAGCTCTCCTTGAAATAAAAAAGATATCAATATGGCAAACAAGCAAATTTTGATGATTGACGATGAGCGTGACATTCAGACCATTGCTCGTATCGGTCTTAGCGTCATGAATGGCTGGCAGGTAGTAACCGCTAACTCTGGCAAAGAAGGCATTCAGCGAGCCCAAGAACAGGTCAAAGCGCATACACTTGACGCTATTTTGCTTGACGTTATGATGCCAGATATGGACGGCGTGGCCACCCTCAAAGCCCTCAAGTCAGACGCGGCTACTCAGGCAATTCCTGTTATCTTCTTAACGGCCAAGTCTAGAGCTGCCAATCATAGGCAGCTTTATGAGCTAGGTGCTCAAGGAGTTATCAACAAACCTTTTGATCCAACAACATTAGCTAGCCAAATTTCTGGCTTTTTAGGTTGGGATACTTGAGTCGAAGGCCACCAAACTACGGCTTAGACCGTCGCCATCACTGCACCAGAACTATCGAGCCGTACGAGATCTATCCCAACTCCCCTATCTCTTTGACTACTCCGCGGCCTGAAGGCGCGGGGATTCCCTGGTCAGGGACATAACTTTCAGATCCAACGTTACCGCCAAACCCAAAGAGGTCGTATCTCACAGGGCGTTTTCCTTGTCTAGCAAGGCGGTTCCGACGTGCCCCGTCGTACCGAGTCCTTTGTTCAAAATATTGATAGCTGCATTCTCATCTCTATCTAGCACACAGCCACACTTGCAGGCGTGAGTTCTGGTAGAGAGAGACTTCTTCACTATCGTTCCGCAGCTAGAACATGCTTGCGACGTATAGGCAGGATTCACCGCAACGGTTACCCGGCCAAATATATCGCCGTAGCGCTCTAGCCACGTTCTGAACTGATACCAACCTGCGTCAGCAATCGACTTAGCCAAGTTGTGATTCTTGACCATACTTCGGATTCTCAAGTCTTCGTACGCTACGAGGTCGTTAGATCTCATCACGGACAACGCCAATCTTACAGCGTGGTCTTTTCGCTTGCGTGAAGTTGTAAGCTCGAACCTGGCTAGTCGATTTATTGCTTTCTTGCGGTTGGCTGACCCTTTTTCTTTCGAGAGACGCGCCTAGCTAGCTTTTTACGCTTAGCTTCACGCTTTCTGTAGAATCTAGGGTTCTCTTCTTTCTCGCCATTGGAATCGGTGTAGAAGTCAGCTAAGCCAACGTCTAAGCCGATTGTGTTGCCAGATGGTTCTAGCGTTTCCTTGCGGTCTACGGCTACGCAGAATTGGCAGTAGTAGCCATCTGCGCGGCGAATCAGCCTCACTCGCTTAATCAGCTTCTCAGCATAGTTGCCAAGGTCGTGAGTGCCTACCAGTTTCAAAAGGCCGATACCTTTCTTATCAGTGAACTTAATCCGCTTAGGCGCTGTCAGTTTCCAGCCGGACGTTTTGTACTCGACTGAGCGAGCAAACTGCTTGAACTTTGGAATACCAACAGGCTCAACGCCTTGCTTGCAGTTTTCGTAGAAGCGGCTAATAGCAAACCATGCACGTTCAGCGCTGGCCTGCCTAGCCATGCTGTTGAGTTCATTGGCAAAGTCAAACTCTTTTGCTAGCTGTTTGCACAGCTTGCTCAAGTCATATTTGGACGTGCCCTTAACATCCATCCACAAACGCAAAGCCTTGTTCTGAACAAACTGCCCAGTCCTGATAGCTTCGTCTATTGCGGCAAACTGTTGAGGCTTTGCCTTGACCTTATACTCTAGAATCAACATGTTCTTACGCTAGCACTCACCTGGGAGACTCGCGAACTACATCCCCGTGCTGAAGCACCGGGCTTTGCCTGCGTTCTCCCAAACCCTCTTAGATCCGGTAAATGTTCTGTAGGAAACAAGCAAGTCTTAACAAAACATAAGTAAACCAATATGGATGCTCTGCTGTGATAGAGATGTTCACAACTTCCTCATATTGTCAGCTTACATTGTTCACATAGCGTTCTGTCCATACGGCACCCTATTCCTATAACACTCAGCAAAACCCAACGAGACAGAGCTAACGATATAGCGACTGTCTCTTTTAGCTTTTCTTGGCTTCCTCTTTTACCAAACAAAGCTTAGACAATATCCGCGTTTTAAAAGTTCTAGCGTCAATACTAAAATTAAGGATTACTTTTTATGGAAAACTGCCTTTGCTGTCATAGCGTACTGCTCAGACAGGTTGTCCGCGCCCAAATCCATTGGTACTGCCCTAATTGCCGACAGTTATTTCCTGGGAAAACAACGCTCAACTGTCTTGTCGCCAAGGCCTCTCATTCATCAACTGTATCCGCACATCTCTTCGCACATCCGCCCGAAGCCGCTTCCAAGGCTATTTCTGTAGGGCACCAGCAGGAGGGAGGCTAGGCTAAAACCGGTCTAGCGGCAGTCAGCTAGCATGTACAGTTGCGTACAGTTATGTGCAGTTAAATAGGTGGCCACAGTTTTTGAGCAGCAAAAGATACTGGTGTTAAGATCTGTTCTGTTGGACCGGCCCCAAGCGTGGACTGGCTCCAAGCACACCAAACACAGTTTAGAAATTATGCAGATCGCCCCTACCTTAAAGCTTTGCTCTAGTTCCCTGGTTGCGGCGTTTTTTTTAGTGGCCTGCAGTCCAAGCGCTTCGATGCGTCACTCGGCTGGCGCTACAGTTGGAACCAAGGTTGGGACTAAGGTTGGCGCTACGGTGTTGGGGCTGCAAACGGCCCGCCCAAAAACCGAGTCAGTGCAAGGTGAATTTATAGGAGCGCCTACCGATTGCGACGGTGATGGCCGCGCGAACGATTCGCGGATCGATTTCGATGGTGACGGGGTGTCGGATGAGTGTGTTGACGCTGTAGAAGCGATTCCCGAACCGCCTTTTCAGCAGAGCTATACGCCCACGAGAGAAGAGTTCAACCGGTTACTGCCTGAGGTCGGATCGCGTGAGCGCTATCAGTGTGGCGATGGCCTATATGAAGTGAGCCTGCATCGCCCTAGCGACAATCAGCTCGAATACAGTTCTGAAGGGCTGACGCTTACCACCAAAATTGTCTATGACGACTTAGACCCTAATCTCAATCATCCGCTCATTATTCAAGAGCCAGAAGCGGGTGTGCGCTATGCCTTTACACAGGTAGAAGGCGATCAGTTTTACGAGTACGCGATCGCTGACTACAGCGGTAGCGTAGGGCTCTACGTCTATCAAACGGGTGAGCAGATTGTCGCAGCCCCCTGCGAGGCAACTAGCTAGCGAGTTACCAGCCACAGCACTGTCGGCAAGCTAACGAAGCTCAGCAGCGTAGAAAGCACGATTGTTTTGGCTACGCGATCGCCATCTCCGCCGAATTCAGTTACCCAAATTAGCGTATTAACGGCTACAGGCATGGCTGACTGCATGACTAAAACGGCCAAATCTAATCCCTCTAATCCCAGCAGTCTCCCAATTCCATAGGCTGTTAGGGGCGACACCAGCAGTCTGAGCGCCGCCGCAAATAATTCATAACTGCCAAAGCTAAGCGCCGTACGCGATAGCTGGATTCCCAGCGTTAATAGCGCAATTGGGATAGCTGCGCTACTAAGTAGTTCTAGGGCTCGATCAACCGCTTCGGGCACCTGCCAGGCGAAGGCCTGTAGAGCAATTCCGCCGAGCGTTGCCCAAAACACAGGCAGGCTCAAAGTGATCTTTAATCCGGCGCTAGTCCCTTCCCCTTTCAGGAAAATAGGGCCGATGCTGGCAATAAAGATAGCTGAGCTGATCAGATAAACAATGGCGCGCGACAGTCCCGCTTCGCCCAAAGAAAAGAGAATAAAGGGCAGGCCAATGTTGCCTGAGTTGGCTAAAAGCGTTGTCGCGATTAGGCTCTTGCGGACTTCGGGCGATAGCTTGAGAGGCCGCGCGCAGAGCGTAGCGATGGTGTACAAGGCCGCGCAGTTGAGCGAGAAACCAGCCACAATTTTTAAGGTGCTACTGAGTGCTAACGTACTGCCATAAACACCTGTCAGGACTAATGCGGGTAGCAGCGCGTATATATTGAGCCGTGTCAGTGTTTTGATGTCTAGGCTGAAAGCTCGGCCTACCCACACACCGGTCAGTGCTACTAGCGCAATCGGCAGCACCGCCGAGATTAATACACCCATCGTTTCCTTACCGCTATGCTTAAACGGTAGCTAATATCACGGTTCTATCCTCGCTTGACCTATGTCTTCTTCTCCTTCGTTAGAGCAAATTCAACCGATGCTCAGCTCAGAAAACTTTGGCGATCGCATCAAAGGTATCAACCTCTTGCGCAGCATTGATCCTGCTATAGCATTTCGTCTCATTAGGCCACTGTGCAGCGATCCCAACACACGCGTTCGCTACGCGGCCATTAGCCAAGTCTCCACACTAGGCAAACAAGACAAAGCGATCGCGCTCGATCTGCTCAAAGCGGCTCTCAGCGACAGCGAGCCCGATGTTCAGGCTGCCGCTGCCGATTCATTAGGTGCTCTTAAGCTAACTGAATCTCTAGATGATCTGCAGGCGCTCTACCAGAACACGACTGAATGGCTAGTACAGATGAGTATCATCGCCTGCTTAGGTGAAATGGGCGATTGCAATGCTTTCGATTTGCTACAGTCCGCCCTTGCCTCCGACAATTCACTTATTGAAGTTTCTGCTATTGGTGCACTCGGCGAACTCCGCGACGACCGCGCTATTCCCCTACTGCTGCCCTACGCAGATAGCGATGACTGGCAGGTGCGTCATCGCGTCGCCCAGGCCCTAGGACATTTCAATGACCAAACTCAGATTGCAAGCGCCCTTCAAAAGCTGGCGCAAGACGAGTCGGCTATTGTTGCTGAAACAGCCCAACGCAATCTGCCTTAGTAGGATAACGGTCAGTGAAATAACGGTCAGCGAGGTAAGCACCCGTAAAAGTGACCAGCAAAGACAATTACTAGTAGGAAATACCTATCGGTGGATTTGTCTTAAGGCTACTCGCAACAAATCGTAACGTTTGCGCTATGTACCATTGAATAGCTACTAGATAGCTATTCAATGGTCAGTAAACCAAATGGCGAGAGGCTCTTTACAAGGCAGCGCAATAGTAGTCTTACTGAGCTATGACAAATAAAACTGGCTTTTTCTCAAAAACTTCATAGAAAACACTTTATTTGTCCCTTTATAAAAGAACAAAAAATTACGCAATTACAAGTTATTTCTGCTAAGGATAATTCTGCCGCACTTGGAAAAAGAATCATTGACCTATTAAACAGCGGGTCAAATTTCCGTCAGCGCTACGAAGGGCCTCGCTCGTTTAGTTATGTCATTTCTAACACTTTATTATCGGTCTTTTAACTAGCAGTTAGAACAATTTTACTGCTTGACTACACTGAGTTACTATCAGCAGCTTTTATACTACGAACCTGCTATTTTTCAACGGTTATAGAGCTTAGAAGAATTGTTTCTTCTCTTACTTTTTCTCTTATAAAGAGAATGTGATCGCGCTTAAGTAACTGTCCGTGACTGCGGCGGCTGAAAGTAGGAACGGCGGCCTTCATCGGGGTGATTTTATGCGTAGCCCAAATCAATTTTTTTTCGTGTATTTATTTGGCATAAAGGAATCTTTTCAATTGTTCTGATAGAATCAAGACATAAGTTGAATGCAATATAAATTTTAAAGCTTTTACATAATGTGTATCCAGTAATACGGTTTTCCTCATGCGTGGTGTTCAGCTAGCAAATAGCTCAACTCATTAAACGTTTACTTGGGAAACATGTAACTAACATAATTCCTATCAAGCGTATTAAAGGCTGCATTTTCCGGTCGCTCTCAATGCGACTCTTATCAAGTGATTTTTGTCAACAGGACTCGATCACCATACTTAGACACTTAGACCTAATGAGTTTATAGGGGAGTAGCTTAAGTGCCTTACGCTGCACTATCTTCTGAAAAACCACTTACTGAAATGCTGGCAGCCCAAAAATGGGAAAGCCTGAGTTTCGCCTCTACCTTACATCTTCATCCAATCTTGGACGCGCTACTAGCGCCTACTCCTGATTTGTTTCACGATGAGCTACGGTTGGGCTTACAAGAAGCACTCGTTAATGCTGCAAAGCATGGAAATCAGCTCGATCCCCAAAAGGTAGTGTCCGTACGCTACGCAAAGGTAGACGGTTATTACTGGTGGATTGTCTCCGATCAGGGTAAGGGATTCAAAGAGCCACTCGCCTGTCCTTGTCCGCCGTCTATGCCTTCAGCAGACTATGCCTTTGTCAGCGAATGCGGGCGGGGACTATTTATTTTGCACCAGGTTTTTGATCAGGTTCGGTGGAGCAACAACGGCAAGGAAATCTGTCTGGCTAAGCAAGTACAGCCTTCTGTTTTTCCTGCCGTCATCAGCCCTGCGCTCTTTATCAGGTCTATAGAGGCCTGGTGGCGTCGATGGTCGGTGGCTTCCGTACACAGCGCTTAGCACTTCCGTACACACTGCTTAGCTAGGTCCTTAAGCTATGTATTAGCTAGCCGACTAATTGCTACTTCTATTCTGTTGGACATATGGCTACTGTCGAGACCGCTCGGCAGCCTAACTGTTAATACACAAGCTAATACACAACCTTTGAACTCATCAGAAAGGGTCGTAGAGAAACCTGCTACGACCCTTTTTGGTTTACAGCGTGGTCAGTAGCTTCATACGGCACCTCGTTTAAGCTGTTCACTTTAGCCGCTGTTGTTTGGTGGGTGCTGCCTAGCTACTGTCACTTCCGATTCTTCTTTTCTCCATGAGTAGGCTTTTCTCCGTGAGTGGGACACGGCGGTGCTTTTAGCGTTCTATCTAGCCAGCCAGTAGCCTGCTCTAATCTGAGTAAGGCCTCTTCTGACTGATCTTTAAGTAGGTACACGAGGGCGGCGGCGGTCTGTTCGCGAGCGCGGACATTGCGGTTAGCACTGAGCCGGTGCCAGTCAATAGAAGGGATGGCGAGCTTCTCTGCTAATGCCTGTGCTAGAGCCAAAGCGCTAAACGACTTCAGTATCTGCCGGTCTTCTGACGCTTTCACGCTAAGCGTAGGATCTTGGCTAGGGGCTTTCTGACTGTCAGCGGCCTGGGTCAAGCCGGTGTTTTCAGACTTATCTTTGGTGGGCATAGTTGTAAATCCTTTTGAAGACATTTTTCTAAGAACGGGGTTACAAAGAGAATGATCTCCTTATACAGTAATGGCCATCTATACTAACTGGCAGCCACATGAAGTTATTTCGCCGCTCTTCTAAACGGACTCCGCATCTCCCAAGTGATGAAGCGCTCGCTGGCTTTGAGGGCGAGCTGAAGGAAACAGCTGACGAGTTTCTACTGCTGCGCGATCGCTTTTTTGCTATTCGCCGCGCCAAAGCCAAGTATCAGCAAATCACCTCGTCAGATCTGAGCAATCTACCCGCCGAGGAACTAGCCCAAATTCAAGACCGCGTAGAGGCACTCAAAGTCACACTTGAAAGTCAGCTACTATCATGGCGCGAAGTCCAAGAGCCCTTTTGGCAGATCGTGCGTTTCGTTGGCTTGGGTCTAGTCATTGGCTGGTTTCTGCACAAATATGTTGGTTGAGCCCCAGGCTAACTGATTCAAATTGACCCTATGTCTGTTTCAATTTCATCTACTTCGATAAAATGCCTTGAAATCAGAGCCTTGAAAGCCGCATCATAGGTAAGGCTCACTCTTCGGCTTATCCTTTTTAACTGCTATGACCAAGACCTGGCGTATTAAGCACATCCTCGCAGCAGGCCAACCTGGAGAAACCCTAACCATCCAAGGTTGGGTCAGAACAAAGCGCGCCTCCAAAAAATTTACTTTCATCGAAGTCAATGACGGCTCTTCTATGGATGGCCTTCAGGTCATTGCGTCCGCAGACCTGCCTGACTACACCGATCAGATGGAGCGAATTGGTACAGGAGCTTCTGTAGAGATTCGCGGTACGCTAGCCGATTCGCCTGGCAAAGGTCAGCGCGTAGAGCTTCAGGCCGAAAGCATAGAAGTATTCGGCGAGTCCGATGGCGAGACCTATCCGCTTCAGAAAAAACGCCATTCTTTCGAGTTTTTGCGCACAATCGGTCACCTACGCAGCCGTACCAACACCCTAGGGGCGGTCTTTCGAGTGCGAAATGCCTGTGCTACTGCCATTCACAGCTTCTTTCAACAGCGCGACTTTCTCTGGATGCACACGCCTATCCTCACTGCTAGCGACTGTGAAGGCGCAGGAGAAATGTTTACCGTCACCCGCTTCAACCTCGATAATATTCCGACTAACGATGCTGGCAAAGCCGACTATAGCCAAGATTTCTTCGGTAAACCCGCCTACCTCACCGTCAGCGGTCAGCTCGAAGCCGAAATCATGGCGATGGCCTTCAGTAATGTCTATACCTTTGGCCCCACCTTTCGCGCTGAAAACTCTAATACCGCTCGTCACCTTGCCGAGTTCTGGATGGTAGAGCCCGAAATGGCTTTCTGCAATCTCGAAGGCAATATGGATTTAGCCGAAGCCTTTCTCAAGCATGTGTTTGCATACGTTATGGAAACTTGCGCCGATGATCTAGCATTTTTTAACCAGCGCATCGATCAGAACGTTTTAGCAACTGCCGAGAACATTATCAACAGCAGTTTTGAGCGCATCACATACACCGAAGCCATTCGTCTGCTGACTAACGCGATCGACGACGGCGATAAAATCTTCGAGTATCCAGTGAGCTGGGGAATCGATATGCAATCCGAGCACGAGCGCTACCTGGCAGAAGAACTCTTTAAAAAGCCAGTCATCGTCACAGACTATCCCGCCGAAATCAAAGCTTTCTACATGCGGCTCAATGACGACGGTAAGACCGTCGCAGCGATGGATGTGCTAGCACCTCGCATTGGCGAAATAATTGGGGGAGCCCAAAGAGAAGAGCGTTTGAGCGTTTTAGAACGCCGACTCGAGGCAACAGGCCTTCCTCAAGACGACTATTGGTGGTACCTAGATTTACGGCGCTACGGTACCGTTCCTCATGCGGGATTCGGCCTAGGTTTTGAACGGTTGGTCCAGTTTATGACAGGCATGACTAACATCCGCGATGTGATCCCCTTCCCTCGCACCCCGGATAATTTAGAGTTCTAGGCGCAATATAGAACTCTAGGAAAGCAATAGGCAGTGACTGGCCGCTGTCTCTCCTAGTCGATCATCCTAAGCGATCTTGAGCATTACTTTTGAGTTGTTATCTTCTCAAAGGCTCACTGTCGTAACAGGAAATCAAAAAAACACTGTGCCGCGCCCAATACCCTTTATTCTTAGTCTCACAGCCTGCTCTGGGTTGCAGCCCTTTTGCGCCTCATCCCTATGCCTCCCAAGATTCTCGCTATTTTCAACGGTAAAGGTGGTGTCGGCAAAACCACAACTGCTGTCAACCTCGCTGCTATCTTCGCCGAAAACCAAACGGTACTGCTAGTAGATGCTGACTCTCAAGCCTCTGCTAGCTGGTGGGCCGCTCGCGAGGGCAATACGATTGGGTTTGATGTCAGCCAAGAAACCGATCCGGCATTGCTTGGTAAACTAAGGGAGATAGAAGGTTATGACCTCATTGTTGTCGATACGCCGCCAGCGCTGAGCTCAGAATCACTAGCGGCTGTTTTGCCCATTGCCGACTGCCTGCTGCTACCTACGCCACCCGCTCCGATGGACATTGCCGCGCTTGTGCAAACCGTCAAGAAAGCGATTGTACCTGCTGGCGTTATGTACAAAGTGCTGCTGACCAAAGTAGACTCACGCAGCCTAGGTGAAGCGCTAGAAGCCCAAAATATGCTGATGGAGCTAGAAATTCCTGCCTGTGAGGCTTTTGTTAGGACCTACAAAGCGCATGAGCGCGCAGCTCTAGAGGGCGTTGCCATCAGTCAACTAAAGGGTAAAGCAGCGGCAGAAGCGCAAGCCGACTACATCAGAGTTGCTGACGAAATTGAAATCGATTGGAAAGACTCATGACTAAAAAGCGGATTGCTGATCTACTGAAAGAAGAAGTCGAAAAACCTGTCTCTAAGACAGATAGCAGTGAAGATAGCAGCGACCAAAAGAGTGAGCAGCCATCTACTGCCGCTAGCAAGACTCGTCAGCGATCCACTGCAAAGTCTACGGCTAAAAAAACGCCTGCTAAAGCGGCCGCCAAGACGGCTGCCAAGACATCTGCTAAAGCGACGGCGAAGGATAGCACTGCAACAGGTATCAAGAGCACAGCAGCTAAGGCCACAGGCTCTAAAGCTTCGACAGCCAAGACTTCGACAGCCAAGACTTCGGCAGCTAAGACTTCGGCAGCTAAGAGTTCGGCAGCTAAGAGTTCGGCAGCTAGTGCAGGAGAGACAGCATCTATAAAGAAAATTGCTAGTTTGGAGAGTGCGCTGAAGAAGTCAGCTGATCAGGTTACTGCCTTGCAGGAAGATATTGATACCCATCAAACCAGAATTTTTGAGCTAAAAGATAGCCTGGAGCAGGCTGAAGATCGGGTAAAAAAGGCGGAAAGTGCCGTTCTTCAGAGAGAGTCGAAGCTAGAGAAACTCACGATTGAACTAGAAGAGGCCAAGCAAACTATCTTGAAGCTAAGCGCTAGTATTGTGGCTGCTAGCGATAAAGAGGCTGAGAGAGTGCTACCCGCTAAGGTTGAGGTCGCTAGCAAGGCAGAAACCAATAAGACTGAGAAGAAGACGGCTAGCGGTTTAAGTGTGCGCCGACCCTACTCTAGCTATAAGTCTATTCCTGAGTATGCTATTCAGCGCGGTACGCCCGCTGCCGGGCAGAGTAACAGCATGATGAGCGATGACGATATCGGCTGGGTCGATTAGTGTTTTCATTGGCTAAAATTTCTTTAGCAAAACGACATTGAGATACCACTATGACTTCAGAGCCTAAAAACAGACAGTCGAAGATAGGAAAGTGGTGGATACTGGGCTTGGCATTGGTAGGTATGCTTACGGTGGGCACAGCCTTTTTGCTACTACAGCGGCCTGCGGCAACGCCCGAACCCGCGCCGACGGCTGCTGCTGATCCAACTGCTGAAGCTGAGGCTGGGACTGAAGCTGAGGCCGAGGCGGCGGCAAGAGCAGAGTGGGAGGCGCAAATGCAGCGGGTGAATGCCGTTGTGCAATCGATGGACCGTACGGCGCTAATTGGCGATTCACCGACGAAGGGGGCGTTGGACGCACCGGTGGTGCTGATGAAGTTTTCCGATTTCGAGTGTCCTTATTGCGCGGTGGCGGCTGGCGAGATGAAGACGTTTGCCGCTGGGCATGAAGAAGATGTGCTCTATGTCTATAAGCATTTTCCCTTGGTAAGTATCCACGATGAGGCGCTACCGGCGGCGAAGGCTACCTGGGCAGCAGCGCGGCAGGATCAGTTTTGGCTGTATCACGATGGATTGTTTGCTTTTCAAGAGAAGCTAGGTGAGGACTATTATGTAGAGCTAGCAGAGCAGATTGGGTTGGATATGAAAAAGTTTGAGCGCGATCGCAATAGCCCAGAAGCCGAAGCCGCGGTTGCCAAAGATGTTGAACTGGCTAGCGAGCTAGATTTGCGAGGAACACCAAGCTTTTTAATGACGAACTCGACTGACAGCTTTTTGCTGCCAGGAGGCGCTCCACTAGAGATTTTTGATGAGGCAGCACAGCGGCTCAAAGACGCAGCAGCAGAGGGGTAGGGTTGGCAGATCATGGCGTATGATTCAGATACCTACGGTCAAAGCCCGTTCGGGAACAATCCAAATAGGATAAAAAGGCCCAGCAAATCAGATCCTAAGCAGACAGCCGCAAACGGTGCGCCGAGTGAGTCAACGCCTCTAGCTGGTGATAGCTTCGACAAAAATGATCATAGAGAGCTAGACGATAAAGAGCTGCAGGCGCTAGACGAGCCGAAAGAAAAGCCGACATCGACGTATAGGGCTGTGCCAGCAGGCTCGTCGTATACGGGTCCAAGAACTGTGTCGCCAAAAGTTCCACCTATGGTTGGAAAGCTAGCTGGCAAGTTGGGTCTAGGGACATCGACCGGCGACGGCTCAGTTAGCGGTAGTTCGAGCGGGACTAGTAGTTCGAACAGCACTGCAGGCGCATCATCTCGGCGAAAGTCTAGAGCGACGAGCAAACAAACAACAGGAAGAAGTGCAGCAAAAAGCGCGACGGCAACGGCTACGCGTAAGGGAAAAAAGACGAAAGCGGCTCAGGTGGAAACTGAGGCGACAGAAGGGGTGATCGCCCGTCGCTTTCAGGCAGAAGATCGCGCGGCTTATCTGTCTTTACTCTACAAAACTGGTATTTCTGCGCTGGTCTGGGCGGTGCTGCGACTATCGCGACACGAGCTTCCTGATAGGAGCGATCGCATCATCAACCTCCTCATACACCCGCTGCTTGTTGCTACGTTTGCGCTGCTAGCCGTTGTTGGTCTCACCTTTTGGCTACGCTACTTGCTTAATGGTATAGCGCAGCATACACAACAGCTTCATGCTGACGCAGAAGAAACCAGCGGAAAAACCTATCGTCCTACGCTTGAAATTGTCGGCGACTCTCTAGAGTACAACCCCAAACTGCGAAAGAACCTAGCGCGACTATTCGACGCTGCTTCGATATTAGTCTGTACGCTCGTCAGCTATTTGCTGACGAGCGTTCTCTTACCATGATGTTTTCACATCACCTGCTCTAAAGACATTTCTCTAATCAACGTCTTTTTCTCATTCAAATAGCGATGTATCTCTGCTCGCTCAGGGGCCGAAAGAATGACTTTGGCTTCCACCTGACGGAGCAGCAAACTGCCCTGCTCACTTAGTGAAACCTGCTGTAAGCAGTAAGCAGGGGCTTCCTCTACTACCGTCCAAATAGTCCTTAGTAATCCAGCATTCATACAAGTCTCCAACGGGCGCTATGTACCTGCGCTGCGCCCATGGCCACCATACTGCTTATCTTTATAGAAACTAAAGGTTTTGACAAAACAACATATTGCCCATGCACTTAATCTACAGCTAGTGTCTCAGTCTTTAGTTCTTCGATTAAACGACGCAGCTGGTCGCTATCTGCCCGGTAAGTCTCATTACAGAAGTGACAAACGGCTTCTGCGCCCCCGTCTACCTCAACCATATCAATAAGCTCATCGGTGCCTAGCAGCTTGAGCGCACCCAACATGCGATCGCGACTGCACTGGCAGCTAAACTGCACTAGCTGCGAGCCAGGCAGTATCTCTAAGCCCATGTCGCCCACTAGCTCACTGAAAATTTGTGGTAGCGATCGCCCTTCTCGCAGCAGTGGCGTAAACCCAGTTAGCGCCTCCAATCGTGACTCTAGCTGAGCAATCAGCGCCTCATTGCGAGCAGCCTCCGGTAGTATCTGTAGCAGCAATCCCCCAGCGGCTTCCACGCCATCCGCGCCCACAAATACGCCCAAAACTAGCGCCGAGGGCGTTTGCTCAGAGTTGGCCAAATAGTGCGTTAGGTCATCCCCAATCTCGCCGGTAACTAGCTCTACTGTGCTGCTGTACGGATAGCCATGCCCAACATCACGCACGACATACAAATAGCCCTCGCGGCCTACCGCGCCGCCCACATCAAGCTTGCCATCGGCATTTGGGGGCAGCTCTACTTTTGGCCTTTCGACGTAGCCGCGCACGGTCCCATCTAGCCCTGCGTCTACCATCAGTCCCCCTAGCGGGCCGCTGCCGCGCACGCGAATGTTCACGCGCGACTCAGGCTTTTTCATACTCGAGACTAGCAGCAGTCCGGCGGTCATCGCTCTTCCTAGCGCCGCCGTTGCAACATAGGACAGCTCATGACGCGAACGAGCGACTTCCACTAGGCGAGTCGTGGTCACCCCAACGACGCGAATACCGCCATCTGCTGCTATTGCCCGAATTAACTGATCTGCCATGTGCTCTTCTTTTTCATGTATTGCCCTCATTGTATCGTCATCTTTAAGCGCAAAGATAGAGTAGGCAACGATAGAACAGACCTGATAAAACAGGTCTGATGAGACAGGCAATGTAGAACAAGCGACACAGCAAACGCTACATAAAAAAAGCGCCGTTTGGTTAACCAAGCGGCGCTTAAAACAAAGAGAATAACGAGAGAGTTATAGCGTTAGGGCGCTAGCGCGTAGCCACGGAGCAAGCTACCGACTGTTTTCGCGGTGATTTTTAGCTGTGTCAGTGGGTTAGCGGGCACCACAGTCTTGTATAGGTAGCTATCGAACGTTAGCTTCTGCACATCAATGTCAGAGCACATTTCGACAAAGGCCTCGCGGGAGGCATCGCTGCGGTAGAAAACACTCTGTAGAATATCGAGCACTTTGTAGGTAAGGCCATATTCCTTGTCCCAGCGCTTGATATATAGCTTTAGCTCGGCTTCTGTCAGGGCCCGCTCACCACTGTTAGAGAATTCCACAATGGTCTCCGCGCACATGCGTGCGGACTTGGCTGCGAAATAAATGCCTTCGCCTGACGACTTGGTCACCGTACCAGCGGCATCGCCGACTAGAGCCACACGGCCTACGACCCGGCGAGGTCTAGGATGCTCGGGAATGGGGTGCGCTTCGACTTTGATGATTTCGCCGCCTTCTAGGCGCTTGGCCGCACGCTGACGAATGCCGCGCTGAAGCTCTTTGATACGCGCTTGGTTGGGGCGCATGGTGCCGGTACCGACAGCCACGTGGTCGTATTTGGGGAATACCCAGGCGTAGAAGTCGGGAGAAACATCGTCGCCAACGTACATTTCGGCTAGCTCTTCGTAGTAAGCCATTTTGTCTTCGGGCAGGCGAATGCGCTCTTGGAAGGCGATCGCATAGTTATAGTCACCCGCGTCGATTGCTCGAGCTACTCGAGAGTTAGCACCATCGGCGCCAATTACCATGTCCACTTTTAGGGTTTTTGCTTCGCCCTGTAAGCCTTCTTTGGCATGGTCAGCATAGTGCAATACGTAAGGATCGCTGTCGTTACCAGGAATCTCTAGCTTGTGCACGGTGCCGTTGATGATCTTGGTACCTAGTCGCTCGGCTCTATCGCGCAAGAAGCCGTCTAGAATCTCGCGACGGCACATACCAATGTACTCATCGTTGCTTAGGGTTTCACCGATGTTCACTTCTACGTTAGAAGGTGAAATCATCTTCATCTTGCGAACCCGGCGATCGATGATCTCGGGGGGCAAATCAAACTCGTCGACCATACAAAGTGGAATTGCCCCACCGCATGGCTTGGCATTGTCGAGCTTGCGCTCGAACAGATATGTTTCAATACCAGCTTTTACCAATGTTTCAGCAGCGGAAGAGCCTGCTGGACCACCGCCTACAACTGCGACCCGAAGTGCCAAGGGCTTATGCTCCACAAAATAAATAATCCTATGAGCAAAATCGTATCACTGCTTCTTTGGGGAAAGCACCGAGCTTCCTTATTATTAAGCGGATTGAAACACTGTTTTACATTCCGCAAGAAATAGATCGAAAGGAATAGAAAAAATAAGGAGATATTTTGGTTTTGGCTATAGATAAGGTGCTATGGAGGCGAAGCACTATGAAGATAAGGTGCTGTGGGGATGAGGTGCTACGGAGATAAAGCGCTATGGTCTTCGGTTAGGTTTCTTGTGCGATCGCCAACTGAAAGTAGAACGTACTGCCTTCTCCAGCCACTGAGCTGACTCGAAGCGTAGACTCATGCTGCTGAGCAACGCGACGACACAGCGCCAGACCAATACCATTCCCTTCTGTTCTACTTTTTTTGCCTGCTCGGTTGAACATCTCAAATATTTCTTCCTGAACTTCAGGGGCAATGCCGGGGCCGTTATCACTGATAGTGAAGAGACACCGGTCTAGTCGATCTAGCTTAGTTGGTGAACTGTCTGGTGGATGGTCCTCCAATTGGCCTGCTTCTGACTCGTCTGCTAGAGACTGGCCTGCCTCCGACTGGCTCTGCGCAGCAATCGTCACCGTTGGGACTGCACTATCGTTGTGAACAATGGCATTTTTGATCAGATTACTAACTAGCTGTATCAGTAGCTGGTAGTGGCCGTGCACCATTGGCAGGTCGGACGAGGTCACTTCAGCGTTCCTCGTGTTGATCAGAACTTGCAGACTAGCGATCGCTTCTTTGACCACTGAGTTCATATTGACTACGGCAAACTGATCGGTGCGAGCCTGCACTTTGCTGTAGTTCAGCAGGGCACCGATCATTTGGTTCATTCGTTGGCTGGTGCGCTGACCCATTTCGACAATTTTTTGCTGCTTGGGCGCTAAGTCTGCGCGGGCGAGCAGATCAAATCCTGTGGTGATACTTCCTAGCGGATTGCGCAGCTCATGGGCTGCTGTATAGCTAAAGTTTTCTAGCGCTTGGTTACTTTCTTTTAGCTGGTAGAGGGTATTGCGCAATTCATACTGTCGCTGTCGGTTTTGCAAACAGGAGCGGACAATGGAGGCGAATATCGGTCGCTGTAGCGGTAGCTCTAGCAGTAACACGCTGCGATGGTGAGTTGTCTGGCCTAATAGCGCTAGGCAGTCAGTGAAGCGCTGACATTCTGAGAGCAAAATAATAACTGGAATATCTGACCAGTCTGGCTGTTGACTCAGGTAATCGCCTAGTTGCTTTGCTAGCATAACATCCGTCAAAACTTCTTCAGTGAGAACAACTAGAGCAGCCTCCGTGCGGATGGCTTCGGGTACCGCGGCTACGGTAGGCGGTTCTATACGTACCTGGGCCTGCGTTTCTAAGACTTGTCGAAGTACGGTTGCGTTTGGGCCTAAGCGAGCGGCAAGGATAATTTGCGCTTCAGATGCGGGACCGTTAGCGGATTGGCTAAGAGTCGTGGGTGGGTGAATTGCGATCGCACGTTTATCCATCAGCCGCTGCCAAATCTATCGTTCCGTGACCTGTTCCATCACCGTCGCTCGTATATCGTGGCAGGCCCGACAAAATTCCAGAAAGCTGACTAATTGCCTCACTAATCTGAATTCCACCTGCTTTGAGTTTGACCTCGCAGATGCGTCTTGAATGCACGCCACAGCGGTTCTTATACACGCTGATAGCCTGTCGAATTTCTCCCATAGCCTCAAAATGCCTAAGCAGCAGCACAGTATCAGCCAGATAGCTGATATCTATGCTCATATCCATCGATAGCCCTATCACGCCATGCTGCGCCACCACCAAAAACGTCAATACGCCCCGGCTGTTCAGTCGCCGCATAATCTCGTGCATCTGCGCAACTAGTCTCGCTTTACTGGGCATAGCGTTGAGATAGCCAGTCAGAGTGTCAACAGCAACGATGCTTGCCCCCCAGTCTTCGACGTCCCGATCGAGCAAAGCAGAAAACTTACCAGGGGTAATATTGCCAAAGCTAAGCTCGTGCAGATGAATGCGGTCTTGCTCGATCAGAGGCAGTAGGTCCATGCCAAGCCCTTTTGACCGCCGGATAAAGGTATCAATAGACTCATCAAAAAGGAAGATACTAGCTTTACCGCCCTGTTGGGCAAGTTTGTGGATAAACAGCGTTGCAATCGAGGTTTTTCCAGTACCCGATGGTCCGAGAATCAAGCAGGTAGTACCAGGTAGTAACCCACCGCCCAATAGCGTGTCAAGCGCTCCAAGTCCGCTAGGTCTAAGCGCTAGCTCGGTAGCGGTGATCTGTGCCAGGTCAGAACTAGCGAGCTTAGTGGCTATAGACTGCCGGTGAGACTGATAGATTTGCATACCGTGATCGCTAATCTCGATGTCGTGCATACCAGGCGCATAGCCACTTCCACGAATTTTCGAGATTCTTAGATAGCGGTGGTCACTACCGTAGTTGGTGGTCTCTACCGAGAGCGTAACAACGCCATGCGCCATACCAGTCAGCTCATGATCGCCCGAGGCGGCACTTTGAGAATCCGTGAACACGACGGTAATCTCTTGACTAACCAAATAGTCGCGTAGCACAAATAGCTGCTGCCGATAAGTCGTCGCATTCTTAGCTAGCATTCTTAGCTGCGAGACGCCGTCAAATACGACTCGGCGAGGCTGCTCGGCTTCGATTTCGGCAATGATGGCTTTTGTGGTTTCAACTAGTTCTACTTCTGAGGTATCAAAAATGGTTTGACGTGTGCTCAAGGCTTTGATAGCTGCTACCGTACTTAAGTCTTTGAAGTCAATGTCTGAAACATCAAGCCCAATCGACCGAGCGGTTCGCTGCAGGCTTTCTACACGCTGGGCAAGCGCTAGGCAAAGGACTTTTTCGCCTTTAATGGCGCCTGCGCACAAAAAATGTAGCGCCAGCGTCGTCTTTCCTGAGCCAGGGGAGCCGTTGACAACGTACATTTCACCAGCAGGCAAACCGCCGTACAAGATTTTGTCTAGCGTTTCTATCCCTGTAGAAACTCGACTATGGGCTTCGTGCTCACTCACTGTTGCGACTCCTATCTGGGCCTATCTGGGTAGGTGTGTTGGGGCTTTATCTGAATCCGTGGGTCTAGATCTGTAGGTTTAGATCTGTGGGCGTGTTAATACCGTTGTTTAGACTAATCTGCGTGAGTTTGTTCTTAAGACTTGTTCTCAGGATTTGTTCTTAAGACTTGTTCTTTTGGCCTGCGGAGAAAGTTTGTTTTTAGAAACATGAGTTCAGAGCAATTGCTGAGGGTATTCACCTTTAGCACACTGCGAACACATTCGTACGCCAAAGGTCTAATTCATAAGGGGTTAAGAGCTTTAGCCAAGATGGTTGAATCTTACACTGATGCCAAATCAGAAAAAAGTTAGGTTATCCATACCATCGGCATGTGGACAATCGCAAAAGAAATGCTAGCCGCCATGTATACTTTCACATAGTACACATGTTCGAACGACCGACCCGCTCAGACCGCTCACTGGGTTGTGAGTCTCTTGCTTGTTCCTATTACTGCTTTTCTGGCGCCGCTTTTTCCGTTGCTTTCCTATGGTGATAAAACCCTCTCAAATTCAGACGGTGCTGGCTCGCAAACGGGCTGACTTCGCCAGCTTTGATGCGACAACTTCAGGCTATATGACGCAGTACCGAGCGGCCTGGGATGAGTGGGTGGCCATAGCTCAAAGTGATCGCACTCAGTGGATTGCCGCCCAATCTACCGACTTGGGCGCGAAACCTCTAGAGCCAATTGGCGCTGAACACAGCGGCATTATCCGCAGCCATCTGGCTTGGGACAATCGCGAACAGAGCTTAGCCTGGGCGGGCGAACACCTTAGCAACGTGACAACTTTTGCCGTTGATGGCTCTCAGGTATTTCCGCAAAAAGACTTTTCGATTCCAATTGCGCTGGTGCAAATTGGCTGGTTCGAGAACCATCATTCGGCTGAAGGCTGGTATGAAAAAGACGTTCTGCTCGATGTAATGACGCCAAAGGATCTGGTCGCAGACAGATCGCAGCCAATGGATCGATGGATTAATATGCGCCGGTTTTCGATGGAAGTGCAGCGGCTGACTGATTACATTGCTCAGGCGAAAGGTCGAGCCGTGACTCAGGGGCGCGATCCTGAAAAATGTCTGGTCTTTTTCGATGGCTCGCTGGTGCTTTCATTTGCATCTATGCTGGATGAAAATATCCGCAGTCCCTATGTCGAGCAGGTGCTGACGCTGCTTTTTGCCAGTGAAAAGCATCAGGTGCCGCTGGTGGGCTATGTCGATACCGCGCAGTCGAACGATATCACGACGCTGCTGCGCACGTTTCACGGATTAGACAATACGCGGGCGCTGTACGATGCCAAACTGCTGAATCGGCTGATGCGGTGGGGCGATCGCACGCCGCTAATGATCTGTGATCGCGGTGGCATTCTCAACGAGTATGGAGAAATGCGCGATCGCCTTACCTTTACCTATCTCAAAACCAACGCTAACTATCCTGCCCGGCTAGATCTGCCCAAATGGATTTGGGAAGCAGGCCGCGCTGAAGCCGTGATCAATCAGGTTCGCGCTGAGGTGATTGTCGGCAACGGCTATCCCTACGCCATTGAAACGGCTGATCAGACCGCTGTGTTGCAGAGCCGCGATCGCCAAATTTTCTACCGCATTCTGCAAGACTGGGCTGAAAAGGAGCAGCTACAGCTCAGCCTGTCGCAGAAAATGATGAGCAAAGCCCGACGACGATAATATCAGCGATAAATTCAGTAGCAAATATCTACTGCAACACCTTGCTCATGTAGTCACTCCATAGCTGCGCTGCAACATAGCTGCCTGCTCCGGTCGCAGAATTGTCGTCGTTACCAATCCAGATACCCGTCACAACCGCGTCGCGGGGGACAAACCCGATGAACCAGGAGTCTACATTATCGTTTGTGGTACCGGTTTTTCCAGCTTCACCTCTTCCTAAATAGGCATTGCGTCCGGTGCCGCCTTGAACCGTACCCTGCATCATGCTCACCAGCGTATCGGCCACGTAGGGTTCTAATACCGACTGACTGGCATCGGCACTATCTGCAAAATCGTAGATGACGCGGCAGGTGCTGATGTCGTCGAAATCTGAGCAGTCACTGCTGTCAATCACGCGCTGAATACCGTGAGGTCGATTCCAAACGCCTTCATTGGCGATCGCCGCAAACGCACCGGTAATTTCTAGCGGTGTGACTTCACTTTGCCCTAGCACCAGGCCAGGCTCTTCTCTAAGTTCGGAGGTGATGCCCATGCGCTTAGCAACTTCGATCACCGAGCCAAGGCCAACAGATTGAGCTACCCGCAGGGCAACGACGTTTTCAGAGCGAGCAAGGCCCGAGTACATATCTAGCGCGCCCCCTCCCGAGCGACAGCCTGCAAAGTACTGACCGCCCCAGTCCAAGTCGCTACAGGAAAACGTCTCGCTCGGTGAGATACCCTGCTCTATGGCCGCGGCATAAGCAAATATCTTGAAAGTAGAGCCAGGCTGACGCAGGGCCTGGTTAGCCCGGTTGAACTGACTTTCGGCGTAGTCTACACCACCGACAAGAGACTCAATTTCACCTGTTTGCGCGTTGAGTGTTACCACTGCGCCCTGCGTAAAGCCTAACGCTGCGCCTTCTGCCTCGACGGTTTGCCGCAGCGAGCTTTCAGCGGCGGCCTGAGCCTTCAGATTTAAGCTGGTTTCAACAATGAAGTTGCCTTCGCTGGCTAAGCCCTGACCCAATACCTGATCTAGCTCATCAAAGACGTAGCTGTAAAAGTAGGGGGCTTCAGCACTTCTTAGCTGCTCGCGAGCTTTAGGACTGACTTCAATGCGCGATCGCCTCGCTCTGCGACCATCTTCTGCGCTTATCGAGCCAGAGGACACCATGCGTTCGATGACGCGATCACGGTATTCAATCGCCGCCTGATAGTCCTGAACGGGGTTAAACGCGTTGGGTGCGGGCAAAATGCCGACTAGCGTTGCGGCTTCTGCAATGGTCAGCTCACTAGCTGACTTGTCAAAATAAAACTGAGAGGCGTCTTCGAAGCCATAAAGGTTATTGCCCAGATACACCCGGTTTAGATACAGCAACATGATGGCGTCTTTGCTGTAGAACGTCTCTATCTTGAGCGCGACGACAGCTTCTCGAACCTTACGCGAGGCGCTATCTTCCGTGCCGACGTAGTCTCGAAAGGTATTACGCGCTAGCTGCTGCGTCAGCGTACTGGCACCCTCTCGAATGCCCCCTTCGGCCACGTTGGTTTTAAGTGCCCGCGCAATGCCTAAAGGATCTACGCCAAAGTGCCAGTAAAACCGAGAGTCTTCTGAAGCGACTAGCGCTTTGGGCAAATACTCAGAGTACTCTTTGAGACTTTTATTTTCGATATGGGCGATGTTAGGCAGCTTGTTCAAAGGCGTACGGCGGCCATTGTCATCTTCGGCAGTGACTAGCACGGGCCCCTGGACCGATTCGGGCAGTGGATTAATCGAAAACTTGGGCCATTGCAGGCCGACAATCCAAAACACCAGCAGGCCGGTGAACCCAGTTACCCCAAAGAGACCGTAGCGAATAGCAAGCACATACCACGGCGGCGGATCGATGTAGCGAACGGTCACGGCGTCTGCTAGTTCTTCGGGGCCCAGCGTCAGCACATCCCCGTGGCGCAGCAGCAGTTTAGAGAGGCGTTTTTTCTTGCGATAGACGCCGTTAGTAGAGCCCTGGTCTCTAAGCACAAAGGGGTTGCCGGGGCGGTTATGATCGCGCGTTAGCGACAGGTGCTTTTGGCTGACAATGGGCGATCGCACCACAATATCACAGTTCTGAGAAGACCGGCCCAGAATGTAGTGCTCTCCGACCAAAGGATACTCACTGCTTTTACCCTGTTCGGCTTCTACTAGCAGCTTGGGCACACGAGCGTTTGCCTTCAGCGGAATTTTGCTGAAGTCCACATTAGATTGAACCGTATGAAACGCCTGGGTAATAGAACCCAAAAACGTTTTTGGGGCGCTTTGGCTCTTTTTTTGACTCGGCTTTTTGGGTGGGCGAGAAGGAGGAGGAGAAGTCATAGGTCGAAAAAGACACTCAAGCAGGCCGTCACGGCTCAATACTCAAAATTGGTATTCAACTTAATCGGGATTATCGGGATTAAAAGAACAGTATAGAAACCAACAGCCAAAATGATCGTGATTTCGGACGGTTTATTGGGTCAGCTTGTTTGTTCATTTTGTTCGGACGGCTTATTCGATTAGACAGGCTAATCGTCTCTGCGAGGTTTGGAACGTTTGGCCGATAGCTTATTAGCTTGGGAATCGGGCACAAAAACAGCAACCACCAGCAGACAGAAAATACCTAAATTAATCCAGATATCAGCCAGATTGAATACGGGAAAGCGCGTGACTGGAAATACCTGTAGAAAATCGACAACTTCGCCCGCCAGCAGTCGGTCAATCCCATTGCCAAAAGCGCCGCTAAGGATAAACCCATAGCCTATTGCTTCCCAGCGGTTAGGAATGCGAACAAACCAACCATATAGTGCGATCGCCGCACTAACTAACATCGAGAGCCATTTTAGCCATTCGCCATTTTCGCTAAACAGGCTCCAGGCTGCGCCTGGGTTAGTAACGTAGGTAAAATGCAGCACACCAGGAATTAGGGCGACGCTTTCACCCAGATCAAAGGTGCTAACGACCCAGCGTTTGCTGAGCTGGTCGAGGATGACACCAGCGATCGCAATTAGCCAGAAGAGCGCATTTTTAGGTTTCATACGGCGAAATTACATACAGAGAAACTAATAGAACAGTGCTTTTCTAAGACCAAAAGCGATAAGTGCGATCGCACAACTCACCATAATTTGCCCTGGAATTTGAACAATCGAGTAGTCCAAAATAGCCATTCCCAAAGGTGGCGTTGCCGGTAGCCAGCGAAACAAATGACCGAGCACCAGATAGCTAACACCGCATAGATGTACCATGCACAGGCCTGCGACCACCGCAAGCCCTAGCCGCTCTAGCGATGACGTTTGCTTTTTGCGAACCGCTATTTTTCCACAGATCCAGCCAGCCGGAATAAACCCAAGCAGATAGCCAAAGCTAGGCTCTCTTAAATATCCTACGCCAGCGCCTTGTGCAAACACCTCTAAGCCAAACCGCTCAAAGAGCACAACGCCTAGCGCAACGTAGGCAATCTGCGAAAGCGTCGCCGCGTTTCTACCCCCCATACAGCCAGTAAACAGCGCAGCGGCAAACTGAAAAGTGACGCCCAGCGAATCAGTCTCAATACGTCCACTATTACCTGCTAGCCAATCACTTAGCGGCAGCTTAAGTGCAAATGCTTCTAACCACGTACTGACCACGGTCAAAACTAGGCCGATAAACGCCCATAAAAGCTCGGCTGGAGCAAACACGTCAATTCCTTCCTTTATTAGCCTTTTTTGGTTTGCTTTCTTTGGTTTGCTTTCTTTAGTTTGCTTTCTTTGGTTTGCTTTCCCTGGTCCGCCCGAACTATTGATTCAAGCTGACTCAATCTCAAGCCGGCTCTATATACCAACTCTATATAAGGTGACTATCCCCTAAACGACTGCTGTCAAAATTCTTGCGTCCAACCAGTTTACCGCTTCAGCTAATTTTTACAGAACGTTACTTTTGCGCAGTTCTACCGAACTCTTCTCAGCACAGGCTCTACACTTGTTTTCATCTGGTGGCATCACACAGCCCAAGCGCTACTACACAACTCCTCATTCACTATGTTTCCTTCCCACCGTCCGCGTCGTTTGCGATCGCACGCTAGTCTCCGCCGCATGGTGCGAGAAAATACTGTCACCACTAACGATTTGGTTTATCCCCTCTTTGCGGTTCCCGGTGACACCTTCGCCCAAGAAGTGAAGTCAATGCCAGGGGTATATCAGCTCTCTGTCGACAAGATTGTTGAAGAAGCCAAAGAAGTTTATGGCCTAGGCATTCCGGCTGTCATCCTTTTTGGTATTCCTGCCGAAAAAGACATCGAGGCCACGGGCGCATGGCACAGCCACGGCATTGTACAAAAGGCTACCGAGGCGATTAAAAAAGCCGTTCCTGATTTGCTTGTGATTGTCGATACGTGCCTATGTGAGTACACCAGCCACGGCCACTGCGGCTACCTAGAAGTCGGCGATTTGACTGGCCGAGTTTTAAACGATCCGACGCTGGAGCTGCTGAAAAAAACGGCAGTATCTCAGGCAAACGCGGGCGCTGATGTGATTGCCCCGTCTGGGATGATGGACGGCTTTGTGCAGGCGATTCGCACAGGTTTGGATGAGGGTGGATTTGAAGATCTGCCTATTCTTTCCTATGCGGCGAAGTATTCTTCTGCCTACTACGGTCCATTTAGAGATGCCGCAGAGTCAGCGCCTCAGTTTGGCGATCGCCGCACATACCAGATGGATCCTGGCAACGGACAAGAAGCATTGAAAGAAATTGAGCTAGATATTGCCGAAGGCGCAGACATGCTGATGGTAAAGCCCGCCTTGGCCTACATGGATATTATCTGGCGCGTAAAAGAAGCAACCAACTTACCCGTTGCGGCTTATAACGTCTCTGGTGAATATTCGATGGTCAAGGCCGCCGCGCTCAACGGCTGGATAGATGAAGAAAAAGTCGTCATGGAGACGATGACTAGCTTCAAGCGATCCGGCGCAGACCTGATTTTGACCTATCACGCTAAAGACGTAGCGCGCTGGTTAGACTAACAGGCCCATACTGGCAGATCCAAACTAACAGGCCCCAGCCCGCTTAGATAACAGCGTCACCACCGTTTTGGCCAGTAGCTGTACGTCATACGTCCGCGTCCACTGAGACTGGTATAGCAAATCTAGCGCCACAATGTCTTCAAAGTCCTTGATGGTAGAGCGCCCACTGACCTGCCACTGGCCGGTTATGCCAGGGCGCACGTCTAGCCGCAGCCAGTGATGCTCGGTATAGTATGCGACTTCATCACTGGTAGGGGGGCGCGTACCTACTAGGCTCATGTCGCCTTTTAGGACATTCCAGAACTGGGGAAACTCATCTAGGCTAGTTTTGCGCAAAAAGCGGCCAACTCTAGTGATGCGCGGGTCCGCTTCGTTTTTGAAGATGAGTCCTTGCGCCTCGTTCGCAACGGTCACTTTGAGCTCATCAGCGTTGCTTACCATAGAGCGAAACTTCCATATGGTGAAAGGTTTGCCCTGAAGGCCGAATCTCTGTTGCGAGTACAGAATGGGGCCTGGGGAGTCTAAGGCGATAGCGATCGCAATAGGCACTATCAAAAGGCTCAGAATAAGTAGCCCAGCCGCAGCGCCTAAGATGTCTAACCCTCGCTTGAAGCGCGACCGGGTAGAGGCATGAGGCAAACGAAGCAAAGGCGGTTGGCCGATTTTACTTCTGCTAAGCGGATAGGAAAGGACTCTTTGTGACATGTGATTTTATGGAAGTAGGTACATACACTGCATAAACGACTGGACTTATCGGTTGTAAGTGCCCCAATTACCGAGTACGTACGTATAACAGTACTTGGATTCTTTTATGGTTATTTGGGCTTTAGGTAAAGATAGGAAATACCACATGAAGAATTGATAAAGCCATCAGGATAGGTTCAGGCTCCATCAAGTTGGCTTTATCTAACAGGTTGCCCAATAAGAGATTAATTAACTGATGATTTAGCAGGTGATGCTGGTTTGGCAGGTGACGACGATTTAGTAACTAATGGGTGTTTGATAAGCCGTTCACAGGGCGAGTGAAACGGTTGATCAGTAGGTTAGAGTAAGGCATCATCTTGGCTCACGGCATCAGGTCGTTCAGGTTGTAAAGCGAGTAAAACGAGTGAACGAAACCAACAACCGCGCTCAAAACGATAGCGTCCAAAAGAAGTTAGACGAAAAAAGATTAGAGGGTGTGGGCAGTCGCGCAGTCGCTAGCTATGGCGATCGCTATGAAGATATGCTGACGGCTTGGCGAAAGCAGCTGTTGCTCGACTTGCCAGATCAACCTGAGTCGACCCGCGAGGCGATTGTGCAGTGGTTAGTCGGTGAAGCCGAGCGCTTTGAGCTAATGTTGCTCAAAGAAATTAGACTGGCTAAAAAAGCGATGGACTATCGCTATCGGATTTTCATGTCGCGCTATTGGGGACTCTCTCCCGATCGCGCGTATAAAAGACTGCTACAAAAGCTCGGTGGACTTTTTCTAATTCGTAGCAAAATTCGAGTGTGGATTGCTCTGAGCCGCGATCGCAAACGCGCAGTCAAAGACGTCTTGCAAGAAGTCATTCAAGAAATGCTTCAGAGCGACCGGCATATGCGCGCTCAAACTGAGTGGATTGGTCAATGCACACCGCGCGTTAGCTTACGTAGCTTGCTAATACTGGCTACTGTTGAAGAATACTGTCTGCGGCCAATTCGCAATCAGCCGCTGCTGGTCTATCGATTTGTCAATTATTTAAAGCGATCGCAGCGCGGCGGTATGACTCAAGTGCCTAGCGCCGAGCTAATTCATCTCATCTCTGAAGAGATTGGCACCGATGATGCTGATAGCACCCTCAACCTGCTCGATTTTGAAGCGATAGACCGCTACGAAATGCAAAAAGAATACGAAGCGCAACAGGCCGCCCGTCAGCTTGTCAAACAGCAGTTTACCGACTATTTAGGGGATACCCTCGGAGAAACCGCCGTTCAGTGGCTAGATTTACACCTGCAGGGCTACGCCCAAGACAGCATCTCGCGTCAGCTTGGGCTCAGCGTCCGCGAAGCCTACCGCCTGCGCGAAAAAATCAGCTACCACGCCATTCGCATTTTCACCCTCAAACAGCAGCCCAACCTCGTTTTTTCCTGGCTAAAAACCTCGCTGAAGCAGCATAACCTCGGTCTTACTCTCGCCGAGTGGAACCAATACTGGGAGAAGCTTTCTATCGATCAGCAAACCATGTTGAACTCGCTTAAAGCAGGTCTTACCTTTGAAGAAGTCGCTGAGACTCGCAATCTAACGGTTAAGCAAGTCAGCAGTCAATGGGCAGAGCTGTATCTATTGGCGCAAAACACCCGGACAAGCAAAGAAGGCTAACGGGCGATCCATCCATACCCAGTGGCTTCATGTTTTAGATGCTTTCCTCGCATCCATGATGCGTCCAAAATTCAGCTTAAACTCATCTAGCCCTATCAAGCTACCTGGTTCGTCATCCCAAGAAGCCGACAGCATACCGTAAGTTAGTCCTACAACGCCTAGGCCAAAGCAGCCCATCGTCGTCAATAGCACAACAACCGGCGCGAATGTCACAATTTGATTGCTAAGCAGGTAGTAAGACAAAAAGAAAATACTGACGCCCACAGCCACCGGGCTGATAGACAAGATTGCCATGCGGCGGACCATGCGGCGGCTGACTACCTTAGGAATAGAACCATCGCTGTCTGGTTCGCTATTTCGCCGGCTTTTTGTAGTGCTTTTTGCGATGCTTTCAGCTCGACGACGATTAGCCGCTCGAATTTCGTCCACCCTAGCTTGAGCCTTGGATGAAACCGCAGACCCTTCGCCCTTGTCTCCTTCGGCAGAGCTTCCCTGCTTACGATTGTTCCTAGAGGAATCTTTCTTAGAAACTTTATCTGCTTCATCCTTGGCGCTAGCAAACGCGCGAGATACCTCTGAATTAGAGACATTTTCTTTACCTTTTCCGCGCTTGCGCTTCGGCTCGAACGGTAGGGCCGCCCGGTCGTTTTGGGCATCTCGCTCAGACTTAGCAGCCATCTTTTCCTTGGGAAAAATAAAACGTCGCGTAACTGTTCGGGTCGCAGAACTTACTGGTTCGTAAAGTTGGGGATGAACGGCAGTAGATTAGCGACGAATACCGAGCTTTTTGATGAGTGCTCTGTACCGCTCAGGGTCTTGCTTAGTAAGGTAGGCCAGCAAACGCTTACGGTGACCAATCATTTTCATCAGGCCCCGACGAGAAGAGTAGTCTTTCTTATTCTTCTGCAAATGCTGACTGAGCGTGTTGATCCGATCGGTTAACATTGCAATTTGCACGTCAACTGATCCAGTATCCGTTTCGTGGATCTGATTGTCGGAGATGATCTCCTGTTTGCGTTCTTGTAGCAGAGCCATGCGCTTACGTAGTTATGAGACAAAAATATGGACGTAGAGTTTTAGATTTTAGCATAGGCAGGAGGGGCTACACAGATGCTAGCTCTGCAAAGCTTTTTTCGATCATCTGACGGTATTGGCTTTTCTGCTTCATGCCTTTCATTTCGCCGACGAGCGCTTTGTCTTTAAACAGCTGTACGGTGGGTGTTCCGGTAATACCGGCTGATTCTGCCACGTCACTATCTTCGGTAATGTCAATCTCTACGTAGTAGATTTGCCCTTCAAACTCGTCAACGACTTTGCTCAAGATGGGCTTGAGGGTATGACAAGGACCGCAGGTAGGGGAGGCGTACTTGACCAAGATGGGGCGATCGCTCTCATGATACAGCTTGCGCAGCGCGTAGCCACCGACGTGACGCGTCGTCCCTGGGTTGAATCCCTCAGCTAGCTTGTACTCAGCCGGTTTCTCGCTCTCAGACTTTTCAGAACCACTCTGGTGAAACTCGTGAATCAAATCGTGCTGACTTAGCCACCGCTCAGCTAGTAGCGCTGCCATACAGCCGGTTCCGGCAGCGGTGATGGCCTGCCGATACTCATGGTCCTGCACGTCGCCCGCAGCAAAAACCCCTTCAACGCTAGTCTCAACCGATCCTGGCTGCGTTTGAATGTAGCCAATATCATCTAGCGCTAGCTGTCCCTCAAAGAGCGCTGTATTAGGACGATGCCCAATTGCGTAAAACAGCCCGCGCACAGGCAGATCGCTTTCCTCACCGGTCTTAGTATTTTTCACCTTAATGCCTTCTAGCAGCCCGTCACCATAGACATCGACAGCTTCCGCATTCCAGCGCACCGTAATCTTAGGATTATTCAGCACTCTGTCCTGCATTGCCTTACTTGCTCGCATTTTGTCGCTGCGCACCAGCAAGTTCACATGCGATCCGTACTTCGTTAGGTACACAGATTCTTCAGCAGCAGAGTCACCCCCACCAATCACCGCCAAAGACTCCATCTTAAAAAGTGGCGTTGCCCCATCGCAAATAGCGCAGGCGGAAATGCCCTTACTCCAGAGCCGCTGCTCAGAAGGCAAGCCCAATCGCTGAGCGGTTGCCCCTGTCGCAATCACCACACTGTGCGCTTTGACCTCTCGCTCGTCTGAGCGAATGACAAAGGGCCGCTGGCCAAAGTCAACCGAGATCACATCTTCAGTGACTAGCTCTGCGCCCCATCGCACCGCCTGCGCCTTCATGTTATCCATCAGCTCAGGGCCGGTAATGCCATCTGGAAACCCGGGGAAATTCTCAACTTCGGTTGTTGTCATCAGCTGCCCACCAGGTAAGCCGCCTGCCTGATAGCCCTCAAACATGAATGGCTTAAGGTTTGCTCTTGCCGCATAAATTGCTGCTGTGTAGCCCGCTGGTCCGGAGCCGATAATCACGATGTTTTCTACAGCGTTATCTTCTACAGCATTATTCTCTACAGCCTGATCAGCACTACCTGATGTATGACTTAAATGAGGAACGGGCTTATCTGAACTCATGATGACTACGTCTAAGATCTGTTGACATTTAGTGTAGCAGTTTTGCCTCAGTTGATTAACTCAGAGGATCAATCAATAGAGGTGATAGAGGGATAGCAAGCATACGAATTTATCCGTACGCTTCGGCGTTGATCTCAGCCTTTAGCTAATAAAACATACCAGCTTGATAGCTTCATCAGCTCTTCGGGAATTTAAAGAAGGTGACTTCGAGCAATTGACATGCTCCCCGACCTGAAGGCGCGGGGATTCTCCGGCTAGATGCACAGGCTCAGTTGCTGCACTTCGTACGGATGGCTAGACGGTTCAACAAGACGCGCTGCCAAAGCAGTCTTACAGTCTCTCCCCGTCTGGTTATTGTCGTGGATATGCCCTACCCCGACCCGTTCTATATTCTTGGCGCATTATGGCAACATGCCGATCTTCAATCTGCGTTGCCTTTGCTTCGCACATTTGTCGGAACATACCCCAGCCTGATTCACTGATTGCCCGTGCTAGACAACGGTTTCTAACCATGCCTTTCACGTTCAAGTCTTCAAGACAGACGACCCTATTCTCACTTACCAATCTGGTAGAGAGCTTATCTAAGAAATCTTTGCGTACTGCCTTTAGCTTTGCCTTGAGCTTTGCTACCTTCAGCCGTGCAACTTCTCTTCGATTGCTGCCTTTTTGCCGACGAGAAAGAACCCGTTGCGCTTTGCGAATCTTGCGCTCTAGCTTGGCGTATTCAGGACTGTGTACGGCTTCGCTTGTGCTGAGAAATGCAAATGTTTTGATGCCTAAATCAACGCCTACTGAATCATTCAGGAATGGCTTTACGACTGTACCAACTTCAACAACGAAGCTAGCGAAGTATCGCCCCGCAACATCTTTGATGATGGTCACAGAAGAAGGCACACACGGCAAAAGGCGAGACCATTTGGTTTTGATGGCTCCGACTTTCGCAATGTTTACTTTTCCATTCCTTACTGAGAATCCACGCTGTGTAAACCGAATAGACTGCCTGTTCGACTTTCGTTTGAACCGTGGGAATTTAGCCCGCTTTTCAAAGAAGTTCTTAAAGGCAGTGCCTAGATCAACTACTGACTGCTGCAATGCCACTACAGACACTTCAGCCAACCAGCCCCGCTCACTAGACTTCTTGGCCTGCGTAATCACAAGCTTTTGCAACTCGCTATTGCTAGGCCATTTGCCTTCAGTAGACTTCACTAAAGCCAACGCATCATTGAAAACTACCCGAGCACAGCCGAACACTTGCCCTAGGCGCTGGCGTTGGTGCGAAGTTGGATAAATTCTGTACTGATAACGTTGCTTCATTGTTCTATTTTAACATTACTAGAAATGCTGAAACCATTGATACACAAAGATTATAGCAGGATTGTTCGCTATCACTCATCTGCTCTACCTCCCCTATCTGAAGAAAGGGGCTTCACGCAGTTTCCGGTGACTCTATTTCAACGCTTCAGGCTCTAGGCCTGTCACTTCCTTCTTATGGACGCTCATCTTTCTGTGTATCGCTTTATATATAGTCGCTTTATGTGCCGCTTTATATATGGTGGACTGCTCGCTGCGGTGATGGGGTTGGGCCTGCTCGAGAGCGCGCTGGCTAGATCTATATCTATAGACGCCTTATCTACAGGGGACTTAGACTCCCAACCGGTCACACGTATCTCGGCAGAGCCTCAGCAAGTAGCGCGCAACGTCTCTCAGCCTGAAGTCCGTTCTATCTGGCTTGATCGCGAAACTATTGTCAATGCCCGCTCTCCGGAAGGCTTGGCCCATGTATTTGAGCAGTTTAAGGCCGCTGGTATCAACACTGTCTTCGTTGAAACTGTTAACGCAGGCTATCCTATTTATCCTAGCGATGTTGCCCCCGAGCAAAATCCGCTCACTCGCAATTGGGATCCCTTGGAGGCTGCCGTGGATCTTGGCAAGGTCTATGGCATCAAAGTCCATGCCTGGGTTTGGCTCTTCGCGGCTGGTAATACCGCACACAACCACCTCGTGGGGGAGGCTGCTAGCTATCCTGGGCCAATTCTTGAAGCTCATCCTGACTGGGCCGGGCTCGACAATCAGGGCAGTTTAGTCATTCCGGGCAAAACCAAGCCCTTCCTAGATCCAGCAAATCCTGAAGTTCGCCGGTATCTCTTCGATCTGCTTGATGAAATTGCCACCCGCTACGACGTAGATGGCATTCAGTTTGATTACGTTCGCTACCCTTTTCAGGACGCTGCGGCCAACCGTACGTTTGGCTATGGGATGGCTGCTCGTCAGCAGTTCTATGCGCTTACAGGTGTGGATCCGGCGACTATTCCTTCTCGTAACGGGGGCGATCAGCGCATTGCACGTCTGTGGAATCAGTGGACAGATTTTCGCGCTGAGCAAATCAGCTCTTTTGTTGCTGAAGCCTCTGAGCGTCTTCGCCGCCGTCGCGGAAATCTCACTATCTCTGCCGCTGTCTTTGCCGACGATACCTATTATCGCCACCACGCTATTCAGCAGGACTGGGAGAGATGGGCCGAGCAAGGCTTAGTTGACTGGATCGTGCTAATGAGCTATGCGCGGAGTACTAGTGAGTTTTCCGATTTGGTTCGCCCTTGGGTAATGGAATCTAGCTTTCGCTATACCCGAGTGATTCCTGGCATTCGACTGCTGAACTTACCAGCCTCTGAAGCAATGAGCCAAATTGAGCTGCTGCGAGAGATGCCAGTTAGTGGCTATGCGCTGTTTGCTGCGGACAATTTGAATGGTGAAATGCAGTCGATGCTGACGGCGGCGAATGAAGATGATGTGGAAATTGCGCTGTCCTCTGGGCTGTCAGCGTATGAGAAAGCAAGACTGGGTCAAGAAGACTTACGCAGCAGGGGAAAATAATTTTTTTACATAATGCCTCTGAGACTCCGGCTAATTCTTTGATCTGAACAACAAATGCTTTTGGTCAAGACGACAGTCTGAATCTATGAAAATCTCGAACAAACTCAGATCTCATTTTAATGCTGTTTAATGCTGTTAAAAAAACAAAGGTAATTACAGATACTGGATGGCAAGTTCTCGATAAGATTGTTCGACTAGCTACAGCTTCGTTTTCTCTGATTCTCATGGTACGGTATCTCCATCCTGAAGAATATGGAGAGTATAACTACGCTCTAGCATTCATCAGTTTTTTCGATATTGTGTCTACTCTTGGCGCTAATCAGATATTGACCAGAGATATAGTTAAAGAGCCTGAGAACGAAGAAGAAATTGTGACCACAGCTTTAGTGCTTAGGGTTTTCTCTGGGCTCCTTTTAGCAGCCGTAGCCAACTATGTATCTGGAGTTTTTGTTAAAGATGCAGCGATTCGTCTATTAATCTTTGTTTTTTCTCTCAAGACAGCTTTTAGAGCTGCTGAGCCCATTGAACTCTTTTTTCAGTCGAAATTAGAATACAAATGCATCACTTATTCTAAGATAATCTCGTATCTTTTCTCTTTTGTTTTGCTGTTTGCTATTATCCATAGCAAACAGTCAATAGTATTTGTAGCTCTAGTTCCTGCTGTTGAAATCTTTGTGTCTTCACTAGGTCTTATATTTGTTTACCTCCGAGGGCGCAAGATTTGTTTTCCGCAGATATCATTGCTCAGAATGAGAAAAGTTTTGACAGATAGCTGGCCTCTTATATTCTCTGGTATTGCTGTCACGCTGTACATGAGAATAGACCAAATTATGATAGGTCATATGTCTGGCAACTCAGAGCTTGGTTTGTATAGTTCTGCTGTGCGGCTGACAGAAGTTTTTTATGTCTTTCCTATCGCTTTCATTCAGTCAAATTTTCCAAATATTGTCAGACTAAAGGAGAGTGACGAGACAGAATTTTATAATAGCCTTCAAACCCTTTACAACCGTGTAAGCTTGATGGGCTATGTCTCCGCTATCTTCGTGACTATCTTCTCTAAGAATATTGTGACATTTCTATATGGCGAAAGTTATATTAAAGCCTCTCCAATTCTTTCATTGCTAATCTGGAGTGTTTTATTTGTCGCTCTTGGAGTCGCCAGAAGCTCGTTTTTGATTACGATGAATTGGAACACCTCTCACCTTAAAACCGTTGCGATGGCTAGCGTGCTTAATATGATTCTCAACTTTATGCTGATTCCTGAGAATGGAGCTTTTGGTGCCGCTGTAGCAACAGTTTTATCATACTGGTTTGCTGTACACGGAGCTTGTTTTTTCTTTCGACCTCTCTTCAGGACTGGAAGAATGTTGACAAAATCTCTTATTCTCATCAAATGACTTTGATGATTTTTGCAGCATTGAATGCTACGCTCGGCTATTTTTAGGCTTCGCATAGAAATTGATTGAAAGTGAAAGACTTGTTAATCGCAATTATGTTTTGATAAGCAAATATTTCCCAATGTACTGGTGAATACTTTCCCAACGCCATCAGACCATTAGGCATCAATCTATAAAACTCATAGCCGTCTAAGAACATATGAATGTCTTTTAGAAACACTCTGCTAATAATATTCATCTCGTTAAACTCAAATTGTATTAAGTCAACCAAACCCGCCCTGATGGTTTGACTCATGCCTCGTAGAACCTCTAACTCTGCACCCTCTACATCTATCTTTAAGAAACGGATTCTATCTATATTGTTTTCTTCAACAAAATTGTCAATTTTGATGATGTGGATGCTCCATTGGGCTGATACATCAGAATGTATTTGACTGATGACTTCCTCATACATAGAGGCATGACTGCTACCTATGTTTTTTGACCCCTCATAATCGTATAGAGTGTCTTCTCTATTCTCATTCCCGCATCCAGCATTAATAGCAACATACCCATGCTCTTTAGCCTTTCTTTCTAATTCTTTAAATGTTTCTGGATGCGGTTCAAAAGAATACACATTCGCTGTTGGAGCACATCTCTTTACTCTGGCTGAGTAGTCTCCAATATTAGCTCCTACATCAATAACAACAGAGTTTTCGAGTAGAGTAGCTATTCTTTTGATAAACCATTCCTCTCCACTAATTTTGATATTCTCATTGTTGAGGATGCCGATACCTCTAAGACTCAGAGTGAAAACAGCTTTATTGATTGTGTATAAAAAGTTTCTCGCAAACAAAAACCTGTATATAGGCAGTATTACAGAATGCTTGATTGTTTTAGTGCTTATCATAACTTTCCGTATGAATTAGAATGTTTTTGGGCTTAGACTGCTTGTCAATATTCCTTTGTACTACATACACAGTATTTTCTTTGTACTACATACACAGTATTTCTTGTCTCAGAGTTGTCGCAAAGATTGAATGAACACTGTCTGCTGAGAGCAAAAATAATTGATTTGGGTAAGCTAGATACTATCAACCAGCCAGAAATTAGCGCATCCAGGAATTTACTTACATGCTATTCGACTGTTATCTGAAAATCTCGCGGCTAAACGCCCGAAGGCTACTCTGTCTATACGATAAACTGTCAGATGCTTATCGATTGTATTTATGCGAGAAGTGCTCTATTGCGACTACTTCGTCCATATAACTAGTGCTCTGTTCACACTAGTTATACAAAAACATCGTGCTTCAATATGGATATTACATTGTAAGGGAAAAATGGGTATTGGTATAGGGAAAAAGATTGTTGGAAAAGGTTGCCTCGTTAGAGACGAAGCGATAGTTGAATACTGTAAGGGGAAACGCGTATTACATGTTGGATGTACTGATTATCCCTTCTTTAAATCCTCTTTAGAAAAAGGGTATTTACTTCACGACAAAGTTTCTCAGGTGACTAACCAAGTCATAGGTATTGATATTGCTTCAGAAGACGTTGCGGCTATGATCGATAATGGTTATGACGCTAGAGTAATAGACGCACAGACCATGTCTTCCTATGATTGGGATGAACTTTTCGAGATTGTCCTGTTAGCCGACGTCATAGAACATATCTCAAATCCAGGACTAGTGATAAACGAGGCGCGTAAGTTGCTTTCTCCCCATGGGAAGGTCATTGTCACTGCTCCTAATGCATTTGGCATAGTCAGATATCTAAAATCATTTTTTCAGTATGAACAGGTACACCACGATCATATTGCTTACTACTCCTCTGGGGTATTGGAAACCTTAGCGACACATACAGGATTGAGAGTGGAAGAGTCTTCTTGGTATCAGTTTGAAGTGAGAGACAAACGGCTTATTGTTCGTTTAAGTGCTGCATTTGAGAGAGCGATCACCAAACTTTTTCCCTGGCAAGGTGAAGGCTGTATTTCGGTTATGACTCGTCTTGAAATAAACGAAACATGAAAAGAAAATCGACACCTATTGTACTAATTCTATTTAAGAGACCAGAGCTTACAAGAAAGGTTTTAGAATCTATATCAAAAGTTCAGCCGAGTCGCTTATACGTTATTGCTGATGGTCCGCGAGAAGATCGTCCCGATGAAAAGGCGCGTTGTAATGAGGCCAGAGCGATAATAGAAGAGATTGACTGGGATTGTGAGATATTCAAAAACTACTCAGACAAAAATTTAGGCTGTCAGCAAAGAATATATAGTGGGCTCAACTGGGTTTTTGATCATGTCGAATCCGCAATTATTTTAGAAGACGACTGTCTTCCTCATCCCTCTTTCTTTCCTTTTTGCGAGGAATTGCTACAAATGTATAAAGACGATAAACGAATCACTGCTATCTCTGGGAATAATTTTCAGTTCGGTCGTAAGCGTACTGAAAATAGCTATTACTTCTCAAGATATCCGCACTGCTGGGGTTGGGCTACTTGGAGAAGGGCATGGCAACATTGTGATGTAAATATGACTGATTGGCCAATAGTACGCGACCAAGGATTGCTCAATAATATTCTCGATAGCCATGCTGCGATACGCTATTGGAGATTTAAGTTTCAACAAACTTACACAGGGAAAATTGATACTTGGGACTATCCTTGGTTGTTAGCCTGCTGGCTTCAAGGCAGTCTATCTATCCTTCCTCAAAATAACTTAGTCTCTAATATTGGATTTATCTCGGGTGGAACACATCATTCAGATGACAGTACACCGTTTTCGGAAATGCCAACAGTGCAGATGAAATTTCCGCTGATCCATCCAAAATTTATCGTGCGCCATGCCCGTGCAGATGCTTTTACTCAATTCTATCAGTTCGGGATGATTGCTCGATTTTCAAGAAAGATTTTGTCAACAACTAAGCGGTTTTTTTATAGATGACTCGCTGATAGATCTCGATTAGCCTTGCGCAGTTTTTATCTAAAAAATACGCTGGGTCAATGTGGTCGCATAAGTTTTGCTTAATAGAAACCCACGCTTGGATATTCTTTTCAACCCATCGAATTGCTTTTGAGAGTTCCCCAGTGGTTGCTGGAGAAATCATGTATCCTGTTTTTCTGTGTTTGACAATATCCGGGATAGCACCATAGCCCGTACTGATAATTGGTAGAGAACAGCTAAAAGCCTCTAATATCGTCATAGGCGAACATTCATGCCAAATAGAAGGAAATAAAAGCGCGATCGCTCCTTTCATCCAACTTAAAACGTCTTCCTTCGACTGAATTCCTACATACTTAATGCGTTCATCTTCTAAGGCTGCTTGGGTGACCATCTCTTGTAGATATCCAGGTCCCATAATAATTAGAGGATATTTGCTATTTGCCTTTTTGTAGCCTTCTATGAGCAACCGGACTCCTTTCTCGTCAATCAACCTGCCTACAAATAGATAGTAAGATCCGAACTCTACTTTGGTGGTTTCCTGTGGAATACTCTCTATAAAGTTGGGTTTGATGTATATTTTATCTTCAGCGATACCCGAAGCTACGATCTTTGCCTTCTGAAACTCGCTCAATGCTATGTAACCATCAATACGATGGCTCCACGTGTTAACCCATCTGTGATACTGTAGCATCGCTGCAACTGCCGCTGTCTGTGTTCGCGAACTTCGGTAGCAGCCATATCGAACACTATTAAGCAGCGTACCGGAAACGCACTTTTCGCATATCTGGCTATCTCGAAAAAGCGTGTTTGATGGGCAAATTAGCCGATAGTTATGCAGAGTATGTACGACAGGTATATTCGCCCTATGACATGCATGAAATATAGAAGGCGATAAAAGCGGTAGCGTATTGTGAACATGCACAATATCTGGCTTCGCTTCCAGTAGCTTTTCTGAAAGCTCCTTGTTCGCTTTGCGAGACCAAATTGTAGATTTTGCTAGGGAAATTTTTTCAAGGGCAGTGCCTGCTTTTACCTCTCGATTATCAACCGTCCAAATATCTACCTGGTTGCTATGCGATCTCAAAAGTGAAACTTCCCGATCAAAAACAGAATCTTCTCCTGTGCGATCCTTATATCTATTGTGAACAACCAAGACTTTCATAAGGCTTTTTATGATAGTGGAAAAACTGTAGTGCAAAAATTATCAACCGTAACGCCATGAACAGCGATCGCACAAAAAGCAACGGCTGCATACAACAAAACGATAGCAGGCTCCGTCACACACTAGCCTACCCTGCTATTTGCCCTGCTATTCACTAGAATTACCTTCATAGATACAGACATTTATGGGCAACATAGCATAGCAACAGAACCCAATACTCTCTGGGTAAAGTGGCGTAGAACACGCAGTTGCAAAAATGCACTCTACCGCTTTCGTCAAAAGCCTATGCAGCAACGTATTCTAGAGACATACATCAATAGAACTGACTATGTGAAAGCTTGCGATCGCATTCAAGCGCTGGCTCAGTTGCATCAGTCTAGCTATATTGTTGCCGCGAATGTTCATGTGGTGATGCTGGCATATTGGCAGTCAGACTATAAGTACATACTGGACCGAGCAGCCTTGATTACCCCAGATGGCATGCCCCTAGTTTGGGGCATACAGCTGCTAGGATTTAGCAAACAGTCTCGCGTGTATGGCCCCGATCTGATGCTAGCCTGGTGCGAGAGAGCCGCCCAAAACGGACTGCCAATATATCTGTACGGTGGGACTGCCAACACGTTAGAAAGCCTTTCAAAAAATTTGCAGAATAAATTTCCAGCGCTGCAAATAGCGGGAATGCATTCACCACCTTTTCGGCCCTTAACCCTGCAAGAAGAAGCCGCAGATGCCGATAGAATAAATCGCTCGAAGGCGGCTGTTGTCTTGGTGGGTCTCGGCTGTCCAAAGCAGGAGCAGTGGATGTATAGACAGTTTGGGCAAATCGACGCTGTCATGATTGGGGTGGGCGCAGCTTTCCGATTCTGTAGCGGTGAGGTTGACCAAGCGCCTCGGTGGATGATGAAAATGGGGCTAGAATGGGCCTTTCGGCTGATTAAAGAGCCCAGACGGCTTTGGCAGCGATATGTTTTGACGAATCCGGCTTTTGTCGTTTTGTTCTCGATTCAGCTCATAGAACAGTATTTAATCAGTTTGCTTAAGTTTGCAACCAGACCGCTGACCCGCATCTAACAGCTGAATTCATGAAGATAAAAGCTGCTCTATATCAATCGCTCCGTCATCAACCGCTTCGTCGTCAATTGCTCCATCGAAATAACGATATCAGAGCGGCAAGACAGTTCTCTTCTCGATCTCTTTTTTCTGAGGTTGAAATGCGATCTGTCGGCTTGGTCCTCAGCGATATATTCGCGCTTAGCAGCTCGTGGTGGTTAGCGCGATCGCTTAACCAGTTCTATTCACCTATCCCAGAACAGATGATCTGGTGGACCTGGCTAGGTTTACCGAGCCTATTTTGGCTACTCATCATCGCGACTGTAGGGCTCTTCGCTTACTTTGGCCTTTATCGTCAGACTCATCGCACAAAAAACTATGCCACGGCGGGTCAATTAGTCAGCCAGGTGTATTTATGCTTTCTCGTGCTCAGCTATTTTTATGACCCCCACGTAGACTTGCCGCGATCGCTCTTCTTCACAGCTTGGTTCAGCAGCGTCATACTTGTTGTATTCGCTCGAATCGTGGCAAACGTTATACTCTGTCACCGCGAATCGCAAAGAACAAAGACATCCATATTTATAGTTGCTGATGCTAGCAGACTGAGACCACTATCTCAGATTCTAGAAAAAAGCTCTTTGTGCAAAGTTGTTGGCGTAGCGATCGCTGTCACCGCCAATTCTGAATCCACCGTTAACCAAATTATTCAGGCAAACCCTCAAGAAGTTTTTGTCGAGAATATTCCTGATGTAGAGCTGTCGTCCAATCTATTTTGGCGTTTACGTAGCGTTGGTATTCCTCTACGGCTGTTGCCCTCTAGCCGAGATATGATCTATCGTCGGGGCATTCCCGAAGTTTTTTCGTCTTTGCCTACTTTGAGAGTCGAGTCCTCGTTTTTTCCTGGATGGGACTACCACGTCAAAAGAGCCATAGACTTGTTCATCTCTATTATAGGTTTGGCCACCTGCTTTCCTTTATTTATCGGAATAGCCACCGCGATAAAAGTCACGTCTCCGGGACCCATTTTTTTCAGACAAGAGCGAGCTGGCCTACATGGAAAGGTTTTTCAGGTGTGGAAGTTTCGTACGATGGTGGCTAACGCATCCTATCTGCAACAGCAGCTTGAACCTAGAAATCAGAACGCAGTTCTCTTTAAGGTAAGAAACGATCCACGAATCATTTCAGTAGGTCACTTTCTTCGCCGAACCAGCTTAGATGAACTGCCGCAGCTCTTCAACGTTCTACTAGGCGAAATGAGCCTAGTAGGTCCGCGCCCCTTGCCACTTAGAGACGTCTCTAAGTTCAAACCCTGGCATCACATTCGTCATCAGGTTCTGCCAGGCGTTACAGGTCTATGGCAAATCTCAGGGCGATCAAATATAGAAGACTTTGATGATGCCGCTAGGTTAGATTTGCACTATATCGATAACTGGTCGATTGCGTTGGATTTAGAAATTCTGCTAGAAACAATCAAAATAGTTTGTTTGGGGAAAGGGGCATACTAGCCCATACCCGACCCATACCCAAAGCCTACTAACAAAATGGAAACCACTGAGTACTCTGCATTCTACTCGACAGATTTGCCAGCCAAAACACCATCCTTACCGAGCCAATGGGTAGGGACCTGTGGTTTTCTTTCACTAATGATTTTTACGTGGTTACCTGGTAGCTACAGCTTAATGGTGGGTTGGCCTTATGTGCTGGTATGGCAGGGTGCCTTTTTTATCTTAGGCATTTACATGTTTGGGCTATGTCGCCAGTTCAGTGTTCCGATGACCAGAATTGGGCACGGTCTAGATGTGCCGCTGGCGCTAGTCGTTTTTTCTATGACCCTTTCGACTATCACAGCTCAGTTCAAGGCTGTGGCTTGTTGGAATTTGCTACTGGTCATTCACTACATCGTCTGTCTTTACTTTCTAGTGAACTGGGTGAGGGCTGGAAGACTCTCTTTAATAAGCTTGTGGCGTGTTGTGGCTGTCACCGGAACTGTCACTAGCCTTATTAGTGTCGCAATGTGGCGGCCAAATCTTCGCATGTGGCTCTCTCAAGATTTTGATGATGCCATACGCAATGCTAATCCTTTAGGCCATCACAACTTTGTCGGTGGTTACGCCTTGCTGCTATTACCTCTGATATTTGGGTTTGCGCTGTCTAGAAAGGGCTGGATAAGGTGGAGCCTGTTTTTAGCGACGGGAATAACGGTTCTCGCGCTTTATGCTAGCGGTTCTCGGGGTGCTTTGTTAGGGTTTCTATGTATGATTGTCGTCACTGTTATAGGTGGCGTCTGGGCTAGTGAGGGGCGATCGCGTCGGCGCTGGGTTATTGTAGGAGCGCTCTTACTATTGCTGGCTTCACTGGCTTTCATCAGTAACCCACGCACGAGAACGCTACTTTCAACCACTCCCTCGGCTATAGATGAGCAGGTTTCTGTTTCTTCTTTGCAGGATGGACCTGTTAAAGATCGCCTGTTTATGCTCAGCACAGCCTCGAACATTCTGAAGGAGTACCCCATTTTAGGGGTTGGACCGGGTAACTTATCTAGAGTGTATAACCTGTACCGCCCGATAGAAGCTGGTACAGGGCTGAATCTAGTGCAGCAGCTACACAACACACCAGCTCAGATACTAGCAGAGTTAGGCGGTTTGGGTCTTCTCTCCTGTATTGTTCTATTGTCAGTGCTGGTAAGACTCTGCATTACAGTTTGTCGATCGCATTCAGATTCGGCTACTGAGGCTTCTGTTGGCTTACACAAAAGCAAAGCTGAGCGCCTGCTACTGTTTGGCGTGTGTGCTAGCTGGTTTGGCTATAGCGTATCGAGTCTTACCGATTATCAACTAGAAAATATTGGGATTTCTAGCACGCTGGTTGTCACAGTTGCGCTGCTAGTCGGTTTGGCTGATAGGCAGCTAAAAGATGACAGGCGATTTAGTCTTTCTCATAAGCTGCGACGCGTTGTTAGCTTGTGTATGCTCGCGTTTTTGTGTGCCAGCTTACAGCTATGGGCGAGGGTAGATGTTGGTTTCTATCTGGCTTATCATGCCGTTCAAGACCTTGTTCAACAGGATATGGTTGCGTCTGATGATAAGTTGCTAAAAGCTAGCAAAATAGTGGCATGGGACCCTACCTACGCCGCTTTGGCAGCAGAAGGTGTGATAGCGCTTTCGGAAACGGCTTCATCGAAGAGCGATCGCACAGAGCTGATTGCGATCGCATCTGACTACATGCAAGCCGCAGTAGCTGCGGCCCCCAACGATCCTTGGTTCAATCAGAATTTAGCGGTGCTTCTTTTAGAAGAAGATCCAGCGCTGGCAGAGAACTATGCAAAACAAGCGGTAAAGCTTTTCCCACGCAGTACCCACAGCTATACCTACTACACGCTAGGCGTCACTTACTTAGAGCAGGGCAAAACCCAAGAAGCAATTTATTCTTTGGTATTAGAAGCACTAGCTAATCCTCAATTTCTAACATCCGATGTGTGGGAACGCGAACCGTTTCTACCTATTAGAGAATCAGTCATTGATGAAACGATCAATAGCTACCAACAGATCCTCTCTCGAACAAAAGAAAATTCAATTCAGCATCAGTGGCTAAAAGAACAGATAGCTATTGTCTTTTGGTGGCACAAAAACACTGTTAATCGTGAAGGGCTAAGCGAATTAAGACCTATTGTTCACGCTATGCTAATTTCCGAAGACGATCCACAACGGTCAGTTGAGTTAGTAGAGCAGCACGTGCAAGAAAATGGTGACTCGGCTGATATTCGCTTACTTCTAGCCCGGCTAGATCCTAAAAAATATCTGACGCAGATATTAGAAGAGTTGGAGGGGACACCCGAAGAAGAAGCAACCCTAGCTGAAAGCGTTTTGAGCGATCAGTCTACCCGACTTTGGTTTAGAGCGGTAGTTGGAAAAGATGGAGGTCAGATACGCTTTGGTACGGCGTTTGCCTATCGAAATTTGGCTGCTAATGTCATGAGAATGATTATGCATCCTAGAGATGTGAATATCGCGGTTCTACCCTCTTCTATCGGCTTTTTTGAGACGCCACCTAGAGAATATCCTCAGTTAGATGAGCATATGAAAAAGCTACGAGAAAAGAACTTAGAGATCCAAACTTAGAGATCCAAACTTAGAGATCCAAACTTAGAGATCCACCAGGATGCTTCTGGCGCAACGGTAGTTGGGTCATAGACTTCTACCGATTCTGAGCCTGCCAGTCAGCTCTCGAAAGCTCATAGAGGCAGTGCTCTCGCAATCTACTACCTGCTGGAATGCTAGGGTGCATAAACGTGTCTGGGGCCTGGCGCATTCCTATCTTTTTCATGACAGCTTCAGAGCGTTTGTTAAGTAGCGCGGTAAAAGAGACTATCTTCTCTAGTTCTAAAGTCTCGAACCCAAACGCTAGCGAGGCTTTCGCGGCTTCAGTAGCATAGCCCTGATTCCAGTAGGAATAATCAAGCCGCCAGCCTATTTCAACACAGGGCTGAAAGGGCAGATCAGCGGAGGGAACACTTATTCCAACAAAGCCAATAAAATTGTGTTTACCTTTAACTTCTACCGCCCACCAGCCCCAGCCTCTCTGGGTCAGTGCGCTAATAATTCTCTCAGCGAGGGCGTCACTTTCCGCGCGTGATAGCGGATGCGGAAAAAACTCCATTACCCGTTCATCGGCGTTTAGCCGAGCAAGCGATCGCCTATCAGCTTCTGTCCACTGACGCAGTCGTAGGCGGTCGGTTTCTAGCTCGTAGACCACCTATAGAAAAGGCCTCAGACAAAAGGCTTACGTGAAAAGTTAAGTGTCTTTAGAAATCTCTAGCTCTTTGGAGCCTGTATTCTCATCCCTTACTCTGTGAAACTGAACGCCCGAGATTAGCCCGATCACCAGCTCTAGGGTAGTATTTACCCGGCAGCCGTACACAACGTGACCGCCTCTACACTTCCCTGACTTGTCAGCTACGCTCATATGCAAATGAACCCCCTCCTTTCCTAAGGTTCCTGATAAGGTCAAGATTTCGTACTTACCTTTTAGGTTCACATGCTTGTCTTGATCCGCAAACCGCAGGCACACTTTTGAGAGGCTGCCCACAGCCCCTAATACGACAGCCGCGGAAATATTGTCTCTTTTTACCAGTCGCTCTAAGTCTTGACGAACGTCAGCGCCCGGCTGAAGGCGTAGCGATACTAATTCCATTCCTGCATTAGAGTGCATATACAAAAATCTATTGTAGGGCGATCTCTCGGGTTAACTTTGACAAATATCTGTTATTATGTGGTGATCTCGATCATAGACATAGGAAGTGTGTTGGGGAGCTTGTAACAACCTGACAGCAGTCCGCTCAAACTATCTCGCCACAAGCCTATCAGCATTTACAACCGTTGTTTTAAATTGGAGCAATCCCAAGTACAGCGCAGCCGGAACCAGGACTGCCTGTGCGTCATATCAAGTAATATTACTTAATAAAGGACAGAATTCAACCTAGCTTTCGACCAATTCCAGAGAACTTCATGAATTCTGCATAGAATTCGTCCTGTCTGGCAGCTTTGTTTGGCAGCTTTGTCTGGCAGCTTCATCTAGAATCAGCCAGCAAGAGAAAGACTACGCTAAACCTACTAGCTTTTCGCTCAGCGCCCATAGTTTACCGGCCTTATCTACATCAGCCGCTTCGTTAGAAACCTCTTGGCAAAATGCCTCCCGGTTCTTATCTTGCCGATTACCCCAACTCCAGTACACGCCCGACTTGTTAAATCCTTCGTCCGCGACTACCTGAGCAACTCGCCGCCCAGATTCTTCTTCTGATACATACCCACCCGTAATATTCTTCTGGAAAAACGGAAAGATTATCTGAAACAGCTTCGGTGCATCTCGAAACAAATCTGACTCGGCAACACAGCCCGGATACAGCGCATTAAACACAATACCAGTCTCATCGTGATAGCGGCGGTGCAGCTCTAGCATTGTCAGCATGTTGCACAGCTTGCTGTCTTTGTAAGCCTTGCCTGGCTTAAACTTCTTGCCGTCAATCATTGCAATTGGTGGTTTAAATCCTAGCTCCATTCCTTTCAAATCACCCAAATTTGGCGGCGCCGGAATTGGAATTTTGCCACCTAGCTCTTTCGGATTAGCTGTCACTGTTCCTAACGTCACCAAACGAGGCTCCGGATGAGCCGACTTTTGCATGTCTTCTAACAGCAGGTTGCACAGCAAAAAATGGCCCAGGTGGTTAGTCGCAACGCTGATTTCATAGCCATCTTCGCTACGTTCGGGCGATTTTAGCTGGGGCTTATAGATAGCGGCATTCACTACCAGCGCATCTAGCGATTTACCACTCGTGCGAAAATCGTTGACAAACTGCTTCACGCTCTCCAAAGAGGACAGATCTAGCTTCATCACGGTGTAGCTGTCTGGTGCCATGCCCACTTCTTTGGCTACCTGCTCCGCTTTTGGCAAATTGCGACATGCCATAATCACATGCCAGCCCTTTTGAGCTAGGGCCTTGGCAGCATAAAGACCAACACCAGAGGAGGCACCTGTGATAATTACGGTAGAACTCGAAGACTGTTCCATAGGGCTTAAATGACAGTTGCTTAAACAGCGGCTATTAGACGAAGGCGGCGGTTAACCCACCATTTATGCTGCCATACTGTTGAACTAATACAACCAATCATTACCTTTTGCAAAGTTCGGCTAAGCATTTGCAATAAATTGCTAAGCGAAGACCGGTTCAAGGTCGGTTCAAGGCCAGTTAGAGGCCAGCTAGAGGCCGGCTAATGGCGCAACTTGAGAGGCAAACCAGTGGGTCAAGTGCATAGGTTTACCGCCCTGTAGGGCGCTTAGCTGCTCAGCCAAATCGTTGAGTAAGCCTTTTCGGATGGCTTCGGGCAGCGCAATATAGTCAGAGAGCGTACTGAGCAAGGCCACATATTTTTCGGGACTGTACTGGGAATGGTGCTCTTTAATATGGACGGCGGTGCGCGCAAACCAGTCAGACTCGCCAACTATGCGAGCGAACTCGTCGAAATTTGCCTGATAGTACGTCTGCTGCCGCGCGTGGTACTGAATTTTGTCTGCTAGCTGATATTTTTCGTAGATCGGCTGCAGGGCTTCGCATATCGTTGGGCTTGGCTGCGGAGGTGTGGCCCATAGCAAAATGAGTGAGCCGCCCGGCTTTAGGGCCGCGGCGGATTTACGACAGGCTACTGCTGGTGGTATCCAGTGAAAAGACGTTGCCGCTAACACCGCGTCGAAGCGTTTATCGCCTAGCTCAAAGTCTTCAAAGGTGCTATTTGTTACGGTGACGCTGCCTGTAACCTGTCGGGCTAGCTCGCAGGCTGCCGTGCTAGGCTCTATGCAGTGCATTTCAAAGCCCCTAGCGGCAAAAGACTGGGTGGCGATACCCGGACCACAGCCCATCTCCAAGATAGAGCTGCCGGGCTTTAAGTCAGCTTTTACCACAGCGTTATCAACAAGATCATCTGGATAGCTGGGTCTAGCCCATTGATAGGCTTGGGCGGCTGTGTTATACCACTGTCGTCGCGCTTCAGAGCTGTGATGCTGATCAAATTCTTTGTACCAGGCGTACCAGGCGTTTTCTGTGCCTTTTGAGGTTTTCTTGAGAGTCTCTAGAGTCTCTGGAGGAGTCGTTGGGGAAGTTTCTGGAGAGGTTTCTGGGGAAATGGTCATTAGCGCTGTTCCCATCTGGTGGCCACGAGTATCGTAGCAAGCCTAGCTCATACCAGGCTCGTGACCGCTAGTTTGTGGCCATAGGGTATTCGTGGCGCGACCATATACCTGTGGTCATGGTTAGGGTCATGAAAACACACCTCCTACAGCCCGGTTCTCACTACTTCCCTGATCCCCATGTCGGCTTTTAGAATAGAATATAACAGCTCGAGAGTGACTTTCTTATGCAACTGAAGCGTCCCATTTTGGTCGGTGGTCTAGGTCTTTCAGCCAGTTTATGGCTACTTAATATTGTGGGACATTCGCCCGTTAGCTATGCCTTGGGTGATGGCTCGGCGCTGATGGGCGCGATCGCACTTGGTGGCGGACTCTGGCTCTTTAAGCAAGGCAAACAGACAGAGCTAGCTGTTGAGCCGCTCGCCCTTCAGAGCGTGGACAAATCGGCTGTCGAGGCAGTTACTAGCCGCATAGAAGCCACTATTGCGACGCTGATTGAAGAGTTGCCAGAAGAGACAAAAGACGACAAAGCGCAGCCAGTCTGGACGCAGATAGAACAGAAGCAGCAGGCGATTAGTCAGATTATTAAGAATATTGAGAGAGACAATCTAACCATTGCGATTGTCGGCAACAAATCCACAGGAAAAACAGCCTTAGCTACGCACCTTCGTGAGCATTGGCAAAAAGCTCACTTGCAAGTTGACAGCATTACAGAGACGAACGGCGAAGAATCCCTTCCCTCGACAGATGCAGACATCGTGCTTTTTGTAGCGGCGGGCGATCTGACACAGTCTGAATTACAGCGAATTCACGGCCTACTCAAAGCAGGCTATCGCACCCAGATTGTTTTTAATAAGCAAGATCAGCTAACGCCCGCTGACCGGCAGTCTGTTTTGCAACGAATTCAGACGCGAGTTGAAGATTTGGGCGTTGGGGTGAGTGCGATCGCCGCTAAGCCCAGCCCTATCAAAGTTCGCCGTCACCAAGAAAATGGTGAGATTGAAGAATTTACTGAACAGTCTGAGCCTCAGCTGAGTAGCCTGACTGACAGGCTCACCTACCTAGTCGAAAACGAGGCTCAACAGCTCGTATTGACAACGACGCTTCGCCAGGCCAAAGCGCTCCAGGCTAGCACCCAACAGCTACTCAATGCCCAGCGCAAGCAGCGCGCCTTACCGCTGGTAGAACAAATGCAGTGGGTCGCTGCGGGTAGTGCTTTTGCCAGTCCGCTGCCTAGCTTGGATTTGCTTGCTGCTACCGCGATAAACGCTCAGCTAATCGTTGATTTAGGGGCCGTTTACGGTCAATCGTTCTCTTTAGATCAAGCAAAACAGGCTGCCGGGACGCTTGCTGAGCTGCTAGTCAAGCTTGGTCTAGTCGAGCTATCGACTCAAGCGCTCGGCAGCCTGCTTAAAACTCACGCGGCCACCTATGTCGCTGGCGGCGTGGTGCAAGGAGTGAGCGCTGCTTATCTAACGCGGGTAGTGGGCTTTAGCCTAATTGAGTTCTTTGAAGAACAGAGTTTGCTACCGGTTGAAAAGCAGAAGTTTGCCTTCAGTGAGATGGGCGATCGCCTTCAAGCAATCTTTAAGGCAACAAAGCAAGGTTTGGGACTACAGTCCTTTGTACAGCAGGCTTTGGCACATCTGCCAGCGTCGGCAAAGACAGGCGTAGCGGCGTAGCCAAGGTATCTCTTTCTATCTTAAAAGTCGAGAATCTTGGCCGAGAAGCTCGACCGAAAAGCTCGACCGAAAAGCTCGACCGAAAAGCTCGAATGGAAAGCTCGAATGAAAAGCTCGACTATAGAAAAGCTTGAATACCAAACCTATCTTGTGCGCTCTCAATGTCATCTTCTGAGCCGATTTCTAAAGTTTCCCTCAAAAATCCTGTCGTAGAACAGGCTCGCGATAGCCTGCGCCAAGCGATTGATCGCTACATTCCCCAGCTCAAAATGACCCAGCTCACCGATCAAGAGCTAGGCCGGCAGGCTGCTGTTAAAGATGGGATCGACCAGCTTACAGCCCTAATGAACAAACTAGACGGCTCTCTACTGAGAGTTGCAGTCTTTGGGCTAGTAAGCCGGGGGAAGTCGGCTGTCATCAATGCTCTGATAGGCGAGAAAGTTTTGGAAACCGGTCCGCTAAACGGGGTCACTCAGTGGCCAAGATCAGTTTATTGGCTACCGGAAGGGCAATCTACCGCCAAAGGACCTTTGAAGCTAGAGCTGATAGATACACCCGGACTAGACGAAATCGAAGGTCAGACTCGCAGCGAAATGGCACAGCAGGTAGCGCAGCAAGCAGATCTAATTCTGTTTGTGGTCTCAGGCGATGTCACCCAGACAGAATACCAGTCACTACGACAGCTTTATAACACCAAAAAGCCGCTGCTGCTGGTTTTCAACAAGATAGACCTTTACCCTGAAACCGATCGCGAAGCCGTCGCAAACAACTTGCAAACTCTCTGGCAAAACGCCGAGGGTGAAGCCGACCTGCCGCCTGGCGCTCGCTTAGTTGACGACATTGTTATGATCTCAGCAGAGCCTGCACCACTTCAGGTTCGTATCGAGTGGCCCGATGGCCGCGTTAGTGAAGAGTGGGAAGCCTCGCCCCCTCAGATAGCGCCGCTCAAAACCACCCTGCTCAAAATTGTGCAGGAAGAAGGGGCTACTTTAGTAGCACTCAATGCGCTGCGACAGGCTGGCATTATTGAAACAAAGCTTTCTGAAGCAACGGCTGAACTCAATCAGGCTAATGCTGATGAGTTAATTTGGACCTATGCAAAATACAAAGCGATCGCGGTTGCTTTTAACCCCGTTGCCATTCTCGATATTCTCGGTGGCGTCGGCTCAGATATCGTGATGATTCGCGCCTTATCGAAGCTGTATGGCTTTCCAATGACGCGGTTTGAAGCGAGCAAGCTCTGGCAGTCGATTATTGGTAGCTCTGGCACTTTGCTACTTAGTGAGTTCGGCACGGGTCTTATTCTGGGCTTCGGCAAAAGTGGCGCAGCCGTCTGGAGCGTCTTTGAAAGTTTTTCTGGCTTCACTGCCTACGCTAGCGCGATGACCGCTCAGGCCGGTGCCGCAGGATATGGAACCTACGCTGTTGGTCAAGCTGCCAAGGTCTATTTGCAGCAAGGCTGCACCTGGGGACCAACAGGCGTTAACACCGTTATGGAAAGTATTCTAGCAAAGGCAAAATCAGACTCTACTTTAGAGCGTCTGCAAGCTGAGATCAAAGCAACCATCAGCCGATCAGAAGAGGAAGCTAGAGGAACCACTATAAGCTCAGGATCAGCAAAGGGTGAAAGTGCAAACACCCTGTAAAGCAAGCACTCTGTAATGCGAACAGTGTGCGATTGGTCTTTCTCGAGCAGTCCTCACTCCAGCTTGCCCTTAGTAATCAGCTAGCAATTGGCTAACAGTCAGCCAGTAGTCAGCGAGCAGTCAGCCTACGTTTCTGTTGAACCTTCCGAATTCTCTAAGGTCTCTGACTGTATTTCCTCAGCTTTCGTTTGTGCGGCGATTGTTTCCGGTGCCGTCTCTGTGCTCATTGCCGTGCTCATCAGCTCACCGCCAAACTTCTCGCCGATCCACTCCAGCTTAATCTCTCTAAGATAGTCGACTACCCAGGTAGCTCGTCTTTGCAGCATATGATTTGGGTACACGTGAGCCACGCCGACAACGGGAATCTTGGCATTTTTTGCGGACTCAATTCCCGCGAACGAATCTTCAATCGCGATACATTCATCTGGCTGTAGGCTCAGCTCAGGGTATAGGGCATTGAGCTGTGCGATCGCCTGCAAGTAACCATCAGGGGCGGGCTTACTGGCCTCAGAAGCCACATCGTCCCCTGCTACAATTACCGAAAAGTAATCTAAAAATTCGATACGCGTCAGAACGCTAATCACCTGCTGACGCTGAGTGCCCGTCACAACTGCCATCTTTACCTCAGCCGCTCGGCAGCGAAAAATCAAATCATCTAGCCCTGGATACAGAGGCAGCTTTTCCAAACTATCTAACCATTCATCATAGGCCGCTGTCTTTTTCAACAGGCACTTATCTAAGCTATCATCATCGATAGTGCGGCCTCGCTGCGCTAATAGATTCTTGAGACAGGCGCGATCGCTTTTCCCCAAACACACCTGGCGATAGTCATCTTTGTCTGGACGCAGATTCTCGTCTAGCAGAAGCTGATTGCTCAACGTTTCGCGAATTGTCTCGTCGCTAATCATGATGCCGTTGAAGCTAAATAAAACTGCTTTGAGTACCATATATAGCCATGAGTGAAGATAGCCGCGAGTGAATGGAAAACACCCGTTATCTAGCCGCCTTTGACATCCGTAAGAATACTAGGGCAAAGAAGATAGTGCGCAGCATACGGATAGTCAAAATTATGTTGTTTATGCATCAGTATAAAACTAAATTTGCCAGCTCTTTAAGTTAAGCGTTACGAAAGTCAAATGACGTTCTAAGATAAGAACCAGAGATTTTTGCAAGCTAGATCATGCGAAGTTCGCTAAAAAGTTCGTCGACCTCAAGCAGCTATGACATCTGCTCTGTACATCAGAGCCTTGCACCGGGGTCTTATTTTACCGAGGTCTTCTTTTATAGTTGGAAAAGACTGGTTACAAAAAAGCCTGGCGATGGTTGAACAGATGTCTCAAAGCTGCCCGGCGCTGCCCTATGAGTTAATTGGGAAGATTACAAATGCCTCGACACGACTCATCTACCACTAATACCACGCCTATTAGCCGCGCTTCTATTCCGATTCTGCTCGAATGGTGGCAGCGGCGCAAACGCACCGTCAGCGTGCGCACTCATCTTGGCACTACCCGCTGCAAAGATGATGAGGCCTATCTCAAAGCCTATTACCGACTTATGGAAGTGTATTCCGTCGTCAAAGCAGGCGGTGTGCAGGTGCAAACAGAAGCCGTTCAGGCTTTTGCCAAGCGCGAGTCCGAGCTGCTAAACCAAAAACTCTATCAGATAGAAGCCGCGCCGGCACTGCCCGCAGCAGAAAGACGCCAAGAGCGAGAGAAAATCCAGCGGGAAATCCAAGAGCTTTGCAGCGCAAACCGCTGGCGACTAGAGGCTCTCGCTAGAATTGCACCCGCCGAGGAGGAGCTTGTCAAACAGTATCTTCCCGATATTGAAAAAACGCTTCTGCAAGTTCAGTGCGTCTAGTCTATGCCACCAACCGTTCAGCCTAGGGCTTCTCAAACCGCAGACATTGTGATTATTGGCAGCGGGCTAGGCGGACTTGTCGCCGGCGCATTGCTAGCCCGATATGGCCGTCGAGTCATCGTTTGCGAAAGTCATACCCTGCCTGGCGGCGCTGCCCATGCCTTCACTCGCCCGATCAAAGACAATCCCGAGAGCGACAATTCTGAGAACAAGTCTGAAGCGCCGGACTCGAACCAGACGGCAAGGAAAACATTTACCTTTGACTCTGGACCCTCCTTCTACTGTGGCCTAGGCGAGGTAGGCTCGGCTAATCCGATTAGTCAAGTCCTGGCCGTTCTAGAAGAACCGATAGAAACTATTCCTTACGAGCCCTTTGGCTACTACCATTTTCCAGAAGGCACCCTGCCAGTCTATGGCGACAGTCAACAGTACCAGCAGGCGATCGCAAAATTTAGTCCAGCAGGCGCTGAGCAATTTGCCGCTTTAGAACAGCGTTTGCTAAAGATGCACGCGCCGCTTAAGGCAATTCCAAGCTTGGCACTAAGAGCAGATCTACAGCTACTTCCTCTACTGTTGCGGCGCTATCCGGCTGCTGTGGCCCAACTGTTTCCCAACCTTTTAGACTTAGGTCGATCGATGGGCGAAGTGATGGCCGAGTTCGTCACCGACCCTTGGCTCAAGCGGCTGCTCGATCTAGAGTGCTTTTTGCTCTCTGGGATGAAGTGCGATGAAACAGTTGCGCCTGAAATGGCCTTCATGTTTGGAGAGAGAGCCCAGTCAGCTATTGACTATCCTATAGGGGGAAGCGGTGCCCTAGTAGACGCCCTGGTTCGAGGGTTGAAAAAGTGGGGGGCTGAGCTCAGACTGGGTACTCATGTTCAAAAAATCATCACTCACGAGGACAAAGCGCAGGGCGTACTTCTTAAAAACGGAGAGCGAATCGAAGCCCCTGTTGTTATCTCTAACGCTACGATCTGGGATACCTACAGCCACCTATTATCCTCTTCAGACTTACCTACTCGCTATCGACAGAGAAAGTTGGAAACGCCTGCGGTCGATAGCTTTATGCATTTGCATCTAGGTATCCGCGCCGACGGTCTAGACAACGTTCCGATCCATCATGTTGTTGTTCATGACAGCGCAGCAGATATTACAACGCCTGGAAACGTCTGTATGGTGTCTATTCCAACCGTGCTAGATCCACAGCAGGCGCCCGAAGGCTACCATACCGTTCACGCCTATACGCTAGAACCGTTTGACGAATGGGAGAAGGATGAGTCCTGCAATCAAAAAGACTATCGGCAAAAAACCTATCAGCAGAAAAAGAAAGAGAGAGCAGAGACGCTCTTTAGGGCAGTAGAAAAGATTATTCCTGATGTAAGAAGCCGAGTTAAGCTAGAGCTGATCGGAACGCCGCTGACGCACAGTCGTTACTTGCGCCGCTATCGAGGAACGTATGGGCCTGCGATCGCAGCCAAAGAAGGCCGGTTTCCGGGCAACAAAACCCCCATCAAAGGGCTGTACCTAGTCGGCGACAGTACCCTGCCCGGTATCGGCGTGCCCGCAGTGGCCGCCTCAGGTATTCTCTGTGCCAACAGCCTTGTAACTCTAAAAGAATCGCAGGGATTGTTGAGTTTACTAGAACAAAAAACGGTTTGACGCGTACGCTAGAGTCGTTCTTCGAAGTCCTAGCCTAACAACAAAAACCTGACGGCTTTGAAAGCTGTCAGGTTTCGCAAGTTCTACTTGAACAACAATTACGCTTACTTTCTATTCTTCTGCGTTCGCTCGACGGCCTTTAGCATGTGGTAGGTGATCAGTAGCTGAGTGAGCGCTAGCGGATAGCTCTGAAGCGTTTCTCCGGTTGTACCCACCACTTTACCGACGTCTTGATTGCCTTCCAAGCTACAGAACTGACCTAGATACGGCACCTCTTTGCAAAGAATGCGCTCTAGCTGCTGCACCTGCGCTTCATTCGCATGACCATCGACAAACAGTACATCTACAGGCTTGCCCATATCACGATCTAGCAGTAAACGAATAGCATCGCCTAGGTCGTTGCCCTTGTCGTCTAGCAGGTGGGTAAAGTCAGGATGGGGCAGTGTAGGCCGCAGCACGAGTTTCACGTTCAGTAAAAGATCGTTGCTATCGTCGTCTTGATCGCTCGGTGGCAGAAAGGAGACAATCACATCAGACCACTGACGCTGCGGACGAATAAACGCTTCAGAGTCGGGCTCGCGTTTACGTAAAGCTTCTAGCACTTGCTCGTCTGTGTAGCCACGCTTGCGCGTGTCACGCTTAACTTTCCACTTGGCTCGCAGATCTTCAGGAGGGGCAAGATACACTTTAACGTCATAGGCGTCGCGAGCCGCTTTGGTAGAATAGCCTAGCAACCCTTCTACAATCACAAATTTTTTGGGTTGGATGTATTCTGGCGGATCAAATTCGCCGCTGGTGTGATTGTAAATTGGCTTAAGAATCGATTTACCATTGCGCAGATCTTGCAAATGCTGCTCAATAATATCGAGGTAGTTGCAGTCAGGGTGCAGGGCAGAAATGCCCATTTCAGCTCGCTGCTGACGGTCGTAGCGATGATAGTCATCGGTACAAATGGCTACAACGTTCTCCTCGCCAAGTACCTGCGCGATGCCGCGAGTGAGCGTGGTTTTACCAGCGGCGCTATCGCCCACAATGCCAACGATGATTGGACGTTCAGCCATGGTTCCTCCTAAGATAATTTTGTGAAAAAAGTTTTCGCTTTTTTTGATACCTTTTTAATTCTAAAGAGCAACGGTCATTGACTCAAGCGCCTATAGCGTTTGTCATAACTTTGAGAAAGCTCCTATCTTTGTCTTTTTTTGCTGGCATGTCTCGTTATGGTCTTGTCTACTTGCGCTTTACACCCAGAGTCTAAGCCCTCTTTCAACGCTGAATTTAACGCTACGCTGGCGCTGTTTTGCAAAGAAACCGCGTTCTGGGTTCAGAACTAAGGTCACTAGATTAGCCACAAAGATAAAATCAGGTGACGGTCTCTCCAAGAGAAAGAAGGTAGTGAGCCTAATCTCGAGCAGAGCGGGCGGCTGTATGTGACTCAACAAAGGGAAAGGAGACTTTCCGCCTAGAGCGACAAGATGTTGATTTTGAGCAAGAGCATTGCATTGGAGACTTTTCACTCAATGTGTCGAACCCAATCATAGCTGCTTACTTCAAAGCAGATTACTTCAAAACAGAACAGAGAACAGACCTTGTGAACTGCGGTCGGTCTTGCGATCGCTATTCAGGAACGCTGCGCGATCGCACCGGTACCGAACATATTTTGCAAGCCGATGCGGGTTGTCGCAACACCGTACAACCTCTTAGAGCCTATCAAGCCAGCTCGGTGTGACCAGAGAAACTCTGGAGAAAAGTCATAAGTAAACATTAATCGAAATTATACTGATTAGCCGCAGCGAGTTAGAAAGGGATGTCTATGACGTGCACAATTTGATACCCGTATGCGGCTCGCTGCAAAACTCACCATTGGCTGGGCCGATATTCCGCGATCGCAGTTTGCCGCTGTCGAACTGCATAGTCATGCGATCGCAGCCCCTCACTACGAAAACAGCCTCTACTACCGGCTCAAAGCGGCTGACAAGCGTACCTGCATCCTTGGCGTTGACCAACTCTTTCGCACGCCCTACGGCGGACTAGCGCCCGTCGAGCAGCTAATCGGTGCGCTCAGACGTCTACCAACTATTGCTAGTGTGCGATCGCCGCTACTGTGTGAGATCGATCTATTCACTTACGCCTTTTTGGCTAGCACCCATAGCTTCGATCGTCTACTTCCTATTACAGAAACCGACGACACTGAGCTGGCTCAAAGCCAAGCAGGCTGCGTTGAAGCCATTCGCATGCTGAAAAACTTCGAACGCACTGGATTCCTACCAACTAGCATGAGTGGGCTAGACGCCCATCAGCACCTCGCCCTGCGGCGACTTATCGATAGGTCTTCGGCCAGAGACGAATGGCGCGTACTTGCCAAATTGCTCGTCGGTGGACCCTCTACTGCTAGCAGTCTAGAGCGTGAGCTAACTCTCAACTACACCTTTGCCAAACAGACCCTACGACTCTTTGAATCTATTGGCATCTTCACACGCTGGGGCGAAGAGCCCGACCGGAACACAGGAGAAACTATATTCGCCATCGACAGAGTAGCCATTCCGCTAGTGCTATCTTGCTTACGAGAAACCCTAGGACTTGATTTGCTAAGTTCTTTGCCGGCCTTACTATAGACCCTCTAGGAATAGCCCTAGCTCATCTGCTTATCGGCCTTTGTCTACGCTTGTAGCCTCACTCAACCTTACTTATCAGGCTCACCAAGCTCACTCATCGGGCTCACGACTCGTCAGAGGCCTCTCGAAACCGCTGCTTCGCCGCCTCAAAGGCATCTGCCATCACCTGCTGAATCTTTTCTGGGTCCGGCTTTTTCCCACCCATCAAATCACCAAAATAGGCGCACGCACCTTCCCCTAAGGCCCAGGTATAGCCCGCCGCCCAAGAAGCCGCTACCACGCTGCCAAATCCTGGAATAAACTTCACCAGCTCACGACCAATTGCCTGCGCAAAAAAGCCACCCGCGATCGCGCTAGCTATCCCGCCTGCCTGAGACGGGCTCAGCGTCTGGCCATAGAGCTTACCTAGCACGCCTACCATCGAAATCTGTAGCGTTGTCAGCACGGGCATAGTCGCAAACGGCAAAGGGACTGCCGCTAACGTCGCCGCGATCACCGCAAAGGCTGAAATGTAGCGCCGACCGACATCTCTATACAGGTTGCCAAGCTGAGCGGTCGCGGCATCCTGATCGTCAATTAGCTGGTAGATCGCCCTCGATTCTGCTTCGGGCAACAGCTCGGCCAAAGCATCTCGCAGCGCTACTTGACCATAGAAAACTGGATGGTAGCCGTCAACCTCCAGGGTAAAATCCAGCAGCACTGAGCGGTCAAAACAGCCTGCAAAAGTCGCTTGTAATGCCGCATAGGCCCGCTGCAATTCCGTTAGCTGCGGCGGATAGCTAGGGTGATCTTCCTGCGTGGCCAGATAGAGTTCGTGCAGGCAGGTTACTGCTAGCAGACAAGGCACGCCCGGATAGGCCTGGCGTAGCTTCTGGGCAATCAGCCGTAGCTGATCAACAGCAAAATCGTTGATTTTTACCGTCAGTATCAAGATACGCGCGCCTTGGCTCTCTTGAGCTAGCTCGGCGGCTAGCTCCTCTACAAGCCCCATCGTGTTCTGACCAATATCGCCTAGGCCAACTGTATCGGTAAAAATCAGCAGCGGTAAATCATCAGAAGGATAAGCATATCGCGCTGTGTTTTGAGTATGGGGACGAAAGCCCTGGCCAACAATCTTATCTGATACGCCAGTCAAACCGCGCACAATAGAGCTTTTGCCCGCCTGAGGCTTACCTATGAGCAACGCTTCCGTAGTGGGTAGCTGCGATCGCACCTCTGCCAAAATTTCAGCCACCCGTTCATCACTAACGCTAAAGGTCTTAAGTGCTCCTTGAGTTAGCCGATTTTGAGCCTGTGCATAAGTACGCTGTAGCTGTTTTGCCTCCGCCGGCAGCCACCGATTCACTTGACTCCAGCCCTTAGTAGCACGCTGCCACAGCATTAGCGCTCCTTCAGCAACGCGCTGCTGAATCGGCTGCTGAGACACCGGTAAGTCTTCGTTTAACAGGCTTTCTGCTGACTGTTCTTCGTCTGGCAGAATCTCTTCTGATAGATCTTCTTTGATTGGGACGGCTTCTAGTGAGCCTGCTTCTGCGGGCGATGCTGGCAATGGGTTATCAACAGACGAATCTGAGCTAGATGCAGAAGGTTTTCCTGGCGAAGTTTCAGCAGGGTCATTCATAGCGCTTCGATTACACCTCTAGCTAGATATAGGCTGTCTCGTTTGCCCTAGTTTACGCTGCACTATCAAGTCTGCGCTAGCAGTTAGTCCGTAGGCTCAGCAAGACTCGCCCCGTTCGAGGTAGGCTCAATCAAAGATTCTAGATGCAAAATTCGCTCTTGTGCACTCATCAGCATACGACGTGTCAGGCAGTTATCAATAGCAATATACAAAAGTAGCAGCGACATCATCCAAAGCAAAAGGTTCTGAGGCCGAAGCTTTTTACGCGTTGATAAACCGAAGTAGCGCAGCAGTTCTATCTTATGCGGTAGAACCTTACGCGGTAGAACCTTACGCGGTAGAGCCTTATGTGGTAGCACTGGCTCTGCACTTTGGCTATCAGCTTGACTATCGACAGCCGCTGCCGTCATCGCTTGAAACACCGGAGAATTAGCTTTACCAGACATCAGATCGGGAAAATCATCAACACTATCTGCCCAACCCTCAGCACCGGCCTCCAGATAAGACAGAGACCAGTCTAATACCTGAGTATGACTCATCGTAGCTGTCTTTCGTAATCGCGCAATTTCAAGCTTGAGCTGCGGATTCTCTGCTAGTACTTCTGAAAGTTCTCTCTGCTCTTCATCAGTTAGATTGCCTAGTACGTAGCCTGCTATCAGCTCATTCCATCTTTCCATAGCGTTATTTTAGCGCCCCAAATGAGTCGATCAAACCGTTTAGTCCTTCCCCTTTCAAGCGACTAGCGATCTACCCGTTTTTTAAAATATTTGCACACCTGGTTAGCTCTGTACATTTCTTTCGAACTGATATATATGTCTGTTTACATAGACACTCATGGTTCGCTGAAAGATAGTTGAGAAAGTCAAATAGATGCCGCGATAATGAGGTCAAGTACATCAGGGCATAGCGGCTATGGCAGAGCTTATCGGGAACGAACGGGTCGATGATATTCCATTGCTATTGAATCAGATGAAACGACTAAATCTGAGCGGGCTGGTAGACGAGCATTTTGCGGGGCATGGGAACTGGCAAGGCTTGAGTGTGGGCAAGGTGCTGACGGGCTGGCTGTCTTATCTACTCTCGCAAGGAGACCATCGCCTCAATCAGGTGGAAGCCTGGGCGGCGGGACTGAGCAGCACTTTGCAGCATAGTTTAGCGCCAACTGTGCGGAGTCTGGACTTCAGTGATGACCGCTTGGAGCGCGTCCTAGACCGATTGAGCGATGACCCGCAGTGGGACGCATTTGAAGGCGCGTTGAACTGTCATACAGTACGGGTGTATGACTTGAAGGTATCGTGTGTCCGTCTGGACACCACGACCAGTAGTGGCTACAGGCCAGTCGAAGGCGAGGGCTTATTTCAATTTGGCCACAGCAAAGACTATCGGCCCGACCTCCCACAAGTGAAGATATCGCAAGCGGCCTTAGATCCATTAGGGATGCCGGTGAGCACCACAATAGTGAGTGGCAATCAAGCAGACGACCCGTTGTACATACCCGAGATCAAGAAAGTCCAACAGAGTCTGGCGACAAGCGGGTTGACCTACGTCGGCGATAGTAAGATGGCCGCGCTAGAGACAAGGCGCTATATCTCCCAAAGCCAGAACTACTACCTGTGCCCGCTGCCAGAGAAGCAAGTCTCCAAAGCCGACCTAGCCGAGTTACTCGCACCTGTTTTCCGAGGCGAGGAGACGCTTACACCCGTTGCCGCGCCCGAGCAAAACAGTCGTGACGCTAAGGCAACCACGGAACCACCCGCCGAACCTGAGTTGATAGCGGAGGGGTTTACCTTCACGATGCCGCAATCGGTTGAGGTGATGGCAACGCCGTTCACCTGGCGCGAACAGTGGCTGGTGGTGCATTCGTTCAAGTACGCCAGACGACAGCAACAAGGGTTGGACAACCGCATCCAAAAAGCCACCGAGGCACTGAACCAACTGAACCTGACGGGTCGTGGCCACAAACGACTCTCGCCTGAGGAAACCGAGGCTGCCGCTCACCGAATTCTTCAGCGCTATCGCCTCAAAGACCTGATTCAAGTCGCCTACGAGACCAAGGCTGAAACGACGCACAAACGCGCCTACCGCGACCAGCCAGCTAGGACTATCACCGAAACCACCGTCACGGTGAAACCGACATTGAACGATGACGCTTATCAACACTGCTCGCAGCTAATGGGCTGGCGAGTCTACGTGAGCAACGACCTTGAGTTGTCACTTGAAGAGGCCGTCTACGGCTACCGCAATGAGTACCTCATTGAACAAGGCTTTGGCCGATACAAGGGCAAAGCACTCGGGCTGCGGCCTATCTATTTGGCTTCTGACGAGCGGGTCAAGGGATTGATTCGGCTGTTGAGTTTGGGCTTGCGAATCCTTTGCCTGCTCGAATTCTCCGTGCGCACTCAATTACAGGCACAACAACAGGAACTGCCTGGGCTCTATGCGGGTAATTCCAAACGCGCTACACAACAGCCCACCGCTGAGCTACTGCTCAAAGCCTTTCGCGGCATTACCCTCACGCTTATGGATATTGACCAAGTTAGACAACGCTTTCTCTCACCCCTCTCAGAGCTACAACAGCGCATACTACAGTTATTAGACACCCTTGATGAAATCTATCTCTCGCTGACTGGCTAATTGTTGCGAACTCCCTTTTTTATCCGCGAACCTTGAGTAGACATTTGCGAAGACAATTTGTGAAGACGCACGAGAGGGTACTGTTATCTCTTATGTTCCTTATGATTACCTAATCGAGATAGGAATTAGAAATAAGGAGTCAATTGCCGTTAACGGCGCAATAGCACCTTATCCTTATGTAGAATTTATGAGTATAGACAGATTCATGTTAGACGGATTCATGTTGAACTCATCAGATAAGTATTACACATAGCCTGCCAAGGCCGCTAATCTTTAAACGCTTGCAGCGGATTCTTCAGCATAGATTTCAGCATAGATAAAAACAGCTGTCAACAGAAAAGAACTGGCAATAGAATACAGAAGAGACCGGCAAAGAGACACAGCAAAAAAGACGATCGTGTGTATCTCTTCTACTGTGTATCTCTTCTACATAGTTTTTCTGAAAGCTTTTTGAAGGCCTTTGAATAGCTTTTTGCAGACAATGAGAGAACAAACTTTCTGTGGCTACCGATATGGTCATTGACACGACCGCTGATCAAGAACTCAATCTATAGCTGTTGGAATGAGACTGCTCTATCGATACCTTTCCAACAGCGCTGGCGCAACCGCTTAACGTTTTCTATTCGCTTACTGGCCGCTTACTGGCCGCTCAGCCCAAAGATCCGCTCAGCCCAAAGATGACTCCGGCCTTGCTAATAGCGAGAGTATTTTGTGCCGCTCTGAAGCGCAATTCTAGAGTACACATTTTGAATTGAGTGTTTCTGATGACGTACGTAGATAGATGTATGCATAGAACAGCTTTTTTATGCGTTCTTTGCTACTCAGTACAAGCTCAATGATAGTTATTTCACCCATGCAGGCAAGCTGACTCATATCCGTCACCTTAGTTCTGTCTCTTAGTTCTTCGCCGGAGAAACTGTTTTATGGCTACATCTTCAACATCAGCTTTTAGCCTAGCTGCTACGGCTACATCCGTCGCTTTTTCTTCTATTGCCTTTATCGGAATTGTCAGTCCAGCAAGTGCGCAAGGCTATACTGTCTGGCTAAAGGACAACGAGCGGATAACGGTTACCGGATACTTTATACAAGGAGAAAGCATTCACGCTAGCTGCGATCAAGACCGCACAAATCTTGACTTGTACCTTTATAACGAGATGGGCGTTTTGGTCGACGCTGACGAAGCTATCAGTGCGACTCCAGAGCTAACAGCACCCTACGAAGGTACCTTCTCCGTCCAAATTATCATGCCCTCCTGCACACATAGCGCAGGCTGTAGTGCTGCTATTAGCTCTGACTATGGATTCTAGATGCCATGAAAATGGTTACCGTGTTATCAAATGCTGCAGCTCTCTTCTGATAAAGCAAAGTGCTTAGCAGACTGCACAACGGTTATGCAGTCTGCTGTATCAGTAGCTGCCGGCTCCATTGAACTTACCGTCTAAAGTATTCTTCAGCCACACAAGCGAAACAATATGGGAGACTGCTAAGGTCCGTAGCCATCCCCTCTCCTTATGTCCTCCGCACTAACGGCACCTTCAACGGCTAGATCGATTTCGCTTCCGTCTTTAGGCTGTGGTACTTGGGCCTGGGGCAATCGGCTGCTTTGGGGCTATACGCCTAGTATGGATCAGACACTTAATCAGGTGTTTGACTATTGTGTTAGTCAGGGCGTGACTCTGTTCGATACGGGTGATTCTTACGGAACCGGTAAGTTGAGTGGCCAAAGTGAGAAACTATTAGGTCAGTTTAAAGCTAGCTACCAGGGCAAAAATAAAGAAGATGTCTGCCTTGCTACTAAGTTAGCTCCCTATCCCTGGCGGTTAAGTCAGCAGTCGATAGTAGCTGCTGGTCAGGCGTCGATGCATAGGCTTGGCGAACTAGATTTAGTACAGCTACACTGGTCTACAGCTAACTACTTTCCGCCGCAAGAAGGTCCCCTGCTAGATGGCTTGGCTCAACTGTGCCAGCGGGGTATTGCCAAAGGGGTTGGGCTTTCTAACTTTGGTCCTAAGCGTTTGCAATGGGCTTATCGCAGGTTAGGCGATCGCGGCATCAAAATCCGGACGCTGCAAGTACAGTACTCGCTCCTCTCTACCTATCCGGTTACTCAACTAGGTCTCAAGCCAATCTGTGACGAGCTAGGCATTCAGCTAATTGCCTACAGTCCCTTAGCCTTGGGCTTGCTCACTGGCAAATACAGCCAAAAATCAGACCTACCCAAAGGACTGAGAAAATTTGCCTTGGGTAAAATTCTACCTGGCGCTCAGCCGCTGCTCAGAAGCCTCAAAGCCGTTGCCCAAGAAAAAGAAAAAACCATGGCTCAAGTTGCTATCAACTGGTGTATGTGCAAAGGGACGATTCCTATTCCAGGTGCCAAAACCTTACAGCAAGCTCAGCAAAATGCTGGTGCGCTAGGCTGGCAGCTAGACCCTGCCGAAATTGAAGAGCTAGATACGGCCTCAGCCACCTGCAATCAGCAAATGGTGCAAAACATTTTTCAAAGCCGGTAGATTTTTTGTAACCTGGTGATGGGCACTGCCCTACCTTATCTATACCGACGCTTATGGCTCCGCTAACCTGGTCAGAACTCTCTACGCTTAGCCATTTTAGCCCTGATTTAGTCAACGGCCCGACGAATGCGCAGGCAACCCTGCGGCTGTTTGGCCAGACAGAGGCCGATGTTCGCGTCACTTTGTATCGCGACAACCATGCCTGGTGCCCTTACTGCCAGAAGGTCTGGCTGTGGCTAGAAGAAAAGCAAATTCCTTACCGTATCGCCAAGGTGACGATGTTTTGCTACGGGCAAAAAGAGGACTGGTACAAACGTAAAGTGCCTTCTGGAATGCTACCAGCGCTGGCGTTAGACGAACAAATCATCACAGAAAGCGACGATATCCTAATCGCGCTAGGACAGGCTTTTGGGTCGCTTGGACCGGGAATGCAAGATCCGGCCGTGCTGCCATTGCGTCAGCTAGAAAGGCTGTTGTTTAGGGCCTGGTGTAGCTGGCTCTGCCAGCCAGGAGGTTGGTTTGGCCAAGAGAAAACACACAGAAAACAGTTTGTTGAGGTCGTTCAGCAAGTGGAAGCCGCGCTTAAACAGACATCCGGCCCCTATTTTTTAGCTGATTTTAGTACTGCGGACGTGATTTTTACACCCTACGTCGAGCGGATGAATGCCAGCTTGTATTACTACAAAGGGTATTCGCTACGAGAAGAAAATTCGGCTCTTTCTGACTGGTTCGATGCGATGGAAAGCCGCGCTACCTATCGTGGCACTCAGAGTGATTTTCACACGCACGCTCACGACTTACCCCCGCAGATGGGCGGCTGCTATGAAAACGACGATCCTCAAACCAAGATTAACCAGCGAGTCGTAGACCAAGGCCCTTGGATGAATTTACCCGACGTGGCCTACCCTGAGCCTGCTACTGCCAAAGAAGAGGCCCTAGCAAGAGTCGTCAAGCATCGTGACAATATCATTCGAGCTAACCCTGCGGCTGATGATGTCTTTGACCAGGCGCTACGCTGCGCTTTGACCTATTTGGTCAAAGCAGAAGATTGTGTGCCGCCACCTGAAAGCGATGTGGCTTTGCGGTATCTGCGCGATCGCATCAATGTTCCTCGCGATATGTCTATCTACGCAGCCAAACATCTGCGCACTGCTCTCGAAAGGACTGCCGCTTTGGTCGGCGATCGGCAGGGCCCACCCATTTCAGTCAGACACCGCCGCGATCAAAATCCTGTTGCCTTCGCGTCGGCGCTGCCTCTTTAAAGCCAGCTACCCAGTAGAGTATAAGGTGCCCAGTAAATAGGATGCTGGTATCGCGGGTTGTTGAGTAAACGTAGCTGGGCTAAACGCAGCGCCGCCGCCCGGCTCATATTGGGCTTAGTCAAATACTCGTAAAAGTAACCCGCAAATTCAGCAGAGGCTTCGTCGTTAACTGACCATAGCGATCCGATTGTGCTACGTGCTCCTGCTTTGATTGCTATGCCTGAAAGCCCCAGGGCCGCGCGCTGATCGCCACTTGCGGTTTCGCAAGCGCTTAGCACCAATAGCTCTATTCCTTCTCTACCGCCCAGATTTGCCTGGAGCATCTGACTAATCTCTCGAACATCAATTAGCCGGTCCCAAGCCAACAGGTAAGTTTCTTCTGCCGTGGAGCCAAACTGTCCATGGGTGGCGATATGCACAATGGGATGCAGCGTAGACTTCAGCGCCTGTGAGAGTGCAGTTTGAGTGAACTGCTGGTCGAGCAAAACGGTGTGACGCGGAACCTCGGCTGAAATTTTTTCTACTTCGCTCGCCACGTAGGGTAAAGAAGAAAATCCCTGGCGGCTTTGAGTTACGCCGGCAATGAGTGCTCGCAGGTGCGATCGCCGCCAGGGTTGAGGATTTAGCAGCGTTAGTCCCGGCGTTAGCGCTATGTCATAGTCTTCTATCAAAAAATGTTCGCCATCATAAAGGGTAGCCATCGGAACATTTTGTAGCGCCCCATCTAGAACAAACACCAGCGTTTCGACACCGCCTTCGTCCATAGCCTCACGAGCGGGTGCGATTAACCAGTCATATATCTGCGCGGCTGCGCTCAAGTAGTCTCGGCGGCTGCGAACAACTAGCTGCTGACGCAGCTGACGAGCAGCGTTCTCAACCTCAAGTGCCGATACCGCAGTCGAAAAGTGTTGTATCGGCTGGTTGGGCAAGTGTAGTAGCACAGAGAGCTGGTCCTCTAGAACTACGGTATAAACAACAGCAGCGCTAGCGTCAGCTTGGCTAATATCAACCGGCCTAACGTCTACGCAGGCTTCTTGAAAATAATTATCAAGCTCTGCCAATCGAAGAGATTCGATCACGTGCTGAGCGCTTTCTAAGTTCTCTTTATACGCTGGCGAATCGGGCGCTGTTTGCAGCAATAGGCTTACAAGCTGTCGATAAATCGGTTCTACATTCTCTTTAAAGGAGAATTGAGTGTTGTCGTCGGTTGCGCTCAAATCTCCACGCAAAGATGAGAGCGTCTCTATTGCTTCTCGGTAGGCCTCCAACGCCTTTACCGTAGAGCGATCCGGGTTATCTACAGCTTTCCAGAGTCTCCCGAGCTGCCATTGCCACTGATACAAAAGATCTGCGTCATTTTCTCCATGGCTGAGGCTCAGGGCTCTATCGGTGAGCTGCTGGGCGATCGCCCACTGCTGATTCTGTTCATACATGTGCCCTAGCGTTCCTATTGCATAAGACTCAGCGCGTCTGTCCCCTATGGTGCGAGACTGCTCTGTCGTTTGTCGCAGCTGCTGAGCAAGCTGTTCTAAGCTAGGCACCGATGATAGGTCAACGGGCGAATTGTTCATGAGCGAATCGTCCATGAGCGAACCGTGAACGGGCGAACCGTGAATGGGCGGAGCATCAAGGGGCAAATCAACTGATGAACCAGGCGCGGCGGTGACGGGCATTTGCTGCTGGCGAAACTTTATCAGGCTAGTTGCCCAGTTTATCTGCTGGTAGAGCGCTGTACGGCTAATGGGGAGTTGTTCAAACTGACGCTGAATAGCGGGCCATAAGCGAGCAGCCGTCGCCACATCGTTTGTTGCGATCGCTAAATCTAGTTGAGACAATTCAATCGGCATTCGCTGGCGCGTGCGCTGAGTGTTCGAAAGTACTGCAATAGCTTCATCGTATAGATCTTTTGCTTGTGAGAACGCTTTTAAGCTTTGCGCCGTATGGCCTAGGCTCAAAAGCGTAGCGCTAACTTCGCTAGAATTGCCGCTTTGCTGCGCGATCGCTAGACTTTCACTCAATGCCGTTTGTGATGCCGATAGCTGGCCGCTCAGCCGGTGCGCCTCTCCTAGCCGGCGAAGCGCGATCGCTTTGAGCGTAGACGGTGGCTGTGCTTCCATTGCTTGCGTCACTAGCGACAGCTTTTCGACTGCCTGTCGATAAAACCCTAGCTCCCGCAGTGCCTGCGCCTGGTTGACCTGAGCGCGACTGACACCCGCTTCGTTTTGAGCGTGCTTGTAGGCGTCAGCCGCCTGCTGCCAGCTTGCTAAAGCGGGTGCTGTTTGTCCCAGCGCTAGCTGCAAGCTGCCCTGAGTCATCAGCGATCGCGCCAGTATTCTCCAGATGGCAATATCTGTTGTTTCTAGCGTTACGCCCGGTGTTGTTCCTGATGTATCGATCAGCCGTAAACTCTCGGCAATAGCGCGCTGAGCATTTTTCCACTGACCGAGCTGTTGATAGCTCAGCGACAGATTACTCAGCGCGCCTGCACGTCCTAAAAGCTGCTGTTGAGCAGCATAGGCTTCAGCAATCATCTGCCATTGCACTACAGCTTCTGCGAACTGCTCATTGAGATACAGCTCTCGGCCAACTGTCTCTGCCTGCGAAAGACTAGCAGAGAGATCCGCAGAAGGTTCGGCAGAAAGATCCTGCGGTGCTAGGGCAAAGGAAAACTCTACCGACGGGCCTATCACGCTGATTAGACAGCTAATTAGCATCGCTACCAACAGTCTCAATCCACGCCCTTGTCTTTTCATGTTGACCGCTATTTGTTAACCGCTGTTTATTAATTGCTGTTACTAGCCGCTATCTATCAACCGCTATCCGTTAACCGCTACAATGGCCCACCGTCGAAAAGCTCACATCGTTATTCTGTTGGGGCTGAGTGCTTAAGACAATCTGACCGCGCTCATCTGTGTACCAACTCTGCGCTTCTACCCAGCTGGGATTGTCTGCCGCAAGGGTAGCAGATAGCGCACTTGCTGAATCTTCGGCTATGCGATCGCTATCCATAGAATAACCATCCTCCAAGTCACCGCCCAAATCCACTATTGGAGCAGTCATCGCCACGGCGCCAGCAGGGGTAAGCGGAACGCCACCGCGCGCGCTTACCACAAAACTGTTGCCGCTAGCACCGCACTGATAGATTACCGTTGCTGAAATATCTAAAGGCCGTGCCGTTAGTATTGGGCTATTTATCGCCGCCGTCGAGGTTACCTGGGTAATAGCTGTTATCCCGCTGACGCCAAACTCAGAGCTAGCATCGATATCGCTAGTGCCATTATTTGCGATCGCCTTCCTAGGCACTATGCCGTAGACACCGGACGTATCGATTGTGATATTTCCGCTCTGCCCACCCGTCGCTTTTGCAACAATATCGCTATCTTCGAATGCTTGAGCGACGACAAAATCAGCATCGATCCAGAGGTTACCCCCATCTCCCATACCAGCACTCGTTGAGATGCTGCTGCCTCTACGCAGTATCAGCGTGTCCAGTCCTACTAGCCGTAGGTTGCCGCCATCAGCTAAATTCGCCGCCGCAGATAGCTGAGCACCGTTATCTAGCCGTACAGAACGCGCATTGATTTCTAGATTGCCAGAATCGCCGCTGCCAAAACTACCCACCGTTATTTGGGCCTTATCACGAATAGAAAGTTTTTCGGTATTGATAGTCAAACTTCCTCCTGGCGCTGTCGACTGGGCACTATTGATCTCAGCTAACCCTGAGGTTGCTGAGATCCTACTCACAGACGGTTCTGTAGCCGTAGATTCAAGATCTAGGCCAACAACTGTTAGTAGCCGGTTAGCAGCCGAAGCCGTCCAAGGAGGTGCCTCACCGCTCACCTCCACTAGGTCAGTCGCATTAATGGCAATATCGCCCCCTTCACCTGCGCTGCCAGCTATAGACTCTATTTGAGAGCCATCACTGACGAACAGCCGCCGGGTGTTGATCGCAACGTCGCCGCCAGCTCCGTCGCTGTTGGAAGAAGCTGTAATATAGTTTGTGGTTCGGCGGCTAGCTCCAATCAGCGCAACAGACTCCAGCGCATTGATTGTAATATTTCCACCATCGCCCATCCCGCTTAGCGTAGCGCCCAGAAGAAGAGATCCATTCTTTAGCACTAAGCGATTGGTAGAAATATCCAAGGCCACGCCTTCTCCTAAATTGCCAAAGGTACGAGAAAAATAGATCGCAGATGAATCTAACTCAATAGTCTCATCTGCAAACAGCTCAATAGAGCCTGGCGATTCGGAAGCGGTAATCTGGTTGTAGATTGACGAATCATCTTCTAAAAAAAGACTACGACCGTAAATGGAAACAAATCCGCGATCGCCACCGACATCTATTTGCGCTGCCTGCGTTATGCGAACATCTGAAAATTCAGGTACAGTCTCGTAGCCCATGTGCAAAGAAGGAGACACCGAAACGAGGCTATTAGCAGTAACGCTACCAATTTCTATCTGACCGCTTCTAGCCGTCAGATTTCCGCCAGCTAGATTGATGCCTGAGCCGAGCAGTGCTAGCGTTTGGTCAGCGCGCACTTGCAGCCCAACAGGCAGAGGAAAAGGGTTTGATGCCACCAAAGAACTTGCCTGCGAATAGTTAGTGATATCGCCCGGATGAGCACCAAACTGCAATCCGACAGGTGCTCCAACGGGTGTGCTAACCGTTAGCAGTGAATCTGATGATGAATACCCAGTATTCGTCGCTCCAAACTGCGAGCCGTTAGAGAAGATCATGTTTTCAGCCGTACTTGCAACAAAAGATCCTGCTGTCGATAGCGCTGCGTTAGGACCAAAAATAATACCGTGCCGATTCAACAAGAAAAAGTTGGCTCTGCCGGAACCTGTGACAGCTAAGGTGCCATTAATCATAGACACTTCATTCAGGACTCTAGCAAAAATATTTGTCGCTCCGTTATCTTTAAAGGTAGCCGTAGCTCCTTCTGCAAGGCTAAACTTGTCAAAGCTATGGAATAGACTGTCGCCACTACGGCTAGTTCCTGTGATAATACAATCAGTGCTGCAATCGTGGCTGCCAGTAATTACGGTGTCTGTAGAACCGTCGGCATAAACATTTAGCGTCTGAGCCTGAGATATCTGAGCCTGAGGTATCTGAGCCTGAGATATCTGGGCATAGGTGGGAATGCTGTAAATTCCTCCCCAAAGCCACCCAAAGACAGTAGAGGCGAAGAGTTCTTTTCTATAGCTTCTCTTTCTACGCCTTCTCTTTCTGCACCTTTCTTTTCGTTTAGACATCCTGGAAAGTCTCTTCTAAGAAACCCTAGCTCATAAAGACTTAGAATATTCTAAAAAATCTACTTTACAGTGACAGACATCACAGCGACAAGAGATGGTCTAACAACGAAAATCATAACAGTAGACTAAAGACTTAAATATGTTAGATATGCTCTGTACAGCTCCCTATATCTTTCTGTAGCTCCCTATTAGGAAGAGATAGACATCTAGCAAACAGATTAACCTTCCCCAATACGATGACTCATTCAACGTTTCAAACGGCGCGATACCGTACAAAACAGCGTTGATAGCTTATCTCGACCGCTGCTAAGAGCAAGAGGTGTAGCAGTCTGTATATTGGCTGTATATATTGGCTGTATATATTGGCTGTATATATTGGCAGGCGCAGTAGCTAGTTATATAAAACTTCAGATAAAACTATTAAACAGAATCGTAGAGAGCCTTTCGATTGTTTCTTCTGCATATGATTTTGCAAGTAAGATGAGTTTGTAAAATTAGTGCAGCCGATCTCCGTAATATCTGAAGGGCGGCCTAAAGTTTTTAACAACAAAGCAAGGTTAGGTATCTTCTCTATACGCCAGAGCAGCAATATCTTTCTAAGATAGAAAAGACGCCTAATAAAGGTGAAATCTAATATTCCTGCTTTTGTCAAATTAACTACAACCGCTTAAATTCATCAGGTCAACATACCTCATGGACTGCATCTCCACTCAAGATTTAACAACCGGTATGACTAATATAAAGAAAATTATCTGCAGTTCTGCTCTGCTCTTAGCAAGTACTTCAGTTGCAATAAGTCTATCTTCATCGACTGGATGGGCTAGTACTCATCTGCAAGATTCCGTGGTACTTGCAAAAGAAGAGAATTCAGACACAGTGCGGCAGGGACTGCCCGGTCGTCGACTAGGTGGGGGAACTCGCAGCGGCGGCATTTTTAGTCATGACAACGCCTATCTAACTGCGCTTGTAGCGCCAACTGATCTGGGGATTACCACCGCGCCGCACCCTAGCTTTATGTTTTATGTGCCAGAAATGGTTGGTGACCAGATTGTCGAGTTTGTATTGCGTGACGATCGCGACGAACTGGTCTACGAAACCTCTTTTCGAGTAGAGAAAGCAGGTGGGATTATCAACATTGAAACGGCGGATAAAATAACGGCTCTCGATCTCAATGAGAGCTATCGCTGGTACTTCTCTATTATTCCAGAGCTAAGCGATCGCTCTAACGATGTCGTGGTAGACGGCACCATCCAGCGGGTCGATCCGGCAGACTGGTTTGCCCAGCAGGATGTCGATGCTAGCTTGTTGGAGCAAACTAGCGAGCATAACCCATTGATGCACGCCAGACTATTACACAAAAAAGCTGACCTCTGGCACGATGCAGCTATTGCTTTGAGTGGACTGCTACAGACAGATCCAAATGATGCTGCGCTCTCTTCTGAATGGCACTACCTGTTGGAAACAGCAGGGTTAGCAACTATGCCTGAGGTTTACAGGCCTGCTGTTCGACTGTGTCTCAATTAAACGCGTAGCCACAGCTACGCCTTCTCTAGCTACTCAATTTGTACCGCCTGGTCTATGTAGAGCAGGCGGTTTTTCGTTCTCTCGCTGCGTTTCTTACGGCGTTCTCTCTCGCCACGTTCTCTCTCGCTGTGGTCTCTTCTCACCATGCCATAACGCATCAATCAGGTTGTACGACGTACGTTAGGATCAGCCTTGGAGTCTTCGGCAAAGTTTCAGGTGGGTTCAAGCTGTCTTCTCAAATATGCTTCTCGAATGCGTCTTATTTAGTGACTGTCCCTTCGGTAATCACTCATCTGAAGCGATCGCTCAATCGATGCTCAATATCTGAGTGCGTCTACTCATCTTATGACAGTCTTTGGCAGCTGTTTCCGTGTTCTCCTTGAGTCTGATTGATTTATTTACTCAGAGCTAAAACGGTATCAAAGCGCGAGCTATCATAATTGAGATGTCTCGTATACGAAGCTAAAAAGACGCTGTGAAAGTTGCCATTATTGGATGTGGATATGTTGGCATGGCAGTTGCTAAGTACTGGAAAGCTAAAGGATTTGATGTACTGGCGACCACGACACAAGAGAAAAGGGTAGAAGAACTTAGCGCGATCGCTTCAAGCGTGGCGGTAGTGACCGGAACGGAGCGCGAATACTTAGAATCGGTTTTGCGCGATCGCCAAGTTGTTTTGCTATCTGTCTCTTCTAAACGGGGAGCTAGCTACGCCGATACCTACCTACGCACGGCGCAGACGCTGACCCAAGTGCTGCCAAACACGGCAGTAGAGCAGCTAATTTATACCAGCAGCAGCTCCGTATATGGTCAGCACAATGGCGTATGGGTTAGCGAGCTAATGCCACCGATGCCGATGACGGACAATGGCAAAATCATCGAGAAGACCGAAGGAATCCTATTAGGCGCTAACACGCCCCAGCGAAAAATCTGCGTACTACGACTAGGGGGCATCTACGGCCCTGGGCGATCGCTAGAGCAGATTTACACTCGCGCCGCGGGCACAACGCGCCCTGGCAAGGGTGATGAAGGCACCAACTGGGTGCACCTAAGCGACATTATCGGCGGCATCGAGTGGGCTAGAGAGCAGTCTCTCTCGGGCTTGTACAATCTGGTGCAAGATGAAGTGCCCACTGTAAGAGCCCTGATTAGAGAGGTGTGTGATCGCTACGACATTCCAGCCGTTCACTGGGACGAGAGCCAGCCAAGCCCTCGAAAAAACGTTCGCGTATCTAACAACAAAATCAAGGGCACAGGCTACAGCTTCGTTCATCCTAGCTTCTACACAAACAAAACGTTAGCGTAGAAGCAAGAGACCAGATGGCTTACTCCTAGCTCTCATATAGCTCTAGGGGTAAACCGTCCGGGTCCTGAAAGAAAGTAAACTGCTTCCCTGTTAGCACGTCCGTCCGAATTGGCTCTGTAGTCACACCGCTAGCCTCAAGCTTAGCGATTTGAGCGGCAAGATCGTCTACCGCAAACGCTAGATGACGCAAACCCTGTGCCTCGGGGTAGCTAGGTCTTGCAGGCGAGCCGGGAAAGGAAAACAGCTCTATCTGGCTGCTTCCTACCTTTAAGTCAAGCTTGTAAGAATCTCGCGCCGCGCGATACGTTTCTCCGATAATTTCAAAGCCTAAAACTTCTGTGTAAAAGGCCTTAGAGCGAGGATAGTCAGAGCAGATAATGGCAACATGGTGAATCGCAAAAATCATATGACTACGATTATTCATCTACGCCTTCGATAGGCGCAAAACCTTGACGCTGAACATTCTCAGTCACGGTACGAGGATCGAGGAACTGGAGAAGGTAGTCAGGTCCGCCCGCTTTGGAACCAACACCGGATAGCTTGAAGCCGCCAAAGGGCTGACGGGCGACAATGGCACCGGTGATAGTGCGGTTGACATACAGATTGCCGACTTCAAAGTCGGCGTAGGCCCGGTCGATGTGAGACGGCGTGCGAGAGTAAAGTCCGCCGGTTAGGGCAAAATTGGTATCGTTCGCAATTTCCAAAGCCTGTTCAAAGTTTTCTGCCTTGATAACTGCTAGCACAGGTCCGAATATTTCCTCTTGAGCAATGGTTGATTGAGGATCGACATCTGTGAAGATGACCGGACCGACAAAGTAGCCCGGCTCCGGCGAGGGTAGCTCTAGAGCCAGGGTTGCTTCTTCTTTTCCTTTGGCTATGTACTCGCGAATTTTCTTTTGCGCAGCCGCGTCGATAACGGGTCCTACTTTGGTACTCGGCTCGGTAGCATTCCCTACGTTCAAGGACTTAGTTGCTTCTACTAAGCGGGCAACAAAAACGTCATAAACAGAGGCCACCACAATTACGCGAGAGCAGGCCGAACACTTTTGTCCGCTATAGCCAAAGGCAGAATAAACAACGCCTTGAACCACCTGATCAAGGTCTGCACTCTCGTCAACGATAATGGCGTTTTTACCACCCATTTCGGCTACAACTTTCTTCAGATCCTTTTGACCAGGCCGCAAAATAGCCGCGTCCGCGTAGATCTGACAGCCAACTTCTTGAGATCCGGTAAACACAATCATCTGCACGTCTGGGTGCTTCACCATATGCGCGCCAACGGTAGAGCCGCGACCTGGAACGTACTGGAAAACGCCTTTGGGAATACCTGCATCCACAAAAATCTCAGTAAGCTTAGCAGCGATTACGGCGGTGGGCGCAGCAGGCTTTAACAAAGCGCAGTTGCCGGTTACCAATGCGGCAACGGTCATCCCAGTTGGAATCGCCAGCGGGAAATTCCAGGGGGAGATAACAAGCACAACGCCTTTGGGTCGGTAGAAGTAGCGGTTGTTTTCTCCGGCTACGTCATAGACAGTCTCTCGATCGAGACGCTCTATCTCGTCGGCATAGTACCGGCAGAAGTCTGTAGCCTCTGAGACTTCCGCGTCTGCCTGGTGTAACGGCTTGCCCCCTTCAAGCACCATCCAAGCGTTTAGCTCGTGGCGGCGCTCTTCAAGCAGGTCGGCGGCTTTTCGGATAATGGCAGCGCGATCGCGCGTAGGGGTACGACTCCAGGCTTTAAAGGCGGTTTTGGCCGCTGCGATCGCACTATCGGCCTGCTCAATGCTAAGTTGGCCAATACTACCCACAAGCTGCGCGGGCCGCGAGGGGTTCAAAGACTCGACAGTGCTCTCTGCGGTGACGTACTCACCGTTAATCAAAGGCTGATAGGTTTTGCCAAGCTGCTGGCGAACGGTATCAAGCGCTGCCTGGGCGGCAAGCCTTTCAGGTGCGATCGCATAGTCCGTATCCGGCGCCAAATTAATTCGGGTGACGCCATCTTTCATCACCGCCATTGGCAGCGGCATCACTTTGTCTTCATCGCGATCGCCTTCGCCCCAAGTCGGAACAGCTAGCAGCTCGTCGGCAGGGCGATCTTCCAAGCTCTGTCGTAAAAACGAGCTATTAGCCGTGTTTTCTAGCAGCCTGCGGATCAGGTAAGCCATCCCTGGAATCAGATCGCCATAGGGGCAGTAAACGCGAACGCGGTGTCCCTGCTTTACGAGCGCAGTGGCCAGACTGTCGGCCATACCGTAGAGCACCTGAAACTCTACGTTTCGCGCTGGGATATTAAGATCTTGCACGATTGCCATTGCCAATGCTTGCGATCGCACATTGTGGCTACCGATAGCTGCATACACATACTCGTGATTCTCCAACAGCCGCCGCGTCATCCGCTCGAAGTTAGCATCAGTAGAAGACTTGTGGTTGTAAACCGGTGTAGGCCAATAGTTCTGCCGAGCAGTGATAGTCTCTTGATCCCAATAAGCACCTTTTACCAAGCGGATAGTGACAGGCGTTCCTCGCTCTCTAGCCCATTCGATCACGCCTTGCAAATCCTGATAGCTATCACGTAAATACGCCTGTAGCGTTATGCCAACGTCAGATCGCGATCTAAATTCATCCTCCATCAGCAGCTTTTTAAGCGCAGCGAGAGTCGCATCCTTATAGCGATACTGCTCCATGTCGAAGTGCACGGCGACACCGAGTTCTTCAGCTCGGCGTAACAGTGTTCGAATATGCTCACCCACTTTGGATTCAGAGCCTTCTACATCGAGCGCGTCAAACTGCGAATAAAACGCCGTCAGCTTTACCGAGACCTGAACCTTCGCCAGCGCCTCCCCATCAGCGCTATCTATTCTGTCTACCTTTGACCAGCGTCTAGAAGCTTCTGTCAGCTGTGCCATCAGCTCTAGATACTGGTTGAGATACGCCTCGGCCTCTTTCTCGGTAACGACTGCTTCACCGAGTAAGTCCATGGTGAAACACATAGACTGCTTGCGCAGCTGCTCAATACTTTTAAGCGCCTGCTTGATATTTTCACCAGCAATATATTTGCGAGCGAGTGTTTCTACTGCGCCAGAAAGCGTAGTCGCGGCCACTTGCGCCGGCATAGAGCTAGGATCGGCAAAGTTCAGCAGCCCCTTCAGCGCTTGCGGTAGCTCAACACTGGCATCGCCTAAATATTCTTGAAAGTGGCTAGCAATTTCCGTTTTGTTTGTCAGCGCTGGCAGACAGTCAATTAGCCGAAACATCTGCACGCGCAGCCCTGGGTTGTCCATCGTCCAGGCCAGCAGCTTATCATCCCACCGCAGCTGATCGCGCATTTTAGAAAAGAGCGATCGCTTTCCCTGACTGTCAGCGAGTAGCTGACGGGCAATTGTCTGAGTTCTCTCCTCGTAAGAAGCAGACAAACCTACGACCGGACGAGACGCATTAGCAACCATTGAAATCTCCTACAGCTTCTGATCTTCTAGAAGCACAACACAAACAGTACAAACAAAAACAATACAAGCTAAAGACGCTACGAACTAGAAACGATACAGGTGTCAGGCACTACAAACGAAAACAGTGCCTGACACCCGGCTAGCAAAGAGAAAGTCAGTAGAACAACTAGTAGAACAACAGGAAGAAAATAACCCTACCCCTTAGCTTTGTTACCAGCTATTACTTTGCTGCCAACTGCTACTAACTGCTACCGGCTAAGTATGCTAGCCAAGCGTCATCTTTATGGCCTTGAATTGACGGAGGTTCCGTTCAGAGACTGAAGATCGGCAGCAGTCACCACTTCGGCCAGATCGCCTCGCGCCGCGATAGAGCGGCCCGTCATTTGCAAAGCGATCGCCTTGTTAGGCGGCCTGTGAACTGGCTCTTCAGGCGTAGACTCGCTCGGCTCCGGTGCAGGTGCAAACCCCTCGGAAACAGGACCCTTTGCAGAAATCAGCGTGATTGCCTTGCTAACGCTCTCTGGCAGTACCACCACCAAACCGTCGTCTAGTGCATTGTCTAACGCCCAGTTCACTGCCTCGGTCTCGTCTAGCTGAACTGTGTGCGCCAATTGCTGACTAGTCGCCGCCAATGCCTGAGTAATCCCTTGACCGATAAGTTCTGCTACCTCTGCGGGCGCGCGCCCTCGTCTATCTTCGTCTTCTTTAATGACGACTCGATCAAAAATGTCTACACAAAGCTCGCCCAAGGCAATAAGATCTTCATCTCGGCGATCTCCCGGTGCCCCCACAACACCCAGTGTAGGTCCTGGCCAGTTTTTCACAAAGCTGCCAACAGCCGCATAGCCTGCCGGGTTGTGAGCATAGTCTACTAACACATGGTAGCGACCCATGTTGAAGAGATTCATTCGCCCCGGAATCTGACTAGCAGATGGCCGGAAGGTTTGCAGCGCCGTGCGAATTTGTTCTAGCTTAATCCCTTGAACAAAGCCTGCCAGGCTAGCGGCGAGGGCATTGGCAATCATAAACGGCGCTCGCCCACCCATTGTTAGCGGTACCCGCTCGGCCTTTTCGATTCGGTGCAGCCAGTCCTGCTGAAGGATCGAAATATAGCCTTCTTCGTAGACGGCAGCAATCCCGCCTTTTTGCAGATGCGATCGCACTAGCGGATCTTCTGGATCCATCGAAAAATAGGCAACCTTCGACTTCACTCGCTCGGCCATTGCCACTACGCGCTCATCGTCGGCATTCAGCACCGCGTATCCATTGGGTTGCACAGACTCTGCCACCACAGCTTTTAGCTTAGCTAGCTGTTCGATTGTGTCGATATCGCCAATCCCCAGATGATCGGCAGCGACATTCAGCACAATCCCAACGTCACACTGCTTGAAAGCGAGCCCTGAGCGCAGTATTCCGCCTCTAGCCGTTTCTAGCACCGCCATGTCTACCGTCGGATCTTCTAAGATCATCCGAGCACTCTGTGGCCCTGTCGTATCACCTTTTTCGACTAGGTTGTTACCAATGTAAATACCATCTGTTGTCGTAAAGCCCACCGTCTTGTATACCTGACGGAAAATGTGAGCAGTTAGCCGAGTGGTTGTGGTCTTACCGTTGGTGCCAGTGATAGCCACGATTGGGATGCGAGTAGGCCGATCAGAGGGCAAAAGCATTTCTAGAATAGGGGCACCTACGTTGCGCGCGAGCCCTTCACTAGGAGCAACGTGCATCCGCAGTCCCGGTGCGGCGTTTACTTCTACGATCACACCATCTGCCACCGAGAGAGTTTTAGAAATATCGGTTGTCACTACGTCGATACCGGCGACGTCGAGTCCGATCAAACGAGAGGCGCGCTCAGCAATCCAAATCGTTTGCGGGTGAATCTCATCGGTGCGATCTACCGCCGTGCCGCCCGTACTCAGGTTTGCTGTCTCTCTGAGATAGCAAATTTCGCCGGTATCTAGCACGGTATCTAGCGTAAGACCTTGGTTTGCCAGCAGCTTATCGGTTGTTTTATCGAGCAGAATCTTTGTCAAGATATTGTCGTGTCCGTCGCCTCGTTTAGGATTGAGATTCTCTTTCTCGATCAGTTGCTCAATCGTATCCTCGCCATTGCCCACCACATGCGCAGGAATTCGCTCTGCAACGGCAACTACCTTGTGGTTTACCACCAAAATCCGGTGGTCTCGCCCTTGGTAATAGTGCTCTACAATCACCCCATCAGACACCAATCGGGCTTTATCATAGGCCGCTTCGGCCTCATCCCAGCTTTTGATGTCTAAGGTGATACCCCGACCGTGATTGCCGTCTAGAGGCTTAACAACAATCGGATAGCCCCCCAGATAATCTAGCGTGTCTTCAAGCTCACGCAGAGAATATACAACGCTGCCTTTAGGGACGGGAATGCCCGCGTTGCCAAGCATTTGCTTAGTTCCTTCTTTATCACAGGCTAGCTCTACGCCCAGGATATTGCTGTGGGAGGTAAGCGAAGCTTGAACTCGCTTTTGATGTACACCGTAGCCAAACTGCAACAGGTTGCGAACCGGCAGCTGCAACCAGGGAATTTGGCGCGCATCGGCGGCTCTTACCAGGGCTTCTGTACTAGGGCCAAGCGCCGCAGCGTACCTCAGCTCATTAAGATCGTATAGGTCTTGCTCTAGCTCGCTCTGCGGGTAAGAACCTGTTTCAATGATGCTTTCGCATAGGCGGAGGGCAGCCCTGCCTGCGTAGCGCCCGGCTTCTTCGCTTTCGTACTGAAAGACTACCTGGTACACGCCAGGCGTAGCCGTTTCACGAGTACGACCAAAGCCAACAGACATGTCTGCTAGCGTTTGTAGCTCCAAGGCGACATGTTCTATGATGTGACCCATCATCGTGCCAGTTTGCAAACGATTGAGGAATCCACCTCTAACTCCAGGAGAGCAAAAATGCTCTACAAGACTGGGTAGGGTTTCAACTAATCCCTCATAAAACCCATCAATGGTGTTGGAGGGACGATCTGCTAGATTCTCTAAATCCAGGCGCATCACTACTAAATTCGCGTAGCGAATACTCCAATAGTTGGGACCGCGGAGAGTTTGGGTTTTAAGTATTTTCATAAGGTTAGAAGCAGCAGCTGTTTAAGCGTGGTAGAAGTTGAATACTCTTTAGAAGGAACTGACTTGGAGAAAAGACTGACTTACAGGAAAGACTGACTTGGAGAAAAGTTTGGGGAACGCTACGAAATTTGTGTAGAGCAAAAGAAGGGGGCAAAAGAAACAGAAGGATAAGACGGCCTCAATAACAGAGACATTGGTCTATTCTGTGGGATAAGCAAGCTATAGGATGAGCAGTCTGTGGGGTAGGTAGGTAGATAGTGAACTCTACAATTAACCAGCTCTGCCAATTATTTCCTGCGAGCTATTCCCTGCAAAGTGCTAGTGGACAAATGATTAGTGAACGCCGACTGTTGACAGCTAAGAGACATCGCGAGGCGAGCTAACGCTTAGCAAACCAGCCTTGAGTCGAGATCTAGGTCTGAAACTGAAGAACAGCGCGATTTTTGTAATCGTAACAGTCCCCTTTCTTCAAAACATGTACCTTAAGATTATGAAGACTCAACGGAAAATCTTCTCCTGTAGGGGTGTAATTTGTGTGGGTGAGACTACCGGGATCAACAACTGTGATGGTGCCTTTGCCGAGTACTCGAAAAGTGCCATTCTCACTGAGGGCCATGCAGGTATCTTCGTCGATGCCGACGCCTAGGCGGTTGGGGTGGACTGCGATCGCACTTAACAACCGCGCCATTCGATTACGGTTATGAAAGTGCTGATCAACGAGAAGTTCGGGCACAAAGCCCAAGCCGTTGGTCAGATCCACTAGCGACTGGTTAGGAGATTCGCCGCTGCTACCGCCTGCAATCATGTCTTCGCCCATGATGGCAGCGCCAGCACTTGTCCCTGCAATTACAAGTTCGTTCGCCTGAATCCTAGCTTTAATAAAACTAACGATCGGTGTGTCGTAGAGCAGATCGCGCAGCCTGAGCTGATCGCCACCTGTAATAAAAACGCCAGTACAGCCGCTAAGAACCTCTTGCCAGCGAGCATCTTCGCATTCTGTGCGATAGCGAATATCGAGGATCTGAACTCGAGCCGCGCCCATACCGGTAAAAATTTGATAGTAGCGATCGCCCACGATTACAGGCTCGCGAGAGGCAGAAGGAATAATGCCGATACTTGCGCTACTGCCACCCGCGCTTTCAAAGAAAGCCTTGAGGATTTCGCAGCCGTTGGTCTTATCTTCTGCCCCGCCAATGATTGTCACTGGGTACCGGGTAGAAATTGCCATAGACTTTTGAGCCAAACGTGATTTCATATCCAGCATAGAACCATCCCTGACATTTATTAAAGGCATCCGCTTCCACCTCAGCAAGTTTAACTGTGCAGCCTAGTGCTTGATCTAGACGCATGGCCCAAGATCGAACCCAAGCAGCTAAGCCCAAAGGTATTCGCCTATACCAAATTATCAACCGCGCACTAGGCCGCACGTTGTATCCGTTTTTACATAATTTAGAGGCTTCCAAGACACTTCTGCTTAAATAAACAGGCATGAATACTCGAATAGACGGGCAAATAAACGGGCAAAGGTAGAGGAGAGGCCTACAATTAAAGGCAAGGTAAGAACACGTATATCCCATCTGTAACGGCTATGAGTCAAGAAGATATCAACCAATCTTTAGAAACCCTCCAGGCTGAAATAAACCGGCTCGACACGCCTGATACAGCGATTAAAGACAAGCTGCTCAGGTTAATTGGAGATGTGGAAAAGCAGCTACAAGACCCTGAAGACTTGACGCATCAGCAGACGAACTTACAAACGCTGCCTACTTTAATTGAGCAGTTTGAAAGCGATCATCCTCAAGTTACGATCACGCTTTCTAAGCTACTCAACACGCTCAGCAGCATGGGGATCTAATTCATCAGTAGAGGCTCCTCTTCGACTCGAGGTAAGCTGACTATTCATCTATGCGATCTTCATTTAGGCAATCTTTATTTAGCCGTGACAGTGCTTAAACGGTTTGGCACTGCCGCACCAGCAGGGGTGCGATCGCCTCGGCTGATAGGGCGGTAGAGATTCGCCCGCTAAGTAAAACCATTGTCCGCGCGCTTGAACAAACTGAGAGCGCTCATGTAGCTGACTGGCGTTGTTAGGTGTCGGCTGCGAGCTTGATTCTTGTCCAGCTTTGCGATGGGGCCTGTCGTCAGTGAAGGCAGTACTAGAGACTGCCACAGGAAAATCCAGTCGAGGTCTGTAGGCTGCTACAAATTCTACAATACCCGTCTTATCTTTCTTCTGGCCTTTCTGCTTGCTGATGATCAGCAGATTTATCCATTCGGCTGTTCTAAACGTTTGCACCAGGCTTTCGCGATCGCTCGCAGACACAGCAGTGGGGTGATGAGTTGCGATGAGATAGTCAACGTTGCGGGTGCAAAAGGCACTGTAGCGCGATCGCATCAGCGCCTCAGCGGTTGGTGCTATAACCGTTCCTAGCAAATAGGGCTCACAGCAGCGGGCAAACAGCCGCTGACTGCCACAAAAACACTGATCGCGCATCGCTAAACCGTTCTTTTCCCATCTACGCTGAGCAGACCTGGTCCATTGGCAACTGCCATTAACAAACCGCCAATCAGCCCTAGATTCTTTAAGAACGCGCTCAGGTCACTAGCTGGTGGATGAAAGATTAGCGTTGTCGGGATTAAGAAGGCAATCAGTAGCCAAGCGCCAACCTTTGTTTGATAGCCCAGCAATAGAAACACTGCCCCTACCAGCAAAAAGACAATCGTTCCTACCGCCAAAAGACCCGATAGCGGGAGCCCTTTACTTGCGATAGTCGAGACGAACCCCGAGAAGCCGATAATATGGTTAATCCCGGCGTTCAAAAAAATCAGTGCTAAACAAATGCGACCGGCCAAAGCTAAATACACAATACAACTCCATTTTCTGTAACTGATTTTCTGCAACTGATTTTCTGCAACTGTAAGAAGATCTAGAGACTAGCAAAGCGATCGCCTCTTCGACCCTCCTTATATTTAGTCCTTTTTATTTAGCTTCTTATTTGGCTTTTCCTATATCCGGGTCTCTTCTGTGGGAGAACCAAGATGAGAACTCATATAGGTCTTATGCTCAGGTCTTAAGCTAATTGTATCTACTATGACAGCGACTATTGGCGCGTGCTAGCGTTTAGCTACCGTTCCAAGAAGCTTAGGGTAGATATTGTGAGATTAACCCAAAACATCGCTGCTAAAATGGCTCAATAGTAGCCAAATAGAACATCTGTTTTACTATGCCGCACTCCGCTGCTAGCACCGAGATAGTTACAAACCCGAGCCAAGACATACCAGAGGTTCTGCCTGGGCTAGCGCTGAGTCGGCAGCAGTGGGAAGCACTGCAGGCACTAGAAGATTTTATTCACAGCGACGAGAAAATCTACCTACTCACTGGCTACGCTGGGACAGGAAAAACGACCCTGCTGCAAGCGCTGATTAGCCGACTTCAGCAGAGCCACGACAGCAGACCAGTGGTGCTGACCGCGCTTAGCAATAAGGCAACCAAAGTCTTGCAGGCAATGGCCTACCGCTGGGGCTGCGAAGTAGACTGTATGACCTGCTGCAAACTGCTAGGGCTCAAGCCAGTAATCGATAAGGAGACAGGCGGACAGAGGTTCGAGCCAGACCGCGATCGCAAAAATCTGACCACTGAATACGATCTTGTCATTGTGGACGAATGCTCCATGATTAATCAGGAAATGTGGGCTTTGTTAGTCAACGCTGTCTCCAAGTTTACGCAGCGTACGCAGCTACTTTTTGTAGGGGACTCGGCTCAGCTTCCCCCGGTTGGCGAAGCCCAGTCCCCTTGTTTTGAGCAAATTATAGAGCGCAGCGCGCTAACCGAGGTGATTCGCTATGGCGGCGCGATTGGACTACTTGCAGAAGATGTTCGGACGCATTTGGAAAGGCCAACGATGCCCCGAGCGCTGAGCGATCGCAACGAAGCCAATACCGAGGGCATCTTCACCGTTTCCCCATCCCATTGGGAAGCCCTGATGCTGCGGGCCTTCAAAAGCGATGCCTATAGCCGAAACCCTGATCAAGTACGCGTTTTGGCTTACACCAACGCCAGAGTGAACGCTTTAAACGACAAAATTCGTACCGCTATTTATGGCGAGAAGGCAGCTCGCTTTATGCCCGGAGAGCGGCTAGTTGCTCGCAACGCCTGCATAGGTCGCGATGGCATTTTGCTGCAAACTTCAGAAGAATGTGAGATACAAGCTGCCTACCTGACCCGTTTTGAGGGTTGGCTAGTATGGGAACTAGAAGTCGAAACTGACGAGCAACAGGAACGTACCCTTAGAGTCCTACACAAAGACGAGCAGCAGCGCCTGAAGGAAATTCTCTCTGACTATTCCGAGAAAAAGCAGTGGATGGCCTTTTGGGACTACAAAGAACTCTTTCACGATGTGAGCTATGCCTACAGCCTCACCGTTCACAAAAGCCAAGGCTCTACCTTTCAAGACGTTTTTATCGATGTGCCAAACCTCATGCTCAACCGCACGGTGACAGAACGTAATCAGCTTTACTACGTCGCTTTTACCCGTGCGGCCAAGAGGCTATTTCTTCGTCAATGAAAGGTCTAAGGCATCAAACGCGTGGACGACGGCCCATCACAAACGAAACCACAAACAGCACTAAGAAAACAAAGAATAGAATTTTAGCAATGCTAGCCGCACCAGCCGCCAATCCGCCAAATCCCAGTACAGCAGCAACGACAGCCACAACTAAGAACAGAAGAGAGTAACCTAACATAGAAAAAAGCCTCGTATATGGGTACTGAGCGAATGGAATCTATTGATGGAAATCTATCGTGTAGAGCAGTGTGGCAAGATTATTAAACACTGGTAGTAGAAAGTACTGCTCTTCCTAAAGAAAGACTTGTGAAAAGGCAAGTGGATGAGCGTATATACCATCAATTACGTCATGGGCAGTCGTTTGGACGCTTGTGCGTGGGAAAAGCGTTCTTAGCGTCCTATTTCCTGGTTTATTGTCTCAATTGCCTGGGTAATTTGCCGCTTGTTCACCATGAGGTTGGTCACTGCTCTGATGGTATGCGGACCATTTGTCAGCAAAGCCACACCTGCTTGCGCTAGCTGCTTTACGACTTCACTCGCGTCATGTTCGGGCACCTCAAAATTGACGATGTTGGTTTCTACCGCTGAGGGATCTATTTCGATACCCTTGATTCCCTGCAACCCTTTAGCCAGTTTCTGGGCGTGCTCATGATCTTCGACGAGGCGATCGCGCTGATGCTGAAGCGCATAAAGCGCACCTGCGGCAATCATGCCAGCCTGTCGCATACCGCCGCCAAACATTTTACGAAACCGCCGAGCAGTTGCCATCTGCGTCGCCGAGCCTACTAGCGCCGAGCCTACCGGTGCACCTAGCCCCTTAGAAAAGCACACGCTAACCGTATCAAACGGCTGAGCGTAGTCCGCTTCAGCGATTCCCGTAGCCACGCAGGCGTTCCAAAAGCGCGCACCGTCCATATGCAGACGCAGATCCTTTTGCTGACATACCTGCGCAATCTCTTGAATCGTGTTCAGCGGAAAAATCTTGCCGCCACCCCGGTTGTGCGTATTTTCTATACAAACTAGCTGCGGCCTTGGAAAGTGCGGATCGTGTGGACGCAGTGCTTGTGCCACCGTCTTCGCCGAAAAGATGCCGCTCTCGCTTGACAGCAGCCGGCAGCTCACACCCGACAGCGCAGCGGGACCACCCCCTTCGTAGTAGTAGATGTGGGCTTCTGTTTCTAGCAGCACTTCATCACCAGGCTGGGTGTGCGATCGCAGCGCTACCTGATTTGTCATCGTGCCCGATGGCATATAGACCGCTGCTTCCTTTCCAAGCAAGTTAGCCACATAGGCTTCCAGTGCGTTCACCGTTGGGTCATCGCCTAGCACGTCATCACCCACGGGCGCACTTACCATTGCCTGCCGCATCGCCTCTGTAGGCTGCGTCACCGTATCACTACGGAGATCAATCATCGTTTCACCTTTCTATGTCAACCACTACTAAGCTTACAAAATTGAGCTAAGACAGAAAGTTTCATAGGCTTCATAGACTGCATAGATCGGTTCTCTTTTTATAGCTGTGCGCTAACAGATAGCTAATCGGTGTGTTAGTCGGGTTTGTGATCTTTGTCTTTCGATCTTGAGCGCAGGCCTTTTGCGATCGCAACCTAGCAGCGCTATAGATGAACGCTCCCTATTAGATTCGGGAAAATTAGGTTACTAGCTAGCGCTCAATTTTATGAATACCCCTGTGCATCCACAAATACAGAGAACCCTAGCCGCAATTGTGGTCACAGACGCGGTTGGCTTTAGTAAGCGCATGGCTCAAGATGAAGACAAAGCGCTCGCAATGATCAACCGAGACCTGAAGATCATTGCAGAGCTGTGCGATTTTTTTGACGGGCAGATTCTCAAGACAGTCGGTGATGGCGCACTTATGTACTTCATCAGTGCGGTGCAGGCTGCAGCCTGCGCAGTTGAAATGCAAAAGACCTTTCTGGGGTTTGCTCGCGACCAAAAAACCAACGAGCATTTTACTCATCGGGTGGGTGTGCACCTTGGTGATATTTTTTTTAACGAGAACGATATGATGGGTACCGGCGTCAACATCGCCGCTCGATTAGAGTCTGAGGCCAAAGCTGGCGCTATCTGCATGTCTCAAGTCGTCTACGATGTCGTCAAATCTAGGCTAGAGCTAGATGCCGACTACATTGGCCAGCTCTCACTCAAAAATATTCCAGAAGCCGTTGCGGCCTATAACGTATGGCCCAAGGGTATGCGCCCGAACAAAGCCATAGAAGACACCACCGAAGCGCTCTCCCCACTTTCTATCACACCCATCAATTCGGCTGTCAAAAAGCTTGACGCACATCCCAACAGCCGCCGCATCAAAAAGCTGCTGTACGGCACTCATCAAGCCTGTTGGGAAAACAATGCGGCTATCCTAGCAGGCATTCCTATAAAGGCCCTGCTAGAATCTTTGATCGACCGCAACGCTAGCCTAGAAGAGTGTCGTCACAGCCTATACGAGATTGTTGCTACGCTCAACCGCAAAGAGACTTATTCTAAGGTTGCAGAAATTATCTTAGAGGCCTTGCATGACGTATATATAGAGGCAACCGGCGGTACGCTTCCCGAACACGAGCAAAACGACAAACAAGATAACAAACAAAGCGGTGAGCTATTAAAAGATCCATTATCAGCGCTCTATAAAGACGTGGCGCAGCGAATAGAACAAACTACCGATCCGATTCGGATAAAAAAGCTGTTGTACTGTCTCTGTCATGAAAAGTGGGAAAACAACAGCGACTATATTGCCAGTATGGACACAGCTGCACTAGTCGAGAGGATGCACGAACAGATTTTAAGCATTCAAAAACTTCAAGAACGACTCAAGATTATTTTACTCAGGCTCAATCGCAAGGCAAAATATGCGCCTATCGCCGATGCTCTTTTTAGAGAATGTCAGGTTATATACCCAGATATAGATAGTCCCATTTCTATGCCCGGAAGCGTCGAGATAGAAGACTCAAACACAGAAAATACTCAGATTACTCAGGAGGGAAGGCCTAGTTATCAACAAGCACTTTCTCCCTACGATTCTCAACACGACATGAATCAGGGTGCCATAGATCAAAACTCCATGAATCAAAACTCCATGAATCAAAACTCCATGAATCAAAACTCCGTGAATCAAAACTCCATGAATCAAAGCTCCATAGAACAGGTCCAGGTCCTATCGAACTTGCCTCACGCGCAGCAGTCAGCCGCTGCCTCTTTATTGGCTCAGTCTGTGCCCACCAGCTAACAGCTTGCGTTTTTAGCAGCCAATAGGCGCAGAACTTCAGCCGTAATTAAATTTCAATAGCTAACCGCCTAGGAAGGTTGTAGCTTAAGCTTTTACTATTCAAAAGCGTTAGCTGCACGAGCGGCAAAGTTAGCAAATGGGTATTCCTAAAGTTTTTATCGACGGTGAAGCAGGAACAACTGGGCTGCAAATCTATCAGCGTCTTGCGCACCGAGACGATCTTGAGGTTATCAGCATCGATCCGGCAAAGCGCAAAGACGGTGCGGAAAGAGCCAAGCTAATTAACGCGGCAGATGTGGCGATTTTGTGTCTACCAGATGAAGCTGCCCGTGAGGCTGTAGGCTGGGTTGACAACTCAAAAACGAAGGTGCTCGATGCTAGCACCGCGCACCGTACGGATTCTGCCTGGGTGTATGGCTTTCCTGAGATGGCCCCTGACCAGCGACAAAAAATTGCTTCGACTAGTCGGGTGAGCAATCCCGGCTGCTATCCCACAGGATTCTTGGCTGCGATCGCACCCCTAGTTCACACTGACACACTGCCCAAAAGCTTTCCAGCTACCGTTAACGCCATCTCTGGCTACTCGGGAGGCGGCAAAAAAATGATTGCTCAATACGAAGGCTTTCGCACCGAAGAGCCCAATCAAGCCGAGTCCAAATCGCCCTATAGCCCCTACGGACTAAAGTTTGGACACAAGCATGTCAAAGAGATGCAAAAGTATTCAGGCTTAGCACACGCGCCTTTGTTTGTGCCTGCTGTGGGCGACTTCGAACAGGGGATGATGGTACAGATACCCCTACCTTTATGGGTGCTAGAAGATGCGCCCACCGGAGAGCAAATCCACAGCGTTTTACAGCGGCACTATGCCCAAGAGCCTTTTGTACGCGTCATGCCATATCAGCGCTCTGAGCTATTGAGAGACGGCAACTTTTTAGAAGCCAAAACGGCTGTTAATACTAACGAGGTGCAGCTATTTGTGTTTGCCAATGACGACACCCGAGAAGCCTTGCTAGTCGCTAGACTAGACAACCTCGGCAAAGGGGCTTCTGGCGCCGCCGTGCAAAATCTCAATATTATGCTGGGACTGCCTGAAGATGCCGGTCTAAAGCTGGGCTGAAGCCACGAAGAGAACAACCGGTTTTACGGGTACAGCACAGTAATTGCAATACTTTTGAGAGTCAACTAACGTGGTGCAAGTCAAAATTACGGGGTATGCAGATCAGCTAAATCCAATCAAGTTGCGGCTGTCTGATGTTATCCATAGCTGTTTGCAAGAAGCATTCGGCATTCCAGAAAACAAACGTTTTCAGCGGTTCTTTCCACTAGCCTCAGACAATTTCTACTATCCGACCGACCGCTCTGACAAATACACCATCATCGAAATTGTGATGTTTGAAGGGCGCTCTGTTCCAACTAAGAAAAAGCTAATCCGGCTACTACTCGAGCGGATTCCTCAGATGCTGGGCATTTCTGTAGAAGATATCGAGATAGCGATGTTTGATTTGCCCAAACACAACTGGGGAATACAGGGAATGCCAGGTGACGAGGTAGTTTTGAACTATTCAGTAGATACTTGAAACAGCGATCGCGCATCATAGTTGATTATGACAGTCGATCGTGACAGTTAGTCATGGCAGCTAGTCATGACAGGTGACCCTGACCTGGTGAATGGAGAAAAGGCCGCAAACCTATGCTTGCGGCCTTTTTATAAGTATCAGCTAAAAAGCTATCAGCTAGAAAGCTATCAGTTAGCGATCTAAAAAAGAGATTCCCTTAATCAAGGCAACCTAAAACCTTTACCATAAAGCCCGAGGCGAGCTGCTCTGCGCAGGCGCGGTGCTATTATCTTCCATCTCAGATACGGGTGGGTTCGGCTGAGGGGTAGCAGTCGGCATCGGTGCTTCGGTCAAAACCGGGCCTACTAGCGCTAGCACTTCAGACTGAGTCGCATATCCGTCGAACGCATCCGAGCTAAAAGGAATAGGAGAGCCCATTCTATTTTCGTTGTAGATCACTTCGCTGCTGCTAGCGTTGTCCGAAATCCAAGGATTCACGTCAGCTCCAAGCAAAGTGCTGCGCAAATATCTCACGCCTGCGGCATGGCGAGCCTCTACGCTGTGAATTGCTAGCGCGGCAGCTAGCACGGCCTTACCCGCATCACCGGCTGCTAGCAAATTTTGGACCTGCCCTTTATAAGCAGCTACACCCAAATCCTCAACGTACTGCCCAACCAGCAAAAAGTCGGTTGGATTAGCAAACGGGTCGCGGCCTAAAATAGCAGAATAGTTGGGATTGGTCGGAATTGTAATAGCATTTGGATCGCCGCCCAAAGAAGGCAAGACGGCTGAGAGATCCGCGACATGCTGGGCTTCATCTTGGCCATAGGAAACGATCACGTCTTTGGCGGCCTGTGGCACACCAGAAAGACCGCCACTTTGCGCCGCTACAACCGCTCGGCGATAGAAGTCGGCTTCTAGCTTTTCGAGGGTGAGGGCGTATTCAGTTACCTGTCTAGGGGTCAAAACGGCGTCTTGGGCATGGGCCGCAGATGTAGGAGAAAGGCACAGCAGCAGTAGCGATAAAGAGAAGACTAGCGCTGTTCCACTTGCTAGGCACTGAACGCGAACCGCTCTTTGGCTTATTTTCTGACTTGTTTTTTGGCCTACTTTCTGGGCTATCTGGCTGCACTGACTGCTGAGGTAGCTAGGCAAACACAGCAAAACCCGACTGAATAGTTGAAGCATGAGATTAATAGTTGTCTTCATTGAATTCTTCCTGACGCTATGTGACGAGCGCGCCGTTAATTGGATTGTTGAGAATGCCAAGTGAACCCACAATTGAGACAATTTGCATAGGGCTGTATAGCTCGTCGTAAGCTTTACCCTTAAAAGGATTGAGACTAGCGACTAAATCTTCATCAGCAATGAGGCGATCGCTGTCTGGTTCGGTGGTGGATCTGCCAAGTAGGGCTCGAACGCCGCCCGCATGGCGAGCTTCAACCGATACGATAGAGCCTGCAGCTAGGATGTAAGTTGGATTTGTGAGGCTAGGGCCAGCGCCGTTATAAGCGTGAACGCCAACGTCTTCTAAAGTGACGGCGGTATTTAGAATGGTGTCGCGATCGCTCAATATAGCGCTCAAACCATCAGGGTTAAAGCTTAGATCAGCTGTTTCAAAGAGAACGTCATCGCCTAGAACGCTGCGCAAAAACGTAACGTGAGCAGCTTCTTGACTGCCGAGAACTCTTACATAGTTAAGTTCTTGCGGGTCGGTAATGTTGCCTGAGTCAGTCGCAGCGGCATAAAAAGCAGCTTCGAGTTCTTCGAGCAGCAGCGCAAAATTGAGAATACCGATGTCATCAGCGTTGAAGGTGAGGGTAGCCGCTCTGCCGGATTGGGCAATAGATTGAGCTTGAACAGCTTTGGGCAAAGCGGCTACTGCTAGCCCTGCAAAACCCCAGAGCCCCCATTTCATTAAACCTCGTCTTGAGGCAGACAGTGTTACCTGTTGCGTCATATCAGCATCTCCCGAGCCTATTTAATAGATATCTTGAAGTGAACGTGTGAAACTTGGTGTTTGAAGCAAAGTAGATATTTACACCCTTCAAACTATGGCAGAACCGCGATTGAAACAGTTCGTCAAAAGGAATAGATCTAGAGACAATAAGCCCAATTACTCAGTTGCTAAAAGGTTGCTAAGAGCTTTTTGTAATACGCAAAGCGAGCTATCTACCAAGAAGCCAGTGAGGGAATTATTAGAGCTTTCTTTTCTGTTTCTTTCGTCTGCTTTCCTTTTTATCCTTGTCCCTTTAGTTTCTGTCTAATAACAAGCAGCTCATTGAATGTTCGTTGAATGTACGAGTAGAAATCCTATTTGGATGCAGCTAATTCTTCGCAAGATTACGGCTCGCAAGATTACGGCTCGACGATGACTGGCGTTCCTAACGCGACGATGTCATAGAGTTCGCGAATGTGTTCGTTGTACATGCGTACGCACCCATGAGAAGCCGCTTGGCCAACAGAGTCACGATTGGGCGTGCCGTGAAAGCCAATGACGTTTGTGCCATCGGTCCAAAAGCCGATCCAGCGATCGCCTAAAGGATTTTCTGGGCCGGGCGGCATCACTTCACTAGTAAATGGATTGGTCCATCCTGGCTCGGCGACTTGCGAGGAAACCTCAAACTCTCCGGTTGGCGTTTCCCAGCCCGAGCGCCCGATTGCTACAGGGTAGCTCGTTTCTACCGTCTCACCGCGCTGAACATAGACGCGGCGATCGCTTAAGCTCAGCCGCAGACTCAGCGCCTGCTCTGCCGATTCTGGTGCTGGCTCAGTTTCGGTTGTTTCTGTTTCAACAGGCGCTTCGATGGAAGGCGCTGTCTCACGAGTTGGGATCGTTTCTATGAGGTCTTGTAGGCTGGGGGAAGCGGATTGTGCGATCGCAGCTGATCCTAAACTGCTGAACAACGCAGTGCTCAAACTCGCTAGCATTACTCGAAAAATCAGCTGGTTATGGCGCATTGAGTTTCAAATTTGTGGATAGATAGACTAGATGTGGATAAATAGACTAGATGTGGATAGATAGACTAGATAGACGGACAGACAAGCAGCGAGCTAGGACACAGATATGTTGACATTACCTAGGCTAGCAGCGGATCGACTGGTTTTACTTTCCGCCCTGCGAAGTGGCACACTCAGATATTGACGAACTTAGCGACTGTTCGCCTCAGCTTTACTCTGGGTCCCGTCGTCGCCCTGCTTTGGAGCCTTTCTTTTGAAGCCTTTCTTTTGGAGCCTTTCTAGCGTTAGGAACTTTTTATTAGTTTTGTCTGCTTTTGTATTCAGAAATCTTGAACCAAGAGCCAGGGCCTACCTCCCTCTCAAATTCGTTAATAACCCATTCTCCCGGCTTGCCGCCCGCACTGCGCGCGCTTTCGTATAAGTACTTTACGATGGCTAGCTGCTGGTCCCAGGTAGGGCGATCGCCAAACAAAGAGCCTAGACACCAGCTTGGCTCAGGTTCACGTCCACACTGATCAAAAAAGGTTCTATTAGCCCAGCCGGGGCCCCGATTAGATTTAAAGGCACGCCGACGGTGGCCGTGATACAGCTCTATCAAAGTAGGTACATCACGAATCTGACGGGCCTGCTCATTTGAATAAACTTCGACCATATTTTCTGTATTAATAGGCCGTTCGCTGATCCACTGATGGCCGCAGTCGGGACACTTGACGATGAAAGTTAGGACAATACGACCACAGGCAGGGCATGGTTTGGTTGGCGGCGCGCCGCCGCCGCCGGAAGAGGCCTGACAAGTTGACAGGCTGTAGCCCTCTACGTCTTCAGGAAAGCCCAAGCGCTGCAAGTTACCCGCCTGGTCGAGAATAATCCCGAATGCTTTACCCGTGTGAGGAGAGATTCGCATGACTCGCCCTAGCTGCTGAAAGTGCATAGCGCTAGATTTAGTCGGACGCAGCAGCAGACCGACTTCTACACTAGGTTCGTCAAAACCGATACTAATGACGTTGCAGGAAGTTAGTACCATCAGCTCACCCGTTTTGAGGGCATGGTAAAGCCGCTTGCGGTCTTTGATAGCGGTGTTGCCATCCACCGTATCAGCAGTAATGCCCGCTTTACGAAACTGTTCTGCGACGTGTTTGGCATGTTCAATATCGACGCAGAAGGCGATGGTGCGCTTTCCGTAGCCAATGCGAAACCATTCCTCAACAATCTTTTCGACTAGCTCAATGCGATCGCACGCATTCTTCAAATCTCCCTCATCGTAGTCTCCTCTTGCAGTCTTCACAGCTTCCAGGTTCGCCATGCCATCTCGTGGCATGCTGTAGTATTTCATCCGCGCGAGATAGCCCATCTCTTGCAGCACATTCGGCACAGGCGAAGAAACAAGCGTATCTAGATAGTCTCCTAGCTGTTCTTTTCCTAACCGCAGCGGTGTTGCAGTCATCGCCAAATGCACCGCGTCTGGGTGCGTCTTCAGCATCACTTTCTTCCCAACTTTGCTGAAGAGCGTAATATGGCCCTCGTCATAAAACACCATATCGGCGGGCCAATTTTGCCACCAGCGACGCTTGGCCATCGTTTGAATGCTAGCAATTTGGATCGGAGCCGCGCGATTCTCCTCCCAGCCCGCTTTAATGAAGCCGCACTGCAAGCCAAAGGCTCTCATCTTCTCGTAAGTCTGACCCACGAGCACATCTAAATGCACCAAAAACATTAGCTGCTTGCCTGCTTCTTCGGCGTGAGCGCAGATCTGGCCACTGATGATGGTTTTCCCGGCCCCGGTCCCGGCGATAATAGCGACTCGCTTGTGACCTTCGTTGAGCGTGCGATAGAGGTCCTTGATTAGCTCTGTCTGATAGGGGCGTAGCTCTGGCGGGCTAGCAGGCATAGCCACGGTGACCGCAGGAGGCTGATCGTATACCGTGGCGATCGTATCCGCAGTCACACCCGCAGTCACATCCGTAGTCGCGTTCGCAGTTGCATTCTCAGTCGCGTTTGTGATTGCATCTGTAGGAGAAAGTGGGGGTTCAGACATAAGTCAAAATCACGTCCAGCAGGTGTCTCGCGAGTGCCTTTTAGCAAACAGGACAGCTCGACGAGAGTCATAGTATCAGCCAGTTGGCATAGAATTAGCCAGCCTAGAAGAAAAGAAAGCAGCCCAATCGGTCGTCATTAGTGTCTCTTCTTAATCTTATGTTTAGTAGGTAGTAGCGGTACCTTTACCAAAAAAGTAGCGCCTTTTCCTTCGCCTGGGCTACTGGCGCTGATTGTCCCTTTATGCATAGTGACTAAGTGGTGCACAATCGCTAATCCTAGGCCCAGTCCGCCAAACTGGCGAATTGTAGAGTAATCCTCTTGCCTAAAGTGCTCAAAGATACTGGGTAAAAAGTCAGGACTAATGCCCCTACCGCTATCTTTGACCTGTAGCTGTGCACATTTCTCGTCGACCGTTAGGGTAACGTCGATCTCTCCACCTTCTGGTGTAAACTTCATCGCGTTAGAGAGCAGATTTTCAACTATCTGCTGTAGTCGCCCCTTGTCACCTATCACGATGACCTTGTCGGCACTGTTTCGATGACAAAACTGAATAGATTTCTGTTGAATGTTTGGCTGAAAGGCTTTCACCACCGTCTCGACAATCTCGTTTAGGCAAACAGGCGCGGCTTTTAGGGCCAGTTTGCCTCTCAATATGCAAGAGATGTCCAACAAGTCGTCAATCAGCTCTACCTGGCGCAGCACGTTACGTTCAATGACTTCGAGCGCTTTATCTGTGCTTTCGGCGCTAATGTTGCCCCGGCGCAATAATTGAGCCCAGCCTAAGATCGGGTTGAGCGGCGATCGCAGCTCGTGAGAGACTACCGCCAAAAAATCATCTTTTGTCCGACTAGCGCTAGCGGTTTGTCGTCTGGCCTCACGCTCACGTCCTAGCAGCTCTAGCTGTCTGTCTTCAAAGCGGTGCCTTTCTATCTCGGTAGAAATTCGCAAGCTAAAAATAGTCAATAGCGCTTCGATTATTTGAGGTGCTTTTAATGGTTTTGCATCTATAATCGCCAGCACGCCTACTGGTCTACCCGCAGAATCTACTATTGAGATAGCCGCATAGCTGTCATTATCTGAGGCGCCTATAGGCGGTGCGCTGAGATGTCTCGCCTGTAGATTTTGCTCATGGTAGCAAAAAGCGTTTCGAGTCAAGACATGCTCACAGGGGCCGTCCGACGAGCTGTAAGTAAAGTTGTCAACTAGCTGCCCCTTGCGGCAGACTGCTAGCGTTTCTAGCTGGAATGACTTAGGCGGCGAGTCAGGCGGCGAGTCGGGCGGTAAGTTATGCGATGCCGCATCGCGCTGAGCTTGGTCTTCACAGATAAAGGCTATGTAGGCACAGTCTACAGACAAGGCCGCAGATAGCTGCTGAACTAGAGCAGAAAAGAAGGTATCACCAATCTCCGCAGCGACATCTACCGACACTTGCGTAAGCGCTTGTGTAGCTCGCTTTACTTTGTAGTCTGTAAGCCTTAGCTCTAGCTGAATAATGACCTGACGCGCGATCGCTTCTAGGCTTTCTATTTGCGCTTGCTCACGCTGACGAGGTACCGTATCAATGACGCAGACCGTGCCAATGATATGACTATTAGGCGATACTAATGGCACGCCCGCATAAAACCGAATAGCTTCTTCTACCACTGCCGGGTTTTGCTTGAACCGAGCGTCCCCTGCGGCATCTGAGAGCACTAATGGCTGACCATTGATCACAACGATAGGGCAAAAACCATAGTCTATCGGCGCTTCTTTCCTCTCTGTTCCATATCGAGAGATATAGCACTGATGATCGCGATCGACTAATGTGATTGTCGCTATCGGCATCCGACAAGCTCGCGCGGCTAGTAGGGTCAGATCGTCGAATATGGATTCGGACATCGTGCCGAGGCTAGTATACGTATGTAGGGCAGATAGCCGATCGGCATCTTCTATGTACCTATGGCCCTCACGCAGGTCGTCTATAGATATATCCATATCAGTAGGTACCCTCTACTAGCATGGCACTTACTAGTATGGCATTTATAGGCTGCGAGCTTGTGATAATGAAGGGATGAATGAGAGGCATCTTTAATACGTTTAGTTAAGAGTTCTCAAGGGAAGAACTATATTTTTATAAGTTAAACTTAGCAGTGCTGTGTATTAAAAGACCTCCATCTTTGTCTAGAGATAGTGATAAGGAGGTTACGAAAGGGTGATGAAAGGGTAATGCAATGGCTATACGAAGGTTGCAAAGCTAGTCATGGCGTCTACCAGAACAACCTTTTAGAAAATATGGCTCTAGAGGAATGTGACCCCAGGCGAACACAGTGAGAACACAGTAAGAACACAGGCCTTGGGGGCCAGATGCCGGAAGCAAGATACCAAAAGCAAGATGCTAAAAGCGTAGTTTAGCTGAATTTCACTGGGATTATGGTCAAGATTCTTCACCTGTCTGACATTCATATGGGTAGCGGATTTTGCCACGGACGTATCAATCCCCATACGGGCTTGAATACCCGGCTAGAGGATTTTGCCCTAGCGCTGCGGCGGTGTGTGGATAGCGCGATCGCAAACAAAGTAGACATCGTCCTGTTTGGCGGCGATGCCTTTCCTGATGCCACGCCGCCACCTTACATTCAGCAGGCGTTTGCCAAGGAATTCTGTCGTTTGGTCGAAGCAGGCATTCCCACCGTGCTTTTAGTCGGCAACCACGATCAGCACTCCCAGGGCGTTGGCGGGGCTAGTCTCTGCATCTACCGCACCTTAGGCGTGCCTGGCTTTATTGTGGGCGACAGGCTCACGACCCACCGCATTCAAACCCAAAGCGGCCCCATGCAGGTAATTACCCTTCCCTGGCTAACGCGATCTACGCTGCTGACTCGCCCCGAAACTCAAGGTCTTTCAATGGGGGAAGTCTCAGAACTGCTGTTGGATCGGCTGCGAGTTATTTTGGAAGGAGAGATTCGCAGGCTAGACAAAACAATTCCTACGGTGCTGCTAGCACATCTGATGACAGATACGGCTCGCTATGGCGCAGAGCAATTTTTAGCGGTGGGCAAAGGCTTTACGGTACCGATGGCGATTTTGGCGAGAGAGTGTTTTGACTATGTTGCCCTTGGGCACGTCCATCAGTATCAGGAAGTCTGCAAGTCTCCTCTAGCGATTTATCCTGGCAGCATTGAGCGCGTAGACTTTAGCGAAGAGAAACAAGAGAAAGGCTACCTACTAGTCGAGGTTGAAAAAGGCAAGGCGATCGCTAAATTTTGCCCGCTGCCTGCTCGCCCTTTCCAAACGCTGAACGTCGATCTCACCCAAGAGAAGTATCCACAGGCAGCTTTGATCGCAGCGATTGAGAGTAAGAAAATAGAAGAGAAAGTAGTTCGAGTTATCTATCAGCTCAGAGCCGATCAGGTAGAGGAAATCGACAACAGCATCGTCGGGGAAGCCTTGGCAAAAGCGCACAGCTACACTATTCAGCCGAAGCTAATGAGCCAGCTATCGCGGCCCAGGCTGCCTGAACTTGGCGTAGATAGCTCGCTTTCGCCGATTAGCGCGCTGCAGTCGTATCTGAACAATCGACAGGATTTGGATGCGATCGCTCCCGACATTCTTACCGCCGCCCAGGGGCTACTCAACCAAGACCCCTATGGAGACAAAGCCATCGTCGCGCCAGAGGTTGACCCGCTAGCTGACGATCTAGAACAAGTTGTGGCTATTAGCGACAGTGACGTCCGGCAGCTCAGACTGCTTTAGTCTGTTTTAGCTGTGGGCTTTGATTCGAACCTGAGCGCGCCATGGCAGCTTTTGTCAATGCCGTAAGCTAGATGACAGAAGTTACAGGTAAAGCAATGGAAAAGTACATTCTCTCGCTCGACCAGGGCACCACTAGCTCGCGGGCGATCGTATTTAACCGACAGGGCGAAATCTGCGCCATGGCCCAAGCAGAGTTCCAGCAGATCTTTCCTCACTCGGGCTGGGTGGAGCACGACGCAACCGAAATCTGGAACTCGCAGATGGGTGTGATCAAGCAGGCCCTGGCCAAGATGGACATTGCCGCAAGCGATATTGCTGCAATTGGCATTACTAACCAAAGAGAAACTACCGTTATCTGGGACAGAGCCACCGGAAAGCCTATTCATAACGCCATTGTCTGGCAAGATCGCCGAACCGCAGGCATTTGCGATCAGCTCAAAGCCGCCGGACATGAACAGCTATTTCAGCGCAATACGGGTCTGGTATTAGACGCTTATTTCAGCGCGACCAAAATACAGTGGCTGCTAGACAACGTGGCAGGCGTAAGGGAGAAAGCAGAGAGAGGCGAGCTAGCCTTTGGCACGATCGATAGCTGGCTGATTTGGCAGCTCACTAACGGGGCGCTGCACATTACCGACGCTAGCAACGCCTGTCGCACGATGACTTTCAACATCAAAACAGGTGATTGGGACGACGAACTGCTGGCGCTGCTCAACATTCCGCGCAGCCTGTTGCCTGAAATTCGTAACTCTTCTGAAGTGTACGGAGAAACCCACGCGGATCTGCTTGGCGCACCGGTTCCTATCGCGGGTATTGGCGGCGATCAGCAGGCTGCTACCTTTGGCCAAGTCGCCCTGAAGCCCGGCATGGTAAAAAACACCTACGGAACGGGCTGCTTTATGCTGCTAAATACGGGCGAAGCGCCTGTGACTTCTCACAATAAGCTGCTGACAACCGTCGCCTGGAAGATTGATGGCCGCTCTACTTATGCCGTAGAAGGCGGTATTTTTGTGGGGGCGCAGTGGTGCAGTGGCTAAGAGACGGGCTAGGCATTATCAGCAGCAGTCAGGAAGTAGAAACTTTGGCTGGCAGCGTACCCGATACAGATGGCGTATATCTGGTTCCGGCTTTTGTTGGGTTAGGCGCGCCCTACTGGGATAGCTACGCTCGCGGCACTATTACGGGCCTTTCTCGCGGCTCTACCGCTGCACACATTGCCCGCGCCGCCCTAGAGAGCATTGCCTTTCAAACCGCAGATGTACTCGATGCAATGCAACAGGATTCTGAGATAGAGATTTTAGAGCTGCGAGTAGATGGCGGTGCTTCTTGCAACGATCTGCTGATGCAGTTTCAGGCAGATATTTTGGGTATTTCAGTCGTGCGGCCAAAGGTGGTAGAAACAACCGCGCTAGGCGCAGCGTATTTGGCTGGACTGGCCGTAGGCTATTGGGAAAATCAGCAGGCGCTAGTGCAGCTTTGGCAAGAGGGACGGCGATTTGAACCCAATATGGATAGCGATGAAAGAGACTCTCTTCGCCAGGGTTGGAAACAGGCGGTTGCTCAGACACTCTTGAAGAACGAGGTGAAGAACGAGACGAAAAGCGATGCGGTAGAGGGCTAACGATCAGGTGTCTTTAGTGTCTTTTGTTATCGCTGCAGCAAAGATGATAGCGGGCCGGATAACCAGCTAGATAGTTGACGGATAAAAAACACCCCTGATACGCTAACGATAGATGTTGTTCACTATCGGCGCTGTTTGCGATAGTGAATGGCCAACCGCCTCGAAAAATTTAGTCGCTATCGGCATTGGTGGCAGCCAATACCGATAGCTCGCCCCCAAACTGATCACGACAGTTGCGGAGGTTACGGCAATGATGCCATAGCCACCCTGACTTTTGGCAAGTTGGGGTGGCTATCTCTTTCGGGGTTTCTTCCCACTACTTTTGGAGAAACCCATGAAAACGACTCATCTATTGACCGTTCCCTCACTGACAGCAGATCTAGCCGATGCGCTAAACCCCCTTCCCTATTCGATTTCACCCAGGAAGGGAGAAAGAGAAACGCTGCGTCATATTTTGCTAGGCAGTCCCGGCGCCGTTCGGCAGACGATTCATCTGTTGCACAGTTTGCACTACGCAGAGACCGTCTTATGGAGTCCGGTGATGGCTGTAACCGAGCCGCTGATTATTACGCCTGAGCAAGGTGAAGCGATGAGCCTATTGCGTAGGCAGCTATAGCGGATACAAAGGCAGGGTGGTTTAGCGATCGCTTATATACAGCAAGCGTACGGATGCATTCGCACGCTTGCGCGTCACTTAGGCGCTCAAGAATCAACGGTTCCGACGAGTCCTTAGATGCGCCAGCATAATATACGTCAGTATACTATTTTCGATTTTAAAGCGGGTGGGGGGAATCGAACCCCCATCATTAGCTTGGAAGGCTAAGGTTTTACCACTAAACTACACCCGCATAAGGCTGCTTTTATATTAGCTTAGACACCGTATCACGATTTTGCTTTATTAACATACCAGTAGAAAACATGCGTAACCGTCCGACTGTCAGCTTACGGCTGTGACTCAACCACACTGATTGTCAGCAGTAGGCTGTCGTTGGCAACGGCAGTGCCTTGGACGTAAGCAGGGGTAAAGCTAAAATTGGCTGCTGCTAGTAGGCAAGCGATCGCACTTTCTGATTCACTTATTGACCGTGGCTCAATACTGCCCGTCCACGGTATAGCCGACCGCAGCCGACCATCTGGGCCGACCACAGCCCGATATGTCACCTGCCCCTGCGAAAAATCAACCGGGCCACAGCCTGTCTCCTGCGGCGTCGCTTCTAACGAGGTTGCCCCGCTATAGTCCAGCGCTGGCGGCGTATCTGCGACATCAGCCAACAGCTCTGTAGGCACATAGCTATGGTCTACGACGCTCAGATAGGCAACTTTGTCTGCCGCATTTTCTCCCGTGCTGTTTTCGGGAAGCGGTAGCGGCTGATCGCCAGGCGCAGTAGGCAGTGGCGTTTCTTGCTCGGGTGAGGCTTCTGAGTCGGCAGCCGGGGTAGACGCGGCTGGGGCTTCTGTAGACGGATCGGTCGATGCAGGCTGTTCTGACTGCGTTTGCTCTGGCTGTGTTTGTTCTGGCTGCGTTTGTTCCGGCGGCGTTTGCTCGGTGATAGCCGCCGATTCAGAGGATAGTAGTGTGCTATCCGTAGGTAGCGCACTAGGCGTCTCGGCCTCACGAGGCTCGGAAGTATCTAGGGAATCACTCTCTAGATTACTCTCAGAACTACTTTCTGGGTTACTCTCTGTCGGTGTTTCTTGAGAGACAGAATCATCAGAGGCTGAACCGTCAGAAGCTAGATCGCTAGAGGCTAAATCATCAGAAACCGAATCAACCGGTGCGGCTGACGCTACTTCAATTAGTTCAATAGGAACAACGACTGATCTAGATCCGGCAGGTCGCATCAGCTCCATGACGTAGGGTAAAGACAGTCCGATAGCGCCAACATGAGCAACGACGGCTAGCCCACCTAATGCTGGCCAAAGACCTTTGGGCTCTTGGTGCTGCCAAGTTTTTAGCGGAGAAACCATCCGTTAAGGAAAATGCGCGACTGCTAAGAGCCTAACAAAAGAAATCTGCTTACAGCTTTGGCTTTACGCCAAAAGTAAGTACCGTCTCATCTACACCCTTGAGCTCCAGCGGGTCGAATTTTACAATCTCTCGCTCGTCTAGATAGTCGGCTACGGCAGCAGAGACTAGGATAGTTTCTGCGGTGGCGGATTCTTGAATGCGAGCAGCAATGTTCACACTCGGTCCAATAGCTGTGTAGTCCGAGCGCTCAGCGCTGCCGAACATGCCAACAACGGCGGTGCCCTGATGAATGCCGCAGCGAAACTTGACTGGGCCAATACCCTGCTGCGCCCAGCGCTGATTGAGGCCTTCTAGGTCTTTATACATTTGACGGGCGGCGGCGATCGCTCGCTTTACCTGCTCATTTGGGCTCATCTCTTCGGGTGCGCCAAACAAGGCCAGCACCGCGTCACCCATAAACTTATCAACCGTACCGCCGTTGTTAAAAATGGCCTGGGTCATGGTCTCTAGGTATTCATTCAGCAGTTCAGCGATTCGGCGCGATCGCAGCGTATTACTTAGCTGCGTAAAGCCCACGATGTCGCTAAACAAAATAGTGACTAAGCGAGGCTCAGGCCGCAGATCTAGCTGCAAATTTCCTTCGTTCGCCTTTTTCACCAAAGACGGTGGCAAAAACCGCTGAAGTACCGATTCAGTCAGATAGCGGTTTAGCTGAGCAACCTTACGCTCGTTAGATTTTAGCGCTAGCAAATTGCGGACCTCAGCAAGCAGTTCTCTATCGTTAAACGGCTTAGAAAGATAGGCATCTGCGCCCTGCTCTGCGCCTTCTAAGCGGGTTTCGTCGTCTACTTTGGCTGTCAGCAAAATGATCGGCGTTCCCTGCAAAGCTGGGTCTTTGCGAATGCGCTCGATCATCTCTAACCCGTTGACCCCCGGCATCATTAGGTCAGTGATAATCAAATCGGGGGCATAGGTCGTAGCAGCGGCCAGACCAGCGGCGCCCTGTTCTGCGGTGCGCACCTGATAGCCTTGGCGCTGCAATACGCTTGAAACATAAGTCCTTAGATCAGGGTTGTCGTCAACCACCAAAACCTGTGAACCCTCCAAATAAACGCGGTCGGAGGAAGCGCGGTCGGAGGAAGCGCGATCGCTGCTGCCTTCAGCCAGCGGTGGCAGCGTGATGTCGCTATCTGCGGTAGCCGAGACCATTTCAATCCCCGACAGTTCCACAGCCGCTCGCCCTTTCTCAAAAGGAAGCGTCTGTTCAACGATCTGATCCGCCGGTAAGTGGCTATTGCCAAAGGGAATTTCTACTGTGAACGTGGTGCCTTCGCCATACGCTGAGCACACGGAAACATCGCCACCATGAAGCTGAGAAAGCTCTTGTACTAGCGATAGGCCGAGGCCCGTGCCCTCGTAATGGCGATTTGCCGATCCATCTGCCTGCCGGAAGCGCTCGAATAGATGCGGAATTTGATCGGCGCGAATGCCAATGCCTTCATCATGAACCTGAAGCCTAGCTTTGTCTGATTTGGCCTGAAGGCGCACAGTAATCGACTTGCCAGCCGGGGTAAATTTCATAGCATTCGACAGCAGGTTGTAAAGCACCTTGTCGAACTTCTCCATATCTAAATAGACCGTAGGGCACGCCTCGATTTCTGTGCCCAGCGTGATTTGCTTGCGATCGCAGTAGCTTTGAAAAGCTTCAACCACTTCAGCGGTAAACACAGCCAAATCGCAAGGTCTAAAAGTCGGCTTCATTTTGCCCGCGTCTAGCTTTTGCAAGTCAAGTAGCTGGTTGACTAAGCGCAATAGCCGCCGAGAATTTCTAAGGGCAATAACCGCCTCTTCAGCATTGAGACCTTCCTGGCGAGCCACTGCGGACTCTAAAGGACCAATGGTGAGCGTTAGAGGCGTGCGAAATTCATGGGAGATATTCTGGAAAAAGGTATTTTTTTGCCGGTCTAGCGCCAAGAGCTGCTGGGCCTGATGACGGCTCTTTTGGTAGAGGTTGGCCTGTCGAACTGCGATCGCCGCCTGGCTAGCAACGGCCAAAGCCAAATCAACTTCGTCTGGCGCCCACTGGCGATCGCGAGAAACCTGCTCTAGAACAATGCAGCCCGTAATTTTAGAATCCGCGAGCAGCGGAACAGCCATTAGGGCCCTAACGCCAAATGACTCACTGTCTGATAAATAGTCGCTTGCCGAATCATCGGTATCATTCGTGTTGACAACCACTGGCTGCTGGGTTGCCATCAGATGAGACAAAATTGAGTTTTCGATAATAACGGCGGTCGCCTCTGGCAGCGTTGGGGCCTGATCAAAGTTGACGTCGTAGCGACCCACACACTGAGAGAGCGTTTCGGTCCAGAGCGAGAGCGTACAGCTATCGGCATAGAGCGCCTGACCCAGCTTTTCTGTAATCGCGGCAAAAATTTCACTGGGATCTAAGCTGGCATGTAGCGCCTGGGTGATGGTGTTGATTAAAACTTCTCGCTGCGCCAAAGACTGTACCCGCTCGTAGGTCCAGGTTTGGGAGAGCGCTAGTGCTGCCTGGTCTGTCAGCGACTCTAAGAGCTTGATTTCGCCAGGTTCCCACGGTTTTTGATGGGTGCACTTGTGCAAAGCCAAAACGGCTAAAACGTCCTGCTTGTAGGCCAGGGGAATAAGCAAACTGGTCTGAATATCTAGCGTTTGGTAGGCGCTGACGTTACTAGCAGCCGGGGCGGCAGCGGCGATGTCATCTACTGTGTCTAGATGCTGAGTCAAAAGGGTCGGCCACACCGTTTGCTGTAGTTGGGCCAAGCGCTCAGGCGGCAGCGTGCGGCCAGCGCTTTTTCCAGCACTCTTTCTCATATTTTCTCCAGCACCCTCTCCAGCGCCTTCTTCAGCGCCTTCTTCAGCGCCTTCTATGGAAAAAGCCTCTGCAACCGCCGTGCCCACGTAGTGAAACAGGGGCGTATCAAGCGCCATCTCTGCAAGCGGCTTGACCACGCCATAGTCTAGTTCAAAAGCCTCTCCCAGCGTCTGGACAATCGTATTGAGCATCTCTTCAGAGGACTGAGCGCTGCGAATAGTGTGGGTAATCGCATTGAGCAAGGTCTCTTGACGGACGATACGGTTAAGTTCTTGGGTGCGCGATCGCAGGACGCTGTGGGTATCGACCGCCTGATTGACAACCGCGCGTAGATCTTCCTCGTCCCACGGCTTAGTAACATATTTAAAGACCTTGCCTTCATTAATAGCTTCGACCAAGTCTTCAACATCGGTATAGCCCGTTAGCATAATCCGAATCGAGTTGGGATAGCGATCGGCTGTTAGCCGCAGCAGCTCAGTGCCACTCATTCCTGGCATTCGCTGGTCAGAGATGATGACCGCAACATCGTCCTGGTCAGCGAGTAAATTTAGAGCATCGTAACCGCTGTTGGCCCTAATGACTTTGAAATCTCGATAGAATGTGCGATAGAGCAAGTCCAAATTATCGAGCTCATCGTCCACCACCAAAATTTTGTGCTTGGCTGCTTTTTTTCGCCGATCACGCTCTTTAACTGCCATGCATCAATCTCTCATTTAGACCAAGATATCTATCTCGGACGTACCTATTGCGAACGTGCTTATTGCAAACATAAAGTTCCCACCCTCTTTCGAGTTTTTACTATGTCATCGGCCAACGCTGAGCGCGCTTTGCCCACCCCCTATCAATGGCAGCCTTTCCGCATTCGCTCGGCTCAGCGCCAAGATTTGCCGCAGATCGTAGCGGTACTACTAGCTAGCTTTTATCCGCAGGCGCTAGCGACTCAGTGGCTATATTGGCTGATGCGAATTGGTATCCAAGAAGACATCAAGACTCGGCTGAAAACGTCTACTAATCAGTACGCTTGTCTGGTCGCGATCGCACTAGAGTCAGACTCCGCGCAATCAACTGGCGAAGTGGTAGGAACAGCCGAAGTGTCACAAAGACCCTGTGAGACATGGCGGCTGTTTCCGCCCAAGCGGGCCTATCTGTCTAATTTAGCGATCGCGCCAAATCATCGCCGTCAAGGTGCCGCTCGGCAGCTACTCTCTACCTGTGAGAACATTGCCCTAGGCTGGGGATTTCATCGAATTTATCTACACGTTATGGCCGACAATCCGGCAGCTCAATCGTTGTATAGGCAGGCAGGTTACCAGTCAATCGCCGTGAGCAATCCCATCTTGTCAGGACTTGGCCTTAGACCCGAGCGGCTTTTACTCTCCAAGCAGCTACACCCATAAGGCAACCATAAATTCATAAAGCAACCATAAAGCAGCTGCACATACGTACACATAAAGGATTGTTCGTTAGATATACTGAAAGACTTAGTGAGCTGTTTGTTTCTTTAAATGAGGCGTGTAAAGTACTAGTAGCTCAGCCATAAAGAATGAATAAAACCGAATCGGTCTTTTACAATGTGGTAAGAATTCGTATCACATTAGATGAGGTAAGCGCTTCGAGGCTAGATACCTAGGCCAGTGCCCCTAACTATGGATCTTCAACCCACTATCAAGCCTTTCTCCAAAACGCCCTCTTTTGAGGCTGGTAGCACGCCAAATCAGTCTTTTACGTCATTTCCTGAAGACCGCACTCAGAGGTCTCTAGCTTGTGAGTTATCTGCTAGCTCTGATACTATCGTTTCTCGTCAGGCCGTTTCTCGTCAGACTGTTTTTCGTCCGTCCAATTCTCATACAGGTAATTGGAAATTCTTTGGCGCATCAGTGAATCAAGACCTACAGGCTGAAATTCAAGTTGACAATGTGGTCGAAAAAATGAGCAGCGGCAAGCTATGGGTCGTCAACAGCCGCCGTCGTAACGGCCTGATTGTGCTACGGGAATTTCACGCAGAGTTTGCGGGCCCAGGCGCCGCAGTTGGGGGCGATTTGGACGAAGACATCGTCGATATGATTCCAATCGGCAACCTTTCGCTACTAGCGCCCGATTCTCAAGAAGAGCACCAGAACGCAATCAAGATTCGCCTACAGTGGATTCGGTTAACCCAAAACTTTACCGATCAGCCAGAGCCAAAAGACCGAGCGCGGATGATCTTGGAGCAGTTTAAAACATACTTCGACCAAGATACGGTCGATTTGGTACCAGATGAGGCATTCGCTCTGCTAGTAGGCGTGTTGCCCCAGACGATTTACCGGGTTCGATCCGGGTTTGTTTGGTAGCGCAAGCGAAGCTGTAGGCCTAGCCGGAGGCGTCAAGGTGTTTGTGATAACACCGATAACCCCCGCTGAAAGTTTGTAAGTGTGCGTTGATTCTCGGCGGGCGTACCGATACTAATACGCAGGCCGCCTCCGGTGTGACGGATCAAAGTGCCGTGGTTTTTCAGGCGCTCAAAAAGGCCAGCGAGTCCCTGCGCTTGTTCACTAGCGTCTAAGGTGGCGAGGCCGTGATCGCTTAGCCGAGCATAGATAAAATTGCTATGGCTAGGCCATACCTGCAAACAGGGATGCTGAGCGAACTGCTGAAGCAGCTTATCTCGCTCAGTAACAATTAGAGGAATCTGCTCTAACAGCTGGTTGCTATGGGCTAGCGCTACCTGCGCGGCTGCTTGGGAGAAGCTCGGTAGGTTGTAGGGGAGCCTCAGCTTTTCGAGAGCAGCAATAATATCGGCATGACCAATACCGTAGCCAACACGATGGGCGGCTAGTCGAAATGCTTTGGAGAAAGTGCGAGTCACTAGCCAGTTCGGACGGCTAAGGGCCTCTGCTAGGGTGCTGTGGCCGCAGAACTCAAAGTAGGCTTCGTCGGCGACAATGAGAATGTCGGTGGGTAGCTGCTTGAGCCAGGTCAGCTCTCTTTCGCTCAAAGCATTACCGGTAGGTGAATTAGGATGCACCATGAAGAGCGCGCGCACAGCTGGGCCGTTCTTCTTGGCTGATGCGATCGCTCGGTTAGCCGACTCAACATCAACTTCAAAATTCTTATCGCGGCCAGCATCATGCACCGGTACGCCTAGCGTCTTGGCCAAAATGGCATACATCGAAAACGTCGGCGAGGCCACCAGAATAGATCCGTGATTGCCTAAGCAGGTAGCCATAATCACAGATCGAATGAGTTCGTCAGAGCCATTGCCAAGGGTGACATTGGCCGCCGTCAAGGAACTACCTGAAAGCTCGCTAGCGCTAGCGGCGTAGCGGATGATCGCTTGCTTCAGAGGGCTGTGGCTGCCGTCAGGGTAGCGGTTAGCGGCGATCGCATCTACGTAGTCTGTCGCTAGCTTCTGCTTGAGTGACTCTGGCAGATCGAGCGGGCTTTCGTTGGTATCAAGCGGATCTAATACGGGCTGGGATACAGGCGAGGATGTGACCTGAGATGGTCCAGTTCCATCAGCGGGATGAGGCGACTGGTACGCCGCGAATTGAGCCAAATCGGCACGCAAAAAATCCATAGAGAAAAAAATCCATAGAGAAAACAGCGCATGCATTTTACTGTGTGCATTCTACAACGCTGCTACAACGCTGATCACCCATCAGGTATTATCAGGGGCGTCCCTATCGATTTCTCTAAAGGCTATGACAGAGTCCACCTCCACGCCCTTGCGTATCACTTTGCTACCTGGGGACGGCATCGGCCCAGAAATTATTGCCGTGGCGGTAGCAGTCCTCAAGCAGGTGGCCCAGCAGCAGCACCTCGACTTTGAATTTACAGAAGCACTGATCGGGGGCGCGGCTATCGATGAAACCGGTTCGCCGCTACCAGAAGAGACCCTAGCGGCCTGTCGCCAGAGCGATGCGGTCATGCTGGCCTCTATTGGGGGATACAAATGGGATAATCTGCCGCGATCGCAGCGACCAGAAACGGGCTTGTTAGGCCTGCGCTCTGGGCTAGGACTCTTTGCCAACCTGCGGCCAGCAACGATCTTGCCACAGCTACTCGACGCCTCTTCTCTAAAGCCCGAGGTAGTAGAAGGGGTCGATATTATGGTGGTACGCGAGCTGACAGGCGGCATTTACTTCGGTGAGCCAAAGGGCATATTTGAAACCGAAGACGGGCAGCAGCGAGGAATCAGCACGATGGTCTACAGCAGTGGTGAGATTGACCGGATTGGCCGAGTGGCTTTTGAGGCTGCGCGCAAGCGGCAGGGACGGCTATGTTCTGTGGATAAGGCGAATGTGTTGGAAGTCTCTCAGCTGTGGCGCGATCGCATCACTGCGCTCAGCGCTGACTATACCGATGTAGAACTCTCTCACCTATATGTAGATAACGCGGCGATGCAGCTAGTCCGTGCCCCCAAACAGTTTGACACCATCGTGACTGGCAACCTATTCGGCGATATTCTATCAGATGCGGCCGCAATGCTTACCGGCAGCATTGGTATGCTACCATCTGCCAGTCTGGGCGAAAGCGGCCCTGGCGTCTTTGAACCAGTGCACGGCTCAGCGCCTGATATTGCTGGGCAAGATAAAGCCAATCCCCTAGCTCAGGTGCTTAGCGCGGCTATGATGCTGCGCTACGGGCTCAGCCAGCCCGCCGCCTCAAGTCAAATAGAGCAAGCCGTGCTGAAGGTGCTAGACCAGGGGTATAGAACCGGAGATATAATGTCTCCGGGCATGAAGGCCGTAGGCTGCAAGGAAATGGGCGAAGCACTGATATCAGCACTTTCTACCTAGTTCTTATCACTTGATTCTTGCTACCTAGCTTTTCCCGTCTGATGTTCTACCTAGCAAACGCTGTTGCAGAACAGCGTTTAACCCATTAAAAAGCTGCATCTTCCATAGGCGACAGCTAAAAACTTTTTTTGGTATATTTGAACTAGCTTGGGCTGTGCAAACTCTCTGTAATAGCACTTTGTAACATTAGCTTTAGAGTATCAGCGCTGCAATACGACAGGATGTGATATGACAGGTGATATTACAGAAGCTGACTGGGAGAATTGACCATACAGTAACCTCGAGGCAGCAGCCTTGAAGCAGAGACTTTGAAGCAGGCATCAAATATTGATATGGCGTTGGCACGCCAGAAGATCGCCAGAGCAGTCAATTCAAAACAGTCAGTCCAAAACAGCCGATCTAAATAGGGCAGTCAGTCTAAAGCAGTCAATCTAGAACAATCAATCCAAGAGGCTTACAGGAATGAGCACAGCAACTACGTCACCAAGAACATCGCCTGCCGCGGCGCAGCGCTTAGCGTTCGGGGACGATTCGGTACTCTTAAACCCAGAGCTGATCAGAGCGGCTCGTCATATTTACCGCACGTTTTATGAGGTTCATCCCGAAATCGTTCAGCGTCCGATTGGCGTTGCCATTGGCCGACTAAACCATCGAGGCAAGCTGGTCTTTGGCGATAAGCCAGTACTCTTGCCCCAAGAGTGCTTTGTTCCTTTCAGTCAGATTGAACCAGCACTAAACTAGAAGCCATGTCCACGGGCATATTAACCACAATCTTTCTCCTGCATTGTGGCCTATGTCTGTAGATGTTTTGGCACCTGTTCTGATTGTCTTTATTCTAGGCTCGGCTGTTGGCAGCTTTTTAAACGTCGTGGTCTATCGACTGCCCGCAGGACTTTCGCTGCTGCATCCGCCTTCTCGCTGCCCCATGTGCAAGCGTCGGCTAAAACTCTATGACAACGTGCCGGTGTTTGGCTGGCTGTGGCTAAAGGGGCGCTGTCGTAGCTGCCGGCAGTCGATTGCAGTTCGCTATCCGATCGTAGAGTTTTGTACGGGCGGCTTATTTGTAGCGGTGTTTCTTGCCTTCGGGATGAACTGGCCTACACCAGGGGGGTGGATCTTTATCGGCTGGCTGCTAGCGCTAGCACTCATCGACCTAGACACAATGACCTTGCCTAATAGCCTAACTGCGTCGGGGCTGGTACTAGGCTGGCTGTTTCAAGGAGGAGCGAGCTATCTAGAGATGGCCACAGTTGCTCACCTGCTAGCTGGCATAACGACTTCTATCATGGCGAGCGTTCTAGCACTGTGGCTGTTTGAGCTAGTTGGGGTGATAGGTAGTAGGGCGCTCGGTAAAGCGGCAATGGGAGGAGGAGATGCCAAGCTAGCGGCGATGATGGCAGCCTGGCTGGGCTTCACAGGAATGCTGCTGGCGACGTTCTTAGCTGCGACGATAGGCGCTGTGGCCGGTGGCTGCGCTTTGGCATTAGGGACGCTAGGGCCAAGACAGCACATTCCTTTTGGACCTTATTTGGCACTTGGAGCAGTCTTGACTCTATTCTATGGTAACTGGCTGATGGGAATCTATATGAACGTCTTCTTTCCAGCAGAAATTTATTGAGATTTTCTCCGGATTCCCACGGGAGTTAGCAAACCAGTAGGATACTTAAGGAAGCTGCTTTATCAGAAAATACGATTTTGAAGCAGAACTTGAGCAAAATCCATGAGCGGAAAAATGTCACTGTTTGACTGGTTTGCCAATCGCAAAAAGACAGGTCTTATTAGCCGAGATCGGCATGAGCGTGAGATTGCCGACGGGCTATGGACAAAGTGCGAACGCTGCGACGTGGTGACCTATACCAAAGATTTGAAAGCAAACCAGCAGGTCTGCCCTGAGTGCGGCTTTCACCATCGGGTGTTTAGCGTAGAGCGAATTGAGCAGCTAATTGATGAAGGCACTTGGCAGCCGATAGATACTCAAGTTTCACCCCAAGACCCGCTGCGGTTTCGCGATCGCAAAGCCTACGCCGATCGCATTCGCGACACCCAGGCAAAAACGAAGCTGGTCGACAGTGTGCAAACCGGCTTTGGGAACATCAACGGCGAGGCTAGCGCACTAGGCGTGATGGATTTTCGCTTCATGGGTGGCAGCATGGGCTCTGTTGTAGGCGAAAAGCTCGCTCGCTTGATTGAACGAGCGACTGCCGATCGGCTACCTGTGATTATTGTCTGCGCCTCGGGCGGTGCGCGAATGCAAGAGGGAATGCTCAGCCTGATGCAGATGGCTAAGATCTCAGCAACGTTAGAGCGACACCGAGCGGCGCGTCTGCTGTATATGCCGATCTTGACGCATCCAACGACGGGCGGCGTTACTGCTAGCTTTGCCATGCTTGGCGATATTATTTTGGCCGAGCCTGAGGCAACCATCGGCTTTGCGGGGCGGCGCGTAGTGGAGCAAACGGTACGCGAGAAACTGCCAGAAGACTTTCAAACGGCTGAATACCTTTTGCACCACGGCTTTGTTGATAAGATCGTACGGCGCCCGGAGCTAAAGCAAACGTTAGCGCAGCTTATCCGTCTACACCAGCCCGTAAAAAGCATGGTCTCTAAAGCTGTCAGGCAAAAGGAAGTTGTTCTAGAAGGGGCCGACTAGCCCAATTGCCCAATCGCTACTTGGATCAATAGCGCAGAGGTGAAGTCGGCGCGTTTCTCATTAAGCGCCCTATTCATGGCATGATAAAGGAATATTTTGATTCGGTGAGAATTGAATCATTGCTGTGTTGAATGGCTGAAAGGCGAGCATAAAAATGAGAAATGTAATTAATAGATGCACCTGGTTAGTGGCAGCTGTTATCTTTGTGGCGACAGGTCTGTTTGGGGGACGTGCGATCGCTGCCAACTTAGACGCTGGGCTCAGAACCATTCCGTTGAACGAGGCAGGCGATACTGTGACGCTCTCTGTCGAAGAGTTCACTCGAGGTCAACGTAAGTTCAACAATGCCTGCGCAATCTGCCATTTAGGTGGCATCACTAAGACAAACCCAAACGTAGGTTTGGATTCAGAGTCTCTAGCAGGCGCATTTCCTGATAGAAACAACTTAGAAGGGCTAGTGGACTATCTTCACAACCCCACTACTTATGATGGGCTAGTCGAAATCTCTGAGCTACACCCTAGCACCAAGAGTAAGGACATCTATCCTAAGATGCGTACGCTGACAGAAGATGACCTGCAGGCAATTTCTGGGCACATTCTCTTGATGCCCAAGATTCGTGGCGACCAGTGGGGCGCGGGTAAGACTAAGTCTTTGTAAGGCTCTATCTGCGAAAGAGTTAGCACTAGTCGATACTCAAACGATCGATACTTAAAGACATTTAAAAGGTCTACACTTTAGGCGTAGGAGGACGATGTTCCTTCTGCGCTTTTTAATGTTGTCGCACTGCTTTACTCTGCTCGAGTAAAGCAGTGCGACTAGGCAGGGTCAGGCGCACTGTACAAAAGCACTATATACAAAAGCACTGTAATAGAAGATACATGATCAATCGAAGAACGCTGCTGTTAGGGACTGTTAGCTTGGCTGCTAGTAGCGTTCTAACTAGCTGCAATCGAAATGCGGCGGACGCACTGAACGTCACCCTATTAGAAGGTGCAATTCCACCTGAGGTACTGCAAGAGTTTCACAAGCAGGTATCTACGCCGATCAACTTTCAGACGCAGACTCAAATGCAGGGCGTTTTTCAACAGCTACAGCGTCAGCAGCAGTCACCCAAAAGCAGCGCAGCGTGGAGCCGCTTTTTACCCTGGCGTAAAGCCCAAACGGTGCCGTCTGCTCATGGGTTAGTAAGTTTGGGAGACTACTGGCTAAAAAGCGCGATCACTCAAGACCTCATTCAGCCGCTATCTCTACTCGAAGAGAGCTTAGCGCCTCTACCCGTTCAGTGGCGGCAGTTTGTCAGCCGTAACCAACAAGGTCAAATTGATGGCGCTCAGCAGCTATGGGCAGCGCCCTATAAGGTGCAGGCTTTGATGATTCTCTATCGGCAAATGCCCGATGAGAAACCGATAAAGTCCTGGCAAGATCTATTAGCACCCCATCTACAAGGTCAAATCGCGCTGCCTGACCATCCCAATCTGGTCATTGGCCTGCTGCAAAAATTACAGACAGGCAGCTTTAACGCAAGTTTTGATAGTTTGGTTGATACAAGTTCGGCAGCTAACGGCATGGAACCCCCACAGTCGCCGCAGCTAGTAGAGCAGCTAAAGAAGCGGCTAGCCGAGCCGTTCGCACAGCTCAATCAGCAGGTAAAAACCTATGATGCTAATACGGCTATCAAAGCCTTGATTAACGAAGACGTGCGAGCTGTCGTGACTTGGTCTGGTGATGTGGTCACTGCTCTACAGCGCTACCGTAGTCTCAGAGCGTTGGTACCTGCCGAGGGGAGCCTGCTATCAGCGGATATGTGGGTGCAGCCGAAAGGCGCAACGATGAGCGAGGCGGCCCAGGCGTGGATAGATTTTTGCTGGCAGCCGGGACCAGCAGCGCAAATTTCTGTATCTGGCAGAGGACTTTCACCGATCTTTTTGACTGAGCAGATGTTAGAAGGGAAAGAGAGCTTTCCACCAGCTTTAGCAGATAGTCGCCTTTCAGCAGATGCTATGCGCAATAGTGAGCCGCTGCTGCCGCTGCCAGAGGTCATGCAGTCCGCTTATTTCTCGCTATGGGAACAGTTAAGAAGTCAGGCGGCTTAGGACCGCGCGATAAAAAAGAGAATCTATAAGAGAAGTAAGAGATCCTCTCAAAGAGCTAGGCAGCAGAACCGAGCAGTAGGGTCGAGACGTCTAAAGAGCGACAGATGCGCTGCATTTGAAACCATTAGGAAAGCTATCGCGGGACCGAGCGGTGGACCTTTCTATTGGGTTAGAGATACCAGGATCAGGGGCTAGTCCACAAAAATACGTGCCTCGCAGACGGATAGAAGAGGCAGTGCTAAAGGCCGAATCATCGATAATTTGCGCCGTCAGTTCCTCTTCGCGATTGTTAGCATCGTTGCTATCGAAGACTCGCAGCTGATATCTGTTGTTTTGGGCAACAGTCCCAAACTGTAGAACAAATCCGTAGCGTCTGAGATAGCCAAGCTGCTCCCAGGCGTTGTCATCAACAACAACGTCAACATATTGAAAGCCTTCGTTAGTGCGGTAGGCCTGCCACTGTTCCACTAGGTCAGCGTACTCTAGTCGTCGAGAAACCTGGTCTCGAATCCAGGAAAAGCTCGGCTGGCTCAGTCGCGTAGGAGAAAGGCGATCGTCGGCTGAGGATAGGGTTCCTTGTTCAGGGGGAAGGAATAGGGGAAACCGCTGTAGGTCCGAAAGGTTAGAGCGTACGCGCTCTAAAGGTAGGCTGTCTGAAGGGAGAGGCATAGAGCCTGATTGTAATGGTGTAGACGGTAGTGGTGTAGACGGTAGTGGTGTAGGGGGCTGTAGCTGAGCGATCGCACCTATCTGCACAATGCCTATCACAGCAATCACACCAATCCCGACACCAGCTATCTGTTTAAGGGATATCATCTTGCCGTCTCTACCTCGCCTACCCTTCAAGACACGTCTGTCAGAATCAACTGCGACCGGTGAATGTGCCCGAGCACTAACGTTTTGCCGCTAAGACTCTCTAGCATCGCCAGCACCTCCTGAGGACGCAGCAAAGTGCCGTCATTTCGGCAGCTGCCGACATAGCGCACAACACACTCACCGGTAGCGGCTAATCGCTCTGTAACAGTTGAGGGGAGATCGGTTATTGCTAGCGGATCAACAATATCTAGGCTGAAGAGACGCGATCGCAAATTAATCTCTTTCTTTTTTCTAGACTTTGTTGTTTTCGTATGCATAATCTGCTCTGCTGCTAGCACCTGGGCCACCCAGCTAGCCCAGTCGTTTTCCGACTCGCCTGACACCACATCTGAATCCGATTGGGTGTTCAGTGCCAAAAAATAAGCTGCTTTATCTAAGCTCTTTGTGGCAGACGGCATCTGCAGCGAAATGTTTTGAGCGCTATAAATCGGAATATTTTCGGGGAGCTGCGCCTCTAGCTGGGCTCTAAAGGTGTCTATAGCAACTTCTTTAGTTAGCTCAAAATCGATCAGCTCGCCAGTACTCGTCACCCCCAAGGGCAGCGCATTCGCAGGCGAAATTCTGGGTCCTGGATGAAAGCCACCTGTAAAGGCAATGGGCAGAGCGGCGCGGCGAACGGCCCGGTCCATCAGCCGCGCAAAGTCCAGGTGGCCAATCAGGGCCATCTCGCCCAGCTTGCCTACCTTGATCCGTACCCGCTGCGCCCGCGTTTGGTTGGGCTCAAAATGGCCAACAAATTGAGGAATCTCTAGCGGTGCTACCACAATATTGTGACCAAAGTCAGGGCCGCAGATACCACAGTGAGAGCAGCCCTCAAAAGAGCAGTCCGGCACCGTCGCCGCTTCTAGCGCTTTCCTAAGATCAGTTTGCAGCCACTGCTTTTCGATACCGGTATCAATATGATCCCAGGGCAAAGGCCGATCTAGTACAGCGCTCATCGCATCTGTCACTGCCTGTCCGTTCTGCTGATCGGTCGCAATGTTTTCATCTAGGCTCCATTCACCACTTTCAACCTGACGGTACTGCCAGTCTAATCCGGCATCGGCGATCGCCTGCGTCCAGGCCCCAAACGCACTTTCTAAGCTTTCCCACCAGGCGTCCATCCCGGCCCCTAGCTCCCAAGCACGCTGCACTACCGCCGATAGTCTGCGATCGCCTCTGCCAACAAAGTTCTCCATCGCCGAGATACGCACATCGGTAAAATTAGCTTTAACGCCGCGAATAGAGCGCAGTTCTGCCTGCAACAGCGCCTGCTTTCGCTTGAATTCCTCAGTAGACACCGAATGCCACTGAAATGGCGTATGCGGCTTGGGTGTGAGATTAGAAATTGTGACGTTAAACTTGAGCGGTCGCCGGCCTTTGATGAAGCACTCTCGACGCAACCAGCGGATGGTTTCGGCAATTCCCACAACGTCGACATCGGTCTCACCTGGCAAGCCGATCATGAAGTACAGCTTTACCCGTTCCCAACCCTGCTCGTAGGCCGTTTTCACCCCACGCAGCAGCTCTTCATTCGTCAGCCCTTTGTTGATAATGTCACGCATTCGCTGCGTCCCAGCCTCTGGCGCAAAGGTCAGTCCCGTTTGCCGCAGCCCACCCACGATATGCGCAATATTTTCATCAAACCGGTCCACCCGCTGACTAGGTAAAGACAGGCTAATATTGTCATCTTTCAGTCGATTCTTGATTTCTACGCCGACCGCAGGTAGCGCCAGATAGTCAGAGCAGCTCAATGACAGCAGTGAAAACTCGTCGTATCCGGTTTCACGCATTCCCCGCTCAATCGTGTCGATTACCTGCTTGGGGGGAACGTCTCTAGCTGGGCGTGTCAGCATACCGGGCTGGCAAAAGCGACAGCCTCGGGTGCAGCCTCGGCGAATTTCTACCGTGAGGCGATCGTGCACCGTTTCGACATAGGGCACCAGTCCAATAGAATACTCCGGCATCGGCGGTGCGACTCGTCGCAAAATCCGCGCTGGCACATCGGACCGATTCGGGTGCACGGAACCATCCTCTGCCATATCGTAAAAGCGAGGCACATAGACCCCCGGCACCTGCGCCAAGTCAAGCAGAATTTCCAATCGGCTCAACCCTGCGACTTTGCCTTCTTCCAATACAAGCCCTATTTCTGGTAATAGCTCTTCGCCGTCTCCAAGCGCCACAAAATCGAAAAAGTCAGCGTAAGGCTCTGGGTTAGAGGTTGCCGTACCACCGCCTGCAAAAATCAGTGGCCAGCTACCTGTCTCCACATTCCATGTACCTGTAGCATCGCGATCGCGCCAGGTTAGCGGCACCTGCGCCAGCGAGAGCATCTCTAAAATGTTCGTAGCGCCCAGCTCGTAGCTAAGGCTAAAGCCTAAAATATCGAAGTCTATAAGGCTGCGGCGAGACTCTACGGCAAATAGCGGGGTTTGGCTATCGATCAGCTTTTGCTTAAGATCGGCGGCGGGCAAATAGGCGCGATCGCATAGCTGTCTAGGCTGCGTGTTCAAAATGCTGTATAGAATGATGTGGCCCAAATTAGACGCACCCACCTCATAGATTTCAGGATAGGTGAGCACCCAGCGGACAACAGCCGACGGCCAGGGTTTGTGCACCGCGCCTCGCTCATTGCCCAGATAGCGAGCAGGACGAGAAATGTCTGTATTGAGTAAGTCGGTAATCTGAGACTTCGCAGGATGAGTTGCAGCAGGCACGGCAGTTCAAGGAAAGAATGGCATCAGAATCTCACTATAGCTTCTGTAGCTTCTGTTATATTGCTTGCACCCTGTTTAGTTGCTATTAGAAATGCGATCGCCACAGTCTAAAAAAACAAACACTGCCTCAGTTCACAAGGCAGCGCTTACTCTTTTAGATGGTTCTATAGCAAATAGTTCTAGCACCCGGTTAGTTCCAGCGCCAATTTTAGCGTTTAGTTCCAGCGCCTGTAGGCTTACTAAGCAGCAAGGGCGATAGGCGTATGATCGACTATGTTGAAAAGGCGATCCATTTGAGTTAGCTCAAACACAATCCGAATAGAAGGAGGGACACTATAGAGGCTCAACTGTTTGAACCGAGGCTGGGCCGCGTTTAGTGCTGACATAAACGAAACCAATCCAGCATTATCTAAAGACTCAACTCGGCTCATATCCACGACTAGCTCTTGGGCGGCTTTGTTACCCATAGAGACTAGCTGTCGCTCGAGCCTGCACACACTCTCAGCGTTTAGAACGCCAGAAGGACACATTACAGTGATGGGGGTGTTGATAGTCGCCATATTACTCTTTAACCTCATTTTCCTCAGTCGGCTTGTATTCGAATCTAATTGAACTAACAGCAATGAAGCTTCGTACCAGAGCAGCGGTTTGTGTCCGCCGCTATATAGTTAAAAAACTACATGAGCTGACAAAATTTTTCCGATGATTCTTCGTTACAGGGCTCTTCTGCTTGACACTCACATTTAGGCTTTCAGAGCCAACTACGATAGTCACAGCAAGATGCTTATAAACTTAGCGGTCTTTCCTTCGTAGACGATGAGTTAATAGCTCATTTTTCGAACTCTTGACCTGTATAAAGACTTTGTTAAGCTCTTGAGAAGGTAGTTCCACTTAACTTTTATATTGCTAAATCGTTCAGTGTTGTGCGCTACATAGTTTGCATTTTCTCGAAGTTTTTAGTGCTCCTAAAAATTGGGAATAGAGTTGAGAAGTACTCCCTTATGATTAAGATACCTAATTAGATAGCTAAAGTTTCTCATGCTGCAAACAGAATATTAGAACACGAGAAAAAGCCAAAATTCGCTTAGATTGCGCCCTCGATAGAAGGCAGATCGACAAAAGGTGAACGGTAGCTCCTCCCTTAGAGAGACTAAGCGTACAAGCACATCAATAGTTAAAGATACGGTTGCGGCACGTTTTGTTCCCTGCTGCTTCAGATATGCCCCTTCAAGCAGCAGGCCAAAATGCTAATTCAAAGTCTGTTGTATTTCGTGTGAGCTTAGACAATTAGATCCTACAAACAGAATTGAATTGCTTAGCTTCAAGTTAACAGGTTTAATCGAGCGAGAAAAGCACTTATCTTTTCAGTATTTTCCGATACAAGACTGCTAAGAAAATGCATTTTAGAAAGTCGTAACCATCAGTGACTATTGTAACTTTCTGCTAATCGATACGTACCGCCTGGTACATACGCCTAACGCACAATAATAGCAATAGCCGTTTTACACTTACCCCGTGCGGCGGGCAAAAGGTCTTTTACCTACCTAGTTCTAACCACCTATAGCCGTCCGCCATCATAAGTGAAAAGAATAAGTCCCTAAATGGACTAGCTGTGCGCTCGATTTTCGAGCTAGGATTAACAGACTTTCGTTCATGAGTCGAGATGCTATGGGTCAGTCTGTTGCGGTTGATAAGTCGGCTCAAGTAGAAGCACTCAAAGGCTTTATCCGCCAGCAAAGAGACAGTCGTCAGGTGAAGAAAGCGCTGGCGGTCAAGCTGCTCTATCAAGGGCACAGCTATGAATCAGTCGTGAGTATTCTCGACGTCTCGCTTGGGGCGATACACGAGTGGAAGCAACTGTACGAGGCCGGGGGACTTCCAGGCTTTGAACCCAAACATAAAGGCAGTAAGGGCTACTTAACGCCGGATGAAAAAGCATCCGTGCTGACATGGCTAAAGCAGAAAAGTATCTGGACGCTCGGTGAGCTGGAATACCATCTAGCGGCTGAGTACGATGTCACTTATGCGTCCAAACAAAGCTACTACGATTTGTTTGACGCGGCAGGCATCAGTTGGAAGAAGACCAGCAAGGTAAACCCGAAGGGCGATGCTGAGGCGGTGGCGGCAAAAAAGCCGACATCCAACGCCTCTTGGTACGCTACCAAGCTGACATAGCGTGCGGACAACTGCGCGTGTTGTTCATGGACGAATGTCACCTGATGGCCGGTGACCTAGAAGGCTATGTTTGGGGCACCCGAGGTCAGCGAGTGAACGTACCAATGGTGAACGAACGCGAACGACAGACCTACTACGGTGCGTTAGACCTACTGAGCAAGCGCGTGCTGATTGAAGCGTATGATGCGGGCAACACAACCAATACGTTGGCTTATCTCAAGTTCTTACAAGCCCAGTTTCCACAACAGAGATTGCTGCTGCTGTGGGATGGCGCGAGCTATCATCGCTCGCATGAGATCCGTGACTTTCTCGCCGAGGTGAACGCAGGCTTAGCGGAGGAGCAGTGGCCGATTCACTGCGTTCAGTTCGCGCCTAACGACCCGAGACAGAACCCGATTGAAGACGTATGGCTACAAGCCAAGAACGGGATGCGACGGCTAGCCGGACTACAACCGTCATTCAAAGGCATCAAGTTTCTATTCGAGCAGTTCCTCGACTTAGCCCTATTCGACTTCCCTAAAATGAATATGTACGGCTCTTTTTCACAAATCACGTAGGACGGCTATAGTTTCCAGTAATCCCGAATACAGTTTGTGGCAGTCAACTCACTCAAAACCTTAGAAGGTAGCGACTGGCAGTATCTATCTATCTCAGCCACCTTGAATATAGGCACAATCCTTTTTGCCTAAACAGAGGCTGGTGCTATGAAACCGCTGGCCAAGCTTTAGGAGGACAGCTCATCAGCTCGATTGAATCGAAAAATGTCCGGGTGAGTTTGCCAGAAGCTATGCATGAATTCGCTGAGGTGCTTGCTAGCGCTATGCTGTAGGTGACTACCAGATGTCATTTTCAGCTGGAATAGCAGTGAGAAAAAGTCGAGGTCATAGGCTAGGTGGAAGGGGGCGATCGGCCAAATCAGGTCGGGGCATCCATCTAGGTCGTACATAACAAGGTAAGAGCTGTCGAACGACTGGGCTGCCTCGGCGATCGCAGCCTGACGCGTCGACAAGGAACCGCTCTCTGGTAAGTTTTGAATGAGTAACGTTGGCCTAGCCCAGCAAACCTGCCGTTCGCTGACCACCTGTATTGCTTCTACATACAGCCGAGATGAGCTGTGTTCTAAATAGAGAATTTGGGAGGGGACAACGCTCATAGGTCGGATTTGTGGAGACTGACAGGGTTTTTGAAAGGTTCGGCACCTTAGCAAGTGGGGTAGCTGTGCTGACGGTACTGTCGATAGAAGTATCAGTGTCTATGACTTTCGAGGCTCATAAGGTAAAACGATTACTCTTGCGGCGAAAGTTCTACAGTTTGCCGCGTTTTTCGCTGCCTTTCACATGTTGTTCTCTTTACGCGCTCTTGTTTTCGAAGCTACGTCAGTTCTGCTAGCTGAGCTACGTTAGGTCTTCCGGCTAAGCTGCATTATTTCTTTTAGCTGAGATATATTAAACTTTGTAAACGCTTGCATATTCTATCACTTTCTCAACTTCTTCTAATCGCTCGCGGCGTAGGTGCTGCTAGTTTTACCTACCAAATTTGCTCGCTGAATATTGAACAAACGCTTGAAAGGTTAGTCTTTGTAGTTTTGGACCTCAACTGTCCAAATACAGCAAGTAGCTAGGCCGACCGCAACAAGCGAGGATAAGCACTTGCTAAAATCGCAAAGGTAAAGTAGAAACTCCCCCGATTAATGCCATGTCTACTTCTTCTGTTGGAACAATTGAAAAGACAACCACTTCGACGGTGCGAAAAATTGCGCCTCGATACCGAGTACTGCTGCACAACGACGACTTCAATGGAATGGAGTACGTGGTCGAGTGTTTAATCTCAATCATACCCGCGCTCACGACGCCTCAGGCGATTGACATCATGATGCAGGCTCACAATTCTGGAAAGGGTCTAGTGATTATCTGCGAACTAGAGCACGCGGAGTTTTACTGCGAAAGCCTGTGCAGCAAAGGATTAACTAGCACAATTGAACCGGATGAATAGAGCTGCTGTCTGGATTGCTAAGCGAGGAGCCTGGTACAGAATAGGCATGTTCGTGATGCTTTTGGGGCTCGCTTGGCTGCCTGTTGCAGTGGCCGTCTACTGGCCGAAAGGCTGGCTTTATGGGTCTGGCGTTGCAGAGATTGCGGCGCTGGCGCTGGTGTATGTTGGCTTTTTGGTTGGGTTACCAAAGTGGGGTCACTATGTACACGGCTGGAAAAGGCCTCTTCAGTGGTGTGGGCTGAGGGTACAGACTCAGTTCTTTCGCGATTTGGCGACGGCTTTGGCGATAGGTGTGCTGGGCGTATTCTCTTTGTTTGGCATAGAGACGCTGCTAGGATGGGCTACGCCAATTGCGCCAAGTCCAAAGATAGGCAGATTTGTAATGGAAGGGCTGCTGATGGCCTTAGCAGTGGGCTTTGCTGAAGAGATGCTGTTTCGCGGTTGGGTGCTCGCTGAGCTAGAGAAAGATTACAGTCCAAGGGCGGCTTTGGTGATGGACGCGCTGTTTTTTGCGGCGACTCATTTCATCAAGTCGTGGAGCGAAATTTTGCGGACGCTGCCTCAGTTTTTGGGATTGGTAGTCCTGGGGCTAGCTTTGGTGTGGGCTAGGCGATCGCCTACGGGCCTTTTGGGTAAGCAGTTGACTCGACTGGGCTATCCGATTGGTTTACACGCTGGCCTTGTTTGGGGCTATTACATCGTCAATGTAGGAAAGCTCAGTGAGTACACGGGCTGGGCACCCGAATGGGTAACTGGAATCGACCGCAATCCACTGGCGGGTCTGTTAGGATTACTGCTGCTCACTGCGATCGCTAGTCAGTTTGCGATCACAGCGCGACCAAAAGCAACCTATGCGGCTGGGGAGCTAGGCCACGCCGAGTACGGTTGCAAGTAGCGCCTGCTGTGCGTGCATCCGATTTTCGACTTCTGCCCAAATGCGCGAGTGCGGCCCTTCCATCACAGCTGCGGTAATTTCTTCACCCCGATGGGCAGGCAAACAGTGCAGCACAATGGCCTCAGGATCTGCGATTGCCATAGCCGCTTCATTAACTTGATAAGGTTCAAAAACCGGAATACGCGTCGCCGCCAAATCTTCTTGGCCCATACTGGCCCACACATCTGTATAAAGCGTATGAGATCCTTCTACAGCAGCTTTGGGATCGCTGGTGACAACGATTTCGCTGCGCCCCTGACTAATTTCATGCGCTCTCTTCAGAATCGTCGCTTCAGGCTCATACCCCTTGGGCGTAGCAATGCGAACATTCATACCAACTAGCGCACAGCCCAGAATTAGCGAATGAGCAACGTTATTACCATCTCCTAAATACGTCATAGTCAAACCTTCGAGCTTGCCAAATTCTTCTTGGACAGTCAGTAAATCAGCCAAGATTTGACAGGGATGCTCTAAGTCAGTTAGCGCATTGATGATAGGAATACTAGTGTACTGAGCAAATTCTTCAACCTCGCTTTGTTCAAAAGTGCGAATAGCTAAAACGTCTAGATAGCGATCGAGTACACGAGCAGTATCGGCAGTAGGCTCACCTCGACCGATTTGAGTGAGATTAGCGTTAAGGTCAATTACTTGACCACCGAGCTTATACATGGCAGCTGAAAAGCTGACGCGGGTGCGAGTTGAAGCTTTCTTAAAAACAAGACCCAAAATCTTCTGAGGACACTGCGGATTGATTTCTCCCGATTTGATTTGAGCTGCTGTGGTAAGCAGATAATGGAGTTCCTCACTCGTGAGGTCGGCTAGGCTCAGAAGATTTCGCCCTTTCAGTGTTGCCATAAGTTTCGCTAGGTAAGTTTACGGTTAGAGTACGCAAGTTAAAACGCTAGCAGAAGTTTTGAGAATAGGAAAGGTTTGCGCAGTGGGAAGACTAGATTCTTGGCATACCAAGCTTTCCACCATCTACAGTGGCAAAATTTGAACCTACGCGATCTTCAGCTTTCGCCTAGTTGCTTAGGACATTTTTTCTTGAAGCCTTTATCTAGCTGAAGACGCTTCCTATCTAGCTCGCACTGATCCATACAACGACAGCCGCCCTCCGAGGAGAACGGCTGTCATTTCTTGTTGCAAATGTTTTACCCATCGGAGCGACAGGATTTGAACCTGCGACCCCTACTACCCCAAAGTAGTGCGCTACCAAGCTGCGCTACGCCCCGAAAGCGTTTAATTTGCCTATCAAGAATAGCATAAGCATGGGTCGATTCAGCAAGACGTGTTAGGCAAACGGTGGGCGATGTCTTTCTCAATTTTCGGCTTGAATTTAGCTTGTCTGGAGTGTTGTTTCCAAACAGCAGTATTCACGCAAAAAGTTCTAGATTGAGAGTGTAAGACCTAAAAGATTGCAACCTTGAAGACCTGTGCTAGTAGTCCCAAGGACTGTCCTCAGTTTTATCCTGTGGATAGTCCTTAGGATATGCTATAGTTAACCTAAGCGAAAGGTTCAAGGGTTTAGGGGGAACGGCTTCCACTGGTGGGTAAAGCCCCTGCTGGCGTACAAGTGCCAGAGTGACTGAGAGCCCACTACAGTTGCGCAGTTGGGAGGACACTCATTTAGTGGCTTGCCTTTAAAGCGCAGCAGTGGTGCCAGCGCTAACATCAGCATCACTACTAACATCATCACCGACACCACCGTCACTGTCAGAACAGCTAATTTCCATTGGACCGGGATTAGCTGATGCTTAGACAAACTACGCACATTAGAAGCATATCAAAGCTGGCAGAGATGTCAGCTTTTTTCTTGTGCATACATTCATACTATTCCAGGGACTAACCTTTCGAGACTAACCAGGCGGATTCGCCACCAGATCGATAGCCTGCCCGGTTGAAGACAAAGCCTGCTTCGTAAAAGGTCTGTCCGTAGCTATTGATTTCCTTAGCGTCCAACTGCAATAAGCTCGCTAGCTCTGAAGTTCTGAGCTTCCATCCTCTGCTAGCGGCCTTCTCTAAAGATTCGTAGTAGGCTAGTGGATCAACCGGAGGGGAAAGAGCGGGCTGAAGGCTACTGACCATTTCAGCAGCGATCGCACTGACTAGCTTCACCATGTCTGACTGGGTAAGCGCTAGTCCTGATGACTGTTCAGAGGAAGTGTCGGCAGCTTGTGTATTGGGTTTATCTATTCCTTTTCGGGCAATAAATTCAGCGACGTTGCCACCCATACTGATAAAGCTGTGCAGCTCGTCAAGTAAGGCAACCTGCTCGGCGCTAACGTAAGCGCGGTTACCAATCTTTTCTCGCTCGATGTCCAAATCAGCCATCCGCTTGTACACAGCGCTTCTGGCTAACTTGTAGCGATCGCTTAACTGATTGACCGGGATGCGGTCAATATTTCCGCCACTCATTCCCTATCCTCTGGACAATCCGCAGGAAACTCTGATGTACGTATAGCATACATACTTTTCTGTCGCTGTAGTTCCTGTACCTGTCCTCTCACCGACTACTAGCACCTATTACCTACAACACTATTTACCTACAACACTATCTATTGATGACATGATCCATGAAGAGAACGCTATTCAGGCTCAAGTCCCCGATGAAACACGAACTCCGCAGTCGTTCCACCTCTTTGAATAAACTCGTGCAACGCATCTAGCAAAGCGAGCTGCTCATCAGTTATGTAGGCTCGGATGCTTATTTTTTCTGACTTGATGCCCAATGCTTTCATCCGTCTGTAAACCGCACTCTTCACTATCTTGTAGCGAGCTGCAAGTTCGCTGACAGGAGTGCGTCCGACCGGATTGAATTCTTCGGGCCTGTCCACAGGATAATCCTCAAGAAACGATAGTACGTAAATACTATCACGGCTTTTGGCAAGTATCCTGTGTACAGTCCTGTGGACTTTCTTTATCTACTATAGTGCCTGCTCAATACCCGTATGACCAGCGAGCGCGGTGACCGCGTGCATCGATATGAGTGAAAATGGAGGAGCTAGCTAGGCCACCTCGAGAACCCCACCATCTGTTCAAACGAGAGTAAACGGTGTATGAACTCACACCAATAACGACAAAATCGATGGCGTCGCCAGACATGTGGCGAGAGTAGAGCGCGCCCCCAATAGCCCTGTTAGTAGCCGGATCGCGGTACCAGGAATTAACGCGGATGGGGCGATCGCCTAGGCGATCGCGAACCTCTTCCATCACTCTAGCAATGCGAATAATGCCGTAGGTAACACTGCGGTTGACCGGGATACGACTGCCATTTTTGGTGGCTTCGGCCCAGGTAAAGTGGCCGTTGGGGATAATTGGCTCAGATAGATAGAAGGTGCTGCTGAAGCCGGGTAGGCGAAAAGGCCCCGTAGGCCGCCTAGAGTTGCCAGGATTAGGTCTAGGCGGAACGACCGGGGGCGTAGGAGGTGTAGGAGGGGGGGCAGGACTGCCCTTGTGCGGGGTGTTATCTGTTGGGTTACCTTCGATAACGATATCCGGAGCGTATGCGTACCACTGCTTGATATTGCGATCGCCTAGTCCGGTTGTGGCGAGCACAACCCGCACATGATTGCCCGTAGCTTTTTCACTCACTACCAGTTCAAACTCTGTCCCGTTTTTCACAAAGATTTTTTCGGCGCTAGTGAGCTGATAGGAAAAAGCAGGCTTTAGTTTGAACAGCGTGTCACTAACCACCTTGAGGGTCACGGTAGAGCCGCTAATACGCACATCAGGCTCGTAGGCATACCACGTATTGCGGTTGTCCGGTCCTAGGAACTTATTAGCAAGCGCCACCTTGAGATGGTTGCTAGCCGCGGGCAGGTATGACTGTAAGTCAAACTGCGTTCCGTTCTTAACGAATACTTTTTCTCTATTTTCCAGCTGAGAAGAAAGCACCGGCCGCTGCTTGAACAGCGTATCGCTGACCACCGTTAGCTTGACCGGAGACGCTTCGATCTCGATGTCTGGATTGAAGGCATACCAGATGCGCTGATTGTTTCCTAGTGTTTGGTTAGCGAGGACCAGCCGCGTGTGATTACCTTCAGCCTCTGTGTAGGAAACCAGCTCAAGTTCTGTGCGATTTTTCACAAAGACTTTTTCAGAATTAGTAAGCTGACTTGACAGCTTAGGGCTGAGCTTAAACAGCGTGTCGCTGATGACCTTTACTTTCACTGTGAACTCAGCTCCCTAATAGATAAACGCAAGTAGTAAGGGCGAATCTTATCAGCCCTTAGAAGGTTTGTGAATGGCTTTTTCACGGTGCGATCGCCCCTTGCTAGAAACTCAGCCCCATAAAGGGTACTCAAGCGTTAAACCCCCAGATAAAATAGCAAACCCTGGCTTGTTTAGAGTGCCTTATTTATTAGAATTGACGTAAACAAGCCAAAAATAGGCAGCAGTGAATAGCCCTAGGGTTGAGCCGCTGACTACAGGTTGACTACAGGTTGACTATAGGTTGACTACAGGCAATCGGGCTATGGTAAACAAATAAAGGGAGTTTGTCTTAGCGTTTCTATCAATATAGGAACTACAGAAGCAGGCCATTCACCTTCGCCCCTACGCCCTGTCAACAAAATCAATCGTAAGCCATAGCTGGTCGGAAATCCTTCGGCCTCTAGCCAAATCGCTTCGGTTTCCTGTTCACAGCTCACACGCTCTTCATCCATTAGCTGCTCGCCCATGCTTTTCATAGCAGCACCAAGCTCCTGAGCAATCCGGCAAAAATCTTTGAATTCTGCGGCCGTTAGTTCTAGCGCCCAACCCTTTCCAGCGACTAGCCCCTTAAACTGGTCGGCGTTAGGATTCCAGCCCAATCGCCAACCATCGCCCGCAAGCACCTGTCTTGTCATCATGATTTATCGAAATTAGTCAGAGACTCAACCATCTGCGTCAACCGTCTGCTCAGCCGTCTGCGGGCTAATAAACGCTTCGTAGATCGCGTTAACTAGCCTGTTGCGCTGCGCTGACGAGAGCGAAGTAATAGCGACGATATCGTTTTCGTAGGGATTTGACCGCAGCCCGTAATCTACATAGCGGTCGGCAGCTATCCGTTCGAATGCACCGAAATAGTCCGCTATTGTCAGCTTCCAGTCTAAACGAAAGACAGTAGAACGATTTTTAATATAGATATGGTAGCGAATCACTCGAGAGACCAGCGTATTACCAGTCGCAGCCGTGCCAGTATCTTCGCTGATGTGCTGATTTTCCAGAGGCAGATCGGACAGCTGCTGGTAAATCCGAGTAGCAATAGCGGTAGGATTAACACGTCGAATAGGCGTAGGCTGCGCGATGGCGACACCGCTAGACAGGCGGTCGGTAAGTAGACTAAGACCGCCGGGTGGACTATTGATGATCACCAACAGTAAAAAGAGCGTAACAAACAAAGCGCCTAATCGACGGTATCGCTTTAGGAATGACTTCATAGCTGCGCTCTTTCTTGCTATTTTCCTACGCCGTGACCGGGTGATTATTCGCCGATGATCTCTGGCTGAGTCAGCTCGTCAGACATTTCCACAATGGCACGCAGCACAGGCTTCATTTTAGATTCGTCAAGACTATCAAATTCTTCGAAACGACGACGCTGTGCGCGGTTTGCAACCTGAACGGTGATGCGATACCGATTGGAAGCAGCGGAGATAAGATCTTCCGTGCGTCGCATGACTTGCTGGCTGTCGAAGGAAAGTCGCTTCATATGATGTGTTTGCCGAATGAGGTGTTTACAAAGAGCCAGCGTTCAGTGTAGCAAATGAGCGCTGCTGAGCCGAGCAGCCTGTATTGCAAGCAGGCTACTGTGGGTGAGCCTTGTTAGCAAATAGGTTAACTAGATAGGCGCTAAGAAAAAATGGGTCGCCTGGGATTCGAACCCAGGACCAGTCGGTTAAAAGCCGAATGCTCTACCACTGAGCTAGCGACCCGCTTTTGTGCATATGAATCTATGCGTGTGGATATGCAGGCGAAGAATTTGCGCTGACGCCACGGTTATTAAATGTAGCACATGGACTGAACGGTCCCATGGAAAACTTTTTATGAGCTGTTCTTAGGCCGAGTCATTTTGCGAGCCCATTGCTTTCTCGCTTGAGTCTTCTGCATCAGATTCTGCGGTGGCTTTTGATGAGATCTCTACGTATTGGGAGTCTATGAGGAAAGTCCCTCGGTCGAAACGGACGCCTATGTAGCCGCCAGGTTTACGGCTGAGGACTGTGCCCTCATCGCCAATTTCGACAAGGTCGGGAGGGCGAAGCATAGGCATAGGATCGGCGCTTTTGAGGTAGGGCGGACGGGTGTGGATGCGAATGCGATCGCCAACAGTAAACGCAGGAATAGACATTAGGTAATGCGGAGTTAGGAATAAACGGCAGCCACAGAACGGATCTAGAGCAGGCGAGGGGAGGGCCAGAGTAGGCCAAAGTGGTGTAAATGCGCCTGCTCTCTACAATCTACGGCACTTGCCAAATGCGCTGATGGTACTTTTGGGGTTCTGCATAAGGATCAGGCGCAGAGTGGTCATGATCGTGGCCGTGACCGTGGCCGTGACCGTGACCATGTCCGTGACCGTGACCATGTGAAGCATCCTCTTTGGCCGCAAGCCGGAATTTACACGCCTCGCAGTTCATGGCTACTTGGCCTAGCTGAGTCTCAATTTCCCGGTCGCGCAGCACCCTGATGAGTTGAGGATGGATGCCCATTTCGGGCAGCGTAACCACTTCGACATCTGGATATAAAGACTGCTGCTCGGCAGCGATCGCACCAATTTTATCCATCAGTACGCCGGTAAACATGAAGTAGGGCAAGACAACGATTCGCTTGGGACCATAGAGGCGCGATCGCCGAAAGCCTTCCTCTAGCCGAGGATGCGTAATCCCAATAAAACAAGTCTCTACCGTGTGATAGCCGCTGCCTTCCCAGATCATCCGAGCCAGCTTATACACATCGCCATTAGCATCTGGATCGCTAGAGCCACGACCGATAAAAAGCAATACCGTCTCTTCGCGCGCGACGCCTTGAGGATTATTCTCAGGTCTATCTAGCAGATCGAGGCGAGCTTTCCACAGGTCAAAAATGGCAGGCGTGATACCAAAATGACGTCCATAGTGAAATTTTAGCTCAGGGTGCGTTTCCGCATGGCGAGCTTTGGCCTTGTCTAGTTCAGCAGTGACATCGAACTTATTATGGCGGGCGGCAAATAGCAGAATGGGCAACACCGAAATGCCGGTATAGCCCTGTTCAACACACTGGTCTACGCCCTCTTGAATACTAGGGCCTGTCAGTTCCAAAAAGCAGGGAATCACCGGACGAGACGGGTCCATTTGGTGATAGAGATTGCCAAAATCAATCAGGTCCTGACGGCCCTTCGGGTTGCGGGTGCCGTGACCGACCATCAGCAAGGGACGGTTGAGCGGCAAAGCGGGAAGCTGAGCGTGAGGAAATTGATTTCCTGTCACCGTAGCTTCTAGATCGCTATTCGAAATCTGTCGGCTAGCTGAAAGTTCTTTTAGCGATGTATCTGACGCGCTGCTAGAAAGTTGGGTAGAGGGTCGATTAGGCGGTTGAGGCGTGAGCGTGTCAGATGTTTGAATGAATACCATATTTGTTTTTCTCTTTTCTCGTGCGACGCGAGAAGACAATAAGGAAAAGGTAAGCAGGCGTTCTGGCTTTTACAGCTGCGGCACAGCGCCGGAATTGCACCGGACTTTCCCTGATTTACCTGGGTTTGTAAGCTTCGTGATTTTATCGTCTAAGACAAAATATTGGATAGGCTTGCCACATGACTTTACGAGAGCAGGTAAGACGAGCCGTTGATGAAAGCGATTCGTGGATGGGGGTTTGGGTGAATGGCGCGATCGCACTTCTGATCTTGCTATCAGCTGCTCTCTTTGCCATCCAAACCTATCCGCTATCTGATTCGGTTCGTTTGGGCGTTCATATCGTCGATCAGATACTCTTAGCGCTCTTCACCGTGGAGTATCTTGTGCGCCTGTGGTCTGCCCAAAACAGACTTCGTTTTATCTTCAGTCTATATGGCCTGATCGATCTAGTTGCCATCTTGCCCTTCTTGCTGGACGCTTTAGATGTTCGCTTTCTGCGACTAATTCGCTGGCTGCGCATTCTGCGACTGGCTCGTTTCTTCGAGCAAAAAACGTGGTTTAACCGCATCAGCGGCTACGAGGGTCTGATCTTTGGGCGCATTTTATTTACCCTGTTTTCCATTATCTTCATTTACTCTGGCGCGATTTATCAGGCCGAGCACGAAACCAACGCGCAAAGCTTCGGCACCTTTCTTGATGCGGTATATTTTTCGGTCGTCACCATGACCACTGTCGGATTTGGCGACCTTACGCCTGTTACAGAAACAGGCCGCGGCCTCACCATCGCCATGATCCTCACAGGCATCGCCCTTATCCCTACGCAGGTTGGCAACCTGATTCAGCAGTTCACCAAAGTGCAAAATTCTGTACGGATTGCCTGCGATCGCTGTGGGCTGCTTGGCCATGAATCAGACGCCCAGTTTTGTCGCCGCTGCGGCACCGAATTACCAGGCACCGAATTACTAGGCACCGAACGACCAAAGCCAGAATTATCAAAGCCCGACTCATTAAAACCGGAGGCCCCGACTTCAGAATTGTCGAGTATTATTCTTCTTGGGCTTTTTATCCCTGGCAAAGGTTACTTTTGATACTTTTGCCCAGTAGAGAAGGATTCGACTGTTACCACGAGGGCACCTGCATAGCCCCGATCACTGTGACCCTAGCAAATTAGCCACGTCGGCCATGTTTGGGCGCTATAGCATACGTTACAATTGATGAACCTTTATTGCAGAAGACGTGACTTTCAAGAGAGCCGCCCTCCATCCTCTGCTGTGAAAGCCTTTGGCTTTCGACTACCCCTTCAGCTAACCCCAAGAGACTCCTATGAGCCTTCCGATTCGCAACGTCGCTATCATCGCCCATGTAGACCACGGTAAAACCACCCTCGTAGACGCTCTGCTAGAGCAGTCCGGAATCTTCCGAGACAACGAAACCGTTCCTACTTGCGTACTAGACTCTAACGATTTGGAACGGGAGCGAGGGATCACCATTCTGTCGAAAAATACAGCAGTTTACTACGGTAAGACGCTTATTAACATTGTTGATACACCGGGCCACGCAGACTTTGGTGGCGAAGTAGAACGCGTACTCGGCATGGTCGATGGCTGCTTACTAATTGTGGATGCCAACGAAGGCCCTATGCCTCAAACGCGCTTTGTACTCAAAAAGGCGCTAGAAAAAGGACTGCGTCCTATTGTCGTAGTTAACAAGATTGACCGACCTCGAGCCGATCCCCACACCGCTGTTGACAAGGTACTCGATCTTTTCCTTGAGCTAGGCGCAGATGACGATCAGTGCGACTTTCCCTATCTTTTTGCTTCTGGACTAACCGGCTTTGCCAAAGAGAAGATGGAAGAGGAAGACAAAGACATGAAGCCTTTGTTCGAGTCGATTATTCACCACGTGTCGCCTCCCGTTGGCGATCCTGATAAGCCTTTACAGCTTCAGGTCACCACGCTCGACTACTCCGACTATCTAGGCCGTATTGTCATCGGTAAAATTCACAACGGCACCATCCGCCAAGGCGAACAGTGCGCGCTGGTGAAAGAAGATGGCAAGGTTGTCAAAGGTAGAATCACTAAGCTGATGGGCTTTGAAGGCTTAGCTCGCGTAGAGATTCAAGAAGCGACGGCTGGTAATCTAGTCGCTGTTGCTGGCTTTGCTGATGCCAATATCGGTGAAACCATCACCTGTGCCACCGATCCGCAGGCGCTGCCGCTGATCAAGGTAGACGAGCCGACGCTACAGATGACTTTTGCGGTCAATGACTCACCGTTTGCAGGGCAAGAAGGAACCTTTGTTACGTCTCGTCAGCTGCGCGATCGCCTAGATCGCGAGCTTGAAACCAACGTGGCTTTACGCGTCGAGCAAACCGATTCACCCGACCGGTTTGCTGTCTCTGGCCGCGGTGAACTTCACCTCGGAATTTTGATTGAGACTATGCGCCGTGAAGGCTACGAGTTTCAGGTCTCTCAGCCTCAAGTCATTTATCGTGAAGTCAATAGCAAGCCCTGTGAACCTTTCGAGCAGCTAGTACTTGATGTGCCTGAAGAGGCGGTTGGCGGCTGCATGGAGCGATTAGGTAACCGCAAAGCTGAAATGCAAGACATGATGGTCTCAGGTGACGGACGCGCCCAGCTAGAGTTTGTCGTTCCAGCTCGGGGCCTTATAGGCTTTAGAGGCGAGTTCATGCGCGCCACTCGGGGAGCAGGCATTATGAACCACAGCTTTTTAGAGTATCGCCCGATGTCTGGTGAAATTGACACCCGTCGCAACGGCGTCCTGATCTCCTTTGAAGAAGGCGTCGCAACGTTCTACTCACTGAAAAATGCTGAGGACCGGGGCACATTCTTCATCGAACCGGGAACCAAAGTATACAAAGGTATGGTGGTAGGCGAAGCCAACCGAAACCAAGACCTTGAGCTGAACATTTGCAAAGCAAAGCAGCTGACAAACCACCGAGCCGCGTCAGGTGATGAACTTGTCCAGCTACAGTCTCCCATGGAGATGGGGCTAGAGCGGGCATTAGAGTACATCGGCCCAGATGAGATGGTTGAGGTGACGCCCGAGTCAATCCGCCTACGCAAGGTTGGGAAGAAAAGACTGGCTAAGCGATAGGTTTTAGTATCGTGTTCTGATTTTGCGGTAGATAGCAGACTGCTGTAGAGCATAGAGTAAGCCCAGCTTTAAACAAACCACTTAAAACCAACCACCACATGCCCTATGCGATTAGCATCAAAGCCTGTGGTGGTTTTTGATGGTGAGCGTCTGACGATGGATCTTTTTAAGCACCAGGGGACGCACACTTCGATACTATCAGCGCTTTCATCAAAAGCGTGCGCGGCTCGGACCCAGATGCCGCTTTGTACTGGCTAGATAAGATGGTGTATGCCGGAGAAGATCCGCGCTATATCTTCCGACGCCTGGTGATTTTGGCAGGTGAGGATGTAGGGATGGCCGATCCAAATGCGATTGTCGTAGTCACCGGCTGCGCTGCGGCCTTCGACCGGGTAGGAATGCCAGAAGGTAGATATCCTCTAGCGCAGGCCACGCTGTATTTGGCCACCGCGCCTAAAAGCAAACAGCGTTATGGCATTTTTCGATGCGCTAGCGGCGGTAAAGCAGGCGCAAGAGGCTGATATGCCCAACGCCATGCCCAACGCCATGCGCGATGCGACTCGCGATCAAAAAGGCGTTGGGCATGGTGCTGGCTACTTGTATCCTCACGCCTACCGCGACCATTGGGTAGCACAGCAGTATCTACCAGCTAGCCTACAGGGACAAGTCTTTTATCAGCCTTCAAATCAGGGCTATGAGAGCCAGATTCAGACGCAGGTAGCTCGCAGAAGAGAAGCTCAACTTGCTGGTCTAGTCGAAGGTAATCTAGAACAGTCTTTGCCAGAAGCGCTGACCTACGGGCCCGACAATCGACAGCAAGATCGATGGCTGCAACGGGCAACAGGCACCCTAGGCGCGCAGCTAGGAGAGGCACGCGATCGCATTTTTACCCACCTCAACGCTCAGCGTCACCACGTTTTACTAGATTTGAACGCCAGCACAGGGTTACTCACCTGGAAAGCTGTTCGCTAAGTTCCAGAAGGCGGCGTCTATAGCTGTGCGCATACCTCAGATACCCACAGCGCCCTAGTTGAACAATCTGAAATATTAAGCGAGTTAGCCAGGCCGATTGTTGTCAAAGTAAAAGACTTTGATTTGCTCACGACATTCAGTGACCACAATAAGAATAAAGGTAACTACTCAGGCTGAAATATAGGCAGAACAGGACTGCCTGTAAACGAGCTTTTCAGCGCTTCGAGAACGGAGAAGCCCTGCTTTCTCAGCGTCGAGATATAGCCGCGAATACGACAGAATTGTTGGCTTCCTGTCACCGCCCGAAAACAACCCGATATCTTTTGTTTGAGCTTCATCATGCGCACATCGCGCTCAGCTTGATTGTTATCAAAAGGCACCCGAAAGTCGAACATGAAGGCTAGGACAGCCGTGTCATGTAGGTCAAGTCGGTCGAGTAGATTCTTAGGAGGTGATTGCTTCACACGCCCTCTTTTTTTCGGCGCGTTTTCATCGACAAGTGGCGGTGGATTCGCCTCAAACCCTGTGGCCAGTATCGTTTGATATTTCATCTCAAAGTCGTTGAGCTGTCCGGCGCTCAACACCTTTTCTCCCGCTACTTTGGCGATATCTACTTGGGCTTTGATATCGCAAAGAAGTGTCATCATATCTTCGGCCCACGGTTGCTCATAACGCTCAACGATAAACCGCAGTTCGCGCAGATGATGTGCATTGCACAGGCTGTGAGCGCAGTCATAGCCAAAGTAACTTTGCCAGCCATCGTGGACACTGATGCCGTTAAAGTTCGCTAGCACGTCCATCTCGTCAATCGCGACGCGGCCTCGCTTAGCATGTACGAAGTAGTAAGTCAGCTGAGCGGTTGAGGCTACATGCAACCACCACAGCTTACTGTTAACGCGCAGGCCGGTTTCGTCACAATGCATCACGGCTGCGGCTTCAAGACCGGCTTTAATCTGCGCCTCGACGGGGGCGAGCTGCTCAAAGCATTTCTCCCTCGCGTTGTATAACGTCCCTTCTGAGACCTCAAAACCGAACACTTCGCGCAGCACTTCTCGGGTTCTATCAGACGGCAACAACTGCGCGTTCATCAAGTACACCATCAACCCTCTGACACCATTGCCATATTGAATCCGGCTGTTCACTTCGCCTGGAAACGCGGCTCGGCTAATCGTCTGGCACTGCTCGCAGCATTTGACTTCGCCTTGATGTTCAATGACCTGCAATCTCAATGAGGGCAACTCATGAACCTGCCGCCTGTCATGCGCTATCACGACTGCGGCTCGCAGCGATGCGCCGCAACCCTGACATTCCTCGACCGGGTGCCTCACGACCTCATCAACTTGCTCACGCCACTCCAGGGTGCTGCCGGGATGTCCCTTCTGACCACCGCTAGGACGCTCACTCTTGTTTCGCAGGCTTTTTGTCCGTTTGCCAAACCCATCGCCTGACGGGGGCTTACTGCTGTTGCGGCTATTCTTCTTTTGCTTATCTTCTAGTGCTTTTATCCGCTTCTCTAACGCTACATGGTGTGCGACTAGCGCTTCTACAGACTCTAGATGTTGTTGCGTAAGACCTTCAACCAACGCAATCACCGCCGCCTCGCCTGCTCGATAGACCGCCTGAATCTCTTCACGGCTAATGCTTTGCTTTGGCACTGCTTTACTCAAAACGGCTGGCTCTACTCTCGGCTATTTTCATCCAAACACTAGCGCTGATTGACCTCTATGCTCTTTTATTTCAGAAAATATTAAGCCTGAGTAGTTACGAATAAAGGAAGAATAAAGGCAACAACAAGAGAGGCAAGCCGACAGAACCCACTGTTGAAACTGTTCTACCCAGTCTGTTTGATGGCATCGTAGGAAGAAATGCGCTGATGGCTCAAGAGAACAAGCTAGATATCATTAAACAGCTTAGACAGCTGCTTCACTCACAAGGAAAAATTGTGCTAGCTGAATCTGTTCCTACCCGTGCTCAAAAGCTCTCAGAGCTATTAGCGGCAAAGCTGTTAGCACCTAGCCTGTACAAACACTTCTGCGAAGCTGAAGCGTATCTTTTCAACAATCCTGAAGACGCTATGATGAATTGGGATGTGCCAGACTTACAGCGCGATTTTGAGAAAGCTGGGTTTACTTGTCAGATCGAAACAACAGCGTTTAGTACAGAAGTGTTGGTTATCTTAGCGCTGTTGGATCGATGGCTAGGAGAGGGCGGAAAGTATTGCGATCGCCTCACTCATCAAGGCCTTTCCACCAGCGACATTCAACACATTCGCACCCACTTCGCTCAGCAGCTTAAAAATCAGACGGTTTCCTGGCAGCGAAGCATTGCCTTTATACAGGCAGGTCTGCCAGACACTAGAGACGGAACGCCCGATACAAAGCGCTAGATAAGAGATTCTGTTTGGGTCCTCGCTAGACTGCTGAAAAGAGTTGAGACAAACCATATCTGTTTTGTCATGCACTGCTCATATCTGTTTACATTTTGTAACACAACGCCAAAGGAATCTGAAGGAATAGTGTGGATATTCGGCTTCTCTATCTTTTTCCGTTGAAATCAAAGGGTACGTAAAGAGCACCGAAATCATCTATGGCTGTATTAAAAGTTGGCATCAACGGATTTGGTCGAATTGGTCGTCTGGTTTTTCGAGCAGCGGTCAATAACCGCAACATCGAATTCGTTGGCATCAACGACTTGGTCGAACCAGAGACTTTGGCATACCTGCTAAAGTACGACTCTACGCACGGCGCGTTTCCAGGCCAGGTCGAAGCTCGTGATAACGGCATTGTTGTCAACAACCACTTCATCCCCTGCACGTCGATTCGTAACCCAGCTGAGCTGCCCTGGGGCGAGCTAGACGCTGACTATATTGTTGAAGCAACGGGCCGCTTTACTACGCACGATACCGCTAAGGCTCACCTCGAAGCAGGCGCAAAGCGAGTCATTATCTCTGCGCCGACCAAGAGTCCTGGCGAAGTGCAAACTTTCTTAGTTGGCGTCAATCATAAGACCTTTGATCCCGACCGCGATCGCATCGTTTCCAATGCTAGCTGCACCACAAACTGCCTAGCACCTATCGCCAAAGTTATCAACGACAGCTTCGGTCTCAAAGAAGGCTTGATGACAACTATTCACGCGGCAACCGCTACGCAGTACACCGTAGACAGCCCCTGCAACAAAGATCTGCGCAGTGGCCGTGGTGCTAGTCAGAACCTAATACCCGCATCGACTGGCGCGGCCAAGGCGGTGACCCTGGTGCTGCCCGAGCTAACCGGTAAGCTAACGGGCATGGCGGTTCGCGTACCCACACCCGACGTATCTGTAGTAGATCTCACTTTCCGCACAGAGCAGGCTACGAGCTACGCTGAGATTTGCGATCGCATGAAAGAAGCCGCCCAGAATGAGCTACGCGGCGTTCTTGGCTATACCGAAGAGCCCCTAGTATCCTCTGACTTTACAGGCGATCCTCGCTCTAGTATTTTCGATGCCAAAGCAGGCATGGAGCTGAACGCTAATTTCTTCAAGGTTCTCTCTTGGTACGACAATGAGTGGGGCTACTCTAATCGCGTGATGGATCTGATGCTTTACATGGCACAGACTGAAGGGTTGCTCACCGCTGAGCCATTGCCTTCTAGCAGCGTCGTTGCCTCCTTGTAAGCGCCTTCTTTAATTTCCTTGAAAGAAACTCCTTTCAAGGATCTCATCACCAAGAGAGTCTTCTAACAACCCGTTGAGCCTGTGATGAAATTGCTGTATATCAGCGCGTCACAGGCTCTTTTTTTATCGTCTTTTTCACAGCAGTCTTTTTCGCAGTCTTTCTCGACAGCTTTTCTTGACAGGTCTTCCTACAGCGAAGCGATTCACAGCCAACCTACTCTATCCACGGCACACGAGCCAAATCAACAAAGTCCACGCTCCGTTCCTGGTCGAGTTCGGCAATGTGCTTCTTTTCGGCAATAATTTGCTTTTGATACTGAGTATGTTTTTCAGGCGTTCTGTCAAAATCGCTTTCAGACCACAGCTTTAGCAGCAGTCGATAGCGCTTTTCGCACATTGTGCGCTCTAGACAAGCGATCGCAGCTCGAATCACCAGCGGCGATCGCACCGTATCTAGACGGCTCTTCTCATCTAGATACAGCAAGTGATTGACCAGAGATAGCGGCCCTTTTGACTCCGAAGCAAAGTTGCGTAATGTCTGTAGCATGGTCGGCTCAGGCGCATTAAGTCCACCGGCATGAGCCGTCCCCACCTGAGCTACTGATTCAAGGCGCGATAGCTCGCTCACCATGCGCCACAGCGCTCGATGATGAGAAAAGCTAAAGCCCAGGTCGCGCGCCTCTAGACCTTCTGTAATGGCGCTGCGATAGTCCTTCTTGTGAATGTAAATCCGCAGAAGCGCCGCCTCAGCTTCTTCTAGAAAGCTGCGGTTGAGCACCTTGATATCATTCGTAGCACCCTCTTTCTTGTCACCAGGATTACGGCGCTTACGACGCACCTGAGCTAGCAAATTTTCCGCTAGCAGCGGCACAATCCGACCGTCGCCCTGACTAAAAATTTCAGCGCAGTGGCGAATATAGTGCGTACGCGTATCGGCATTGGCAATGTCGCTAAGCAGGGTAACCACCGCCTGAGACGTCTGCTGAAACTGATCTGCCTGCTTCAGATCGCTGCCGCTGATAATATTGCCGATTTGCCAGTCAAGCCAGAGCGGCGCAGCATCGGTAAGGGCAATGTATTCGTCAGGTGTGTGCAGGCGAAGATAGTCGTCTGGGTCTTTGCCCTCTGGAATATTGAGCACCCGTAGCTGCACGTCTCCGCGATAGGCCATATCGGCAACTTCGCCAATGGCCCGATCGGCGGCCTTTACCCCAGCAGCATCCGCATCGAAGTTGAAAATAACCTGTTTGGATTCGGTGTAGCGCAGCAGCAGCTTGACCTGACTAGCGCTAAGGGCCGTACCCAACGAAGCCACGGCGTTAGTAATACCAGCTGCGTGAAGAGCAATCACGTCGAAATAGCCTTCAACGACAATGGCACGATCTTGCTGAGCGATCGCAGCTTTTGCCTTATCAAGCCCGTACAGCGTCTTCCCCTTATCAAACAGCTCAGTTTCTGGTGAGTTTAAGTACTTAGGCTTCGTATCTGCCGTGAGCCCTCGCCCGCCGAATCCAATCAGCCGATTTTGCACATCGTAAATCGGCACCACCACCCGCTCTCGAAACCGATCGTAGTAGCCCGTCTTACCCTGGCGCGGCACAATTAGCCCGGCCTGCTCTACTAGGGCCACCGGGTAGTGCTTTTGCTCTACCAGATAGCCATACAGCGTCTGCCAACCTTCTGGCGCATAGCCTAGCTCGAACTGACGAATCGTATCATCGGTAAGCTGCCGCTCTTGGCGCAGATAAGTCAGCGCTCGCTGACCATCCGGCTGAAATAAAGCGTGCTCATAAAACTTAGACGCCACTGCCACAATTTCGTACAGCTGCTCTCTAAGTGTTAGCTTGCGCTGCAACTCCTGCTGCTGAGCGGGCTCGCTTGTCTTCACCGGGATCTGGTAGCGGCGAGCCAAGTCCATCACCACGTCCGCAAAAGAGCGCTGCCCTAGCTCCATCAGAAACTTAAATGCATTGCCCCCCGCCCCGCAGCTAAAGCAGTAGTAGAACTGCTTGGTAGGACTCACGCTAAAGCTAGGCGACTTGTCATCGTGAAACGGACACAGGCCCACAAAGTCCTTGCCCTGCTTTTTCAGCACGACCTGCTCAGAGACAATATCGACAATATCGGCCCGCTGACGGACTTCGTCAATCGTATCGGGATGAATGCGAGGCGTTCCCATGACTACTCATCCGCGTCATCATCATCTAGCCGTCCTGGCAACGCCTCCATCTCGGCCTTGACCGCACGAGCCGCAGCCAAAATGTCTTGCTCGGCCCCACCTAGATAAAGTCGGCCAAAGCTGCCAATTGCCGAGATTTGCAAAATGTTAATAAAGGCGGCCTTCTCTGCTTCGTTCGCAGCTAGCGCCGCATAGGCAGCAGGCTGACATTCCATCACATACAGCGTTTCGCCCGCCAAAATCATATTGCCTCGGCGGGTGCGGTTAATCAGCTGTACGTGGTGCGGATCCAGATTTCGGATAACTTGATTAGACATCAGTTCGGGCTTAATCGAGTCGCTTTGATTCAGTCCCAAATAGCTTAGAATGGCTCGACCAGCGGCTTTGACCTCACCCTGGCTGCCGTGAATCTCAAGGACGCCATACAGTCGCTCTACAACCTGTACACCGGGGCGTACAACCGCAGACTTAAGCGCAACATCGGTAATGCGGTTGATCTCAATACCTGGAGAGACCTCAATCCACAGGGAAGCATCACCCGGAAGAGGCAAAAAACCAATAGAGACAGTACCGATGTACGCCGCGTGCTGAGGTTGAAGATTATCGAGATAAACGTAGCTGCGAAGTTCTACACCCAAGAGTTTGCAAAGAAAAAGGAAGTGAAAGGAAGTTGCGTCATTAGGCTGGGCTTGGTTCAGCCGATTGGCGTAAATCTGCGTCAGGTTTCTTAATAATAGGGTGTCGCCGAGACATTTGTCTTTATTCTTTTGGAGCGAGCGTAGGAGGCGGCTGAAGCGTAGGTAGGTCTATATAGTCACAGAGATGCTGTGCATCAAGCTTCGGTAACTTATGGCCAGAACGGACTGAAAAGATACTGCTATGGGTCTGTCATGTAAGCAATTTTTACTATCTACCCGTTGACTTAGAACACGTACGTATCACAAAGTTCGCTACTTGTACGCTCGGCGATTCCAGCTAAATCTAGAAGAATGTAGCAAAACTTCCTATATTTTTCTATTAGGCTAATCCACTATGCGTTCAATACAGGAACAGGGGCATTCAGCGCAAAGCCTGCAGTCTGAGGCTGCTGCTAGTTTTGAGGTGTCCGATCAATCCGACCAAGTAGATAGCTCAAGCCAAACGAGTATCTCTGAGCCAGAGCGTGGCGAACTGATATATCTAGTTTTTTCGGACGGCAGCGTTGTCACTGTAAATTCTCGATTTGAACAAGAGTAGATCTGAATAGAAGATATCTAAAGAGGAAATGTCTAAATAAGACTTATAGAGTCCGAATCAGTCGTTATTGAGCGAGAGGATCATTGTGAGCGTCATATCAAGCGCTAAGCATCTGAGTAAAGCAGGCATAGGCTCTTTGCTCAAGATGGTACTCAAGACTGAATGTTCGGTGTGCGATCGCTCTGCTGATAGCGTCTTTTGCGCAGACTGCCAGCGCCAAATCAAAACAGAGTGCTACACCAAACAGTGGCAAATGGATACAAGCTGTGCTATCTCGGTAGGCGCGCTAGGTGCTTACCGGGGCACCCTCAAGCAAGCCATTCGCGCTTTAAAGTACGAGAATCGTCCGGACGTTGCCAGCATTCTAGGAGCTGAGCTCGGACAAAGATGGCTGGCTCATCAAAGACTAGATCATCAACGGTCAAATCACCAGCATCACTTACTTCAACAGCACTTGCCTAAGCGAACGGCGCAGCCTTTACGTAATAGCACTAGGCGCGATATTACTAGGCGCGATACCAGTAAACGCGATATGTATGTTGTCCCGATTCCGCTACACACTAATCGACTGAGTCAACGGGGTTATAACCAGGCGGCGCTGATTGCTCGCTCTTTTTGCCAGACAAGCCGTTTGCCGCTGATAGAGCACGGACTCATTCGCGTACAAGATACGCAGCCACAGCATCAGCTAGGCATAGACGAACGACAAGAGAACTTAAAGTCTGCCTTTGGCGTGGGCAGCGCGTTGCGAAGACAGCAGCGCTTAGGCCGTAGGCTCAAGATTTTGCTAATCGATGATATCTATACGACGGGAACAACAACGCAGAGCGCAGCTCAAGTACTAATAGCTGAGGGCATGTCTGTCGTTGGCATGCTGTCTGTTGCTAGGGCTCAGAACGATTGAGCAGCAGCGGTTATAGAGCGGTTATAGAGTGACGCATTCATCTTCAGACAGATTCGGCGGTAGCCTGAATCGACTGAGAGTCGATGGCGAAGCTGGCAAATACGGTGTGAGCGTCAAGGCCAGTAATTTGAGCAAACTGGCTGGGAGTGAAGCTAGGCGTGGGACTATCAGCGGTACGGATACCTGGCTGACTCGGGGCTTCCTGATGCTTAGCGGCCTGCCACTGTTTGAGTTTGCTGTGGGCAGTGCGTAAAAAAACAAGGCCCTTTGCCATCGGGATAGTTAGCCAGCTTTTGATTAAAGTTTCGACCAAGGCAAGCTCGATTGAGCCGTGGGGGTATTGACTAAGTAGCCGATCGAGGTAGTGCTCAAAGGCAATGCCATCATCGCCTGCTAGGTGATAGCTATCGATAATATGTCTGATGCGTTGCTGGCTAACATGTTGTGGGCTGATGCGTTGCTGTAGTTCCATTGTTTGTGGCGTAGAGCACTGGATGCGACCTGGTTTTAGATGCGACGTTGCAGAGGGCGTCCTCGTTGGTGATTCTATACTTTGGGAGGCTGAGTTAGCTGAGTTGCTTCATATAGCGCAATCTGGAATAGCTGATAATAGATAGGCCAAAAGCTTAACAATAGGTTAAAGGGAGATAAATAGGGATGGAAGCCACCGTGTTGTTGCGGCGCTGTCGATTGGTGGGTAGAGCAGAGCTAGTGGATGTGGCGATCGCAGATCAGAAAATTACGGCGATTGGGCCTAACTTGCCAATGAAGGGGCGTTCTGAGCTAGCGGTTGATGGCCGACTGGTGAGCAGTCCTTTTGTCGAATCACACGTTCATCTAGATTCAGCACTGACCGCAGGTGAACCCAGGTGGAACAAAAGCGGAACGCTGTTTGAAGGGATTGAAATTTGGCGAGATCGCAAAGCTAGCCTAACTATTGAAGACGTTAAGCAGCGGGCAATCCAAATGCTCAGACAGCAGGCGAGTCAAGGCGTTTTGTTTGTTCGCAGCCATGCGGACGTGAGCGAGCACAAGCTGACAGCGCTCAAAGGACTGCTAGAAGTCCGTGAGGCCGTCAAAAGCTGGATGACGCTGCAAGTGGTGGCCTTTCCGCAGGACGGACTGTATGGACATGCGCGCAATGAAGAACTTATAGAAGAGGCACTGCGACTGGGCGCCGATGCGGTGGGCGGCATTCCCCACTATGAACTGACGCGAGAGGACGGCGTACGCTCTGTACACAAAATATTTGAGCTAGCCCAAAAGTACGACCGACTGATTGATATTCACTGCGATGAAATCGACGATCCACAGTCGCGATTTTTAGAGGTGATGGCAGCAGAGTGTATTCGTAGCGGTCTTGGCAGCGAGGTTACCGCCAGCCACACCACCGCCTTTGGGTCTTATGACGATGCCTATGCGCTGAAGCTAATGGGCATTTTGCGGCGATCGCAGCTAAATTTTATTGCAAATCCACTTATTAACATTACGCTGCAAGGGCGAACAGATACCTATCCAAAGCGGCGGGGAGTCACGCGGGTAAAGGAGCTGTGGCAAAGCGGGCTAAATGTCAGCCTAGGACATGACTGCATTCAAGATCCTTGGTACAGCCTAGGAACAGGAAGCTTGCTAGCAGTAGCCGATATGGCTGTGCATGTGTGTCAGATGACAGGACTCGCAGAGATAGAAGCCTGCTTTGACATGGTGACAGCCGGCGGCGCTAAAACCCTAAATTTGAAAGACGGCTATGGCTTGGCAGAGGGCCGACCGGCAAACTTGTTAGTTTTGGAAGCGCAGAGCCGGTACGAAGCGATTTTGAAGCGGGCAACAATACGGCACGTCATTTCGAGAGGGCGGCTACTAGTAGAAACAACCCCGCCAAAAGTGAGCTGGGCCGACGGAAGCTAAGCGCAGCCGCAGACTGATTCTGACCCTGGGGAGAGAAGCAGGCGAGCGGGCTAAGTGGTTTACTATGAAGAAATGTTTTGCGGTTTTTACGTAGACTAAAATCTGCCTGAATTTTTATCCTCTCCCCTATGCCTTCCCCCAAAAAGAAATCAGCTCAGGATAAGTCAACCTCGGAGACTGTGGTCAAAGTGAAGAAAGCTAAGACACCGGCCAAAACAGCAGAGGCCAAGGCAGCAACGACCCAAGCAGGTGCTAAAGCATCTTCTACAAAGCAAGCCCGAAAGTCAGCGAAGGCAAGGCCAGCGGCGCATGTTGATGGTTTGGCATCCAATGGCCTGCTGGTAAACGGTAAGGGCAAGGCTGACCTGTCGGATACCAAGAACCTGATTCGCATCAGCGGGGCGCGGCAGCACAACTTAAAGAATGTCAGCCTAGATCTGCCGCGAGACAAGATGGTCGTCTTCACAGGGGTTTCTGGGTCGGGAAAGTCTTCGCTGGCGTTTGATACGATTTTTGCAGAGGGACAGAGGCGATATGTAGAATCGCTGAGTGCCTATGCCCGCCAGTTTTTAGGGCAAGTAGATAAACCGGATGTGGATGCAATTGAAGGACTTAGTCCAGCGATTTCAATCGACCAGAAGTCTACATCGCATAACCCTCGGTCTACCGTAGGGACGGTAACCGAGATTTATGACTATTTCAGACTGTTGTATGGGCGAGCAGGACAGCCACACTGCCCACAGTGCGACAGATCGATTTCACCCCAGAGCATCGACCAGATGGTCGATCAGGTGATGGCGCTACCGGATAAAACGCGGTTTCAGCTATTAGCACCGGTCGTGCGCGGCAAGAAGGGAACGCATCAAAAGCTGCTGTCGGCGCTAGCCGCTGAGGGCTTTGTGCGGGTGCGAATTAATGGTGAGCTGCGCGAGCTAAGCGACAATATTGAGCTAGATAAAAACAAACAGCACGATATTGAAGTGGTGGTGGATCGTCTGGTGAAGAAGGACGATCTGCAAGAGCGTCTAGTAGATTCGCTTAGCACGGCGCTAAAGCGCTCGGACGGAATTGCGATTATTGATGTGCTGTCGCAAAAGAGTGAGCGCGGGCCAAACGAAAGGCAGCTAGACGAAAAGCAGTCGGATGAAAAGCAGTCGGATGAAAAGCAGTCGGACGATACGCCCAGTGATATCGTATTTTCTGAGAACTTCGCGTGCCCAGAGCATGGGGCAGTGATGGACGAGCTGTCACCTCGCCTGTTCTCGTTTAACTCACCCTATGGTGCCTGTCCGAACTGTCATGGTTTGGGCAGCTTGCAGCGGTTTTCGGCAGAGCTGGTAGTACCCGATCCGAACGTGCCGATTTACGCAGCGATCGCACCCTGGTCTGAAAAAGACAACACCTACTATTTCTCTTTACTCTACAGCGTTGGGCAGGCGTTTGGCTTCGAGCTGCAGTCCACCTGGGCTAGCCTCAGCAGCGAACAGCAGCATACTATTTTGCACGGCTCCAAAGAGAAAATATATATAGAAACAGACTCTCGCTACGGCAAGGCAAAAGGCTATCAGCGCAAGTACGAGGGCGTGCTGCCCATGCTACAGCGGCAGTATCACGAGGCCTCTTCAGAAACATACAAACAGAAGTTAGAAAAGTATCTCATCGACCAGCCCTGCGCAGTGTGTGCTGGCGCGCGGCTCAAGCCAGAGTCGATTGCGGTGCGAATCGGCCCTTACAACATCAAAGACTTTACCAGCGTTTCGATTCGAGACTGCCTAGATAGAGTTTATGAACTGGTTGGGGAAAACGGCGAAGCTCCCAAACTCACAGACCGACAAATTACTATTGGCGAGCTGGTCCTCAAAGAAATCAAAGCTCGTCTCACCTTTTTGTTGGACGTAGGGCTTAACTATCTCACGCTAGATAGAACAGCTCGCACCCTCTCAGGTGGAGAAGCCCAAAGAATTCGACTAGCCACGCAGATTGGTGCGGGCCTTAGCGGCGTGCTGTACGTGCTAGACGAGCCCAGTATTGGTCTGCACCAAAGAGACAATGACCGATTGTTGAATACGCTCGAGCGATTAAAGAGTTTAGGCAATACGCTCATCGTTGTAGAGCACGATGAAGATACGATGCGAGCTGCTGACTACATTGTAGATATTGGTCCTGGCGCAGGCATACACGGCGGACAGATTGTTGCTCAAGGCCAGCTAGAAGATATCTTGAACTGCGAGAGTTCGTTGACAGGTGCCTATCTCTCTGGTCGCCAAAAGATTGACACCCCAGTCGAGCGGCGTTCTGGCAACGGTCGCCAAATTCAGATTCGCAACGCTCACTTGAACAATCTTTGTGGCATAGACGTTGACATTCCACTCGGAACATTTGTCTGCATTACGGGTGTCTCCGGCTCTGGCAAGTCTACCTTAATCAATGAACTGTTGTACCCGGCTGTTCGTCACTACTTTGGCAGCAAAATTCCTCAGCCCAAAGCAATGGAGCCAATCAAAGGTCTCAAAGCCTTAGACAAAGCTATTGTCATTGACCAGTCGCCCATTGGCCGAACGCCTCGCTCTAATCCGGCTACCTATACCGGCATTTTTGACGTGGTGCGCGATCTATATACCGAAACCATTGAGGCCAAGGCAAGAGGCTATAAGCGCGGTCAGTTCTCTTTTAACGTCAAGGGCGGACGCTGCGAAGCCTGCGGTGGTCAGGGCGTAAACGTGATTGAGATGAATTTTCTGCCGGATGTGTATGTGGAGTGTGAGGTGTGTAAGGGCGCTCGCTACAACCGAGAAACGCTACAGGTGAAGTACAAGGGAAAGAACATTTCTGACGTGCTAGAGACTACCGCAGAAGAAGGGCTGAAGTTCTTTGAGAACATTCCCAAGGCGGCGAGCCGCTTGCAGACAATGGTAGACGTAGGCTTAGGCTACGTTCGCCTAGGGCAAAAGGCCCCCACACTATCGGGGGGCGAGGCGCAGCGAATGAAGCTAGCCAGCGAGCTAGCGCGTAGATCTACCGGCAAAACGCTGTATCTGATCGATGAGCCGACAACAGGGCTGTCTTTTTACGACGTGCACAAGCTGCTAGATGTAGTGCAGCGCCTAGTAGACAAGGGCAATTCGGTGATTATGATCGAGCATAATTTGGACGTGATTCGCTGCTGTGACTGGGTGATCGACCTGGGGCCGGAAGGGGGCGATCGCGGTGGCCAGATTATCGCTCAGGGCACCCCCGAAGAAATTGCCGCCACAGAAGGTTCGTATACTGGCAAATATCTAAAAGAAGTGCTGGCGCAGCATCCGCCAGTGAAAAGTAAATAGATAGTCGATGGCTACTGATTAGCTTTCATCAATCACCGCATCGCGATCTAACAGCAGTAGATTACGGAGCTGATCGGTATCTAGCTCCGTCAGCCACTGCTCGCCTGCGCCTACCACCTGCTCTGCTAGCGCCTTTTTACTGTTAATCATGTCATTGATCCGCTCTTCCAAAGTGCCTGTGCACACAAACTTGTGCACCTGTACATTCTTTTGCTGACCGATGCGAAAGGCCCTATCCGTCGCCTGATTTTCGACTGCCGGATTCCACCAGCGATCGAAGTGAAAGACGTGATTAGCACGGGTCAAATTCAGGCCAACGCCCCCTGCCTTAAGTGAGAGAATAAATATCTTTGGGCCGTTCGGATCGAGCTGAAAGCGGTCGACCATTTCCTCTCTTTTGCTCTGTGGCGTGCTGCCGTACAGGAACATCGCCTCTGCGCCCAGACGGTGCTGGAGGTGATCGCCAAGAAGCTTGCCCCACTCAGCAAACTGCGTGAAGACTAAAGCGCGATCGCCTTCGGCGACCACTTCTTCTAACATCTCATCTAGACGCTGCAGCTTACCCGAGCGTCGCGCCTTCCCTAAGCTGTCTTGCTTTAAAAACTGCGCCGGATGGTTGCAAATCTGCTTTAGCTTCACCAGCAGCCCCAAGATCATGCCGCGCCGCTGAACGCCAGTAGCCTCGTCAATTTCGCCTAGCGTACTGTCTACTAGCTTCTGGTAGAGCCGCGCCTGCTCGGACGAAAGCCCACAAAAGACTGTCATTTCCTGCTTTTCAGGCAAATCTTGAATAATGCTGCGGTCGGTTTTGAGGCGACGGAGAATGAAGGGCTGCACAAGCGATCGCAGAGTCTTTAGCGAATCCGTATCGCCATATTTTTCAATCGGGGTGGCAAACCGTCGCTTGAAGAAATTGAGCGGCCCCAAGTAACCTGGATTGAGAAAGTCCATAATCGCCCATAGCTCAGAGAGTCGGTTCTCTACCGGCGTACCGGTAAGGGCAATCCGAAACTCACTTTCAATTTCGCGCACGGCCAGCGACTGCTTCGCGGTAGGGTTCTTAATATTTTGCGCCTCGTCGAGCACCATGCCGCGCCACTCAATCCGCTTGAGATCTTTCAAGTCTCGCTGCACCAGCGTATAGCTCGTAATTACCAAGTCAAGTTTTTCAACAGCCTTTACCAGCGCCGACCCTTTCGGTCTTTTGTCTCCGTGGTACACCAGCGTTGCTACCTGATTGGGCGCAAACTTACTCACCTCCCGCTGCCAGTTTGACAGCACAGAAGTTGGACACACCAGCAGCACCGGCCCACCTAACGCCTTTTCCTGCTTTAGATACAGTAAAAAGGCAATAAGCTGCACCGTCTTACCTAAACCCATATCATCCGCTAGACACGCACCTAGACCCCACTGCTCCAAGAAAGAGAGCCAAGAAACGCCCTTGGCCTGATACGGACGCAGCGCCCCGGCAAACCCCTCCGGCTCGCTCATTGCCACTAGGCTCTGGTTGCCTGTCGTCATGGTGGTAATTAACTCATCAAGCTTGCCTGACGCGTCAAATTTCACCACCGGTAGCTTATCGATTAGCTGATTATCACCAGTGCTAATTCGTAAGGCCTCTTCCACAGAGAGCTTGGTTTGCCCTTTACGCTTTTCAAAAAAGTCTTTGGCCGCACGAACATCCTGCGGACGCAGCTCTATCCACTGACCGTTAATTTCGACTAGCGGCGTCCCCTGCGTAATCAGCTCGTCAAATTCTGACTTGGTTAGCACCTGTCCCCCTACCGACAGCTCCCACTTAAAGTTCAGCAGACTTTGCAGACCCAAACGCTGTGTCTTCGGGGGGGCCGTAGCGCTAATTTGTAGACCCAGCCGGCTCGCACCCACTTTATTCGGATCAACTAGGTTATCTGGCAAAATGACGCCAAAGCCGCTATCTTGCAGCCGCCATGCCGACATTTTCAAAAATTGAAACGCCTCAATCGGACCGAGGACGCATTCAGCAGGGCTCTGAGCAATTAGGGTCTGTTTGATTGGCTCATATAGGCGAGTGGCCCTACCCAAACCGGCCAACAGCGTCTCTTGTGGCGCTTCAACGGTCCTATCTTGATAAGTCAGCTCATCGGTCGGATGCTGCCAAATCAAATTGGCATCTACCGTATAGCCGCTGTCGTCGATGGCCTGCAGTCCGTAGCGCAAGGCCCAGTCTTGCGTGCCAGATTGTGGCGGGACTAAGGTAAAGCAGGTGCGAAAGCCTTCCACCGCGTCGGCTAGGTTTTGCAGCGGGGCAGTCCAGGTATTGATCGCGTCGTTGAGGCGGACAACGCCAGCCGGTGTGCTCTCAAAGTGAGGGTCTAGTGCACCTAGTGAGTCGAGCCATTCACGCAGCGGTAGATCTTTGCTGAGCGGCGTGGCAGCAGGAATTTGACTGGCCTGGGCGGTGCTGCGAACCTGCGCGTCTACTAGGGTTTCAAGAAAATCGCGAACGAGAGGACTAGCGTCGGTGGGCAAGTCTATCTTTAGCGGTGAGGTTTTCTTGGTGCCTGGGGTAGGGTAGCTGCGGCAAATGAGCGGCAGGCGATCGCAGAAGTCCTTTAGCCGGGCCTGATCGGTGGCGCTATCTAGCAAAAGCTGCCACTGGGCGATCGCCCCTTTTCTATCGCCGCTCACCACAGGTACAAACTTACCGCGCGCCAGCAGATCTAAGCACCAGCGGGTGAGATGCAGCCAATAGCGCAAATCATCGCCCACAAACGCACTAGCCTCCGACTGACCTAGCGGCAACGCGCTCAAGAACTTCATTGCTGTCGTTGCCTCTAGCGTTGCGCCAGATACCTGCCACGGATGCAGCAGCAGCGATGCTGGTATGTCTGTCGCTTCAGTCGACAGCGTCGGTAAAATTCCTTGCTCATCGAACTTACTGGGTAATACCACAATCCTGGACTGCCAGCTTTTTGGCTGCCGACTAGCTTTGGCGCCGCTTTTAGCTGCTTTTTCAGTAGCGCTTTTCTGGCTACGGCTGGTTTTCGTCTGCACTGCTGTCTGCATCCAGTGCAAATCTAGCTCGTCAGTTTTTTGAAAGGTTGCGGCTAACGTCGCCTGATCGAGCTGGTACGGCTGCCCGGCTAGCATCGGCAAACTGTCTGAGACCGTATTTAGATCTCCAACAGCCACCGGCTTAGCTTTTTGCCAGGTTTCCCCCCAGAGAAAAAATCGCTGAAGATCGGGTAGCCAGTTACCGTGTAAAGTTGCCATGGAAACAAATAGCTCAACAAATAGGCTCAACAAATAGGCTCAATCAAAAGCAGCACCACAATAGGGCAACCTCGCTACGCCAGCTACAATTCTAAGGACTAATGACCTAGACAATTCTAAAGATCGGCCTCAGAAGAGATTAGATTTACAAAGTTAGACAGGGTCTAGACGAGAGCTAAACCGCAGCTACGATTCAAATTGCTCATAGGCCGCAACAATTCGCTGCACCAGTGCGTGACGAACAACATCCGCCTTTGTTAGCTGACAAAACTCGATGCCTTCTACTTTCGCCAAAATTCTTGTTGCCTTTGCCAGTCCAGACTCCTGATAGCTAGGCAAGTCAGTTTGCGTAACATCGCCCGTTACCACCATGCGCGAGTTAAAGCCTAAACGCGTCAGCACCATTTTCATCTGTGCAGGCGTTGTGTTTTGGGCCTCATCTAAAATCACAAAGGCATTGCTGAGCGTGCGGCCTCGCATGTATGCCAAAGGCGCTACCTCAATCACGCCGCGCTCCATCAGATGAGGAATGCGTTCTGGGTCGAGCAACTCGTGCAGCGCGTCATACAAAGGGCGCAGATAAGGGTTCACCTTTTCTTGCAAATCTCCAGGCAAAAAGCCTAGTCGCTCACCGGCTTCTACTGCCGGCCGGGTCAAAATTAGCCGCTCATATTCCTCGTTCATCAGCGCCTTGACGGCAACCATTGCCGCCAAAAAGGTTTTGCCAGTTCCCGCGGGCCCGGTACAAAACGTGAGGTCGCTAGTACGCAGCGCGTTGATGTACTGCTGCTGGCGAAAGGTTTTGGCCCTGATGACTTGGCCTCGCCGGGTCTTGGCGACAACATCTTTTTGAATGGCTTGCAGCTCATCTTCACGATGGGTATCGAGCGCGTGAATAGCTGTTAGAACATCGGTAACGGCGATCGCTTGTCCTTGACTCCAAGTGGGCTCTAGCGTTTCTACAATTTTCCGAACGCGCGTCACCTGACTATCGGTTCCGGCGATGCTTAGCTCGCTTCCCCGTAAGACCACAGTCGCGCCCGTTTGCTTGGCGATGCGTTTGATATTTTCTTCGCGAGGCCCTGCGAGTGCGATCGCATTCTCAGGACTCATCAAGCCAAGCTTGTAAGGATTTCCCATGCAGCTCTATAACGAAATCGGTAAAAAATAAAAGGATGCGATCACCCGCAGGCTAGCACCCTTCTAATCTAACGCTTTTAGTCAATGTTTCAATCTACTTAAGATCAATCCACCTAGGCTACATATCTGAGCCACAGATAAAGATAGGGTCTCTAGTCAGACTTCGGCTTCTTCTTTGGCGGTGCAGGGTTCGTACTAGCCCGCGATGGCTTCCTGTCACCCCCACTGCGACTGCGCCCGCCCGATGAGCGTCCGCGTCCATCAGAAGTTCGGCCGTTGCCGCCAGCCCCTTCAGCCTTCTCCGGCTGTGGCTCACCAAACACACTCAGGTTCACCGTCTTGTCTTGCAGCTGCCCGGCGACCGTAATTGCCTGACGGATAGCATTGATGTTTCGCCCACCGCGGCCAAACACCCGGCCCTTATCTTCTTCCTCATCGAACGCTGCTCTTAGCCAAAGCTTTTTCCCCCCTGCCAAAGACTCAGCATGGAACTTCAGCTCCTCAGGTTTGTCGAGGAAAGGCTCCATCAGAAAACGCGCTAGTGCTTCGTAATCAGCCATAGTTTTAGTCAGGATAAAATAAGCTCGCTTAGTTCACTCGAACGTCTCAGCCTAACGTCTCAGTCAAACGTTTCGACCGAACGTAATCAAGCCGAACACCTCAACCAAACGATACTTACGTTAGCTGTTCGTATATGTTTGCTTTCTTCAGAATGTTCTCCACCGTCTTGGTAGGCTGAGCCCCTTCCTTTAGCCACTTCACGATGGCAGGCACTTCTAGACGAGTCTCATCCGTTCTGGGGTTGTAGAATCCTAGTTCCTCCAAAGGGCGACCGTCGCGGCGAGTCTGAGACCGAATTGCGACGATACGGTAGCTAACCTCACGCTTTTTACCGTAGCGCTTGAGTCTAATCTTGATCATGGGCAGTTTGATACGGCATTGGCCGAACAGGTAATTTATAGGGGTGTAGACAAATTAGAGCATTCGATTTTAGCACTCGCTGCAAGGAATAGGCAAAGCAGCTGCCTTACCGCTCTCATAATAGCGAGTGTTAAACCGGTCTTAGGTAGGCCTTTGCACCTTTCGCGCCTAGATTCAGACAGGAAATCTAGTCTTCGTGATCTTCAAAAGGATCGCTGAGTTGCTTAGCTGGTGGGCCAAATGCGGTATACACCGCAAATAGCGTGAAACCGCCGACAATAGCTGCAACTGAAACAATAAGAACTGTTGCAGAATCTAAGTTTTCCATTTAGCTTTTTCCTTGATTTCCTTTATGATATTACAGAATATAAAGTAAAAGTTTACCCTCTGGTCTCCTCATGGCACAGCAAACGAAACTGGGCAACCTATTAAAGCCCTTGAACTCTGAGTACGGCAAGGTAGCACCTGGCTGGGGAACCACTCCGGTCATGGGCGTATTCATGGCTCTCTTTCTTGTATTCTTGCTAATTATTCTTCAGCTATACAACTCTTCGTTGATTATTGAAAATGTAGATGTGGACTGGAGAAGCCTCGGTAGCTAGAGTCAGAAAGCACCTAGGTCCAGAAATAGGTCCAGAAATAGGTCCAGAAGCACCAGGGACTTTGTGTATGCCTTTGAGCACGCCTTAAAGTCTATCCTCGAAGTCTACTAGTGCTAGCATCACAAAAGGCAGGTGTATTTTGCACCTGCCTTTATACTTTTAAGCAACGTTGCTGGATAGATAGAATGAACATCTTTGGAATTGGCCTGCCTGAGATGGGCCTGATTATGGTTGTGGCCTTGCTTGTGTTTGGTCCTAAAAAGCTGCCAGAAATTGGACGCAGCTTGGGCAAAGCTATGAAAGGCTTTCAGGACGCGTCAAAAGAATTTGAGAATGAGTTTAAAAAAGAGGCCGATCGCCTGGAGAAAACGGTAGCTGAACCAATGAAGGCGACGTTGGAAAAACCGAGGGCGATCGCACCTGACAAAGCCAACGCAGGCAAAGCCGACGAGCCGACAGAAGCTGAGGTAATCACAGAAACCCTCACAGAAACCGTCGCAAAAACCGCCGCAGAACCAGCAGCAGAAACGGTCGAAGAAACAGCAGTAGTGGATGAAGCGCGATCAGCCTAGCTAACACAATGGTCGAGAATTCCTCAGCAACGACATCCACGCCGCCGCTTCTACCTAGACTCATTGTCGGCTTGGGCAACCCAGGGTCCAAATATGATCGCACTCGTCACAATATTGGCTTTGAGATTATCGCCGCGCTAGCCAAAAGCTTTCCCGACGTTTCACTCGTCGAAAACAAGCGATTCCAAGGCGAGACTGGTGAGTTTCGCAGCGCTGGAGAGCGCACGGTTTTGCTTAAGCCCACCACTTACATGAACAGATCCGGACAGTCCGTTAGAGCTATCTTGGACTGGTACAAGTTAGAGCCGACTGCCGTACTTGTTGTTTACGACGATATGGACCTGCCAACCGGTAAGCTACGAATGCGGCTTTCTGGCGGTGCGGGCGGCCACAACGGGATGAAGTCAATTATCGCTCACCTAGGAACTAAAGAGTTTCCGCGGCTGCGAGTAGGGGTTGGCAGCGCGGATAAAAGCAGCGATCCCGATAGCGCGGTCGTTTCACATGTACTCGGTCGCTTTTCTCCAGAAGATCGAAAAATTGTAGATGCCGTTATTCCGATGGCAGTTGAGGCCATTGACCTGAGCTTACGTAAAGGCGTAGAGCGTTCGATGAACCTCTACAACGGTCGAGAGGTAGAAGTTTAGGAGTAAGCGTTAGAGAATCTGAGAAGCTATGGCTTGAAGAAGGATATGAGCGATCGCACACGGGCCTTGGGCGCTTCTTCGGGTACAAAATGCCCACAGGGTAAAGCCTCTCCTTGCACATCACCGCCATACTCTCGCCAAATAGATAGCACGTCGTAATTCTTTTCCATTGCCCCTTTTGCCCCCCAAAGCACTAGCAGTGGACAGTCTATCTTCCGCTCTAAATCGGCCTCGTCATGCGCTAGATCGATACTGGCCGCAGCCCGGTAATCTTCGCAAGTACTGTGAATTACTTCAGCTCGGCGAAAGCAGCGCAGATAGTCGGCCATCGCTGCGGGCGTGAATGCCTTTGAGTCGGCGCTCCAGCGGTTGAGCTTGGTTATCAGGTAGTAGTCTGGATCTTGGCCAATCAGCGTTTCAGGAAAATTGTTTGGCTGAATGAGGAAAAACCAATGCTCGTAGACAGTGGCCATTTGCTGATTGATAGTTTTGAAGATATGGCGCGTTGGAACAATGTCGAGTACAGCAGCAGCAGCACGAGTGACGCTTTGCGGGTGGTCTAACAAAAGCCGGTGTAAGACTCGACCGCCGCGATCATGGCCTGCCGCCATGAAGCGACTGAACCTGAGACGATTCATCAGATCGATTAGGTCATGGGCAACGGTGCGTTTGGCATAGGTGAGATGCTGCGGATCTGAGGGGGGACAATCGCTGTCGCCATAGCCGCGTAGGTCTGGGCAGATGACGGTGAAGTGCTGAGCCAAGGCAGGCGCAACTTTGTGCCACATAGCGTGAGTCTGCGGATAGCCGTAAAGCAAGAGCAGAGGGGGACCGCTGCCGCCAATACAAGTGTTGAGAGTGATAGAGCCGAGTGCTATCTTTTGCGTGGTAAAACCGGCAAACATAACAAAGTCTGAAATTATACGGTCTAAAATTCTAAAATTGTAGAGCGCGCTCTATTTATTGGCTGACTATCCGTTAGCTGTGCTTTTTTTGTATGCTTAATCCTTCTGAGGCACAGATTGAAGTTTATCGGCAAACCGCCCGTCGACGGAAAGCTTTGCAGGCATCTGCTCTAAAGAAGAGAGTCGTCATCGCTCAGGCGGTAGCGGTGCAAGCGGCAGAGTGGCTGCGGCAAACATACAATATTCAGCAAGTTTGGCTGTTCGGCTCCTTGGTTCAACCTCAGTGGTTTACGATGACATCCGATATTGACCTAGCGATCGCACAGATCCCTCCAGCCGACTATTTGATGGCGATCGCCCGCCTCCAAGATATTTCGCCCAACTTTCAGATAGATTTGGTACAGCTAGAGAGGATTCCAGCTAGCTTTCAATCGGTCATTTTATCTGAGGGGAAGCTGCTGTGAATGCCCAATACTTATCTGTCTCTGGCAGAATCCGCCGAGAGATGCAAAGCATTGATGCCGTCGTTGACAGAACGCTACGGATTTGGAAAAACGGCCAGACGGCTCGACCAGAAGATGAGTATCACGTTGATGCAACAGCGCTCAACATTCATAGCTTTTATGCGGGGATAGAGCGGATTCTAGAAGTTATTGCTGATAGCGTTGACGGGTCGAAGCCGTCGGGTGCTAACTGGCATGCTGAACTGCTCTCTCAGCTTGCTAGTGACATAACAGGTATCCGTCCTGCCGTTATCAGCGGTGATAGTCAAGAAAAGCTCAACCGGTTTAGGGGCTTTCGTCATGTTGTTCGTAATGTATACACCTTCAATCTCGATGCGCCGCAGATTGCTCTTCTGGTTGAGAATCTGAAACCTACTCACGTTCAGATAAAGCGAGAGCTAATCAACTTTGCCGCGCTTTTAGACGAGATGGCCGAAGAATAGAGACATCTTTCGGTATCCAGATTTTTTCGCTCAATTCAAAGCGCAAGACTTCAAAGCACAGAACTTCAAAGCACAAAGCTCATTTCTATCTAAATCTATTTCTACCCGCTTTATTCGTATTCAACTTTTCAACTTACAGAGGCAACTGCAGTGGACACAGCAATCATTCGTCAAGGAGAACTCGTCGGTCGCGGAATCATGGCCTACGAGACCACAGAAGAAGTCGGCTCGGTAGAGCACCTACTTGTAGATATGAAGACAGCTCAGGTGGTAGGACTGACCTATAAAGCGCCAGGATTGATTGGGCGTAAGCACGCTTTGGACTGGGATCAGCTGGTAAAAATTGGGGGCGATCGCATTGTTATTCAGACAGAAGCTCCAGAAGCTATCAAGTCTCAGCTTTCAGCGGCGCAGGAGATTACCTACCTAGAAGTATGGACCGACGGCGGTGACTATATCGGGCAGGTCGTAGATGTCTGCTTTGATCAGAGCACGGGGCAGGTGCAGCAATATTTGTTTGCACTGAAAGCGGCAGAGGCGGCTGACGAGCTGCTGCACAGCACGCTGTTGGACGAAGCGTCAGTAGAAAGGCCAGAAGGAAAGCTAGACGAGCCAGCGCTGTTTGGCGAAGAGCTAGAGATCGATGACAAGACTGTCGATGGTAAAACCATCGGTGATAAAACCGTCGATGACAAGACTGTCGATGATAAGACTAGCGTATATGTGATTTTGCCAGAGACGATTATCAGCGCGGGCCGAAAGCGTATCATGGTCGCAGAAGAAGATGCGCGACAGGCTGAACCTTACAAGCAGTTGCTAGATCTTCCCTCATCGGTCAAAGCTGCGGCTGAGCCAGGGACAGACTGGCGACCCGAAAAGCTGAGCAGACAGCTGCCAGAAATCCCGACAGATTTTAATGAGCTACTGCAAAAGGGACAGTCTTTGGCAGGTCAAGTCGGCGAGCGAGTTAGGCAAACAGCTAGACAGACGGCTAAGCGATTGACAGATGAACCGGCTAGACGTGAGTTTGGGGAGGCCGGAACGCTGCCAGAAATTACTGAGCAGCTGCAGAAGAAGACAGATAAAGTGAAGCAGCAGATGCAGGAGCGGTTTGAGAAAGCCAAAGAAAGGGCGCAAGATCAGCTAGAAAATAGCGGGCTAGAAGAGCGACTAGACAAAACGCTCGGCAATAGCCCTTTAGGGCGATCGCTTGGCAAGCAGCTAGGGCGATTCAAGCGGCCTCAGCCACCAGAGCCGCCAGAAGAACCGATTGATGTAGATTCCTTTGAAGTTTGGGAAGACGATTGAAAATAGGCTACTAGCTGTTCAAAATCTGCTAGCGCTTGCGGCTGGTCATCTAGAGAAAAGTGAGCCAGACAGCGAGTGACGTAGATTGCCTTGGGCACTTGATCTAACCGGCTAATCGCCTGATCGATGTCTGATAGCGACCCGGCTACATCGTGCATCTGAAAGCGGAGCTGAGCGCGATCGCAATAGGCCTGGCCATAGTCGGGCGATCGCACGATCGCCTCACTGAAGTCTGCTAGCGCTTTAGCATATTCTCCAACTTCCATATACAGCTTGCCTCGCTGGTGCAGGGCGTGAGCAGTTGGCACGATTGACAGCGCCGCCGTGTAGTCAGCAATCGCCGCCATCACCCGCCCTGTTTTCGCCCTAGCCTGAGCGCGATGCCGGTAAGCAGCCGCGTGATTCGGCGGGGGCGCTATGATGGCGTGAGCGGCGGCGGCTATGGAGTCGAGTGTAGGATCAAAGGTGGTGATCACAGCTCGATTAGCATGTGGCTCGGCTAGCTGAGTATTCAGGGCGATCGCCTCGTCATAGTCAACCTTTGCCGCTTCCGTGTCGCCTAGTAGCTGACGCACATTCCCACGATTGTTGTAGGCTTCAGCGTTTGTTCGATCTAGTCGAATAGCCGCTGAAAAATCCGCCTGAGCTTGGTCAAGCTGATTGAGCTGGAGGTAGGCCACGCCCCGATGGTTAAAGGCCTCGGCGCAGATAGGAATCGCCGCGATCGCTCGGCTTAGATCGGCAAGTGCTAGCTCGGGCTGGCCGCTTCTTAGTCGGGCAAAGCCTCGCCATAGATAGCCTTGAGTAAAAGTAGGGTGAAGCGTCAAGGCCCGATCAAAATCTGCGATCGCCGTTTCAAAATCATCCTTATCTAAACACGCTAGGCCTCGACAGCCGTAGCTTTGCGCCGATCCGCCAGAGCGAGACACCGCCTGATTGAGATCCGCGAGCGCTCGCGGATGCTGACCGAGCCGACGGTAGGCATTTCCTCGATGAATATAGATTTCAGTCAGCTTAGTGATTAGCCAGCGAGCCGGAATTGCAGACGAGGTGGGGGGCTGATGAATCAGATACGTGAAGTCTGCGATCGCCGCTTCGTAGCGTTCTACCCGGCACAGCGAACAGCCACGATGATAGAAGCTCTGGGTGGCCGTGATTTCGATAGCTGTCACTTCGGCGCGGCTGAGCGTTCTTGCCGTAACGTCCATATTAGGAAGCACCGAAGTATCGCACGAAACGCCCAGCGAGTGAATCGCCCGGGTGAAATATGCGATCGCCGCTTCATAGTCACGTAGAGTCGCTAGCTCAATGCCTCGGGCCAGTTGACGCTTTGCACTGACGATCGCCTGCGGTAACGGGCTCGTCGGTGACATTGGGCTCGCTATTAGGTCAGCGGCAGAATCAGCCGTCATCACTGAGCACTCTAAAGGCTAAACGCTAAATCAACGAAAAGGTAGATAGTTATAACACTAGGGCAAGGTCACTGATTTGCTCAACCGTACTTGTCAGCGCTAGCCGGTAGCTAAAACGAATCGTGACAGCTCAGTTAAGAAATTACTTATTTTTTTTGCGATCGCGACACTATCTGGACAGTATTAGTAAAAGTCTTTCTACCAAACGAGTATTGCTGTGAATACCGCCCGCCATACTAACGGCATTTTTGCCCCCGATGTCTTTACCCACCCTAGCCGAGATAGCACACTTAGCTGCTCCATTCTCATTGCGGGCGGTTCCACCGCGGCCTACAGCGCTGCGCTCACCGCCTTACGCATGAACTTAGACGTGTGCTGGGTGCAGCCTCAAAAAGTAGTAGGGGGTCAGTTCACAGCGCAGGGGCTGCCCGCTTCTGATGACGGCGACTTGCTTAAGCAGAAAGTAACCTACAGCACCGTAGATGGCGAAAAATTTGCTATTTCAAAAACTCAGCGATGGTTTCGCCAGCGTCAGCGTCAGCTCCAGCCCGTAGCCGGAAGACCGCAAGAAAATCCTGGAGGAGCTTGGGTCTGCCCGATTACAACCACACCAGCTGTCGCCGCGCAGGCACTTAACGAACCGCTAGAGCCCTATCTGCGTGCAGGAAAGCTACGCCTGATTGCGGAGAGTGAGCCAGTTGAGGTGCTAATGGTAGAGACCGCATCAGCGGAAAAGAGAGCCGGACTACGCAAGGTAACCGGCGTAAAGTTCAAAGACAAAGCAGGCCACCTTTTCACAGTTGTTGCACCGGTTACCATAGAAGCAACAGATTTCGGCGATCTCTTAGAGCTAGCAGATTTACCTTCGCGCGTTGGGCAAGAAGCCCGTAATGACACGGGTGAGGCTATTTTGCGAGACTATGCGATTCCAGCCTGTCAACAGTCTTTTACCTTCAACGTACTGGTAGAATACACAGCGCCAGGACAGGGGAAAAGGATAAATCCGCCCGCTGGCTACGGGAAACATCATTGGTTAGACCCCTACGAATTTACTAGCGACTACTGGCTATGGAAATCTCAGGGCTGGGCTAAACGAGACTTTTTCGAGCCCTTTGGGATTTTTCGCTATCGCCGGATTTTGAGGCGATCGCTCAGTGAAAAAGCTGTCAGCACCGGTGATGTTTCGGTCATTAACTGGGGCACATCGCCGCATCCACAGAAAGTGCAGTGCTGCGGCAATGATTTTCGGTTTGGGCACCTGATTGGCGTTAGCCGAGAAGAGCGACAAAAGCTCATTCAGCAAGCACGCGATCGCGCTCAGGCCTATCTCTACTATCTACAAACCCACGGCGTTGGCGACCTCAAGCCCAGAGGCGATCTGAGCTGGACCGCAGACGGCATTAGTCTAGAGCCCTACATTCGCGAAGCCCGCCGAGGCATCGCTATTACCACCATTCGCCACGAAGACGTTGCCGAAAGCTTTTTCCCCAATCAGGCCCGCGCCCGCTGCTTCAGCGACAGCCTTGGTATCGGTCAGTATCACTACCTCGATCTGCACGGCAATCTTGTAGAGGGCCACATTACCCCCAAAGGCAAAGACGTCGCCGCTCTGCCCTTCTCACTGCCAGCCAAGTCACTAGTGCCAATGACTACAGATGGTCTTGTTCTTTCTGCTAAAAGCATTGGTACCACGCACATTACCAACGCAGCCTACCGAATGCACCCAATGGAGTGGGCCATCGGAGAAGCGAGCGGATTTCTAGCTGTCTTTGCCGCCTGGACTGGTGAAAATCCGCGAGCCATTGTGGAGAACGTGCCTTTACTCAGAAAGCTACAGGGTTTTGTGGCTCGTAACGGTGTCCCAATCTTTTGGTTCGATGATGTAGGACATGACGATCCAGATTTTGAGCCGATTCAGGTGATGGCGGCAACCGGCATTATCCGCAGTGAGAACGCCGACAGCTTACACTTTCGACCTTATGCAAATGTCAATAGAGCTGTTGTTGCGACAGCTTTAGTGAGTTTGCTAGGCCTAGAGAAAATTATGCCAGTGCGGCCTACATTCTCGGACGTGCAGCCCGGGCAGCACTGGGCTTACAGCAATATTGAGACGCTAAAAGCACAGGGTATGATTGCCGGTGTCGGTGGCGGTCGATTCTCACCGAATACGCCTATTACGCGTCAGCAGCTCTCGTATTTGATCAAAGCATCTGTTCCGGATGCGCATAGTAAAGCCTTTGCCCAGCTTGCAACAGATAGAACGCCACTGAGTCGCCGTGAGCTATCTAGAGCATTTTACGAGTTGCTAAAGCATCGGCTGAAAATATAGCAGCTAAATCTCCTATCCACTTTCACCTAACAAATAGCTCTAAAGAGAGATAACAGACTATCCGACGCTTCAGTAAGCTTTATCAGCCGATGGTATAAGAGTTTACAGTATCTTCTTTCTAATCTCCATCGGTTTGCTTACAGGCAGGGTAGTGGTTGCGTCTTGGTAGTGTCAGACGCTCTGATAACCTTGATCAAGAGTTTAGCGTCAGAAGACGGTTGATCTCTACGGAAAGAATTGAAAAATCTTTGATGAAGGAGAAGAGAGCCGTGTCTAAGCATTGTTAACACGCATTAAGAGAGAAAATATGCTTAAGACATTAAAATATGCGGCTACGGGATTGCTGGGTCTTGTTGCCTTACTTACCATCTGGGGTCTCATTGAGCCTCGCTTCCTAGATACTGAGCAGGAAGTCGCTAAGATTCCGAATCTTCCGGCTAACTGGGAAGGCAAGCAGCTCGGTCAGCTATCGGATTTTCAGATTGGAATGTGGTGGGGAAATCCTGGTACCGCGCGGCGCAGCGTTGAGCAGATGATAGAAGCTAATCCTGCTGCTGTGCTAATCAGTGGAGACTTTATCTATCATGCGGAGCCCAATCCTGACGAAGAGATTGAGACAGCCGTCAGTATTGTAAAGCCCCTAGTTGAGGCAGGAATTCCGACCTACGCTGTTTTGGGCAACCATGACTATGGCATGAGCAGCAAAAAAGCCGATCCTGGTGAGCAGCTAGCGAGCAGTTTAGAAACAGAGCTAGAAGCCGCTGGAATCGTGGTACTTGAAAACGAGTCTGTTGCAATGCAGCTAGCAGAGGGCGACGACCCTCTCTACTTAGTAGCGGTCGATTCACTGTGGTCGAACGATGACAACGTAGGCGCGGCCTTGGCAGACGTTCCGGAAAGCAGTCCTAGGGTGGCGCTGATGCACAATCCAGACAGCTTTGAGCTTTTTCCGGCAAATACCGCGCCACTAGCAGTATCGGGCCATACGCACGGTGGTCAGATTCGCCTACCGAACTCGCCTCAGTGGTCCTGGTTGCGGTTTACACAGAAAGATAAGGTGTACGCCGATGGCTGGGCAAAAGGCTATGGTCAGGCGGGCAACAATTTGTATGTGAACGTAGGCATTGGGATGAGCATTATTCCGATACGGTTGTTCTGCCCACCGGAGCTGACGCTCTTTACGCTCGAGAGCTAGGCTTTTGTGAGTCAGGCGCGCATAGCGTTCATCTTGTTCGTTGGCTTATTTCTTATTCAGCTTTTCTCTCTGATTAGCTGTTTTCTTTTGGCTGTTTTCTTCTAGCCATTCGAGCTCGACTTTCTTGGCTCATGCAGCCCTTGAAGTGCAATTGCAACTATTAGTTACTTGCATCTCCGCAAGAATACCCCTATCATCTTCTACTAAGGTTGTAATGACTATTGCGGCCTTCTCAGAACTCAACAAGAATTAGTGCTATCGGCAGGTGCTGACAACACCATACCGACAGCTGACCTCCGGGATTCACACGCAATCCCGGACGCTAAGGGTAAATGTAACCCTTTAGATTTCCTTTTGCACTTCATCTTCGAGGGTGGCTAAGGATTCGTGGGTTCTAGGTTTCTTTCACAAACACACGAAACCCAGAAAACTACTATGTTTACGCTTATTTCAGAGGGCGCTGCTGCGCCGACTGTTCCACCTGCTCAGCCAACTATTCCACCTGCTCGGCCACCAATTTCAGCCGCTGAACCTATCCGCCGTCTGCTGTTTGGTAGCCTGCCTGCGGTGCGATCAACCATCAAGCAGCTACACAAACGCGGCTACGCTGAGCCAAACGACTGGAGTCAGCCTGTATCAACCGGTCGCCCAAACGAGGTTATGGCAATACTAACCAAACGCGTCAGCTCAGCATAGATTAACCAGACGATTTGACCAGACAGCTCGATTAGAGATCTTAATTAGATAGCTCAATCAGCCGGTACGATGGGCTACGCTGGGCCGACTAGCTGCGTGAGCACGTCATCCTGGTATGACTGAAAGCGGGGAAGCGATCGCGTCTGCATCGTCCGGTTTTCACCAAGGTCTATCGCAATCTCCGCTTTCACTGTTCCTGGTCTGGGCGTCATAACATATATTCGCTGCGACAAGAAAACGGCCTCTCTTACATCGTGCGTGATCATCAAAATGCTAGTGCCCGTGCGGGCCCACAGATCTAGCAAAAACTGTTGCATTGTTTCTTTGGTCTGCACATCTAGCGCACCGAAGGGCTCATCCATCAGCAGAATTTTGGGTCGGCTTGTCAGCGCGCGGGCGATCGCAACTCGCTGCTGCATCCCCCCCGATAGCTGCTTCGGCAAAGACTGGGCAAACTCTGCTAGCCCCACCATCTCTAAATAATACGAGGCTTGCTCTTTCCTTGTCTGCTGATCTATGCTTTGTAGCTTCAGTCCAAACTCTACGTTTTTTTGAACCGTCATCCACGGGTACAGTGTGTAGTCTTGAAACACCATGCCCCGATCCGCCCCTGGGCCCGTTACCTGCTTGCTATCTACCGAAATCAAGCCAGAGGTAGGCCGCTGTAACCCGGCCACTAAACGCAGCAGCGTTGATTTTCCTGAACCAGAAGCACCCACTACACAGACAAACTCACCCTGCTCCACGTGCAGGTTTACGTCCTTAAGCACCACGATGGTCTCTTTCGGTGATACAAACTGTTTGTGTACGTCAGAAACTTCTAAATGCATAGATCATCTCCTAGAAGAAAGAACAGCAGCCTGTAGGATTTCGCATAGAGCTGTTTTCGCTTAAGAAAACGCACGGACGTCCCTACGGCCATTGAATTAGTCAATCCCGTAGCGTGAGGTAAGTCGGTGATCTACACTACAGAAAAATCTCTCTTCTTGCGCGCACCCAAAAGAAGATTTTCTCTAGATAGGCTTTAATTCATAGGACGTCGATTCTCAAAGCGTCGGTTTTCTGAATATTGAGAGCGTCAGTCAAGAGCCCACCTGCAGCTTACTCTTAGTAAAACCCGTAAAGAGAGGTCAATCAGAAAGCCGATTAAACCTAAAACAATCAGGTAGGCAAAAATCTCGTCTGTTCTAAAAAACTTTTGCGCGATCGCGATTCGCTTGCCTAGACCCTCATTCGCGGCAATTAGCTCCGCCACCACCACAAGATTCCAGGCCGACGCCATGTTAATGCGAAAGGTATCTAGAATATTGGGCAGCACATATGGCGTAATCACCTGCATCAGCGTTTGCCGCCTCGACCCGCCTAGCGTGTAGGTGGTTTCTAACAAATGCTTTGGCACAAACTTCACAGCATCCATAATCATTAGCGTATTAAAGAAGATCACCCCGATAAAAATCAGAGCAATCTTAGGCGCTTCGTCTAGTCCTAAATAGATAATTAAGAGCGGGATGAAGGCCGGGGCAGGCATGTAGCGAACAATACCAATAATTGGCTCTAGCAGCGATCGCACCGCCGCAAACGAGCCCATCGCAATGCCAAAAGGCACTGAAATCACTGCCGCAAGCAAGAAGCCGAGCCCCACCCGGAAGATACTCGCCTTCACATCGTCAAAGAACAAACCTTTTTCCCATAGCCGCCCAAAGGCACCAACTACATCAACTGGCGATGGTAAGAACTTAGGATTAACAAGCCCGCTGCTAGATAGCAACCACCACAGCAGCAGGGGCACAGCTACCGAAGCAATTCTCAAGCTCCAGTCCAGATTCCTAGGAATTGGCTCACCTAATCGCCAGAAGACTCTAGGCTTAAGGCTCTGACGACGAGGCTCTGGCATACCTGGCAATTGCTGCTCATGCGAATGCCCCAGTGGAGCGCCCTTAGTTGTCATTCAAAACGCTCCTTTTTAGCAGCTTGCTTAGTGAGTTGTTTGCCAGGTTGTTTGCTAAGTTCTTATTGGGCTTTTATAGGGTCTTTTGTGGGGTTGTCTGAATCTTTTACTGAGCGTCTGCAATCGCCTGGACAAACTGGTCGTCAAAGATAGGCTCTAGCGGCGGCGCTTCTGGAATAAAGCCCACGCTCACCATAAAATCAGCCATCTCCACTGCCGCATACGGCATGTGCTCAATTCCATCGCCTTCACTAAACGCCTCTAGATTCTCTTCTAGCGTAAAGATCCGAGTACCCTCTTTGAGTAGCTGAAGCTCTTCTACCGTCACATCAGCTCGCTCTGCCATAATCTCATCGGCTCGCGCAGGATTTTCTTCCATAAACGCCAGCGTGTCAAACCAGGTTTGCACAATAGCTTGAACATCATCCGGGCGTTCATCAATAATGGTCTGACTCATCACTAACAAATCGGGAATAGCCCCTGGAAAATCGTTAGAAGTGACCAGTTCCTTGCTGCCTTCGCGCTCTAGCGCTGTCAGCCAAAAGGGCGGAAAAGCACCTACCGCGTCTGCCTGGCCTGCTGCAAAAGCTGCCGCTGCTGCACCTGTTTCCAAAGGCAAGATTTCAACGTCGCTGCGCGAAAGACCAGCTTCTTCTAGCGCCAGCGACAGCAAAAAGTCATCGACTACGCCTTCTTCTATCGCTACTCTTTTCCCCTTGAGATCGGCAACGCTGTTGATTTCCTCAGTCACAATAATCTTGTCGTTACCCGCAGAGTTATCGTTCACGAGTACCGCGACTTCGCCATTTGCCGCATCTGCTGCAAAGGAAATTGTATCGTTTAGCGTTTGGCAGTTACCATCTAGCTGACCGGCGGCAAACGCCTCCATCGACTCAATATAGCCGTCAAACCAGCGCATTTCTACGTTGACATTGTTCGCGGCAAACAAACCTTCTTGTTCTGCAATCGCCCATGGCCACCAGCCAGCCCAGTTGCTATAGCCAATGACAATCGGGGGCGCTTCGGCAGTCGTATCGCCGCTACCAGCATCGCCGCTATCAGCAGTTTCGCCACAGCTCACTGTCACCAACATCGTGCAGAAAAAAGCTAAGCATAGCGAAATTAATCGACGTCTTTTCATAGGGAACAAACTAACACCAAATTTTAGGAAAGAGGAAAGACAGAACAGTCTTGAAGGGAACAAGTTATGGCACACAAAGATGCGGCATGAGAAGGCTCCGCATATAAGAGCAGTCCTTCTATTGCTTACCTGCTACCCTATCAGGTTGCTACGCTGCTATTCGCTGAGTCAGATATGTTTACGGCAACAATACTCGAAAACAGCTTATTAACTCACGGTTCGCTCATTTATTTTAGTGTTTCCAAGAAATACAAAAACGCTATATGTAGCGTAAAACTGGTCTATTTTTCAATTGACTAGTTGGTCAGAAAAAAAGAGGCACAAAACTCACAGCCTTGTTTATTTGTCAATAGTTTTGAAACCCATTGCCTTCGTTGTATTTTTGGAACTCAAATTATTTTGAGCGAACCGTGAGTATTAAAACTAGCAATGTTTACCGCAGCGGCATTCGTAATACAAATTTGAAACGCCTAGATTTGAAACGCTTAAATCGCAACACACCTAGTAAAACATTAACCATAGCCATCAATCCATAAAGCAGTCGTAGGCTGAAAAGACTGCTCTGTATACTTTCCAGTTTGTCTCAGAAGAACGACGACGAAGTCGGAAAAATGTAAGCCAAAACACATCAAAGCACCACTGATAACGCTATTAAAACACTTTTCTTAGGCAGGTAACGAGGCATCCGCTGGGCGATCACCTTTAGCTTTAGTCTCAGCTTGGCGAGCCTCTGGTGTTTGTTCCGCTGTTTGCCTTAGCTCTACCGTTTGTTTTATCCATGCAAACCACTCCTCTAATCCTTCTCCGCTCTTGGCTGACACCGGGATAATAGTAGCCTTTGAGTTCAACTGTCGGACGTTGTTCACAATCGTCTCAATGTTCACCTCAAGATAAGGAGACAAATCCATCTTGGTAATCAACAGACAATCCGCTTCGCGAAACATAATGGGATATTTCAGCGGCTTGTCCTCACCCTCAGTAATGCTCAGCAGCGCGACTTTAGCATGTTCACCCACTTCAAACTCTGCGGGGCACACCAAGTTTCCAACATTCTCCACAAACATCAAGTCAAAGTCTTCTGGCCGCTGCTCGTGAGAGAACTGATGCAGTCCGCCCGCCACCATCTTGGAATCCAAATGACAGGAGCGACCCGTGTTGATAGCAACAACCGGCACACCCTGCTGACGTAGACGCTGTGCGTCTAACTGAGTCGTCATATCTCCTTCAATAACAGCTATTTTAAAGTCGCGCTGTAGCCCTTGCAACGTTCGAGATAGCAGCTGCGTTTTTCCCGACCCAGGACTACTCATCAAATTGAGGCAGGTAATGCCCCACTGATTCAGGCGATCGCGATTTTCGTCAGCACCCTGCTGATTAGCATGAAGCAAATTCATCTCTAGCGCAGCGTTAAACGTTTGGTGCATAAAAATCCCTAAGCTTTCCAGATAGCACTGCAATTACTTTTTGAGCGCCGCATGTCGTGTTCCCATTGCGGCCTTAGCCAGCAGATTGAAAACAGAGTGTCCGTATTTACCGCAACACACGGCTATTTTTTCACATAGTTCACGCTCTGTAAAACACAATCTTGGGAAAGACGCAATCTTGGGTAAAACAGGATTTTGATCTGCCGCGGGCGATCGCGTTTTACTACGGCCAGTAACCACGTTTCACTACCGGCCTAAGCTATTGGTCTAGGTCCTTGCTAGATTCAGATCTAGCCAGACAAATTCAGCCAGAGCAGATCCAGCCAGAGCAGATTCAGCCAGAATAGATTTCTTGAGAAAACTCCACCCGACCAATTTTCAGCTCTCGCCCTGAGCGGATGTCATCCATAGGCGCTTGACAAGTCGGACAGGCATACTGCAAGCCTATTTCGGGCCGGTACGTTTGCTGACAGGGGTGGCAAAACGCCACTAGCGGCGTTTCGTCAATAACCAACTCCACCCCATCCAAAAACGTTCCCTGAGTCTGCGCGGCGAAGGCAAACTGTAAGCCCTGCGGCTCTACGCAGGTAAACTCTCCTACGGTCAGATGCACCTTCTCCACCTGTGGATGCCCCGGCTGATCAGCTAACCAGTCTCTCACGGTAAAGATCAAGGCTTTCGTCATGTCGGTTTCATGCATGGTCTATCCCAACCGCTTCTCAGTTCTTATCCCGTTCTTGCCTGCTCTTACTCGGTGCTTTCCTTGCTATTCCCAATCGCTTCCTAAGCTCATATTAGCCGTCTCGTTGATATAGTCAGCTTTGGCCTGACGCGGTAGCTGCCCCGATAGGACTAGATGCGCCATCGTATCGCAAATTACCCGCGTCGCCATCAGCGACGTGATGTCGCTAATATCGTACGGCGGCGAAACTTCCACCACCTCTAAACCGCACACAGGCGCTTTTTCAACGATTTTGCCCAGCATATAAAGCGCCTCGCGTGGTAGCAGACCGCCCGGCTCTGGCCAACCGGTACCAGGGACAAAGCCAGCGTCAATGCAGTCAATATCAAAGCTGATGTAAACACAGTCTGTGCCGTCTAAGGCTCGCTCTAACGCGAAATCTACAGCGGCGTCTAATCCCATCTCGGTAATATCAGTTACCGTCAAAATATTGGTGGCTCGCTCTCGACACACCTTTACCCCCGGACGCGGTACCTGCCAGCCGCCAATTCCTAGCTGCACCAGGTTTTTAGCAGGCGCATTTTCCATATTTGTGGCATGAAACCAAGGGCAGGTATGCATCCGCTCGTCCAGGTCAGTTTCTTGAGTATCCACATGGCGATCAAAGTGAATGATCCCCATTTTCTTATCGCCTAGATGTCGGCATACGCCTCTGACAGTGGGAAAGCCAATTGAGTGGTCCCCACCGAGGATGATAGGAAAAGCGCCAGAGCTAAAGATGTGGGCGATACCTTTAGAAATTTGGTCGAAGGATTTTTCGTTGTTTGCCGGAATTGTGAAAATATCGCCAACGTCGCACATCGTAATTTGCTCTCGCAAATCTACCCCAAGCTCGAAGTTGTAGGGCGTGTAGAGTGCTGAAATTCGACGGATTCCCTGCGGTCCAAAGCGCGTACCAGGTCGATAGGTCGTGCCCGAGTCATGCGGCACGCCCACAATCGCAACATCGTAATTGCCAACTTTGCGCACGTCTTCTACGTAAGGCGCTTTCATGAAAGTTGTAATGCCTGCGTAGTGTGGCAGCTCTCCACGCGAAAAGGTTGAAATAGAGCGATCACGAATGCTCTCAGCCGCCTCTAGCCCAAACTCTAGACCTCTATCGACTTCTTGCTGCCAGCCAGTCAGCGGCAGCCGCGCTTCTTTTTCCAAGGCATATTCGGCCTCACTACGAGTCGAATCATCAGGTGCGCTAAATGTCGGTTGATCACTCATAGCAATGAAATACTCCCTTTAAGACAACCACCAGTTGTGGCTGATAAATTGCGGTTGACCTTTCAAAAACAACCCTCGCGAGAATCGCTTAATCATTCTGTTGGCAGTCATTCTATTGGCAGTGAACTATCAATAGTTCTAGAAAGAAAGTTCTAGAAAAAGCTGTTGCAGCAGCATACAGTCGGTTAGTTTCTACAGCGTATCTGTTTGGCGTCATACACCGGGATAAATCCCCTCTTAGAAGGGGTACGCAGTAACGGAGTAGGGCCTAGAGCTCACGCCAGGGCAGGCTTACGCTAAACAAGGACTCTACATCTGTGGAAATATTTCCAATCTAAAAATCAGATAAAAAATCTGAGGAAATTTGAAGAGTAACGAAGGTGAAAAAGACTTTGGATTAAAAGAGGCTTTATAAGGCTGTAGAAATTCTGTTCATGAAAGGTGAACTCAATCTCACCATACTAAAGATTGACCCAATCGCAAATCGTTTTTAAGCTGTTAGCTAGCACCTGTCAGTCAGCATCGCTTGGCCGGCTCACATATGTAAACATACGCTAAGCTGAGCAAGTATCTCTACTGCCCTACCGGTTAGTCTTGTTAGCTAAATTAAGCCAAATTAATTAGATCACCCATGCTGCTGGAAACTGCACATCGCGACAAGCTCGACCCCTCTAACGATGATTTGTTTTATGCTCAGCCCCGATTTGTCACGCATGTCGACGAGGGGTTTATTGCTCAGCTAACAAAGCTGTATCGCGATCGCATCCCACCCAACAGCCGCGTCTTCGACATGATGAGCAGCTGGGTCTCACACCTACCGGGCGATGTTACCTACGCCCATGTAGAAGGTCACGGTCTGAACGAATCCGAGCTTGCTAGAAACAAACAGCTCGACCATTACTTTGTACAAAATCTCAACCAAAATCAAACGCTGCCGCTAGCCGACAACAGCTTTGACGCGGTGATAAACACCGTATCGGTTCAGTACATCCAATACCCCGAAGAAGTTTTTGCCGAAGTATATAGAGTGCTAAAGCCGGGTGGAATCGCGATTTTCAGCTTTTCTAATCGGATGTTTTACCAAAAGGCGATCGCGCTTTGGCGAGACAGCAGCGAAGCTAGCCGGGTAGATCTGGTCAAACGTTACTTCGAGTCTATCCCTGGCTTTGGCAATATCCATACTGTCATCAATAAATCAGAAGCACCTGCCATCATGCAGATGATGGGTATGGGCGGCGGCGATCCGTTCTACGCGGTCATTGCAGAGAAGATGCAGCCCTTAGCCAGCTAGGACTCGCTCTACCTCATAATTCAATTTGGCTAAGGGTTCACTCCCCTAAGATTCTCCACTGAGATCCTCTACTAGAATCAAAGACTCCATCGCCGTTTGCAAATCTGCTGTCAACGATGCGATCGCTTCTCTTCTGTGCTGCTGGTAGTCAACTAGCCGTTTGGTAATTTCAATGGGTTCGCCAACAGTTGCGATCGCCCGCTGTGCCCCTAGGCTAATCTGACTCAGTGGGCGTCCCTTAATCTTCTCGAGCATATCGCGCAGCAACAGCGCCGTTTCCGCAAAGCGATCCGCGCTCGGGTTCTCTTTCACATAGTGACCGGTTACCGCGACAAAGCTTTCAACCAAGCGCATATGCCACAGCCGCAAATCAGCCTCCTCTGCAATCCGATTTGCCAGACCCAACTCTACTGGAGACAGCGTCTGCTTATCTTCTCGAAAGATGCGATTCCACCCCGCTTGCTCTAGCTTACGGCAGCGATCGATAATGCTACCTCTAGGCCGAATGCCAAAGTAATTCTCTGCCACCTGAAGCGATTTATCCATCAGCCGATTCAAGCGTTCAGCTAGCTGTTCATTCGGCTCAACGTCAGCAGCAGTAGCGGCAACAGACTCGTCTTCAGACACCCTAAAAGTCACGCCATAGCACGCTTGATAATAGTTTTCCATCAGCGTCAGCATGTGCTCGGCCAAACGGTAGAGCCGTCCGTACAAATCCAGGCTGCCGGGTTCATCCATTCCACACTCTGCTTCCATCTGATCTATCAGCAAAGTTAAGGGTTTCCAGGGCGCTTTTGAGTACCTGTACTGAATGCCTATCGGCAAAATTACCACCGACGTACCCTGCTCATTTGCCTGCCCTTTCGCCTGTTTTTTCGACTGCATGTCTTCAGCACACCAAAAAGCTAGCTGAGCTATCCCCGGCTCTAGCGGACTAACAATTTCGTTGTGCCCATTATTGCCACCTTCAGGCGCTGCTGCCAGCGGAAAGCGACCTTCCGAAAGCAATCGCCGCGCCGTTCTAAGCGCCGGCAAATCTAGCTTGCCTCGCTGAATCGGCACGCCGCCCAGTCGAGAAAACACCCAGCCCAAGTAGCGCCCAGCCCACAGCGGAATCCCTCGATCGTAAAGAAAATGTGCGTGTACTCGCTTGAGAGGCAGATTCATCTCCCTAGCCGTTTGTGGTAGGGCACGCCACAGCAAATAGCTCAACACAAAAGGATCTACCGCCGTTGGATGCCGAAACGCTAGCAGCAGTCGCGTTTTACCTGCATCAAATTCAGCGTACAGCTTTGCCAACGTTTCTACGTTGTGCGTTTCTATCCCTACCATGTCAGTCTGCCACGCTGTCCAAGCAGGCATGAGTAGCTGGGCAGCTTGCCGTAGCAAGGGGCTGTAGCGTGGCGGAATAAACTCTAGGGCAGGCTGAGCACGGTTAGTGGCGAAAGACATTCATCAAAACGGCTAAAAGCAGTAGAAACAATAGTGACATATGCGCAGACGCACCCCGGTCTACGTTCGCTGATAGTGCATTCCCGGTAGCTGCACAACAAGACCAGATATTTCTAGCTGTACTAGCGCCGCCAAGACCGGGCCTGTATCTACCTGTGCACATTGCACAATCTGGTCAAAAGCAACAGGTTCAACAGAGACTGCTGCTAGTACCTGTCGCAGCAAAGGTGCTAGCTCAAGGTCAGACTGAGCAAGATCTTTCTGGGCAGGACCTTTTTTCTGAGTCGGTGCAGCTACTGCAGGCTGGCTGTGAGGGGGTGAAGCAGATGGCGACACAGATGGCGAAATAGGGTGCGGGTCGGACGAAGTTTCGCTAGTAGGCTTTGACACGATGGCGCTAGTAGCGATCGCATCTACCATTGGCAGATCTGATAGCGCCGTCACTAGCGCCTGCGACTCTAAGATCATCTGTGCTCCCTGACTAATCAGGTGCAGACAGCCCTGACCTTGATCATTATCCAAAGAGGTCGGTAGGGCATAGACTTCCCGGCAATAGTCATTTGCTAAGCGCGCTGTAATCAAAGCGCCCGAACGCAGAGGGGCCTCCATCACCAGAACGGCTCGACTTAGGCCTGCAATGATCCGATTACGCTGCGGAAAGTGTGACCGGTCAGGGCCCGTACCATCCGGGTATTCGCTAACGACTAGCCCCGTTTTCACAACCCATTCATAAAGACTGCTATTGAAATGCGGATACACCACATCGGCTCCTGTACCCATCACGGCCACCGTCAATCCCTTCTGAGTCAGACAGCTTGTATGCGCATCCGCATCAATACCTGCAGCTAGTCCTGAAATGATGGTGGCCCCCTGCTGCGTTAGCTGACGGCTTAACCGCTGCGTCCATCGCTTGCCATAGGCCGAGGGCCTGCGAGTGCCCACCATACCGACCGTTAGCATCGTCGGATCGTTCAAGCGCAAATTACCTCGGTAGTAAAGCACTGGTGGAGGGTCATTAATAGCGAACAGCAGCTTCGGATAGTCCGAATCAGCCGGCGTCCAGAACGACTGATTTTCCTGCTCGTGCTGAGCCAATAGCGCTTGTGGGTTCAGCTTTGGTCGCTGAGTGGCGATTTTCTCTGCACTGATTAGGCCAATTCCATCGACTGCCAGCAGTTCGTTTGCCGGCGCCTGCCAAGCTAGCGATAGCGACCCAAAGTGCTCCCACAGGCGCTTGGCCGTGATAGGTCCTACGTCTTTGATTCGCGACCAGGCTAGCCAATATGCCCTTTCTGTCGTCACAGCTTGTGCCTATCAAACGCAATTTGCTTCCTTCAGGGTTCCCATCAAGTCATTCGCGCATCAAAAGGCGAATCGTTTGACGGTAGGATATCAGTCAGTCGCAGTAACTAGGAGTACATCTTGTGGGCCAGTCAGAAAGCCAGCTTAAAGCACTTATCTTTGATGTAGATGGCACCCTTGCTGAAACCGAACGCGACGGACACAGGCCGGCTTTCAATCAAGCCTTTTCAGATGCAGGGCTCGACTGGCATTGGTCAGAGAAGCGCTATGGCGAACTGCTAGAGATTTCTGGCGGCAAAGAGCGAATTCGAGCCTTTGTGCAGCAGTCACAGCCAAATTTCGTGCTGCCGGATGGGTTTGCTGAGCTGACTGACTTTATCAAGCACCTGCATGCCAGCAAAACGCAGTACTACAAACAGTATGCGAAAGAGGGACGCATTCCCTTGCGCCCAGGAGTTGAGCGGCTGCTTAATGAGGCCAGAGAAAAAGGCGTGAGATTAGCGATCGCAACGACAACAACCCCCGCCAACGTTCAGGCCCTGCTCGAAAACACCCTCGGCTCCCAGAGCCTAGACTGGTTTGAAGTTATTGCCGCGGGCGACATGGTCCCTCACAAAAAGCCCGCCCCCGACATTTTCGAATACGCCTTAGCACACCTTCAGCTTTCACCTGAAAACTGCCTCGGCTTTGAAGATACCAATAACGGCCTGCTCTCAGCTACCCAGACCGGGCTCAAAACGATCGTCACCGTCAACGACTACACCAGAGACCAAGACTTTACCAAGGCCACTCTAGTCATTAGCGACTTTGGCGAACCTGACGCGCCCTTCAAAGTCATCAACGGTGACGTAGGCAGCGCCCATTATTTCGACATTGCGCTCGCTACGCAGCTATGTAGCGCGGCATAGCCAAACATCTTTCAATACGTTGACCAAGCCCCCGTTCCGAGATCTTGTCTACCTAGCGCTATACGTCTGCCAGGCCTGGAAAAATATATAGATAGACAGCACGATTAGCATTATCCGAAATAGCTGTGTCACGGTACGGTTACTCAGCTTTGGTAAAAACCGGGTGCTCACCTGCACGCCAATCAAGCCTCCTACCCCCAAGATTAAGCCTGCCACCCAGTGAATATTAGAATTAATTGCATGGCCCAGACAGGCAGAAATCGACGTGATTACAATCACACCCAAGCTAGTGCGCACCGCAGACTTAATCTGCTCACCTAGCAGCAGAATTTGTAGCGGCACTAAGATTACGCCACCGCCAACGCCGAAGAGCCCTGCCATGAAGCCTGCTGTAGAGCCAGTAATGATTCGCGCTGTCAGCGGATTAATAGCAGGTCCACTCGCTAGCATGGACGCTCGATCTCTAAATTCCGCTTTGGCAACCACTCGCTTTTTGAGCGACACCAGATATAGATTGCTCAACAGCAGCAGGCCAAAGCCAACCAATAGCCAGTAGGCAGGAATGCGATCGCCCACCATCGTCCCCAAAAATGCAGTCAGCAGCGCAGGCATACCCAGCAGCACAATTTGTTTGAGCTTTAGGTAACCCATTCGCCAGTTCTGAAGACTGCCCGCGGTAGAGGTTACCAAAATAGCCAGACTGCTTGTCGCCGTTGCCTCTACAGGCGTGAACGAAATTGGCGTCGGCAAGTAGTTCATTTGAATTAGCACCGGTACCAGTAAGGTCCCGCCGCCAATTCCCAAAAAGCCTGCCAGCACGCCAGAAAGCAGTCCAGCCAACGATAGCAAAATGATTACGCTTAGTGTCACGCCCCTACCTAATAAGAGTCATAGCCAAGAAAACACTAGCAATCAATGGTCCACCTACGACAAAATCGGATCAAGATCTATATACTCCTCAATCGTAGTTGCTAAGTCATTCAACATGCTATCGCGCTGCTCACGGTAGTTTGCAATCCCAGTTGGCATAGATCGCAGACCTCGCTGCTGTCGCAGCCGATTGAGCCACGATCTGCGCCAAGGACCATTGTCAAAAATCCCGTGTAGATACGTACCCCAAACAGACTGAGACGCATCAACAATCCCTAAGCTACGATCGTCAAAGATAGGTAAAAACGTATTTTCTTCATCATCGCCCGTCGAGACCACTAGCTGCGTCCGACCCTGATGAATTTCGTACCCAACGACTGGTAGCCCCTCCTGAGGAAACTTGGAGCTAACCGTTCGCTGCCTAGCGACCTTTTGCTGAGTGATCACTGTTCTTAGCGGCAGCAGACCCAACCCGTTGAAGCGCCCTTCTTGTCCTTCTAAGCCTTCGGGGTCGGCTAGCATCTGTCCCATGATCTGAAAACCGCCACAGATGCCCATTACCGTGCCACCCGCCGCCGCATAGTTCACGATGGCTGCCGCCATTCCCGTCTGTTGCAAAGCCAGCAGGTCTGAAATCGTTGTTTTTGTCCCTGGTAGAATTACCGCGTCCGGATAGCCCAAATCGTCCTTGGGGCTAAGATACTTCACGTTGACCGACGGCTCTGCTTCTAGCGCGTCAAAATCTGTGAAGTTAGAAATTCTAGGCAAACGAATTACAGCTACTGTAATGTCCGCTTGCGCCTTCACCGCCGGACGCTCTAGCAGTGAAAGCGAGTCTTCAGCCGGAAAAGCCGCGTCTATCCACGGAATAACGCCAATTACCGGAATGCCTGTACGCTCCTCTAACCATTCGATACCAGGCTGCAAAATCGAGCGCTGTCCCCGAAATTTATTGATAACGATGCCTTTGATTAGCGATCGCTCTTCTGGTTCTAATAGCTCTAGCGTTCCAACAATATGGGCAAACACACCGCCGCGATCAATATCGGCAATCAAGATAGTCGGCGCTTCTAGATAGGTTGCTATCCGCATGTTAGCGAGATCGCGATGCTTCAGGTTAATCTCAGCCGGACTACCAGCCCCTTCGCAAATCAAAAGATCGAACTCCTGACTCAGCCGGGCTAGACTTTCTTGAATAGCTTGCCAGCCCGCACTAAAAAAGTTCTCATAGTACTTTTCGGCTGTCGTTCGACCAATCGGACGACCCTTCAAAATTACCTGGGAGGTCTGATCGCCCTGAGGCTTGAGCAAGATCGGGTTCATTTCAGCCTGAGGCGATACGCCCGCTGCCCAGGCTTGAACGGCCTGTGCGTAGCCAATTTCAGCGCCTGTCGTACTGACATACGAGTTGAGCGCCATATTCTGGCCTTTGAACGGCGCAACTCGCCAGCCTCGACGACTCAAAATTCGACAAAGCGCAGTCACCAACATGGATTTTCCCGCGTGGGAGGTTGTGCCTACCACCATTATTGATTTCACTACTAAACTGCCCTCATCGTTTGTGCACCCCCTCACATTACCCAACCTTGGTCAAAACTTGGTAAGAAAGAAGGAAAAAAGTTGATTGAACGGCGGGTATTCGGGTGAAAAGGCTAGATCTAGGCATAATCTAGGCATAGAAGGTCAGGGTATCAAAGCAATATAGGCTAAGCCTGAGACTAAATGTCATTAGCAGCCAATTAGACTTTGCATGAATAGCCTCTACGTAGATAGACTTCGTATAGCTAGACTTGGTACAGCCTCGTTTTGCGTACTTTAAACTTTGACCAGACAGCTTTAAATCAACCAGTCAGGCACTCGGCACCGTCGCACTACCGCATTCTTTATATAGTCCACTAAGTTAGCGCGTTTATCCGGACAGCCCTGAGCCTGCCCAAGCGCAACTATTCGGCGACCTAGAGGAGTCAGCCGAAAGCTATCTGTCAGGCCCTGCCCATCCACTTCTCGGCGCAATATTCCCACCGACACCAGCCACGTTAGCTCCGATTCTGTCTTTGCCTCAGACAGTGGCTGCTGAGTGTATCCTTGAATCGCACCGCTGTTTTCAGCAATGCTAGGAACACTCACACTAGAAACCCTCATTTCTGCTAGAAGCTTTAGATAGAAAGGTGAGCACAGAACCGCCCTTTGGGCCCTGCGAATAACTCGCTCTGAGTAATTCATCGTCACCGCGGTTTGGCCTTGCGGAGCAGTATCTTGGGGAACGTCCATAGCTGTTACAAGTTTTAGGTGCCTATTATCGCAGGTCACTAGGTAACCTTAGAGTCGGCAGCGCTCACTAGTATAACCAAGAGTATGACCAAGAGTGCCTGCTTAATCCGAAGCACCCGTATTCCTCAGTCTTTTATTGCCTGATCTTTTGTTGCCCGAGCTTCCGTCATTTGATTTTTTTGCTCAATCTCCTGCCGCGCAATCTTCCCTCTACAGAAGATAGCGGCTGAGCGGATAGCTGCTTGAGCTTTTCAGTCAGTACTAGGCCGACGAAAGGCATGTCTTCTAGTAGATAGCGTCGCCATAGTCGTCGAGGCTCACACATCAAACGGTATAGCCACTCTAAGCCTAAGTCACTCACAAACCTAGGGCTCCTCGGTTTAATTCCTGCCTCAAAATCCACCACGGCGCCGACTGCCATAAAAATATCGACATTAGGTAGGCGATCGCAATAGGCTGCAATCCACTTCTCTTGCTTAGGCGCACCCAAGCAAACTGCCACGACCGTTGCCTTGGACTGCTCTATCAACGACAGCATCTGCTCACACTCAGCGCTATCTTGCTCAAAGCCAAAGGTGGGCGAGTACTCACCGACCACTATCTTTCGCCCAATTCGCGTGTTGATTCGAGCTTGTGCTTGCTTGGCAACGCCCGGCTGTCCGCCCAATAAAAATATCGTGATGTCTTCATTGTGCTTGTGATAATCGCAGAACCAAGGAAATAAGTCTGAGCCGGATAGCTTTGCTTTAAGCGGTTTGCCTAGAAACTTCGCTGCGTACATCACAATTTGGCTATCACAAATTTTAAAGTTTGCTTTGCTGTACACAGACACAAATTCCGGGTCGGTACGCAGCTTCATTAAGTGATCGACATTGGGAGTGAACACGACACCTTTGCGCAGTTCTGCTAGAAACTCTTCCATCGAAAAGTTATCAAAGTCCATGCCCAAAATATCGATTTTGGAAGGGTCTGCTAAAATCGATGGCCGCTGACGAAGCGCTTGCATAGGATCATCTCTTAGAACCGTGTTGATTCTTTTAGCTTGGTCGCGGCGTAGCTCTTTGATGGACAGAGTTGCTTTAACGGTTGCATCGCCTACGCCGGAAGTCAGACCGGAAGTCACGCCGGAATTCACTAACTGGTGATGTTGCTGAGCAAGCCTATGACGTTCTTGATTGCTATCAAGCGATCGCGTAGACAGTGGCTCCTTTGAAGAGGAAGCTTGATTAGATTGAGAATAGGTCATAGTCAAAGGGGGCTGCTCTCAAAGGACGGATGCAAAGGTACAAATCCAAAAACAAGTGCTAGGAGCTTTTAGAAAAACAATCGCTGCCCTAAGGAAACGACCCTAGGATTTCGGCGAAGATATTGGCTGTGTATAACAGACTGCTGCAAGCAAACGGTGACAATAACTCAATTGGCACAGTTTATGAAGACGGCTTAATTTTTGCGGATGTTCCGACTTAGGCAAGTTCGTATCAAAATCACATGTTCATAGAGAGATCTCTATCTATTTCGCTATGACCTCTCCAACGACCCACACAAAAGAGTCCCAAGGTATAAATTAAATCGCTGATCCTACAATTTTGAGTATATGTAGAAATGTTGCGGCCTATATTGACACCGAAAAAAGTACTGCCAAAGTGAAGCTGATGTGAAGCTGGTCACCTATGGCCTCGCTCGCTAAGGGACACATCGTTCGCAACTCATGGGATAGGAGCTTAGACAAAGAGTGCTCCATTTGACTGAAGCTCCGTTTGGTTGAAGCTTCATCTAAAAAAGTGCGTAGGATTTTTTTGAATCCTACGCACTTTTTCAAATGGAATATCTAATCTATGCGGTGCTTCTTTGATATTTCTTCAGATAGGCTGCAGCTTCTTTGGGAAAAAGCTATGGCCTAGCGAATCTGTTTGGGAAGAACACTAGCTAGACAGGTGATGTAAAAAACTGGGGTGCTAGGATTCGAACCTAGGAATGGCGAGACCAAAACCCGCTGCCTTACCACTTGGCGACACCCCATCGCTTTCGCTTAGGTATTGTAGCACCAGCACTATAGTTTCTTGCAAGGCCAAAGACTATTTTTTGAAAAAGGGATTGCGATCGCAATCGAGTGGTTTGGCTAGCTTGACGGCGATCGCCCGCGCAAGGCCTAGCTTAAACTAAAAGCTATGTTTCTTCAGCACCTCCACCTTCAGAACTTTCGCAACTATCAGAGCCAATCTGTCGCTTTTAGTGCACCTAAAACCATCCTGTTGGGGGACAACGCCCAAGGCAAGTCCAATCTACTAGAGGCTGTTGAGCTGCTAGCGACGCTCAAATCTCACCGCACGAGCCGCGATCACGATCTCGTTCTAGAGGGCACGGCTACCGGATATATTCAAGCGCAGCTAAGCCAAAATCTAGGTATTAGCGAACTAAGGCTAGTACTGCGAAAAAGCGGTCGCCGCGCAGCCATACGTAATGGCGAAACGCTAAAGCGCCAGCAAGACTTTCTAGGCAGCCTTAATGCCGTTCAGTTCTCTAGTCTAGACCTAGATCTTGTTCGGGGTGGCCCCGGTGAGCGACGAGTCTGGATAGATACTCTACTAATTCAGCTAGAGCCAATTTACGCCTACATTTTGCAGCAGTACAATCAGGTGCTGAAGCAGCGTAATGCCTTTATCAAACAGCACACAGCGCCAGAGCGCGCACCGCTAGATACAACCCAAATGGCGCTTTGGGATGCCCAGCTAGCGGCTACAGGTACCCGAGTGATTCGACGGCGATCGCGTGGCCTTCAGCGATTGGTGCCGCTAGCCCAGTCTTGGCATCAGGCCATCAGCGGCGATACCGAAAAGCTGGTCATTACTTACCAGCCCAACGTCCCCTTTTCTAGCCCGACAGCAGAAGACGAGCCAGCAGCTATTCAGCAGGCCTTTCTAGAAAAAATTCAGTCGAAAGCTGTTGCTGAATACCATCAGCACACTTCCTTAGTAGGGCCCCACAGAGATGACGTGGCTTTTGTGATCAATCAAACGCCTGCTCGCCAGTACGGGTCACAGGGTCAGCAGCGAACCCTTGTACTCGCCTTGAAGCTAGCCGAACTAGAGCTAATAGAAGCAGTCGTTGGCGAGCCGCCGCTGCTGCTGTTAGACGATGTGTTAGCAGAGCTAGATCTCAAACGACAAAACCAGCTGCTAGAAACTATCGAAGATAGATTTCAAACGCTAATTACCACAACTCATCTGGGCGCTTTCGATGCTCGTTGGCTGAAAGAATCTCAGATTCTAACCGTTCACAAAGGGGCGCTGTTGCCGTCAAAATTCTGAACGGTGTCTATATAGAGCGGCGCTATCTAGAACAGTGTCTACGCCGAAACACTGTCTATCTATGAGCAGCCTGTTAGAAGAAGATAGCCTGCCTAAAGAAGACTGCTTAGAGACAGGCTACTAGAGAACTACTTAGAGACGGCGGTCAGCGCCCGATCTATCAGCACTAGTGCTTCAGCGACGTCTACGTCACTTACAATTAAAGGAGGAATAAACCGCACCACTTGGGCACCCGCTGGAATTACCAGCAGTCCCTCAGCCAGCGCAGCCTTGACAATATCTAATGCCACCACGCCGGTATCCGCCTTGAGCACTAGGCCATTGATCAAGCCCCATCCTCTGACGCCCTCACATAAGTTGCTATACTTTTTGGCGATCGCTCTTAATCCTTTTCTGAGCTGCTGACCGCGCGATCGCACATCCGCAAGCACGTCATTTTGCTCCAACGTATGACAAACAGACAGCGCCATTCCACAGACAAACGGATTTCCACCAAACGTGCTGCCGTGTTCACCGGGGCGTAGCACATCACAGTGACGCTTCGTCAAAATAGCCCCGATAGGAATACCGCCCCCTAGTCCCTTCGCCGAGGTAAAGACATCCGGCTCTACCCCAACCGTTTGATAGCCCCACAGGTTTCCGGTGCGGCCCATCCCAACTTGAACCTCATCCAAAATCAGCAAAATGCCCAACTCATCGCATAGCTGCCGCACCTGCTTAAAATACACCGGGTTGCCCGGACATACACCCCCTTCACCCTGCATTGGCTCTAGCATGACCGCCGCTACTTGTCGCCGGTCGGCATCTAGCTCCTCAATTGCAATTCGCAGTGCATCAATATTGTTGTAGGGCACATAGTAAAATCCTGGCATCAGCGGATTGAAATTCTTTTGATACTTAGGCTGTCCTGTAGCCGTTACTGTCGCCAACGTCCGGCCGTGAAAACTCGATTTCGCCGTGATCACAATCGGCGCTTCAATGCCTAGTTCCGTGTGACCATACTTACGCGCCAGCTTAATTGCACCCTCATTAGCCTCAGCCCCAGAGTTACAAAAAAAGACTCGGTCTGCACAAGAGTGCTCCGTCAGCCATTGCGCTAGTTCTCCTTGCTCTGGGATGTAATAGAGATTAGAAACGTGCTGTAGCTTACGAATTTGAGTTGTGGCCGCGGCCACCATCGCCGGATGGCAGTGTCCCAAAGTACAGGTTGCAATACCCGCAACAAAATCCAAATATTCCTTCCCGGTAGAATCCCACAGGCGAGTTCCTTCTCCTCTTTCCATGGCAATTGGAAAACGGCCATAGGTTGCCATCACATGCTGATCAAAAACTGCTGGCTGAAAAGCATCTTCAGTCACTAAAGGCGTAGTCTGAGGAACCAGTGTTTGAGGAGTCATAGAGATCAAAGGGGATAATATCTGACGGGAATAGATAAACTGAACCGTGCTCAATTGTATCGCTCCCGATGTTGAGTATGCGTAACGAATATGCACGACGTAAACTAATGCACAGCACATGTATGCGTACGATGACAATCCCCAGATAGATCAAGCCGTCTCTTTCTCGTGAAAGACCACACAAAAATCACAGACAAATACCACAGAGGAAAAACCACAGAGGAAAAACCACAGAGGAAAAACCACAGAGGAAAAACCACAGAGGAAAAACCACAGAGGAAAAACCACAGAGGAAAAACCACAGACAAAGAAGGCCAATCCCCCCATGTGACTGACCTTCTTTGTTTACGTGAATATCCGACTCTGCGAAGCCGACTGAAAGCGCTACCCCAGAAATCTGGCCTAGAAACTTGGCTAGGCGTCAGCCAAATGAATGGCAAAGCTAAGCGGCGCGCTTTCATTTTGTAAGGACACTTCCAAAAGGTAAGTGTTGCCTAAACTAGGACTAGCTAGAACCAGATCTAAAGCACCAGGCTGAAGCCGCGTCGCGCTCTTTTCTGCATCGCCATCTCGTAGGCGTACCTGCCCACCAGCAGGTAGCAAGACCTCAATCGCTAGCTGGCCTTGAGCATAGGTCGCAGATAGGTTCAAGGCCCCCTGCGGTGTTACCCACTGCTTTGCTTCATAAGGCTTGTTAGAAGAGACAGAGAGCGTCAGCGCTCCTAGAATCTCTTGCGCTGCTAGCATCGACAGCGCGATCTTTTGCTCAGGCGAGGCCAAATCGTAGTCGCCAGCGACTGCAGTTAGGGCCTGAGCGAGCGCAGCTTGTGCGGCACTATCAGAACGATAGGCAGGCATCAGCACCATATCGGCAATAGGCTCTAACAGGTCACACTGATCAGGAAAGATGTTCTCTACTGCCTTGACTAGGCGAATTCCTTGCTTAACCGGTAAACGAGCGAGCGCCTGACACTGGATAAATAGAGCTTCTAGCAGGGGTTGGGGCAACAGGCCAGAGACCTGAAGTGCCTCTAGATGAGTACTCCAGGTTGTTGAAGCAGTCACTAGAGTAACGCCCACAGTTTCACTGACTTCTGCTGGATACTCACTAATTTCTGATTCCCAAGGAAAAAGCGGTGGATTGTTTTCAAACTCCAAGCGGAGTCGTTGTTTCAACAATAAATGATAACGTTCTTGCACAGCGTGGATTTCTCCGAAGTTAAACGACTGAGCCGTCTGAGAGGAGCTATCTGTAGATAATAGTTCTCTCGAAGCCGCGGAAAACGTAGGGTTGTAAGCCGTAAACGACACGACCCTAGAGAATGTAGATGGGCTAGGAGCCAAAATTTCAGACTTGGCTTCAGACCCGTGATGATGAGAGGGCTTCATAGACGTTGCATCAGACCCGACTCCGAATGAGCCTGCTTCCGGTAGATTGGCTTCTGATGTAGACCCATTTCCTGATGGTGTAGAAAACGTCGGGTCGAACTTATAAAGGAGCCACAGAAGCAAGTTCCGAGTACTATCTACATCAGTATTCATATTTGCCTATCCCAGTCCGGACAGATCTCAATTTTACGCGGAATCTGGCCCTAAAGCTGGTCTCAAATCATTCTCATTGTTTCCTTCCTGTCACAGATTGCGAATATCCCACGCTACTTCTAGCAGTTTTGACCACTGCTTGCGCAGTTGGGTAGGCGTGATGTCCAGCAGTCTTGATATCTCAGGATCGGTCAACTGCTGCTGTTTTAGGTTCAGTATTTTTGATTGACTTCGGCTTATTTTTGTTTGCAAATATTCCCACTGCTGAGGCGTTAGGCCCAAATTCTTGCCTAATTCTGCCCCTAGCCATTCGTGGACAAGCTCCCAATTATGAGCAAAGGAAAATTTCAGTAGATGGTACTTGAACCGCTGCTGTAGATAGTCTCGTTCGCGGGGCGTAATTCTCAAAATCGACTCGATCTCAGGCGTAGGGAGATCCATCAGCCGCAGGCTGAAATAATCGGCGCAGTCGTCTTGTCCTTTTTCAACCAAATAGTCCATTAGCTGCTCTACCACGCGCTCACGCACGGTGCTTTCAGAGTCGAGAGTGTCTTCTGGTGTAGTTAGTTCTTCTCTTAGTCGCTGTAGAGGCGCGGTTCTAGGCTGGTCGGTATCCCCCCCTTCAATCGCTTGCTGAATATCTATGGCGGTCTCTGGTGGCTGCTGCTTTGAGAAAGTCTGGGTTCGTAAGATAATTAGCTGCTGCGATCGCCCTCGAGAGAACGGAATGCGTCGCTTAGCATAGCGCTCTGTAAAGGCCATATACTCAGCTAGCTCTAGCGAAGAGCGAGGTCGATAGCTAGGCGCTACGTCATTCTCGCGGCGAAAGGCATTGATGCTTTCGACATAAAAGTTTTGCAAAAAGTCCTCAATCAGCACGACTCGCGCCTGATAGCTAGCCTGCACCTGGGGCGGCGTCATATAACGGTAAACAATAGCACTAAGATTGCTGTGCAGCTCTAGGCGACCTTTAGTCGAGCATAGCTTGAGATAGTGCAAGCACTGCTTCATCCGCAAATTGGCGAGCGTATCGGCCCAGCCCTTCACATCGCCCGTATTCTGAATGCGCTGACTTTCAGAGCAAATCCGCTGCACTTCTGCGTCTATCCGTACAGCAACTTCTCGGCAGTTACGTGCTGAAGCTGGCGTTTTTTCTCTAAGTTCTCTGCACAGTCGTTCCTGAAGCGTTTCCACAACTGATTTCAATTATTCCCTGATGGTTAACCGTTTAGTAGTAGCAGTGCATTTTCCAATCAGCAGGCCTAGCAATTACCTTAGAAATCGCTCCAGCCTAGAGATAAGATGCATACCGCTACGCACACCCTAATCGAGTCGGTCGCTACTGAATTTAAGAGACACCTATCATAGCCGCGCTCGTTGCGCGTAGCTCAAATGAATCTTGAGCCAATCAATTGACCCTTTCTTCTAGCTCTCAGCAGAAACCAAACCGTGACCTATAAAAATGTAGATGGAAGTCGAATCGTTAAGATGGGTAGGCACCATCTTGAGAGTAGACAGATTGGCGATATCAGCTAACAATTTCGAAGGGATATTCACAGAAGTATTAAAGTTGTCAAAGAGCGTTTCTCGCAACTTACACATTACAACTGCAGACTGTACGTCTACCCATGCTAAGCGGAGTGCGCGTCTGTCTATGCCAGGCGAGTTGTACCTGAGAGACTTTTTCTATTAGATTCCGCCGACAGATACCCGCTGTTGTATAGCGGACACAAACACTTTCTATACTCAACCTATGGATATCGATCAACAGCTACACAGTCTAATTGAAGACGCTCCTCCAGAAGCAAACTTAAGAGCCGCAATCAAAACCGTATCTCCTGTTATTCGCAATATTGCCAAGCAGCTAAAGCACTCGAAGTACTACGTTCTACAATCGATTGGTCGGCAGTGGCTGCAAGCGACGATCGCCCGAAAAGATGCGCCCAATCAGGCTAAACGCGTTATCTACGCTTACCCTTCGCTGAGCGCTGCTGCGGGCGATAAGCTAGCCAAAAGCAATCCAGGACTGATGGCCCTTCCTATCCCAGTTGCTCAACTTTTGTTCCAGTTGCCCTCTATTGAGCCAGTAGACAGCTTAATCTTTTTAGAAAATGAACAGCGAGATCAGGCGGTAGAAGTTCGCCGCAACGACCTTAAAATCTTGTTCCAAAGCCAGCTAACGCAAAGCACAAAGCCACAAATTCCTCCTGATATTGCCTAGTAGTTCTCCAAGATACAAACCTATTCAGGCTAGATCAGAGCTAGATCTAAAAAAAGCCTACCTATTTGTCTTACAGGCAGGCTTCTTTCAATAAGTTCATAAAATCAACAGCTAAATCAGGCCGACTAGGGCAGTTTCTAAAAAGCGTGGTTAGAAACTAGCTCGAATACCAAGGCGACAATGAAACCCACCATCGCTAGACGGCCATTCCAAAGCTCTGCGTAAGGTGTAAAGCCCATACGAGGCTCCGGGCGATAGTAGCGAGTAGCGCTGATACCAAAGGTTTTACTCTCCAAGGCATTGGCGGCAGCTTCAGATTCTATCGAGACGGTTTGCGTTTCATTATTCATGACAAAACTTCTGTTACTTTTCCTGGCTACTTAACTTAATAAAAGTATAAGCGATATACAAGAAAATTAACTATAGATCACTGAACCGTTCTGAATTAAATGCACAGAATTGTCTGCCTGTGAGATTATTCATCTACAAAGCTATTCATGCATTTGATTTATATAGTTCCGTTACGAAGTTACGTCTTGATTCGTGCTACCTACTGTTTCGACAGCAGCATCTGGCTCAGACATATCGGGCACATCCGGTTCGCTCTCTTCGCTGCTCTCTTGCAGAGGTAGCGAAGTTTCGTCTGTAGACTCTGTAGACTTTAAAGCGATCGCTTCATCGGACAAAACTTCGCTGGTATCCTCTTCATCTGGGTCAGTGCGACCGAGATCTGAAGGTGAGTGAATAGGATCTCGATCGTCCGAAGGTTTAGACTCCGCTTGTTGCAGTGCCGTTTCTGCTTCTTCATCCATTGCCGAAATCTCTGATTGAGAAGCTAGCTCAATCTTCTCAACTTCAGCATCAGACTCGATCGGCTGATCGGCACCTTTTCCTAGTGGGCGAATGCGACGAATCGGTAGATTCGCCGTGAGCGCCGTCATTCGCTGATCGGTTGCCAAAGAAAATTCCAGTGCATCAAAGTCTACTTCTACATAGCGAGAGACCACCGCAATGATTTCCTGGCGCATCATTTCTAGCGTCTGAGGGTCTAGGGCCAGTCGGTCGTGGGCCAACACGATTTTTAGCCGACGCTTAACGTCATCGCGGCTGTGAGGATCTTCGGCTGGGCCAAAGAATCTTTCGAGAAGTTCGCTAATAAGAGGAATAGCCATGATAGTAAGTTAAGTCACCGTGATGTCGCTGGCGGTTGATCAATCGTTCTATAGGATTCTAAGAGAGGAGGTTAGATAAGTTGTGCTAAGAGGACCAAAGCGGCTACTGGACAACTGAACGCTTACATACCAAATAGTCGTTTGAGTCTAGTAAAGAAAGACTCTTGCTGAATACTCAAATCCATCAGTGGAACCTTCTCGCCTTGCAAACGCTGCGAAACGTTTGTAAAAGCGATACCTGCTTTGGATAGCTTTTCTTCTAGCACTAGGGGCTCTCCCTTGTTGGTGGAAACTATCACCTGCTCATCATCTGGAATTACACCCAATAGCGGAATCGATAGAATGCCCTGCACATCTTTTACAGACATCATCTGCTCTGCCGCTACCATTGCCGGACGCAAGCGGTTGATGACTAAGCGCACTGCCTTAATATCGTTTGCTTCTAACAGACCAATAACCCTATCAGCATCACGGACTGCCGAAATCTCTGGCGTGGTGACGATAATTGCCTCACGCGCCGCCGCAATAGAGTTCCGGAAGCCCATCTCAATTCCCGCCGGGCTATCAATCAAAATGAAGTTATAGACCTTAGTAAGCGCCTTGATTAAACGCTTCATTTGCTCAGGCTTGATGGATTCTTTGGAGCGGTTTTGAGCAGCCGGCAGCAGCGCTAAGTTAGGCTGACGCTTGTCTTTTACCAGAGCTTGGTCAAGGCGACACTCTCCGGCTAATACATCTAGTGCAGTATAGACAATGCGGTTTTCTAGGCCAAGCAGCAGATCTAAATTTCGTAAACCAAAGTCAGCGTCGACAACAGCAACTCGTTGTCCGGCTTTGGCGAGGGCCATCCCTAGGTTTGCGGTGCAAGTTGTTTTACCAACCCCTCCTTTGCCGGAGGTCATAACAATAATGCGGCTCATGGGCTCTCTTTTGTAGTCAGGTCAGCTAGGGCGAATTCGGCGGCGAGCGCAATGCGAATACCATCAGGCCCAATGTAGGCAACTTCAGGCTGGTACTGCGCAGGCGGATCATCAGGTGAGCGAGCCACTTTGTCAGCGATTCGCAACTGGGTAGGCTGCATATGCAGAGCCATGATACGGCACTGAGCGTTGCCGTCCGCACCTGCATGAACAACGCCCCGTAGATGACCCCATACAAAAATGTCCCCTTCGGCCACAATAGAACTCCCCGGATTAGCGTCCCCTAGCACAATTACGGTTCCTCTATGGCGGACCTCTACGCCTGAGCGCAGGGTTGTTTGCAGATACAAAGGCTCGTCCATGGCCTGACGAGAGGCCTCTTGCCCTTGCCCTAGATGACTCAAGGTAGTCTGTTGTTCGACTGAATAGCCTGCAGTAGCCGCTGCAACAGCGGTTTGACGACGGCTAGCGTAAATACGTTTGAGGGGCAGTTGAGCGTCACTGAGCAGCGTATCTATCTCCTGTACTTGCTGAGAATCTAGAAGGCGATCGCGCGCAATCAGATGCACAGGTGTGTGAGGCTGCAAAAACCGTTCCCCCCCACTGATACGCTCTTTAAGCTGTCGCCGTAGCTCCTCCCAGTAGACAGGGTTTCGACTTTTTTCAGGGGCAGGCGGCAGTATCAGCAACAGCCTGCCCCCTTCACTCTTGAATTGAACCTGCAAATTCGGATTACTTTCCGGCTTGGTTTGAACTACCTCTGCTTCAAGCGAAGCAGTCTCCGGTTCGATCTCTAGAATGAAATTATCAAAATCAAGATCATCAGCAGTCTCAGCTCTGTTCAAAGCCTCCTCGCTTTGATCATCGATTTCTGGGACACCATTTGAAGAAAAATTTGAAACCATCTGCCAACACCCTTTGGCCGCACATCCTATACTTGGAGCAAACAAGGCAAGAGCCTGACAGATCAAGCTGTAAGCCTTGGCTATCTTAGAACACTATTGCTTTACGGAATATAGCGCGTGGCTAGGCATATTAGGCTTAATCGAAATCAGTTGACACTTACCAGCTCAGTAGATACACGGATATTAGAAACGGCTAGAGAGGCATGTTTGATACCAGTGCAATCGTTAAACTACAAGTCAGACCATCAGGTAGACCACCGTGGAGTACGTGATAATAGAGGTATACAAACCCTACACAGACATGATATGAGCGCACGCTGTCAAACAGTCTGGCAAACGCTTAGAAAAGTGATCGCGCCAAAAACGCAACCTAACGTGAAATTGTGCCCTATCGTGTATCTACCGGTTTAAAGAAAACATAAATTCGAACAAGCATTTGATAAAGCCGCTTTACCGTTTAATGTGCATAGCGGTGCTCTATGTGAGCTGACCCCGTCAATGACAACTTCATCGTTTCCTCCGCCATCAATCCACCTTCACCACCAGTCCATCATTGATTGAAACGCTTTTTGATGGGATGCTTCTCAAAAACAACCGAAAAGATAAGCCAATAGGCTTCTCTAGATAATAAGGTTGTCTCACCTGAACAAAACATCTAAAGGTGTTATCTGGAACAATGGTCAATCGCAAAACGGTCTCAGCTCTCACAATAGCGGCGCTTATCGCTTGCGCTGTTCCTAGTAAATTAAGGGCATCTGCGCTCATACCTCCCTTCCTAGGGCAAACGACACCTAGTTTCCCGGTGCCCAATTCAGTTGAAGAAGGGACAGAAGTTACGGTCAGCAGTGGCTCTGACAACATGAACGCAATCAGCGCGGCTTTGCAACGCGGCTTCGAAAGCACGTATGCCAACAGTAGGGTCACCGTTGAGACCAAAGACACTAATGCGGCCATTCAAGACGTACTGAATGGGAATGCAGACCTTGCGGCGATTAGCCGTCCGCTCACGGCCGCGGAGAAGCAAAAAGGACTCATTTCAGTACCTGTTCGGCGTGAGAAAATTGCCATTGTCGTTGATAAAGATAATCCTTTTTCTAAAAGTCTTACAGGTAGCCAGTTTGCCCAGATTTTTAGAGGAGAAATTAAAAACTGGTCAGCCGTAGGGGGCCCCGATAGCCCAGTTAAATTGATAGACCGACCGGCAAGTAGTGAAACTAGACAAGCACTGAACCCTTATCCTGTCTTTACGACAGCGCCTTTCAAGGCTGCGGATGGTGCTACTGTACTCGAATCAGATACCCCTGAGGCGCTCATTGCGGTACTTGGAACGAACGGTATTGGGTATGTTTTGGTCGGAGAGCTAGCAGGCCAGTCTGAACTCAAAGCACTGCCGCTTCACCAAACGCTACCCAGCGATTCTCGATATCCTTTTTCTCAGCCTTATTCGTTTGTCTATGCGGGAGGAGCTTCGGCTCCTGTTTCAGCGTTCTTGGGCTATGCCACAGGCAGACCTGGGCAAGCCGCTGTCAATGATGCTAGCGTTTCAGGGATAGGGCTAATTCCTGATGCAACTGGCGGTGGCACAACGAGCAGCACCGCCGCAGCAAGCAGTAGTCCTAATGCGGCAATAGCAGACACCTCTGGTGACGAAAATAATCAAGGAGAGACGGCTATAGGAGCTTCTGGCACAGGAGTTGACAGTGCAGCTGATGGCGCAGTAGCTGATGGTGCAGTAGTTGATGGGACTGTTGACCGTGCGACGCTAGCAGCTGATGGTGTAGCTGCCGGCCCAGATGGCATATTCGGCACCGATGACGACGTTGATGTTGCTGGCCCAGATGGCATATTCGGCACCGATGACGACGTTGATGTTGCTGGCCCAGATGGCATACTGGGCACTGATGACGACATTGAAATTGGCCTCACTGAAACAGAAGAGATTGGGAGCGACGAAATTGGAAGTGGTAGTGAACTGGAAAATAGAGGTCGCTGGTGGTGGCTGCTTCTGCCATTGGCTGGACTAGGACTATTGATTTGGGCTGCTGGCAAAACGAGTAAAGAGGAAGAGACCAGGCACGTCGAGATCTCAAACCAGGCGAGCGATCGCCCTCGCGGTACTTACGAAGGCGAAAGCGATTTAAGAGAGGCTACAAGTGGGTCTACTGACGATACTTACTCGAATACCGTCGACGACAATACGTCTGAGAGGGACGCTTTAGAGATAGAGAGTAATGACAGTCAAGAGACGGAGATAGGGCTAGAGGGCGCAGCGGCTAGTAGTGCCGCTATAGCTGCTGCTAAAGCCACAGATAGCAATAAGATTATGGACCCGACCCAAGAGAGCGAAGCTGACCATATCGAGGTAGAGCTTCAAAACAGCACCCCGCAGCGGGAGTACCCGACCTCTAGTTTTGACGGCAATATCGATGGACAAAAGACCGATATTCAAGGTGATATCGCTGGAATCAAAGGCGCTGTTAGCAGTGGAATTAAGGGCACTAATGTTCAAAGTGGGCTCGATCGCCCCAGGGAGCGTACCAGTAGCGGCGTGGATACTACTGCTAGCAGCGTTCAACGCGGTGTGAATAGCGCTGAAACTGAAGGCAGTAGTTGGCTAGATCGAGCAAAGCAGCGAATCAATGAGGCTACCGAGCAGGCTAAGGATGCGGTAGCTGACATCAAGGACGACGCGACGGGCAATCGATAAAGTGGTTCGGTAAGCCACTACCAGAGCTTCGATAGACTGCCTTTAGGTCGGAGAAAACTGATATGGCTTGGTCGTCAGCTCACGCTAAATTACATGTTTTGCTGAGATCGCGAGTTTTGTTGCCTAAGAACAGCCGTATCCTGGTGGCTGTTTCTGGAGGTCAAGATTCGCTGTGTTTAGCTTATCTATTGATAGAGCTAGCTATGAAATGGCGGTGGTCACTGGCCATTGTTCACTGTGACCACCGCTGGCGAGACGACTCGGCAGATAATGCGGTTCATGTCTTAGCACTTGCCGAAGCGTGGCAGGTGCCAGCTTGGTTAGAAGTCGCACAGTCGCCGCCTGTAAGTGAGGCTGCGGCTAGAAAATGGCGCTACGAATGCTTCGCTCGCACCGCTAGGCGACACAAATACGGCTACGTTGTGACCGGACATACGCAGAGTGATCGCGCGGAAACTGTCTTATACAATCTTATCCGTGGAACAGGAACAGACGGAATTGGGACACTGCCTTGGGCGCGATCGCTAGATGCTGTACATCCGCCCGTTACACTCGTGCGCCCCTTACTTAACTTCAGCCGTGCGGAGACTAGCGCAGTCTGCCAGCAGCAGCAACTTGCTGTCTGGCAAGACAGTACGAATCAAGATCTGCGCTTTCGCCGCAATCGCATTCGTCATACGCTCTTGCCATACTTGCGATCGCACTTCAATCCACAAGTCGAAAGTGCGTTATCCCAAATGGCCGATATTGCCACAGCGGAAGCACTCTATCTAAACCAAGAAGCAATGAGTCTCTATGAACAGTGCGTTTCACAAACGGCGGGAGCTACTTGGAAAATTCAACGTAGCGTGTTAAGTAGGGCACCTTTAGCGCTACAGCGGAGGGTTATTAAGCAGTTGTTACAGAGTGCAGCCATACATCCTATTGATTTCTCGCACGTAGAAAAGCTAGTCGCCTTACTGACAGCTCCCAATGGCAGTCAGACTGACCCTTATCCCGGTGGGTGGCGTGCTCAGGTTCAAGATGCAATTATCCTTTTTACTCAGAAAACACCCTAAAAACTCGCACTTATTTAAGTAAGCACTCGGCAGTTCTTAATGTTTTCATCACTATTCCCTAAGACTATTTAGATGAATACTAGTGAACTATACCGGTAACATCCATGAATTAAAGCCTTGTTACAGAAAGGGTTTAGGCGTAGAGCTATTGTGAGAAAACAATAGCCCCTCTATCTAACTGAGTAGTTGCTCAGAGATAAATATAAAAAGCTTTACAAAACTAATCATCTCCGCTAATATTAAGTTCATAGGCGAAAGCTGATTTTTTTACAGCCTTCGTTCTCGTACCTAGATAATTAAAGGATTCATAATGACTACTACTCTACAGCAGCGCGAAAGCGCTTCTTTGTGGGAGCAGTTCTGTCAGTGGGTTACAAGCACCGACAACCGCCTCTATGTAGGCTGGTTCGGCGTCTTGATGATCCCGACACTACTCGCTGCCACTGCCTGTTTCGTAATCGCCTTCATCGCTGCTCCTCCTGTCGACATCGACGGCATCCGCGAGCCCGTTGCAGGTTCTCTGATGTACGGCAACAACATCATCTCTGGTGCGGTTGTTCCATCTTCTAACGCAATTGGCCTTCACTTCTACCCCATCTGGGAAGCTGCCTCACTCGATGAGTGGCTTTACAATGGTGGTCCTTACCAGCTAGTAATCTTCCACTTCCTCATCGGCGTCTTCTGCTATATGGGTCGTGAGTGGGAGCTATCCTACCGTCTCGGTATGCGTCCTTGGATCTGTGTTGCTTACTCTGCACCTGTAGCAGCGGCAACCGCAGTCTTCTTGATCTACCCACTAGGTCAAGGCTCATTCTCTGACGGCATGCCTTTGGGTATCTCTGGTACGTTCAACTTCATGTTGGTCTTCCAGGCAGAGCACAACATCTTGATGCACCCCTTCCACATGTTGGGAGTTGCTGGTGTATTCGGTGGTTCTTTGTTCTCAGCGATGCACGGTTCACTCGTTACCTCTTCGTTGGTACGTGAGACGACAGAAACTGAGTCACAGAACTATGGTTACAAGTTTGGTCAAGAAGAAGAGACCTACAACATCGTTGCAGCCCACGGCTACTTCGGTCGTCTGATCTTCCAGTACGCAAGTTTCAACAACAGCCGCAGCCTCCACTTTTTGTTGGGTGCATGGCCAGTAGTTGGCATCTGGTTTACCGCTTTGGGTATTTCCACGATGGCGTTCAACTTGAACGGTTTCAACTTCAACCAGTCGATTATTGACTCACAGGGTCGAGTAATCGGTAGCTGGGCAGACGTACTGAACCGTGCCAACCTGGGTATGGAAGTGATGCACGAGCGCAACGCTCACAACTTCCCGCTAGACCTAGCGGCTGGTGAGTCTGCTCCTGTAGCGCTCACTGCTCCTTCCATCAGCGCATAGACCTTTTTTGTCTAGCGTTGGCTGGACAACCACGATTAGTTGATTAGCGTGAATCCTTTTGCCAGACGCTCTTGCCATGTGCCGGGGTTCTAGTTTGGGTTCACCAACAAAAAAGCGCTTCCTTCGGGAGGCGCTTTTTTGCTGGGAATCTACAGAATTTCTCCTTCATTACTCCATCTCTCAAATCAGGCACCGATTCCTCATCCATAGTTTCTGCTGATGGAAATTCCAACTTACGACAAGTTTATTGAGCCTATTCTAAGGTTTTTGGCTAGTAATCCCGGAGGAGTTAGGGCTCGTGATGCCTACGAGCATGCAGCGAATGCGCTTAATCTTTCTAGTGAGCAGCGTTCTGAGCTGCTTCCTAGCGGGCAGCAGCAAGTCTATAAGAATCGTGCAGGCTGGGCGCATGACAGGCTAAAGCGTGCGGGTCTGTCTAGCAGTCTTCGCAAAGGCTTTTGGAGATTAATGCCGGAGGGAGCTAAATTTGCGGCAAGTAATCCGCGGCCACTATCTGAGGAGGCTTTAGAACATCTCGCAACAGCATTTAAGGATGTTACCCTTAGCAAGCAAGTGGAATCCGTCTCAGTCGAATCAGTGCCGCAGGTTTCTTTAACTGCATTAGAACTACAAACTTCTTCGACTGAGAGCCCAGATGATCGTTTAGAAGGCGCAGTTCAGGAGATCAAAACATCGGTGACTGCGGAAATCTTAGAGGCGCTTAGCAATGTGTCTCCTGAGTACTTTGAGGCAATCGTACTTGATGTGCTTCATGGCATGGGCTACGGCGCAAGCCGCAATGATTTGCAGAGAGTAGGTAAGTCAGGCGATGAAGGTATTGACGGTATTATTTCACTCGATAAGCTAGGTCTTGAGAAAGTTTATGTGCAGGCTAAGCGATGGCAGTCAAACGTTGGTCGGCCGGAGCTTCAAGCGTTTTACGGTGCTTTAGCAGGCCAGCACGCTAACAAAGGCGTCTTTATCACGACCTCTGAGTTTGCTTCTACTGCCTTGAACTTCGCATCAACAGTTCGAGGCATCGTATTGGTAGATGGCCGTTACCTAGCACAGCTAATGATTGAATACGATATTGGGGTGACTTCTAGAATCGTGAGGATTCCTAGATTAGACACAGATTACTTTGAAGAATAGGATGCCGATTTTCGCGCGGATGGATAGCAGGAATGTCAGCACGAGACGTTTGCTTCTGGCAGGATTAGCATAGCGTCGCCGAAGGAGTAGAAGCGGTAGCCTTGAGTGATCGCATCTTCATAAATCTGCATTAGCCGCTCTCTACCAATTAACGCACTGACCATCATTAACAAACTAGACCCTGGTAGATGGAAGTTCGTAATGATTCCATCAATTACCTGCCACCGATAGCCAGGATAGATAAACAGATCTGTTCTACCGGTATAGGGCTTTAGTTCACCACAAATCGCAGTGGCTCCCTCTAAGGTTCTAGCTGAGGTAGTTCCTACAGCAATCACCCGACCACCCTTTTTCTTGACTTGCCTGATTTTTTCGACTGTGTCTGCAGGAACTTCAATCCGCTCTTCGTGCATCTCGTGAGTCTTAATGTCAGTTGCTTCTACAGGGCGAAACGTTCCGATTCCGACGTGGAGCGTGATTTCGGCAGTCTGAATACCTTTGTCAGCAAGCTTGGTAAATAAGTTCTCGGTAAAGTGGAGTCCGGCGGTTGGGGCTGCGATCGCCCCTTGCCTTTCCGCGAATATCGTTTGATATTGGGCGGGCAAAGATTCCGACGATGTGATGTATGGAGGCAAAGGTATCTGCCCTAGCTGATAGATCAAATCACTAACTGAGCCTTCTACTTGCGGCACCAGTTTGATAATTCTGCCGCCTGTCGCATCGTCGCGTGATTCGGTTAATCCAATCATCAGAGGCATTTTCGCGCTCTTTTGAGGATTGCCAGCTTCAGAATCACCAAACCAAATCTCAGTTCCCGGCTGAATTCGCCTACCGGGCCTGACTAGGGCGAGCCACCTATTGCCGTCTATAGGCTCTATAAGCAAAACCTCAACCGCAGCCCCACTGGACTTGCGGCCTAGCAGCCTAGCGGGAATTACTTTCGTGTTATTGAGTACTAGCAAATCACCCGGCAGCAGCCAGTCTACCAAATCATAAAAGTGACAGTGCTGGTGAGTCTTTTTCCCATCAATTACCAGCAGCTTAGATCTATCGCGCGGTGTCAGCGGGTTTTGAGCAATGCACGATGGAGGAAGCGCATAGCTGTACGCACTAAGCTGGTGATCAAGTCTGCTAAGTACATTCCCATCGCTGGTGTTATCGGTCATAAGATCAGTCCTTGGCCCACAGCGTATTTACACGTATATCTATTACTTACCTACTATTTGTCAAATCAATTTGTGTAAGGAAAGGGCAAATGCAGGGGGGAGGTGAGTCATAATAAGAGAATAAGAGAGACTCATCTTACAAAATAGAATTATCAGCTCAAAGGTCTGTAATCGTTGACGGCAGAAGTTGATTAGTTTTAGTGCGTAGGCGTATACATCGGCTACTTGCCTTTAAAGGTGGCCTAGCTTCTTTCCTTTTCACACATCTGTCTCTCTTTTAGGGCAAATAAGACTGTAGCACCCACTCCTTTAGACGATGGAATACATCTACTATCTGGCTAATGCAAGCCTGACGCTCCGTGTGGTTGAACGTTTACTGTGCGTCACCCAGCTACCGCTTGAGTTTATAACAGTCATTCACCAAATTGACGGGTGGGTAGTCAAAGTGAAGCTGCACGATAGTGCTACAGAGCGATCGCAGCAAAACTTTCTGGCTTTTCTTAACGAAATTGGTACCATTTATAAGCCAAGATTCCGCGTCAGAATGGCGCTGTGGGGTTTAGAGATGGGCCAGTCTGCTGTTGATGTGATGCGGCGCTACCAGGTTGCTGTCGTTTCACATGGCAAGCCTGATCGCGTAGAGATTGAAGAATTTCGTGAGCAGTTTGTTACCGGGCTAGGCTACTGTCCAGAGACGTTAGCCTAGCAAAAGAAGTTAATAGCCAGAGACGCTAGCCCAGCTAGAGCGGCCCTCCAAGCGTCTTCTAAGCAACTAGAAACAGATATAGCTGCTCAGCAAAAGGCGTCTCGCAGATAAGCCTGCAGTGCCAAAAACTTTTGAGTATTAGGAATTTGCAAGCTCAGACCGTTAGCGGGCAGTTGAGGATGGCAGCCTACTAGCGCAATATCAAACCGGCAAGGTAGTTCTGAAAGATGGGGATGCCGTACCAAAAAGTAGCGTGCGGTCGTCCGTATTTTCTTCTGCTTGGTGCGGGTGACGGCTAATAATCCGTCGGCATCCCAGTTCCCTTTACTTCGAGTTTTTACTTCGATGAAAGCTAGCATTTCATACCGCTGTGCGCCTTCTCCGCTAAGGCCCCTAGCAATCAGGTCAATCTCGCCAAAGCGACTATGCCAGCGCTGATGAAGGACCTGACACTGCCTGCGCAGCAGCCACTGACACACTAGCTGCTCGCCATATTTTCCCAAATCTTGAGCTGTAGATGAAGCAGAGTCTTTATCTGACAAATTCATGATGCAATCGCATACTTAAAAGCATTGCGGCGAAAACAATGCTACAGCATACCCAGCAAAAGTTTGCCTATAAAACTGTCTTGCGCCGATTCAGCTCGAGCAAGCGGCTTTAAGTCTTTTAATCCTGTATATATTCCGTTCCGTTGATTAGAGCCATTTCTGCGCGCACAAATTCACGTCCTAAGTAAGCCGCGTGGTCTAAATAAGTGATCGGACAGGGGGTTTCCTTATCTTCAAAGATTTTTATGCAAAGTTCCTTTGCAGTGCGTCCGGTGAATACCTGTACTGCTTGACGCACATTTTTTCCTCGAACGCTAAGCGGTTTCCCGGTTGTTGGATCGCAGGCTAGTCCCTTTTCGTTGATGGTGTTGGAAAAATGCTTGGCGCATAGAAGTCCCGCGTTGGTATCGACATAGATCAAGAAGTATCCTGCCGGGTCGAGCTCAATGTATCGCTTTGAAAGCTTGTTATCGAGTGCGGCTAACGCTTTACCATCTACAGAGGTTGCGGCTGTCATGTCCTTCTACCCTTTTTGCTTGTCATTTTGGCCTTGCGCTTCTGGCTTGCCCTTCTTTATGCTGAGGCAACCCATGTGCTGGGCTAACAATTTTAACGTGACAAGGAAAATAGAAGTGCCACTGTGCCGTAAATGCTACAGATAATGAGTCATTAACGGCGTGAATGGTTCACTCGTTGTAACAAGCACTACGGCGTTCAGATTCAATCAGAGGAACGTCTTCTGTGAGATTTTTGATGGGTAGATCGGCATTGATTTGATCTATTTGCTGCTGTTCCGCGGCGTTGATACGGCCAATATAGTTACCCAGGATTTGGCCTAACTCTGGAGAGTAAAAACGATGCAGGCTGTGATTAGGTGTAGCAGGAAAACCACGCCGCTTTTTGTGACGACCGCCCGCACCGGGGTCAAAAGTTTTGATGCCGTTTGCGATCGCCCATTCAATCGGTTCGTAATAGCAGGCGCTAAAGTGCAGGTTGTTGTATTCCTCAAACGAGCCCCAATAGCGACCGTATAAGCGATCGCCCTTTCTCAGACAAAAGGACATACCGACAGGCTCATTCGGATTTTGGTCAGCATAGGCTGCAAAAATTACCACTCTTTCACGCCATACTGGAAACAGCTGTCGAAAGAAATCCTTAGTCAGATACTTGCTACCCCACCAGCCGAACTTATCGCAAGTATCGCTATAAAAGTCATATACCATCAAACACAACTCAGGCGTCAGCGACTCACCAGTGTGCACCTTGAAATGAATCCCAGCTTTCGCCACAGACTTGCGCTCGCGCTTGATATTGCGTCGCTGATTAGCGTTGAACTGCGCTAGATAGTCGTCAAAAGTCTCAAAGCCTCTGTTTTGCCACACGTAGCTATGATGCAGCCACTTGTGAAATCCCAGCGCTTCCATTCCGGCCTGCCATTGCGGATCAACATATAAAAAATTACAGCCAGACAGGTTGTGCTTCAAGCAAAACTCATCAATTAGCTGCACCATTGCTTGAGTGATCGCCTCTTCATCCTCGGCAGGCGCAATCAAAAAGCGATAGCCTTCTGCTGGCGTGAACGGCGACATGCCCAGCAGCTTCGGATAGTACTCAACGCCTAATCGACCTGCTAGCTCGGCCCACTGATGGTCAAAGATAAATTCACCGTAGCTATGACCCTTCAAGTACAGCGGCGCGGCGGCAATCAAGGACTCTTCTTTCCACAGCGTCAGATGGTTCGGCAACCAGCCGGTATTGGGTCCGGTGCTGCCAGAAGTTTCCATATTGTTTAACCAAGCCCACTCAAAGGCAGGGGTTGCCAGCGGCTGTGCGATCGCGTCCCACTGTGCAGCTGAAATATCCGACAAGCGACTCATCCAGCGGGCGGTGTACTGCACTTGAGTTTTTGACACAGTTGATTTTAGGTTGTGAGACTTTTATATAGGTTAGTAGAAGTTTCCGAAAGATGCGGTTGAGATACGCACGATATGGACGGAAATTGATGCAAAACAACACTCAGGGAGTGCAGTGTGAGCGTAGAATGCCAGCTAATTCAGCGACAATCGTGCCTAATTTGGCCTGTCTCTGGCTTGACTGCCTTTGATCTGCTCGTCTCTAATCTGATAGTGCAAGAAAACCTCATCGCCCTCAGTTCTAGCCGACTGAAGCCTTAGCTGAGGCGTCCTCGGCAGTGTGAAGCCCAATCCACCAACTGGGGTAGGAGCAGTTTTTCCACCAATTAGCAGCGGACAAATCGTCAGATACAAATCATCAACCAACCCATCCGCGAGCAAGGAGGCAACTAGCTCACCTCCTCCCATCACCACAAGCTGTTTGATAGGTGGGCGATCGGCAGCAGTCGAGAGAGCAGACTTGCCCTTTCGCAGATCCTGCATAACGATATGCCAGTTAAAAGGGCGTTCGTTAATAAGCACATGCTCGAAGGGTCTTCGCTTATCTACACTATTATCTGCACTACTAGAAGAGCGCCAGCAGGCCATTCCTTCCGCAGTTGTGATTAGCCAGCGAGGCACAGGCTGCTGAAAAAAGGGCCAATCCCGGTCAAGCTTGCCCATAGCAGAACAGACAATTTGAATCGGCTGGTTAGGCTGATTGCGCGATCGCCGCTCTTCTATCAGCGCCAAATTTGACACCGGTAGCGTCGTGCCATAGGCCCTAAGGGTACCTGCGCCAAACAAGGTTGCGTCCGCGTTTGCCACCTGATTTTCTAAATGAGCTTTATCTATCGCCGAAGCAAATCTAGCCGCAGCGCGCGAGGCATCGGCGATCTTACCATCGGCGCTCATGGCCAGCACCACCGTAATATGGGGCCGTATCATAGAAGGCCCACTCAAAGCTCTGTTCTCCTACCGACGAAACGGATGAAATGCAGACCGCTAAAACCATACATCATTCACACCTACCAACTTTTGCCTATAGCTATTCTTGCAATCTATGTATGAGTCTTCATCTTTGTTAAAGGCAGTCGTAACTTTCCGGCTGACTTAGGCAATGGTACGGACTTGGCAGATAGACTAAGTAAGAAGAATTGCAGAGCGGGAATTCCTTTAGTATTGCTGAGGGTATCTACTGACCTACCGCTTATCCGTACATTACGGCTTGAAGGTTGTGTAGGTCCTCTCAAATGCTTGTCATTGTGACAGAAAATTCTGCAATTGCTTACATTAGGTTCACTATCTTCGTAACCTGCTGAGACTGGCGTTTCTCGTATCCATGGCTAACCATCCGCGCTCATTTCGGCGCAACTTACTGCTAAGAATTTTGGCTTTTAGCCTGCCGATTCTATTCATTGGGCAGGCTGTTGTTCTACGCAAGGCCCGTACCAGCTTGCTTACGACAGCCAGGCAAAACTTAACGAGTAGCGCCGTTCGTAAAGCGGAAGAACTAGAAACCGGCATTCAGTCCGTCGAAGCTACGCTAGATTTGTTAGCCCAGACAGAAGACTTTCAAACTGGCGATGTTGCCGCCATTCAAGATCTTCTAAACCGATTTACCCAAGACACAACGCCATACACCATCGGCTGCGTCGAGCTAAAAGCGCCCCAGAGCCAAACTTCCGCTATCAATACCTGCACTAGCAAGAACAGTAGCGCCACTAGTAATACCCGAGGTAGACCCCCTAGTGACAGTGCGCTCACGCGTTCCATTGTTCCTAGTGCTAAGCAAGTGCCCTGGCTGCAAAAAGGCAGCGTAGAAAATGCCGATTTTTACGTGTTCTCACCTGGACTAGGCCGCACTCTATCTGAGGCAGAGATTGCGGCAGCCCCAGACAATCGGGCGCTAATTAAGTTCATTGTCGCTAGCCCAATCTACAGTAAAGAAGGCCAGTTGCTCTACACCTTGGCAATGGAGGTTCACCTCTTTCAGCTACAGGATGTCACACCTCAGTCCTTGGTGGGCGAAACGGTCGTCATCGATCAAAACCAGGTCATTGTGATCCATCCTGATCTTAAGCAGGTAGGAAAAAACATCTCAGAGCTTCGAGATGCTGACAAGTTCTCTAATGTGATTGGTAGCGTCAAAGCAGGCAAAAGCAGCTTCGTTCATTTGTTTCGCTTCTTAAACGAAGAAGATGGTGAGTGGCTAGCTGGGTACAGCGGATTTGAGGTGCCGGTTAGCCCTAAGCAAAACAAGGTCTGGACCGTTCTGGCCGTTACTCCGCTAGAGCGGGCGCTTTACGGGTTGACGGCTATTCGTCAGATTCTTTTTGTGCTCAACAGCGGCTTGCTAATTGCTAGCGTGTCGCTGGCGCTGTACGTATCGCGCAGTCTGTCGCTGCCGATAGAAAGACTCATTCGCTACACCCAAGATGTTGACGACCTCTCTCAGCTCAAATCAGCGCCTAGTGGCTCTCAGATATGGGAGCTGAACTATCTCGGTACGGTGATAGAAAGAATGCTACGGCGATTAGAAGAGAATTCGGCCGAGCTGCGCCGCGCTTGGCAGGACGCGCAGCTAGCTAATCAACTAAAAAACGAGTTTTTGGCCAATACTTCACACGAGTTAAGGACCCCGCTCAACGGTATCATTGGCTCCATTCATCTGGTGAAAGATAAGCTCTGCGATTCTGAAGAAGAAGAAATAGAGTTTTTGGAGCAGGCAAACAGCGCAGCGATGCATTTGCTCTCTGTGATTGAAGATATTTTGAGCATTTCCAAAATTGAGGCTGGTACGCTAGATGTCAACATCGTATCGGTTGATCTACGGCGCGTTCTACAAGAAGTGCTGGAGATGCAGGCCGCGCAGCTACAGGCAAAGGAACTGCGGTTGATTCGCCCTGAATTCACAGAACCGGTAATTATCCCAGTGGACCATTCGCGCTTCAAGCAGGTGCTGCTGAATGTGCTCTCTAACGCCATGAAATTTACCGAAGAGGGAGCGATCACAATTGCGATCGCCACTGATGAAAATCCAGCAGCTCTTACAGAGAACGCTAATAACCTCTATATGCCTTCTGGTCCCTGGGTAAAAATTGCTATCACAGATTCTGGCATCGGAATCGAGCCAAAGCACCTATCTAAGCTCTTCAAGCCGTTTGTTATGGTGGATGGCTCACACACTCGTCCTTATGAGGGAACTGGATTAGGGCTTGCGATTTCGCAAAACTTTATGCGGCTGATGCAGGGAGATATCGCAATTTATAGTGAGGGTGCAGGCAAAGGCACGACGGTCACTATTGTTGTACCTCGTATTGTGGACGAGCAGACTGACGATAGCAGCGAGCAAACTTACCAAACAGATGAGTTTGAAGCAGATAGCGAGACAGGCGATGCTGCTAGCCGGGTGGCTCATGCGATCGCCAGTGATGTCGGTGTTGCAGCAAAGACCACCTCAAATCGCTAAAAGGCGCTGTATCGCGGTGACTTGCGTTTGGTAGTTGGCATCTGCGATCGCAGCAACTCCGCCTTCTGTTTCTACACCTTTCTCCAAAGTAATCCAAGAGCGACAGCCACCATACGTTGCTTGCCAGGGAACAGTCATGGGTGACAAAAGCCGGTAGGCCCTTAACGCCAGTACATATAGCGGCTGCTTCGGTTTCCATTTCAGGCGTTCTTCGGCTAGCTGCGGCTGCCAGATATGGAAAGGATTAAGCGCATCAACCTGCTTAGCCTCACGGGCTAAAAAAATATGGGTAATTTCAGCCCAGGCTTTGAGCTCAATTGTCTGTGGATGCCACCCAGGCGTTACTGGCGCTACCGAACTTTGATACCGAGGCTTTAACAGATCGCGCTTCTGATGCTCGAAGGTCGGAAAAAGCACAACCCTATCGGCCTCTGTGGAAAATTGATTACCCTCTTCTTTGATACCGCCCTTACGTAGTAGCAACATTGTTTCACCGGCAGCTAGAGCATCTACCGCCACTGACCATTCCTTTATTGCAGTCTTTATCAATATCAGTATCTCCTTTCATTCGTGATCCTACTTCTCACAATTGGCGCTGCCCTCACAGCCGATCCTAAAGGATGAAACGGGATCATAAAATGAACCTATATGAAACGGACCTAGTGATGAAATGGAATCGTCAGTAATGGCGTCAGCACCGAGGCCATAGAAATCCACTGCTGACTGAATAAGCGATCACTTGACTCGGCCGTACTCTCTGCATTCTCCACTGAAAGAAGAGCATCAATTCGCTGCGACAGCCGACTAGGTGATACTGGACAGCTAAACCCAGCGTAGACCGCATTGGGCAGCTCTACGCCACCTAGCGTTAGTGGCATCGACACTACACTCAGCAACGCCTCTGCAAGCACGAGCGTATCCACAGCGTGCGCAGCCCAGCGGTCCGCTCTTATCTCTCTAAGCAACAGCAGTTCTTGCCACAGATTCTCTGTCCCCGGCAGCCAAAGTGTTAGCCTACGCAGTCCCCCTAGCCACAAGAACCAAAAAGTATCTCGATAGTACTCATGTGCCTTCTCGTGGGCAAGAACTGCGGCCAAATGCTCTGTATCTAAATGGTCGATTAGTCCTCTGCTCACTACTAACTCAGGAGCAAATAGCCCAACTTGCGCGCTGAAAGCCAGTGGCACATCAATCAGTCGGCTAGCAACCGGACCCAAAGGAGTCTGAAGCATTTGTAGTGAATAATTACGAGCGGCCCGCTCTGAGGTGAAGGCTCGCCAGCTAAGGTGTAGCCACAGCGTGATAGCTAGTAGCACAAAGCAGAGCGAGGCACCGTAGGTCAAATAGCCTTCCCACTTGTGGCAGCTGCTATAGCCCATGATCACCACGGCTGTAGCGGTCATTAGTAAAAAAAGCGGCGGGACGACAAAGGCACTTACCGCTCGAGTCCACCGGCACTGCCAGTTCCGGGTAAAAGGCTGTGAAGGAGATACCACGGCTGAACTGAGCAAACGCATAAGGAGTGTGATCGCAATTGCTACGACAATCATGTGCACATGCATCATGGCTGCTGCCTCTGCTGCTGTTCTGACTGCTGCCTTGACTGTTGTCTTGAATGACGAGCGGCGTTTATCTTTTGCGCGATCGCCTCTATCTGCGCCAGGCTTGCATCATCTAGCTCGTCAGCAAACGCCGCTACAATCTCCGGGCTACCCACCGCTAAAAACTGACGTAGCTGCTCATGGGCTTTGAGAATCTCAGCATCGCGCTCAGAGACTAACACCTGCCAGATGTGCACTCGATCTTGGCGATCGCACGCTACCCATCCCTTCTTCAACAGTCGCTTCAAAACCGTAGACACTGAGGAATACGTCAGCTCGCGGTCAATATCCATCAAGATATGCTGATGTACAGCCGTTGCTGACGTAGCCCCTAACTGCCATAAAATTTCGATAATTTCAGCTTCCAACGGCCCTAGGGACAGCTTTTTAGGCCTGTAAGGAGGGAAAGGTGTCATACAAGCAGCTTACTCACGTCTAGTCTCAACCTTATCACCAAACCCGGAGGCCGTCAGCACTGAGCCATCAGCGTCGAACTATCAGCACCAGGCTACCAGTACCAAGTCATTAGTATTCAAACAAGTAGTATTTAAATGAGCAAAAGCGCTTCCTTCTAACACCCATTAAGAAGGCATCAGAAAAGAAACGCTTTTGCTCAGCTATTCTCTAGTGTAAGAAAGCTGCTTTAGCCCAACCAATTCAACCGATTGATAGGGGCTACACACCGACAGCCGCTCGCTCGCTTGTCGCAGCCTTGAGCGTATCAACTTTATCGGTCTTCTCCCAAGGTAGATCTAGATCATCTCTACCGAAGTGACCATATGCCGCCACATCCTGATAGAAACGACCATTACGCTCAGCAGGTAGCTGAGTCAAATTAAATGTCTCAATAATTCCCGCCGGGCGAAGCTCGAAGTGCTCATTTACAAGCTTCAGCAGCATATCATCTGGCACCTTTCCTGTTCCAAAGGTCTCGATAAAGATACTCGTTGGGCGAGCCACACCGATGGCATAGCTTAGCTGTACTTCACACTTATCAGCCAAACCAGCCGCTACAATATTCTTGGCCACATATCGACAAGCATAGGCGGCACTGCGGTCTACCTTCGTGGGGTCTTTCCCTGAGAAAGCTCCTCCCCCATGGCGTGAGTATCCTCCATAGGTATCTACAATAATCTTGCGGCCCGTGAGCCCAGAATCGCCCTGGGGTCCACCGATTACAAACTTACCCGTTGGGTTGACTAGGAAACGAGTGCGTTCAGTAGGCTGGACATCTAGTCCTTTAAAGATAGGTAGTACAACGGCTGTCCATAGGTCTTCTTTAATCTTCGCTTGTACCTCTTCATTGCTAGTCAAGCTACCAATCGTTTCGGTATGCTGCGTAGAAACTAAAACAGTATCAATGCCAACTGGCTTACCGTCCTCGTACTCTACCGTGACCTGCGTTTTGCCATCAGGGCCCAAGTAATCCAGCTTGCCACTCTTCCTGACCGCTGCTAGCTCGCGCGAAATCCGATGTGCCAGACAAATTGGTAACGGCATGAGTTCAGGCGTTTCGTTGCAAGCAAAGCCGAACATGATGCCCTGGTCACCTGCGCCAATAGCATCCCAGCGTTCATCGCTTGTTTGCTCACGCGTTTCCTGAGCCTGATCTACCCCTTGGGCGATATCTGCAGACTGTTCATCTAATGCGATCAGCACAGAACAGCTATCCGCCGAGAAGCCGTTGTTTTTAGGGTTTGTATAGCCAATTTCAGCAATCTTCTGACGAACCACTTTCACGAAATTGGCTGTCGCCTTGGAAGTGATTTCGCCCGTGACAATCACTAAGCCTGTATTGACCACCACTTCAGCGGCCACTCGACTAGCCGGGTCCAAGGCCAGCACAGTGTCTAAAATCGTGTCCGAGATTTGATCACATATTTTATCAGGATGCCCCTCTGTGACCGACTCTGACGTAAACAGATAGCGACGAGACAATAGCCAATTCTCCTTAACCAGAACTCAATAGTTTTAGCTTGCTAAAGCCAATAGGGCAAGCTCGCAACGGTGCATCACTTACGTTCTTATCAAAATACATGTATATGAGTATCTATCAAGGGTGCCCTTTCACCCATCGAAAGCGCTAATAGGCTTCTACTTGAAAGCTTCAACTTGAGCCAGATTGGAAAAGGTGATAGCTGTAGCGGCAATAGTCGGCGGCGTCTGCCAGCCACCAGTCATGCCCAGAAAACCGGCAGCCCCTTGGTCAGCTAGCGCCAAATCGGCAGCGGAATCTCCGATAATGAGAGTTTGCGCGCAAGAGATCGATAGGGCACTGCAAGCCATCTCTAAAAAGTTTGAATGAGTCTTGGGCAACGCTGTAGCTGAAGCACCGCTGTACCACGCGATACCAGGAAGCTGATAGTAGTCGATAAAAGCAGCAACCTCTGAGTGCAAATCTGAAGAAACAATCCCAGTAGTAATATTCGCATGGCCTAAGGTGCGTAGCAGCGATATCACGTTGGGCAGTAAGGGCGTTTGGCTAGCCTTTGGGGCTATTAAGGATTCCGCCTTGTTAAACGCTGATCTTGCCAGCTCTAGAGCGGCCATCCAACCCCATCCGATAGCAGTTACGCAGGCAGCCGCCGCGATTTCATTATCTTGACGGCTACCAACAGCTAATAGACCTGCCGGGTCTAACCGATGGGTAGATAAGCCAAAGACGGCGAGAATCATAGCCTCTAACGCAGACGCCTCCTGCACAGGAACTTGCTCAGCTATCAAACGCGATCGCTCAAACCCCAGCCTGCTCAAATACCCTTCCACATTAGCTAACGTTCCATCCTTATCGAACAAAACAGCTCGAATCGACTCAAAGACTTGGCCCTGACAGCGGATAGTCGCCATAGTTTCGTAGAGAGAATAAGCGAGCAGACCAAACAACAAAAATTTAGACAACTAAAACCAAGCAAATAAGAACTAAACAAAAAAGGAAGAACCTATATGTCAGGTCTTCCTCTCTGCATTATCAAAATTGAGTCAAAGCAAGCCGATAGAAATCCCTATAGGGACTACTCAACAGTAGCTAGATCCGGCTCCTCGACATAGGCTTCTTCAGTCGCTTCAGGCTCGTCGATACCAGCCTCACCGAGTGCTTTCTGCCTTAGCTGTTCGCGATAGCGCTCTGCCATTTCTTCAGCTTTGTCGTACACCAAGTCAGGATTTTTCACCATATCACCTGGCTCAGGCTCTAGCTGTTTAGTTGACAGTGAAATCCGACCTCGTTCAGCATCAAGATCGATAATCATCACCTTGATTTCGTCATTTACATTGAGCACCGAGTTTGGCGTATCAATGTGGTCATGAGAAATTTCGGAGATGTGTAGTAGACCGCTGACGCCACCAATATCAATGAACGCGCCATATGGCTTGAGGCCTCGGACTGTGCCCAAGACAACTTCGCTCACTTGTAAGCCATTCATCTTCCGCTCAACTAGTGCACGACGGTGGCTAAGAACCAGACGGTTGCGCTCTTCGTCGACTTCTAAAAACTTTAGAGGAAGCTCTTCACCTACCAAATCCTCTTTGGGTTTGCGAGTACTGATGTGAGAACCCGGAATGAAGCCGCGTAGCCCTTCAATTCGCACTAGCGCACCCCCTCTGTTCGTAGCAAATACGAGCGAGCGGACTGTCGCATCTTCTTGTTGAAGCTGACGGACGCGTTCCCAGGCCCGCATGTACTCAATTCTGCGGATAGAAAGCGTTAGCTGACCGTCTTCATTATCATCTGTAAGGATGAAAAACTCGCGGGTCTCGTTAGACTGCAATACTTCTTCAGCGCCTTCTACCCGGTTGATAGACATCTCCTGAATAGGAAGATATGCAGCCGTTTTGGCGCCAATATCGATTAGTGCGCCCCGAGGTTCTATGCTAAATACTGTTCCAGGAACAATATCACCAGGGTTGAAATTGTAATCGTATTGGTCTAAGAGTGCTGCAAAATCCTCATGAGTAAAACCAATGTCAGCAGTCTGGTCAGTGCTTTGGGTATCCGGGTTGGCCATGCTAGATGTTTCCTACAGTTTTTCTCCGCGAACGAGTGAACACCTCGTGGTCGTAAGCTCAGCAGTTGGAGCGAACGAACCACTTATCAATCTTACTAAATTTTTCAGTGAGAAAAGGCTCTGCTAGCCTTTGAGGTTCTTGTCACAGGATATCTATCATACGCTACAGCGGAAACAAAAGTCACCTAACTTTCGGTATGGAAAGAACACAATCAATAAATATTTACCGAAATATTGACTAGCGTTATGCTTAAACAGAAGACGCTACTCGATCGTCCGTCTTCGCTCTGGTCTTTTCGCTCGATGACTTGGCTGCATGGGTAGACGAATGGTTTGGTGGATTATTATCTGAGGCGTCTACAAGATCGCTGTTGCGATCGCCTCTGTCTTTCAAGTGACTAAGTGCCTCTGCAAAGTCGCGAATTCCTTGAAACTGTCGATATACAGAAGCAAAGCGGACGTAGGCCACTTCACTAACCTGCTGCAGGCAGCGCAGTACGCGCTCCCCGATTTCTTCACTAGTAACTTCCCTAATAGCCTGCTGCTGCAGACCCGACTCGATCTCGTCTACGAGCATTTCTACAGTGCGGGCACTAACACCTGTTTTTTCACAGGCAGTGACAATACCGCGTAGAAGCTTTGAACGGTCAAATGACTCACGAGCGCCTTCTCTTTTTATTACCGTAATGGGCACGTACTCAATTCGCTCATAGGTAGTAAAACGCCGTTCGCACTCCAAACACTCTCGCCGCCGCCGAATGCTGTGATCGCTCTCTGCCGACCGCGATTCTAGAACACGATTGTTGGGATGCTGGCAAAATGGGCATTGCATCGGGCTAGGCCTCCACAAGGCCAGATTGAATTTTGGGTTTTTCCTACAGCAACGTTACGTCAAAACGCTGCCGTCAGGCCAGCAGTCCGGCAGAAATAGCCAGTCTAATAAATAGTAAATCACATAATAAATAGCTAGGGCCTCATCTCCACTCTAGCAGAGGAAGATAAGGCCCTAGCTGATTAATCGCAAAGGTCAGCGCTTAAAAATAAGCGCTGACTGCTATCTAGTCCTTGGTAATTTTGGGGGGCTCGCGAAATGCGATCGCAAAAAACAAGGTACCAATGATGAGCGCGAAAATCAAAATGTAAGCGACAGCTTCCATGGGTCCTTCCTAAATAATTAAGTACGTGCTTCAAGTCTATCAAATCTATAGACTTTCACAAGCATTTGAGCTAGCTCTTTTATAGCTGCTTGCTACCTAGAGGGAACCTTGAATCGCCAAACGATTCGCAGTTCTCCTTATGTAGCGCTATAGCTTCTAACCTTTGTTTGCAGTCTTAGTCGAGAGGTCACCCACTTTCTGGAAATAACCCCACTCGACTTGCTCAGGAGAAAGATCGGGGTCAACACCTGCGAACACATCTCTAAACAGCGTGCGAGCGCCATGCCAGATGTGACCGAAGAAGAACAGCAACGCAAAGACAGCGTGGCCATATGTAAACCAGCCGCGAGGACTAGAGCGGAAGACACCGTCAGAGTCCATAGTCTTGCGGTCGAACTCGAAGGGCTCACCTAGCTGAGACTTACGCGCATAGCGTTTTACAGCCGCAGGGTCTTCAACATGCTGACCGTTTAGCTCACCGCCATAAAAGTCAACAACGACACCAGTCTGCTCAAAGCTGTACTTCGACTCAGCACGACGGAAAGGAATATCAGCGCGAAGCTGGTTATCCTTGTCCAGCAAGACTACAGGAAAGGTCTCGAAGAAGTTAGGCAGACGGCGAACTGCAAGTTCGCGGCCATCGCCGTCGTGGAAAACAGGATGTCCAAGCCAAGCAGTAGCAATACCATCGCCAGAGTCCATCGGACCTACGCGGAACAAACCACCTTTGGCAGGGCTGTTACCGACATAGTCATAGAAAGCCAGTTTCTCAGGAATAGACTCGTAAGCTTGTTCTAGGGAGGTGCCCGTAGCAACAGAGCGTTGGATACGACGATCGATTTCGGTTGCGAAATAGCTACTATCCCACTGATAGCGGGTAGGTCCGAAAAGTTCGATAGGAGTCGTTGCCGAGCCGTACCACATAGTGCCAGCAACGATGAAGGCTGCAAAAAATACAGCAGCGATCGAGCTAGAGAGTACGGTTTCAATATTACCCATACGCAGTGCCTTGTATAAGCGCTGCGGCGGACGCACCGTCAGATGAAATAAACCTGCCACGATACCGACAATACCGGCTGCAATATGGTGAGCTACCACACCACCGGGATTAAACGGATTAAAGCCAGCCGGTCCCCATTCGGGCGCAACGCCTTGAACGTGACCTGTCAGTCCGTAGGGGTCAGAGACCCACATGCCTGGACCCCAAAGGCCAGTCAGGTGAAAAGCTCCGAAGCCGAAGCACAGCAGACCAGACAGAAATAGATGAATGCCAAACATTTTGGGCAAGTCTAGTGCAGGCTCGCCTGTACGGGGATCGCGGAATAGCTCCAAATCCCAGTAAACCCAGTGCCATACAGCCGCTAGGAACAATAGACCAGACAAGACGATATGAGCGATCGCCACGCCTTCAAAAGACCAGAAACCGGGGTTTACACCGGTTGCACCTGTCACGTCCCAACCGCCCCAAGAACCCGTCACGCCCAAGCGTGTCATGAAGGGAAGCACAAACATGCCCTGTCGCCACATAGGGTCAAGAACAGGATCGCTCGGATTGAAAGTTGACAGCTCGAACAGTGCCATAGAACCAGCCCACCCTGCCACAAGTGCTGTATGCATCAGGTGTACAGAAATTAGTCGGCCTGGATCGTTTAGAACAACGGTGTGTACTCGGTACCAAGGTAGACCCATTGATTACGCTCCTCCTTGTTATTTGCTAAAAATTGCGTTTCGCTACTTGTCTAAAGCTTTGAGTCCCGGTTGAGACTAAAGCGAAAGCTCAGTGAAGCGAAAACCTTGTCAATAAATACTTGACGTCCTGTAAAAAGACTTCAGATACTACTAAGGCTACCAGAAATAGAACCCTCACAAACCGAGTCAAGGCTGATATCTGGCCAGTCTTTTCTTCTTGTCATTAAAGGAAAACAGGAAAGATGTGCCAGTTTAGCCAGGTTTGCCTACAAAAATGTAAAAATGAAGGTGTATAAAGAAGTGTAACTATCTCTCAATCTTTGGAGCAAGCAGCATAGCCGATGAACCCGGTAACTGCGCCTATAGATTGCCGCACAAAACAGGTGGAACAGCAGGTTATGGTTAATATTAAGTTTGTTAAAGAAAATAAGGAAATTGATGCTTCCTTCGGCTCGAATCTGAGGTTTAAGGCACAAGAAAACAATATTGATATCTACACCTTCATGGGAAAGCTCACCCAGTGTGGTGGCTATGGCCAGTGTGGTACCTGTGTAGTTGACGTTGTAGAGGGCGCAGGTAACCTTTCGCCACGCACGGCTGTCGAGGATCGTATGCTGAAGAAACGGCCTTCGACTTGTCGTTTGGCCTGTCAGACAACTGTGAATGGACCAGTTAGCGTTGTCACTAAGCCTGATAAAAAAGAAAGCCTAAAAAAAGCGAAGGCTGAAGCGGCTGCGCGCGAGGCTGCTTTGGTTAATAGCAGGCAAGAAGCTACTGAATCCACCCCGGCAGCTAGCTAAACCGTTAGGTCCAGTGTCGTGATCACGACTGTACGGATAGCTTTGGAGTGCTATGCTAAAGCCCGTAGGCTGAAAATATTTAGGAGTAGGTAGGCTCTCATGGAAACTAACAAACTGGGCTTTGTAGCCAGCGTTTTGTTCGTATTTGTTCCCACAGTGTTTCTATTGATCTTGTACATCCAGACAGCTAGTAAGAAAACGGGGACGTAGGTTATACCTTTCAACGTTTGCAAGATCTCAGTTACCAAATCTCAGCGACTACGCTTAAAGAATCCTCTCACAGAGAACATACTTGAGAGGATTTTTTGATTCAAGTGATCGCTTAGAGGCACTATCAGCAAAACGCTGCCATTGTACAAGGATTAACATAAGGATTGGTCTATTCGTTCATTGTCTTGTAGGTTGCTACTGCTGATGGTGAAATTCGATTGAGATAGCGGAAGATCCAATATTTGAAGACTGTGTCTAGGATGACAGGGAAAGTCGCGATGAATAGAAAGATAAAGTTGCGATTGGCTGGCAGGCCTAGATGGTCAGCGACACCTTCTAGAAGGACCTCCCAACCATGAGGGGAGTGGAAACCGACAAAGGTATCTGTGAGTAAGATGATAATGAAAGCCTTGGCGCTGTCGCTCAGTCCGTAGACGATTTCGTCAATAAAGGCTTTGAGCGTAGCAACTTGTTCTTTTTGGCTAGTAAGTAATAGTGAAAAGCTAAGCACTGCGATCGCATCAGCAAACACGTTCTCTACTGCGTCAGCGCTGCGCGCTCGGTATTCTTCTTCAATTTGGAAGGCCTTTTGCCTAACTCTATTCTCAATTTCGACCTCGCTTAGCTCTGGCGCCTTTCCAATCAGCACCTCAAAGCGGAAGCGCTCTTCGTACTGCTGAAGCTCGTGCAGCGCGTCTTCTTCCATCTCCATGTTCAAGAAAACTTCTGCTTGAGCAGAATCTCGCGCGTATTCTACGATCGGGGCTACTACAAAATTTTTGCTGAGGTACTGGGCCAACAACGGTACGATTATCAACTGCAAAACGAAGGTGACAGCTATCGTTGTTTGCGTTTTTGAGCTGCGAAAGTTGCGGACAACTTCAACTTCCGCGTCTGGGTCGAGGTCCTGCTTTATACGATCGACTGTTCTTAATATGGAGCGGGGGAGAACGCTGCTGCGACTGCTCAGCGCCTGATTGGGCGTGTCGCTGCCGTCTGAAGCGAGCAGCGATCGCGAATCTTCACTGATAGAAAGTGCAGAGACCTGATCGGCCTGGGACTGGCTTGTCCGCTTGAGCGCCGTCGTTGAAATCTGCTGATAGCAGGCTAGAACGTCATCTACAAGCTGTAGCTTGCGTAAGAAAATTGCTGGCCCGTTAATCTGGTTGAGCGGAACGTCATCGGGGAGCGGTGTGCTGAGCTGTGGCGCATCGGATGTCGGCAGCGTATTACTGCTGGCTCTAAATTCGGCCATTCTTCGTCGAATGACAGATAGGTATCGCTTGAGGTCTTTTTGCAGCAGCCGATAGGCACTTGGACTATACCCGCTGCTTTGCGTGATTGGACTGCCTTCAAAGTAGCTGTCTTCAAGCTGACGAATTTTAAGTGCGGCTTCGTAGGCCTGATCCAATGCTCTCTCGGGCGTTTTAGCAAACCACTGTCTGATTCGGCTAAACGGTCCGAGCCGCTGCGAAGAATTTATCATATCTACTAGAGCTGCAACCGTCTAGGGTTTAGTCACTATATCGTACGCCTACTGTGCGTAGTAAGCGTACCCTCAAGCTGGTTTTGAGGCGATGACTTTCAGCTTATTTAGCGGAGCAGGCTTGCTCCCATATCAACTTTTTTTCCACCTGCTGAGTGTTACCGGGAGCGGCCGTGCGCTCGTCCATGAAGTAGACTTGAAACGCTTTGAGCGGCGCCCCGGCATTGGCACTGTAGCGACATAGATACTTGCCGTAGCTAGGCAAAACCTTTTGCCCTACATTGCGATTGAGGTTGATATACAGTGTGCGCCACTGCATATTCTTATAAAAGCGGGCGCGATCACTGAGTGAGGGCTTATCGAAAGACAACGCTGCGTTGGGTCGCAGCACATCGATTTCATTATTTCCTGCGTCACCTTCGGGCGCACCAACTACAACATGCCAGCCGTCGTCTCTTGGAGGACCCGGCGCAAAAATACTCCATGACTGATCTAGTCGGGTCACTTGCGATAGCCAGTCTAGCCGCTGGGCCGTTCGGCTATTAGTGACTCGACGCACCACGCTAACTACAGGGGCTGGACTATCGATAAATGAGCGATGGTTGACAATACTACGCAAGTTCCAGACAACAGTTAGCATAATTAGAAGAAAGGCGATCACACTTAGCCATCCCGGCGTCTTCACATGTAAAGGGTTGAACTTAAAGGGTCGCGTCATATAGCCAGCCTTCCGCCGATTGCTCGCAATCCATTCGTATAGGCGAGTTCCGGGCATCATTATTGGCTTCCATCGCAGCACAGGCGCAAACCAGCCAAACACCGGCGATAGACTCACGACGTAAGCGATGCCTTCAAACTTATAGTGATGTTGACCTTGCCAATCAACAATTACCCATGAGTTTTGCTTCTCCATAGCCTCGTTGATCTCAGGAATGCTCTGAGCCGTAGCTAGAGGCGTGTTGGGCAGTACCAGCAGCATTCGAATCAAATGGACGACTTTTTTACAAAAGCCACAGTCCGCATCGTAATAAATCCTCAGACCTTTACGAGGTGGTGTATACACCCGCCTGCTCAAAGACTCCCAAAAAGAGGGCGGAATGAACGCCAGCCAGGTAGAAATGCTCAAAAAAGGGAAAATCCCTAGATTCAGGGTTAGACCAAACCCCGCATGCAGCGAGATAAAGATAGCGATTGCCACCAGTCGGCAAAGATCGTTTTTGATGGGAGACCATAGCAGCAGCGGACCAATCCATTCCACTACGAGGGTGACGAAGGTAAAGACCGTCAATAGTGGGCCGAGCGTCAGTAGAAAACTACCTAGGGCCGTTACGTATTGGTCATAGCTAAGTGAGTAGTAAACCGCCGTGCCGTTTGGCCACCAGTCGGCATTTGTGGTCTTAAAGACAGCCGAAAAAATGTAGATGAAGCACTGCTGCACCATTAGCGCAACCGTTGCGCCTGAGAAGATCTGTAAGGGCACAGGGCGAGTGGCCGTGTTCATCGCGCGGTCTACAGAGTAAGCTGCCCCCAAGGGTAAAAACATCGCCCAAAACATGACCGCTCGCAGGACGTCATCCGCCGCAAAAATGAGCAGCGGATTGCGGTTGTGTAGGGAAATGAGTAGTACCCATGAGACGATAACCGCGACTCGGCTGTGGTAGCCAATAAGCATTGCGATCGCGGCTAGCCCAGCCACCAAAAACAAAATTCCCTGTATCAAGGGCGAACCGCTCAAGGCGTGAATTGACCAGTAGCCAGGTTTCAAAATTCCGTCATTCAGCACCGCGCGTGGCAACACACCCAAATCGCTGTAGTGCGCTGTGAGATCGCCTGCACGAGTTAATAGGTCCGTTAAGATGACCAGGGCTAAGCTAATCCGAAGAAGCGCGAGTGATCGCACATCTAGACTGTAGCGATTGCGAAACCAACCGCCTGATTTTGCAGGGTTTTGACTAGGTTGAGCAGAAGTCATAGCTAGTTTCGATGAAATGAAGATTGAGCGCGACGATCTGTAGCGGAGTAGGGCGATCGCTTCCGCCAGGGTGGCAGAAGCGCACGAAACAATTCGCCCAGAGCACGACGACCTACTTTTGTTTGATGTCGTCGAGTTGGCATCCGAAAAACGTACACGCCTCGGCGAATTACTGCCGCCAACCGGCCACCCAGCGTAATGCCGAAGCTCGATAGGCCAGCATCACCGACTCCCAGCGTAATCATGTCGCCTAGGTGCAGATAGTTGAATGGCTTAGGCTCTTTTCCTTTGGTCATTGCCGCTAAGTTCGCGGCTACCCGACTGGCGGCTTGAAAAGCGGCTTGCGCGGTGTTAGGAGCAGCTTTTCCCTTCGGCCCACGCACGTCAGCGCTATCGCCTAGCACAAACACATTGTCGTAATCGACAAGCTGCAGCGATCGCCTAGTTAATCGCTGGCCAGAGTTATTCTGGCTGGTCGACTGATCCCCCAACCAGGGCCGGGGCTGAGTGCCTACTGCCCACAGCGTCAGGTGGCTTGGCACAGCTACTTGACGCTCACCTTGCTGAAGCGTTACTGTCTCGGATCCGATCGCCGACACGCCTGTCTCCGTTAGCACATTCACCCGTCGCTGCTCTAGAGCGCGGTCGGCCTGCCGTTTGATGCCATTAGGAAATGGGGCCAACAAAGTAGGTCCACGCTCTACTAGCGAAACTTTCCCTTTAGGCCCAAGGTAGTCGGCGACTTTACAAGCTAACTCCACGCCGCTGGCTCCGCCCCCAATCACCGAGACGCAAATAAAATTATCGCCGTGAGGGCTAAGCGATTGAGCCCTCACTACTTGAGCTAGCCGCGCGTTTAAGGTGAGCGCATCTCGAGTAGAGCGAAAAGGTAAGGCGTGCTCGTCGACACCTGGAATATTGAGCGGGCGACTTTCAGCACCGGTAGCTAGCACTAAGTAATCGTATTCAAGAGCTTGACTACTATTGGAGAGCGTCACTGTCTGCCGCGCTAAGTCTACCGATTCCGCACGAGCCTGCTGCCAATTGATATTAGTCCCTGCAATTAGGCTGCTGTACGTCGGGAAAAGCTCCCATCGCTTCAGCTCGTCGGTAATTAGTTCGTACATCATGGGCGTAAACGCGAACTCGTCGTTAGGCTCCACTAGCGTAATTCGGCTGCTTTTGAGATGACGATATTTTTGTAGGTAGAGCGCTGTGTATAGGCCGCCAAAGCCGCCGCCGATAATGCAAATGTGCGGAGAAGCGGAAGACTGGCGCATCAGGGTTCTCCTAAAAGCGGCTTAAGCTGACGAGCGAGTTGCTGCGATCGCACTTCCCTACCCTTGGGGGTCAGATGATAGTGCGTATCTGCAAATAGCTCGGGCGTAGCCTGTATGTTTAGTGTCTCTTCGTCCACCAGCGTAGGCGCAATATCTGCAAGCGCCTCTGCCGTCTGCTGTACGCTCTCTGGGGTTTGCTCATCTTCTACATCGCCGTACACCCAAGGTACCGATAAAATTAGGGCGCCGCCTTTAGCTTCGACCTCATCTTTAAATTGTTCAATTCTTGCTAGCGCATGAGGAGAAATCGATTGATCAATCTCTAGTGGCCACCACTCTCCTTCACGTAGCTTTGTCTCGGTTGGGTCGCCGCGCTCAGTCAATGGACCGTCGTAATAGCCAGTAAATCGACCTTCTTCGGCCAAATCAACAACCGATTTCACACTCCAGCGGAGGGAGGGAATGCCTAGTTGAAAGGTTTCTAGTGCTAACTGCTTTGGAGGAACGCCTCCTAAGCCCGGCTCGCCGATTACCACGCCAAACAGTCCAGACTTTGGTCCGAATCCATCTTCGTCGAGCAAAATTAGATATTCAGGAATCAGCAGTACCACATCACCTGGTTTTACTGTTTCCAAAACGCTTGGCAAAATCACATCTAGGCCGACAGGGCCGTCGATTCCCAAGTTCACAACAGGCATGTTGATTGCTTGGGAGAGCAAATCGGAATTGAGCGTGTAGTGAGCGCCAGAGCCACCCGTAACAATCAGCTTGGGTTCGTTAGTTTCAGCCGCGATCGCAACCTTATTTTGATACAGCCGCTTCAGCCAATACGCTTCTCCACCTAGGTTTACGTTGTAGATAAACCCAGCACCCCAAGCCAGTCCTACGGCTGCCAGCCAGCTCATTATTCTTATAGAAGGCTTCATTACCATCACGTCCTCCTAAAATTCAAAGTAGATAAAGTCAGCCGGAATATTAGCGGCTAGTAGCACTGTTAATACCAACAATGCTTTAGGCATCCATCCGGATATGAACAGATCGTACTCGGGGCGCTCTTGCCAAACGGCAATGTGCTCTAGGGCTAGGAATGCGATCGCTAAAGCCAAAGCAACTCCCAGCACAAGGCCTTCAGGGCTGTTGAATGTAGCTACTGCTTCCATCAAATTAGCTGGTGAATAAGCCCAAGGCGTCACGATAGTTTGTAGCTTGGCTATCAGCCGCTCGATGTTGAGCTCCATAAAAAACAAGCAGCCAAGAATCACCGAACCAAACGTTAGTGCCCAAGACACAATTTGAGGCTTGCGAACGAACTTGTTAGTAAACCGAGAAAAGGGCCGCCCGGCGTAGCGCAATAGCAGCAGCAGCGCGCCGTGATATGCTCCCCAGATGATGAAGTTCCAAGCCGCCCCATGCCAGAAACCGGATAGCGTAAACGTAATAAATAGAAAAGACGCTGCCCACTTTTTACGTCTGCCCATCAAAGGGATAAAAACATAGTCTCGAAACCAGGTGCTCAACGAGACGTGCCACCGTCGCCAGAATTCGTTGATGCTTTGCGAGGTATAGGGTGCTAGGAAGTTAAGTATGAGCTTCACGCCGACAATTCGCGCAACGCCGACCGCCATGAAGCTATAGCCACCGAAGTCGAAGTAAATACGTAGGGTAAACAAAAAGGCGTAGAACCAAATGAGCCAGGGATTGCCGGTTTCACCCATACCGTCAGTGATGTATGGGGCAATATTGTCACCTAGCACAAATTTCATGAACAGGCCGAGCGACAGCCAGCGCATACCTATATCAAAGTTCTCAGCCGTAAACTTAAACTTGAAGTCTTTGATCTGAGGAAGTAGCTGACTGCGCCTTTCAATCGGCCCAGCCACAATCTGCGGAAAGAACGACACGAAGTTTATATAGTCAAGCAACTTGATCGGCTTTTTGCGTCGGGCTGTATATGAGTCCACTACAAAGGCCACCATTTGAAAGGTGTAGAAAGAGACACCAGGTGGAATGGGATCGAAAATAGGTAACGGAAAGCCAGATTGCCAGTTAGCAGGAATGGGAGTGGCTATACCAACAAAGTCTTCAATAAAAAAGGTGAGGTATTTGAAATAGGCCAGTATAGCTATATCAAAAATGATGATAGCGGTAGCGATGAGTTTGGCCTGTTTCTTATCTCCATCTGCCTCTCGGCGCAGCATCAGGCTAACCATGAAGTAGTTGAACAGGATTTCGAAAAGGAAGACAGCAAAACTGGTGCTGCTCGCGTTGAGGAACAGCAGTAGAGAGAGAGCAGCTATGCCAACGGTGTCGAAGCGATCGCGCCACCAGTCGAACACCTTGCCCAAATAGCGCACCGTAAAAAACGGAATGCTTGTGAGCGCTAGCACCCACCAAAATGAAAAATCAGAGAAATTCAATGTCTTTGCTCTACCGCTATGAGCACATTGCCCACCTATACAACCTGATCTATCAATCGAAGGGGCTCTCTACAGTGGTAGAAAGCCCCGAACAGTCTCTATAACTTACGTCGAGCGGGGACAGCCTAATCAACCGTTACATCAAACTCTTCCACCATGTAGGCAGAGGCTTTTTCAATGCTGGGATAGTCCCATAGCAGTGTGGAAGGCAGCTCGAGATCTAACCAATCTTCGAGGTCGCCAACTAAGGTCACTGCGTCAATTGAATCTAAGCCGTAACGGGTTAGCGGCTGATGGACGTCAATCGTAGCGGCATCGATAGAAAGCACTTCGGCAATTTGTTCCACTAGCCACGCCTGAATCTTTAAAACGGGAGCGGCTTCAAATGAACTGGGGCTCTGGAGCTGTTGCATGGGTTGTGTTCTCCTGATAGGTAAATTTGGTGTCAGCAGATTGAGTGGGAAGCTGAGCAAGCTGAAAAGGAACGATAGAAAACATTTTGTCTTCTGCGTGCAGCCGCAAGAGTTCTTGGGCCACGTGCTCGTAATACGCCGTGTCAGGCGCGTTTAGAGTCATGCGGAAGTGAGAAAGCAGACGGTGCACACTAAGGACTACCCACTCACCTTTCGCAAAGAAAGAGCTAAATTCTGCGTTGTTGCAGTTGTGCATCCACATCAAAATGCAGCCGATCGCCGCATGCAGGCGGCAGTATTGCTTAGCTAGTTCAAAACTTTCAAACGACTGGTCATGACCATGCTCAAAGGCCGACTGGGTAATCAGCGCATCTTGAGCATCGATCTCTTCAAGAATGATACGAGCAAGATCTATCACCTGAGAAAGCACTGATTGATCCAACATCGAATCATTACAGTCTTCTTTAAGTAATTCCAATTGGGCAATCGTGCCCTCAAGCCCTTGCATCACATCATCTGCGCCTCTGCTAATCAGCTCTAGACGATTGGGTTCGAAGGTGGGCACATCTGTGCTTAACGAGAAGCTTTGGGCCAAGCGCGCCTGCACAGCGGCTAGCTTGTCCGGCTTTTGTCGAATTCGCGCCCGCGCTTTTGCTAGCTGCCGACGCTGTAAGATCAGAGCGTGCAAATTCACTACCGAGCTGCCGTCAAACATGCTGATAATGGCGCTATCTCGTAGAGCCTTTTGAAAGACGCCCGAATCATGCTCATCGCGCATGTAGAAGCGAGAGCCCAAAACTACTGAGGTCTCTTTCATTACCTGCTCTAGCGTCACTGGCACAAAGTACTTATCGACCGCGGACCATACGCTGAACTGATCGGTCGCCACATGAAAGCCCCGCGCCGCGCCAATGTTCACGCAGTCACAGATCAGCATGTCGAGGAAAGCATTCGTTAGCGTCCGCCGGGCATGGGGCATATCGATAACGGTTTTGCTGTAGAGCTTGCGATTGACCGCAAAGTTCAAGGTTGTGCGCATCGTTGTATCTGCCGCACCTTGAGAAAAGGCTGCACACAGCGCTCGCGTAATTTGGAACCCTTTCAGCCCTAGCTCCAAACCATGTCCTTCTTTTCCCAAAAGCATGCTCTCAGGGACAAAGCAGTCGCTAAACCCAACGCCGCTCATATCGGCTGCGCGAATACCGTGAGTTTTGATCTTAGGAAGGTTGTAATACTGGCTGGGATCTATGTCCTTTTTCTCTACCATAAAGAGCGATAGGCCACGATTACCACCATCTGGGTCGGTACGGGCGAGGACATAGGTTATGTCAGAGATTGTTGCTCTGTTAATTGGCCACTTTTCGCCATTGAGTAAATAGCCACCATCGACTTTGGTTGCGGTTACACTTCCGCCTACCAGGTCACTGCCGTGGCCCCGTTCTGAATAAGACAGACACATGGCGACGTGCTCTTCTCGCATGAGATGGGAGAGCTTTTCTTTTTGCTCGTTGCTACCGGCCATCCAAGTGAGAAATGACCAAAATAGCGTGGTAAAAGCAATTGAAATGTTTAGATCACGGCGAGCAAGCACTCGCACAAAGGCGACAAACTCTTCAAAAGATGTGAACTTACCACCACATTCGGTAGGAATGTAATAGTTTTGCAGTCCCCAATTGTACAGCCACGCAATTTCTTCATGAGGAAATTGCTCGGCTTCGTCAAGTTCAGCAGTCTGCTGAAAAGACATGAGGCTATCAGTCTGCTGCGGATTGCCCAGGGCCTGCTCTAATTTTTCAGCTAGCTGATACTGGGGAAGTGTCACGAATGGGGCCTCCTGGTTACGGCTTCGATTTGTCTCAACGGTTTCTCAACGGTTGTCTTAACAGTGGTTTAACGAGCTTGCCCGACGGCTACAGCTTGTCCAGCTATTCTTTAGCCGACTGCTTTTTACCGAGCTGCCGAGCTAGCGATTCAACTTCGGTCTGCAAGCTGCGCACTTTAGACGTTAACCTTGGGTTCTCGCTCCAATCGGCTAGGACCTCTAGCTCGCTCGCTAGGAAACTGTCTTTACATTTACGTCGCTGAATTTTGCCGCTGGACGTTTTGAGCACGTTGCCAGATTTGACGAGTGCTACAGCATAGACTTGCAGTTCGTGAGCTTCAGAAATAGCCTGACGTATTTCGGCAATTAGCTCGTCAGCAGCGAGATTTTGCTGGTGCGATCGCTCAATTTCTTGGACCACCACCAATCGCTCCTCGCCCTCTTCAATAATTGAGAAGCAGGCGCCGTAATCAGGACGCATCACTGGGCTCGTTTGCTGCACTGTCCACTCAATATCTTGGGGGTAATGGTTCGTCCCGCGAATGATAATGAGGTCTTTAATCCGGCCAGTGATATACAGCTCACCGTCTTTTATAAAGCCCAAGTCACCCGTACGAAGGTAGCGGGTTGCGCCTTCATCTGCAATCTGAGTTTCGAACGCTTCGCGAGTCGCATCGGGTCGCTGCCAATAGCCATGAGCCACACCGGGATCATTCACCCAAATTTCACCGACTTCATTCTCATCACAGCGAGCGAGCGAATCTGGATCGACAATAGCAACCATCGTCTCGCACACCAGTGGACCACAGCTAACAGCTTCTCGAACATATGAGGACTCTGGTGTAGCTAAAACGACCTGGCCGCGTTCTAGATCATTTGCCTCTAGTTTCAAGACGACAGGTTCTTTGCCAATGGGGGTAGAAGAAACCAGCAGCGTTGCTTCAGCCAAGCCATAAGCAGGAGAAAAGTTTTCCCACTTGAACCCACAGCTTTGAAAAACCTCGTGAAAGTCGCGCATGACGCGCGGGTTGATGGGTTCGGCTGCGTTACCAGCGCTTACCCAACGGCTTAGATCGAGGCTCTCACGCTGGTTAGGCTTGATCCGGCGAACACACAAGTCGTAGGCAAAGTTAGGGGCTTGACTATGGGTAGCACCGTATTTTTCAATGGCCTGTAGCCAACGTAGCGGACGTTTTACAAAGGCTAGCGGGGCCATTATGTAGCAAGGCGCACCGTTGTAAAGCGGCTGCATCAATCCCTCAACGAGGCCGTAGTCGTGAAAATAGGGCATCCAGGTGACAGTAGGACCATCTGGGCTATAGCCACAGGCGCGCCGTAAGTACTCGGAATGGTGCAGCAAATTGTAGTGGCTGAGCATGACGCCTTTGGGCGTAGACGTCGAACCAGAGGTGTATTGCAAGTAGGCTAGAACGTCTTTGTCCACTTCTGGATCTTTCCAGTCTTTGGCAAGCTCTAAATCTACAGACTCGGTGTCAATCCATCGCATAGAATCAAACTCAGGAAAGTCTATGTCTGACTCCTGAATCATTTCAATAATGCGGGCGTTGCTAAGAACAATGCTGGCCTCAGCGTCCTTAATGATTTCGCGTAGACGTGGCAATGTCCGCTTCATTCGGCCTGCATCCGGCGGCGGTACTGGAATTGCGATAACACCGGCGTATAGACAGCCGCAAAAGGCGGCAACGACTTCTACGCCTTGAGGGTAGAGCAGTAGCGCGCGTTCACCTTTGGCCTGTTGCTGCTGCAGTAAGGATGCGATCGCTTTTGCCCACTCTTCCAATTCAGCGTAGGTATAGGCAGCGCCTTCCTTTTTTCCATCAACTAGGAACTGATAGGCCAAGCTATCAGGTTGGGTACTCGCTCTGTATTGAAGCAGTTCGACTAGTGTAGAAAACTGAGGACTGCCCTGAGCAGCAGCAGCTTGAGCGGTTTTGGGAGGAGAGTAGACCATATCTGATACCGAAGAAGCAACCGAACAATCCTTAAAACGGGTAGTCACGCGTCAGGACGGTAAGCGAATAGTGCAAGCGGATAGTAGGAACGAAAGACAGCTAGCCTTTCAGACATGCGGACCTAAAAATAGGTCCAGCGAGATAAATAAGTCCAGTGAGATAAAAGTATTAATGTAATCTGCTGATATCAGCTTGTCTTGAGAAATACTGGCACACACTTATTAGGTGTAAACATGGCTGCCCGTGCGCTTTACATAAAAAACAACCTTTTACGATATGTCTGTAAACAAACGCTATTTCACCAGCCGTTTGATTAGTAGAAAATCGATGAGTAATCTAGAACAGCGAGGTATTATCCAAGTGCGATCGCTCTGATTTCACCTGCGCTTAGCCCGTGCAGTTTCCTCCGATTAGTTAAACCTTAAGACTTTGAGAACCTTAATTTGGAAACCTTGATTCGAAGACCTCTCGATTTGAAAGCCTTGAGAGAAACCTTGGTTTTACTTAGATTTCCCAGGTGTCAGAAGGCTGTAACGAAAGGGCAATAACTCCGGTGATTCAGATGAGTGACGCGATTCAGGTCTGGAAAATCCCACTACAGGTATCGGAAAACACCTTGCAAGCCTATGCTCAGTGTCTTTCGCCAGATGAGCGTACACGCGCGGAACGGTTTCGCTTTTCTCAAGATAGACGCCGATTTATAGTATCGAGAGGAACGCTGAGATATTTACTGAGCGGTCAGTTCGGATGTTTGCCACAGGCGGTTGAGTTTCACTACGGAAAATATGGAAAGCCCAGCGTAGATCTAGCGCAATCGGATACACGGCTTACGGCGCGATTGCTTGCGGCATCTGAGCACGTGGCATCTGAGCGTAGCAGCGGCGATTTCAACTTCAATATTTCTCACTCTGGCGAGCTAGCTCTGTGTGCACTCGGAAACTGGCACAGAGTTGGAATAGATGTAGAAAGGTTCAAACCCATACAGCGACTAGACAGCATGATGGAACGGTGCCTCTCCACAAGAGAGCGAGCGGACGTACAGGCTGCTAACAGACCTATTGAGGCGTTCTTGAGATACTGGACGTATAAGGAAGCTTACTTGAAAGCAATCGGCGTAGGACTCAGCCAATCGATGAAGACTGTAGAAGTAGCGATGAATCCGCCTCGGTTAGTTTGTGTGCCGAATGAATGCTCAGAAGGCTGGACCTTGCATACTATCGCCGTGCCAGAAGGATATGCGGGCGCTTTGGTCGTAGCGGGTAATGCGCCTGTAGATCTCAATCAATGGTTACATCTAGATATCTAAGTTCAGCTTAATTACTACTATCACTTCACAACGACTACTTGATTACAACGACCGACTTTACAGGTCGCTCAACTGGGTTGCCATCCACATCTAGTCGAGCGGAGTAAACCTGGCCATCGTAATAGAGCGTCGATGAGCTACCGCCATCTAGATTAAGAAGAGAATCAACGCCTAGTGTCCGCGCAAAATCTGACAGCTCCATTAGGGTAAACCCAGGAGCATCTGACCGCTGCGCGGCCATGATGAGCACGACCTCGTTGGTGCTACTAATAATACCAATCGCGCTTCTAGCATTTGAGCTCATGCTACCGATCGCGTCTCGAACTAGCTCGCCATCTCTATAGTCGGTAAAGCCTTCCTCAAAGGACATATCCTTGGGTAATAGCTGCGGCCCTGCGCCAATTGCATCAACTAGAACGCAGCGACTAGCGATCGCAGAAGTAGCCTCATCGTGAGGAGAGATTTCATATCGCAGCTCAGAGGCCTGAGCAGAGGCCTGAGCGGAGCCTTGAGCAGAAGTGTGACATCGGTAAGTTCGGAATTCTGAGCGGTTAAATATTTGGTCAAGATAGGGCCGTACAGCCAGATTGTCTACCAGCCTCTCATTATCACCGGGGCCACTGAGCGCATTGCCTTGCACAGTCAAATGGGAAGTTGTCTTACCATTGTGCGGATCAAAGAATCCGCCGTTAAGAACGACTAATGCATCCTCTGCCTGGGCAAAGTCTTTGACCGTCATCAGATTGTCAGCTACAGCGATAGAAACAGGTATTCCAGCAGGTATGCTGACAACATGAACGGTAGCCTGGGAAAGCTCATACGTGCGATACGCAGGGCGAAGAGAAGATAGTTCTTCCGTCTGCGTGGATTCATCTGACGCTGATACGGTGGACCCTTGCTTTTCGATGCTCGTCCATCCTATACCAATGCCTAAAGTCGTAAGTAGTCCACAGAGCCACCAATGGCCTTTAAGCAACTTGAAGAAAGATTTATCCGGCGGCATTACGTACTTTCTCGCTGTAGTCCTGAGGTCGCATCTGGCGAAAGCCATTGAATGCTAGCTGCCTTATCCAAGCTGGTAGATACGATAGCACTTTGCCTACCTTTGCTCGGCTAGAGAGTGTACCAGAGGCTTGCAGTTCGGCGATTAGACTACGTCCTCGCTGTGTTTCGCCTTTCTCTATTAGTCGCATCGCCAGCACTTGCTTCAGGACGGTAAGATTGCTGGTGCGAATTTTCTCTAGATCGAGGCGGTCGAGAAACTGATAGCTTGCTAGGCAAAAAGATTTTGCACTGAGGAAGTGGATGTCCTGATTGAGACTAGTTTGGCCACCGTGAAACCGGTATTCCATCAGTCGCTCAGGAATGAAGTATGCGGTTTGGCCAGCTAGAGCGCACCTTACTAAAAGGTCAAAGTCTTCGCAGCCATCGGCTTCAAACCGCATGAAATCAACGGCATCTAGACTAGTTTTGCGAAAGAGCGAGGAGCCAACTTGCAGGCTTTGACGGACAAAGGTTTCCGCCACTAAATCTTCGATCTTGCCGTAGGCAAGTCGATCTTTGCCCCACTTAGCAGAGTTTGCTGTGGTGGCTGCTTCGTCACGTTCGTTATGAACGTTGATAATCCAATGATCGGAGCAGACAAAGTCGGCGTCGGGGTGGGCATCGAGTACGGCGACGGTTTTTTCAAGGAAGCTGGGGGTAAGCGCGTCGTCGTCATCGAATTTGATGAAGTATTCACCGATAGCGGCTTCGTAGCCGGAGCGCATGTTTCGGCTGCGTTTGATGTTTTGAGGATGGCGGATGTAGCGAATGCGTGGGTCGCTCCACTGGGCGACGACTTCGGCGGTGTTATCGGGGGAGGCGTCGTCGCAGATGAGCAGCTCAAAGTCCAAGTAGCTCTGATTCAGAACGCTATTGATAGCGTAGGGCAAAATATCTGCGCGGTTGTAGGTGGGGACGCAGATGCTGACCTTTGGGTTGGCGAAGGATGAAGTCACAGGAATTGCGGGTGTGTTTTGGCTACGGCACCAATTTGATGCAGTTTTGACTCAGTTTTTGTTAGCGTAGCCGTTGCTCTGAGGAATGTAAGTAGGGTTGGTGTAAATATTTCTCCTGGGCACGCTAGATCCCATAAGAATATGTTGAAGATGCCTCGAGAGATGTGAACAGCTTTGTAGAAAGCTGACATGATCGGTTGAGATAAAGAAGTGCTGATGGGACGCGTTTTTTCGATGGCGACAGATACTAATCAAGACCCTCTAAATTTCTCTAGCTATCTTCCAAGCGTCTCTGTCATTGTGCCTATTTATAACGGTGAGCAAGACTTATCAGGACTGCTTGACCGCCTGATGTCGCAGACGTATCCAGCACAGCAGGTGGAATACTTACTGGTAGATAATGCGAGTAGCGATCGCACTCCCCAAATTCTCGCGGAGGCCGCCGATCAGTTTGCTGCCAAGGGTCTTGCTTACAAAGCGCTCAGCGAACGCGATATTCAAAGTGCCTACGCAGCTCGTAATACGGGTATCCGCGCAGCCAGTGGAGAATTCCTAGCGTTTACCGATGCTGATTGCTATCCGCGCCCTGACTGGCTGTGTAACCTAATACAGCCCTTCCAAGACGAACAGGTTGGTTTGGTAGCTGGCGAAGTTACGGCTTTCCCAGGAACAACCTTGCTAGAACGCTACGCTGAGAGCAAGGGCACAATGAGCCAGCAAGACACACTAGCACATCCCTTTTGTCCCTACGGACAAACGGCTAACCTAGGCATTCGACTCACCGCGCTAAAGCAGGTAGGCTTGTTTCGCCCCTATATGACCACAGGGGGCGATGCCGATATCTGCTGGCGGATCCAGCAAGAAGGCACCTTTAAAGGCAACCCCTGGGAAATTTATTACGCAGAGAATGCTTCTGTTCAGCATCGTCACCGCCAAACCTTGGAAGATCTCAGAAAACAGTGGTACAGATACGGAAAATCTAACCGGTATTTGAATGAGCTTCATGGGGTAAAGCTAGCCTGGCCTCTGCCGCAGAAAGAACGAAACCGTACGATTTTACGATGGGCCATAAAGGAACTGCCGCTAGCGACCTTCAAGCGACTATTCGGTCGGGGCTCTGTGGTAGACATGCTAATATCACCACTCGATATCTATTGCGCACAGGCACGAGATGTGGGGCAAAAAGAGGCCAAACTGCCTGAAAACGCCAGAAGAAAGATTGACTATCCGGTTAGAGAGCAAGCTTCTTCAGTAGTACAGCAGGCAGACGGATAGAAAAGCAATGAATATTTTGATGCTGTCGGCGACGTTCCCATATCCACCGACTAGGGGCGGGACGTCGGTTCGCACGTTTAATTTGCTCAAGCACCTAAAACAGCAGGGCCATCGGGTTAGCTTAGGTACGCTACGAACAAATCACGTAACTGATGAAGAGATTACGGCGCTAGGTAAGTGGGTAGACGAACTTGGTGTGTTCCCACGTCCTTCGGAAGCCAATCAGGTGAATGGGCCATGGGGACAGATGCAGCGCTTACTGATGTTTGCACTTACAGGCACCCCACCGAGCGTAAGAACGACGCATTCAGTGGAAATGCAGCTTTGGGTGGATGCCAAAATTGCGAGTAAACAGTTTGACGTGGTGACCTGTGAGCACTGTGTGAATGAGGCGTATATACCGACGGATATTCGGCAGCATATTCCCACAGCAGTGGTGAATATTCATAGCTCTGTGTATGGGACCTGTGCACATCAGCTAGCGGCGGGGATGGCAGAAAAGCCTTGGCGCGATCGCATCAACCTACCCCTACTCAAGCGCTATGAACACCGCTACTGTCAAAAATTTTCGCATCTAGTAGTGACTACCTGTGAAGATCAGCAGCAAATAGCTGAGCTAAGCGGCAAGCGCAATATCTATGTGATTCCTAATGGGGTAGATTTGGCAGCATTTACACCGCGATCACAAGATCCAGGTGGCTACAAACTTGTCTTTATTGGCGCAATGGACAATCTGCCCAATATTGACGCGGTTACCTATTTCGCTAACAAGGTTTTTCCGCTCGTGCGTCAGAAATATCCTCAAGCCACGCTTTCACTGGTAGGCGCAAGGCCAACACCCGCGGTTAAGGCGCTAGCAGATCTGCCAAACGTGATTGTGACAGGAAAGGTACCGGAGATGACGCCCTATCTGCACGACTCTACGATCTGTGTGGTGCCAATGCGCACAGGCTATGGGATTAAAAATAAAACCCTGGAGGCAATGGCGGCAGGAATTCCGGTAGTGGCGAGCGATCGCGGATTAGAAGGACTAGCAGTAGACGAACACAGCACACCGCTGCGAGCCCTTAGAGCGAATATGCCCGAAGAATATCTCGAGGCCATCAAGCAGCTATTTGATTCGCCAGAATTGCGTCAGACGCTCTCTGTGAACGGGCGAGAGCTAATTGAGCAGAGCTACACGTGGGTAATCGCCGGCAGACAATACGAGCAGGTTCTCGCTCGGCGAACTTAAGCCGTACTAGCACCATATGGTTAAACATCCGAACTGGCCAGCCAAGCAGCGTCATTCAACCACGAAAGAAGGGCCCTCGCCGTAGTAGGACCCTTCTCTATATATCAAGGCTTCGTATAAAGCTTCGGCAGACAGGGCTTCAGCTTAAGAAACTCAGCGCTAGTGACTCAGCTCTGGCAAACTAGTACGCGTCTTGTAGCTCATAAAAGTCGGGAGAGATATAGTCTTTTCGCAAAGGCCAGCCTTCCCAATCTTCTGGCATCAGCAGACGCTTTAGGTTCGGGTGCCCTTCATAGGTAATCCCAAACATGTCGTAGCACTCACGCTCTTGCCAATCTGCCGCCTTCCAAATCCAGTAAACTGACGGCAGCTTTGGATTATCACGCGGCAAAAAGACCTTAATGCGAACTTCAGCCGGCGTATCTGCATCGTCAGTGAGCTTAGTTAAGTCATAAACGCTGACGAGCTCTTTGCCAGGCCCAGCATCATAGGCGCTTTGGCAGCGAAGATAGTTGAAGCCATAGGCGTACAGAGCAGTCGCAAAAGGCAGCAGGAACTGAGGCTCTACCTTAAGAATTTCCACCCCTAGGTGGTCTTTCTCCATCACCTCGTGACCGAAGCCCTGTTCGGTCAGCCAGGTAGACACTTCACCAGGTTCTACAATTGCCGATTCGGCTGTTTCAGATGCGTTCTCTTTTTCGTTATCAGCCATCGTTCTCTACGCCTTCTCTTCCTTATCTTCGGCAGGTACCTTTGCACCTTCTAATTTCGCTTCAGGCGCCTTTTCAACTGGCGTGCTCATCGCCTGCATTAGCTCCTTCGGCGGCATTTCCCGTGTCCCAGAAGCTAGGTACTCACCAGTTAAAATAGGTGCAACTGTCTTCATTTCGTGCGATCGCGTGTAGAAGCGGTGAGTTGCAACAAACTCGCCTCGTTCCTGCATAGACTCGTTAGCAATCTTTTTACGCAGCTTGATAACCGCATCAAAAATAGCTTCAGGTCTTGGCGGACAGCCAGGAATGTAAACATCTACCGGAATGATTTTGTCCACACCACGCAAAGCTGTAGGTGAATCCGCGCTAAACATGCCGCCTGTAATCGTGCACGCACCCATCGCCATGACGTAGGCAGGCTTAGGCATTTGCTCGTAAAGACGTACTAGAGCAGGAGCCATTTTCATCGTGACCGTACCTGCCACGATAATTAAATCCGCCTGTCTGGGACTAGCTCGAGGCGCAAGACCAAAGCGATCGAAGTCGAACCGTGAGCCTAGCAGGGCCGCAAACTCAATAAAGCAGCAGGCAGTGCCATATAGCAGCGGAAACAGACTCGATAGCCTTGTCCAGTTGTAGAGGTCATCGACTGTCGTCAAGATGATATTCTCTGATAGATCCTGTGTGACCCCAGTTCTGGCGGCGGGGTTCATAATCCGCTCGCCTGGATTCACTAGCGGATTGCTGCTTACACTACCACTACCGGGTTTCTTTTCTGATCCTATGACCACTCCAAAGCTCCTTTACGCCACGCGTAGACTAGACCAATCACCAAAATACCAATAAAAACAAGTGCTTCCACAAAGGCTAGCAGTCCCAACGTGTGAAAAGCGACCGCCCAGGGGTACAAAAACACGGTCTCCACGTCGAAGATGACAAACACTAGCGCAAACATGTAGTAGCGAATGTTGAACTGAATCCACGCGCCGCCGATCGGCTCGCAGCCTGATTCGTACGTTGTTCTGCTGGCAGGACCCGCATTGGCGGGTCGCAGTAGTTTAGACGCGCCAAGCGCGACCACAGGTACTAGGCTGCTAATAATCAGGAAACCTAAAAAGTATTCGTATCCACTTAAAACAAACACAGCGTAAGCCTTTAACGGTTCACAAAATTTTCTTTATTGTAGCGGCTTTATTGTAGCGACCCATATTTGTTTTATGGTTTGTTTTAAGCTCTAGAGAACAGAAAATATTCGCTCAACATCACGGCTATGGGAAAACCCACCATATGCAATAATAGTTAACAAATATTCTCATACTTCTTAAGCCACCGACAGGCCTTAACGCTATGACGACTGAGCCAACCTCTAATCTTGACCCGGCACAAGATCCGACGCAATCGCCACCGGTAGAAGAAATGGTTCCACTGGTAAAGCCTGAAGGCGAGTCTGATGCAATCGCTGCTGAAGCTGGCGCTGCTGGAAGTTGCGGAACTGTAGAGGGAAAACCAGAAGAGAAACCGCTGACGTCTTTAGAAATGGATCGCTTTGAGTGTCGCTCCTGTGGCTATACCTATGAGCCAGCTAAAGGTGATAGCAGAGGCGATATTCCACCCGGCGTTAAGTTTAGGAATTTGCCTAATGACTGGCGCTGTAGCGTTTGTGGCGCGAGTACTACTCAGTTCAGCAATATAGGCCCGGCGGGTCAAGCCTCTGGGTTTAAAGAGAACTTGAATTACGGACTAGGGGTAAACAAGCTGACGCCTGGGCAAAAGAGCTTGTTTATTTTTGGTGCGCTGGGTTTGGCTGTACTGTTTTTCTTAAGTCTTTACGGATTGAGGTAGAGAAAAGAATTGAGCTGAGAGAGGGCGAGACTATAGCTTATGTCAGAGGTTGGCGATCGCGCACCTTGGCTCTACGTTTTTTCTATGGCCCAACCTCTGTAGCCTGGTCTCTATGTCCAGATCTCTATGGCCTAATCTCTGTAGCCTAATCTAAGTGGCTTCGTTGAGTTGTTTTTTACGGATTTGATTTTTGCTGGAGTTGTCATGCGAACGGTTTTAACGTCCCTTTTAATATCTGGTTTTACATTTGCAAGGATATCTATAGGGAGTGCTTGGAAGAAGGGAATTGCTTTGCTGCTCGTAGCGGTACTAGCAACAAGCTGTAGCAACATCTTTTTGCCGGCAATAGAGACTAACCCGTGGGATGTGATTGCGCTGCCTACGCAGGCAACTATTTCAGATGTGGATTTTGCTGGGGACGGAGAGCACGGTTGGCTAGTAGGCAGCCGGACGACGTTGCTAGAATCTACCGACGGTGGTAGAACCTGGGACCCTCGCATCTTAGAACTAGGTGAGCAGAACTATACATTCACCTCTATCGACTTCAACGGAGATGAGGGTTGGCTAGTTGGACAGCCAAACATCATGCTTCACACAACTGACGGCGGCACGTCTTGGTCTAACATTCCGCTCGATCCGCAGCTGCCTGGACAGCCTTTGCTGGTGACTGCAACCGGAAAAAAATCAGCCGAGCTAGCGACTGATATCGGAGCCATCTATGTCACTAAAGACGGCGGTCGCCAGTGGAAGGGATTGGTTCAGTCTGCAGTGGGCGTGGTCAGGAACATGACGCGCAACTCAGACGGGCGCTATGTAGCAGTGTCTGCTCGAGGTAACTTCTATTCCACCTGGCTACCGGGACAAGAGTCCTGGCAACCTCACAACCGTGAGAACTCAAAGCGCTTGCAAAACATGGGCTTTACCAAAGACGGCTTGCTATGGCTGATCGCGCGTGGCGGCCAGTTGCAGTTTGGCACAGAGCAGACTGACTACGAGGAGTGGAGCAAGCCTATTAATCCTGAGCTAGCTTCTAGCTGGGGGCTACTAGATGCTGCCTACCGTACGCCTGATGAGCTTTGGGTGACTGGCGGTAGCGGCAATCTGATAATGAGCAAGGACGGTGGCCAGACTTGGATGAAAGACAAGGCCGTCGAAGATGTGCCAACAAACTTCTATCGCGTGAAGTTCTTGGGTGAAGACAGAGGTTACATCCTGGGCCAGCGGGGCTACCTGCTGCGCTACTCTGAGTCTCCCGCCGGCATGGCTTAGCAGCTAGCTAGCGGAGATGGATAGTGAGGAGGTAGTGAGAACGGCTCTCGATAGGCAGAGACTCATTGATCGAGTCACAGCTTGGGGGTTACATCTGGATTGCTCTCTCAAGCAGTAGAAATTTCTAGGTCCAGATCGTTAAGACTTCCTTGTGAGGTGACCTAAGAGTTTCGTATGATAAGTGAACAGGCTGAAATGCTTTTAGTTAGGAGATTTAGGAAATATGGCTGGCGTTACCGGCGAAAGACCCTTTGGTGACATCGTCACTAGTATCCGTTACTGGATTATTCACAGCATCACCATTCCTGCGTTGTTTATTGCAGGCTGGCTGTTTGTCTCAACTGGCCTAGCGTATGACGCGTTTGGCACGCCCCGTCCTGATGAGTACTTTACCAATACCCAGGTTGAGCTACCTATCGTAGACGATCGCTACAACCCTGATCGTACGCTACGCATCAATGACTAGCGCTCTGGACTAGTACGCCTTGAACTCATCAGATCTAGGCGCATTAACCTAATACTCATTGGATGATGCACGGCTAATTAATGCTGATAGGCCTGTAGCTATAAAAGTTGTAGCGATAAAAGGCGCATATTTGAATAGCTCTAGCTATATAGCCGGAGCTATATAGCTTCAGTAGCCTTTCAGTTTTTTCAAGACAGACTAAGACGACTATTTTTGGAGATCTCTCATGACGAGTGGCAACCCTAACGAACCGATTACTTATCCAATTTTTACTGTGCGCTGGCTATCTGTTCATGCGCTAGCAGTACCTTCCGTATTCTTTCTCGGCGCGATCGCAGCAATGCAGTTCATTCAACGATAGGCGCTAACAGACCCCAGATAACAGAAGTAGGAGATACCCATGGCAGATAGACCCACTAACCCAAACAAGCAGCCTGTTGAGTTGAACCGGACATCTTTGTTCTTAGGTTTGCTCGTAGTCTTTGTAACCGGCTTGTTGTTCTCTAGTTATTTCTTCAACTAAAGAAATTACTAGGCGCTTTACTTCCCCATTTATCGGTCTCTGCTTGCAAACATAGGCCGGGACTGGTGACCCATTGATAATACTGTTGATAATACTGTGAGTAGGAGAAAATTCCATGTTTCAGAATGGTAAGATTCCTTTATGGATTGTTGCAACTGTCGCTGGCATAGGCGTGCTGGGCGTTGTCGGCATCTTTTTCTATGGCTCTTATGTGGGCACTGGCTCTGCCATCTAGGGCTTAGCAATCTAGGGCTCAGCGTTAGAAATTTAAAGCTGGTTTGTCAGACTTGCTGATAAGCCGGCTGACAAGATAAGAAACGAAAAAGCGACCTTTCCTTTACGGAGGTCGCTTTTTTATGACTTCGCTTTTGCAAATTCGTTTGTGGCTGCGATAGAACACTATTGCTATTAAATAGCTCTACCTACGCAATGACCTACTGCTCAAATTGCTTACGATCTTGTGCTCACGGATCTTACTCACGGTCTTAGAAGCAGCTGACTTAGCAACAAAATTGGATAGTAGCGAGATTAAACTACTTCGTTTTCGGTGTCTTCTGAGATTTGGCCGAAGGTAGAGCTAGTGCCGCTGCTAGTCGTAGCCTGACCACGCTCTATGTAGAGAAACAGAGCCGCCATCGCAACGGCAGGAAAAATAAGTCCGACTGTTGGGACTAGAAGCGTAGGCAAGAAAGAGGCCGTCATAGTGATTTGTCCTTTTGCGATAAGATTTTTTGGTCAACATTTGACCAGTATCACAACCCTACTCTGAATTGAGTCTAAAATCACGTTTCCTTATCCGAAGTTAAAGAATACGTCGAGTTGTATCTTTTCAATTCGATAGGCTTGTTCTACGTTTAACTTGTTTTTTGTATATAGCAAGTGGGTTGATATAATTGTATTACTTGATGATAAACGCCGATAAGTCTGACTAAAGATATAGAATGAGTCACCTCTGTAGATGGGGGAACGCGGCGTTGGGTTGGGATATATTACAAACACGCAAAGGGAAGGCCTTTTTTTTGACTTCCTTATGATGCGAATTAAATCACTTCGGAGAATCAAAAATGGGCATTTTAATTTGGGCTGTATTGGGTTTGATTGCTGGCGCGATCGCTAGAGCTATCTACCCTGGTCATCAGGGTCTTGGCCTTATTGGAACGATGGTTTTGGGTATTATCGGTGCCTTTGTTGGTGGCGCACTTTACTCGTTGATAACAGTTGGTTCGCTTGCTGGTGCATCTGCAAGCTTAAGCATTGGTAGTATTATTGTTGCTGTACTAGGCGCAATCATAACGCTCTTCATCTACTATGCTGTGACCAAGCGAACTGTATAGGACATTAATAGATATAAACGCTGGCGGCTAGCTTCGTAGCTGCTGGGCTAATACCGCAAAGACAGGCCAATCAGGCGTTAATCTGATTGGCCTGTTTTTATGATTATTTTTTAGACGATTATTTTTTGGCAGTCGTAAAATAAAGTTGGCATCCTCACTTAATGGCATTCACCCAACATTTGATGGTAGAAACACAGGCGATAGAAAGCACGGAGCTAAGCAGGTTACTTCAGCAGCAGACTGAGCTGAAACAGCAGCTAATCGATTTTGTGATGGATGCTGAGGATGAAGTAGCGATCGCACTAGAATCTTTCAGCGCTCAGCAGCTTAGCCGGTGGGCTAAACCTAGCTTAGCTGGCGTCAATCGCACTGAACTTGCCATTGAGATGTTTGCAACTGAAGGCACAGTTACCTACGAGAAAGGGGGTGTGGTCACCCAAAAGACCGTCGTCGAAGCATTTACCAGCGCAAAGAATGATCTTTCTAGCGTTGAAAAAGACTGGATAGCTCAGTGGACCGCTAGTTTCAATGGGCTATTTGTGGTCACTGAGGTGACAGGTCGACGCTATCTGCTCATCAACTGGCTAACGCAGAAGCAATACAGCGTCAGCGCGAACAGCGAACAGCCTCTGGAAGTCTTAGACCGGCTGAGCAATGGTGAAATGATGATCGCGCGGCTGATGCCAGTAACTAACTTAGCGACCGGGGACGCTGCTGAGGATGCTACTGGGGGTGAAACTGGGGGTGAAACTGGGGGTGAATGGAATAGGAGCGAGTGGACATTTTCAGGTCCTTTGACTCTGTTAGGGAAGCTAGGCAAGCCCAAGCTAGCAGTGGCTATTGGAAATTTTCGGCAGTGGTTTCCAGCGCACCTTTATGGCAACGCGCCTGAGCTGAAGGAAGCAGCTTGGGAGTCGGTGAAACAGCAGCACGCTGATTTTGTTGCCTTGTTCGGCGCTGAAAAAGTAGTCATTTCTGGCTATGAGCTGAATAAGAAACTTCAGGAATACCAGGACCAAAGTACTGAACAGAAGCTAGCAGACGCAGGACTCGATAGCTCTAAATCAATTAAGGATTTGGCTCAAGAGACTGGCGTTTCTAAGGAAGAAATGGCTGAGGCGATAGAGTCGCTAGGCACAGAAGGCAAAATGGCAGCGAATCTGTTAGAAAGCCAGAAGTCGTTGAAGATGGTAATGCCAAAGGTAGAGCTACCAGAGGATTTGCGCCGAGCTGAGCGGGTAACGGCATTTGCACACCCGCGCTGGGGCCAAACGTTTTTGAAAGACTATGCGCGGTTAGAAGACCTGTTGTTGGCAAATGACGAAATTGAGGTGATTGATAAGCTGGTGCGGAAGCACTTAGAGAACGAGCGGGCGATCGCACCTGTTTGGCAGCGGCTAGCGCAGGACCATAGTCAGCCTTTAGAAGCCTCTCTACAGCGGATTTTGGGTAATAACGGGTTTAATATTGAAGCGGATTTGGAAGGTGCAATCGCTCGCTACGGTAAAGCCCTTACGCCAGTCTTGCCAGATACAGCCAGCGTACCCGTGCACCTAAATAACCTCTTCCAAGAAGCACTGAAGGCGGTCGGCAAAGACGCTAAAAGGCAAAGTGGAAAGAAAAAATCGAAAAAGAAAAAATCGGGATTTGGTTCGTAATGATAAGCCCTTTGGAAAGTATCCCGTAGGATACTCACCAAAGGGCTAGTGACTAAGATCCGAGAGAGATTCTTAAGTCAATCGGCTCCAGATGCTACGCCAGCACCTGCTTTAGCGCTGCTAGAAACTTGTCAACATTCTCACGGTTAGCGTTGTAGCCCATCAGACCCACGCGCCACACCTGACCGGCCAGATCACCTAGGCCACCGCCTAGCTCCATATTGTGCTCATCAATCAGTCTGGCCGTCACTGCCTTACCGTCTACCCCATCAGGGATACGAACCGTCGTCAGCGTGTGCAAACGGTACTCGCGCGGCACGTGACACTGAAGGCCCATCTCTTCTAGACCGCTGTACAAATACTCAGCTGCGTCCTGATGGCGCTGCCAACGCGCTTCTAAACCTTCTTCGGACAGCAGACGCAGCGCTTCGCGAATAGCAAAAGTCATGTTTACCGGAGCGGTGTGGTGGTAGGTGCGCCCTTTACCCCAGTATTTGCTCAGCAGAGACATATCAAGATACCAGTTAGCAACTTTGGTTTTACGACTGTTGAGGATTTCGAGGGCGCGATCGCTCATCGTAAACGGAGAACTTCCCGGCGGACAGCTTAGCCCCTTTTGACTACAGCTGTAGGCCAAATCTACGCCCCACTTATCTAGAAATAGAGGAACGCCTCCTAGACTTGTCACCGTATCAAGCAGCAGCAAGCAGTCAAACTCGTGACATAAGTCACCAATTCCCGCCATTGGTTGGCACACGCCTGTAGAGGTCTCCGCGTGGACGATAGCCATTACCTTGGGGCGGTGCGCTTCTAGGGCCGCGCGGATTTCTTGAGTAGTAAACACCTCTCCCCAGGGGCGGTTGATCTGACTAACCTGCGCCCCATAGCGCCCCGCCATGTCTACCAGGCGATGGCCGAAGTAGCCATTGACGCACACAAGCACCTTGTCGCCCGGCTCGATAGTATTTGCGAGGGTCGCTTCCATCGCCGCGGAGCCCGTACCGCTGACCGGTAGCGTCATCCGGTTGTTGGTCTGCCAGGCATAGCGCATCAGCGACTGCACCTCGTCCATCAGCTGAAGATAGGCTTTGTCTAAGTGACCGATGGGCTGCCGGTCCATTGCGGCAAGAACGGCAGGATCGGCATTAGAAGGCCCTGGGCCTAGCAGCAGACGAGCGGGAACGTCTAGCTTGCTTAAAGGCAGGCGGTGAGTATTATCAATCGTAGAGGACTTGGAAGACTTGAGTGGAGTAGAGGTAGTTATCGTAGTAGTTGTCATAGAGGCAGCTGTGTTTGAGCTTAAGGTGTTTAGCTTAAGGTGAAGCGAATACAGGGTTAGGCAAATGGCCTAAGTTCTGTATATAAATTCTGTAACCTAGATTACCGTGTCGGTGAGAACGGTTGCAGATAGCTAGCAAAGATAGCTGTGTGGTGACGCAGCTGGTGGGGTAAGGTATCAGCTTATTGGGCAACGGAGAAAGGGTTTCGATGGTGACGCTTGAGGATATACAAGATGATATTTATGGAGGCGCTCAGCAACAGTATGTTTGCCATTTAGCGATCAATCTCTATCAGTCTCCTAGGTGCTATGGCTTGGTGACGCAAGCCGATGTTGGACATCACTTGCGGCTTTTAGAAGTCTCTAAAGATCGAGATAGGCTGCGCGTTCACAGTTGCAAAGATGACTATCCGGGCTGGATTGACGTGGCCCATCTCAAGGAACTTAAGCCCGCTTCTAGGCCTTACGAAGCGCCGATGCTAAGCGCCGATGAAATCAAAGCTAAGCTGTCCCAGGCGATCGCTTTTGCTCAAGCAGCGATGAATGTACCAAATGAATACCTTTGGGGCGGAGCTGTAGCGCCTCACTATGATTGTTCTGGTCTAGTTCAGGCGGCTTTTATGTCCGTAGGCATTCAGCTACCGCGCGATTCTTACCAGCAAGAGGACTTTACAGCGCGGGTTTTGGCAGCTGACTTACAGCCTGGAGACTTGGTGTTTTTTGGCACCCGTGATCGCACAACGCACGTCGCGCTGTACATCGGTAGGGGCCAGTACATTCATAGTTCCGGCAAGGACCATGGCCGTAACGGCATCGGCATAGACTCCATCACGGATCTGAGCCATCCTGTTAGCCAGTACTATCACAACCTGATACGTTGTTTCGGCAGAGTAGTAGAAAGCTACCAGCCGGCTAGCTGATACGTTAGCTTTGTTGATTGATATGAGGAATCTCCTTCGATGGTTCGAGTGTCCGCTCCGATTCAGCCAGATAAGGCTGAAGTGGCAGTTGAAATAGCGCATGTGGGCCGCTGGATCCTAGGACTTTTTGCGATCGCCCTGTGCATCCGCCTGACCAACTTGGCCGCGAAACCTGCCTGGATGGATGAGGTTTCTACGGTGATGTTTAGTTTGGGTAACTACTCTAGGCTGATCCCCACCGATCAGGTAATTAGCCTATCGGAAATAACGCGGGCAATACAGATCACCCCACAAGCCACCGCGATGGATGCGGCTGCCTATTTACTAACAGAAGACAATCATCCCCCCCTCTATTTTATGGTGGCGTATGAGTGGATGATGTTTTTTCATAGGCTGGTAGGCAAGGCAGCAGCTGGAACCTATGCGTCTTTGTGGGCCGCGCGATCGCTGCCTGCTTTTTTCGGGGCGTTGGCGGTGCCTATGACCTACTGGTTAGCTTGGCTGAGCTTTCGTAACCAGCGAACGGGTGTGCTCTGTGCGGCGCTGATGGCGCTTTCGCCGTTTTCAGTGTTTTTATCGCAAGAAGCTAGGCATTACACGCTAGCGATTTTGATGGTAATAGGATCGCTGTGCTGCTTTGTTTCGGCTTTACAGGCGGCGGCTCAGTATCGACCGATGCGCTGGCTGAGTGTATGGCTGTGGATTAGCCTAAATGCGCTGGGGATAGCAGTGCATTACTTCTGTGCGATCGCCTATCTTTCTCAAGGAATCGTGCTGCTGTGGCTGCTGGTGCAGCAGTGTCTCAAAGATAGAACCGCATGGCAACGGGCTCACTGGATAAGGATATACGTCGCGGCGGTGGGTACGGCAGCGGGTGTCTTGGTTTGGCTGCCAATTCTGCTGCACTTTTACGGCAGTCCGCAAACGACCTATATCGCCGCAAGGTCTCGAGGCCTTGGCTTCTGGCTAGCACCGGTTGTACAGTCGGTGGTAGGCTGGCTGTATGCAGTCATGTCACCTGTGACTAGAGGGTTTAGCTGGCAGGCAGTGACGGTAATCGTAATAACGTCTGTGCTGCTGCTGCTGGTATATGCGCCCTGGCTAATCTTTCACCTAGTGCGATCGCTCAAGTTTCAATGGCAACAGTCAACCGCCGACCCTAACTTCCCGAACGGCACTCAAACTCACTTAGGATTGCTGGCAGTTGGCGGCTTTTTCATAGCGGCTAACCTGGTCTATTTTGCCATCTGCTACCTCTTTGGCTTCGACATCACGCGAGGTCACCGCTATACCTTTGCCTACTACCCTAGTGTTGTTATTTTGATAGGTGCAGGATTGGCTCCTTTCCTTTCAAATTCTTCTTTCCAAAGGGCGACTGATACGCACACAGCTCACCGCAACTACGCGATGTTCTCCCAAGTCAGACTACCGATTATCAACCATTTGATTAGCGGACGGGCCTTTGTGATAAGCGTTCTACTTATTGCGTTTCTAGGCACGCAGGCCATTGTTTCTAATCGCACCAATCTCAAGTTCTATATGCCAGAACGACTGGTCAACTTGATGCAAGAAACTTCTGCCTATCCAGTTATTTTAGGTACAGAGGCTATCGTTAGCGATCAGCCGAGCGTTATCGGCAATGAAATTGTGTCAGTTGCGTGGGAGATTCAGCGGCAGCAGGCGCGGCTATCTGATGAGGCGAGTGAGGCGAGTACATCCTGGGTGAGCGAACCTCGGTTTTTGATTCTTGAAAATCAGATCGTCGCTCAGAGCAACCCGGCTGCGACGTTGGTGGCTTTGGTCGCACAGACACCCAAGCCGTTCGATCTGTGGATGCTAGCAGACGCGTATGATCTGACTACAAGCGGCTGTTCTATAACCCAGATGGGTAACAAGGGCTCTTATGAATACACTCACTACATCTGCCAGGCAAAGCAAGCGTAAAGAGCAGGCGCTAAATATGCCTATAGCTGAGGAGCGCACTTTAACTTTAATACACCCGCACTTAGAGGGCCGCACTTAGAGGGCCGCTTCAGCTACCTTCTGCCGACTTTTACCGCCTACCTTGTGCCGCCTACAAACAGAAAATCAGGAAGCCAGTCGCGAAGGGTGGCCCATACCTGATTAGGGCCAATGCCAAAGGCGAGCCAGAGGCCTAGCAGAAAAAGCCCAACGATAAAAGCAGCTTTGACAGTGTCTTTGAGGAAGTCTACAAGCCAAAAGAAAATGACAGCCGCGATCGCAATAGCTCCAATCGTCAACGCTAGTTCCACCATGCTGTACTCCCTACTTGCTGCGGTAAGATGCCTGTTTTCTCCTGAAAGTGTAAATCAACTCGGCCAAGCTCTATTACTGAGATAGATACAGAAATAGGCCTGTGATTGTTGAAATCGCAATCAGATCAGCAACAGATGGACTATGCGATCGCGGTGGTTAGCACGGTAGTTAGCTCTGTTACTGCCGTGCGAGCCCACTGATCGACTTCTAGAATGTTTTCGAGCGTCGGGTCAGCGTTGAGATCGTTGCGATGGCGATCGCACACCTGCTCAATCACCTTTGCAATTTCAAGATAGTGAATCTTCTCTTCTAAAAACAGCGCCACCGCCTGCTCATTAGCCGCGTTGAGCACCGCTGTCATCGTTCCACCCGCACGACCTGCTGCGTAGGCTAAGTCCATGCACGGGTACTTATCGTGATCGGGCGCACGGAAGGTCAGCTCACCTAGCTCGGCCAAGCTCAGCGGCTTCCAATCAGTCCGAATTCTCTCTGGCCAAGATAGGGCATACAGCAGCGGCAGACGCATATCGGGCCAGCCGAGCTGAGCAAGCACCGAGGTATCTTGCGTATGAATCATCGAGTGAATAATGCTCTGCGGATGAATGACAATATCGATATGGTCATAGTCCATGCCAAAGAGATAGTGAGCTTCAATCACCTCTAATCCTTTATTCATTAAAGTCGCCGAATCAACGGTGATTTTTTTTCCCATCGACCAGTTGGGATGTTTAATGGCATCACTCATGGTCACTTTGGGTAGATCCTCTACCGGCCAATCGCGAAAAGCCCCGCCAGAAGCCGTTAATTCAATGCTGCGCAAGCCACCTTCAGGAATGCCTTGCAGGCACTGAAAAATAGCTGAGTGTTCTGAATCCGCCGGCAGCAGCTTCACCCCGTGCTTAGCCGCTAGCGGCAAAACAACAGGTCCGCCTGCAATCAAAGTCTCCTTGTTAGCCAAGGCAATATCTTTGCCGGCTTCAATCGCAGCAATCGTTGGCAGCAGTCCTGCGCAGCCGACAATGCCCGTAACGACTGCTTCGGCGTCGCCATAGCGAGCAACCTCAGCCACGCCAGCCTCTCCCGCTACGATGATGGGCTGCGGATCTAAAGAGGCGATCGCGCTTTTTAGCTCATCTAGCTTACTCTCATCACAAATCGCTACAATCTCCGGCCTGAACTGCTTTACCTGCGCGGCTAGCAGCGTTACGTTACTGCCTGCCGCAATACCTACTAGCCGAAATTCATCAGGATGATGCTCTAGAATATCGAGCGTTTGTGTGCCAATAGAACCAGTTGAGCCGAGTAGGGTTATGGCCTTCACAAGAGATACCGTCTGTAATGTTTTCTTTAGGGATCACTATAGTTTCTCAGCGGTGCTCGCTACAAATGTAACAGTCTGTATCGAAGGCTAAAACTCAGGCACTAACACCATAGGCTATGCCATACACGTCATAATGTATAGAAGTATCTTGCTTGTGGAGACCCTTGCTCTGATGGATGCATTCACTCCGTTTCCGCCCGAATGGACTAAGGATGCCGTGCACGCGCAGCCGTTTGGCTGTCCTGGCTGTGCGGCAGGCAGTCGGGAAGCTCAGCAAGTATGGCTCAATCGTCGCGCCCCGGTTTTTACAGACAACCGTAAGCGAAAGTACCAAGAGTTTTACCAGTGTGACTGTGGGTCGGTTTGGTGGGGATGGAGCTCTGATCGACCGCCGCTAGATCTAGATCAAGATTTAGATCAAGAGTCAGATATAGGTCAGTAGGAGGAACAAACTACTGTGGACGTTGTCGTACTCGGAAGCCTGAACATGGATTTGGTCGCTCAGGTGCCTCGTTTGCCCCAGCCAGGCGAAACGCTTTGTAGCCAGAGCTTTGCCATGACGCCCGGCGGCAAAGGCGCTAATCAGGCGGTAGCCGCCGCCAGATTGGGCGTACAAACGGCGATGATAGGATGTATTGGTAGCGATTCGATAGGGCAGACGCTGCGATCACAGCTACAGGTAGAAAGCATCGACATCACGGGCATATCGGTTAGCTCCCAGCTCTCTTCTGGGACCGCGCTGATTGCTGTTTCTCCTGAGAACAATCAGATCATCGTCAATCCAGGCGCTAATGACGAAGTCGATGAGGAAGCGCTAGAGGCGCTAATGCCCCATTTCAAAAACGCTCACGTGCTGTTGCTACAGTTTGAGGTACCGCTATCAACGGTTGAAAAAGCTGCAGCGCTCGCTCATACGGCGGGCCTGACTGTGATTGTCGATCCGGCTCCGGCGCAGGGCCCATTACCCAGAGACGTCTACGAATACATTTCCATCTTGACGCCGAACCAGACGGAGGCAGCAGCGCTGAGTGGCCGAGCAGTAAATGATGTACAAGACGCGATTACGGCAGCCGAGGCGCTTCAGCGAAAGGGAACAGAAGCAGTTATTGTCAAAATGGGGGCAATGGGCTGTGTATGCGCAACCGCACTAGGCAGCTTTGCTGTTCCTGCATTCTCAGTAGCCGCAGTAGATACCGTAGCCGCAGGTGACGCCTTCAACGGTGGGCTAGCCGCCGCGCTGTGTCAATTAAACATCCGCAAGCAAGAACCAATAACCCCTGATCTCCTCAAAGAAGCGATCAACTATGCCATGGCGGTTGCGGCGCTTGCGGTGACTCGTCATGGGGCGCAGGCCTCTATGCCAACGACTGCTGAAGTCCAAGACTTCCTAGACTTTTAGCTGGTTTGTGGGAAGTCTCTGGCTAATTTTCCTAGCTTGTTCTAAGGTCGCTGTTAGGAGCAAAGGAGTCGTAACGACGTGTGCGATCGCTATCCTTCGCCGGTACTCCTCAAACATTTTTGAAAGAGGTAGGTACTGACAACCGCTAATGAAGCGTTCGCCCTGTGTACCTGACCAAGCAAATGTCATGCTGCCGAGAATACAGCTTTTTTGTGATGACCAACCTAACAATTCGCCTTTATCAGGCTTGGAGACAGGCTGTTTTGGCTGATAAAGTAATTAATCAATTCGAGGCAGCGCAAGACGATTCAAGCGGGCGCTGGGCTAAGGGCGATCGCATTGTTTACGGCGTCAAAGCCATTGACAACCAGCTCGTATACTACGCACATAACCTCAGTCAAAACTGCGATATCGAAGGCGCTACCGAACAAAAGGTAGTAGGTGAGACTGGCTATCTCTGTCGGCTCAATAGCTATCGGGCGCTACGTCCTGGCGCAGGCAATCGCCCGATAGGCCGCCAGCTAGATATTCCGGCTGAACCTTCACTGTGTCGGTTTTACTGTCAAGACAGCGAACACCCCATTAGCCTACGGCGACGCGAACCCCTAGTCAGCGTCCCGCTTACTCACTTCATCTGGAAGGCTTATTACAACGTTGCGCCGCTCGAAACAGAAGGCCATTTTCTATGGATTCCAACGACCGCTACAGGAGATATGCCCCATCTGTTGCAACGGCTAACGCCACCGTTAATAGAAGACGCCGTTCAGCTCTTTAGCCAGCTATCTGATACCATTCTGTTTTTTAACGCTTTGCACGCTGGCGCTTCTGTTAATCACATTCACTTCCAAGCTGTTTATCACCAGCAGCCTTTACCCATAGAAACGGCACCAACTACCGACTATAAAGGCTATCGGCTGCTAGATAGCTATCCAGCGCAAGCAGTCGTGTTTAGCTTGACGCAAACCGCCCAGCTAATTGACTACATCGAGAAACTACAGCGCTCGGAGACGCCGTTCAACCTAGCAATGCTATCAGATCGGCTGTTAGTCATTGCCAGAGACGGCGACCAGGCGATTGTGCCCGAGTTTCCTGGAGATGGCTTAGCGGCGTTGGGAATGTGCGGAGCGATCGCAACGGTCAATCGCCGTGCATTTGAAACCGCTGACGCAGCAATGATTAAAAGCGTGTTTCAAAAGATGGTTATCCCCGCTAGCAGCATCATCGACAGGCTAGCTGAGCTTGATTAACTGAGCGATCAACCATTGACCGAAGAATGACCCTGGAAACAAACTAAGCAACGTTTATTCGACTGACAATTTCTTTACCAATTTCTATCGAAGAGGTAGCAGCGGGGGAAGGGGCGTTAATTACGTGCAAAGACGTTGCCTCTTCCAAAATAATAAAGTCTTTCGCTAAGCTGCCATCGGGCATTAGGGCCTGGGCGCGAACGCCCGCATGAGTCGGTACCAAATCATCTGCGGTTACCGTTGGTATCAGCTTTTGCAAGCTTCGAGCAAACCGGGCCTTGCTGAGCGATCGCCACATTTCCTTAAGCCCTTCGTCACCATATTTGAAAGCTAGCTTCCAAAATCCTGGATAGGCCAAAGTCTCACCCAGATCAATTAGGTCAATATCCGTTTTTTTATAGCCTTCGCGCTTGAAGCTAAGCACGGCGTTGGGCCCAGCGTGAACGCTACCGTCGATCATTTTTGTAAAGTGCACGCCCAAGAAAGGAAACTCAGGGTTAGGCACCGGGTAGATTAGCGTGTTGACGAGCTGTCGCTTTTCTGGCTTTAGCTCGTAGTATTCACCTCGAAAAGGAACAATCTTAGCAGGCGATTTCAGGCCGAGCTGTTTGGCAATGCGATCGCAAAACAATCCCGCACAGTTAATAATGAATCGTCCCCTTACCGTGCGCTGTGAAGTCTCCAAAACATGTTCGTCCTTCTTTTCAACAATCCGCTTCACCCTAGTGTTCGAGAAAAGGTCAACCCCGTTTTCTTGCAGCAGCTCAACAAACTTATTACAGATAGCCTTATAGCTCACAATTCCGGTTGACTTCACCTGCAGTGCCTGCACGCACTGCACATGTGGCTCAATCTCATTGGCCTGCTCCGGCGTCAGCTTAACAACAGCCGTACCGTTCTTTAGGCCCTTTTCGTAAATAGCATTTAGTGCCGGAATCTCTTCAGCGCTGGTGGCCACAATTAGCTTGCCGCAGCGCTCATACGGCAAGCCGTGTTCCTCGCAAAATTGAACAATCGACTCACACCCGGCCTTACACAGCCGCGCCTTCAGGCTGCCTGGCTCATAGTAAATACCCGAGTGGATCACGCCGCTGTTGTTACCCGTTTGATGAAAAGCCCACTGAGACTCTTTTTCGAGTACAGCAATGCTTTTATCTGGCCACCGCTCATTAAGCGCTAACGCTGTGGATAGCCCAACGATGCCTCCGCCAATCACAACGAAATCATATAGAGTGTCCATGATATGGTCAGGGCCTCAAATAGCTGAACGAATAGCTGAACGGATGCAAGCATGTCGCATCTTATGACAGAATGCCCAGCCTTAACAGCGCCTGCATAGTGCTTGGGCGTGTTTTGGTTGAGAGTAGATATTGTTAGGTCATTACGAGGATACTCTGTGCGTTATCCCTGTAATGATTTAGGCTTTCTGAGTCGACTCAGTTCTGAACCGACTCAGTATTTGCGATCGCTTATATCGGTGGATTTCGAAACGAGAGAGGTGAGGCAAAAGAGATGAGACAAAAGAGGCTTAGCCAGCGGTAACTGCTTCTTTTTCTATCTTCTCTTCCTCTTCTTTTGGAAGCACCCTACCTTCATCTTCAAATCCCTTTATTTCATTGAAATTCAGATAGCGGTAGACTTCACTTTCAAACGGTTCGATCTTGTTGGCAACAACTTCTAGGTACTGATTCACATCAGGAATCTTGCCTAGCAGAGCGCAGGCAGCAGCAAGTTCAGCCGAGCCCAAATAGACCTGAGCGCCTTTACCCATTCTGTTGTTGAAGTTGCGCGTAGACGTAGAAAAGACCGTTACGCCATCTTCTACACGAGCCTGGTTGCCCATGCACAGAGAGCAGCCGGGCATTTCGGTGCGAGCGCCCGCAGCGGCAAAGGTGCCATAGTAGCCCTCTGCCCGTAGCTGTTTTTCGTCCATACGCGTTGGCGGACAAATCCACAGACGGCCCTTGACCGTACCCTCGCTTTCTAGCACTTTGGCAGCGGCGCGGTAGTGACCAATATTAGTCATACAAGAGCCAATGAAGACTTCATCGATCTTATCGCCGACAACATCTGAAAGCGTTTTCACGTTATCAGGATCGTTAGGAGCCGCGACAATAGGCTCTTTAAGCTCATTGAGATTGATTTCAATAGCTTCTGCATATTCAGCGTCAGAATCCGCGCTCATAAGAGAGGGATTCTCTATCCATTTTTCCATCTCAGCAATGCGGCGAGCGAGTGTTCTTTCATCGTGGTACCCACGCGCGATCATATTCTTCATCAATGAGATGTTAGAGCGCAGATACTCAGCAGTGGTTTCTTCGCTAAGCTTAATAGTGCAGCCGGCGCAAGAGCGTTCGGCAGAGGCATCAGTAAGCTCGAAAGCTTGTTCTAACTTGAGATCGGGGAGACCTTCCATCTCTAGAATACGGCCCGAAAAAACATTCTTTTTATTCTCTTTTGCCACAGTCAGCAGACCTTTTTGAATCGCGACTAGGGGAATAGCGTTAACCACATCGCGCAGGGTAATACCGGGCTGTAGCTCTCCAGTAAAACGGACTAGAACAGATTCGGGCATGTCTAGGGGCATAGCACCAATAGCAGCAGCAAAAGCCACTAGGCCAGAACCTGCGGGGAAGGAAATGCCAAGGGGGAAACGGGTATGCGAATCTCCGCCTGTGCCGACAGTGTCGGGCAATAGCATTCTATTTAGCCAGGAGTGAATGATGCCGTCGCCCGGCTCTAGGGCAACGCCGCCGCGTGAGGCAAAGAAGTCGGGAAGAGTGGCGTGGGTTTGAACGTCCACGGGTTTGGGGTAGGCGGCGGTGTGGCAGAAGGTTTGCAGCACGAGCCCGGCGCTAAAGCCGAGGCAGGCGAGTTCCTTCATCTCGTCACGCGTCATAGGTCCGGTGGTATCTTGCGAGCCAACAGTCGTCATCAGCGGTTCGCAGGAAGTGCCCGGACGCACGCCCGGAAGACCGCAAGCTCTACCAACTATCTTTTGAGCGAGGGTAAACCCTTTGCCAGTATCGACGGGAGCGCTAGGACGCACAAAGGTATCGGAAGGATCTAGGTCGAGCGCCAGACGGGTTTTATCGGTGAGGGCGCGACCGATGATAAGCGGAATGCGACCGCCTGCTCGGACTTCGTCGAGGATGGTTTCGGGAACGAGGGTAAACGTAGAGACCACTTCATCCGCCTCATTGGTGATTTCACCTTTGTAGGGATGAATCGTGATAACGTCGCCCGTATTCATCTTTGATACATCGCACTCGATGGGGAGCGCCCCGGAGTCTTCTGCGGTGTTAAAGAAAATGGGGGCAATTTTGCCACCGAGAATAACGCCGCCAGTGCGCTTATTGGGGACAAAGGGAATGTCTGCGCCAATGTGCCAGATGACGGAGTTCATGGCCGATTTGCGCGAAGAGCCGGTGCCAACCACATCGCCTACGTAGGCGATCGGATGCCCTTTTTGCTTGAGTTCGGCTAGGGTTTCTAGCGGTCTATCCATGGTGGACTCCAGCATCACTTGGGCGTGGAGCGGAATATCTGGCCGGGTGGTGGCGTGAGGCGCAGGAGAGAGATCGTCTGTGTTGGTTTCGCCGGGGACGTTGAAGACGGTGACGGTGATAGTTTCAGGGACTTTGGGCTTGCTGGTAAACCATTCGGCGTTGGCCCAAGCATCGATAACTTGCTTGGCGTAGGCATTGGTGTTAGATAGGTCTAGAACGTCGTTAAAAGCGTCATATATCAGCAGGGTCTTTTTAAGGGCGTCTGCGGCAAGCTGGGCGATTTCTTCGCGGTCGTCTTTGAGCAGGGCAATGAGGGAAGCGACGTTATAGCCGCCCATCATGGTGCCGAGCAGTTCGACGGCTTTTTTGGGTGAGAGTAGGGAGCTAGTGGTTTCACCTTGGGCGATCGCAGTTAAAAACGAAGCCTTGATATAGCTAGCAGGATCCACACCGGGCGGAACGCGATCGCACAGCAATTCCATCAAGAAGTCTTCTTCTCCAGCTGGTGGCTGCTTGAGCAAGTCACAAAGTGCCGCTGTCTGCTCCGCATCTAATGGCAGCGGTGGCACATTCAAAGCAGCCCGTTGCTCGACATGTTTGCGATAAGACTCAAGCATATAGATCACTCTCTAAAAAATGAAAAGACAGATCGTTTATAGATCTTCAGTTATTCAGTCTAGCGAATTTAAGTAACCCTCTAGTATCAGGGCTCACATATCCCAGCAGCCCAATAGGCAGCCCAACAGAATTGAAAAGCAAAATTAGTTGCTAGCGATCGCACTAACAGCAGACTGCCTATTTGTACCAAACAGGTGCACATCGCGCTGAGGAAATGGAATAGAGATACCTTCTTTATCTAGCCGCTTTTTGATGTCTTCTTTCAAAGACAGGCTCAACGACAGATAGTCTTTGGGCTCTACCCAGGGGCGCACGGCAAAGTCGAGGCTGCTATCAGCCATTGCTAACAGGCCTACGCTAGGCGCAGGACTCGCTAAAACTCGTTCGTTAGCGGTGAGCACATCCATAAGTACGAATTTGACATGGTCAATGTCTGTAGAATAGTCAACGCTTATAACTAGGTCTAGGCGCAGCGTACCTTGAGTAGAGTAGTTCACCAGATTACCCTCGGTTAACTTGCCGTTGGGAATAACCACCGTACGATTATCGAGCGTTCTAAGGGTGGTCGTTAGCAGCTCTATCTCCATGATGTAGCCAGAATAGCCGTCTGCTTCTACCCAGTCATCGACATGGAAGGGGCGAAAAATGATGATGATAATGCCCGCTGCAAAGTTAGTGAGTGAGCCCTGTAAGGCTAATCCAATAGCCAATCCAGCAGCACCAATAGCAGCTACTAGCGAGGTAGTTTCTATACCCACTTGACCCAAGACAGCCAGCACGACAAAAGCCATGATGGCGTAGAACAAAATGTTAGTTGCGAACACCGTCAAGGTCGGATCTATCTGCGCTCGGATCATCAGTTTCTTGACCAGGCGTTTGGTAAATCGAGCGATCGCGCGACCGACAAAGAATATGGCAATAGCGATCGCAAATCGACCTATCAATGACAGAACGGTAGGCTGAAGGGTCAAAAACAGTGCAGTCATCCTTTCAAAATTCATGGGAGATTCTAGCTCAGCTAGACAAACGTAAATGGACTAAAACTTTCCGAAATAGGTTCGTTACTTTACTGACCCTTTTGGGCTTCATGAGGGCACTTCTCTTCGATATCGAAAATTTTTGATACGTTAACGATGCCCGAATAGAAGTCGAATAGAGATATCAGGGGCCACTCTCTCCGGAAAAATGTCCTACCCCAAAACGTCCTGTAAGAATACATCCCTACAAAAAATGCGTACCTATCTTCATCTGGTACCGGTGTTTGGGGTCGTGCTTTCTTTATGGACGCTTTACGGAAAATCGACGACTGGTGTTGAAGCACTGTCTAGGGAGGCCAGAGACGGGAAGACCAGAGATGGAAAGACCAGAGATGGAAAGACCAGAGTTAGCGGGCCCAAAGGGGGAAAGGCCGGAGAGACTGCACCAGATACCGAACAGCAGAACATCGAACAGCCCAGAGAGCGAGAGATAGCCCGGATAAAAGCCGTCAGCAAGCTGTCAGTTGTTTTGGGACTGAGCGCGGCAAGTGCGATCGCGCTGCTCGGCGGCGCTGCTAGTAGCCAAGCGTCTCAAGCGGCCACCCTGCGCTTCATGCTCGCTAGCAGCTTTGTCGGATCGGGCTACTTTTTGCTCAGCATAGGGTTAATATTTCGCGTAGCCACCAACCGTTCTATTCGCTTACCCGGCATTAGCTCATTCAGTCGCCGCCTGCCTTAGTTAATGACGAAGTCGATGGCTTGATCAATGACTCCGTCAGACACATCTGCCGCTATTCAATCGATACCCGTTCCACAGCTGACACACTTTTTACAGACAATGCCACCAACATCTGATACAACAAGCTTGAGGAAATCTATTGATACAGCTGTCATCGAACGGCAGTTGTTTATCACCTTGTTACAGCAGCATCTCCATCTACCTTCCCTGACTATCCTGGGGTACGACCTCGTTTACAGCCTGACTCATGGCCCAACTGATGACCTATGGCTAACGCACGCTTATCGACTAATTTAAGTCCTCAATTTTAAGTCCTCAATTCTAATCCTTAAGTTTTAGTCCATAAGTTTTAGTCCATGAGTGTCATTGCGTTGCCTACCGCCAAGAGGTTCAGCCTATGTCTTCCCTTCGCTCCTGATATAAACAGCAATCTTCTCTTTCAGCTCATATGTCTCTCAAAAAGTTTCGGTGGCCTCGGTGGGTCGGTATTAGCGTTTTGCTCGGCGGTGTCACTAGCATTTCTATGGCCGCAGGTGCGCTGCTAGCCGTCTCGCTAGGAACCACCCCACTATTGCAAAGCGAGCTTTCTGCCGAAGAAGCCGCTGTCTTTTCCCAAGATGAGCCGATGGCGACTGCCAATAGTCTACGGCTACCCAAACTTACTCGACCCGTCAACATTCTGCTACTAGGCATCAAGGTTACTAGCTCTGATCTTGACGACTACGAAGCCATTGATGTCGATGGCTACGATGCGTTGGTCAACTCCTTTGAAGGTCTGTCAGATACGATGCTGCTGCTGCGCTTTGATCCGAGTAACGAGCGCGTATCGGTGCTCTCGGTGCCTCGCGATACGCGCACCAACGTCAATGGCATAACTACCAAGATCAACGAAGCTAACCGCCAGGGCGGACCTGCAGTCAGTGCTGAGGCGGTCAGTGAACTGATGGGGGGTGTACCGATTGATCGCTATATGCGAATCAACGTGCAGGGTGTAGAAAAGCTAATCGATGCGATAGGCGGCGTTGAGGTTGACGTTCCCAAAGACATGAAGTATCAGGACGATTCTCAGCACCTCTATATTAATTTGAAGGCTGGCAAGCAGCGGCTAGACGGCGATCAGGCCATGCAGTTTTTACGCTTTCGCTACGACGATAACGGCGATATTGGTCGAGTACAGCGTCAGCAAATGTTTATGCGATCGCTCGCCAATCAGGCCCTAAACCCAACGACCATTGCCCGCCTGCCCAAAATCCTCAAAGTCATCCAATCGCATGTAGATACCAATCTCTCTGTTGAAGAGCTTGTGGCGCTTGTCGGCTACGGCTCACAAACTGAACGCTCCGATGTGCAGATGCTGATGCTACCCGGCGACTTTAGCACCTACGAAGACTACGAGCTAAGCTACTGGATTCCCGACTATTCTGCTATCGATACGATGGCAGCCAACTACTTCGGGCTCGCCAACACCTACAGCATTTCTGAAGAAATCGATCCGTCTTATCTGCGCGTCGCTATTCAAGATAGTACTTACGACGATATAGCTGTACAGTCACTAGTTGACAGTCTCTACGACACCGGCTACTTCAATGTGTTTCTAGACCGTAGCCTGCAAAACCCACTGAGCGAAACGCGAATCGTAGCCCAGCGCGGCGATTTGGATAGTGCCGAATCGATTCAGCGCTTTTTGGGCGTAGGTGAAGTGCGAGTAGAAAGTACTGGTAGTCTAGAGTCAGACATTACCATTCAGCTCGGGGAAGACTGGCTGCGTGAGCATGGCGAAGAGCTGTAAGCCCAAAGGAAGAGTTGTAAGCCCAAAGATAGACAGAACAGACCGAAACACTTAATCTAGAGCGTAATGAATGACTCCACTGCCTGCGGCCTATCAGCTAAGAATTTCACTGGTAGTGAGAATTTCACTGGTAGACAGTGAGCCTGAAATCTGGCGGCAGGTGATAGTCCCCACTCAGATCGATCTAGACGGCCTGCACCAGATAATTCAGCTGGCGATGGGCTGGGAGAATGCGCACAGATATGCCTTTCATCTCGGCTCAGGAGACCAGAAAGCCCAGTACGAGACATCTGAGCCCATTGCTAAGGTACTAGCTAACGACAAACCGCTTTACTACACCTATGACTTCGAGAGCGGCTGGTTACACAGAATTACAGTCGAGGCGGCTGAAGCAGCGCGTTTGAGCAAGCATCAGCCTACCGCTGTACCTGCTTGTAGCGATGGCGCAGGCGCCTGCCCACCAGAAGGGACAGGGGGCATATGGGGATACAACGATTTTCTAGAACGTCTAGAAGATCCCGAAGATCCCGACTACATTAACTTGATTGAGACATACAGCGATTTTGACCAAGATAGGTTCGATCCAGCGCAGGCAACAGCGCGACTACGAAAGCTGGATCAGATCTTAGCCTCGTCTTAGCGTGCCTGACAGGGTCTTAGAAATCGCTTCAGGCGCTAGTGTTGGCATCCGAAGTAGAGCTAGCAAGGGTCTTTTGGGCAGGGTTCTTTTGATATAGCAGCCCAACGATACCTAGACCAGAAAGAGCTGCGATCGCACCCCAAGCAATCACCAAGCCCAGCACCTCGCTGATAAACAAATGGCTTACCGCTCGCAGATAGCCGCCAATTAGCCAGCCAGATGCGATCGCGATCGCCCACGCACCGCTACTCAGCGGCACCCATCGCCAAGCTTGAGACACCTGTCGCCGTATCGCTAGCCACTGCGCCATCCCTAGCCCAGCCCCTACATAGCCGCCATAGATCAGTCCTAGCAAACCCCTAAGCAGTAGATTTGGCGTAGCAGGTGCCATCCATCCCAACGCTCCAACGTGGAATAGCGTCAGCGTCGCCCATCCCAACACGCTAGCTAGCAACCAGCGGTAGGCATCTAACAAGTGTCCTCGCAACATCTGCCATTGGGCTAGACCGATCAGCGCTCCTCCTAAGCCCCCCTCAAGCAGTGAAAGGTCACTGCGCTCACCGACTTCTATAAACAGCAGGCTGCCAACAAACGCCAGCCAGGTCAATCCAGTCCAGCCGAGCCACAGCTTCGCTCCTTCCAATAGGGGCACGGCACCCAAACCCCAGCGCTCAGCGACAGCCGACCAGCGCGGTGTCATTCTATCGATTAGCGGTTTGATCAGTGGCCTAGAGAAATCAGAGAACGACATTCAAGATTGGTAAGACAAGAATTAGCAAAACAGGTTTGGTAGAAACAGGTTTAGTAGAAATAGGTTTGATAGAAGCGGGTTTTATAGAAGCAGAATTGGTAAAAGCAAGATTGGTCACGAGAGCTAGTCATGAAAATTGATTGAAAAGACGCAAGATCAAAAAGGCGCAAGCACAACAGCAATATTGTCAGCCAATAAATCACGAAAGTTTCGTCGTCGCTGTTGGGGCGACTCAGGCGTAAAGTAGCTCCAAAGCGTGTCCCAATAGAAGAAAGAAATCCCCGAAAAGTGATGGTCTCGGCTGCTGATAACCTGCGCTTTGATCTGGTCAAAAGTAATCGGCCTACGCCAGGTGCCTGTCAAAATGCCGATGCTCACCGGAATTTTGTCCATCGCGGACTGCAAAGTATCTTTGGCTAGCTCACTTTCAAACTGACCTAAATCATTCCGGTAAACCTGCACCACTAGCTCATCAATCCAGCCGTTCTGAACCCAGGTACGCCAGTCTTGTAAGTGAAATCGATAGGCAAACTTAGCTGGATTGGGCGACAGCGAAAAAGTACAGCTTGGGCAAACGGTCTTCATTCGAGTGTGCACCTCGCCTACAAACTGACTGAACTTGTCTGCTCGCCAGCGAATCCAAGCGGCATCGGCGGCATCGGCGGGCGGCGGCTGTCCCTGGTGATCGGCCTGGTAAAGCGATACGGTGTAAGGATCGTAGCCAAATTCCACGGGTAGGCTAAAGTGATCGTCAAACTGAATACCGTCTACCTCATACTGGCTGAGCACTTCCTCAACAAGGTCTAGTATCAGACGCTGCACCTCTGGATGCAGAGGGTTAAGCCAGGCCAGGGCTCTAGGCGCTCCACTGTTAAGCAGAGAGCTAAACGGGCGGCTAAAAGGCCCAGAGGCTTCTTCGAGATTCTCTTCTACGAAAGAGTCGTCATGCAGCCGAAGCGAAGTGTTGCTTCGCATGGTCAGCCACTCAGGATGCTGGCGAGCTAGTTTGGCGTTTAGCGGCACCATAAAGCCGTACTCAAACCACGGAATCACTCGCATGTTTTTCTGGTGACCGACCCGGACCATCTCAGCAAGCGGGTCTTCTGTCGGATGCGTAAGGGCCATCACAGGTGCGATGTCATGGCCAGTAACTTGCTTTAGCGTAGGACTGTGATAAAAGGTATTTCCCCGATTCCACACAACCGGATATATCGTATTGAAATGCAGACGGGCCAACTGATGCACCGCGCGCGTAATTCCCCAGGGGGCAAACAAAACGCTACTGGCCACATTAGTAATCCAAACGCCGCGAATTTCTGATTGCCCTGGGGAGAACGCCCTTGCCGAGCGATCTGCACGCAGGCGAGTCTGGGTCAGCGCCTGATTGGGCTGATGGTAGGTCAGCGCTAATGGGTCTGTGCTTGGGTCTAAGCTGCTGGGCTCTAACAGGGCAAGTCCTAGAAAGATAGCCACGACTGGTAGGAAGCTCAGCATCGTGGCCAGTCGTCTTTCCGGTTGTTTTTGCTGCGGGCGTCTTCCTAGTTTGTTTCTTCCCAACTTATCTATAGCGGCTGTCAGTACGCGAATACACCAAACGACTAGGCGCTGAAGTAGGTCAGTGAGCAATCCGATCAGTGCTCTTAGTTTGTCAGTTCGCATATTGTCTAAACAGGGCGAAGCAAACCCTCTTGCGCGCAGGGTACCTGCAGGGTGCCCGACTAACATCTGTTAGCTCTAGCCTAAACCAAACTAAGCGGACTGGAGCGCCTCTGCCATGGCAACCCCAGACAGATAGGCGGTCGTAATCGGATGGGTGGTTGTTGGAAATGTGCACCAGTCGCCGCCACAGACCAAGGACGGTGATAGGGTGAGTGCCGGCTTCGGGTAAGACTGGCTGACAAAAGCGTAGCGCCAGCGATGGATTTGAAACCAGTTAGGATTGGCAATCCAGCTACCGAATTTGCGGGCGTTGGCCCTTAGTAGTACAGAGGCAGCGGGCTGTAGGTCGCCTGAGTTTTTGTAGCGCTCAGCAAAGAATGCTCTGCTGTGAATTACGAGCGTGGTTTCGGGGTAGGAGGGCGTGCGTTTGCTGCTGTCGAGCCCAACCCAGTCAGTGGAGGTGCCAATCGTATCGGTGACCATCCAGCCGTCGGGGTTCAGTTTGCCCATATCGGGCCGCTCGCTATAGCCAGCTATGACCGTCAGACAAGGGTCATACTGCACTTTCTGTAGCGTTTTGATTGGGTTGTTTTCTAGCGCATGCTCAAGGGTTTCGGGAGGGCAGCGCGTAAGCAACTCGGTCGTTTGAGGGGCAGGAATGGCGATCGCACACCTTTTGGCCATGATCACCTTGCTATCTTCACACTCGATTTGCCAGCCCCCGTTCCCGGACTGGTTGCAAGGGCTGATGCGAGTTGCGGTATGGCCCATCAAGAGCGTTTCTTCGGGGATAAAGTCCTGACCGAGGTATTTCGCGATCGCACTAATCCCGTTGCTGGCGACATACACGGGGCCCCTTTCTATTGGGACAAGCTCGTCATGGGCGCGTAGTTCGTACGAAGTTACCGGCCACGGCTTCAAAACGCCCGCTGCAATCAGCTCATCGGTCAAAGGCTGCAACACTCCATTAGCATGTCCTCCACTCCAATAGCGCAGTCCGTGATCTACGCGTACTTGACCGGTTACCCGGCGAGTCGCCATGCGTCCGCCTAGCCCTCTAGACTTATCTATCAAGCAAACCTGATAGCCCGCGGCCTTTAGCTTCCTAGCACAGGTCAGCCCTGCCAAGCCTGCTCCGATAATAGCTACGTCCCACATAATGCACCGACCTCCTCTTATTACTTATACTGATCTATACAAAGTTAAAAGCATCTTTAAGACACAGCAGGCAAAGCAAGTGGATGAATTAAGAAGCGGATTAGAACTCGCTACCGACGATGAACTACACGCCATGGCTCAACTGCTGTTTCAGCCTAAATTCAATCCGATAGATTATCTGTATACACCGCAGCCAGTTGATGTTGGTAAGTACAGCCGCCCAGAGCAAATTACGCTCATAGAGCAGCGGTTTCGCTATCTCGCTGCCGATGGCTTGACCGTTTTGCGCAACCAAACTCAGCAGGTCAGCTACCGCCAGGCGCTATTGCAAGTATGTCGCTACCTAAAGATGCGCCGCTACGAATCGCTGCCGACCGATGAGCTAGAGTCTGAAATATTCTTAGTACTGCTTGAAAAAACCTGGCAGCGGTTGCCCAAGCGGCAGCAGCAGCAGATGAGAGAGCAGCTACATAGCTCTATTGTCAATGCTGAAGAGTTCGCTCAGCTACCGGATACCCTGCAAAGAAATCCGCTAGCGCTATTTGCTAAAGGAGGCAGTGCGATCGCACTCAGCACTCTGGTCCGACCCTGGCTACTTCGACAAATCGCTCAGCAGTTTGCCCTCTACCTTGCCCGCTATCAAATCGCAAAGCAGGCCATCGTTGCGGGGGGAACCACCGCCGTCGCTCAGGTCCAGTCAAGAGCCGCCGCCCATATGGCATCTCGCGGTATGCTAGCGACATCGGCACGCTACGGGGCCATGCGAGGGATCTTTGCCTGTTTGGGTCCCGCCTTGTGGACTTGGTTTTTGGCAGATCTAGGCTGGCGAGCGATCGCAACTAACTATGGTCGGGTCATTCCAGTAGTATTTGCGATCGCTCAAATCAGACTTACGCGCGCCCCACTCGTGTGCGTCCCAGTAGAATACTCACCCGCTTAAAGCACATCTGCTCAAAACTTACACCTGCTTAAAGAGGAAGGCACCCTTACATCTATGTCAGCATCTCCATCTTCTAATGCTGCGAATAATGCCGCTAATGCTGCTGGCGCCGATTTCTATGAACGTCTTGGCCTGCGTCCTAGCGCTTCTGTTCAAGACGTTCGCCGTGCCTACCGCGATTTGAGCAAGCTTTATCATCCAGATACCACTGACTTAGAAAGTGCGATCGCCACCGTAAAGTTCCAGGCTCTCAACGAAGCCTACGCTACCCTCAGCAGCCCCGAAAAGCGCATTGCCTACGACTACAAAGTTGGCTATTCTCGCCTTTCGGTTATGCAGCCTGCTAGCCAAAACGCTCAAAGCGGACAAAATACGCCATTTAGCAAAGCCTACGATGCTACAGATAGTGCCTATCTCAGCCCAAGCGATCGCCCACTTTCCCCCGGCGAACTCTTTGCGCTTTTCATCCTAGGTGTTACCTTCATCGGCTGCTTGATTTTGGTATTCACTATCGGCCTGACCAAGAGCGAGCTACCCATCACGCGCTCAGGCTTTAATTCCGATCAGCCTTCGGTCACAACACCTGCCGACCTCTCGGCATTGACTTCCTCCTTTCTAGGCTCATCTCCCTTTCCAGGTTCATCTATAGCGACCCTAGCCCAAACGCCAGTCGCCTAATCCTTTTCATTTCCAGCCTCGCTACTTTTCTATACACACCTTTACCGCTCTATGCCTCCTGCCTCTACTCCCCTTTACGGCCATCCCCTTCCCGAGATAGAAGCGTGGCTACGTGACCAAGGCTGTCAGCGCGATGATAAAGACATTAGCCAGTGGCGATTTTCTAGCACCGGCTGGACGGCGGAACTGCGGCTAGACGTAGACTCTATTGTGGTCTATTACGTCAGCAGTAACGGTAAAGCCGTACAGCGCAGCTTTAAATATTCTCTAAGTCGCGCAGATCTAGAAAAAGTAATTTTCTCTGGGCCCTAGATTCTGGTTCCTAAATTCCAAGCTCTAGATTCTAGGCATTGGATTCTTGTTCCTAGTCTGTGGCTCTTAGGCTTAGTCGAAAGATATAGCAAAGCGCGGATGCATTCGCACTTTGCTATGGCACTTTACGCCATAGAACAAGGGGTGTAGCCTTTCGTGGTGTAGCAAGCAAAGTGCGGAAAGCTATAGATTTGTTATAACGCTTGCTTGCAGCTATCGTCACTGCAGCTAGCGAGATTGGAGACGTAGGTTTCGTCTCGCTTGCCAAACAGGCTATAGCGGTTGTCGCGAATGAACGCATAGGCGCGATCGCCCGAAGGCTTTGCCCCAGGTAGTGCTCTGTAAGCATTCACAAATATTTCGCCTAACGGCAGCAGCCGACCGATTTCCTCAGCCGCTTCGCTCCCCTGCCATCGCTGTGCTGGCTTCGATTCTACTGAGCCTGTATCAGGCGGTGGTGCAATCAGTATCATCCCCATCTTGCAGTCGTCAGCTGTGATACCAAGCTGAGCTAACGCTGTCTCATTTTGCATGGGTATATAGATAAACTGCTGAGCGCGATCCAATTTTTCTAGCAGCTGCACTAGCGTTACGCACAAATTGCAATTACCGTCATAAATGACTGTATACATCTAAAAAGTATCCTCTACGGCTTGAAAAATGTTGTCTTTAACACATCGTAAAATGACAAAACGGTAATCTTTTGTCTGGAATTCCTTAACCTAGCCTTTACTTACTGACGATAGGTTTCAGTCAGAATGCGACTGTGAGTTGGAGACTGTGAGGTGGAGTTGTTTCGCACTTGCATATCCAAAGCATATCAACGGGTTAATTTTTAAGGAGTGATAGGTTTGATGACACTTGTTAGTCGATTGGGAGCACGCTCTGCTCGCCTCGCTTATTCATTTTCCATTCTAGCTTTAACAGTTAGTCTCACAGCTTGCGGCGGTGGTGCTGACACGGCTACCGATACGCCTGCTGATGCAGCTGCGGGTGATGCGCCTGTAGGTGAAGGCGTCTCTGGTGATATTCAAATTGATGGTTCTAGCACTGTTTTTCCTATCTCTGAAGCGATGGCAGAAGAGTTCCAAATCGCTAACCCTGACACTCGCGTAACGGTGGGTGTTTCTGGCTCTGGTGGCGGCTTCAAAAAGTTCTGCGCGGGCGAGACAGATATCTCCAACGCCTCTCGCCCTATTAAGGATGAAGAGATTGCGCTGTGTGATGAAGCCGGTATTGAGTTTATTGAAGTGCCTATCGCTTACGACGGCATCACACTAGTAACCAACACTGAAAACGACTGGGCTGAGTGCCTTACCGTCGAGCAGCTCAACGCGGTCTGGTCGCCTGAATCCGAAGGGTCTGTCGACAACTGGAATCAGGTCGATCCTTCTTTTCCCGATCAGGCGCTAGAGCTGTTTGGCCCAGGAACTGATTCTGGTACGTTCGACTACTTTACTGAAGAAGTGAACGGCGAAGAAGGCGCTAGCCGCGGTGACTACACAGCTAGCGAAGATGACAACGTGATCGTGAATGGCGTTGAAGGCTCTAGTGGGAGTCTTGGCTATTTTGGCTACGCTTACTACGAAGAAAATGAAGGTCAGCTCAAGGCCTTAGAAGTTGAGAACGAGGCCGGCGAGTGTACAGCTCCTTCTAGCGAAACGATTGCAGATGGTTCTTACAACCCAATGTCTCGTCCTTTGTTCTTCTATGTGAAGAAAGAAGCTTACGACACGAAGCCTCAGGTCACAGCCTTTGTTGACTACCAGCTAGATCCTGCTAATGGTGAGCTAGTCAAGGAAGCCGGCTATATTACGCTGCCTGATGAAGACCTAGCAGCGTCTAAGGCTCGAGTTGACGAAGGTCAAGTTGGGAAGGATCCTGGCTAACTTTCAAGTGGGCATATGGGTTCACTTTTAAGGAAGACTTACTAAAAAGTGAACCCATATGCCTATGTGAATGCGATCGCAGATTGCACTCACGTGTAGCATACAGGGCCTTTTGAGCTTTATTCTGGCCTTAGCCTAACTTTGGCTTTGCAGTTAGGCCTTTCGTTTGGGCCTTTCAGTCGGGCTTTTCTGTTAAACGTTTTGTCCAATCAGCAGTCGAGGATTCTATAAATGACGGCCAACGCAACAGGAGATATTACACCGGGCAATTGGAAGCCGAAGCGCGATCGCGCTAGAACCATCGAGACCATCATCAAGATTATCTTCGGCGGATTTGCGGCTATCTCAGTCATCACCACTATTGGTATTCTCGGCACCTTAATCTTTGAAACGATTGCCTTTTTTCAAGAAGTTTCGATAGTTAGATTCTTAACTGAAGCGAGGTGGACACCGCTGTTCGCTAGCAAGCAGTTCGGAATTTTCGTACTAGTTAGCGCCACTGTCATGATTGCGGTCATTTCCATTTTAGTCGCGCTGCCTTTGGGACTGCTCTCGGCAATTTGCTTAAGCGAATATGCTACGCCTCGGCTGCGGCGAATTCTTAAACCGATTCTAGAAATTTTGGCAGGCGTTCCTACCGTTGTTTATGGGTACTTCGCGCTGCTTACCGTCACCCCTTTCCTAAAGCTTTTCATCCCCAATCTACAGGGATTCAACGCACTCAGTGCTGGCTTGGTATTGGGCATCATGATTACACCTCTAGTCGCATCGCTCAGCGAAGATGCGCTCTATTCAGTTCCTCGGAGCCTAAAAGATGGTGCCTATGCGCTAGGAGCCACCAAACGAGAGGCTGTTGTTTCGGTCATTCTGCCAGCAGCCCTTTCAGGGATTGTGTCCTCCCTGATTTTGGCCGTGTCTCGAGCCGTAGGCGAAACCATGATTGTAACCCTCGCCGCAGGCGCTAATCCCACACTGGGCTTTAATCCTTTCGTGCCGGTAATGACAATGACCGCTTTCATCGTGCAAATTACTGCCGGAGATGCGCCTCACGGAACCATTGAGTACAAAACACTTTTTGCCGTTGGCATGACCCTGTTCTTGATGACCTTCGCTTTAAACATCTTCAGCTTCTGGTTCGTGCGTCGCTTCCGAGAGAAGTACGACTAAGCGTCAGAACAGCTCAAAACCACGAAACTCTCAAGACAACATCAAGCGCACAATATCAAGCGCACAACATCAAACGCAGTGTCAAGGTCTTTGGAATGGAAACAAATATCTCTACTCGCCCTGTAGATTCCGGTACCCGGAAAGGAAGCAACTTCAAAGCAAACCTAGGTAGTCGCTACACCATAGATCGAATCTTCAAAATTGCCGCCTGGGGCGCTACGATCATCTCAGTCATGATTTTGGCTTGGCTGCTAATCACTATCTTGGTTGACGGAGTTAATACGCTCAATTGGAGCTTTATCAACAGCTATCCGTCTCGTAAAGCCGAAAGAGCTGGCATCATCGCAGCTTTGGTTGGTACTGTGTGGCTGATGGCACTGGTTACCCTATTTTCCTTTCCTATTGGAGTAGGTGCTGGTATTTTTCTAGAGGAGTTTGCCGAAGATAACTGGTTTACTCGTTTGGTAGAAGTAAATATCGGCAACTTAGCGGGCGTTCCTTCTATCATCTACGGACTGCTGGGCTTAGCTGTTTTCGTCAGAATTATGGAACCGATTACCGGTGGACGTAGCGTCCTTTCTGGCTCGCTAACGCTGTCCTTGCTGATTTTGCCTGTCATCATCGTGGCTACCCGTGAGGCGCTACGCGCTGTTCCCGACAGTATGCGCTTAGCTGGTTACGCGCTAGGAGCTACGCGCTGGCAAGTCATTTGGAGCCATGTGCTGCCCGCCGCGCTGCCTGGCATTCTCACTGGCGTAATCTTGGCACTTTCTCGTGCTATTGGAGAAACCGCACCTTTAATTGCAGTTGGCGCAGCGGTCTTTATCTCCTTTTTGCCAGAGGGCCTTACCAGTCAGTTTACGGCGATGCCCATTCAAATCTACAACTGGGTCGGTCGTCCCCAAGAAGAATTTCATCACATTGCCGCCTCTGGCATCATCATATTGATGGCACTTTTGCTGATGATGAATGGCGTAGCAATTTACTTACGCAACCGGTTTCAACAAACTCAATAGAGCTGGCTCCTAGGCTCTACAAGCTTTTTATCTACACGCTTGCCCATAAGGGTTGTCCATAAGGTTTAGTAGAGCAAGCGTGATCTTATTTTCTTAATCACTATTCATCTCACTCTGGGTTCTATTCATGGCTTCGCCCTCTCCTTCTACGTCTATCTCAGAAGTTAACAACTCTAAGGCAATTGCACTAAAAGCTGAGAAAGTTTCGGTTTACTACGGCAGTAACCTAGCGGTTAAGGATGTTTATCTTGATATTCCTGAGCATGAGATTGTCGCCTTCATCGGTCCTTCCGGTTGCGGTAAGAGTACTATCTTGCGCTGCTTTAACCGAATGAATGATCTGATTCCTAGCGCGCGCGTCGAAGGCAGGATTTTGTTTGACGGTGAGGAAATTAGCGGCAAGCGGGTAGATCCTGTAGAGCTGCGACGCCGGGTTGGCATGGTGTTCCAAAAGCCGAACCCTTTTCCTAAGTCTATCTATGACAACATTACGTTTGGCGCTAAAATCAACGGCTATCAGGGCGATTACGATGAGCTAGTAGAGCGCTCTTTGCGCGGCGCAGCGCTGTGGGATGAGGTCAAAGATAAGCTCAAAGAAAGCGGTTTAAGCCTGTCGGGCGGTCAGCAGCAGAGGCTGTGTATTGCGAGAGCGATCGCAATCGAACCCGAAGTGATTTTAATGGACGAGCCTTGCTCCGCACTTGATCCGATCTCTACTATCAAGGTCGAAGAGCTGATGCACGATCTAAAGTCTAGATACACCATCGTGATTGTGACGCACAACATGCAGCAGGCGTCTCGCGTCTCTGATCGCACGGCCTTTTTCAATGCGGTTGCCACGGATAAGGGCGGCAAGATGGGCTACCTCGTCGAGTACAACCATACGCAAGAAATCTTTGGCAACCCTAAAGAAGAATACACGCGTGACTATGTCTCTGGTCGTTTCGGCTAAGCCTCGACGCTTTATCTTCGGCGCTACTTTATTTAGATGCTTTATTTGGGTGCTTTGCTTTACCTGGGCGTTCTACTTCAGCGCTTCAGCGGTCTGACTTTGAAAGAAATCGAATCGCTATCCGATTTGTTGTCTACCATCTGAGATTTTATTTCTGATTTTATTTCTTCTACTTGTGCGGCAGGTATCTGAGCAAGTACCTGAGCAGATGCCTGAGCGACTGGTCGATTAGAGCCAGTCGCTTTTTGCGATCCGTTGGCTGGCTGATTGATTGGTACGTTAGCTGTTAGCTGTCTCACTTGTAGCTGTCTCACTTGCTCGGTGCTCTCGGTTCCTTCTTCAACCGCGGAAAGTTTAGGCAGATGGGCGGCGTTGCTTAGGGCAGCTAGCCCCATTCCGCCCAAGATCAGCCATACGCCCGTCGGCTGCCAGCTACCTAGCCCTGCAAGCCATTCAAATAATTCTGCGATCGCGAACAGTACAACAAAAGCGCTCAGCCAGACTCTCATCGACAATTGTTATTCCTCATTTCGTTATGGCAAATCTTAACAGTCAACCCAAAATTTGAGGTCAATGACGCTAGAGTAGACATAGACCTCACTACCTTTTACGCAAGCTGTGGTAAGACAAGACAACAAAGATGCACCCTTTAAAGGCATTACCCTACTCTCCAACCGTGAGATAGAGGCTATGCGACCAGCCTGTCGGCTTTCCTCTGAGCTGCTAGATTTTTTGACGCCGATGGTTCTTCCGGGCGTTAGCACCTTAGAGCTAAACGACGCGGCTGAAGAGTGGACCCTAGCTCACGGTGCGACGAGTGCACCGCTAGGCTATCCGGGCGCACAGGGCGCGGAAGATTTTCCAAAGTCGATCTGTACCAGTATCAATGAAGTGGTCTGTCACGGTATCCCTAGCGCGAAAGATATTCTTGAAGAGGGCGACATTATCAACATTGATGTGACTCCGTTATTCAACAGCTACCACGGCGATAGCTCACGCACGTTCATGGTTGGAAGCGTTTCACCAACGGCTAAAAAGCTGGTAGAAGTCACCCAAAAAGCTATGTGGAAAGGTATTGAAGCTGTCAAGGTCGGCGGACGAATTGGTGATATTGGCGCAGCGATTCAAACCTATGCTGAGTCTGAGGGATTTTCGGTAGTCCGAGACTTTGTAGGCCACGGCGTACACCGCACTTTTCATGCGGAGCCACAGGTCCCTCACTACGGCGTAGCAGGTAAAGGCAAGAAAATCCGGCCCGGCATGGTGTTCACGATTGAGCCAATGCTCAATGAAGGCACGTATGAGGTTGATTTGCTCGAAGACAAATGGACCGCAGTCACCAGAGACGGGATGCTCTCTGCGCAGTTTGAGCATACGCTGGCAGTCACCAAGTCAGGCGTAGAAGTGCTGACTTATCTGCCTGTGGCGGTTATGGCCTGAGGGCTAGCTAGCCTAGTGGTAGGTTTTCTGTGGTCAATGGCTAGTAGCTGACCTGATTAGAAACCTAGCTATCGAAAGCTAGCTAGCTATCTGTGGCTAATATCGACAAAATCAGCATGTCTTCGTACCTGTGCGGATGCTTATAGGCCTCTCGCAGAATTCCTTCTCTTACAAAGCCTTCACTGAAGTAAAGGTTTTGAGCCCGCTGGTTGCTAGCAACCACGTCTAGCCAAAGCCGGTGATAGCCGAGCTGCGTAAAGGTGAAGTCTTTTACCCAACGCAACATTTGCCGTCCGTATCCTCTTCCTTTCTCGACGGCAACAATGCGTTTGAGGAGAATCGTTTGGTGTGGATCTTGCAATCCCATCAGAATCATATAGCCGATAGGGGAGGAAGAACACGCTGACGGGTCTGTGACTGTCTCGGCGATAAAATGCCCGTCGTTGGGTGAAGCGATCACACCTTTGTGCTGTTCAATTGTCCACTGTCTAATATACGGCGCATTGTCAGGATGACTCTCTGCCGATAGCACAAAGTCTAAGTCCGCTATCGTCGTAGGTCGTAGATGCACTGATGGATGGAGCGATGTCATAAGGCTCAGTTTACATAAAGAAAACGCTAGCTATGCACTAGCTATGTGTCTGAGGCATCCTCTGCTTCGATCTCTTCTGTTCCTTTGGCTTCGTCTTCAGCCTGCGCTTCAATTTCTTCTATCAAATCGTATTCTCCATCCCAAACTGTAGTCAATAGGGCCAACCCGCGCTGAGTCAAGGTCGCCTCATCTCCACGTATTTCCGCGTCTGCTGGCTCTCCACCTGCCGCCTCTATCAGATCGCTCATCCAGATGTAGCAGGGCGTAGACGACTGGCGCAATAAAGTTTCAAGCCGAGCCTGCTTAGTCAGAGAAAGGCGCTGCTGCAACAGTACGTATAAAGGCACATTGGTACGGTGCTCTACGCCGCCGAGCACCTGTTGGAGATACCAGGTTGATTGAGTAGCTTCTAACTCACTTATTCTTTGCTCAACGCGAGTGAGAATACGCTCCACAAAGTCTACGCCCAGATAACTATTAAGGTACTCCGCGGGTAGATCTGGATCAACATCTATGCGTCGACAGATGTTAGCCCAGTCGATATCCGGGTAGGTAGCCTTCAGCTTTTCAAACGCGCCATCGCTAATTTGAGCTGAGTGCGTCTGCATGTCATAGGAAAAGTCCTCTCCAGGTTTAGCGCCTGCTTCTACCAGCATTCGGAACAGTTGAACCGCATCGTCCGCCATAGTTGCCTCCTGTTTACTACTCGGCCAAGTCTTCCGGTGGGCATTCCGGTGAGCCTTTCGATGAGCCTTTTGGTGAGTCTTCTGGTAAAACAGAGCGTGGCCGACGTCACCTTACCGAAACCGTCTCTTTATAGCCTTGCCTCTTTATACGCCGCATACACTGCATTCACGTTATACCAGTTGAGAAAGATTCGGCTTAGCTCCTGTGAAAGCTGCGGGTAGCCTTGGTTAATCAGCCAGCGTAAAGTTGGTCCCATCGTTTTTTCATTTAGCAATCCTCCCAGAGAAAGGACTCCCCACAAAATTCTGTGTAGCCACGTCATTTGAATCATCAGCCGCACATTAAACGTCGGATGCTTTTGATAAAAGACAACGCCCATCCGCGCTCGCTGAATTTCTTGATCAATTAGCTTTGGCAGCGATTCCACCGAGAAAGCGGGATGCCAGTGATAGCCTACTGCCTCTGGACATTTGATTAGCGACAGCCCGTTATTCTTAAGCCGGACGCCCAGCTCCAAATCTTCCCAGCCGTACTGAGTGAACTGAGCGTCAAACAAACCGGCTTCAAGTAGCCATTTCTTCGCGATCGCTACATTCCCCGTCGCAAAAAATGCCCGCGAGTAGTCCGTCACCTTGAAAGGCTCTGAGGTTGGCGAGTCAAAATTGCAGGTGTTTACCACGCGCCCATAGGTAAAGGCGCGCTCATTTCCTCGCTCGTAGGCCTGATTCAACGCATCGGCGTGATACTGCAAAAAGCTATCTAATACGACCAAATCACTGTCAATGAAGATAATCGTGTCGCCCTTGCTCTGCTCGACGCCAAAGTTGCGCGCGATCGCAGCGCCCTTATGATTCTGCTCATACAGCACCACATGCGGAAACTCAGCCGCATTTGCACGAATCCACTCCACCGTGCCATCCGTAGAGCCATCATCAACTAGCACAATCTCATAGCCTTCAACCAGTCCAGCACTCGTTCCGGCATTTGTTCTGGCATCTGAGTCGTTAGGACAAAGGATTTGATTCTCCATGGCCCGCAAGCACTTTTCTAAAATTGGCTGACGATTGTAAGTAGGAATGACAACACTGAAGAACATAAGCAGCAAATTTCGGGCAATCTAACAGATTTAACCTCCATACTATTTTATTTCTAGAAAAATCTTGATTTCTAAAAACATCGCCTGCCTTGTTCTGGGTTTGCTGTCAGTCAGCGATGAACGTTAGCGATCGCCCCTTGCCTGCCATAATATGAAGCGGATCACTTCATATTCACTTCATATACGGACAAGACCAGCTATGGGCCGCGCAGATAAAGTTGTTTTGGCATATTCAGGTGGGGTTGATACCACCGTTTGTATCCCCTATCTCAAAGAAAACTATGGGGTCAAAGAAGTTATTACGCTTGCTGCTGACCTTGGTCAAGGAGATGAACTAGAGCCTATTCGCAAAAAAGCACTCGACTGTGGGGCAGCCGAGTCTGTCGTAACTGATGTCATTGAGCCATTCATCACTGACTATGCGTTTCCAGCCATTCAGGCCAACGCGCTCTACGAAAATCGCTACCCGCTTTCTACTGCCTTAGCTAGACCCTTGATTGCCAAGCTGCTAGTCGATACAGCCGAGCAGTATGGCGCAGATGCGGTGGCTCACGGCTGTACAGGGAAAGGCAACGACCAGGTACGTTTTGATGTTGCGATCGCCGCGCTCAACCCCAACCTCAAAGTCCTTGCGCCCGCCCGCGAATGGGGTATGAGCCGCGAAGAAGCGATGGCCTACGGTGAAAAGTTCGGTCTTACCTTCCCGGTCAAAAAAACCTCACCCTACAGCATTGACCGCAACTTACTTGGCCGCTCTATCGAAGCGGGCCCTCTAGAAGACCCTTGGAACGAGCCTAAAGACGACATCTTCGTCATGACGCAGTCTATTGCTGACGCTCCCAACGAACCTGAGTACATCGAAATTGGCTTCGAGAAAGGTCTACCTACTAGCCTCAATGGCAGTGCGCTTTCGCCAGTCGAGCTCATTACCCAGCTCAACGAAAAGGCCGGTCGCCACGGCGTCGGTCGAATTGACATGGTCGAAAACCGCTTAGTCGGCATCAAATCTCGTGAAATATACGAAGCCCCTGCCCTGCTTGTTCTAATTGCGGCTCACCGTGACCTAGAGAGCCTAACGCTCACAGGAGATGTCACTCAGTACAAGCGCAACATTGAGCAGTCATACGCTCAGATGATTTACAACGGCCTCTGGTACAGCCCGCTCAAGTCAGCGCTAGACGCCTTCATCGCCCAGACCCAAGAGCGGGTATCAGGCACCGTTCGCATCAAGCTGTTTAAAGGCAACGTTATCCTTGCCGGTCGCAAATCGGCCAATGCGCTTTACTCGGAAGAGCTAGCCACCTATACCGCGGACGATCAGTTCGACCACAAGGCCGCCGAAGGGTTTATTTACGTCTGGGGCTTGCCGACTCGCATTTGGGCCCAAAAAACGCGATAGCCGCCGATAGTTTAGATAAGCGCAACCAAAAAGGCTTTCTCGTTGTCACAACCTGAATCGGGTTCAAAGCCGTTTTAGAAGTGCGAGAAAGTCTTTTTGCGTTTGTTTTTATACCCAGAATATAAAAAATGGTTGCGAAAGATAACAACTTTCTCTGAGGGTTTCTCTAAGAAAATTTTAGTAGTCTCTATTGTCAGTATCCGTCAGCGTCCGTAGAAAGTACAAGAATCGTAGAAAGTATGAGAGTCGTACTGTTCTCCCACTAGCTCTTTTGTTAGAGATGCTTTGTGAGCATAACTTTCAGATAACTGATTTGATAACTGAGACAGAATCAGCAACTGATATGGGAACTGTTCTCAACCCTTCAAGCAATCAGGAACCTAAGACTACTCGTGAGGGTTAATCTGTAGCCTGAAAAGTATTAGTAGAGTGTCTGTATGCATCTGTATCAGGGAGCTATCCATCTTTCAATGATTAGTGATTTATATCAAACGCTCGAATTGAGATTGATATGATACCTTGGAAAACAATCGCAATTATCAATGTGTTGAACCTAACAGATAGTTACGACTTTTATTGAGTGAAGTAAACTCTAAGTCATCTACTGTAGTTTATTCGCTAAGCAAGCTCATTAAACACTTAGCAGGATGATTCACTCTCAGCTTAAAACCTCATTTTATTGGAGAGCCAGCGGGCCATGTCAATTTACGTAGGCAACTTGTCTTACAGTGCAAAAGAAGAAGACTTGGAAAGTGTCTTTTCTGAGTATGGAAAGGTCAAGCACATCACCTTGCCCACTGACCGCGAAACGAGTAGACCTCGTGGGTTTGCCTTCGTAGAGATGGAAGAAGACGCTAACGAAGAAAAAGCTATCGAGGCCCTCGATGGGGCTGAGTGGATGGGTAGAGAGCTACGCGTCAACAAGGCAAAACCCCGCGAACCGCGCAACCGATCCTCTGGCGGTTGGAGCTAGCGCGTTCAGTTAGCCTTGTCAGCCAGCCTCAAACGTTAGCCTCAAAATTAGCTGACTCAGTTAGCTTCAGAGGCGATGGCTGAAGCCGCAATCTTCGAGTGCGATCGCAAAGACGTCAGTTCAAAAAGCACTCTGAATCAATATAGATCCCAACTTAAAAAGACATTGACTCAATACACGAGGTCTCGTCACCGGCCTCGGTATTGAGGTAGACTGTTTGTTCGGAACACCATAGAAATATTCAAGGAGGTGAAAAAAACATGGCTCAAGTTGTCCTCGGACAAGATGAAAATCTCGAAGCGGCCCTACGACGTTTTAAGCGTAAAGTAGTGCGAGCAGGTATTTTCCAAGACATCAAGAAAAATCGCTATTTTGAGACACCTCCTGAAAAGCATAAGCGTAAAGCGCTAGCTCGTCAGCGTCAGCGTAAGCGTCGTTCTCGCCGTTAGGTTTTTCAGTTAGGTCAATTTTTAGCTTGCTCAAAAGGGGCCTTCATTGTGATGGAGGCCCCTTTTTAAGCGTTTTGAGATCTTTAGTTTAGAGGCGTTCAGCAAGCCTGTCGCTTACGACAGAGGTGGCAAGCCTATGCTTACCCGCGAAACATACTGCTCACCGAGCTTTCTTCGTGAATTCGCCAAATGGTTTCGCCTAGCATATTCGCAACCGAGAGCACCGTTAATTGCTCAAACTGACGGTCGGGTACTACCGGGATCGTATTGGTCACGATAACCTCTTCAAACAGCCCGCTCGATAGACGTTCGACCGCAGGAGGCGAAAAGACCGCATGGGTTGCACAGGCATATACGTGCTTTGCGCCGTTTTCTCGCAGTACTCGCGCACCTTCGCAAATAGTGCCTGCTGTGTCGATCATGTCATCGACAAGGACGGCTGTTTTACCTTCGACATCACCAATCAGGTTCATCACCTCAGCAACGTTGTGCGCCTGTCTACGTTTGTCGATAATAGCTAGCGGTGCGTCATCTAGCATCTTTGCAAATGCACGCGCACGCGCAACGCCACCGACATCCGGTGATACCACAACAAGATCTTCAATATTTTTGCCCGCAAGGTATTCTACGAGTACAGGCGATCCATACACATGGTCACAGGGAATATCGAAATAGCCCTGGATTTGAGCTGAATGCAGATCCAGCGCTAGCACGCGATCGGCGCCTGCTTGAGTAATCAAATTAGCGACTAGCTTGGCGGTGATAGATTCGCGCCCTGCCGTTTTTCGGTCGGCTCTAGCGTAGCCATAGTAAGGGATAACCGCTGTAATCTGCCGGGCAGAAGCTCGATGGCAAGCATCAATCATAATCAGCAGCTCCATCAGGTTGTCATTAACCGGATAACAGGTTGGCTGAATCAGGTAAACGTCGCAGCCGCGAATAGATTCTTGGATTTGAACGTATAGCTCCCCGTCGGCGAAGTGCTTACGCACCATAGGGCCCAGATCGATTCCTAGGTAGCGAGCGACTTCTCTAGAGAGTGTTCGATTGGACGAACCCGAAAAAAGTTTCAGGCGATTGTTTGTTTCAATGCGCGAAAGCACCGTTTTTAGCGGCAGCGTTGCAGGGCTAATCACAGCAGCAGAGCCTCAAAGCGTAGTAGTGGGAACAAATCACAAAAACCTTAACATCTGAGTATGGTTGGGTCCTTCGAGAGGACAACACATCGAAGCAGTGTACACGCGCGATCGCTTACGGTCTCTTCGAGCGCAGTTCTCAAAAGTGAAATTCAGTATAAGGCTGCGGCTGAATATGCCAGCAGATAACTGAACGTAGCGCCGAGTATTGAGAAAAAAAGCAGTGTAAATACAAGTTTAGAAAACTAAATATTAGATCCTCTTTTCTATACCCTAACGCTTGGGGTACAGCGTCTTCTTCTAGACAGAGACTGTAAAATCAGACTAGAGGTGAGCGATCGCCGTTAGGAATTTGTAATTGCTTTAAAGTTAGGTTTGTGATGTGCAAATTCTTAGTGTCAGGGTTATGTTGCCAAGACAATGGATTCTAGGACTATGCACTGCTGAGATTTGATAGGCGAGATTTGATTAAGTGAGATAAAAATAAAGCTATAAACAGTTAGAAGGCGCTAGGCCCTTTTGGAAAAGTTTAATAGCTGAAAATTTAATAGCTATTGTATTACAAGTAGCAAGGCATACCAAATATCTATCTTTTGCATCACACGCTTCCTCTCACAGGCTAGGGCAACGAGTGAAGCAAACTGTATACCAAGCAAACACTGTATCAGGCACTATCTATCAGACACTGTGAAGTAAAATTGCTCGGGAAAAACTGAGTACCTAAAGATAAGCCCGACGAGAGCGGAGTAATGATCGGCGCCTTTCTCTCAGCTTTGCCTATGCTTCGTCTATCAACCACTCAGATGCGCGTGAACCTAGATCGATGGATAGGCTGACAGCTTTTCCGAGTCGAGGCCGCTCAGTTGTCTTCGTGATAAAGGTTTGAATTTGATCGGTAGCCCCCCAGGCGTTGAGGTAGGCGACAATCTCCTCTAGATGAGCAAAGTAGTCAGCTTCACTCATAGGGAAAGAAGCCTGCTCTAGGTAGCGCCACATTACCTGAAAAAAAACCTTGCGCGGACGCCGACACAATTGGACATCGTAAGAATATCCCCACTTTTCTATCAATAAGCTATGTAAGTCTTGGGCGGTCATAAGCTGTCTACCTACGAGCTATATTTTATAATGCCTGCTTTTTGATATTTACATTTGTTTACGAAATACTGCTTCCTATTTTAGGGGGTTGCGCTACGACCGAGGTGGGCGATCGCATCCGAAAAAGCACCCCTGTTCACGCCATCCAAATTTGGCAAAACCATTGCAAATGATGACGCACAGGCACTGATGAAAGAACAAGTCGTCCGCTCAAGATCAGCCAAATCTTCGACTAGTTAGGTCAAAACCCAAGGATTAGTTAGAGACTGCATCTCAGTAGAGGTTCTGAACGATGTAATAATGTTGAGAGAAACTGCAACCTTCTGTGACAAAGGGATTGCTGCTATAAAGCAGCGAGAAATCTCTCTCAGTTTTGAATCCATTCTAATTAATGTAGCGTTTAGATAGCTGACCTATGACTCAAGCTTCTGGAAATCCCGATGTTCCTGATTTAGGGCGTCGCCAATTTATGAACCTGCTCACCTTCGGGACCATCACCGGAACCGTCTTAGGCGCTGCATACCCGGTGATCAAATATTTCATTCCACCTAGCAGCGGTAGTACTGGCGGCGGTATCACAGCCAAAGACGCACTCGGAAAAGATGTTGATATCACTGCCTTCTTGGACGAGCACGGCGCGGGTGAGCGTGTGTTAGTTCAAGGGCTAAAAGGCGATCCTACTTATCTAGTCGTCACGGATGAGGGCGGCAGCATAGAAAAGTACGGCATTAACTCGATTTGCACTCACCTTGGCTGTGTCGTACCTTGGAATGCCAATGCCAACAAGTTTATGTGTCCTTGCCACGGCTCCCAGTACAACTATCAGGGCAAGGTAGTTCGAGGACCTGCGCCGTTGTCTTTAGCCTTGGCCCATGCCGATGTCACCGAAGACGGCAATGTCATTTTGACGAACTGGGAAGAAACTGACTTCCGCACAGGCGACAAGCCCTGGTGGTAGAGCCTTTGCTCACCTTTGCTCACCTGTGTCCTATAGAACTGTTCACTTGCTAACACGCACGCATGAAAACACTACTTTCCTCAGTTATTTCTAAGCTAGAAAAGCAGCTTGAAAAAACCTTTCTCAAGACAATTCCATCGGCTATCTTCTCAAAAGCGCTCCGAAGCGCGGGCGTTTTTCTAGCTGCCTTTTTGATTTTGTGCTCTAGCAGCTGGCTTATGCCCCAGTCAGCCGCCGCCTACCCTTTCTGGGCCCAAGAGAACTACGAATCACCTCGTGAGGCTACCGGCAAAATCGTTTGTGCCAACTGCCACCTAGGCGAAAAGAAAACTATTCTAGAAGTCCCTCAGTCTGTTTTACCTGATACCGTCTTTAAGGCTATTGTTAAGGTGCCTTACGACCTAGATGCGCAGCAGGTTCTAGGCGATGGCAGCACAGGAAGACTCAACGTTGGTGCGGTCTTGATGCTACCTGAAGGCTTCACGATTGCGCCCGAAGATCGTATTCCTGAAGACATTAAAGAGGAAGTAGGCAGTACTTACTTCATGTCTTACAGCGACGATGAGCCAAACATTGTCTTAGTAGGGCCAATTCCTGGCGACCAGTATCAAGAAATTGTCTTTCCTGTGCTCTCCCCCGATCCGGCTACCGACAAGAATATTCACTTCGGCAAAAATCTTGTGTTTGTCGGCGGTAATCGCGGTCGCGGTCAGGTATACCCTACCGGTCAGGCGTCTAATAACGTTCAATACAGCGCATCTGCAGCCGGCACTGTCTCTTCTATCGAGGACAACGGGTTCGGTTACACGGTTACGATTACTAAAGCCGACGGTGAGACGCTCACTGATGAGATCGCGGCTGGAGCATCTTTGCTAGTAAGCGCAGGCGATACGGTAGAGGTAGGTACGCCACTCACTACCAATCCTAACGTTGGTGGATTCGGTCAGACCGAACGCGAACTGGTGCTACAGAATCCTAATCGGATTAAGGGGCTAATTGCCTTCTTGATTGCTATTAGTCTTTCACAGATTCTACTAGTACTGAAGAAGAAACAGGTCGAGCGGGTTCAAGCTGCCGAAATGAGTTTCTAAATGTATTGCTAACTTAGTATTACTGACTCAATTGAAAAGGCAGGCTCTTCGATTAGAGCCTGCCTTTTTTGCTGTCATCGGTCATCAATCGGTCGTCAATTGTAGTGTGCCAACTCGCTACAAAGGTCGATACGTCCGGTAGTTGATATTCGGGAAGATATTGTCAATCTCCTCTACCTTCTCTAGCCAGCCAGCATCGACCTTCTCAGCGCGGATATCTTCCCACAGCTTGTTGAATCTCATCAGGTGCCCCCGGGTACGACGTACAGCGTAGGGCACCATTGTGCCGGTACGCATAATAAAGGCCCAGTCAGAAGACTGGGCAAGCAGTAGCTCACGAGCAGCCTGATTAAGCGCTCGCCACTGTAGATCGTCGGCAGGCTCACGCTTAGCGAGATCAATCATTCGTTCAGCGGCTTTGTGCAGATGCGGATACACCCAGGCATTAGTCTCATTTAGCCAGTATTCATGGAAGCCTTTATAGCCCCAGCTAGACTGAGAAGGGCGAGCTACCTGCTGGGTGGGATTGCTATTCATATAGTCGGCCAAGTGAGTCATTTCGTACGTGCCTTGGTCGTACCAGCTCTTGCGGAATAGATAGTCTAAGAACCAGGGACCTTCGTACCACCAGTGACCATACAGCTCAGCGTCATAGGGTGAGACCACAATTGGCTTACGCTGCATCAGGCCGTTCAAACTTTCAATCTGTCGCTCACGGTTGAACATAAAGTTCTGGGCATGTTCCGCCGACTTTTCTCTGGCCCAGTAAGGATCGTATAGCGCTTTGTCAGATAGACCTAAGCCTTTACCAGTAATCTTGTGGTACTTGATGCCGACGTTCTTACGCTGACCGTTAGGCATAACGTACGGCTTGATGTATTCGTAATCTGCATCCCATCCCAAGTCACGATAAAACTCGCGGTACTCAGGCGCGCCAGGATAGCCGACTTGAGAAGACCATACCTGCTGAGAAGATTCATGATCGCGACCAAAGGCGGCAACCCCAGCCTCGGTGTAAATAGGTGCATATGTGCCATAGCGAGGCCGTGGTCTGGCGTACAAGATGCCGTGGCCATCGGTGAGGAAATAGCGCAGGCCAGCGTCCGCCAGCATTCGCTCTAGACCTTCGTAGTAAGCGCACTCTGGTAGCCAGATACCAGTTGGGCGACGGCCAAAGGTTTCTTCATGACTTTGGCAAGCTACCTCTATTTGTGCCCATACGGCTTCAGGGTACATTTTCATCAGCGGCATATAGCCGTGCGTAGCCCCACAGGTCATGATGTCTAGGTTGCCGCTTTCTAAATACTGGCGAAAGCCTTTGGTCAGATCGCCGTCGTATTTCTCCCAAACCTTGCGCACATTAGCAAATTCACTGGCGTAGTACTCAGCTAAGTACTTGACGTGACCATTGTGCTCGTTGCGCTCTATCTCTTTTTCTAAAAGTTCTTCTAGCTGTGTCAAGTGAACATCGTAGCGCTCTTGCAGCAGCGGATCGCGCAGCATAGACGACAGGGGCGGCGTCATGCTCATGGTCATTTTGAAATCGACACCGTCGCGCTTTAGGCCCTCGAACATTGTAAGTAAGGGCACATAGGTTTCTGTAATCGCCTCAAATAGCCATTCTTCTTCTAAAACGAAATCGCTCTCGGGGTGGCGAACGAAGGGAAGATGAGCATGAAGGACGAGTGCGAGATAACCAATCGACATGGGAAAAGACGCCTACTATAAAAGGCCTGCTAAAAGTTTTGCTACAGGTTTTTGTCACGCAGCTTGCAACCTGGCTAATGGTGACACCGCTAGCAGATAAGACTATGCAAACAGCGAAAAGCGTTTAAAGTTTAGCGATTTGTCCTATGCCGAATCTTACGCGCTGCGCTTTAGTGATTGTACGGCAAAAGAATGGCAAAAGATAAGAAAATCTTTATATTTCGATGGTTAGCGAGATCATGGGGATCAGCGCGCAGCCGTAGCTCGGCGTTTATCCAGATGCTCGGTGCTTAGCGTTGCTGACTGCTTGCTTTAGGTTCGCCAGCAATTGTTGCGCTTGCCTAGAATGACCTGTCTGAGATGACCGGCAATAAAGCTGCTAGCAGCTTTTATCAGGTTGATACCACACGAGTGATGTGCCCGCTTCCTGTCGCCAGCGCATCCAGCCTTCAGTAGTAGTTGCGCCGGTCAGCGGTGTGCACTCAGCGACCGGGCGAGTGACGCGAACGCGCATCCAGTCACCTGCAATATCTAAAGGCTCTATAAGGCTGTCGGCGCTAACTAGGCTAAGCATATTGTTGGCTTGTTCGGGGCGCGATCGCAATGGCTGCGTATTCGCGCGATCAAAGAAATACACAGAGGCCTGTAATGCTAGCCAATCTTCCCAGGTTTCTATCACTAGCGGCGTTTCCCCTAGTGATAGCTGAGAGGTGTGGGCCCAAGCAGTGCCGCCCGTGGTGTACTGCACCTGAAACCAGCCGTCTTCACGAACTTCTAGAACCGGAAAAGTATAGAGATTATCATCGGATTTCACCATGGCAAATCCGGCATCGCGACCGATAGCTAGGTACGCCTGTTCGCCTGGAATGAGCCATCCTTGGTAGATCCACCCCCAGTGGTCACCCCCTGGTGAGCTATAAAGCGGCAAGATTGCCGACTCTAGCCAGCTCACGCCGTTATCGGGGTCGGTAGCGGCTGGGGTTTGTGGCCGCAGGTGGCCAATGCCCAAGGTGCCTGCGGGTGCGGTTGTCGAAAGATCGGTAACACCAGCTATGTCGGGTGAAAACGGGGTCGGTTTTGGTGTGGGGGTTGCAGGCGGCTCAATGCTCTCTACAATTTGAGACGTGGTCCGAGAAAACGGTGGATCGGTGGGAAAGTCGGCATCGGGTTCTGGTGCTTGCACGTCTGGGCTAGCTTCTGGACTAACTTCCGGGCTAACTTCTGGACTAACTTCTGGACTAACGGTCGATTGGGCGTAGGCCATACCTGATGCTGAGCTAGCGAGTACGGCAGCGCTTACTATTAGCGTCCGGAGCAGGGCAGGTAACGGTACACGGGTGAAAGGATGAATCGCAGAAGAAAGTGAACACAAAGCCATCAGGATTTATCTGGGGAAGCGACGATTACGATAGGGATAACTGTCTCGGCTGTTTAGAAAGCCCGCATGACAGCTACCTCTATAACAGCTACATAGTAATCAAAGTATCCGTGCGATCGCATCCGAATTCATAAGAAATCCAAGAAAATCTGAGCTAGCTGCCTTTACGATCTAGGGCGTGTCATCAATTAGAGAGATGAAAAAATCGTCAGGCATTTTTATCATAAAGGTGCTGACACCCAAAAGGAACGATGACAACCCGACGATATGCTTTGCGAGATGACCAGTGGGAGCGGATAAAAGACATGCTGCCCGGTAAACTAGGCGATGTCGGTGTGACCGCGAAGAACAACCGCTTGTTTGTCGAAGCTGTCCTCTATCGTTACCGAGCCGGGATACCATGGCAAGATTTGCCAGAGCGTTTTGGTCATTTCAAGGTTGTTCACACCCGCTTTAGTCGCTGGAGCAAAAAAGGCTTATGGCTGAAGGTATTTTCAGCCCTTTGTGAGGACAGTGACAACGAATACCAAATGACCGATGCGACGATTGTGCGAGCCCATCAGCATTCTGCTGGGGCCAAAGGGGGGGCGATGAAGCTATCGGTCGCTCAGTCGGTGGACTGAGTACTAAGATTCACGCTACCTGTGATGCCTTAGGCAATCCAACCGGCTTCTTTCTGACGGCAGGACAGGCCCATGACCTGCCAGGTGCAGACGTGTTGATTGCTGATATTGAGGCTGAGGCACTGCTAGCCGATAAAGCCTATGATGCGGATGAACGGATGAGAGCAGTGCTGAAGGCACAGGGCATTGAGCCTGTGATTCCCAGTAAGTCAAGTCGCATAGAACCGATTGACTATGACAAACACCTCTACAAAGCGCGTCATCTGATCGAGAACTTTTTCGCTAAGCTGAAGCAGTACCGGGCGATTGCAACGCGCTATGACAAGACGGCTCGCAACTTCTTAAGTGCAGTTCATATGGCAGCTTGTGTCATTTGGCTTAATTGATGACACGCCCTAGTTTCACCTGCGTGCTTCTATCGAACTTTGCTCATTTCGCTGACAAGCGTTTGCTGCATCCGGTTCAGCTCATCTTCTACTGAGGCTAAGGCGTCTTCTAACTCTTTTTTTAAGCTGCTCGGCAGCCGCTGTGAGCCTGCTTTCTCAGAATCATCTCGCAACAGCTTTCTAAACGCTAGTAGCTGAGCTGTTTTTAGCGAAAGCTCTATCGGCACTTTAAAGTCGGGCAGAACGCCGGTATCTTCCCAATTTTCACCTGTCACCATGCTAATAGCCTGACCTGTGGGGATAAACATCCAAAAGTGATCGTGCAGCCGAAAGCCCGAGCCTGGATTCGCACCGCCTGCGGTGGTTTCGCCCACAACCACCGCTCGCATTAGATGTTTGAGGTTGTAGGCAAATTCTTCGGCAGCAGAAAAGGTGTCCGGACCAATTAGGACATAGACAGGTTTGTCCAGATAGCGAGGACCTTCTACGTAGGGGAGCGTCCAAGACTGCTGAACGCGATCTTCTTTGGACCAGCGTAGGTCGGTAAGATGGATGGCCGGATAGGTCGGCAGCAAATAGCTAGAGAGTAGAGACACCATACTCGCAGAGCCACCGCGGTTGTGACGTAGGTCAATAACTAGGGCGCTGGTGTTGGCGAGGAACTGCATGGCAGCTGCCGCTGTCTTCCCGGCAAACTCAGGCGGCTCGAAGCTAAATAGCTGTAGATAGCCAACGTTGCCGCGCAGGCGCTCTACCCGGTTGAAGTCAAAGTTTCTAAGTTCACCCTGCTGCCGCTGAAACGCTAGCTCCTCGGGCGGTATCTCTGTCTTTGGTGCTAAGTGCGGCAGCACGGTGGGGCTGAAGTGTACTTTCAAGTGCAGGTCATTGCTCAGCGTCTGTAGTTGCACAGTGAGAGTTTCAGCTAGCTGCGAACCACTTTTGACGTCTTGATAGCCTTTGGCGGCTAGGCGATCGCGAATATCTGCCTGAATTTTTGCGGCCACCTCTGGAAAGGCATACTCATCTAGCTTGTCAGCGATCGCGCTGAGAACTTTGGTGCGCACAAGCGCCGTCAGAGGCAGATCGTAGGACACGTTATCAGCCGAGTTGGAAAGGCCCATGAGGTAACAGACGCTAGAAGATCAATCGAGTAATCTAAGCTTATATCACTCAACTATCACTCGAACTGATTTATTGCTCAAGGCAATTTCTTAAGGCAATTTCTCAAGGCAAAGGTGCATTTGCAGCACTTGGCACGCAAAACTTTTCTACGATGCGAACGAAGGTTTCAACGCCAAGGCCTAGCGCCGTCTCGTCAAAATCGAAGCGGGGGTGGTGGTGCGGATAGGCTAAGGCTTTGTCCGTATTGGCAGAGCCCAAGAAAAAGTAGCAGCCAGGAACAGCCTGTAAAAAGAAGGAAACATCTTCGCCGCCCATAGTTTGGCACTCGGGGACAACACCCGCAGGCGTTTCGACCACCGAAAGCGCTACTGAGCGCACCAAGTCGGCGATCGCTGGGTCATTAATTACCGGCGGGTATAGCTTGTGATAGTCCAGCTGGTAGCTCGCACCATGCGCCGCACATACGCCTGCAATCACCTGATCTAGCCTTTCAGGAATTAGCTCACCGTAGTCCGGATCAAAATAGCGCACTGTTCCACTCAAAAAGGCAGTATCAGCAATCACATTCACTGCCGTACCAGCTTTGAATTCGCCCACTGTCACGACGGCTGACTTCAGCGGATCAATATTGCGAGAGACAATTGTCTGCAAGGCGTTGACAACCTGGGCCCCCACGATGACAGCGTCAACGGTCTGCTGCGGAATTGCGCCATGTCCGCCTTTTCCTTGGATCGTGCAGCGAAAAAATTCGGTTGCCGCCATCATCGGCCCGCTGCGAACGCCCAAAGTTCCTAGCGGCAAGTTATTCCACAGGTGTAGACCTACTAGTGCGCCCACATCTGGATCGGTGAGGACGCCGGCTTCAACCATTGGCTTAGCGCCCCCTGGGCCCTCTTCGGCGGGCTGAAAGATAATTTTGACTGTGCCGCAGAACCGATCGCGGTGAGCCTGCAAATATTTGGCTGTTCCTAGCGCGATCGCAACATGCCCATCGTGGCCGCAGGCATGCATCTTACCGTCGTGCACAGAGCAATAGGGCACTTCATTCAGCTCTTGTACCGGTAGGCCATCCATATCTGCCCGGATACCCAGCACAGGTCCCTGGCCCCCCGCTTCGTCAGGCGCTGAGCTTCCTGTGAGACCGGTGATAGTGGCGACGATGCCTGTCTTTGCAATAGCAGGTTTAAACGCAACACGCCATTCCGTCAGGCGATCGCTAATAAATTGCGCCGTTAGCTCTTCTTGAAACCCTAGCTCTGGCCGCTGATGTATCTGCCGCCGCCACTCGACTAGCTCTAGCTGCAAATCTCGAATCTCAGGACGTAAGGCCGAAAAATCGGTAGTCAAAGGCTGCGGAAGCGTCAGCATAGCGTCTCCATATCATGCTTGGTTAGCTATATTTTGGCAGATAATTTCGGCAGATTTCCTTTGTGAGCGTTGCTACGCCCAAAAAGCTTTTGGCATCAGTCGCTCCAGCTCTAGCTGCGCCGCTGCATCTGCTAGAGCCTCAATATCTTTTACCTGCTTCAAATGAGGCAGAATGCCCAGCACTGGCACCCTAGTCAGATTTTCGATCATCCATACCGGTGCCCAGTTTTCTAATTGCCCTTGCGTGCAGGGCTGCGTACAGCTCAGCACGATGCCTCTAAGATCAACCTTCTTTTGCTCGGCGAGCGCCACGTTGGCTACGATAGCTGCGATCGCCCCCAGCCTGACTGGCACCACCAACACCGCGGGCAGGCGCCACTGCGTCGCCATATCCGCCACCGTCAGCTCAGCTGTCACCGGCGAGCCCAGGCCGCCCGCTCCTTCCACTAGCACCCAATCCCGCTCAGCCTGAAGCTGCGCCACCACCTGCCAGGCCTTGGCCAAATCTACTCGCGTACCTTCTAGCGCAGCAGCCAAAGGAGGCGCAATTGGCATTCTGTACCACAGCGGATTGAGCTGCTCAGGCGTTTGCTTTAAATCAAATAGCCGGGCGTAAAGTTCGCGATCGCCTGTCCCCGACTGCACCGGCTTACATACGCCTAGCTGATGCGCCCAGCAATACTTCTGCCAATAGGCAATCAGCGCTAGTGTCAGCACCGTCTTGCCACTATCCGTATCTGTACCCGTAATTAATAAAGCCGACAACGCACTCTCAACTCTTCATTCTTGGCTCTTCGCTCTTGGCTCTTCGCTCTTGGCTCTTCATTCTTAGCTCTTCATTCTTAGCATTTCATGCTCGGGTCTTGATGTTCGGCTCTTCGTGTCCGACTCTTGAGACTCAATCATTCAAGCTCACGCCTTAATACGTATCGATGCGCCTATCACTGCGACGGCACTGGCGCACTCGCACTAATCTCCAAAGTAAACTCAGAAGACTGATTAGACTTCACATCTACGCTATAGTCACCGCCCACCGGCAAAAATCCTTGCCAGGTTTGCAGGTTAGCCGCATCCGCTATCATCTCCCCCCCTGGCATTAGCAAATCGAACGAAACGCGCTTCTGAGACTCGAGCACCCGAACGGTCAGAATCTGGCCTTCACTAGCATTCACTCGGTATCGTTTGATCTGCCCAGGGGCTACGTTATTAGCCACCCGAATAGAGTCTGTACCTGTTGGAAAAGAAACTCGTCTAGCCTGTACGTCTGGCTCAGCCGCCGGTTCAGCAGGTTGCGGAGATAGCGGAGTTTCTCCAGGATTACTAGGAGTGCTACCAGGATTACTAGGAGTGCTGCCAGGGTTACCAGGGGTACCACCAGGATTGTTGGGGGTGCCGCCAGGGTTCTGAGGAGCTTTGGTAGGCTCAGGCGCAGGAATAGGCTGTGTCGGTTCAGGCTCTACCGGCAAAGGCTCTACTGGTTCAGGTTCTACCGGCAAAGGCTCTACTGGTTCAGGCTCTACCGGCAAAGGCTCTACTGGTTCAGGCGCAGGCGGGGCGCTTAGCGTTACTTCTAGTCGATAGTCGCTGCTAGAGACACCGCGCGCCGGGCGCAACTGTATGCGGTATTCACCCGATTCTGCTAGCTCTCCCTCCCACTGCTCTACCCGGTTGGCATCGCGGCTTACGGGCTCACCATCTAGACCTAGCACGCTAAGCCGCATACTTTCTTGCTCGACAGCAACCGTTAAGCGCTGCCCTGCTTCCACCACTAACGGATAGTTGACCTTATCACCGCCGCGCATGCTGCCTTCGACGACCTTCATGACACCGGGTTCTAGCGTGAGCTGCGGCTGCTGATATTCGACCGGTTTGGGGGAGACCTGCGTTGGGGTTGGGCTCGAATCACTGCCTAGCGGCGGTAAAGAGGTAATGGTCGGCGTCGGGGTAGTCGACGGATTCAAGCTTTGGACAACGGCCCAGCCACCAAGGCCAGCGACGAGTGCTAAGCCAAGCGCAAGGCCCCCTACAGCTAGTGGGTTTTCTAATAGCGAGGACTGATCGGACGATTCAGCTGGCATTGACATTCGAGTACCGCCTCTTTGACCAGCGCTTCGGCCAGCATTTTGCCTATTGTCTTGACCAGTACTTCGGCTAGTGTTTTGACCAGGATTCTGACTAACCTTCTGGCCAACGGTCGTAGGGTTATTGAGACGAGTGCCGCCTTGTCCGGCGGTGCTGTTAGGCTCAGGATAGGCACGGCCCACAGCGACTGTCCTCATTTGAGAAGGAGGAGGCACGGCGGCGGCAGGTCTAGCAGGCGGCGGAACAGGTGGAGTCGGGGTATGACGGGTGCGATCACCTATCTCACTTGCGGGCATCACACCCCCCGCAGCTATGGCTTTAGCCATTTCGCTTACAGATTGAAAGCGATCGCCAGGCTTGTAGGCCAGCGCTTTGTTTAAAATGCTAGCCAACCCTGGACTTACCGTCACTGAGTCCTGCCATCGCCAGGCAAAGTTTACATCGTCAAACATCGCCTGGGGTTCTTTGCCACTCATCAGCACGATAGCCGTCACCGCCAGTGCATACAGGTCGCTACTAGGATAAGCTCGACCCGTTTGCATTTGCTCGCTAGGCGCATAGCCCGCCTTTCCAACCGTCGTTGCAGGCGAGGCCATTCCCTCTAGCTGCATCCGCGTTACAACTTCTTTCACCACACCAAAATCAATCAGCACAGGCAGCTTGTCCTGCTGACGCAAAATAATATTATCCGGGCTAATGTCTCGATGAATAATTCCTTTAGCGTGAATATGCGCCAGTACCGGCAGTATCTGCTTCAAAAACAGCTTAACTTCGCCCTCAGAAAACAGTCGGTCCTGCTGCCTACGTTGATTGAGCACTTCGTGAAATGTCGGTCCGTCCACATAGTCTTGTACCAAAAACAACCGCTCGTCTTCTTCAAAGGTCGCTCTAAACTGAGGAATCTGCGGGTGGCTAATTTGATAGAGAACAGACGCCTCTCTTTTAAACAGCTGAGTAGCCTTGTCCGAGAAATGGTCTTCACCTTGAATTGGCACAAATTCTTTGATGGCACAGCGCTCATTAAATCGGCCTTGGTCTTCAGCTAAGTATGTCCGACCAAATCCACCTTGCCCTAACAGTTGAACTACGCGGTAGTGGTTTTGTAGCAGGGTGCCAATAGAAATAGGGGGTTGCATAGCCGAAACCGTTCTTCCAATTTTGAGGATGTATCACATTCGGTGGGCGATCGTAGTGTCAGTATCACCACAATCCCACTATATATATCGTTGTACAGCCTTGAGTGTATGACGTTGAGTTTTGTTAGCACCGAGCCGACCGATCTGTCTGTCTTAAAGCCTGTCTGTCTTAAAGCCTGTCCGTCTTAAAGCCTGTCTGCATCAGACCGGTTTGCTTCATCAGTCTAATGCATGTTTCCTTGCCTATGTTTCGACTTGTTAATAGGCAAGTCTAATAGGCAGATAGCTAGCGAAACATGTGTACTGACAGCGCAGGCAAACCCTTGTCTGCGCAAGATTCTGTGAAGCTACGGGTTGAGTTCGATACCCGCCAGGGAATGATGAGATCGTACACAGCCTTTTCTATGCACCACGCATGACTTACGGGACTTCTAGCGACGCCAGAGAACCGACAACAGCAGACAACTCTACGCAGACACGGCTCTCTTGCTTATTGGAAGGACTCTCTCCAACACAGCGAGACATGGCGCGAATTAAAGCGATAGCTGAGCTGAGCCTTTTAGAGAATAGCGCCGTTCCGGTTTTTGAAGAAGCAACGCAAAACATTTCTCGAATGATGGCAATGCCCATTTGCATTCTAAGCGTGATGGATGCAGATACGCAGCGATTTAAGTCTGTTTTAGGGCTGTCTAGCTTGGGTCTGATGAATCAGCTTGCCGCAGAACGCAGCTTGCCACGCCAAGAATCTTTTTGCGCTCAAGTCATCGACAGCAATAGAACGTTTGTGTTGCCAGATACAGCCAATCATCCCGCATTTTCTCGTAGTTTGCTAGTTCAGCAGTACGGTATTCAGTCTTATGCAGGCGTTCCGCTAACAACAACCGAAGGCTGCTGCATTGGAACGCTAGCGGTCATGGATTTACTCCCCCATGAATTCACTCAGCAGGAGATAGCGCTGCTAGAACTGAGCGCTCGTTGGTGCATGAGCGAGGTCGAAAGGCAACGGGCGATAGAAGTGAAAGAAAGCACAGCGACACATCAACCGTCTATCACTGTGCAGAAAGACTCCTTACAAGAAGACTCCCTACTCTCACAGATTAATCGGGTCCGCTTTAACCTGATCTTGCAGCTTACGCAGGACTTACGCAACCCACTCACCTCGGTCACGGGGATGGCGAGTATGCTCAGCCGGGAGATTTATGGACCGCTAAGTGAAAAGCAGCAGGAGTACGCCAAGATTGTGCTAAGTAGTTCTCAGCAGCTACTGACGATGGTCAATGAAATCATCGAGATAGGCGATCTTAAAAAAGACAACTATCGGCTGACGGTGACTACATCTGATATTGAGATGCTAGGCAGACAGGCACTTTCCGAACTAGCAAGTATCGCCAAGCAGCAGGATTTGCAGCTTAGGCTAACGGTAGAACCCGGCTCTCGCATTTTGGTGTTTGACAAGCGCGTTGTTAAACAGTTGATATATCACCTAGTCTTTAGCGTTATCAAAATGTCTACAGCAGGCAGTACCGTTCGCCTTCATGTTTCCCGGAAGGATGACAACATCAATATCGCTCTGTGGGTTTCTAATCCGTGGCTAGGTGAAGATCTACCGCAGGCAATGATTGGCTGGGACCGCGATCGCGCGACTCCAGAACCGGCTCAGGCGATAGATTCACTAGCAGGTGCGATCGCGACCGTCAGCTCTCACCCAGCATCGGGCCCAGCATCGGGCCCAGCATCTGACTTACTGTCTGCTCAGACGCTATCTGCTGAGACAAGCAACAAAACGAGTGAAGCTTTCGAGGCACTAGCTACTGCCCAAAAAGTTGACGCTTCGCGCCAGGAGCTAGGCTTGCTACTAAGTCGCCATTTGATAGAAATGCACAGAGGCAAAGCGAGCGTACAGGGCTCCGGGACTTCTGGCTACCGATACATGATTAGTTTACCAACTTTGCCACTCCCTTAGTCCATCATGTTTCGCCCTGCTTGGAGGAGGCAGGCTTAGGGGAAGTAGATTAGAAAAATTAGCCTAGAGCAAAAGAGTAGCAGTTTGTTTTGTACAAAACAAACTGCTACTCTATCTTTCTTTTGCCTGCTTTTTTTGCTTTTCTCTTACCTATCACCACTGCACTATCAGAGCTATCTCTTGTTTCTCAGCGTGCAACGCAAACAGACGAAAGCGAAAGAAAAATTACAGCAGTATTTCTTCATCAGTAAGCAGTATTTCTTCATCAGTAAACTTACTACTCAAGGTTCGCGGATAAAAAAGGGAGTTCGCAACAATTAGCCAGTCAGCGAGAGATAGATTTCATCAAGGGTGTCTAATAACTGTAGTATGCGCTGTTGTAGCTCTGAGAGGGGTGAGAGAAAGCGTTGTCTAACTTGGTCAATATCCATAAGCGTGAGGGTAATGCCGCGAAAGGCTTTGAGCAGTAGCTCAGCGGTGGGCTGTTGTGTAGCGCGTTTGGAATTACCCGCATAGAGCCCAGGCAGTTCCTGTTGTTGTGCCTGTAATTGAGTGCGCACGGAGAATTCGAGCAGGCAAAGGATTCGCAAGCCCAAACTCAACAGCCGAATCAATCCCTTGACCCGCTCGTCAGAAGCCAAATAGATAGGCCGCAGCCCGAGTGCTTTGCCCTTGTATCGGCCAAAGCCTTGTTCAATGAGGTACTCATTGCGGTAGCCGTAGACGGCCTCTTCAAGTGACAACTCAAGGTCGTTGCTCACGTAGACTCGCCAGCCCATTAGCTGCGAGCAGTGTTGATAAGCGTCATCGTTCAATGTCGGTTTCACCGTGACGGTGGTTTCGGTGATAGTCCTAGCTGGCTGGTCGCGGTAGGCGCGTTTGTGCGTCGTTTCAGCCTTGGTCTCGTAGGCGACTTGAATCAGGTCTTTGAGGCGATAGCGCTGAAGAATTCGGTGAGCGGCAGCCTCGGTTTCCTCAGGCGAGAGTCGTTTGTGGCCACGACCCGTCAGGTTCAGTTGGTTCAGTGCCTCGGTGGCTTTTTGGATGCGGTTGTCCAACCCTTGTTGCTGTCGTCTGGCGTACTTGAACGAATGCACCACCAGCCACTGTTCGCGCCAGGTGAACGGCGTTGCCATCACCTCAACCGATTGCGGCATCGTGAAGGTAAACCCCTCCGCTATCAACTCAGGTTCGGCGGGTGGTTCCGTGGTTGCCTTAGCGTCACGACTGTTTTGCTCGGGCGCGGCAACGGGTGTAAGCGTCTCCTCGCCTCGGAAAACAGGTGCGAGTAACTCGGCTAGGTCGGCTTTGGAGACTTGCTTCTCTGGCAGCGGGCACAGGTAGTAGTTCTGGCTTTGGGAGATATAGCGCCTTGTCTCTAGCGCGGCCATCTTACTATCGCCGACGTAGGTCAACCCGCTTGTCGCCAGACTCTGTTGGACTTTCTTGATCTCGGGTATGTACAACGGGTCGTCTGCTTGATTGCCACTCACTATTGTGGTGCTCACCGGCATCCCTAATGGATCTAAGGCCGCTTGCGATATCTTCACTTGTGGGAGGTCGGGCCGATAGTCTTTGCTGTGGCCAAATTGAAATAAGCCCTCGCCTTCGACTGGCCTGTAGCCACTACTGGTCGTGGTGTCCAGACGGACACACGATACCTTCAAGTCATACACCCGTACTGTATGACAGTTCAACGCGCCTTCAAATGCGTCCCACTGCGGGTCATCGCTCAATCGGTCTAGGACGCGCTCCAAGCGGTCATCACTGAAGTCCAGACTCCGCACAGTTGGCGCTAAACTATGCTGCAAAGTGCTGCTCAGTCCCGCCGCCCAGGCTTCCACCTGATTGAGGCGATGGTCTCCTTGCGAGAGTAGATAAGACAGCCAGCCCGTCAGCACCTTGCCCACACTCAAGCCTTGCCAGTTCCCATGCCCCGCAAAATGCTCGTCTACCAGCCCGCTCAGATTTAGTCGTTTCATCTGATTCAATAGCAATGGAATATCATCGACCCGTTCGTTCCCGATAAGCTCTGCCATAGCCGCTATGCCCTGATGTACTTGACCTCATTATCGCGGCATCTATTTGACTTTCTCAACTATCTTTCAGCGAACCATGAGTTACTATCAGTAAAACCTTAATGAACCAGCTATTAGTCCCAGCTATTAGTCAAGCCTTGATGAACCAGGCTTGATATTTCAGTAGATCAACTTAGTAAGAAAGTGAGATGCGGGGCAATATAAATTTGGTTCAGCTTAGAACAATTGGTGAGGCTTCACATGCTGAATGTCCTTCCTTTGCCGAAAGCGAAACCAAAAAAACAACCCTCTTCCGAAAAGACTCTACAGAAATCATCTTTGTAATTGAAACAGATCGGCGGCTTTTTCCTCTAATTAGCTTTTTCTCTAATTAGACAGTTAGGCAGGCTTCCGAAATGGCGACTTGGAAGACACAGGACTCTACAGGAGTAGTTTCCTATCCGACTACGCTGCGTTCAATGACGCATTCAGTGATCTGATGACTGGTGACATCTAGAAACCTTTCGTCTGGTTCCACTTACTCTACAGCGAAAATTAGCTATCACAATAATGGCAAAAACAGAAATACAACAAACATTCCGCCGTTTGACTCAGAAGCCTTTGATCGCGGCTGCGCTCGCAATCGCTGGCGTTTTCAACATAATGAGTGCCGTTTTGGCTGAAGGTACGCCTGCTGGCACAACCATTAGCAACACCGCAACAGCCACCTACGATGATGATGGCAATCCTGATACGCCACCTCTTAACACAACCTCTAACACTGTTGAAGTAAAAGTAGCTAAGGTGGCCGGCTTAACGGTCGTCGCTAGTCCTGTAGAGGACCTTGATGGTGGCGCAATTGAGTTTGGTGATGATCTCATCTACACCTTTGAGGTGACAAATGTTGGTAACTCACCTGCTGATATCTTTGTTCCGGGTACGGGTGGTCTTACCTTTGAGAACTTCACGCCTGATCCTACAGCTGCTATCGAAATTTTTGCCCCTGACGGGACCTCTCTGGGTACATTAGCGCCAGGAGATCCGGGTACGACGCTGACGACTTTGGGTGGCGCAGAGCTTGGCCCCGATGAGAGTTTCCTCGTTAAGGTATATGGTACGCCTACACCGGGAACTGTCGCTAACGAGCCTGTTGGCGTCACTTTGGGTAACACGGACGACAATACTGCAAGTGAAGGCCCAGACCCAACGCAAAATCAGAAATTTACCGATAACGATACTGCCCCAGATACTAATGACCTACGCACGATATCTTCAGGAGATGCACCAAGTAACGGTGAGCGCGAGGCTCAGGCCACTGCTGAGGCTCCCTATGCTTCTTCGATTAATCCTTTGGCACTAGCCACTATCCTCAAAACCTCTGCGCTGGCTACTAACGACTCATCTCTTTCTAATGATGATGTTATTACTTACAGCTTGACGCTAAATGTCGCACAGGATAGTCCTAGTCCAGACTTTCAGGCGGCGGCGCTAGAAGGAACCGAGATTACTCTCAACGGTGGGCCTCAAACTCGTATCTTGGTTTCGGATGCTATTCCAACCGGAACTGAGTTTGTTTCTATCAGTGCTGGCCTGCCATTAGGTTGGACACCCGTCTATACTACAGATACTTCTACTACTGACGCACTTTCTCTACAGTGGGCAACGCTGCAGCCACCTGCAGACCAGATTACTCGCGTTGGTTTTGTCTTTGATGGCTCTCTTGGCAGAGGCGCTAGCGTAACCGGATTAAACTTCAACGTTGTCACAAATGGCCTAACTCCTCAAGAGAAAGCTATCATTGAGAACATTGCTCAGGTCTTTGGTGAAACGGTCGGTGACCCAGCTAGAACAGACAGTGACCCTGCTACCATTCCTCAAATTATTTACGATGAATCGGGCGACCAAAACCCCAACAACTTTGATGGTAGTACGCCCCCTGCACCAGATGGCAGCAACTATGACCCTACAACAGATACGGGTATTCCACCTGAGCTAACTGATGCCGATGAGAACAACCAACCTGACGATCCAACCGATGTAGATACCGGGAACAACAACACAGGTACAGACCCTGATGGGGGTGAAATCAACGCTGTTGCCATCGGACCCTCGACGAATGATAATGACATTCTTAATGGTACAGTCGTTGGCGACGTGAATACTGCCGTGAATACTCCCGGCGCCTTCGGTCCTACCGGCAATAATGATGACTTCACCAATCTTTCTACACCCGTCGGTCCTGGTTTAGCCCGCGACGGCCTGATCAGCCCTGGCCCAGTCACATTTAAGAACTCCCTCAGTAATCCGGCGGGTCCGAACAGCCAGCTCTCTGATGTTACGATTGAGCCTCTAGCACCGACGACTGCAACGTTTGCAAGTAATCCACTCGATCCCACTAACCGAGTTGACTACGGGCCGAATGATGCCATTCCTAACGGAACGCTGGTAACGATTGATGCCGTGGGCGAGACGGCAGTTTACGAGTATGATCAAGCTAACGGCGTCTTTAATCTTATTTCCAGTACTGTAACGGGCCCCACAAGTTCCACAGATCCTACCCCGATCATTAAGCCTATTAATGTTGGGGACCTAAATGGGGGAGAAGAGGTTAACTATACAGTAGCGGTAGATTTGCCTGATGATGTTGCTCAGTTAACAGCTGTGCCTATTCCTATTGTTGCTTTTCCTGACGACAATCCGGTTGGCTCAGCTGGCTACCAGACTGAAACCACTAACAACATTACTATTGACCGCTTGTACACAGGCTTTATGGAGCTGAATAAGCAGGCTAGTATCATAGCTGCTGATGGTACGACTGTCCTCGCAGGTCCTGCTCCTACGCTGTCAGAAGAGGTCGCGCCGGGTCAGTTTATTGAGTACCTTCTCACCTACAGGAATATCTCTGAAGCGGTTGGGGGAAATGGTAGCGTCCTTCTTCCTGCTACTGACTTTAGGCTGTTAGAAGATGGCAATGCAACCGTTCTGACTGATGCTGCCAATGGCCCAGATGTTGACGGCGATACTATCAACACCTGGGCATCGACGACGACCCATGTACAGGCAACTATTGCTGCGAACGGTACGGTGAACTACTACACCGATAGCGCTGATCCGATAGGGACACCTACAGCAGGAACAACCGATCCGGTATCTGGCACTGAGGTTGATAAGTACGAGAATGTCATACCATCTGTGGCAGGTGGCACATCCGGGACATTCCAGTTCCGCCGCGTGGTCAACGTTGGGCCTACTACTCCGTAATCACCTCTAACTCTTTTTGACTTCTGTTGTAGAAAATTATTAGGTTCAATAAATTATGAAACGCAAGTTGATGTTTGGTTTGGGTGTTGCTGCGCTGGTGGCGTCTGCGCCTTTCGCGGTGAGCACGCCCGTGTTTGCTAGTTTGCAAGAGATGGGAGCAGCGATCGCACAGCAGCTCATGCAGCCAGAAGTAAAGCTGGCAATGGGTGTCGAAAAGGAGGTCACTGTCGTTGACGAAGAAGGTAACGAAAAGCTTGAGTGGCGAGCGCTAGAAGGGGAAGCAACCGTTCAGCCTGGTGATAAGCTGCGCTACGCGGTAGAGTCTTCTAACGCGGGTGAGATGGCGGCTGAGGACTTAGTGATTACTCAGCCTATTCCGGCTGAAATGACCTTTGTAATCGGCTCTGTGAAGGGCAACACCGCAGCTGGTAGCACGTACAGCATTGATGGTGGTGAGACGTTTGTAGCCGAGCCGGTGGTAGAAGTAACCCTACCTGACGGCACGGTAGAAATGCAGCCTGCTCCGGCTGACGCTTATACGCACGTCAAGTGGACTTTTGATGAGTCTCTAGATGCCGATGAGGCTGTTTACGTTTCTCACGAAGTGACCGTTAAGTGAGCACCAACCGTTAAGTAAGCACTACAGGACAGCCAACGTGGGAGTAACCTATTCGACGTTGGATAAATAGTAGCTGAATGCTGTAGAGGCGATCGCTTCTTTTTCTATGCGTATTCTCTTTCTTAGGAATCCTTTTTTTGAGAATTAGAGAGAAGCGATCGCTCCCAAGCAAATGACACTTCCGAAGGCTACGACGATATCGCTACAGCAATATTGTTTCACACCATTTACCTATCTAAAAACAGCGCTAAGGGTATCTGCTACTAGGGCTGCCAAGCTAACAGGCCAGCTAGATCAAGCAACAAGCAACGACAATCTCCGAAGTCATAGAGAAAATGCCAAGCTATCCGCTGAGTAAACAGTCGCAACGTCCGCGTCGATGGATGCGTTTGATTGCACTACTGTTGGTAAGCGCGCTAAGTAGCGTTCTTATTCACCCTGCCACAAACGTTTACGCGCAAGAGTATCCTAATGCTGATATTACCAACCAAGCGACAGCTACTTACACCATTCCGGGCGGTAGCGTCGGCATCACTTCCAACCTGATTGATACGGGCGTTGCGCCTAACTTGATTGATCCGCTTGGCGATATCTTGGGCTGCAACGGTCTACCGCTCGACAGCTATGCTGGCTTTTCTGTTGCTCTGTACGAACCTGACGCTAGCGGACTAGACCTAGGCAAGCTAGTAGCACTGACTCCAACTAGCGGTGCGAATAGTATTGAGCCAAATAACGACAATGTCAATCCGTTTGTTCTTTCTGCTAACGATGGCAGTTACAACTTCCTATTTGACGACAGTGCACTTCTTTCTGGCACCGTTAACGCCGGACTCGCTCAGACCGATGCAGGCGCTCGCTACATTCTGGTAATCAATCCACCAGACGATTCTGAATTTGATGAGCGCAGAGTCCTCCTTGAAATGCTCGGCAGCGTTTTCAATATCGTTGATAATAGCTCTACGCTAAGCTATCGAGCGACCTCTTTAGATGGTCAACCGATTTCAGTAGACGGCGCAACGACACTGACGGAAGCCGTTTCGGTTAGAAACGCTGAAACGCAGGCACTTACCTTTTTTACCTTTGCTTTAGATACAGCTATCTGCGAAGCAGAACAGATCAACATTACTAAGTCAGCAGACCGTTCAGCGGCCCAGCCAGGTGACACGGTTGTCTACCGGCTGAATATCAAAAACCTAGCGAAAGCTGAAATCGATTCTGTTGTTGCTGTTGATTCACCCCCTATCGGCTTTGAGATTGTTCTAGAATCGGCGACTGGTCAGATAGATGGTAGGCCGGTTGCCGTTATGCCGACGGCTTCTGCGAGTAGTCGGAGCGTTAGCTTTAGCGTGAATGAAGCGATCGCAGCCGATCAAGTACTCGATATCATCTATGCTGCTCGTCTCACGCCGGACGCTATTAGAGGAACAGGTCGCAACAGCGCCACTGTCACTGCTCAAAGAGCAGATAGCGGATTTAGGATCCAGGACGGGCCGAGTGTCTATCGGATTGTTCTAGACCCTGGCATCTTCTCTGACTGCGGCACTTTAATTGGTCGTGTGTTCGAAGATAAAAACTTTGACGGAGAACAACAGTCTGGCGAAGCGGGCATTCCGAACGCGGTGATCTTCTTAGATGACGGTAATCGAGTAGTCACCGATGCTGACGGACTATTTTCAGTTCAGAAGATGCTACCCGGCCAGCGCACCGGCACGCTGGATTTGAGCAGTCTACCGGGGTATACACTTGCCCCTAATTTGTATTTCAACGAGCGCAATAGCTACTCCCGGCTGGTCAATCTCGCACCTGGTGGATTAGTGCGAATGAACTTTGGGGTGACGCCCACCTTCCAGGAGGCGCAAACATAAACATGTATAAAACAACGAAGATTGCAGTCTTTATTACCTGGCTTTCCGCAACTCTCTTAGTAGTCTTGGCACTTCCGTCTGGAAATGCAGAAGCTCAAGTTCAGACGGATATCTCTCAAGACCCAGTCTTTCTAGTAGGGCCTATCGATACGCCGGAAGCCGAAAGTGAAGCGGAAGAAGACGCAGACGAGGAAGAACGAGACCGAGAACGGGAAGAATCTTCCGTTGAAGTCAGAACCCGTCAGGTAGAAGTCGATCTGGCACTGGTTCAAAATGGCGCTCTTAATAGTGCACCATTGATTGCGATCGCCTCACCAGACGATATTCTAGTTGAAGATAATGAACCGCCTAATTCTACTGCTATCCTGATTGCGCTTGCTACTGCCGATCAAGAACAATCAGCCCGTAAGAAAGTGCCGTGGATCGCGCGTTCAGTAGCAGCCTCTGAGGAAGAGCTGCCCTCTCCTTGGCTAGCACTGCGTGCACCGGAATCAGAGGGTGGCACGGAGAAAAGTTCGAATTGGCTAGCGTTGACGCTTGACAGCGTAGACGAGGCTGAAGAAGAGAAGAAAGCACCCTGGCTGGCTCGCTCGCCGCTAGGCACAAACAGTGAACCCAATCAAGCAGATCCTGACAGCCTAGCGCTAAACCCGGCCCAGCAAGAGCTCAAACGACCGGCTGATTGGATATCGCTAACGCCCGCTGAGCTCAGCGCTCCTAATCGTACGAATGTCGCCGTTAGCAATTCAGCGGCTAGTGGCAGCATACAGCGATACGACGTCAGCGATCTTGGGCAAGTGGCTATTACGCCTGAGTCCCTAGCTTCTGCCGATGAAACGGCTGTTTCTGTAGGAGCCGAGCAGATTGAGTTTCTAAGCCCGGAGCCCGGAGCTTTTTTGGATGTGCCGGCAACCTCAGTTGTTCTCCGCTTTCCGGTCGGAGCTAATATCGCCTTGCTCGTCAATGGACGAGTTGTTGACGCCGGCCTGGTTGGTAGAACAGAAACTGATACCAACACTCAACTGCGAACCCAAACCTGGTACGGTATTGCGCTTACGCCTGGAGAAAACCTGCTAGAAGTTATCTCAACTGATACGGGTGATGTACTGCAAAGCCTGCCGCTGACGGTTAGAGGCCAGCCCGAAGACCTGGTTTTACTCTCCAATCGCGCTATTCCATCTGACGGTCGCTCTACGGCAAATATTCGCGGTCAGCTATTAGACGGTGTCGGCAACATTTCTCGCTGGGACTCTGTTGTCACGCTAGAAGCCAGCGATGGTCGATTTTTGGGTGCTGACTTCAGGCCCGATCAGCCTGGTTTTCAGGTAGAAATTCAGGACGGTGAGTTTGTTGCTGAGCTGCAGTCCTCATTAGAGTCACACCTGGTTCAGCTGCAGGCTAGCGCCAACGGCTTTGATGCGTTTGGTCAAATTAAGTTTGATACGCCGCAGCGGCCAAGTTTGGTATCGGGCGTTATAGATGTACGGTTGGGAGCTGGCGGTACCGATTTTTATGACAGCTATCGGGAGTTTTTGCCGATTGATCGCGACAACAGCTATGAGCTAGATGTGGACGCGGCTGTTTTTGCGACAGGTAATTTGGGCGAATGGCTGTATACCGGTGCTTATAATAGCGATCGCAACCTCAATGAGAACTGTCGAGGTGAAACTGGCCTCTTTAGAGCCAGAGACAGCGACTGCACAAACGTATATCCGACCTATGGTGACGACTCTTACACAGACATAACGGCCCCCTCTCTAGATAGTCTATATCTGCGCTTCGAGAGAAACTCTCCTTCTAACAATGAGGGCATTGACTATGCCATGTGGGGAGACTTCAACACGGAAGAATTTTCAACAGCTGCTCAGCGCTTTACGGCAACTAACCGACAGCTGCACGGGTTCAAAGCCCACTACAACTTTGGAGACTTGGCGCTGACGGGCCTGTATGGCAATAATGTACAAGGCTTTCAGCGAGACACCATTGCCCCGGACGGCACCAGCGGCATCTACTTCACCTCACAAAGGGATCTGGTTCCTGGTAGTGAGAGCGTCTACCTGGAGATAGAAGAACTAGAGCGACCGGGAACGGTCCTAGAACGACGGCAGCTCTTCCGCACGCTTGATTACCAAATCGATTACGACAGAGGCACAATACAGTTCAACGATCCGGTGATGCGCACAGAGGTAGACCCGTTTGGTCAGCTGCTAGTTCGCCGCATTGTTACAACCTATCAGTACGAGGATGGGAACAGCACCGATTTGCTAGCAGGCCGGTTGCAGTACAACTTCAGCCACGAGCAAGAACAGGAGTCTTGGATCGGTGCGAGCGTCATCAATGAAAACCAGGGCTCGCGCGACTTTACCCTTTTTGGTGCAGACGCGCAGGTTGCGCTAGGTGAGCAGGCTACTCTCACAGCAGAAGTGGCCCGTTCCGACAGCCGCTTTGACAACAGCAATGATGTTAGCGGCAATGCTTACCAGCTAGAGATAGGTGGCAATATGGGCCGCGATCTTGATGGTCAGGCTTATTTTCGCTCTACCGATGAAGGCTTTACCAACAGCGCAACAACAAGCTTTGTTCCTGGGCAAACCCGCTACGGCGCTCAGCTCACGGGCCGTTTGGGCAGTACTACCTCTGTCCGCGCCCAGTTTGATCATGAGGATAATTTTGGTACGGCGCCTCAGGTTATTACTGACTTAACAGATTTGCTTACGGGGGTAAACAGCCTCTCGGGTAGGGCGCTGAACAATTCGCTGACAACTTATTCACTGGGCGTTGCGCAGCGGATCGGGCAAAGTACGGCAGAGATAGACTGGCTGCATCGCGATCGCACCGACCGTCTTAGTGACACCACCAACGTCAGCTCCGACCAGCTCAGGACTCGGTTTACGACACCGCTATCAAACAAGCTTTCCCTAGTCGCGCAAAACGAACTAAATCTCTCTTCGGATGTCGATCCAATCTATCCTAGTCGTACCCTGGTGGGCCTGAACTGGGAGGCAATGGAGGGGCTGAATGTCGGCATAAATCAGCTCTTTTATGGTGGCGGTGGCAACAACAGAAGCAGCGCGACAGTTTTTGATGTTTCGGGCGAGCATACTTTTGTCTCTGATACGACAGTCCACGGACGCTTTTCTACCGTCGATGGGCGCCAGATCGGCGGGTCTATCGGCCTTGAGCAGGGGATAAATCTCGCGCCTGGGTTAGATCTAGATTTGGGCTATGAAAAAGTCTTCTCTACTTTTGGCAATGAAACGGCGGCAAGCACTCAGTTCAGGCAGCCTTACGCCACTGGCAACACCGCGTCTTCGCTAGGACTAGCAGGCGGCGAAAACTACAGCATTGGCCTTTCCTACACAGACAATCCAGACTTTCAGGCGAGCACTCGCTTTGAGCATCGATCTTCTTCTAGAAGCGCCAACACAGTTTTCAACATATCAGCGCTGGGCCGACTCACGCCGGAGATAACCCTGCTTGGAGACTATCGAATGGCCCAGGCGGCTAACCAGGCAATTGTAGGGCTAGGCACGTCTAGCGTGCTGAAGCTAGGCGCGGCCTATCGCAACCCAGACAACGATCGCTTCAACGCGCTGCTGCGTTACGAGCATCGACTCAATCCTAACTCGATTCCGCGTAACGCCACGCTAGGCGCTTCGACAGACACTCAGGAGCATGTGCTTTCAGCGGAGGCAATTTACGCGCCTAACTGGCGATGGGAGCTGTATGGAAAGTATGCCTTGCGCAATAGCCGCACGGCAATCAGCGCTAATGAGAGCCGTTTTTCCAATAGCAGTACTGTGCAGCTAGCGCAGGCAAGAGCGACCTATCGACTAGGCTACCGGTGGGATACAGTAGGTGAGCTGCGCTGGCTAGGTGGCAGTAACTACAACGAAGTGGGCTATCTGGTGGAAGCGGGCTACTACCCTTTTCCAGATTTAAGGCTATCGGCTGGCTACAGCGGCGGCGCGGCGGACTATGACTTTGGTAGCAACCGGGATGTAGGTGGATTTTACGTAGGGGCGACTGCGAAGCTAGGCGGTCTGTTGAGTGGGTTTGGCACTCAGCCTAGCGATCCGGTTCAGCAGCGGGAGTCTAGGCTGGGAAATGCGCCAGCGCCAGAAATAGACGAGCTGACAGGAGAAGCGTTGACAGAAGAAGCGCCGGCACCGGTCAATGACGAGCTGACGTCTTTTTAACCAAATATCTTTTGGATTGAATTCTGCAATTGAATTCTGGGATTGAATTCACTGCTTGAATGCTGACTCTGGTTTTGAACAGCTTTATAGGCTGCTATTCTTCTTTTCTCTTATACGCACAATGGCCTACACACCTCCCAAAAGACATTGCAAAAAGCTGTTAGCGGCGTATGGTTTGCTCAGCGTCATTTTACAGCCTGCTGTTGGCTACGCTCAGGAGTCGATGCAGCCAGCTTTCTTTGAAATTACGGTTAACAGCGCTCTGGATGGACCTGTTCAGCCCGACGATGGCCTGACGCTGCGAGAGGCGATCGCACTTACAAACGGTACGCTAACAGCTTCTGAACTAAGCGCCGCAGAACAAAGCTTGGTCGTCAGTCAGGCCACAAACTCGACGATTCGTTTTAACTTACCCGCTGAGCAAACAGCAATTGAGCTGGCTTCTGTGCTGCCAGCGATCGCACAAAGCGGCCTCACCATAGACGGCACCACGCAACCCGGCTACGACGCAAACAAGTCCGCCACCGCAGAGATCGCCATCCCGGTTCCAGTTGTCACCATTCGCCCAGCAGACGGCCAAGAAGTTTTCCGAGGGCTAACCGTCTCAGCAGACAGCGTCACGATACGCGGTCTGAATCTATACGGGTTCAATTCACCTAGCCGGATCACGAACTCGACGCCGCCAGCCGATATCTTCATCACGCATTTGCCGGCACCACTGAACCGGGAAACGCCTTTACCTGAAAGCGGTATGAACAGGCAGGAGCAGCCGCCCAAGGGTGTGGTGATTGAAGAAAACTGGCTCGGTTTGACTTTGGAAGAAACGCTGCCGGATGTGCCCTCTGGCTTTGGGGTGTCTGTGTTTGATAGCGTGGGTACAACAATTCGCCGGAACCGAATTGAGTATCACAATGGCAGCGCCGTTATCACCGGACGACAGGCGGATAATCTACAAGTTTTAGACAATATTATTGTCGGCAATGGTCTCTCGGGAATGCCCGATGCGATTCGGCTAGATGGACAGGTAAATGAGGGGCTAGTTTCTAGCAATTTGATCTGTGGGAATGATGGCAGCGGTGTGTTTTTGTTTAAGCCAGATGGGGCGGTGACGGTTGCCGATAATGACATTCGCTACAACGGGCAGCGGCTGCGACGCGCGGCAGTGTATGTGATGGGAGATGACCACCGGGTGGTCGATAACGATATTTCTGATCAAAAGGGTGGCGGTGTTGTGGTTACTGCGTTTGGGCGGGGGCCAAATACGCAGAGTCGCCGCAATGTGATTACGGGCAATCGGTTTAGCAATATTGAAGGGCTAAGCATTGATTTGAATGCGAGACGCGATCGCGCTGCTCAAGATTTTCAGCGGGGTGACGGGCCAAACCCACTGCGAAACTCTCACAACCGCCGTCAGGATACGGCTAACAGCGCAGTGAATGCGCCGCAGTTTGTCAGTCCTGAGTTCTTTGTGATTGATGGCAAGGTGGTAATAAAAGGGCGAGCCGATGCGAATAATGAGATTCAGCTCTATCAATCTGTCGGTAGTGAGAAGGGTAGTGAAGATAACTATGGACCGCTTTCAGAGCCTGTGCAAGTGGCAGTGGCTGATGAAGAAGGATTGTTTGAATTTGTATTGGAAGGATTGGTAGGCGGAGAGGTTTATAGCGCGATCGCAACCGATCCGCGCTATGGCACCTCTGAACCGGCGATGAATACGGTGGTGCGATCGCTAACCAATACAACAAAAATTCCGACTGTACAATCACCAGTGGCTATGCCCCAGTGCACAACGCCGCCTGCCCCTCCTGCGATTGCTGCCCCGCCGCCGATTCCCGAAGAGATTCCCGAAGAGATTCCCGAAGAGATTCCCAAAGAGATTCGTCTAGAGGTGCCACACAACATTCACTACGGACTCGATGAAGATTTTATCAATCCCGATAGTGCGGTGATATTAAACCAAATTGCAGCGGTTCTAGAGCAGTATCCATCAATAGTTATTGATTTGCATGGGCATACTGATTCGAGAGCGAGCGTGGAGTATAACCAGGATTTGGCTCGGCGGCGAGCTGAAAATGCGCGCCGATATCTAATGCAGGCAGGTGTAGCCCCTGAGCGGATGACAATTCGCTCTTTTGGAGAGACTCAGCTACGAGTAGAGGAAACAGACCGGGTGAACTCTGCACGCAACCGCCGGGTGGAGTTTGTCTTTAGCGAAGTGCAAGGTGCAGAGATCACGTTTGTTAATCAAGAAAGCGACCTACAGATTGAGCCATAGGGTCGCTCATCTGTAATATCTCTATTTCTCAACACCCAAAAAAATATTCATGACATCCTTTCTGCGACGTATTCAATCAATTCAACAGGAATCGCCTCGACGCTCCTGGTTATTTTCTAGAGTTGCTACCAAAACAGCGATCACAGGGCTGGCATTTTCACTGAGCTTGTTTGGCAATGCCAAGCCTAGCATGGCTGCTACAACAACGCTTTCATTTAACAACACTCCAACCCTAGTGAGTGGGACAGCTCGAACGCAGGGGGCTGTCTACCGCTTTGCGAATGTAGCGCCCGGTGTCGATGCAATGGTGCAGGTGGCAGCTATACAAAACGCTCAGTTGAAAATACTCGATGACAATACAACCTTTCCTAGTCGCTTTCAGCCGACGATTGCACCTTCATCGACATCACTAACGAACGCTACGTCTTACGTCAGATTTAATTTTAAGCTGACGCCATCTTCAACTCCCGGTGGAACCTCGTTCGCGGCTGCGCCAGCGGCAGCGGCAACCAATGTGTATTTTAGCGCTCAGGATGTAGATGGCAATGGAGCAGCCAACACAATTCGCGAATTTGTAGAAACGATTGGTGCGACTACCTCATACGTTGCCAACCCAACGCTCTTGCAACGAATGGCCACACCGCCTGTTGCAGGTGGCATTGGCTACGAACAAATAAGCTCCCAAAATGTTCAACCTGGGATCGGTACTGATGATAGATATGAATTCTATAGCTTCCTAGGAACCTCCGTCAGCGAATTCTCTGTCATTGGCGGAAACATTACGGGTTCAACGGGCTGTCCTCTCAATAATACTGGATGTGATCGCCAAAACTCTTGGACATTTAATGTCGCAGATGTGCAGAGGCTTGATTTTGGTGATGCACCTATTGGTTATGGTGATGCCTATCATCCCGTCCCGCCGTCTCCCTCTGTCTTTCTGGGTGCCGCAGTAGAAGGCGATGATGGACCAAACTATACGGCTAGTGCGGATGGCGACGACATCACTGGCATAGATGATGAAGATGGCATTGCCAGTTTTCCGGCTCTTTTGACCAATGCTAATGGCTATTCACTCAATTTGACCTGCGTAGGAACCAACGCACCTGTCACTGGCTGGATAGACTTCAACAAAAACGGCATATTTGAGAACACAACAGAAAAAGCCTCGGGCACCTGTAACGGCAGCACGGTAATGCTCAACTGGACAGGCTTAAGCGGACTGACTGCGGGCAATACCTATGCCCGATTTCGGACAGCCAGCATCGCCTCTGAAGTCACTAATCCAATCGGGCAAGCCTCTAACGGTGAAGTAGAAGACTATCAGGTTGCGATCTCACTACCAAACAGTGTCTCCGGCACGCTGTTTGAAGATAGAAACAGAGACGATTTGTTGAGTGGTGGCGAACCTGGGCTGCCAGCAGGGGTTGTAGTCCGCCTGCTTGATGGAAACGATCCAGACATCGAAATTGCAGCTACGACCGTAAATGCCAGCGGTCAGTATAATTTTCCTAATGTAGCCAACGGCAGTTATGTAGTTCGGGTGGATGCTGCAACTGTCCCGGCAGGCTATCTACTCGGCAGTACTAACAACAATTCGATTACAGTTGCTAGCACATCTGTTGTCGTCGATTTCCCATTCGATACAATCAACATTGCCGGTACTGTTTTTGAGGATTTCGATGGCAACAATATACAAAACGGCTCAGAATTTGGGTTGCAGAGCGTCACCGTTAGCCTCTTTCAAGATCTCAACAATGACGGCAGTCTAAACAGCAGTGACGATACTAACGCCGATGGCAGCATAGATAGCAGCGATAGTGTCGCTATCACTGTCACTGATTTTGATGGGAAGTACGGGTTCAACGTAGCTGACGGCAATTACTTAGTGCTAGTGGACAGTGCTGACAGCTCACTGGGCAACCGCCCATATGGTGGAGTCACCAACACTCCTAACAATCCACTTAACAACCCTCGTAATGCTGACGTTAGCGGGGCTTCTGTTGCGACCGGCCTTGATTTTCCCTACGACGTTGGCTCTCCACCTGATATCTGCAATGGTGAGGCGTATACGCCTTTGTTCTTTAACAATCCAGCCCTAGTTGAGGGAAGCGCGCTGGCGCTTAACGCAGTTTATCGGTTTCCAAATGTGACTTCTGGTTTAGATGCGCTCGTCAAAATAACAAGTTTTAACAACGGTGCTTTTCTCACCGAAATAGATGGAACAGGCGGCGAAGTATCCGCGCTACAACCCAGCCTAGATCCTTCTCCCAATACAGACTCTAGCGTCGATTTTGAAATAACCTTTGTCGCTGCGGGCACAACTGCTCAGACGGCTATCAGCAGTTTCTCAGCAGCCGGACTGGACATCGACGGGGATGGGGATTCGCTAAGAGAATATATCGAACTCACAAATTTTTCGGCATACCGATTAGAAACGCCGACTACGCTAACTGCATCTTATACGCCACCGACTGGTCGCTTTGAATCTACAACAACACAGTTTCAACCCGGTATTAGCGTTGGCGTGAAGCAGGCGATCGCTGTCGGCGATTTTGAGAATATTTCTCAGTTTCGCTATCGCGTCGGTGCCATTGATACAGCCAATAGTACAACACAGAGACTCAATTCCCTTTTCTTCGGCTGTATCGAATTCGACAATCAAAACACGGCAACGACTGCTTATGCTATCAGCGGAACTTTATACAGAGACGATGACGGCAGCGACAGCTTTAACAATGGCGAATCGACTTTGCCAGCGGGCATCACCGTTGACTTACTAGACGGGAGTGATGTGGTCGCAACAACAATCACCGACAGCAGTGGTCAGTATACATTCACGAGTGTGACGAACGGCACCTACTCAGTGAGAGTAAAAACTGACGATGCCAATATCCCTAACGGTACGCTCTTGGGAACGCCTAACGATGTTTCCGTCACCGTTTCCGATGCCAATCCTCTACCCGTTAATTTTGGATTTGACACGGTTCCTGTCGCTAGCGATCCCAATGTGTTGCTAGTGAAGCGGATTACGGCTATCAACGGTGATCGGACTCAAAATCCTAACGATGGCACTGCATTAAACCAATTTGTTGATGATACGGTTAGCCCACAGTCGGATGACGACAACGACGCCAATTGGCCTAGCAGCTATCTTCTCGGTGCGATCAATGGTGGTAGTGCGAAACCTGTGAGTAATGATCCAGCAGATACTGTAGAATACACGATTTATTTTCTCTCGGCAGGCAATGCTGAAGCAAAAAGTGTGCTGTTGTGCGATCGCATTCCTACAAACACCACTTTCATCCCTACCGCTTTTAACAGCAGCCCTCCTGCCGGATCTGGTTCAGGCGATCGCGGTCTACTCGTGAGCTTCAACGGTAACGAAGTCGCGCTAACCAATGCCAACGATGGTGATGAAATTGCTGAAACTGGTGGTAACAATAACGGCATCGGCGGTTACTATTTCTCTGCTGGCACAGAGCCTAGTACACTTTTTCCCAATATCAACTGCGGTGGCAGTAATGACAACGGTGCGATCGTGATTGATCTCAGTAATATTCCGAATGCTACTGGTGAGGGAACGCCTGCGAACTCATATGGCTTCATTCGCTTTAGAGTCGCTATCGACTGAAACCAGCTTGAAGGCCGGACTAAAAAGCCAGATTAAAACCGAGTTATCACAAGGATCAGTGACAGTGCTTAGGGAAGACTGCTCTCGTTGATTAGTTGTATTGAATGACTTTAAACAACAATCACTATTGAGTAGTGAATAAACCTGTGATTGCATACACTGTAGCTTTTCTGACTGCGCTTGGAAGTACTTTTGCGTTAGGAGCCGCTAGCGCGATCGCTCAACCTGTCGCCCCATCTGCTGACTATGGCGATGCACCAGCTTCCTATCGGGCTGCCCGTCACGAGATATCGGCTTCCCCGGATTTGTATTTGGGTGCGATCGCGCCCGATAGCGAAGCCAGCACTCAACTCACCAGTTCTCCATCCGCAGGCGATGACGACGATGGCAACGACGACGAAGACGCCTTTGTTGTTTTACCCAATATTCCTCTAGCCGATCCGAGCGTCACTAACCTTTCCATCGGCAGAAATTACCACCTTACTGTGCCAGTGACAAATACTACCGCCAGTAATGCGACGCTCCACGCCTGGATCGACTTCAACCAAGATGGCAAATTTGAAGCAGAAGAACATCAAATGGCCACTGTTAGCCCTGGGCAAACCAGCGTCAGCCTGGATTGGGATTTGCAAGGCATTTTGGGCTTTTTAGATCTGTTGAACTTGCCGCTCACGACTTTTGTGGGCGATACCCACGCCCGCTTTCGCCTCACCAGCGATATCTTAACCGATAAAACAGGGCTGCTTGATCCGATTGCCCTACTTGGCATTGACGAGCGCGCCTATGGCGATGCCACAGATGGAGAAGTCGAAGACTATCCTGTGTCTGTGGCTGTTCCCCTTTACGACTATGGCGATGCGCCCGATGCCAGTAGCGGCACAGAACCCGGAGACTATCAGACGACTGAGAGTGACGGCGGGCCGAGTCACATTGTTGTTGATACCCTTGGCCTGAATTTGAGCCTGGGCAACAACATAGATGGCGATGATGGCAGCCTGCAAAATGCTAACGCCGACGCGGATGATGTCAATGGCACCAGCGTTGATCTGCTCAATACCCTGCTGACTGGCGGCGATACGGGCCTTAACGATGAAGATGGCGTTGATATCAGCAGCCTGCCTGAGCCAACGGCTACGCCCGGCCAAACCTACACCGTACCGGTCACTGTTCGCAACAATATTCCGCTGTTGAATGCTTTTTTGGTCGGCTATATCGACTTCAACCAAGATGGCGATTTTGACGATGCTGGCGAGAAATCAGCGACTGTCACTGTTCCGCCTCTGAGGTTAGGGGCTGGCTTTTTTAATGACGAGCTGAGAACCGTTAATGTCACGTTTACAACGCCTGCCGGTATCGTTCCGGGTGAAACCTACGCTCGCTTTCGCTTGGGCAGCGTTCAGGCAATTGTTGAATCGGCAACGGGAGCGTCTGTCAGTAGCAGTACAGGAGAAATCAACAATGGAGAAGTTGAAGATTACAAGATTGTCGTAGCCGAAGCAACTGGTGGAGGTGGAAATACAGAACCCTCTGACTACGGCGACGCGCCCGATTCTTATGGCGATGCTAGCCATGATCTGACCGCTTCTCCTGATCTTTACTTGGGCAATGTCGCCCCGGATGGCGAAGCGGATACGCAGCTCACCAGCGCCGCATCCGCAGGGGATGATGACGATGGCAACGACGACGAAGATGCGTTCTTTGTTTTACCCAACGTTCCTTTAGTCGATCCGACAGTCACTAGCCTTTCGGTGGGTAGAAACTACTATCTCACTGTGCCTGTGACAAATACGACGGGCGCTAACGCGACGCTACACGCCTGGATTGACTTCAATCAAGATGGCAAATTTGAAGCAGAAGAACATCAGATGGCGACTGTTGGCCCTGGGCAAACCACTGCAAGCCTAGACTGGGACATGGACGGCATTTTAGGCTCCCTAGATCTGTTGAATTTTCCGCTGACGAGTTTTGTGGGTGATACACACGCCCGCTTTCGCCTCACTAGCGATATCTTGACAGATAAAACAGGGCTGCTTGATGGCCTTAATATAGGGATTGATGAGCGGGCTATAGGGCCTGCTACCGATGGCGAAGTCGAAGATTACCCCGTCTCGGTAGCTGTACCGCTCTACGACTATGGAGATGCCCCTGATACCGGCACTGGCACTGGCCCAGGCAACTATCAAACGACGGAGAGTGACGGCGGACCGACACACGTGGTGATAAAAGATCCGCTGGGATTATTACATTTGAGCCTGGGCAACACTGTAGATGGTGACGAGGGTAGCCTGCAAAATAGTAATGCGGATGCCGACGATGTGGATACTAGAGATGTTGATCTGCTCAGCACGGTTATTAACAATGTCGATTCAGGGCTTGATGACGAAGACGGCATTGGCAGCTTTCCACCCTTGCCCACTACAGCCGGTCAATCCTACACCGTACCGGTCACCGTTAGAAACAACATTCCGCTGCTGAATGCGTTTTTGGTAGGCTATATCGACTTCAACCGCGATGGCGACTTCGACGATCCAGGAGAAAGATCCGCGACGGTTACTGTTCCTTCGGATCTGCTGACGATTACTTCTAACAGTCTGACTCTAGATACGACAGGTGCGCCGAGAACATTCGATGTCACCTTTACCATTCCGGCAGGCGTGACGCCGGGGGATACCTATGCTCGTTTTCGCTTGGGGAGCATTCAAGAAATTGTAGAAGTAGCCACAACGGTGTCTGCTAGCACTAACACTGGTGAAGTCAATAACGGCGAGGTAGAAGACTATCGAATTGTGATCGCCTCTCCGCCTCAATACTGTGAAGGCACAACCGGTGGCTTCACTGACGGCGCAGGCATTGTGCCCTACATTAGTGCAGAAGTCGGCCCAGATAGCGTGGCTAACCGCAATGCTGTCATCAGTCTAGACAATAGCTGGCGGGTAGCCGCTAGTGCATCAGGCTTTGGACGATTTCAAACTTGGGTAGAGGTTGGCTCAGATCTTTCCATTGCCAGTCCTTATCAGCTTCTGAGTACTGACACTGGGGCGAGTGTGGATGTCGAGGTTTCCTCACTCGATATGTTCGATATCAATCGCTGCTTAGGGACAGTAACTCCCTCCGCGATTCAGCTCTCAGATAGTGACACCCTCCAAGACAGCGCTCCCCGTCCGGATGCGACCAGCGCCGATCCCATCCCCGCTCTCTACGATCCGACCGCTCAACCTCGCTTTTGGAGCCAAACAGGCGGCGATAGCACCAGCCGAAATGCGATCTTGTTTGAATTTTCTTCTCCCGTAGGTGCCTTTGGCGCTTGGTTTGGCGATTTGGAAACTCGTACGGATGGTGGTGTCCCCGCTATTCTCAGACTAATAGATAGTGACGGCAACCCGATTGGCGAAGACCAAATTATCGAACCTGATCCGAGCTTTTTTACTACTCAGAGCGACTGCGGTGGACTGAGCAGCAGCGATATTACCGGCTGCGGCAACAGCACCACTCGCTGGGTCGGCTTTGTCGATCCGCTCGCTCGCGTCTCGAAAATGGTGGTCGTCGTGGGTGACGATGATGCAGGTGACGATGGTTACTCAGAGCGAGTCAGCTTCATCGGTGCGACCTTGGCGGCTACTAGCAGTTCGCCTGATCTGCTATTGGTCAAACGCATTACCGCCATCGACAACAACTCGCTAGAAAATCCGAACGATGGAACTGTGCTCAGCGATGTCATTAACGACGATATTGCCAATTCATCAGACGATCATCCCTACTGGCCCAACGATTATCTAGTCGGTGCGCTTAATGGCGGCGCTGTTCGACCAGCTACGGATGTGGAATATACCATTTACTTTCTCTCTTCTGGTGGGATTGCGGCTGAAAGCGTGATGGTATGCGATCGCATTCCTACCCACACCACCTTCCTGTCTAACGCCTACCGCGATCATCCAACAGCTAGCGCAGGCGATTACGGCATTCTCCTCAGCTTCAACGGCGCAGAAGTCGCCTTGACGAACGTCCACGACGGCGACGAAATCTCGGACACTGGCAATCAAGACGGCATCGGTGGCTATTATTTTCCTGCCAGCGCTGATCCTAGCGATACCTTCCCCGGACTTGACTGCGGTGCTACTAACGACAATGGCGCGATTGTGGTTGATCTCAGCACCCTGCCTTTTGCGACAGACAAAGGCACACCCACTAATGCCTATGGCTTCATCCGCTTTCAAGTCACGCTAGATTGAGACCCCTGCTGTGAGACGTTAGGATAAAAGCAACTTCGAGGCTGTAGCTCTACATGCGCTGGTTCAATACGGCAGGCCCCTGTCAGGCCGATATTCACTATATGCTGCCGCCGCTAGATCGTCTGCCCCCATTGGATCGGGTGATTCAACAGCGCGGGTACTTTGTGACTCATGCGCCGCGCCAAATTGGTCAGACGACGGCAATGTTGGCTTTAGCGCGATCGCTCACTGACAGCGGCCAGTACGCTGCTGTAATGGTCTCGGCAGAAACAGGCGCGGCCTTCCCCAACGACATTGGCAAAGCGGAAAAAGCGATGTTAAGAGACTGGAGAGCCTCAATTGAAGTGCGCCTGCCCGCCTCTTTACAGCCGCCGACTTGGCCAGAAAGCCCCGATGGCAGCCAACTCGGGACGGCTTTGCAAAGCTGGGCCATCAATTCTCCTCAGCCGCTCGTCGTTTTTATTGACGAAGATGTGCGGGACTACAAAGTCGCTTCTGGCGGCAGTCAGCGGCTCAATACTGCCAGCCCGTTCAATATCACAGTGAAGTCTATTACGCTGCAAAATTTTACTGCTGAGGAAGTCGCTGCCCTCTACGCGCAGCATACGGCTGAGACCGGACAACCCTTTACCTCAGAAGCCATAGAACGTGCCTTTTATCTGACTGATGGGCAACCCTGGCTCGTCAACGCCCTGGCAAAAGAGATTGTTGAAGAATTGGTGCCTGATAGCCTCACACCCATCGCCAGAGCACATGTTGAAAGCGCTAAAGAGATCTTGATTCAGCGGCAAGATACTCACCTCGATAGCTTGGCAGAGCGGCTGAGAGACCCGGTTATTCAGGCGATTGTAGAACCGATACTGTCGGGCCAATCACAGGCAGATATTCCATTAGATGATCGCCGCTATGCAATAGATCTAGGACTGCTTAAGCGAGATCCGGCTGGTGGCCTGACGGTGGCTAATCCTATTTATCGCGAGGTGATACCTAGAGTCCTAGCCAGCGGTCCGCAAGACACGTTGCCCATTATTCAGCCGACCTGGCTAACCCCTGATGGAGATCTTAATACTGATCGTTTGCTAGGCGCATTTATAGCCTTTTGGCGGCAGCACGGCCAGCCGTTGCTAAAGAGTGCGCCCTATCATGAAATTGCGCCTCATCTGGTTTTGATGGCGTTTTTGCACCGGGTGATCAACGGTGGCGGTACGCTTGAGCGAGAATATGCCATTGGCACTGACCGAATGGACTTGTGTTTGCGGTATCGCCAAGTGACGCTGGCAATGGAGCCAAAGGTATGGAGAGAAGGCAGACCCGATCCGCTCAAAGCCGGTTTGCAACAGCTAGATCGATACCTGGCAGGTTTGAGCTTAGATGAAGGCTGGCTGGTGATTTTTGATCAGCGTAGGGGTCTGCCGCCGATTGGCGATCGCACATCAACGGCATTGACAGAGACGTCCAGCGGAAGAGTAGTGACTGTGATTAGGAGTTGACCATTGACGACACTGACACTTAGCGAGCTGTATATCTATCCGATTAAGTCGGCGGCGGGGATTGCGGTGAATGAAGCGCAACTGACCTCGCGCGGATTGGAGTATGACCGGCGGTGGATGGTGGTAGACGCGCAGGGTAAGTTTATGAGCCAGCGGCGCTTTCCTCGGATGGCGCTGATTGGCGTCGGCATCGCCGATCAGCATTTGCAGATTACTGCGCCGGGAATGCCTGAGTTGCTCGTGCTTATAGATGATTGCTTAGGTTTGGATTCAGGTGTGCGCAACGAGCCTTTTGATCGGCTGACGGTGGAGGTATGGGGCGATCGCACTGAGGCAGTTGCGCTTGGCACTGACAGCGCCCGGTGGTTTAGCGAGTTTATTGGCACAGACTGTCAGCTGGTGTATATGCCAGAGCGATCGCACAGACCCGCCGAGCACGGTCAACTAGGCGCTGATCGGCTAGTGAGCTTTGCCGATGCCTATCCGTATCTCTTGATTTCTGAAGCTTCTTTGGCAGGGCTTAATGAAAAGCTCTTGGCACAAGGAGAAACGCCCGCAACGATGGCCCGATTTCGGCCTAATTTTGTTGTGAAAGGCTGTGCGGAGCCACACGAGGAAGATAGCTGGCAGCAAATTCGGATAGGTGAGGCCGTGCTGGACCTGCCGAAGCTGTGCGCTCGCTGCTCCATACCCAATGTAAATCCGGTGACGGGCGATCGCAGCAAAGAACCCATTCAAACCCTATCTAAATACCGCGCCTGGGATAGCGCTATCTGGTTTGGCCAAAACCTAATACAGGAAAATCCTGCGTCAAAATCCTCAGAAGTGCTCCGAGTAGGTGATTCGGTTGAAGTCTTAGATTAGTAGCGCAGAATCAGCTCGTCTTGAGTCAGTCGGTCTTGAGCTAGCCCGCCTTGAATTAGTCTGTCTTGAATCAACTGATCTGAATCAACTAATCTTAAATCAGCGGTCTTAAGATTCTTGTAAGATCCGCAGATATGAGATCATCAGCTTAATCAACTTGGCGACGTAGAAAATATGTCTATTAAAACGGTTTCGACAACCCCCTTCGAAGACCAAAAGCCAGGAACTTCTGGACTGCGAAAACAAGTTCCGACTTTCCAAAAGCCTAACTACCTAGAAAACTTTATCCAATCAACGTTCGACAGTCTAGAAGACTACCAGGGCAAAACGCTGATCGTTGGAGGGGATGGTCGCTACTTCAACCGCCCGGCAATTCAAACAATCTTGAAAATGGCTGCGGCCAACGGCGTGGGTAAGATTCTTGTCGGCAAAGGCGGTATCCTTTCCACACCGGCGGCCTCTTGCCTGATTCGTAAATACGACGCAATCGGCGGCATCATTCTCTCGGCTAGCCACAACCCAGGCGGCCCTGAAGGTGACTTTGGTGTTAAGTACAACGTTTCTAACGGCGGTCCTGCTCCCGAGAATGTCACCAACGCTATCTTTGAACACACAAAGTCTATCAGCGAGTATAAAATCACCGATACCGCAGAGGTCGATCTTGATCGCCTCGGCAGCACTCAGATAGAAGGGATGACCGTCGAGGTCATTGACTCGGTCGCCGACTATGTCGAACTGATGGAAAAACTGTTCGACTTTGACAAGATTCGGCAGCTACTGGCCGGTGATTTCACCATGTGTATGGATTCGCTACATGCCGTCACTGGTCCCTATGCCAAGCAGATTTTTGAGCAGGCACTAGGCGCAAAAGCGGGCACCGTTACTAACGGCGAACCGTTAGAAGACTTTGGCGGCGGTCACCCCGATCCGAACCTAGTGTACGCTCACGATTTGGTAGAGACCATGTTTGCCGACGATGCGCCTGATTTTGGCGCGGCTTCAGATGGTGATGGCGATCGCAACATGATCTTAGGCAACAACTTTTTCGTCAACCCTAGCGATAGCCTCGCGCTGATTGCCGCCAATGCTACCTTAGTACCCGGCTACAAAGACGGCCTTGCGGGTATCGCTCGCTCTATGCCGACTAGTCAAGCCGCTGATCGTGTGGCTGAAAAGCTTGGGCTCGACTGCTACGAAACACCTACCGGCTGGAAGTTCTTTGGCAATCTATTAGATGCTGGCAAAATTACCGTCTGTGGAGAAGAAAGTTTTGGCACCGGCTCTGATCACGTGCGCGAGAAAGATGGCCTGTGGGCGGTGCTGTTTTGGCTAAATATCTTGGCCGAACGGCAGCAATCGGTAGAAGATATCGTGATCGAGCACTGGAAGACGTATGGCCGCAACTTTTACTCGCGTCATGATTATGAAGGCGTGGACAGTGCAAAAGCGAATGAGCTGATGGATGGATTGCGATCGCAGCTCTCTACACTTCCTGGTCAGCCACTGGGTGACTACACCGTAGACTACGCTGATGACTTCAGCTACACCGATCCCATCGACGGCAGTATCAGCCAAAAACAGGGGCTCCGCATTGGCTTTACTGACGGTTCTCGTATGGTCTTTCGCCTGTCAGGCACCGGCACTCAGGGCGCAACGATTCGACTCTATCTCGAAAGCTACGAACCAGACTCGGCTAAACACAGCGTCGATCCGCAAGTAGCGCTACGGCCACTAATTCTCCTAGCCGACGAAGTTTCAAAGCTTCAGGCCCTAACTGGCCGCGATCAGCCTACGGTCATCACATAGCACTCGCGCAAGCAGAGCTACACAGAGACAAGGCTACACAGAGACAAGGCTACATAGAAACCGAGCTACACAAAAGTAAGGCTACATAAAAACGACGTATGCAAACGACTGCCGACTATACCTGCGCTTTTTGCGGTGAATCTAGCGTTGCCTTCATCGATCTTAGTGCAGGTACAGCGCAGTCCTACATTGAGGACTGTCAGGTCTGCTGCCGTCCGAACATCTTCTACATCACCATCGAAGAAAACACGTTAGAGGCAAGTATTCAAACGGATTACCAAGAATAAAAGCCACCTGCAGCCGAGCACTGCCCACAAGCGGCCATAAGGCGACATACAGACAGTATGTAAGCTGATGGTGAGTGCGTTTGGTCACTTGTTATATACTGCTTTTGAGATAGTGATGAGTGTTGGCTTAGGCCTTTGATTGAAGCGCTGACCTAGCGTATCTGTTTAAAGCGTTTCCTCGAACTTTTCCAAAGGCGTTTGTCGAGGGTTGGTTAGGGCATTCTATTTAGAGTATATCAATCAAAATTAATCTAATTAGGCTTGAAGTGTATTGCAGTAATCTGAAGCGAGCGACATGAACTACTGGGAATTCCTGATTCAGAAAGAGGGTGATGACACCTGGCTACCGTTAGAGACTCAACAGGTCGAAGTTTTGGAAGGTCGCTATCGGATCGTAGGTCATACCGATCGCACCGACACGCCTGTGGAAATTCGGGTAAGTCAGTTGATCACTAGCGAAATGCCTGCTCGCTCGCGCGTTCGCAAACGCATCGCTAAAATCAACGACGCTGGCCTAGTCGTAATCATGCCCTACATGCACCTTCAGCCGGGGCAGTGGGAAATCACATGTAGCGGTTTTCATCCTACAGATGACTCACCGCATGCAAACTGGCAGTATCAGGTGCAGCTTCAGGTGTTTGCGCAAATGGAAGAAAACGATTACCAGAGCGAGCAAACAACGCCTGATAGTGCATCTTCTCGTAATTCATCAGGCGAAAAAGAGACAGCGGCAAGGGCAGAAGCAGACGCGACAGATACACCAGCGGCCAGCCAAGACAAACCCTTATCTCAGGCCCTCACAACGCTACAAAGCAATTTAGAGCGTCAAGGCTTGCCTAGCTGGCAGATGGCAGCCACGCCTGAGTCGCCTTACCAGATTTGCTTACAGCAGCAGGCATTTCTAGCTAAACACGACCAGGCAATGGTGATCGCTGGACAGGTACAGGCGCTCTCACCTAAAGCATTTCCGGTACGAGAAGGTAGTCAGCTATGGCTGCGGCTGCAAAATCCTGAAACAGCCGCTGTCATCATGGAAGCCCACCGCCCGCTAGGGTTAGATCGATTACCGGCTAGTTTTCAAGTCAAAATTCAGCTGCCAGCCACTATCAAAACGCGGATTATTCTTGGTGAAGTCTCTCTGCGTGCCGCTGATAGCGCAGACAGCCAAGATTCTACGCAAATCCTGAGCACCTCATCCTTCACCATTACTGCCGGAATTGATCAGCTGATAGATAAGATCGCCAGTACAGACCTCGGCAACTTTGAAGAATTTGCTAGGCCGAGCGAATCGGACCTAGCTGCCGCCGTGCTAGATCCCACTCGAACGGCGCCAGCGCCTGCTATCGGCGTTGTGTCGCCACATCTGTCGCCACACCGATCGTCGCCGTTAATTGTCACCGATGGGGTCCACAACATCACCGCTGTCTCGCCACCTAGCGTAGCGCCGTCGGTGTCGCCCGCCCCCTCGGTGTCGTCCTCCTCTTCGGTGCCGCTATCATCACCGGTAGCGCCATCGCCACCGGTACCATCACCAGAACCCCAGTCCGCGCCAAGCCTGCGTCAAGAACCCAAAGCGCCTACGCCTGAACATCAAAAGTCCGAAGAGCCCGTCCTCCCTCTGCCGCCTATGGTCACTCAGCCAGCGCGGTTTATGGCGACAAGCATCGAAGATGACGATATAGAAACCTCGCAGATCGCCGCACTGCTAGAAGATATCGATGGGGATCTTGCTTCGCAATCAGGCGATATCTCTACGCTGGAGCCACCCGGCATCGAAGCGGCTTTACCTACCGTGAGTCCAGCGGATTCACATCTAGGCGATGAGTTAGATCCAGATTTGGATAGAGAAACGGCCTTTACCTGCCAAGCAGATCAGGCACTAGCCGAGCATGAAGACGATTCGCGATCGCTTCAGCAAACAAAAGCCAGTCTCGCCTTCAAATCTCTCAAGCTCAAAGACCACTTCTGGCAGAGGCTCTGCAGCCTTACCCACGAAAGCCATGAAGAGGCCCTTCAGCTAGCCGAAGACATGAAAGCTGCGGGTGTTAGCCGTACCGCTAGCAGTCCAGGGAATAGCTCAGAAAACGGTTCAGGAAACAGTCCATATGACGCTAGTTCGTTGCCCGCTTTTCGAGCTGAGCAGCGAGTAGATCTGCCGGCTAACGGCGAAGTTGTCATCTATGACCCAGCGCCGCCTACTGCGGGGGCACCGTTGGCTACCCCGGATAGTCAGCCCTCTCTTGCGAAAGCGGTTCCAGCGCCTTCGCCGTCACCAGCGCTGCCAACGCCGCCATCGTCAGTCAAGTCCTTTTCTTCTGACCTTTCAACCGGTTTTTCCTCTAGTCTTTCCTCTAATGGCTCATCTAGCCCATCCACTGGCCTGCCTTCTAGTCCGTCTCCTGGATTGCCCTCTGACCTCCCATCAGCGAGCGCATCTCTACCCAACTATGCAGACCTACCGGAAGTAGAACTGCCCGTGATTAGCGTGCCAGTTGGAGATCTGATTGCTGGCGGCACGGTAACGATCACCGTACGCATTCGACCTTCTGTTTACAAACCATTCATCAAGCTATGGATGATCGATCGCCAAAGTCGAACGCTAGTAGGTGAGCCTCAGTTGCTCACTAGCCTTAGACCCGATACCCTGGGCTATCTGGAAACCAGTGCCAGTCTGCAAGTGCCAATGGGCTGTTTGGATGTGCAAATTGCAGCGATCGCAGTTGACATGGCCACTCAGCAGGAAAGCAACAAGGCCATCGTAAACCGTCACGTAGTTCCAGTAAATCAGCCTTCAGGCTCGCTCAGAAATTTCAATTTCTAAAGACCTTAGTAATGGAGGTATTGGCTGAGCATCGTGCACGGAACTGTCGCTACTCTCTCGCCTAGTCCAGTAGAGGCTGTAAACTCTAGTTATGTTGAAAGCTCACAAAATTATCAATGGAAGTTAAATCTGCTCACACCCGGCTATTTGTCCCTGATATTGGGACCTGCGCCGAGTTCTATCGTGATGTGCTCAAATTTAAGCCAGTTACGATTCAAATCGAGAAAGGCTATGCCGAGTTTGAAGTCGCAGGCTTGCGGCTATCTCTGTTTCGTCAGCAGGAAATGTCCGAAATTTTGCGCACGAGCAGTCTGCCACAAGGAGACAACTGTCAAGACAAGGTCGGCCTCATTCTCCACGTTCAAAACATGGATGACATCTATCACGAACTGCGACAGGCTAACGTAGAATTTGCTGAGTCACCGACCCAGAACAATGAGTTTTCACTGAAGGTTGCCTACTTTCGAGATCCAGCAGGGAACTTGATTGGGTTGTTTGAAGCCATGATGTAGACCGCTTTTTCCAGCATCTGTCTCTAGAGACAAAACATCGCAGGATGCCCAATACATAAAGCATCCTGCGATATCAGCAACCAATCAGCTATCACGATTAATCAGCTAGGTAATTCGATATCCAAGGGCGACTATCCGAGAGACCTATGCAACAAACTAGTACGCAACAAGCTAGTATCCAACAAACTACTTTGTCTCGCTGACCCACTGCACCAGCATCCTGACACCGTAGCCAGTTGCACCAGGACTGTTGTAGCCATTCTCCTTGTCGGTCCAAACAGGCCCAGCTACGTCGATGTGCGCCCAGGGAGTTTCTGTGACAAACTGCTTCAGAAAGAGCGCAGCGGTAATCGAACCACCAGCGCGGGGGCCGGTGTTTTTCATATCGGCTACAACAGACTTCAGACCTTCAAAATATTTGTCTTCCATGGGCATTTGCCACATTTTTTCGCCGGAGAGAGAGGCGGCAGAAGTAAGTGACTTCGCCAGCTCTTCATGAGGGCTAAAGAGCGCGGCAATGTCGTTACCAAGTGCGACGACGCAGGCCCCTGTTAGAGTGGCTAGATCGATTATGGCATCAACGCCGAGCTTGTCGGCATAGACTAAGGCGTCTGCTAAGGTCAGTCGGCCTTCGGCGTCAGTGTTGTTCACTTCGATGGTTTTGCCATTAGAAGCAGTCAGGATATCACCTGGGTGCATCGCGTGGCCACTAACCATATTCTCGGTTGCAGCACTGATAAAGTGCACTTCTACGTCGGGCTTGAGCTGTGCGATCGCCTTTGCAGCTCCTAGCACAGCCGCGGCACCTCCCATATCAATCTTCATCATCTCAATTCCCGAGCCACCAGACTTCAGGTTTAGGCCGCCCGAGTCAAAGGTCAAGCCCTTACCAATAATGGCAACCTTGCGCTTAGCGGTCTCGGTGGGGCTATAGATGAGGTGAATAAATTTTGGGGGCAGATCAGAGGCTTGGGCCACCCCAAGGTAAGCGCCCATACCTAGCTGCTCACAGGCATCACGCTCTAGCACCTGAAGCTTTAGGCCATACTCTTTGGCAATGTCGGCGGCAGTATCGGCCAGCTTTTCTGGCGTGACAAAGTTGGGCGGAGCAGCCACAAGCTCGCGAGCGAGAATAACGCCTTCGCAAATCACTTCGGCCCGTTTGATAGCGGCTTCTTCTCCTGAGAAAGCAAGCAGGTGCGTTTGGCTCAGTTCGGTAGTATTCTTGGCGGGTTCAGATTTGAAGCGACTGTCTTTGTTCAAGGCTAAAATAATGCCTTCGGTTAGCGCCTGAGCGGTTAGCGCCTGGCTGTTATTCCACACCGGAAAGCTGATGCCTAAAGAGGCAGATTTGGCTTTTTGAGCGAGCCTAGCTGCGATCGCTGCCCCTTGGCGCAAGCTTTCCAAATTCATAGCGTCAGAGCTGCCAAGACCCACGATTCCAATCTTCTTGATCGGTGAGCCCACACTCAAGCGAGTAATAGCGGTGGTGCCTGCTTTACCTTCAAAGGATTCTTCCTCTATGAGCGTTTGCAGCAACCCGTCTACCTTGTCGTTTAGCTCTGACAAAATACCTGTGAGTGGCAAAGACTCTTCCAAAAAACCGACTACCAAACAATCCCCTTGCCAATCAAGACAAGACTGATCTGAAGCTATAAAATCCATTCCCTATCCGCTAATCTCCTGCTGTTCTTACTTTGTTATCTCGTTCTATAGTATCTACTGATCGCGGCGTTTTTCGTGTTCAGTCTGCGTCGACTTTCACAGCGAAAAGGTTCACCATCATCCTTATAAATCAAAAGATTCCGTAATTTCCCCCTAACCGTTTATCGGGTTTTCTGGTAGAACTTCAAAAGAACGCACCCTGTTTCCGTATAAGTACGCATCAATTTTCAGAAACGGAAAGGGCGATCGCAACGGACGCTCACTAATTTCTATAAAACGCTCACTTCTGTCAAACACTCTGTAGAACGGTCTAGTCTATAGAACGCCCCAGTGAATCCGCTCGTGAATTAACTCGTAAGTAATACATGCTGAAGACACTAAAGGATAAATGGCCGCTGATCGGCCTAGTCGGTATCAGCACCCTTTCTGTTGGGTTGGTAGTGGCATTGATAAAAACCACGGACGTCTTTACCGCCAAAGAGCAGGTCGAAGTCGGTGTGATTCAGTCGGTAGAGACCTCCACTGTGTTAGGGCTAGTTGATTTGCCTGCTGAGGAGCGCGCAGTCACTCTCTTAGAGATTGCTCAGGGTGCGGCAGGGTTAGAGCGCGATCGCGCCCGCTACATGCTAGCGACAGATTATCTCAACCAGGGGAAAAGCGAACAGGCACTCCTCCTATTAGACGGTCTAGACAACAGCTATCAACCCCTAGCGAGCTACGTTCTCCTCAAGCGAGCTCAGGCCCAAGCCGCACTCGGCCAGCGCGAAGCGGCCATTGGCACCTGGAATCAACTGACTCGACAGTATCCAGAAAGCGCAGCCACCGCTGAAGCACTCTACCAACTTGGTCTGCCAGCTCCTGCCGAGGTAGAGCCCACCGAGAAACCGTCGGCAGAGAACCTACCTTCTACCCAAAAAGCTCCTACAAAAAAAGCACCTGCCGATCCTAGTGCCTGGGCAGCGCTGCTTGAAAGATTTCCGGCCCATCCTCTCAGCGTTCAGGTAGCCTTTCGGCAGCTAGATGGTCTAGGAGCAGCAACCAGTGAGAGCACCACTGCCCTGCCGCTGCTACGAAATATCGCCCGTTACGGTCTTGAGCATCCTCAGTATTTACAGGCGCTTAACCGTTTAGTAGATCAGTACGGCAGCGTGCTGAGTCCAGAAGACTGGACCGCCGTTGGCTTTGGCTATTGGGAAACGCAAAACTACGCCGAAGCCGGCGACGCCTACACCAAAGCGACAGGAACGCCAGTTTCACAGTACAGAGCAGCGCGAGGCAAGGAGCGAGGCGGTAAACGGACAGAGGCTATTGCTTATTACAAACAGCTCAATCTTAGCTTTCCGACTGCGCCCGAAACAGCCACCGGCTTACTGAACTTGGCCGACCTACAGCCGAATGAAGAGGCGATCGCAACACTCGATAGCGTTATCACCCGCTTTCCTGACAGTGCCGGAGAGGCCCTTGCTAAACGCGCAGAAATTCTAGAAGCGCTCAACAGCTCAGGGTCAGCCCAGCAGGCTAGAGCCTCTATTCTTTCTCAGTATTCAGGCTCTGCTGAGGCTGCCAAGATTCGCTTGCGACAGGCTGAATCTAACGCCGAAGCCAACAACTACGGCGCAGCTATCAGCTGGGCCAAACAGCTAGTAGACGCCGCACCGGACGACGAATTAGCCGCCGAAGCCGGCTTTTTGCTGGGTAAATGGTCGCTCCGGCAAAATCAGCCCGATGCCGCCCGTACTGCCTTTGAACAAGTCATTTCAAACCATCCAGAGTCTTACTACGCGTGGCGCTCAGCGATTTATTTAGATTGGAATGTGGGCAACTTTGACACTGTTCGTGACTTTCAACCCAGAATTGAGCTGTTAGGTAAACGGACGCCGCTACCGACAGGTTCAGAAGCCCTACAAGAGCTGTATTTACTCGGTCACGATCAGACTGCTTGGAACCAGTGGCAAAATGAGTTCGTCACGCCTCAGACGCCCACCGTTAGTCAGCAGTTTAACGATGGCATACTGCGGCTAGGTGTCGGTGATAATCTAGAAGGCATCTTCATGGTTTCTAGCCTGGCCTGGCGAGAGTCACCCGAGGAAATTGCCGAATACAAAGCGCTCAAAAGCAACCCTAACTTTTGGCAAGCGGTCTATCCGTTCCCTTTCTCAGAACTTATTTTAGGCTGGGCCCAAGAGCGCAATCTCAATCCTCTATTAGTCACAGCACTAGTCAGACAAGAGTCTAGGTTCGAGGCTGATATTCGATCGGTTGTCGGTGCGGTTGGCCTGATGCAAGTTATGCCTAGCACAGGCGAATGGATCAGCGACCAGATTGGGCAAGACAGCTACACGCTCGATCAGCCGGCTGACAATGTCAAGTTTGGCACCTGGTATCTCGATTTCACCCACAGAGAATATGACAACAACTCACTATTTGCCGTTGCTAGCTATAATGCGGGTCCTGGCGCAGTTGCTCAGTGGATAGCTGAAAAAGACTTCGCCAATGCTGACGAATTCGTCGAACAAATTCCCTATCCTGAAACCAAAGGATATGTAGAGTCAGTTTTTGGTGGCTACTGGAACTACCTGCGTTTGTACGACCCTGCGATCGCGGCCAAAGTAAACGCGCTGTGAATCCCCCGCTAGCGATGCCTCTTCCTGGCTTCCTAGCTTTAATACCACCCTCTAGCCAAATCATTGATACGATGGTAAACCTACGGTAGTCATTGATTCATGGAGTATTGTGACTAAATTTAGTGCTGCTCAGCAAAGTCAACTGGCGCAAATTGGCGCTTTCCTACGTGAAAACAGGGAGGTGCAAGGTAAGTCGTTAGAAGACATTGCTATTCATACCTATATCCGGCCACAGCTACTCAATGGCATTGAAACCGGCGATCCAGACCTGCTACCGGAGCCCATATTTGTCCAAGGCTTCATTCGCCGCTACGCCGACAACTTAGGGCTAAAAGGAATCGAGCTTTCTCAGCAGTTCACGGTTAACTCTATTCCTTCTACTCCTCGTCCTGTTCGCCCGCTGGAGATGCCAGAGAGTTCCTCAACTAGGCGCATCCCCCGTAAAGTCACCGAATCCAACGGCTCCGCAATGACTGGCGCTAGGTCCTCTGGATTGGGGTCTGCTGGGTTGGGGACATCTGGATTAGGAGCGCCTGGATTAGGAGCGTCTGGATTAGGGGCTAACGGCTCGTCTGCGCCTGCGGCTGATTCAACATCACCGCTTACTGTAGATAACTCTCCTCCGATCAAAGCAGATTTTCTGGACGAGTCTCACTCCTCACCGCAGCTCGAATCTAAGGAGCTTTCCAATGATCTTTCAACTGACAGTCCCCTTGTTACTGACGATACAGAAATAGAAACAGCGAGTCTAGAACCGCTCTTTGAACCTACGACAGACGATACGCCGATCGTTTCGGGTGAGTTTGAGCCTATTCCAGAAAAGCCCGCTTTAGAAGCGATTCCTTCAGAAGCGATCGCTATAGAGGACAATTCTTCCCTAGAAATCGCCGAATTTGACCAGCTCAATCTAGAACCGCAAACTATAGAGTCGGAAACTGAGGATAAAACCGCTAGCTCAGAAACCTACAGGCTAGAAAATACAAGCTTGGAGGGTACAGACTCAGAAGATAAGGACTCAGAAGATAAGGACTCAGAAGATAAGGACTCAGAAGATTTTGGTATAGAAGGCTTCGGCACAGAAGGCTCTACCACAAAGCCTTTGCAGTTTGATGACGAGCTGCCGGCACCTTCGACAGCCGAGATAGATGCTGCTGAAACCCTACGGACATCTCCAGCAACAACTTCGAAAGCGTCTCCGTCAGCAGTTCCAGACATATCAGACACTGCTTCGAAGACAATCCCAGACATAGCACCAGTCGCACCAGCGGTAGAACAACCTGTAGAGCCGGAAGCGACTACTCCTAGAGCAGCCTATTCTCCCGAGCCAGTCGGAGCTGAACCAGTCGGGACTGAAATTCGCCGCGCAGACAAACCCAACCTAAAGCTATTTGCAGTTGGAGCGGTCGTCATCGCGGCCGTTGCAGCCGGCATTGTTTTATTCGCTAACTTGCTGGGCGGCGAGCAGCAGCCGTCCGTTACTGAGGTACCAGAAGCAACTACAGAGCAAACGATTGAGACACCACCGGTAGAGGAAGCACCCGCCCCCGCACCGCCGCCTGTTAGCACCGCCCCTATATACGTAGAAGCCACAGCCACCGGAGAAGCCTGGGTGAGCATTATTGCCGATGGCAACAGTCTTCTTTTTGAAGGCACCCTCAATCTCGGTGACACCAAACTATGGGAAGCACAAGAAACGCTGAGCATCTATTCCGGCAACGCTGGCGCACTACAGCTAGCCCAAAACGGTAATGCGGCTGAAGTTATGGGTGCCAGCGGTCAGCCTCAAGAAAAGATATTCAACTTGGAATAGTTCGTATGTAGAGATTTTTGGAGCGTTGCGCAAAAGTTAGATACTCAGCGCAGTCGCTCTTGCGCGATCGCCCGATTACAAAACTACCCGATACAATAGACAGCAGTCATCTAATAGACCATTCAACGTTTCGCTTATGACGCCTCCTGATCTCGAGAGCGCACCTGTTACCGACATCTCAGTGCTAAATACACAGGACCAGGAAGCTTTTCTTGATGAACTTCCAGGCGATGTTGAGATGTCGCTTTTTGACCATCTCGACGAGCTTAGGTCGCGAATTCTGTATGCGCTTGTGGCTGTTTTAGTCGGCGTTGTTGGCTGTTTTGCCGGTGTACGGCAAATAGTAGAGCTGCTAGAAGTTCCTGCTCAAGGGGCTAAGTTTCTACAGCTCTCGCCCGGTGAGTACTTCTTTGTTTCTATCAAGGTTGCGGGCTACAGCGGTATTTTACTGGCTAGTCCATTTATTCTCTATCAGGTCATTCAATTTGTGCTGCCAGGCCTTACTCGCCGGGAGCGGCGGCTGATTGGCCCGGTAGTAATTGGTTCTAGCGTTCTCTTTTTTGCAGGATTAGCTTTTGCATACATTGCGCTAGTACCTGCCGCGCTCAACTTTTTTATCAATTACGGCGCAGATGTCGTCGAACAGATGTGGTCAATTGATCGCTATTTCGAATTTGTGCTGCTTCTGCTGTTTAGCACAGGGTTAGCGTTTCAAATTCCTGTCATACAGCTGCTTCTAGGTCTACTAGGTATTGTCGGCTCTCAGCAGATGCTCTCCGGGTGGCGATACGTTTTGCTCGGGGCGGCAGTTCTAGGAGCTGTGCTAACGCCATCTACCGATCCGATCACTCAAAGCTTGCTAGGAGGCGCGGTGCTATTTCTTTATTTTGGTGGTATCGGCCTAGTGAAAGCAATCGGTAGATAGTGTTTGAGCGTCAGATATTACAGATAGTATTTGATGGGCGTCGGCTGAGCGGCGTAGCCGTGGTATTGCTGCAGACGGCTTGTACCGTTTTAGAAACTCCAGGAATGATAAAAAGCGATTGAGTAACCTTGCAGGTTTTGAGAACTCAACCGCTTTTTGATTGATTTTGATCAAATCTATTAATTCCGACTGAAACTAACAAACTGACTACAGACTTGTATTTCGGCGGTTGGAGTGTGTCAGCAATTAAACAAGCTCGTTGTGGTAGAAGCGTTATATGCAGTGTTATATACAGCTCGCTATGAGCTAAAAAAAGCTCAAGCGTTCGAGGGGATGATCGCTGTAGTGCTGTTATGTTCAGGCTGCTGACCGAACAAGCTATCTAGGTAAATGCGACTAACCTGACGACGGGTAACGCCATTTTGCATCAGGAATAGAGAAAGCGCGGCACAGAAAAGTCGATCCTGTGTCCATCCAGAATGGACATCTAAATATTGCTGTACTGATGTGTGTAACTCTTCGGAAATTTCAACAGACAAGCTGACGGACTTTTGTACCATAAGGGCTCTTTCCATTCGACATGTTGACACGCAAAAACATCCACACCCTCCTGCCCAAAAAGCTTCTAAACATAGACTTGTGTAGATAGCTCAGTGAAAAGCTCACCAGCTAAGCACTCAAGCGAGAAGGCGTTCGTTCCGTATGTAGTTGTTTATTGTGAAGTATGGATCTAGAAATAGCAACGCCAGAGAGCAGGTACCGCCTTTCACAAAAAATTAATATGGTTTGAGAGGTGCGTTTCACCCCTTTTTTTGTTGCACAGCTTTACACTGCAGCCGGCTGAACGCTCATAGAAGCCACCTTTCAAGTAATCCACAAAATTGGATGTAATCCCCTATTTACGTTCTAGCCTGTGGAAAACTTCCTAGGTATCTGTGGAAAACCTGTGGAAAGCCTGTGGAGAAACGAGCTTAGATGTTAAGACTTATTGTTTTTCAGCTTTCTACAGATAGTACTATTCGCGTAGATAATTCTGCAAATCTGTAGTAAGCACTGTTTTTGAGAGCAGGGGTGTAGCTAGCGTCGGATGTGCTTGTAAGCTAGTACCTCGCTTATGCCACAGCATGTAACGGTTATAGCGAAGAGCCAGCGAAGAGCCAGCGAAAAGCCAGCGTACTGAGATAAGCGATCTCAAGACTGTAGTAGTTAGCTGATGTTTCAATGCCTGAAGTATTGCTCAATTTGAGTGACTAGCGTTTTGATCTCGGGAGGTAAGCGTCGAACAATTTTGCGATCGCGTACGTTCACAGTCACTAAATTCACTTGAGCGCTTACGCAGAGCTGCGGTGTAACTTCTGCCGTCTCAATCCGGTAGCACCAATTAAGCCGAATGCCTTCTACCGGCGCTAGTCGAGTTTTAACTACTGCCTTCATGCCTAACGTCAGAGGCTGTCGGTAGCGTATGTCTAGCGAAACTACCGGCAGGTCATAGCCCGAGTCGACTAAGCTCTCAAACGGTATGCCAGCCGAGCGCAGACAGTCTACTCGGGCCGATTCCATCCACCTGACGTATGTGCCATGCCAGACAACGCCACCGTAGTCGGTATGGTGCGGCTGTACTCGAACCGGATACTCAAACCAGCGAAGGGACGTTTCGGATGGATCGTTCATAGTGATTTTGTACTGGTGATTTTGTACTGGCGATTTTGCGCTGCCTCTTTCCTGCCTGCCTGTTCGTAATCGTCATATCTTCTGTACTCCTTGAATGAGGGTACTTTGCCTTTGTGTAGTTTTCTATCCTGTCAAGAGGCAAAAGGATAAGTTTATTGCCATTTAGTATCTTTTCGCCTGCATTTCTTTCTAATGTTTAAAGCAACGTCTTTGGTTCTCTTGCCTAGCGGGTCATAGGCGAACAAGCGGCTAACCGGAGTAACTTACACCATGATTCAAAATATTTTGCTGGCCGATTCTGGCATTGGAAATACCCGAGACATGATGAAGATGCTGATGCAGATTCCACGGATTGGGCGATCGCGTCTCACTATTCTCCATGTCGTCCCCTCGCAAACCTCAGCGGTAGATATGACCGAGCGCTGGGAAGAAGGGGGTAGAACCCTAGCTGAAACGGTTACCAAGCTCGACTTGGACCCTACTCAGGTAAATGCAATCCTAAGAGAGGGAGAACCTAAAGACGTCGTCGGTAAAGTAGCAGACGAAATCGATGCTGATTTGATTGTGATGGGCTCTAGAGGATTGAAGGGTTTACAGGCTATTATGGCCAACTCAGTCAGTCAGTACGTGTTTCAGCTATCCTCTCGGCCCATGCTTCTGGTCAAAGACGATCTGTACGCCATCAGGCCCATTAGACGGCTGCTAGTAGGACTAGATAAGTCTGATTCGGCCAAGGCTAGCTTGGATGTAGCGATAGAGCTTGCGCGTGACATTGAAGGCAGCGAGATCATTTTGGTGCACACTATCCCCAAGCTGCGTGGCAAGCTAGATGACGTGATTCAAGAGTCGCCCGAAAAGGACCCTCTACTTGCCGAAGCGCTCACTAAGGTTCGGCGGATGGGAATCAACTACCGCTGCGTCGCCCCTCAAGGCAAGCCGGGGGCTCGACTCTGTGAACTAGCCGATCAGCTCAACGTTGATTTGCTGATCCTAGGCTCTCCTGACCGTCGTCCAACTATCGCCAAGGCCATGCCCGATTTGGATCGGCTTTTAGGTGAATCGCTCTCTGACTACATACGGGTCTATGCCAACTGTCCGGTGCTGCTAACTCGGATAGAGGCTTAGGTTTATCCGCATCTGGGTACTTCTGCATCCGGATACTTCTGCATCTAGGTGCTTCTGCATCTAGGTACTTTTGCGTCTAGATGTAGAAGGTCTATGAGAGATGGAAGAGAAATCCGCTCAATCAAATTTGCAGGGGCGTTGAATCGCCTCTACTAGGGTAGCTTCATATACTGCTTGATCTACTTCAAACGCGCCGAAGCGAGCTAGGTGAGGATTAATGATCTGGGCATCGAATAGCTGAAATTGGCGCGATCGCAAATGTTCTACTAGCATCACCATCGCCGCCTTAGATCCTTCTGGAATTCGATAAAACATCGACTCGCCAATGAATACCCCACCAATCACAATCCCCAAGAAGCCACCAGCTAGCTCATCGTTCTGCCAGGTTTCAAAGCTATAGGCATAGCCCGCTTTATGCAGCCGTCGATAGACCGTCTTTAGCTCCTCTGAGATCCAGGTGGTCTCCCTGTTCGCACAGCCCTCTAGCACGCCTTCAAAATCACGGTTAATAGCCGGAGTGAAGCAGTTTTGATTTAATACCCGCTTTAGCGACTTAGGATAGCGAAAGCGCTCATCTAATGGAATCAGCGCTCGCCGACTGCTAGAGTACCAGTTCAAAGCCTTGCTATCTTCGGCTGCCATTAAAAAATAGCCTTGAGCATAGCACTGCAAAATTTGCGGAATGGAATAACTCATAGCAACCTTCAGCCTTTCGGTTCAATCTTTCGATAAGTAATGACAACTTTCATGCCCAAACCCACCGCAACCTTTTATTCTCGAATTACACAGCCACAAAATAGCAGGCTGAGCATTATAGTAAATGTTCTGAAGCATCAGGACATTTGCTGCTGATACCTGGCAACGGACAACTGTACCCAACATGTCTGATCTGTTAGATTCCGATCTACCCGAACCCAACTCTTCAGGGCCCAAAGTTCCAGAGCCAATAGACTCTATCGAACTCCCGCCCCCCGAGGACGCTATGCAAGAAGGCGAATGGCTCAAGTCCACTCTGCACAAATGGCTAGACGAAGAGTTTCTACCAGAAATTATCAATGAACACATCGCGGCCAGAGCATCGCAAGTATTTGTGCGTCAGCGTATCGAGGGCGAAAACAATTTGAACGCCCTCGTCCTAGCAGTGTTGACTGAGATGCAAGGCTACGACTTTTCCAAGAGCTTTTATAGTGAATTTGCAGTAGCAAATGCTGTCGGGGATCTGCTGCTTGATAGCCTAGGGATTGAACGGTGCTGTGGTAACTAGGACAGTATCAGTCACAAACCCTCACTCGTTTAAGGAACTAAACGAATTAAGGGGATGAACAAACAAAGAACCAAACGAAAAAGGTACCTCCATAGCTTGTCTGTAGCTCAGGAGATACCTCTTATCGTAATGAAATTTGTCACTAGCATCTGCTAACCACCAGCCTACTAGCTACTTTTGCTAACTACCAGCTAGACTTCACAACGCCAGGGAGCAAGCCTTGGTGAGCCATCTCACGTAGCGCATTGCGGCATAGGCCAAAATCGCGATAGTAGCCACGCGGACGGCCTGTCTTCCAGCAGCGGTTGTTTAGGCGAGTGGGTGCGCTGTTGCGGGGCAACTGCTGAATTTGGCGATGAATTGCCAACTTCTGCGACTGGTTAGGTGCAGTATCAAATTCTTTTAACAAAGCTTCGCGCTTATCCGCGTACTTCTCGACGAGTTTTTCGCGCTTCTTCTGGCGCGCAACCATGCTTTTTTTGGCCATGAGGCAAAGTTATATTTATTTCCATTACACAGTCTCTAATCATATCGGTACCAGCCGCTTTTGTAAACGTCAAATTACATAGCTCAACGGTTCGCCCCTGTAGCTACTCTCTGTATCTATTTGACGTGTCTTTAAATATTCTAGCTGGGTAATTCTACAACCCATCAAAAGGGATCAACTATGTGAAGCTTAGCTATAACGGTAGGACTATGCTTTTCTAGCTTTTTTGGCTTTCTTAACTTTATCTTGAGCAGTCTTGCGCTTTACCTTCGCCGCTTTCGCTTTTGCCGCTTCTTTTTGGATCTTCGCTGCGCCAGGACAAACATCTAGCAAGTCACACCGCACACAGTTCGGGTTGCGTGCCATACAGACCGCTCGCCCGTGATATACCAGCCGAATCGACCAGTTCTCCCAATCTTCGCGAGGCAGCGATCGCATCAAATCCTGCTCAATTTTAATCGGATCGGTATGCTTAGTTAGTCCTAGGCGACCAGAGATTCGCTTCACGTGAGTGTCGACAGTAACACCTTCGTGAATGCCAAAAGCATGTGCTAAGACGACGTTGGCCGTTTTACGTGCCACCCCTGGCAAACTAGTAAGTTCGGACATAGTGGTAGGAACTTCACCGCCAAAATCGGTCAGAATTTTGTGCGCCGCTGCTTGAATATTCTTTGCCTTGCTGCGGTAAAAGCCCGTTGAGCGTACAAGTTCTTCCAGATCAGTGACCTCGGCGTTAGCTAGGGCGATCGCATCTGGAAACTGCTCAAACAGCAGCGGCGTTACCTGATTGACTCGCGCATCAGTACACTGCGCAGACAGTATCGTGGCCACCATTAGCTGAATCGGCGTCTCGTGGTCCAAAGAACAGGGAGCCTGGGGGTAGATCAGCTTAAGACGAGAGAGAACCTCTAGCGCCCTAGCCTTCTTAGTCAGCTTTTGGAAAGGCCGCTGAGGGGGCAGCAGCATTCCTGGCAGAGGCAGTGGAATAGCCTTATAGCCGTTGGCAGAGGTTGGCCCTTCGTATTTATCCACTACTGTTTGCGGCTGCTATTTGCCACTGTCTATTGACGCAAGTGCTGCAAAACTTCGAGCTGAGTAGTATCTCTGATAATTAGGAAGATACCCAGGCCTAGCAGCAGGAAGATGCCTGTTTGCATCACGCTTTCTTGAAAGCGCATGGGCAAAGGCTTACCCCTTACCGCTTCAATCAACAGGAAGGCCAACTGTCCGCCATCTAAAGCAGGCAACGGCAGAATGTTGATGATAGCGAGGTTGATGCTAATGATGGCAGCAAATGGAAACAAGCTCCGGCTGTCTTGGTTAGCGAGCCCGGCACCTTGCTCAACGATTTTGACTGGGCTACCCACTTGCCCAGCTATCGAAGAAAAGTCAGTGACCAAAGAAGCCATTCCTTGAGCAACGCGTACCGTACTATCTTGAAACGCACTAGCGGCTAAGGTCATTACCTCAACTGGGCTTTTGGCGCGGCGGTAGACGACTGTACCGTTCGGCTGTAGCTCTACGCCAATAACAGCGTCTCCGCCCGGCTTACTAGCTTCTGGAGTTACCGAAACTGTCAGCTCTTCGCTTTCGCGCTGAATAGTCAAAGCTACCGGCTGGTCAGCGCTAGCTTTGATGATTTTGATCAAAGATTGCTGTGCTGTCGCGTCTTCTTCTAGCGGACGACCGCCTACAGCCAATATGACATCTCCTGGTTCAATGCCAGCCACCTCAGCCGGCGTGTCAGGAATCACTCGAGGGATAAAGACCCCTGGCTTCAAATTAAAGCTATCAGGTACGCCTACGCTACCAAACTGCAAGACAAAAACTAGGTAGGCAAAGATCATATTGGCAATTACACCCGCGCTGATCACAACGGCTCGGTCCCAAACAGGGCGATTGCGCAGCAGGTTCGGATCTTCTGGAGGAATATCGCTTTCAGGATCGTCATCGGGAAAGCCGACAAATCCGCCTAGCGGCACGGCTCGCAGTGCGTACTCTGTCTCCGGACCATTGTAGCTCCATAATATGGGGCCAAATCCGATGGAGAAGCGGTTGACGTGGATACCCTGCAAGCGGGCTGCCATGAAGTGGCCCAGCTCATGAACAAAAATCAGAAGAGCGAGAACGCCAATGACGGCCAATACGGACATAGAATCGCAGCGTATAGGTTAACTTTTGTTATTGTACAGGCCCACCAAGTTGAATGTATGGGTCCAAGGGTAGGGAGAACACGACTGACACATCAGGGCTGATTGGGGTTACCCACTTTTTTCCGCGTGGCTTTCTCTACACGCGGCTTTATCCGTATGTGGCTCTACTCAATTGTCTCAGCGCTCATGTACGGCTGCAACACGTTAGGCACTTTGATGGTACCGTCTGGGTGCTGATAGTTCTCTAAGATTGCAGCCATAGTTCGCCCAACGGCTAACCCAGAGCCATTTAGCGTGTGAACGTACTGAGTACCTTTTCTCCCTGCTGCTTTAAAGCGAATGTTCGCGCGCCGCCCTTGAAAGTCTACGCAGTTTGAGCAGCTAGAAATTTCTCGATACTTACCAGCAGAAGGCAGCCACACTTCTAAGTCGTAGGTTTTGGCAGCGCCAAAGCCTAAGTCACCTGTGCATAGCTCAAGGACACGGTAGGGTAGTTTGAGCTGCTGCAAAATATCTTCGGCATCGGCAGTGAGCTTTTCGAGTTCGTCAAAGGATGTATCGGGGTGGACAAACTTGTACATTTCGACTTTGTTGAACTGGTGCAAGCGGATAAGCCCTCGGGTATCGCGGCCGTAGCTACCAGCTTCGCGGCGAAAGCAAGGGGTATAGGCGCAGTAGTTGATGGGCAGCTGGTCAGCGCTTAGGACTTCGTCACGGTGCAGGTTGGTTAGTGGAACCTCGGCAGTCGGGGTGAGCCATAGATCGTCGCGATCGCACTTGAACCCATCTTCCGCAAACTTCGGCAGCTGCCCCGATCCTTGCATTGAATCTGAATTTACCAGAATCGGTGGCAGCACCTCGGTATAGTCAGCCCGCGTATGCCGCGCCAACATAAAAGAAATCAAAGCTCGCTCTAGCGCAGCGCCTGCACCCATCAAGGTGACAAACCGACTTTGCGCTACTTTTACTGAGCGCTCAAAGTTCATAATGCCAAGCTTTTCACCAATCTCATAGTGAGGTAATCGTTTGGCATCGGCCTCAGCGTCAATTAGCTCATCACCCCAGCGCCTAACTTCTACATTGTCATCTTCGCTTTTGCCATCGGGCGTAGACTCACTTGGCAGATTCGGAATTGTTAGCAAAATCGACTCAATCTCAGCTTTTAGCTCGCGTTCTTTTGGTTCTAGCTCGCCAATCTTCTGTTTTAGCTGATTGCCCTGATCGCGCAGCGCTTTGACTTCATCACCTTTGGGATCTGCGCCATCGCGAATCTTTTGCCCAACCGATTTACCCACCTCATTACTACTAGCCTGTAAGTCTGAGCGGGTTTTCTCAATATCTTTCTGCTGAGAATCTAACGCTAGTAGCGGCGTCAGGTCATACTTGCCTCGCCTTGCTAACGCCGCTTTTACTTGCTCGGGTTGGGTCCGAATTAGCTTAATATCCAGCACAGTCTTGTCCTACTTTTCCAATAGCCAGGTTAACAGCCCAAGGGGCGGTCAGAGTTAAAACCCTGCCGCCCCTTGATAAATAGATTGTGAATCAAGCCAGTGAGATTAAACCACCTGTTGAATTTCAGCAATCTCAGGAATAAATTCCCGTAGACGACGCTCAATACCCATACGCAAAGTCATTGCAGAACTTGGGCAGCTACTGCAAGCGCCATTCAAACGAAGTTTTACAATAGGGCCATCGAGTTCTACGAGTTCCACATTGCCCCCGTCTGCTAGCAAATAAGGACGTAGCTCGTCCAAAACCTTCTCAACATTGGGCTCAGTCAGTGCCAGAGTAGACATTTTTATCTCCTAATCAATACGCATCTATCGGTCCAGTCTAGCGGTTCTCTTACCTAATTATCTTTAATTAGTTAGCTTCCCAGCTTAGAAGGGTTAGTCAACTGAAATTGAGCTTACTCAAAGTGCTCTAGCTAGCTTTGCAGCTCATCTAGCTTAGCCAAAACTTCTTGGCTATGGATGGCGGGTCGAACGCCCAGAAAAATCGTTTTGAGCGTGCCTTCTGGATCGATTAGGTAGGTATGACGCATAGACATCGGCTTCATCCAAGAGCCGTAGGCCCGGCTAACCGTACCATCTAGATCAGATAGCAGTGGAAAGACCAACAATTCTGCATCGCAAAATTCCGCGTGCGAATCGACATCATCAGCGCTAACGCCGAGAATTTGAGCATTGCGAGTCTGATACTCTGGCAAGTCGCGCTGAAAACGCTGGGCTTCGAGCGTGCAGCCAGGGGTAAAATCGCGAGGATAAAAGTACAGCACGACCCACTGACCCAGGTAGTCTGACAGGCTAACATCACCATCACTGACAGTGCTTGGCAAGGTAAATGTAGGGGCAGGCTGGTTCAATTCAGGCTGCGGGCCGCCGAGCGCATGCGCTGCGGATGTGGGCCAGGCTACTAGCACTGCTAGAGCGATCAATGTCCCCAAACACAGTGCCAGAAGCCGGTCTAATAGTATGTGTGGTGTGGTGACTCTCTTTAGCGTTGAACAGCTTGATGTTGGATAGCGCAGCGACATATAGGTTATTTGAAAAGACTAGATCAGTAGAAGAACTCTTTCTTAGTTTTCAGTTTATAGTGGGTCAGCCTCGCAGAGATACATATTTTATGACTGCCTTTAGCCTCAAAAAGTACTGGCGTGAAAGCTGGGCGGTAGCCCGCCGAATTCTAACAGAGCTTTTTCGGCGACGGAGGAGCCTGATTTCTTGGCTAATTTTTCCGGCTCTGATTTTGATGCTCAACGGGCTGATCACAGCTGAGCGCGCCGATACAACTGTCAGCACGGCATTTGAGGTAGCTGCGCCGCCTACATTGGTAGGAGCGGCTTTGTTTTTTAGCTGTTTGGGCGGTGGGGTCGCAACGGTCGTCTCAGAGCGGGAACAGCAAACGTTGAAACGGCTGTTTTTATCGCCGCTGAGCGGGGTGTCTTATTTTCTAGGGATTTTTCTGGCGCACAGTGTGATTGGCATAGGGCAAACGCTGGTGATTTTTGCGATCGCTTTGATCGCAGGCGCTAATTTCACTGGAGCCGCTTGGCCGCTAGCTATTCTAATAATTTGGCTGAGCATCTTAGCCTATGTCGGCTTGGGCTTTATGCTAGGTACTCAGTTTGCTCGCCGCACAGAAGATGTCAGTGCGCTAATTGCCGCTTTTGGCGTACCGCTTATGGTGCTAGGCGGCGCCTTTCTCCCAATCTCTCTTTTTCCAGCGTCTCTACTCAACATCGCTAAGTTTAATCCGATTTACCACATGACTGAAGCACTCACCGATGCGCTGCTCAATATCGATAGTCCGCTAGGTGAAGCCAATCATTTTTGGTTTCTCTTGATATTCGCTGCAGTAATGGTCGGGGTTGGCTGGTTTTCTTACCGACAAATGCTGATACAAGAGCGTCAGCTTTAGCCTAGCGGCGGTAACAGAACCACTATCCTGCTCATATCTATTTATGAATTTCTTTTGTTCTGTGATAGGTACTCAAGGAACGGCATAAACCAAAGAGATAAACGTATGGCAGATAAAAGTTTGACTGATCAACACTTGACTGATGCGATCGCAAATCCATCTTCGCCCCAAAATACGGCGATTGCCACCTTTGGTGCGGGCTGCTTTTGGCATACAGAAGCAGCTTTTTATCAGCTTACAGGCGTCATTCATACGTCTGTAGGCTACATGGGCGGCCACTTCAAAAACCCTTGCTATCTCGATGTTCTTGCGCGCATTACCGGCCATGCCGAAGTCGCTCAAATTCAATACGATCTAACAACTGTTTCGTACGAAAGCTTGCTCAACCTCTTTTGGGACTGTCACGACCCTACAACGCTCAATCGCCAGGGGTCTGATCGCGGTGAGCAATACCGTTCCGTAATCTTTTACCACTCCCCCGTCCAGCAAAAGGCCGCTCAAATATCCAAAGCTAAACTCAATGATAGCGGGACCTATCCCAACCCCATCGTCACCCAAATTCGCCCCGCTAGCGACTATTGGCTGGCTACCGAAGATCACCAACAGTATCTGTCAAAAAAATCTCTCTCACTCTCGGCAGACTAGTTTTTGAGATTCTACGCCGTTTTGGCTATCTCTCTCTGGTGATCGTCTTTTTGAGGTTCACCTTTTTAATGTTCATTGTGATGTTCACGGGCGTGGCTGATTCTACAGTTACTTCAGGCGGCGCGGCGGTTGCGAAGCTGCTGTAGCCGAACGCGACTAGCCACATACCAAGGCCACTGGTGAAACTCAGCTAGCAGCCAGCTCGAAATCAGGCTGTGGCTTACAGCGGTTAGCCCAATCCAGCTCAACACAAAGTTCAGACCGCCGGATGGTGGAAATACATAGTTAGAAATCGAAATTAACAGTACGGGAAAGATTGTCAGACCAATCGCAAAAGCCCAAACCAAGGCAGCAGCCGTATCACGCTGATAGGCCGAGCGCCAGCGCCATCCGGTCCACTGCCAAGCCATCGGCTGCAAGCTATCTGCTAGCTGGACCGACTGAGTCTGTAAGTTAACGGTGAACATATGTCGACAAAAATCACAGGCAAATACGTCCATCAGTGCGATCACGCTAAGTTCACCTCTAGCACAGGCCGGACACCGATAGACCTGATGATAGCCCAGCTCAACTGGCTGCTGCGGACGTGATTTTTCCTTCTTAGCTTTCAATGTATCTGCTGGTTTTCGTCTATCTTGATGCTTCAAACTACCTATCTCAACTAGCCTAATCGTCGCATCGAAACACAGCTTGGATACAGCCGTACCCAGTGCGTATCTTCCAATTGTATCCCTAGGATAATTGGGTAAAAACAGATTTAGCTAGCGGATTAGTGAATTCTTAACAGGTTGATTGGAAGTTAAGTTTCCAGCGGCTTACCGCTTCTAGCCGTTAAGTGTTGGTTAGGGAAAAACTCTTGGCTTGAGCGGACTGAAGCTTAATCAGCAGAGCATCGACTTCTGCCTGCAAATGTAATAGCTCAACCTGATGATCAGGCTGATATGGGTAGCGTTTTACCTCAATCCAGCAGACTTTCTCTGCCTCTATCACCGAAACACTAGCTGCACCCGTCTGCCTACTAGAAGAGATAGTCTCAGAAGAGACAGTCTCAGGTACTTGATTTGCGGATTTGGTCAAAGGCATGATGCTAAAAACTCATTCACAACAAACGAAAATCGACTTCAAGTCTTACGAAACTCGTTAGGTTTCGTGCAGCACATGAGTAGTTATTTATACTCACGAGAGAAGAGCAAAGGCATTGTAACCTGAATAACAAAGTTGATATTAGCGAAACCCTAATTCCTTTCTGCTATCGAACTGTGGCGCTTTGCCAATTGGGCAGACAGCTAATTGTGCGGATATACACTAGGCCTATCTAATAGCGCATAAAAACAAGCAGATTGCTTGGCCTCACGCACGCGCCGCATCATATCTAGAGCTACATCAAGGTAAACTTGAAAAGTTCAGCAAAACTCTTGTAGCCGGCAAGCCCTATTAGCGGCCCTATCACCTATTAGCGGTGACCCTTCTTTTGCGACGGCTGTCTCTTGCCCGTTATAGTTGGCCCATATATTCTGGTAGTTGGAAAATACTGTGACTCTCAGCCTTACCCCTCCCCATTCGCAAAAGATAGATGCCGAGCGGACGAGCGATCTGCAAGGTGGGCGATCAGCCATTCAGCACCAGGGCTGGCAAGGACTTATTGAAACCTACCGCCAGTATCTTCCAGTTAGCGACGCAACGCCTATAGTTACCCTACACGAAGGAAATACGCCTCTGATTCCTGTGCCTTCTATCGCTGAGCGAGTTGGCAAGTCCGTTCAGGTATTCGTCAAATACGATGGCCTTAATCCTACTGGCAGCTTCAAAGATCGGGGTATGACGATGGCCATCTCCAAGGCAAAAGAGGCGGGTGCAGAAGCGGTCATTTGTGCCAGCACTGGTAACACATCAGCCGCAGCCGCAGCCTATGCCCGGAGAGGAGGACTGCGAGCCTACGTGGTTATTCCTGATGGCTATGTAGCGATGGGTAAGCTGGCACAGGCGCTGCTGTACGGCGCAGAGGTTTTGGCAATTAAGGGCAATTTTGACCAGGCGTTAACTTCCGTACGTACCGTTGCCGATCGCTATCCTATTACGCTAGTCAACTCTGTCAATCCCTATCGCATCGAAGGTCAAAAGACAGGTGCTTTTGAGATAGTTGACGCGTTAGGTGATGCGCCTGACTGGCTGTGTATTCCGGTCGGCAATGCAGGCAACATCACGGCTTATTGGAAAGGATTCAACGAATATCAGCAGCTAGGAAAATGCCAGAAGCGACCTCAGATGATGGGCTTTCAGGCAGCAGGCGCAGCCCCTCTAATAGCAGGGCATCCGATTGAATCACCAGACACGTTTGCCACGGCGATTCGTATTGGCAATCCAGCTAGCTGGAACCAGGCTGTAGCCGCTAAAGAAGAAAGCGGCGGAGCCTTTAACGCTGTAACCGATGATGAGATCGCCGCTGCCTATAGTTTGCTTGCTTCATCTGAAGGAATTTTCTGTGAGCCAGCTAGCGCGGCTTCTGTGGCAGGATTGCTAAAGGTTAAGGATCAGGTGCCCGCAGGGGCGAGAATTGTCTGTGTTTTGACTGGAAACGGATTGAAAGATCCCGAGGCAGCTATAGAGCGTAGCGGTAACCAGTTCAAAGCAGGGCTTTCGCCTGATGCTGATAGCTTAGCAGCGGTTATGGGGTTTAGCGCCAGAGCCTAGACAGGCCATAGCCTAGCCACGAGCTAGTTCTTTAAATCGACCGTCGGCGGCTGGGTCAAGAGGAGACGCTCCTTGGTGAGTAGGTCTACAGCGTCTCCGAGTGCCGCCGTAAGGCTCGTGCGCGTCTGTTCATGAGCTTTCTCTTCAGCCTGAAGCGATCGCTTTAGCCGCTCGCACTCTTCCTGTACAGCTAACAGCCCGCTCTGTAGAGCCTCAGTCGGCTGGTCAGGCAAACCGGCTGACAGTGCCGACTCGAGTTGTGATCGCTGACTGCCATGCTGACCGATCTGTGGGTTCTGATAGTGGGCTTGCGCCTGTTCCAACTTTTCGATCTTCTGACGGCTAACAGCAGCGTCTCTTCGCCGTTGCTGGGCTTCACTCTCGTACAGCTTTCGCCAGTTTTCAGCGCTCTGATAGGCTTGTTCTTGCTCTTGCTTTAGGCTGTTAATTTGTTGCTGGAGCGATCGCACTTCAGCCAGCCACTGGGCTATGTTGTCGCTCATGTCTTGCCGTCTCTTACCTTTCGTTTATTGGATAGCCTACCCGCTTGTAAGGTAAATCCATCAAAAAAAGCAAAACTGACTAAAACAGCAAGCTTTTCAGCGCTGGCGGTGCTGGCAGGAGAATCAACACGAGCAATAGCAGCGATATCAGGCCCAAAAAGTCACGCGGCCCATCAAGCTCGCTAACATCGTTTAGAGCTGGCTCTGCCGCTGGGACAAATAACAGCAAAAAAGCCCATAGCAAGAATTCTCGGTATCTATAGGCCAATATCAGCATCAAGATACGGGCAATATGGCTCACTACAGCCGCCGTCCGCTGACCGTACATCGCATGGACAATATGTCCGCCGTCTAGCTGACCGACTGGCATCAGATTCAGGGCAGTCACAATCAGACCTAGGCAACCCGATACAGCAAGCGGGTGAAGGCTAAGGGCGCTATCGACCGGTAGAGCAGGGCCCAAGGCTAGTTTGCTGATAATCAGTAAAAGCAGTGATCGGCTAGGATCGAGTGCCTCGAAGCTAAGCAACTGTGAGGACTCGCCTAGCGGCACGACGGTAGAATGGGCTAAGCCCCAGCCTAGGATAGGTAGGCTCATCAGCAATCCGGCTAATGGACCTGAAATTCCAACATCGAACAGAGCTCGACGATTGGGCATAGGCGATCGCATCTGAATGAAAGCGCCCAGCGTGCCTAAAAAGAACGGAACCGGAATAAAGTAGGGCAGCGTTGCTCTAAGGCGATGGTGGCGCGTTGCCGCATAGTGTCCAGCCTCGTGCACGCCCAAAATTAGCATTAGGGATAGGCTATAGCCGAGTCCTGGCAGCAGTAGCTGAGGGTTTTCTGTAAGCGCCTGCCAATTTGGAGCATCGCCAAACAGAGTGGTTCCAATATAGGTCGTTGTAAAGAGAGTTAAAATTGCCAGAAGTAGCGCTTGGCCTGGGCGGGTCAAAACCTTCTGATTGAGCTGCTTTATGCGCGCAACTTGAATAGGCGTTGCCGAGTCTGGGATAAAAGGCTCTTTAGCCTGGGGATTAGGCACCAGCGCAAAAAAAGGCGTGCCGTTGAGCCCTTCTTGAAGGAGAACTAAAAAGCGATCGCCAAACTTACTTTCAACATTCTTTTGTACCGTGTTATAAGCTTTACCCGGTGAGCTTTTAAGCTTGCCCTTACAGATCATAGCCTGCGGTAGGTACTCGATATTTTGCAGATAATAGATCGACCAGGGAAAGCAGCGTTGAAGGCTAGTCTCTTCTTCTCGACTGATCGGTTTAGTAGTGGGTTTAACCTTTTCGCTCAGCGTTTTATCAGCCACTTGATCAACAGCCGCTTGCTTCGAGCCAAGTTTGTCATCTTTGGTCGCTTGCTTGGCGCGTAAACTGGCCGTCGTCAGCACCACGTACAAAATCAGCGACGATAGGACCATCAAACCGTACAGCAGGGCAGTCGGTGGCGGCTCACTAGTGATTTGCATCCATAGCGTAAAGGTGAGAATCGGCATCATCATAATCAGCCACAGCACCCAAAGTGGGATAGAAGTGCTGCTAGCGATGCTACGACTAATCACCCAATAGGTGACTAAACCCAAGGATAGTGCGAAAAGAACGAGATACATGAACGCGGAGTTGCCGATAAGGCAGTGGTTGGGGAAGCGTGCAAATTAGAAAGAGAACCATTAAACAGCAGGCAGACAGTTTAAAGAAGATTCTAACGGCAGTATTGCTATTGTAATTCAGTGCTTCTTTAGCGTTTCAAATTCGCTTCATAGCTCAAAGCCGTGAAGCTATATTGGTTTAAGCTCAGCTTCTTTCTTCATACCGTTCACTCAGGTTTTTTAAGATGTCGGTTGCATCCACACCTTTAGCGGCCAATCAGCCCCAGAAACAGCCCCAGTCAGTTTTCGAAACCGTCTTTGCGTTCTCGCCTAACAGAGAAACGTTAGGCGGGACCGCCTACCTAATACTTGAACACGACGCTGCTGGCCAAAGCGCTAATATTTTGGTAGATTGCCCAGCGTTGAGCGAAGCAAACCACACCTTTATCGAAAAGCAGGGTGGCGTTCGTACGCTATTTATCACCCATCGAGGCGGAATTGCTCAGGTAAAGGAATTTCAGAGTGCTTTTGGAGGCGATGTGCTGATTCAGGAACAAGAAGCTTATTTACTCCCAGCGGTGTCAGCTCAAACATTTCATCGCTACTACACCCTTTCTCCAATCAGTCGAGTCTTTTGGACTACCGGTCACTCTCCTGGATCGGCCTGCCTTTATCACGGCCTCTACGGTGGTGTTCTGTTCACTGGTAGACATCTGCTACCCATCAAAGGCGGCGCACCTAGTCCGTTAAAACTTGCCAAAACCTTTCACTGGCCGCGTCAGGTGCGTCATGCGCAGCGGCTACTCACAGACTTTACACCAGAAACTCTAGGCAGCCTCTGCCCAGGAGCCAATACCGGCCTCCTGCGCGGCGAAAAAAAGATAGACAATGCCTATGCTCAACTACAGGCTATTGACTGGCAAACGCTTGAATAGTTTTTCTCTTATAGCTTTTATAGCTTGCGGCCATGCAATGTGATCTCTTCAAATAAAGTGATTTCTTCAGCTATAAGCTTCCCAAGCACCGACTATCTCCTCTGCTGCAGGTAGTGGGCACAGCCCGACATCTAACTCATGGGGATAGATTAGCCAGGTTCTTTGAGCAGGCTCCGTCAGGGTTTGAACTAAAGGCGATAGCTGTTTGATGTCGACTAGTCCCCGTTGGGTCCTGATTTTAATACCTCGTTGATAAACGCTATAGCCTTTACTCCAGGTATGCTTCAGGCCGCTGTAGCAGAAAGCATCTACCCCTTTTAGAAATAGCTGCTGCCGGACGTTGGCTAGCAGACTTTCTTGCTCAGCAGGCGTCGCGTAGGTAACCTCTTGAGTCTTCAGTAGCTTGCGGTTGAGAAAGCGTTGGCAAAAATCGGCTAAGGTCGGGTCTGTGTGATGCTGCCACCGCTGCAAGTGGTAGGTAAAGACAATATCATCCCCTGATAAATAGTGCTGCAGTGAAAGCTGTTCGTTCGTCCCACTAAGCCAAGCGGTTACTGTCGAATCGGCAGTAAGCTGCGCCTGTTTTAGTAGCTGTCTGGCTCTATCGAACGCCTGCTCTAAGATCCAGGTAGCTGAGAGATTCTTGGGGTGATTGTAAATTTGCGCATACATAAATGAGCGAACAACTAAATAGTGCTCTATGGCAGCTAATCCCTTCTTCTCTACAATTAGCTGCTGGCTACTAGGGTCGTAGTTTAGCGCTAAGACAATGCGATCTAAATCAAGCTGGCCATAGGCAGCGCCAGTAAAATAGCTGTCGCGCATTAGGTAATCAATGCGATCGCAGTCCAACTGACTAGTAACGAGCTGCCATACGCAAGGCACCGAATGCTCATGCCTGTATACCTGAATCACCTTCCGCCACAAATCAATCTCAAAGGCGTCGAGCAAGCTCCTGATGTCTTGGGAATGCTCGACAATAGCCATTGTCCAGTACTCATGCTCAGAGCCGAATATCTCCTCAGCCGTGTGACTAAAGGGGCCGTGACCAATGTCGTGTAGCAGCGCTGCGCACAGTACGGTGGCTCGGTGCGATCGCAGCTCTTCATGCATCCCAACTAGCTGATCAAACGCTCGGCGCGCAACTGCCATCGCTCCGAGCGAATGCGTGAAGCGAGACATCTCAGCGCCGTGAAACGTTAGGTTCGCAGGACCTAGCTGACGAATCCGCCGCAGCCGTTGAAAAGTGGGCGTATCAATTAGCGTGGTCAGTAGCGCTTCTACCGGATCGTTGCTTTCTAGCGTAATCGCGCCATGCAACGGGTCATGGTAGGTACGCTTAGACATTACGGCTTCGCAGCCACCATAGAATTTGCCAAAAGCGCTACCGCCGCTTGGTATTGTGCATCCTCTTCGGTTCCAAACTGCTGACGGCGCTCAACTGAGCTTTCAACAACCTCATCAGGTGCGATGCCCAGCTTGTTGATATCTCGATGATTGGGCGTTTCGTATTTGGCGATAGTGACAGCTAGCCCAGAGCCATTAGGTAAGTCAAACAGTGATTGAATAAGACCTTTACCAAAGGTGGTTTCACCTACAAGCTGCGCTCGGCCATTATCCTGCAAGGCCCCCGCCAAAATTTCGCTAGCGCTAGCGGTTCCTTTATTAACTAGTACAACAAGCGGATCGTCAGTGATTGCTTTGCCATTTGCATCATAGCTACCTAGCGAACCCTGACGGTCTACTGTGTATACTACTGTGCCTTTATCTAGCCACATTCTGGCCACCTCAATGCCCGCTTGCAAGAGTCCACCCGGGTTGTTCCTTAAGTCCAGAATGTAGGCATCTGCACCTTTGTCTTCCAAGTCCTGTAAGGCTGTCCTTAGCTCATCAGCCGCGTTGCCGTTAAACTGACCCAGTCGAATATAGCCTAGCTTAGGGAGCCCTTCAGTTTGTCTAAAGTCCGAAGACACAGGGTTGAGCGTGATGCGATCACGCTTCACATTCACATCAAATTCTGATACCGCTTGGCGTCCGACAGTCAAAGTGACTTGTGTACCAACCGTACCGCGCATTCGAGCCGCCGCCTCGTCAAGGGTCAGCGTTCTTGTCAGCGTCCCATTAATTGCCAAGATTTCATCTTGAGGGCGCAGACCTGCAGCTTCAGCCGGTGAGCCTTCAATAGGCGCAATTACCCTGAGCGGACTGTCCTCTCCATCCTTAGCTATCTGCAAACCCACGCCAGTCAACTCACCGTTGGTATTAGTCTGCAAACTTTGATACTGCTGTGGCGGCAAGAAGCGCGTGTAGGGATCATCCAAAACGGCTAGCATCGCTTGAATTTCTGCATAGGTTTCTGTCCAGGTGGGTAAGGACTTTCTCAGCACGCGCTGCCGAGTAGCCCACCAGTTGGTGTGATTAAAGGTCTCATCCACATAGCTGCGGTTGACAATTCGCCAAACCTCCATCACTAGCTGCTGCTGGTTGCTAAAAGCTAGCGCTGCAGGCATTTGTCCCCAGCCAAAGCGACTGTCGCCCTGGTCAGATGAGCTTAGACCGCCTAGGCCCAGAGTCCCTAACCCGATAGGCCCCAACCATATTGCGATCGCTAAGCTAGCAGCAGCCACTATCCGAAAAATTCGCGTTCTTAAAATTCGCGCTCTCACAGGCCTTTCAAGCATTCTCAACCCAAATCTCCGGCGTTTGTACTAGCGATCACAGCGTCAATTGCACCTGTTTAACCTATTCAACTATTGCTCAACTACTTACGAGCAACTACCCACAGTGAGCAACCAATGAGCAACCAGTAAGCAACTACCAAGATACCGCTTCTATCAGCCACTCTGCTGACCGCTCCGGTAGGACGCTCAAACACTCAAAGAGAATCATTGCTATGAATTATATGTGAAGCTATGTAAACTATATGAAATACTAGCTTTTCTTAAAGTTTCTTGCAAAACCTATCAGAATTCTAATTGAGAGCACTGCACCCAAAGCATCGAGAGAGATTCAGCGGTTGAAGATAGCGCCGTGAATATCTACACATTCGACTAAAGGATCAGCCTACCTACAGGGGCACTAGCTAGGTTCTTGTCCGACAGCTATAGAGCTGTGTTACATTTTTTAGTATTGGTATATAACCTTAAAGCCACCTAAAATTTTGCTTCATGTTTACTAAGCAAGTCACCGACTCTTCAACCTACAAATGGTTCGATGAACGGCTAGAAATCCAGGCACTCGCCGATGATATTTCTAGCAAGTACGTTCCTCCGCATGTCAATATCTTCTACTGCCTTGGTGGAATTACGCTCGTTTGCTTCATCATCCAGTTTGCCACTGGATTTGCAATGACGTTTTACTACAAGCCCACTGTTACGGATGCATTTGCTTCCGTTCAGTACCTCATGACTGATGTCAACTTCGGCTGGCTCATCCGTTCTGTTCATCGCTGGTCAGCCAGCATGATGGTCCTGGTTATGATCTTGCATGTCTTCCGCGTTTATCTAACCGGTGGATTCAAGAAGCCTCGTGAGCTTACTTGGGTAACAGGTGTGATCTTGGCGGTTATCACCGTTTCTTTCGGTGTTACAGGCTACTCACTCCCTTGGGACCAGGTGGGGTATTGGGCTGTGAACATCGTTTCGGGCGTTCCGGGTGCTATTCCGGTTGTCGGCGGTACTATTGTTGAGCTCATGCGCGGTGGCGCAGGTGTAGGGCAAGCAACCTTGACTCGTTTCTATAGCTTGCACACGTTTGTGCTTCCCTGGTTTATCGCAGTCTTCATGTTGCTTCACTTCATCATGATTCGTAAGCAAGGAATTTCCGGTCCTTTGTAACCCAATTCTTTGCAAAGATTGAATGTGGCGGCTTTTGCCGTCACGTCGTATATTCAGCTACCGGTACATTAGCTATCGGTGTCATTATTCTAGGAAGTTAATCGATGTCAATCCTCAAGAAGCCAGATCTCAGCGATCCAATGCTGAGGGAGAAGCTCAAGAAAGGCATGGGCCACAACTACTACGGTGAGCCTGCTTGGCCTAATGACCTTCTCTATGTATTTCCCATTGTTATTATGGGTACTATCGCTTGCTGCGTAGCGCTAGCGGTTCTAGACCCAGCGCTTGTGGGTGAGCCTGCTAACCCCTTCGCGACCCCTCTAGAGATCTTGCCTGAATGGTATCTCTACCCCACTTTCCAAATGCTGCGAGTATTGCCGAACAAGCTTTTGGGCATTGCAGCAATGACAGCTATTCCTTTGGGTCTCATTTTGGTTCCGTTCATTGAGAACGTCAACAAGTTCCAAAACCCTTTCCGTCGCCCTGTTGCAACAGCGGTATTCCTCTTTGGTACCGTTGTGACACTATGGCTTGGAATTGGGGCAACTTTCCCAATCGATACTTCTTTGACTTTGGGTCTTTTCTAGATCTTCTGACTCACGGTGTCTAACTTACACTGTTCTTCAAATAAAAGAACTGGTTAGTTCGGCGCTGTGAGATCTCATTTTCTAACTAAGTATCCTTTGAACAGCGTTAGAGCATCCTAGATTAGGCGACTCGTTCGATGAATGAGTCGCCTTTCTACTGTTCCTCACACGGCCTGTGCGCCCGAACTGCAATTTCCTCTAACTGCAATTTCCTTTAACAACGAGCGCGGAGCAACAGCGGTCCTACAGATGCTTGCGCAGTAGGCTGATAGCTTCTCCTTGTGCTGGAGTGATTGTCATTGGTTCGGCGATCGCCATCACTGGACTCCACAAAATCGTCTCACTATAGTGCAGCGTATGTAGTAGATGAATCGTCTGGCGAACGGCATCAGGACTGCCTAGCAAAATATGACGCACAGATTCACCAGGGGTGGTGCCCGCGGAAACAAGCTGCGGTAAAGGGGCGAAGAGCGATAGACTCTGAGCGGTAAGCGACGAAGGATATGGCTGATCGGTGAAGAGTCGGCCAGATGGGTAGCCCGATAGGCGGTATGTGGCTTTCATGGGTTTCTCCAGCGAAGGTATAGAAGAAGACCCGCGAAAAATGAAGCCACCCCAACTTGCCAAAAGTCAGGGTGGCTGTGGCATCATTATGCACAACCGCCTTGCTGCTTCTTCAGCGAGGGGGCTAGCTGGCGATGTACTGTTGGTACCAGTCATCGTCAGCGGCTAAATTTTTCGAGGCAGTTAAGCGGCCTGCTGTCCAGGAGAACAAACCTACACATAGCGTATCAGGCCCCTTTTGAAGGTGTCAATTGTTTAGTAACGCTTCTAGTCGCCTCCTTATTGAGTCGCTTCGCAGCGATCGCCACCACAAATGCAGCCGTCACGTATATGTCAGGCGGGCTTTACCAAGACGTTCAATGATATTTCTAACAGCATTACGCATCTTGAATTACGCATTGACTAAAGCCTGAAAACCAGCGTTACTTCTAAGCTACAAACATCCATAACAAAAACAGGCAACAGAATCGCTGATCTGCTCGTAATGGGCTGTCAAACAGCAAGCCCTACACCTGGGTGGCCAATGAAGGTGTCGACACACCGACTCTTCTTGATGCAGGTGGTGAAGAGGGGTGATTGGCTACCGTGGTGCGAGCGGTAGCCGATCTGAGCACACGCTTGCGTGCTACGAACTAACGATTGAGCAAGGTGCAGATTTCATCGAGCCTGACTTTGTCGTTACCAATGACGGTATGTTAGTCACTTGCTGCGAAAACGAAATCTCTGGCACCACTGACGTGGCCGATCGCCTGGAATTTGCCCCCTAGAGGAAGTTATCGACTGGGTGAAATCGATAGAAGTCGAAACCGGTAAGCAAATCGGCATTTATCCTGAAACCAGGCATCCAACTTTTCTCGCGAAAGAAGGCACCTATCTATACGGCACGCCAATCGACCAGGGCACAAGCCAGCTTTTGGTAGACACGCTGATTGCTGGGGACTTCACCGATCCAATCCGCATCTTCATTCAGTCGTCTGAAGTATAAAACCTAATTGAAGTCCAGACGCGACTCGATGCAGAAGGTTTAGGCAATAGTCCCCTAGTACAGCTCTATGGCAATACCACAAACAGCGCTAACCCAGAAGATGCCTTCTCCTTCCCATATGATATTTGCTATAACGTTACTCAAGGCAATGATTTGACGGCTATCTACGGTCAGGACTTCCTCAATGCATCTGAAAATCCACTCTCTGACACCACGGGTTACGGTAACTTGGACGATGCTGGCATTCTTCAAATTATCAGCGACACGTACGCCGAAGGCGCTGGTTCTTGGGAGAACGATTTCTTACTGCGCAGCCCAATCGCTGAGCCAGTTGACGGCAACAGTGACGGTGTGGCCGAAATCACCTCTCAGCTTACAGGCGTAGTTACTTCTTTTGTCGATGACGCGGGAGAGCGGTTCTTAACGCTCAGCGCGGATGGCACGCCGCAAACGCTCGAAGAGGAAATTGCCCAACTTGTTCAAGTCGGTGTAGACGGCCTCTTCACCGACTTCTCTGGCATCGGTGCAGAAGTAATCGACACCATCACCGCTGATTTTGTCTACTCGCCTGATAACCTAACGGTGCTCGCAGGGGAGGTCATCGCAAACTTAGCGGGCTCTCGCGGCTTTGAAGGCATAGCCTTTAGTCCTAATCGCCAAACGCTCTACCCCATACTAGAAGGAACAGTACTGGGTGATCCAGCAGGATCACTACTACGCATTTACGAGTTCGATATGGTTGATAGCGAGTTTGGCGGGCTACTAGGCTACTACCAGCTAGATACACCCAATCATGCGATTGGTGACTTCACGCCGATTTACAAGAATGAGTTCTTAGTTGTTGAGCGCGACGGCAGCACCACCTTCGATTTTCCCTTTGTCACCATCGAAGATGTACTGGTGCTCGACGAAGATACCCTTCTAGTTGCCAACGATAACAACTATCCCTTCTTCCAAGGTCGGGACGCTGAGGCGATTGATAACAACGAAATTATCAAGATTCAGCTCGATCGACTCCTGGCGTTAGGTTCTCTCTTGGACGTTGCTGGCTTCAATGGCTCTACCCCCCCGGACGACGGCGATAATAGCGCATCGTTGAATGACCTCACAGGAGGTGGAACAGGTGAGCTCATCGACTCTCTTCTTCAGGGCGGGTTGGACAACGGCCTTTCAGCTAGCTATGAATGGGGTAATCTTGCGCTGAGCCGGAGCGATAGTGGTAGCGATGCCCTTCGCTTTGACGTCGATCTTGACCCGAGCAGTCTGGCAAGCAGTTTGGGTCTTGGTAGTCTATCGCTGCCAGCGCAGGCAGAGAACACGCTCCTTTCTGCTGGAAGTGAAGTCTTGGCAGATATTTTGGGCACAAGCAGCTTGACCGAAAACCTGTCTGTGACTATCTAATGAGCGAAGGTGAGATGACTTCTCTGCGTACGTATTGGGCGGTGACACCAAGCGACGCTATCTTCGAGCGCTACCTTTGACCGCTATCTTTGGTTGCTATAGCCTAGGCGACTTATTCACTGAACGAGTCGCCTTTTTACATGCCGGCAATTTCACTAACGGCTACCCATCCGACGTCCATCACTCGCTCGGATTTACTCCTAAGTGTGCTCGAAGGCTAAAGGTGTACTTGAAACTGAACGGTCTTGTTTCAAAGCCTAAAACTATTGTAAGTATCGGCTAGTCTTCTAACAGCTATAGCGTATGATGTTGCCGTTAGTTCGCGACTGTTGCGGGCTACATAGAATCAACTGAAGGGCTTAGAGCATCGACCGAGGCATCATGAGAACGCTACTTACTAACGAGCGAAGTGATAGATTGAGTGAGTGGGCGAACCGATGGTTCTCAAATTTCAGTAGCAGAGCCAGTGTTGAGCTAGACATGTTTGAACGAGACCGCTTGACGGTGAGCAGCTATTTAGAAGAGTTAGCCTCTGTGCAGCAATGGTTTAGAGCGCTCATTTCACGGCTAGCTGAAAAGACACCCTCAGTAGACGACCAGTTCGATCAGTTGAATTTAGCGCTGGCAGAGGGATTTACAAATGCTGTTAGACATGCTCATGCAGACCTTCCTGGCGATACCCCAATTGAGATTGAGTTGGTATTGCAGCCCGAGCGAATAGAGATTTGCATTTTCGATCAGGGTGCTCCTTTTGATCCTAATAGCCTGAGTGAGCCGAAGCCTGGCGCTTTGCGAGAGGGTGGCTATGGCTGGTTTTTGCTTCGCAGGCTAGCTGATCAGGTTACCTATGATCGAACCGCTATTAGTTCCGCTGCTACTACAGATGAGAGCGATCGCAGCCAACGAAACTGTTTGCGAATTGTGAAAAAGTTGAAAGTAGTGTGATTTTTCACCTATCGACCTGGTCAATCAGGCACATTTGCGAGGGTTTTCGACGGTCGCTATTGTATATTTTGCTAAACCGAAGAGATTTCTCTCTATGAGCAAAACGGCACTCATCACTGGTATCACTGGCCAGGATGGTTACTATCTCAGTAAGTTGCTACTCGGCAAAGGGTACCGCGTTGTTGGTTTGGTGCCGCCTGAGCGGCTAAGTAGTGTAGCTAAGTTAGACGAACTGGCCGAAAAAGTCGAAATTAACGCTGTACCTCTAACAAGCGCGGCAGCACTTACTGAGGCAGTTGATCGCCTGCAGCCTACCGAAATTTATAATCTTGCCGCGCCAAGCTTTGTTCCAGATTCCTGGAATGATCCGCTAGGAACTTTAGACTTGATTACAGGAACGGCAACGCGCTTGCTCAAGGCAACGCGACAGCTAGGTCTTAGTACGCGCTTTTATCAGGCAAGTTCTTCTGAGATATTTGGCGACGTACAGTCTTCACCCCAAACTGCAAAAACGCCCTTTCAGCCTAAGAACCCTTATGGGGCGGCCAAGCTTCACGCGCACTGGACAATGGTGCATCACCGAGAGCGGTACGGTTTGTTTGCCTGTAGCGGTATCCTTTTTAACCACGAATCACCCCGACGCCCGCCTCAGTTTGTTACACGAAAAATTTCGCTAGCAGCAGCGGCGATCAGGCTGGGGCTGCGTGATCGCCTTTCAATTGGAAACTTACAGGCAAAAAGGGACTGGGGCTTTGCGGGCGATCATGTAGAAGCAATGTGGCGCATGTTGCAGGCAGAAGTTGCTGAAGACTATGTCATCGGCACAGGGGTGCTACACACCGTGGAAGACCTTGTTGCCACAGCATTTGGCTGTGTGGGTCTCGACTGGCAAAAATATGTAGAGACAGATCCAACCCTGGTTCGAGCTGACGAGCATTTTCAGCTAGTAGGTAACCCAACTAAGGCCAAAGAGAATCTTGGCTGGCAGCCACAAGTCAGCTTTGAACAGCTCATCGACACCATGGTCAAAGCTGATATTCATCGTTTGAAAGCGGGTGAGATTACACCGGCAGGAGTGAGCGCGTGACTAGACATGCTTTTGTCTTTATCGAAGTTTTTGGCTGCGAGGGAGGTATTCAGTCTTATATTCAAGATGTACTGGCAGCTTACGATCAAGTTGCGCCTCGGCTAAACGCGACAGCCAACGTCTTCTTGCTGCGCGATGCAGACAGTGATCATCCCCTAAAAGAGGGCAGCCTCACGTATCACTATCTTAAAAACAGTCGAGCAGTCGTAGAGCGAGTTCATCTCACCGCGGCTTTGGCGCTCTATTTGCTACGCCATCGACCTGACCATGTTTTTTGCGGACACATTAACCTAGCGTCAATGGTTAGCACGCTGTGTCGTCTGCTCAAAATTCCATACACCGTCCTGACCTATGGCAAAGAAGTTTGGTATGAGCTGCCAATAGCTGAAAAAAAGGCGCTGAGCGCTGCGAGTAGCGTGGTGTCTATTAGTCGCTACAGTCGAAATTTGGCATGCACAGCCAACCAGATTGCACCTGAAAAGTTTGTCATGTTGCCCTGTGTTGTTGATGGCAGGGTGTTTACGCCAGGTGCTGACGATTCGGATTTGGTTGAGCGCTATCACTTACAAGATGCCAAAGTGCTGATGACGGTTGCGCGACTCTGGCCAGGCGATATCTACAAGGGGGTGGATGTAACCATTCGCGCGCTGCCTAAGATTGCTGAGGCTTTTCCTAGTGTAAAATATGTAGTGATTGGTCGAGGCGATGACCAGCCTAGGTTAGCCAACTTAGCTGTAGAGCTAGGTGTAGCCGATCGAGTCGTGTTTGCAGGATTTGTACCGAATGACGCTCTAGTTGCTCACTACCAGCTAGCAGATGTGTACGTGATGCCTTCAAAGGAGGGCTTTGGCATTGTGTACCTAGAGGCGATGGCTTGTGGGGTACCTGTGATTGCTGGAGATGACGATGGGTCTGCCGATCCGCTACAGGATGGACAGTTGGGCTGGCAGGTACCGCATCGAGATACCGATGCAGTGGCGATCGCATGTATCGAGGCATTAGGCAAAGCGGATCAGCGCTGCGACGGTATGTGGTTGCGATCGCAAACCTTAGAGAAATTCAGTCCACCCGCTCTAGTGAGTAAAGTTAGCCAGCTACTAAATCAGCTCGCTATCTCTAAATAAACCGGACCCAACTATCAGCTAGCGCGCGCCAAACCAATCCCTGACCTCGTTACTTTCGCATTAGGATAGTAGAGAAAAGCTTAGGAAAGGCGCACCAGCACCTTAGCTAAGGATAGCTTTAGCCAGTCAGCTCATCAAGGTTAGATAGTTAGAGCTAGCACGCTAAGCCGGAAGCTTACTTCTGATGATTTATGGGAGAGTGTCACGATGAACCAAAATTTTAACCAGCTTCGGGTTCGTTTTCCCGGACTAGGCTGCTGGGTGTTCATTTTTATTGCGGCTTGGATAATTGGCGCAATTGGCATCACCGGAATCCTTAAAGCGACTCTGGCACTCGTTTTATTCTTAGTTCTCGCGCCTGTACTCGCTTTGGTAGGACTGCAGTTTTGGATTAAGCGGAACTTGATTCAAGGCAGATGTCCGGTATGCGAGCAGCCTCTAACTGGTTTGAAGAAGATGAAGACACCTTGCCCTAGCTGTGGCACACAGGTGGTGGTGACGGCGGAAGGGTTCGAGCGAGTTGCTAGCGACGGCGTTATCGACATATCGGCTGTAGATGTACAGCCGACTGCGGTTAGCGTTGGCGATGATGCCGAGGGCTCTGCGACGGTAATTGATGTAGAAGTTCAGCGGCTACCAGAATCAGAGATTTAAGCCGCAGTCAGCAATCGTTTGATAGAGGCTAGCGCTGGCTAACTTCAGCAAAGAAACGGACGCAGTGCTTACGTCCGTAGGTTGAAAGGTTATTTGACTACTCCGCGGCCTGAAGGCGCGGGGATTCCCTGGTCAGGAACATAACTTTCAGATCCAACGTTACCGCCAAACCCAAAGAGGTCGTATCTCACAGGGCGTTTTCCTTGTCTAGCAAGGCGGTTCCGACGTGCCCCGTCGTACCGAGTCCTTTGTTCAAAATATTGATAGCTGCATTCTCATCTCTATCTAGCACACAGCCACACTTGCAGGCGTGAGTTCTGGTAGAGAGAGACTTCTTCACTATCGTTCCGCAGCTAGAACATGCTTGCGACGTATAGGCAGGATTCACCGCAACGGTTACCCGGCCAAATATATCGCCGTAGCGCTCTAGCCACGTTCTGAACTGATACCAACCTGCGTCAGCAATCGACTTAGCCAAGTTGTGATTCTTGACCATACTTCGGATTCTCAAGTCTTCGTACGCTACGAGGTCGTTAGATCTCATCACGGACAACGCCAATCTTACAGCGTGGTCTTTTCGCTTGCGTGAAGTTGTAAGCTCGAACCTGGCTAGTCGATTTATTGCTTTCTTGCGGTTGGCTGACCCTTTTTTCTTTCGAGAGACGCGCCTAGCTAGCTTTTTACGCTTAGCTTCACGCTTTCTGTAGAATCTAGGGTTCTCTTCTTTCTCGCCATTGGAATCGGTGTAGAAGTCAGCTAAGCCAACGTCTAAGCCGATTGTGTTGCCAGATGGTTCTAGCGTTTCCTTGCGGTCTACGGCTACGCAGAATTGGCAGTAGTAGCCATCTGCGCGGCGAATCAGCCTCACTCGCTTAATCAGCTTCTCAGCATAGTTGCCAAGGTCGTGAGTGCCTACCAGTTTCAAAAGGCCGATACCTTTCTTATCAGTGAACTTAATCCGCTTAGGCGCTGTCAGTTTCCAGCCAGACGTTTTGTACTCGACTGAGCGAGCAAACTGCTTGAACTTTGGAATACCAACAGGCTTAACGCCTTGCTTGCAGTTTTCGTAGAAGCGGCTAATAGCAAACCATGCACGTTCAGCGCTGGCCTGCCTAGCCATGCTGTTGAGTTCATTGGCAAAGTCAAACTCTTTTGCTAGCTGTTTGCACAGCTTGCTCAAGTCATATTTGGACGTGCCCTTAACATCCATCCACAAACGCAAAGCCTTGTTCTGAACAAACTGCCCAGTCCTGATAGCTTCGTCTATTGCGGCAAACTGTTGAGGCTTTGCCTTGACCTTATACTCTAGAATCAACATGTTCTTACGCTAGCACTCACCTGGGAGACTCGCGAACTACATCCCCGTGCTGAAGCACCGGGCTTTGCCTGCGTTCTCCCAAACCCTCTTAGATCCGGTAAAGAGGCTACATGAACTAGAGTGATAAGCTAACGGCAACTGTCAACAACAACTGCAATAACTATAGCTATTTCAACCGAGTACTATTGGCTGATTAACAGAGTGTAAGGATGGCTTTCACCGCTGCGATCGCCAACGAAGACCTGATACTGGCCTTGGTCTAGTAGACCGGGCGCTTGAATTACCCCACCGTCATAGTTGTGGGCAAACACGCACTCTCTAAAGCCATTCGGCCCGGTGATCAGCAGCGTATAGTCACCTTCGCTTTCAACCTCAAAGCTGAGTGAGGCAAAAGGTTCTGTCACGCGGATGGTTTGGCCATCGCTACGGCTGATGTTGCCGCAGGCGGTAGAGTCACTGCCCCCTGTTTGACCGGTTAGCTCGAGTGGTTCACTAAGCGGGGTAGAGATAATCTGAGCTTTGGCGGCAGAGCCCATAGCTAGAACGGCTACTAGCGGGAGAAAGAATAGAGGAGAAAATCGCATGGAACCTCCTAATGAAAGAAGCGACGAAGGAATGGGGGGAGCGCACACCTCAAAAAGTTCAATGGGCTGATACGAACTGATGAACTTTTGGCAGGTTTTACGAGCGGTGCTAGTTGTATTGCTTGGTTATATCCGTCATAGTAGCGCTGTGCGAGCGGCCATTATTGTGGAAACTGTGACACTTCGAAGAATGGCGCTAGCCGCAGCTAGGACCGATAACTCGAACGAATAGCGAGCCTTCGTAGATGAGGACTAAAAGAGGATTTTTCTGTGCAAAGAACTCGACTGAACACAATCGTAAATCAAGCAACTCTACAGTTTAGGCAATGGGTTTTTAACCCCTGGCGGCGGCTCTCTGTGATTGTGATTAGTCTGCTGTTTGGCAATTTTTTTGCGACGGCAATTTCTGCAACGGCAGGCCAAGCGGCAAAGTTAGACGTGACCATCTCAGCGATTCTAGTCATTTTTGTTGAGACCGTTAGCTGGGTCTACTATCGATTTGCGCCTAAGCAGCGGCGCGATCGCGCCCTAGATACTGTACCCACTGATGCCGCTTTGGCTGCTTTCAATGCCGATCCATCACTGAGCCGTAGTACAGACCAAGCATCGGGCCAACGTTTTGACCAAACCTTAGATTTAGGACCTGTGCGATCGCGTTCTACACTCGCTGAATCGCTCAACGCGTTTAAGCTTGGCATGATCTATGGGCTGTTTGTAGAAGCGTTCAAGCTTGGCAGTTAGCAAGTCGATAGGGCCAAAGCTATAAGAGAGCTAGAAGGTAGCGTGCTCGCGCTTCGATGGCTGCCCAGTTCTCCTGCTGAACTTCCAGCTTGGGGAAGAGGGCCGAAGATAAACCCACAGCGATCGCACCTGCCGCTATCAGTTCAGGTGCGCTTTCAATTGTCACACCGCCTGTCGGAATCAAGGGAATTGGGCCCAGCGGTGTAGCTAGACTGCTAAGGTAGGCCGCATTGCCCAAGGCCGAAATTGGAAACACCTTCACACTAGCCGCGCCCGCTCTCCATGCCATCACAATTTCAGTAGGCGTCATGGCTCCGGCAATCATTGGCAATTCATACTTTTTGGCAGTCGATAGCAGCGCCCGATCGACATGGGGCGTGAAGCAAAAGTCGACTTTAGCCGCGATCGCTTCATGCAAGCTGTCGGCGCTCAGTATCGACCCGGCGCCAATCCTGCACTGAGGCAGCTCCTGACGCAGGCATTTAACCATGCTAGCGGGGCTAGCGTTGTTGGTCCAGGTAATCTCGACTAAACGAAAACCACCAGCGGCAGCAGCGCTAGCCATAGCGATACCTTGAGCTACAGTGCTAGCTCTAATGATTGCGATCGCCTGGTGCTGTTTTGCCAAAGCGAGCCAGCTTTCTCGGACATTAGTCTGCCGATCAGCCATTTTCAGTCGCCCAACAAAGTCTGTTTGTCTAAAGTTTTTATCTAAGCTTTTGCTTCTAGGCTTTTGTTTCTGGGCTTTTGCCTAAGGCTGCGTGACGCAGGCCATCTATTTGCCTGGATTGATAAGTCAGGCGGCTACGCTATTCGCTTACGCAAAGACTCGGCCCTACGCTTAGCTGTTTCGTTTGCAGGCTCAGTAGCTAGTGATTTCTCATAGGTTTCTAACGCCTGCGGCACAAGCTGCTTACGCTCATAAGTATGGGCCAGATTGTTCAGCGCAGTGACGTAGTCTGGCCGGATTTTGAGCGCTTCGTTGTATTGGCGAATAGCCAAGTCAAACTGATCCTGCGCAAAATAGGCATAGCCCAGCGCGTTGTGAATCAGAATAGCGTTTTCTGACTCTTCTTCAGGGATTTCCTTTAGCGCTTTCTTCAGATAGGTACTTGCCTGCGCGTACAGCTTCTTGTCGAGCAGCAGACTACCCAGCTCGTAGTATTCTAGGGCTGTGCCTTTCTCTTTCAATAGCTTAGTTTGCAAGTCAGAAAGCGTCACTTCTGTGCGCCGAGTAACCCAAACCTGACGCACCACGAAAAAGGTCGCTACGCTGAGAAGCGCCAGCAAGATTCCCAAATAAACAACTAGATAATTGCCGTTTTCCATGCCGATGTTCATGCAGAAGACCTATTGACTAAGCCTATTGTTTGTTGTGTCTATAACTTTTGCGCTGTTGGCATTTTATAGCACTTCACCGCTTGGTTGGGCTGATAGTTAGCTTTATTTATTCACGCTGATAACGTCATCTTGCAACCGCTTCGGAAGGGGAAAAGGATGGCAATACGCCTGAAGGTAGCGACCAGTGCGCAGCCCTTTCTTGTAACCATTCTTCGGCGTACCAGCGGCGAATTGACTGATTGATCGTGAGCTGCAGTTCGTTGTATTGAACGCCCTTTGGCAACGCGATCGCTAACGGCTCTACCGAGATAATTTCAGGCAACAGAAGATAGTCAGCTAGTGGCTCTGAGGTGCGCGCCCATCCTGTTAGAACCGAAGCATCGCCTGCAAACGCATCAACTTGGCCACTTGCCAGCAGAGACTGAGCCTCCACGTAAGAATTCACGCCCGTAAGGTTGGCTGCTGGCAGGATATAGCGAACGTAGGCCACAGCGCTAGAGCGATTGAGAACGGCAATTTGACCAAACGTTAGATCTTGCAGCCCTCTAATATCAGCAGATGGCTCTGGCGGAATAGTTTGTAGCTGCGGAAGATCTTCTATTCTAGAACTGAGCGGATGAGAGCTGAGGGTACCAGAACTAGGTGAGCTAGATCTAACGATGAACGCAGTGCCGTCAAGATAGTAGGGATCGCTAAAGTTGACTAGGCGGCGACGAGGTTCGGTAATAGTGAGCGCTGCGATCGCCATATCCACCCGCTCTTCCAAGACCGCATTGAGCCTATCAACGTTGCTGACGGGTACAAAACTAACTGCACGCTCATCGCCTAGCAGATCAGCCGCCAAACGGTGAGCAATATCAACCTCAAACCCGCTAAGTTCACCGTTTTCAGCAATAAATCCAAGCGGTGAATGATTGGTTTTGATAGCGACAATAAGGTATCCGCGATCGCGAATATCAGATAGCTCAGCGGCCACAGCGACTCGAGAAGTGCCAAATAGAGCGTCACCCAGAGCATCGCAAACAAAACAGCTCTCAACAAAAACAGGGGGCAGAAAAGCCTGCACCCCTATCCATAAGCTCAATCCTGCTAGCAGCTTGCGTAGCATAGCCCCGTAATTATAGTCTCGTGATTAATTGTTATCGCCTGCTGCTAAACTTACTGAGCGCTCGCTTTTTCAACTACTTTGGCAAAGCTTTCAGGCGCAAGCACCGCTAGCTGAGCCAGCATCTTCCGGTTAATCTGGATGTCTGCTTTCTTCAAATCACCTATCAAACGGCTGTAAGTCGTACCGTTCAAGCGAGCCGCCGCGTTGATTCGGGCAATCCACAGGCGACGGAAATCACGCTTCTTACGACGGCGATCACGGTAGGCATTTCGCAGTGCCTTCATCACCTGCTGATTGGCGGTACGGAACAGCTTGGAGTGGGAACCTCGGAAGCCTTTTGCAAGCTTAAGAACTTTTTTGCGGCGTTTGCGAGCTACATTACCGCGCTTAACACGTGCCATGGTCTAGTTTTCCTCTAAGTTGAAATCAGATAGTCTTTTCAAAAAGCAGCTAGTCTTTCTCTAGTTACTTTCTCTGGCTAAGACAGGCCAGCACTTGAATGGCCCTATAGATAAGGCATCATCAGCTCTACGTTGCGAACGTCGGTCTCATGCACCGTCGTCATCTTAGAGAGCTTGCGCTTGCGGTCTTGATCTTTGCGCTCTAGCAAGTGGTTTTTGAAAGCTTTGCGACGCATGATTTTACCGCTTCCACTGCGGCGGAAACGCTTAGCAGCCGCTCGGCGCGTTTTTAGCTTAGGCATAATAGAATTTTGGTGATATCAGCAGGGTTTTAGCGTAATTTTTTTCGCAGTCTTCAATGTTACACCACAATTGACATTAGCCGACCGGCCTGCTGTACCGATCTCAAGCTTTCTCTTACTACGATCAAACGAATCTTCCTACGGTCAAACGAATATTCTAGTAGCGCGACGGCAGTGTCAGGACAAATCTCTGTCAGAATAACTTGTGCAAATCATCCAGTAACGGTTTATGGCTATTTCCCATCTCCACTATCACGACTTTCAGGCTGCGCTAAAAAATGGCTATGCGCTAAAAATCATTAGTGGTCTCACCAATCTCGACTCGCGCAATGTTTCCGATGTGGTCCAAGCCGCTCAGAAAGGGGGAGCTACCTTCGTCGATATTGCCGCGGACGCAGCGTTGGTCCGTTTAGTACGCAGCCTAATCAGTCTGCCAATCTGCGTATCTGCGGTTGAGCCCGAAAAATTTGTATCTGCAGTTGAAGCAGGCGCCGATATTGTTGAAATTGGCAACTTTGACACTTTTTACGCACAGGGTAGGCGGTTCGAGGCTCCCGAGGTCTTGGCATTAACTAGAGCAACGCGATCGCTTTTGCCATCTATCGCCTTGTCAGTCACGGTGCCTCACATTCTGGCACTAGATAAGCAGGTCGCGCTCGCAGAAGCACTCGTCGAAGCTGGGGCAGACATCATTCAAACAGAAGGTGGCACTAGCAGCGCGCCTACTCACAGCGGAACACTCGGCCTAATTGAAAAAGCAGCACCCACGCTAGCGGCTGCTCATGCAATTTCTCGTGCCGTAAGCGTACCGGTCCTCTGTGCCTCTGGCATTTCAGATGTCACTGCGCCTATGGCACTAGCAGCCGGCGCGGCAGGTGTGGGGGTTGGCTCGGCTGTACATAAGCTGAACGACCCGCTAGCAATGGTTGCTGTTGTGCGTAGCTTGGTAGAATCGATGCAGACCGTCAGCGCTGCTAAGGCCGCATTCTAGGTAGCTAGGCACCCTTGGTTCCGGCCGTGCTATGAGTATTCGCCAATGTTCTAAGTGCTACCAAGTGCTATCGGGCGCTGAAGTACGCCTTAATCTCGGCAATGGTGAAAATAGGATGGAAGACTAGGCCCTCTTTCTCGTAGAGGGCTTGGCCGCCTTGCTGCCGGTCAACCAGTGCCAGAATGTCATTGACTGCATAGCCCGCATCGCGGAGCCTTTCTACCGCCTTCATAGCCGAGGCACCTGTCGTCACAACATCTTCTAAGATCACCACAGCGCTCCCTTTGGGCAGCTCTGGCCCTTCTATATAGGCTCGCGTGCCGTGACCTTTAGCCTCTTTACGGATGATCAGCGGTGTCACTGGCTGATTCTCATAGGCACCGGCGATACTAACTGCGCTAACCATTGGATCCGCGCCTAGCGTCAGGCCACCGACACCAACCGTTCCTACTGGCAAAAGAGAGAGCAAGAGCCTAGCAACTATCAATCCGCCTTGCGCATGCAGCGTTATTTGCTTGCCGTTGATGTAGTAATCGCTTTTTTTGCCAGACGAGAGTGTGAAATCGCCTTCTTTATAGGCGACTTGGCAAATGAGTTCGAGCAGCGCGGCTCGCAGTTCGCTTAGTTCAGCAGTCGGAAGGTCAGCAGCAAGTTGAGTTGGCATCATCTTTGAGTTGGCATCATCGTAGAGAAATGGCAAGAGATCGCGTTGAGGTAGAGCGATCGCGATCATCCCTAAGGACTTGCCTAGTGTATCGGGTATCTACATTGCTGGGTACTCTTGGAAAAGCATTCGATGCCTATTTTGAGGGAAACGTGTAGCTATGGCTATTAATTTGGCTGTTGGATTAAAAAGTAAGGCTGTCAGTGGTCTTTTGTGTGTGGCTAGAGCTGCAGCTATAGCTGCAGCTCTAGCACCTACAGCTAGCGCCCAAGAGCCTGAGACCGTTTTAGACGCCGTAGAACGCATTAGCCAGCAGCGCTCAGGAGACTATTATCGCAACCGTAGCTTTTCTTCGCGATTAAGCTTCATCACAGGCGTAGGCGGATTTCCCGAGCACAGCCTCAATCGAGATACAGCGGCACTGTTAGGCACTGTAGAAGAACTGCTAGTTCTGCAAACGCAAAATACACCCACTGTTCGAGTACCTGACTTGCCCAATCCCTACACCACGTCGGTTCAGCTATTACCAACCTCTCAATTTAACAGCCGCGTTGTTGGCAGTGAGCTAAACTTCGAACCGTTACCGCGACGATAGTTACTCAAAGATAGTTTTCAAAGGACCCGACACTCAAGTCCAGTTCCTAAATCCGACACTTAATCTCGACAACAGCAATTCCAATAAAACACAAGCCCAAGCGAACTTCTGTCGAGGTTCGCTCGGGCTTATGCATAGGCGAGATCGGGTACGAAAAGGCTCATTAGAGTGCCTATGTATCTTCGTAGAATCTCATACAGTTAAAGTCCAGGGTGCAGGAGTTGAACCTGCCTGGGGCGAATTATGAGTTCGCTGCCTAATCCGCTCGGCCAACCCTGGTTGCTGAGGTTAATATACTATCTTAGCTACCTGCTTGTGGTGGTATCGTCTAAAAATATTGAAACGATTTTCAAGGGAATACTTTTCCAAAAGCTAGTTATTCGAGCACAATAGCTGCACTCATAGCTATAGCTACGCTCATGGCTATTCGCAGGGCTATTCGCAGACTGTTCAAAAGTATCAAATCGGCTCAATATCGGGTAGACTCCCAAAATAACGTACATATCAGAGCGTACGCTTGTGTATTCTCTTTTACTAATTCTCTATGTGAATTGATCTATGCGAATCAACCCAGCCGTTGCTTTCACACTCATCTTGCTGACCATGATGTTTGGAGCAGGCATCGTCAGCTCGTCTTGGGGATATGCCATTGGTCGGCAGGCGCTGACAGGTGTTCGACAGCCCGAAACTCGCCCTTCCAACGCGGCCACTGCTAACCGCGGGGGTGATCATCACACTGGATTAACTTTGCTCGATGAAGATAAAATAATCGATGATGTCAAAGCTCGCATGACCGACGGCAGTAACTAAGCCGTTTTTGTGGTTTTTTAATTCATCGGTTAGCTCTACCTTTTGTCGTGCCAACAGCTTTATTGCTTCTGCCTCAACCGTCGCTTACTTGGTCAGAGATAGCCACACGACTACTGTCAGTGGTGACACTAATTTTGCTGAACGCTTTTTTTGTCACAGTAGAGTTTTCAATTGTCTCGGTACGCAGATCACGCATTAACCAGCTGGTGTCAGCTGGCGATATACAAGCCAAAACCGTTCAGCAACTTCAGCATAAAATCAATAGCCTGCTGTCAACTACACAGCTAGGCATCACCCTCTCTAGCCTGGCGCTTGGATGGATTGGAGAGCAAACGATGGCTGCCTTGGTGCGGCATGTGTTCTCTCGACTGCCCGTTTCCGCGAATATAGCTCAGTTTCTAGCACATTCGGCGGCAATTCCAGTCGCTTTCTTACTGATGGCCTACTTGCAAATAGTGCTAGGCGAGCTTTGCCCAAAGTCAGTGGCGCTAAGTCATCCAGAATACATCGCTCGCATATTAGGTCCATCGAGTTTAACGATTGCGCAGCTACTTCATCCGTTCGTCTGGTTGCTCAATCAGTCGACGACTTTGTTGCTCTCTCTTTTAGGGATTAAAGACAACAGTGCTGGCGATTATGGACGGGTGACGCCCGAGGAATTAAGGCTACTGATTACCACCTCTACGGAAATCCCAGATCTTGAACATGAAGATCGAGAAATTCTCAACAATGTATTTGAGTTTAGGGATGCAACAGTAGAAGAAATTATGGTGCCGCGTACTCTAATTTCGGCGTTACCAAGTAGCGCAACCTTTCAAGATCTCCTTAATGAAATTGTAGTCTCGAGTCACTCTCGCTACCCAGTGATGGGCGAATCGCTAGATGACGTTCTAGGCATTATTCATTTCAATGACCTAGCGTTAGCGCTCTCCGAAGGCGAACTTCAGCCCAGTACACTGATTTCACCGTGGGTGAAGCCTGCTCGCGTAGTGCCAGAATCATTACCGCTAAGCGAGTTGCGCACTCAAATGCAGCGCTCTGCTAGAGAGATGGTAATCGCAGTCGATGAGTATGGCGGAACAGCTGGGTTAGTAACGTTTAGAGACTTAGCTGCAGAAATCATTGGCGATGTTGATGGTATTGACTCAGACGCCCAAATTACGATTAAGGACAGCCATACTGTCATCTTTCCAGCACAGACTGACCTCGAAGAAGTAAACGAGCGACTGTCACTATCTTTACCCACTAGTGACGCTTATTTTACGCTTGGTGGATTTGTCATCTATGAGCTACAAAAAATTCCTGCGGTTAATGACAAGCTGTCATATCTAGATCTGATATTTACGGTGACAGCTGCTGAGGGGCCCAAGTTGACTAAAATTCAGATTCGTAGGGCAGGAAAAGCGTTGATGCTAAGGAAATTTGGAATGCCTACAGCGTTGGGGAAAAAGCCGTCAATAAGTAGGTAGAGCAGTGGTCTGTCCTAGAAAGCGGCACAGACAATCAACCTATAGTTCGTCATTTTTATTAGTATTTCTATAGTACTCTTTACATTATTAGTAGTTCTAAGCAAAATTACGGATTACTCTCAGACGCAGTAAATTGAGTCTGTACATCATTAAGCCTGTGGGTCATCGAGTTTGTGCATCAAATGCGCATCTGATTAGTCTAATTATGAAGACCGATCGAGCGCGATCTATTGCTGCTGTTCTAATTACCTTTTGGCCACCGCTGTGGTGAGCCTAGTTAAATTCAGCGAAACGAGTCAGTGTAGGCTGTCATTTTTTAGACCGTCATTCTCTAGATTTGGCAGGCTTAGAAAGCTCTATCAGATAAGGAAAATTCTAGTCGGCTGGAATCGTTTGTCCATCTAGCTTTCATCCATCTGCCTATCAGGAAGTGCCGTCTGCTTATCAAATATTGTTAAGAGGTGTGAGACCGTGCAAAGCCAACCTTTATCTATTTCTAACGCCAAACCCTATAGCGGGAACCAGGCTCATCCAATCAGGCTAGGCGTGATTGGCGTTGGGAATATGGGACAGCATCACGCTAGAGTGCTGTCTCGGCTCAAAGACGTGCAGCTAATAGGCGTTGCGGATGTCAATGCAGAACTAGGGATTGAGACGGCAAGTAAGTATCAGGCTCACTTTTTTGATGAGTATCAGAAGCTGTTAGAACATGTAGATGCGGTCTGTGTTGCGGTGCCGACTCGTTTGCATCACCAGGTGGGAATGACTTGTCTAAAAGCAGGCGTGCATGTCTTGATTGAAAAGCCTATTGCAGCCAGCATTGGCGAAGCAGAGTCTTTGGTGAACGCAGCAGCTGATTTGAACTGTATTTTGCAAGTAGGCCATATTGAACGCTTTAATCCAGCGTTTAAAGAGCTGCACAATGTGCTCAAGACAGAAGAGGTGCTGGCGATTGAGGCACGTCGCATGAGTCCGTATTCTAAGCGGGCAAATGATGTCTCTGTCGTGCTGGACTTGATGATTCACGATATTGATTTGATCTTAGAGTTAGCAGCTTCACCAGTGGTTGAGCTAACGGCCAGCGGTAGTAAGGGGGCAGATTCACCCTATCTGGACTACGTTACCGCAACGCTGGGTTTTGCAAATGGGATTGTAGCTACGGTAACCGCTAGCAAGGTAACGCATCGTAAGATCAGAACAATTTCGGCACACTGTCGCAATTCACTGACAGAGGCGGATTTTTTGAACAATAAAATTGAGATCCACCGTCAAACGACAGAGAACTGTATGGCGGCTTATGGCCAGGTGATGTATCGGCAAGATGGTTTGATTGAGCAGGTATACACCAGCAACACTGAGCCGCTACACGCTGAGCTAGATCATTTTGTGCAGTGCGTAAGAGGCGGGAACCAGCCTTCTGTAGGTGGTGAGCAGGCGTTAAAAGCGCTGCGTTTAGCAAGTGTGATTGAGCAGATGGCGTTGGATGGTAAAGCCTGGCAGTCGTCTGCTGATTTGAGACTGGTCTTAGAGCCAGTGCAAGCAGCTGTGATTGGTCGGTAGGATAATTCAGCGGCTGGTTGATGGGTGGCGATTGAGAACTACGGTTTGGCTTGACCAAATTCAATCTTGTTTGGATGGCGTTAGGTTATCTGCAACGGTCTCGGCCACGAGTTTAGCCACTAATTGGTTACCACTTGGACTGAGATGGATATGGTCACGGTAAAGGCTGTCGGCATCGGCAGTTTGCTGGAAGGTGGATAGTAGATCTAGGTAAGTGACACTGTTGGCTGTTGCCCATTCTTGTAGTCTTTTGCGTGCGACGATCTCGTAATCGCGAGGACCAGGAAGTTCGCGCTTTAGAGGGGAGAGAATGAGAATAAAGCTTCCGTCTGAGGCTGTGGTTTTTTGATAGATGCCGCTGATAGCGCTTAGATTTTTACCAACGCGATCGCCACTTTCATCTTGAATCTCTTTGAGTCCAGAAATGGGCTGATTTTGGCTAAAGCGGCTAAGGACTTCAGCCAAGGCGAAGGGGTAGTTCTGGCTAGGATAGTTGCGATCGCGACCTACCTGTAGAGAGGTTGGCTCGGTGCCGAACAAGTCGTCAGTATTCAGCAACAGCACTAGCACCCGCGCATCGAAGGTACCGTAGCGCTCCAGATAAGCAAGCTCGTTGCGGGGGCCCCAAGAGTTGGCAGAAGCGTTTAGCGGCTCTATCTGGGTATAGCCTGATGGCAGTTTGGGCTGAAGCTCTTGAGCAATGAGCATCGATAAAATGTTGGTCTGGTCGGTCCACCAGTTGCCGTTGGCTAAAGAATCACCTAGCAAGAAGAGGCGCAGGGTATTTGAAGAGGGGATGGGCGTGATCGCATCTGCTCGCATGGAATACTGGTTGATCCAAATACGATTGCCTAGGCGCTTCACCTTTTGATCAGGTGCTAGTCGATAGCCCATCGTGTCATCGGCAACGTACAGCGGTGGCCGTCCAAACCCAAGTCCAAACCGCAAAACTAGCTCTGTCACCAGTAGTACCGCTATCACGCCGCCTACGAGAGAGCCCAACAAAAGTAAAAGTTTCATTCGCTATCTTTCAAGTGTTCTTCCGATAGGTCCTTTCGATTGGCAAATCCTATTATCCATAGGCCAACACCCCGTAGATAATAGGGTGAATTGGTAATTAGGTGAAAATGATGGTTGATATTTTGTACCCACTTCATGTTGCTGTGCAGGTAAGCGACCTAGTCGCATCTGATCGTTTTTATTCGCAAGTCGTTGGTCTTTCCAAAATAGATCGGCAGCTATCATTTCCTGGCAGCTGGTATCAAGTAGGCGATTTTCAGCTACATCTAATTGTTAGCGAATGGGCTAATAATCCGGTGCGAGAAGACAAATGGGGACGGCATCCACACATCACGTTCGCCATCAGCAACTTACCGGAAGTAAGGCAGTCTTTAACAGACACCAACATACCTTTTCAAATGAGTTCATCTGGCCGCGCGGCTTTGTTTGTAAAAGACCCAGACGGAAATGTAGTAGAGCTGCTGGAAGTTGCTCAATAAGAACATTTTCGGCAAGCTCACGGATAGTTTTCCTCATATGAGCGCAGCCTTTATACAGCAATACTCCGGACAGAATTAAGAGACTAGACTACCGTAGTCACAAAGGCTCTGGTAGTTGGGGTGGGCTTTGATCAAAGTTGCGTCCAAATCTAATTTGTGAATAAACCGCTCAAGCAGATGCTGATTGAGTTTGCGACGTTTGTATGAAGCCATAGAAAAAACGAAGGGTTGCTCCGGGTCGCGATGCGAAAACTGCTCATATTTAGCGAGATTGAGCGCTGTCAAAGACGCATTGAAATGAAAGTCTAGCTTCTGCTCATCTCTAGCTTGGCAATCGGCGAGTCCAGTGAACTGCTTTGCGTCCCTAAAAATGAATTCAATTTGGAACCTGGCCTTGTACGCTCGGTAGAGTTGGATTGGGTCAAGTGTTAGGTCAGTTGAAAAGAGTAGCGCAAAGCAAGGTCGCTCAGGATGCTTGCAGTTAATCAGGTACGCCACCCGAATCTTGCGCTTGAGACTCACTGACCAGACGATAGCGCTATAGAGGTAGGTGTCCACCTCAGGGGCTACTTTGCCATGCGCTCGCCAGCGGCTACGTTCTGACAGATTCACCTTGCCGTCATACTTGCGGCGAGCCCCCTTCTGCTTTTGAGGCCCTTCGTAGAGGTACTTCAAATTGGCATCCTGATGCAGCTTGCCAATCACTTCTAGCCCCACGTCTGTTACCCCATCGACCCACTTGCGCTTGCTGTAGAACCCATCGCCGACTAGGTGCCGTACGGCGGTAGGCAAGGCCGCTACTGTGGCCCGTAGGTGGTCGAGGTAAGCATCGACCCGAGTGCGCTCGCTGTCTTTCTCAATCACAGGCGTCTGCTGCACTGAGAGCGTGTAACCGATTGAGTTATCCACATCCACCACCGCTATCATCGAGATTTCTAAGCCCCGCTCGCTGCGGCCTGCTTTGCCGTTGTGGAAGTAGTCCACGCCATAGGTCGCCTTGCCACTTTTTGGCAAGAACGAAGCATCGATTGCGATGACTTGGAAGCAGGTCGGTGCGATGACTAGCGAGATCGTCTCCTGGTTCAACCCCATGAACGCATAAGGCTCATCAAAGTGACGTCGATACGTCCGCTCTGATAGCTCGCTATAGCGGCTCAGGTTCGTGAAGTTTACCTTCCCGCACACCACGTAGATGGTTGTGAACAGCGTCACTAAGAACTGGCGACGGGGTTTGCTAAAAGGCTTACTTTGCGAAGTAAGCCAGGTATGATAGACGGCATAGCTATTCAGATGGTTTGTTGTGTTAACAAAACCCTAGTCCTGAATAGCTTTTCTGTCTATTTCTCTCCCTTTTCTGTCCGGACTATTGATACAGTTGAAATACTGAGAGCTTGGCGGGGAATAAAGCGGTTATTTACTGCAGCGGCTTGGGCTTACTGAGAAAGCGCTCAGCCGTTAGCGGTCTTCGCCTGGTGCACTTTCCGTTTTTCCTCCCGATCCTTCTCAAAAGCGGGCCTCTCTTATGAGCAACATCAGCCCACTAACCCTAGCGAGCCACAAGCACTCTGAAAAACCTCGTATGCTAGTTGTCGATGACGAACCTGACAACTTGGACTTGCTATATCGAACATTTCGCCGCGAGTTCAGGGTTTTGCGAGCCGAAAGCGGCGTGGCTGCGCTAGATGTGCTTTCTGATGAAGGCGAAGTCGCTGTGATTATCTCAGACCAGCGCATGCCCGAGATGAAGGGTACAGAATTTTTGAGTAAGACAGTGCCCAACTTTCCGGATACTGTTCGGATTATTCTAACCGGCTTTACGGATGTAGAAGACCTCGTAGAGGCGATTAATGCGGGCCAGGTCTACCAATATATCACTAAGCCCTGGGACCCGGATGAACTTAAGTACGTAGTTAATAGAGCGTCAGAAACCTATGAGCTGATCAAGTGCCAAAATCAAGAGCTACACCGCGCGGAGAAGCAATCGAAGCTGATAGGAACGATAGGCCAGATTGCGGCGCAGGCTATGGATAAAACAGAGGCGCTGACCTTCCTAGCAGAAAGATTTTGTCAAGTTCTACGAGCAGATGCTTGCCTGCTGTTGCTCGCTGATGGTCAGGTAGCAGGAAAAGGGGCTGTTAGGGAGGCGATCGCTAGTAACAGCTTGGTTCAATCAGCGATCGCGAGTCAAGCCGTGCAGTACGTAACAAACGTGCAGTCCACGCCAGCAGCTACGCGCGACCCGCTTTATGCCACAGGCACCGAATGCCATTTAGCCGTTCCTATTACTTATCGAGGTGAATCGCTAGCGACGCTCTCACTTCAGTGGAATATCGCCTATAGCACACTAGACGATGTCTCTCATCTGCTCAGTCTGATAGCACCTCAAGTAGCGCTGGGTCTAAAAGCAGCCGTTCTATAGCTACTACAGCCTTTACCTTTCCGAATGATGGTTCTTTACAACTACCACTCGGAGCTTTTTTTCGCTGTAGACTTTGAGAGAGTTCTCAAATACAGGTCTGAGCAGAAATGGCACAGACATCGCCATAATGACATCGTCGCCCACTGACAGAAGCAACCATTCGCTAACTGCTTCGGTTCAACCAGAGGCTGATCAAATTCGTCAGCTATTTGATCGGATTGCGCCGCAGTACGATCAGATGAACCAGGATATGAGTCTAGGGCTGCATCTAGTGTGGAAACAGATGGCAGTGCGGTGGAGCGGGGCGGCAACCGGCATGACGTGCTTGGACGTGTGCTGCGGCAGTGGTGATCTGGCGCTACTGCTAGCTAAGCGAGTAGGACCGACTGGTCAGGTGACAGGCGCAGATTTTGCGGTTGAACAACTAGCGATCGCAGCCCAGCGCCGTCCACACTTGCAAGATCGCCTCAGTTGGATCGAAGCTGATGCGCTAGCATTGCCCTTCGCCGACAGCAGCTTTGATGCGGCCACTATGGGTTATGGGTTGCGCAATCTAACTGATATTTCCCAGGGGTTACGTGAACTTAATCGGGTACTCAACCCGGGCGCTACTGCCGCGGTACTCGACTTTCTCAAACCGACAAATCCACTGACTCTGCAGTTTCAAAAGTGGTATTTAGAGACGGTAGTCGTACCAACGGCTGAGCGACTAGGCATGAGTGAGGAGTATGCTTATATTGGTCCTAGTGTTGAGCGTTTTCCGTCAGGGCCGGAGCAGGTAACGCTTGCTAAAGCAGCCGGGTTTGCGGCGGCAGTTCACTATCCCATTGCAGGCGGAATGATGGGCGTTTTGGTGGCCTCTAAAGCCAAAGCGTTAAACGAAGGCATATAGCGGATATGAGCACAGTAAATCTGTGGATAGTGTTACTGCCGCCAGTTCTGGGCGGAGTAATTGGCTACTTTACTAACGATGTAGCGATTAAGATGCTGTTTCGCCCTTATGAGGCGAAGTATTTGTTTGGGAAAAAAATTCCGTTTACGCCAGGGTTGATTCCAAGCAACCAGCAGCGGCTGGCCAAAAAGGTGTCGGATGTGATTATGCGATCGCTCCTCACCCCCGAAGAATTACAAAAGCTAGCCCGCCGCCTGCTGGAAACCGAGCGCATCGAAAAGGCTATTAACTGGCTGCTACGTCTCGCGCTAGAGCAGATGCAAGGCAGCCATACAAAAAACAAAACAGCCGCAATTCTTGGTAATATTTTGCAAGATTTGGTCGGGCAGTCATTACCTAGACTGCTCAGAGTCTGGTCTCGGCAAGACGATTTTCTAGAGGCTCAAATCAACCAGATTTTTGACCGGGTGCTGCTCGATTTTCAGCTCACTGAGGAACAGGCAGCGCAGGTCTCTGACTGGATGGTGAATGGGTTGCTACCGCCTGAGCGGGTGCGTCAACTGCTAATAGATTTTCTGAGCGACTACAACATTCAGGTAATTGATGAAACGCTACGGGCCAAGACTAGTGGCACCTATTGGGTAGTTGCTAATATCTTTGGCGTGCGCAACGCGCTGACCCGATTACGGACAATCTGCGTAAACGAGCCGGAGAAGAGCAATGCGCGGATTGCAGAGCTAACGGCAGGACTCGGTGTCAAGGTTCGCTTACAGCGATGGCTAGTGCAGTTTTCTTTGCAGGAGCTGCCGGTAACAACCGTACGCAATCTAAGAAGTACGCTCCGGCAGACAATTAAGACATATCTAAAAGAAAACGGTGGCAGCCTACTCGAATCGGTAAGCGCATCTATTGATTGGGAAAAGCTGGCAGCGCAGCTATTGGGGCGGCTTCAGGCCTCGCCAGTGATCAGTGAATCGCTAGAAACAGTGAGCTATGAGCTAGCACTGGTATTAGAGCGCTATCTAGAGCGGGACTTGGAGGTAATTGTGATGCAGGCAATTCCGATCTTGGATATTGATCAGGTGATTATTGATCGGGTGAATGGAACGTCGCCGAGGGAGCTAGAGGGAGCGATTCAGACAATTGTGCGCAATGAATTGCAGTCAATCGTCAATTTGGGTGGGGTTCTAGGGTTTGCGATTGGCAGCTTGCAAGCAGGTTTTTTGCTGCTACAGCGGTAGATAATCCTATTTTTTCTTTTCGGGAGTCATGAACTTTTTAACGCCTTCGCGGATGACTTTGCGAGGGGTAAATCGAGGTGCGAAAGTAAGTGCTTTATTGAGCCAGCCGTGAACAGCAATGACCTGTCCGGACTGGAGGCTTTCATAGCCATATTCCGCGACTTCTTCAGCGGTGGGTAGTTTATCAGAAGTCACGTCACCCATTAGGGCAATCTCGTCCATGTTGGCAACTTGGCCAAAGTTGGACTGCGTGGGTCCAGGGCACAGGACGGTGACAGTAACACCAGTACCTTCGGTCTCAGCAGCTAATGCTTCGCTAAAAGAGAGAATGTAGGCTTTGGAAGCAAAGTAAACAGCCATCATCGGACCAGGCTGAAAGGAGGCGGTGGAGCCAAGATTGAGAACTTTGCCGTAACCGCGTTCTATCATACCGGGTAGAAAGAGCCGACTCAAATGACTAACAGCCAGTACGTTTAGCAAAATCATGCCCTGAATTTTTTCCCAATCGCTATGGGCAAACTCGCCGTAGTCACCGTAGCCTGCGTTATTGACCAGAATGTCTACAGTGAGGCTTTGTTGCTGTATCTGTTCAAATAGCCGCTGTATTGTGCCCGGTTCGGTAAGGTCGTAGCTGAAGAGGGTAACTTCTACAGCATATTTTTCGCTGAGCTCTGTTTGAAGAGCCTGCAGCTGATCTTGGCTACGAGCGACAAGAATAAGGTTATGTTTTTCACGAGCAAAGACACGAGCAAGCGCAAGGCCGATACCTTTGGACGCACCCGTAATTAGAACTGTTTGGGGCATAGGTCAAAGAGGGAGCTGTTGATCCTTATTATGGCGAACGAGAGGGGGTTTGCCTTATGCCAAAGGAGAGGGTGGTTTGCCGTACATCAACCGAATTTCGGAATGCGCTACCCATAAGTGGGGTTTCTCTCACTACGCGATCACCTGCGCAAATTGGCATCATAGGGACATCGAGATTAGGAGATAAGCAAATATGCTTGTTCGTCGTTATTGGCAACCATTTTCCGAAGTAAATGTCGTTAAGCAACAGTTGGATCAATTATTTGATGATCTAACTACTGCTCCTAGCGCGCCCACTACCTGGACACCGGCAGCTACGCTGGTAGAAAGCGAAGAGGCCCTAAGCTTGCATGTGCAGTTGCCTGGTGTAAAGGCTGACGAGATTGATATTCAAGCAAGCCGTGAAGTGATCGCTGTATCTGGTCAGCGCCCTGCGCTAGAGATAGGTGAAGGTGAAACTTTGCGCCGCAATGAGTTCCGCTATGGGGCTTTTCGTAGAGTCGTTTCTTTGCCCGTCGGTATCGAGCCAACAGGTGTGAGCGCTAGCTACGAAGCAGGCATTTTGGTACTGCACTTGCCCAAGGCTGAAGATGTGCGCAACAAGGTCGTAAAGATCAGTGTTGCAGGAGCTGCACCGGCTGCAATCGCCGACTCAATCGAAGCCGACACGACTGAGACTGCGACTGCAACTACTGCTGATAGCGCTGCTCAGTAGAGGTAAAAGAAAGTCACCGAAGAAAAAGCGCAAGAGATGCCCTTGGTTTGTAGGAGCAGGCTAAGGGCTGGGCAACGCTTCTGCGTTTTCTTTCGAAGAGAAACATTTCTTCTAGACAAGAGACAATTGTGAGACAAATTTAGGTACATATTATCTATGGGCGATCGCTTTAGTGCGATCGCCTCTTTTTGCTTAATAGGCTCAATCACAGATTAGACGCAAGACCAACTCTAGAATCTTCTATGCTGTTAGACGCGTAAGCAACCTGCAAACATACTGGAAAACGTAGCAATGGCGAGCGGTGACGTACCTAGCAAGGAAAAGTCTAATCTGCCTACGGGACGCTCTGACATTGGGCTGTTCTCTATGGTGCGTCTCGGCGTTTTTAACATGGGTGTGGCGACCATGTCGCTGCTGACGCTAGGCGTACTCAACCGAGTCATGATCGACGAGCTGAAGATACCGGCTTTGGTCACAGCGGGAACGATTTCGGTCTATCAGTTTATGTCTCCGGCGCGAGTTTGGTTTGGACAGCTATCAGATGTAAAACCGCTGTTTGGTCACTATCGAAGCGGCTATATCTGGCTCGGCGTAGCAGGCATGGGAATTAGCGCGTTTTTGGCGGTGCAGGTGATGTGGCAGCTCGGTGAGCAGACGGCGATCGCAGGCTGGGGCCCAAGCGCCTATCCGTGGGCTGGGTTGCTAGCAGCAGTGTTTGCCTTGTATGGACTAGCGCTAGCAGCGACTACCCCTTTTACCGCCCTGCTAGTAGATGTTTCGGATGAGAAAACGAAGTCTAAAATCGTTGGTATTGGCTGGTCTATGCTGATGCTGGGCATTGTGGCGGGCGTAGCGATTATTAACGTAGTACTAGGCTCGGTAGATGAGGCCGGTACGATTGAAGCCCTCAAAGGCCCAATTAATCGACTGTTTATAGTCGTTCCAGCAATTGTGTTTGCCATTACGCTAGTGAGCACAATTGGGATAGAAAAGCGATTTTCTCGGCTAGAGCAGCGATCGGCAGCGCGCAGTAGAGAAGAGCACATCACCTTTACACAAGCGATCAGAGTGCTAACAGCAAGCCGTCAGACCGGGCTGTTTTTTTGCTTTTTGCTAGTACTAAGTTTGAGCCTATTTACGCAAAATCCGGTGTTAGAGCCCTATGGCTCGCAGATATTTGGCATGACAATCAAGCAAACAACGACGATCAATGCCTTTTTTGGAGTAGGAACCCTGGTCGGCATTATCACGACGGGATTCGTGCTGATGCCGCTGCTAGGGAAGAAGCGTACGGTGAAGCTAGGCTGTGCGGTGGCTTCGTTTTTCTTGGTTGGGCTAGCAGTAGTTGGGTTAGGGGCCAATCCAATGGCGTTGAACCTGGCGGTCGGGCTATTTGGCTTGGCCTCTGGGGTGCTGACGACAGGGTCGATTGTGCTGATGATAGACCTTACAGCCGCTGAGACCGCAGGCACGTTTATTGGCGCTTGGGGGTTGGCGCAGGCAATGGCTCAAGGGGGTGCGTCGCTCTTGGGTGGCGCACTGTTATCTGCGGGTAAGGTGCTGACCGGGGCGGCTGCGGCGGTGTCTGCGGGCGCTGAGCCGACAGCAGCACAGCTGCTGCCTGCCTATGGACTGGTATTTTTGACGCAGGCGGTGGGGATGTGGATTGCGATCGCCTTGGTCAGCCGAGTAGATATTGCCGAATTTCAGCTAGATGCCAAACAAGCAATCAGTGCGGCGCTAGAGAATGATTTAGACTAAGTAGCCAAAGCAAGCATGAGTAAGCAAGCATTGAGTAAGCAAGCATCAAATAAGCAAGCGTTAGGTAAAGAGCTGAGACAAGACGACACGATAGATACCGCGTATTGGGAAAAGGTCACAGCCTTTGCTCAGAGCGCTACTGATGAAGTCGGCGCACATTTGATGTCAGCGTTTGGTAAGGCAACAGCAGAGCAAAAAGCGGACGGGAGCTTGGTGACTCAGTATGATAAATGGGCTGATGCTGAGCTGCGCGATCGCATTGCCATAGCCTTTCATGATCATGGCGTTCTGACAGAAGAAGCCGAGCATATCTTTCCAGCGACAGACTGGTGCTGGGTAATCGATCCGATTGATGGCACTACTAACTTTGCACGAGGTGTGCCGCTCTGGGGCATTTCACTAGGCCTACTGTACAAGGGCACGCCTGTCTTTGGTCATGTTTATGTACCGCCGATTGCGCAACATTTCTATGGGTTTTTCTCTGGAGAGTCAGGTTTAGAGATGCCGACAGGTGCTTTCGTTAATAGGGAAGTCCTCTGCATCGGTGAAGCCTCTCCCTCAATCTCTCGTTTGTTTAGCCTATGCGCTCGCAGCCTAAAAGTGCTGCAAAAGCCGTTTCCCTGCAAGATCCGAATGCTAGGCGTAGCGACTTATAATTTGCTGACAGTCGCTTCAGGGGTGAGTTTGGGGGCAGTAGAAGCAACGCCAAAAATTTGGGATATTGCAGCGGTATGGGTAATTACGCAGGCAGCAGGCGCTAGCTGGACAAACCTCAATGGTCAGGCCGCTTTCCCGCTTGAAATTGGCAAAGACTACAGCACGCATCCATTTCCGACTCTGGTCACTAGACCGGATTTGGTCAAAAAGTTTGAGCCGCTAGTGAAAGTAGTTCTGTAGATGATCTTTGTGCAGGTAAGCTTTGTGACAGATGGTCGCAGCTGTTCAATAGCGTGGTCTTCATCGGTAGAATCAACAGAATCAACGGGCGAGTAGCTGCTGTCTGCCAACTGCGATTATCAGCAGGGCAAGCTGTGCTATGACAATGCTAGGCCCGGTTGGCAAATTGAAGAGAGCTGAGAGAAAGATTCCGGTAGCCGCGCTTACAGCACCTAGAACGGCGGAAAGAACAAGATAGCTGGTAAAGTCTCGGCTGAGGATACGAGCAGCGCAGGCGGGAATAACAACAAATGCACCAACAAGCAAAACACCAAGAGATTTAATAGCCGTAGCTACCACAAAAGAGAGTATGACCATAAAGGCGATGCGGTGGGCAAAGACATTGATGCCGCGGGCGATCGCTAGTGATTCATTTAGCGTCAACAATATCTGAGTTCTTAAGGTGAGCCCGATAAACAGACTAGACGCTAGCAACAGCACCGCGCTCATCACAAGATCTGAGTTCTGAATCGATAGAATATCGCCGAACAGCAGATTGTTGACACCGGTCTGGTAGGTGCCTTCTAGACTCAGAAGAATGATAGAGATTGCCAACGAAGCAGAATAAACAACGTTTAATAGAGCATCTGTCCATAAGTCTGTTTTTTCGATCAGATAGGTGACGCCGATCGCAAAGACCATTGCAAAAGGAAGAACAACAATCGAGGGACTAATCCCCAAAAGGACGCCTATGCTAACGCCTAGCAGGGCAGAGTGACCGAGGGCATCGCTAAAAAAAGAGAGCTGACGAACCACTGTAAAGCTGCCTAGAAGGCCACCAGTGAGCCCAGTCAGGATACCGCCAATAAGTGCGCGCTGCATAAAAGGATAGGTAAAAAGATGAGCGGCAGCGGCAAAATCAAGCATAGGGTGAGAGGAGATCAGCAGGCGTGACGATTGTGGCGGTAGCGGACGAATTGGGAGCCGTAAGTGGCCGATAGATTTTCGGGGGCTAGGGCGGTTTCGGGAATGCCCTGGCACATCAGGCGGCGATTGAGGCAAATAACGCGATCACAATGTTTTCTCACCATGTCCAAGTCGTGAGAAATTTGCAGAATCGTCCAGCCTTCCTCCACCTTTAGCTCGTAGAGCAGTCGGTAAAAGTCAGCCTCGCTGCGAACGTCGAGTCCAGCGGGCGCCTCGTCTAAAATCAAAAGCTGGCGCGATCGCACCAAACAGTACGCTAGCAGTACCCGCTTCGTCTCTCCGCCTGACAGTTCGCTAATAAACTTACGGCCCAAATGAGCTGCTTTCACTCGCTCTAACGCCTGCTGCACAGCTAGCTTACAAGCTTTAGCCTTAGCCCAGGGGAGCTGCAAGCCCAACCGCGCCCAGCCCAAAGCCACCAACTCTCTAACCGTAAGCGGTAGCCGCCTATCGACCAAAAAGTTCTGCGGCAGATAAGCCACCTGATGCCTTACCGATGCTGGGATTGAGCCTTTTGGCTCTAGCATTTGGCCCAGTAGCTGCACAGTCCCCGTCTCGCGCGGCAAAATACCTAAGATTGACTGCACCAGCGTGCTTTTCCCAGCGCCATTCGGACCGATAATCGCTACGTCAGTCCCAGCTTCTAGGCTGAACGAAATATCCTGCAAAGCCGCCTGCTGACCGCGACGAACCGTCAACTGGTCAATCAGCAGAACAGGAGACGTCACAACTTTCATCATGGCTGCGCCGCTTTGAAGGCGGAGGCTAAATTTTCTAGATTGTTGGTCATTGTGGTCAGGTAGTCCTCAGGCTGAAGCGTATCTGAGCGGCTGCTTTCCATCGGATCGAAGACGCTGACAGTGATATTTAAGTCAGTAGCGATCGCACCAAAAGCCATTTCGCCCTGCTGCGGTTCACTCAACAGCGTCTTCAAGTTTGAGGCTCTCACCGTTTCAATCACTCGCTGCACATCCGCCGGAGCCGCATTACTTTCAGGAATTCCTACCAGATGCTGCACGTCCAAATCGTAGCTATGAGCGAAATGAGCAGCAAAGTCGTGGTATGTCACAAAGGATTGACCCGCATAGGGCGCAAGTGTCTCACTCATCTCTGCATCGAGCGCCTGAATGCTAGCGATGTATTCGTCTGAATTAGCAATGTATGTGTCCTCTCCTTCAGGATCTATAGCAATTAGTCCATCGCGGATATTCTCTATCTGCTGAACTGCTTTCTTAGGATCTAGCCAAAGATGCGGATCGTGGGCGCCGTGGTCGTGTTTTTCGTGATCAAGATCTTCATGGCCAGCAGCTTCCTCATCTAGCGTCTCAATACCCTCACTAGAATCGATAACAGCTAGATCTAAATTGTCTGCGTTGGCCATTAGCGACTTTAGAAAAGTCTCTAGTCCTAAGCCGTTTTCTACTAAAGCGTCGGCGTCGGCTATGCGCTGAATATCTTGGGGTTTAGCCTGGTAATCGTGGGGGTCGACGCCTGGGGGTAAAAGCTGAGTCACGGTAGCGCGATCGCCTGCTACGGCCTTTGTAAAATAGGTCATCGGCAAGAAGGTAGTGACAACTTGCAGTGCATCACCAGAAGTAGATCCTTCGGAGGTAGTAACCTTATCAGAAACGGTATCCTGACTCACTACAGTTGCAGCTGTACAGCCAGCAAGCGACAGAACAGCCAAAGATAGGGAGATAGCCGAAGGAAAAGGCGCGTTAGCCATCTAGATAGAAGCAAGAAATACAGGCAAGGAACTTAAAGCTCAATCAAGCTAACATAAAATGAGAATCGTTATCAATCTCAGAAATACAGGTATTCGATCAGCTTCTTACGTCGCTTTCAGTAAAGCTTTGTGTCAGTAAGGTCTTTTGACAGATCGAATCGGCACTAAGGGGCGTAAAGATCTCGGTATACGATTTTTTGGGATAAAATCCCCAGATTTTAATAGATTGACAGGTGTTATCGCAGGCATCCTAATGCATCGGGTCATTTGCGGGTCGAGTTGATTCGGTTGCTAGCGACAGAGTGTCTACAGCCGTTTCGTAAGCAACCAAGCGAAAGCTAGCTATTAGTAGGAACCCTTTTTCCCATGCAAATTATCTCCTGGCTACGGCGTATTTGGCATCCTGTGCGAACGCTTTTGCAGCTCATTCTTCGTCGCCCTCTGGTTGCGGCTAGTGTAATTGCCGTACTGCCCGACGAGCGGCTGGTACTCATTCGACGGCGCGACAGTGGCCTTTGGGGCTTACCCGGTGGACTAGTAGACTGGGGTGAAGATTTACAAACAGCGGCCAAGCGAGAGCTAGCCGAAGAAACTGGGCTAACGTTGGTTTCGCTAGGGCGATTGGTTGGCGTATATTCTGCGGATGAGCGAGATGAACGCTTTCACTCGGTGTGCGTGGCCCTAGAAGCGAAGGCTGAGGGCACAGCAGATGGATTTGATCCAGATGAAGTATTGGAGGTAGGCGCGTTCTACCAGCACGAGCTACCAACTGGTCAGCTAGCACATGATCACAGGCGACAGCTACAAGATTATTTCGAAGGGAAAACGGTTCTAGCCTGATAGAGATAGGTCATAGCGCCTTATGCGCTGGTGCCTGGTGTCCTAATGCCTTCTGATCTAGCCTCTTCTCCCAAATACTCTATTGCACAGAAGCACTCTGCACCGCATCTCGATGGGTACAAGAGTGTCTAGGTTTCACAGCAGCAGGCTCTACAGTAGCGATCGCATCTGCTAACGTGGCAACTCGCCTAGCGTGCGTTTGAGTATTCACCTGATAGACCACAGCCTGGTCAATATCTACCGCTGTTAGCCAACCACTTTTCGGGTGGTAGGCCCCTGTATCAACGTCCAGCCAGCCGGGACCTTGAGCAATCTGACCTGGGTTTACACCTGGGAGGGTAAAGGTGATGGTATGCCCAGTAATAATGCACTTATTCGAAAAATAAGGCGTTGGATGACGGTGGAAATCGTCTCTGATCCAGCAGAGATCCATTTGTGTTTGCTGGTCTAGGGACTTCTTCGGATTTAAGCCCGCATGAACTAGCAACACGTCGCCAAGATCTAGATACAAAGGCAGCGTTTTTAACCAATCTACATGTTCTAACAAAGCCTCTGTGTCAGGATAGCTAGTCAAGGTGGGCTGCCCGCCACTATACAGCCAGCTATGAAACGCACCTAGGTTTGGCGATTCATCTGGGAAGGCGTTAATCAGCATATGCTCATGGTTGCCTAGAACGCAGGGATAGTCATGCGTGCGCACAAATTCTACGACCTGGGCACTTCGCGGCCCCCGGTCGATTAAATCCCCAACGAAATGCAGCGCGTCGGTAGGGGCAGGTGCCACCATCTCCACCAGTCTCATCAATCCAGCGTAGTGACCGTGAACATCTCCTATAAATATGCGACGACTCATGCAATTTCGGGGATTTAGGTGTTTTATTGTGCCTAATTGCCATCTCTGGTCAACATGCCGCTCGGCAAGATCTATTGGCAAGTAGTGGACATCACCTCAAGCGTACGTCAATCTGCAAGATCGATCACTTTTACTACCATGAATTGACTGCGAGCACTGCCGCTAGAGCTAACGACTTGCCAAAGCACCCTGTAATTGTTGTTCTTATCAGCATCCGTAGGGCTTTCCCAGTCAGGAACCTCCTTAAACCTCAGATCGCCTGTCTCTTCGTCCATTACAACTTATCTATATCCTCTCCATCCTGTAGGCGATAGACAAATTGACTGTCAGACACGTCCTGCGCTTTGACCTGAATAACGTGGTCAGAATTTTCGGCGACCTGAATCAAAGTATTGTTGCCTAGAAGCGTGTTGGCAGGCGCAATGATAGTAAGTTCACCAGGCGCAAGCGATTCGGCGGTATCTAGGATAGTAGGACCATGGGTTACCGCTGAGCTAGGAGCTAAAGCGTTTCCTATCGGTTGCTGACAGGCATTCGAGCTAGCAGCCGCCGACAGCACTGCCATGTTCATTATCAGCTTAAGCCTGCTGGGAAAGGATCTCAGGACTGTGCTCCAGGCAGAAGAAGGCCGATTAGCCCGATGCGTAGACCATCTATGTCGTTTGCATTGTCTGTACGGAGGCCGTTTATCAGAAAACAACTTAGTCAACAGCATTGCTCAACCGATAATCTAGTTCCTAACGGACTTACTTTATTTGTAATAAGGCTGTTAAGTTCTGCTGATTGTTCCCGACCTTTAACTTTCTTCCTCGGCAGCGCGCTCTATGACAAAGCCAGCATCGCGAATCATGGCAAAGTCCTGCTGGGCGCTCTGACCTGGGGTAGTAAGATAGTCGCCGACGAAAATAGAGTTGGCAGCGTACAGACCTAGGGGTTGAAGCGATCGCAGATGAACTTCTCGCCCGCCAGCAATTCTAATCTCTTGCTGAGGTAGCAATAGTCTGAACAGGCACAGAATTCTGAGACAGCGCTGCGGTGTTAGCTCATCGCGAGCGGCGAAAGGTGTGCCAGGAATTGGAATTAGAAAGTTGAGAGGTACGCTAGTGACCTGGAGCGATCGCAAAGACATTGCCAAATCGACAATATCCTCATCGGATTCACCCATGCCAAAGATACCGCCCGAGCAGGTAGTGAGACCAGCCGCCTGCACTGCCTGTACCGTAGAGAGCCGATCTTGAAAAGTATGAGTTGTGCAAATGTCCTGGTGATGAGATTCGGCGGTGTTGAGATTGTGATTGATGCGGTCTACGCCAGCAGCCTTCAGCCGCTGTACCTGATGTTCATTTAGCAGCCCTAGCGTCGTACATACGCGCATAGGATACTTGCTTTTTACCGTACGCACAGCTTCTAATACACCTTCAAACACTTTCTCAGACGGACTCCGACCAGAGATCGCCATACAAAAAGTACCCGCTTCCATCTGGTGCGCGCGCTGCGCTGCCGCTAGAATCTTCTCCGTAGCCATCAAGGGATACTTTTCAATATCTGCCTCCGAGATTTTCGACTGGGAGCAGTAGTGACAGTCTTCTGGGCATAGCCCGCTTTGCGCGTTGAGCAAAAAGTGCAAACGCACTCGGTTGCCCCAGTACCGATGGCGCACGCGATAAGCTGCCGCTAGCTGCTCGAGCATAGCGGTATCAGGAGCAGCTAGCACTGCCAGCGCTTCTAGGCGAGTGAGGGATTCTCCTAGCAAGGCTTTGTCCGCTAGCTGCTGCCAATCGAGAGGCTGGTCAGAGGAATTCTTTTCTTTAGCCATGTGCTCAGCAGACTGCCGGGCTGACGCTGTAGAAGGCAGGGGAGAAGCCGTGTTCACCATAGAATATTGTGCGCTATTACTGATGCAAATTTTACGTCATAATGCCCCAGCACGATTAGGCTAATTTGCCACGGCCCATCTGCTGTGTTGCTCACTCAAAGGATAGTAGAACATCAGGTTTGGCAGTTTGTACCTATGGTTTGTCTCTGCGGCTTGCCTCTGCGGCTTGCCTCTGCGGTTTGTCCTCTGCTTTTCTATCTTCTGCTTTTTTATAGATGTGAATTAACGGCTCAATCGTTGACAATGAGAGCGATGAGTTATTACGAGTGTAAATAGTATTGCTATGCCTGAGTCTGCTACCTCTCAATCGACACCAGCGGCTCCTAGTTTGTTGGAAGTAACCCTATCAGGTGCGATCGCGCTTACCAAAAGCGGCGATAACTATGACCAAGCAAACGAGCAGTTTGAAGCCCTACTCAGCCAGGTTGAAACCGAAAGCCCAACTGTTGCTCCTTTGCTGAAGCGACTATGGAAGGAGTACACATCGGTTCAGCGATCTGCTGCTTTCTGGGAAGTGATGAGTGACGCTGAAAAAGATCTGTCAGACAAAATGAGCGCAACTAATATTCAACTAAAGCAAAATTACATGCGGCTCATCCAAGAACAGTAATTTAAGAGTAGTAGTCGAGGAATAGTAATCAGGCATCAGGAGCTGAGTATCAGCAGTTAATCGTCACTGGCTGAGCCCTCTGACAACAATCTGACCGTCGACAATTTGAATACTCTCTGGTGTCAGTCCTTCTTGCTGCAGCACGGCGTTGAGCTGCTGCTCGATTTCAGCTTGTGAAACGCCTAGCTGACTGGCCACGCTCGATACAGGCAGCCTTAGCGGACCAAACTGAACGTTAGTATCGCTGAGGCTGATAGCGCCATTAACGACTTGAGGGCGGCCTTCGATACCAATGTAGACGTCGCGCGCTGCCAAAAAGGGAAATGTTTGCAGCAACTCGCCGACTGCGTCGCCTGCTTCGATGGGCAGTTCGCTGAGCGGCAGGTCGTTTAGATTAATTGTCAAACCGCTTTCAACGCGATCGCCGACGATAGACGTCTCTATGCCTTCAGAAGCATCGATCACAGGCGCGATCGCTAGATCAGAGGCGATCGCATCGCTCACTCTTTGATTTAGCTCATATTCTGATATGACAACATCACCTGGTTCGATGACATATGTCTGCGTACTCAAATCGGCTGACGAATCTTGAACAGAATTTTGAGCAGATAGATCAGAAGGGTATTCACTCGAGGGATATCCCATAGGTGCGCCGTCCGTCTTCATAGACGAATAGCCTATGCCAGCGCCCACAGCGGCAGCAACAATAGTTAGTCCGGCTAATAATATTTTCATAGCAAAGTGGGCTCAAAGATCGAATGGTAACCGTGGAAGCGAGTTCTCTACAGGCTATGAAGTCCTGGTTCCGACAGAAGCGTTCCCTGTGACACTTTTCTTGTGACACTTTTCTTGTGACACTTTTTCAACGACACTCTTTTTATGACAGCTGCTGCGCTAACTGTATGCAAGACTTCAGCGGCGCGGTCGTTTTAATAGCCTGAGCATCTATATGCGTACGAGTTGCCTTAAATCCAGCTCTCTGTAGCTGCTGTATGAGTAACTCTCTGGGCGGAATGTCCATTTTGCCTCGCCTGCCAATTTCCGCTAGCGGATAGTAATACGGCGGTAAACTAATTTCGGCCTGTATGATGTCTAGCAAGCAGCGGCACTCAGCCCAGCTATCTAGAGCGAGACTCGCACTGATGGTCGCCATCGACATCAAGTGTGCGCGATTGTGTAGCGAGCCTAGCCACATAGGTCCGCTTACAGACAGCGGCGTCTGGGTTTGGCAAATGCATTGAGCAATCCGTCCTAGCTTCTTCCACCCGAATGTCTGAAACTGACCGCAGTCATGACAGTAGCCTAAGAAGCCGTAATACTTTGAGCGCCAGCTTGAGTGCCGAGTGATACGCATCATCACCCGGTTCACCTCACCGTGGTACCAAGAAAAGACTGGCTCAGCTCCTAGATTTCTAGCAGCGGCTTGCTGCATCGCGCTGCCGATTAACAATCGTAGGCCCTGCTCGTGTACGGCAGGGTGGCTGCGAGCGTAGGCCCCGTAAGTCTGTAAGCTTTTGTCTGGGGCGTGGCCGCTAGTAGCACGACCATCGGTACTGGTAAGGTACAGCATTCCCCCAAGCTTAACGGCCCACAAACTGGTGGAAAGGGTTGGCGTAGGGGCACCAAAGCTGTCGATATCAATTAGGTCATAGAAGTCTTGCCGCTGGTAGCAGTCAAAGAAGGCTGCGGTAGCGTCCTGGTGAGTGATGCGGTAGCAATCAGAGGGCAAAGCGGCGCTAAGGTTGGCATAGAGCTGAGCATGCAAATCTGGGCTACCTTCATTTGCCCAAACAAAGTCCGCATTGGCTTCTAAGACATAGCGCAAAGCTCGCACGCCGCAGCCAGTCATAGCGTCGAGTATCCGCAGATGGCCGTGAGTTTGTCGGTAGGCGATCGCAGATAGCACCGCCAAATCTCTTCCAACTTTACTGCTACGGCGAAAGAAAGCATCGCCCACATAGAACTGAGCCGCTCCTTCTGTTCGCCGACACTCACAGCGGTTTGGCTCAGACATACGACTATCCATATCTAGCCTCTAGAAACGTTAGCCTAACCAGCTCTAGCCAAAGAAGCCCAGGTCATACGAAACCCTAAGTCACACGAAATCCTAGCTAAAAGACACTAAGAAAGGACTTGAGCGATCGCACTTTCCAGCTCAACCTTACTCAAATTAGTCACCACAAAAACTTCCTGCGCCGATTTGCGATGACGAGCAATTAGCTTATGTCCGCCCGTAACTGGTACAGATACCCTGAGCTTGAAGGTATGCGAATTAGACTTCACCCGAGAAATCACGGCGGGCGTAATAGTCTGAATCTGCGGATGCTTTGCCAGCTTTTCTAGCGTGTCAATTAGCTTAGGCAAATAGGTAGAGTGGGTGACCACGACGCGTCCGCCGCTCGCCGTTTTGCCATCCGCCTGAGCGCTACTTGATGAGTTAGATATCGATGGGTGGACAGAAGTAGTCTGAGTCGAGGCTTTCTTACCTTTTTTGCCTTTTTTGCCCACGTGCTTTCAATGCCTCTTGCCACCTCAACAGCTTACGCCTTTTCTAGCGGTGCTACCGTCAAACCAGCTCGAATTAGCTGCGAATGATAGAGTTCTGCCTGCTCTAACGGCCCGGTCCAAACAATAGCTTGACCTTCGTTGTGGATTTGGTCAGCTATCTGCCAGGCCTGATCACTATTTACACCAGGAATGTAGGTAGTGAGGGTTTTGACGACATGTTCAAAGGTATTGAAATCATCGTTAAGGACAATGATCTTGTAGTTCGGATATTTTTCTTTGACGACACTGAGCGATCGCTCTTTCACCGCCGTAGGGGAAGCGGAAGTGGCTTGGAGTTTTGGTGCGATCGCAGATTTCATGGTCCTGAACTTGGTAGGTACGAATTACCTTATAGCTTAGGCTTTCAGAGGAATATTAGCCTAAACCTACCGGGATAGAATGCGCTTTTTACACACCTTTTCTGAGCGCATTCCTCTTTTCGGTAAGCCGTATAGAACGGTCGTAGCAACCGTACAGAGCAGTCGTGACAGCCGTAACGCCGATATTCGGTTGGGTAAAGAAGACAGGCAATCTCAGTGAGGTTATCTCGTCTTTTTTCACTCACAGAACGGCTCTACAGTGGACCTATTGCAAGGCACACAACAATCATGACGACAACGACGCCCGCCCAATCCACATACAGCACTTTTACCCAGCAGGTAACGTCTGGTCAAGTGCAGAGAGCAACGATTAAACCCAGCAGAGTTGAATACCAGCTGAAGCCTGCTTTTGGAGCGCAGCGCTATTACACACAGCCTACTGACTCGTCAGCAGAAGTAGCGATGCTGCTGCGTAAGAACGGCGTTGCCTTTACTGACCTTGCTAGCAACTCTGCAGCGGCTGGACTGGTTGGGCTGCTGCTATCGGCTGGAGCACTAGCTGGTGCTGCCTGGTTAGCCAAGACAGGAGGACCCGGTGGCGTTGCTGATGTGATGGGGACAGGCAAAAGTAAGGCTCGCACTTACGATCCGGCGAGTCATCGTGCTAAAGCTCAAGACAAATCAATAGTAACTTTCGCCGACGTAGCGGGTGTAGACGAAGCAAAGCAAGAGCTAAAAGAGGTTGTTGATTTCCTGAAAGATGGGGACAAGTATCGCCGAATTGGGGCAAAGATGCCTAAGGGTGTTTTGCTAGTAGGTCCACCAGGAACAGGCAAAACGCTATTGGCTAAGGCAGTTGCTGGTGAGGCGGGCGTACCTTTCTTGAATGTAGCGGCCTCTGAATTTGTAGAAATGTACGTAGGGGTAGGTGCCTCTCGGGTGCGTGATTTGTTCAAGAAAGCCAAAAAGCAGGCGCCCTGTATTGTCTTTATCGATGAGCTTGATGCGATTGGCAAGTCTCGTGGAGGAGGTGTGGCTAACGGTGGCAACGATGAGCGAGAGCAAACGCTCAACCAACTGCTAACAGAAATGGACGGCTTTGATGGCAACGCTGGTGTGATTCTGATTGCAGCAACCAACCGGCCAGAAATCTTAGACCCAGCGCTGAAGCGACCGGGGCGATTTGACCGACAGGTGCTAGTAGATCGGCCCGATAAGAGCGGACGGCTACAAATCTTGCGGGTGCACTCTAAAGCGGTAACGATGGCTAAAGATGTAGATCTAGAGGTGATCGCTAGCCAAACATCAGGATTCGCTGGTGCTGATCTAGCCAACCTAGTCAACGAATCTGCCTTGCTAGCGGCTAGAAATGACCGTGAAGCAGTGCTGATGACAGATCTCAAAGAAGCGATCGAGCGGGTAGTGGCTGGGTTAGAGAAGCGATCGCGTATTCTCTCTCCTAATGAACGTAAAACTGTTGCTTATCACGAAGTTGGCCACGCTATTGTCGGCGCAGCTATTAGCACCGCAGTATCTGGTGGCAGCAAAGTCTCCAAAATTTCCATTGTCCCTCGCGGACAGGGCGCTTTAGGCTACACCATGCAAACGCCTGAAGAAGATCGGTTTTTGATGATGGAAGATGAGCTGCGTGGTCAGCTAGCAACACTTCTAGGCGGGCGATCTGCTGAAGAGGTTATCTTCGGAAAAGTCTCTACTGGCGCTAGCGATGACATTCAAAAAGCAACAGATTTAGCAGAGCGAGCAGTTACCCAGTATGGGATGGCACCAGGACTTGGGCCGATTGCATTCGAAAAAGCACAGTCTCAGTTCCTAGACAGTGGCCGTACCCGGCGAGCGATTGGTGGTGAAGTTGCCGCCGAGATTGATCGGCTCGTAACGCAATCGATAACGCAGGCTCACACCGCGGCAGTTTCTATCTTGAAGATGAATTTTGACTTGCTAAAGTCAATGGCGCAAAAATTGCTTACTGAAGATGTATTAGAAGGAGAATCGCTCAAGGAGATGTTGGCTCAGGTGAAAGCACCTGTGAACACCCAAATCTGGCTATCGACCGGCATGTCTGGCGAAGGGTAGATCTAGCCAAAAGGTATCGGCAGGCTATAGGTATGCTAAAGAGTAAGTGCCCTAAATAGACACACTAAGAATAGGTGCGCTGAAAACGCCTCTAGCCCGCTAGATACTCTCGCATGTCGCTTTGACGCTTTCTCAGTTTTGTTAGCGCCTCTCGCTCGATTTGACGAACGCGCTCGCGGCTGATGTCCAATACAGCTCCAATTTTGGCGAGTGTCATGTTTTTTCCATCCTCTAGACCAAAGCGCAAAGATATAACGCGCTGTTGCTGCGGGGTGAGTTCAGACATGATGCGGCGCAGATCGCTTTTGAGTGAAGACTCAGTAGCGTAATCATCGGGCGAAGGGCCGTCGTCTTCTAACAAATCACTTAGCTGAGTGTCTTTGTTATCACCGACACGCAGGTCTAAAGAGAGTGGTTGACGGGACTTATCTAAGTAATCTCGCACCTGCTTGGAGCTCAAGCCAGTGTCTTGTGCAATCTCAGCAACAGTTGGAATACGACCATTTTGCTGAGAGAACTGTCGCTGAGTCTTTTTGATTTTGTTGAGCTTTTCGGTGATATGAATGGGAAGACGGATGGTGCGGCTTTTTTCTGCGATCGCTCTCGTAATTGCCTGTCGAATCCACCAATAAGCGTACGTACTGAACCGATACCCTTTGGCCGGGTCAAACTTTTCCACCCCGCGCTGCATGCCAATCGTGCCTTCTTGAATCAGGTCTAGCAGGTCCACGTTTCGCTTAATGTACTTTTTAGCAACCGAAACCACTAAGCGTAGATTCGCTTCGACCATTTTTCGCTTGGCTCGCTCACCAGCAGCTAGTACGCTTGTTAATTCCTGCTCAGAAAACTTGGCGGCTTCAGCCCATTCAGCCTGAGTCGGCTCACGATCTAGCGCTTCAGCCAAATCTGTTTGCACTGCGAACAAAGCCATCATCTGCTTTACTTGCTTACCTAAAATAATTTCTTCTTCATGAGTAAGCAATGGCACACGGCCAATCTCCTTTAAGTAAGTACGGACTAGATCACTAGAGGGGGCGGCAGCTTTCATATCAAAAAGAGTACGGCAACAGTAAAAAAATTAGATTTGGGCTACGACCTAGAAGGTGACAAATATACCCATCAATCATGGGGCTAATCGCTAGACCTGCAGTATTTAGAAGGCAGTATCCTAAGAAGCAGCACGCGGTCCCGGTAGCCAAGAAAGGCACAAACCAAAGAAGTGAACGCTCACTGCCTAAATTCTTGCTATCTAAGAAGCTACCTATACAGTAACAAAATGTAACGTTTATGAGACATCTATCTTTCAGGCTATCTTAGCGATTCATCTAGAATTTCTTTCTTAGGTGGTATGCAATAGACGCTACAAGCAGGCGATGTCAGCGGCTCAAGAAATCCTATGCGGGAAATGTGCGTTTTTGTTTCTCTGCTCTTGGTCGCAAGCAGTATGTAAAATTATTAAAAATCATAGAAAAATATGTAACTTATATTTAAGTACTCTCTGGCAGAAGAATACATGCCTCCACAGATATATTTTGTTCGCTTCCACACTTTCAGGCACATATTTTCAGGCATATGTCCTGGGGGGTTAGCAAGCTATCTACCAACTAGCTTTAGCGTCAGACTCTAGAGCCGAACCCTATCGCCGATATTCGGCATCAATATTCAGCGCTATGGACGCCATAGCTGTTATTCATATTCATACGCCACAGCTAGGTAAGGAACGTGCGGCAATTATAGTACAAAAGAACCACTGTGGAAGTGCTAAGTTTGCCTGCTGTGCCGCAGACCGAAATTTGGCAAGCCGAACCCTAGCAGGACAGAATGCAAATTACTTTTCAGACTGTTTACGGCATATCCAGAGGCTGCTTGAAAGAAAGCCCTTTACTACTCTGCTAAGAGCACCTGCTTAGGATAGGCAATACGCTTGTGGTTGTGCTGTTGCCACACGTGAATAAAGACACCCGCAATCACATCCATATTTTCTCGGGTAAGTCCGCTGTCGATTAGCTGCCGGCTACGCCAGCGGGCACGCAAAATCCTGTTGACTAAGGCATAAGCTTCATCCATAGAAGCATCCGGCTTGAGCGATCGCAGCGCTGCCTCACAAGAGTCTGCCAGCATCGTAATACCAGTTTCAGGGCTCTGTGGAATCGGACCGTCGTAGCTAAAGTCTGCCGGATTCACCACCAAAGAAGGTTCTTTTTCCTGCATATCTTTGGCCTGCTGGTAGAAATAGCTGATTTTCATATCGCCTTGGTGCTCAGGAATAAAAGCCTGCACCGCCAGCGGTAGCCGATACTGTCTTGCCATCACCAGGCCTTGGGTAACATGCTTTTTGATGATGGTGGCACTTTTCCAAGGGTCAGCTAGCGCATCGTGCAGGTTGGGTCCGCCCATCTGATTTTCGATAAAGCCTTGCGGTGAGTGCATTTTGCCGATGTCGTGATATAAGGTGCCTGCTCGCACTAGCTCTACGTTGTGGCCTAGCTCTCTAGCGGCGGCTTCTGCTAGGTTAGCCACAAACATGGTGTGTTGAAACGTACCAGGCGTTTCTGCTGCCAGTCGCTTTAGCAGCGGACGGTTGGGATTGGCCAGTTCTGCTAGGCGAATAGGCGTGACTACATCAAAGAAGTGCTCTAAATACGGGCTGAGACCAAGGGCAACTACGCTCCACGCAATGCCGTAAAGCCCATGCATAGCCGAACCGACAAAAACAGCTTTCCACAGCGGCGCAGCTACCGTGAAGTGCATTAGCGTCAAAATAAGGTGAACGCCCGCCTGTGCTAAACCGACAAACCCACCAAGCAAGGCAAATTCTTCTCGCGATCGCAGCTGAGGCGCAATCCAAGCGCCCAGCATAGCCGCCGCACCGCCTGCCACCAAGGGAATTGGGCTCACAGCCGTACCCGTAGGCAGCACCAAAACCAGTAGGCCAATAACCGCTATGCCTCTCACCGAACCATAGAAGCTTCCTACTAGCAGACCAACGGCGGGTAGTCCAATCGTGGGCACCTGCAGCGCTGCCAACGTAGAAACTACCAAACACAGCAAAAGCACCAGTGCATGGTCGCGCTGATGGAGCGAGTTCTTCTGCTGGTAGCTAACCCATAGGTAAAAAGCCACCGCCATTCCCATCAGCAGCGTAAATCCACCTAGACCTACCCAGTTAAAGTGGCGCTCGGTTAGCTCAAAGTGGTCTAGCAAGGCAAAGTCAGCAGTGGTGATCGTTTCACCAGCCGCCACAATCAAGTCGCCCTTCTCAGCCTTGACAGTGACCGGATTAATTTCACGAACAGCCTGTTCTGCCTGCTGCCGGGTGCGCGCCTCGTCAACTACCAGGTTGGGAGTAATAGCAGCTGCTATCACATTAGCTGTGAGCTGTCGAACCGCTGAACTTGGCTCAACGGCTACTCTCGCTTCAATCGCTCGACGCAGCGAATCTTCTGGGACACCCGGATTGACGCCCTGTAGCATCATCTCTTTAAGTATTCGTTCGGCGCCGCTTTCTAAATCTTCCCATTCTTCTTCAGAAAGATCGAAAAGACGATAGTTGTATAGTGGCTGATCCTTACTGCTAGCAGCAGCAATAAACTTATCTTTAGCCTCGATATATTGCTTTCTACGAGTGTCCACACGGTTTTGCAGTAATACCAAACCTTCGAACTCTGACAACTCCCGGTAGGTTACTAGCTCTTGTAGAGCAGCTAGTTCGTCGGAAGTCAGCGATCGCACCTGATCAATAATTTCTTGAGCAACCGGTATTTCTACAGCCGGACTGCCTTCTGAGGCTACGCTGTCGGCTGGAGCACCATCGTTTCTAATCTCGGCTACTTGCTCAGAGGAAAGGGCCGACGTTCTAGCTAGGTACCAGATTTCGGACCATTGGCTTTCACTGGCCTGAAACAGATAGTCCTGAGTAGGTTGCGATAGAGTCTCTAGGTTTAGAAAATTAGGGCGGCCTGCTTGCGATCGCAGTTCACGGCCCTGACGTAGCAGCGTCTTCAAAGACTGCTCAGCTTCTGCTGTCTGCTCTAAGTCAATTCTTAGTACCTGCGCCGAGCCATTACGAACGTCAGTGCGTCTGCTTTCAGTCGCCTTCGCATCTTCGATAACGGCACTAGCCGGCGCATAAAAGCTCTTTGGTGATACTGAGCGAACATCTAGTCCTGGCTGACGATAGAAGCGCTGACCAAAACAGGTCGCTAGCAATAGAACGGCTAGCAGCATCGCTAGCCAGGTTCGACGAGAGATAGCAGGTAGAGAAAAGCGGACCCGTCCGTCAGCATTGCGATCACGAGCCGAGCGCTTGGTTTGCTTGGATGTGTTTTTCTTCGGCGAAACCTGTGCGACATCGCCTAGCAAAAGGAAGCGACGGATACTATCTAACCAGGGGACGTAGAGAGGCGAAGGTGGCCGCTCTGGTCGATCTGCGTGCTCTCTATCGCTTTGCTGTAAATAACGCTTATAGCGCCTAGGATGCTTTAGTCGCAAGCAAAGATGCGACCAAAGCAGGTAAATCCGACTGGCAACGTGACGGAGACTCATAGTCTTACCGAATAGCTTGCCTAACTAACCGCTGTAGCAGGGCTACAAACGGCGTCATATGGTAAGTAGAATCGGATCGAAAAATACGTCATTGTCAATAATTATAGTAGGCAAAAATTGTAGTGGGCAAATAATAGGGAGTAGACAAACAATAGGGCGGAAAAAAGACGGCTATGTGATGCAGCCTGACCACTGTGACAAGATCTTATTTGCTAATGCTAATGCTTCTTCTAGATTTGGCGCATAATCTTTCGGGCAATTCTTTCTCTGGTCTCCGCTCATCAACTCTCTGTTTCCGAGCGAACTTCTTCTCGAGAGGCTTGCGGCTTGCTGCCAAAGCACAGGTAAGCTGCTTCTTCCATATACTGCACCTAAAACTAGCCCAACGAGCAAGAGCGATCGCCGACCTGCCAAACCATCTTGCACTAGACCATCTTGCACTAAATCATCTTGCGCTATGGCTGACTGAAAGACCTGAGAGAGCCCAAGTGCATAGGTCAAAGAGCCATTAAAGGGGCTATCGAGTGAAGCACTCGTCTGTGAGCCACACTCGACCGCACTTGATATACCCGCTATGGCGTCTTGATGGCAAAGCCACTCTGCTGGCGTCAGCGCAGCTTGAAAGATAGGAGCACCCTCTGTGTTCTCTAATATTGCATTCCACATCCCTTGATAATGATGGACATGCACATCTAGACGCTGATCTTTTGGAGACTTCACGGAATGTTCAATGTCGATCCAGCGGTTCCATCCCTGCCATCCCAGTTTCCCCTGGAGCGCTCGTGCTAACACATCGCTTAAAACCCATTGTTGCGCTGTGATAACAGCGTTCGCAGCGAGCCTACTCGAGATGTATTGATGTCTAATATGGGGTGGCTGATTATGATAGCGGAGCAATATTGGAATACTAGCTAGCCAGACACCAGCATGGTAGTCAATCGGCTGGGAAAGATGAGGGTAAGAAAACCACTGTTGAAAGTATTGCGCAATTTCATCTGTCATCTGCGCCGTACATTGTCGGATTCTATTGTCACGGTGTAGTGAGGCAGCCATGGGCACTAGCACTAGTCCACATAGAGCGCCTTGAAAGCGATCGCGCAGCACGACAGATGGTTTTACCACCGCGCTCACGGCGTCTATATCAGCCAATCGAGCAGTCTTTGCCGTGACAGCAGGGAACATGTTCCTCTTCAGATAACTTTGTACCTAACTTTGCACTAACATTCGAATTCTGTATATTGATATAGCTTTACCGATTGGGTCGAACTATATACAAACCCGCGCGTCTAATTGAATCGCAGCGCTGTGAGCTGACTTATGAGCTGACTACAGATGTAATGCGTAAGCTATGAGAAAACCCACTATGAAGCTGTTTAAAGGTAAATCCATCAGATACGACCACACCAAGTACGACCACACTAGCAACCACTGGTTGGGCAACCAAAAGTGGCTAATAGTTACAACGATAGCGGCTGCACTTGCGGCTACGCACGATGGGCTAAGCCTATCACCTAGTGCGATCGCGCAGCCTTTCGCCGAAACGGAGCTAGTCCCAATTCAAGTTGCTCAAGCTAGCCCTACCGTAACTTACCCAGTCTTAGCGATAGGAAGTACTAGTGAGACCGTCAGCCAGCTACAGGCCACCTTAAAACTACTTGGGTTTTACCAGGGTGCGGTCGACGGCACCTATAGCGAATCTACTCAGGCTGCTGTCACTCGTTTCCAAATAGCAACTGGATTAGCCGCCGACGGCATCGCTGGGGCCGCTACCTGGCGCAAGCTGTTGCCTTCTCCCGAAGACGTTGCAATCGGTAATTCTCAACCCGATATAGCTACTCCACCTGCTGATGTATCGCCTACCGTTGAACCCACTGCTGAATCCACGGCTGAAGAACCTGTTGAGTTCACCGTCGAGACAGAGTCGCCCGCAGCGGACGTGCTTTCTGGCCCACCGACTCTTAGACCAAATGTAGAGGGGAGTGCTGTCGCTCAGCTTCAGCGAGAGCTGACCCAGCTAGGCTACTACAGTGGTCCGATTGATGGTGAGTATGGTGAGCTGACCCAAGCCGCCGTCAAACAATTTCAAGTCGATCAACAGCTTGAAGTAGACGCTGTTGTCGGTCCTTCTACTTGGGACGCGCTGACAAGGGAGCTAGAGTAGCTGTTGGGTAAGGGCGATAGGTGATCAGGAGGCGGCTAGAATCTAATTTACCTGCTCTAGCCAAACCGGTAGGTCGCTGCTCATGAGGGAAGTGTCGTACCCATCAAAAGCGGTTCCGGCATGGTTGATAAATGTTAGATAGTCGCTCATTAGGAAATAAACGCCAATAATAGCTGCCGCTGAAGAAGCTACCAGGAAACCTGCTAGCATTAGCGAAAACTCTTGGTTTTCTACTGCCCGGTCCATCAGGCGCAGAGCCCAAAAGACTAAACCGGTAACAATTGTCAGAGTCAGTACTATCATTCTAGAGGTTTGGAACCTGGCAATATTACGTGGACCAGCAACGCTGTAACTTTTTGCTTCTCTCAGCAGCCTCGCTTTTGGCCTTATCTCTGGTGAGAGAGCACTCATAGCTTAGTGTTGCCGTAAGGAACCAGCCCTCAGTTGGAAGTGAGCAACACTCAATCAGACTTTCGTCAGTGTTGAGGCTCACACCTAACGGGAAACCTTTATGTATCTTAACATATCTTTACGCGCTTGTTTACTCCATACATACTGTGTGACTTTTGACAGTTCAGATATAGAAGCAGGCGTTAGCTAAAGGCTAATGTTGCCACGTCTAGACAGCTGAGCTGTCTTAAACCATTGAGTTTATGCTGAGAGCTGGAATTGTTAAGTTATGGCTTAACAGTAATAGACGTTTCAGAATAAAGCCAATTTCGTAAGGTTTTATCAACAATTTGCTAGCAGCGGCTGCAAATCCTTTTCTCAGCTTTCTGCCAGAAAACTGAGAAGCCAGCGACTACTCATAAAAGCTGCTATCAACGAAGCTGCTATTGACGAACAACCAAATCCTGTGCCGACAAGTACGCTTTTATTTCGTGCACGCTCAGCTGTCCATAGTGCAGGAGTGAAGCTAGTAGAGCAGCTTCTGCTTTGCCTGCTGTTAGAGCCTGATAGATGTGTTCGCAAGTCCCAGCTCCGCCAGAAGCAATAACAGGAACATCTACTCGGCTAGCGATCGCTTCTGTGAGACTTAGGTCGTAGCCGGCCTGCGTACCATCTGCGTCCATGCTAGTAATCAACAGCTCGCCGGCGCCTCGATTAACCACATCGCGGGCCCAGTCAACTGCGTCAAGTCCGGTGTTTTCTCGCCCGCCGCGAACAAATACATCCCAACCCGGATTAGAGCTATTAGATTCAGTAGCTGGCCTGCGGCGGGCGTCGATTGCCACCACGATGCACTGATTACCAAAGCGATCGCTAGCTCTATCGATTAACTCAGGATCTCGTACAGCGGCTGAATTGATGCTCACTTTATCCGCGCCCGCTCTGAGGAGCTTTTTAATCGTTTCCAAAGAGCTAATCCCACCACCTACCGTTAGTGGAATAAAGACCTGCTCAGCAGTGCGATAGATTACGTCATAAATTACGCCGCGGTCTTCGTGGGTAGCTGTGATATCTAGAAAAACGAGTTCGTCAGCGCCCGCCTCATTGTAGATTTTGGCAAGCTCTACCGGATCGCCTGCGTCTTTGAGATCGACGAAATTAACGCCTTTGACCACGCGGCCAGCTTTGACATCTAGACAAGGCAAAATTCGTTTGGCAAGCATGAGCAATCACTCTCTAAATAAAACTCTCCAGAGGAACCCGAGTCGCTGATAGACTGGGTATTGGTCTGACGCAGTTACGTAAGGATACAGTTTATTAGACATGGACTTAGAAATTGGACAGCGGGTTCAGGTTCGACGGATGCGCGATCGCGTAGCGAAAGATTTAGCTAGTCGCCTCGGTAAAACCGCTATCATCAAAGACCTCAAAGTACTCGACGGGCAAAATATCGGAGCTTTAGTAAGCTTTGAAGCAGACAATTTCACCACTTGGTTTTTTGAAGACGAGCTGCGCCCGGTAGAGTAAGTCCAGAGTTTAATTGAAAAAACCTGAGCAACCTGTAACTAGATGACGCTGATTCTCACATTTTTAGGTAAGGGGGGTACGGGTCGCTCTACTGTTGCGATCGCGGCTGCCCAAAAACTGACTAATCAAGGCAAGCGAGTTCTACTTGTGTCCCAAGAGGCAGGCCCGGCGCTGTCACTGCTGCTAGGAACAGACATTGGTATTAGCCCAACAAAGGTTGGCGCTCAAGCGGGCCTAACGGGCGGCTTTCAGGTGGTGCAGCTCCAGGCAACGGCACTCTTGGAAGAGAATTGGGAAAAGCTCAAAAAGTTTGAAGCGCAGTACCTACGCGATCCCTTTTTCAAGGCGGTGTTTGGTCAAGAGCTGAGTATCATTCCGGGAATGGACAGCTTCCTAGCACTCAATGTCATCCGCGAGTATACCGAAAGCAATCAGTACGACGTGATTGTGCACGATGGCCCTGGTAATCAGATGGGCCTGCGCATGTGGGGAGCCATTGGGGGAATAGACTGGTACTTTCGTCGTTTTAAGCAGGTCTTTCAAGCCTCTCAGTTTTACCGGTCTATTTCGCCATTTATTGCGCCTGTGACAGGTGCAGTTTTTAGCAGTAGCTTTTCGAGTGGTGATATTTGGAGCCAGCCAGAGACGCAAACCGTGGAAGGAATGGTAGCTAAAGGGAAAGCACTGGTGCGTGACCCTATGCAGCTACGCGCTTACGTGGTGACTAGTGATGATGATATTGCGATCGCGACTGGCCGCTATCTTTGGAGCGCCGCTCAGCAAATCAGCTTAACCGTTGCGGGCGCCTTTGTGAACGCCGGTGTAGGCACAGGCGTAGACACCGCAGTGGATATCAGCTCAGCGGCGACGGCTTTTGAGCCGATTCCTGTGACGGAATTACCTCACTGCAATTCAAGCGATCGCTGGCAACCGCTAGTTGATGCGCTACCAGAACTGGATCAGCCCGTTACCGTTCCTAGTCCTATGAGCGTCGATGTAGCAGCTAGCAGCGTCAAGCTGTTTCTACCTGGATTCGACAAGACACAAGTAAAACTCACTCAGTATGGACCAGAAGTCACTGTCGAAGCGGGCGATCAGCGCCATAATGTGTCTTTACCTGCCGCGCTCAACGGTCGCACAGTGACCGGAGCCAAGTTTCAGTCAGGCTACTTGATTATTTCGTTTGGTTAGTAGGTAATGTCTGAAAATACGCAATCACAGATGCCCCCAGCAGATTCGTCACCAGTAGAGCTATCGGGCGCTGATGAGCCAGGCGCTAAAGAGCCCGCAAAGGCCAGCAGCAGTAAAGCCCGTCAGATGCTCGGCATGAAAGGTGCAGAGGCAGGTGAAACGTCTATCTGGAAAATTCGGCTTCAGCTAATGAAGGCAATTACCTGGATACCTCTGATCTGGGGCGTCGTCTGTGGCGCAGCCTCCTCTGGGAAATTCACCTGGAGCATCGAGACCGTACTTATCTCAGCAGCCTGTATGCTCATGTCTGGGCCGCTGTTAACTGGCTATACCCAAACTATTAACGACTACTACGACCGCGATCTAGATGCGATCAACGAGCCCAACCGTCCGATTCCCTCTGGAGCAATTTCGCTAGGGCAAGTTCAGGTACAAATCTGGGTGCTGCTTCTAGGAGGCTTAGCTGTTGCCTACGGGCTAGATGTATGGGCAAGGCATGAGTTTCCGACAATATTTGCGCTGGCAGTCGGTGGATCTTTTGTCTCCTATATCTACTCGGCGCCGCCGCTGAAGCTAAAGCAAAATGGTTGGTTAGGCAACTATGCTTTGGGTGCTAGCTACATTGCTTTGCCCTGGTGGGCAGGTCACGCGCTATTTGGCGAACTCAATCCCACTATTATTGTGCTGACGCTGATCTACAGCATGGCCGGACTAGGAATTGCGGTAGTTAATGACTTTAAGGCGGTAGAAGGCGATCGTCAGCTAGGTCTAAAGTCACTGCCTGTTATGTTTGGAGTGCAAACTGCTGCCTGGATCTGTGTATTGATGATCGATATATTTCAGGGGGGCATGGCCGCCTATCTGATCGCTATTCACAAAAATTTCTACGCGGTTCTGCTGATTTTGCTCATCATTCCGCAGATTACCTTTCAAGATATGTACTTCTTGCGTAATCCGCTAGAAAACGACGTGAAGTATCAAGCCAGCGCTCAGCCATTTTTGGTGTTAGGGATGCTAGTGATGGCCGTTGCTTTGGGCCATAGCGACTTGGTGAGCTGATTTGCCAAGCGTGGTAGCATTTAGCTGCTCAAGTTTACAGGCATCGACAAGCGCTGAAATCTGTTACTGGCGGTGAGGCCGCCTGGAGAATCATCAACGTGGCCAACCTCTTTTCACAGCTAAAACACTGGTCTGAAAGACTTTCGGCTGGCAATTCGGCTGGCAGTTCGGCTGGCAATTCGGCTGGCAGTTCGGCTAGCGAACAGTCTGCTGAGATCCAGAAACGTCACAAGCAAAGTATTCGCACCAGAGGGCAGGCGCCTAGGCGATCGCAAAAGCCAACGTCGGACGCCGCGTCAGGAACTAGCTTGCCTACAGCTAGTGCGATCACTGCCGATGGACCTGTAGCTAAGCCAGCTCGCTTTTCACCGCGTCGAAAACCAACTTATAAGCGCGTTCGCTTTTGGCTGCTGCTACTAATAGGCGCTGGGATAGCGGGCCCTAGCGCGCGGCTGTATTTGCTGTGGAGCAATCTACAAGAAGATGTCCCTGACGTTAGGCAGGCACTGACCTATGAGCGCAGCGGCACGATTACGCTTAAAGATTCGGAAGGCAAGGTACTCCAAAAAGTAGGACCAACTGCTCAAGAGCGTTTGAGCTACGACGAGATTCCTCAGGTCGTCATAGAAGCCTTTATCTCCGCAGAAGATCGTCGATTTCGAGAGCATAACGGCGTAGACTACCGCTCGATTGCACGAGCAGCTTTAGCCAATATTACGAGCGGCGGTGTGGTAGAAGGAGCCAGCACAATCACGCAGCAGTTAGCAAGAATCACCTTTCTCAATCAGGACCAGAGCTTTCAGCGCAAGTTTAAAGAGGCGATCTTGGCTCAGCGGCTAGAAGAAGAGCTGGGAAAAGACAAGGTTTTAGAACGCTATCTCAATTTGGTGTATCTGGGGGCAGGGGCGTACGGTGTAGCCGATGCTGCTTGGATCTATTTTGGAAAAACGGTTGATGAGCTAACCGTAGCGGAAGTAGCGCTGATTGCAGGCATGGCACCAGCACCGGGTGCATATTCGGTCGATCCGGTAGCTGCCAGAGCGCAGAGGGACAAAGTAATTAGTCGGATGGAAGCTAACGGCGTAATCACCGCGTCTCAGGCAAATGAGGCCTATCAAGCTGACTTTTCACTAGAGACACAAGAGCCTAAGTATCTATATAGTCAGTTTCCTTACTTCACCATCTATATTAAAAAGCAGCTAGAGCAAATTTTGTCGCCAGAAGAGATAGATGCGGGCGGGCTCGTTGTTGAAACGTCTTTAAACACCGCGTGGCAAACGGCGGCTGAACAGACCGTTGCCGAGATTATTGAAGAGTATGGTCAGTGGCAGCGCTTTGAGCAGGCGTCGCTGGTTGCAATCGACCCGAAGACCGGCGAAATTAGAGCGATGGTTGGGGGCACTGACTTTGATGGCAGTCAGTTTAATCGGGTTACGCAGGCGCAAAGACAGCCCGGATCGACATTCAAAGCGTTCGTGTATGCAACAGCGATCGCAACTGGCATGTCACCTTACAAAGCCTACGATGATGCCCGCTATGTAGTCGATGGCTACGAGCCGAAAAACTACGGCAACAGCTATAGCGGTAACGTCGAATTGCGACGAGCGCTCACTAGTTCTATTAATATTGTGGCCGTGAAGCTACTTGTGGACGTGGGCTTTGATCCCGTAATTGCACTAGCGCATCGCGCTGGAATTCTGTCGGATCTTATTCCTGCTTATTCGCTAGCGCTAGGATCTTCCGAAGTGAACCTATTAGAGCTAACTAGCGCCTACGGCACTTTTGCCGCCGAAGGCCGCCACGTTGACCCTCATGGCATCACCCGGATCACCAACAGTCAAGGCGATGTAATCTACGAATTTGACGAGAAGCCGAAGCAGGCCATAGACAAAGATACAGCAGCTATCATGACCTGGATGCTACAGAGTGTTGTCAACGGCGGTACAGGCGGCAATGCGGCTATTCCGGGTCGACCCGTTGCAGGAAAAACTGGCACTTCTGAAAAGAACAGAGACCTTTGGTTCATTGGCTACACGCCGCAGCTAGTAACAGGCGTATGGATGGGTAATGACGACAGCAGTCCAACAGGAGGGGCTAGCCGCACAGCGGCCTTGGCCTGGTACAAGTTTATGGACCAGTTTGTCGACGATATGCCGGTTGAAGAATTCCCAGAGCTGCCTAGACTAGGCGGACGCGAGGGATCTTTGCAGGCAAAGCCAGTGCGTCCTAGAAGGGTAGTCTCCGAGCAACCAAGAGCGCGTCAAGAATCCGCCGATGAACCGCGGCGGCGCGTTGATCGCGAGCCTGAATCAGACTATAGCCGTAGCGATCGCTACGATAGGCAAGAAGAGCGCGCTCCGGAGTGGAGTGGAGAAAACGAGCCTAGCCCCATATATAGAGATGACTCGTATAGAGACGATTCGCCGTCACCGGAGCCAGTACGCGAGTCTACGCCGGCCCCCGCGCCGGCCCCCGCGCCGGCAGCACCACTGCCACCTGCACCCATAGCGCCCACACCACCTGCGCCGCCACCGCCACCACCTGCACCTGCCGCACCACCGCCGGCTCCCGCGCCGGCCCCGGCCCCAGAACCACCCAGGCCTAGCGTTTTAGATAACTAGAACAGATACAAATGCGACTATTAAAGCAACTATTGCTTGCTAAGACAGCTCAAGATTAGTTCAATTTAGCTAGAGCTTGCAGTTCATACTACGGCTGCATGCGTCGCTAACAGCGCTAGACTTGTATCCAGCGTACAGGCTCTAACTGCAATGGCTTTTTCTCAGCGCTCGTCTAGCTTCAGCGAAAAAAAAGGTGGCCGCACTGTTGGTCGTCAATATCAATCTGTTTTTATCATGCTGCTTCTAAGCCTGGTGATGCTAGGAGGTATTGGCAGCCGTCTAGCGTATCTGCAGTTGGTACAGGGCGATCGCAACCGCGAGCTCGCAGAAGAGAATCGAATTCTGCTACTGCCTAGGCGACCCGCTAGAGGCACGATTATAGACCGCAACGGTAAGGTTTTAGTCGGATCTAGGCTGTCTCATTCGGTTTCTATTTGGCCGATTGCCTTGCCGAAAGAAGAGTCTGAAAAAGCACAGGTAGTTGAGCGTTTGGCGCAGATACTAGACGTACCCGCAGAAGAGATTAGCGATCGCTTAGAACAGGGACGCTACAACCTGAACAAATCAGTTCCCATCTCACGCGGGGTAAGTTCTGCGCAGACGACCGCTCTAGCTGAATATGCGGCTGAACTGCCGGGTGTACGCGTAGAAGCTGAGGCCGTTCGCAACTATCCACGGGGCGACTTAGCTGCGCACGTTTTGGGCTATACCGGTGAGCTGAATGACGAAGAACTAGCCAGTCTAGAAGAGCAGGACTATCGGCTAGGAGATGTCATTGGCAAAATGGGCCTAGAAATGGCTCTAGAGGAAACTTTACGCGGTCAATGGGGCGGTCAGCAGGTAGAGGTAGATAGCAGCGGTAACGTACTGAGTGTAATTGGTGAAAAGCCGTCTATTTCTGGTCAAGATGTTCGAATAACACTGGATTTGGAGCTGCAAAAGGCAGCAGAAGCCGCTTTGGGCAATCACCTAGGCGCTATTGTTGCGATTGATCCGCGCGACGGGGCAGTGCGGGCAATGGTTAGTCGGCCCACATTCGATCCGAACATGTTTTCGACTCGAATTACGCAGGCCCAGTGGGAGCAAATTACTAAAAATGGCTATCCGCTGGTAAATAGAGCAATGCAAGCCTATGCGCCTGCGAGTACGTTTAAGGTGATTACGGCTACTGCGGGCATAGAGTCGGGCAAATTTTCGCCAGAAGCTGTGTTGCCAACTTACGCTTCTTTGAATTTCGGCGGTATTCAGTTCTGGGACTGGAATAACGCAGGATTCGGACCTCTGGGCTTTCGAGGCGCACTGGCCTGGAGTAGTGATACATTTTTTTACCAGGTCGGGCGCAGCGTTGGTGAGAAGACGTTGCAAACCTGGATGCGAAACTATGGGTTAGGTCAAAAGACGGGCATTGAGTTAGGGTTCGAAGAATCGGAAGGGCTAGTGCCGGACGAAGCGTGGAAAGAGAGAGAATTAGGTGAGCCTTGGTATCTAGGCGATACGATTAATGCCTCGATTGGGCAGGGCAATGTGCTAGCAACGCCGTTGCAAATTGCTGTGATGTTTGCAGTGGTTGCCAATGGAGGCGATCGCGTCACGCCTCATTTTGTGGTGACCGAAGGTGAAGATCCGAAAGAATGGAGAACATCGCTAGGTATGGCACCTAGTACGGTGAAAGTATTGCAAGAAGGCCTGCGGCAGGTGGTAGTTGCAGGGACAGGCGGGGCAGTGAATGATCCGAAGCTCCCACCGCTTGCCGGAAAGAGTGGAACGGCAGAAGCGCCCCCTCGAGAAAATCACACGTGGTTTGGTGCATATGGACCATACGACAATCCTGAAATTGTCGTGGTAGCTTTTGGTGAGCATTCCGGTGGCGGTGGCGGTTCGTTTGCCGCGCCTATGGTGAAGCAGGTACTAGATCAGTACTTTGGTGTAAAACGAGAAGAAACGCCCGCGTCGCCGTAATATCTATGATTGACCGTGACATCTGCGATCGAGAGCACCCGTAATCAAAACCGCTATTGACATAAAATCGCTAAGAAGTGCCATCAGCCAAAAGTAGTTCCGTTCCAACCCCACATCGCACCTTTGCTATCGGCAAACTCGATGTAGGTACGATTGGGGGGAACGCCGAGAGCAGCTTGTACTCTGGCGCAGAAATCTTGACTCATAGTTTGCGTGCGATCGGCGCCCATCGTGCCAACGCTTTTGATTTGGATGTAGCATGTCGGGTCGCTCGTGCCGCCAAACGTCATAGCCGTTCCGGGCTCGAACGCTGTCATCACGTAAGTTTCTGGCTTACCCAAATGCTTCGATAAGCTAGCAGAAAGCTGCTTGAGCAGATCTTCCACAGTAGTTTTAGCTGGCGTCTCAACAGAAGTCTGAACTTTGATTAGGGGCATTAGGTTTCTTCTCAATCTGGTCTTTAAAGGGCCACGAACAAACTCAATTATCACTAATTTGCCTCTTCTCGTTCAACTCCTCCGATCGAGATACTTTTCTTAACAAGGCTGTGAACACCGCTATTATAGGAAAAGATATTACGGCTTCGTTACAAACCAGCTTTATATGACAGCGTCTCCACCGCATGAGCTTTCGCTCGCTCAACGAGTAAAAGGCTTTATTGAAAAGCGAGTACTTCTAGGTCAGCCGCTGACGCTAGAACTAAGTGCAATTCTATCGGTGTATTTTGTTCAAGGAATTTTAGGGCTGGCCCGCTTAGCGGTCAGCTTTTTCCTAAAAGACAATATCGCGCTCTCACCGGCTGAAGTATCGGCGCTGATGGGAATTGCGGCTTTACCCTGGACAATCAAGCCGGTCTTTGGCTTTTTATCTGACGGACTGCCGATTTTCCGCTATCGCCGGCGGCCCTACCTCATTCTTTCTGGGATTTTAGGCGCGATCGCATGGCTCTCTATGGCCACTGTCGTCAACACAGCTCTTACGGCTACGGCGGCGATTCTTCTATCCTCTCTTTCTGCGGCCATCTCCGATGTCATCGTAGATTCTTTGGTAGTAGAGCGCGCTCGCGAGGAAGGTCAAAGCGTCGCTGGAACCTTACAGTCCTTGGCTTGGGGAGCATCGGCAGTTGGTGGGCTAGTGACGGCCTACCTAGGTGGACTGCTGTTAGAGCGCACCAGCGCCCAGGTCATTTTTGCAATTACCGCTGCCTTTCCGCTGGTCGTCTGCGGGGTTGCCTGGCTAATTGCCGAAGATCCTGTATTGGGAAAGTCGAACTGGGAAACGGTGACCTATCAGGTGCGATCGCTCAAAGAAGCAGTCTCCCAGCGAATCATTTGGATGCCCGCTCTCTTTTTATTCCTTTGGCAGGCCACGCCAACCGCAGACTCAGCTTTTTTCTTCTTTTCCACCAACGAGCTTGGCTTTGAGCCCGAGTTTTTAGGTCGCGTCAGGTTAGTAACTAGCTTCGCGTCTTTGGTCGGTATCTGGATTTTTCAGCGCTTTCTCAAAGAAGTTTCGTTCCGCAAGATCTTTGCCTGGTCGACGGTAATCTCCGCTGTGCTAGGAATGACCTCACTAATTTTAGTAACTCATCTCAACCGTAGTCTCGGTATCGACGATCATTGGTTCAGTCTAGGCGACAGTTTGATACTGACAGTAGCGGGGCAGATTGCTTTTATGCCTGTACTGGTACTCTCAGCTCGGCTGTGTCCGCCCGGCGTAGAAGCGACGCTGTTTGCGCTTCTAATGTCCGTGGTTAATCTATCGGGCCTGTTCTCTCATGAGCTAGGTGCTTTGCTCACACATCAGCTCGGTGTCACCGAAACAGACTTTACTAACCTGTGGATGCTAGTGCTGATTACAAACCTAACGACGCTATTGCCCCTACCGCTGCTGGGCCTTTTACCAACGGCCTCTGCGGCCCAGTCGTTAGGAGCACAGTTATCAGGAGAGCAGTTATCAGGAGAGCAACTAGAAGAGCTAGCTAGAGAGAACGCTTTGGACAAAGACGCAGAAAAAGATCTAGAAAAACGCCCAGACGATATTGCGACTGAATCCGCTTTTGCACTGGCAACCCCCGAAGTTAGTAAAGACGCCGCCGTTCGACTAGATATCACGCTTTAAGTTCTCTCCCTTTCTTTCCCTACAAAACGAACGCTATGCAAACACTCAACCGCTCTGACGCTCAAGCCGACTACACACGCGAGGACTGGATCAAAGGCTACCACTCTCAACCGGGCGAGTTTGCCTATTGGATAGAAGAAATAGAAGGCCAGATACCAGATGGTCTAACAGGCACTGTGTTTCGCAACGGACCAGGCCTAACCGACATCAATGGCTACCGGCTCAAACACCCGTTTGACGGCGATGGGATGATCAACTCTATTGCTATTAGAGACGGCAAGGCGTTTTACCGTGGAAAATTTGTGCGGACGGCTGGCTATGTTGCTGAGCAAAAGAGCGGTAAGCCTGAGTACAGAGGCGTTTTTGGCACTCAGAAACCTGGCGGCTGGCTAGCGAATGCCTTTGATCTACGGCTAAAGAACATTGCCAACACTCACGTAGTGTACTGGGGCAACAAACTGCTGGCTTTGTGGGAAGCGGCAGAACCACACCGCCTAGATCCCTACACGCTAGAAACCCAAGGGATTGATCTTTTGGACGGATTGCTAAATGAAGGCGATGCCTTTGCTGCGCATCCAAAGTTCGACCCAGATTGCGAAGGTACGCCGCGTATGGTCAATTTTGGTGTGAAGACAGGGCTTTCAAGCACGATTAGTCTGTACGAGTTTACGCCCGATGGTAAGCTAGCGCGCCAGGGTAAGCAGAGTGTACCGGGGTTTGCCTTTCTACACGATTTTGCGATTACGCCAAACTATTGCATCTTTGTTCAAAACCCGGTGAGCTTCAATCCTTTGCCCTTTGTGGCGGGCCTCAAAGGCGCGGCTGAATGCATTCAATTCAATCCGAAGCAGCCAACTAAAATTGTTTTAATTCCTCGTAACGGTCAAGGAGAGGTTCGCTTTTTTAACACGGATCCCTGCTTCGTCTTCCATCATGCAAACGCCTTTGAACAGGACAACCAGCTAATTTTGGATTCGGTTTGCTATGACAGTTTCCCAAGCATAGATGACTCGGAAAACTACAGCACAGTTGACTTTGACCATGTGCCAGCCAGTCAGCTATGGCGCTTTACCGTAGATCTTTCTACTGAAAAGGTAGACGTAAAGAAAGTCATTGAGCGGCCCTGCGAGTTTCCAGCGCTAGATCCACGGTGCGTTGGTAGAGCCTATCGGTATCTATACATGGGTGCAACGCACGGACCAGTTGAGAACGCACCCATACAGGCACTGATCAAAAAAGATATGGAAACGGGCGAAGAGCAGCTTTGGAGTGCTGCGCCGCGCGGATTTGGCGGCGAACCGCTGTTTGTTGCAAGACCTGGGGCTGGCGCAGAAGACGACGGCTGGGTGCTGCTGTGGATTTATAACGCTGAAGGCGATCGCACTGAACTTACCATTCTCGACGCCCAAGATATTACCGCAGGGCCTGTAGCTAAGCTCAAGCTCACTCACCACGTGCCTTATGGCCTACACGGCAGCTTCACGTCTGAGTACTTCGGCCCAGCGACTGAATAGCTGTTGTGATAGCTATAACAGCTATTCTCCAGTCGAGACGCTGGCTGAGGTCAAAGGAGCCGTTGTCATAGGTTCGCTAAGCGACTGAGCTTTGGTTTCCAGTATGCCCTCTAAATGCGATCGCAGCCGCTCTCCCTGCTGAGTATCTGCTATGTAGATTTGTCCGCCCTGCTTCCTAAATACAGGTAGTTCAGATAGCGCCCTATACGTCGCGATATCCGATGACTGGGCGCTAATGAGTGGGCGATCGCCCGAAGTTGGCACTAGCCCTGGTGGCAAATGTCCTTCGATCAGAGCCAGCACATGTGCCTGACAGGCCTGCGTATCGATGCCACGCTGCTCTAGCATATGCAAAATACCGCCAGCGGGCAGCGGCTGCTCAGGCAGAATTCTCAATAGCTCTAGCAGCAGAAAATAATCATTGTACTGATGTCGGTTAGCGTCTAGCACCTTCGGATAGTGGCATAGGTTGGCAAGGCCATAGGCGACGCGGCTACAGCTGTTGGAATATTCGCCCGTATAGGTGTCTTGAATAATAGTGGCATTTGGAAACTTCTGGCGCAGCCACTGGGCGATCATTCCTAAAGAGGCCGATCCACCCGTACAGACCACCTGCTTCACAGATTGAGTTGCCAGATTGTTCTTACTTAGCAGCGCATTCACCTGCCGACTTATCCGCTGAATATAGGGAGTGAGTACCCTAGCTTCTAGATCTCTGCGAGTGATTATCCACGTATAGTCACCAAACTCTACTTCTACTTCTTCTTCTTCTTGTAGCGCCAGCTTTATCTCACGAGCAGCCAGAAGCGCCTCACGCCCTAGCTGTGAATCGTTTAGCCGCTGCCCGAGTCGGTAACGCGTTGCTCGATCGGCTTCTCCAGGCTGCGGCAGAGCAACTTTATCGAGACCTAACGTTTCCCAACGACCGATGTCGTCTAAAACCGCTCGGTTTGGGCTATAGCCCGCTGGCCTAGCTTGCGTAGCAGGCGGCGTTAGGTGCAGTAGCTGGCAGATAATATCTTGATCAATAGCGTCACCCGCATAGTTATAGCCGCGCATGGAAAAGTCCTGATAGCTGAGTTGATCTAGCTCTGCTGGCAGATTCACAACAGCAGTCTCAGTCAAGATAGCCCCGGCACTAATAATCACCGTACCACCCGACCAGTTGCAGTTGTATAACCCTGGCTGCTGGTTTTCGGGGACATCGCTAGCGGATTCAGGTGCAGGCAGGGCCGATAGAAGCGCTGCGATCGCCTCTTCTACAAAGAAGATATGATCGGGTGAGGAAACGAGCCCAGCAGAAAGCACCGCCTCGCGAATGTTAAAGCTGTAGGTATCTGGCCAGTTGGTGGGATAGCCCACAATCACGCCTTTCAAGTCCACGAGTGCTCGGCGTAGCGCGGTACTTTTGAGTCCGACGGCGCGACAGCTCGTGCGGTTGGAATTGAGGGTTGCAATCAGCTCAACAATGGCGGATTGCAGCGTTGTTAGGGGCAGCGCAACATGGTCAGCCCACTGCATTCGCGGCTCACTAGATTGGTCATTTGGAATACCGGCTTTCGCCATCAGCTTTAAGTTGCGCAGCAGTGGAGCGCTCTGCCGTAGAGCAGTCGGACCGATAATGCCTAACTGCGACCCGGTAGGTGAGTTCAAATCAACCTGGGCTACCGCCGGAAGACGAAAGCGATTGGTCTCACGGTCCCCGCTAACATTCCAACAGAGCGGATAAACCTGATCGCCACGCCGATTGATCAATACGGCTGAGATTCCTGTAGCACCCAAATCAATTCCCAAAAACCAATCAGCAGGTTCACCATTTGTAGGATCGTCATCTCCATCGTCATCTTCTGGAGGCTGAGGCATCCGTATACCCCCTTCTACCTTTGTCATCGCCACACCCGCTGTATTAGCTAAGCCCAGCCCCTGGTTCGCAAAACCACTGCTTACGTTGGGGAGTTCGGGAATAGAGCGCTGGTTTAAAGATGTTCGTCCTATATTCCCTTGGTCTAGACTTTCTTGGTCTAGGATGTCTTGCTCTAGAAGCTCCTGTTCTTCCAAAGGCTCTTGTTCTAAAGGCTCTTGTTCTAAAGGCTCTTGGTTTAGCTCCCGATTTAGAGAGTCTGGCCCCAGAGATATTCTTGGCTCGCTAGTTTCCCAGAGGTTTGCTTGGGTGTCATCTACTTGCGGCTCATTTGCTTGCGTTTCTTCTGCTCGCGTTTCGTCTACTTGCGTTTCTTCTGCCTCATCGGGCAAATCCGGAACAAGCGCTGACTCTAGAGGCAAGTCTGTCTGATAGGAAAATGCGATCGCAGACAAATCCTCATCAGAAACAACAACTTCTTCTAGATCAGAAGTCGCTATGTCCATATTAGTATCGACTTCCATAGCAGCTTCTTCAGCCGCCCTGCTATTACCTTCTAGCGCGGCAATCAGATCATCCGAAAGCACACCGTCTACTTCGCTATCCGGTAAGTCAGGCACTGCCGCTGACTCCGGTCGCTCAGCAGTTTCTTCTAGTGCAAAATTACCTTCGAGAAAGACGTCTACTTCGGTAGAGCTATCGGCTACATCGCTAGTTGCGCTGGGGCTAGATTCTAAGTCTGGTAGGATAGCCTCAAGCTCTAAGTTAGATGCAGTCGCAGGCGGGCCCACCAATGAGCTATCTTCAAAAGCGCTATTCGTTGGATCTATTGGCTCCTCTGAATTAGCCAGAAAATCTGGCATAGCTACTTCAGCATCAGCTACTTCAGAATCAGCCATTTCCAAGCCGGTTGTTTCCGAACCAATCGTTTCCGAGTCGATCACTAGATCGTCGAAGGTTAAGTCTGCCAAAAAAGCAGCATCAGCCGTAGGCTTCACCTGGGCTTCGACATCCAAATCGGTTTCAGCATCGGCCACTTGAGCATCAGCAGCTGCCGCATCAATCATCAGGTCATCTCTAGTCAGAGTCGAGTCTTCTTCTGTTCGGTCGATATCGAGCTTCAGTAGATCGATATCGATGGTGCCATCTTCTCGAATGAAGTCCTCAGACGCATATGCCGCCGCCGAAGAGTCAGCCTCATTCTCAGAAAACTGGCTCTCAGAAAATTGACCTATAGAAGAGGACTCGGCAGGCGAAGTGTCAACTACCGACATATCATCTAGTGACAATGACTCTGTTGATAACAGATCTGTAGTTGACGCGTTAGTGACTGATGGGTCGGTAGCTGATAGATCTGTGATTGACGGGTTCGTTGCTACATAACTAGCATCTAAGTCATCAACAGATGAAGCTGAGTACCAGCTTTCGTCTACAAAAGCGCTATTGGCTGGCAGAATTTCGTTTAGCGAAGAAACAGTATCTGCGTTCGATCTAGCTTCATTGATTAAAGGAGTAGATCGGGCCGGATAGAACGCGGGTTCGGGTGGAACGGTTTGGCCGAGCTGCTGCGTAAGATGATCGACGAGCGATCGCACAATTACCTCACCCTGGCGGCCTAGGCTGTGCATATTTTCAATGCCTTCGTTCAGCGAGATCTGGTAGCTATCAATATTGGTTTGCAGCGTCTCGAACATCCGCTGCAAGGTCGAGTCGATATTCGCAAGCAGCTGATCGGAGCGCGACTGAATCTGACGAATTTCTTCTATTTGACCAGAGGGCTTCAGCTCTAGTATCTCTATCTCCGTAGCAGCAGTCAGCTTGGCCATCGCCTGCGAATGCTCAGACTCTAACTGGTCTAGCGTCTGCGTTACCTGCGTAGACAGGTTTTCTTGCAGCCGGGACATTAGCATCTGCAAAAACTGATTAAGCTGCGCTTCGTCGATATCTACGCGGTCAATATCTATGCGGTCAGTACCCTGTAGCCCTACTACCTGAGCGCTTTCCAACTGGGCCCGATCCAGCCGCGCTTGGTTAAGCTCTTCTAGAACCTCGTTACGCTGCTCTGATAGCTCCTTTACATCTTGAGCGAGCAAATCGCGATCTGCTCGCAGGCTATCCATCTCCAAGCGCAGCGGCTGCAATGCGCTAGACTTCAAAAATTTCATCTCCGTCAGCAGCGCCTGCATCACAGTTTCTGCAGATGCATCCAGATCAGAAGCAGCGCCACTCTCTGCATCCAACGCCTCTTTGTCCGCCGTCTCTATCTCTGTCGTTCCAACAGTAGGCGCAGATGAGCGAACAGTCGCAAATTGTCCCGTGGTGGGATCAACCGGCCCCCACCCACCTGGCGCTTCAAACGATTGCTGCAAAGACATCAGATAGGCCTGTGCCCTTACCAGCGCTTGACGCTGCGGCTCAGTTTCACTCGCCTTGATCCAAGGCGTTCTCGGCTTCTCTCTACTGAGCACCTGTTCAATATCCGCAATGAGTGATTGAATCTGATCCTTTTGGGAAGTCACTATGGATACCTACAATAGTCGAATGATCGGTTGCTAAGGTTGCGTTTGCCTGCTACGGCTGCCCAAACGCTTGTCTGGTCGCCTTCTCTTTGCCCAAAATCAGCTCAAGACTAACATTTAGAACGTTCTTTAGCTATTTACAGTTGAATTGTCTATTTCGTGAATTGTATACTTCGTGAATTGTATACTTTGAGCTTTATAGGTAGCGCAGCCGTGAAACACCGTACTTACGACTGCGATGACAGCGGTGAAGTAGATAGTTAATTAAACGCAGCAGTTGAGTAAGCCGGTTAGGTAAACAATTGTGAGTAAACAAGTGCACAAAGTTTAAGGCAGCAGCGTGAAAAAGCACAGATCAAATCAGGCTAATTCGTGGAAAAATTTGCTATTTCCGATCAAAATCATTTCAAAAAATATTGATAAACGATAGCTGCGAGCAAAAAACTCTCTGTGTAGACTCTTGACAAAGCGGTTGCATTTGAGCCAAGAGGGCTCAGTAATACACCTAGGTAGTGCAGACGACAGTCAGGGTGCTAAGGTTAGCGTGTTTTACGCAGTTTGCTCCAATTAATCGCCGCCGCCTCAGTAATCAAGATCACTCGGTAATCTCTTTAGCCTACTTGTTGCCTATGGAAGCGCGCCCTCTCGATACCAACGAACTGATCCGCCTGACTCCTTTTTTCTCTGAGCTAAACTCAGAGGCGGCACAACAGGCGGCTGCTCAAGTAGTTACACGACGACACCCTGCAAATCAGGTCATTCTGCTAGAAAATGATTGGGGTAGCTCTGTCTACTTCGTATTAGAAGGATGGGTCAAGATTCGTACCTACAATTTAGATGGCAAGGAGGTTACGCTCAATATTCTAGGCAAAGATGAAATATTTGGTGAGATGTCTTCGCTAGAAGAAATTCCAAGATCTACGGACGTTATCACTTTGGTGCCTACGACTATCGCTATCATGCCGGCTCAGCAGTTTGTCAGTTTGCTGCATACCGAACCGATGGCTGGGATATATTTGGCCCGGCTAATGGCAAAGCGCTTACGTCAGGTAAACCGGCGGCTGCGACTGCGCGAGTCGGACAGTCAGTCGCGAGTGGCTGATGTTCTTTTGTTTTTGGCGGATGGTCAGGGGAAAGTTACTAGCCAAGGAATGGAGATTCCAAACCTGCCTCACCGAGAGCTGAGCGGATTGAGTGGACTGGCGAGAGAAACAGTTACTCGAGTTTTGAGTAAGCTAGAAAAGAGAGGGCTGATTACACGCGATCGCGATATTCTCAAAATCAACGATATCGAAGCCCTAGAAAATCTTTTGGTATAGCGATTGCGCTCATGACCCACCCTGTCGATCCCACTCAGTCGGATGATGATGCACCTTGGATTTCAGACGACCTTGTCCCCGACAGTCTCGATACCCATTCAACCCCATCAGGCGTAACCGAGCGCAAGCAACATGCCGCTGAGCTTTTTCCCGTGCCGCCGCCGGGCTTGAAGACCGATTCAAAGACTAACTTAAAGGCAGCGTCAGCTCTAGCAGGTACAGAGGCTGGTTCTGCTGGCGGTCCTGATTTTTCCACCGTCGGTCCGCTGTCGTTAGTTGAGACAGCTTTTCTATCTAGCGCAGCTAGCCTGATGTGGCTAGTGAGCGCCTACTTTCCCTCTGCGCCCTTCTTGCGGATCTTATTTCCGCTGCCAATCGCCCTTGTGTATCTACGGTGGAACGCTCGTGCTGCTTGGATGTCAGCAACTGTTTCTGGCCTATTGCTAACAATTTTACTGGGGCCGACTCGTAGCATATTTTTCCTTATGCCCTATGGTTTTTTGGGCGTACAGCTAGGGTTTTTATGGCGACGCAAAGCTAACTGGGGCTTTTCTATTTTGACGGGTGGACTGCTAGTAGCATTGGGTTCGTTTTTTCGGATTTGGCTGCTGTCACTACTCGCAGGAGAAGACCTTTGGGGCTACTCTATCGCTCAAATTACGCAGCTTTTGGACTGGGTGATTCGGCTGCTGACAAACTGGGGATGGATTGGGCTAGGTGCACTAGGTCAGCCAGGGCTATGGGTGGTCTCTATAGCAGCGGTTGCGATGGTAGTATTCGCCAGCGTAGTGTATTTGTTTACGGTACATCTAGCAGCATGGCTGGTACTAGAGCGGCTCGGCGTTACCATGCCAGAGCCACCTAACTGGGTGCAAGTTCTGATAGAAGAGTGATGGGCTAGAGGTGATGGGCAGAAGTGGTGGGCTAGAAGTGGTGAGTTGAGCAATCGTTGATAGAAATGGCTACTAGAGCGTGATCAAAGTTTGTGTAGGCGAGGCTCGCGCTTGGCTACAGCGCTACCAGGGCAAAAAACCGGTTTTTGCCTGTATCTTGAGCTTTACCGACACTGGTTTAATTCCTAACGTTTCGGCAGCGGGTGAAACACCTCTTGATCGGTCCTATACCGCTGCTAGAGACGGCAATTTTCTACTCAGTGATTCCTCTGTTCAGTCTTCCAATTGTCGCTTGCCTCGCCTGCCGGCTGGCATTTCACCTGCTGTCATTACTAAGGCGGTGCTGCGATCGCTCTCGATTCGCTGTCACCTTTTAAACACAGGTCTGCCGACCCCTCTCTCGGTGCTCTGTAAAGATCTATCTGACAGGACTTTCCCAAATGGCATTAGAGGACGAGCTGTCTTCACCGGTAGGGCGCTGACTATAGCAGAAGCACAGGCACTATTTGCAGCAGGACGGCGGTGGGGACATCAGCTTGCACCACTAGGGAGCTACTTGACTATTGGTGAATGCGTTGTAGGTGGCACTACAACGGCGCAGGCAGTACTTATGGCTCTGGGCTATGCTGCCGACGGCCGCGTCAGCAGCAGTCATCTGGGTGGTAACCATCATCAGAAGCAAAGGCTAGTAACCCAGGGATTAGCCGCATGGAGAGCGCGTCTAGACCAAGAGGATAACCCATTGCTAGCTACACCCTTGGGAGCGGCCTCAGCCGTTGGCGACCCGATGCAGATAGTGGCGGCTGGCATGGCGCTAGCAGCTAGTCAGCGGAGCGGTGTACTGCTAGCAGGCGGAGCGCAAATGCTGGCTGTCTACGCTTTGGCAAAAGCACTGGCCTGGCAGTACCAGATAATGTGGTGGACCGAGAAGGTTGTAGTAGGCACAACCCGCTGGGTAATAGAGGACAAGAGTGCAGATACCGAAGCGATCGCACAGAGCATCGAAGCCCCCTACATGGCCAGCCAGATCAACTTCAGTCGATCTTCCTATGTGCAGCTACGAGCTTATGAGCAGGGGTTTGTCAAAGAAGGCGTAGGCGCAGGCGGATGTGCGATCGCAGCCCATCTTTACCAGCAGTGGAATAGCTCGCAGCTTCGACATGCCGTAGAAGCGCAGCTCCGATATGCCTTCTAGGCAGACATACTTTCTATGCAGATAGCTAAACAAGTTTCCAGGCCTAGCCAATTAAAGCTATACGCGTGCTACTATCTCTGGCCTAAATTTTTCTTTGTCCAAATCTTTCTTGGTCCAAATCTCTCTATTAGTAGGCTCGGTACGCCATAATCTGCTCTTCTAACGCCGCGATTCGGTTGTAAGCCGCTGTTAGCTGCGCTGTCAATCGCTGAATTTGAATTTCAGGAGAGAGCTTACGAGCCGTACTCCGCTTGTCGGAGTCTAAGTAAGGCTCATCGCTTAGAATGTCTTTGTGCATCATTGCCGGATTGGGCGCACGCCGCGCTTTTACAGGAGATATGTTCACCGCATTCGACTCTGGCAAAACGCCATCACCAGCAGCAAATCTCGAGGCGTTCATTCCTGTATCGACTTTGTCAGCTAGCTGTGCTACTAAGCTATGAAGGGAATCTACCTTTCCGCTTAGCTCGATTACCTGCTTTTCTAGAACATCCATAGCAATAGGGTAGTCACATTATTAGTTTTTTCAATCCTAATGACTAAAAATCGATATTGATGTCCGACCCACCAAAACATTTAACCTTTGACCACAAAAAATCTCAGAATGTTTTGCCGGAACGTCAGTGGCCTCAGTTTCTAGCGCAGCCTAGACTCAAACATTCACTTTGATCTACGCTCAAACCACTGTTATGGGAGCACTCTAGAAGAGTCGATGAGGTAGCAACTCAAACCGGGACAGGACAAAGGATACCGGACGTTTTGCATAGTAAACCTAACCGAAAACGACAGGTCGTCGAATCCGTACCCCTCTAGCCGGCAAAAAGGTCCACGAGGCGCTATATAATTCATGAGTAAGTGCAAAGAAACTACACACACTTAGCCGAATAGAGGACCTATGAATTTTTTTGCTAAAGCGCTTCGCAACCTGGGCAGCGTCTTAATGATGGCCGCGCTTGTCATCGGCAGTTGCGCTGTGCTAGCAGCCCCTGCTTTTGCTGCTGACCACACTGTCAAAATGGGCTCCGATGGTGGCCTGTTGGTATTTGAACCTGCTACTGTGACCGTCTCTCCAGGTGACACTGTCACTTGGGAAAACAATAAAATGGCCCCTCACAACGTCATTTTTGATCCTAGCAACGTTCCTGGTGGCAAAGCAGTCGCCGACAAGCTCACTCAAAAACAGCTCACCTTTTCTCCTGGTGAGTCTTACTCCAGCACGTTCGATGTAGATCCTGGTGAGTATACCTACTACTGCGCACCTCACCGCGGTGCTGGCATGGTTGGTAAGGTCATCGTTCAGTAGAGCCTTCTCCACTTTCTACTAATAGTTTCTGCCGATAGAGCCTACGCCTTTCTCGGAGTTAATGAAGCTGAATTTATAGACTGCTCTTATTTTAGAATGAGCGTCAATCGGGCCGGTTGGAACTACGTTTCATCCGGCTTTATTTCATTCGGACTTGCTTTATCCGGCTCTATTAGCACCTAAACGTGTGTTTCAAGCATTTGTTGAGCATCTTTCCTTAATATCTCTTTAGTATCTATCTACAGAGTACTTTTACGAGCTGGTATACTTTGCTCTGCTTTGTTCGACAACTACGGAGAGCGATTTTCAGGTCTGTATGGTAGTCTTTAGCAGAAGTAAAGCTGTATATAAAATGATGGTCCTTTGCCTTATGGACTGTAACTTATGGACCGTAGCTTGTGGGCCATAGGGTATATAAGGCTAGTTTAGGTAACAAATCTCTAACTTTCTTGGCTAGTTTACAGTCGACGATTGCAGCTTATGAGCGATACAACCGCATACCTAGCAGGCTGTGCCACTACAGGAGTCGCAGCTTTAGTGCTCTTAGTGGCTCGAGTTGGCATGGTTTCTACCCGCGCGGATGTTGACAGTGCGAACGGGCTTGGCGATCGCGTCGCTCAAATCGAATCGGCTAATGCCTCCCGTCAGGCAACGGCAAGCACCGATTCCAAGCAAGCGCTAGAAGGTGAGATTCGCCAAGAGCTGGAAAAGCAACGTGAGCTCACCCAACAACTAGAAGATCAGCTATCTGAACAAGAGAATCTTTCAGAAGGCTTAGCAGCGCAGCTTACAGAGCAAGAAGAAAAAACTCGAGATTTGCTCGTACGCATGCAGGACTACCAGCGCTCGGTAGAGGACATGGAGCTAGACGATAAAATTGCAGCCGCCACGCGTCCTTCCGCCGCCTCTGCCCCTAGCCCATCGCTGTCCCTAGTATGGGTTGGAGCTGGTGTGGTCGTTGTGCTTATTTTAGGCGGCGGCGGCCTTATTCTCTGCGCTGTATTGCTGATATTGCAGGCTCAGCATAGAAGATCGGTGCGCCACGTGCCTATGCCGCTGCCTAGACCGATGTCTCCGACAGGCGACTATCGCTACTATGACCCCTCTTTTTTACCACCCGCACGATTTCCACCTCAGCCCCCCACATACTACGACTGTCCCCCTTCCCCTTACGACTACAACGCCTGACTTCGCTTTTGTCTATCGGTCAGCACCCTACAGTCTCTGAACTGTCAGGGTATTTATTTTCCTGGACGGGGCTATCTAGTTTTCAGATAGCGCACGGTCAACCCAACCAGTAAACTAGCGTCCAGATTTCTTATCGGTCGCAGGCTATGCAGCTTATTATCGGCAACCAGAACTATTCCTCTTGGTCCCTACGGGCTTGGCTATTGCTCGCTACTTTTGAGCTGGAATTTGAAGAGATCAAAGTATCTCTTCGACAGCCAGGGCTTAAGGAACGACTTAGCCAGTATTCTCCAACGAGTAAAGTACCTGTTCTAATAGATGGATCGCTCACAGTTTGGGATACGTTAGCTATCTGTGAGTATGTCTCTGAGAAGTACCTGGCAGGCAGAGGGTGGCCACCAGATGGGGCTAAAAGGGCCGAGGCAAGATCTATTTGCGCCGAGATGCATGCTGGATTCACGGGTTTGCGCAGTGAGCTACCGATGAACTGCCGTGCCCTAAGGCAAATAGACCCCTCGCCTATGGCAAAGCAAGATATCACCAGAATAGACACTATGTGGTCGAGCTGCTTGGAAAACTACGGTGGGCCTTGGCTGTTTGGTGACTTCTCTATTGCAGATTGTTTCTATACGCCGGTGGTATTGAGATTCAAGACTTATGGTGTCTCGCTTTCACAGACGGCAAGTCAGTACCAGTCGTTTGTGCTTCAGCACGATGTTTTGAATCGCTGGGTCAGTGCGGGTAAGGCAGAGACCGAGATTCTACCGGAAGACGAGGCTGGAACCGAAATATAGTTGTGGTTGTGCCTATCTCTTGCGTATAGCAAGTGTATGGATGCATTCGTAGCGTTGAATGCTGCTCAGCCTTCAGAATCGACGGTTTCATTAGGTGCTAGTGTAGCGAGCTAGATCTATAGCAAGTTAAGTGGCCAAAGCTATAGTCAGCTCAGCTCAAGAATCATCACGGTCTGTATTATGCAACTCATTGGACTATTCGATTCTCCTTATGTTAGGCGATTAGCGATCGCGCTCAATATCTACAAGCTTCCCTTCGAGCACTCACCCCTCTCGGTCTTCCGCAATGTAGAAGAATTCAGCCAGATTAATCCGCTAATCAAAGCACCTACCCTGATCTGTGATAACGGCGAAGTTTTGATGGACTCCACGCTTATCTTGACCTATATTCAAAAACTCGTTGATCAGCAGCCGATCGCTCAGCGGCAGAGCCTAATGCCCAGTGACCTTGCAGACTATCAAACAGCGCTACGCCTAATTGGATTAGGGCTAAACGCCTGCGATAAAAGTGTTCAGATGTTCTATGAGCGTGGCATACGACCGCAGGATAAGCAGTACGAGCCTTGGCTGACGCGCGTGCAGAGCCAATTATTGACAGCCTATCAGCTGATTGAAACGTATGCTAAAACGAAAACCAGCCACTGGCTCATTGCAGAGCAGTTAACTCATGCAGACATTGCGGTGTGCGTAGCGTGGCAATTCACTCATCATATAATTCCTGATATCGTACCAAAGGAGCTGTGTCCAGCACTATCAGAGCTATCAACTCAAGCCGAGGCAGAGCTCGCGTTTGTCGCCGCACCGTTAGAACCGAACTGGACACCAAGCGTCTGATTTAAGCGTCTGATTTGAGCTGTAGTTGTTTGTAACCATATGCGCATAGACTTATCGAAGATTCCAATCGAAACCGGCACCAATTATCCAGCAAATTTTCGCTCAGCAGTGGCAGGGCGATCGCGTCAACGGATTGGCAATGCTGCTGGGCTCAAAAACTTTGGCGTAAATCTGACTACGCTTGCCCCTGGAAGCCAGTCAGCGTTACGACACTGGCATTCTGCGCAAGATGAGTTTGTCTATATTCTGCAGGGTGAAGCAGTATTAGTGACCGATGCGGGCGAGCAAACGTTGGGCCCAGGCGAGATGGCTGGCTTTGCGGCTGGCATAGAAAGCGGTCATCATTTGGTCAACCAGTCAGTAGCGCCTGTGGTGTACCTGGAAGTAGGCGATCGCAGTGCACTCGACCAGGTTAATTATCCTGATCAAGACTTACGGTGTGTGCCAGACACGAATGGCCAGCGACGGTTTGTTCATAAAGACGGTAGCACCTATTAGCCCAACAGTTTGGTAATCGTAGTCTTCTCCAACTGGTCTTTTCTAAGAGTGGTTTTGTCTATGCGTATTGCGATAGTTCACCCTCGCTCCGGCCCATTGCAGCTTGTTACGCAAAGTACGGTAATAAGAATGGTCATCGCCAAGAAGAATGAATTTAGCTAAATGACTCGCCATTCTGATATCAACCCGCTGCCCCGGCCAGATACTGGTTCCAAAGACCCCATCAGTCCAGAGCTTAGTGTTTCCTTCTGGATCTACTAGTGGCCAAACGCTCACAGTACTGCCTGGTGGCAGCACGATCGGTCGGCTCGACAGACTCATCGGACAGATAGGCGTGACAATCAGCGCGTGCATACCGGGATGTACGATCGGGCCGTTAGCAGAAACGGTATAGCCAGTAGAGCCAGTGGGCGTACTGATCAGCAGGCCATCGCCTTGATATTGGTCTACTACCTCGCCATCTATTTCTACCTCTAATGTCGAGGTGATCATTCGGTTGGGTGAGGCTGGTTTAACGCACATTTCATTCAGGGCAAAGTAGCGATCGCTCACTGGCTCAATATTATAAGACTCTCCCTTATGCGTTCTTGCTTGTAGCATCATCCGTCGCTGCACCGCATACTGGTCTCCCAACAGCCGTTCCCATACCCTCTCCCAGTCGCCAACGATATCCGAAGATTCAGCCAGAAAGCCCAAGTGTCCACCCACATTCACCGCCAAGATCGGAATATCGTCCATTGACAGGTGACGGGCCGCACTGAGCGCAGTGCCGTCACCGCCTAATACCACCGCTAAGTCAATTCGATCAGGTGCTGACTCCAGAAGAACCGGATACGGATTGTCTTGAGATCCGCTTGGCCCCATCATTACCTTTGTCCCGTGTGCCTCTAACTGACGAGCACACTTATCAGCGCAGCTTTTGCTCAACTGATTTCCGGCTTTGTATACAATGATGACCTGCTTAAGCTGCACAGCGTTTCCTTAAAGTGAGTGTAAAGTGGGTGCCTACACGAGAGATTTTATACAAAAGAGTAGGCCACCCATATATAGCAAGCGTACGGACTCATCCGTACGTTTGTGCACCACTTAGCTCTCAAAGATATTGCTCCTCAAAAATAGCGGTTTCAGCAATCACCAACGCGATGAGCTAAGTGGTCAAAGCTATAAAGCAAAAAACCTTGAGGTTAAGAACCTCAAGGTTTACTACCTCATCCTGCGAAGCTTCCTTCTACCATTTCAGCAGATTGAACTGTTCCATATCCACCGTATCGCGATTGCGGTAGATAGACAGCACAATCGCTAGGCCAACAGCAGCCTCTGCCGCCGCGATAGTAATCACAAAAACCGAAAATACTTGTCCTCTAATTTGATCTGGATCTAAATAATTAGAAAATGCCATCAGGTTAAGGTTGACCGCATTCAGCATCAACTCAATAGACATCAGCACGCGGATTACATTGCGGCTAGAAACTAACCCATAGATACCAATGCAAAACAGGGCGGCTGCAAGAATTAGAAAATACTCAAGTTGCATAGTTCAGAAGTCAAAAGTTCAGAGGTTGTCCGTTCAAAAGTTATAAATTGCTGTCGCGAGAGCCAGCAGCCACTAGCTCGCGGGGCTTTTCAGGAAGTGTCAGTGCCTCTTCTGAAGGAATAGCTGCATCTGGAATATACTCGCGGCGAGCCAAGATAATGGCACCGACTAACGCTATTAGTAGTAGCACAGAGGCCAACTCAAAAGGCAGTAGATAATCACTAAAGAAGTGCTGTCCAATCACCTCAATCGCCTGGTCTCCTGCCGCTGGCAAGCTAGAAATAGCCCAAGGATGCGAGACTACCATCGTACTTAGCAAACTAAACAAACCAACACAGACCGCACCGGTTGCAACCTTGCCTACCCAAGCATTCTTAATGGCGACAAAGTCCTCTTCCTTGTTGACCAGCATAATTCCAAACAGAATCAAAACGCTAACCGCGCCCACATACACCAAAACCTGTGCGGCAGCAACGAAACCAGCATTCAGCAGAATATATAAACCAGCAATGCTAATAAAGACAAGCGCTAGCAGGAATGCTGAGTAAACAATGTTTGAAAGGAGAACGACACCTAGTGCGCCCGCTACCATAATCAGGCCTAAGATGCCGAAGGAGACAAGCTGTACACCTTCTGCTAGGTTCAAAGTCGCTAAGTCCAAAGCTGCCAATATCAAGACGTTTTGCCCCTCACACTATGTTTTCTCTCGATTTTCTTTCAGTTTTCTCTTATTCTTCTCTCAGTAGATCCGCCTATCTCCTGTAGGATTCAGCTTTGCTATAGATAGCATTCCATATAACAGGATCTATAAAATAAAATCCACAGAACAGAGCGGTGCTAGTCTAAAGCCACTGCCCTGAACAAAGCAGAAATGGAAACAGGCTATTTGCAAACCTATTGACTATCTTCTTCAGCATCTGCTGTATCAGGCGTTTTCTTCGCCTCTGCCGCCTCCATCTCAGCTAAGATATCCTGAGGTAATCTACCTGCTCTCTGAGCTCCCTTCGGTAAATTGTGCGGGCTCATAACGCCTTTAGGCAAATAGGCAAATTCTCGCATAGGCGTCACCATTGGATCTTCTGTGACCTTGTACGGCAACCGACCAAGAGCAACGCTATCATAGTTCAAGTTATGGCGGTCATAAGCAGATAGCTCATATTCTTCAGTCATTGAAAGGCAGTTTGTCGGACAGTACTCTACGCAATTGCCGCAGAAAATACACACGCCGAAGTCAATGCTGTAATGGTTGAGAGTCTTCTTCTTAGAGGCCTTGTTAAACTCCCAGTCAACAACCGGTAAGTTAATTGGGCAAACGCGAACACAGACCTCACAAGCAATACACTTATCGAACTCGAAGTGAATCCGACCGCGATAGCGCTCTGAAGGAATTACCTTTTCGTAAGGGTACTGCACCGTCACTGGGCGGCGCTTCATGTGATCGAAGGTGACCGAAAGACCCTGGCCAATATACTTTGCTGCCTGAGCCGTTTCTTTGGCGTAGTCACCGACTTGTTTTAGAAAGTTCAACATGGCAAGAGGTCTTGGTAAATAAAACAACTAGGGTAGGCAGTACCTACTTGATAGTTAGGCAGGCATGAAGGCAAGCTCAATAAGTTAGCCACCAAAGGCACCTGGGAAAGAAAGCTTTAGCCCCGCAGTTACTAGCAAATTGACCAAAGAGATAGGCAATAGGAATTTCCAACCTAAGTCTAAAAGCTGATCGATTCTGACACGTGGAACCGTCCAGCGCAGCAGGATCGTCAAGAAGACTAGCAGGTAAGCCTTAAGCATTGTCATGACAATGCCAAGTGAAGCTGTAATAATCTGCACCCAAGGAGCGGTTTCACTAACGCCTAGCAGCGCAGTAATTGATTCTACCGGCACCGGAAAGCTCCATCCACCCAAGTATAGAACCGACACAATCAGCGCGGAAAGCATCAGGTTCACGTAAGAACCCACGTAGAACAGACCGAACTTCATTCCGGTATATTCAGTTTGATAGCCTGCAACCAGTTCTTCTTCTGCCTCAGGAAGGTCAAAAGGCAGTCGCTCACATTCGGCTAGAGCGGAAATCCAGAAAATGACAAAACCGACCGGCTGACGCCAAATGTTCCAGCCCAAGATACCGTAGTGAGACTGCTGGTTAACAATATCAATGGTGCTAAGGCCGTTGCTCATCATAACCACGGCAAGAACAGCTAATGCCAGGGGGATCTCATAGCTAATGGACTGAGCCGCCGCGCGCAGTCCGCCGAGCAGTGAGTACTTGTTGTTGGAAGAATAGCCCGCCATTAGCAGCCCGAGCGGAGTGATGCTAGAGAGCGAGATCCATAGAAAAATGCCGATACCTAAGTCGGTGATGACTAGGTTTTGGCCAAAGGGCACAATCAAGAAAGAAAGAAAGACCGGAATCACAACAATGGCGGGCCCGAGCACAAACAGCCATGGATCGGCTTTGGCAGGTGTGATGTCTGCTTTAAAGATCAGCTTAACGCCGTCTGCTACTGCCTGAAGCGCACCCAACGGTCCAATGTATTCTGGACCAACGCGCTGCTGGGCGGCGGCGGAAATCTTACGTTCTAGCCATACGCAGATAAAAATGCTCACGGTGGCGACGATGAGCATCAGCACCATGGGCAAAGGTATCCAGACGGTCTTGGCTGCCCCTGCTGGTAGGCCTAGTTCGGTGAGGGCTCGAACGAATGTCCCTTGAAGGTCAATACCTGGAGTCATGCTTTTAAAAGACGGCCTGCGGTGTCTAGCTACATTTCTTTAACTGATTCTAACGCTTAATCAACCGCAGTACGTTTATTAGCACCCTATTTCTGACTATAAAAATAAAAACCCCCCCGGTATAAAACCGAAGGGGCTGGAGTTCCTGAAAATCGTCACTGGATATATAGTCTCGGTAATTTCATTTTTTGCAAAGGGGGGTAGGGCCCATCACCGCTAGAACTAGAGAATTTTTAGCCGTTTTGAGGTAATTGAAGCCGTAGACGTAGCCCAAATTCCCCTACGCCTTTCATAGCTGCGCGGGTCGCGAATGCTAGAGAATTTATTTTTCCCAAAGCTGTATACGCTTTTCCAAAGGAATGTAGGTTTGATTATGCGGACCTTGATAGATTTGGGTGGGGCGAAAAATTCTATTTTTGCCGATCTGCTCTTTCCAGTGCGCCAGCCATCCGGCAACTCTAGCGATCGCAAATATCGGCGTAAATAGATCGGTTGGGATACCTAGCTTCCGATACACCAGCCCAGAATAGAAGTCTACGTTGGGATAGACCCCCTTATGGCCGAGCTTCTCCTCAACCACTAGCTCTAGCTCCAGCGCAATATCGTAATAGTCATCGCGGCCTACTTTGTCAAAAAGCTGCTCAGCTAGCCCCTGTAAAATCACCGCTCGAGGGTCTTTCACCTTGTATACGCGATGGCCAAAGCCCATAATCTTCTCTTTATTGGCAATCCGCTGGTCGATATAGGGGCGTACATTCTCGACAGACCCAATTTGCTTGAGCATGGCAATGACTTCTTCATTTGCGCCGCCATGTAGCGGACCTGCTAACGTACCCACCGCAGAAGCGACCACCGCATAGGGATCGGTCAAGGTAGAAGCTGTCACCATCGCCGAAAAGGTAGAAGCGTTGATAGTATGTTCCGCGTGCAGTATCAAACAAATGTCAAAGATGCGAGCAGCGAGCGGGTCGGGCTCTTTTTCGTTCAGCATGTACAAAAAGTTAGCCGCATATCCCAAATCATCACGCGGCTGCACCGGGTCGTTACCCTTACGCATCATCTTGAAAGCCGCGACCATAGTTGGAATTTTGGCTAGCAGTCGCACTACCGCATTTTGCACATAGGCAGGGTCGGATAGCTCACGACGGGAGTGAAAAAGGCCCAAAGCAGCAGCACACGCCTGTAGCGCATCCATAGGATGGCCGCTTTCAGGAAAACACTTCATCATGTCGCGGATACGATACTTGAGGCGACGGTGATATTGCACCTCGTGCTCGAAAGCATCTAGATCTTGCTCGGTAGGTAACCCACCCCAAATCAGCAGGTAGGCACTTTCTAAAAAGCTACTGCTGCGAGCAATCTCCTCAATTCGAATACCGCGGTACTCTAAAATTCCTTGCTGACCGTCGACATAGCTGATGCTCGACTGCGTGGCCGGAATTCCTTCTAAACCTGGCCGGTACTCGCATGTCGTTGTCATCATGTCAGAACTCCCCAGTAAAAAACCGGTAAAAACCAGTGGAAAAAGAAATGGCTATTCTTACCATAGACCGAGATTGACGCTTGATATCTCCAGGTTTGTTAACTTAAGAGCTAGCGACCCAAACGCTGTCACCTTAAAAGCTACTGCTCTAGCCAACGGAATCCCAACGTCGACGATAAGCGTGCTAAGCAGACAAGTAGGGTCAGTCAGTATTAAGAGCACCGTTTTCTGGATCGACTAGTCGCTGGAGCTTTTGCTTGATTTGCTTATCGAAAACTTCCCACTTCTGCCGGTTGTAGTCGCTGTTTTCGTAATAGCCAGACAGAAAACCAATCGGAATTTCAAAACCACCTGCCATCGACCTGCCGCCACCAAAAAACCGACCGTGGCTATCTTGGCCTAGGGCTTCTTTGATAAATTCATCCGGATCAAGGGTAATTTTATTAGTTCGTAATGAGCCTACGACTAGCTCTTTTTCTTCGTCTTCGTCGTGAACAATGCCATAGACAACAGCAGTATGAACGTTTTCTTCGGTGACCAAAAAGTCAGCAGCTTGGGGAATAGCATCTCTGTCTTCGTACCGCAAATAGCCTACACCTGCGACCGAAACGCTGTTTTGCATTTGGCGGTTACGCAGCGATCGCTCAATGACATCCATCACTCGGCGCGACCTAGAAGCTTGTAGCACCGCGCTCAGCAACTGCGCGTCATAATACTGGCTGAGGAAAGCCGCAGCTGCAAAGTCTGGCTCAGAGGCCTGCATCAGCTGATTGGTATCAGAGCGTAACCCATGCATTAGCGCCGTCGCACACTTCACATGCTGGCTATTGCTACGGTCGAGCTGCATGAGCCCGGCTTGCAGATACTGTGCCATTATCGTAGCCGTTGCATGAATATCAGGCCGAATATCTGCCATTTCAGCGTCGAGCCGTCCTTGGATAGCGTGGTGATCGATAACAAGTATCAGCGGCAGTTTGGCAGCTTCCACACGCGCTGTCAGGTGGCTAGTAGTCCCTTGCGTATCGATCAAGACGTAGCCTTGATATTTTGAAAGATCGGGAGCTTCTTTTGGAGAAGTAGGCCACCGTTTGGCTGGCAGGTTAGTCAGCTTGACTAGGGCAATGTTTTCCTGGTGACTGAGGGTACCGGAGTAGTAAATGTCGCACTGAATATTGTAGGCACTGGCTATAAGGCTGTAAGCCCAGGCAGAAGAAAGTGCATCAGGATCAGGAAAGTCTTGAAGTAGCACCAACTGTTTTGTAGCACTATGCTTCTTTAAAAGCTTTTCCAAATCGTCTACCGGATTGTTTTCGAGGCCCGCCGCTCGCCTGAGAGTTGCGGCCTGGTCAGCTAAAGCGTTCTGTGACAAGTCTGGGGTTCCTCTGTTATTTTTCAAGGTGGGTTTTGAATGCTTTGGGTCCAAGACGTTAGGCTTCGGCAACTGTGTGACAAACTCTTTATCGTTGATCAAGATGACTATTCGGCGGCTATCTAAATGGTTAGGGAAATTACTTCTGGATAAAGGGAGAAGACAATGGCAATACTCACAGACTAAAGTTCGCAATTTAGAAAAGTACCTATTTCACTCAGCTTCTCTATAGCAACGTGTCTGCAAAAAACCTGTGTAGAGAAGGTATAAATAGGGAAGTAGAACGCGACAGGATCAATAGCAACCCTGTGTCTCGGTCTTTCTTGTCCGTCTAGATATCTGGATATAATTAAGCTGAAACACAATTAGACTACTCTCTAATTAAGCCCAATTACGTATTGTCGCCATTCTTGATGGACACCACCACGTACATGCCTAGAGATTTCAAAGTATAGGCTGCTATGCGGCTTTCGAGGCTGATTCGTCAGGGGCATCTCCGCCTCCTTGGGGGTACGGCTTCCCTTCTTCACATTGCAGCGAACGCAGGCACTGACAATGTTCTCCCAGCTATCGCCACCACCGCGCGATCTGGGAATAACGTGGTCTAATGTTAGGCTCTCACCACTATGTCCACAGTACTGGCAGGTATTATTATCTCTGTGCAGCAAATTGCGTCGGGTCAGCGGAATTTCCCGGTAGGGAATGCGAACATAGTGGCGCAGTCGAATGACAGTAGGCAGCGGAAAGTCAGGGTATATATGTTGCTCGCGCTGTTCGACTTGCTCAGCTTTTCCTTTGATAATAAGCACCACTGCCCGTCGCCAGCTCGTTATGTTTAGTGGTTCATAAGAGGCATTTAAAACGAGAACTTTACTCATACCCCAGTGCTCATATCGTAGTGCCGAGAGTCTGTCTAGATACTAGCACAGCTAGGTTTTTACGGGTTTAGAGAAGTTGATACGCTGCGCCTTTAAACAGTCTTTCTCTAAGTCTTTACGTGAGAAGATTCTCAACAATCGTGAGGTTAATATGTCTAGCTGGAACGAAAAAGCTACGCTGTCCGATATTCGCTGTGATAGAGCTTGGGTTGAAATCGATTTGGGTTCACTGGCGCACAATATCGGCAAAATTAAGGCACTGCTATCGGCAGGGACTGCGCTGATGTCGGTAGTGAAAGCAGATGCCTACGGTCACAGTGCGATCGCTGTGGCTAAAACAGTCTTAGAGGCTGGCGCAACTTGGTTGGGAGTGGCTACAGTTCTAGAAGGAATTGAGCTTCGTCAAGCGGGGATAGAATCACCTATTTTGGTATTAGGCGCGGTTAATGACTCAGTGGCGATTAGAGCAACCGCTCGGTGGAATCTTCAGCCCACAATTGTCAGCCCTAAGCAAGCGCTTGTATTTTCTGAAACGCTGGCAGCCGAACGTTTAGAAACAGATTACCTAGAGACTAATTGCCCAGAAACTGACCTCCTACAAACTGACCGCGGACAGCAGCAAATCAAACTACCTGTTCACTTAATGATAGACACAGGGATGTCGCGGTTAGGATGCCCCTGGCAGCAGGCCGTAGAGTTTTCTCGTTTTGTACAGCAGCTACCACAGCTTGAAGCGGTGGGCATCTATTCTCATTTGGCGACAGCCGATAGTCCTGTTACTCAGACGATGCAGCTACAGCGATCGCGATTTGAACATGCGATCGCCAATCTAACCAAAGCTAACCTCTGCCCGCCCCAGCGCCATCTTGCCAATTCCGCCGCTACGCTTACCGACCCAGATCTACACTACGACATGGTTCGCGTTGGGCTAGCAACCTATGGCCTATATCCAGCTCCTCACCTACGCAACAAGGCTGAGCTAAAGCCTGTCTTAGCGGTAAAGGCTCGCATCACTCAGGTGAAAGAAATCGCCGCAGGTGAGGGAGTGAGCTACGGTCACCAGTTCATTGCCTCAAAGCCGATGCGGATTGCAGTAGTGGGAATTGGCTACGCCGATGGAGTGCCTCGCCGGCTGTCTGGGCAGATGAAAGTTGCGATCGCAGGTCAGCTTGTTCCGCAACTTGGCGCCATTACAATGGATCAAATCATGCTTGACATCTCTAGTCTCAAAAGTGTGCAAGTTGGTGACGTTGTGACCTTAATAGGCCCAACGAAGAAATACCTAGCTAAAGACCAATGGACAAGCGCCGACTGCTGGGCTGAACTAACAGCAACTATATCCTGGGAAATTCTGTGTGGACTCAGGCATCGGCTACCGCGAATTATTCTACCTTCAGCTACCGCAAAACCAGCTACCGCATCCATTGCCAAAAAGCGATCTAAAAAGGATTAATAGACTAGCCGTTTCTACCTGGCTGTTTCTACACCATTAGGCTCCTACTAGCTAAGCATTAGAAAATAATCTCAAAATATTGCTAGAGCTTTCGCAGAGTTCTTGGTATCATGGTCTCTCACTCATGGAGAAGTGGCTGAGTGGTTGAAAGCGGCTCCCTGCTAAGGAGTTATGGGGTGTAAACTTCATCGAGGGTTCGAATCCCTCCTTCTCCGTTTTTATTAATACAGCCACAACCCTTTGACTTCAAAGGTTTCGTATAGCCCAGAGTAGTCGCTCGGGGGTAGCGTTATGATGAGCAAAAGAAAATAGATGCTGAAACCGTAGCTGTCCCTTACTGTCTAAAACGAACTGCGCAGGCAGCGGTGTACCTAGGGCGTGCCCGGTACCATACTGCCGGAACACCGTGCAGCTAGAATTTGTCAGCAGCGGCATCTCTAGCGACAAATCTCGCTTCACAATCTTGCTCTGCTCAGCATCAATGCTAGTTACCATCAAAACAACCGCACCTAGCCCTACAAACTGTCGATACGCTTTTTCCATCGCCACGATATGTGAATAGCGAGATGGACAATATTGCTGCTTTGCAAGAATGCGCGTAAATACGATCACAACCGGCTTTTCACGATGATGGGATAGCTGATGAACTCTGCCACTCGACTCCTGTAGGGTGAAATCCGGCACGGTTTCTCCCAGATCAAATCGACAGCTAGCAGGAACCGGAAAAAAGTTCTTAAGAAATCGCTGGTTGATCAAACCTCGAAAGTCACGAGAAGTGAGTTGCATTGGTGATGGACATTAAGCGTCTCAAGCTGGTATATTCCAGCCTAAAAAGCCACCAGCACTCAGTCATCACTGAATTCCGACGGCTTTCCGACTGCGCTTATCTATTTGCACAATCTATTTGCATAACCTATTGCATTTGCTTATAAAAATTAAACAGCCGCAAAGAATTCCTTAGATTTTATCGGGTCAGGATTCATTGTGGCGCTACCAGGCTGCCAGCCAGCAGGACAGACCTCATCAGGATGAGATTGTACATATTGAATAGCTTGGAGTACGCGCAACGTCTCATCTACGCTACGACCAAAAGAGAGGTTGTTGATTGTCGCGTGTTGAATAACGCCCTCTTTATCGATAAGGAACAGACCGCGTAGCGCTACGCCAACCCCAGGGTCAAGCACGTTGTAGGCGGCGCTAATCTCTTTCTTGATGTCAGAGACAAGCGGGTAGTTCAAATCGCCGACGCCACCAGATTTACGATCGGACTGAATCCACGCAAGATGAGAAAACTCACTGTCTACAGAAACGCCTAGCACCTCGGTATTGATATCGCTAAAGCTGCTGTAGCTGTCACTGAAAGCGGTGATTTCAGTGGGGCATACGAACGTAAAATCTAGCGGATAAAAGAAAAGGACAACATACTTGCCACGATAGTCAGAGAGCTTAATAGTCTTGAATTCTTGATCAACAACGGCAGTAGCCGTGAAGTCTGGTGCATCCTGACCAACTCTTAGGCATCCTTGTTCACTCATAGGTCTCTCCTGGGAAGATCATTTGGGAATATTAACATTAATTAAACATCACACTCACAACGATTCTAGCTATATAGCAAGTGTCTTGAGCAACTCTACGAACGCTGTAGTGGGACGACAACGTAGCCTCGTCACACCGACTCAATTCGTAGATGTCTCACTCGTAAAGATGCGCTTGAACCGCCTGAACCACTTGAACTAACTGCTAGCAGTGACGCTTGCACGTTTATGTCACAACCCAGGTCATAGCGATGAGCAAGCTAGTAAATACTTAGAAGACAAATCGAATAAGTTGCGATGGCTCTGGCGGGATTTGAACCTGCGACCTTGGGCTTATGAGTCCCCTGCTCTAACCACTGAGCTACAGAGCCTTGAAGTCTGACGTACTGAAGTAGTAGCAGACATAGCTAAATAAATGTAACACGAAACGAAAACGCAGATAAAAGTATTCTATCTAACACCACAAATCGGCTTTAATCAACGTTTTCCTTCGGCCAAATCACTGAAAAAGCCAGTCCGATAGTAGTGCCTACTGGTAACCTATCGAGGTCTACCAAAGAGGATTCACCAGACTGACTTTTCACGGGTTCTAGTGGGTACCACCAACACAGTAGATTGCTCAGATTCCTTTGAGCTTTATCGATCAGTAGGCAAATAGGCAACTGGATTAACAGCGCCTTGTCCGCTGACATGTATCTCAAAGTGCAGATGAGGACCTGTACTATAGCCTGTGCTTCCCATCTCAGCGATTTGCTGTCCCTGTCCTACGGTTTGACCCGCACTGACATTTAGGCGACTGTTGTGCGCGTAGCGCGTCAGGCTACCATCGGGGTGACGAATGTCTACCAAGTTGCCGTATCCGCCCGAGTTCCAGCCGGCTTGCTCAACAACGCCTAGAGCTGCGGCAACTACTGGCGTACCAACAGGGCCAGCAACATCGACACCGCGATGCATTCTACCCCAACGCCAGCCGTACCCAGAAGTCACAGTGCCTTGAGTAGGCCAGACATAGCCGTTGAAATACTCAGGTGCTTCCGGCAAAAACTCATCTGCTTCCGGCAGAAGGGGCATATCTGGCGAGACAACTTGCCCTGTAGCAGGTCGTTGAGCCGGAATATACGCATCTGGGCTTAGTGGTGCAGCCGCTAGCAGTTCGGCGTCAGCAGCTGTCGGCGCGAACGCAGCTTGTTCGGCATCTGATTCGCTTACAATTTGCTCTGTAGAGCTCGCAAGTAGAGAAGGCCTATCGCCACTATTACTACTGCTTTCAATCTCAGAGGAGGCTTCAGAAATTCGAACAGAAGTTTCTCGAACAGCCTGAACGTCTTCTAAAAGATTAACCACATAGGGGTCAGCACTTTGTCTCTCACTCAGCGGTCCAGCCGCATCGGCACCAATGACATTCTGCTCTGTTACAGCAGCGCCACCAACGCTGTCGGGTTCAGCAGGTGATACGCTGCGAATTTCTTCCAAAAGGGGAGAAGCTTCCGGACGAACAGCAGTATCTCGTAGGCGAGCCAGTCTCTCGCTATCAACATTGGGAAAATCACCGCTAGGCAACTGACGGATCGAGGTGTCTGTTTTGCTGACTGTAGACTGCTCTGAAGCACCTGGGACTCTAATGATGGTACCGGCAATAATAACGTTAGGATTAACCAGATTATTAGCGCCCATTATCTCTTCTGATGTTGTTCCTAGAGAGGAAGCGATGCTAGCTAGCGTATCGCCTGCTCGCACTTGATAGCGGCTGAAGGACTGAGCAGTAGCAAGCGTCGTAGCAGAGGCTGACTCTGCTTGAACAGACGCGCTAGCGATCTCAATCTGTGCTGATGCAAGCTCGGCTTCAGAAGCGGAGAGCGATTCGCCTCGCGCAGAGATTGTGTGGGCTTCTATGTATGTAGAAGGAGTGGATGAAGAGGTGGTGGTGGAAGTAGCTTCTTTGCTGAGTGTCGATGGCGTACGAGCAGCCGACGCTGACTCAGCAGTAGCACTAGCAGAAGCATCTTCGATTACTATTTGCGATGTTGGAAATACCTCTTGAGCTTCTGAAGAGGCCACACTTTGAGCACTAATGTGAACGCCAATGTTAGAAGCGGGAACTCTAAGAACTTGCCCTACATGAATAGCTGTTTCGGGTGGCAGGTTGTTCGCGGACTTGAGATCCCTCAACCCAATGCGGTGTTGTTGGGCGATCTGCCAGAGACTCTCACCTGATTCGACAGTGTGATAAGCCACAATTTCTGACTGAGCGCTCTGGCCAGTGCCAGCGTTTTCATCTGCTGAAACTTGGGAGTCACTTGAAAAGGCCTTTGTGGTCTCAGAGGTAGTTGGAGTAGAAACAGCGGCTGAGGCTTCAGCCTGAGAAACTAGGACTCCAGATGCACCAACTGATAGAGCGAGGCCCAACATAGCAGCAGACTTTACCCTGCTACCTGTAGCATTGCTTTCACTTCCCTGCGGATTACATGAATGACCTGCGTCAGACAAAGACTCCGGTGAAATTGCTTGTTTCAAGGAATAACCTCCTAAAGATTTAGCGTTTGACCGCTAGTACTCAGCTTTTCTGAATAAGTTCAGATTTGCCGACAATGACAATGAACGATCTCGTTAGAAGCAGTGCTTCGGGACGTTAGCGTTTAGACTGTGCCAGTCAGTCGTAAAACTGACCTAATAGTCCAATGCCCGTGCCAGTCTATCAACTAACGCTCTTGCCCGACTTAGGCAAGTTTACACGACTCAATGATAATTTCAATGACCACTTCTACGTCTTAACCCTGAATGCCCAAAACAGGAGAAGCGCTAAACTTCGCCAGTTGTTCTATGAGGTGATTGGGTTTTATTGGTCTAAGCAAAACATGGGCATAGCCGTAGACCGCAAGCTTTTGAGCTTTGTTGCGCCTGGCCAATTTTTTTTTTGGCACACAGCCTAACGAATCTAACTTTACTTGCTCTTGAGAAGGTGGGATAAGCAAGGCAAATAAAGAAATTGGGTGGCTGTAAGAGAGGCGCTATCTAGGATTGAGACTTTTCTATGAGTCTGAGAGAAAAAAGATAGTACCTTAACAACGAGTGATTGATTCAGCATTTTAAAATAGGAAATTCTTATCATAGAACTTTGTCATTTTCATGAGGAATTACTGAGTAGTGTTTTTTCTTCACAAAGAAGACCAATTTGGAATGAGATATATAACTATCGATGGTTGAGCGAATTTTGTAGCTGAGCGCTCATCGACAAGAGGATTAACTTTCTTAATACTTTCACTTTTATGAGCCTGTAGGCAGATTTGGAAGTAGTGTGCTGCTCTGCTCGTCAGAGATAATCTCTTTTTGATCTATGTCTCTCCTATGTCTTCTTCCTTCTCTATAGTCTCTATCTTCTCTAGAGTCTCTATAGGGAGGGCAGGTCTCCTGTTTGTCTTATTGACTCAAATAGACCAACCGCTGCGCAGACAGAAAGGTTGAGGCTGCGGACGTGGCCTAGGCTACTCATGGGAATAGTCGTTACCTTATCACAGTGCTTCAGCGCTTCTGAGGATAGTCCTTTGCTTTCACAGCCAAACAGTAACCAGTCATCAGATCGATAAGCAATGTCCGTATATGGGCTACTTGCCCTAGCGCTGAAGCCGATCTGCCTACCGCCATTCTCTTTGACGACTTGCCGGAACGCTGACAGGGATTCGTGCAGATGAAGATCGACGTGCGGCCAATAGTCTAGCCCGGCGCGCTTTAGGTAGCGATCGCTAAGCTCAAAACCAAGCGGCATCACCAAGTGAAGCGGAGTTTCAGTGGCTGCGCAGGTGCGGGCAATATTTCCAGTATTAGGAGGGATTTCGGGATTGACTAAAACAATCTTAGGCATGATTTGGGTAAAGCTGAGGCGGTTGGAATTCAGGCCACTACTAAAATTATTCGGCCTTAGAGTATTTAAGTCACTATGCGTAAGCTATTACGCGTAGGCGATGGCTGATGGGCAGATGTCTTTGGCAAGCAGGCTCTCCTGCTGCTGCATTTGAGCGATCGCCTGTCGGATCACAGCAGTAGGCTGAGCAGTTTGGGCCTGAGCTAGCCACTGCTGCGCTTGATTGCCTTCGCGCAGAATCTGCTTAAGAGGCGTAAGAAAACAGCTAATACCCGAGCGTTTGGCGTAGGGCTGTACCTCCACATAGAGCTGCTCTATCCAATCTTTTGCGATGATGTGTTTGCCGGTTTGCCAGTGTCGTAGCTGCGCGTTCAGGCTGTTTTTAGCAACGGCTTTTTCATTTTCGAGCGTGATCGCCAGCAAGTCCTCACCGCGAGTCTTCGCCGGAAGCTGACTGATTTCTAAGGGGTCAAGTGCTGGGGACTGAAGCATTTGCTGTAGCCTTGATTCGAGTAGCGCAGTTACAGCGAGTAAGTGCAGCGGATTGCTAACCAAATCACAAATACGTAGCTCTAAGCGGTTGAGATTGTAAGGACGGCGATCGCCGTTGGGCCGCACAGAACTCCAGAGATGTCTAACGCTTTGCATGCTGCCCTTTTTAAGCTGGTCTTCTACCCACTGAATATGGTGCAAGTGGCTTTCAAAAAGCGGCACATGGATAGGAGTCTGTGGAAAAAGCTGCCAGCGAGTGGAATGAAACCCGGTGACTTTACCATCAAAAAAGGGGGAGGATGCGGTAAGCGCTAAGTACAAAGGCGCTTCTAGCCGAATCAATCGGCAAGCTCGCATCAACTGCTCTAGATCGCTGATACCAATATTGATATGAATGCTAGCGGTAACCACATCGGTACCGTAAGTGTTTTCGATATAGTCATGATATGGATTGTGCGGGTCAGAGCGGTAGAATTCTTGAGCGCCACCTAGGGGTAGCGTGCTGCCAGGAATGATGGTGTAGTCTCCTAGAGTTTGTAGATACTCTCGAAGGCGAACTCTAGGTTTTAGCAACTCACACAGTAAGTGCTCGTATCGGGTGAATGGCGCAGTTGTGTACTCTACATTTCGAGTATCAGGTTCACGAACAAACCCTTCTAGAGCTGCAACGATTTTGTCTGAGAATCCGACCACCTCTCCAGCAGGCGTGCCTGTATACATCTCAACTTCAAATCCTTTCGATAGCAGCACAGTGATGTCCTTGAAATATGATCGGTGGTATTGAGGGAAGACCTAATTTTAAGCTCGAACTCATCAGCGCAAAGTTCTAGGTTTCTCTCCTTGTATATAGAGGTATTTAAAGCTGTGTTTGAGGCGACGGTTTTGTACGCAATTTCGAGGAATTGAATTGCTTTTATGCTGATTACTCATAAGCTTACTGCGGCAGTATAAATTGACTGTGTCTTGTCTGTTCTCCTTCTTGAGCCAGGTATTTTATGCTTGTCTTTTTCAGAAGGTACGGAGGTAGGGAAGGTACAGAGGTAGGAAAGGCATAGAGGCAAAGAAGGCAGAAGGATAGAGGCAAAACCTAAAAAGCACCCAACAGTCAAGCTTACTGCCGGGTGCTTTATTAGATAGCTCGATTAACACGTAGCTTGGTTGCGCAGCTTAATGCGGATGAAAGGACTTGAACCTTCACGTCACGAGGACACTAGAACCTAAATCTAGCGCGTCTACCAATTCCGCCACATCCGCTTATTGAGTAACAATAGTAGCAAGAAACGACGAACAGAGGTGGTTTTTTAAAAGTATTCGTTGTTGCAGCACCTATGATGAGTGTATTGGCAAACCGAGTCTGTACGATGTAAGTGGAAAAGCAAGTGGAAAGGCGAAGGTGATAGGAGCACTTGTACAGACCAGCTAGACGGTCAGCTAGATAGAGCGATCAGATTGATACTGAGTAGTAGTTGAGTAAAAGCCGACAAAAACGCGAAGCGCTTATGATGAGAAGACTATTAGACAGCGCTATCAAATCGGTGCTATTAAGCTAGAGTACTCGGGTTTAATAGCAGATTTTGAGTATTAATGAGGAGAAACGCTTCGCATGGGTAAGGTAGTTGGCATTGACCTCGGCACGACCAATTCTGTGGTCGCGGTGATGGAAGGCGGTAAACCCGTCGTGATTGCCAATGCGGAAGGAATGCGAACAACGCCATCGGTGGTAGCTTTTAGCAAGGAAGGCGAGAAGCTGGTGGGTCAGATGGCTCGCCGTCAGTCTGTGCTTAATCCCCAAAATACTTTCTACGCAGTGAAGCGGTTTGTAGGCCGTAAGTACGATGAGCTGTCCCCAGACTCTAAGCGAGTGCCTTACACGGTGCGACGCAGTGAGTCAGGCAATGTGAAGATACGCTGCCCAAGGCTAGATAAAGACTTTGCACCTGAAGAAATTTCGGCAATGATCTTGCGCAAGCTAGCTGAGGAGGCCTCGCGGTATCTAGGTGAGCCGGTGACTGGCGCGGTGATTACGGTGCCCGCTTATTTCAATGATTCTCAGCGACAGGCTACTAGAGACGCAGGTCGTATTGCGGGCCTAGAAGTAAAGCGCATTATCAATGAGCCAACAGCAGCGTCTTTGGCCTATGGACTAGATCAGCAGTATAACCAAACGATTTTGGTGTTCGATTTAGGCGGTGGCACCTTCGATGTATCTGTACTTGATGTGGGCGATGGCGTGTTTGAAGTCCGCTCAACTAGTGGCGATACACAGCTAGGCGGCCTGAATTTTGACAAGAAGATTGTCGATTGGCTAGCAGAGGATTTCCTAGCGAAAGAAGGCGTGGATTTGAGGCGCGATCGCCAGTCGCTTCAGCGATTGAGCGAGGCGGCAGAGAAAGCCAAAATTGAGCTATCAGGCGTTCCGGTCACTGAGATTAACTTACCTTTTATCACGGCGACAAAAGAAGGACCCAAACATATCGAAACGAAGCTGGAGCGATCGCACTTCGAAGATCTCTGCAGCGATTTGCTTAGCCGAATGCGCGCTCCGCTCAAGCAAGCGCTTACCGATGCAAATGTGACCCCAAGTCAAGTTGACGAGGTCGTTCTGGTGGGAGGTGCCAGTCGCATGCCCATGGTACTGGAGCTGGTGTATTCGGTGATGAATCGACCGCCTAACCGGAACGTCAATCCCGATGAAGTTGTCGCCGTTGGCGCAGCGATTCAGGCTGGCATCTTAAGCCAAGAAATCAAAGATATTTTGCTGTTAGACGTATCGCCGCTGTCACTAGGATTAGAGACTGTCGGCGGCGTGATGAAAAAACTAATTCCTCGCAATACAACGATTCCGGTGCGGCGCTCAGATACGTTCTCTACGTCTGAGAACAATCAGACCGTCGTAGAGGTGCACATTCTTCAAGGCGAGCGGGAGATGGTAAGCGATAATAAATCGCTTGGGCGCTTCAAGCTTATGGGCATCCCACCTGCGCCAAGAGGCATTCCGCAGGTACAAGTCTCTTTTGATATCGATGCTAACGGCATTCTGCAAGTATCGGCGCTCGATAAAACGACGGGTCGTCAGCAGAGTATTACTGTGCAAGAAGCATCAAACCTGTCTGAGGTGGAAATTCAAGATATGATTCGCGAGGCTGAAGAGAATTCGGCAACGGATCGGCTGCAGCGCGATCGCATCGAAAAGCGAAATCGAGCTGAAGCCCTCACCTTTAAAGCAGAGCGGGTGCTTAGGGAAGTCGCTATTGACTTTGGAATGCAGTTTGGACGCGATCGACGGCGGCGCATCGAAGGACTCGTGCAAGAGCTACGCGCCGCACTAGAACAGCGAGACGATCGCACCATCGACATAGCGCAGGCGGATTTGCAAAACGAAGTATACGAGCTGAACCGCGAAGCTTACTTATATGACCTAGATGATGATGGCGACGGCATCCTCAGCCAGATAGGCGACACTTTGAAGAAAGCCTTTTCCGGCGAAGATGACGACTACTATCGTACGGGCGACTATGGCTACAGCGCAGGCGGTGGCTACACCACCAACTATCCCAGCAATCCGTACAGCGCCCAGGCCCAGTGGGATGCGCCTAGCTGGAATCAGGGTAGCTCATCAGCAGGTAGGCTAAGTAGTTGGGATGATGATGACTGGGGCGATGATTGGGAAAGCAGTAGCCGTCGCCAGCCACCGCCCCGGCAGCTACCTCAAAACCCGCCTGCACCCGGATATTCTCAGCCATACGACCAAGTTGATTCTCCACGTCAGCCATATTCTGGAGGGTATGACCGACCTAGTGAGGGATACCAGCAATCTGGCTACGACCGACCTGGCTATGATCGAGATAGCTACGGTCAACAGGATAGCTATAGTCAAGATAGCTATAACCAAGATAACGACACTCAGCGAGGCTACGGTCAGCCTAGATATGCTGAAGATCGCGATCGCTACCGTCAGCCGGACTATCCTCAGTCCGATCAAAACTATCCAGCCCAACCAGGATACTCATCTGCATCGGAGTATCCGCCTGCCCAAAGATCTCTATCCCAAAATCGGACCCAGAGTCAGCCTCAGAGCCAGCCCCAGAATCAGTTAGGTAGTACGCAGCAGGGTTATGACCGACAAGATGGCTACCCGCAAGACAGCTATTCCCAGGAGTACTACCCACAAGATCAGTACTCCCAACCGGGTTATCCGCAAGACAGCTATACACAAGATGACTATGCCCAGAGCAGTTATCCTCAAACTGACCCACCCCAAAGTAGCTACCCTCAAACTGGCTATCCTCAACCTGGCTACTCTCAATCGGGGTACCCCCAGTCCGACTATTCGGAAGATCAATACAACCAAGCCAACAGCGAAGGTAGCATCTACTCACCAGATTCAATTTCAGAGCGACGAGCCGGTGAGCAGGGCAGCTATAGCCGCGCTCAAGACGAGAAAAACAGCTCATATCGTCCCCGCCCGCAGTGGCCTCGCTCTAGCAATGATGATGATTGGTTCTAAATCGAATTAAGACACGCATTCGTTCATGCAAAACTTTCGGGACTATTACGAAATTCTAGGCATTCCCAAAACGTCTACAGATGAAGAAATCAAACGCGCCTACCGGGGGTTAGCTCGGCAGTATCATCCCGATGTCAATCCAGGGGACAAGGCCGCTGAGGAAAAATTTAAGCTACTAGGTGAAGCTTACGGTGTGCTTTCGGACGCGCACAAGCGTAAGCAATATGAACAATACAGCCAGTATTGGGAACAGCAAGGTGCAAAAGGCTGGGGTAAGTGGTCTGGCAAAGGCTCGGTTGCTAAAAGAGCAGACTATAGCGCCTTCGAAGATTTTGATAACTTTGTAGAGCAATTGCTAAAGCAGCACCAATCTGATGAGAAAAGGGCGGCTCGGCGGACGGCCAAGGAAGCGACCGAATCTCCTAATTTCTCTCAGGCGACAGATCAAAGAACTAGCCGAGCGACTGTAAATCGATCTTCAACCGCTGCTCGACCAGCGGTGCCTAGAGACAGGGTCGCGGCAAAAGACACCGAAGCAGAGATCAGACAGAAAGCATCTCGTAACGGCTACCACAGACAGTCGGCCTCCCCATCGCGACGTGATGCAGAGGCTGACTTGACGGTACCGCTAGAAAAAGCTTACGCAGGCGGTCGAGAACGGGTGCGTCTAGAAGATGGACGATCGCTCGAAGTTAATATGCCACCGGGAATGGTCACAGGGCAACGTATTCGCCTGAAAGGTCAGGGCATTGACGGTGGCAACCTATATTTGCGAATTGAGGTAGAGCCGCACAATTATTTCACGTTGCAAGACGGGAACATCTATTGCCGACTGCCATTGACACCCAGCGAAGCCGTGCTCGGTGGCACAATTGCTATGCCTACGCTAGGTGGCCCAGTCAATATGATGATTCCACCCGGTGTACAAGCAGGTCAAAGGTTAAAGCTAACCGGAAAAGGCTATCCCATTGCTCAGGGGCTCTATGGGGACCAGATTGTAGACATCGAAGTCGTAGTGCCCACTGTGCTCGATGATGAAGAGAAAGCGCTCTACCAAGAACTGAGAAACATCGAACGGTTCAATCCGCGATCGGATCTCCCCTTCAGCAAATACTAAATCAAGTATCAATTCTTACCTAGCGATCCCTATGCAAACAATTACCGTCAATGTGCCCCAATCACTACGCGCTCAGCTACAAACCTATCAAAATGATCAAAAGATAGAACAGCCTGAAGCCGCTATCGTTGCTGCACTAGAAGCCTATCTACGAACCTGGACACCTACACAAAAAACCCATCCTCTGCCAGCAATGTATGACGCAGAAGATGGGCCTTGCGAGGTCATCAGTTCGTTTACTGAGTCTTGATAACGATCGACATATAGCAATGCGCGGATGCATTCGTGCAGTTGCTATGCACTTTGCGTTATAGAACAAGGGCTGTAGCCTTCTGTGGTGTAGTAAGCAAAGTGCGGAAAGCTATAGCTGCTTGATAGCCAAACGCTATACTCCAAAGTAAGCTGGCTCGTTACCCGGAGCCCACTTGATGTTACAGCCAATACTAGGCATCTGGTCGGTAGGAATGGACTGACCAGAAACTAGCTGGTCGAGTGCAGTTCTTAGATCTTCTCCAGTAATAGGCCGATCATTTCCAGGGCGGCTATCGTCAAGCTGTCCCCGGTAGGCTAGCTTTAGGTTGCTATCAAACAAAAAGAAGTCGGGCGTGCAAGCAGCAGTGTAACTTTTAGCAACTGCTTGAGTGTCGTCATAGGCGTAAGGAAAATTGAAATTTGCTCGCTTCACCTGCTCGCGCATATTGACCGGATCGTCTTGAGGATGAGTTTTGATACTGTTGGCGCTAATAGCAAGAACACCTATGCCCTGAGTAATGTAGTCTTGCCCAATTTGACCCAGTTCATTTTCTACGTGTTTGACAAAAGGGCAATGTTGACAGATAAACATCACCAAAAATCCCTTTCTGTCTTTAAAGTCGTCGAGGGTAATCGTTTTACCTGAAACCACATCTTCTAGCGAAAAACTAGGTGCAACGGTTCCTAATGGCAGCATAGTAGATTCAGTTCTGACCATTTATCTAGCCCCCTGCACTCATACCAGCCATAACGATCACCGATAGTAAAAGTCCAGGGCTAAGTAGGCCAATTAGAAGAAAGAAATCGTGAAGTTCCATAGAGCTATCCGAAGAAGAACTGACTGTCCGAAAAAGAGTTAGAGAATGTAGCAGATGTCTTGATGCCACTAATACATTCACAGGGCAAGTCGCGTTGGTTTGCTAGGTAATCTACGTGAGCTAGCAAACGTAAGCTATCAAAATCTGCACCATCTCTATCATGACGAATTACGACCGAGAATATGGTGATATCTCGACAATACTTCTTGAAAGATAGTAACAATTTCCCAGAAAACTACCTGTTGAACTTTTGAGATATGGCGTATCCTTACATTGAATTTTATTGGTGGAAGCAATTTCATGACCAAGAAATCAGGGCACAGCGGACGGTTAAGCTTTTCTCTGCCAAAGCTATTGCTCACGATAGTGGCCCTGAGTGTTGTAAGCGAACTTGTGAGCGTGTTGCCTGCAGCGGCTGAAGAGCTGAAAGAATGGCAGTATGACGTGCAAACGCGATCGCTTACATTAGTTCTACCAAGTGCTGTCACGCCCTCGGTTTCTGTCACCACGCCCAGCCAGCTTTTGTTAGAGCTACCGGATATGCACGTTGGCAGCTCAATAGGCCAAACCGTACAGGACGGTGTAGTAGAGAGCATTGTAGTAGAACAGGCTACACCAGAAACCGTTGAGGTTGTTATAGAATTTGTGGCTGGAACGGTGCTTTCTAACGCTCAGACCGCTGTTCCGCTAGCAGGCGCACAGAGCGGCGAACAGCAATGGCAGATTCGGCCAGCATTAGCAGCTACTAGTCAGGCCAGTCAAGGAGACAACCAAACGGACAATCAGGTGAGCAGTCAGCCATCTGAGGCCGACCCAGCTATCGGCGGTGCTAGTAGCTTGCAAATACCAGTGCCTGAGATTGCCCAGGCTACTGATTCTTTAGACCTGCCGGTACTTGAGCCCTCAGTGCCGCTGAATGAGCCTGTCAATGTGCCGCCCCTCAATACCGCTATACCCGCCGCTGTTGATAGCACGCCGACACTAGCCGAACCAGATCCTATAGCAGCGAACGCAGACAGTCAAAGCGCAGACGGTCAAAGCGCAGACGGTCAAAGCGCAGACGGTCAAGAAAACACCTCACTGGCCTCCAGGAATAGCGATCTTTTAACCCTCGATTCGCCATCTATCAGCATGACAGACACTGACAGCGACGAGCCAGCGTTAGTTGAGGCTGTTGCAGAGCCATTTGCTGAGGAAGCCATTCGCCCTTCCAATACAAACCGCTGGCCGGAACCTATTCCGTTTGGCCAACCTCTACCCAGATAAAGGATCAGACAAGAACATAGATAAAGGCAAACTAGATAAAGGCAAACTAGATAAAGGCAAACTAGATAAAGGCAAACTAGATAAAAGCAAACTAGATAAAAGCACGCCCTCCAGTTCTGTAAAAGAAGACTATGCCTAGTGGGTAAAATAGCGTCACAATACAATATGGTAAAGCGCGTTAAAAGTTTTGCGCTAGATTGCCAATCTTTTCTCTTGTGAAAGCCGCTGTGAAAACTGTCCTTAAATTTCCGAAGCAGTCGCTGAGTACTCTGCTCTCTGATGCGCTCACTGTCTTTTGGGGAGACTGGCTAGATCTTCGCGTGCGTATTCCGCAGGTTGCAGCCTCGGGACTCGTCTCACCTCTGATCTATATTCTGGCGTTTGGACTAGGCTTGGGCAGCTCTCTAGACAGGGTTAGCACGCCCACTGCTGGGGATACCTATCTAGAGTTTATTTTACCGGGAATGGTTGCCCTTTCCTCAATGGTGATTAGCTTTGGCGGCACAACGTTCTCAATCTGCGGTGAACGTCTTTTTTCTAAAACGTTCGAAGAAATGCTGCTATATCCTGTGCATCCGCTATCTCTACACCTAGGCAAGATGCTAGCGGGGATTGTGCGCGGTTTGATGACAGCGACTGCGGTCGTTTTAGTGGCCGTTTTGTTTACAGGCAAGGTGTGGAGCTTTCTAAATCCGCTGTTTTTTTTGCTGGTGGCTCTAAACTGCGCGGTATTTGCGGGGTTAGGGGTTATCGTCGGACTCAATGTCAAATCGCTAGAAAGCGTTGGACTATTTAATAATTTTTTGATTGTTCCGATGTCTTTTTTGGGTGGCACGTTTTTTGATCCGGCATCACTACCGTCCGCGCTAAAGCCGATTGTGTATGCATTACCACTGACTTATACGACGATTGGCCTACGCTCAGTGGCTTACAAGCCGATAGCAGAATTCTCCTGGTACAGTATTCCAATCTTGCTAGGATTTGCGATCGCGCTATCCCTCATAGGTGCATACCAGTTCTCAAACCAGCAGGACTGAAGCCAGCAAGTCACAACACCTACTATTAAGTACTGCGGTAACCACGCCCGCAGGTGTCATTGAATGGCACTCATCAAAGGTTGCCAGTCTCCAACGGCTTCTAATATAGTGCGGTAGCCAAGGACGTTAGGATGGATGCCATCGATGCAGAGGCGATCGCATATCCATTCGTCACTTTGCTGCTCCCACTGCGCTAGCAAATCCAAGAAAGGTACCTGGTGCAATTCACACAGCCTGCACATGACATCTCGGTAGCGGCGCTGCTCAAAGCGGCTGAAATGCAAGATATTAGCAAAGGGCATAGCCGTTTCATCAATAGGAACCATGCCAACAAAATAAACCGGACACAGGGCGCATGCTCGCTGCAAAAGTCTCGAAAAGGTTAGCTCAAAAGTCTCAAGGTCCGTAACGGGGCGACCCTTAGCGTGGCCGGCGCGGGCAGAATCGTTTACCCCAAAAGATAGAACCAGGACATCGGGAGTACGATGACGCAGCTCGCCGCGATCGAAAAACTCCCGTTCCAATCGCTTGGCAACCTGCACAACTCCATCGCCGCGTATTCCCAAGTTATAAAGAATCGGGCCCGACGTTTCTGGGTCCATCCAACCGCGTCGCAAACGCTCTACCCAGCCACCGCCCTCGCTGTCACCGTACCCGTAGATCAAGCTATCGCCAATCGCGATCACTCTTTTAGGGTGAACAAAGATTTTGGGGCTAATTTCTTGAGCGGTACGCGTCGAGGCACGCGAAAAAGTTGCCGTCATAGGTACTGTAAAAAAACTTATTCAGACATAGCATGAACTCAATTGGCTTTGCAAATCTTCATAAAACCAAAGCCACAGTAAGGATAAAAGATCGCACTTAGACCAGATGATGCGAAACCTGAGCTGCAAGCGTATCGGTCCAGTGATCTACTAGCTCCGAATTGATAGCTTCGACCATGACGCGGATAAGCGGCTCTGTACCAGAGGCACGAACAAGCACGCGGCCCTGGTCGCCCATAGCCGACTCTGCGTGTGCGATCGCAGTTTGTAGTGCATCACAGCGGTGCCAGTTACGACGAACCTCTGAATCTTCAACGTGCACGTTCTCTAGCCTTTGTGGGTAGGTCTCAAAACTTTGAGCGACTAGATCGGGCAAAGAACATCCAGCCTGCTTTAGCAGCTCTGCCAAGTGCAGAGCCGTAAGAATACCATCGCCAGTCAAACTATAGTGGTGACATAAAATGTGGCCAGACTGTTCACCGCCTAGCATTGCCCCTTTATTGATCATCTCAGCGTAGACATGCTGGTCTCCGACTTGGGTCCGCACCAGAGTACCCCCTAGGTCTTCCCAGGCCCTTTCAAAGCCCAGATTAGCCATCACGGTAGAAACAATTGTATTGTTTGGCAGCCTGTCCGTCTGCTGAAGGGTTTTTCCCCAAAAATACAAAATGTAGTCACCGTCGATCACGCGACCTTTGGCATCAACAGCCATCACGCGATCAGCGTCGCCATCAAAGGCAAAACCAATATCAGCTTGCAGCTCGGCAACGGCAGTTTTGAGCGCACCAAGATGAGTTGAACCGCAGTTAACATTAATGCGATCGCCATCTGGCAATCCATGCATAATCACCACTTCTGCGCCAGTAGCTTCAAACACTTGCTTAGCAACTCGTGTAGCCGCGCCCCAAGCCAGATCCAGTACAATTCGCATACCGCTTAGATCAGGATGAGGCTGAAACGGCTGATGTAAAAAGTCAATATAGCGATCAACTAGATCGGGCCGCTGATACGTGCGGCCCCATTCGATAAGAGGGACCGCTGGGGGAGGCGTTACCGCAGCGAGCGATTTTGTCTCAGGTAAGCGACCAGTCCGTAAAGCGCGCTCAATTTCTTGTTGAATCTGACTCGAGAGCTTGGTCCCTTTTGAATTAAAAAACTTAATGCCGTTGTCAGCAGGGGGATTATGACTAGCTGAAATCATAATCCCACCCGCGTTACCTATAGCCAGATGAGCCACGGCTGCGGTAGGACACAGACCCAAGTTCCACACTTCTAGACCTGCGGTGGTTAAACCTGCCGCTAGACCCGCCGAAAGCATATCACTAGAGGTGCGAGAATCTTGTCCGACGATTATAGGGCCCGACTCTCCACACCGGCGAAGCACTTGCCCCGCCCAAAAGCCAACCTGTGTCGCCAGAGGAGCCGTTAAAAGCGATCCGGCCTTACCGCGAATACCATCCGTACCGAAAAGCGGTGTGCTAGGCAAAGAGTCCAACAGACATCTATTCGCTGGAACAGGCGTAAACATCTCTTTGCCAATCTCTTTGTCAACCTCTTTGCCATCAGTTGGTTGCGTCTGATCGGCCTGAGCGCTGGCCTGAGTACTGGCCTGAGTACTGGCCTGACGACCCCCAATTGGAAAACTCACCATACATTCACTCCCTACACTAGAAACTAACGTCTGCTCTTTACATCACCCAGTACTTAAGTGTGGAGGATATCACTTTAGACTTACTAATACTGCGTGATACTACCGGTCCGCACAAAATTGTTGACTGGTTCTTAGATCTGAAAGTTGCCTATCGCTGTCTTAACCGGACTGCCTTAACTGAGCTGTCTTAACCGAGCTTCGGGCGGCTCTATCAATAAAAGTTGAATAAGTATTTGAACCCACTATGCCCTCCTCATCCCAAAATCATCAATCCATAAGTGACCCTTCTCAGAACTTTCGGTCCGAAAATTTTCAGCGCGGTCTTAATGAATTCAATTCAGGCCAGTTCTACGCATGTCATGACACGCTAGAGGCAATCTGGATGGCGGTTGACCATGCCGAAAAACCCTTTTATCAGGGCATTCTTCAAATTTCGGTAGCCTTTTACCACCTAGGCAATCTCAACTGGCGAGGCGGCGCAATCTTGTTAGGCGAGGGCATTAACCGCTTACGTCGATTTGAGCCTAGCTATCAGGGCGTCGATGTGGAAGACCTGGTCGACCAGTCTGTAGAGTGGTTGGAGTGGGTGCAGTCAGATGGAGAAGAGGGACTAGCCGCGCTTATGGCAGATCGATCAAAACTTCGGCCTTGCATCAGGCATAAAGATTAGACGGGAATCATTAAGCCAAACCTATCATCACGTTGTTTTGCTTCTATTTATTGGCGGCACAGCTTAAGGTGGAATTATCTGCCTATCGCGGATCTGCCGCTGATGGCCCTGTCTATATTTTTGGCTGTTTTCGCCAGTCCATAAATCGGTCAATTGCCCTAAATAAGTAAGACTTGCTCTTACTATTATCTATAAAGCGGCTGTTCCTCCGCCTTTGAAAGAATGATATATCTAGCCAAAATACGGCGTCGGAGATATAGCAGCACGCGAACTTCACACGCGCTCAATTTCACAATCGAGTTCTTGGCCAAGTCTCTAGCGAAATCGCGGCAGTTGGCTATGCCTCGTCAGCGCCGACTTCGCCAGGTTGCGCGAGGGACTGCTATGGGCTGTGCGATCGCACTTTGTCTACCCCTTTTAAGTCCAGCCCTCTTGCCTATACCCTCATCTCAGGCCATTGCTCAGTCAGGTGGTGCTATCCAGCTCAAAGCTTCTCGGGTAGAAGCGAACTCTAATACGGGCGTAGTCACAGCGATTGGCAACGTGCGGATCGACTACCCTAGCCGTCAGATTTTTGCGACCTCGACCCAGGCGCAGTACTACAGCCGAGAGCAGCGAATCGTGCTCAGCGGAAATGTAGATGTTATTCAAGAAGGCAACACGCTGCAAGCCGAAACAGTCACCTATCTGATTGCCGAAGGGCGGTTTGTTGCTACCCCAGGCGCAGACAGTCAAGTTGAGGCGGTATATCTGCTGCCAGAAGATCCTGCCCCTACCGCAGGTCCGGCGCCAGCCGCTGCGCCACCACCCATTCTGCTGCCTACCCCCCCTAGTGAGCTGCCGGCCGATTTGAGTTCACTCTCTGTAGAGTAGTCACCGATCTGCCAATAGCTGAGCCGACATCCTGCGCTGTTATGACCCGTTCCTTGGTAAATTCTGAACCGACGAATCTATTCTCCGAAGCAGCACCTTTGAAGCTAGTGCTCGAGAATGTCCAAAAAACGTACGGTAAGCGCGCAGTTGTCAAAGGCGTTAATTTATCGGTTGCACAGGGTGAGATTGTCGGCTTGCTAGGACCCAATGGAGCTGGGAAAACGACCACTTTTTACATGGCGACCGGCTTGGTGCAGCCGGATGTTGGCACCGTACTGCTCAATCAGCAAGACATCACAAATCTGCCAATGTACAAACGGGCGCGAATGGGCATCGGCTATTTGGCGCAAGAGGCCAGTATTTTTCGTAACTTGAGCGTCAAAGACAATTTGCGACTCGTGATGGAGCAAACGGGAGTACCTTTCCACGAGCGAGATCAGCGAATTAATCAGCTTATAAAAGAATTTCGATTAGAGAAAGTGGTTGACTCTTTAGGCATACAGGTGAGCGGTGGCGAGCGGCGACGCACAGAGCTGGCGCGGGCACTATCAGCAGGGCCTCAAGGACCTAAGTTTCTGTTCTTGGATGAGCCATTTGCTGGGGTTGATCCCATCGCGGTATCTGAAATCCAGACGATTGTAGGCGATTTACGCGATCGCAATATGGGCGTTCTTATCACTGACCACAACGTCCGCGAAACCCTCGAAATTATCGATCGCGCTTACATCATGAGCGAAGGTCAAATTTTAGCTTCCGGCAATGCCGACGATCTTTCTGATAATCCGCTGGTACGTCAATATTATCTAGGTGATGACTTTAAGCTATAGCAAAGGCAGATACTGAATAAATATAGAGTAAATACCGAATAGATATCGAGTAGACACCGGATAGATACCCAAGCATGAGATGACATCAACCACCCAACCTACTATCGTTCAAAAACTTTCTAGCTGGCTGCCTCGGCTGTCTATCATGGACCGCTACATCGCCCGCGAGCTAACGCTACCTTTTCTCTTTGGGGTGGGTGCCTTCTCGTCAATCGCGGTTTCTATTGGTGCACTGTTTGAGCTGATTCGCAAAGTTGCTGATGCGGGACTACCGGCCTCACTTGCCTTTGAGATTTTTCTGCTGAGCCTGCCGACATTCACAGTGCTGGCATTTCCGATGTCAACGCTGCTAGCTACCATGATGACCTTCAGCCGCTTTTCTAGCGATAGCGAGCTGATTGCAATGCGAGGCTGTGGCGTTAGTTTGCGGCGAATTGTGGTACCGGCGGTGATACTGAGTCTGTTGATTACCGGCTTGAGCTTTGCAGTGAACGAGGTAGTCGCTCCGGCTAGTACAGAGCGAGCAGCTCTACTGTTGGCAAAAGCTTTGAATGAGGAGAAACCACCCTTTAAAGAAGGCAACATCACCTTCCAGCAGCAAGAAGGGGATGAGCTCGTGCGCTTTTTCCATGCAGAGAGCTTTGACGGCACTGTAATGAGAGGGATTACCGTCGTTGATTTTTCTCAAGATGACGGAGAGGACGGCTTGAAACAAATTGTCAGCGCCGATGCCGCTCAGTGGGATTTCGCTCGCAATCTCTGGGAGTTTACGAATGGCACCATATACGCCGTATCACCTACGGGCTCTTTTCGGCAAATCATTCGGTTTTACCGGCAAGATTTGCAGCTACCGCGAACGCCCTTGGACCTGGCTAAGCGACCTAAAAAAGAAGAGGAAATGAATATAGCTGAAACCCGAGAATATATGAATATTCTGGCCCAAACAGGGGATGAGAAGGAAGTGCGTAAGCTAGCTGTTGCAATTCAGCGTAAGTACGCAATTCCGTTTGCTTGCGTGGTGTTTGGCTTAGTCGGCTCGGCAGTGGGCGTACGCCCGCAAAGAACGGGAAAGGCAACAAGCTTTGGGATTAGCGTCGTGATTATTTTTGGCTATTACTTGCTGAGTTTTATTACGTCGGCTATGGGCGAAGCCGGTGTGGTAACGCCTTTTATAGCGGGCTGGCTTCCCTTACTTTTGGGCTTGAGTGCCGGACTATTTTTGTTGGCAAGCGTCTCTCGACAGTAGCCTATTGCAGTCGCTGTTCGCACGCTTTTCGGCTAAGGCGCTTTTTAGCTAAGACATCTATCTATAGTCTCGGCTCAATTCGCCAGGGGCGATAGCCCGCTCGAATGCACTGGTCTAACGCGGCGTCAACAGCAACCTCTGTCGCATCGACTATATCGACTACGCAGGTACCGTAGCGCTCTGGCATAAGGCTGCGTCCGCAGCTTTCTAGCACTTTAGTGGAGGGGCTATCGAGCAAGGCATCGTGAATGTCAATGGTACAGTTAGCAACCTCAATGGGGCGACGCGATCGCTCGCACATCAGCAGAGCACTAGCAGCCGCTAATCCTGTAAATTCGTTAACATCTACAACACAGGCTCCAAGCTCATCGGGATATCGGCTAGCAGAACAGGCAGCGATCGCAGAATCTTCAGCAATACCCGCTGCCACCATATTCGTAGTGCAGCCAAAAAAATCATCATTCGCCGAAGCCGGAGCCGCTAGTAAAGCTATACCAAACGTGACACCGCTAAACCAGAAAGCAGCCACTGCGCAAGTACCAAAACGAAGAGACAAAATATCAGGCGTCAAAAAAGGTTTCATTGGAAGCCTCGATGCTTGTGTGCGCTCTGATCTAATCTACAGTGAAAGAGTGAAGATGAACGATACATATACGTCGGTAAGAGAGGATTTGATATGCATCTGAGCGAAATTACGCACCCTAACCAGTTGCATGGTCTGCCCATCAGTCAATTAGAAAAAATTGCGGCGCAGATTCGAGATAAGCATTTGCAAACCATTGCAGCTAGCGGCGGCCATCTAGGCCCCGGGCTTGGGGTAGTAGAACTGACGCTAGGTCTGTATCAAACCCTCGATCTTGACCATGACAAGGTAGTTTGGGACGTCGGCCACCAGGCCTATCCGCACAAGCTGCTCACGGGGCGCTACAAAGATTTTCATACGCTGCGCCAGCAGCATGGCATTGCAGGCTATCTCAAACGATCAGAGAGCCGGTTTGACCACTTTGGAGCCGGTCATGCATCCACGAGTATTTCGGCAGCTTTAGGCATGGCGATCGCTCGCGACCTCAAAGGCGAGAACTATAAGGTCGTAGCTATCATTGGTGACGGCGCCCTCACAGGCGGCATGGCTCTAGAGGCCATCAATCACGCAGGCCACATGCCCAAAACGAACCTGGTCGTCGTGCTCAATGACAATGAAATGTCAATTTCTCCTAACGTCGGGGCAATTCCGCGCTACTTGAACAAGATGCGTCTAAGTCCGCCGATGCAGTTTTTTACTGACAATCTTGAAGAGCAGCTCAAGCAGCTACCTTTTAGTGAGAGCCTCACGCCAGAGCTTAGTCGGATCAAAGAAGGCGTCAAGCGTTTAGCCGTCTCTAAAGTTGGCGCAGTTTTTGAAGAACTGGGCTTTACCTACATGGGCCCTATCGACGGCCACAACCTTTCAGAGCTTATTAGTGCATTCAAAGAAGCCCACAACCACGGCGGACCGGTCTTGGTACACGTCGCTACCGTAAAGGGCAAAGGCTACGAAATTGCCGAAAGAGACCAGGTTAATTACCACGCGCAGTCGCCCTTTGATTTAGAAACCGGCCAAAAAATTCCAGCGAATAAGCCTAAGCCTCCTGGCTACTCAAAGGTATTCGCAGAGACCCTAATCACCCTAGCGGAAAAGGATCCGACCATCATCGGTATCACTGCGGCTATGGCCACAGGCACCCGTTTAGACTTGCTTCAAGCCAAGCTACCCAAGCAATACATCGATGTGGGCATCGCCGAGCAGCACGCTGTTACCTTGGCCGCAGGACTCGCCTGTGAAGGGATGAAGCCAGTTCCTGTTATCTACTCCACATTCCTACAGCGGGGGTTTGACCAAATTGTGCACGATGTCTGCATTCAAAAGCTGCCCGTTTTCCTAGCGTTGGACCGCGCGGGTATTGTTGGCGTCGATGGCCCTACTCATCAGGGCATGTATGACATTGCTTATCTGCGCTGCATTCCTAATATTGTGCTGATGGCCCCCAAAGACGAGGCCGAACTACAGCGCATGGTTGTCACGGGCATAAATTACGATGGCCCCATCGCAGTTCGCTATCCCCGTGGTAGTGGCTACGGCGTGCCGCTAATGGAATCTGGCTGGGAGAGTTTACCGATTGGCAAGGCAGAGGTTTTGCGTCAGGGAGATGACGTCTTACTCGTGGGCTACGGCGCAATGGTCTATCCGGCAATGCAAACCGCTGAAATCTTGAGTGAGCACGGCGTAGAAGCAACGGTGATCAATGCCCGCTTTGCTAAGCCGCTAGATACCGACCTGATGCTGCCGCTAGCTAAGCGAATTGCTCGGGTTGCCACTCTAGAAGACGGCTGCGTCAAAGGCGGATTTGGTTCGGCCCTAGCCGAAGAACTGTTTGATGCTGGCATTACGCCTGCTCTCATCCGGTTTGGAGTTCCAGATGTGTTGGTTGACCATGCTTCACCTAGTCAATCTAAGGCTGAGCTAGGATTGATGCCTGCACAGATGGCCGAGCGGATTTTGGAACAGTTCGAGCTAGGTGAGTCTCAACGGGCGCTAGCCACCGAGCAGGTTTAGGGCTATGCCTTTAATTCAGCGAATTTGCGGGACGCATTGGCATCTGCACGGGCAGCTAACCGACGCTTTTGACTGTGCAACGGTTTTGTCATGTGTCTCGTAATCTGCTGAATGATTTGAGCAAAGCTACGTCCTAGTGAATCACGCTTACTATTGCCTTGAGCAAAATCGACAAGTACACAGCCGGTCCCGGTGAGCAGGCCGGCTGTTCCGATTGTGAAGAGCAGTAGCGCAGTATGAATTAGGCTATCGAAGGCAAGGAGCGATCGCAGCGCTAAAGCAAACAAGCTTGCAATAAAAGTCAGGACGGCTGCATGCAGTATCAGTAGTCCAACTCTGCTCCACTGATACTGATAGCTTAGGCGCTGCCGCTGCTCTCTAACCTGCTTTAGCTGGCGGGCACTAGACATCTTTCGCGGTGTAGCAAGCTCGATCCTAGGCAATGAAGCTGACAATAGCGCAGCGTCTTCTTGGCGAGCTATGCGGTGATAGTGCGATCGCGTCTGTCTAATCTGTTTAAGTAGGGTGTTTTGCCTTAGCCAAGTGCCCCCTAGCAAGAAAGAAGAAAGCAGCGTCATTAACACTGAGTTTAAAGTGAGTAAAATGAGCTGGTTGGTCTGTTCAATACTCATAAAAGGCGGCGCTCAGCACAAATATAGTTCAAATGTACTTAATTACGCCTTGAAATTCAAGCGGTCATGGATTGTAGCGATCGCTTTGCAGCCACAGTGTTTTGATACAGTGTTGGAACAGTGTTTGATCTAGAGACGTTGAGTTGCCCATGCCCCTTGAATCCAAGAGATCACGTGTTGCTCTATTTTTTGCCATTGGCTTTGGGCTTGGCATGCTAATGGCAGCCCTAAAAGCTGCTATAGCCTGGGCAACGCATACCTATCTCTATTCCGTGCCTTGGATTGGCGGTTTCCTCAAGAGCATCGAACTAACCGAGATTTCAAACCTTCTGGTGTTTGCGATATTGGGTGCAGGTATTGGCGCAGCGACCGCCTTACTCCCGTCTCACTGGGACCATAAAGCCAAACTTGCGCTTCTGCTGGCGGTAAGTCCATTCGTCTTTTGTGCTAGCTACATGATGCAGCAGAGCCTATGGATTCAGCAGGTTGCGGATCAATCAAACCTGTCTTACCGCGATGCTAGGAACTTAACCAATGACTACCTAGAGCGCGAAGTTGGCAGCGGTGGTTTTTTTGGCTTTTATCCCTTCAGCACTCAGCTAGCTGAACTGCCGGTTCGAGCGGAAAGCCTTCGCGCAGAGGAATCTTTGAATCCTAACGAGCTACTGAGTGAGGAGCTTTCTAGCTATAACGACCCTAGAGCAGACTTTGCTGCTTATGTTTTTGAACGAATCGGGTGGCTTATTCGGTTCATGTATATGGCGATCGCTGCCTTAACCGGCATCATCTATTACTTCAAAGGCTATGCCTGGGCCAAGAATAGACCTCAGACCAGCGCCTCTAACAGCTCTCCTAATAGTCTCAAAGCCAATGCGAGCCAAGGCGCTCAAACTAGTAGCCGAGCCAAGCCTAGTAGAAAAGCACCCACTAAGAAAGCATCCAGTAAAAAAGCGCTTAACAGAGCCAACCACCGTCCTAGCAACCAACCCGAGCATCAGCCTAGGCGTCCACCCAGTTCACCTAGTCCACTACGGCAAAAGCCATCGCAGCCTATCTACGACCAAGCCTCTCATAAGGACAGCAGTAGGTCCAACAGCTATTCTCCCCAGCCCTCCCAAAACAAGCCTGATACGACTTCACCGCCCTCCGCTTCACCGCCCTCTACTGTTCCGCCCATTATCCCGCCCATCAACCCTGAAGACATCTAAAGCCTGAAGGCATTTAACGTGAGCGCTTCTCCAATCGTTTCTCTAGGAGTCATCATCTTGGCAGGTGGCTACAGCCGTCGCATGGGCCAAGATAAGGCTCTCTTGACTTTATGCGACGGTCAGCCCTTAATAAGCCGTACAGCTCAAGTTGCCCAGTCACTATCTACAGAAGTTTTGATTGTGACACCGTGGCCTGAGCGCTATCGCGCCATAGTATCCGATTCGGTTCGCCTGATCGCCGAGTCTCATTCTCTACCAAACTCAGCAACTTGCGATCAAAAGCTCTCAGATGGACCACTCAGTGGGTTTGTAGCCGGATGGCAGCATCTTTCTACAGACTGGTGCCTGCTGCTAGCGTGTGACCTACCCCAGCTAGAGACGAGCGTATTGCAAGAATGGTGGGCTTGGATAATTGCTCAGTCAGCTTTTGGATGGCCTCAGTTAGAGCAAGCACCCTCTTCTCAGAAGCCATCCGTCCAGACGCTCTTAGCCGTTCAACCTATGGCTTCTCTCACGCCTATGGCTAAAGCTGCCGGGGGTCATCGTATTGGCTGGGAACCCATATGCGGGTACTACCATCGCAGCTGCTTGCCAAGTCTCGAACAGCAGCATCTAGAGCGTCGTCGCGCCTTTCAACCCTGGTTATCAGCGCTGCGCATTGCCCGATATGAAGCTGTTCCGCCAAAGATGCTGTTTAACTGCAATACGCAAGCCGACTGGATAGCAGCGAAAGATTTATAGGGGTTTGCGGTTTCATTTTTGCTAACTATCTTTGCCTAGCTAATTCGCAAACTTTGCCTAACCAATTCGCAAACGGTTTGTTTCAAAATGTGTGGTTTCTTGTCGTAGCGATAAGCATGCTGCTGCAAACGCTGGGCAGTCAACCGGACTAGAAAACCACAGAGGCCTTGACTAAATTAGGTTTGGTAAAATGTTACGGTGTGTAATAATTTTCTCAGACTATTCTGGTCGTAGGCACCGTCTCCCCTATTATTGGTAAATATCATTTGCAGCTGTTTACAAAAGTCTGGAGATTCAAGCGTGGCTCTTCCGTTATTGAACTATCCCCCAAAAAGTCAAAATCAGCGGGTTGAGGGGTACACAGTCGCTGGCGATGACCAGCCTACTATCTACAGCGCTGAAGCTCTTCTTGAGTACAGCGAAATGACTGATTTAATCAACGCGGCTTACCGCCAAATCTTTTTCTACTGCTTCGACGCGGATCGTGAGAATGCTCTAGAGTCTCAGCTCCGTAATAATCAAATTACGGTCCGCGATTTCATTCGAGGGCTATTGGTTTCTGATACGTTTTTGCGCGGCTACTACGAGCGCAATAGTAATTACCGCTTCGTAGAGCAGTGCATCCAAAGAGCGTTGGGCCGCGACCCTTACAACGAAAGGGAAAAGATCGCTTGGTCTATTAAGATTGCCACTAAAGGTGTCGCTGGATTCATCGATGAGCTACTAGGCAGCGATGAGTACATGGAGAATTTCGGGTACGACATTGTGCCTTACTATCGCCGTCGTGTCCTACCAGGGCGTGAAGAAGGGGAGCGACCTTTTGATATCAAGTCTCCCCGTTATGACGAGTACTACCGCGGTATCTTGGGCTTTCCCAAAATCAGTTGGCAAGAACAGGTTCGTCGCTTCAAGCCTCAAGAGAAGAAGGCTACGGCTGGCAATCCCGAGCTCTATCTCGACATGGCTCGTAGCGTCAATCCACGTTCCGCGTCAGCGCCTCAAGTCAATACGGCAACTATCAATATCGGCGCGACAGTTCCCTTCCGAAAGCTAGGCGTGCCGGTCGCTCCTGAGCCTACTACTAGAAGTAAGTTCTAGAACATGGTTCTTTGTCGAACAGCCTACGTCATGACTGAAGGCTGTTCGACAAAAGCTGTAGTAGCTTGTTTGTTCTTTCCTCAAAAGGTTATCAGCCGAAGTGGTTTCTCCACTTCGGCTTTTTTGCGATAGCTTTGGCTAAAGCTATCGCTGTTATTGGCGGGATTTTACCTGTGTCAGCAGCTTTACCCAGTGTTTTGGCAAGGGCGCTTCCGCTGAAACTGTGTCGCCTGTGATGGGGTGTACCAGGGTTAGCCGGAAAGCATGCAGCGCCTGTCCGGGTAGCTTTACGCCTAGCGATCGCACCGATCCATACTCAGCATCCCCAACAATAGGCAAATTTAGGTAGGCGCTATGCACTCTAATTTGGTGGGTTCGCCCGGTCTCTAGCTGAAAGTGCATCAGGGTGTAGTTGCCAAATCGCTCTACCGTTTTCCAATGGGTAACGGCCGTGCGTCCACCCTGCTCTAAAGGAACAATTGCCATTTTTTTACGATGCTTTGGATGGCGGCCAACTGGCAGATCAACACAACCCTGTTCTGCTTTAGGCTTACCGTTAACTAGGCCCAAATACTCACGCTTAGCCGTTTTAGCCTGAATTTGTTTTTGTAGGTGATGCAGCGCAGTTTCAGTTTTGGCAACTGCAATCGCCCCCGTAGTGTTTTTATCGAGGCGGTGTACAATTCCCGGTCGCTGCACACCGCCTACGCCTGTTAGCTGGTCGCCACAGTAACCTAGCAAAGCATGGACCAAAGTACCGGTGCTATGACCGGGCGCAGGGTGAACAACCATGCCAGCTGGCTTATTAATGATTAATAGCTGATCGTCTTCATAGAGAATGTCGAGTGGAATATTCTCGGCCTTGAGTTCGTATGGAATAGCTGCCGGAATTTTGAGAGTAATGCGATCGCCCTGATTTACTAGCTCTTTCTTGCGATCGCACACTTTCCCATTTATCCACACCGCGCCTTGCGCTATCAGCTTCGCCGCACGACTGCGCGAGAGCGACACAGCATTCTCGGCAAGCCAGCAATCTAGCCGCATGGTCTGCGCCTGATCTACCGTCTGATTAAAAGTCTCTTCAGAAATACCTTATCCCTCGACTCACAACCTGCCTACAAAAAGTCTACTGACTTGATAGGCAATTTAGCAGGTAGGCTGATGGACTATTTAGACTGCCGCGTTGTCTGCCAATGCTCATTTTGTACGGGGGAAGCAGATGACAAACGCGAATGCAAATCAACTACCTTACCGATTACCGCGATCGCTGGGGCTTCAAAACCCGTTGCTTCTACCTGCGCCACAATATCTGATAAAGAGCCAATCAGTTCTGACTGTTCTGGCCTTGTACCCCAGCGGATTAGTGCAATAGGCGTTTGTTTATCTAAGCCCGCTGATGTCAGAGATTGAGTGATGTTCTGAAGGTTGTGTACGCCCATATATACCACAATCGTCTCAGAAGCTTGTGCGATCGCACCCCAATTCACATCAGGTCGATATTTTCCAGTCGACTCATGTCCAGTGACAAACGTCACCGAAGAGCTATAGCCGCGATGCGTCACCGGAATTCCCGCATAGGCCGGAGCCGCGATTCCCGACGTAATCCCAGGCACCACCTCTACAGAGACGCCTGCTAAAAGCAGGTCACTCATCTCCTCGCCCCCTCGGCCAAATACAAACGGGTCACCGCCTTTCAAACGCACCACGACCGCGTGCTGATAAGCTTTCTCTAGCAATAGCTGAGTAATTTCCATCTGTGAGAGCGAATGTCTACCTCGGCGCTTTCCTGCATAGATACGCTCTGCCTGTGGACTAATCCAATTCAAGATTGGCTCGCTTACGAGTGCGTCAAATACCACCACATCAGCACATTCAATGAGCGCCTTCGCCTTTACCGTCATCAGCCCCGGATCGCCAGGACCAGCACCCACCAAATACACCTTTCCCAATGGCTGAGTATCTTTCAATGACGTATAAGCAGGCATTGGCGTATCCAAACTAGAAACCTCATAAGATATAGCGATCTTTAGGAGCGATGCAGAAAGGTTGAATTATCATTCAAGCAAAAATAACTATGCCAATTTGCTATTTGTAATACCACCTGCTGAGTAACTAGGTTTTGATACCTTCAAATTTTTCTTTTACGCATCTCCAGCAAGATCGACTACCAGATCAGCAACTTCAGCCGTCGCCCCTAGCGTAGGTAAAAGTCGAAACTTCACCTTAGGAAAACGCTCTGCTAACTCTTCAGTTCGATGGGCGATCGCATCAGTAATCCCTCCTGCAAACAGAAAATAAGGCAAGATTGCTAGCCGCTGACAGCCCTGCTGCATCAAATCAATCGACTGCGCTTCAATATCCGGTGGAACCGACCAATACGCCACCGCCGTCCCCAAACACTTTGCCAAAGACTGAATCTTTCTATTGCCCATAGGTCGTCGACTACCATGAGCCACCAGCAGAGATCCTTCCGCAGGCACAGACTCCAATCGCTTGGCCAAAACTACCGCAATACTAGGGTGGCTACCCAGATGCGGGCAGACAGTTAATCTAATTGACTCACCTAGCAACTCTCTAGCAGCATCTATCTCTAAAGGAATGTCCTCCACTACGTGAACACCTGCCATCAAAAACATCGGCAGCAGCCTTAGTTCTTCCACCCCTACCGAAACTAATCGGCAGCCAGTCTGATAAATCTGTTCTCTTAGCGGCAGTACGCCCAGTTCTAGACACGCTGTCTCTACAATCATCCCGCTACCTTGAGCTACACTCAGCGCACGCTGATCTCCCTGACCTAAAGGCTTCGTCAACAGCGAAGTTTGCTGACCTATCCGCCGTCGGTTCAGCTTATTACTCTGGACTATGCACCTGCTATCGATCGATTCGTCAGCACTCTGTATCTCAGCGCTCTGTGTCCCAGATTTTTTAGCAAAAGACTTGTTAATAGAACCCGACTCTCGCTGCTGCAATAGTTCTAATCGTTCGCGCACCAATATGGCCAACCGATGCATAGCCGCCTGTGGGCGGGGGTCTCGACTACCATGTGAAATCAGCAAGTATGCGGTTGAAGCAGTAACAGGTTTCAAAAAGACCTCTCAGTAGAAATGCTAGACAGCTGAATTTCATTGATAGCGAACCTAGCGCCAGTCAGAGCAAACAATATAGATTATTCAATATTTAATCCATGAAGCAATGTATCCGAAGTTGCAGTTTTCCCGATGATTCCGGGGCAGGAATACCTCTCGTATTTATCACCAGCGACGAAAGTCACTATATGCCTGTAGAACTAGAAAAAAGCAATGCTATACTAGTCACTGATTATGGCGAGCGTAGCCAAGTGGTTAAGGCAGTGGATTGTGATTCCACCATTCGCGGGTTCGATCCCCGTCGTTCGCCCTTTATATGCAGATAGCTTCTACATCAGCCGTTGCCGATAATGGTTACATGCAAGAAAGGGCTGTGAAGCTAGGTAGCTAATAGTACAGGCTTCTAGCGTAGAGACAGTCACGGCATAAACCTCTCACAGTTGCAAATTTTTCCACTAGCAAGTGAGGGTAAATGACTGTCGAACGTTCTGTATGGATACTTACATTTGCGTGCTTACGCTTGTACTCGATTTTACATACGAGCATTTCTACTCGTACATAGCTCCATATGTGACGCACTTATAGAAATGGGCACATTTATATTGCTTACTTGGCTACCAATTAGATCTTTATAAGACTATATGAACCATGCATGAAGCTCAGGGTACCAATTTCGGACTCATTGTAAAATTTTGTATAAGTGTCCTGACGATCCTACAGAATAGGCTCTGTTAATTCCAGGAAATCTGCTACTTTCTACAAAGCAGTGAATCCAGGTTCACATTCTCTTTAACTCGTTTCACGGAATTCTATCTTACTACCACTGTTTTTGGACTTAGTCTGGACTACTGGTAGGCTCATTTTCTATATCTATTTTTATAAAGGAGTGGCATAATCGCTCCAGCGAATGTAAACAAAGTTACATACAGGCGGTAGCGACAGTATCAGAGAGAGCGATTCAACAACGCTTTTGTCAGGTCTCAACTATCACTGCACAAAAACAACTATAGCTGTAACAGAAATTTTGATAGCCCTATCAAAGCTTTCGGTTTCAGTATCTCAATAGATGATTCAAAACGCTTGTACCGAGACAAAACGCAGAAGAATAACTGAGATATGGTAACCCCCAAAAACCTTTCGATTCTTGGATGCCGAGGAATTCCAGGAAACCATGGCGGATTTGAAACTTTTGCACAGCGGCTATCAATTGCCTTAGTAGATAGAGGATGGACGGTTACTGTCTATTGTGAAGACTATGAGCATAGCAACACTTTTGAAGAAATCTGGAACGGTGTTCGGTTAGTGCACATTCCGGTACCTCACGCAAGTGCTAAGTCGACAATATTGTTCGATTGGAAATCTACCCTCCATGCAGCGAAGGAGAACACCCTGGTTCTAACTCTCGGGTACAATACCGCTATCTTCAGCTTGCTCTACCGACTCAAAGGCATTCCTAATCTCATCAACATGGATGGATTAGAATGGAAGCGTCAAAAGTGGAACCTCGCGCAGAGGAGTTGGTTATATCTCAACGAAAGGTTAGGCTGCTGGTTTGCAGACCATCTCATCGCAGATCATCCAGTTATTGCTGATCATCTCGCGACTCGGGTGTCGCGTCAAAAAATCACAATGATTCCCTACGGCGCGGATCCAATTAAGCGAGTCGAGGCTTCTCTAATTGAGCCGTACGGTTTATCGCCTGATCAATATGCGATCATCATTGCTAGACCTGAACCTGAGAACAATATCCTTGAAATTGTTTCTGCCTTCTCTACCCGTCGCCGCGGTTTAAAGTTAGTCGTCTTGGGCAACTATCACCCGAATCAAATCGACTATCATCAGGCGGTTCTGGACGCCGCGAGCGATGAAGTTGTCTTCACAGGTGGTATCTATGATCAACCCGTAGTAGAAGCGCTTAGAACCTATGCTCAGGTGTACATTCATGGACACGCAGTTGGTGGCACCAACCCTTCCTTAGTCGAAGCTATGGCCGCAAGCTCACCAATTCTTGCACATGATAATCACTTTACTCGCTGGGTTGCTGGTGATAAAGCTCGCTTTTTTACCGACATCGATAGCTGTAGTGCACAGTTCGATGAGCTTCTGAACAACGAGTCTAAGCTTGCAGAAATGGGGGAATATAGTTTGCAGCAGTTCAAGGAAACTTTTTCCGCCAATCAAGAGCTATTAGCTTACGAGGATCTATTTATATGGGCCTTGAACAAGCACAGTCGCGCTGTTCCTCAGGCAGAGGAAACAACTAGCGCTTCTCTTTTTAGTCCGTACAAACGCTAACTTCATACGCACGGGTTTATATAGATAGAAACTTTGCTCGCAAGAGAGATGTGTTATCGGTGCTAGCCTAGTCGAGACGTTTCTATATTCAGTTTCGCTTTTAGTACCTTGGTAAAGAGGTAGGCTATCTCAATAGCGGGTCATTATGTCAGATTCAGGTACAGCTGGTAAAATCATATTCGTAGTGGGTAATTCCCGGAGCGGGACCACCCTGATGGGAAGTATTCTGGGCAGTGGGTCTGAGATTTTCACCTTTGAGGAGCTGCATTTCTTTGACCACTTGCTTCCTTTAGCCTCATCTCCGAGCGAGATGTCTATTAGCGAAGCTAGGGAAATAGCTGCTCGGCTTTTTTCGATTCAAGCAAGCGACTGGCTCACGCCTCAAGACCCAAAGCTATTCGCAAAAGAAGCTGAAGCGGTCGTTCTAGCCACTGACGAGACGCCGACACCCGCAACGCTATTCGAGAATTTTCTACGCTTTTACTCTCAACAGAACGAAAAAACCGTTCCTTGTGAACAGACTCCGCAGAATGTTTTTCATATTCAAGAGCTGCTAGCACTATATCCAGACTGTCGCATTATAAACATGGTGCGTGATCCGAGAGATGTTCTTCTATCGCAAAAGTACAAGTGGAGAATTCGTTTCCTAGGTGCTTCTAACATTCCTCTTTTCGAAGCACTTCGTTCTTGGTCAAATTATCATTCGATTGTCACCTCGACACTGTGGAACTCAGCTATCCAAGCAGCGGCACACTTTAAAGACCACATTAGGGTCAAAACAGTCCGATTTGAAGATCTCGTCTTAGACCCTGAGACGGTCACAAGAAGCGTGTGCGAGTTCGCAGGCGTTGCCTTCAGCCCTGAAATGCTAGATGTCTCTCAGGGGGAAGGAGGCGTATCCTCCCATAAAAAGATATCTTCGTCAGTAAGAGGAATTGATCCAGACGTTGTTAGCAAGTGGAAAAGAGGCGGTCTGCTAGATTCCGAAATCTATATTTGCCAGTCCATCACGCACAAAAATATGGTGGAGTATGGCTACTCATCAACACCAGTTACTGTACTAAATAAGTATCTGTCCGTCTTGTTGTTTATATTTCTACCGTTCAAACTTTCTCTAGCCTTTCTGCTGAACTTAAACAGAGTTGGCAACTTGCGAGAAGCAGTTAAAAAACGAATTTCCGCATAGTATTTCAAATGCGCTTCAATCTGAATGATATAGGGCGTGTCATCAATTAAGCCAAATGACACAAGCTGCCATATGAACTGCACTTAAGAAGTTGCGAGCCGTCTTGTCATAGCGCGTTGCAATCGCCCGGTACTGCTTCAGCTTAGCGAAAAAGTTCTCGATCAGATGACGCGCTTTGTAGAGGTGTTTGTCATAGTCAATCGGTTCTATGCGACTTGACTTACTGGGAATCACAGGCTCAATGCCCTGTGCCTTCAGCACTGCTCTCATCCGTTCATCCGCATCATAGGCTTTATCGGCTAGCAGTGCCTCAGCCTCAATATCAGCAATCAACACGTCTGCACCTGGCAGGTCATGGGCCTGTCCTGCCGTCAGAAAGAAGCCGGTTGGATTGCCTAAGGCATCACAGGTAGCGTGAATCTTAGTACTCAGTCCACCGACTGAGCGACCGATAGCTTCATCGCCCCCCCTTTGGCCCCAGCAGAATGCTGATGGGCTCGCACAATCGTCGCATCGGTCATTTGGTATTCGTTGTCACTGTCCTCACAAAGGGCTGAAAATACCTTCAGCCATAAGCCTTTTTTGCTCCAGCGACTAAAGCGGGTGTGAACAACCTTGAAATGACCAAAACGCTCTGGCAAATCTTGCCATGGTATCCCGGCTCGGTAACGATAGAGGACAGCTTCGACAAACAAGCGGTTGTTCTTCGCGGTCACACCGACATCGCCTAGTTTACCGGGCAGCATGTCTTTTATCCGCTCCCACTGGTCATCTCGCAAAGCATATCGTCGGGTTGTCATCGTTCCTTTTGGGTGTCAGCACCTTTATGATAAAAATGCCTGACGATTTTTTCATCTCTCTAATTGATGACACGCCCTAGCTGAACAAAGCTTTAAGAGGAAAGAGGTAGCGCTTGCTAGAGGCAGCACAGAATTGGACGATACAACTCCAGCTTCACTGCTGTAGGTGGTCATGAGGTTCATTGATGCGCTGACACCAAACCATCTCTGTTTTGTTAAGTCCGCCTTCTCTCCAACTATTGGCTCTAGCTTTGTCGATTGCTTCCCGCTCAGGCCAATCTCAACGGATAGAGAAGTTTACCTAGAGGACTTTCAAGAGATCTAAGGAGTATGGAATAGTAACTACTCAGGCTGTGGCATGAGAGGGCGTCTTCCCAGAGAACAGCTCGATGAGCGCCGCTAAGATATCGTGCCCCTGCTTTCTGAGGGTTGATAGATAACCGCGAATACGACAGAAGGCTTTAGCGCCATGCTCAGATCGAGAGCAGCCCGATATCTTCTGCTTCAACTTCATCATCCGCAGGTCACGTTCAGCTTGATTGTTGTCAAAGGGGACAGAGAAGTCATGCATAAACCCAAGCACCGCTGCTTTGTGCGTTCGCAGCCGCTCAAGCAAATTGCGTTGGAGTGAGCGTTTAGGTCGGCCTCGTTTTTTCGGTTTCGTCCTGTCTGGCGGTGGCATCAGGTTTTGGTCAAAGCCTTGGTCTAAAATATCGTCATAGCGGGCGGATAGCACGACCAAGTCTTCAGGCAGTAACGCTGTTTCACCCTGTGCTTTGAGCGTCTTTACTTGGCTATGGATACTCACCAGTAACACACTGAGATGAAAAGCCCACCACTGACCATAGTTCTCTAGAACATACTGTAACGCTCTGAGGTGGTGCGCATTACACAGGAAATGCTCGCAGTCATAGCCTTGGTAGCTTCGCAGGCCGTCATGGACAGCTTTGCCCTTGAACTCAGGCAAAATTCCCATCTCATCCATCGCCAACCGCCCCCGTTTGGGATGAACGAAGTAATAAGTCAGTCCGTCAGTTGCCGCGACATGTAACCACCACAGTGTCTGATTGACCCGCAGCCCAGTTTCATCAAAGTTAACCACCTCGGCAGCTTGTACGGCTTGCTTAATGGCCTCATCTATTGGCGCTATCAAGTCAACGCACTGGGCTCTGGTGTTGTACAAGGTGCCTTCTGAAACATCCACACCCATCAAGTCGCTCAAGAGTTCACAACTGCGATTTGATGGCAGCAGTTGGCCTTCGAGCAGATAGACCATCGCCCCCTTGAGCCTTGAACCATATTGCACCACATTGCTGGCTTCAAACGGAAAGTCACCCGCGTTCTTTTGACCGCAAGCGGGGCAGCCTTTCACATCCACCTGATGCTCAGTGACTAGCAACTCTATCGGTGGAATGTCGAACACCTGACGGGAAAACACATCGTCTACTGGTACAGCTGAAAGTGAAACACCACAGCCCGTACAGCTATCAACCGCATGACGCTCGATAAAATCTGGGGTGCTGCACCATTCTAAGCTTTGACCTGGATGGCCTAACTGGCCACCAGAAGGCTTTTCACTTTTGCGGCGTCAGCTCCGAGTGCGCTTGACAAACCCATCTCCTGACGGTGGTTTACTGCTGTTGCGGCTGGTCTTGCCTAAGCGGCCTTTCAGCTCTTTGACTTCAGATTCTAGTTGACTCAGGCGCTGCATCAGCTGGCTTAGGATCGAGGATTAAATAGTTGATTCGATTTGAGGAGGGTTAGCCAAGGCGGTGTAATTCCATTTTGGCAAAACGTCATCAAACACAATGCGAATGCTGGCTTTGAGTTCATCAGTCGCTTTCTTCCCGGTTTCATAGACTCGGTCAAGGACGGTTGTAAAAACGCTCAATCCGGTTGCCGTGGTTGCTGTAGCCATCAAGTCTTTGACGGTCTCAACCGTATCGAAAATCACCCCTTGCGTCGCTCGCGTCAGATGTGGAAACAATCGATGTTCAATCGGATTGTACTTAGAGGTGTAGGGCGGATAGTGAGCGACCCGAATGTCCAGGGTCAGCTCAGCAGCCAAGTCCTGTAGCGCTGCTTTGAACAGATAAGAGCGCGAACTATTGCTACCCCCACCATCACAGGTCAACAGCAATGAGGTGGCCGTTGGGTACTGCTGCCGCCCGTACGTTTGCCACCAGTAGCGCAGGGAATCAATCGCAAACTCATGCGTGTCACGAGAGGTGCCAATCTGAACATAGCCAACGTTCTCGGTGAGGTCATACAGTCCGTGCGGAACCGCTTTGCCCGTTGATAGAGAAGGCCAATCATGGTCGTAGACTTCTATGGGCGCTTGTGTGTAGGCGTGTCCGGCTCGATACAGTGGCCCGATTAACTCCTTTTTTTGGTATCCATGCTGATCACAGGCTCACCTGCCGATTGGTAGCTATCGACCAGTTTGTGTATTTTCTCAAACTGTTGATTGCGGTTAGGGTTGCTACCGGTTGACTTACGCTTGAGCGCCTGACGCCGTCGGAACTGATGATTATCGAGGAGTTGGTCCACCACCGTCACGCTGATGCTGATTGCTTCTTCGTCTGCTAATCGGTCGGCTATTTGCTGACGGGTCAAGTGCGTCCATTTAATCGACTCATCCATCGGTGAACCTGCCGTATGACGCTCAACGACTCGCAAAAAGGCCGCATCGAGTCCTGCAATCGTGTCAAAAGCACTTTTACGACCGCCGCCAGGTGAGCGCTGTCGCGCTTCTCTCATTGCCTCAGGATCCGATAACTCGGCGATTCCCAACCGAATACTCCCACGCACACAGCCCAGGACTCGATGGATATAGCTGATGCCCCCATAACCTATTTTGACCGCTTCGATTGCGGCATAGCGGCGACGGTCTTTCTCGCTTAACGACTCATAGTAGCGCTGCATCTGCTCTTCTATTGCGCAGGAGTAAGCGCGGACGGTTTTCATCGTTTGAGCCGAAATAACTGGGTTTCCTCATTATCAGACATATTGACTCTTTTGTTTAATCCTCGATCCTTAGGAAGTCCACGACAGCTTCTTCGCCCTGACCGTAGACGGCACGAATGTCTGCTTCGCTAAGTTGAGTTGTTGGCTTTTCTTTAACCACGACTACATGACAGGGCTGCACGTTGATAACAAATTACTTGATTCCCGCCTCAATTCTGACAAAGTCTCTATTTTTTTAAGCCTGAGTAGTTACTTTCCTATCCTACTTTGTTCTATACTGCTTTTCTGGTGGGCGTTGTAGGCATTAACGACTAGTCCGGCAAACAGCCAAAAGTACAAGCTGAAGCCCCTAAGCTGAAGAATTCGTTCGATAAAGTTGTATAGAATCGTAAATATAACTAGGGTACAAAAGATCACACCTAGTCTTCTATATTCTGGATCTGGTGAAAATTTGGCCAGCCATTGACTAGCTCGAAATAACCGCCAGATGATCACGGCATAGATTCCCATTCCAACGGCACCGAAGTAGGCTAGCATGATCAGCCAATAGGTATCTTCAACTGGGCCCATTGCTATTATTTTCGCTCTGTCTGAGCCATCAACGAGGATGTCGGCCATGATTCGTCTAGTCTGATACAGATCCGGGCCAAAACCAAACCAGCTGCCAGACTTTGTGAGCGTGTGGATAGTGGTGCCAACGACCCACCCGCGTGATGTTTCAGAAGAGTCTTCCCAATAATTGGGATCGAAAAGCTGCAGTACGTAAGACCCAACATCAATCGATTCTTCTCTTGCCGCGCGCCCTTCAAAGGAGGTATCAAAACTACTCCCTAGTGAAGCAGTTAACAGTACAACACTCAGCGCTACAGCCGTATAAACCCAAACTGTTTTAGCAAGTCCTTTCGATTTTCTGTAGAAAAGCAGAACTACGACTGGTACTAATACGGCCAAAATCCAAGCGGCTCGTTTTTTAGTTCCAAAGATACCGAAGAACACGGTGCCTATTCCTGACAACTCGGGCAGCCTAGACATCAGAGCACCTGGGGTTGTGAAAAAGTAGGTCATTGAGATAATCAAAACGACCAGAAGAAAAGCTGATAGTACAGCTGGTGCCGCAAACAGGCCAAATACAGCACCTACTTTGGTAGTTCCGGCTTCAGCATGTGAGACTCTCGAGTAGCCAGCTATCTGTACTCCTTTCGGTGCAAATATCTTCAGCAGACTATTGGGCAGAAAGAACTGGAATGAGGCTATTACTGCCTGTATTAGTCCTACCGTTTTGAGACTTCTTATAACTAAACTTAGGCGACTAACCGAGATCTCTATATTGACTACGATGTAGAAGACACTCAGGTATCGCCAGAGAGATCTTAAGCTCAGGAAAGAGGCTTTGAGACTGCTGTCATTGATTGCGATTGAGATCAAGGTTGAGAGAGCAAAGAAGACGAGCAGTAGGTCTATAGGGGTAGGCTTTAGACTGCGCTTAGAGAAACGGTTAGCGAGTACCTGGACCATCACTCCGTACAACACAAGCTCCGGTACGAAACGAGCTATGCCTGCTAGCGGTCCTAACCATTTAATAATAAACTCTTCGAAAGGGGTATAAAGCGAGATCCAAAACACGATCCAGAAAGGAATATCTCCCGCTGCACGAGCCGCTCGGTACCTATCGGCTACACTATGAATAACTTCGCTAGGTTTCGGAATCATTGTGATTATCTTTTGGATGATGCTGTGTTGACGATGCCTATAGCTGAGACTTCACGGTCTGTCTATGACAGGTAACAGTGATTTAGCAGGTTTTTACTTTTCTCATTTTGACCATTTTGATATGACAGTCGCCATTGTTGCTAACTATTTGGGACCGAAGCTTGGCATTGGCCAGTATATTGATCAGCTTATTCAACCGCTTGTGCGATCGCTCAGAGAAAAATCTATCAACGTCGTTATTTTAGGTTCTCCGAACGCTGTTGAGCACACGCCCTCCTTACAAAAGCTGCAACTTCAGCAAACAGAAACGACATCTTTATCCTTTAAAGTTTTGCCTCAGCTAGACGAAGCACCGGCTAAAAGATACGCTTGGTTCGCGCTGCGCTTCACAGGCTACTGCAGACAGGAAGGAATTGATAAGGTCGTGTGGCTTTCTAATCCGATTGTAATGCCCTGGCACCCGAAGACCCTAGCAGTCATTCATGATGTTAATGAATGGAAAGCAAGTGAAAAGTACGGTAGCCAGCTCAAAACGGCATTAAGGTCTTTTGTATACCTAGATACCTCCTTGCGATGTGCCGAGAAGATTGTTGTCGTCAGTAAAGCAACAAAAGAAGATCTCTTGTACTTTCGTCCTGACTCAGCGCTCAAGCAAAAATTGGAAGTAATTCTTAATGGCGCGGACTCGCAGCTTAAGGCGCTACCTCCCGTCAAAATTTCTTATCCTAAAAATCCGTTTATCCTATCAGTAGGACGTATCGATCCTGCTGCAAAGCGTTTACCTGAAGCAGTTAATCTAGTGTCCGCTATGCGATCGCTAAGTAGTCAGCCATGGGAACTCCACATAGTTGGCGGAATGAACGAGTCTACGCGTTCTGCGGGCGTTGCTTTTCTAGAGACCCTTGAACCGCTGCTGTGGGCTCACTATCACGGGCACGTAGGCGACGCGGCTTTGGCGGAGTGGTATCGACATTCATCAGCTGTTGTTTTTCTTTCCGACAACGAAGGATTCGGCTTTCCCATCGCTGAAGCTGCTTCCTTCAACCGCTGGGCGATTGTGAGTAATAAAAACGCAGCTAGCTCGGAAGCAGGCAGCGATGCTCTAATCACTGTAGACGCCAATGAGCCGGAAGAGGCTGCGACAGCAGTGATGTATCAGATAAATCAGGGGTCTCCACCTCCAGTTTCGTTATCGTCTTGGCAAGACGCTGCAACTGCTTACGCGGAGGCAATTAAAACACTGTAGGATACACAAGAGTAGGACACAAGAGCGGGAAACACGCGTTACTCCTACCTATGTGGGAACTCTCTCTTTAGTAGTTTGAATTGACCAAGGCAAGCGTTTTTCTAGCATGTTTTCCAACGATTTAACGTCGGCTCTGTAGTAATCTGCAAGCTTCTCGCGGAGGTCGGTAGGAATAACAACCTTTTCCATGCTTTGACCGTTAAGTCGATAGTAAAGGGGATCTGTCCATAGCCGCAGCTGTCGTAGACCCTTGTGGATAGGCAAGTTGTGAGTTCTCTTACGTATGGTTGAGCGCAGGCTATCGTATGCTCTATTGAGCTTCGCGCTCTTCATTTTCCTGCTACGGTTAAACACTTTGAAATCGTAATCATTGTAGAAGTCAGAAGGGAGCGAGGCAAAGGCACACAAATCCGTAAGAATCTGCTGGGGATTAGCGCAGAGATCTTCGTAGCAATACACTCTCACTCTGTCAGAACCAAGAACATCAAGGTAGTTTTGCACGTAGGCTGCGTAACGACCATGTTCTAGAGCACAGTAAAAGTAAGCAGGTGGAACTGTAAGACCCGCGTCTTGTTCCACGTTTTTATACTCTTCTTCTAGTTCGAGTCTGTGCTTTTTAGCTTCTTCAAAATACTCATGGTCTAGTTGCTTTTCAGCATATTCGCGAAAAGACATTCCTTCAGGAATATCAGCCCTTTGCCTCGCGTATTTATACCAAGACACCATTCGAGTGATGGGATCACGCAGTAGAAAGACAACTTTCACATTAGGGAGGTTGTCCTTAATTCTCTGGGGAGTTCCAATAGAATAAAGGTAGTCTGGCGTAGCTTCTAGTCGATACTTCTCTGAAGCATCTCCAAAAAAAGTGTCGTCAAACTTATCTGGGTCTGTTGCCCACCCTATTGGACTAGCTGATTGAACAGGATAGTCTTGATCGATGAAGAAGCGAGTTTCTTTCATCGTTGATGGACATATGTCCGGATGATTTGCCAAGTAATAATACAAAGATGTCGTCGCAGCTTTGGTGGTACCTCCAATAATCAGGTACTGCTGCTCTTGTGTCTCTGATGCGTTCATTATAACTAATCCTTAATTTAGGAAAATAAAGAGAGAAAATGGTAACCGTCTTGCATTGACAGTGTGAGAACTATAGAGCTTATATATACTGTTCATCTTATACGCCGAATTAATACTAAAATGTGACACTCAACATGCACAGCGAACTTTAGCCAAAGACATTTGGATGAATCCCTACTTTTTTATAAACCCAGAAGGTATTGATAATTCCGGTAGCTAACATAGCAGAGGTAGTCGCGATCGCAGCACCGTTAACACCATAAAGAGGAATCAATATAAAGTTGAGCACGATGTTGATTACCGCACCTATTAGCCCAGTAGCTGCCGTAAACTGAGCATGACCTGTCATACTCAGAACCATAGGCGCTAAACCAACTAATACATATAGAACCTGACCAACACAGAGAATCCTTAGCGAATCGATTCCTTGCACAAACTCTGGTCCGAATACGAGCAAATACTGCTGCCCTAAGCTCAGCAAGATAACGGTTGCAATCGCAGAAACAAGAAGGCACACACGAGCCGTTTTGATCAAAATCTTTTGCAGCTCTTGTTTTTTTCCATCTGCATACAGACTTGCTATTGTAGGGGAAAGTGGACCATTGAACGCCATCAGGATGAACACAATGAGCTGAGCGCCCCTATTAACCGGAGCGTATATGCCAGCAGCTTCGATGCCATTAAGAGAACCTAACATAAGGACATCAGCGCGAGCATTGAGTACATAAATACTCTCTAACAAAACGAAGGGCCATGCCTGTACTATCCAGTCGAAGCGATGATAGCTTGGGAGAACAGCTTTTACATCTGATGGCAAAGACCGAGCGAGTAGTATTGTGCTGAGAACCAGCGTTATACCGCTAGCCACGGTATAGGCACCCACAGCCCAAACTGCCGTGAAGCTCTCCTGCAACCACACAGCGGCAATTCCTATAAATGCGAGCAGCAGTACCGGAGCAACCAGCATCTCTGGAACCAAACCCAGCACAATCTGGTGCAAGCCTCTCATTGAGCCCCTACGAATGTTACGAAGCCCTACTAGCGGCAGTGAAATCATCACCAGGAAAAAGCACAGAACAAGCTGTGAATCGTCCCCTTGCTCGCCATACCAGAATGCTGCTATGGCACTTCCTATGACAGCGACCGCAACAGAAGACAACAGTACGAGCGTGTTAGCCCACCGCAGCAATCCTCTAAGATAGTTCCAAGCAGATTGAGACTCATAGATAGCTACTTCTCTACCTACCAATCCATCGAAGCCAAGCGTAGCGGGAATCGCTAGAAGGTATGCCCAAGAAGTTGCATACGTATAAGTACCAAATCCCGATGGGCCTAGCAGACGCGCCATCACAACGCTTGTGACGAAAGTCAAAAGTGTGTAGAAGACGCGAAGGCCTAACGTCCCTGCAGCTCGTTTAAGCAATCGCTTCATACGATTTGATGATTAGATAATTGGTTAACTTAATGTATTGATTTAATGTATTGATCTTTAGAAGGGTAAATCATTTTCCGGATACTATAGCGAGGAATCGCTGCTAATCGCCAAAGTCTCTGAGGAATAGCTATCACGATCGCGGTTCTCGTACCAAAGCAGAAGCAAGCCAAAAGTAACCACAAAAGAGCCTGCTAAGCCTGCTAAAAGGATTACTTGGCTCGGATTGGTGCGGTCATCTTCATTGGGAATAGTGGGCTCTGTAACCAATTGGATGGGAGGATATACAGAATAAATATCATCCTCATTTAGGTCTAGTCTGGCAGCCGTAGAGGCAAAGATAGTCTCTGCAAGCTGGAAGTCTCGTCGTAGGCGATCAACGACAAATTTATCCTGTGATAGCCGTTCTAGCCTAGCCTCCATCTGGTTAATTTCTTCAGCTAGCGACTGATTTTGAGCAACTAGCTTTTCCCTTTCTGCTTGATCAGAAACAGCACCTCTAAACAAATCTCCGCGGACAACAGAGACTTGAGGATCAATCCCCAAAGGTGCAATCCTTGCTAAGGTTGCCTGATCAACAGGCCTACCTAAAAGGAAACTACCCCTTTCTTGAAGTGCCGCCTGAGCACTTTCTAACTCAGCGCGTTTAGCAACAACTAAAGGATGCTGTGGGCCTAATTGACCAGACAGTTCAGAAAATTCTGCGCTGAGGCGACCGTACGCAGCAAACTGCTGTTGATACACAGAATCACCCTGAAGGCTGTACGAATCGGCAGCATCTTGAGAGGCAAAATCTACGTCATTATTTAGCTGTGTGATGCGGCCGTCGAGGCCTTCCGCTTGCACGGTGTATTCAGAGCTCAATTGCCGAAGCGTCTCTATGGTGGTAGCTAATCCTTGCAGCTGCTCATCAGAGGTAAATTCTGAGGTCGCTAGATAGTCCGCTAATTTAGCTTGAGCCTCATCTATCCTCTGACGGGCTTTTTGCAGTGCGACTTCATCTTGCTGTGTACGCCTATTAATTTCACTCTCACGCAGCTGCTCAACTCGCGTATTTAGAACATCGTAGAGAGCGTTAGCCTTGGTGTAAGCTAGTTCTGGGGTATTACCTTCGACCGCAAAAGACATGATCGCAGTGTCGTTGTCAACTGTGATTTCAGGGTCCCCAAACTCGTCACCCTCTACACCAGACTGTCTAGCAGCTTCTTCTATTACATCTCTACTAGTTGCGATGTAAACATAGTCGCTTCTAGCGTCCGCGAATTCATTCGATCTACCTGCGTCAGTTGAGGCACTCCCACTGTCAGGTAAGGTCACGTTAACGCTCGAATCGCCACCCAAAACAAGCACTCCCCATCTACTAGTGTAAGACGGCTCTGCTCTTCTTGCGTAGAGCAAACTGCCCCCCCAAACAATAGCATTGAGAAAAATTCCCATGAGCAAGTAGTTGAGACCAGAGGTGTTCCACTGGCGGGCCGCTTTGCGGGATCTATTTTCTGCTAAAACTTCTGTCATTTAATCGAAGATGTTGCGTAGTATGTTCAGGGGACTAAGGAAATTGCCAATCGTATCGAACAGACTTCGAACGTTAACAATACCTGAGTCGTAGCAAGCGATCGCATCGTTTGGCATCAGCAAAGGTGCTTCGTTTGGAAACTCTGTGGCTCTGTTAACCAAGTTCTGCACGGCGTATTCTGCGGTGTCTAGCTCTCCAGAAACTACATCGGTTTGGATCAAAAGCGCTCTTCTATTAGCGTTGGTAGAACGGGTTCCACCAATACACTGAGCCGCTACTAAAGCCTGCAGTAAGTTAGTACCGTACTCAAAGCTAGCTGCGTTGATATCGCCTCTACCTTCCAAATTTCTACCACCGGGCTCTGTAATATTTGAGACGTAAAGCTGCACAGTATCAGGTGTGATTTGCGTAGGTCTGACGAGATCTTCTTGAAAAACGCCTCGGCTCGGTACGATAACTTGATCGCCTGCTACGAGCGGGACATCGTTTACCAAATCACCTGTCAGAATACCGGAAAGGTCCACTATAGTTGACTGAGCGCCACGTAGAATCTGTACTTGACTAATGTCGGCTGTCGGCTGTACCCCCCCAGCTAACAACAAAGTTGACGTCAGATAGCGCTCTAGAGGATAGTCGCCTGAAAACTCAACTGCTTCCCCACTTGCTGTTGGCGTTTCCTCGTTTCTAGCAACCAATAACCTACCTGGCTGGAAGACTGCGCCTGTGACAGAAACTTGTATAGGTGAATAGTCTAGAACCTGCACACTCACTCTCAAAAGGTCCGGACGGAAAAGCTGCTGATTGACGAGTGCCGAGCTGATCTGCTGCTCTAATCCCTCTGGCGTATAGCCAACTGCAGAAACAGGAGAAATATACGGCAGCTCTAGACCACCACTCAGGTTGATCTCATAAGTGCCGTTAAAGTCTTCACCACCTACGCCTGGAATGGTAAGTCTTACGCGATCGCCAGGAGACAAAGGCAGTGGTCCTCTAGCGACAATACCACCCACAACACCATCCCTGCTAATGTCATCAGGCACTAAATCAGTTGACTGATCTCTGGGCAATCGCTCCTGTCTTAGAGAGGGCAAATCTGAATCCACGACATCGCTATCTTGGACGGCTTGAGCTGTTGTCGTCTGTGACACTTGAGCATCAAGTATAGAAAGTTCGCGTGCTACTGATGCATTGCAAAAGAATAGCCCACTAGCGATAGATAGCGAGGATATAGATATCTTCACCGCTCGCGAAGGCAACGTAGATTTTGATGCTATCGATACGGCTCGATAAACGTTCATGTCTTCACAAGGATCATTTAGCAAGTAGGGTTTTAGCAAATAGTTTTGGCAAGTCTTAAGTGCTGATTTTATAAGTTCTACCCAGATGTCCGCAGAACTTGTCAAAGGTAAAACTAATGTAATTGCACATATACAGTCGTATCAAACATAATCGGCACCATTCTTACTATGCTCATGATTGTTTAAAGTTCTCATGCTTAGTAGTAAATGTGACATACTGAAAGACTTGAGAGTGCAGAAATACGCTTTGCGCTCAGCTGCCGACTCTGTGGATGTCTAGTCACATCGCTCAGTGGATACAACTTAGTGAGTACAGCCTGGCGAAATTAAGCTTAACTAGAGATTTCCCTAAACTAGGCTGTTAGTAGAGCTGTCACAGGGCTATCGTTTTAATTGTGACGTATCGTTTTGATTGTGTGGGAAGAGGTCTATGTAGCTAGATATTACTATTCAACAAGTGGATAATAATTACTAAGCTAGCAGTTACTGAGCAGACTGTGCCCACCAAGCCAACGAATAAGGCTGAGTTTCTGCATTACTTGCTTGAGTTTGCACAACTCTGAGCTTGTAGCGTCCAGTGTCTGGGATAGGGATAAAGATGTGCTCTAAGCTGTCTTCGGAACTGACGGATGACCAAACGCTCTGTGACGTGTCATTCGTATCAGCAGGCATTAAGTAAAGATCTAAGTTGCCTATAGGTTGACCTGTAAAACTCTCCCCAATATCAAAATACTCATCGTCAGAGTTGAGATCTACTTTTCGTTCCCATGAAAGGGTTGCACTCAGATAGCTACCACCTTTAAGCGATTGCTCAAAGGTATAGTCCTCGTAGGTGTCGTTATCAGCTACGCTGCTATAGCTCCAGCCGATGATCGGGATATTACCAGGTGCCCATTGCCCCCCCGATAGCTGCTCATAAGCTCGAAAGGCGTTCAGATGCCCAGTGCCTAGCTCTGCGTGCAATGGAACTGATTGACTGGCATAGGCATCAGAATCGGTCCAATCTTTACCACTCTCATCCAGGAGAGTGCGTGCCATCCCCAGCAGAGAGCCGTCTCCAGGATCTTCTATCTTATCAGCAGCGTTGAGAACAACCGATTTCATCACTAGCGGTTCTCTATGATCCAAGCTCCAGCTACTAACGCCGCTGCGAAACTGCCGATCGCCAAATTCTTGCAGGAGAGCAACCGTTGCAACAGCGTGGGGGGCAGCAAAGCTAGTGCCGCTACTCACAACGCGGCGACCGTCGGGATCGAACATCTCGATTTCGCTACCAGGAGCTACCAGATTAATGGAACGACGTGCCCCTACATTAGATTCGCTATTAGGCCCTCTAGTCGCGCTAGGCGGTGGCTCACTAGTCAAATTAGCAGTATCAACGCGGACAAAGCGACCGTCTACTCTTCTAGAATAGGCAACGTTGATGCCGTTGAAGTTGTCAGTAGGAATGGGAATGCCGCCTCTACCTTGATTACCAGCAATAACGTACAGCAGTTTGTGCACGCGCGAAGACCAGTCAATACACTGAGTAAGTAGCGCATCGCCATCAAGCGTAGCGTTGGGCCGGGCATCTCGACTGAGCGGTTCGCCAAAGCTGAAGTTAGTAGCGCGAACATCACCACTGTTTTGCAATGCGACATGCTGAGAAGCAAGACATTCTTCTTGCTGACCAGTAAATTCGGTAAGGGTACCGATCGCAGCCGAGTATAGAAAGGCGTCTGGGGCTACACCTCGCAGAGATTTATCGTTGCTGATCATGACGCTGGCAACGTTAGCAGCGTGACCATCTACAGACTCATCTGCGATCGCCGGTCCATCTAGCTCAAAGATCCTGCCCACTCGCACAGGCGAACTTTCGCTGGCGATTTTATCAATCCCAAATTGACTAGGTCTACCAATCTCGACTTGACCGATCGCAATTTTCTTGCCGGTAATATTATATGGCGCTTCGTGTAAGCGGCGAGCATCGATACCATCACCGGTGATAGAGCTTGAAAGAGCGAATGCCGGTATGCCTATGGCAAATACGCCGAAACCCAGGCCCAAGCCGCCTAATCTCTTAGCAGCGCTCGACTTTCTGACCTTTAGTGTTCCAGTATGCTCGATATGCTGTCTAGCACAATATTTAGCTACGCTCCCGTTCTGACTTGCCGAAGCTTTGCCTGCAGAGTTCGCCATTTACACTCAAAGAAATAAAGGATGATAGAGCAACTCTATCTCAATTGATAGCTATAAACAGACGACAGCCAGCAAAGATACCTACGGACCTGATGAGAAAAGATATTCGATAGTTTTACAGTCTAAATATTTTGTTACAATAACTACACACTTTTATAGATCCTAATCTCTTTTATAGACCTCAACCTATAGAAGCGCTTAATCTGTAGATATATTCACCCGAATAAACCAGAGAAATCTAGAGAAACATTTAGAGAGAGGCTGCTTACCTATGGCAAAGACGAATAAATCCACTGTTATTTCACCGTCGATTTTATCGGCTGACTTTGGTCGCCTAGGGGAAGAGATTCGCGCTGTTGACAAAGCGGGCGCTGATTGGATTCATATCGACGTGATGGATGGTCGCTTTGTACCAAATATCACTATTGGGCCAATGATTGTTGATGCAGTCCGTCCTCACACTGAAAAGCCCCTCGATGTTCACCTAATGATTGTCGAGCCTGAGAAGTACGTTGAGGACTTTGCTAAAGCTGGAGCTGATATTATCTCTGTGCACTGTGAGCACACCGCCTCGCCTCATTTGCACCGTACGCTTGGCCAAATCAAAGAACTTGGGAAACAGGCGGGTGTCGTATTAAATCCTGGCACTAGCCTAGATATGATTGATTACTCCCTGGAGCTTTGCGATCTCATTTTGATTATGAGCGTGAACCCCGGATTTGGTGGTCAGAGCTTTATTCCTGGCATGATTCCCAAAGTCCAGAAGCTAAGAGCTATGTGTGACGAACGAGGCCTTGATCCTTGGATTGAAGTCGACGGTGGACTAAAGTCTCATAACACCTGGCAAGTGCTAGATGCGGGCGCTAATGCAATCGTAGCTGGGTCTGCTGTGTTCAAAGCAGAAGACTATTCCAAGGCTATTAGCGACATCCGCAATAGCCGCCGCCCTGAACTAGCGGCTGTTTAGTGAAATGATTTGGCGATGATAAGCAAAAGCCCGTTCGGCTAATGACCAAACGGGCTTTTGCTTTTGTGTATACTTTTGCATATATGAAGCTTCATGCTCTCAAGGAAGCCCATGACGAGGATTGAACTCGTGACCTCACCCTTACCAAGGGTGTGCTCTACCACTGAGCCACATGGGCATACTACAAGATGGTGGGCCAGGCTGGATTCGAACCAGCGTAAGCATAGCTAGTGGATTTACAGTCCACCCCCATTAACCACTCGGGCACTGACCCTTACCGCCATTTGTAGCTTATAGAATGTAGCATACGATGCGCATGGATGGGCAGAGTTTTCTTAGGAATAACAGCACTTGCCAGAGCGCTTTTGATACTGTGATTGCGACTCAGAAGCCTTTCATTTTATCGATTGGAATCTGCCTATTAGATCTATCAGACTTGAGCAAATCTAGACAGATAACTATAGGTACAAGAGCGTGGGCAAAACTATTTAGGAAGGTCTCAGAAGCCTTTATATGACTGAGAACGCTACGATTTTAGGTGTTGTTCTTGACAGCACAACCGCACAGGCTAGCGAACAGATACACTCATACACAACAGTAGTTACAAACAGTAGTCGAAGACGGACACTGTAAAGGATTCCTCAGCCTTTGTGTGCTGAGGAATTACCTATACTAGAAATAGGCTAGAAATTCAAAGTAGAGATGCCAGGAGGCGGACTTGAACCGCCGACACGAGGATTTTCAATCCACTGCTCTACCAGCTGAGCTATCCCGGCTTGCGCGTTTTGCGCTTAACCAAAGTAACAAAATAGGGGAAAGGTAGCAAGAAACTCTTGAAAAAACATTTAGAGAAGGAACGGTGTGCTGCTTCCGCCTCGACTAGAAACTCAGCAGCACGCCTCGGAGTCTCTCCGTTGCTGACTTCTTGTTGTTAGCGTTTTTAAGGGAAATCAGTCAAAAGAATTGCCAGCACGAAGAATTTATTGGCGTAGGTGCTAGATAGGACGCAGGCGTGCGAACTTGATGGTAAAGGGACCAGCACCTTCACCAGCATAGGAACGAACGCGAATGGTGTATTTGCCTCCCTCGCTGATACGAGCGAATAGCAGAGAGTTAGTACTGCCATCAGGGCCATCGTCATTTTCACTGACAGTGATGCCGTTAGCATCCATCAGGGTGACGAGAGTATCGAATTCGTTGGAGATGGCGTCAACGGTGATCTGATCGCCTGCTTCGAGATCAACGACATAGTCTTTGGCAAAACCACCAAAGCCAGTAGGAATATCGGCGATGGTGAGCGTATCGCTGACTTCCTCGCTGCCAAGGGTAGGAGGATTGTAAAGCTGAGCGGAGGCTTTACCAGCGCTTAGGCCAGTTGTCAGCAGAATCGCAGGAGCAGCTAGCGCTAGGAACTTGGTTAGTTTCATAGAATTTATGAGGATGGAATAAAACGGGCCACACATCGCAGTCTGAAAAGACAGCGTGCTGAAAAGATAGTATTAACAGTACTAGCAGGAAAGGGGAAATAACTGTTATGCCAGCACTAAAGCCAGTTCTGTAGATAGATCGCTGCTAAGACAGACGGACGTAGAGATGCTTAAAGCAAGGTTTGAAGCAGCAATATTTCAAGAGTGTTTCTTTGTCCTAAGACGTCAGAAAAATTGCGACGTCGCAACGACTGACAACCAAGAATAAGAGCTAAAGAACTCTACTGATAACTTTAGGCAATCTACTTCAAGTAGTTTGTGAGCAAGTAGCAGTACGAGGGGGTAAGGCCTACTTCAAGAAGGATTGCTACTAGGCGCATCTTTGTAGTAGTCATCTGCGCTGATAGTTTCGTTTTTACCTTGCTCGTTGATACATCCTTTTTTTTGGTTGTACTGACAAACTCTGGCCCACAGTTTGGCACGGGTGCCTTGTGGGCCAGTCGAAAATATGACGCGATCGCCTGCTGCACCGCCCGGCACAACTGTGACACCACAAATCGGACAAGTCTGAGCGTTAGAGGCTGCCATGGGGATTTAGGAGGATTAACTAAAACAACAAGGGCCGGGACGTTAAAGTCGACGTTAGAGTCTTAGCGTATCAAAAGGTCGCTTATAGGTTGTTTTAAGAACTTTGTACTCTCCGCTTCCTTTCTTTAGAGTGATAGATCCAGATAAGCTTTCGCGCTATAGTCTGGGCGCTATTTGCCAGTCTTGGCGCTATTGCGCCCCGTACAAAAAGAAACTTCTTTTGGCTTTGCTATGGTCCGTCGCCGCGCTTCTACCGGTTCATCAGAGACAGTCTCACCTAGGCTCAAACGGCTTCAGCAGGTATCCCATCTCCTTGATAGTGCTATCTCTGTACCAGGGTCAAAAATTCGTATTGGGATAGATCCAATTTTAGGTCTGCTGCCAGGTGCGGGAGATACGCTGACAGGGCTGATGTCGGTTTATATCGTGTTTGAGGCAGCAAGGATGGGGGTACCTGCCGCAGTCTTGGGACGTATGGGATTGAATATCTTGTTCGATTTGCTGACAGGAACTGTACCGGTGCTAGGCGACTTGCTAGATGTAACTTGGAAAGCGAATAGTCAAAATGTGGCTTTGCTAGAAAGGCACATGGCCAACCCAGCGCCGCACCGAGCAGCAAACAAGATATTTGCGATCGCACTCATCTTTGTCCTAATTGCTTTAGTAGTCGGTATTGCGACGCTCTCGGTGTGGGCCGTTGCCCAAGTATGGAGCCTGATTAGCTCACTGTAGAATGCCGCTAGAATACCGCTTTCGCTCGCGGTGTCAGATAGCTATGGCATAATGATGCGGCCCTATTAAGATGAGTCGGCTGCGATCGCCTGAGAGTTTTAGATGACAGCTGAGCAGTTTACGGTAGATATCTCCGATGATGACCAAATGGTCGATCTGGGGATTGCGGTGCCCGAGGCAGAAAGCGATCTTTCAGACTACGAATTTCAGCAGCGAGTAGAAGTTGCCTGGCAAGTCTGCGATCGGTTTGACTTGCAGACCGACATTTGGAGAGGACGCATTCTGAGGGCGGTGCGCGATCGCGAAAAGATAGGTGGCAAAGCGGGCAGTAACGGAAACCGCTCAAAAAGCGCAGAGGAGAGCGGGGATAGCAGTACTGCTATCGGTGCAGGCTTTTTGAACTGGCTGAAAGATAGAGATGTGAGCAAGAGCCAAGCCTATGTATTAATTGATTTGGCTAACAGTGCCGACCAGATGCTACAAGACGGCCTCATCGAAACTAGAGACGTCAATCGCTTCAGCAAGCGCGCCTTTATCGAGACTGCTCAGGCCGCACCAGAAGTGCAGCAAATCGTGAGTGAAGCCGCCCGCCGAGGCGATCAAATCACCCGTAGAGAAGTCAGAGACTTGACCGATGAATGGACCGCCATGACCTCAGATCTAGTACCCGAATCCGTACGGGAAAAGGTTTCTGATAACACGATTCCAACTCGCTACCTCACTCCGATGGTAAAGGAGATGGCAAAGTTACCCCACAGCCATCAGCAAACGCTAAAAAATGAAGTCGATGAGAATCCCAACGTCGACATGCTCAAACAGGTAACGGCTGAAGCAAAGTACCTTTCTCGATACATAGAAGCAGCTAGCCAAGTGCAAACACTAGAGCGTACGAATGTCGATCTAGAGCTAGCACTAGACGAGGCTATGAGGGTAGGCTGCTTGAATTCCACAGCGGATTTGGTCAACCAGGCAACTCAGCTAGAGCAAGCAGCCGTGAAACTGTATACGGCTTGGAGACGCATGAATAAGCTTTCGGATCGGGTGTACGTCGATAGTGGTGAGAGTACGCCTCATCTGCGATCGCTGCTTGACGCGCTCAGTCCGCTATGCAGCGATCTAATTGAAGTTCAGCTAGGGGAAGTAGACAGCGCTACCTCCAGGTCCATCCGGCTAAAAATGTTGACTGAGGAATCGGCTGATCGGCCTACCGAGCCAGATTGATAGGAAGGGAATGTCTAGCGGTATACCGTCTGCTACTTCTTCTCTCACTAAACACGAAGTCAGTCTGTGCCAGTTAAATAAGCTGTGCCGATAGATAGAACGCTGATTGATTTGCCTAGACATGCGCCCCTTTCTCAGGTTGATTCTGATAGGCTATAAGAAAGATGAATTGGTAAGAACTATTAAGAACTCTTGAGCGATTGTCATCAGGGCTCTCTTAGATTTTACCTAGTTCAACGTAATCTAGGACAAAACAATCATGCCGACCCTCGAAGCCAGCCCAGTGATGGACTTCCAGAGTGAAACCTACAAAGATGCTTACAGCCGCATTAATGCGATCGTCATCGAAGGTGAGATGGAAGCCAATGATAACTATAAACAGTTAGCAGAACACCTCAATGGGTATAAGGACGAGCTAATTAAGCTAGCTCGCATGGAAAACCGTCACATGAAAGGGTTCCAGGCTTGTGGTAAGAATCTGAGCGTTACACCTGATATGGACTTTGCTAAAAAGTTCTTTGCGCAGCTGCACGATAACTTTCAGACAGCACTAGCAGAAGGCAATATCGTCACCTGCCTGCTGATTCAATCTCTAATTATTGAAACCTTTGCAATTTCTGCCTACAACATCTATATTCCCGTCGCCGACGACTTCGCCAGGAAGATCACGGAAGGTGTTGTACAAGATGAGTACATGCATCTCAATTTTGGCGAAGAGTGGCTAAAGGCTAATTTTGAAACTGCTAAGGCTGAGCTAGAAACTGCCAATCGCGCCAATCTACCCCTGATTTGGAAAATGCTGAATCAGGTCGAAGACGATGCGGCCGTACTTGGTATGGAAAAAGACGCGCTCGTCGAAGACTTCATGATTACATACGGCGAAGCTTTGGCAAACATTGGGTTCACCAGTCGTGAAGTCATGAAGCTATCTGCCCAGGGTCTAGCAAGCGTATAGCTGCCTAACTGTATAGCTTAGCAGCGGTCCTACCGCCGATCGGACTATTAGCGCGATCGCTGCTATCGGCTACGTGCGCTTAATCGCGGCCTGTAAGTCGCAAAAAGAATCCGTGGTGCCGCCTACCATTTTTGTACTCATGCCCATATTGGGATCAGGCAAAGATAGCGGGTGTCGATTTTGTTCAAAATTTCCCTTAGCGCTCAGGGCGCTAGTAATCCTGCATGTTTGGTTTAATTGGTCATTTGACAAGTTTGCAGCACGCCCGCAAGGCTTGTGCAGACATGGGCTTTGAAGAATTTTCGGAGCAGGGTTTGGACTTTTGGTGCAGCGCGCCGCCGCGTATTGTCGATAATATCAAGGTGACCAGCGCTACTGGCCAGACAATCGAAGGGCACTATGTAGAGTCTTTCTTTCTGCCAGAGATGTTAGCAGCTAGAAGAATCAAGGCGGCTACCCGCAAAGTGCTAAACGCAATGGCTCACGCTCAAAAGAACGGGGTTGACATTACAGCACTAGGGGGATTTTCTTCGATCATCTTCGAGAATTTTAAGCTTGAGCAAATCAAGCGAGTGCGTAACTTAGATTTGGACTTTAGCAAGTTCACAACAGGCAATACACACACCGCCTACGTCATTTGCAAGCAGGTAGAAGAAGCCGCACCTAGGCTAGGCATCGATTTAACAAAGGCAACCGTAGCGGTCTGTGGCGCAACGGGTGATATTGGCAGCGCTGTTTGTCGGTGGTTAACAGCTCGTACAGGTGTCAAAGAGCTCTTGCTGATTGCCAGAAACCAGGAGCGGTTAGATAATCTAAAAGAAGAGCTGAAGTTTGGTCAGATCAAGTCACTAGAGGAAGCGCTGCCAGAAGCTGATGTAGTGGTCTGGGTGGCTAGTATGCCGAAGGGTGTTGAGGTGGAGCTGGAGACTTTAAAGCAGCCGTGCCTGATGGTAGATGGTGGCTACCCTAAAAATATTGACGTAACGTTTGATTATCCAGGCGTAACTGTTCTAAAAGGAGGGATTGTAGAACATACGCTCGACATTGACTGGCATATCATGAACATTGTGAATATGGATGTACCAGGGCGTCAGCTTTTTGCCTGCTTTGCCGAATCCATGCTGCTGGAGTTCGAAAAGCTACACACTAATTTTTCTTGGGGCCGCAATCAGATCACCTTAGAAAAGATGGACCTAATTGGGGAGGCTTCTCGGCGCCATGGGTTTAGACCTTTACTGACCTAGTGTCCAGCGTCGCGTCTGACGCTGCGCCTGAATTGATGTAGCGAGGGCTACAAGTGCGGTACGCTAGTAGTTTCATTCACTACGCCCTTCACTCCCTATTCCCATGGCAACGACTGAACGTAGGCCAATATTGCTGGATTTTGAGAAGCCGCTAGCTGAGTTAGAGTCGCGAATCATACAAATTCGCGAGCTAGCTGAGGACAACGACGTAGACGTCTCTGCGCAGATTCATCAGTTAGAGTCACGAGCACAGCAATTGCGACAGGAGATTTTTACGAGTCTGTCGCCTTCTCAGCGAATTCAGGTAGCGCGTCATCCTCGTAGGCCTAGCACCCTAGACTACATTCAGGCCATCAGTGATGAGTGGGTAGAGCTGCACGGCGATCGCCGCTCAGGCAAAGACGACTTAGCTCTAGTAGGGGGCGTTGCCCGGTTTCAGGGACGTCCGGTAGTTATGATAGGCCACCAAAAGGGGCGTGACACGAAAGACAACGTGGCGCGCAACTTCGGGATGCCGGTGCCGGGAGGCTATCGCAAGGCTATGCGCCTGATGGAGCATGCCAACCGATTTGGGATGCCAATTTTCAGTTTTATAGATACGCCAGGGGCTTGGCCCGGTTTCGAGGCTGAGGAAATGGGTCAGGGGGAGGCGATCGCCCACAACCTCAGAGAAATGTTTCGACTAGATGTGCCGATCGTTTGTACTGTCATCGGTGAAGGTGGCTCTGGAGGTGCCCTAGGCATTGGCGTTGGCGATCGCCTGCTGATGTTTGAGCACTCGGTGTACTATGTTGCTAGCCCAGAGGCGTGCGCATCTATCCTGTGGAAAGATGCGTCTCGCTCAGCGCAGGCAGCAGAGGCTCTAAAAGTGACTGCTTGGGACTTAAAAAAGCTAGGTATTTTGGATCAGCTATTGCCAGAACCGATTGGGGGTGCTCATGCTGCGCCAATTGAGGCCGCAGATACATTGCAGCAGGCGCTAGCTCAAAATCTTAATAGCTTGCTAGAACTTAGCCCTGAGCAGCGTCGTAGCCAGCGCTACGATAAGTTCCGTCGAATTGGGGTGTTCTCGGAATAGCGAGATAGGCGTAATGGCTAAGCATTCAAATGTTCCAAGAAAGGGGGCAGCGCTAATCACCGGTGCTAGCAGCGGCGTTGGAGAAGCTACGGCCAGAATATTAGCTCAAGCTGGTTTTGACGTAGCGCTAGTAGCTAGATCTAGAGGGAAGCTGGGCACTTTGGCAGCTGAAATAGAGGACACAGGTAGGCAAGCTGAATCTTTTGCTATCGATTTGGCTAAGGTAGATCGAGTAAGAGAGCATATTGAGGTCGCGATCGCCCGATTCGGTCCGATCGATGTACTGGTAAACTGTGCTGGGATGGGCTACACAGGCTCTATTGGCGATATGTCCCTAGCTGACTGGCAGAGGGTCATGGCGCTAAATGTGACGAGTGTTCTTCAGGTTGTGCAAGCGGCACTGCCAGGAATGCGTGATCGTGGCGCTGGCATCATTGTGAATATCGCCTCAATTGCGGCGCAGCAATCGTTTTCAGGCTGGGGAGCTTATGGGGTGAGCAAGGCGGCGATAGTAGCGCTTTCGGAGGCGATCGCTACTGAAGAGTCCGCGCATGGCATTCGAGTTGTCACGATATCCCCTGGCGCTGTTAATACCTCTATCTGGGACAGTGAAACAGTACAAGCAAACCTTGATCGGTCGCTTATGCTTCACCCTAATACGGTAGCGCAGACCATTCTGCATACCATATCCGTGCCGCCAGGCGCTGTCATATCCCACGTTACTATCACACCTAGTCAAGGGGCACTCTAGCAGCGGTATATAGCGCTGTCTCCAGAGAGCCTACTGCGAATCGAGCAACAACGGAGTCATCTATGCTCGCTACCTCGAACAATTTTTTATTCTTTCTTCTGGCTTGCTGAGGGCTATATTTATGACTGTTTCAGACGGAATTCCTAGCGATCAGGGTGCCGATCTAAGCGCTGATCTGACCGATCGCGTATTAGGTGTGAGAGAGACCAATAACAGCAGTGACAGACTCTCAAATACACAAGTGCGTCCCGATCGGCAAACTAAGCACGGAATTCCTCGTCAGCCTTCTAAAATTAGCCCGAGCGAAGATAATGGGCCGATGATGGAAGCAGTTCGTACCATCTTGCTATCGGTTGGAGAAGATCCTGAGCGCGAAGGATTGCTCAAGACACCCCACCGAGTAGCTGAAGCGATGCGTTTTCTAACTAAAGGCTATAGCCAATCGCTAGATAGCATAGTAAACGACGCTATCTTTGATGAAGGTCATAACGAAATGGTGCTGGTGCGCGATATTGACTTCTTCAGCCTGTGCGAGCATCACATGCTGCCGTTTATGGGTCGAGCGCACGTTGCCTACATTCCTAATCAGCGAGTGGTGGGGTTAAGCAAACTCGCCCGTATCGTTGAGATGTATGCGCGGCGATTGCAGGTACAAGAGCGGCTGAACCGGCAGATAGCCGAAGCGGTCCAAGAAGTACTTGATCCGCTAGGGGTCGCGGTAGTAATGGAGGCTAGTCACATGTGCATGGCAATGCGTGGGGTGCAAAAGCCTGGATCTTGGACGGTAACCAGCGCCATGGTAGGCGTCTTTGATGAGGACGCAAAGACTCGTGAGGAGTTTCTGAGCTTGATTCGTCACCAGCCAGGGTTCGCTAACTATTGACTTAAGCAAACATATGCCTTTGGTCGTAGCGTGCTTTTCTTTTGACGACACCAGCGATAAAGTTGGGGTATTGGCGACTCCTATATGAATTTTTGCTATGTCAACTAACGCTAACGCGATTGAAACGCTCCCAGACTTCCCAGATACAGATATCGATGAGTCGGCATCTTCTAGCTACTTGGACGTAATTGAAACGGTTATTTCTAGCCTAGAGCAAGACGGAACGGCAATGGTGAACCACTCAGAAGAAGAGCACACATGGAAGTTTCGCTATGGTTCGGTTGAGGTATATGTACAGCTAACAGGAGAAACCGAAGATGACACGCTAACAGCCTGGTCTCCGGTCCACAAGCTACCTGTCCAGAATGAGTCAGACATGATGCGAAAGCTGCTAACCATGAACTGTGGTAATACGTTTGAAGCTTGTTTTGGGCTGATTGATCAAAGTGTTGTAGTGTTTGCGTCCCGTACGCTGAAAGATATCAACCCAAGCGAAATCTCACGGCTAATGACGATTGTGGCTTCTATTGCAGATGAAAACGACGAGGAGCTGCTGAAAAACTATCCAGAAATATAGTGAATGACTAGCTGTGTGCCCAACCGCTGGCGATTGATTCCTCTTTACGAAGGCACCGGTGCTGAGCAAATGGCAATTGATAGCTGGCTGCTAGATCAGCATGTGCGAGGGTTGCAGCTACCTAGTCTGCGCTTCTATACTTGGCGATTGCCCACAATTTCTCTTGGCTATCACCAGCGGCAATTTCCAGCCCACTGGCACAACCTGTACTACAAGGGCCAGAAAGTAGAGCTAATACGTAGACCTACAGGCGGACGAGCCGTTTTACATCAGGGTGATTTGACCTACGCGCTTGTTACGCCAAAGCTCATAGGGTCTCGCCGAGACGTTTATCAGCAGCTTTGTCAATTTTTGATTGAGGGTTGGCGTGAACTCGGTATTGAACTAACCTTTGGTGCCGCTAAGCGAGACTATATAAGAAATCCAAACTGCTTTGGAACCGCGACCGCTGCTGATCTGATAATGAGTGGTGGCTATAAGCTGATTGGCAGCGCTCAAGTGTACCGGAAAGAATGTGTCCTACAGCATGGCTCTATTCGACTACAGCCAGATCAGGCGTTATTTGAGTTGGTATTTGAAGAAGAAGTGGTGCCGCCCCACTTAAAAACGGGGGTTCTTGACCAGATCTTAGATTCTTTGGTTCGATCTGCTAGTAAGACCTTTAACGTTGAATTTGAGCGTCAAATACTTACAGCTGAGGAAATTAAGGAAGCTACGACCAACCACCTACAGGTACTTGATCGCTGGTCGAGCTAAGAGTGCAGAAGCAAAACGGCGAATTAGCCTTACTTTCAGGCTTTCTCCATCGACTGTGCGATCGCACCTAACTGCAACCCAGCAGGATAAGCCCCTTCTTCCTTAATCTTCTGAATGATTGCCTCAGTGATCGGAAACTTTAACTGCTTTGCCAGTGCTCGAACGATATCGCCACGATCTAACGTTCCTGCAACCGAATCAGCAGGCGTTAGCACAGTTAACCGAGGAAGGCTCTTTTGCTCTAGTAGCTGAATAGCTTCAGTTAGCGGTGTGTTTTCGCTGACGTGAGGAATATCTAAGAGTGGACGCGCAATACTGTGCAAGTCGCGGTACTCCCATTCGCTGCGCTCTACTTGACGCAAACCCTCAATTGAGACCAAACCGCGATAGCGACCGTCAGAAGAAGCAAAGTAAACAGGTGTGTTTTTCTTATCTTCTAGTAAACACTCGTCAGCGAACTGTCTTAGGCTCATGTTGGCATCAAGCACTCGGAAGTCGCGAATAGCCGCATCTCCTGTTTTGAGCTTAGACAGCTCCTCCTGCAGCGTGTTCATCCGGTTGTAAGCACCTGCATTTCGCAGGATAAACAAACCAATCAGCGCTGGCCATAGGCCAAGAAGCCCACCACCTGGAGTCAGGAAGATCAAGATACCAAAGGCAACTCCACCCCAGCCGACTATCTGTCCAGATCTTGCGGCCCAGCGAATGCCAGTAGTTTTGCTGTTAGTCGCTTTCCAAACGGCGGCTTTGAAAATCTGACCTCCATCTAGCGGTAGGCCTGGAATCAAGTTGAAAAGAGCTAAAACTAGATTGACCTGAGCCACTTCGGTCACAATTAGGTTAGCAATCGGCGGCAGGTTTGATACCTGATTCAAAAGGGTAAAGAGAACGAAGATAGCAATACTGACAGCAGGACCAGCGATCGCAACTCGAAAAGCACCACCTGGGGTTTTCGATTCTTTCTCAATTGAAGCCACACCACCGAACAAAAAGAGCTTGATAGAGTTCACCTTGATACCCTGCGACTGAGCAACCAAGCTGTGACCTAGCTCATGTAACAGCACTGAGCCAAACAGCAGAAGCGCATACAAAAAGCCGACTGCCCAAGCACCTGATGCTCCCACTAGCTCAATCCGACTAGGATCGCTACCACTCAGAATAGTGATGAGGATTACGATTAAAAACCACGAATTGTCGATGAATAGTGGGATGTTGAAAAGGGTGCCCACTCGCCAACCTGTTTGCATAGCGATTACCTTGTGTGATGGCTCTATTGTACTGAATATGATGGACCGGCTTCGAGTAGAGCGTTTGGGGATAACCGGCTATGGTATCAGCTGAGTCATACCTACGCTTTCATAGCCTTTACAGATAGATTGTAGATATACCTTTTTGAGGTACCAGCCTCGAAGAAACTAGAGAAAGCGATGGGAAAAGAGCAATGATAGCAAAGCTTCAGGTGAAGATTTGTGGGATTACGAGGGTGGAGCAGGGTGTGGCAATCGCCCAGTTGGGAGCTACTGCGCTTGGCTACATCTGCGTGGCCCAGTCGCCACGGTATATAGCGCCTGAAGACAGCGCAATTATCACGGCTGCAGTGAAAGCTAAGGTGCCTCAAGTGCAACACTTTGGGGTATTTGCCAACGAAAGTGTGACAAATATGGCGGCGGTCGCTCATACAGCACACTTCACCACCATTCAGCTCCACGGCGATGAAACCCCAGCCCTATGTCAGCGCCTGCGCAACGCCTTAGAGATATCAGGATTACTCGAAGTGCAAATTGTCAAAGCCCTGCGTATCCGCGAAACCGCTGACCTCGAGGAAGCTCACCAATACGGCTCCTATGTTGATGCGCTGTTACTTGATGCCTATCATCCTGATCAGCTAGGCGGTACAGGAAAGACACTAGACTGGCAGGCACTCAAAACGTTTGCGCCCAACCATCCCTGGTTTTTAGCGGGCGGATTGAACCCAAACAATGTGCTGAGCGCACTATCTTGTTTGTCCCCAGATGGCATTGACCTCTCTAGTGGACTAGAGAGGTCGCCAGGAGACAAGGATATGGAAAAAGTACGGAGTTTGTTTGAAAGCGTGTCCCAATTCAGAAAGCTAGCAATCTGAAGACCGCGCTTATCTCACTGCCACCCAGTACTTGCTCATGAAGTAGTTGAAGGTTTTTACTTCTTTGAACCCAGCGCTTTCTAGCCGTGTAACCAAATCGTCACCGATGTAGTTGCGATAATAGGGCTCGTGGAACATCGCGGGGAAATTCTCCATTAGTGGCTCAAATTCAGGCGAGTCCATCGCTTGCACAGAGTCACAAATAACGAAAACACCACCTGGCTTTGTCACGCGGAAGGCTTCGTTAATCACGTTCTGCCGCGCATCGGCAGGTAGTTCATGGAAGAGGAAAGTGCTAGTGGTTGCTTCAAAAAACTCATCGACGAAAGGCAGCGATTCACCGTTAGCTTGAATGAGCTGTGCAGGAATATTGCCTTTGACGTTGGCCAGATTTTCGCCTGCCTTGCGTAGATAGGCCGGCGAAAGATCAACGCCATACAGAGCAGCTTGAGGCATTGCCTGGTTGATTAGAGTTAAGCTGTTGCCTGTACCGCAGGCAATATCGAGAATTTTCCTAGGCTGAGGGGAGCTGTCGGTGTCTACGGGCATTGACATCAAATGCTGCTTAAGCGGCGCTAGAATACGGCGACGCATAGGCGCGGCAGTACCGTTAAACAAGACTTCTACTTGCAGGTCGTACATATCAGCAGAGACTTTGCTGAAGTAGCCATCGGTTTGATGATGAAAGTTTTGAACATAGTAGGCAGGGTAGCCTTTTGTATCGATACCTTCGCTAAACTCCTGATGGCGCTTGTTGGTCGCACGCTCCCAAATCTTAGGAAGATCAAGCCATAGCTCGGGGTAGTAGCGAAAGAAATCGTCCCAGCGATTTTCGAAGAGAGACTGCTTGGGATATACGTTTTTCTCAGCATCATCCCAGTCAGCTTTGAGCAGGTCTTTGATACGTGATTGAATGAGCTGAAGCATCTCAGGGTTGAGCGGATTGGGTTCTTCACGCTTTTCTCCTGAGGAAAGCGTGTTCAAAAATTGAGTGCTGAGGGTTTTGTGAGCATAGCCGAAAACCTGTTTGCCTTGCTGAAAGGTCTCGTATGCAATCTTTGTGAGCGTATCGGGAGTAAGCGTATCTGGCATAGAGTTTGAGGTTGGCTAGGCTTAGTTTCTACAGAGGAAAAGTACTTCCATTGTAAAAGGATGTTACGGAATCTGCGGGTGCCTGCTCATAAAATACGACTTTAGATGGAAAAAGCCGCCCTCTGTACAAACAGAGGCGGCCTTTGAAGGTGTATCTCTAGACGCGCTATTAGCTAGATAGACAAGTACCTAAAAGATAATTGCCTAAAAGATAATTGCCTAAAGAATAGCGTTTCGCCTGCACTGGTTTTCTACTCAGTTTTCTACTTAATGAAGAGCATTTCTTCGTAAGTTGGCAGCGGCCATAGATCGTCTGCAATCTCGCCTTCTAGCGTGTCGGCGGTGTCGCGAACGTTGTTCATCAAATCGCGAATGGTACCTGCACAGAACTGCATATGATCTTCAACAGAATCGAAGTCATGCTTGCTGCTAGCCTCTTCTAGCTTACTGGCGCTTTCTAGCAGAGACTTTGCCAGATCGGCTACCTTCTCAACGGGTGATTTGTCTACGTCTATTCCAATATCACCGAGATTGGCGATCGCACCAGCCACTTCATTCAAATGACGCATCACAGACGGGTAGATCAACGTCTTCGCCATATCGACTACCAGCTTGGCCTCGACCTCAATCGAAAGAATGTACTGCTCAGCGTACACCTCAAAGCGACTTTCCAGCTCAGTAGGCGTCAGTACCCCTGTGCTCTCAAACAGCTTCATGATGCTCTCACTCTTAAGGTGAGGAAGCGCGTCAGCAGTCGTGGGAATATTCAGCAGACCTCGCTGCTCAACTGCTTCTGTATGCCACTCTTCAGAGTAGCCGTTGCCACCAAACACAGCCACTCCGTGCTTATCCATGACATCTTTGAGGACTGATTGAACGGCCTGACCGACCTCACCGCCATCTGAAAGCTTGCTTTCTAGCTGATCCGCAATCCAGTTGAGCGAATCGGCCATCATGGTGTTGAGTGCGATTAAAGGGCCAGAAACCGACTGGCTAGAGCCCACCGCGCGAAACTCAAAGCGGTTACCGGTAAAGGCAAAAGGAGAAGTTCGGTTGCGATCGCCCGCATCTTTAGACAGCGGCGGAATGGTGTCAATTCCCAGCTGCATTGTGCCTTTATGGCTAGACCCAGTTAGATTACCTGCCTGGATCTGGTTGAAGATATCTTCTAACTGACTACCGAGATATACCGACATGATCGCAGGCGGCGCTTCGTTCGCACCCAAGCGATGGTCATTACTAGCAGTCGCAATAACCGCGCGCATGAGCGGACCATACAGATGAACGCCACGAATCACCGCGCCACAGAACGCTAGAAACTGAAGGTTCTCTTCTGGCGTATCGCCTGGATCGAGCAAGTTGCCCTGCGTCGAGTTACCAATTGACCAGTTGACGTGCTTACCAGAACCGTTGATGCCAGCAAACGGCTTCTCGTGCAGCAAGCAAACAAAGCCGTGCTCTTTTGCCGTGTCTTGCAGCGTTGTCATCATTTGCTGCTGGTGGTCGCTAGCAACGTTGGCCGCCTCGTACACAGGCGCAATTTCAAACTGACCAGGCGCTACCTCGTTGTGACTAGTCTTAGCTGGAATACCTAGCTTATAAAGCTTCTCTTCTACGTCGTGCATGTATGCCTGCACACGAGGCGGAATAGCACCGAAGTAATGGTCGTCAAACTGCTGCCCCTTAGCAGGCGCTTTGCCAAAGAGAGAGCGACCTGCTAGCAGGATATCGGGGCGAGCATTAGCAAAGTTCGAATCGATCAGAAAATACTCTTGCTCCGCACCACAGCTTGAGTTGACCGGTGCAACCTCGGTGTTGCCCAACATCTTCAAGAGGCGTTTAGCAGCTTTATCAACTACCGAAATTGACCGCAGCAGGGGCGTCTTTTTATCGAGCGCTTCACCTGTCCAAGAAATAAAGACGGTTGGAATGCATAGCGTCGCGCCGTGCTCGCTCTCTAGGATGTAGGCAGGGCTCGTGATATCCCAGCCGGTATAGCCTCTTGCTTCGAAAGTGTCGCGGATACCGCCGTTAGGAAAAGAAGACCCGTCTGGCTCGCCTTGAATCAGCAGCTTGCCCGAAAATTCTGAAATAATGTCGCCGTTGCTCTGAGGAGAGATAAAGCCGTCGTGCTTTTCAGCGGTGATACCGGTGAGCGGATAAAATACGTGAGCGTAGAACTTAGCGCCTTTGGAAATCGCCCAGTCACGCATGGCTCCTGCGACGGTGTCGGCAACAGAAGGATCTAGCTTTTCACCTGTCTGAATCGTCTTTTGAACCGACTTGAAGATATCTTTAGGTAGCACCGCCTTCATCTTATTGAGGCTAAAGACGTTCGCGGCCCAGAGATCTTCTAGCTTCTCAGGAACCTTAACCGCAATAGAATCCCGGTTAGTTATTTCGTAGATGGCTTGCGCACGCGCCTCGTTTCCAGTCATATCGTCTTTCCTAAGTTTTTCTAATCCGGCTATCGTAAGTCGTTAACAATCCTATGAATAGCGATGGGTAGATTTTGTATACGCCTATACTGAACATCCAACAAGTTTCGTCGATCTGACTTAATTGCCTCCTTGCTGCGGAGTCAGGCTAGTCAATCGAGACTTTCTATACGAGAAAAACGCGCGCCTTTTTCCATGACGATCTCTAGGTGCAATCAAGCAAAGTCGTAGGCATAATAGCGACAATCCTGGCTGCGTGACCTTCTCTTCTAAGGGCTTGCCAAAAAATGCGATCGCATTCTCTATCTTTATCTATATTCTTTGCAAAACGTTTCAAAAGGTATTCTTTACCTCGCGAATTGTAAACTTTTCCTTCGATACCCCTCATGTTCTCAGGGTCATAAGGGAGGGTAATTAGCTACCGTGGTAGACTAAAATTCATCACACACAAGATGCTAGAGCCTTTGCTGCTTACGCTTTTCAGAGCCATCAACGTTGGGAGAATTTCATGCGAGATACGGTCACAAGTTTAATTAGTAACTACGACACTGCAGGTCGTTACCTCGATCGTAATGCCATAGATTCTTTGCAGTCGTATTTCACTACTGGAATGGATCGAGTGAAGGCTGCGGGGATGATCAGTGCTAACGCTGCCGAGATTTCTAGAGAGGCAGGTAAGCAGCTATTCGAAGAAGTTCCCGAGCTGATCCGTCCGGGAGGCAATGCGTATACGACCCGTCGCTATGCTGCTTGTTTGCGCGATATGGACTATTACTTGCGCTATAGCAGCTATGCGCTGGTTGCAGGCAACAATGACGTATTAATGGAGCGGGTGCTTCAGGGCCTGCGTGAGACTTATAACTCGCTGGGCGTACCGATTGCACCGACGGTAAAAGGTATCCAAATCATGAAAGAGATGGTGAAAGAAAAGGCGATCGCAGCAGGTATCAAAGACGTTTCTTTCATCGACCAGCCATTTGACTTCATCTCTCGCGAGATTAGCGAGATCAGCGTGTAGGCCGGTTCTAACAGTTTAGTTCCAGTAGTCTAGTTCTAAGCTGTAGTTCTAGGCTGATTGCTAAAATGTGATAGAAAAACTCAGCCCTTTCCCAAATTTGGGAGAGGGCTTTTTAATTGATATTTCTTGTGGACGCTTGAGGAGCTGTTGCTATGTTCGCACTCGGCATTGATTTTGGGACGTCTGGAGCGCGAGCAATCGCTATCGATCCTGAAGGGCAAATCTTGGCCCAAGCGCGGCAAAGCTTCACATCGGAGGACATTTCTAACCCCACGGTCTGGCAACAGGTGCTCTGGCGTCTATTGGAATCAATTGATTCATCTGTCTTAGGTCAGCTCTCCCACATTGCGATCGATGGCACTTCTGCGACAGTTCTGCTGTGCGATCGCCACTCCAATCCGCTTACCCCGGCCCTCTGGTATAACGATGCGACCGCCCGCAGCGCCCTTGCCAACCTGCAGGGGTTAGCTCCAGCCGGTAATCCTGCAATGAGCGCCACCTCCAGCTTGGTAAAAGCGCTGTGGTGGCATCGCACACTGCCCTCGCAGGTACGTGAGGAGGTGTCTATGCTGTGTCATCAGGCCGATTGGCTAGCGGGATTATTGCATCAGCAGCGACCTGTGAGCGACTATCACAACGCGTTGAAGCTAGGTTACGACGTGCGATCACAAACCTATCCAGATTGGCTGATGAGTTTATCTATTACCGATTGGCTACTAAAGGTAAAGGCGCCAGGAGCAGCGATCGCACCGATTGCTCCAGAGATTGCCAAGCGCTTTGGCTTAAGAAAAACCTGTCAAGTTCACGCAGGAACCACCGACAGCATTGCAGCCTTCTTAGCGAGCGGCGCTAACCAAGTAGGTGATGCGGTGACTTCATTAGGATCTACGCTGGTTCTCAAGCTGCTGAGCCCAGTGCCTATCGACAATCAGACATTTGGAGTCTACAGCCACCGCCTAGGCGATCTATGGCTTGCAGGCGGCGCATCAAATACAGGGGGCGCGGTCCTTCAGCAGTATTTTTCTACGGCAGAGCTAACCCAGCTAAGCGCTTTAATAGACATCACGCAGCCGTGCGATCTGGACTATTACCCATTGGGTTCGCCAGGTGAGCGCTTTCCGGTTAATGACCCCGATTACTTACCCAGACTGACGCCTCGGCCAGAGCAGGATGCGGATTTCTTGTATGGCATGTTGAATGCGATCGCCCGCATAGAAGCTGAAGGCTACGAGAAACTACAGATGCTTGGGTCGCCTGCGGTGCAGCGGGTATATACTGCCGGGGGCGGAGCTAAAAACACCGTTTGGCAAGCGTTACGGCAGCGGCACTTAGGTGTTCCGGTCATCCCCGCTGTACAAACAGAAGCTGCCTATGGAACTGCGAAGCTGGCCTTGTCAGGACTTACCCATTTCAAAAGGCAGCTATAGAAGCTGATGTCTATAAGAGTACCCACAGAGAAAGCGTTCTTGGAAAAGGCGTTTCTTGAGGAAGACATGCTTGAAGAAAGTGTCTGTGGAAACTATTGAGCTAGCTGCCTAGCTGATTACCTCGGCGATACTGCATATAGGCCGCGACAAACAGCCCAGCCAAGGTAACCGGAATCAGGCCCAGAACAATGCCAGACAATAAAGGCTCTACCACGGTGATTCTCCTAATCTTTAATAAGAATATATTAGAGGATATATGGTCGGGACGGGACGAATTCTTGAAGGTTTAAAGCGGCTGAAGAGCGTATGTTTGAGCGTATTTTCTGAGAAGCCTTGAATTATTCTCTGGAAAAATATTAAGCTATGTATACTTAAAGGCATATTTCGGAATGCTAAGTTGTGAAGACAAACGTATGCAAGACAAAGCAATGCCGAACAAAAGCGGAGAGGGCAACCCGCTAGACAGTTACGAGTCACATAAACCCACTGACCATGAACCAACCACTCATAAGTCTGTCACGGTAGGTCGTTCCGTAAAACGCGTGCTGACCATGGTTTCAGGGCTGATGCTGATGCTGTGTTTGGCGCTTTGGGGTCTATACTCGTTGCAGCCTAGCGATCCTTACGTTCAAAGTGTGCTTCAGCTAGCGGGCGATGCTGGTAGGGGCCACGATATCTTTCAGCTAAACTGTGCCACTTGTCACGGGCTAGAAGAGGCGGGTGAAGTGGGACCAGATCTGCACGGTGTGTCTGATCATAAATCAAGAGTTGCGCTAATTGAGCAAGTCATTAGCGGACAAACGCCACCCATGCCGCAGTTTCAGCCGAATGAACGAGATATGGCTGACCTGCTGTCATTTTTAGAAACGCTGTAGAGGTTTAGAAACGCTGTAGAGGGCAAACGCTGCCTTAGTGATGCGCCGAAGTGATGCGCCAGTATATCAGTGAGGATTATCGGCCAATACTATTTCCACGATCCTGCTTCGCAGTTGACAAGTTTAGTCAGGATGGCCATTTGTTCGGGCGATCGCAGATCTCTAATCATGTCTTCTGCGCCTACGTTCGTTAGCTCCATCCGTAGGCGGACATAATAAGCCTCTTCTACCGTATTGGATTCGGGAAGAGCGCTTTGAGTTTCGTTGTCTGTATAGGGCAAGTCAAGATCAAACCCGATACGCTCTGAGAGCGAGGCAATAACGTAGCGCTGTTCTGGGCGAGCAATTGCCATTAGTTCGTCAATGGGAATCGCCATAATCGTCGCCACGTCCGCACCAGAAACCTGACGCTGTAACCACGCTTCGGCTGTGGAAATAGGCCAGTCAGTGGTCTCCTCGTCGACTTTTGCAAAGGCATGAGCTTCAGCGTAGGATACTTTGCCGTCTTGGTCGTGGTCGGCTGAAGCGACTGGATTACCGATGCGATCGCGCCCTGTCAATCCCGCAAAAAAGCTAGAGCTATAGTCTTTATAATCAGCCTCATTCACCGCAGGCGTACAGCCTACCGATGGCCGCGAAGCTACCGTCGCGAAAAAACCACAGCGCGTCTGCAAAGCCACAGGTTGTTCAGGGTCACCATTTTCATAGATCATATTGGCGAACGATCCTGAGTAGCACTGAGCCATCATAGTGACAAAGGGCTGATCGGCAGGCAAAGGCGCCAACCAGCTAGCAAATTCTGACACCGAAACAAGGACTTCGTCCCATAGAATCAGCCAGTTGCTATCCTCATTCTCTCGGTTATAGGCACCGTGGCCAGTGAAATAGAAGAAAGACGGACAGGGCTTTTCTGCCTTAGCGACTGCCTGGAACCAACTATAGGTGTTTTCTAAGCTTGCGCCACCCTCTAAGTTCGGAATATCAGGAGCCTTGAACTGCTCCTCACCATCATCGTCCAGGTAGCGGACGGTCGCTTCGCCAGGCATACCGCTAGCGAAAAATAGGCTCGCTGAGTCTGCGGCAAAGTCAAGTTCACCAAGCGATCGCTGAAAGTATAGAAGGTTCTTTTCTAGCGCAACTTCGTTATAGCTAGGCGCACCGCCGCCAGCAACCGCAGCGAAATAGGTATTGACTTCAGTCGGTAATTCAATCGCTTTCGTCGGGATATTTCGAGTATAGATTTTCTCGAATCCAAACGCTTCTCCTGATAGAAGCTCACTTGCTCTCTGAATAGCTTCTGATGATCCAAGCTGTTCGATGCTTTGGTTAAACGGTTGGCAAGATGAAAGACCCACAGTCAGAGCGCCAAATAAGAGAGCGATCACCGTGCGCTGACGGCGTTGCCTAGTGAGCACACCTTTCATATACCGCTACTGATTCTGCCATCAGCCTTGCTATCTTTCACGCTACTTCTCTCACTTCAACCTTCTTGATCTAGCCTTCCTGCTCTAGCCTTCCTGCTCTAGTCTTCTTACTTTAGCTCTCTTGCAGATAGGCTACTAACCCCAGCGTAATGTTTGCCATCATCTCAAGATCTAGCGTCTCGACTTTATCTGAAGCCGTATGGTAATGCGGATTACGCAGGTGCGCCGTATCGGTCACCATCATCGCCGCATAGCCTGCATCCCAGAAGGGCGCATGGTCGCTATATCGTGTCGGTGGAATCTGTTTGCCCTGGTTTACCACGGGTAACCACTGACAGGGGGCACCTGTCCGCTTTAGCTGGCGCTTTATAGCCATCATTTTGAGTACCGTTTTCTCGTTGCCAATCAGGGCGATAAAGTTGCCAGTGTCAGGATAAACGTTACTGAGTAGATCGAGCGGATACTGCTGAGATCTAGAGTCATCTGAGAAGTACCCCAGCATTTCCAGTGACAGCATCAGGTGTAGCGGCCTTTGGGCTTGCTTCCAGCTTTGGGCGCAGGCTGTACTGCCAACAAGCCCATATTCTTCTAGATCAAACGCTACAAAGTGAATAGATCGCTTTGGCGTTTGCCGCGATAGCAGTTCTGCGATCGCCAACATAACGGCTACTCCGCTAGCGTTATCATCTGCGCCCGGTGAGCCTGGTACCGTATCGTAATGAGCGCCTACTAAATAGGGAGCCAGTCGGGACTGCTGTCCGGCTATTGACATCTGCCAGTTACAGTATTTTCTACCTCTAGACTCAAAGCTTTGCGCGGTGACCGCGCCCCAGCGTCCTAACTCTGCGCGAATATAGTGCTGAGCTAGCTGATGGCTACCAGAGGCGAGAAAAGGATCTCTAGGTCCACCAAGAGACTGAATATGCGTGGTCAGCTTTTGGATAATCTCTGGCACTGTTGTCATTCGCGATTTTCCTTATGATGAGTTCGATTCTTCTGGCTTAGCCTCGACCAAAAATCTCGTTTTTGCCAACATGAAAACCGACCGCAAACTTCGTCGTCAGCTCCCTCGGGTGCGAATTCATATAGAAAACGGACGTTTTCACATTCTAGGAATAGGCGGCTGGTATTCGTACTGGCGCGATCCCTATTATCTGCTGCTAACTATTCCCTGGCAGGGATTTTTGGCCATCACTGGAGGCATGTATGCACTGGCTAATGCCTTTGCGGCGTTGCTATTTTTGGCTGGTGGCGAAGGCACTATTCTTAACGCTAGGCCAGGCTCGTTTACCGACGCCTTTTTCTTTAGCGTTCAAACCTCTGCCTCGATTGGCTATGGCGTCATGTCGCCAGGAAATACCTACGGGCATTTGCTAGTTACCTTAGAGGCCATTATCTCTCTGACGGGAATTGCTGTACTGACAGGATTGGCCTATGCACGGTTTTCTCGACCGACCGCGCAGGTGCTGTTTAGCGAGGTCGCGCTGATCAATCAGTTTAAAGGTGTGCCAACGCTGACGTTTCGAGCTGCCAATGAGCGCCGCAATCAGATTCTAGAGGCTCAGATGCGAGTGTATCTAACGATAGATGAGTATGAGCACGGCAAAATGATGCGTCGATTTCATAAGCTGAAGCTGTTACGCGATCGCACTCCCAGCTTTTTCCTCACCTGGACAGCCTTCCATCCTATTGATACAGACAGTCCCCTCTACGGCCTTTCAAAACAAGAGCTAATCCGCCACAGCGCTGCTCTTGTCATCTCTTTAAGCGGCATTGACCAAACGGTCGCTCAGGCCATTCATACACGCCATACCTACTACGCTACCGACATCCTCTGGCACCACAACTTCAAAGACATCATTCATACCGTCCCAGCTAAAAATGGTGATGCAAGAGATACCGACACCTCTACTCGCTACATCGATTTTGCGGACTTTCACGAGGTAGAGCCCGTTCAGAACACCGAGTTCCAGAACGCTCGGTTTCAGGACACGGAATAGAACCAGTTTTGTAACACGCAACGGAATTAGAGCAAACACCTTAACTAGGTGCCTCAACAGAGAAACTAATCTCATTCATCAGTTTTTCTGAACTACAGCTTTCTCTAACAGCAGGGCAGCATAAGAAGGCTAGCAGGAAGCTAGTCACCTAAGCTTTCTAGCCATTCAGCAAGCAGCAATCAAGGGGATCGCCTACTACTTATGGCTTTAGTTGCGTTTCTCCATGAAAAATAGGACGTGTAAAGGCTATATAATTGTTAGCGTCGATACAAAACTACCCATATTAGTTTTGTACACGGAGGCGACCACCGCCCCGTGCTATTGCCGCAAGGTGACTAGACGACAAAAAGTGATCAGAAGAGAACCATAGGATGACAGTCAAAAGCCAGTGTACGTAGGCAGCAAGAATGTCTCAGATTCCTGCTTGTGTCACCTGTATATGCTGTCTGGTCAATAGTGTTACAGCTATTGGCTTATCAATTGCTACAGCTATTGATAGACGCGCCTCTTCCGAGTATGTTGTCGTTCATTCGAATAAATGGATCTAGCTCCAGTTTTGCCGCCTTCTCAGGAATCCGTTCCTGCTCTTATTTCTAGTGGTGTGTCTAGCACACTAGATTTACCGCCAGATACGGATCTAGAGAATGGCTCGACGAGTGATGAGTCTACTGTCCGACTATCGTTTTTACCGGAACTTTCATCTCAGTCGCCGACGCTGCAGACGGTAGGGCCATCAGCAAAGCCTTTACCTCCCGCGCTGATGGTCAGTATTGCCGGGCTAGATAAAGTTTCCGCAATACCTGCTGGCTTTCTGTCAGATGCCAGTATGGCGAGGTCTTTTAGCTTTGTTGACCAGGTATGGCGGTTGGCGCATTCTGGGATCAAATTAGTCGACAGCATAGGTAGTGAGTCAATTTACAGCGCAGCTGTCCCCATCGTCTGGGCGAGTCGTGATCGCTGGCAAGCAAACATCCTGCCTTTAGATATTGAAGTCAACAAGGTTGAGGTTACCGCTCAGACGGCTCAAGCGGAAAACAACGTTTGGTCAGCGGCTTTGATAGAGCAGTGTATGCCTAATGCTCAGCGTCACCTCCAAGAGGGTACACGCTACAGAATCAGCATCGGTGATAGAACGCTTGGCTACGTAGCTAATGAAAACAGAGCCTATCTTCTAGCTCAACAGCTAAAGCGACTAATTCGACAAGTTTCGTTTGATCCTGAGGCGATCGCGGTCTATCCCGTCTCGGAAGAAGATGCCTTCATTCGCAGCGCCAGCACATACGTAGGGGTGGCTAACCAGCCACTATTTTTTATAGACGATCCTATGGCTGAAGCCGTTGGCTATTCTTCAGACTGGGCAGCGATCGCCTGGGCAAATAATCTGCGCTTAGCCCTAGATGTCGAGCCGCTATCAGCTGGCAAAATTTTAAAGGGCCTGAACAGATTGGAAGACTCCAAAATTGAAATATCTGGAAAAGCGTCTTGGTATGGGCCCTATTTCCACGGACGCGCCACCGCAAACGGCGAAATCTACAACCAGAACGCCCTGACAGTAGCGCACAAATCTCTGCCGTTTGGGACACAGCTACAGGTAAGAAATCTAAATAACGATAAGACGGTCGTTGTTCGAGTGAATGACCGCGGGCCCTATGTAGGTAATCGGATTCTAGACTTGTCGAAAGCAGCCGCTGACTGCCTAGAGAGTGATAGCGCTGGCGTTGTTCCGGTTGAAGCAACGGTCTTGAAAGGCGCGATTTGACATGGCCCTGGTTCAGCGTATCTGCTATTGCCTATCGGTCACGGCTTGCTGGCTAGTGGTTGAACTAATGGTTGAACTGGGGGGCGGAATAACCGCTTTCTGTAATTGCTGATCGATTTGCCTCAGGGTGTCTAGATCCGCTGTTGGCACCGCGTGGTCAAAGCCTGTCCAGCTTTGCAGATTAGGTCGTTCTAAAAAATCAAACGCTTGCCTGAACTCGGCGGGTGTCGCTTTTACCGGGGCGCTAAAGTGGCAGGCAATTACCTGTTCAAAGTCCCAACGCGCAATTCTATCAGCCCAAGCCAGTACTGCTTTGGGGGCTCGGTTGAAGATAAGCGTTTGTAGAATTGGCGCAACGATTAGTCGCCCTTCCTGACGTAGGCTTTCAAACGACTGATACCAGCCGGGCTGCCAGTCAAACGGGTAGAGCCCGAAGTAGTTTCTGGGCGTACGATCACCTGCCTTTGCTGCTGCTTTCAGCATCTCTTTTACCGATGCCACCAACAGCCGCTCCGGCTGAAAGTAAAAGGTAAATAGTGCAATGCGCGCCCATCCTTTTCGCCGAGTCTCAGGAGTGTCTATTAGCGGATCGGTAGCGCGATCGCGTGCATGAAACATCAGGGGGAAAAGGTCTTGCGCCACCACTGTCGGCGGCTCTAGTGGGATAGATAGGATAGTATCAACCGCTAAAAGCGATCGCGTTTCCCGATGAAAGAAAGCTACTTCCGTATATGGCTTAACGCTTAGATCAATTGGTCCGACAATCTCGTAGTCAAACTCATCATAGAAAGGCGTCCGACTGGCGTCGGCTAGTAGCACGTGCGTTCGCTTCGCTGGAAACCCTAGCCAGCTCATTGGCAGATCTATCGGAAAACTCCACTGGTTGGGTGCGACGTAGACTTGTGATCGCTTAAATTTTTGGGCAAAGGGTCCAGCGAAATACTTGTGTTCTATCCCAGTTACCGTCGGCAGCACCACATACTTCACCTCCCCATGCTCAACCTCTAGCTCACGGACTAGCCGAATACATTCACGCGTCGGCGCAACCGGCGAAAACACAAATAGCCCACCCGCCGACAGCTTAATCACCGTCATGCGAATAGGCACCACCACATAAAAAATCCCCTGAACCTGGTCAAAAGTCCACAGCTTGCCTGGAATGATCTCCCGACGCAGCGTTCGCCGCTTGCCGTACGGGTAGATAGGAACAACAGGCCACAGTGGCCAGTCTCGATCTCCCCGCTTTAGCAAACTTTTTGACAGCCCTGGTAGTGAGCTATTTAACGCATCGCTCTCATCTATGGTGCTCATGCTCTATGCAAGCAGCTTGATGTTAGAAAACGAGATTTCCATATCGGGCTCATCTACCGACGTCACTGTTCGCTTTGCCAAGACTGTGTAGTCGCCGACTTTAGTGTAGTCATCTGTAAACTCACTACGTCCCTGTTTCAGTTCACCTGTCTTTGGATCGTGGTACACAGAATCATAGGTACGCGACAGATAGCCGCTGCCTGTGTCATAAGAGCTAGAAGTATTGATTGTTACTACTACGCCATGGATATGGCGGTGAACCATCACGAACTCGTTGTCTTTGACTTTGTAGGCATCACCTTCAGCTTTTCCACCTACCGCAATTTTGGTCGCACCGTTCTCATCGGTGCCTTCGATCTCAAACGTGTTCTCACCGTGGCTTTTTTCAAACGGACGACTCACCCGGTGAATGGCAACTTCCCAAAGCTGTCCTTGGATGATTTTTTTAGCGTGTTCCTCTTCTATGCCGTGCACTTCCGCTGACAAGTTAGGATTTACCTGCGCCATCCCGCTATATGTCTCATCACCTAGCTTCAACGTGACATCTGTGGTGTAGCCCGGAAAGCTCTTGTCCCAGGTATAGCGATTTTCGTAGGCGGCTTGGACCATTTCACAAGCGGAAACCTGGAGAGCAGTCATAGTTTCTTCAATGATGACGACAAAGGGCAAATGCACGAGACATGCAGCCCCTTTTCCTAAATTTTAATGCAAATAGGCGAATGCTTCACCTGCCAGAATCAGTAGAAGCTCAGCAAATCAGCTAGGCTTGAACATTCTCTATGCGTTTCACGTCGACTTTCCACTGCACGCACTGTCCCCAAGCTTGCTGCCGAATCCAGCAACAGGTACCGAGATAGCGCTCTAATACGAAGTCCGGTAGGTCACTGGGCTGTCCCTTCAACCGAACGAATTTTCCAGGCTGTAAGTAAGTGCTCATGATGGTTGCAGATAGTTATAACTGATGGTGTGTTTTAGTACGCGCCTGAGCTTGGTAGTTCAAATGCACTACCAAGATAGCGTTTCTTATTGACAATTTTTGGTAGATAAGACCATTTTCTGGCCGAAGCGGATTGAGGTGTTCCGTCCATTTGTATATTTTGCGAAAGGTTTATACTTCGTGAACATAAAAACCAGAAAATAGGCAGAGGTTTCACGCTTGCTTTACTGTCTATATTTCTTTTTGTAGAGTTAAGGAAATAGCAGCATGGCTAGTAAGCAAAAGTTTCATAAAGGTGATCGCGTTCAATGGTCTTCCGGGCAGGGTACGGCGACCGGTACCGTGCAAGCACACATCACCGAAGAACAGACCATAGAAGGCAAAAACATCTCTGCGTCTAGCGATGAGCCACGCTACCTAGGGCGTGTCATCAATTAAGCCAAATGACACAAGCTGCCATATGAACTGCACTTAAGAAGTTGCGAGCCGTCTTGTCATAGCGCGTTGCAATCGCCCGGTACTGCTTCAGCTTAGCGAAAAAGTTCTCGATCAGATGACGCGCTTTGTAGAGGTGTTTGTCATAGTCAATCGGTTCTATGCGACTTGACTTACTGGGAATCACAGGCTCAATGCCCTGTGCCTTCAGCACTGCTCTCATCCGTTCATCCGCATCATAGGCTTTATCGGCTAGCAGTGCCTCAGCCTCAATATCAGCAATCAACACGTCTGCACCTGGCAGGTCATGGGCCTGTCCTGCCGTCAGAAAGAAGCCGGTTGGATTGCCTAAGGCATCACAGGTAGCGTGAATCTTAGTACTCAGTCCACCGACTGAGCGACCGATAGCTTCATCGCCCCCCCTTTGGCCCCAGCAGAATGCTGATGGGCTCGCACAATCGTCGCATCGGTCATTTGGTATTCGTTGTCACTGTCCTCACAAAGGGCTGAAAATACCTTCAGCCATAAGCCTTTTTTGCTCCAGCGACTAAAGCGGGTGTGAACAACCTTGAAATGACCAAAACGCTCTGGCAAATCTCGCCATGGTATCCCGGCTCGGTAACGATAGAGGACAGCTTCGACAAACAAGCGGTTGTTCTTCGCGGTCACACCGACATCGCCTAGTTTACCGGGCAGCATGTCTTTTATCCGCTCCCACTGGTCATCTCGCAAAGCATATCGTCGGGTTGTCATCGTTCCTTTTGGGTGTCAGCACCTTTATGATAAAAATGCCTGACGATTTTTTCATCTCTCTAATTGATGACACGCCCTAGTCAAAAACAGTCACACGGGCACCGTAACCGGGCACTGCCCGGACGTATTGTCTGCGGCTGACAGCTCAGATCGTGCCAGTTCTAAAGATTCAGATGCTAAAGGCTCGGGTTCTGATGGCTCAGGTTCTAAAGACTCAGGTTCTAAAGACTCAGACAGTTTTCAATCGGGCGATCGCGTCCAGTGGGAAACATCGCAAGGCAAAACGACTGGCACCGTAAAGAAAAAGCTCACGTCAGAAACGGACGTCAAAGGACACACGGCTAAGGCTTCCGAAGAAGACCCGCAGTACCTAGTCGAAAGTGATAGCACAGGCGCAGAAGCAGCGCACAAGCCAAGCGCATTAGAGCCTATAAAGTGATCGGTTGATATCTGCTTTATTGTTTTGATAGGTGCGGTTGAGCGCTAGTCTTATGCAAACAGGCTACAGCTCGGTCATCAAGGCGGTAGGTGACTGCTACGATTCAGGATGATTAAGGGCGGAAGTTGCCAGCCTAGTGGTATAAATCATCACACCAACGGTTGCCAGCAAGCCCAAGGCCTGAAAAGCTATATTTTTGGGCTCTTGACTCGGGGCGAGAACCGCGCCCCCAAAGGCACCTACGTATACGTACATAAAGATGACCGGCAGCATTCCCAGCCAGGAGAAGAAGAGATACTCCCAGAAGTTGATCCGGGTCATGCTGAAGCCATAGTTGAGGATATTAGAAGGCAGTAGAGGCGAAAGACGAGTTAGCAAGACGATTTTCCAACCTTTTTGAGCAAAGGCGCGGTCTAGCTTTTGGAATCGGTGACTGCTATGAAAGACTGCAATGATCCGCTTTCGTCCAATACTTTGGCCAATCACAAAACAGGCTGCAATGCTGAGCGTATCAGCAATAGAGGCATTAACGACACCTGCTTTGAGGCCAAACAAAGTGCCCGCCGCTAAGATCAGCACAACGTTCGGCAGGCCCAAGATGGCAGCGACAACATAGGCAAGCGTAAAAATGGGAATAGTCCAAATTCCCTGTCCAGCGAGCCATTCGTTAATATGTGATAACCAAAGCGACAGCGGCAGCTGAGAAATCAACGCGACCAAACAGCTTGCGATCGCTAGACTCGCCCATGTTCTCTTTCTGCGCATCCAGGTCAAGGCCATGCTCATCAGTACTTTCACTCTGTAGATAGATAGAAAGACTCCGGGAGAGAGAGATCTGTTCTACCGCCGAAAGGGCTCTTTCAACTAATATCGTCATAACAATGCCACCCTATCTGTGGTATCAGCATTATGCCACTGACTACACCGGAATTCAGTAAAAACACTGCCATCCTGTAAAGATATGGTCTGTCAGTAGCATCAGGAGAATGACTGCCTGCGATCTTCTGTATGCGAGATTCTATATCAGTCAGACGCTGTGCGTCATGGCCTTGTATGTCTTGTATGCCTTGTATATAGTCATCTAGTCATGACTGGGGGCATCAGCACCCCAGATATCAGAGAGCCTCTGATCACGACCGCAGCCAAACCGATAGATCTTGTAGCGCAAAGGACGGGTTTGATAGTAGTTCTGGTGATACTCTTCAGCAGGATAAAAAGGAGCCGATGGCAAAATGTCAGTCGAAACGGTTTGATTGAACTTATCCGCAACTGCTTGCTTTGTTTCAGTCGCTAACGCTTCTTGCTCGGGCGTATTGTAGAAGATAACAGAACGGTACTGCGCACCTTTGTCACAGAACTGACCTTGATCATCTAGCGGATCAATATTGTGCCAAAAGGTATCTAACAAAGTTTCGTAGCTTACCTGTTCAGGGTCGTACTGCACTCGCATAGCTTCAACGTGACCCGTACTTCCTTCTGAAACCTGATAGTAGGTAGGGTTTTCAACGTTGCCACCGGTATAGCCTGATGTTGTTTCGGCTACGCCCGGCAGCACGTCAAAAGGCTGCTCCATACACCAAAAACAGCCACCCGCAAAAGTTGCCGTAGCTGTTCTTGAGTTTGTTTCTAGGTTCGCTACTAAGGTCGCTGAGGCTGCTGTTTCCGCCGAGGCTACCGCAGTTGCATTTTCTGCGATCGCGTTCTCTGTGTTCAAGCTGCTAACGCTGGTGCAGCCTAACAGTGCGCAGCTGAATATCAATAGGGTTAACCCCGTCAAGATTTTGCTAGCAATAGTCTTAACTGAAAGGCGTTTACTGCTGAATACCGTCATCGATGAATGGGTTCTTGTAGTGACTGATTTTTTGGTGACTACTCTAAAGTCTAAGCGACCACTTTAACTTTGTGCTCTGACACGACAGTCGATAGGAATTAAGACGATAGCTTAGTACTACCGTGATGGCTCAAGCTGGTCGAGCTTTGATAAATCGATAGCTACTAACAGCATCCTGATTAGATTATCTTGATTAGATTCGGCAAGAATACGGGAATTGTATAAGCGGGGGACGACCGCTATCTGTAGCTTTTCTGAAAGGGTACTTACGTAAAATTACTTACGCAGACGGTTCGAACGCAGACAGTTCAAACCACTTGGCTTCAAACGGCGAGGCTTGAGGTCGTCTCTTACCTCAATGTCGTCTATTAACTACTGAGCCGAGACTTAAACAAATGCTGCTAATACTGGCAGTAATCGTTAGTTTGATATTTGGTATCGCGATATATTGCAGCATTTGCAAAACCGTTCGAGCACCGTTGCTACAAGGATGTGACAAATCAAAAGTAGTCACATGAATACAACCTGATGGACAGGAAAACCCGCTCAATAGGTGCAGTGCATTCACCCTATAAGCTAGACGTTAGTCTCGAAGCTAGCAACCTCAAAACACCTGCTATAGTTCCTGTTGGCTCTAGAAGAATGTTTGTTGAAATCATAAGCCGGCTAGCGCTGCTTGGGTACTTATCAGAGAAACCTTGAGTTGCAGCGAGCCTCCCATACTCATTAGGCCTCTCTGCTAGGAAGTCTTTCCCTGCTACGGGGCCTTTTTCTATTAGGGGTTTTCTCTACTAGAGTTTTCCTACTAGAGCCTTTCTCTAACCCTCCGTTCGCTCCACTGCTCCACTGCCGAAGATATGAAACCCATCATTCGTCGTCTCACTACCCTGACTGCGCTTACCGTTGCTGCTTTAGCAGGAAGTGCGATCGCATCTACTAGCGCTCTAGCTCAAACCTACGGTCAGCAGCCTATTGCTGGCGATCGAGTGGTTGCGGCGGCTGAGCCAGTTTCCAATGGTCGATTTTACCGGCTGCTTATTCTTCAACAGCTAAGCGATCAGCGCTCCTGTTTTTCTGAACAGGTCGGTAGTCCAACGGTAGTAGAACCGCTGCTCTTAAACTTTGATTTCACAGGTATCTGTGGGCGTAGCTCTGACAGTAACGGTTACTCTGTCAGCATCGGTGGCGAAGACCTCAGTCGCCGCTATCGTCTTCAGGTAACACGCCGAGGAGATCAGCTAGTACTAGTGGCACTACCAGGTGCTCTGCCTGGTCGTGGCGGCGACTTACCAGTTTTGGAAATTGCTCGTAGCAATGGTGTTACCAACGACTTTGTTAAGCTGACGCTAGATCCAGGCTGGGAAATGTCTCGCCGTACGCTCAATGGCAGCCCGCAGGGTCATGTCTATCTCTCTAATAGTCAAAGTCTAGAAACAGTAGTTGCTCAAGCAGGCGGCGCTTCAACACCGGCGCCTGCGACTGCGCCGCCTGCAGCTACCCCACCGACGCCTTCTACACCACCGATTCTAAGCGGTGGTGGCTCATTGCCTAACCCTAGCGCTTCGCCTTTGCCCCGTCCGTCTACGCCTGGTGCTGGGCCCAGTACTGGACCTGGTGCTGGCGATCAAGCCACCTACTATCAGGTGATCGTGCCGAGCGACTCTAACATTATTAGGGCGCGCGTTCGTCAGGTGGCCTCGGACGCTTTCATCACGACGGTTAACAACGATCGGGTAATTCAAGCGGGTCTGTTCCAAGAGCAAGAGCGGGCCAGCCAGTTAGTTTCTCAGTTAGCTAGCCGAGGGATTACGACTCAGGTAATTCAAGGGCAACGAGCAACGCCGCCACCTGCTGCTACACCTAGCAGCGAGACGTTCTATCAGGTAATCGTGCCAGAGAGCGGGTCGGATACGCGCGATCGCGTCAACGCAGTTGAATCTGGCGCTTTTCGTACAACGGTTAACGGTCGAAATGTCATTCAAGCGGGGCGTTTCCGTGAGCGTGATCGCGCCGAACAGCTTCAGCGTCAGCTAACTGCGGCGCGGCTACCGGCTCAGATCGTTGAGAGCTCCGGTCCAGTTGCCGCCGCACCACCTTCGTCTACACCAAGTCTTGAGGTTCCTCGAGCCCGACAGGGACAGCTAACGGTCGTGATTGATCCAGGTCACGGCGGGAGAGATCCAGGCGCGGTCGGTATCGGCGGACTGCGCGAAAAGGACATCAACATCACAGTTGCTAGACGAGTACAGGCCTCGCTAAATGCCAGAGGAATTAACGCGGTCCTTACGCGCGCTGACGACCGTGAGCTAGATCTTCAGCCTCGTGTCAATATTGCGGAGCGAGCAGATGCAGATGTCTTTGTAAGCATCCACTCTAATGCTATTAGCCTTAGTCGTCCTGATATAAATGGGTTAGAAACCTATTACTATTCTTCGGGCCTTAGCCTGGCGCAGACGATTCATAATAATATTTTGCAGCGTACTGACTTGAGCGATCGCGGCGTAAGAAGAGCCCGATTCTACGTTCTTGTAAACACCTCTATGCCTGCCGTTTTAGTTGAAACTGGCTTCGTTACCGGTAGAGAAGACGCCGCTAGATTCCGCAATCCTGAAGAGGTAAACACGATTGCTGATGGGATTACAGCCGGCATCCTGCAATATCTGAACGTTCGATAGCAGTGCTATCTACCCACAGAAAAGTGCTCAGCCCCCTGCAAAACTGGTTACAGTAAAGGAAAGTTAACTTTACTTAATCACAACAGGCTGGGTTGCTATGCGTGTACTTCTGATGACGGGAAAAGGCGGGGTGGGTAAAACCTCTGTCGCGGCGGCAACAGGTCTGCGATGCGCTGAGCTAGGGCACAAAACGCTCGTTTTGAGCACCGACCCGGCCCATTCCTTAGCCGATAGTTTTGATACAGAACTGAGCCACGATCCCAAAGAGCTAAAGCCTAATCTCTGGGGCGCAGAGCTTGATGCCCTAAGAGAACTTGAAGGCAACTGGGGCGCGGTGAAACGCTATATCACCCAGGTTTTGCAGGCAAGAGGCTTAGACGGCATCGAAGCAGAAGAGCTAGCCATTTTGCCTGGAATGGACGAAATTTTTAGCCTGGTGCGAATGAAGCGCCACTACGATGAAAACGAATTTGACGTTCTTATCATCGATTCTGCCCCGACTGGGACAGCACTACGCCTGCTGAGCTTACCCGAAGTCGCAGGCTGGTACATGCGCAAACTCTACAGGCCTTTTCAAGCGGTTTCTACAGCCCTACGCCCCCTAGTAGAACCTTTCTTTCGACCGGTTGCAGGGTTCTCCTTACCCACCAAAGAGGTTATGGATGCGCCCTATGAATTCTACGAACAGCTAGAGGCGTTAGAAAAGATTCTCTCTGATCCAACCATTACCTCCGTTCGCCTGGTAACAAATCCAGAAAAAATGGTGATTAAGGAGTCGCTTAGAGCCCATGCATACCTGAGCTTGTACAACGTCGGCACTGATCTTGTTATCGCTAATCGAATCATTCCTGAGAGCGTGAGCGACCCCTTCTTTCAGCGCTGGAAAGACCAGCAGGCTATTTATAAAGAGCAAATTCACGCAGACTTTCACCCGCTGCCAGTAAAGGAAGTACCGCTGTATTCCGAAGAGATGTGCGGGATGGATGCGCTGAACCGTCTGAAAGAAACGCTGTACGCCGACGAAGACCCAGCGCAGGTTTACTACAAAGAGACGACCCTTAGAGTTGTTCAGCAAGATGATGCTTACAGCCTCGAAGTTTACCTGCCGGGCATTCCTAAAGATCAGGTCGAGCTGAGTAAAACGGCTGACGAACTGAATATCCGAATTGGAAATCATCGCCGCAACTTGGTTTTGCCTCAGGCACTAGCTGCCTTAAATCCTTCGGGTGCCAAAATGGAAGACGACTATCTCAAAATTCGCTTCGCATAGTAAGCGCTAAATGCACTCGTACGCTTACCTCCACCACTAGCAAAGGTCCTGTATATTAGGACCTTTTTAGTTAAGAGTGGCTTAGGCAAATTTCTGACTCTGCTGAATTTGCGATCGCATCACTTCCACCGAGGTCGCAGGCTTCTGACAAACCAGCCCCTTACAGACGAGCGCTACTGTCCCTGACGGCAGGCTTCCCGCATCCTCTATGCGAATCACAGCCGTAGACAGCTTTTGCAGCGACTCATCAGCCACTAGATCCGCGCTCGTACGAATTAGGGTGGGATGCACAAACCAGTCTAGAGCGCTCAGCAGACTGGGACAGGCGCGCGGGGCTTTGGCAATCACGCTGCCAAAAGAGACCAAGGCAGCTTCAGCCTGGGTAAAGTAGTCTAAGTTTTCAGTTAATAGAAAGAGACGAACTAAAGAGGCGATCGCAACACCATTGGCAGCGGGTAGCGCGCTGTCCTGATAGCCTCGCTCTTGTACAATCAGCTGCTCGCTAACGGCATTGACATAACCGCCTTGGTCACTGCCAAGCGTTTGGTCAAACTGGGCTTGAAGCGCGATCGCCTCTGCTAGCCAGTCCGCTGCCTGCGCTCTGTAATCGGCAAACTTCAAACAGGCCTGCTGAATGTCGATCAGCGCCTTAATCAGCAGAGCATAGTCCTCCGCCTGCGCTAAGACAGCAGCTTCACCACCGTAATTGAGCCGATATAGCTTGCCTTCGATCTGCTGATTCTGCTGAATGTAGTGAGCTGTTTCTATCGCCAAGGCCAAATAGTCTAGCCGTTCGAATGCAGCGCTAGCTTTTGCTAAACCTGAGATCATCAGCGCATTCCAAGCCACGATCATTTTGGTATCGGTCACCGGTGGAATTCGCCCCGGCCAACGATTTCCTGTAGCTGATTGAGCATCTACAGCAGGTCCAAAAGTCGGTGTGTCAGCAGGCAAAGTGCCGTAGCGGCTTGAAAATAGCTTGTCCAAAGCAGTTTCCAAAACGCTGCTCAGCAGACGACTGTCTCGCCTCTGCAAAACATTTTTGCCTTCAAAGTTACCGCTTCTGCTCACGGTGAAAGTACTCGTCAGCTCGGTGAGTTCGGCCTTGCCCAGCAGCTTTTCCAACTCAGCGTACGACCACACGTAGAAGTCACCTTCCTCTGGTTCGACGGCATCAGCACGGGCAAAATTGTCGGCATCTTGGGCAGCGTAGAAAAAGCCACGAGGTGAGCGCATTTCTCTTTTTAGCCAGTCTACGGTTTTATCTATAGCGCGTGCGATCGCCTCAGATCGCTCGCCGAACTGCCAGCAGTCCGACAAGAACTCAACAATCAGCCCGTTGTCATAGAGCATCTTTTCGAAATGCGGCACAGTCCAAGTTGGGTCCACGGTGTAGCGATGGAACCCGCCGGCTACATGATCGAAGATGCCGCCTTTGACTAAGCTCAAAGCCCTTTGAAAAGTCAAATGCTGTCCATCAATGGGTGGCGCATCAGGCGACGCATCTATCTCGTCAATTTCCTCAGCAGCGCTCAAGAGACGATCGCCTTTAAGTACCAGACTCGCGTAGGGAATCATCGGAAACCGGTTGCCAGTGTCGAATGGCATAAGGGTTTTAGCACAGGCGTAGATGCCAGACCTTAGCTGAGCTGTATCTAGCCCACCTGCGGATAGCTGAGCAGACGATTGGAGGACATCTAGAATCTGTGACTTTACCGAAGCAATTTTCTTGGGGTCAGTATCAAAGATCTCGCGCAGTGCTATGAGTACTTGACGGAACCCAGGCCGACCGTAGCGAGCCTCCACTGAAAAGTAAGTTCCGCCGTAAAACGGCACTCGGTCATCTGGCGTTAAGAAGATATTTAGCGGCCAGCCCCCTTGCCCAGTCAGCATTTGGAGCGCTTGCATGTAAATGCTATCAATATCAGGACGCTCTTCTCTATCCACCTTAATTGGAAGAAAATTGGCATTTAGGTAAGCTGCGATCGCCTCGTTCGAAAAAGCCTCTCCCTCCATCACCGTGCACCAGTGGCAGCTAGAATAGCCGATAGACAAAAAGATCGGCTTGTTTTCCTGCTCGGCCTGCGCCAACGCTTCATCACACCAAGGCCACCAGTCGACTGGGTTTTCAGCGTGCTTTCTGAGATATAGGCTGTCGCTGTGAGCCAGTCGATTGGTCATAGAAGGATTCACAATAGAGCAACTCTTGGCAGTTTATCGTAATCACCAAGACGCGAATATCAGTCAGGTAAATGTCACTGGAGCGATGATTAATATTCGTTAGGATGCTGATCTTTATACCGAAATGCTCTATTTTTGAGAATTAACGTGCCTGTAGTCCTCGCCTACAAAAATACTGGCGAAAAAATGAAAGCGGACTGCATCTATACTCTGTTGTGTCTATTTAAGTGAGTACCCCTGTGACAAGATCTCCTAACGACCCCCAACGCGACGATCAGCCAACACCGGCTACCGGACCGTCACGTCCGCTCGAGTTCGACGAGATGGTGGCGCTTTTTGTCGCTTTCTTATCACTGGGTACCGTGCTATTTTGGGGCCTTTCGCGGGGGAATGTGAACCTATTTGGTGAAGATTCGCCCCTAGCAGTTGGGCCTGTACCTACTGAAGGGATGCTCGAGAGTGAAGGGCCAGTTATAGGCGCTACGGGATTAGAGCGAGGCGCCGCTACTGACAGACTGGGCGCTGCTGCTGTAACAGGAGACGAGGAACTAGAACGTGTGTCAGCAGTAGATCAGCTCTCTGAGAGAGCCGCCGCCAGACGTCAGCGCTTGGCTAGCAGATCGCCTATCTGGGAAGACGTTAGAGATGGTATGGTAGGCACCGCGGCTGGGGTTGCTGGCGTAGCTGCCACAACCCAGGGCGCTGAAGCGACGCTAGGTACCACTTTGACAGAAGCTGAGCCTGAGGCTACGAGCAGTGAGGCGATACCCAATATTGGCACCATCATTCCTTCTGAAGCGGCGATCTCAACACCCCAAGATGCCATAGTTTTCGATGATGTTCCAGATGGGTACTGGGCAGAACCTTATGTCGATGCTTTGAGTAGCCGCGGCCTAATTGCAGGCTACGACGATAATACGTTTAGACCCGACCAGCCGGTTACACGCTCTGAGATTGCCAGAATTCTCTCCAATACATTCGATCTGACAGCGGATAAAGCAGTTCTAGAGTTTTCTGATGTTGAAGAAGACTATTGGGCAAGGGAATCTATTGGGGAAGTCGTGCGAGGCGGATTTATGACTGGGTTCCCAGACGATACCTTCAGGCCGAATGAGCCTGTGACTAGGACACAGACATTCACCGCGCTAGTCACAGGGCTAGATATAAAGGCACCAACTAACATTCAGGCCACCATAGACCGCTACGCTGATGCCAATGCTATTCCAAACTGGGCCAACGAAAAAATTGCGGCGGCCACTGTGGGCAACCTGGTCGTTGACTATCCCAACGTTGCTAATCTCAATCCAAATGAAGTCACGACCCGTGCAGAACTCTCTGCAATCATCTATCAAGCCCTAGTTGGCCAAGGTGTGGTAGAGCCCATCGACTCTGAATACATAGTAAAACCGTAGTCTTAAAATCGTAGTTGAAGTGGGGAGCTTCGGTAGACAGGCACAGGCAAGTACAAAACAGAGTTAGGAAGTCACTCGTCGTCTAGCGTCTGTCCACCAGGCAACAACCGCCCAGCCTATGACGATAGCCAAGGCAAGGCCCGTAAACTGAGCGACCCACTCGATTAAACGCTCTAGTGGAACAAGGCGACCTAGAAAGTAGCTAAGGCTGACCATCGTCGCGGCCCAAGTAGCTGCGCCGATAGCGTTGCACAGCAAAAACTGATAGTAGGGCATTCGGATAATGCCTGCTAGCGGTCCGGCGAAGACTCTAAGCAGAGCAACAAAGCGTCCTAGCAAAACAGCTTTGCCGGCATTTTGACTGAATCGGTCTCGCACGTCTTCTAGGCTAGATTCGGACACTCTCAGCCAGCCGCCGATTCTGACTAGCAGTGGCCACCCGCCGTAGTAGCCCAGTAGATAACCACCACTGTCACCAATCACCGCCCCTATTGCCGCCGCTGCAAAAACGTACCAAACGTTCAGCTCATGGCTTCCTGCTAAAAAGCCACTAATTAGTGTGACAGTTTCGCCGGGAATGGGAATGCCCATATTCTCTAGTAGAATTCCGAAAAACACTGCCCAGTAGCCGTATTCACGAGCGATGTTTTGCAATAAATCTAATGAGATTAACTCATCCATGTATAGCGCTCAAGGCTGAAGGTCTTCGAATTTGCAAAGCTTTTACAGCTACTCACGCTATAGGCCTACGCTATAGAGAATAGTGACAACGCCTGCGCTGCAAAAGAAAATGCTTAGCAGCGGTCCCAACAAGCTGAGACCGCTGCTATATTATCGTTTCACAGAGTCGTAAGCAGGCTGCCAACTGTATCTCAAGCTACAAAGTTGGCGTGTGGATTTTACCGCTACGCTAAAAGCTAAGATGAAGATACCTTCGCAAAACTAGCCATGGAGTGGGTTCCGAGCATTTCTCTAGGGAACGTGGGCAAGTCGAGGTTGTTAGAGCCTTGACGATTGCGCATGGCTAGACGATAGCTGGTGCTCTGCAACTCTGCTTGTAGCTCACGGTTTTCTTGCTGAATTTTAGCAACTCGGTCTTTTACCGCGTTCATTCGCTCAGCAAACTTCTCTTTATATATTCTAGGTAGCTCTTGTACTACTTGCTCTAGCATTCGAGTGCGGTCGGTCAGCTCTTGAGTAGTTTGGCGCAGATGATGGGTTTCTGCGTCTCGCGCTTCAATTTGAGCCTGGTAGAAGGTGACCTGTTCTTCAAGATCATGCATCTGATCTCTGAGCGATCGCACCTCCTCTTGATGCTGCTCTGCTATTTCTGGCAGTGGCAAAAAGTTTTGATCGCCTTTGACTAGTCGAAACAGCTCCTGAGAAAGCTGCTGCACAAGCTGGTCCCTCATCTCTAATTCTTCTTTGAGTCTGGCAACCTCTGAATGAGTGCCAAGACAGTGGCTGCTGGTTGATTGGGACACCTAGATTTCTCCTGACCACTAATGGGATGAAGCTGTAATACGGGTATACCACAGGCAAAATAGCCCACGAAACCTGGCGAAGACGGAGACGGCCCTTCACAAAAAAGACATCACCTGTCAGTAAAGATAGTGAGCTTTACACACAGACGATGCCATAGATTTAATCAAAACGAAGATCTAGCAAACCCTTTCTAGAAACAAAACTGGGCCTCTAGGAAAAGATATCTATGACCTAACATCTAGCCTGACAGCTAAGTAAGTAGGTATCTAGAAAATGAATGTCTATGAACCTAGTGGCGCTGCCGATGCAGCGGGTTCATCATCCATTTCGCTACTAACTTCGCTATCTTCTGGGGGCTCTTCAAACAGGATTGTTAGGTAGCGGATAACTTCTTCACTAAGTCGCATAGCGCGCTCCATAGGTGCGATCGCCGTTCCAGGCGCCGCATAGTTCATCTGAATATAAATGCCTTCACGATGACGATTAATTTCGTAAGCCAGGCGCCGCTTACCGCGGTGCTGGGTATCTAGATCCGTCGCGCCTGCTTCTGTCAGCATATCTTGATAGCGACTAATCGCCTGATCAACAGCTTCATCGCCGAGATCAGGACGCAAAATGTACATGGTTTCGTAAAGCGTACTCATAACTCTAAAATTGAGATCCTTGTGGGCATCAGGCCTTTATCTTCAATTACATGGCCACGTCGCTGCTGGGAGTTTCTTATTACCTAAGCAATCTTTAGCAGACTTGACGAGGCTGTAGCGGAAGATAAAAGCAAGGGTTTACAATCATACCAACATACTGACCCTCTAAAACATATGGCGCATCGCTACGTTCGAGTTCAATCGTCATCGGGGCAGATTCTTTACGGTTTGCTACAGCCAGATCGCCGCATTCAGGTACTCGATGCGCCGCCCTGGCGCGATGGGCAGGTTACAGAGCAAGCGCTAGCTCTGAACAACTATACGCTGCTAGCACCCTGCGCACCTTCGAAGGTGATAGCAGTCGGTCGGAACTATGCCAAGCACGCAGCCGAGCTAAACAACGACATCCCGCAGCATCCTTTGCTCTTCATGAAACCCCCTACAGCGGTAGTCGCTCACGATGCGGCAGTCTACTATCCTTCTCAATCGAAACACGTAGACTACGAGGGTGAGCTAGCTCTAGTCATTGGTGAGCGCTGCCGCAACTGCGAAACAGCAGAGGCAAGAAATAAAATATGGGGCTATACCATCGCGAACGATGTTACTGCTCGCGACTTACAGCGGAAGGATGGACAGTGGACTCGGGCTAAGGGCTTTGACTCTTTTTGCCCATTAGGACCTTGGATTGTTAGAGAGATTCCAGCGGGGGCTCAGCTACAGACGTTCAAGAACAACCAAGACCAGCCCTGTCAGTCGGCATCTATTGGAGAAATGATCTTCTCGCCAGAGTATCTAGTTAGCTACATTAGCCAGACAATGACACTGCTGCCGGGTGATGTAGTCCTAACAGGTACGCCTGAAGGGGTAGGGCCGGTGCTAGTAGGCGATCGCATTCGTATCGAAATTGAGGGTATCGGCAGCTTAGAAAACACAGTGCAGACAAGGGAAAGGACTCGGCAGAGTACGAGCCTAGAGAGAATTAGTGCATCAATAGACACGTAAACTTAGGAACGTAACTTTAGCTATGCTCAATGCCTAAAGCTGCATGTTAATTGCCTCAGATACAGTCGGAATCTCAGCGTAGCGACCCATAATCGACTGAAATGCACTGTAAACTACAACTGCCATACCACCTAGAAAAAAGACGTTTAACAGCGTCTCGCCTAGCAGTCCCTGTGTTAGAGGGCCCAATATTGAGACAGCAAGCCCGCCGACCGAGATGACAAAGCTTACCAGTATTGCTTGTAATACGTTAAAACGAATAAACCGACTGACGTTTGGATTTCTCACGACAAAAGCAAACAGCGCAACGAATACAGCCAAGCCCAGAAAGGGCTGAGTCTCAATCCAGATGAACGGGGTCAATGGCAATAGCAGTAGAAAAAATAGATTGAGCACAGCAGGTGCTTGCGCGCCTAGAAAGCTGAAGAAGGCAGTGCCTACCCCAATTGCCGATGTTAATGGCATCACGTACGCCAAGGCGGCAAAGGCTCTATCTAGAGCGGTTGCGGAACCAGTCATAACAGACTCCTTTTAATAGTTGTGTGGTTGAATAATTTCGTGGTTGATACGGGTCATACAAAGACAGGCAAAGCTGTGCTAACTAGCCCGAGATCTAGCATAGCGTACTGATTCTTACTAGGCTCTCTCACCAGATAGAGCTAACTCGCCTAGTTTCTCAAGCCAACTAGTCTCCCAAGCCAAATTGCTGAGTTGCTTAATCTGCTAGCTCTGCAACCAGAAAGCCCATGGTGCATTCATACTGAGGACGCTCATTTTGAGAGGCTCTTCGTACTAACGTTCTATCGACGGGCCGGCCACATCGCAATTGGCCGGCCTGCCATCGGGGTTGCCCGCTTTGACTAGCCATCGGGCAGCTTTGGCAAATTGTTCCAGGCAATACCTGCTGGCTATCAATCAAGATAACTAACATAGACTACCGCTCCATTCGAGACAGGGTTGAGACAAATCTCTGTTGAATACCCAAAATAGCAATTATTTCTATCTTAGGTGGCCTGTCAGAAAAATCTGTATGAGCTACTACATCCCCCAAGAAGTCTGGACCGAATTCTCGGCCACCGGATTCTCAGCCGAAGCTGGTTTTTTAGCGACTCCTTTGCTAGATAAGTGATTGGACAAACCGTCAGACGAATAGTCAGACGCACTATCCCCTTCCTTTTTCAGCTTGGGTAAAAGGCGAGGCTTGGGCGTTGGCTTGTCCTCGTAGCCGGCGGACTCATCGTTTCTAAGGTGCGCTGGTCTATCTTGGTCATAGGCCATTTGCAGAGCAGCAGCGGCAATGGTGCGGATGTCGTACTCTTCACCAAGCTGGGAAACAATTGGCAAGAAAGAGGCCAGTCGCTCGCTCGTCACTGCTTCACGCACTCGAGATTGCAGTTGCTCTAGATGACGCGCCGCAATCTGTGCCTGAGTGGGCACTTTACAGTACTCAACTTTCTTGCTGAAGCGATTTTCGATTCGAGAGACTTTGTATTTTTCTAAAGGTGTGACGATAGAAACCGCACGGCCTTCTTTACCAGCTCTGCCAGTGCGTCCAATCCGATGCACATAGCTATCAAGATTGTCAGGTAGTTCGTAGTTGATGACGTGACTTAGGTCTTCCACATGAATGCCACGCGCAGCAATATCTGTAGCTACTACCCATCTCACCTGACGCCGACGGAATCTTTGCAGCAATCTTTCTCGCTGGGACTGAGTTAAGTCACCATGGTATTCGTCGGCACTGTGCCCAGCCGCCTGAAGCTGGCGGGTAAGTTCTGCGGCAGTACGGCGAGTGCGCACAAAGATAATGGCCGATTCAGGATCTTCCATTTCTAAGATGGGCATCAGTGCTCTGGGCTTGCCCCATCCAGCTGGCACTATGTAAGCAATTTGCTTAATTCTTGCAGTAGAGGCCTTTTGGGGCTCAACGCTGACAGTAACCGGTGACTTTAAAAAGCGGGTTGACAGCTTCTGGATGGCTGGGTCCATCGTGGCTGAGAAAAAGGCTGTCTGACGCTCATCAGGGGTATGAGACAAGATTTTCTCGACGTCCTGAATAAAGCCCATATTGAGCATCTCGTCAGCTTCGTCGAGCACTAGCGTACTGACTTTGTCTAGAACAAGGCCGCCTCGGTCAATTAGATCGATGATGCGACCGGGAGTGCCCACAACAACCTGTGACCCACGCCGCAACCTCTGAAGCTGGCGATCAATCGATTGACCACCATATACAGCCGTGACGTATATCCTTCTATCAGTGTTAAAGCTCTCCATTGCCTGGCTAACCTGCATCGCTAGCTCGCGCGTGGGGGCTAGCACTAGCGCCTGTACATAGCGGTTGGAGGCGTTAATTTGCTCTAGCAGTGGCAGGGAGAAGGCTGCGGTCTTGCCCGTACCAGTCTGGGCTAGGCCAACGATATCGTGGCCAGAGAGTAGCTGGGGAATTGCCTGGGTCTGAATGGCGGTGGGCTTCTCAAAGCCCATCTTAGTTAGATGATCAACGCGAACAGTGGACAGTCCTAGGTCAGCAAAGGAAGTGGTCATTGTGATTTAGACGAAGAAAGAAGACTAAAACAAAAAGATATTTTTATAGCGTTTGGCAAGACAGAATCGAATAGTTATGTCAGAGCGATCGCAGCTATCGGGCTAGCGGCTTGGCTGTCGGCTCGCACAATAGAACCGAACAGATCGTAAGTATCAGCAGCTTCGATGGTCACCGGAACAAGTTGACCTAGCGCGGCGTGGCCCTTTACATAAACCAACCCGTCAACGTCTGGGGCAAAGCGAGCGCTGCGACCAATTAGCTCTCCGGTAGATGGATTTTCCTGCTCGACGAGAACATCGACAGTGCGACCGACTTCTAGTTGATTGCGGCGGAAGGAGATTTCTTGCTGAGTGAGCATCAGTTCTTCCCGACGAGCGGCTTTGATCGATTGCGGCACTTGATTGGGTAAGTCGTAGGCGGCGGTGCCTTCTTCGGGCGAAAAGGTGAAGACACCTATGTGGTCAAACTCATGGCGCAAAACGAAAGATTTGAGGTGCTCGAAGTGTGCGTCGGTCTCGCCTGGGAACCCAACGATGAATGTGGTTCTAAGAACAGCGTTTGGCAAGGCGGCTTTGAGGTTTTGAATGATTTCGTCGTTGACTTGACCTTGCCAGGGTCGGTTCATAGAGCGCAGCACCTCAGGATGAGAGTGCTGCAAGGGGAGATCTAGATAGGGAAGAAAGTTTTGGGTGTCTTGAATGGCGCTGATAACCGCAGGCGTGAGGCCAGTGGGGTAGGCATAGTGCATTCTGACCCAGGGCACATCGACGGTGCCGAGCGCTCTAATTAGCTCAGCGAGCTGTGGCTTACCGTACAGATCTACGCCGTAGTTAGTCGTGATCTGAGAGATCAGAATGAGCTCTTCAACGCCTTGGGCAGCAAGCTGCTTGGCTTCGGTCACGATAGACTCAATCGGACGCGATCGCTGCTTTCCTCTTAGATGAGGGATGATGCAAAACGCGCATTTATAGTCGCAGCCCTCAGCGATACGTACGTAGGCGACCCCTTCAGAGGTTGTGCGGTAGCGCGGTACTGTTTCGTCAGCAATGTACGTGGGCTCAGCAGAAACTGCCTTCACACGCTCGCCTGCTTCCGCGCGCTCAATTACGTCTACAATTTTGTGATAGTCGCCAGTACCAACTAGCGCGACTGCTTCAGGGATTTCGTCTAGCAGCTCGTCTTGAAAGTGCTGAGCAAGGCAGCCCGTAATAACTATTTTTTTATCAGCTTCGGCTAATTCTACTAGAGTCCGAACCGACTCCTCGCGGGCCTCTTGAATAAAGCTGCAAGTATTGACAATGACATAGTCAGCTAGTTCTTCGTTGGCATCTACGCCGTAGCCTGCTTTGACTAATAGTCCGAGCATATGCTCACTGTCTACTCGATTTTTCTCACAGCCTAGGTGCGAAATCGCAATCGTGGGTTTTCCCATAAAAATTGGTACCAAATATCTTATGAGATGCCAAAATCCCGCGACTAAACCCCGTCTATCTCTTGGATGTGGTCTATCCTTGTCTACTTATCTCGTTTACTGAGGAAGAAGAGAAAAACCTAGAGCGGAAACCAGAGCAGAAATTACATCTCCTACGCTAGGATCATAACATAACTACACAATTGACGAGGAAAATGCGATAGCCTCGGCTTTGTGCCAAATATTTGCGCCAATCGTACGAAGATTCGCTCCTCAAACTCTTAGCGTTGACTGTTAAGGTAGATCTTCATAAGACCTATTTATCGCGACAGTCCGAGATATCCCCCGTGGACTTAACTCACATTTTTAAGACAGTGAATCCAGCTATCGGTGTGATTCACCTGCTGCCCTTACCAGCATCTCCCCGCTGGCAAGGTGACTTGTCGGCTGTCGTTGCTCGCGCTGAGCAGGAAGCGACAGCGCTAGCGGCAGGCGGCGTGCATGGTCTAATTGTCGAAAACTTTTTTGACGCCCCTTTCCCTAAGTCTCAGGTAGATCCGGCGGTAGTCAGCGCGATGACGGTTGTCGTGCAGCGCTTGGCTCAGCTAGTGCCGCTACCGATTGGGATAAACGTACTGCGTAATGACGCAAAAAGTGCGATCGCCATCGCCGCTTGTACAGGCGCTCGCTTTGTTCGAGTGAACGTGCTTACTGGCGTCATGGCTACCGATCAGGGGTTGATCGAAGGTGAGGCGCACAACCTGCTGCGGTATCGACGAGAGCTAGGCGCAGATGTGGCTATATTTGCGGATGTGCTAGTCAAGCACGCACAGCCGATCGGCGAGCCGAATCTGACAATCGCTGTGCAAGAAACCATTCAGCGAGGTCTAGCGGACGCGGTTATATTATCGGGTGGCATGACCGGTAGCCCACCTAGCTTAGATGATTTACAGCTAGCGCGAGCGGCGGCGCAGGCGGTGCCCATTTTGATTGGTAGCGGCGCGAACTGGGAGAATATTCCTCATCTGATTCAGTTCGCAGATGGCGTAATCGTATCGAGTTCACTAAAGCGTAAGGGCGATATTCAGCAGCCAATCGATCCGATTCGGACTCGTCGGTTTGTGACGGCGCTTTCTGAAGGGTTGGCAGCTCGCCTATCGCTGCCCGTAGCTGAGAAAGATCACGTTGTCTTTGGCTAGCGATATTGCTGACACAAGGGTGGTAGTTGACGAGAGGGGAGTTAGCTAAAATAGTGCGGGAATGAATAGTGCGGGAATGGGAACGCGCAAATGAGATAGCGATTTCCTACACAACAGCTTTTCTAGATTTGAGGGTATTTTTATCTAAGTTGCTCCAAGGGTTCTAGAAGGGATTTTAGATCGGCACCTTAATTAGGAAGGCACTTTCAACCAGGCGTTTTCAGCTAAACACTTTCAGCTAGGCACTTTCAGCTAGGCACTTTCAGCTAGGCACTTTCGAATAGACAATTCTAACTAGGCACTTTAACTATGAGACGTCGTCGCCAAGAAACGCTTTGGATTCATAAGTGGTCACGCCCTATCATTGGCGCGATCGCCGCTATTGGGGCATCGGGTACTGGCTACCTGACGGCTACCCGGCTGATGAATAGCTCGGCGGCCTGCGGCAGCGGCTGCGGCAAAGTACTCTCTAGCGCCTGGGCGACAATATTTGGTCTGCCCCTGACGCTATTCGGCTGCCTGGCTTATCTATCAATGCTAGTGCTGGCGATCGCCCCTTTGCTAGTTAGCCTAGAGAAGGACAAAGACCTGCGCGTCAAGCTAGAAGGTATAACTTGGCCGCTAATGTTCGTCGTTGCCACTGGCATGATGATATTTAGCGCCTTTTTGATGTACCTACTAGCGACTCAGATTCGGGCAGTCTGTCCATACTGCATCGCCTCCGCACTGTTTACCGTCGCGATGTTTTTACTGACGCTATTTGGTCGACGCTGGGTTGACCGCGGTCAGCTTTTATTTTCGGGGGCCGTCGTTGCGGTAGTGGCGCTGGTGGCAACCTTGGGCGTTTACGCGGTGCCTGGTGGGCCACTAAGTTCTGGAACACAGGCTGCTGTGAGAACAGAAGCAGGCGTCACTGCACCTATCACCAGCCCGTCGGGTGACGCTGAAGTTGCACTAGCCAATCATCTTACAGAGATAGACGCCAAGATGTACGGCGCTTACTGGTGTCCTCACTGCTTTGATCAAAAGCAGCTATTTGGCAAAGGTGCCTATCAAAATATTCCTTATATTGAATGTGCGCCCGACGGTCAGAATTCTCAAACTGCGCTGTGCCAAAGCATTCCAGAGGTCACTGGTTTCCCAACTTGGGAAGTGAATGGTGAGTTCTTGTCGGGCTCGCAGAGTTTGGAAACCCTGGCGGAAGCGTCTGGGTATGAGGGACCGACAGATTTCGTAAATTCTGATAGCAGTTTAGGCGGTACTTCTGGCGGCTAGGAATAACCTACCCTGTGCACTTACACGCTGGATATTAGGCAACAGAACAAGTATCAAACAGAACAAGTATCAAAATCAAAGCCCAGCCGCTTCATTTTTCAGAGCGGCTGGGCTCTTTAGTGCCTAGCTTTTCGGATGGTCAATGACGAAAGTGAGCTTTGAGGTCTAGCTTGGCAGATAGTTCATGACGAATTTGTCGCATGATTGAATCTTCGTCGAGATCGTTGAGAATTTCAGTCACAACGGCTTTAGGTCCGCCCTTGCCCCAAGTAGCCCCATTGGCCAAATAGGTTTTGGTGACCTGGGCGATCGCATAGGTAGACACCCCTGAGACTGCCGCTTGGGCTAACGCTACCGATACATAGGGACTTGCCGTCAGTCCACCGGTTGGAATTGCCGCAGCGGCTAGCACGCTTTTTAGTCCGCTGAGCCCAAAGGTAATAGCTAGCTCGCTGATGGTTAGCCCCCCTAGCGAAACCGCAATTTTTTTTAGCAGTTGGGTTGCACCTTGCTGAGTCATCGGCAGTCCATACAGCTTTGCGAGTGCCATGATCAAGGCCACATCGATCACCGCGCCGCTGAGCAAATCAATCACGGTCACTGGATTAAGCGCAACGGCAATAGATTTGGTGATGACGGTTTTCCAGATGGTGTCGTCAGCAGCGCGATCGCGTATCAGCAGCTTTTGCGCCACCACTCGCTGATTAACGTCATCTGCATATAGCAGCGTATTTAGCGCCACTAACGCCTTTCCTTCTCGGTGCAAAATCTCCAAAATCTTAAGTTTGAGCGTGCTGACATCGGCTGTGCCTCTAGCGATGCGCGTCGTTAAGGTGCCATCTTCCTGTCTGAGCGCCTGCCTGACAATGGGCGCAGCCGCGGCCATCACGACGTTTTCGGGCGGTAGCAAATCAGCTAAGTGCTCGTCCCTTAGTTTGGCTAGAATTTGCGATTGATCAGCCGTAGGATACTGATCAATCTTGTTGAACACTAGCAGGACTGGCTTGCCTGCCTGGCAAAGTTCGCTCAGGGCGCTGTGCTCTAGCTGGGTAAGATCACCTGCAACTACGAAAAGAATTAGATCAGCCTGGTGCGCGATCTTTTGAGCAATTGCCTGTCGCTGATCTCCATCGACCTCATCAATTCCCGGCGTGTCTATCAGCTCTACTTGAGATGCTGATTCACCTGACAGCTCAGCTCTATAGATATTGTCGTCGGCTTCGTCCACTTTCCAGACAATGCCTTCAGCCTGCTGAGTCACACCATGTAAGGGCCCAGTCTGAAAAATTGGCTGACCTACTAGCGCATTGAGTAAAGACGACTTGCCGCGACCTACCATGCCGAAAACAGCAATATGGATGACTTGGTGAATCAGCTTATCTAGTACACCGTGTAGATGGGTAATGTCGGTCTCTAAGCCAGCGCGTTCTCGGGCAGATAGATCGAGCTGGTCGATCAGATTAGTGATAGAGGCGATCGCTTGCTGATAGTGGTAATCATCAGTAGAAGCCTTGCTCGGAATATCTTGTGAGGAGACTAAATTACTCATAAATTACTCATAAGACTGCTCATGACGACAGGCGCTGACCGATTGAGCTGCCGATGGCCTTTTCAACTGCCTTCTCGACTACCTCTTCTGACACCTCTTCTACTAGGATAATCATGCTGATAAAGGCGTTAGGTGTGGTAAACCCGACTAAGTCTATGCGAAACGCTTTCTTGGAAATATTTCTTTGACCGTTTTGCAGAAAAGGGTGCGACTACCGCTGATGAATACATGAGTGGAACAATATCAATATTCAATATAGTGAGAGAATAAAATGCAATTTCTAATCCTTGTGAACGCCTATGGAGTTTGAGAGTACTGCCCAACAGGCCTGTTACAAGCGTATTGTCCCTTGGATGCAAGATCTATTTGGCAAAGCTGCCGTGACCTTTGAAGACGAGCCTTTATTTATTATCACTATCGGCTCGGCGGTAGCCTCTACTCGCGTCGTCCCCTGGGGTAAAAACGACGCGCTGATCACGACGCGCTCTTTTGTTGTGACTGATCTTACCGTTACCCCAGAGCTGAGCTACTATTTACTGCGCGCTAACAATGGCATTCATTTCGGCCGCTTTGCTCTCGATGGGGAAAACGACATCGTGTTTGAACACAGCCTAGTCGGCTCCACCTGTGATCAGATAGAGCTAAAGCATTCGGTCGCTACCGTCATTCGTATCGCTGATGACTATGACGACGAAATTGTCGCCCGCTGGGGTGGACAGCGAGCGCTAGAGCGCTGGTCTTCTTCCTAGCTTCTGCCAGAGCTTTCGCCTTTATCTGTTTGCCCTTATTCTGTTTGCCCTTATTCTGTTTGCCCTTATCTATACGCCTGCTTCTTAGCTACGTATCAGCTGATTTGACACCCGGCAGACTCTATTTTTTTCCTGCTGTTGCTTGAATTACAGCGCCTATGGCTAAGGCTTTGATCACATTGACTTAAGTTTTGACAGCTCAAAAGTTGTTACATTTAAACACTGAACAAATACTGAAAGAAAGTTCATAAAAGAAAGTTCATAAGCAGTTCCCTTTAGCCTATTTAGAAAGATCGCTCTGAACAGATCATTTGAATAGGTAGCTGCTACAGAATAGATATCTTTTAGGCTAGTTATTTGGCGTCGGCACTTTCTCTCTCGATATTTATTACTCTAAAGAGCTTCAATTCTTATGGCATCTTTCAAAATTCTCAAAAGAGGAAAGCTTGCGCTAAGCGAGCGAGTAGCTTTTTTGACGCACGTTATCGCACTTGTATTCGGGCTCGCTGGGCTGCTGCTGGTACTTCCCCATGCGGCATTTATCGCGCAGCTACCCGAGATTGGCCAAAAAGCATTCCGTCTATCGATGATGGGCGGCGGCGCGGTGTATATGATTTCGGGCGCGATCGCGGTTGGCATCTACGCCTATCGTCAGCTTGGGCTATGGCACTGCCTTAGTTTTATGATTCCTGCCTTGACGCTTTCCCTTAGCGCTGAGCTGCTAGGAACTAGCACGGGCTTTCCCTTTGGGAAGTATCACTATCTCACAGGGCTAGGCTACAAGATTTCTGGGCTGGTTCCTTTTACCATTCCGCTCTCTTGGTTCTACCTAGGCTTTAGCGCCTACCTGATTGCCTATATGGGCTTCAAGACAATAGTGGGCGAACGCCTTTCAGAACTAGGTGCCATCGTCGTAGGTGCGTTGCTGCTAACCGCTTGGGACTTTGTGCTCGACCCAGCTATGAGCCAAACCACCATGCCATTTTGGGCCTGGGATCAGCCGGGTGCCTTCTTCGGAATGCCCTACCAAAACTTTGCCGGCTGGTTCGGCACCGGCGTCGTCTTTATGAGCGTAGCGACCCTACTGTGGCGACTAAAGCCAAAGCAGTGGGCAGACAACATCTCACTAGAGTTGCCGCTTAACATCTATATCAGTAACTTTCTTTTTGCCATGCTTATCAGCATTGATGGCAAAATTTATCTGCCTATCCTATTAGGTCTATTGCTAGGCGTATTGCCTCTTGTGTGGCTCTATCGCCTGGCAACCAAGGCCGAAAGAGTAGCGTATGGCTCTCAGTGGCCTCAAAAATGGGCTAAAAATACGGGTGGACTAGTAGCTTCTGCATCGAAAGGGGCTGAATGAGCCTAGCGATAGGACTGACGGTAGACTACTGGCCGGCTTTGCTAGCTAGCAGTCTATTGCTTTTTCAGTTTCCTTTTACGGCAATTTTACTAGCTCGGCTACTGCGCGGCGCGCGGCGGCAAAAACCAATTCTGCCTAGAGCAGCTAATGCTCAGCAGAGCCATAGCGTCAGCGTGGTAGTGCCTACGCTGAACGAAGCGCATCGGATTGCACCTTGCTTGCAGGGGCTCTCGCAGCAGGATAAAGCGGTAAGGGAAATTATCGTAGTCGATAGCCGCTCAACGGACGGGACGCCTGAGAAGGTAAAGGCGTTCGCAGCGCAAGATAGTCGCATTCGATTGGTCACAGACGAACCGCTGCCAGCCGGATGGGTGGGACGGCCCTGGGCACTGCATACTGGCTACCTAGCTAGCTCACCAGAGAGTGAGTGGGTGTTGGGCATAGATGCTGATACTGAACCTCAGCCGGGACTAGTGGCGGCGGTGGTCTCTGAGGCTGAGAGTCAAAGTTACGATTTGATCTCCCTATCGCCAAGGTTTAGACTGCGCTTCGCTGGGGAATGGTGGCTGCAGCCAGCGCTGCTAATGACACTTATCTACCGATTCGACTCTGCGGGCGTAGGTAAGTCGCCACCGGAGCGAGTGATGGCTAACGGCCAGTGCTTTTTGTGTCGACGTTCGGTGCTAGCGCAGGTGGACGGATACACCGGTGCGGCCAGTTCATTTTGCGACGATGTTACGTTGGCGCGACGGATTGCGATGGCAGGCTATCGGGTCGGATTCTTGGATGGGGCTAGGGTAATCAGCGTTCGCATGTACGAAGGCATGGTTGAGACTTGGCGAGAGTGGGGGCGATCGCTCGATTTGAAAGACGCCGCTACGCCTCAGCAGCTGTGGGGAGACTTGGCGCTGCTGATTGCCGTTCAAGCGCTGCCTGTGCTGGTGACGCCGATGCTTTTACTCTTTGTGTTGAGCGATCGCAGCAGCCCAACGATCCAAGTTTCTCTGGGCCTGAATGCGTTTCTGCTGCTGGTACGGTGGGGGATGCAGGCGGCGATCGCGACTTCTTACCATCGTCCAAAACAGCTCTTCTCTCCTGCACAGCTCTTCTGGCTGTCTCCTCTTGCTGATCCGATTGCCGTTGCGCGTATATTTCTTTCCTCACTGCAAACTCGCATTCAGTGGCGAGGTCGTACTTACGATCAAAATCACGGTTAGCCGTGATCTAACCTTTTAAGCAGCGAACTGCTTCTAGCATGCCTTTGGCCTTGTTGAGCGTTTCTTGATACTCACTTTCAGGTACAGAGTCCGCCACTAGTCCTGCCCCGGCCTGCACGCTAATAGTTTGTGTACCATCTTCGTTAGCCCGCACCACCATCGTGCGAATCGTAATGGCGCTGTTTAGCTGACCTTCAAAATCGTAGTAGCCGTAAACGCCAGAGTAAGGACCGCGATAGTCCGGCTCCAAGGCCTTTATAATTTGCATAGCGCGAATTTTGGGCGCGCCGCTGACGGTCCCTGCCGGAAAGCTAGCTTTGAGCAAATCCCAAGCAGTTTTGTCAGGAGCTAAGTCACCGATGACATTACTGACGATATGCATAACGTGAGAGTAGTTCTCGATCACCATCAGCTCGTCAACCTCGACGGTACCACTGATGCAGACACGACCTAAATCATTTCGTCCTAGATCTACTAGCATGACGTGCTCAGCGACTTCTTTGGGGTCAGCGAGCAGATCGGCGGCGTATTCAGCGTCTTCAGCGGCGTTTTTGCCACGGGGTCGGGTACCAGCAATAGGCCGTAGAGTGGCCTGCATAGGTGTATCTGAGCCATTCTGAGTAGCTTTGACCATGACTTCGGGGCTAGAACCGATAAGCTGCCAGCCGTTGAAGTTGAAGTAGCACATGTAGGGAGAGGGGTTGACCAGACGCAAAGAGCGATACAGATCGAAGGGGTTGCCACTATAGCTAGCCTGAAGCCGCTGAGAGATGACGACTTGAAAGATGTCTCCGGCACGAATATGAGCTTTGGCTTTCTCCACACTTTCGCAAAATTCCTTACGGGTGCGGTTGCTGGTGTATGCCAGAGGCGGTGCGGTGCTCGCTTCAGGAGAGGTCCACTCTAGCAGCGTGTCTTTTTCGCTCAAGGGGGCGCGAAGCTTAGTAACTAGGTTGGTAACGCGATCGCACGCCGTCTCATAAGCCGCCTGCAAATCCACTGCCGGATCGCGTAAGTCCGCATAGGCGATCGCCCACACCTTCCGCTTTACTTGATCAAAAATCAGCAGGTTGTCTATCTGCATCCATAGGCCATCAGGCAAATCTGCTTCGCTGCGCTCATGGGTTGTGACCGTCGGCTCAATCCATTTGATTAACTCGTATCCCCAAAAGCCAAACAGTCCACCTATTCCGGGCGGCAGCTGCGGTAGCCGCACGGGTTTTAGCGTTGCTATACACCCTTGTAATACATCGAAGGGATTGCCTTCTAACACCGTCTGGCTCCCCCCTCGAAAGGACTGAGTCGTAGCAGCGCCTTTCGATTCTAGAACCCATAGCGGATCGCAGCCTAGAAAGCTGTAGCGCCCTAGCCTTTCACCACCTTCAACCGATTCAAGTAAGAAACTATAGGGCTGACCGGCACAGACTTTATACCAAGCTGAAACAGGAGTATCTAGATCGGCGACCCATTCCTGGTAGACCGGTACGAAATTTCCCTGCTTAGCAAGATTTGAGAAGGTTTTAAAGTCTGGAAAAATCATGGATGCGATCGCGACAAAAGGAAGCGCGTGAGGTGATTTCATGACAAAAGCAAACGGGCAACTGCTAGAGCTGCCCGTTTGTTTCAATACTTTGTGCAAGCGAGCCTAAACGCTTTGCTTAGACTTCGTAAGGTTCCTTGCCGCTGAACTTGATCGTGGCAGGGTCTGGGTTTTCGCCAATGCGACGTTCCTTCTTACCTTCATAGCCGCGACCTTCGTTAACCTTCTCAGGAAATACGCCATCTGCAGGGTGCAGCAGATTGGTTTCGCCACTAGGCAAAATACGATAGATCTTATAGTCAGTAATTTTGGGCTTAAACTTCGTTCTGAGCTGCTTACCTAGAGCCAAACACTGCTCTTTGCGAGAAAGCTCTAACAAATTCTCGCCTTCGTTCATTATGGCTGCGCCACCTGTAGGCATCTCAAAAACCTGTTCTTTCCCAGAAGTCCAGGTGATTGCGTATCTTTCTTCAACAAAAGCCTTAGTTAGAAGACCGCCGGTGCTGCCTCCAAATTTAGGCATTGAACCAGTTAGTTCCATGAATGATATCTCTCAACCTTCGATGAACCAAATCGTAACACCGTCCCCTCCCATCATTAACAAGCCCTTTGCGAAGCGTAACAGTTCTTTAACTGTACTCAGAACGCTAAGAAGGCGCTTCTTGGTGGACTGCGGAAAATCCTCTCAGCTACTAGCATTAGCGGCTAGCACCAAAAGCCCGAGCGCACTATCAAAGGCTTAGCGGGTAGAGCTTTTAGTCGTCTGGGATGTAGTTTGGGATATAGTCTGGGGTTTGGCTTTGGACGCTGCTTTTGAGGTCGCTTTGGCTGAGAGGGTACGGGCACCTGTAGCAGAGGTTTTTTGGGCCTTACTATGTCGCTTCTTACCAGAATAGCGGCCCTTGCTGACTGCGAGCAGGGTGAAATGAATTTGAGTCCCTTGGTCTTTGCCGCCGGAGGTAGCCCAGATTTTGCCGTCAAGCCCTTCAATAATTTGCTGACAGATGGCTAGTCCAAGTCCTGTTCCACCGACTGAGCGCCTAAGTGCGCCTTCTTCTTGGTAAAACCGTTCAAACACCGTTTCTAACCGGTCGGCTTCAATTCCTCTGCCCGTGTCGGCAACGGTCACTTCGACGGTCTGCTTGTCTTTCAAATAAGCGCTAATCGTCACTTTGCCGTTAGCTTCTGTGAATTTACAGGCGTTGTCAAGCAGCTTAGAGAGCACTTCGACAATCCACTCACCATCGGCTCGGACAAGGGGCAGATCTTCGGATAGGTTAGTCTCGATCTGCATAGCGGGCGCGGCGTCAGAAGAATGCTGCCAGCGGAGGCTACTAAGCGCTAGGTCTACGCACTCGGAAAGAGAGAGAGATTCTAGATTCCACTCTACGCGCTGGCTCTCGAGCCTAGAAAGCGTTAGAAAGTCTTGAACAAGCTTGCGCATTCGTTCAGCGTCGGTAAGTGCGGTGTCGAGCATGATTTGCCGCAGTTCATCGGGCATATCAGGTTCGGTCAGCAGGCTCTCTAGGCAGACGCGAATGGTCGAAAGCGGCGTACGCAGCTCGTGCCCGGTAATGGCAATCAGGTTGCTACGGGTGCGCTCTAGGTCAGCGAGCTGCTGGTTGAAGTCTTCGAGGTGGGCATAGGCTTCGGCCTGAATGAGCGCAACGCTAAGCTGGTTAGCGATCGCTTCGGTAAGCCCAATTTCGTCATCGTTCCAGCGGTGGCTAGGATTGTCCTCCAGATGCAGCTCAATCATGCCAAGCAGTCGGCTTTTGTGAATCAATGGCACAAGCAAGCAGCCCCGAATCTGCCAGCGCCGTAGACGGGTGCGAGCGGTAGACAGGTTGAGTTCGTACGGCTCTAGGTTACTATCGTCGATTGCAATTGGAGTGTTAATATCATCGACTGCTAACGTACTGCGATGATCTTTAACCCACTGATAGAGCGGGTTGTGCTTGAGTGGCCAGGTTGCGCCTTCTAAGGAATTGATGTGCGGCTGACGATATTCGTGGTGGATGGTGGCATCTAAATCGTGGTCGGTGCAGCGATAGATAATGCAGCGGCCTACATCGAGCACACTGCCAAGCTGGTCGGCAGCGATCGCAAATACTTCGGACGGATTTAGCGACTTGCGAATGGCGGCGGTAATTGAGTTGACTAGCCTAGCGCGCTGCTCTTGCAAAGCGATCGCCCGGTATGCCTTTAGCTGTTTGTACTGTCCGGCCTGTAAGTAGGTAATTAGCCGCTGTGCAAAAGGATCTTTTTCAACATCCAAATCGCTGCCAAGAACGGTGGGAATAAAACGATCGCGCGCCCTTTGAATTTTTCGCCTTAGCTCAGGGCGGTAAGACTCAATCCGATTGAGCAACAAATCGGCGGCCCTAAGACTGACCTGTCTATCGAGTGTCCATATCCCCTCGAACCGGCGGCTCTGATCCAAATGAGTGGCAACCGAGTCAGTCACAATGTGACGTGGCCTATCTGCCGCCTGATGCTCACGGCAAATTAACGCCGCGCTGTAGTTCTTCCCAATTACAACTAGATGCCATTCCTCAGTTAGGGCATCTTCGTCATCAAAATCTATTTTTTCGTACCCCTGTTCAGTCTTACTGTCTGCTGCGTTAAACTGCGTTTCTGCCGCAGACAAAACATAGACCTGATCGCTCACTTCACCGATCCGCACGTAGCGACGGGCCTCCTGCCGGTAAAACCGCTCTTGCTGGAAGCTTGCAATAATCAGCGGTTGCTCTTCCAACCCGGCTAAGACCTGATCTTCCATAGCATGAGAGAGCGCTGTCAGTGACGTTTTGAAATACATTTGAAAGCGCAAGGCAGGCAGCGCTTCAAATATTTCTTCCACGATGGAAGTTGGATTACCCATGCGAAGTTCGCGTTATCTACAGCAAAAGCCACGTCAGTGGCGTGCGCTTCGACCTAAAGCAGACGGCTCAAGACAAGCTTGTGAAAGTCAGTTTGTTGTATACCGTTTTTATATAGGCCAGACTTAAAAATATCGAAAAATATCGAATAGAAGTTCAGCACTCAAATGAAATTCCAAGTATCGTCACCATAGCAGGCAGACTAGAACCATAGGGTCACAAGTTCACTAAAAGCAACGAGAGCGATCGCACAAAACCAGAACCCAAAAAATCGACATTAGATGAAGCACTCACCCAATGTCGATTTCACAGTTGAAACTATGATCTCTGTCCGCTAGATTTTGTCTGTCAACTTAGGAACCGATAGACAAGATCTAAAGGAAAAAGGCTAGATAATGCCGCCCATGTCGCTAGTATCCTTCAAGAAACCGCTATAGGCTTCCATACCATGCTCGCCGATATCCAAGCCCTTGAGCTCTTCTTCGGAAGAAACGCGGAGACCAATAATGGACTTAATGACCACCCAAAGAATGGATGTCACAACGACGGTAAACAGACCAACAGCCACAATCCCAATAATTTGAGCAATTAGCTGAGTTGCGCCGCCGCCGAAGAAGAGGCCTGCCTCGCCATCGAATAGGCCAACTGCCAGCGTGCCCCAAATGCCACAGACTAAGTGGACTGAAGTAGCGCCTACTGGATCGTCAATCTTGATGCTGTCGAAAAAGCCAACCGAGAAAACTACAATCACGCCAGCAATCAGGCCAACGATAATAGCACCCCAGTAGCCAATGCCACCACAGCCTGCCGTGATACCCACGAGGCCAGCCAAGATGCCATTGATAACCATCGAAAGGTCAGGCTTACCGCTAAGAGCCCAGGCCGTGAATGTTGCAGCAATACCGCCTGCTGCGGCTGCTAGGTTTGTAACTAACGCAATCTGAGGCACAGCCAAATCAGCAGCTAGCTCAGAACCAGGGTTAAAACCAAACCAGCCGATCCACAAAATCAGGCAGCCGAGGGTGGCAATGCTCATGTTGTGACCTGGAATCGCATTCACCACGCCGTTTTGGTACTTGCCAATACGAGGACCGAGGAAAATAGCACCCATCAGCGCAGCCCAGCCCCCAACAGAGTGAACCACTGTAGAACCGGCAAAATCGCTAAAGGCTACGCCTTCACCAAGAAAGGCCATATCAGAGAGCCAGCCACCGCCCCATACCCAGTGCGCGGTAATGGGGTAGCAAATTGCAGTGAGCAATACGCTGAAAATAATGAAGCTAGAGAACTTGACTCGCTCGGCAACCGCACCTGAAACAATAGTTGCAGCGGTTCCTGCAAAGGCAGCTTGAAACAGGAAGAATACAGGCGTGGTAAGCGTGCCATATACCGGCTCAGCAGGATCGCTACCTGCTAGGAAAAACCCACTAAGGCCAAGGAAAGGATTGCCTTCACCAAAGGCCAATGCGAAACCCAATGCCCAAAAAGAAACGGTTGCTAATGCAAACACAATTAGGTTTTTGGTCAGAATATTGACCGCATTCTTTTGACGGCAAAAGCCTGTTTCTAACATGCCAAAGCCAGCATTCATGAAGATGACAAGAATAGAGGCTATGACAATCCAGATGTTATCTAAGATGATTTGAACATCTGCAGCAGCGACCTCGTCTTGAGCGTGGGCAGCGAAGCCCCAAGTAGCTACGATGACGAAGGCTAGGGGAATACAGGCTAACCAGCCCCAAGCAAACCGACGACCAAAAGCACGGTTTAAGCCGCGCTTAGCCATCTCTGTAAAGGGGGGGACATTCGCAGACCAGGGCGAGGGCAATCGCCTAGCCTGCGTTCTTTTTCTTATCGTAAAATTAGACATTTTCGTCTGATGTTCCTAATACGCAATTTCGAGAGTAGTCAGCGGCTAAAGATCAGCGCTTAGTCGCGATATGCTGATCTCGCCACATCTATACATTCATCCAACTGATGGCACCTATTCCACCAAGTCTGAGCAAGTCGTTCTGTATCGCTTGATACTCCTAGCAGCGGACTGCCTACCCTGACGGATCTTTTTCTCACAGATTCTAGAGAAAGTTTACAAAGTCACTCATTTTCGAGAGCTTAACAAGGATCAAAAATAGAGCTGCATTGCTTCTAAACATCAATTTTTCTTGGTTTCGAGCGATTCCAGCCAAGCTCAAAGATGTTCAAAATCGAAGGTAGCTAGACTCAACCTTTCGAGTCTGCTCCCAAGTTCACACCTGATATACTCTCTGCGGATAATCTCCTAAGTATTGATCATATGTTTTAGATACTGCCGAGCGCCGAGTGCAGAGAGCTGGCTTTGCTTATCGCTCACAATTGTTTTGAGCTGTTGGCGATAGCCCAACACCTTGTCTTGTAAATTAGGGTCGTAGACGGCTAGGATTTGAGCCGCGAGCAGGCCCGCATTTTTGGCGTTGCCGATAGCAACAGTCGCAACTGGAATGCCTCGGGGCATTTGGACAATGGAGTAGAGCGAATCTAGACCGGAGAGTGTGCTGGTTTTGATCGGTACGCCAACTACTGGCAGAGGGGTTAGGGCCGCAACCATTCCTGGCAGGTGCGCCGCGCCGCCCGCACCCGCGATGATGACTTTGAGCCCTCTAGTATGAGCTGTTTCGGCATAGCTCACCATACGCTGCGGCGTACGGTGGGCAGACACGATGGCGACCTCATGAGGAATGCCGAACTCCTCACAAATGATAATGGCATCCATCATGGTGGGCAGATCTGAGTCGCTGCCCATGATAATACCGACATCGACTTTGCCGTTCTGGCCGTTCTGGAGGGGAGATGTCATACGTCTAGATAGGTGGAAGTGGATGGAATTGAGTGGAAGTAGATGAAAGGCTGGGCGTAGAAGTTGGGTGTAAAGGGTAGGTGTGAAAGTGTGTTTGTAGAGGTCTTCTAGGTCATGTTTGATACTACTGTTATTCTCAATGCTCGTTTGCCCCGGCGTCGAGGACTGTATCAAATTGCGATACAAGCGGGCAAAGTGACCAAAATTGAGTCTGCCGAGCAGCTGTTGGGCGAGGTGCCTAGGCAGGTAATCGATGTTGAAGGCGACTGGGTCACGCTGGGCGCTATAGATCTGCAGATCAACGGAGCGTTGGGACTGGCGTTTCCCGAGCTAAGAGCAGACAGTTTGGGCAAGCTGCAGTCAATTTGTGAGCTGCTGTGGCAGCAGGGTGTCAGTGGGTTCTGCCCGACGCTGGTTACAACTTCGCTAGAAAATTTTCACGCTAGCCTGGCGACTATTTGCTTGTTTCAACAGCAACAGCTGTCTGCTAGTACGTCCACGAATAGGACCGGTAGTGCCAGAGTCTTAGGCGCGCATTTAGAAGGGCCTTTCTTGAACCCGGCCAAACGCGGGGCCCATCCGGCTGGGTACCTACAGCCGCTGACGCTAGAGACAGTCAAAACGGTTGTAGGAGAGTTTGCTGATGCTATTAGCATCGTGACGCTAGCATCGGAAGAAGCGGCAGACGATACGGTGATTCCGTGGCTGATTTCGCAAGGAATTACGGTGAGCTTGGGCCACTCACTAGCGATCGCACATCAGGCTAGGCAAGCGTTCGACCAGGGCGCAACGATGGTGACCCATGCGTTTAATGCCATGCCAGGGCTTCACCACCGCGAGCCGGGGCTGCTGGGCGCGGCGCTCAGTGATTCGAGGGTGTTTTGCGGATTCATCGCTGATGGTCAGCATATTTGTCAAACGATGCTGGATTTGCTGTTGAGAGTGGGGCGCGGCAGTACAGATACGCGGATGGGAGGCCTGTTTCTGGTCAGCGATGCGCTATCGCCGCTAGGACTGCCGGATGGGATCTATCCCTGGGACAGCCGACAGATTGAGGTAATCCACGGAACGGCGCGATTAGCTGATGGCACACTTGCAGGAACAACGCTCCCTTTGATTGAAGGTGCGGTGAATTTGGTGAAGTGGGGACTGTGTGATGCGGAAGAAGCGATCGCACTTGTTACCGACGCCCCTCGCAGAGCGATTGGTTTGCCTGTCTTGTCAGTCGGTGCACCCGCGCAGCTCATACGCTGGTCACAAACTTCTGTAGAGTCTACAAACCGGCTAGTTTGGCAGAGGCTGTAAAAACACACACTTTAAACGCGTGCACTTGTTATTTTCTTGATAACAAGTGGCTGCTGCTGAATGAGAATCAGAGATAAGTCAAGTCACTCACGATCGAAAAGCCAGGCGGGTACTCTCTACATAAGTCTTTTGACTGTGAGTTCTTTGACTGTGAGTTCTTTGACTGTGTCTGTCTGAAGTAACGGATAAAACAAACAGTCCTTGTAGATAGATAGCAACCCCTAAGTCATCTCTCACTTTTTTAAGGATTTTCAATGGCACGCAAAGTTACGCCACTATACGCCGAAACGCTCACACTTTTGAAGTTGTGGTCGCTTGATAAGACACCTGCTGCTAAGTCCAACTTTGTGAATTCTGGAACCAATGCCTACAGCGCGGCGCTACAGCGGCTAGTTGAAGAGGGCGCAATAGCTCAAACGCCTAAGAATAAGTCAAGGAACGTTTATGCCATCACTGAAAGCGGTCAGCAAAAGCTTTTAGCAGGACTTAAAGACGACGAATTTGCTTTTAGCGCTATTGCTGGACCGAAGGTAACTAACGCTTTGCTGAGATGGTTTAGGCAGAATCAGGCAGAAGTCCAGAGCGTAGAAGTCCAGAACGCAGAAGGTGAGAACGCGAAAGTCCAAAGCGCGACGGTCCAGTCTAACAACGGTAAGAACGGTAGCACTTCACTGGCAATTGGCTCTTATGAAGAGTTTACTGAAACAGCGCTCAAGACCTACGACCAGCTAAACCGAGACTACAACTTAGACGATTTGGTACCAATTTATAGAATCCGCAGGGAGATGGGCGATCGCATCTCTCGCCAAAACTTCAACGAATGGCTGCTCGAAGTTCAAGCGAACGATCTCGTCCAGCTCATGGGGGGTGATTTGCCTAACGTCACCTCAGACCAGCTCGAAGATTCGGTGGCTATTCCAGGTGGCGGCACTCGTTTTTATGTAAAGCGATTACAGCCAGCATAAGTCTCAGCAGCTTGCGTCGATTCACTTTCCTCTTTTGGCCTACCTTCACAGCTCTTTCTTTTTCCCATGGCAATTCCTGCAGAAGCCTCCACCGAGTCCACTATCCTCTCTACGCTCAGGTCGAATAACCCGTTTGAAAGGCCACCTGTTGTTAAAGACCAAAACATTTGGGGAGAGTCTTTTCCTGACGTAGCTTCACTCAATGTGATCGCATCTGACACCGTGTTTGAGGCGTTAGACAAAGTGCGCACCGCTGACTCTACGCTCAATAAAGTCACCTCCATTGTGTTCACAGCAGAGCGCGGGGTGGGCAAAAGCCACGTCATCCGACGAATTCGGCAGCGCCTGCAAGCGAGCGGTCAAGGTGTTTTCATCTATGCCAGCGCCGATAAGTATGGCGATCTGGACTACATCAACGCGCTATTTCAACAGTCTGTAGCCGAGAGCCTAGAGCAAAGGGGCAGCGCGGGCGTTACCCAGTGGCAAGAAATTGCAGCGCTGATGGTAGCAGAAGCGCTCAGTGCTAGCAAAGCCAGTGCAAAAGTACCGGCTGCAAAGGTTCTGGTCAGTAAGTTCGACCAGATCTGTCAAGATAGCCGTCAGCGGAAACAGAAAGATCTCGTCGGCGAGCTGGTCAAGGTCGTTCGCAGAAGAAGACCCAATATCGATCCGTACATTCTACGGGCAATCATTTGGACCCTTTCGGAAGAGCGGGGCTCATTCGCCGTCAAGTGGTTGGCAGGCGAGCAGCTCGATATGCAAGACGCCGCCGATCTGCGTCTGCCTCCGCAGGAAAAGAGCGAGGGTGAACGAGACGCTCGCGCCCTAACCTATGTCGCCAAGATTTTATCTTTGATTAGTGAGTACAAATCTGTCAGCATTTGCTTTGACGAGCTAGACACCCATGTCAGCAACCGGGACGGATATACAGCAGAGATAGTGATACTAGACTTGGTTAAGCGGCTGTTTGATTCGATTGGCTCTTCTGAGACTAGCAAAGGCATTGTGCTGCTAACAGTTGTTTTGCCAGATAGCTGGAGCAGGGTTTCGATGATAATGATAGCCTCGGCAATGAAGATATCGTCTTATGGGGAGCCGATTGAACTGAAGTACCTGAACGAACAGACTGTACGCGAGCTGGCTATAGCGACGTTACAGAAGTTCTACAACAAACAAGGACTAACACCCCCTACGCCTATCTACCCTTTTGAAGAAGAAGAGCTGGCTCAGTACGGTAAGGGGCGCCCTCATGCGCGAGAAGCGCTGAGCTGGTTTGCGGCTCAAATCAACGAAAAGCTGAAGCGCCTAGAACCTGAACCCCTCTCCCCAACAGATCGGCTTAAGACCGCTTACGAAAACGCCTTGTCGCAGTTTGACGCTGAAGATTTTGAAGATAACGATCTGATTGCGGCGGCTCTGAGGTTTGGGTTTGAGAAGATAACCGAGATTGACAGGCTAAAAGATCAGCCGATTGAAGGAGTAGTGATTGAGCGCGTTGAAGATATTACCCCTAGGGGCAAAAACAGCGGTTGGATTCACTTTAAGGTAGTCGGTAAAGAAGACGGTGAGCCAGTGACCATAGGGGTCAGCGCTTTGCAGCATACGCACGGGCTTTCGGTCGGTGCGGGCTTTCGTCGGCTGCTTGATACAGAAACCTTTGGGCTCTCTAGAAGCTGCTTGGTGCGATCACAAGATCGTAAAATCAAGCGTTACTGGGACTCGTTCGAATACTATCAACAGCTTGTTGCCAACGGTGGCGAATGGGTCGATTTGGTAATCGAAGAGCTAAAACCCCTGCTAGCGCTCCGATATGTTTACGAGTATCACGAGAAGTTCGACCTTACCCACAGGCGTCTGAACTCTTTTGCCTTTACTCGCGATCTGCTGACAAACAACTTGCTGCTAAAAGAGATTTTGAGTCGGCCTACTGGCACGGTCGCAGAAGACGCGCTAGAAGGTGAAACGCTAGCGCGACTGAATGAGGACATTAGTGTAGAAGATATCGCAGCCGAATTCTCCCAAGATCTCACTGCCGAAGCGTCTTTAGACGAAACGGAAATGCGCTCTAGCCTCGAAGATGTTGTTGAAGCTGTGGGCGCATGACCTGGATTAATGTCTCGCTTTGTCTACCCGAAATCGATGTTGCAGCGCTCATTCAGAAGCGCTCTATTGTCGCTGTAACTCAGCGGTTTATCTTGCCGGGAAAGTCTTTTGCCCTACTTCCTAGCGGCGATTTACCAGTAGGTGCGATCGCTAGTAACTGGTACCGCCCGGAAGCTCTTCCGGAAGTTCTCTCTACCAGAAACGCTTTCAGCTTAAAGGAAACAACGCACTGGGCCCAGTGTACCTTTTGCCAGGAAGTTGATGATGAGCAGGCGATCGCAGCGATCGCAGCTCGGACGATCTGGACAGACGCCGCTTTGATGGAGCTTTGGCGCGATCGCGATCGCCTTTTTCTATCTCTCTTGCAAGTACACGAACTCTCTACAGCAATACCATTTCAGTCAGCACCTAGCCCAGAACAGCTCTACAAGTTCGTGCCTCTTGGACAACACCTAGAAGCTAGTAGCGACGCAGCGCTGTTAAGCAAAGCAGAATTCGCCGCTGCGAGAACAGCTTTCCTAGAGCCGGTCGAAGATAGCCCCACAGCCACCGAAGGCAGACTCGGAATTATCGAAGACTCGTCAGCCCCAGGCCCTAAACCCACTACCTCTGAACCCGCTATTGGTAACGTTCTCGATTCTCCTGACTGGCTCTCAAAAATCTCTGAGTTTGGCAACTCTAGCGACGGTCACACCTTTGAAAAGCTCGTTAGGAAAGCCCTGTGCGAGCTGGGCTTTAGGAATTCTCGAGACACACCAGGGGCAAGCATAGATCCAGGCGCAACCGGCGGCGCAGGAGGACTAGATTTCTATGCCGACCAGCCATATGCCATCGTCGGCGAGTGCAAAGCAACTGCAGCCCCAAAAGTGAAAGACGATCCGGCCACACAGCTACACAAACTAGGATTCAGGCATTTGAGCCCTCACCAATACGAAAAGAGCTTAAAACTAATTATCGCCGCTGGAGATTTGACAAGTCATTCTAATAAGATTGCGCTAGGCCATCAGATGAACGTGTTGAGGCCAGAGACCTTTCAGGCACTAGTGGAGCTAGCGCTGAAGTACGAGCAGGCAATAGATCTATCTGACCTAAGGGCATGCCTAAGCCGCCCGCCATTCGGCGTAGAAGCTGACGCACAAATCAAAGCCATGCTTCAAAAGCGTGCAGCAGCGGTAAAACGCCGGTCTGAGTATCTGCGGCAGCGAGTGCAGATCATTCAAACAATCAAGGAGCTATCTGCTCAGAAAATCCACAGCGGGAGAAAGGCGTTCACCGCCGTAGAAATTCGGGCACACCATAACGCGAAGTATCAACCACTCGTGACGGACAGTGCCGTAGAAGAGATGCTGAAGGAACTTTCCTCTCCCCTATCAGGCTATCTCTCAAGCAGAAACCTGCCAGGCGATCAGCAGCGTTTTCGCTTTGTAAAAGATATGCCCGTGCAGATCTAAAGAATCCTATCCTTTGATGAACTGACGGACAAAGAGTCAATTAACGCTAGATATGTTCATGTTTCCCTGTAAAGTGTTGACCTGTAAGGTATTGAGATGAGCGGCGAGGAGCTATGAACCAGCGGTTAGTTGAATCAGTAGCGCAAATTGTACTGGCAATGTCTGATGATGAGCGTCGGCTGCTAGGATGCAAGCTGCAACAGGCCGGAATGCCACAGCTAACTGCGTCAATGAATGCCGACAAGTCTTTGAGAGTAGCTGAGATTGCACGAGACATTCAAGATTTTGAGGAAACATATCAGGCACCGCTGAGCGCCCTACCAGAAGAGCAGTGGGCAATGACAGCCGCCAGTGCATATGAGCCAGCGCCCCTGCCAACAGCACAAGAGCTAAAGGCTCCAGATGCCTTGCCGACAGAAAGCCATGAGGCGTCTCATTCTCAGCCGCCAGCAAACCAGCACTTTGACTATCAGTCATCCGTTTCGCCGCTCTGGTAGCAAAATCACCACGCCCAGAACTACCACGCCTGAAGCTAAAAGAAGGCTAGCGGTTTTGCAGCCGCCAAACGTAATAGAATCAGGTCTCAGGCTTTTAACCAGGCCCCTCGACACAGGCACTATCACCAGCGGCTATGACCAATTCCACCTTGGACGAGAAGACAATTGTTCGCGAGTATTTCAACGCGACGGGCTTTGATCGCTGGCAGCGGATCTACGGCGACGGTGAGGTGAATAAGGTACAGGCCAACATTCGCACCGGGCACCAGAAAACCATTGACAACGTGCTCGAATGGTTTTCTGAGGACGAAAACCTTGCTGATATCACCGTCTGCGACGCGGGCTGCGGTGTTGGCAGCCTGAGTATTCCACTGGCAAAAATGGGAGCTAAGGTCTACGCCAGCGATATCTCTGAAAAGATGGCGACCGAAGCCGATATAAGAGCTAAAGCCGCGCTAGCTGGTGAGTTAAGCGCAGAGAAAATGCCTGAGTTTGAGGCAAAAGATTTGGAATCGATTGACGGCAGCTATCACACGGTTGTGTGTCTAGATGTGCTGATCCACTACCCACAAGAGCAGGCAGATAGCATGATCAAGCATCTTAGCTCGTTGGCGACTGAGCGCATCATGATTAGCTTTGCACCAAAGACTTGCTTTTATGCCACGCTAAAAAAGGTGGGCGATTTCTTCCCTGGGCCAAGCAAAGCAACACGGGCCTATCTGCATAGAGAATCTGATGTAGTAAAGGCACTTGAAGCAAACGGCTGGCAGATTGGGCGGCGATCGCTTAACAAAGCACCCTTCTATTTCTCACGCTTGCTAGAAGCAACTCGCACAGCGGCCTAGTTCTGTACAGGCTAGTTCTGTACAAGCTAGTTCAGTAAGAATTAGTTCAGATAACAAGACGAACAATCGATGAGCGTGATCGGCGCGACAAAACGCATAGTGGGTATTGGCCTCTCTACTTTGGGCTTGGCACTAGGTTTCTTGTGCGTGGGTCGTGCGGTGGAAACGGCGCTAACCAATAGCCCACAGCAGGACAAGCAAAAAACGGTGGCGGCTGGGCTATTGCTCGGGATACCGGCAGCAACAGGGGCGGTGTGGATGCTTAAGTCACTAGAGCGCGATCGCACGCTATCGCGCTCTCAGCGGCTCCAGGCTCTTTTCTACAAGGCCCTTAAAGCCAACGATGGCAGGATCAATGCCATTCAGTTTGCGCTATTAGCGGAAGTCTCCTTAAGCGAAGCAAAGCACTGTTTAGATGCCTGGGCTATGATGATGAATGCCGACTTCGATATCGATGAAGCAGGCGTGACTGTATATTGCTTTAATGTGTAGTCAGTAGTGTGTATTCAGTTCTATAGTCAGTTTTTTGATGGCTGATCTCTAGCAGCCGATATTCTATGGCGCGTTTGTTTTTGGTGATCGCATCTATCTTTGGAGCGCTTGCCGTCGCAGGCGGGGCATTTGGAGCCCATGCGCTCAAGGGCAAACTAACCGAAACTGCGCTAGGTAGCTTTGAAACCGGGGTGCGCTACCAGATGTATCATGCGATCGCGCTGCTGTTAGTAGCTGTTCTCATTACACAGTACCCAGATATCAAAGGGTTAGCGGTCACTGGCTGGTGCTTTGTCGCCGGCATCTTTTTGTTCTCAGGCAGTCTCTACGGCCTGAGCCTAATGAGCATCAAAGCGCTAGGTCCAGTTACGCCGCTCGGTGGGGTTGCATTCATTGCTGGCTGGATAGTCCTAGCGCTATCCAGCGCTAAGTTGTTTTAGACCTTTTGTTCTATGCCTTTGTTTGTGCCTTTGTTTGTGCCTTTGAAGGGTAGCCAGCAAGGGCGCTCAGAAAAAGCATTCTGATCAATCTAGCTAAATTTTCAAACTAATTAAATTTTATAGGACTCCATATGTGTCGAATCTTAGGATATTTGGGTCCACAGATTTCGCTCGACCAGCTAGTGTTAAAGCCCGAGCATTCCATGCTAGTGCAGAGCTACAAACCAAGAGAGTTAGACGCAGCCGTGCTTAATGGCGATGGGTTTGGGCTAGGTTGGCACGGGCAGCCACAAGACAATCCGTTTGTCTATCGCAACGTGCTACCCATGTGGAATGACCGTAGCTTAGATGACTTATGTCGCTATATTCGGGCTCGTAGCTTTGTTGTGAACTTGCGCAGCGCCACGGCCAAGATGCCAGTCGATATGAGCAACTGTCAGCCGTTCACCTATAACCAGATGCTGTTTGTGCATAACGGCCTGATAGAAAACTTTTTTGATACGCTCTATCGCCCGATTCGTGAAAAGCTCTGCGATCAGGCCTATAAACGAATTATGGGAATTACCGATTCAGAGCATATCTTTGCGCTGCTCGTTCACAATCTAGAAACGGAGCCAGGTATCGACCTAGCAGAAGCGCTGCATCTGACCATCAAGACAGTTACTCAAATGGCGACATCAGCCGGTGTGCGAGTCGCCGCTAACATCATTCTGTCCACGCCCGATCGACTAATCGCTCTGCGCTACGACAATCAGAAAGAAGCGCCCTCTTTCTACCTACTCAAGAACGCCAAGCGCTTTCCTAACTCGATCATTCTGTCGTCCGAAGGACTCTTTGAGGACGACTGGCAACCCTATAATCAAAGTGAACTGATTAGTATAGATAGCGAGCTACATATCAAGACCTACGCCACCATAGATTAGGCTGTGCACATTTCATTGACGCCCCTTCTGCATTCACCATCTACTCCGCTCCAATCCTCTTTCCAGTTAGATCTCTACTCGGCCCTCCAAAACTGTCGTCAGCAAACGCGATCGCTTATTGCAGACATCACGCCTGAGATGTTGCGATCGCAATCGCATCCAGACTTCAGTCCAGTAGGTTGGCATCTAGGTCATATTGCCTATACCGAATCGCTGTGGGTTGCAGGGCATTTGGCCAAATGCTCTCGACCGTTGCAACAGCAAAAACAACAGGATGAAGAGCAGCACAGTGAACAGTCGTACGAACGACCACACGAACAGCAGTACAAACAGCTTTTTTCGCCCGACGGATTGCCGAAAGCGCAACGACAAAACTTACCAGAAAAAGCAGCGATTTTGGCCTATATGGACCAAGTGCGATCGCATACGCTAAGCCATTTAGAAAAAACGCCTCAGCCATCGGTTGAGGCTAATCGCCTATGGCACTGGTTAATTCAGCACGAAGCCCAACATGCCGAAACCATGGCCATCGTGCTTGCTTTATACCAGCTAAGACTGGGCTTAGAGGGCCCCATGCCAGTGACTCAGCCGGCCTTAGTCACTGGCAATAGCTCGCCTAGCAAAGCTGACATGGTGTTGATCGAAGCGGGTGAATTCCTTCAAGGATGCGATACACCCAACGCAATCGACAACGAGCGCCCAATTTATCTGAGCTCAACCGATCGCTATTGGCTAGACCGCACGCCCGTCACCTGCGGCCAGTATCGAAGCTTTATAGAAGCAGGTGGCTATCAAACATCCAAATGGTGGTGTGAGGCTGGCTGGCAGTGGGTTCGCTCTGCCGAGATACGCGCGCCGCTGTACTGGGTAGAAGGCAAGTTTGATGAGCATCCTGTGTGTGGAGCGAGCTGGTACGAGGCAGATGCCTACGCCAGGTTTATCGGGAAGCGACTGCCAACCGAAGGCGAATGGGAGAAAGCAGCGATTCTCAGTCAGCAAGGTACTGCCTACGCACCGAATAGATGCGAGCATATGCTAGGCAACGTATGGGAATGGACAAATAGCTGGTTCGCAGGCTATTCAGGGTTTTGCCCGTTTCCCTACGCCGGCTATTCGCAAACCTATTTCGATCAGGCTCACCGAGTGCTGCGCGGCGGCAGCTGGGCTAGCCTGCCGTCAATCGTGAGACCTAGCTTTCGCAACTGGTATCATCCTCATCGCAGAGAGATGTTTGCAGGGTTCCGCTGCGCTGTTTAAGGACTGCATCGGATGAGCATTTTGAAGTTCTGTATTTTGAAGTCTTTTACGCTAAGGATTTAGATGAGCAAGTTAGGGTCGCAGACGATACCAAGATTAGTGGTGCAAAATTTACTAAAGGAGCATGCGCGAAGCAGGTCAGGGCAAGACACGTCAGAACAGGACAGGTCAGAACAAGGCATGTCGGCACAAGGTACATCTGGACAAGATGTTATAGCAGGCCTATCGACTAGGCCCAGATCTTTGCCGCCAAAGTACTTTTATGATGAGAGGGGTTCGCAGCTATTCGAGCAGATATGCGAGCTACCAGAGTATTACCCGACGCGGACAGAAACGGCTATTTTGCGAAAGTACGGGGCAGCGATCGCGCAGCGCACAGCGTCCTGTGAAATCGTAGAACTTGGCAGCGGCAGCTCTACTAAAACCCGCATTTTGCTAGATGCCTATCAGGCGGCTGACTATCCACTGCGATACCTGCCCGTAGATGTCAGTGATACGATGCTCAGCGAAACGGCTCAAAAGCTTTTGAGTGAGTATCTAGATCTTTCAGTTCATGCCTTAGCAAGCACGTATGAGCCAGCGCTAGCGGCTCTACCACCCAAGCAGCTACCGGCTCGAATGATTGCCTTTCTCGGTAGCACCATCGGCAATCTTCAGCCAGATGAGTGCGGCCAGTTTTTGACCTTGATCAGCAAGACGCTGGAAGCGGGTGATTATTTTCTGCTAGGGCTAGATCTGCAAAAAGAAATTTCTGTTCTAAACGCGGCCTATAACGATAGCCAAGGGGTCACCGCTAAATTCAATCTCAATATGCTGCGTCATCTCAACCAACAGTTTAAAGGAGATTTTGATCTAGACAGCTTTGCTCATATTGCTAATTACAACCCGTTGAAAAATCAGATCGAAATGTACCTAGAGAGTACTCAAACGCAGACTGTGAGACTGAAAGCATTGGGGTTAGAAGCTGAATTCGAGAAAGGCGATCGCATCCTCAGCGAAATCTCTCGGAAATTCAACCTACAGGACACGCAGCAGATACTGCTTTCTCACAAACTCAGAGTGATAGAAACCTATACCGATCCGCAGCAGTGGTTTGGGCTGCTGTTAGCTCAGCGGACTAGCTAGCCCAAGGGTGTTTCCAGCTCAACTTAGCCCTAGTGAAATCTCTCTGCCGACAGACATTTTCGACAACATCAGATTGATATTATTAATTATGGTTCATAACTTTATAGCTTTGGTTAAGACAACCTTATGGCCGACGACCAGTGTATGCATACCGATCAGATCGAAGCAGTCACACCTAGCGCCCAAGGCTGTGAAGAGTGCCTAAAACTAGGTGATACTTGGGTTCATCTACGACTATGCCGCACCTGTGGTCACGTTGGCTGCTGTAACGATTCTCGAAACAAGCACGCTCAAAAGCACTTCGATCAAACCAACCACCCCATTATTCAATCGTTCGAGCCGGGTGAAGATTGGCTGTGGTGCTACATCGATGAAACCTATGTTGATGCGGATATCTACAAAAGCGATTAAAGCAGGCGTTGACGCCTAGAAGATGCCAATAGCGCAAGCGGGCGCTATTGGCCTACAGCACAGACCCGCAGCGCAAGCGCAGCATGAGCGTTTCATTTTATAAGGATTTTTATAGGGATTAAGTCGAAAAGTCTTTCTCTAAAAAGTTTCTATCTGGAAATCTCATATCTAGCAATAATCCTATCAACAAGAGAAAGGAGTTCTCATGGCAGATAAGCCTGTCATTTTGACCGTTGACGATGATCCGGCGGTACTACAGTCGATCTCAAGAGATCTGCGGCAGCAGTATGGCGACAGATTTCGCATCGTTCGTGCTGATTCGGGCACTCATGCTTTAGAGGCGACTGAACAGCTAAAGCTGCGCGGCGATACTGTTGCCTTGTTCTTGGCCGACCAGCGAATGCCAGAAATGAGCGGCGTAGAATTTCTAGAGCAGGGTAGCAAGATTTTTCCGAAGGCAAAGCGAGCGCTGCTAACTGCCTATGCCGACACGAATGCCGCTATCTCTGCTATCAATGAGGCTCGGCTAGACTATTATTTGCTCAAGCCCTGGGACCCGCCAGAGGAAAAGCTTTACCCGGTTTGAGATGATCTTATTCAAGATTGGCAAGCTGGGTTCAAGCCAGAGTTTAAAGGTGTGAGGGTGGTTAGCGATCGCTGGTCTCCGCTGTCTCACGATCTGCGTGATTTTCTCTCTCGCAACCAAATTCCCTATCGCTGGCTAGACATTGAAAACGACGAAGAAGGCCAAAAGCTGGTCGAATACGCCGACTCAGATAAAAGCAGTGCGCATCTGCCGCTAGTCATTACCGCTGATGGAACCAAGCTAGTCAAGCCCAGCGTGACTGACTTAGCACAGAACGTAGGCCTACAAACAGAAGCAGCCAAGCCTTTTTACGACCTGGTGATTGTAGGCGGTGGCCCCGCTGGCTTAGCAGCCGCTGTTTATGGAGCGTCGGAGGGCTTGCGCACGGTGATGATTGAGCGTGAAGCACCCGGTGGTCAGGCCGGCACTAGCTCACGCATTGAGAACTACCTGGGCTTTCCAGTTGGCCTGAGTGGAGATGATTTGGCGCGGCGAGCGGTGACACAAGCCAAGCGGTTTGGCGTAGAAATTCTGACACCCCAAGCGGCTAAATCGCTAAGAGTTGAGGACGACTATCGCATCGTTACGCTAAGCGATGGTAGTGAAGTTAGCTGTCATGCGCTGATTTTGGCCTTAGGCGTTGCTTGGCGACGGCTGAACGTGCCAGGTGTAGATACGTTTACGGGCGCTGGCGTTTACTATGGCGCAGCCAAAACAGAAGCACCTGCTTGCAAAGGAGAAGAGATTTATGTTGTAGGTGGTGCAAATTCAGCAGGGCAGGCGGCAATGTACTTTTCTCAGTATGCTCACAAGGTGAATATGCTGGTGCGCGGTGAATCGCTAGTAAAAAGCATGTCGCAGTATCTAATCGAGCAGATCGATAGCACAGACAACATTGAAGTGATGCCATTTCACAGCGTGATAGAGGCGCAAGGCGGCGATCGCTTAGAAAAGATTGTCGTGAAAAACTCTCAGACAGGTGAGGTAAAAACGCTGCCCACCAGCTATCTGTTCATCTTTATCGGGGCAACGCCAAGCACCGAGTGGCTAGGTGATACGGTACAGCGCGATGAGCGAGGATTTTTGTGTACGGGGCCAGATGTGGACGCCGATCGGCCCTGGCCTTTAGAGCGCGATCGCTTTTTGCTAGAAACTGACGTGCCCGGCGTTTTTGCGGTCGGCGATGTCCGCCAAGGCTCAGTCAAACGGGTTGCTTCTGGCGTAGGAGAAGGTTCGATCTGCGTGCAGTTTGTGCACAGACACCTAGCCAATCTCTAGTCAGAATATCGAGTGAGAACATCTCATCTATTGAGAATATCGAGCGCGCTTGTTCAGCGCTGAATATGCGCGCGCGCCTTTGCCAAACAAAACCTGATTTTAGGAATGGCTCTATGCTTTGTTCAGAATCGCTCTCGCAGATGAAGCCGTTTGACAGGCTACCAGACCAGCGGCTCGAATGGGTATGTGATCGCGCTCAACCCATCTACCTGACCGCCGGCGAAGTTCTTGTGCACCAAGGCGATACGTCTCTTGGCTTTTTTATTCAAGTCGCGGGCAAAATTACCGTCACGCAGCACACCAACGGCGTTGACATGCCGGTGGGCCACCACGAGAGCCCTTCGTTTTTTGGTGAGATTCAGGTCCTGACAGAAGACCTTGTGCCGGTGACGCTCACAGCCGACACCGACACCGAACTCTACCGGCTAAACTGCCCTGACTTTTTAGATCTTGTTCACAGCTGCCGAGAGTTTGAACGAGATATTTTTCGGACGGTAGGTCAGCGGCTGCGCGGGCTAGAATCTTTTATCCGCACTCGCGAGAAGATGGCGGCGCTCGGAACCCTTTCAGCCGGACTAGCACATGAGTTGAACAATCCAGCGGCGGCGCTCGTACGGGTGATGAAAGACATAGAACCCGCCATGCTAGAGCTTCAGCGAATGAATCTGGTATACGGGCAGCATCAGCCAGACGAAGCGCACACGCAGCAGTGGATAGACGCTAGAGACAGAGGCTTTGAAGCGATCGCCCAACCAGACAACGATCCGCTAGCCCAAGGAGATAGAGAAGACGCTCTTACAGACTGGCTAGAAGACTATGGTGTAAAAGAGGCTTGGAAGATAGCCGAGCCTTTGGCCGCAGGGCACATAAAGCCCGAAACGCTTGAAACGTTAACAGACTGCTGGCGCCACGAGACAACCGAAATGCGCGATATGGGCATTCGCTGGCTAGCGCTTTCTTTCGACGTCATGGGCATGATTCGCAACGGGTTAGACGGGGCGCAGCGAATTTCTACGCTGGTGCAGTCGATGAAGGCCTACTCGTATATGGACCAGGCAGCGCAGCAGGAGGTAAACATCCACGATGGACTCGAAGACACCCTGCGGCTATTTGCCTTCAAGCTCAAAGACGGAATTAAAGTTGAGCGGAAATACCGTCAGGATTTACCAAAGATTACGGCTTTTGGCAGCGAGCTAAACCAGGTATGGACCAACTTAATCGACAACGCAATTGATGCCTTAGCAGAAGGAACGCCCAGCGGCGAGCCGCCCAAGATTGTCATTCGAACCTGTCAAAAAGATACGGCAGTCGTCGTAGAGATTGAAGACAACGGGCCAGGAATCCCGCCCGACTTGCAGCACAGGATTCTAGAGCCTTTTTTCACTACCAAACAGATGGGTAAGGGCTCCGGGCTAGGGCTCGATGTGGTGCGGCGCGTTGTGCAAAATCGTCACGCAGGCAGTCTTCTCGTAGACTCTGTGCCTGGAAAAACCTGCTTTTCAATACGCCTTCCAACCAACAGCTAGGTCGCGGGAAGGTCTACTCAGGAACAAGCTCACTATTGACTTCATTAACCGGACGGCGACGTAGGTCTAGCGACTCTTCGCGCGGTAAGAGATCAAAAACTTCACGCATTTTGTCGTCGATGGTCTCGTAAGCAACCTGGCCTATTTCGTCAAAAACAACTTCTCCAGCAGGGTCAAAGATAACCGTATGGGGGACAAAGCCTTTGAAGTAGTAGCCAGGTTCGGTGGGTTCGTAGCTGTCTTTGAGGGGGACGGAATCGGCTGCGATCGCGATAAAGTTAGCCGCTCTGCCATAAGGCGCCTGTAGCTGAGACACCACCGAAGAAAACCGTTTGCTATCGCGACTGTCATCCACAAAGAAAAACAACATCGTCGGCTTGTCCTGCTTCAAAGACTGGGCCAGCGTAAACTTGGGCGGCACAATAGAGCCATTACCTGCATACAGCGCAAAGATATTGCCATCGTAGCTATCGTCATTTAGTCCGGCCCAAGCAGGCGAGCTCCACAGGCTAGTCATCATGACAACGCTGAATAGTAGTAGTCCTAGCGTCCTAAAGTACCTGCGAAAAAATTGAACCAGCATAAATCTCACGTTGTTTTCTGACTGGGCTATCTTCCAGTCAGATTACTCCGACCGGGTTGCCTTGGAATAAGTGGCTTCGGACTAGGTGACTTTGGACTAGGTGACTTTGGACTGGGTGACTTTGGACTGGGTGACTTTGGACTGGGTGACTTTGGACTAGGGGATTCTGGACTAGGCGACCGCAGAATAAGTGACCTCGAATAAGCAACCCAACTTCGGCGCTTAGGTACCCTCAAAGCTACGGATAATCGCCTGTAGCTCTCCCTTATTCTCCTCGTAACGGTCGGCAGTTGTCCAGCCAACGACTTGGTAGTAGCGTCCCTCCCCCTCAATCGTAGTGTGCAAGTACACCACTGGCACACCATCTACTTGACCTCGAATCTCATACTGCACAGCCGGATCGCCATTGACTTGGCTGACCTCTGTTTTAGTTGCCCCTTCATAAGTGCTCATCTCCTCTGCAATCAGCCAGCGATACTTGTCCGCATTGTCTTCCAAAGAAAACTGGTCTAATACGTCTGAGCTCTCGGACACAACGCTAGCGTACATATCTTGCAGCGGGTAGCTGGCATAGATATCGGCGCTGTTTCGCAGTGAATTTCCTGCTTTTGTCCATTCGCCAGGCACCGTAATCGCGACATTCCTCTGCTGATTCTCTAATTTCGACGGTCCATCTAGCGGCTGATCGACAGCATCTACCGTCCCCGTATCCCCAGATCCTCCAAAACATCCGCTCAAGCCCACCGTCATCAGCCCAAGAAGCAGCACTCCTGATAACTGATATCTCACCTTCGTATGCATTGCGCCCACTTCCTGCCAATTCAAAGTTAGCCAGACCAAAGTTAGCCAAAGCATACCAGAGGTTATGAGCCTTCGTGAAAGTAGCTAAGCTATAAAGTCTCTGTAAAGCCTAGATGCCGAAATATCGCCTATTCCCTTTATGCTGGAGACAGATGCTGGAAACAGCTAAATGGAACGCCGATCTAAAACGCCAACTTATCGAATCGCTACGTTACCCCTATGCTCAGAGCCGGAATTGTTGGATTGCCCAACGTCGGAAAATCTACGTTGTTCAATGCGGTGGTCGCAAATGCGAAGGCTCAGGCCGCCAACTTCCCTTTCTGCACGATTGAGCCCAACGTGGGCATTGTAGCAGTCCCAGACGAGCGACTTCAGGTGCTAGCAGATATCTCTAGCTCTAAGGAAGTTCTGCCGGCCAGGGTAGAGTTTGTCGATATTGCCGGGCTAGTCAAAGGGGCGAGTCAAGGTGAAGGGTTGGGCAACCAGTTCCTTGCTAATATTCGTGAAGTCGATGCGATTATCCACGTCGTACGCTGCTTTGAGAATGACGACATTATTCACGTTTCTGGCTCAATTGGACCCTTACGTGATATCGAAGTTATTAACATAGAGCTAGCGCTTTCAGACCTATCGCAGGTAGAAAAGCGGATGGATCGCATTCGCAAGCAGGCACGGAACAATAAGGAAGCTGAGGCTGAACTGGACGTTCTAGAAAAAGTTCGACCCGCCCTAGATGAAGCCAAAGCTGCTCGTACGGTCGATTTGGACGACGACGAGGCTTTGCTTATTAAGCCACTAGGATTACTTACGCGCAAGCCAGTTATCTACGCGGCAAACGTTTCAGAAGACGATCTTGCGGAGGGCAATAGCTGGGTAGATGAAGTCCGCACACACGCCCAGGCCGAAGAGGCTCAAGTTGTCATTGTCTCAGCGCAGGTAGAGGCCGAGCTGCTAGAAATTCCAGAAGATGAGCGGGCTGACTTTTTGGAAGCGCTAGGAGTAGAAGAGGGCGGGTTGCAGTCTTTGATTCGAGCGACCTATGAGCTGTTAGGGTTACGGACCTACTTCACTACTGGACCGCAAGAAACTCGCGCCTGGACAATCAAGTCAGGAATGCTGGCGCCGCAGGCCGCCGGGGTAATTCATACTGATTTTGAGCGAGGCTTTATTCGCGCTGAGACCGTTGGCTACGAAGATTTAGTCACATCCGGCTCTATGGGCGCAGCGAAGGAAAAGGGATTGGTTCGCAGTGAAGGGAAGGAATACACAGTCAAAGAGGGCGATGTCATGCTATTCCGCTTTAACGTTTAGCGCTTTGGCCTAGCGCTTTAGTCTGGTGCTCCGGTCTGATGCTTCTGCCTGGTGCTTTACTTTATAGCGGCCTATGAAGTGCTTTATGATGCACTATACTCTGGTGTTCTTACGGAAACTTGAGCCATAGGCTAGGCACAGGGAACAGATGAGATTAAGATCTGCCTTAACTATCCGTGCGGTCTGATTGTCTGAGTCCCTTCGTGTTGATTGTTTCGTAATGAATTGGTTTTCACAGATCCCAAACTGGGCAGCGCTCTCCTTGGTGATGAATGGACTGCTGTTTGCCAGTTTACTAGCCGTGTCACAAGAGCAGTCATCTGCTGCTAACAGCAATGGCCTATTGAAAGCAGGTGTGTCTGATGCTGCGGTAGTGGGCGATGTTCTTATTCCGGGCGCGCTAGATGCAGATGAGGTAGTTGCAGACGAGGTAGTTGCGGACGCGGCGATCGCAGATGGGTCAGAACTGCCACATCCTACTGGTGGGATCAAACGCAGCTATGCAGAGTGGCTAGAAGTATTATCGGCTGAAGCCAAAGCCGTAGCTGCGCAAAATCCTGCCCACTTAACGGTGCTGCTGGGTGATTCCTTAAGCCTGTGGTTCCCCGGTGAGCTGATGCCGGGAAAACGGGTTTGGATCAACCAAAGTATTTCTGGAGAAAAGACGCAGGGCTTACTCAACCGACTGAATTATTTAGACGATAACGATGTCGAAGCGGTCTTTTTAATGATTGGAATTAATGATCTGATTTGGGGCAGGCCGGATCAGGAAATCCTAGATAACTACAAAGAGATCGTGCGTCAGCTAAAGCGATCGCATCCAGACACTCAGATTGTGGTGCAGTCAATTTTGCCACATGGGGGGGAGCATTCGACCTGGGAGAGCCGCGACAAGCTGGAAGCGCTATCTAGCGATCGCATTGTCACCATGAACAACGCTCTGAAGAAGATTGCCGACGATAATGACGCGTACTATCTCGATCTTTATCCTATCTTTGTTACGGGTGATGGCAATCTACGCGATGACCTGACGACAGACGGACTGCACTTGAACCGACAGGGATATTTGGTTTGGCGAAGTGCGATCGCGCTATACGCACAGTTAGAGCTACAAACGGTAGACAAAACAGCAATAAAGTAAAAGCAAACAAAGTAAACAGCAATCGACCAAAGCCCCTAATCTAGAAAGCCCCTAATCTAGGATCCAGATAGTGGGCCTTGGGGTCTCAACCCAATCTACAATGTGAGGGTGATATGGCTGTTACTGTTAGAGACCTTTGCAACTTTATGGATACCAAAGCCTTTAAGCGCGCCCTCAATCATTCCGAAAACTATTACCGCAACCAGGGCTTTGGCCAGAAAGAAGACGTCGCTGGCAAAATGCGCTCAGAATACGAAAGCAGCCTGATTCAGACCATTAGAGCCAACAATAACTGCCTGGTCAAAAACGACGTCACCATTCACCTAGCCGAATCATTCGGCTTTTGCTGGGGCGTCGAAAGAGCCGTCGCCATGGCCTACGAAGCAAGAGCCCATTTTCCCAACCAAAAGCTGTGGATCACCAACGAGATTATTCATAACCCCGAGGTCAATCAACAGCTTAAAGCCATGAATGTCTACTTTATCGAGCTGGTAGGCACAGAAAAAGACTTCTCAGAGGTTGGTCAGGGCGACGTCGTCATACTGCCTGCCTTTGGGGCGAGCGTACAAGAAATGAAGCTCCTGCACGACAAAGGCTGCACTATCGTAGATACTACCTGTCCCTGGGTTTCAAAGGTTTGGAACACCGTAGAGAAGCATAAGAAAAAAGAATTTACCTCGATTATTCACGGCAAGTTCAAGCATGAGGAAACTGTCGCAACCAGTTCCTTTGCTGGGACCTATCTTGTGGTGCTTAACCTAGCCGAAGCTGAGTATGTCGCTGACTATATTCTCAACGGCGGCGACAAATCTCAATTTCTCAATAAATTCGCCAACGCTTACTCCGCTGGATTTGATCCCGACAAAGATTTGGACACGGTAGGCATCGCCAACCAAACCACTATGCTCAAAGGAGAAACCGAGCAGATTGGCAAACTGTTTGAGCGAACTATGCTAAAAAAGCACGGTCCCTTAGCCCTCAACAATCATTTTCAGAGCTTTAATACCATCTGCGATGCTACCCAAGAGCGGCAAGACGCTATGTTTAGTCTGGTAGAGGCCGACATCGATCTAATGGTGGTCATCGGCGGATTCAATTCATCTAACACCACCCATCTGCAAGAGATTGCGGTAGAGTACGATATTCCCTCGTTTCACATTGACAGCGCCGCACGCATCGGCCTTGGTAATACTATTGAGCACAAGCCGCTCCATACTAAAACGCTAAGCACAGAAGCCAACTGGCTGCCTGCCGGCAAGCTTTCCGTAGGTGTGACTTCGGGGGCCTCTACGCCAGATAAAGCCGTGCAGGAAGTGATCGAAAAGATATTTGCCATCAAATCGCAGGTACTTGTTGGCGCTGCGAAATAGACGCAGGCTCTAGATCCCAAACTCTAGAGAATAGACACAAGGCACACAAGGCATAAATACACGAAAGTCCTCTAGCGCTAGCTACGCTAGAGGACTCTTTTCGTTTTCTCGTAACGCTATCTATGCCTGCAAAGCGACTAGTATACTTGCGAAGCCATCAGCTACCTTTCGAAGGTAGCCACCAAGCTGTGCACGACGGATCATGAGCTACCAGTGAAAGCCACTTCAGGGAACTTGCTTTGAGCTTCACTCATTGGCTTGGTCTTACCTTCTTCCTGCCAATAGTTAATGATTTCAGTAGCTTTGTTGAGCAGTTCAACGCTCTCTTCGTCAGTGATCCAAGATTTGGATTCTATTTCAGTTTTTAGTTGCTCCCAGGCATCGTTGCGGGGCCAAAAGAAATAGGACGTTAGCGGGCTAGTGCCTTTACCCACTACCTGATCGACGGCTAGGGCAACGTCCTTGTCCAACCAAAGTACTTTTAATATGAATCGGGCATCCGATTCAGGCATAGTAGCCGCAGATTCTACAGACTCCAAGCGAAAACCTCCATTACGATCCCTCATTAGGGTTAATTTACAGTCTATTAGCTTAGCATAGCTCATTTTTTTTATGACGATAGTCTTGGTGACAGGGCCTAGCCGTTCGGGCAAAAGCGAATGGGCAGAACGGCTAGCAACTCAGCTAGCGGCAGGAGGAAAGCAGCAGGTTGTGTATGTGGCGACAGCACAGATCAATGCAGAGGATGTGGATGCGGAGGACACGGAATGGAGCGATCGCATTGCTCAGCACCAAAAAAGACGCCCGCTCGACTGGCACCTCAAGGAAGTTCCTGTTGCGCTAGCAGCGACGATTGTAGACGCCGATTCAGCCGACTGCCTGCTAATAGATTCGCTTGGAACCTGGCTTACTAACGTGCTTGAGCAAGATAGCGAACAGTGGGCGATCGCGCAGCAAACCCTATTAAAATCGCTCAGCGAAACGGCAGCGACCGTAATTCTAGTTGCAGAAGAAACGGGCTGGGGCGTAGTACCTGCCTACGAGCTAGGGCGGCGGTTTCGCGATCGCCTAGGCAGTCTCAGCCGCGCGGTCGGCCAGGTCGCCGATGACGTTTACCTTGTCACAGGCGGCTATGCGCTAAACCTATCTGTATTGGGAGAGCCAGTCGGCTCGCCGGAAGATTGACCCGGACACACTCGTCCGGTGAGCCGCCTTACATCTAGACACAGAGATTCTTAATTGTTTCAATCAAAAGGATATTTCTGGAGAATCAGGCGTTAGGATCTATTAGTAGAATTTATCAGTAAAGTCAGTAAGCAAACTTCGATATTAACGCATGGCCTCTCGTACACAAGTTAAGAACTATCTGGCCTATTGGTTTCAGCTAGGTAAGCAGGTGATTGCCAATAATGGCACAACTACCTATAAACCAGAGACTGTAGTTGAGGGCGATCGCTTTAGCGCCGAATTTGAAAAGTGCTGGCAGGATATTCTTAACGCCTCTGGTAAAAACTGCCATTTAGAAGGCACCGATCAAACCATCGACGAGCTGCTCTCACCAGCTTGGGATGTCACTAGCTGCGCTCGCTGTGACATGCTAGTGCCTACACCAGAGGTCGCACTAGATCAAGTCCTATGTCCGTGTAACGATCTGCCGAATTGGCCCAATGAAGAGGTGCCGAAACCTCGCCTACCCGTCGATAGCCAAAAGCGCCTTTTAAACATGAGCGAAAAGCTAAGGTCTAGTTTCGGCGCTGATTAAATCCATCGCCTGACCTATCACTTGATAGGCGATTTATCATTTACCACCGGTTGGGCGTTCGGCTAACCAACCGACGTCATTTCTTTCTCTCGGTTAATCTCATAGGTAAAAAAGTCTTTAGCCATGATCGTATTGGGGAAAATAGCCTTGGCCTCTTCTAGCAGATCGCTAAGCTCTAGCACATTACCCGGGGCATAGCGCGGGCTGAAGTGCGTCATAATCAGCTGCTTTGCCTGCGCTTCTAGGGCAACCTGAGCGGCCATCGTCGAAGTAGAATGCATTCGCTGATAGGCTAGTCCCGCATCCTGATGAGAAAAGGTTGCTTCGTGAATTAATACATCTGCCTGCTGCGCTAAGTCGATCGCACTTTCGCAAAACACAGTGTCTGTACAGTAAGCTAGCTTGCGCCCTACGATCTTTGGGCCACACAGCTCTGCGCCATTGACTACACGCCCATCGGGCAAGGTCACGACTTTGCCCTGCTTGAGCTGTCCGTACACAGGGCCCGGGGAAATTCCTAAATTCGCGGCTTTTTTGACGTCAAAATGGCCCGCGCGGTCTTTTTCTACAATGCGATAGCCATGGGCCGGAATGCGATGCTTCAGCCGCTGACAGACAACTTTATAGTCGTCGTCTTCGTATACAAGCCCCGGCTCTGTGATGTGAACCTCAATTGGGTAAGATGACTGCGTTTTGGAATAGCGTCGGCAGGCGTCTAAATATTTGCCTAGCTCAGGCGGGCCATAGATATCGATTTGCTGTTGGCCTGTGCCCGCCATACCGCAGCTCGCGAGCAGCCCTGGCAACCCAAAAATGTGGTCGCCATGCATGTGCGTGACGAAAATACGGCGGATTTGGCTAGATTTGAAGTCACTTCTCAAAAACTGGTGCTGGGTGCCTTCGCCACAGTCAAATAGCCATACTTCGGCACGCTGTGGCAGCCGTAGCGCGACGCTAGAGACATTGCGCGATCGCGTAGGCACGCCAGAGCTGGTTCCTAAAAAAGTAATCTGCAAAACTTCAAGAAATTTGATAGACCTTATCTATAGTGGCAGAAATCTCCACTAACCGCTCCCGTTAGCCCTCTATCAGTCCTATCATCGTTCTATCGGTCATGAATCGCTGACTTAACCTATCCGACTGAAGCCAGAGTAATAGCTAGAGCAACGCTGCCGAACCATCTCTTACGAAAGGAATTAGGACGCTAGGAAGCGGTCGTTCCTACCTAACTATTGGAAAAATCGGAGAAATTTAGTAAAGAATTGTTACCAAAGAAACGGTAATTCCTGATACACTATTCTCCAATGAAGCCCAGCAGGTCAGACCTGTTGGTTGCGAGTCCGCTGCCAGCGCGCCTTTCGCCCATATCAGCTTTCTTGTTTTAACTGTCGTATAGGAGTACGCGGTAGAGCTTCCTTCCGGTTGGAAGAATCAACTGAGAGAATCAACAAAACGAAATTAGAAATCAACTTAAAGCGCTTAGAGCAATTCTAAGTGCTTTTTTATGTGACGCTCTCACAGAAGATTTCTAGCGGCTTTTTTCTATACACTTTTCCCTACGTGCTTTTTTAGTGACATTCGGCTGATAATAAGTGGGTTGCTCGCCCAGATGCTGCCTTGAGTTCTCCTGCTGATAAGCCCCTAATTATGCTGGTCGATGGTCACTCACTGGCCTTCCGCTCCTACTATGCATTTGCCCGCAGCCGCGACGGGGGTCTTAGAACCTCTACAGGGATTCCGACCAGCGTGTGCTTTGGCTTTTTAAAGTCGCTGATGGATAATTTAGAAGCGCAAAAGCCGGATTACGTGGCAATCACCTTTGATCTCTCAGAACCCACGTTTCGCCACGAAAGGGCAGAGTCGTATAAGGCCGGGCGAGCAGAAACACCAGAAGAGTTTACAGAAGACGTTGACAATCTGAAGACGCTACTAACAGCTTTTCAGATCCCTATCTTTTGCCTATCTGGATACGAAGCGGATGACATGATTGGCACCTTGGCCGTGCAAGCCAAAGCAAAGGGCTACCGCGTCAAAATTTTGAGTGGTGACCAAGACTTATTTCAACTGATCGATCCAGACGAAGATATCAAGGTGATGTATCTGAGCACCACCTTTGGCAGCAAAAGCAGCACCACTAAAGAGTATGGTGTGGCCGAGGTGCACGAAAAGCTAGCGATTCTGCCCAGCCAGGTGGTTGATTACAAGGCGCTGTGCGGCGACAAGTCCGACAACATTCCAGGGGTGAAGGGAATCGGCAAGAAAACGGCGGTAACGCTGTTAGAGACTTACGGCAATGTAGAGACAATTTACGAATCGCTCGCAGAGCTGAAAGGAGCGGTGAAGAAGCGGTTAGAGGCCGGAAAAGCGGAGGCTGACGAGTCTAAGTTTCTAGCGACGATCAAGACAGATGTGCCGCTAGAGATAGATCTGGAGACTTGTAAGCTAGAAGGCTTTAATCCAGAAGATGTGATTCCGGTGCTAAAGCATTTAGAGCTACAGCATTTTGTCAATCGGCTGAGCAAGCTACAGGCTTCTTTTGGTGGGGAATCGGACTATCAGCCAAGGCCGCAGCCGGTGGTGTCGGTACCGGATAATTTTGAAGATGAAGATCTGGCGTTTTTCACGGCTGAAGAGACGGACGCGGTTGAGAGCCTTGGGCTAAGCGATGTGAATATTCAGCCGCTGGTAGTAACAACGGCTGAGCAGCTAAAGACGTTAGTAGAGACGCTAGCGCAGCAGAAAGATGCTGAGAAGCCAGTAGCGTGGGATACAGAGACCACATCGATCGATCCCCTATTGGCAGATTTAGTGGGAATTGGCTGCTGCTGGGGAGAAGGATCTACGGATTTGGCTTATATTCCGGTAGGGCATGTGGCAGGCGAGCAGCTCAGCGCTGAGACGGTACTGAAAGCGCTGATGCCGATTCTGACAGATTCGAAGTATCCTAAAGCGTTTCAGAATGCGAAGTATGACCGGTTGGTGCTGCGCCGGGCGGGCATAACGCTAGCAGGTGTGGTGTTTGACCCAATGCTGGCAAGCTACGTGCTTAATCCAGAGAGCAGCCATAATCTGGCTGATTTGGCGCTGCGCTATTTGGAGCTAGCGACAGTGAGCTATACCGATTTGGTGCCAAAAGGAAAGACAATTGGAGAAGTCGCGATCACAAAAGTTGTCCAGTACTGCGGCAGTGATGTTCACACGACCTATCGGCTGGTGCCCTTACTCACTGCCGAGCTAAAGAAAATTACCAAACTAGAAACTCTTTATCACGACGTTGAGCTACCCGTAGAACCGGTGCTAGCCAATATGGAAGCTACCGGTATTCGGATTGATAAAGACTATCTAAATCAGTTTTCTAAGCAGCTAGAACATGACTTAGCCAGTATCGAAAAAGCTGCTTACGAAGCTGCCGGAGAAGAATTTAATCTAGGCTCACCCAAACAGCTCAGTGAATTGTTCTTTGAAAAGCTAGGTCTTGATAAGCGCAAATCCCGTAAGAACAAGACCGGCTACTCTACCGACGCCGCGACCCTTGAAAAACTACAAGGGGACCATCCTGTAGTCGATAGCGTAGTGGAATATCGCACCCTATCAAAGCTGAAGTCTACCTACGTGGACGCCCTACCAGAACTGATTCGACCTGATACAGGCCGAGTGCATACCGATTTTAACCAGGCAGTAACAACGACAGGGCGACTATCGTCTTCTAATCCCAACCTACAAAATATTCCAACCCGCACGGCGTTTAGTCGTCAAATTCGCCAGGCTTTTCTACCCAAAGCGGGCTGGCAGCTGGTTGCGGCTGACTACTCGCAGATCGAGCTGAGAATTTTAGCTCATCTAAGCGAAGAGCCAATTTTGATCAAGGCCTATCGGGACAATGATGACGTGCACCGACTGACGGCCACCCTGCTATTCGATAAGGGGAAAGACGAGATCACCACTGATGAGCGGCGAATTGCCAAAGTGATCAACTTCGGCGTGATTTATGGCATGGGAGCGGCCAGATTTGCCAGAGAAATGGGCATTCATCGACTAGATGCAAAAGGCTTTATCGATCGGTTCAACTCCCGCTATCCAAATGTATTTGAGTATTTACAGCAGATGCAGCGGGAGGCGATCGCCCACGGCTATGTCAGAACTATCGCCGGACGTCGCCGCTATTTCAACTTCACCACTCGTAGCCTGCAAGCTCTCAAGGGCAGCGATCCTAGTAAAATAGACCTTGGCAGCCTACGCACCAACGGCTATGACGCAGGCTCTCTACGGGCTGCGGCCAATGCCCCTATTCAAGGGTCAAGCGCGGACATTATCAAAGTTGCCATGATTCGTCTGCACGATTTGCTGAAAGGCTATCAGGCCAACATGCTATTGCAGGTACATGACGAGCTGATCTTTGAAGTGCCACCGGACGAGTGGGAAGTGCTTCAGCCCAAAATTGAGCAGACTATGGAGAATGCCGTTCAGCTAGCTGTGCCCCTGAAGGTGGAGGCTCACGCGGGTAAAAACTGGATGGACGCGAAGTAGAAAAGCATTGGCTACACGCCAGATACGTTAGCGTAAAAAAAATGAGAAAATCTGTTTCGCCTCAGTACTTTTTGTATGCAAATCACATGTAAAACATATTTAGAGAAAGACCTTTAAATCTCTGACGAAGCTGTTGGTAGAAAGATGACACCTCTACCCAGTAGGGTGCATCGTAGATTCATGGAATTACATTTTTTCTCCATATCAAAACAATATGAAGCTTCGTCAAATTGCTATTACCACTGGATTGGTTCTAAGTAGTGCGATTGCTCTTTCCGCTCCCGCTCGGGCTTTTAATTTCACAACCAACTACACGCAGACGCTCAGCGGCAACCGTGCAGCCAAAGGCAACATCTTTCTAAACTCTGTAACGCTAGAAGACGGTAAAGTCATTCAAAACTTTTCGCTAGTTAACGCTGTGAGCATCGTCTCAAACGATGTTTATACAGGCGGTAACACCGGCGCAGCTAGTGCTGATATCGGAGACTTGGCGACGACTGGCGTTCGTCAAGAAGCGCTCACTAAAGAGAGTGCCAAGATCAACATGAACAACTTGAATCTCAACAACATTATTGATACTGAAGACACGGGAAGCTTTGTCCTGGACTTCACATTTGAGCAGGCAGTTGATCGCATCTTCTTATGGGAGCGGGGTATGAACAGCCGCCTAGATATTCAGGCGCTAAATGCGAAAAATGAAGTTATCGGTAGTCTGTTGCAGCTGACGTCAAACCGCTGGGAATATGCCGGTTTCATGATCGATACTAAAGAAATTGACAGCGCTCAAAAGGTGGGATCTATCGGTATCAGCATGGCTGACTTGGGTCTGACGTCTGAGTACATCAGTGCGCTGCGGATTTCTAGCAAAAGCGCTTACAACGGGCCCGACTTTAAGGTCGTAGGCGGCGCGGCAACGGTTCCTGAACCTTCCACGCTTCTAGGTCTTTGCACGCTTGTAGCTGGGGTGCTAGTGGCTGGTCGTCGCAAGCGTGTACAGGCCGCATAGATCAGTTGGTTAGACAGGCAGCTAATCAGATAAGCAGCCTGTCAGACAAACAGCCAATCAGATAAACAAAATACTGATTCTTTAAAGCCCGGTCGATATGACTGGGCTTTTTTTGGCTTTTGAGCCAGTGTTATTTCGGCCACGCTTAGCGAACTGAATCCATCCACTGAATGCACTGATGCATATGCTGACCCATCGCTTCAGGCGCGGATCGAAAGCGACGACCGTGACCAGGTAGCACCCATTCAAAGCGGTAGCTGTCTGTGTATTGGGCCAGTGTTTTCATCGATTCGATTTGATGCGGCCAGGAATCCCAGCAGAAGTTACGGAAGGCGTAGAGTTGGTTGAGCCTAGCGGACCAGGCAAGATGGTCACCCGTGAATAGATATTTGCCTTGGTAGAGTAAGACGGTGTGGCCGGCAGAATGACCAGGTTGGGGGATGATGTGCAAATCGGGGGCTAGCTCGACAGGTTCGGTGCCGGTGGGTTGAATCTCAACGCTTTGGGTAGCGGCGGTGATGTCTTTGCTGTGGAGAATGCGATCGCAGCCAAAGCGCTCATGAAACTTCTCATGGTCTGCCACATCGTCTCGATGCGTTAAATACAAGTAGCGCACCCCGCCCATCGCTTCTAAGCGCTTCACCAGCGGCGGCGTAAACCGAGGTGAGTCTACTAGTACATTGCCTTCAGGCCTTTGAATCAAATAGCTCGCGGCGCCAAATGACTTCTTAGAGTGGTAGCCGCAGTAATAAACGTTGTCTTCTACTTTTAAAGGAAAGCGCTGCTGCACCTGCTGAATGTCAGTCGGCTTTGATTGCGTCCCAATCGAACCGGTAGGGCAAGCCAATAGCGCTTCTAACGCGGCTGTTCGCTGCACATCGCTGACGGGCTGATGGTACACAACTGACTGACTGCCTTCACGGCTGTAAATCTCTGGCGATAGCCATCGGCAGGTATCGCAATCGATACAGCTGCTATCTACATAAAAATCACCCGCTACGTTTTGAACCCGACGGTCTTTTAGATGAGCCATAGTTCTGCGATATTAGGTTTGAAGATATCAAGCAGCCTTGATGAGCTTATTCATCCAAGCCGCTGCTTCTAGCCTAGCGCTTTAATTCGCTAATGCGTACTCACTACGACTTTACTTAACTACTCCGACTCGCTATGAAACCGCTCCGTGCGATCGCCGCTTCTACCTTCTTACTTATCTGCGGTGCCAGCATCGGCATCGGCCTGCAAATGTACCTGCAAGTCAGTGCGCATATCGCTAACTTGCTGCGAAGCGTCGGCTTGTATCAGTACGTTGCCGAGCCATCAGCGCAATTACAAGCAAGGCAATATCAGCCAGTCGTTCCATCCAATATTCAAGGTCGAATGAAACTCTATGTGCTAGTCGGCCAGTCAAATATGGTGGGGATGGCTGAGATTCCGGCAGATGTATCGACCAGCGCCAATATTTTCACCTTTGGGAATGACTACCGCTGGGAGGTGAGCGAAGAACCCATCGACAGCAGTGCTAATCAGGTGGACTTAGTCTCAGCCGATGACGCGCCAGGCTTCGGGCCCGCCTTGCCCTTTGCGCAAGCACTCATTGAGCAAAACAACAATCAGATTATCGGTCTTATTCCCTGCGCCAAAAGCGGGTCTTCGATTACCCAATGGGAAAAAAGCCCCGGCGACCAGTCCCTCTATGGATCTTGCCTTAAGCGGGTACGCGCCGCGTCCCCAATGGGCACAGTCAGCGGTATTTTGTTTTTTCAAGGCGAAGCCGACGCGATCGATCCGCAGCAGTTTCCGTCTTTACTCCCCAATGCCGATGCCTGGGCCGAGAAGTTCGCAACCTTTGCGTATAACTTCAGAGCCGATATTGGCAATCCTCGCCTACCGCTGCTATACGCACAGCTAGGCCAGCCAGAAGACTTAGAAGGGTTGCCCAACTGGGGGGCAGTGCAGACGCAGCAGGAAAGCCTTCAAATTCCAGATGGCACGATGGTAGTCACCCAAGATTTACCGATGGACGGCATTCATTTCACGGCAGATAGCTACCGAGCTATCGGACAGCGATTTGCAGAGGCTTTGGCGGCAATCGAGAGCTCTACTGAGAGATCCGCAGTGTTAGAAAATACAGCAGTACCTGAGATTTTTGATGGTAAGGAGGCCTCTGCTGTATCTACGCCGCAAGAATAGAATCTATTTGATGCAATTTGTGAAAATATGGGTCATAAAATACGGAATTTATTGAATTTTATTGATATCACTGTGTGAGTGACACAGATCACGTTGAGGCGGTGATTTCGCTCAACAGGATCTACCTATCCACTTACGGAGCCATTCTCTCGTGCATAGCATCGACCAGCAGTTAAACAGTTCAAACGCTACGAAGCAGGAAGGTGTAACAGAACCTGCAGATCGGTTGAGCGATCAAAAGCAAACTTTTCAATCAGAAAGGAGGGGGCAGCGACCATTTCGACGTTCACCCAGAAAGCGAGGCACGTGGCTACGCCGTTTGCGGTGGGTTGCTGTCGGAGTGGCGATCACAGTCGTGATAGGTGCGACAGGCACCTTGGCAACTGTGCAAGATCGCTATAGCGATCGCACGTTGAGCAACATTCCACTAACTACAGAAGCGGTAGAAGGCCATAGCTGGACCGGTAGAGACATTAGCTTCCAGCAGCTCAAAGGCGATCAGTTCGATGTTTCTTTCAATCTGTCTCAGAGCGAGTCTTCTGGCAGCGAGTCTTCTGGGGATGAAGATTTTCAGCTGAGCTTGCGCGACATTGACCTCACGCTACTGATGCCCGAGGTACCCGTCAGTGCGCGAAATAGCGAGACGCTAACGCGGTGGTTTTTGACCGAAAGAGAATTCAACCGGCAACGCGTTATTTTTGAGCCAGGGTCAACGCATATAGACTTTGGCAAAGGCTTACCTACCGAGCTATCAGGCTACGGTCCAAAAGATCTCTCTGTTGCACTGACTAACAACTGCCTAGGGGCCGGCTACTGGGAGCTAGCTGTCTCTATGGTGGGCGAAAACGGCAACAGTGAAAAAATCTATCAGGGATATTTCACCTTTCCTAGAGGCGCCTATGCCAAGATCGTCTCCTGGCTAAACAATTCAGACTACTGGCAGCAGGCGCGCACGATGGAGGCTTGGCCAGGGTTCCACTTTCTAAGCGGGCTGCCATTTTCGCTGGAGACACTGCGACAAGTGAACGCAGAGACGGCTGTACCGGTGACCGATCTCAAAACAGAAGCAATTGCTGCAGTCGACGAACAGGTAAAGAAACAGGATCTAATTGTGTATGCAGAAGGAACCAATGCTGAAGAGATTCGCACTTGGGAAGATATTCGGCAGGCCGATCTTAAGTTTCAGAGCTTCGTACCGCCCGGCGTTTACGACGAGTCTCGGCTGTGGAATTCTGATTTTTCTCAATTAGCCACTGTAGTAGGTGCGATGGGTCGCCAAATAACTTCGACGCTGCCCGCACTATCGACAGCAACAGAATCGCTGATAGAAGTGGAAATTGACTTTGAAAATAATGCCAGAGCGCGCCGCAAGCTGATTGTTAGCGGTATCGATTGGCAGCAAGTACCTAAGCTACAGATCGCCAACTATTCAGACGGTATATATATGCCCTTAGGATTCGGTACGCCTTTCACCCAAGACTATGCTGAGCTAGAAGCAAACCCGCCGGCGTTTAATCCATTTTTCAGCGTACTTCTAGATGAAGCAAACCAGGTAATTGACTATCGAAAAGACATCGGCATCAATGGCCTAGTGATGCATCGAGACATGATCGACGACAATTTGCTGCATGTGTATCCGATGTCTTACGAGCGCATCACCTTAATTGGTCACTATGTAGTTGATTTAGATCTGTACAAAATCTAGCTAGCAAGGAGCTAATTAGCGAAGCGATGCGCGACGGTTTCGGGCTGAATAGCTGATAGCAAAACGTGACCTGACTCGGTAACCATAACAGCGCGAGTGCGTCTGCCGTAAGTAGCATCGATGAGTTGACCGCGATCGCGCGCCTCAGAGATGATTCGCTTAATGGGTGCAGATTCAGGACTCACAATTGCAACAACTTTGCCGGCTGCGATGCTGTTGCCAAATCCAATGTTAATAAGCTTCATGAAGTTGTGTAATAGGTGAAAAGGGAAAAGCCCAAGAGAAAGACACTTACGCGCTGACTTTCTCCTGGGCTTTTTTCCTGCTGTGTACTCAGCGCGAAGTCAAGTAGCAGTAGAGCCTACTGCTACTTAATTGACGACTTAACTAGCTGAGCTGTTCCTCTTGGACTAGCACCTAATTCATACATCAATGAAATTGATTGGCTTTTGTTCTGATCGGTCTACGCGCTCGGCTGTTGAGAAAGATCGGCAGTTTTGACAAGAAGGCGTTGAGTGCGATCGCCCCGTTGCAGCGTCACCTGTAGCGCCTCGCCCACCTTGACGCGATCTACGCGGCTCTGTAGCTGGTCTGCCTTCTTCACTCGCATTCCTGCCACCTCGGTGATTACATCGCCTCGACGTAGGCCTGCTTCAGCCGCAGGCGTATTAGGCAAAACGCGAATCACCAAAACGCCATCCGTCTCGGGAAGCTGAATAGCGCTGTTAGGATCTTCGTTGTTTATCTTTGCCATGTCGGGCGTTAGCGTCGCAATTTGCACGCCCAAATAAGGATGCGCAATCCGCTCACCGCGAGCTAGACTCGCCTCGATAGCTTTGGCTTTGTTGATAGGAATAGCGAACCCAATACCCATCGCATCCGCGCGAATGGCGGTATTGATGCCAATCACTTCGCCCTGAGCGTTGAGCAGCGGGCCACCAGAATTACCCGGATTGATAGCCGCGTCAGTTTGAATAAAGTCAATGCGTTTGTCCGGAATACCGACAGCAGCGCTAGAGCGCTTGAGAGTACTCACGATGCCGAGCGTGACCGTATTATCTAGGCCAAGTGGGTTACCTACTGCGATCGCCCAGTCGCCTACCGAAACGAGATCCGAATCACCTAGCTTTGATATCGGTAAAGATTCTCCTTCAGTATTAATTCGAACGACAGCTAGATCGGTAATCTCATCAATACCTTCTACATACCCCTCAAACGAACGGCCATCTTTGAGCGTGACCGTCACCTGATCAGCCCCATCGACCACGTGAGCATTGGTCAAAATGTCACCTTGCTCACTCACAATAAACCCAGAACCCTGACCGCGCAGCAGCTCTTCTTGAGGAATGCTTTGGAAGCCCCTGCCTCTACCACCAAACGAGCCGCGAAAGAATGGATCGTCGAAAAATAGGTCGGGTACATTGCGAGTGACCGTACGCTCAGTATCAATGCGGACAACCGCGCCGCCGACAGAGCGAACCGCCTCAGCAACGAAGCTTTGAGGCGATAAGGAGCCTACCGCCAGGGGCTGTGTGATACCTTGAGCAGGAGCCGTTTGAAGCGTTTCAGTAGTCGTTTGAGTAGGTGTAGCGGTAGCAGCCTGCGCCTGAACCGGCAGCGTCCAAAGACTGTTAGTAAGGAGAAAAGCGATCGCTATCGATGCAATTCGCTTTAAGAATGTACTAACAGGCATCAGACTGGGCGGAAAGTTCATAGGGGTTCTCTCAACTGAAAAGTCTCTTTTCAGCAAACGGTAACGGTTAAAAGCTACAGGTATTCTTGATCTTATTTTGCCAGGTGTCTTTAAACCCTGTAGGGCGGATGTACGATGGAATTAGGTACGGGTTACTCGCATAGGCGCTTTGGCTTGGAGCTATTATTACCAAGTTTGAAGATAATATTCTGTAAATCTTGATATGCAATTGTCTGCGCTCTGGCGGCAACACCGCAAACGACCTGTTGTCTTTCGTGACACTCGGCACGGCATTTCGCATAGCATTCGGCGTGGCGTTCGGATAGCGCTCTCCAGTGGTATCTTTATCGCTATTTCTGGCTGCAGCAGTCTGCCCAACGCCTATGAAGCAAACTTAGCTGACCACCTGAGTGAGAGCGGAGCCAAAATGTACGGCGCGTACTGGTGTCCTCACTGCGCTATTCAAAAAGACTACTTTGGCGGTGCTGTTAGTCGTATTCCCTATATCGAGTGCGACCTAGAAGGCATCAATAATGAGGCCGCGCTATGTCAAGAGATGGGAATAACGGCCTATCCCACCTGGATTATCGAAGGTGAGTACTATTTGGGCGCTCAACCGTTAGGAAAGCTAGCCCGGCTCTCTGGATTTGAAGGAGCGATCGCCACCGAAAGAGATATGGATGCGGTTGGTGAGTTTAGTCCAGCTAACTAGCCAGTAAAGCACATAGATGGAGGCACGCAGAGTTACAAACTAATAATGATATGTCTCGATATTTCGGTAGACGCATAGATGCGCGATCAGCTAGCAACAGCGTAGTCAACTAGCTGAAGAATTTTTTGTCTAAGTGTGTTCATGCCCAACTTTTTTGTGACCGAAATAAATACGGCCTGAGGGTACTCGTCTTTAGCCAGTTCTAAGGCGTCGGTATCGGCTTGGTCGAGTTTGTTGAACACAAGCAGAATGGGACCAGGTGTAATCGGCATTTGGCCAAGCAGCTTCATCACAGAGTGAATATGGTCTTTCCAGGCGTGATGAGAAGCGTCAACAACGTGGATAAGAGCATCCGCTTCAGTCACTTCTTCTAAAGTGGCACGGAAAGCATCCATGAGCGCCGGCGGTAAGTCTTGGATAAATCCGACAGTGTCAGTAAGGACAAGCGCTGTAGGTGTGTGGGTATCGTCGTCGCTAATAACGATGCGGCGCGTAGTGGGATCTAGCGTAGCAAATAGCTGATCGGCAGCGTAGATGCTAGCGTCTGCAAGCTGGTTGAGCAGCGTGGACTTACCGGCATTGGTGTAGCCGACAATGGCCACAGAAGGAACAGACTGATGCTGTCGGCGCTGACGCAATCTAGCCCGATGCGCCTGTAGCTGGGTGACTTCTTTCTGCAGTCGACTGATACGTTTTTGAATGGCGCGGCGCTCGGTTTCTAGCTTGGTCTCACCAGGACCTCGGGTACCAATACCGCCACCGAGTCGAGACATCGCTTGGCCACGTCCGGTGAGTCTCGGAAGCTGATACTCTAGCTGAGCTAGCTCTACTTGCAGCTTACCTTCGCCCGATTTGGCACGCTGAGCAAAGATATCAAGAATCAGTTCGGTGCGATCAACAACGCGAGCGCCAATATGTTTTTCTAGATTGCGAATTTGACCGGGCGAGAGATCGCGGTTGAAGACAATGAGGTTGGCACCTAGCGTTTGGACGGCAAGAGCGATCTCATCTACTTTACCGGCACCAATCACGGTCTGCGGATGAGGACGCGATCGCTTTTGCTGCACAATATCCAACACGTCGCCGCCTGCCGTTTCGACCAAGCGCTCGATTTCTGCTAATCCATTTTGAAAAGTGCGCTCTTCCATCTTGTCTGTCAGCAAGCCCACCACCAGCACCCGATCGTGGTCGCTATCGACCTGCTGCGCGACAAACTCTCGGCGAAATTCTTCTTCTAGGCTTTCCGCCAGATCTAGAAAGTCTTGCTCATTAAGCTGTTCTAAGCTTAGCGGTTCAGAAACGGCCCACTGCGCTCGAGGATCGGGAACCAGATGAGAAAGATAGGCTTCTTTGATATAGCCGGTAGCCGCACCGCCCCTACGCTTGAAACCTGCACCGGTCAAAGTTAGAAGCGCGATCGCATCTAGCCGCTGAATAGCCATTGCGGTTAGAACGCTACGACTAGGCGGCTCTAGCTTCAGCTGAGTAGCAATGCAGCGAATGCCACATAATCTTTCTGCTCCATAGCGGGGAAGCTCTAGAACCGGAATTTGCGTACTTCGAGGGCTGCCGACGCCTACTCGAATCACATGACCACGCCGGTCTACATAGGCGCAAATAGCCTGATTAATGTCCGTGCTGACAGCCGCCAACCGCTGGGCAAACTCGGGCGTGGTCACCCGGTCTACCGGTAGCCGTTGGTGGTAGAGCCGCTTTAGCTCCTTAATCTGGCTTGACTTTAGACCTTTGAGCTCACCGTAAATTTTCTCTATGGGAAAGTGCCTCTAGAATTATGCAGGTCTTTTTATCTTAATCAAGTGAGCTGAATTGAGATGAAAAGAGCTGATATTCAAGTGCAGTTATTTCAAAAGCAGATGACACTCCTAACGGGTCGAACCTTAGTGCACTGAACTTTGAGGCATTGAACCTCAACGATGAGCTAAACCTCAACGCACTGATACATCTGGTCGTGCCCACCTTTTTTGAACTTCTAGAACACTCGATTCAACCGTAAGCGCTAACGTTTGCAGCCTATTCTTACGGGCCGCCATAGACTGAGTTGAGGGAAGTCCTAGCTTTTTGAGCACCTGCTCCCAACGATAGACCCAGTCATGCTTGCGCAAAGAGTTGACCGTGTTGTTAGCGCGGACCCGCTTCAAGTACTGAGGCCGAGCGTCCAGGTCGGCAATGATCTCGGCGATATCGGGTTCATCATAATCAATAGGAATCACCGCATCCGGCCAGTCAAAATGACGCTCGAAATGCGCACCCTGCGGTGGAGCCCCAATTAGCACAGCGCCCGCCGCTGCCCCTTCAAAAAAGCGGTAGCCAATCTCATGGTCATTTTCAATGAGCTCAGGCAAATTTGCCTTGGCGTGATTAGTGATAAAGTACCGACTATTTTTCAGTAAATTAGCCACCAATGTTCGATGTGCCTGATGGTTGTCGATCCGTAAGACTGAGCCGCTAGTTAGTTCGTGGTAATAGAAAAACGGTGCTTGCTCTGCATGTGATAGCAAAGCGTCATGCGTTACAGAAGAGCGTCTTCCTAGGCTACAAACGTCTATAGGGCGATCGTCCTGACTGAAGCTGGGATGAAACTTTACAGTGTCAATACCGGGTGCCAAGAACATGCATGGACAATTTGCCAGCGATTTCACGGCGTCTAATACATGATAAGTACCGACACAAATAAGGTCAAACTCATCGAAGAAGGCCATGAAGTTAGATAACTTTTGTATGTCCGTATTCCATACTTCGACGATATAGCAAACTGCAAATCTGCATCTTTTCCGCCAGTTTTTCAGCAGATTAATTGAGGATACATACCAGGGAAAGTCTAAGATGACGAAGTAAATATCATACTCATACCATAAGTCAATGGACGAACCATACGGGTTGATAGACGTCAAAGAAAGGGGCTTACATCTTTGAGTCTTACTAACAATCGTTTTGTTGATAATTCGGTTGAATAGATTGTATGACGGCGGTGCCACAATATCAGCGTCATCAATTTCATCGATGATATCTTCGAACTCGTACAGGCAAGCGTTGTAGACAAAATTCTGAATGTTTCGCAGTGACCATATCAAGACGCGAGACTCCTCTCTGCATCTTTCTGTTAACTGTGCTTTTGTTGATCCTGCTTTTGACTGCATTATCACTACAATTCTCTCACCAGTTGATATAGATCGTATTACTCGGCGATGCGTATATTTTTTTTGAAAAGCCCTGATTTATTGATTGAAAAACATGCTTTCAACTAGAACGTTAAGGTTTTACGATAAATAAGATCAAGACCTTTCAAAAGTCACATCTAAGCTTCATCTTCATAAGAGCTTTATTTGGTTGGGCCAATCAGAAAATACGGAGAAGCTAACAGCTACGTCTGTACCCCAAGGTAATATCTAATAGCAGTAGCATTGACCATCGAAACGTTATGGTTAAAGCGATGTAGTCGGATAGTACAAAATGTAGTACGGTATAACGCAGGCGGTTTGTGGACGTCTGCATAAGCTTTATAAACTTTATAATTTGAAGCAGAGGTTCAAAATGAGCAGACTGTGCTTTATGTAACGTGTATTCATACGGTTGCCAATACTTGTCTATCTGGTCTAGTCACCTCACAGCCAAGGCGCTATTATGGTGCCTTAATTCCGGCTCTGTCGATTGCTAGCAGTGCTAAGCAGTGATTCCGAGCTTTTTGCTGAATCAACTGTTTGGCCACTCTTATATCAACTGAGTGCAATTAAACTGAGCGCAACTAGACACGCACGCTGGCGGTTTCCTTCAACTGGTTCTTCCAACTGGTGTTTTTTTAGCTAGTTTTCCTAGTTAGTGACGTTTCGCCAGTGCCCCAACCGACTTAGGGCCTTCTTGTTGTTTATCCCCCTATAAGAATATAAAAACTATGGCTACTGATACCCAACCAGACAGCAGCGCCTACGCTGAGAGCAGTATTCCTGATGTGGAGGCGTCTACTACGCCTGCTACAGAGACAGCATCCGGTGAAACAGTTGAGCAAATGAAGCGGGTAACGGCTCAGGTGGTCGACAAATTAGGCTACTTGGACAAATACTTCGGCGAGTTTTTTCGAGAGTACAAGCGTCCTTTAATTGCATTAGGTCTTTTCTTTGGGCTTTTCCTCGCTATTAAGTTGACGCTAGCGGTGCTAGAGGCCATCAACGATGTGCCGGTGTTAGCGCCAATGTTTGAGCTGATCGGCTTGCTGTACAGCGGTTGGTTTGTGTATCGCTATTTGTACAAAGCCTCTAACCGCAGCGAGCTAGCTAGTGAGATGAACGCGCTCAAAGAGCAAGTATTAGGCCAAGCTTCCAAGCTGTAGTCCTGGTTGCGAGCGAGTACAAGTAAGCTGGTTCTAACCGAATTTGCTTAGAGCAAGCCGGCATAAACATAAGTTGTCTGTATTTAGCAAACCTTATTTCAAGAATTCCTACTTCAAAAGTCGCTGTTCTCATCATGGGAGCAGCGGCTTTTGGATATTGGGAGAATGTCTCCTTATAATACTGTCCTAAAGAATACGTCCCGAACTACTGTCTTGGAGATGCCTCAGAGATTATCCCTGATTGCTCCTGTAAGGTATGAAATCCAAACCCACCTTCACCGGTCGCCTCGGGATCTGACTCTTATACTGGAGTAAGGCTTTGTTGCGTGAATCAGAAAACAGTCAGAAGTCTCCTGCTGTGGTCATTCTTTAAGCTTCAACCGGATAACTATCGGGCATTCCTAGCTGAGTCATTTTGTTGAGCGCCTTGCACTCAATCATCAGCTCTGTCGTCTGCGTTTTAATCTGCCTCGCACACACCTCTCCTGTGAAAATGGTTTTAAGTCGATACATCCCGGTTTCGCTCAGCGAGCGACGGTGGTAGTCAATCTCTTCTTTCCAAGCCGAGCGCCCCACCTGTCGAATGCGTCTGAGGTTCTCATCACGAGGATGTGCTGGCCCTTTGCGGTTACCATGAAACCAAATCTTGGCATCTTTGCGCGGCGGTATCGCAGCGGTTGCATCCCGCTCCTCAATGTAATCATAGACGTAGCCACAGTCGTAGGCACCATCTGCGCTCACTTGCTCTATCTCATCGTCAATCTCATCGAGCAGTTCGCCTAACACTTCGCTGTCACCCGTTGAGTTGGGTGTGACCACAGCGGCTAGAATTTCGCCCGTCTCTTCATCAATGCCGACGTGTAGCTTTAGCCAGGTGCGGCGCTTGCTAACCCCATGCTTCCGCGCTTTCCATTCACCCTCTCCATAGACCTTTACACCGGTACTATCAATCACAACGTGGCGACTGCCCTGCGTCGGTGTTACTGACAGGTCTATCTTCAGTCGCTTGGCACGACGCGATAGCGTGCTGTAGTGCGGTAATTCTAGCTCTACAGACATCAACTTAAACAGCGAACGGGCAAACCCGATGGTCTGACGCAGCTTTTGTCTGTACACCGACTTCAGCGTCAACAGCGTCTCTATCGCCAAGTCGCTGTACGTATCCGATGCGCCCGGTTTTCCTGTCTTCTGGGTATTCTTCCACGCGACCAAAACGTCTTCGTCTAGCCAGATGTGAAGGCTCCCCCGGCTGACCAAGGCAGCGTTATAATCTGACCAGTTGCGGAGCTTGTAGTGAGATGTCATCGGTGGCGTTGTGTGTTGTCGTAACTGCAACTTACCAAGCGCTCTCTACTCTCCGCAGCTACCTATCGACCTATTTGTGCAACAAAGCCCTGGAGTAAAAGAAGTACACACAATCGCTTACTCAAGACGCGGTGCAAGCAAGCCAGTAAGCATAAGAGGTATAGCTAGTGGAACTAAACCAAGATGTAATGAATGCCGTAGAATCCCTTGAATATCGGGTGACGGTCGGAGACGTAGCAGCGCGCGCCGGGCTAAATGTAGAGGTAGCACAGCAGGGACTACTGGCACTGGCATCGGAAACGCAGGCCCATATGCAGGTGTCGGCAGCCGGTGAGATTGCCTATGAGTTTTCGCGTAATTTTAGAGGTGTGCTGCGCAACAAGTATTGGCAACTACGCGTAAGAGAACTAACGTCAAAGGTTTGGCAGGTAGTATTCTATATTATTCGTATTTCTTTCGGTGTCATGCTGCTGGTCAGTATTGCGATTATTGCGATCGCAATAATCGCCTTAATGATCGCAGCTAGCAGTCAAGGGGGAGGCGATCGCGACAACCGACGAGGTGGCGGTGGCTTTGGGTTTGGGTTTTCTCCTTTCAATATTTTCTATCTGTTCGACTTTAACTATGGTCGAGGCCGCCGCCGCTATCCCAATCAGTATCAGCGGGGGCGATCTAACAGCAGAGCTGGCGTGAGATCTGGCGAAAAGCTTCAGTTTTTAGAAGCGATCTTTTCTTTCTTGTTTGGCGATGGTAATCCGAACGCAGATTTAGAAGAGCGGCGCTGGCAGACGATTGGAACGGTCATTACAAACAACAGGGGGGCGATCGCTGCCGAGCAGGTAGCGCCTTATCTCGATGAGATTGGCGAGGGCTGGGACAAAGAGTACGAAGACTACATGCTGCCAGTTCTGAGCCAGTTCAACGGTCAGCCTGAGGTCAGTCCCACGGGAGAGATGGTCTATTACTTTCCAGAGCTGCAAGTATCTGCTGTAGAGCGGAGGACGTCAGCGGTCGGTGCCTACCTAAAAGAGACAAAGCGCAAGTTTACCCAGGCGTCTTCAGGTCAAGTGATGCTCTCAATCGGGCTAGGAGCCGCGAATATAATTGGGGCAGTAGTGTTGCAGGGGATGCTGCAAGATGCACTCGCCCAAGGCGTTGTCTTGCCCGCCGCTGCTGTCTTTGCTCAGTCCATTTTGGGCGTCTTGATGATCTATGGCGTCGCTTTTCTAGCGATTCCGCTCGTGCGCTACTACTGGGTACGGTGGCAAAATGCCAAGATCGAGCGGCGCAACCAAGAACGCGCCGAACGCGCAAGCGTCTTAAATCGACTTGGCGCGGCCTTCCAGCAAAAGCTAGCATTTGCACAGCAGTTTGCTAGCCAGAAAGTGCTCAAAGAAAACGAGGCTGTGTACTCCACTGAAACCGATCTCTTCGAGCAAGAGAGCAAGCAGCTAGAGTCCGAGTTTATGCGCAGGCTGAACGAGACCTAGGCGTAAGCAAAGTGTCGGACGCGATCGCAATTCTCAATTCGTTAGCGATCGCAAAGCTCGTTTCTAGCTCTCGAGCTGAGCAACTACCGTACTTTGATAGTAGTGCTGCAAGATTTGCTCAAAATTCCATCCCTGCTCGGCCAAGTTTCGTGCGCCCCACTGGCTCATCCCGACACCGTGACCAAAGCCAGAGCCTGTGACTGTTACGCTATCGCCGTCAATCGCTATGTTAAACAGCGTGCTGCGTAAGCCCAGCGCAGTTCGCACATCGCGACCCCGCAAGGTCTCGGTGCCCTTGTCGCCAGCGAAGCTGATAGAAGAGACGCGGCCACCGCTGGTATATTGTGGCGTCCCGATCGTATGGACCAAACCAATATCGCCGATCTTACGGCTGAACTCGGCTAGACTAAACGTCTCTTGCCAGCGGGAGACCGGAGAGTTCTGGTCAAAATCTTCTACCCCTCTTAGGTAAGGAACATCACTACTCCACACGTCGCTAGCATTCTCAGTCTTCACCCCAGAAGAAGAGTGGAAGATAGCCTCAATCACCTGACCGTTGTAGGTTGCCACTTTGTTCTCGGTCGCATCGACTGCGGCAATAGTGTTGGGATGCTCTTGCGCTAGCCCCTTATAAACCTGATGCGTTGTTGTGCCACCAAGATCGAATAGTGGATTTGTAGAGCGCGATCGCTTGTACAGAGCGTACGATCTTGCAGCAACTGCCTGCGCCTGAAGTGCCGCCTGCGGCCAGCTTGTCGGCATCTCACTGCCCACCACACTGTACAGATAGTCTTCTAAGTCGACATAGTTCACGGCGATTAACTCGCCTTTATCCATCGTGACCATCACTCGGCCTCGATACCACTTATCGCCAATCCATACAAAACCATTCTCATCAGGCTCTAGCCAAAAAGAACTCGACTCCGCTAGCGTCTCACCACCGTTGACTAGCTCCACTTCAGCGCTGTCCGCTTCTACCGAAATTCCCTGCAGTCCAGGTAGCTGGTAAAGTGTCTGCCCGTTGCCATCGCGAATCGTACCCGCTGTCGAGCTACCGATAGTAATAGCGTCATCCGTCTGGGCTAGGCCAATACGCATTTCTATCGCCGCCTGTGCCGGGACTATCAGTGCCAGCCATAGTAGCAAGCCTCCCAAGCCCCGTAGGCCCCAATGCAACGGTGAGCCCGAACGTTGGGCAGAAGCCGCTTTAGAATTGGCCAGGGCATGCAGCCAGTTTTTCGCCAAAGATGGCTCACAAGCGGTCGTAGAAGCAGTCATATAGGCAGTCATATGTAGGAGCGTCAGACGAATCAGCGCGAGTGAGTGTGTAGCAGCGCGAGGCCGTGTACTTGATGAGCAAATCAAATTTAGTTGAGCTATTTTTCCAGCTTTCCCAACCATCCCGAAAACCCGCCTCTTCTCGAGCAGCGCTAGTGGCAGTTTGTGAGTTGTCCCTGCGGTTTTGCTCACGGTTTCAGTCACGGTTTTGCTCACAGCACTCTGCTCACACCCTTCTTCTAAAGCCTTTCTCCGGTAAACCTTTTCCTTAAAGCAGTCCCGCCGCTTTATACAGTTCTTCTAACCGCGCTAGAATCTTCTGCCCATACAGCGGATCAGCTGCCCACAAATTACTTAGCTGCCCTACCAAAGGCGCAACCCCACGCTTGACGAAGTCAAAACGAGGATCGACCCGAGGGCGTGCTAGCGGCTCTGTGCTGGCGTAGGCTTTTAGATGCTGAATATGGGCGCGAACGCCGACCGCTGCGCTAGGAAACGTGGCTAAGTTACCAGCGCCATCAGCTAGGCTAGCAAAGTTGTTTTGCGAGGGACGCACTAGGCCAGGAAAGCGTAAGAAATCTGTTTCTACGCACATTTGGCAAAAGGCAATGTCATAGTCAACGCCTTCAATCGTGGCCTCCTCTCGGTAGAGCTTTGGCAAGTCTGGAAAGGTACTGAGGGCGTTTGTGTTTTCGCTTCGCAGGAAAATTTTGAGATTCAGTTCGGTGGTGCTGCCGTGGCTCATGATGAGATCGATTGTGCCAGGGCAAATATTGAGTGCTGAAGCCGGACGGAGCTGTAGGGTACGGGTGCTGGCATCCCAACCGACCGAAATGCTAAAGGGCTTGAGATCGACGGCCTTGACGTACACTACGCCGCGATAGCGAACGCGCCTGACGGTGTCGGACTGAGTTAGATCAACGCTGAGTCGGTCGGCTAGATCGATTGGAATGTAGGCGTTGCCGCTGATGATGATGCCTTTCTCGGGGTAGCTGCCACCGTTGATTTCGATGTTGATGGTTGGGTAGCTAATTTCAGCAGTAGGGGCAGGTGTAGGACTCGTACCTGTAATCGCTTTGCTCCAGGCGGCAAGGCCGTTGGCCAGGCCGACGGCGAAGTTACGGCGGCGCTGCGTGAGTAGGGCGAAGTCTTGAGGATTGGTAAGGTAGGCGATTTCGGCAACGAGAGCGGGCGGCAATGTTTGGCGGCAGAAGGCAAGCCGACCGGTTGCAGCGGCAGTGTCGGCGCGGACGCCTCTGCTAGGAAGCTCGGGAACTTCTTTTAGCAAAGAAAGTAGAATGAGCTCGGCCTGGTCACGGCGATCGCGATTATTGTAGATGTGGTAAACGGTCGCGCCCCGAGTGGCCTGGTTTGAGAACGATTCGGCATGAATCTCGATAGCCACAGCGCCAGCTTTGGCGCGGGCATTAATCCAGGCAATGCTTTGCAGCAAGCTCAGATCGTCAGGGACCGAAAGCACATCGTAGCCACGCGATCGCAGCTCTGGCACCACCAAGTCCCGCAAGGCGATCATCTCCTGCGCTTCTGTGGTCCCTGCGACCCGTGCGCCCATATCACGAACGCCGTTTTCAATACCGCCGTGCCCTGCCGAGATAAAAATCTGTGCCATCGAATGCTGTTTGCTAGTATCTGTTGACCGTAATAACCCGTAACCGGAGTGACCTGTGACGATTGCCTGTTAATAATTCAAATGGGTTAGTCCACGCCAGGATACCTTACTTGGTTTCCGCCTTAGACTTGCGCTTAAACAGAAGCTGAATCCCTAGCGCCGTTAGCCCTAGTGCCGCTACGCCAAACACTCCGGCCCCTAGCGCTACCATTCCCATCACCAGCGTTCGCACCGCTGTCGAAATATTCACCGCAACCGGATTATCCGAGACAATGGGCTTATTAGCAAAGCTAGTGGCTACAGAGAGCGTCAATCGATAGGCCAGTAGCGAGAACGTTGCGGCTGCTAAAGCGCCCGTAAAGCAGCGTAGTGGCGTTGCTGATGACATTGCTGAGGTGTCGTCTGATGCGATGGCTACGGGGTTAGCGCTGTCGTTATCATCGGGGGTGGGTTGTTCTGTAGGCTGTGCCATAGCGTAATTCTGCTTTCACTTATCTTCTTTCTTCCCTTTAAAGTAGAATGCCATTGGGTCGCTGGCGATCCTTCGCATTTATTCTTCAATTAAGTTAAGTCGTTTTCCTTGAGATGCTCAACGCCGTGGCCCAAAACAATACGCAAAAAGCTGCGCCTAGAGCTAGTCATAGAGCCCGAAAGCGATTCGGCCAGCATTGGCTTAAAAGTGATCGCATCCTCAATCAAATTATTAGCGCTGGCGAGCTAGCAGACGGTGATCGCGTCCTAGAAATTGGTCCAGGCCAAGGCGTTCTGACCCAGCGACTGATAGCCACGGCGGCTAATGTGCTAGCGGTCGAAATTGACCGAGATCTTTGCCTTCAGCTTAGCGATCGCTTCATTGCTGCTGTGGCGTCCGGCCAGTTTCGCCTGATCGAGTCTGACTTTCTTCAGCTAAATTTTGACCAGGCGCTCATCGACTTCGAGCTAGCTAGACCAAACAAGGTCATTGCCAATATTCCTTACTACATCACTGCCCCTATTTTAGAAAAGCTGCTAGGAACGGTGCGATCGCCTAGTTCCCATCCTTTTGAAAGCATCGTATTGCTAGTGCAAAAAGAAATTAGCGATCGCCTCTGCGCTATTCCTGGCACCAAAGCCAACGGCGCGCTCACCATCCGCGCTCAATACCTAGCCGACTGCGAAGAAATCTGCGCCGTTCCGCCTGAAGCCTTTCACCCAGCTCCCAAAGTAGACTCCGCGGTCATCCGCCTGCGGCCCCGGCCTTGTCCCACACCCGCCAAAGATCCCGCGCAGCTCAGCCAGCTTGTCAAACTTGGCTTCTCCCAAAAGCGCAAAATGCTGCGCAACAATCTGCAAGGCGTGCTCGATAGAGAGACCCTTACCGCTATTCTAGAAAGCCTCTCGATCAATCCTCAAATTCGAGCCGAAGGTCTAGGTGTTGCTGAATGGGTAGCACTTAGCGACGCCATCGGAGCAGACACAGAGAAAACTTGAAGAGAAGACCGTAGAAGAGAAAACTTGAACATGCTAACTCTGCTCGCGAATGCCAAGATCAATCTGTATTTAGAAGTCATCGGCAGTCGCCCGGATGGCTTTCACGAGCTAGTTATGGTGATGCAAAGCGTGGCGCTTGCCGATCGAGTTACGCTAAAGCCGCTAAACACCCCAACTATTCGCATTAACTGCGACCATCCTCAGGTTCCCACCGACCAAACCAACCTAGCCTACAAAGCTGTAGCCTTGCTGCAAAGGCGCTTTCCTAACCGCACCAACCAGCAGGGCGGCGTGGAAATTACCATCGACAAAAAAATTCCTGTGGGAGCAGGGCTCGCAGGCGGCTCGGCCAATGCCGCAGCAACGCTGTTTGGGCTAGACGTTTTGTGGCAGTTAGGGCTTACTCGCACTGGCCTGCAGGAGCTAGGCGCAGAGCTAGGATCGGATGTGCCGTTTTGCTTGGCGGGTGGGTGTGCGATCGCTACTGGACGGGGTGAAGAAGTAGACGTGCTGCGAAAAAGTCCTAAGCTGTTTGCCGTGCTGGGTAAGTACAACAGCCTGTCAGTTTCTACGCCTTGGGCCTACAAAACCTACCGACAGCAGTTCGAGCAGACCTATTTGGACATAAGCGATCGCTCTAGCACCGCAGAGAAGCGCGATCACGTTCATTCAGGCAAAATGATCGAAGCGATCGCCGCTAGCAACGTCGTTAAAATTGGGACTTGTCTGCACAACGACCTCGAAAAAGTCGTACTGCCCGCCCATCCGAAGGTAAGCCGGCTCAAAGCAGTCATGACTACAGCAGCCAAAGACAATAGCGCTCTTGGTACCCTAATGTCCGGCTCTGGGCCCACCGTCTTCACGCTAACCTCAACTCGCCCACAGGCCGATGCTATCTGGCAAAGCGTGCGTCAGCAGATCAACGATACCGATCTACAGCTATATATCGCCCCCTTCACTACTCACGGCATTGTCACCGAGCCTGCTTAACTAGTCAGTCAAAAGTGAACTATCTGTGGGCAAACATTAGTTGACCGACATCGGTTGATTAGCGTCAATCAACTGGCACCATCAGCCAGCATTAATACCTACGACAAAAGAAAAACAGAAAGCGCTGTCATTAGCAACGGCATAGCCTTTATCCCGTGCGGCTCAGCTCGACAGCTACGCCTTTGTTCGGCACTAGCCAAAGCCGCGCTTGGTCAAAACAAATCGCCACAGGTCAATGTTTTGACTTACTATTAAATTGATAAGAACCTACACCTATCGCAACTTTAGGTAACACTTCAGCACAGCGCGTAGGTGGGCCATCTGGCAGAAAATATTAGGAGGATATGGAATGGCGCTTGTACCTATGAGGCTGATGCTTGATCACGCAGCCGAAAACGGTTACGGGATTCCGGCGTTTAACGTCAACAACTTAGAGCAGATTCTAGCAATCATGGAGGCTGCCAACGAGACTGACAGCCCAGTTATTTTGCAGGCTTCTCGTGGTGCGCGAAAGTATGCAGGTGAGAACTTCTTGCGCCACCTAGTGATGGCCGCTGCCGAGACTTATCCTCATATTCCTATCGTTATGCACCAGGACCACGGTAATGGTCCTGCGACTTGCTACTCGGCAATTCGCAACGGCTTTACTAGCGTCATGATGGATGGCTCTTTAGAAGAAGATGCCAAAACACCTGCAAGCTTTGAGTACAACGTCAATGTCACTCGTGAAGTGGTAAAAGTTGCTCATGCTATCGGAGCGAGTGTGGAAGGCGAACTGGGCTGCCTTGGTTCACTCGAAACCGGTCAGGGTGAAGCAGAAGACGGCCATGGCTTTGAAGGCAAACTAGACAAAGATCAGCTGCTAACTGATCCAGAAGAAGCGGCTCAGTTTGTAGAAGCAACTCAGGTGGACGCGCTTGCTGTTGCAATTGGAACTAGCCACGGCGCTTACAAGTTTACGCGTAAGCCGACCGGTGAAATCTTGGCAATTGACAGGATTGCAGAAATTCACAAGCGTCTGCCCAACACGCACCTAGTTATGCACGGGTCTTCTTCTGTACCCCAAAAGTGGCTAGAGATGATCAACGCCCACGGCGGTGCCATTCCTGAAACCTACGGTGTACCTGTTGAAGAAATTCAGAAAGGTATCAAGAACGGCGTTCGCAAAGTGAACATCGATACGGATAACCGCTTGGCTATTACCGCAGCTATTCGCGAAGCGGCAACAGCTGATCCGAAGAACTTTGATCCTCGTCACTTCCTCAAGCCTTCTATCAAGTACATGAAGCAAGTTTGTACAGATCGATACGAAGCATTCGGCGCAGCCGGAAACGCTTCTAAGATCAAGCAAGTTGGCGTCGAAGTCTTTGCCGCTAAGTACGCTGCTGGCGAACTAGATGCAAAAGTGAAGACTGCTGCTGCTGTCTAGGTCTTGATAGCTGACTGACAAAGTAGATTAAATTAAAAACTCCCCAAAGAACATAGCTTCTCTGGGGAGTTTTTTATTGGCTCTATTGCCTCTATTGGCTCTATTGATTGTTAGCATCGCCGTGCTAGTGTTTGAAACCACCATTATCGATATAGAGGGATAGAAACACATGACGCGAACAGTAGATCTGAGCTCACGCTATCGCCGAATCGCAAAGCTCTCAGCGAGTCTTTTGATTACTTTTGGGATAAGCCTGGCGATTTTCGCTGGAGCCATTTCGGCAGGAGGGGACCACGCAATCTTATCGGTTGCTGGCCACTCTGTTGATAGTTCTGAAGGCGTGAGTGTGATCGCACTCAATCAGACCCTTATCGCCTACAGCGTAGACTACGAGATGGACAAAGCTCGCGGCGAAAAAACCATTGAACACTATGGTGAAGGAATACGGCCGCTGGTTGAGCAGGCGATTGAAAACAACGAAGACAATCCAAATAGCAAAGCAACGGCTGAAAACAGCTACGAGCGAGAGAGCTCACTGAATGACCTGTTGCCAGAAAGCATCGGAGAATCTTTTTCTGAAAAAGAGCTGTCAGAGATGGAGAACGCAGAATAGCCAAAGTCTTTTTATATCTTCAAAAGGCCTCACTAACTACGAAAGCTACCGCCCGAAGTGAGCGATAGCTTTCTTGTAAATTGACGCTGGCACGTCACTTAGCTGACAGTGCGATAGATCGCTATCGACCCGGTGCTATCGACTCGCTAGCGTAGGTACTTTTGCCGTCTTCTGCATCTCTGCCAGAATAGCCGATACGTTAGCCTTGGCATCGCCAAACAGCATTTGCGTATTGTCTTTGTAGAACAGTGGATTGTCTACACCTGCATAGCCTACAGATAGACTACGCTTCATCACCACCACACTCGCGGCATCCCACACCTCCAAAACCGGCATTCCGGCAATCGGACTTGCCGGATCGTCTAGCGCGCTAGGGTTCACAGTATCGTTTGCACCAATGACTAGAACGACATCTGTTTCTGAAAAGTCCTCGTTGATTTCATCCATCTCTAGAACAATGTCGTACGGGACATTGGCTTCGGCTAGTAGCACGTTCATATGACCAGGCAAGCGGCCTGCAACTGGGTGAATGCCAAAGCGAACTTTCGTGCCGCGATCGCGCAATATCTTCGTAATATCGGCCACTGCGTGCTGCGCCTGCGCCACAGCCATGCCATACCCTGGCGTAATGATCACACTGCTCGCATCATTTAGCAGCTCCACCGTCTCTTCTACTGTCGTTGCCGTTGCCTCACCGCCTGGCGCGCTGCTGCCACTAGCAGCCACAGCACCCTGACCAAAGCCGCCTAGAATCACACTCACAAAAGAGCGGTTCATCGCCTGACACATAATGATGCTCAAGATCGCACCGCTGCTGCCTACTAGCGCCCCGGTAACAATCAGCAGGTCATTCGAGAGCATAAATCCCGCTGCCGCTGCTGCCCAGCCCGAATAGCTGTTTAGCATAGAAATCACAACTGGCATGTCTGCACCGCCAATCGCGGCAACCAAGTGCATACCTAATAGTCCTGCTAGCGCACACATACCTAGCAGCGCCGGTAGCCCAGCACTCCCAGCGCTTTCCATAAACACGAACCCTAGGGCTACCGTACCGACAAGCAGCCCTATATTCAGCAGATGGCGTCCAGGCAGCGTCAGCGGCTTGCTACTGATGATTGCCTTCAGCTTGCCAAAAGCAATGACCGACCCGGTAAAGGTCACCGCGCCAATAAACACACCTACATAGATTTCAATCATGTGGATGGTTTCTTCTGCGCCCACCAGTCCAGACTCTGGCTGTAGATAGTTACCAATGCCAACTAGCACGGCTGCTAGGCCCACAAAGCTGTGCAGCACTGCCACCAGTTCGGGCATCTCGGTCATCTCTACTCGAGAGGCCAAAAAGGCACCAATGACTACACCGGGCACGATTACAGCAACTAGCGCCGTATAGTTGGTCACCCCTGCGCCAGAGGCAGTCGCGCCAATCGCTAGCGCCATTCCGGCCATACCGTAGAAATTACCACGTTTGGCCGTCTCCTGATTCGACAGTCCGCCCAAACTCAGAACAAACAGTACGATCGCCGCAATGTATGCGACTGTCACTAAATTATTTGACATTAATTAATTCCTTATTCTTTTTGTAGCAATCTCCGATGCCAGTGTTCTGTGTGCCTGTCTTTTATGACAGATCACTTACGAAACATCTTGAGCATTCGCTGGGTCACCAAAAAGCCACCTGAGATATTGATAGTGCCAACAAGGATTGCGATCGCACCTAATACCGTCGTCGTTGACCACTCACCCGATAGCTGCAACAGACCGCCAATGATGATGATGCCGCTAATTGCATTAGTCACACTCATTAGCGGCGTATGCAGTGAAGGGCTAACATTCCAAATCACCTGCCAGCCGACAAAGCAAGCTAAAACAAACACCGTAAAGTGAGAGAGAAAAGACGGGGGAGCGGTAAGCCCAACCGCAACCAGGCCAGAAGCTAGCGCCGCGATGCCTACCCACTGAACCCAAGCAGCACTGGCTTTTTCCTCGATGGCTAGCTGAGGGGCGATCGCGCTTTTTACAGTAGCTGCTGGTGCCGGTGGCCTCTCAGGCTTTGGTGCAGGCCAAGTCACCTCACCTGCATGAGTGATAAGCGCTCCTCGCACCGCCTCGTCTTCAAAGTCAACTTTGTAGTCGTCAGCGCCGCCCATATCGCTGAGCAAGTGGTATAAGTTCGTGCCATATAGCTGACTTGCCTGACTCGCCATCCGGCTAGGAAAATCGGTAATGCCTACAATCGTCACACCGTTGTGCACATACACCTCACCCGGTTTCGTCACCGCGCAGTTACCACCCTGCTCAGCCGCCATATCCACAATCACCGATCCCGCTTTCATACTCTCTGCGGTTTCTTGGGTCACTAGCAGCGGCGCTCGCTTACCCGGAATTAGAGCCGTTGTAATGATAATGTCAACATCTCGCGCCTGTTCAGCGAATAGCGCCATCTCCGCCGCAATAAACTCTGAGCTCATTGTCTTGGCATAGCCACCAGATCCCGTACCGTCTTCTTCAAAGGTCAGCTCTAAGAATTCAGCGCCCAGACTCTCTACCTGCTCTTTTACGACTGGCCGCGTGTCAAACGCGCGCACAATCGCGCCTAAGCTCTTGGCTGCACCAATCGCCGCCAGTCCAGCAACGCCCGCCCCAATTACCAGCACCTTCGCCGGGGGGACCTTACCTGCAGCCGTAATTTGCCCTGTAAAGAAACGACCGAACTGATTTGCCGCCTCAATCACAGCCCTGTAGCCCGCAATGTTGGCCATCGAGCTGAGCGCATCCATTTTCTGTGCCCGACTGATTCGAGGAATCGCATCCATCGCTAGCACCGTGGCTTGCCGGTTGGATAATCGGTCCACTAGTGGTTGATTTTGTGCGGGCCAAATAAAACTAATCAACGACTGATCGGCACTTAGCATATCTGCCTCGTGCAGTCCGTTAGGATGTTCTTGCGGCGGCTGCACCTTGATAATTACATCCGCCTGCGCCCACAGATCGGTCGCGGCATACACAATGTCACAACCGACCTCTCGGTAGGCGTCATCGCTAAAGCTAGCGGCTTCACCAGCGGTATGCTCGACAATCACGTCAAATCCTAGCTTTTGCAGCTTTTTGACTGTGTCAGGGGTCGCCGCTACCCGCCTTTCTCCGTCAGCGATTTCTTTGGGTACGCCAATCTTCTTAACCGTCTTAGAATCTGACGAATTCGCTTGCGAAACGTCCTTATCAATTGCCAGGGTCATGGCATCTCCTAAATTTGAACAAGGCAGTTTAAACCTTGACAGAGGAGAAATTAGTTAAGATCGCCGCGATCACAAAGATTGACCTCTGTTCGCAAAAGTTTTTGAAGGACTTTGCGAGACTATACAATTTGTGAGACTACATAACTGGCCATCCTAGCAGCCGAGCCATCGCCCGATTCTGGCATTCAATTCAGAAACCGTCCACCAAAAGAAGTTCACGCTTCACTAACGGTGTTAGACGTAATATAAGAAAAGCAGCTAATTGAGATTTGCTACTTCAGCTAATTGCGATCTATGACTTTGCTAGCCAATCGCTGCTGAGTCATCGATTGCCATTTGATTCTTGCTGTCCCACCTTATCTCGCTACCTTTATTGTTTCAGGAGTCGTTGCGAATGTCTGCTAAGCGTTCTATGTTTCGGTTGTTGGCTGGATTAGCCCTTTCTGGTGCGGCTGTTGCTACAACGCTATCGGTTTTGCCCACTCAGCCTAGCATTGCCCAGACCAACCAAGGCCTCACCCTTTTCGGGGGTGTTGATTCCGAATTTCGGCTACCCTACACGCTTATGAATAATGAGCCTCGGAGTACTCGCGCTCACTACTTCTTGCGGGTACCTGGCACTCGTATGGAAACAGCCGCTTCTACGCTGCGCATCAGCTATCCAGAAGCCTTTACCAATCGCAGTGGCTCTTTTGACGTCAACCAGATCAAAGTGCGCCGCGGTCGTGGCACTGGCGGACGCGAAATTCCAGTAGAAGAAATCGTTTGGAGCCCAGAGTCTAGCCAGTTAGAGATCTACCTGGCAGAAGATATTCCCGCTGATACAAGCTTTTTAGTCGAGATGTCGGGCATTCGTAATCCTAATCGCTTCGGCATGCATCGTTTCAACTTACAGGTTGAGGCTCGCGGCGATATTCTGCCTAGGTATTTGGGCACCTGGGAGCTACTAGTAGCAGAAGAGAACCACCGGCAGTAGTGGACTATTAGGTGGACCATTAGTAGCAGTAGACTAGCAGTCACTATAGCCGTCCGCCATCATAAGTGAAAAGAATAAGTCCCTAAATGGACTAGCTGTGCGCTCGATTTTCGAGCTAGGATTAACAGACTTTCGTTCATGAGTCGAGATGCTATGGGTCAGTCTGTTGCGGTTGATAAGTCGGCTCAAGTAGAAGCACTCAAAGGCTTTATCCGCCAGCAAAGAGACAGTCGTCAGGTGAAGAAAGCGCTGGCGGTCAAGCTGCTCTATCAAGGGCACAGCTATGAATCAGTCGTGAGTATTCTCGACGTCTCGCTTGGGGCGATACACGAGTGGAAGCAACTGTACGAGGCCGGGGGACTTCCAGGCTTTGAACCCAAACATAAAGGCAGTAAGGGCTACTTAACGCCGGATGAAAAAGCATCCGTGCTGACATGGCTAAAGCAGAAAAGTATCTGGACGCTCGGTGAGCTGGAATACCATCTAGCGGCTGAGTACGATGTCACTTATGCGTCCAAACAAAGCTACTACGATTTGTTTGACGCGGCAGGCATCAGTTGGAAGAAGACCAGCAAGGTAAACCCGAAGGGCGATGCTGAGGCGGTGGCGGCAAAAAAGCCGACATCCAACGCCTCTTGGTACGCTACCAAGCTGACATAGCGTGCGGACAACTGCGCGTGTTGTTCATGGACGAATGTCACCTGATGGCCGGTGACCTAGAAGGCTATGTTTGGGGCACCCGAGGTCAGCGAGTGAACGTACCAATGGTGAACGAACGCGAACGACAGACCTACTACGGTGCGTTAGACCTACTGAGCAAGCGCGTGCTGATTGAAGCGTATGATGCGGGCAACACAACCAATACGTTGGCTTATCTCAAGTTCTTACAAGCCCAGTTTCCACAACAGAGATTGCTGCTGCTGTGGGATGGCGCGAGCTATCATCGCTCGCATGAGATCCGTGACTTTCTCGCCGAGGTGAACGCAGGCTTAGCGGAGGAGCAGTGGCCGATTCACTGCGTTCAGTTCGCGCCTAACGACCCGAGACAGAACCCGATTGAAGACGTATGGCTACAAGCCAAGAACGGGATGCGACGGCTAGCCGGACTACAACCGTCATTCAAAGGCATCAAGTTTCTATTCGAGCAGTTCCTCGACTTAGCCCTATTCGACTTCCCTAAAATGAATATGTACGGCTCTTTTTCACAAATCACGTAGGACGGCTATAGTAGCAAAGAGGAATAGCGAAAGGAAGCCGGTACGTCTTGAAAAGTAGTTGCATAAAGTGGTTGCATAGGAAGGAATAAGCCGGTAGACTGTAGAGTCTGTGCTTGTTTGTAGCCACGTAGCTAATACTCGCGAAGGCAAGTTGGTCACCAATGGCAAAAACAGGTGCAGATCAGCCTCTCCTAACATGTGCTAAACAAGCACTAGGGGTATCTCACGATATTAGGGCTGCAAAAGTAATGAGCCAAAGCAACTAAAAGGCCGTAGCAGCAGGAGAAACGAACCCATGACAAAGCGCACCCTTGGTGGAACTTCTAGAAAACGTAAGCGTGTTTCTGGCTTTAGAGCCAGAATGCGGACAAAAAATGGTCAGAACGTGATTAAGGCCCGTCGCAACAAGGGCCGTTCGCGCTTATCTGTTAGCTAAGCGTCTCGTTTAGCTTCATTCAGTTCGTTAATTCGTTCGCATATTGGATATAGCACGGTCACTGTGGCGCTTCCTCAGCAAAATCGATTGCGCTCTTCTCGTGATTTTTCCAAGGTCTATCGAAAGGGCAAGCGGGCAGCGACTCAGCACCTAGCGGTTAGAGCCTTTAGAGCAAAAGCCTTTAAAGCGGCTATATCCACTGTTAGTTCGACTAAGCCCCAGGCGACTGAGCTCACCCAGAAGCAACCCAAAAGCGTAGGTGGTCCTCCATCTGCGCTTTTGCTACGTTCAGAGATTCGGCCAAAGCAGGACTTTGAACAGGACACAGCACAGGGACCTCAATTTGGGATCTCGATTAGCCGTAAGGTGCACAAGCGCGCGGTGGTTAGAAATCGGATCAAGCGGCAGATCAGGGCGATTATCCGAGAGCACTTTTTGGCGATCGCACCCTATTGGCAAATTGTCATTATCGTCAGGCAGCCAGCAGTCGAGTGCGGTTTTGACGAATTTTTGCGAGAATTAGAATATCTGTTACAAAAATTAGCTGTAATAGCACGATAATAAAGTCCGAGGTATCTCCATGGCTGTTAAAGAAGACGTATATTACGAGGGTGGCCCTCATATTGGCGAGCTGATCTTCAATATTGGGCTAGCCTTTACAATTATTTGTATCCCGCTGACGGTGGGGGCAGTTGTGCGAGCAATTTGGCTGCGCTATCGGATCACGAGCAAACGAATCTCGGTGATTGGTGGCTGGATGGGACGAGATCGCACAGATATTATCTACAGCGAAGTTGCTAAAGTTGTCACCGTTCCTAGAGGTCTAGGCCTGTGGGGCGATATGGTTTTAACGTTAAAAGATGGTAGCCGGATCGAACTGCGAGCAGTTCCCAACTTTAGAGACGTGTATGACTACATTACAGACAAGATTTCACCTAGCGCCAAAGTTGCTAGCGGCGCGGTTGGCGCATCCTAGCGGCGACCTTTGTCTAAACATAATTGGGATTGGACAGTCGAGATAAAAATGAGCTAGGGGAGAGCTAAGGGGCTTTAATTGCAGCGCAGGGAAAAGAGTACGGTTAACCGAAAAACAGCCGCGCTCAAATGTCTTTACCGCCTACAATTCTCAGAAATTGGCATGTGACGCACCGCCAACCCCGTCGACATTCAGATAAATTAAACTTAATAGCCTTAACAACTAAGAGCGCGCATGGACTTCGGTATCGGCTTTCTTTCAAACAACGTAATGCTGCCAATCCTAGATTTTTTCTATGGAATTGTGCCTAGCTATGGGCTGGCAATTGTCGCCCTCACTTTAGTTATTCGCTTTGCGCTGTATCCGCTTAACGCCGGATCTATTCGCAACATGCGCAAAATGAAGGTCGCTAACCCGATCATGCAAAAGCGCATGGCCGAAGTAAAGGAACGCTATAAAGACGATCCAGTTAAGCAGCAGGCAGAGATCAAAGAAATTTATTCGGATTTCGGTAATCCGCTAGCAGGCTGCTTTCCGGTAGTGCTGCAGATGCCTATTCTGTTTGCGCTGTTTGCAACACTTAGAGGCTCACCGTTTGCCGACATTAATCTGCCGGTAAATCTGAAGCTAGTACCTCAAGAGGCAATTGAGCAGGTAGAGCAAGCGCCTTTGTTGACTAAGCCTAGCAACGTGTTTGTTGCCGATGGTGAGCACTTTCAAGTGGGTGCGGTGGTACCTACAGGTAGCAAGCTAGCGGTTGGAAACACAACGCAAATTGAGCTGCGCTCGGTTGATAATAAGTCTCTAGACGAGCTGAGAGAGGAATACAGAGAGGAAGGCGTAGACATTACCCCTGAGTGGGAAATTACTAAGGGCGAAGACCTAGTGGCAGTTCAGCCTGACGGTACAATCAAGGCGCTGGCTCCTGGCGATGTCACAATTCAAGCAAAGATACCGGGTCTTGCCGCTGACAAAGGATTCCTGTTTATTGAGAAGCTAGGTCGCATTGGCGTAACTGGCGACAATGGGGAGATCCATTGGGATATCTTAGGCATGATTGTCTTTTTTGGTCTTAGCCTCTATGTCTCTCAGCAGGTGACTAATTCGGGTAATGCCGCTAGCCCTGACGGTCAGAACGATCAGCAGCAGGCGATCGCAAAGTTCACCCCAATCATCTTCTCTGGAATGTTCCTCTTCTTTCCCTTGCCAGCGGGAGTACTGATGTACATGGTGATTGCCAATGTCTTCCAGACGGCGCAGTCGTTCATTTTGTCGAGGGAACCACTGCCCGAGAACCTGCAAAAGATTGTCGACGCGCAGGTTAAAGCTGCGGGCAGCAACGGTGACGGTCGAGAGAAGCTTGCTTTTGAACCTGGTAAGCGAGCAGCCAAAGCTGAAGTTACTGACAAAGGTTCTAATGGCAAGCCAATGAAGTCGGCTGAGCCCAAAACGAACGCTGCTAAGTCGTCGAAAAAGCGGGCTAAGAAAAAGTCATCTAAGTAAAAAGAAGCCTGCTAGACGTTTGAGTTGATGAAGACGCTGCTAAGGATGCGCCAATGCTATGAGCAGCCAAGCAACTAAATAGTCAAACATAGGGTCCATTTGTCTGCTGATGAATGGACTTTTTTACATAACTTTTATCAGCACTTCGATCAGTACAGGACGATAGCTTTCACCCGGTTACTGAGGATATGCTTGTAGGCTACGGCCAATAGCGACCAAAGCGACTCAGCCTGCGAATGTGCTAAGGCACCAGAACATTCGCCATATCAAAAATAGCCCGGAAAAAGCTAGGCTTAAAAGCTGTGATCGCGAAGTAATCGTGCAGCGCGCTCTGATGAATAATCTGGATGTTTCACAAAAATGCGCTTCCTATAGCTGTAAGATCGGCTAAGTAACTGGTTGGTAGGTACTAACAGCAGGATACTGACAGCGAGATACGGTAGAGCGAACACAGGCGAAGAAGATGGAAAAAAGCATTAGCTGGTTAGAAAAGTTGCTGAAGTTGCAGAGCTTAGAAGCTAGTGTCAGCGGCGCACAAACTACCGGAGATCTAGGCGATGACAGCTACTGGCTAACTATTGAGACAGACTCTCTCTCAGAAGAAGAAATAGCGATGTTGATAGGCGATCGCGGCGCCGCCTTAGACGCTATGCAGTATTTGGCCAATACTATTCTCAATATGAGCTTAGAAGCCGATGAGCAGCAGTCATATACCATCGAAATTAATGGCTATCGAAGACAGCGTCAGCTAGAGCTAAAAACGCTGGCAGAAGAAGCTGCTGCTGAAGTTCTGAACAACAGCAAGGCTGAGCACGAAATCAAAGGACTTTCCTCCGCCGAGCGTAGACAGGTTCATGGACTGCTCGGTGAGTATAACGACATTGAGACGTTTAGCCGCGGTCGCGAGCCAGATCGGCATCTAGTTGTCAAGCTAACGGTCTCCGATGCTGTTGACTCTGCTACCGACGATTCGGAAGAGTAACAGTTAGAGTGACGCTCAAAGTAACGGTCAAAAACGATTACAAAAGACGATGAGAGCTATTCACATTCCGCAGATCCTCAATGCGCCCAGTAAAACGCTCGCCCTTGATTTTGCCGAACATCTACCTCAGTTAGACACGCTAACACCTGTTAAAGGTGAGCTAACCGTTGCCCATCGAGGCACCTTCTTAGAAGTTAAGGCGCAAGCCAGGGCGATTATGACCCTAGAGTGCGATCGCTGCTTACAAAGCTACAACACAAGAGTGCAGGTAGACGCCTCCGAAATTATTTGGCTAGAGGAGCCCATTCAAGACGATTCGCTCTTAGAAAAAGAAGTAGAGCTAGAGGATTTAGTTGAGTCTTTAGCGCCCAACGGATACTTCGATCCCAACGAGTGGGTCTATGAACAGATGTGTCTAGCTATTCCTCAAAAGCAAATTTGTAGTGAGGACTGTAAAGGGATTGAAATTAAGAACAACCCACCTCCGCAGGAAATTGATCATCGCTGGGCAGCACTCTCAAGCCTGAAGCAGCAGCTCTCTGAATAGCGCTATGCAAAAGCACCGCGACCGCTTCATTAGCACCGAGCTAGATTCCAGGCATACTCACAAAGCCTGGCTGCTGCTTGATACGCTCAATCCAGTTCATCACCCAAGGATAGACTTCCAAAGGTATCTGGCCGTCGCGTGAAAGCGCTACGTAGGGAAAAACAGCAATATCTGCAATTGTGAGGCGATCGCACGCTAGCCACTCTCGCTGATTAAGATGTTGCTCTAGCTGCTGCAAGATAAACGTTGATTTCTTAGCCGTTTGGTTAATATCTATTTTTGACACCTTGAATAGGTGGTAGAGTCTAGCAAATTCTGGTCCCTGGCGAACTTCGCCCACCGTCGTAGATAGCCAGCGCATGACAGTTGCCAAAGGTAGCGGCTCTAAAGGTAGCCACTTGTCAGCGTTTTCTGCACCATACTGCCGAGCCAAATACACCAAAATTGCCTGAGCATCCGCCAAAACCGTGTCGCCATCGACCAGCACAGGTACTTGAGCAAAAGGATTTAACGCCAAAAAGGGCGGCTGCTGATGCTCGCCTCTTTCTAGGGCAACGTCAATGTTTTCATAGTCCAGATCGAGAAAAGCTAGCAGCAGCTTTACTTTGTAGGCGTTACCGGATAGTGGATGGCCATAGAGCTTTAGCATAAACCAATTTTTTGAAGGAAATTAAACGCTCTGTCTTCATTAAACCGATCGTTCGGTATAGTGTCAATGCACTGACTGTCACAGCAAACCTGTAGTCAACCTATAGCCACTTTTGCCTTATGGCCAAAGAAACTCTCCTCCCCATTCTGTTCCATCTCTTTCGACAATACGGATACGACGGCGTAAGCCTCAGTAAAATTGCTCAGGCAACTCAACTGGGCAAAGCGAGTCTGTATCATCACTTTCCGGGTGGAAAAACAGAAATGTTGCAAGCGACGCTGGTTTACTCGCAGCAATGGTTTGAAGAAAATGTGTTGGCAGCGCTGCGCTCGGAAGGTGAGGCAATAGACCGGCTGCAACGCATGTGCAATCATCTCAGCTATCTGTACGCGCAAGGTGAGCAGCCCTGTCTGATAGCAACACTAACAACCGGAGTGGCCCAGGGAGTTTTTCACGAGCCGGTAAGACAGCGACTGCAGGCACTTTTAGAAGGAATCGCCACTGTTCTTATAGAATCGGGTTTGCCTGCAGTCATTGCGCGGCAGAGAGCCGAAGACGCGCTAATCACCATTCAAGGAGCGCTGATTCTGTCGCGCGGGCTAAAGAACCCGGCACCTTTTCAAAGAGCGATCGCGCAATTGCCCTACCAGCTCTGCCAAAAACAAAGCCGTTAATTTCAGTTGAGTCCTAGCAAAATCAATTGATTTTCGATATCCGGACCAAAAAAGGAGACTTTCTATTCTTTTTTCTTATCACTCCAATCGCACAATTCTCTAATTATTGATAGTGGATAGGCCGGTTATCTTTTTAGATCTCAGAAAATTTCTTTCGACTTCTAACCTTAGAACCTCTATAGTCTTTGAACAGAAACGGTCTTGGACCCTTCAAATAAGCTTACGCTGTTTGAGTGAAACGCCTTTAAAAGATGTTGCATATCACGCTTCTGCCGAGCAAAGAACAGCGAAGCTCGCTGCTGTTCTTGCCACAGACGTTCCCGGACGGTTTTTGAGAGAGCCATAAAAAGGGCTCGCTGAGACAACAACTGTAAAGTTGACATAAACTCTAATCAAGGTTTGAATGGTAGCAGTTCAAGTAAAGTCACAACACACCCGCTCGATTATCGTCATAGATTGAGCGTTGTCACGGATTGATCATCGTCACGGATTGATTGCATCTCCAAACCCGTCATTATCTAAGGCGTTACGTTGAACGTTTCATCTACTTCCACATACATGAACCAGTTCTGTCAGCAGCCTTCTCACAAAGGTCTCCTCACTTGCTTACCACACTTAGCTTGCCCTACTGAGCTTTAAAGTTGTCCGAGCTAAGAGTTGCCTGGAGTTGCCTAGGATTAAAGTTGTTTAGGCTTAGAGCTGTCGTCAGCTTGTTAGCCCAGCTTTCTATCAGCTAGTTTTACTCGCAATTTACTTTTCGAAGTGTTGTAGATAAACATCACTACAGCTCTTTAAAGGGTAGTTTTTCCTGCGGTTCAATTCTCTGATTCAATTTTCTATAGTGCACCAGAAGCTGAGTGTGCACCTATAGAAAATTACGAGTGGATTGAAAAGACTGGTTTTCAGCGGCTGTAGACACTGCACGGATTTATACAGATCAACGAAGAATAGACCAAAAAACAATGCGTCAGCGCACTCATTGCGCTAATTGACGCGCCTATCAGGAGAATCTTTCACATGAAGAACAAGTCAATGGGCAATTCCAACAGTGGTGCTCACCAAATGGGCAAAGATCCTGTTCAGAAGCTAATCGACAGTACCCAGTTCACTCATACAGCCATTAAAAGCGGCGCCTGGTCTGATCCTAAAACTTGGAGTGATGGTCGTGTACCAGCAGACAAAGACAAAGTTTTGATCAAGCAAGGAACTGTTGTTACTTACGATCAGATCGGCGATGCTCGAATCGAGACTGTTGCTATCGAAGGAAATCTTAAGTTTGCAACAGCTCAAGATACCCAGCTAAAGGTTAAAACAATTCTCAACGCCGCTACTGGGAAGTTGGATATTGGCGCGCAGGGGAAATCGGTTGCGGCCAATAAGCGAGCCCGAATCATCTTTACTAGTGACAGCGGCCTTGACTCTAAGTGGGACCCAGATCAGCTTACTAAGGGACTTGTCAGCCATGGTGCTGTTAATATCCACGGTGCAGACAAAGCCGATCAGCTAGCGCTCGCTGGTGATGTCACTAAAGGATCAAGTGTCTTGAAGTTTAAAGACACGCCAAATGGCTGGCAAGTAGGCGATCGCATCGTGTTAGGGGGCACTCGCTATGACTCTCGAGGTAACGATGGCGACAACTCTAGGTTCCAAGATGAAGTGCTGACGATTACCGGTATTCAGGGTAAAGAAGTTCGTTTTGTCAATGAGAACATCAAGTCGGGCAATCAGAACGTCTTGCGTTTCGACCACATCCGCAGCAACCTTGGTAACGCCGCGAAAGATCTGACGCTGTACGCCGGAAACATCACGCGTAACGTCACCTTTGAAACCGAGAATGGCAAAAATGTGCCGATCAATCGACGTGCCCACGTGATGTTGATGCACAACCCCGACGTAAAGGTGCTTAATGCCGGCTTCTATGACCTAGGCCGCTCCGACAAATCAAAAATAGTAGACGATCCAGGTAAAAACGTCGATGGTTCTAAAGGTAACGGCAACAACCCAAGGGGCCGCTATTCGCTACACGTGCACCGTACTGGCGCAGATGATATCAACGGCCAGGCAGCGCTCATTAAAGGCAACGCAGTAGAAGGTAGTCCTGGCTGGGGCATCGTTCAGCACGATAGCTTTGCGAACCTAGAGGATAACGTTGTCTTTGATACTGTCGGTGCGGGTATCGCAGCTGAATCTGGCAACGAGATCGGCTCGTGGACCAACAACATGGCGATCAAAACTACCGGAATGCCCCTAACAGCGTTCAATAATCAGCGTGAGAGCCGTGACCGTCGCTTTGACTTTGGTGTAGAAGGGGATGGCTTTTGGACACAGGGTGCCGCTCTTATTAAGAACAAAAACAACAAAGCCATTAGCTCCAACAGCTCGGGACTCACGCTATTTGGCAGCGCGCTTAATAGCAGCCACTATCGGGATGCAACCACACTAGACATTAGTAAGCTACCGCCAGAACTTAAAAAGCTTTTTCCTGCCGATCAGAAGGAAGTCGATATTCGAGACGTGCCAATGGCGACCGTCGAAGGATTTGAAAGCTACAACGCCGCGGTAGGTCTACGCGTTTGGGCACACAACACTAACTTCGATGGCGAGCTAGCTTTCAACACAAATGAGCCTGAGACCGCCCACCAGGGGCGATCGCTCATCAAAGACTTCAAGCTGTGGGGCAACCGCTTCAGAGGTGCATCTGTGCAATACAGTTCCAACGTCGATCTTAAAGACGGGATTGTACTGGGCAACGAAGTGGGTATACGTAAGGCCGTCGGCGCGGGAATACTGGTTAACCAAGAGAGCTATGGTTCTGTTTTCGACAATCTTGAAGTTGCTGGATTTGAATTAGGCGCAGACATTGCTCCTCCTAATACCGAGAAAGAGTTTATTGCACCTACTATCAGCAACAGCAATTTCTCGGGCAATACCTACAACTTAGGCGAGGCCGGTGTGCCATCCGTGCAAGGTGGCCTGAATGACTTTGCAGCCTATATGAAGCTGAAGAACAACAAGTTTGACGATAAGTCTGGGAACAAAGCGCCTACCGCAGGGTTTAGCGCGAAAGCAGTGGGCGGACTTGCCTTTGACTTGGATGCGAGTGCCTCTCAAGATGCCGATCCGCTGAAGGGTGGCAATCCCAACGTGAAAAAGCTAGGTAGTCAAGGAATCGCTGCTTATGGCTGGGACTTGGATGGCAACGGTAGCATTGACCGGTTTGGCCGCGAAATTACCCATGCGTTTGATAACTCTGGGAACAAAAATGTCACGTTGACCGTATGGGACAGTCAGGGAAAGACAACTAGCACTAAGCAGACTTTGAATGTAAAGCCTGCAAGCTATGTCAATGCCTTTAAGAACGGAGATTTTTCAAGCACCAAGCTCCAAATTCCAGGTAACGACAACTCGCAGTGGGCAGATCAAGGCTGGTTTGCAAGTAAAGGAGTCAAAGTCACAGGCGGCGCTGGCAAAATCTCGGTTCCCGGCGATAGCACTAATTATATTGGTCAAGTTGTTCACAACGAAAAAGTTCATCGCGGTCAGCAAACCCTAAGCTTTGATCTGAAGAACTTAGATGCAGGGAAAAATTCCTTTGACGCTAACAAAGTAACGGTAAACTTTTGGGGCGTGAATGGTCAGTTTGACAATATCTCTCACCAAACGACAGGGCCTTACCAAGTAGGTACGCTGCCAATGGAGCAAACCAAGCTTGCTACAAAGACTTTCGACAAGCAAAACGGTGGTCTCTTTGACTGGAAGACAATTTCTACTGATGTCAATCTAGGTAAAGGTTACGACTATCTGTTGTTTCAGGTGAACGCAGAGAAAATCAAAGATCCTAAAGACTTTGTTGCTGTCGACAATCTTTCTTTAACAGGCAAAGGAAACGCCGCTAGCAATACGCCGGATTCGGATAGCAACATTTTGAGCCCATCACCCGATCCAACACTACCCAATCCATCACTACCTAGCCCATTACCGAAGTCATCGCCAAAGCCTATCGCGACAACAGCCGCGCCAAAATTTCCTAGCGAGCTTGCACCAGTTGCTCGTCTTAGCTTCGATGAAGGCAGCGGTAAGATGTCAGTAGATACCTCTACTGCTGGTAAAAAGAACAATGGCCAGCTGAAAAACGCGAGTTGGATCGATGGAAAGTTCGACAAAGCTGTTAGCCTTAATGGTAAGAACAGCTTTGTGGGCATCAATAACTCTCGAGATATCAACTTGGGTACTCATCCTGAAAGAACAGTCTCGATGTGGTTCAAAGCAGATGACGCATCTATTGATAAGAAGCAGGTGATCTACGAAGAAGGCGGTCGTACGGGCGGCCTGAATATGTATCTAGAAGATGATTCTCTGTTTGTAGGCGCGTGGAACGGTGTCGGCAAACATGCTGAGGGTGACTGGATCGAAACTAATAAGATTCAGGATAATAAGTGGCACCATGTCGCACTAGTCTTGGATGGGGACAAGACGCTTAAGCCCAACGCCCTAACGGCCTATCTAGATGGAAAGAAGGTAGGATCTCAGCAGGGCACCCAGCTATGGCAGCATGATGATCGCATTGCTCTAGGCAACACCAGCGGCAGTACGCGATTTGCAGATGGTACGTTTGGCAAACAGAACAGCACTGGTTTGGCAGGGGGCGTAGACGAGCTGCAAATCTACAACGATGCGCTGAGTGCTAATCAGGTTCAACAGTTGTCAAACGGTGCCTTTGTGTAACGCAGTCACATGAGGCAGCCACATGATAGGGCTAAATAGCCAGCGGCTGTCTTGAGGTTAGCTAACGAAGTTAGCCAACGAAATTAATCAGGCTAACGATTCTATCTGAGTCAATCAAACGACCAAGCGTGTTATCGCAGTTCGATAACACGCTTGGTCGTTTTTTTGTGCGGGTTAAAAGCTTATGATTTATGGCAGTGCTCAGTTTGGTTCTATGTGCTAAAGGTTCTATGTGCTAGAGGTTAAGTGAGCATACTGCTGTTTTGTTCGATGTTTTATGAGGGGGCGCTGCTATGAGCTTTCGTGAAGAGTTGAGTTTACTAGTGCGATCGCGCTATCCACTCATCTACATTCCTACCCGTGAAGAAGAACGAGCCGAAGCTGCGATCGCTCTTTGCGCCCAAGAGATTGGCGGTAGCCGGGCCGTCTATACGTGGGACTACGTTGACGGCTACCAGGGCAACCCCAACGACAAAGGCTTTGGCCGTCGCAACCCGCTGCAGGCCCTAGAACTGATTGAGAAACTACCTGCTTCAGCCGCCGCTATCTTTGTCCTGCGAGACTATCACCGCTTTCTAGACGACATCGCAATCTCTCGCAAACTGCGCAACCTGCTAAAACTGCTCAAAGCGCAGCCTAAAAATATCGTCATTCTTTCTGCTCAGCTCACCGTTCCAGAAGAGCTAAGCAGCAGTATCACCATTTTAGAATTTCCCCTACCTAGCACCAGCGAAATTCGCGTCGAAGTCGAGCGGCTGCTTGGCGCTAGCAAAAGCGCTTTATCTCCACGTGATACCGACGAACTAGTGCGCTCTTGCCAGGGCTTAGCGCTAGAGCGTATTCGCCGGGTGCTAGCTAGAGGTATCGCTGCTCACGGCACTTTTGAGCCAGAAGACATTGATTTGATTCTAGAAGAAAAAAGGCAGACAATTCGTCAAACTCAGATACTAGAGTTCTATCCTGCCAGTGAGAAGATTTCGGATATTGGCGGACTTGACAGCCTCAAAGACTGGCTGATCAAACGAGGAGGCGCGTTCTCACAGCGCGCAAGGCAATACGGATTGCCCCATCCTCGCGGGCTGATGCTAGTGGGCATTCAAGGAACGGGGAAGTCATTGAGTGCAAAAGCGATCGCGCATCACTGGCACCTGCCGCTGTTACGTCTAGACGTCGGCAGGCTGTTTGGCGGCCTAGTGGGTGAATCCGAATCGCGTACTCGCCAAATGATTCAGCTCGCCGAAGCCCTTGCCCCCTGCATTCTCTGGATCGACGAAATCGACAAAGCCTTTGCCGGATTCGACGGTCGAGGAGATTCTGGAACTACCAGCCGCGTTTTTGGCACATTCGTCACCTGGCTAGCCGAAAAATCCTCTCCTGTCTTCGTCGTAGCCACTGCCAATAACATCCAGTCTCTACCCCCCGAAATGCTTCGCCGAGGCCGCTTCGACGAGATCTTTTTTGTCGGGCTCCCTAGCCAAGAAGAGCGCCGGGCTATCTTCTCTGTCCACCTAGCGCGCCTGCGTCCACACAATCTAGCAAGCTACGATCTTGGCCGCTTAGCCTACGAAACCCCAGATTTTTCCGGCGCAGAAATAGAGCAGTCTATCATCGAAGCTATGCATATTGGCTTTAGTCAGAACCGCGACTTCACCAGCGACGATATTTTAGAAGCGGTTAGTCAAATTATCCCGCTTGCTCGCACCGCGCAGCAGCAGATAGAGGCCTTACAAGAGTGGGCTGCTGCCGGACGGGCTCGCCTAGCCTCTCGGCAAACGCCACTTACGGATAGAATCGAGCAACAGCGTCAAGATGAGAGCTAGCCTTTACCGATCGCCCGCTTCACGCTATAACCATATGGCTCTGGCATCTTTTAAGATGTTTCTTTGACACAGCCTCTATCCGAAAGGCTACTAAATATAGCTATCCTTCTATAGCTATATCCATTAGCTACAGTCATCTTTCTATAGTCATCCTTCTTCCGATATGGTGATGAAAAACTTCTTTCTAGGTCTTAGCAAATTTGTTCTTGGCATCATTTTGGCGATGCTAATCATAAGTTTGGCAGGCGCTGCGATGGTCCGCTACTTTATGGCTCGTAGCGCGGAGCCTCCAGAGCGACCCATTTACGACAATGACTTACCAGAAGATCGTCCGGCTGCCGTGGCACCCCAGGCGGAAGAGGACTCAGCCCAGCCAGAGGTTGCTGCGGTGACAGAATCGGAACCGGACTTAGAACCAGAGCCAGAGGCTGCTCCAGCAGGCAGCTATACAGCCTATGTCACTCAACCCGTGGGCCTTATTGTGCGCTCCGGTCCTGGTACGGAGTACACAAACATTGGCGGCGTAGGCTATGAAGCGAGCGTGATTGTCTTGAGCGAAGAGAATGGTTGGCTCAAAATTCAGCTCAGCAGCGGGCAAGAAGGCTGGGTCAAAGACGGGAACACAGCCCGCCAATAGGGCCGCGAATAGGAGCATCTGATTGACTACTCCGCGGCCTGAAGGCGCGGGGATTCCCTGGTCAGGGACATAACTTTCAGATCCAACGTTACCGCCAAACCCAAAGAGGTCGTATCTCACAGGGCGTTTTCCTTGTCTAGCAAGGCGGTTCCGACGTGCCCCGTCGTACCGAGTCCTTTGTTCAAAATATTGATAGCTGCATTCTCATCTCTATCTAGCACACAGCCACACTTGCAGGCGTGAGTTCTGGTAGAGAGAGACTTCTTCACTATCGTTCCGCAGCTAGAACATGCTTGCGACGTATAGGCAGGATTCACCGCAACGGTTACCCGGTCAAATATATCGCCGTAGCGCTCTAGCCACGTTCTGAACTGATACCAACCTGCGTCAGCAATCGACTTAGGATCGAGGATTAAACAAAAGAGTCAATATGTCTGATAATGAGGAAACCCAGTTATTTCGGCTCAAACGATGAAAACCGTCCGCGCTTACTCCTGCGCAATAGAAGAGCAGATGCAGCGCTACTATGAGTCGTTAAGCGAGAAAGACCGTCGCCGCTATGCCGCAATCGAAGCGGTCAAAATAGGTTATGGGGGCATCAGCTATATCCATCGAGTCCTGGGCTGTGTGCGTGGGAGTATTCGGTTGGGAATCGCCGAGTTATCGGATCCTGAGGCAATGAGAGAAGCGCGACAGCGCTCACCTGGCGGCGGTCGTAAAAGTGCTTTTGACACGATTGCAGGACTCGATGCGGCCTTTTTGCGAGTCGTTGAGCGTCACACGGCAGGTTCACCGATGGATGAGTCGATTAAATGGACGCACTTGACCCGTCAGCAAATAGCCGACCGATTAGCAGACGAAGAAGCAATCAGCATCAGCGTGACGGTGGTGGACCAACTCCTCGATAATCATCAGTTCCGACGGCGTCAGGCGCTCAAGCGTAAGTCAACCGGTAGCAACCCTAACCGCAATCAACAGTTTGAGAAAATACACAAACTGGTCGATAGCTACCAATCGGCAGGTGAGCCTGTGATCAGCATGGATACCAAAAAAAGGAGTTAATCGGGCCACTGTATCGAGCCGGACACGCCTACACACAAGCGCCCATAGAAGTCTACGACCATGATTGGCCTTCTCTATCAACGGGCAAAGCGGTTCCGCACGGACTGTATGACCTCACCGAGAACGTTGGCTATGTTCAGATTGGCACCTCTCGTGACACGCATGAGTTTGCGATTGATTCCCTGCGCTACTGGTGGCAAACGTACGGGCGGCAGCAGTACCCAACGGCCACCTCATTGCTGTTGACCTGTGATGGTGGGGGTAGCAATAGTTCGCGCTCTTATCTGTTCAAAGCAGCGCTACAGGACTTGGCGATTGAGCTGGGATTAGACATTCGGGTCGCTCACTATCCGCCCTACACCTCTAAGTACAATCCGTTCGCGAAGCGTGCCGCAGGCTTATGAACATCGATTGTTTCCACATCTGACGCGAGCGACGCAGGGGGTGATTTTCGATACGGTTGAGACCGTCAAAGACTTGATGGCTACGGCGACAACGGCAACCGGATTGAGCGTTTTTACAACCGTCCTTGACCGAGTCTATGAAACCGGGAAGAAAGCGACTGATGAACTCAAAGCCAGCATTCGCATTGTGTTTGATGACGTTTTGCCAAAATGGAATTACACCGCCCTGGCTAACCCTCCTCAAATTGAATCAACTATTTAATCCTCGATCCTTAGGCGCTGTCAGTTTCCAGCCAGACGTTTTGTACTCGACTGAGCGAGCAAACTGCTTGAACTTTGGAATACCAACAGGCTTAACGCCTTGCTTGCAGTTTTCGTAGAAGCGGCTAATAGCAAACCATGCACGTTCAGCGCTGGCCTGCCTAGCCATGCTGTTGAGTTCATTGGCAAAGTCAAACTCTTTTGCTAGCTGTTTGCACAGCTTGCTCAAGTCATATTTGGACGTGCCCTTAACATCCATCCACAAACGCAAAGCCTTGTTCTGAACAAACTGCCCAGTCCTGATAGCTTCGTCTATTGCGGCAAACTGTTGAGGCTTTGCCTTGACCTTATACTCTAGAATCAACATGTTCTTACGCTAGCACGATGAGCGTAAAGGGTGGGTTGGTTTCTGTAAAGATTGATTGTTCGCTAGCACTCACCTGGGAGACTCGCGAACTACATCCCCGTGCTGAAGCACCGGGCTTTGCCTGCGTTCTCCCAAACCCTCTTAGATCCGGTAAGCTTTTACCGTTTCGGAAGTGGCGTTCTGAAGATGACGTTCCGAAGATGGCGTTTCGAGGATGACGCTTCGACAGTAGATAGCATTAAGGTAGATAGCACTAAGAAAATGAGAGCGCTATTAAGAAAGCTATCTCATTAAAACGGTTCGTTACACATCAAGGGCGATCGCGCTATGCCAGCTACACCCGGATGATAGCGTGATAAAGCAATCGCTGGAATTGTCCGTTAGAGGGAAAAGCAATCTATGCATAACAAAATCCGTAAAGACTGGGTAGCTTCGTTGGTTATCGCAGCATTAGGCGCAGGCGTCATTACCTCCTTTGCGGTCAACCAAGGACAAAATCCCCTTGTCGGATTAGGGATTACCGCAATCTCAGCGCTGTTTGCGGTAACGCTCGATAGCCTGCTATAGGAAACGTGAATTCTGCCTATGCTGTTTGTAACCAACCGCGTATTAGAGCAAGGTCTCACCCCTTTACCCACCGAGGGTTCAGACTTTCGTCTTTCGCGCCCTATAGACTTTGTCTTAGACAACAATCAGGCCGAGCAGTCTTTTTATTGCTGCAGCCGTAGCGGCCCTTCTGACTACACCGAAATCGGCAGCGCTAACTTCTTCGATCAACTCAAAAGACTACAGGCAGACCAGCTTCTCTTTTTCGTACACGGCTTTTCTACCCTGCCCGAGCAAGCCTTCGCACAAGCCGAGAGGCTGCAAGTCCTACTTGATGCGATGCAGCAGACTGGCAAGCGCGAGTATAGTGACAGTCCCAAAGTTGTCGTGACTCCCCTGATCTGGCCCTGCGACAACGACTTCGGTAAAGTCAGAGACTACTACGATGACCAGAAAGCGGCTGATGCTAGCGGTCTAGCCTACATGCGTCTGCTGCAAAAGTTCCTAGAATGGCGCGAGGAGAACAGCACCTTAGAGAATCCCTGTCTCAAACGGGTGAATATTCTATCGTTTTCTATGGGCAACCGAGTTGTGCGTGAGGCCCTACAGCTTTCGGCTAAGTACTATCCTCAAAGCGGTCTGACGCTGCTATTTCGCAACGTGTTTATGGCGGCGGCTGATGTTGTCAACGAAACGCTAGAGCCGGGCAAAGCAGGCGGCGTGATTCCCCCAATGAGTCGCAATGTCGTGGTGTATTTTGCCGCTGATGACTTGGCGCTGAGAGCAAGCAAAGTGGCTAACGTCAGCAGTGCCTCTGCCTCGCGGCGGCTAGGCCATACGGGCCCCGAACGCATGGAGAAAGTACCCAAGAACGTATACGCCATCGACTGTGATGATTTCAATAACAGATATGACCGCTTAGGCCACAGCTATTTTCTTGACGACCCGCGAAGTGGCGATGCGGGCCTACTGCTGCGTCATGCCTGGATCTGTATGCGCACAGGCAGGGTGCCTGTGACCTCTCGGGCAATTCCCGAAAGCCGCATAGAGATTCTTAATGAGCAGCAGATCTAGTATCAGACCCTAATCTAACGACTCTAGATAGTCGCGGACTCGGTTGCGACGCTTTGGCTGACGGAGTTTTTGCAGCGCTTTGGATTCAATCTGACGGACCCGCTCACGTGAAAGATCCAGCGTGCGGCCAATTTCTGCTAGAGAGTAGGGGACACCGTCGCCTAAGCCAAAGCGTAGCGTGATGACCTCTTGCTCTCGATCGGTCAGGTCGGTCAGCAGCTGCTGTAAGTCTCGCTTTAGAGACTCACGCATCAGCCGATCTTCGGGCGAGATGTCTTCGGCTTCTAGCAGGTCGCCAAGCTCAGTGTCACGGTCTTTACCGATTTTAGTATCTAAGGAGACCGCGCGAGGCACCTTTAATAGGACTTCACGCACCTGAGCAACGGTCATGTCTAGCTCTTTGGCAATATCGTCCACTTTGGCGGTATGGCCCTGGGTCTGAGATATTTTGCGCTGGGCTTTCTTGATTTTGTTGAGCTTTTCGGTGATGTGAACCGGAAGGCGGATAGTGCGGCTTTGGGTTGCGATCGCTCTCGTAATGCCCTGACGAATCCACCAGTAGGCATAGGTGCTAAAGCGATAGCCCTTGGTTGGATCGAACTTTTCGACGGCCCGCTCTAGGCCCAACGTACCTTCTTGAATCAGGTCTAGCAGCTCTAGTCCACGGTTTTGATATTTTTTGGCAACCGACACCACTAGGCGCAAGTTCGCCTTAATCATGTGCTCTTTGGCTCGCACGCCTTCTTTCTGGCCTTTGACTAGCGCTTCTACGCTGATGCCTGCTATCTCCGCCCACAGCCGCTTTCCTTCAACCAAAGTTGGCTTGAGCACGGCCGCTTCGATGCCTGCCGTTTTTGCCCAGCGTTCCAAAGAAGGCCTGTGGCCGAGCTGTGCCTTGAGCTGATCCTGCGTGTTGAGCAGGTGTACATAGACCGCTAGTGGGCTGTCTTGTTTGGCAGCGGCAGCTTCGTCCCGTTTTTTCAGAAGCGCCATATGATGCTGTACGAGCTGAGCTTCTGCGACCTCTTCGTCTCGCTCTAGCAGACTGACGCGGCCAATTTCTTGCAGATAGAGCCTCACAAGATCAGTCGTGCGTTTGGCGTGTGGACTCGCGTGCGCCTCAGAATCTAAGCCCTCGATATGCACGTCGGCTTGTACATCATCAGCGCTAACCCCTAACAGGTCGGTATCAGAAGGTTCTAACATCGTTTCGACGCTGCCAGAAAATGGCACAGGTGAAGTCCGTTGTTCGACAGAGTCGGATGTAGCTTTCATGATGGTGCGAGGTAGCAGGACAGGTGAAAATCGGCGAGGCTCACCCCTTTGGTGGTTAGTGTTCCCAGCCGGTGGGGTCATAAAGCAAAACAGAGAGCAGATGCGCGTTAGGCAAACAAACGACAACAGACAGGTGATAGATAGACCGTATCTGTATAGAGTTGTTAGGACATAGAGTTGTTAGGACATAGAGTTGTCAGGGTAGATAGTTTGTTTTCTGCTACAGCTTTCGCCCAGTTGCTTAAGACACGTTTGCAGGCTGCGGCTGCTAGCAAACAAAGCAACTTAACCTGCAAATGTCCTAATGCACTAAGACATCTGCTATATCAGCAGCGGAGAACGGCACCAGATATATTTCTATATTCAGCAGATTTCGTCTTAGTTCCTGACGATCTTGAAGAAAGCTGATGATTTGCTGGAGTTTGCTCTTTTTGCCACGTTGAACAAATATCAGTTTGCGGCTACTGAAAAATCGCCGGTTATTCCAGGTTTATCATTGGCACAAGGGTTACTAATGGTCAGGGCTTACTAGAGCAGCCCATTTGATAGGACAGATCCGCCAAGACCGATGGGTTACCGGCAGGTTAAGGAGCCAGGGCGGTCAAGGTAGGAGGAGGGGTAGAAGCGGCTAACTGCGCTTGAGTGCACTTCAATGAACGGTGTCGGTCGATAGCGGAGATGACTGTTGGGCTTGACTATCGGGCTAACGTAGCGGAGTTTTGGTCGCAAACGTGATTCTTTCAGCAGGAGAAGAGACCGCCCGCAGGGAACCACTTTGACGTTCTGTCACAATTTTGTAACTATGACCGTTCTGTCACAATTTTGTAGCTGATGAAAAGGCCTATGCTTGCGCCCTGCGCGATAGGTTTGGTAGTAAGAAAAGATTGAAAATTTGCGATCGCACTTCTTCGCACATGCTTGAGCTATTGTCTTGAATTGTGATGATCGCCTGATCGTCTTTGGTAGCGGTTGTCAGTCTTAGCCGCGACGCTGCAGCCGTCTCTATCGCATCAATAACATTGCTTAGCATACTATTTGGCGGCGCGAGCTAGGGCACAGAAAAACCGACTGCGCTCTTTAGAATGAAGTAATATCTAAAATATCTAATCTAAGATATCTACTAATCTAAAATATCTAATCTAAGATCTCAAGGTTCGCGGATAAAAAAGGGAGTTCGCAACAATTAGCCAGTCAGCGAGAGATAGATTTCATCAAGGGTGTCTAATAACTGTAGTATGCGCTGTTGTAGCTCTGAGAGGGGTGAGAGAAAGCGTTGTCTAACTTGGTCAATATCCATAACCGTGAGGGTAATGCCGCGAAAGGCTTTGAGCAGTAGCTCAGCGGTGGGCTGTTGTGTAGCGCGTTTGGAATTACCCGCATAGAGCCCAGGCAGTTCCTGTTGTTGTGCCTGTAATTGAGTGCGCACGGAGAATTCGAGCAGGCAAAGGATTCGCAAGCCCAAACTCAACAGCCGAATCAATCCCTTGACCCGCTCGTCAGAAGCCAAATAGATAGGCCGCAGCCCGAGTGCTTTGCCCTTGTATCGGCCAAAGCCTTGTTCAATGAGGTACTCATTGCGGTAGCCGTAGACGGCCTCTTCAAGTGACAACTCAAGGTCGTTGCTCACGTAGACTCGCCAGCCCATTAGCTGCGAGCAGTGTTGATAAGCGTCATCGTTCAATGTCGGTTTCACCGTGACGGTGGTTTCGGTGATAGTCCTAGCTGGCTGGTCGCGGTAGGCGCGTTTGTGCGTCGTTTCAGCCTTGGTCTCGTAGGCGACTTGAATCAGGTCTTTGAGGCGATAGCGCTGAAGAATTCGGTGAGCGGCAGCCTCGGTTTCCTCAGGCGAGAGTCGTTTGTGGCCACGACCCGTCAGGTTCAGTTGGTTCAGTGCCTCGGTGGCTTTTTGGATGCGGTTGTCCAACCCTTGTTGCTGTCGTCTGGCGTACTTGAACGAATGCACCACCAGCCACTGTTCGCGCCAGGTGAACGGCGTTGCCATCACCTCAACCGATTGCGGCATCGTGAAGGTAAACCCCTCCGCTATCAACTCAGGTTCGGCGGGTGGTTCCGTGGTTGCCTTAGCGTCACGACTGTTTTGCTCGGGCGCGGCAACGGGTGTAAGCGTCTCCTCGCCTCGGAAAACAGGTGCGAGTAACTCGGCTAGGTCGGCTTTGGAGACTTGCTTCTCTGGCAGCGGGCACAGGTAGTAGTTCTGGCTTTGGGAGATATAGCGCCTTGTCTCTAGCGCGGCCATCTTACTATCGCCGACGTAGGTCAACCCGCTTGTCGCCAGACTCTGTTGGACTTTCTTGATCTCGGGTATGTACAACGGGTCGTCTGCTTGATTGCCACTCACTATTGTGGTGCTCACCGGCATCCCTAATGGATCTAAGGCCGCTTGCGATATCTTCACTTGCGGGAGGTCGGGCCGATAGTCTTTGCTGTGGCCAAATTGAAATAAGCCCTCGCCTTCGACTGGCCTGTAGCCACTACTGGTCGTGGTGTCCAGACGGACACACGATACCTTCAAGTCATACACCCGTACTGTATGACAGTTCAACGCGCCTTCAAATGCGTCCCACTGCGGGTCATCGCTCAATCGGTCTAGGACGCGCTCCAAGCGGTCATCACTGAAGTCCAGACTCCGCACAGTTGGCGCTAAACTATGCTGCAAAGTGCTGCTCAGTCCCGCCGCCCAGGCTTCCACCTGATTGAGGCGATGGTCTCCTTGCGAGAGTAGATAAGACAGCCAGCCCGTCAGCACCTTGCCCACACTCAAGCCTTGCCAGTTCCCATGCCCCGCAAAATGCTCGTCTACCAGCCCGCTCAGATTTAGTCGTTTCATCTGATTCAATAGCAATGGAATATCATCGACCCGTTCGTTCCCGATAAGCTCTGCCATAGCCGCTATGCCCTGATGTACTTGACCTCATTATCGCGGCATCTATTTGACTTTCTCAACTATCTTTCAGCGAACCATGAGTAAGATATCTACTAATCTAAAATATCTAATCTAAAATATCTAACAGTGAGAAGGTACCGCTGCTCTAACACGATCTGCGATGGGATCTTTCACCAAACTGTTGCTATCAAATTATTGTCAGATCATTTAGAGAGAAAACCGCTGCCAATAGCAACTTTTGAGCGTCTACTGAGCGTCTACTTTTGAGCTTTGTAGCGTTCCTTAAAGATAGCTTGTTGTTCTTTATGGTCAACAACTTTAGCCGGATAATCTGTTCCCTCTAGGGCCTGCTCTGGAATGTCACCACTCACTAGCATTGCAGTATCTAAATGACGAATTTCGGGAAGCCATTCGCGAATATATTCGGCATCTGGATCGTATTTCTTGGCCTGACTAGCCGGATTGAAAATGCGCAGCGGCTTTGGATCCATACCGCTAGAGGCGCTCCACTGCCAGCCACCATTATTAGAAGACAAGTCGCCATCAAACAGATGTTGCATGAAGTATTTCTCACCCCAACGCCAGTCAATAATCAGATCTTTGGTGAGGAAGCTAGCAACAATCATCCGACAGCGATTGTGCATCCACCCAGATTGATTTAGCTGGCGCATAGCCGCATCGACAATCGGATAGCCGGTTCGGCCTTCGCACCAGGCCTCGAATAGGGCTTCATCATTGTCCCAAGGAAAGTCTTTGAGCGGTTCACGATAGGGGCCTTCTGCTAGCTGAGGAAAATGGTACATGACACCCTGATAAAACTCGCGCCAGGCAATCTCCTGCTGCCAGGTACGGATATTTTGGTGGGTTTCATCGCTGCGAGCCCGGCCATAGGCACTATCAGCAGCTTCCCAGGCGCTGCGGATGCCCAAAGTGCCGAACTTTAGAGCGGCGCTAAGGTGTGAAGTCCCTGAAATAGCCGGATAGTCGCGCTGTTCGCCGTAGGTAGCGATCGCTCTTTTATCATCACAAAACGTTTCTAGCTGCTCTAACGCTGCCTTTTCTCCTGGCTCTAATAAAAAACCATTTTCCCACTTGTATCCTAAGGCTTCAGCCGTCGGCAGTTCGATATTGCCAGCGTCGTTTGCCGATGCTTTCTCACGAGGGCTTAGCCCTATCGCGTCAGCTAGCGCTGGAACGGGAGGCTGCTTGCTCTGCTGGATCCATTTGCGCCAGAAAGGGGTGTAGACCTTGTAAGGATCGCCAGCCCCTGTCTTTAGCTCGTCGGGTGGGTGTAGCAGCTGGTCCCAATATTGTGTAGAGCGTTCGATACCTTTGTCTTTGAGGGCCTGGGCGACTTTGGTATCGCGATCGCGTGCGTAGGGCTCTACGTCGCGGTTCCAATACACAGCCTTGACCTCTAAGGCACTGGCGAGTTTAGGAATAGCGCTAGATGGGTCACCCTGCAGAATCAGCAGCTCACTGCCGACTGATTTATAGCTCTTCTGAAGTTCTGACAAGGAGCCAATCATGTAGGACACGCGGGCCGGTGCAATGTCATTGCCGTCTAGGATGCCAGGATCTAGGCAGAAAACACCGATGACTTTCGGGGTGCGATCGCGCGCCGCCGCCAGCCCCAAATTATCTCGAATTCGCAAATCCCGACGATGCCAAAACAGCACTAACTCATCCGCCATAGTCCTACCTTTGTCTTAATACTTATCAAGAACATATCGGGCCTTAGTATAGCGATCTTCTGCCCTAGGGATAGCGGTTAGAACGACTCGTGACCTCTCTTGCAAAGGAACCCGTCACACTTCAGCTAAGGTCGTCGTTTCTCGCTGCTATAACGACTATGATAGGTTTGCCTTTGCCATATAAAACGCTGCGATGGTCTTAGCATCCATCGGCACACCATTCAAGATTGCCCGCTCTAGCTCATCGGCGTTCATCAGTACGACCTCAAGATCTTCGTCTTCTTCTAGCGTCGGTCCTTCCGGCAGTTTCTCTAATTCTGTCGCGAGGTAAGCGTAGATAATCTCATCCGAGTAGCCCGGTGCATTGGGAAACTGTCCAAGCGTCTGCCACTTGCCCGCCCGGTAACCTGTTTCTTCTTCTATCTCTCGCTGAATAGTCGCGAGCGGCGCTTCTCCCACTTCCACCGTTCCAGCAGGAAACTCCAACAGCCGACCTTGCATAGCGAATCGATACTGGCGAACGAGGACAAACTGCCCTTCTGTCGTAATCGGTACAGCCATCGAGCCCCCCGGGTGACGAATCCACTCCCAGTCTCCAACGGACTGATTGGGCAGGCGAAACCGTGAGACTTCAAAGTTGAATTTTCGTCCCTCATAGAATAGGCGGTGCTTAATAAGTTCTGGTGGTTCTTGCCCAAACGTCATAATAGTTCAAAGCTGAATAATAAATACGTGGCATCATCTTATACAGCTTTGAGACATCTTTTATCTGCAGCTTAGGTCTACGGTTTAGACGAGGAAACCCGTTAACCTCGTCGCCCTTCATGGGAGAACCATATCTACGATTTAAAGTTGCTAGATAAATTGCTAGAGATTGATTAAATCGCGTCTCTATAAGAGTCCAAAAGGCATCAGCTGCCGGATATTAGATAAGTTACGTCGTTATTTTTCTTCTTTCCTCTGTTGCTTCTCGTGATACATATTCTTGTCCGCCTGTCGTAGCAGTATCGGCAGCGTTGTGCCATCAGTGGGATAGTAGGCTGTGCCGATACTAGCACTTAGGATTAATCGGTGACCCATCAGTACGGCCTCTCGCTCAAGCCATCTCGAAAGGCGAGTTCGTACCTCCCTAGCTATCTTCTCATCTGCGTCACACAACAACGCTGCAAACTCATCACCTCCTAAGCGCACTACCGTCCAGGCAAGCTTATGATGGCTGTCAGCTCGCCCATCTGTGAGATATCAGACTGTTCCATCAACCGATAATAGTGAGGAAATACATGACCAAAGGACTGACCGATAGCCGTAGACGTATCAGTACGTTGAGGACTTTCGAGCAGCGCTGCCGGGTTTAAGTCAACAACGCGGCGCTGGATATCTAGCAGGATGACAGCATCTGTGGTGTTAAGAAAAACTGTCTTGTACGAGATAGGAGCAATATCTAAGAACTTGGCATCAAACAAATTGAAATAGACAAAAACGCCTGAGAAACCAAGCCCTATCGGCGTCACATCAGTCCATAGAGTTGAACTCCCGCGATGACATAGAGCAGCAATTCCAAATTCCAAGATACGGACATTGTGAAACGACACGAGTCATGTCTCGTCCATGAGCCAGTGACGCGTCAAGAAGTATTGCTACGAATGGGTTTGGTTGATTTCGACTGATCTAGCATGAAATCCAGCAAGGCCGTCCAACTCTCAAACCACAAGTAGTTGGTGAGCGCCAGGATATCCTGAAAAAAGCCTTGGCGGGTACCGCGAATCTGTCGAATCTGCTGATAGCGCTCATCAGCTAGATGAAGGACAGTATGAAACAAAAAGGCTAATAGGTTTAGGGTCAACAAAAAGGCAGATAGATGCTGCTTGCCATGCCCAAAGTTATGTTCGAGATGATAGCCCTTGGTTTTCAACACATTGTGATTTTCGTTTTCGGTTTTCCAGCGGCAGCGACCCGCAGCAGCGACTTCAATCACAAGCTGCCCGGTGAGGTGATGGTTGGTCACCCAACTGTTACGGTAGAGGACTTTCCCATCTGAAATGCGCGTTACCGTCAGCTCACACCAGTTTACTGATAGCGCAGGAGCCTCGGCTCGCATCGGCACGTCATTGAGATAACGATACTGCCAAACTTCATCGGTCTTGCCCCGGCGCTGCTGCCGCTGCATCGTCTTTACCTTGCCATGAGACGCCTGAAACGCTATCCAGTCGTAAAGTGCCGGGTGCGATTCGGGTAAACACACAAAGATAAAATTAAAACCCTGGGCTAAGACCGCTTCACACATTGGCTGACGACTAAAAAGGTCGTCTCCGAGCAGCGTCACCGCTTGATTGACAAATATCTTTGCCGCTGACGCTATCCATCGTTTGGCGGCAGCTTGCTCACAGTCCTGCTTCGCATGGCCATCTTGAGGCGTAATCATCTCAGGTGGCAAGGAGATTACCGCCGACTGCGCAGGCGAGACAATCACAGGCAATATCGCTTTGTGAGAGTAGGTGACTTGGCCGCTGCGTGAGGTTCGTTTTGAGCAGCAGGGGCAGCTAATGTTATGGGAGCTGTAGTAGTCAGTGCCATCTAAGGCTACGAGCAGGTTCCCTCCCAGGGTCTCAAACCCTCGCAAGTAGCCTTGCTGATGAAGCACATGATAGATATTGATGAATATTTGAAACAGGCCCTGGGCCGCTATCTGATCGAGAATATTGCGAATCTGCACAACGCTGGGTATTTTCTCCAGCCCAAACAAACTCTGCGCATTATTGCGACCGTTGCGGCTATCGAGGTGGCGCTGATAGTCTAAAAACGAGGCGCTCTGCATGAAAAAACAGCCGAATGCACCTAAAACCGTATCCCGAATGCTGTAGCTACTGGCATTACTCGGTTTGCGCGGGTCGTCTAGCCCGGCTATCGCACCGTTGAGTTCGCATAACAAACTATCGAAACTGATGCTAGCAGTGGCCATTAGCTGAACGGGTGACGGGACTGTTATGGGAAACTCGTTCGTTCACCTTACGCTATCTCAGCAGTCGTTACTGCTTCTTGCTCAACTCGCATGTTCTTAAGTTGGAATTTGGAACTGCTGGACATAGAGCGACACATCTCGTACCCGCAAGAAAGAGCGTAAGTAGAGTATATATTCGTAATCTCGACAGTCACTAATTTAGCGAAGCTGTTAACAGCTTCGACAACAGAGCCTTACACGGGCTGAGATTCGTAGCTCATTAGTTGTTCTACACCTGTCACTAAACCTTTTTCAGCAAGCTGATCAAAGAGCTGTTCGACTGTTTTGTTGAGTACAGGGTGCGGCCACTGGGCGGCAACGTCCATCAGTGGGACTAGGACAAAGGGGCGCTCGTGCAGGCGAGGATGAGGAACACTTAGCTTTGAAGCTTGGATGGTGCGATCGCCAAACAGCAGCAAATCCAAATCTAGCGACCTCGCGCCCCAGCGCTCTTTGCGAACGCGACCAAATCGCTGCTCGATCGCTAGCAGTCTATGGAGTAGATCGCGTGGTGAAATACTCGTCTGAACGGTGATGCATGCGTTGATGTAGTCAGGCTGAGGGGGGCCAACGGGCGCGGTTTTGTATAGATGCGATCGCCCAATCATCCGAACCCCCGGCACCGTATCGATCACCGTCATAGCGTCGAGCAGGATCTGTCTAGAGTCGCCAAGATTGCTGCCGAGCGCGATCGCCGCTAGCGCACCATCTTCCCGCGAATTACCCAGCCGCAAATTAGAGGCACACTTCAAATAGCAGTCGTTTAGAATCGGTTGCTCAGGCTGTTCCGGCTTTTCAGACACTAGTCTCATTGAGGTTAAGGCACTCCACTTCGGGCACCCCGACGGAGTGCCCAGCTGGCTCGTTAGATCTGCTGTGTTGCTTGTGCGTACTGTTCGGGTGTACTATTCGCAGCCATGGTCCTAGCCTACTGCCTAAGCTGCCCCACCTAAAGCACCGCGCACCCGGCTAATCAGCTGATCGGCAGTCAGTACCCCTTCAATTCGATCTAGCGACTTGCCCTTGTCAAACAGCACTAACGTCGGCAGCGCGTGAATCTGATGCTGAGAAGCGATTTGTGGATAGCGCTCAGTATCGATTTTGACCACCTTGATTTCGCCCTTCATTTCAGCGCCCACCTGCACCAAAATCTTAGCCATCATTTGGCAAGGCCCACACCAGTCGGCATAGAAATCAACCAAGATAGGCTGCTCAGCGCTCCCAACGAGATCATCAAAACTCTTGAATTCTTGTGTGACTGCCATGAATTTGGAACTTACCTATGAACAACTCATCTATGCTAATTGCCTACTCCTATGAGTGTGTCTTTCAACGTAATAATTTAAGACTACGCAACAAACAATGATTGCTCCACTCCCCCAGAAGGCTTACAGTAATTGGGCTAAACGCACGCATTTTAAGGAAGTGGAACCACTATGGCAGGAGCACTAGACGGAAAAGTCGCCATCATTACAGGCTCATCGAGAGGAATTGGCAAGGCAGCGGCTTTGGCCTTTGCCGAGCAGGGCGGCAAGATCGTGGTGAACTATGCCCGCTCTAGTGATGCGGCTGATGCGGTAGTAGCACAGATTGAAGACATGGGGGGTAAGGCCATATCGCTTCAGGCTGATGTCTCCAAAGCCGATGAGGTGGACGCTTTGATCAAAGGCACTATGGATAAGTTTGGCCGCATTGACGTGCTGGTTAACAACGCGGGCATTACCCGCGACACCCTACTTCTGCGGATGAAGCCTGAAGACTGGCAGGCCGTTATCGATCTCAACCTCACAGGCGTTTTCCTCTGCACCCGCGCTGTCAGCAAAATTATGCTCAAGCAGCGCTCTGGTCGCATCATTAATATTTCTTCTGTCGCTGGACTGATGGGTAACCCTGGTCAAGCAAACTATAGCGCCGCCAAAGCAGGTGTCATCGGCTTTACCAAAACTATCGCCAAGGAACTTGCCCCACGCGGTGTGACAGCGAATGTTGTCGCGCCTGGCTTCATCGCCACAGATATGACAGAAGACTTAAAAAACACAGAAGAAATTCTCAAGTTTATTCCGCTCGGTCGCTATGGTCAGCCCGAGGAAGTTGCGGGCTTAATTCGTTTCCTTGCGGCAGACCCGGCGGCGGCATACATCACGGGCCAGGTGATGAATGTAGATGGCGGCATGGTGATGCACTAGGCGGATAGCGCTACACAGACAGCACTAGATAGACATTGGTATGGACTTGTTTAAGCGGTAGCTAAGGGGGCCGTAAGCGGAAGAGGGAACATGTAACCTAGCGCGATTAAATAGCGCGATTGAGAGGAGATCTCGGCAAAAGGGAGTGTTTCATCCATAACGATAGTTGTTACGATAGGCAAAGGTAAGAAAATATTAAGCGCAAAGGTACGCGATTCACTATGGGCCGTGTGGGAGTCTTACTACTAAATTTAGGTGGGCCAGAAAAACCGGAGGACGTCCAGCCCTTTTTGTTTAATCTATTTTCTGATCCTGAGATTATTCGTATTCCATTTCCTGTTTTACAAAAACCCCTGGCCTGGTTTATTTCTAGTCGTCGGGCGAAGACGTCGCAAGAGAACTACCGGCAAATAGGGGGCGGCTCGCCGCTGCGACGCATCACTGAAGAGCAAGGCGCTGCGCTGAAAACAGCTTTAAAGGAAAGGGGGGAAGACGCTGAGGTATACGTGGGGATGCGCTACTGGCACCCGTTTACCGAAGAGGCGATCGCATCTATCAAGCGAGATGGCATTGAAAAACTTGTCGTCCTACCGCTTTATCCGCAATATTCTATTAGCACAAGCGGTTCTAGCTTTCGCCTGCTAGAGCAAATCTGGAAAGAAGATCCTAAGCTCACGCCGATTGACTATACGTTAATTGAGTCTTGGTATGCCCGGCCTGGCTATGTTAACTCTATGGCCGATTTGATTCGTACAGAAATAGACCAGCTAAGCGACCCAGACAGTGCGCACATCTTTTTCAGTGCTCACGGTGTGCCAGTGAGCTATGTAGAAGAATTTGGCGATCCGTATCAAAAAGAAATCGAACACTGCACCGATTTGATCATGAAGGCGTTAGGACGTCCGAACGATTATACGCTGGCCTATCAGAGCCGAGTGGGCCCAATCGAGTGGCTTCAGCCTTATACCGAAGATGCGATCGCTCAGCTAGCTAAGCAAGGCGTTTCCAATCTAGTAGTTGTGCCAATTAGCTTTGTCTCTGAACACATCGAAACGCTACAGGAAATCGATATTGAGTATCGAGAAATCGCTGAGGAAGAGGGCATCGAAGGGTTTCACCGAGTGCCTGCGCTAGATACCTACCCTAGATTCATCGCTGATATGGCGGACATGGTGACAGAAGCTTTAGGCAATCCACCAGTACAGTTTTCTGATTTGGTCAAGCCAGAGAAAAAAGTGAGGATTTATCCTCAAGACAAGTCGGCCTGGGGGATGACGCCAGTAGCCGAGGTCTGGAATGGTCGCTTAGCGATGCTGGGCTTTTTGGCACTGCTAGCCGAGATATTCACTGGGCACGGTCCGCTACATTTGATCGGGCTGCTGTAAGGCGAGTACGGCTGAATCTCATTGTCGCTTGGTCGATTGCTTAGCTGCATCTGCTTAGCTACATAGAGCACTATATATAGAGCACTATATGGAGCAGGCTCAAGTTCTTTGGAAAATCTTCCGAGCACCGAGCGCTTTGCGCAGCTATAGCTCAGCAACTCTGCCCGAAATAGATAAGTGTCAGGGTGTATCTTCAAAGATATCTTCAACAAACATTGAATAACCTGCGGCTGAAGTAAGGAATCGTTGCTATGACAATTAAACGCTCTATCGTTGGTAATTTTAAGCTACAGATTAAAACGCTGCTCGCTATTGTGGCGATACTGTGGGTAATTGAGGCTGTAGATCTCATTTTCTTCGGGGGTGCTCTGAACAATTTGGGCATTCGTCCTCGCACAGTCTCTGGCCTTTGGGGTATTCTCTTTGCACCCTTTTTGCACGGCAACTTTGCCCATCTGCTAGCAAACACAATTCCACTGGTGAGCCTTGGCTGGCTGATTATGCTGCGCAAGTCAGGAGATTTGATTCCGGTAACGGCTATTTCTGCCTTGGTAGGAGGATTTGGCACCTGGCTGATTGGCTCACCGGGCGTCCATATTGGAGCGAGCGGTGTTATCTTTGGCTATTTCGGTTTTCTACTGCTAAGAGGCTATTTTGAGCGGAGTATAGGCGCGATCGCACTTTCCATTCTAGTTACCTTTCTATACGGCGGCATTATCTGGGGCGTTCTTCCCAACCAACCTGGTATCTCTTGGGAAGGTCATCTCTGCGGCTTTATTGGCGGAGCTATTGCAGCTCGCCTACTTGCTAGCCCTCGCAAAAGAGAAAGCATTGATAATTTTGACCTATAGGTAGCCTCAATTTCCAGCTAGTGTTGCTCTCCTAGTCTCGCGCTCTAAGCGTTTCAACTTCTAGCCGTTTTGATTTCTAACCGTTTCGATTTTTAACTAGCGTCAATCTTTTACTTCAATCGATCAGAGCATGCAGATTAACCTTCTGGATTGAGTCGGCTATCGCTGCGTCCCTCCCCATCTAGCGTTCCGGCAACTGCATCAGTTAGATAATTCGCCGCCGCCTCGACTGCCGCGACTGCGTTTTCATACAGCATCCGTGTGGGACCCAACACACCCAAACTTCCCATCGGTCCTGGCGCATTTCCATAGCGAGAAGTTACAAGCGCGCAGGAGCGCATGGGTTCTACCGGATTCTCTGCCCCGATCCAAATTCTGAGGCGTTGCTGATTGACCAGAAGCGCTCCTGTCGATGCGGGTTCGGCGATTAGTGGCCAAAGCTGGTCGCGACCATCTTCCAAAAGCTGTACGATCGTGCGAATCTGCTCTCGTTCGGCAAATTCCGGCTGATCGAGCGCTTCGGCTAATCCGCTGACTAGAATTTGTGTGGTAGGAACTGCTTTGGCCTTGCGAGCTAGCTCTGCGATCGCCTGCTGCAAAGCGCCGACATAGCGCTGAAACGCCTGATCAAGCGCCGCCCAGTCCAAATCTGCCTCATGCAGCGATCGCCCCTTTAGCTGATCTGTCAAAAAATTAGACAAGAGCTGAAGCTCGCGGTCAATAGCTTCATCCGTGCGACTATTCTCCGAGTGCTCTGCTGTCGCGCCTGCTGCTGTGGGCAACCGCAGCAAAATAGAATGGTTGTTGTAGACATCAAGCACCACCAGCAAAATCTGCTGACTGCTTACCCGTACAAGCTGAAGGTGTTTGATCAAGGACGCCTCTCTTTGTGGTAGCGTCACCAGCGCAATGTAGCCACTTAGTCGCGATAGAATTTGGGCCGACTCCTGCAGCAGCGCCTCTATGGCCTGTCGCTCCCAGTCTAATTTGGTATTTAGCGCCGATTTTACCTTTCGCGTCAGCGGCTTAGACGGCGTCATCAGCTCATTTACATAGGTACGGTAGCCAGAATCTGAAGGAATACGCCCTGCAGACGTATGCGGTTGATATAGCAGCCCAGACGTTTCTAGCGCGCTCATGACGCTGCGAATCGTGGCTGAGCTTACCTGAAGATCGTATCCCTCAGTCAGCGACTTAGAGCCCACTGGCTCTGCTGTGCTCACATAGTGACGTACCGTTGCCCTAAGAATATCTTGCTGCCGAGGGTTAAGCTTCATGAGTACGCCAATTTCTCAAAGTTAAGTCTTACCGTTTGGATATCGGTGATCCCTAGTGTCTCATCATAAGCGATGGCCTAGTGGCTATGCAGTTCACCCTGGGCATTTCTAGGCATCATGCGATCCCCTTCTAGGTCACCCTTACACCTGTCGTCTTTACGCAGTCGCCCAATCGTCTCGATATCCTGGTAAATTCAGAGAGTCGCCGTAACATTCTTATGGTCTAGATCGTTCGGTTTACGTTGATTTGTATCCGTATAGTTGGGTGCTGCGGCAAGATGCTGAGGCCTACAGTTTCAACCATCAGTGTGAGAAAACCTCGGTAGATAGGCTGATGTTATCTCTGGTTTGTCTCTAACGACCCCCATGCAGGTTGCACTTTCACTTTCACGGATTCCTGACAGCCAGGTTAAGTCACCATGTCTGATCTTCCTTTTACCCTCGATCAACTCCGCATTTTAAAGGCAATCGCCGCAGAGGGCAGCTTTAAGCGTGCCGCTGACAGCTTATATGTTTCTCAACCGGCTGTGAGCTTACAGGTGCAAAACCTGGAGCGGCAGCTAGATGTCCCTCTATTTGACAGAGGAGGGCGCAGGGCACAGCTAACGGAAGCTGGACACCTGCTTTTAGAGTATGGCGATCGCGTCCTCAGCCTGTGCCAAGAAACCTGCCGTGCCCTTGAAGATCTACAAAACCTGCAAGGAGGCACGCTAATTATTGGCGCTAGCCAAACCACCGGGACCTATCTACTGCCTCGAATGATTGGCCAATTTCGGCAGCGTTATCCTGAAGTGGCCGTACAGCTTCATGTTCACTCGACTCGTCGGACTTCTTGGAGCGTCGCTAATGGCCAGATAGACTTGGCTATCATCGGCGGTGAAATTCCGCCCGAGCTGCAAGACTCTTTGGAAGTTGCACCCTACGCCGAAGACGAACTGGCCCTGATTATGCCCATCTCTCATCCGCTGGCTTCCAACGAAACCATCGCCCGTAACGACCTGTACAAGCTCAAGTTCATTACCCTCGATTCCCAGTCCACCATTCGTAAAGTGATCGACCAGGTACTAGCTAGAGGCGGCATTGAGACGCGGCGGCTGCGGATAGAAATGGAGCTGAACTCTATCGAGGCGATCAAAAACGCCGTACAGTCGGGGCTAGGTGTGGCTTTTGCCTCGACATCATCGATCGAAAAAGAACTACAGATGGGCGTGATTCACCGCGCTCGCATTGAATCAGTAGAGGTCAAAAGAACCCTGTCGGTCATTTTCAACCCTAATCGATATCGGTCTAAGGCGGCTGAGGCGTTTGCAAGAGAAATTTTGCCTCAATTTACCAATCGAGAGCTGGAATTCAAAAAGCTCGGCGTCAAGACTAACGGAAAGGGTAACGGAGAGAGCAAGTCAGCCACCACAAAAACCGTCGCGAATAAGGAGACATCTGCTAAAGTGCCTGGTAAGGCTAAGGCAGCCATTGAGGCAGACCCTGCCCGTTAAATAGCTCGTGAAACGGGCTGGTTAATTGGGTTGAACATGGCCGCTAGCGGTTGAGATTCTGTGTTAAATTCCCTATGCAACTGCACTGCACCCGCCCTAACTGTCCGTCTCCGATCAATCATTTCTCAGATCTTGACGATCCTAATATTCCCCAGCCGCTGAAGCAGAAGTATTGCAGTGCCTGCCGCATGGAGCTCATTTTACGTGGCCGCTATCTGCCGGTTCGTTTGCTGGGCAAAGGCGGATTTGGTACGGCTTTTTTGGCCAAAGACTTCGATTCACCAACGCAGCGCAACTGTGTAGTCAAGCTATTTCAACCGCCAGTAACGCTTACCCCGCAGCAGATGGCCACGGCGCAACGGCTCTTTGGGAAAGAGGCCATTGTGCTAGAGCGTTTGGGCTTACAGCATCCGCAGATCCCTAATCTGTACGCTTATTTTCCGCTGCTGGTGACCAATCCGCTAACTCGGCAATCGGAAGAGCTGTTCTACCTGGTCCAGGAGTTTATTGATGGTGAGGACTTAGAAAAGATCCTCGAGCGTCAAGGTAAGTTCAGCGAAGCCGATATCGCCAAAGTGCTGCGAGCAATGCTCGATGTTTTGGACTTTGTACATGAGAATGGGGCCATTCATCGCGATGTAAAACCGTCCAATATTATGCAGGGCAAAAACGGACGGCTGTCGCTGCTAGATTTTGGAGCGGTTAAGGAAGTAACGACGCCGACAGGCGCGCAGCGCCGGGGACCGACGACAATTTGCTCACCGGAGTATGCGCCACCCGAGCAGATCATGAATGGGACGGTAGATCAAACCTCGGATTTGTACGCGCTGGCGGCGACCTGTGTGGTGCTGCTAACCGATATGGGCTCTGGTGAGCTACGCGATGGCATCTCGAACCGGTGGCAATGGCGACAGCATGTGCAGGTCTCGCCTAAGCTAGCAGCGATTTTAGACAAAATGCTGCAGCCAAACCCGCGCGATCGCTACCCCACCGCCAAAGACGTAATGGCTGCACTTTCCGCTAACACCGCCTCTTCTCAGCCTGCAGCCTCTCCTCAGCCTGCTCGTGCTGTTCCTCCTCGGCCCGCCGTAGTCACCCCATCGCCTTCTCCTGCAGCGACACCTTCAGGCCCTGCCGGAAATAGCCCATCTAGCGCTCAGAGCCCAGTTCAGCCAAACCCAGCGCCAGCAACGTCGGCTTCATCCTCTTCCACTGCTGGATCCTCTGCTGCTAGAAAAGCCGCAAAACCGCCCAAACCTGTCCGGCAGCCACCTGCCCCCCTGTCGTTAGCAAGCTTTCTGGGAAATGCAGCATTTTCGGGTGTAGAAGGGGGCCTGATAGCGATCGCAGCAACCAGTATGCTAGGGACGGGGTTGGTCGGACACGCAACCTGGCTGGTTCTGCTCGCGGTACTCGGTGCACTTCAGCTTTCGCGCGTGATAGGAGGAGTCGACCTGGCGGTGATTGCGGCTGCAACGCTAGCGACTGTGACTTTTTTCAGGCCATTGCACGCTATTTTAATGGAAATTTGGGGCGTTACGGGCCTCATGCCCATTGTGGCAGTCGTGGTGATGACCGGCGGCGCGATGGTAGCGATCGCTGTCATTTTTCGGCTCATTTTCCGGTTGCTTTCCCGTATCATGTGACTAAGCCCAAACGTCTTTATAATCCAAAAGTCTTTAAAATCTAGGCTTCGGCTGATAACCACATGGCCAAGAAAAATGAGCTACCGGCTCTGATCTTATCTCTACTAGTGACCGTCGCAATATTAGTCGGTGGTGCTTGGTGGATAAAGGAACAGATGTTTAGCACGCCCACGCCTGAGGGCGATGGGTCTGGCGAAACGGTTGAGGATTCACCCAAGAATTCGCCCGAGAACTCGCCCACTTCTAGGAACGCTCTCCGGGGCGCGGTAGCGGGTGCTGATGGCACCTCTGGCCAAACGATTTTGCCAGGGGATGTTTCTGAAACCAAGCAAAGGGGCCTAGACGCCTTGGCTAGCGGTGACTACGAAACAGCTAGAGTGGAATTCGAAACGGCGCTAGACGAAGATAGAAACGATCCTGAAACGCTCACTTACCTGAACAACGCCGAGATCGCTAACGGACCAGCCTACACAATTGCGGTCGTTGTGCCAGTTGGTTCAGCACTAAATCCGGCGCAGGAGTTGATGCGAGGGGTCGCACAAGCGCAAACAGATATCAACGAAGCAGGCGGGGTTAACGGCACGCCGCTGAAGCTGTTACTCATTGACGATAAAGACGATGAAGGCACCGCTCGAAGCATTGCAAATGAGCTGGTAGAAGACTCGAACGTATTGGGAGTAGTAGGTCACTTTTCGAGCGGGACGACGCTGGCGGTTGCCGACATTTACGAAATGGGTGAACTGCCAATGATTTCGCCGACAAGTACGGCGGTGAAACTTGCAGAGGCAGGAAACTATATCTTTCGCACGGTGCCTAGCGATCGCCTCGCGGCAGCGACGCTATCGCGCTATGTCATAGACCGGCTGAAGCAAACTCAGGTCGCCGTTTTTTACACTAGCGACAGCCCATACAGCACTTCTATGAAGTTAGAATTTACGACGGAGCTACTCAGCAACGGGGGTGAAGTCGTGGCCGAATACGACGTGAGCGAGCCAGGATTTAGCGCGGGTAGAGCCGTGCAAGAGGCTAGAGAAGTGGGTGCTGGTGTGCTGATGCTAGCGCTTAACACGGCAACTATCAATGATGCCAACCAGATTATTGCGGTGAACCAACAAGACCTGCCGATAGTCGGTAGTGATAGTTTATATAATCCGAAGGTGCTAGACGTGGGCAGAGGCAATGCTGAAGGGCTAACTGTTGCTGTGCCGTGGGATATTTCAAGCCATGCGCAGAGCCCGTTTGTAGTCGAGTCTCGGCAGCTATGGGGCGGCGATATTAACTGGCGCACGGCTACGGCATATGATGCGGTGAGCGCGTTGGCAGCCGGGCTAGCTGTAGATGCAAGCCGCTCGGGGATTGCTGACGCATTGGCGAATTCAAGCACAAAGATTGAAGGAGCAACTGGCCCGATTCGGTTTCTGCCTTCGGGCGATCGCAATCAACCGTCGCAGCTAGTCATTGTAGAGCCCGGTAACAGTTCCGGCACCGGCTATGACTACGTGCCAGCAAGATAGGTACTTATAAAGGCGCTTATGAAATAGATGCCAGCGAAATAAACAAGGACAGAGTAGCCAACCCGCTAGCGAAGAAAGACTGTAGAAACCGCTGTCATGCTTGTGCTATATCGAACTTATCTGTTTCAGTGTATATGGGAATATACTGATGCTTGTTGTCGACTGTGCTGAGGCTTATGACCGTGAACAAGCACCAAGCCACCTATCAAGCCGCCTACCAGACTAACTACAGCAATAAGATTGCGGTTGCCTTAAACGAAGCCTTTGCGACGCATCAGATTGTGACGAAAGTAGGGCTGCGTCAAGGCGATGGTTTACTGTACATCACGCTAGAGCCGATAGACGGGCAGTCTGAGTCTGCGTTGACAGTGAAACCACTATTGGCGCATTTGCGGCAAACGCTAAGACAAGCCAAGGCCGATCTGTCGTTAGGATGGACCAAATTAGTCAAAGTCAGCGGTCGGCTGTCTCAGCAGTCGCAACCGCTGTGGCAAGAGGAATTGCTGCTATCAGCAGCGCCTGCGATCGCCCGTAGGCTAGCTCAGCCTGACGGCTTCTCGCCACCACCACAAAAGAGAGCGAAAAGGATCCTGCGCGACGCCAGCAGCCATAATGCAGGCGAGCCACTAATAGTGGGCAGTGATAGCCAGCTATATACCTACATGCCCTGTGTTGAGCACGGCGGCGTACTGAACACACTAACGTCTAGTCCTACATCTGGCCTTATGCTTGGCTATACATCTAGCCTTACGCTCAGCATCGCGCCTAGGCCGACACCGCTATCATTACGGCTAGACCCATTTGACAATCTGCTAGATAGACAGCACGTGTTATCCCGACTGCGTGAGGCTCTATCGCAGTCGATACCGGTCGAGGTCTATGCCAAACCAGGATTTGGCAAGACGACTTTAATTCAGCACGTTTCACACCAGGCGGATATTGTTGGTAAGTTTGTCGATGGTGTGCTGTATCTACAGACCAATCAACTGCTTGCGGCTGATCTGTTGCAGTCTCTCTACGACGCTCTTTACGAAACAACGCCTGCTTTTAAGCCTAGCTATAGCCAGATACAACAATCTTTAAAGGAGAAGGCTGCACTTGTCATACTAGATGAGCCTCGTCTGAATAAAGAAGAGATGGCGTGGCTAATAGCAGCTTTGCCGAAGTGCACTTTCTTGCTGGTGTCCGAAGAGCGGCTATATTGGCGCGGAGGCGCAGACATCGCCCTAGATGGACTACCAACTGAGGCAGCGATCGCACGCTTACAGCAAGATCTGAGCCGCACCCTTTCTAAATCAGAACAAACCGCCGCCTCGCTGCTATGCGCTGCTCTTTTTGGGAACCCGCTACACTTACGCAGAGCCGCCGCTCAGATCATGGCGCAAGCGGTATCTTTAACAACTTGGCTAGCGTCTATGCAGGCGATACAGCGGCGGTCTGCGGCTGCTCATGCTGGACTCACCGCCGCAGATTTAGAGAAACTAACGCTAGGTCGATCTATTTCTGCCAACATCATCGCGAATTTGCTGCCTGGTCAAAAGCAAACCATGGCTGTCATGGGAGCAATGGCAGGAATTACGCTCACGGCTGAGCAGACACAGGCAATCGCTCAGCTACCCGATACCGCTGGTATCTTGAATCAGCTAGCCGATTGGTACTTGGTGGAATCTGACGACATAGGCTATCGGATTTGCGCGGATCTAACTGAAGTAGTAAACCGAACCCTCGACCCTCAGCCTTGGCTACAAAGCGCCGTCCGCTACTTTACTGGCAACGTAAGCACTCAAAACATAGACGCAATGCTGCACTTGCTAGAGTGGACGCAGGGGACAGGACAGTGGCAGCGCAGCTTGTCTTTGGTCCGTAGACTAGATAGGCCTTTGGCGATGGGCAGGCACTGGCAGCGATGGGAACAAACGCTAACTCACAGCTTGCAGGCCGCGCAGCAGCTAGGTGATGGACGGATGGAAGCCTGGGCCTTGCATCAGCTAGGGACAAGTGCGATCGCGCTTGGCAATCCGATTCAGGCAGAGTATTGGCTCTCTAGAGCAATCGGCTTGCGTGAGCGAGGACAAGATGCGGCAGGCGCTGCGGTCTCTCGGCATAATCTAGGGTTGCTAGTACCGCCGCTCGTTTCTGGAGAAAGCTTGACTGACGAGAAAGCTGAGCCTGAGAGCCGTAAGTTGAATGCGTTTGCCAGGTGGGCTGCTGTCGCAGGCGTAGTGGTAGTGGGCGCAGTAGTAGTGGGTGTGGGAGGCGGCTTCTTGCGGGCTGGCGATCGTTCGGTGCCGCTAGACGCCTCCGAACAAAAAGCAACTGAGCCGAGTGGACCCGGAAATGAGTCGGGAAGTGACAACGCCCAAGTGGCCAAGTCAGGCGATTCTGTGGCACGGCCAGAGCTGAATTTGGATACAGAAGCGCTAGATTTTGGCAAGATAGCGCTTGGTCAAAGTGGCCGTGAGACATTGAGAATCACTAACAGCGGGCAGGCGGCTTTAGACATTGGGTCACTGAAGACGGCGGACGGCGTAGACTTTGAGGTGACCGATCAGACCTGCACAGCAGATGAGCTATTACCAGAGCAAACCTGTGTAGTCTCTGTGCTGTTTGAGCCAAGCGTGGTGGGCGATCGCGTTGGACAGCTCATTATTGAAAGCAATGTTCGCGATCGCACCGTAGTTCCACTCGCAGGCGCAGGCGCGATTAGTCGACGTGCGAGTCCTTTACCCTTCCCCATTCCCACCTCAGAATCGAGATCAGCGCCAAGCCCAGATCCAACAGCAGCATCAAGCTCAAATCCAGCAGCATCGGACTCAAAACCGACAGCAGTAGCGAACCCAGACCCAGCGCCGACATCCAAAGATCCTCAGCCGCCAGCTGTTCAGGAGGTCTCTCTATATCTTCAGCAAGGAACAGACTTTGAACCAGGGGGCTCCTATACCTTCAATCTGTTGCAGTCTTCGCAAGCATACGATCCAGATGGTGACACTGTTGAAATATCTTCAGTTAGCGCTATTGATGCCAATGGCAAACTGCAAAACAATGCAGATGGCAGTGTTACCTTTTTCCCTGATAGTAATGTTTCACCCGATCAGTACGGTGAATATAGCAACAGCTTCAGATTCACAGTTGTTGATAGCGCAGGGAAAGAGACTGACAGCGTAGTCTCCATTACAGTAACCATTCCTCCCCCTACCCAAGAGTATTTTCTTAACCAGTTATTCTCTAATCCACAAGCGCCCTAAATCATTTGAGATTTTCTCTCTTAAAGACTCTTCTACAAAGTTGTCTAATACAAAGTTGTCTGAGCAAGTTTATCCAAACGGATTCCTCTGAGGTGAGCCATGAGAAGCATTATGTCAAGCTAATGAAGCGCGGCTGAGTATGAGTAATAGATTGAGCAGACCAATAGTCATATCTGTCGCTTCGATGGGTAATCAAGCATTCAGCCTTGCTCTCTGCGCTGTTGGATATCTGTTAAGGATAAGTAATTCTACTTAGCCGGCTTGATTAAAGTTTAGGTAAAGCTTGTAAGATTACAGTGAAGAGCCCCTCCAGAATTTGATAGCAAGTCTTGCTGTAAGCCTGTTTAACAATGCCCTCACCTTTCAACCTGATTCTACCTGTAGCCCTGTTAACTTCACCGCTTTTACTTGCAGCTGCCCAGCCGCCAAAATCAAATCCAAAATCGAGCGTTGTGTCTTTGGCATGTGCGCAAAGCGAATCAATCCTTAACTCGACAGCGACTGATCTAATGATGCCGAGGGAAGCACCGGCTGAAGCGGTGTCGAATCTAGGAAGCACTGACACTAGAAGCGAACCAGGCACTGCGGCACACAGCGCACCTGCTGTATATCAGCAAAGCTCTTTGATAGAAAGCTATCAAGCTAATGAAATCCCTCCTAATGGAGCATCTCATAGCGATTTTACGCAAAACTTTCAAAGTCATATCGTTCAGCCAATTTCCGTCTCTTCGCAGGCTTTGGTCACATCAGAGCAAGAGTGGCTAGCGATCGCTTCCGGACTGCCTACCGACTCCGTAGAGGAATGCTTCAGCAAAGAAGAGCCTGCCCAAGTGCCTGCGTCAGGTCCTGCGCCCACTGTAGACCCATCCAACAGCTTCCCTTCGGATATTCCCAATCTAGAGGGCCCGCCCACCCCACCTGTTCCTGTCACACCTGGTGAACCTACTACACCTATTTCACCTGTTGCACCTAGTGAACCTGTTGCACCCGCTTCTACAGCACCAGCTAGTTCGCCTACTAATTCGCCTACAGGAGCGTCAGCGATTCCGGCTAGACCTGTTCCCACACCAGCAGCCGACCCGGCTTTAGATCCGAGTAACTATACACCGGCAATAGAAGCCCCCACCCCCTTCGAAGGGAACGCTGCGCCAACGCTAGAGTCACTTCCGGATGGCAGCTATCGCTACCTAGCCGGAAGCTTTGAATATGGTAACTACACTGACGAACAGCTTGTGGTGAATGGCGGGTCGGTCTTTTTGTTGACGAAGCGTGGTAACGAAGTAACGGGTAGCTTGTATCCTCGATTGGGTTCATCCAGCATTTGTGTAACAGGAACTGTCAGCGGAGATACGGTCGTAGGCGCAGCGTACCCGGAGTCAGCGTTCCTAGATTCGACCGTTGAGGTGATCGCTGATGACGTAGAAAATACGGAAGAAGAATCTGGTACGGCAATAGAATATGCTGAAGTAGGAGATTCTTTTAGGCCTTATGGAAGCACTACCTTACAGGTGAGACAAAGTCGTACAGTAGCCGGTCAGACCTATTACGTTGGGGCGTTGCTCGATCTTAGTAACTTTTCTCGTATCAACGCGGGTAGCTCACTTGCACCTATAAGCTGTAAGGCACCTACAAGCGTACCTGCGATAGACGCGCAGCTATCGGAATAAAGCTCAAATAACGGCTCGATAACAGCTCGACTAATATGATCCCTATCGTTACTTCCTCTCGCCTGCGGGCGATCGCATTTACCGCGCCCCTAACGATTGTCACTAGCGCCCTACCTAGCTATGCACAGTCTCCACCCGCACCAGCGGAGACCAACACCATCTGCTATTACAATCCAGAGAGCGGATTTTCCAATGCGCTTGGGATGCGGACTTATATCACCGTGACTGAAGCAGAAGGAAATACAACGTTTACCTTAGATAGGTTTGCCGCCTTTGTGACCAATCCAGAGAATACAGATCAGCCAGCTGATGTGACGGAAGTGCGATCGCTCACGCTCTACAACGTGCCTATCGCTGAAGCTCGTCAGATCATGATCGATCAGCCTTTTTACTATGCTGAACTGCTAGAAGTCGATGAAGCTGTTCTAGAAACAGGATTTAAAGAAGTTGATCGAACCTTGAGCTGCGAGCAAGCTACCGCCGATCCTGTGCCCGCAGAACCGCCTGTTAACTTGCCGCCCGACGCAGAAGCGCCTGCACCCCAAGCTGAAAATTCCACACTCTTCACTTTACCCAACGGTAACTATCGTTTTGTATCGGCTGACTTCGACAACCAGGTATTAAGCGATGAAGAGCTGATAGAAGCCGGCGGTGCCGTCTTTCTCTTTCGGAAATTTGGCGATACGGTCACGGGCGAGCTGAGCTACATCGATAGCGATAATCCAGGTTTTTGTATCTCTGGGACAGTAGAAGGCAATAGGGTAACTGGTCCTGTGATTGGTGATAGCGATCGCATTCTTGGCGGTTTCCTAATGGTAGAGATCTCGGAAGATGGCTCACTTGAGGGCGTTCTCAACCTAGCGGATTTTTCTCGAATTAACGCAGGCACTCGTTTGCCGATAGAAGGCTGCTCGTAAGCAGTTCTGTTTTCTAGACGAAAGTACGCGCACAGCGACCCTGTACTCAGTATAATCAATTACGTACGGGTGCTATTCGATACGTCAAAGAAAACACTGTTCTACTTGCCTCAGAGATTGCGCCAGTACCATGAGAAATATGCCCCTTCTGCGGAAGCTTTTCACCGTAGCCATTCCGCTAGCCTTCGGACTTTCAGCCGCGCCCAGCCTAGCCGGCACGATCTTCGTACAGCCCGTTCGACGTCAGCCTGTTCGCAGAACTGTAGATGACAGAACTGTAAATAATAGAACTGTAGAAAATCATAGATCACGCCTCTTTCAACTACCTCACTCTAGGCGATCGCTACCGCCGCTCACCCGTCAGGCTACTTCAATTGCCACCCTTCCAGACGGTAACTATCGCGTTGCGACCCTAGCACTCCGTCGCGGCCTTTATTCCAGCAGCTATACTCCCGATCCCTACTCAGCGAGTACGCTGTTTACCTTTCGAAAGTTAGGCAACGTGATCACTGGCAGCTTCGAATATCTCGAGGATGGGCTCGAAGCCTGCATCAGCGGAACGGTAGACGGTAACACTATCGTTGGGCAAGCCTACACAAACAGCGGCGAAATCTTTCAACTAAATCAAAGGTACCTAGGAGATGCGATCGCGTTGCAGCTAGGCAACGCGGTTGCCTTCAACCGCTACGATGCTTCTGTACTAGATCTCAATGGGTTTACTCGCATCAATACAGGTACGGCGATACCGCCTGCTGTTTGTTCATAACCTGTGGTTGGTGCGTAATTATAATTCTCTTTTATGACTCTCTTCAGGTCGAATTGCCTGCTGCAATACCGCATAGTGTTTCGTAAATCCAGTTAGTAAATCCCCGTAAATCGGCAGTATTTTCTGATAGCGCCTTACGTTTTTCGCAATTGGCTGACAGGCACGCGCGACTTCTACGCACGCTTGCACCTGCGATAGGTCAGACCACTCACCGACTGCCACCAAGGCAAGCACTGCCGCCCCGAGCGCCGAGCTTTCAATCACAGTAGGAATGACCACCTCACGCTCAAAAATGTCTGCTAGCATTTGCTGCCACAGATCCGACTGGGCAAAGCCACCAGAGGCAGTGAGCACATCCACCTTTCCGCCGGCCGTTTCTAGGGCCGCAAACACCGAAGCCATGTTGTACAGCACGCCTTCCATCACCGCTCGCACCAGATGAGCTTGCGTATGGTGCCGGCCCAGACCAAAGAAATTCCCACGGGCCTGCGCGTTCCATAGCGGCGCCCGCTCGCCCAGTATATGGGGATGAAAAATCAGACCATCCGCCCCCGGTTCGATATCTCTGGCCATTTTGGTTAGCCGTTCGTAGGTAGAAACGCTCGGTTCGGGTCTCGATAGGCACGGCTCATCGGGTGGAACAGAATAGGGAACTAGGCTATCTCGGGTCCACTGAAGGGCAATGCCACCGTTGTTGACCGCGCCGCCCATCACCCACAAGTCTTCTTTTAGCGCGTAGCAAAATAGCTGAGCGTCTTTGGCCGTTTTGGGCTGGCTAACTACCTGCCGGACTGCGCCACTGGTGCCCAGGGTGATAGCGGCTTGCCCGTGTGACACGGCTCCTACACCTAGGTTAGAAAGAACACCATCGCTGGCTCCAACGATCACAGGCATATCAAGAGAAACGTTCATCTTTTGGGCGAACTTTTCTGTGAGCTGTAGCCGGTGAGTGGTCGGAACAAGAGCCGAGAGCTGACTGGCTTGAATGCCCGCGATTTTGAGCGCTTCTGTATCCCAGGTACGTGATTCTAAATTGAGAAAGCCAGTGGTTGAGGCAATCGAAAGATCGATAACCCACTCGCTGCACCAGTGATACAGCACGTACTCTTTGATTGAGACAATGCGGGCTGCTTGGGCAAAGATATCGGGACGCTCTTGCTGAAGCCATACCAGTTTGACGACTGGCGACATAGGGTGGATGGGCAGGCTGGTCCTTTGGTAGAGACTGGGATCGCTATGCGCATCTTGACTGGCTACGCGTGCAACAACGCGATCGCTCCGGTTGTCTGCCCAAGTGAACATTGGCGTCAGCGGCTGGTTGGCTTCATCTAGCAGCAGCAGCGTATGCATAGCGGCGCTGAAGGCAATGCCAACGAGGTCGTCGGGCTCGATGTCGCTGTGCCTGATGACATTTGCTACGGTGCGGGTGCAGGCCTGCAAAATATCGTTAGGGTCTTGCTCTGCGGCTCCGGGCTCTGGCGATCGCAGCTCATAGCCTTCGGCGCTGCGTCCTATCTGCCGCCCGTTGCTGTCAAACAGTACGGCCTTAGTGCTGCTCGTGCCAATATCTACACCAATGACGTAATGCATGAGGCAAAAAGGAATGACACGAAAGGATAGAGAGAGATTATTCTACAGGAATCTCCGTCGTCTCCAATTCCGGAGGCGAGGAGTCTGAAGGCGAGAAGTCTGAAGGCGAGGAAACCGTTTGATCTGGAGCGACTCCCTCTAACACTACCAGTGATTCCAGCATCTTTTTGACTAGGGGGGCGGCGACTGTTCCGCCGTAGGCATTTTCCCCTTGGGGCTCGTCTATAACCGCCAAAATCACATAGCGAGGATCGCTTACCGGGGCAATGCTAACAAAGCTCGTAATGCGCTGCTCGCCGTAAGCACCATAGTCTGTCGCTTTCTGGGCGGTTCCGGTCTTCCCAGCAATCTGATAGCCGTTGACTTTTGCGGCAGCGCCAGTCCCGTTATCTACGACCGCTTGCATCATCGATAGCACCTGCTGAGTCGTTTCTGTGGAAAAGATTTGTTTGGGCTCCGTTCGCTCCGGCGTCCAAGCCAGCTCGTTTTCACTATTCACCAGCCCTCGCACGACACGGGGAGTGACCAACTTGCCGCCATTTGCCAGCGTGGCGTGAAGCTGCACGAGCTGCAAAGGCGTAAGCGAAAAGCCTTGACCAAAAGCGGTTGTGGCCGATTCGACAGCGCTGTTGACGAACTGCGATCGCGATTTGATAATGCCATTGGCCTCAGCGGGTAGTTCAATGCCGGTCGCCCCTCCTATACCTAGCTTTTCTAGCCATTCGTAATAGGTAGATCGCTCTAGGGTTTCCATAATATGTACCATGCCGACGTTACTGGAGTAGCGCAGCACGTCAGTAATAGAAAGAGGCCCTCGACCGCCAACGGAATCGAAGTCTACATTTTGAATAGGCCAGTCACCGATTTGAATTCGACCTTCGTCGTAGATGGTGTCATCAGCGCGGATAGTACCGTTTTCAAGGGCGATCGCAACATTAATCGGCTTAAACGTCGATCCTGGCTCATATAGGTCGCTTACTGCCCAGTTTTTAAGGTACTCAATTTCTGCGTCGTAGTACCTGTTTGGATCGTAAGTAGGTGCGACTGCCAGGGTTAACAGCTCACCCGTTCGGCTGTCCATCACAATCAGCGCTCCTCTCTTGGCACTGTATTCGGCTACTGTAGCTGCCAAATTCTCTTGGGCAATTCGCTGCAAGCGACTATCAATTGTCAGCTGCATCTGCAAATCGTCACGGGTCACGAGCTGCAAAGAAGCCGGATCGCTCGATGTTGGCTCTGAGTAGGTAAGCTGTGGCTCCAGGCTTAGCTCCAGGCCTTGGCGAGGAATTCCCTCCAAATCGGTATAGCCAGTTGCCTGAGAGAACAGCTTACCTTGAGGATAAACTCGTCGCGGCGAAGGCAGCAGATCTATCCCGTCTAGTCGCAGCTCTTGCAGGCGCCTAGCCGTCTCTTCAGAAATATCAGTAGCCAGCTTGATCCCGCTTTCCTGTTCGTTAAAGCTCGCGACCAAAGACTCAAGGCTCGGCTCTAGCACTTCACTATCCAACACCGATTTCAGCGCTTCGGCGATCGCCTTTGGCGATTTTTTGAACAGCATGGGGTGTACGTAAAGCGTATACAGCACCTGATCCATAGCCACTACATTGCCCTGAAGATCGACGATCTGCCGTCGCGAAGCTCTAGGCGTCGCCTGAATCGCCTGCTGCTCTTTAGCCATCCCCCTCAGCTCTGGGCCTATCGCTAGCTGTAGATAGGCTAGCCGCCCAGTCAGACCTAGCATCCCGGCCATAAGCACTAGCCAAACGCTAATTAACCGCAGCCGAGGCGAGTTTTCACGGAAGGCTTTGATCGTCTCGGGCGTAGAGCGAGGGCGAGATATAACTGGCTCACGTCGGGGCTTGCGGCGACGCGAACGGGTAGAGACGGCCATATAAAAGCGTGTGAGAAGGCAAAAAGGTAAAGGGACGGCGTTCTAAGTGCATCCTGCTAAAGGCATCACGCCGCTAAGTACCCTAGCTAGTATCCCAGCGGTTTGGGTCTCCGCGTAGAAGCGGCTTCAGATAGTTCAGGGGGCAGTTCGGTGGTTGCGCGCGCAGGCTCTGGGGTAACAAACAAAACATCGCCAGATTCGTAAGGCTCTAGCCCAGAATTTTCCTGGGCAGCCTGTTCAGCCAGACTCTGCTTGATTGATTCGTTTGCCGTTGTCAGCTGCTGCGACTCCCCTTGTAGCTGATTGAGCCTAGCCATAGCTCGGCTGGCAGATTTGTCTACGTATACGCTAGAGCCATAAAGCACTAGTGCGCCGGCAATTAACAAGCTGGTGACTACTGTAGAGCCGTGCTGGATGTGGTTGAGGATCTTTAGCCACAGCGGCAGCGCTGGCTTTACCCGCAGTGGTAAACGAACAACAGATGGTGCGATCACAGCCGGTTTACTCGTCGCTAATTCACTCACGGCTAATTCGCTCACGGTCGGCTTAGAAAGTCCACGCACGGCGATCGCCACCTCAGTTGTCTCTAACTTCACGCTTTTCATCGTAGACCGAGCTGTAGATCTATAGGAATCTACAGCGTGGGAATTTAGAGCAGTCGTCTTCGCCGTCTTCTGCTTTTGAAATTGAGACTGAAGTTGGGACTGGACTTGGGAGGCAGCAGCATGCTGTGAGTCATCTGGGTGACGCGAGGAAGAATCAGCGGGCTCAAAGTCAGTGGCGAAAAGCATACAGTTGAGGTGAAAGAAAGCTCTGTAGCTATAAAGTGATGTGGCTATCGAAACAATCGAGTTGAGCAGAGACTCTACGTGTCCGGGCTGCCTTTATTGAATTACGCGAATACTACCCTAGCGCTGAGAGAAGAACAAGGCTAATTACAGATTTTCTTTATTGGTTCTCGCTTTTCCTGGGCAACAGAAAACAGATTCTTGATGACTTCAAGGTGCCCTGAACTGGCTGCTTAAAGCAAACTCGCGCCTTCCAAAAATTCTCGGAAGGCGCGAGCTACATAACAATTAGTCAAAGACAGTCAAAGACAGTGTTAGTCAAAGACAGTGTTATTTTGGGGCTACGATCTCGGCCTATTTGGCAGGCCCACCATATCCTCATTACTCTTGCCGGGTGGAATCATGGGGTAGCAGTTCTCATCTCGGCGAACTCGAACGTCCATCAGTACCGGGCCGTCACACGCCAGCATCTCATCAAGAGCAGCCGATAGCTCATTTGGGTCGCTCACTACCATGCCCTTAATCCCAAAAGCCTGTGCCAGCAGCTCGAAGTTTGGCATACCCACCTCCATATTAGAAGAGGAGTAGCGCTCGCCGAAGAAGGTTTGCTGCCACTGGCGCACCATTCCTTGCCAGCCGTTGTTAAGGATGACGGTCTTAACGGGCAGGCCATATTGTGCCAAAGTAGCCAACTCTTGCAGGCACATTTGGAAGCTAGAGTCGCCGCTGATACAGATTACCTGCTCGGTCGGAAGCGCCACCTGAACGCCCATTGCCGCAGGCAAACCAAAGCCCATAGTGCCTAGACCCGCGCTCGATATCCACTGTCGGGGGCCATTTTTCAGGAACTGCGCTGCCCACATTTGATGCTGGCCAACGTCGGTTGTGCAATAGGCGTTGGGGGCTTTCTCGGTAAGAGCGGCAATCACCGACTGAGGCGAAATGTCGTTGGGGTAGATGGGGGCGACTAGCGGAAAGTCTTGCTTCCAGGTGTTGATGCGATCGCACCACGCTTTTGTCTTCTCAGTACCTGGCGCAGGCTTGTCGTCTAGCTGCGATAGCATTTGTTTTAGGACTGCTTTCACATCACCGACTAGCGGCACTTCAGGCACCCGGTTTTTCCCGACTTCCGCCGGGTCAATATCAATGTGAATGACTTTCGCTTTGCTGGCAAACTTCTCCAGATTTCCTGCAACCCGGTCATCAAATCGCGCGCCGATGGCCACTAGCAAATCACACTCACTCACTGCAAAGTTAGCATAGGCGGTGCCGTGCATCCCGAGCATCCCAAGCGATAGCGGGCTGTGCTCATCGACCGCACCTTTACCCATCAGCGTGTTGGTCATAGGCGCAGAAAAGATTTCGGCTAGCGTTTGGATTTCGACATGGGCACCGGAAGCGATCGCGCCACCGCCCACATAGAACAAAGGCCGCTCGGCAGCTTCAAGCAGCGCGATCGCCTCATCAATCAAATCTAGGCTAACCGGCACTTCTGGCATGTAGCCGGGCAGATCCACATCTCCCGGCTTTACTGGAATATAGTCAACTTCTTCATTCCCAACGTCTTTGGGCACGTCAATCAGCACAGGCCCTGGTCTACCAGTTCTAGCAATGTAGAAAGCCTCCGCCACAATCTCCGACATCTGGTTAGGATCTCGCACGACGTAGGAGTGCTTCACAATCGGTAGCGTAATGCCGTGAATATCAGTTTCTTGAAACGCATCAGTGCCGATTGCCCCGCGCGATACCTGCCCAGTAACAATCACCATCGGAATCGAATCCATCTGCGCGGTAGCAATGCCCGTAACCAGGTTGGTCGCACCGGGCCCAGAGGTCGCAAAGCATACGCCTACTTTTCCGGTTGCTCGAGCGTAGCCATCTGCGGCGTGGGAAGCACCCTGCTCATGCCGCACCAAAATATGCTGAAGCTGGCCCTCTTCTTCTGCCCTGTACAGTTCGTCGTAAATGGGCAGAATTGCACCGCCCGGATAGCCAAAAACGTGCTTAACGCCATGACGTACTAGACTGTCGATTAGCGCATACGCGCCGCTGACTCGCCGGGTAGCCGTTGAAGAGTCCAAAGTGATAGGAGAAGCCATAGAATTATCCGAGGAAATGCCGAGCAGTGCTGCCGAGAGTACAGGTTAGAAAAAACAGGCTATGAGAAGGGTAAACCTAAAAAACGGGTCTACTTAGTGTATGTTGTCTCTTTGCGAACAACAAGATCTCTCTTTTTGTACATTTTTTATTTTTGTACATTGATTTTTGTACATTGTAAGTCAGTCGCGGAAGCCACTTGTTATGGCTTGTCCCACTTGTTATGGCTTGTTTAAGAGCGCGTAGAAGCTCTAGTTCGCCAGTTAAAAACGACATTCCACTCTGCGTGTAGCGATCGCCGCAAAAATTCCGCCGCGGTCATTGGCACCCCCGAATTCGGCTGCCAGCCGCTTACTTCTAGTCCAGCGGCGGATTCTGGCTCTCCCCATAGCTGTAGGTGAGGCACTGCTGGCTCAGCATAAAAATTCACATTGCCTGCGCCCAAAGGCAGCGTACTGATGTGAGTAAATTGGTCGTGACTCATTCGCGTCACGGGTAGCCCGATAACAGGAACACCCCAGCCGTCTACTGCAATGACTCTGGCGATCGCGCCCCCTTTTTGCTGCCAAAGCGCTAGCCCACCGGCTAGTCCGACTACGCCAGCGCTAAAACCAATCCCTATCAGAGGAACTAACGGGTCATCTGATGAGGGTGGAAAGTTAGCCTGCAGCCAGTCGTAGACGGCGAGCGGAGAGGTAGGAAAGGCCTCAATAATAAAGTGGCGCGTGTAGCTAGGAAGCGATCGCACAAATTGATCTGTCAGTGCGGGTGAATGAAACCCTGGCAAAATTACGACTGGTAGCTGAGCGGAAGCGGGCATCAGTAAACCCCTCAAATAGCAAAACCGCTAGCCACAGAAACTAGCCTCAGACCGAATGATAACGTTCGGTTCTACCCATAGCCACCCTATCCCGCTTCCCCGTACTCTATATACATAAGCGGTATACAAATAGACGGGGAAAACAGGCGTACAGATGGGCACGAGCGAACAGCTTTTACCGACAATTAGCGCACTGGTGGCCCTCGGAGAATTTGCCCAAGAGGAATCGGTCACCGAAAGTGCTGGCGCGACGGCTGAGGCTGATAAGCTCGGCGATCGCCTCACGTCTGAAGATAGACAGCGGCGATCGCAGCGAGAATGGCAAGGTGCGATCGCCGCGCTCAACCATCTGCTGCTTCAGACTAGCCGCGCCCAAAAATCTGCCAAGAAATCTACTGAGACAACCGGCAAGTCGCGCTGGCGACGCTGGACCAAAGAGCCTCAGGCGCTTGTTCTTTCAGGGCCCGTACCCTTTCTTAGCGATCCTGGCCTAATTCCTCAGCTTTCAAATTGGACTTTTGTTCCCCCTTCTGCCGACTCGTTTACCGCTGCGTTTAGTGCGCTCTCGCCGGTCGAGCGAATTATTCAGCAAACGCAAAAAGCGTTCGGGCACGATCAGCCCCATGCGCCTCGCTTATTGCCGCTATTGGAAGACGATCCGCTCTCGCAAGAACAGTTTGCGCTCGTGCTGACATCAGAGTTTGCGCTTGTGGTAGTGCTTGGTCAAGATGCCGATGGCGAACTGAGTTTTCAGTTTTCGTTTATGCCGCAGGTGGTGATGTCGGTATGGCGAATGCTGCGGTCACGCATCATGATGATTCGCCCCCAGCAGCTCGAATTTATTGAAGATCTCGTTGAAAAGTTTCGCCCTAAAGATCCTCACTATCGTATTGTCAGCCAGTTCAATCGCTGGATGCTGGCCTATTTACCACAACCGGTTGCCCAAACGCCGGTATCGCGCTCGGACGCCGAGGAAAACCAGTCTTCTAAAGGCCAGTCTTCCAAAGAAAAGACAAGCAGCCAGATCTCTGATGGCGAACTGCTCAAGGCGATGGCGCATGAGATTTGGACGCCGCTAACGACCATTCGAACCTATACACGATCGCTGCTCAAGCGCAAAGATCTCAATCCGCAGGTGATCAAGCGACTCAACAGCATTGACCGCGAATGTACACAGCAGATCGATCGCTTTGGTCTAATTTTTAAGGCGGTAGAGCTAGAGGCGGCGAGCCAGTCTTTGAAATCGCCTTTGAGTGCGATCGCGCTGCACAAAGTATTCCAAGAAGCCATTCCCCAGTGGCAAAAAGCTGCACAGCGTCGCAACCTGTCGTTAGAAGTGGGCCTGCCGCCAAATCTACCGATGGTGGCCAGCGACCCCACCATGCTTCAGCACGTTCTGACTGGCCTAGTCGAGCTGTTTACCCACAGCGTTTCTCCGGGTAGCCACATCCAGCTTCACGTTTTGCACGCAGGCGAACAGCTAAAGCTACAGTTTCAGTCTCAGGCCGACCCCAATCAGCCCAATACGCAGCCTGCCTGTTCTCCACCGCCGCTACAGTCACTCGGCCATCTGCTAATGTTCCAGCCCGAGACCGGTGGACTTAGCCTCAATTTAGAAGCAACCAAAAGCCTCTTTCACGCCCTGGGTGCAAAGCTCACCGTGCGCGAACGCTCTAACCAGGGCACTACCTGGACTGTCTTCTTGCCCCTAGAGACCAGCGGCCTTCAGTCTTACCCGATTGTCTAAAGCTGCTTGAACTGAAGCTGCTTGAATCGAAGTCTGAGCAAACCCTGAGAATTGACTGGGCGCTTTTGTCTAAACCTATTCACCTTTTCTCAGATACCTCTTAATCTCTCCTCAGAAGCTCCTTGCTAATCACTGGCATTCTTAAGTCACTGAAGCAAACACAGTAAACAAATTTACTGATTCCTCAAGGAGCTAATCCCATGAAAAACGTTCTCTTTTCCGCTCTTGCTCTCACGGCTGCTACGTTCACTTTCGCCCCTATCGCTAATGCGGCTGAGGTGCTGCCCAACTCTATTCAACAGCGTCGTCTAGAGTTTTTAGATACTCAAACCAAAGCCGTAGAGGATATTCAATCAACGCGCCTAGAGTTCTTGAACAATCAGTCCAAGGCTGTTGATAACATTCAGGCCACTCGCCTTGATTTTCTAGATAGCCAGTCAAAGGCTGTCGATAACGTTCAAGAGACTCGCCTTGACTTCCTCGCTAACCAGTCTAAATAAGTGAATGAGCATATTCGCTTATCAAATGCCCTGCCCTACGAGAAGAGTAGGGTGTCTGGCCGAAACGGTCAGGTTATTTAATCCTCGATCCTTACACACCTTCCTTCCTTGCAGCCTATGAGAGATTTCTTGAAAGATTTCTCATAGGCTATTTTATGCGCAGTGCTAATCTTCTGAAGAGTCATTTTGCCGGGAGGAGCCACGCCCTTTGAGGAATGGAAGGCTTTTCAACAGTTCGCTGATAAGAGTAACAAAGCCTTCTTCGCTAAAACGATCATCTTGTCTAAGATGCAGCACAGCCATCATGACGACGGCTAAAACTGCACCAATGATGATAATGGCTAGTTTATAAGCTGCAACAAAGCTGCTTAACAATGCAAAAACGGCTATTGCTAAGAAAAACAGCCCTGGATAAAACAGATCGTGACTGCGAAGCGTTCTTGCTGGTCGAGGATCGGGCGCTGGTACGGGGGGCGGATCGAAGCGACGATTGAGATCCTCGCGGGTTGCCAGCCGCTCTTCGCGATCTTGAGAGGTTTCAAGCCCTGCTAGCAAATCTTGTACCTGAACTTTCTCTCGTAGCCCGGAGGGAACGAACTCCGAAACGCTCATCTTTTCCATGTCAAGCAGATTTATGTAGTCTACTAATACATCAGGGCGGCTGGGCAGCGGCACTTTTTCTTCGACTTCAATGCCAGGAATAGTGCTATGGATATAGTCGAACTGATCGCGGATGCTTTCTAGCAGAATGCGGCGGGTGCTGGGGTTGCCTTTCACATAGATAAAAATTTTGCGGTCTTCTTTGTCGGCTTTTGCTAGCGCTTTGTTGCCGCCTTTGACCAATACAACGCCATTACGCCAGTAGGTTCGCTTCGCGATTAGCTGATTCATCCGCACAATAAAGCGAGACATAATGCTGCTTGGCAAAATGTTGTAGTGATACTGAAAGGGCAACGCTTCATCCCAGTCGCCTGTTTCGGGTTCTTCTTTACTCAGCAGGTCGGGTAGTAGGTATTGTTCATCTGTGAATCCTTCGAGCGGGAAGCACAGCTCGAACTTGCGCATAATGTCGAGAATGAATAGGTGCTTTTCGGTAGGATAGCGCTGGGAGGCTAATATATCAGGCAGCATAGACCGAGCTAAGATGCCTTTTTTGTCAGTCATTAGGGCGTTGTCATTTAGGATGGCGTAGACGGCGTTGGTCACCCAGTCTGGGTTGAGCACGCTGTCTTGCTGTAGGCGAGGGTCATCGCGAAAGTTGAGCGCAATGCCCAAATCGTGCAAAAAACTGATGAGTGTTTCTTGGCTTTGCGCTTTATTGACTTGTTTGTCGTTGCAGATGGTTTGATATTGATGGTATTCGATGTAGTCGTCGTCTAGTTGTTCTAGCTTTGTTTTTACCGCAAACCAAGACTCTGGCAGCATATCGAACACATGTGGCAGCTTCGCAACTTGTGCTTCAATTTCTTTCTTTAGCTGAGAAATCCCTTTATGCCTGGGGTCGCTGCAAGAGGTTTCGATGAAGTCCACAATGTTAGGATACTTTTTCTTTAGCCCTCGGCGATCAATATCTAGCGATTTTTGATCGACCTGATTGCCTACGACGATGACCGGAGACTTGCCGCCGAAGCTGTTGATGATTTTAAGCCAGTATTCTACTCGGTTGGCTAGCTCGTCTTGACGGGCGCTCAGCACTAGCAGGTACAGACTGCGCTTCGTCAGAAAAAACTGGTGGGTCGCGTGCATAATTTCCTGTCCGCCAAAGTCCCATACGTTTAGCTTCACCGTTTGCCGATTTGCGCTGACTTTCCACGGGCGAATGTTAATGCCTTCCGTCATGCGCTCGTCTTTATCAAAGGTGTCGTCGATCAATCGCTTGACCAGAGAAGTTTTACCTACTTTGGCTTCACCGCTCAAGGTTCGCGGATAAAAAAGGGAGTTCGCAACAATTAGCCAGTCAGCGAGAGATAGATTTCATCAAGGGTGTCTAATAACTGTAGTATGCGCTGTTGTAGCTCTGAGAGGGGTGAGAGAAAGCGTTGTCTAACTTGGTCAATATCCATAAGCGTGAGGGTAATGCCGCGAAAGGCTTTGAGCAGTAGCTCAGCGGTGGGCTGTTGTGTAGCGCGTTTGGAATTACCCGCATAGAGCCCAGGCAGTTCCTGTTGTTGTGCCTGTAATTGAGTGCGCACGGAGAATTCGAGCAGGCAAAGGATTCGCAAGCCCAAACTCAACAGCCGAATCAATCCCTTGACCCGCTCGTCAGAAGCCAAATAGATAGGCCGCAGCCCGAGTGCTTTGCCCTTGTATCGGCCAAAGCCTTGTTCAATGAGGTACTCATTGCGGTAGCCGTAGACGGCCTCTTCAAGTGACAACTCAAGGTCGTTGCTCACGTAGACTCGCCAGCCCATTAGCTGCGAGCAGTGTTGATAAGCGTCATCGTTCAATGTCGGTTTCACCGTGACGGTGGTTTCGGTGATAGTCCTAGCTGGCTGGTCGCGGTAGGCGCGTTTGTGCGTCGTTTCAGCCTTGGTCTCGTAGGCGACTTGAATCAGGTCTTTGAGGCGATAGCGCTGAAGAATTCGGTGAGCGGCAGCCTCGGTTTCCTCAGGCGAGAGTCGTTTGTGGCCACGACCCGTCAGGTTCAGTTGGTTCAGTGCCTCGGTGGCTTTTTGGATGCGGTTGTCCAACCCTTGTTGCTGTCGTCTGGCGTACTTGAACGAATGCACCACCAGCCACTGTTCGCGCCAGGTGAACGGCGTTGCCATCACCTCAACCGATTGCGGCATCGTGAAGGTAAACCCCTCCGCTATCAACTCAGGTTCGGCGGGTGGTTCCGTGGTTGCCTTAGCGTCACGACTGTTTTGCTCGGGCGCGGCAACGGGTGTAAGCGTCTCCTCGCCTCGGAAAACAGGTGCGAGTAACTCGGCTAGGTCGGCTTTGGAGACTTGCTTCTCTGGCAGCGGGCACAGGTAGTAGTTCTGGCTTTGGGAGATATAGCGCCTTGTCTCTAGCGCGGCCATCTTACTATCGCCGACGTAGGTCAACCCGCTTGTCGCCAGACTCTGTTGGACTTTCTTGATCTCGGGTATGTACAACGGGTCGTCTGCTTGATTGCCACTCACTATTGTGGTGCTCACCGGCATCCCTAATGGATCTAAGGCCGCTTGCGATATCTTCACTTGTGGGAGGTCGGGCCGATAGTCTTTGCTGTGGCCAAATTGAAATAAGCCCTCGCCTTCGACTGGCCTGTAGCCACTACTGGTCGTGGTGTCCAGACGGACACACGATACCTTCAAGTCATACACCCGTACTGTATGACAGTTCAACGCGCCTTCAAATGCGTCCCACTGCGGGTCATCGCTCAATCGGTCTAGGACGCGCTCCAAGCGGTCATCACTGAAGTCCAGACTCCGCACAGTTGGCGCTAAACTATGCTGCAAAGTGCTGCTCAGTCCCGCCGCCCAGGCTTCCACCTGATTGAGGCGATGGTCTCCTTGCGAGAGTAGATAAGACAGCCAGCCCGTCAGCACCTTGCCCACACTCAAGCCTTGCCAGTTCCCATGCCCCGCAAAATGCTCGTCTACCAGCCCGCTCAGATTTAGTCGTTTCATCTGATTCAATAGCAATGGAATATCATCGACCCGTTCGTTCCCGATAAGCTCTGCCATAGCCGCTATGCCCTGATGTACTTGACCTCATTATCGCGGCATCTATTTGACTTTCTCAACTATCTTTCAGCGAACCATGAGTCACCGACTAGCAGTACCTTTGCTTCATTGAGCGGACGGGAGGGCTCAACACGGCTCTGCAAATAGTAGTTGATGATCTTCTGTGGCTCATAAGGGTTATCAACAATCTCAGGTGGAATAGGCAGGGATGGGTTATTGCTGAGGTAGAGCTGTGAGAGATTTTGCAATTGCCCGATTTCTGCTGGCAGGCTGCTCAGTTGGTTAGTGCTGAGGTAGAGCTGTGAGAGGTTTTGCAATTGCCCGATTTCTGCTGGCAGGCTGCTCAGTTGGTTATCGCGGAGGTAGAGCTGTGAGAGGTTTTGCAATTGCCCGATTTCTGCTGGCAGGCTGCTCAGTTGGTTATCGCTGAGGTCGAGCTGTGAGAGGTTTTGCAATTGCCCGATTTCTGCTGGCAGGCTGCTCAGTTGGTTAGCGCGGAGGTAGAGCTCTGAGAGGTTTTGCAATTGCCCGATTTCTGCTGGCAGGCTGCTTAGTTGGTTACCTACGCTCTGAAACGTTTGCTCATCAAACTTACCGAGCGTCAGTTTCTCTAGCTGAGTGAGCTGGCCGATCTCTGGTGGCAGTTCCTTCAGTTCATTTCCAGATAGGTCAAGTTCCGTTACGCCATCACGCGCCGCCTGTCTGATTACCTGCAACAGCTCGTCCTGCGTCATCAGCGATCGCCTCCTACCGTGTCATCCTTTAGATACCATATTTTAAGTAGAGCATCTGCTGCTAAAGGCTATCGATCTGACGCAGCAAGCCCTGCGCGGCATGACACACTCAGCCAAATTCGACATAACTCTTCGCTCACACACCAACGAGGCTTAGCCGCACGACGTAAACCCTTACCTACACGGCTGCAAGGCTTAGCGGCACCCCTCAAACCCTTACTCGCAACTCTGCAAGGCTTAGCCGCACAATGTGAACCTTTCCTCGCACGGCTGCAAAGCTGGCTCGCTCAATGCAAACCTTTCGTTCCGTTGAGAAAAGTCAATGGTGCAATTAGTAAATTAACGGTGTGAGGCTTTGCAGCGGGTGTGCGATCGCCCCATCCATTTCTCTCTCCCTCGACACTCATCCTAGCTTCATCAAAACCCTTGCTTTTCTCTCGCAATCTTAACAGTGCAACGAGCGTATCTTTTTTTACACCGGGCAATCTATGACTAAGCAAGACCAATCAAAGCGCTCACCGCATCCTTGCCAAAGGAGCCGAGCCTGGTCGCAGCCCACACTATTCACCCAGTTTCAAGGGACATCTTTACCATGAACACCGTCAACTTCTCTCGCCGCATTTCACCCAAAACCATCACCGCCGATATCACCGCCTATCACGGTCTCACCACCATCAACAACTACGTGCCCGTTCGCACCGAAGCCACCCCCAGCAATATCCAAGCTACCTACGATGCGATGGTTGACAAGCAAAAAAAGGAGACTGAGCTGACCGCCAAAATGAAAGCCGCCACCGATGCCACCCGTCAGGCCGAGGCCGAGTTTCACGCTGCCGTCTTGGCCATGAAAGAATCTGTACGCGGGCAGTTTGGCCCCAATAGCGACGAAGCCCAGGCAGTCGGCTATAAGAAAAAGTCTGAATACAAGCGCCCCCGTCGTCGCAGCGCTTAAATCTGCATCATTTGCCCGCCTTCCTTCTTTGCAGCAGCCTATGAGAGATTTCTCAAAAGATTTCTCATAGGCTTTTTTTACGTCAAAATTTGAACCAAGATGCGTAAGAGATTCTCAAGATCTGCTGGAACACGGTAAAGATCAAGATCTTGAGTGACTTCAAGAGTCTGACGATTGAACTGTCCAAACTGCCAGATGTTTCCCGTAGAAATCGCACCTTGCAGAACAACTTGATCCGACTCAATCCATTGATCTAGCGCAATGAGTTCAACCGCCAGCTGTACAAAACCCCGCTCCAAGTCTTCGTTTTTTGCCTCAATGACTAGAAAAGTCTGACGGTTTTGCAACAGATAGTCTAGCGATCCTTTGAGCTGGTTATTCACCGCCACCGGATATTCAACACTCAAGTTAGCCTGAGTGTAGTGCAATACATCGGTCAATACCGGCGCAATCAAAAACTCGCGTCGGGCCATCTCGCTAGTAAGACCCAAACGGGGCAAACTCTCTACAATTCGAGCATTCAAATCGTTGAGCCTATCTAGTGGCCCTGTATAGCTAGGTAGCTGCAAAGAGCGGCGCTGAAGCGAAACATTGAAATAGGCCAAAATGTCTTGCGGTGTGATGCCTATCACAGTTCTTTTACTACACAGAACTCAATTTTACTTAGCGCTACCGACAGGTGCTTGCAACACCCATCGGCAGCTAGCCTTCAGGATTCACGCACAATCCCGTCGGCTAAGGTTTACTTTACCTTAGCCACCTCGATTTGCACTACGTCTATTGAAGCGTGGCTAGGTTTAGTTGAGTTCTGGTTTCCTCCCACTTCCACTTTTTGAAGACCAGATCTCATGTCTATCACTTTCATTTCGGGCGCGATCGCGTCTACAGACTCTGTCGCAAATTTCTCAGCTAATTCTGTTACCGACACTGCCGCGTCCTGTCCACCACCCTTTACCGACAGCTCACTAGAAATCACAACCAACAGCGCCGTCAGTGCCAACTGTGAGCCTGTACGTCATTTGCTCTTTGGCAGTCTCAGCGCTGTCCGCACCACTATTTACCACCTGTACACGCTACGCTACGCCGAGCCCAACGACTGGAGTCAACCCATCTCCACCGGAAGGCCTAACGAAGTCATGGCAATTTTGACTCGGCGGGTGAGAACACATTAACAGGGCGTACATAGGCGCAGTGTTCTCTTCAAGTATGCGTCCGCAGGGTCGCCGTAATTCTTGATTGGAGATAGCCCCAACAGACTTTGTTGAGCCCTTCTCTTCTGCAACAAACAGCTTCACACTGGATATATATTCTCTAGAAACCTTTTACGAAAAAGGCTCTAAAACAGATCTGCAGCTGCTAATAAAAAGCCCCCGATCCAATTGCTTGAGGCGGGGGCTTGATTCATAATTCCAGGCTGAGCTTACAGCGCGTTACCACGGGGGAGTACCTCTTCAGGGAATACAAATTTCTCATGCGGCTGGTCCTGAGGACTGAGCCACGCACGAATGCCTTCGTTCAACAAGATGTTCTTGGTGTAGAAGGTCTCAAACTCAGGGTCTTCCGCTGCGCGAATCTCCTGCGATACAAAGTCATAGGCCCGTAGGTTCAAGGCCAATCCTACTATTCCTATCGAACTCATCCATAGCCCCGTTACCGGAACAAACAGCATGAAGAAGTGAAGCCAACGCTTGTTGCTAAACGCAATTCCGAAGATCTGCGACCAGAACCGGTTCGCCGTCACCATCGAATAGGTCTCTTCTGACTGAGTCGGCTCAAACGCACGGAACGTGTTCGCGTTCTCGTTGTCTTGGAATAGCGTGTTCTCTACGGTCGCTCCGTGAATCGCACACAGCAGCGCGCCGCCGAGAATGCCCGCTACACCCATCATATGGAACGGGTTGAGCGTCCAGTTATGGAAGCCCTGCAAGAACAGCAGGAAGCGGAAGATTGCCGCTACCCCGAAGCTCGGCGCAAAAAACCACGACGACTGACCTAACGGATAGAGCAGGAAGACCGACACAAACACCGCAATCGGTCCCGAAAAGGCGATAGCGTTGTACGGACGGATGCCTACGAGTCTCGAAATCTCAAACTGACGCAGCATGAAGCCAATCAGGCCGAACGCACCGTGAAGTGCGACGAACGCCCACAGGCCTCCAATCTGGCACCAGCGAACGAACGAACCTTGAGCTTCGGGGCCCCACAGCAGCAGCAGGGAGTGACCCATACTATCTGCCGGGGTAGAGACGGCAACGGTCAGAAAGTTGCAGCCTTCTAGATAAGAGCTTGCCAAACCGTGGGTGTACCACGAAGTGACGAAGGTGGTGCCGGTCATCCATCCGCCGATTGCCATGAAGGCGCAGGGGAACAGAAGCAAGCCGGACCAGCCAACAAAGACAAAACGGTCGCGCTTTAGCCAGTCATCGAGGACGTCAAACCGTCCCCGTGCGGCGGGCGCTTGTCCCATTGCTATGGTCATAAAATACAGGTCTCCAAAAATGGATGATCTTATAAAGACAGGGTAAGAAGAAGTTAGCTTCGCACAACATCGCTCTTATGGGGCTGAGTGTGTAACACCCGCCGAACGAAATCGCAAAGCACGTTTACTAATCTTTACCCTAGTTCTCATTATTATAGGACTACTTTCTCGAAAATCTCACAATAGGTTCTGACAAACGCAGATCTTTTAGCCGATTAGAATGCTTATAGCCGCTGTCGTTAGGTCTATACAGAGCTTTATTAACGAATTCGGTAAGTCTATCGATAGGGGGATACCTCGGCGATTTGTTCAATACTGTGTCAGCCGAGTGAGCCGCACCCATCTCATCTAGTAAGAAATGATGGACCAGGAAAGCATCAAGAAGCTGACTTAGAGGATCAGGGGTTAATGACTTTGAATGTCAACGGCACCTGACGCTGACTATAATGAAGGGCGGACCGAAGAACACACCCATAACTTATCGTATGTACATCGTTGAACTTGCTCTTAAGCACACTGCGCTGCCCCTGACCGTACAGAAGAAAGATAAAGACTCGGCAGAGGCAACCTATAAAGAAGTAATAGACGCGCTTTCTTCGGGAAATCCGGTGATGATAGAGCTTACCTGTGATAAGGTGACCGACAAAAAGGTCGCGATCGCAGTCAGTGAGCTAGCTGCCGTTCAGGTTTATGAAAAGTCTGGTAGCGCAGGCGCTTCCGGGCGCGCTCCTGGCTTCTTCGCTCTCGCAGGCGAGTAGCGCTTTGGCGTGATGCTTTGAAGTAAAGCCATACGAACACCGTTCTATGACAGATGCCGCTACTTTAGCGATCGCGATCAAAGATGTTAGCTTTTATTGGCCTACCGGTGCCTCTGTGCTCAAGGGCTGCTCTCTTAATATAGAGAAAGGCGAATTTTGTATGCTGCTAGGCAATAACGGCAGCGGCAAGTCTACTTTGCTCAGACTATTAGCCGGGTTACTTCCTAGGCAGCTAGGCACGCTCGAAACCTTTGGACCTGTGGGCTTTGTATTTCAAAACCCGGATCATCAGCTCGTGATGCCCACCGTGGGTGCGGATGTTGCCTTTGGTCTAGTTAAAGAAAAGCTTTCAATTGGGCAAATTAGGCAGCGTGTACAAGAAGCACTCTTAGCTGTGAACATGCCAGATTATCAGCGGCGGCCTATCTATGCCCTGAGTGGCGGTCAAAAGCAGCGCGTGGCTATTGCGGGTGCGATCGCTCAGCACTGCGAAATCCTTCTGCTAGATGAACCCACCGCCCTGCTCGATCCTGACAGCCAGCTAGATCTGGTGCAGCAGGTGCAGACCCTAGTCAAAAGCCGTGGCCTTACCGCGCTATGGGTAACCCATCGATTAGCTGAATTAGACTATTGCGATCGCGCTTTCCTCTTAGAAAACGGTCGCGTTAGCGATCAAGGCGATCCGCATAGACTTAAGCAGAAAATGATGACTAACTATCTTTCACAGCCCGAAGAGTAGACATAAAAATCAGGACAGCTATAGCCACGGTAGAGGCGGTGAAGAGAAAAGCACCCGTCATGACTCTTGGTATTGCCACAGGCCAGCTCGCAGCCAGCAAAGCCACGGCAAAGCTATAAAGAAAGATCCCAAAACAGCAAACTTACGCACAGACAAGCAGATAAAAGATCGCCTACTATTAAGAGAGTTTATACACTTTTTGCTTTCGTCATGGCAAACAAACCCTCTCAGGCGATTTTGCTAGTTGACGGCTACAATATCGTCGGTGCATGGGCAGATCTTGTCATACTCAAAGACGAAAAGGGACTTGATGCGGCTCGCATCGCCTTGGTTGAAGCCTTAGCTAACTACAGCGCTTACCAGCAGTACGAAACCTGGGCTGTGTTCGATGCCTACGAGCAGCGCACCCCTGCATCCGAAGAGCCCGTCACACAGTATCTATCGGTTCACTATACTGGCTACGGACAAACTGCTGATAGCTATATAGAGCGAGCCTGCGCTAGGTTTCGCAACGACGCTCGAAAATTTCGACAGCGATTGATTGTTGCGACCTCTGATAGCATTCACCGGCAAACCGTCGTTGGCTATGGCGCAGAGGGCATATCGGCTTTGCAGCTACAAAACGAAGTGACCAGTGCCAGTAAGCAGGTACAGCATCGTCAAAAGCCGAACAAAAGAAAGGCTAGGAATGTCTTCTCTCATCTCAATCCAGAGGTACAGGAGCGGCTGACAAAGATGAGGATGGGCCACACCGAGTAAGATCTTCCGGTCGAGCTTCGCTAGAGCTTGAAAGCCTATTCGGCTTGGTTAAAGTTGCTAGCTCGAAGAACCACAGAGAGCCACCAAAACCGGCCACAACTGACGTATAATGCGTAAGCTTGTATGGCGATAAGGGTGATGTTTTTCGCAGCTTTTGCTGTCCTTCTTTCTCGACTGACTTTCTTGACTGATTGAGGTTTCATTGAGGTCGAGCAAGAGCCTGACAGAGAAAGCGAAGCTAAACCGTCAGCATAGGCAAATAGAAGAAACTGCTTGCCAAAGCGACGTTACCTTATGTAATATATAGGTCCCATTCCTCAGTAGCTCAGTGGTAGAGCGGTCGACTGTTAATCGATTGGTCGTAGGTTCGAATCCTACCTGGGGAGTTTTAATCCAATATTTAAGTCAGTACTTACGCGAGGCTCCCGGCGTTCTCTCCACGTAAGTACGCTTTCCGTGCGTTCTTTCAAAAAGTAGATTTGTCTCGTACACTTTTTTACGGGCTAAAACATTAAGCTGAGCTTAAGAAGTGAGTCTTTTGTGTCAAATAACGTAATATATCTATAACATTCTTATACGGTTTTCATCTTTTTCGCGTTTATTCACTGTATTTATGCGATTTGTTAACAGTAGTGAGTAAATGTAAACGCTACTCAAAATAGAAGTGGTAGCCTTGAACTTATAGCAACACCCCTTCATAACATGCCTCGTATACTTGTCATTGATGATGACCCAGCCATCGTAGAGCTAGTATCTATTAACCTTGAGATGGCAGGCTACGACATTAGTCAGGCAAATGATGGTATCAAAGGGCAGGCGCTGGCCGTCCAGATGGTCCCAGACTTGATCATGTTAGACCTTATGCTGCCGAAGGTAGATGGTTTTACCGTCTGCCAAAGGTTGAGAAGAGACGATCGGACCGCAGATATCCCAGTCTTGATGCTAACGGCGTTAGGAGAGACCCAGAACAAGGTTGATGGATTTAATGCGGGCGCGGATGACTACATGACCAAGCCTTTTGAGTTAGAAGAGATGCTAGCTCGCGTTCGCGCTCTGCTAAGGCGAACCGATCGGATTCCCCAAGCAGCCAAGCATAGCGAAATTTTGAGCTACGGTCCGCTCACCCTAGTTCCTGAGAGGTTCGAAGTGATTTGGCTAGATAGAACCGTTAAGCTGACTCACCTAGAGTTTGAGCTGTTGCACTGTTTGCTTCAGCGGCATGGTCAGACGGTCTCTCCTAGCGAAATTCTTAAAGAGGTATGGGGCTACGACCCCAACGATGATATCGAAACTATCCGAGTGCACATCCGCCATTTGCGTACTAAGCTAGAGCCCGATCCGCGTCACCCCCAATACATCAAAACCGTTTACGGTGCTGGATATTGCCTAGAGCTACCGGCAGAGGCAACACTTCAGCCCGAGAGAATTGCAACGGCGTAAGTAAAGCTATTTTTCTAGTACAGGCTGCCTTGCGGAACAGACTATTACCTGATACAGATCAACTGTTGACACAGTAAGATTAGTGCAGAGAGTTTGTTACCTATATTAAGTAAACGCATACATGTTTGGCACCTATCAGCACAGCGAATTGCGAATAGAGGTTGCTGCTAGCGCCGTAGACATCTCTAGCAGTATCACTCAGTTAGAGCAGCTAAAGCGATGGCTGTGGCCACAGCAAATAAAGGGCGCTGATGTTGCAGCAGGCACGCTATCAACAGGGCTGTCAGCAGGGCAGATATTTAAGAGCGGATTAGGTCCGGTTAGCACAACGCATCAGGTAGAGCTAATTTCACCGACCGGTATTCGCTTTCTGCTCAGTGGTAGCGTTGATGGATTTCACGAGTGGCAGTGGGGCGATGGCTGGGTGCAGTCTAGATTGGAGGGCGTTTCTCTGCTGCCTTTGAATCTAGGACAAACGCTCAGTTTAGTTAGGCTCAAGCAGCATTTAGCGAGTAGTCAAGAGAAGGAAACAACGTAAAGAGCCTGCAGTACCTGTAGTCCTTTCTATAGACAGTACAAAGCCTGTAGATGCCTACAGATCAGGTCGATGCACAATAGTTTCATTGAGTCGCCGCTTGGAGTGCGGATCGACGCTAATGAGCCGGATGTAGTGATTTGAAAACTGATTGAGGCATAACTGTAGCTGGCGTGTGGCTTCCGATTCACTAGGGTTGTTCAACGTGGTGTAGCACTGCCAAGAGTTGTTGCGAAAGCGTCTGGGCTCGACATGCTCGATGCCTAGCCGTTGCCTGGTGGCAATAATGCTATTGAGCTGCTTGCGCATCGACTGAGATAGTTCTGTTGTTTGAAACTTTTCCGTGTTGAGCTTTGCTCTCTCGGACTCTACTGTTGATGCGGTTTCTGAATTGGCTGTTTTTAGCGATTGATTGACTCTAGCTTGTCGCAGCCTTTGCCAGGGCGAAGAGGTTGACTCGTTGGAAGGCGATCGCACTTTACCTAAGGTATAGGGCTGCAAAGGACTGCTCACAGGCGGAATCATTAGTCCGGGATCCCTATGCTGAGAGACAGACAGACCGTAAGGCTGCGGACCCGAGCGTGTGAGTGCGTGATTATATTCGTTTACCAGGCTCATGGTGCGCACATGTTCTTGCTCGCGCACTAGTGTTTCGCCTACCGCTATCAGACGGTCTAACTGAAAGTTAGGCCGCCTAAAGCTCGGTGGTTGCAGAGTATTAACGACCTTGGTCGCGACGTTTTCAATGCCGACAGACTCGATAAAGCGGGTAATTTGTTCGTCGTAGAGCTGCGATCGCACCGCCCCAAAAAAATCAATCGCCTGATCCTTGAACGTCTTCACTAGCTGCTGAATATCTTCAGCCGGTAGGCCATCACTTGCAAACATGCCGCCGATAATTCCCAACCTGTCTGCTTCGCTAGGCTCCCAATAAAACTTCCGCATCCGCCCGTCGCGAATTAGCGGCGCATACAGCGTGGCAAAGTCATTGCCCGTTGCAACAATTGGAATCCTCGGCAGCGCTTTTTCGTCGTAGCTACCTGGCAGCTGCACATTAGTCGGATTATCCGCGATATTCATCAGCGTGTTATTCACCAGCTGCGTGTTCACGGTGTACTGCGTCATCCGATCGAACCGGCCCGCTCCAGCATCCAAATCATTGATCATCAGCACCGCCATCCGACCGCGCACCCGCACTAGCTCCGCCGCTTCTCGGTAGCGCAGTCGAATTAGTCGAGCTGGGTCACCTGCATCTGGGCTTTCCAGCTCGCCGCCAGAAATGTAGACTACTTCCACACCCATTCGCTCAAACGCCAGCTCACACTGAAACGTTTTCCCCTCTCCTTTTCGGCCATGAATACCAAGGATCAGAGGCACTTTGACCTGCGGCAGATCAAGAAAGTTCTTGGTAATGTGGACAGCTAGTTTATTCAAAAAACTAGGCGCAATGTAGTAAGTCATAGGGTTTAATCTTGAGCGAACCAGCTTTGCCAAGCCGACCATTCCGTCACTAGTTGAGATAGGGCTAGATAGCCAGAAGCCGCTGGATGGGCACCGTCTATCGCTGCCACTTCTTGCATCCACAAAGCGTTTTGGCTAAGCGGCTGATAAGTGTCTAAATAAGGCACAGACAGCTGATCGCAGAGTTCGGCATAGGCAATAGAAGTCGCGATAGCCCGGCGATTCATCTGGTCATCCTCTACGGGTGGAGGACCTACTAATAAAACTGGAAATAATGCTTTTGCCTGTGTCAAAATGCGCTGCGCACAGGCTACAGAGTTAGTAAGCTCGACTTTGCGCAACCCTTCTTCTACTAGGTTGTCGTTTGTGCCAAACGAGAAAATAACTCTTTTGTCGCAGTCTGTTTGAAATCTGAGGTTCGCCTCTGCTAGCCAGCGTACCTCTATCTGCTCGCTGGTATTGCCGCGAATGCCCAGGTTATAGGCAGTGAGCTTGTAGTGAGTTGAGGTCATGGCTGCGCAGGCTCTACCCACCCAGCCCAAATAAGTAGGATCGCCTGCGCCTGTGACAAAGGAGTCTCCAAAGAAGCAAATACGAATATCTTTCATGCGGCTTATTTTGCTGCTTTGGCCGCTTGGGTTCTCTCTTCTATCTGAGTCAGTGCTTGGAAAACCAGATCTTTGGCCTGTAGTTTCCAGCCTCTTTTTTGGATGAGGATTGCGATCGCACCCCCAATCCCAGTCGCAATAAAGTCCACCGGCTGCGTAAACGAAATTCCAAACAACAACCCTAGCCCCGCAATTCCCCAAAATGGCAGCGCCACCGCCTGCCGCTGGTTCAACAGAATATCATCAAAAAAGTTCTTGTGCAGCTGAGCGCCTAGTTCTTCTTTCACCTGCTTTTGCTGCGAAGGAGAAACCGACAGCGCAATCTTCTGCCGCAGCTTTTCAATCTTCCGCGCGTCGGTACTGTATTCAGTTAGCTGATCTTCAGCCAACATCACCAAGCGTTCTGTCTGGGACATTCGAATCGGTCCGGAAAGGGTTATTGGTAGTCTACCAGCCTGAGCCGTAGCAATATCAATAGCTTAACCCTGTGCTATCGACCTCAAATCATCGAAGCTAATAACGTCTACCTGTTGAGTGCGAAGAAAATTTGCCATCTTTGCATCGTCTGTCAGCACAAGGCACTGGTAACGTTTTGCCATCTCTGCAATACCGCAATCAGTTAAACCAAACTCTAAGAAGTACCAATCAGTTGAAGCAATACCCTGACTAGGAACAAAGAATTCTCGTAGAGAGGGAATTTCTTGAGCAAAAAGAGCGTAGCAGAACGACCGATCAGGCTCACCTAGCTTATCGATAAAGCTACTGACTTCGGTTAGTATTCCAGGTGTAGTTGCGACTGTTGTAAAGTCTGAGAGAAAGGTCACCAATAGGTCAAAATCACGTGCTGTGAACTGGTCTGTCCTTCCAAACCGAGATATCCGCTCTCTTCTGGTTGTTCCAACGAAATATAGTAGGAGAATATTTGTATCAACAAGAACGCTTCTTCCGGCATGCTTGCCAAGAAGTGCAAAGACCTGAGCACTCATACCTGACGGATCTTCATGGATTTGACGAGGCCATCGTCTGCGCCAACCTGGAAAATCTTATACTCTCTTGCTAGCCGGGCAAGCTGCGGAGCAACCAACTGCATGCTAGATAGATCTTTCGGTTTGTTAGGGTTGTCGTAGCCAAGTGTGATCAGCCAGTGCTTTTCATCTTCTGAAAGCTCTACTTCTTCCAGGCGCAGGTTACTGAGAGGATTGTCTAGGTCTTCTTGAATGCTTTGGATATATGTACGAGCCGATGCAACAGCGGACTTGGAGTCAAGCATAATTATCGTCTCTAGACTGCTTACCTAACAATCGTAAGCCACCAAAACGGAGAGTACAGAATATTTGTACTCTCCGTTTTGGACTTTCTAGCTAATTAAGCGTTGAGTTTGGGCTTAGTAGCGGTAGCCGCTGCCGCTGTTGCTGCCGGGCTTGTGGACGATGAAGCTAACAGCCTGACACTGCTTAACATTGTCGAAGCCAACAACGCGGATGTAGCAGTTACCGTACTCAGAGCGACAAGCTTGAACTTCATCAATCACCGAGCGAGTGCTAGAGGCGCCAAATAAAGGCAGCTTCCACATGGTCCAATAGTACTCTTTAGGGTCAGAGTTTTCGTTGAACTCAACAGCAGGGATATAGCCCATTTGCAAGCAGTAGTTAATTTGCTTTTCAATCTGGCTATCAGTTAAAGGAGGTAGGTACGAAAGCGTTTCAAACCGGCGCTCTTTAGGCAGAGTTTTCATGGGAGTTTTCCAGAAGTGAAAGGGTGAATATTAGAAAATAAAGCTAGGGTCTATCAAAGGGGTCAGTATCTAGAGAATCTAGCGACTGCTCATCAGCGTTACCTAAGCGAAGACTAGAATCGTCATCTGTAGAGGCTTCGGATTCTCTTTTATCGACACTGGCAGTCAACTCTTCAGAAGTCATCTGCGTCATTTTTTCCAGCTGCTTTTTGCGATGCCCCATGTTGGCCTGTTGAATATTGGTAGTCAGCATCTCGGGAAGAAATTCTGCAACTTCTTCAGCGATATGCGATCGCACCGTCATAATTCGAAAGGCCAGCTCAGTGTGCTCTTTGAGCAATTCTGAGATAAAGGCTTCGCCATCTTGGAGCTTTTCGCGGCTCGCGAACTCGTTGAGCCGGTGAAACAGCGGCAGGTTAGCTTCTAATAGCTGACTTAACACAATGCGAACGGCTTGATAGGTAAGGTAGCTAGTGAGCACCTGAGTCGTATCTTTGGCAATTCGCTTGAGATCCATATTCAGGGGACACGGTGAACATGTCCCAATAAATCTACAGTGTCAAACACTTTGCTTGTGAAAGTACTAGAGGACATCCACAAGGAACTGTCCTGCTAGATACTGTTTGCCTTCGATTCGCTTGGCTTAGATAGTGTCGACAGTGTCGAATTCGAACTTGATCTCTTTCCACAGATCAAGCGCAGCAGCTAGATCAGGAGACCACTTGCCAGCTTCACGGAGGATGTCGCCACCTTCACGGCTGAGGTTGCGGCCTTCGTTACGAGCCTGGATACAAGCTTCAAGCGCAACCCGGTTAGCCGTTGCACCTGGCGCATTACCCCAAGGGTGACCCAGTGTACCGCCACCAAACTGGAGGACAGAATCGTCGCCGAAGATCTCAACTAGCGCTGGCATGTGCCATACGTGGATACCACCGGAGGCAACAGCCATTACACCCGGCATAGAAGCCCAATCCTGAGTGAAGTAAACGCCGCGAGACTTGTCTTGCTCAACGTAATTCTCACGCAGCAGGTCTACAAAGCCCAAGGTCGCTGCTCTGTCGCCTTCCAATTTACCTACAACTGTACCGGTGTGAATGTGGTCACCACCAGACATCCGCAGACATTTTGCCAGAACGCGGAAGTGAATACCGTGATTCTTCTGACGGTCGAGTACGGCGTGCATCGCACGGTGAATGTGCAATAGCAGACCGTTGTCGCGGCACCAGTGAGAGAGGGTAGTGTTCGCAGTAAAGCCAGCTGTCAAGAAGTCATGCATGACGATGGGCATTTCGAGTTCTTTTGCGTACTCGGCCCGCTTGAGCATTTCCTCGCAGGTGTGCGCAGTCACGTTGAGGTAGTGACCTTTGATTTCACCGGTTTCTGCTTGAGACTTGTGAATAGCGTCGGCTACGAACAAGAATCTGTCACGCCATCTTTGGAAAGGCTGAGAGTTGATGTTCTCGTCATCTTTGGTGAAGTCTAGACCGCCACGAAGACACTCATAGACCGCACGGCCATAGTTCTTTGCAGATAGACCTAGCTTGGGCTTGATGGTACAGCCGAGCATAGGACGACCGTACTTGTTTAGGCGATCGCGCTCAACCTGAATACCGTGAGGAGGCCCTTGAAACGTCTTGAGGTAGGCAACCGGAATGCGCAAATCTTCTAGGCGAAGCGCACGCAAGGCCTTGAAACCAAATACGTTACCGACGATTGAAGTGAGCAGGTTAGTAACAGAACCTTCTTCAAACAAATCGAGCGGATAAGCGACATAAGCAATGTACTGGTTGTCTTCACCGGGTACAGGCTCGATATCGTAGCAGCGACCGCGGTAGCGATCCATGTCGGTGAGCAGATCAGTCCACACAGTCGTCCAAGTACCCGTGGAAGATTCTGCAGCAACGGCTGCTGCACACTCTTCAGGAGGAACGCCAGGTTGAGGCGTCATCCGGAAGGCGGCCAAAATGTCTGTATCTCTCGGGGTGTAGTCCGGAGCGTAGTAAGTCAGTCGGTAATCTTGTACACCAGCGCTGTAACCAGCACCAGACTTAGACTGAGTCTGTGAGTAGGACATATTTTCCCTATTTCCTGTCTATTTTCTCTTGAGCAAACTAGATATTGACCAAACCCTATACATCTTTTTGTCTACGTGTTTCATAGAAAAGAGACAAGCACCTGCGCCTACAAACTCGGCGCTAACGACCGTACCGAGTTAGGCTTGGATGCTTTTAGAATTGAGCCCGTCAGATAAACCTAATGCTTTTCAGAATACTATCAGGACACCGATAAGTTTCCTTTTAGAAGTTCTGTATCTTCTGATAATTAATATTTATGAATACTGATATAGAAAGGTTTCAGAGATTTATAAATATTTTTCAGCGCAACAGAATTTGCAACATTTTGTAAACAAAACATTGCATCTTTTATTACGTTTTTGTGCTGTGGCTGAGATTTCTGAAAGATGACTAAAGCGAGTTGCATCCATTCAGTTTGTCTCTCTTGACTACTCCCCACCTTAAAGAAGATGGGGATTCCCTGGCTCACGCATAGGGGTTTCTGCTTCAAAGCAACTGCCTTCTTGAGCTAGGCTCTATCGGGTCTTACGCTCGCTCCACAGACTGCCACGGCCAGACCAGCCGCCAAAATATTAATCGCTGCATTGATGTCTCTATCATGCCGAACACCGCAACTAGGACAATCCCATTCACGAATATTCAACGGCAGCTTATTAACGGTATGGCCGCAAGCATGGCAGCGCTTAGAACTCGGGAACCAACGGTCAATCTTGACCAACGTTCGCCCGTACCAATCGCACTTGTACTCCAACTGCCGTACCAATTCACCCCAGCTAGCATCGCTGATAGTCTGAGCGAGCTTATGGTTTTTCACCATGTTCTTCACAGCCAAGTCTTCAACGGCAATCGTCTGGTTTTCGCGGACCAGTCGAGTCGTCAGCTTGTGAAGCATATCTTTTCTAGCATCGGCAATCTCAGCGTGAACGCGAGCGACTCGCAGTCGGCTTTGTTGCACAAATAGGTCGATAGGTAGCTGCGGAGAGTAGAGAGCGCTTGGTAAGTTGCAGTTACGACAACACACAACGCCACCGATGACATCTCACTACAAGCTCCGCAACTGGTCAGATTATAACGCTGCCTTGGTCAGCCGGGGGAGCCTTCACATCTGGCTAGACGAAGACGTTTTGGTCGCGTGGAAGAATACCCAGAAGACAGGAAAACCGGGCGCATCGGATACGTACAGCGACTTGGCGATAGAGACGCTGTTGACGCTGAAGTCGGTGTACAGACAAAAGCTGCGTCAGACCATCGGGTTTGCCCGTTCGCTGTTTAAGTTGATGTCTGTAGAGCTAGAATTACCGCACTACAGCACGCTATCGCGTCGTGCCAAGCGACTGAAGATAGACCTATCAGTAACACCGACGCAGGGCAGTCGCCACGTTGTGATTGATAGTACCGGTGTAAAGGTCTATGGAGAGGGTGAATGGAAAGCGCGGAAGCATGGGGTTAGCAAGCGCCGCACCTGGCTAAAGCTACACGTCGGCATTGATGAAGAGACGGGCGAAATTCTAGCCGCTGTGGTCACACCCAACTCAACGGGTGACAGCGAAGTGTTAGGCGAACTGCTCGATGAGATTGACGATGAGATAGAGCAAGTGAGCGCAGATGGTGCCTACGACTGTGGCTACGTCTATGATTACATTGAGGAGCGGGATGCAACCGCTGCGATACCGCCGCGCAAAGATGCCAAGATTTGGTTTCATGGTAACCGCAAAGGGCCAGCACATCCTCGTGATGAGAACCTCAGACGCATTCGACAGGTGGGGCGCTCGGCTTGGAAAGAAGAGATTGACTACCACCGTCGCTCGCTGAGCGAAACCGGGATGTATCGACTTAAAACCATTTTCACAGGAGAGGTGTGTGCGAGGCAGATTAAAACGCAGACGACAGAGCTGATGATTGAGTGCAAGGCGCTCAACAAAATGACTCAGCTAGGAATGCCCGATAGTTATCCGGTTGAAGCTTAAAGAATGACCACAGCAGGAGACTTCTGACTGTTTTCTGATTCACGCAACAAAGCCCTCGCAGTCTGGCTTTATGCCGGTTGTTAGAGCCTTTTACCTTGCGGCTAAGCGCTTTGTGAGCCTTGCGCAGTTGCTTGAGCTTAGCTCTGTACCCTTTCGGGTTCGTGACCTTCTCACCGTCACTGAGCGTCAGCAAAGCGCTGATACCCAAGTCGATGCCAACCTGTTTCTCAACTGGCGGCAATGGCTCAATATCAACGTCTACCAACAAAGAGACCGTCCACCGACCAGCGGGCGACAGCTTTACGGTAATGGTGGATGGCTCAGCACCTTTAGGCAGCAACCGACTCCAACGAATCGGCAATGGCTCAGCACATTTAGCCAAGTAGACTTGACTGTCCTTGTACTTAAACGCCGATTTAGGATCGAGGATTAAACAAAAGAGTCAATATGTCTGATAATGAGGAAACCCAGTTATTTCGGCTCAAACGATGAAAACCGTCCGCGCTTACTCCTGCGCAATAGAAGAGCAGATGCAGCGCTACTATGAGTCGTTAAGCGAGAAAGACCGTCGCCGCTATGCCGCAATCGAAGCGGTCAAAATAGGTTATGGGGGCATCAGCTATATCCATCGAGTCCTGGGCTGTGTGCGTGGGAGTATTCGGTTGGGAATCGCCGAGTTATCGGATCCTGAGGCAATGAGAGAAGCGCGACAGCGCTCACCTGGCGGCGGTCGTAAAAGTGCTTTTGACACGATTGCAGGACTCGATGCGGCCTTTTTGCGAGTCGTTGAGCGTCACACGGCAGGTTCACCGATGGATGAGTCGATTAAATGGACGCACTTGACCCGTCAGCAAATAGCCGACCGATTAGCAGACGAAGAAGCAATCAGCATCAGCGTGACGGTGGTGGACCAACTCCTCGATAATCATCAGTTCCGACGGCGTCAGGCGCTCAAGCGTAAGTCAACCGGTAGCAACCCTAACCGCAATCAACAGTTTGAGAAAATACACAAACTGGTCGATAGCTACCAATCGGCAGGTGAGCCTGTGATCAGCATGGATACCAAAAAAAGGAGTTAATCGGGCCACTGTATCGAGCCGGACACGCCTACACACAAGCGCCCATAGAAGTCTACGACCATGATTGGCCTTCTCTATCAACGGGCAAAGCGGTTCCGCACGGACTGTATGACCTCACCGAGAACGTTGGCTATGTTCAGATTGGCACCTCTCGTGACACGCATGAGTTTGCGATTGATTCCCTGCGCTACTGGTGGCAAACGTACGGGCGGCAGCAGTACCCAACGGCCACCTCATTGCTGTTGACCTGTGATGGTGGGGGTAGCAATAGTTCGCGCTCTTATCTGTTCAAAGCAGCGCTACAGGACTTGGCTGCTGAGCTGACCCTGGACATTCGGGTCGCTCACTATCCGCCCTACACCTCTAAGTACAATCCGTTCGCGAAGCGTGCCGCAGGCTTATGAACATCGATTGTTTCCACATCTGACGCGAGCGACGCAGGGGGTGATTTTCGATACGGTTGAGACCGTCAAAGACTTGATGGCTACGGCGACAACGGCAACCGGATTGAGCGTTTTTACAACCGTCCTTGACCGAGTCTATGAAACCGAGAAGAAAGCGACTGATGAACTCAAAGCCAGCATTCGCATTGTGTTTGATGACGTTTTGCCAAAATGGAATTACACCGCCCTGGCTAACCCTCCTCAAATTGAATCAACTATTTAATCCTCGATCCTTAGTCAACTCAGCGCTGCCACCGCTGCGCTTCTTTTTGAAGTTCGGGTACTGGGCCCGCCCTGCGAAGAAGTTGGTGAATGCGCCCTGCAAGTGCCTCAGCCCTTGCTGAAGTGCAACACTACTAACTTCTTTAAGGAAAGACAGCTCAGCTTCTTTCTTCCAGCCCGTGAGCAGCTTAGAAGTATCGTTATAGCTAACTCGCTTTTGCTCTCCATACCAAGCTTCTGTCCTTGCAGATAGCGCTTTGTTGTAAACCAAGCGAGTACAGCCCAAAGTTCTACGAAGCAAATTCTCTTGCTCAGCAGTCGGATAGAAACGATACTTGTACGCCTTGTTAGTCATTCTTAAATTACAGCGCGTTCTTTGTAAGCATAGATTTTTGGCAGCCAAAGCGTAGGTAAGGAATGTTCGCTAACACTCACTTGAAAGAGGCTTTGTTGCGTGAATCAGAAAACAGTCAGAAGTCTCCTGCTGTGGTCATTCTTTAAGCTTCAACCGGATAACTATCGGGCATTCCTAGCTGAGTCATTTTGTTGAGCGCCTTGCACTCAATCATCAGCTCTGTCGTCTGCGTTTTAATCTGCCTCGCACACACCTCTCCTGTGAAAATGGTTTTAAGTCGATACATCCCGGTTTCGCTCAGCGAGCGACGGTGGTAGTCAATCTCTTCTTTCCAAGCCGAGCGCCCCACCTGTCGAATGCGTCTGAGGTTCTCATCACGAGGATGTGCTGGCCCTTTGCGGTTACCATGAAACCAAATCTTGGCATCTTTGCGCGGCGGTATCGCAGCGGTTGCATCCCGCTCCTCAATGTAATCATAGACGTAGCCACAGTCGTAGGCACCATCTGCGCTCACTTGCTCTATCTCATCGTCAATCTCATCGAGCAGTTCGCCTAACACTTCGCTGTCACCCGTTGAGTTGGGTGTGACCACAGCGGCTAGAATTTCGCCCGTCTCTTCATCAATGCCGACGTGTAGCTTTAGCCAGGTGCGGCGCTTGCTAACCCCATGCTTCCGCGCTTTCCATTCACCCTCTCCATAGACCTTTACACCGGTACTATCAATCACAACGTGGCGACTGCCCTGCGTCGGTGTTACTGACAGGTCTATCTTCAGTCGCTTGGCACGACGCGATAGCGTGCTGTAGTGCGGTAATTCTAGCTCTACAGACATCAACTTAAACAGCGAACGGGCAAACCCGATGGTCTGACGCAGCTTTTGTCTGTACACCGACTTCAGCGTCAACAGCGTCTCTATCGCCAAGTCGCTGTACGTATCCGATGCGCCCGGTTTTCCTGTCTTCTGGGTATTCTTCCACGCGACCAAAACGTCTTCGTCTAGCCAGATGTGAAGGCTCCCCCGGCTGACCAAGGCAGCGTTATAATCTGACCAGTTGCGGAGCTTGTAGTGAGATGTCATCGGTGGCGTTGTGTGTTGTCGTAACTGCAACTTACCAAGCGCTCTCTACTCTCCGCAGCTACCTATCGACCTATTTGTGCAACAAAGCCCTTGAAAGATGTATGTCACTACACCCCCGCCCTAAAGAAAACGGGGTTTTGTGACCTTCTCTCAAACTCTCTTCAAACTGATAAAAGATAAATGCCTTTCTTCAAAATGGGCTCAGCTCATTATGAGAATTTAAGAATTAAGCGATCGCAGCCCAAAACTTATCAGGGCAATCCAGAGCGATCTAGGACAATTTGCGAAGGCAATTTTGTCAACAGTCCAAGCTGATTGATTCGTTAATCCGGCAAGGCTTGTGGGTACTTTGGGACCGTCTATTCCATCAGCGTTCTTTGTTTAAAGCTGCTTGAAGCTGTTTAGAGCTTTAGCTGTTTAGAGCTTTAGATACTAGAGCGTGAATCTTTAGAGGGTATGTTTGTGAGCCGTGCCAAAAGAGTGGCCCAACGAGCGTCTAAATACACAACTGTGGCGGTTCTGATATGGGGCGCTGTTGCGATAAAGGGAAGCGGTGATGAAAGCTGGCTGAAGGGTCTTGAGCTAGGTACTTTTGTTAAGGCTCAAATACAGACGCCGAATGACCAAAACGACCAGACCCTAAACGACAAAGACACTGACGATCGGGTCCAAAACAACCAGGCCCAAGATTATCAAATTGGCGCGCTGCAAGAAGACTTTACAGGCAGCCTGTGGGTGGGCTCTCGTCAGGGCCTTTCGCGCATTAATCCTGAAACCGGTCGGATCATAGCGACTGTGGCAGTGCCTAACCGATTTATTGACGCAATGGCCCAGGATAAAGTTGGCCGCATTTGGCTAGGGACGCCCGAAGGACTCGTGCGCGTTGAGCCTAGAATTAACGAGGTGACCGCGCAAAACTATCGCCTCCCTTCTAATAGAGTCCTGGCCACAGTAGTTGACCATAGAGGGTTCTTGTGGGTGGGCACTGACCGTGGGCTAGCGATGATCAGCCCGGATGAAGGGTTGCTAATGACAACAATTCAGGCCTTGCCGGGTGTGAGTGCGAATACGCTAGGGCTCGCACCCGATGGCAATCTGTGGGTAGGCACGCTAGAAGGGCTGGTGCGGATCAATACGGCGTCGGCCTATGTGAGTTATGAAGTGACCGATCTGCCAGGACGCTCGGTACAGTCAATGGCAATAGGACCTCAGGGCAATCTGTGGCTAGGGACCCCGACGGGTCTGTTAGTGGTAGACAGTCAAACGGGGCGGCTATTGCGCTCGGTGACAGAAATGCGCGGACGAGATATCGGCGCGATCGCATTCGATACCACACACAGCCTCTGGGTGGGCACTCGTGATGGCCTATTCAAGCTCAATCCCTACAATGGAGCCATCGTCGGACGGGTACCAAGCTTGCCATCGGAGCATGTTCTGTCGCTCTCACCAGATACGGGAAATAAGATTTGGGTGGGGACAACAGAAGGCCTAGCTTGGGTAAGCCGGACGACGGGTCGAGGGACGCCACATGGCTCGATTGTGAGTGCGGTAGGAGCACAGTAGGAGCGCGGTAAGAGCACAGTCATCTCTCAGATTGCTATTCTGATCTGTGTCAGGTCCAATCGGTTCTATTAACTGATTTTGCAGCAGGAGAATAGCCAGTTATGATCGTCAATGTGCATCAGTTTGCGCAGTGGAAGCACGAAGGCCGGATGATCGCAGTGCTAACAGCTTGGGACTATCTCTCGGCTCAAATTGTACAGGCGGCAGGCGCGGACATTGTTTTGGTAGGAGATTCGATGGCGATGCCAGTGATGGGCCATGAGACCACACTGCCGCTGACGCTAGATGAAATTTTGCACCATGCCAAGATGGTACGGCGAGGCATCACGAACAAATTGGTTGTTGTGGACCTTCCTTTTTTGAGCTACCACGCAAGCCACGCGGTCGCACTGCTAGCAGCAGGCCGAGCAGTTAAAGAAACAGGGGCTCAGGCAGTGAAAATGGAAGGTGGCTATCCCGATATGGTTGAAACGATTGCCAAGGTAGTGCAAGCCGGGATTCCGGTGATGGGACATGTTGGGTTGACGCCGCAGTCTGTATACAAGTTTGGCAGCTTTCGGAAGCAGGGAACAACAGCCGAAGCGGCCCAAAAGATTTTGGATGAGGCGATCGCACTTGAAAAAGCAGGCGTTTTTTCGATTGTGATTGAGCACGTTCCTGCCGATCTCGCTCAAAAGATTAGCCACGCGCTAACGATTCCCACGATTGGGATTGGTGCTGGCGCAGATTGCGATGGCCAGGTGCTGGTAACGTCAGATTTACTAGGCCTTTCAGCCTGGCAGCCGCCGTTCGCCAAGCCGTATATCAATCTGCGCGAGCAGGGAATTGACGCGGCTAGGCAGTTTTGTGAAGAGGTGCGATCGCATCAGTTTGGTACAGACTAGATCGGCGCAGATCAGATTGCCACAGATCAGAAGTAATAACGCACATGATGACTAAACAAGCGCTAATCGAGCAGCTATCGCTAACCGAACACGTTGAAGGTGGCTATTTTTCCGAGACGTATCGGTCTGCCGAAGAGATGACCACACCTAGAGAAGGTCAGGCCCGCTCGGTCATGACTTCAATTTACTATTTGCTGACAGACGATCGGCCTATCGATCATCTGCATCAGAACAAATCGGACATCATGCATTACTTTCAAATGGGGTCACCCATTACCTACATCTTGGTAGATCTAGACGGAAACTTGAGCCGAGTGAAGCTAGGGCTAGCCATTACTCAAGGAGAAGTTCCGCAGCTGCTAGTACCCAAAGGCTATTGGAAAGCGGCTGTCTTAGAATCGGGTGAATACGGTTTACTCGGTGAAGCAGTCGCGCCTGGCTTTGAGTATCGCGATATGACCATCGCCAAAGCAGACGAGATTCGCGTCCAGTTCTCCTCAATTTGGGATCAGCTAGCGCCATATGTTAGAGGCTGATATTAGACACTAAACACAAGCACCAGCGGCTTATAAACCCGTCTAGATAATCAAAAACATCTATACATATACATCGGCGAAATGCATGGGATATGAGTGCTTTTGACCTGTCTATATTGATTTATTGGGGCTAAGCTAATCACAGCATTACGCCGTAAACTCTAACGTTTGGAAATTATGATTGCCACTAGCACTCGCGTCCCTGACACCGCGCCTAGCGCCAACCGCGACTACAAAGTAGCCGACATCACTTTGGCTGACTGGGGCCGCAAAGAAATCGCCATTGCTGAAGGTGAGATGCCTGCGCTGATGACCATTCGCGCTAAGTACCGCGACAGCAAGCCATTGGCCGGTGCTAAGATCATTGGCTGCATTCACATGACCATCCAAACAGCGGTTCTAATTGAAACCCTGTGTGAGCTAGGCGCGCAAGTACGCTGGTCTTCTTGTAATATTTTCTCGACTCAAGACCATGCAGCAGCAGCGATCGCAGAATCTGGCATTCCCGTTTTCGCCTGGAAAGGTGAAACCGAAGAAGAATACATGTGGTGTCTAGAGCAAACCTGCCGCGACGGTGCGGGTGAGCTATGGGATGCCAACATGATTTTGGATGATGGCGGCGACCTCACAGGCTACATCCACGAGACTTATCCTCGAATGCTCGATAGCATTCACGGCGTGACTGAAGAAACCACTACAGGCGTTCACAGACTGTACGAAATGCTGGAAAAAGGCGAGCTGAAAGTTCCCGCCATCAACGTTAACGACGCGGTTACCAAAACCAAAAACGACAACAAGTATGGCTGTCGTCACAGTCTTAACGACGCCATCAAGCGCGGCACCGACCACTTAATGGCCGGGAAAAAGGCTCTTGTCATTGGCTACGGCGATGTCGGTAAAGGTTCTGTTGCTTCTCTTCGCCAAGAAGGCATGATTGTCAAGGTCGCTGAGATTGATCCGATCTGCGCAATGCAAGCTTGCATGGATGGCTTTGAAGTAGTTTCCCCTTATAAGAACGGTAAGAACGACGGCACCGAAGCTAGCATCGATAAAGACCTGCTTGCGAACATTGACCTAGTCGTCACCGCTACTGGCAACTACAACGTCTGTGGTGCCGATATCCTTAAGAATCTCAAAGCCAGCGCTGTTGTCTGCAACATCGGTCACTTCGACAACGAAATCGACACTGCCTTTATGCGCAAAGAATGGCGCTGGGAAGAAGTGAAGCCTCAGGTTCACCAGGTTTACCGCTCAGACGATTCAAAAGACTTCTTGATTCTGCTTTCTGAAGGCCGATTGGTGAACTTGGGTAACGCTACCGGACACCCTTCCCGCATCATGGACGGCTCTTTTGCTAACCAGGTACTTGCTCAAATGTTCTTGTTTGAACGTCAGTTTGCGGATAAGTCTGCGGAAGAGAAAGCAAAATCGCTCACTGTTGAAGTTCTGCCCAAGAAACTAGACGAAGAAGTTGCTCGGTACATGGTTCAGGGCTTTGGCGGCGTTATAACCGCGCTGACTTCAGAGCAAGCTGACTATATCCATGTGGATGTAGAAGGACCGTTCAAGGGTGAAAGCTACAAGTACTAGGCCGAGTTTTATAGCGGCTAAGGTTCATTGAATGACAAAGAGAAGTCCAGGTGCTGTAGAAGCCCTGGGCTTCTTTGGGTATATGAGGGTATAAGAGAGAAATCAACTGCCCTTGATGTGATGACTATGATGACGCCCAATCAAAACCCAGAACAGCTAGCACGCGATCGCATTGACACCCAACTCACAAAATCTGGTTGGCTCATCCAGTCGAAGCGCGGCCTCAATCCTCATGCAGCGCAGGGTGTTGCCGTCAGAGAGTATCAAACAGACGTGGGGCCAGCAGACTACGTGCTGTTTGTTGATGGCAAGGCGGTGGGTGTGATTGAGGCGAAAAAAGAGACGGAAGGGCATCGGCTAACGACGCACGAGCAGCAGACGGCGGACTACGCGGCGGCAAAGCTGAAGTGGGTGAATAACCGGGAGCCGCTAACGTTTTTGTATGAGAGTACGGGGACGGTGACGCAGTTTACTGACGGGCGCGAGCCGAAGCCGCGATCGCGTGAGGTGTTTTGTTTTCATCGTCCGCCGGAGCTGGCGAAGAAGCTGACCCAAGAGCCGCTGCGGGCTAGGTTGCAGCTATTGGGGGCGCTGGATGCGGTGGGGCTGCGGGATTGTCAGGTGGAGGCGATCGCAAACTTAGAAGATTCATTGCAGGCGGGGAAAGCGCGATCGCTCATTCAAATGGCTACGGGCGCGGGGAAAACCTTTACGGCGCTTACCTCCATGCATCGTTTGCTAAAGCCGCCGGTCAAGGCAAAGCGAATGCTGTTTTTGGTCGATACGGTGAATCTGGGCAAGCAGGCCGAGCAGGAGATGATGGCCTATCAGCCGAGTGACGACAGTCGCAAGTTTACAGAGCTGTATACCGTGCAGCGACCGACCACGCCTTACATTGCAGACAGCTCGCAGGTGGTGGTCTGTACCATTCAGCGGCTGTATTCCATCCTGAAAGGGGAAGAGCTGAGTGAGGACGATGAAGCGATGCCAGCAGAAGCCTTTCTACGGCGCAAAGAGCCTGTGCCAGTGGTGTACAACGAGAAGATTACGCCGGACTTTTTTGACTTCATTTATATCGACGAGTGCCATCGGTCGATTTATAACTTGTGGCAGCAGGTGCTGGACTATTTTGATGCGTTTTTGATTGGGCTGACGGCGACGCCGGATAGTCGCACCTATGGCTTTTTTAATAAGAATGTGGTGTCGGAATACACGCATGAGCGGGCGGTGGGCGATGGTGTGAATGTGGGCCACCAGCGATATTTGATCAATACGCGGATTACGCAGGAGGGGGGCCGGATTGAAGCAGGCCGACGGGTGGCAAAGCGAGAGAAGCTGACTCGGCGTAAGCGCTGGGAGATGAGCGATGAGGAGCAGGTGTATAGCGACAAGCAGCTAGATCGCTCGGTGGTGAATCCGGATCAGATTCGTACGGTAATTCGAGACTTTAAAGAAAAGCTGCCGGTGCTGTTTCCAGGACGTACGGAAGTGCCGAAGACGCTGGTTTTTGCGAAGACGGATAGCCATGCGGACGACATTATTCGCACGGTGCGCGATGAGTTCGATAAGAGCAATGATTTTTGTAAGAAGGTGACCTATAAGGCGAAGCAGGATGTGATGGATGAGGGGGGCGCGGTGGTGGAGGCGGGCAGCGACCCGGATTTGGTGCTGGCGAATTTTCGCAATGACTACTATCCCCGAATTGCGGTGACGGTGAATATGATTGCGACGGGCACGGATGTAAAGCCGCTGGAGTGTCTGCTGTTTATGCGGGATGTGAAGAGTCGCAATTTCTTTGAGCAGATGAAGGGGCGGGGGACGCGGACGCTGGGGGCCGATGACCTGAAGAAGGTGACGCCTTCGGCGCGGTCGGCAAAGACGCATTTTGTGATTGTGGATGCGGTGGGGGTGACGGATTCGATTAAGAGCCCAAGTCAGCCGTTGATTACGCGGCCTTCGATTCCGTTTAAGGACTTGGCATTCGGCGTGATGATGGGTGGGGGCGATGTGGATATGGTGTCGTCTTTGGCGGGGCGGCTGGCACGGTTGGATCGGCAGCTGACGCCGGAGGAGCAGACGCGGGTAGAAGTGGCGAATGGGGGAGAGCCACTGCGGGGCGTGGTGCGGCGGCTGTTTGAGGCGATTGATGCGGATCGAGTTGAGATGAAGGCGCGGGAGATGATGCCGGATGGCGGCGGTGAGCCGGATGAGGCGCAGCTCGATCAGGCGCAGTTAGCGCTGTGTCAGGAGGTGGGACGGGTGCTGAATGGGGATTTGATTACGCTGCTGGATGGGATTCGGAGAGAGCGCGAACAAACCCTAGATCTAGACAATCTGGACGAGGTGCTGACTTCTGATTGGGCGGGGGATGCGCAGGAGAATGCACAGAAGATGGTGCAGGATTTTGAGTCGTATTTTCGGGAGCATCAGGACGAGATTGAGGCGCTGAGCATTTATTTTCAGCAGCCGCAGCGCAGGCGGGAGGTGACCTTTGAAATGATTGAATCGGTGCTGACTAGGCTCAGAATGGATCGGCCTCATCTTGCGCCGCTGCGGGTGTGGCAAGCATATGGGCTGCTGGGGGAAGCCAATAAAAGTACCTATGAGAATCCAGTGAGGGAGCTGACGGCGCTGATGGGGTTGATTCGGCGGGTGACGGGTGTGGATGAGTCGCTGACGCGGTATGAGTCGGTGGTGCGGCGGAATTTTCAGAACTGGGTGATGGCCGCTCATGCGGGCGGCGGTGAGAAGTTTGATGCGGCGCAGATGGACTGGCTGCATATGATTCGCGATCATATGATGAGTTCGTTTCACTTTGAGCGGGAGGATTTGGAGATGTCGCCGTTTGATGGGAAGGGCGGGCTTGGCAAGATGTATGAGCTGTTTGGCGATGAGATGGATGGGCTGATTGAGGAGCTGAATGAAGTGCTGGTGGCTTAGAATTGACGGATGATGACGCAGATTGGGAGGTTTTGTATGACGGTTGCTGAGCAAATTTGTGAATTGGTTCAGGATTTATCTGAAGAACAGGCGTCTAAAGTTCTGAGCTTTGCGAAGTCAGTGCATTCAGAAGATGAATCGGCGGCGGAAACTATAGATCCTGAAACGGCTGAGATGGATGCAATGTCTTGGCCTGAACTGATAGATCACCTGTCTGGTGCGTGGGCTGATGATTTCCCAACGCTAGAAGAAATCAGGGCTGGAGAAGGTGAAGACGCTCCAAGGGAGAGCCTGTAGATGTTCGTACTAGATACGAATACGCTGGTCTACTTTTTTAAGCGTCAGGGACGGGTAAAGCAACCCTTGGAAGCTGTACCAGCCGGAGAGATTTGTATTCCGACAGTGGTGCTGTACGAACTCAAAGTAGGGCTAGCAAAATCTGTCTCACCAGAGCGACGAACCAGACAGATTGAGCAGATCTTGAAACGTGCGCACATAGCTGTCTTTGACGAGGAAGCGGCGGCGGCAGCGGCGTTAATCCGCGCAGATCTAGAACGAAAAGGAACGCCAATTGGCAAGATAGATACACTAATTGCAGGTACAGCGGTTTCGATGAATGCAACTTTGGTAACACACAATACCCGCGAGTTTTGTCGAGTGGCAGGTCTGAAGCTCGTGGACTGGTTTTAAGTTATTTTTGAGTGAGAGTACTATATGAGCGTTGCGGATCAGATTTATGAGATAGTCAAAACGCTATCCGAAGAGCAGCAAGCAGAGGTGCTGGCTTTCGCTCAATTTATCAAGCAGAAATATGAGAAAGAGAAGAAAGACGAAATGAAAGACGTACTAGGAGAGAATCTGTAAATGTCGTTTTTAGACTTGAATATTCTTATTGAGGTTGTGGTGGTTTGACAGACAGCCTTTCAAATATGCCTTCAGGTTGGGTAGAAGCAGTCATAGATGAGCTAGTACCTCGCGAAGGACTCTTTAAAGATGGAGACTGGGTTGAAAGTAAAGATCAAAATCCAAATGGCAATGTAAGACTAATTCAGTTGGCTGACATCGGAGACGGATTCTTTGTTGATAAGTCGTCTAGATTTTTAACATATGACAAAGCCTCGGATCTGAGATGTACTTTTCTAGAAGCGGGTGATTTACTTATTGCCAGAATGCCTGATCCTTTAGGACGTTGCTGTTTGTTTCCGCTAAAAGGAGAAGATTCCTACGTAACTGTTGTAGATGTTTGTGTAGTACGGCTAATAGATAGATTGGTCAGTCACAAGTATCTGATGCACCTGATCAACTCTCCAGTAGTTCGTAGTTCAATAGAATATTATAAAACTGGCTCGACCCGTAAGAGAATTTCTAGGAAGAACTTGGCAAAGGTGACGCTGCCTATTGCACCCATCAATGAACAACGCCGCATCGTCGCCAAGATTGAAGAGCTCTTCTCTGAGATTGATAAGGGGGTAGAAAGCCTCGAAACGGCGATCGCCCAATTACAGGTGTATCGTCAAGCGCTGCTAAAACACGCTTTTGAAGGCAAGCTGACGGCGCAGTGGCGGGCAGAGAATCCCGATAAGGTGGTGCCTGCTGAGCAGTTGCTGGCACAAATTCAGCAGGCCCGCGAGGAGCGCTATCAGCAGCAGCTAGCCGACTGGAAGACAGCGGTTGAGAAGTGGGAGTTTGGTGGGAAGGAAGGGAAGAAGCCGAGTAAGCCAAACGCTTCAAAGCAGATAGAAATAGGTAATCTAAACGGTGAAACACTCAAATATGAGATCTCTCAGGTAGCCGTAATTTTGAGTGTCATCCAATGTCTCAAAGAGAAGCCAAGCAACGGAAAATCCGTAACTGATAGAACTGGCGGTTTCAAGGTACTACGGTTGACTTGCTTAAAGGAAGGAAAGATCGACCTTAGCCGCTATAAGGAAGGCGACTGGGACTACGAAGACGCAAAGAGATATATCGTTCGAGAGGGAGATTTTTTAATTTCAAGAGGCAATGGTAGTTTGACGCTTGTTGGGCGAGGTGGTCTTGTGCCGAGAGAAGAACAAATTGCTTACCCTGATACGATCGTTCGGCTTCCTGTCGAAGAGAAAATTTTTCGGCCTCAACTATTTTCGTTTTTTTGGAACTCAGCTATTTTTCGACAGCAGATAGAAAAAACAGCGAGAACAACTGCTGGTATCTATAAGATCAATCAGCAACTGATTTCCGAATATTTAATTCCTTGTTTTTCACTGCCAGAACAAGATGAAATGATTCGCATTCTTGATACAGCGCTAACCAATATAGACGCTTTGGTTTTAGATATTAAAACTGACTTGCGGAAAGCTGAGTCTTTACGCCAATCCATTCTCAAACAAGCCTTCTCCGGCCAGCTCGTCCCGCAAGACCCCAACGATGAGCCCGCTAGCGAACTCCTAGCCCGTATCAAAGCCGAGAAAGCAGCCTGCGAAGCAAAGACGAAAGCTAAAACCACCCGCAAGACACGAAAACCTAAAGCCGCTGAGAAAAAGTAGCTCTAGCAAAAGCTTCTCTCAGTGATGATTTCAGCGCGGTATAAAGCGGAATTGATGCCGGACGGTGCAGAACGATTCCCGAGTGCGACTGATAAAGTCCCGTTGATGACTCAACCGTTCCCGACTGCGACTGATAAACTCCCGTTGATGACTCAGCCTTTCCCGGCTGCGACTGATAAAGTCCCGTTGATGACTCAACGATTCCCGACTGGTGCAGAACCGTTCCCGACCGATGCAGAACGGTTCAAGACCCACCCCGTCACTGCGTGCCACCCCTCCAGTGGAGGGGTACCCGATAGGGTGGGGTGGGTCTGGCAACTCACGCTTATAGGCGGCTGGGCTAAACCCATATCTTCAGCCCGCTAACGTCGCAACAAACTCATCGCCTCCCCCTGCTCAGGCGTAATTACCACGCGATCGCTCACTGCCATAATCGGGCTCCACAGCAGCGGCTCCACATAGTTCAACACATGGAGCTGATGGATGGCCTGCCGAATCTCTTCGGGACTGCCAAGCAAAATATGACGCAGCCGATCTTTGTGGCCGCTGCGTTCTGCATTGTCGAATGGGCGATCGGGCGGGTAGCTAGGTGAGTGATTGGGCAAATCAGTCTGTGACCCGAACGCAGCTACGCGCAGGTCTGTAGCGGTATAGATTGTCATTTTCACGATTTCTCCACTGAAGTGTTTCAAGGGGTTTGAAGAAAGCGCGAAAACTTAGCCGCCCTAACTTGCAATAAGTCAGGGCGGCTATGGCATCATGGCCATAACCTTTTGACTGTGTGCGCAGTTAAAGGGCGAGCCTGTGTTGATTGTGCAACCAGTCAGCACGGGCGTTCTGCTAAATTTTCGAGCGATTAGGCCGCTGCATATGATTAAACTGGCCGGTCAAACTGGCAGCTAAATCCGGCAACAACCGTAAAAACTAGCGTATCAGTATTTTTTATCGTGTCAACTCTTTTTTTACAAGAAATCTTGACGTTCACGGAGCTTTAGAAAACAATGTCCGACTCCTCCAACGCGATCGTCTCTAAGGTCTGGAGCTTCTGCAACGCCCTGCGCGATGACGGCGTCGGCTATGGTGACTATCTCGAACAGCTCACCTACCTAATCTTTCTAAAAATGGCTGACGAATACAGCCAGCCGCCTCACAACAAAACCCTCGGCATCCCCGAAAAATACGGCTGGGCCAGCCTAATCAGCAAAAGCGGCGCAGAGCTAGAAACCCACTACAACCAGCTCCTGCGCGAACTCGCCAAAGCCCCCGGCATCCTCGGCCAAATCTTCCTCAAGGCCCAAAACAAAATTCAAAATCCGGCCATGCTCTTCAAGATCATCAACATGATCGATAGCGAAAAATGGACCGTGCTCGGCGCTGATGTCAAAGGCGATATTTATGAGGGGCTGCTAGAAAAAAACGCCGAAGACAAAAAGTCTGGCGCGGGTCAATACTTCACACCTCGCGCCCTGATTGGCGCAATGGTAGACTGCATCCGCCCCGAGCCGAATAAAACCATCGCCGATCCAGCCTGTGGGACGGGCGGCTTTTTTCTCGCTGCCTACGACTTTCTCAACAACCCCGACCACTACAAGCTCAACAAAGCTCAAAAGAAATTCCTGAAGTTCGACACCTTTGCCGGTAACGAAATCGTGCCTAGCACCCGCCGCCTGTGCCTGATGAATATGTTCTTGCACAACATTGGCGATATTGACGGAGCAGTGCCGATCGACACAAAAGACGCCCTGATTGCAGCCAGTGACAAGAGCTACGATTACGTCCTTGCCAATCCTCCATTCGGCAAGAAAAGCACCACCACCATTACCAACGCTGACGGCGAACAAGAAAAAGAAGACTTCACCTACAACCGCCAAGACTTTTTCACCACCACGTCCAACAAGCAGCTCAACTTTGTCCAGCACATTCGCACCCTGCTAAAATCCACCGGCCAAGCCGCCGTCGTCCTACCCGACAACGTCCTGTTTGAAGGCGGCGCAGGCGAAACCGTGCGTCAAAAGCTGCTACAAACCACCGATCTACACACCATTTTGCGCCTGCCTACGGGCATCTTTTATGCCAACGGCGTCAAAGCCAACGTCCTTTTCTTTGACAACCATCCCGCCAGCAAAGACCCCTGGACAAAGGAAGTCTGGCTCTATGACTATCGCACCAACATCCACCACACCCTGAAGAAAAAGCCGCTGACCCGCGCCCACCTGCAAGATTTTGTAGACTGCTACAATCCGGGTAACCGACGCGATCGCAACCCCACCTGGCACCGCGATCGCAACCCCGAAGGCCGCTGGCGCAACTACCGCTACGACGAAATCATCACCCGCGATAAGACCAGCCTCGATATTTTTTGGCTAAAAGATCGAAGTCTGGCAAATCTGGAAAACTTACCGGATCCAGATGTATTAGCAGAGCAAATTATTGAGAACCTAGAAGCGGGACTCGGTAGCTTCCGAGATGTGTTAGCCGCACTTCAGGCTTGATGCAAAGCTGATGCAAAGCTGACACGAAGACTCGTGGGGTTGACACTCAGCAAACGCTGAGAGACAGCTATTATTACTAAACATCAAGAGCACTTTGTACCTATATGGCCAAGCTATCGGTTGAGCTACAAAAATATTTTCTGAGCGAGGCTGTGAGCACCGGGCTTACGGATAATTTGGCAAATAATTTGGCGGATAGTTTCAGCAGTCAGTCAGGTGGACCGAGCGTAAGATCTCAGACGGTGACGCTCAATGAGATTTTGGAGATTGCAGGCGAGCGGACGTTTGGCTTTTTGTTCGTGCTGCTGTCTTTGCCGTCAGCGTTGCCGATTCCAGCACCGGGATACTCGACGCCGTTTGGCGTTCTGATATTTTTGCTAGCGGTGCAGTTGATTATTGGACGAGACCAGCCTTGGTTTCCAGAGAAATTTCGCAAGCAGGGGTTTGAGCGATCGCAGATACAAGGATTGATTCAGAAAGGCATTCCCTGGCTACAAAAAATTGAGATGGTAGCAAAGCCTCGCCTAACGCCTGTGTGTACAAGTCGAATAGGTCAGATGGCAATTGGGGTAGCGATCGCGCTAATGTCTATCTCTATGATGATTCCAATCCCGCTAACCAACACCCTGCCTGCAATTGGCATCTTCGTGACTGGCTTTGGGCTGCTTGATGACGATGGAGCCATCAGCCTAGCTGGACTGACAATCTGTGCTATTAGCACCGTCACCACCACAACGATTCTCGTACTAGTATCTCGGTTAGGCATAGCTGGGATGGAACGGGCGGTAGATGCAGCTAAAGACTTGGTGAAGCCTTAGCCGTCATCTCTTTGTCGTTTTTTCCATCTAATCAAAAGCGGCTCCGTGATGAGCCGCTAAAAAATCATAGGAGTTGAGTAGAAACAGGCTAGGTTACCAAATCTGAAACCTAGCCTGTTTCTGCTTTTACCCAGCTCTATGCTATAGGTCGCGCGCGCTATTGCTATCAGAATGCTCAATAAAAGACCTCTTAGTCTATGTGCAATATTCCTTTTAACCGCTCTCTATGGCTGTAGAGCTGGGTATAAAATCCCCGCAGCAACTGATACCGTTGAAAAAGTTAAGACAGAGCAGATACAGCAGACTGAGCAGGTGATGATTCGAGTCTTGAACAAGAGCGCTCATCAGATAGACGATATTGTCATTCACTTTGCAGCTTCAGACAACGGTGTTGATTTTGTTTATCAAAGTGAGGAATACGGCAGCCTCGCACCAGCAGAAACTAGTACCTATCGTCCTATCGGCGCCTCATTTCGCTATGCACCTATAGAAGCTTCGGTTGATAGCAAACAGGTTCAGCAAGGCGTGACAGATTATCTAGGAGAAGTTCCAATCCCAAATGGAAACTACACTTATGAGATAACGTATGGGCCCAGTGAGCAGATTCAGCAGGCTGCTACTTTGGATGGTGCTCTCGTCTATGACAGCTCAGATTTGGATCGCAAGATAGATAGCGCGCTCGACGCAGAAATCACAAAGGCTATTGCGATGGAATATTATAAGAACGAAACCCAAACTTACTGGTTCGACTGTGTGCATCAGCAAACTCACCGCGGAAGTAACCGCCGCAACTCACACATTGTTGTTTACGCCAAAATAGTTTGTACCGAGCCTTCGTCCGAGCCTCATCCTAACAAGCAAATAGAGGGCATTTCACCGCTCCCTATTAGAATCGAGTTAGCGGAAACAGAAGGTTCTCTCTCAGTTGTAGAGTATCAGTTCCTAGAAGAGACTTCTCAAACCGAAGACGATTCGAGAGAGATTTTTCTGCCACAAACGCTTACAGCCATAAGGAAGATCGAAATCGAAGAAGAAACTTACAACAGACTTAGGTTTGAAGCGGGCATAAGTGGCAGCATCACAGAATATCGCAGGTAGCTAAAACCCCGCTCGTTACCACTGCTTGGAGTTTGATAGCTAGCTACTTCTCTACCTTATAGCCAAACTCGGACAGACGGGTGCGCGACTGCCGCCAGCGCTCTTGCACACGTACAAATATTTCTAAGTACACCTGACCGGCAACTAGCTTTTGCATTTGCTGGCGCGCAGCAGTGCTAATTGCTTTCATCATCAGACCGCCTTTACCAATCAAGATACCTTTTTGTGATTTACGCTCTACGTTGACGGTGGCCAAGATACGAGTGATTTTCTCATCTTCTTCTACTTTGTCGATCGCGATCGCAACCGAATGCGGCACCTCCTCGCGCGTATGCAGCAATATTTGCTCTCGAATCAGCTCGCCCATAATGAACCGCTCAGGCTGATCTGTCACCAAATCGGGTGGGTAGTAATAAGGACCCGGCTCTAGCTTAGAAACCAAAGTCTCTTGCAGCGTCTCAACGCCCTCACCGGTCAGCGCCGAGAACTTCACAACGCTCCAGCCGTGCTCAGCGGCCAAGGCCTCATAGCTGTTCTTAATCTCGGCTGCTTTTCGCCCAGCCTCCGGCAGCTGATCTATCTTGTTAATGCCTAATACAACCGGACTCTGCGTTTGCGCAACCAGATTAGCAACAAACAGATCACCTCGCCCGGCAGGAGAAGTTGCCTCCACAACAAACAGCACTACGTCGACAGAGTTGATAGCCACCCGTGCATTTTGCACTAGCACCTTACCTAGCTCGTGGTGCGGCTTATGAATTCCCGGCGTATCTACAAAGATAATTTGAGCCTGTGGCGTGGTCAAAATGCCCTGAAGCCGATTGCGCGTAGTCTGAGCAACCGGAGAAGTAATTGCAATCTTTTGACCTACCAGATAGTTCATCAGCGTGGACTTGCCGACATTGGGACGACCCACAATGCTGATAAAGCCAGAGCGAAAATCAGGCGCAGCAGTCGGAATCAACCCACCGCTGATATTAGGTTTACTCTTGATAAGAACTGTTTCATCCGCCGGGTTACTCAGCGGCGTGATCTCGTAAGCTACCGTTTCTCTGGTATCAACAAGCTTACCGTCAACCAAGCTGAATGTTTGTCTCGACCTGGTTTGTTCATTTTGCGGCTGCTTGTTTTGCCGCTTTAGCTTGCTCTCTTTTGCTTTAGGTGTTGTTTTAGGCGTTGCTTTGGGCGTCACCTCAGACGTTGCTCTAAGGATTGGCTTCTCAGGCTCTGGAACAATTAAATTGTTTTGCCCAGGTCGATAGGGTTTCTCGAACTTGCGCGGACCAGATTTGCTTGAAGGGCTGTAGCGACCTTTCTGGTAGGCGTTCTTTTTCCCTGACTTTTTATTCCCGCCTTTTCTAGATTCACCTGTTGCCTGCTCCCAAGGATTTTTCTGATCGCTCATCAGTTAATTCCCGGTAATGTGAATTACAACTTCTCGCGTATGAGGGCGATCTCGATGCTCCCACAGATAAATTCCTTGCCAGGTACCTAGAGCTAGGCGTCCATTCATGATAGGAATTTGCTCAGAGGTGTGGGTGAGCGCCGTACGCAAATGAGCGGGCATGTCGTCTGGGCCCTCATCGCTATGCCGATAGTTGTTGCCTTCGGGCACTAGCTTGGCTAGAAAAGTTTCCATATCTAGCAGCACGTCTGGGTCGGCGTTTTCTTGAATCACAAGACTCGCTGAGGTATGGCGAAGGAAAATAGAGCATAGCCCTGTCTGTACGCCAGAGGCGGCTACCGCCTCCTTTACTTTACGGGTGAAGCGCCCTAGCGACTTTCCTTGGGTTGTTAGCCGAAGAACTTCTTGGTAGTGAACTGTGCCAGACGTGGCCACCATAGACTTGCAATTTTTTGATCGAGACATTTTGTCAGTCTATCGCACCAGCCACGGGACGCTACATATATTTGATACGACAGCTGTTCGAGGCTACAGCTGTTCGAGGCTACAGCTGTTTGAAATACTCTAGTACGGCGGCTGCTACGGTCTGCTTACCGTTTTTATCTAATTTTTCGGGTTTTTGGGGTGGTAATAGCGGGTCTGTTAAGAACGACCAGTCACCGTCGAAGAATGTCTGAGCGTTGACGATACGGTGGGGCGCGTAGTTTTGAATGCCGTCGATTAAAATTTGGGCTTCGGCAAAGCCTTCTCGGGTGATGGTGATAACGCCTTTGTCGAGCAGGCAAGCTTCAGCAAAGGTGCTATAGCCTGGTTTAGAAAGGATGCGATCGCACACTACCATCCAGTCTACGGGCCGCATAGATCTATCTGTGACGCGATAGAGATTGGGCATATCGGGCGCGGCTGGATCAAATGTGATGAACTGCCAGTCAGATAGATCCTTTAGCGCTTCGTAAGGAATAGCAGACAGGCCTAACCCGCCAAAGGTGAGTAAGATGGTGCGATCGCTAGGAAAGTCACTTTGCATGAGCTGCCGCAGATGCGCCTCACTATAGGCAGGCGTACCACCCGTCAGACCAATATCGGTAATGTTAGGCATCACTGACATCGGCTCGTGAAACGGCATCCGAAACGTCCGATTCGCGTGGCTACAGCAATCAGCAATCCAATCTGTAATATCGCTAAACGCCTTCTCTTCTTGCTGCCAAGGCCGATAGATAAAATCCCAGCCAAAGTTACCCATCATCCAGCAAGGCAGACCCGTCCGATGAGCAATCTTCGCTATTAGCGGCGGAATATCCGCGAGCACCAAATCTACCCCCATCGACTTCATATAGGCCGACTCTTCAGCTACTAGCGCCTCTTGCTGAGCCTGAATGCTTTGCATCGCCGCGAGCGTAGCGGGCTTGTCCATCGTCAAACTATCGCTTTGCAGCACACCCACATCAAAGTGGACCCGCCGGTGTATATAGTTGCCGTGCAAGTAACTGTCGAGCAGCCATTTGGGTGCCTTAGTCGCCAAAATCAACGTCAGCGGCAAGCCTTGTGACTCGCAGCCCTGACGAATCTCAGCGGCAATAGAGGCTGCACGGGTTGCGTGGCCAAAGCCGTGATTCGTAACTGCAATGTATAGTGTCGGCATTGTGGAAGGCGTGGCTATCTAGAAAGATTCCCAAAGACAATATACTTTCATTTGAACGACGCGCGGGGAAACCCACTGAGCCTGATAGAAAAAAGGACCAGCCCCTAATCAGGCCAGTCCTTTTTGTTTCTATTACTCAGAGGCCTCGTCACAGAAGCAATCTGTACTTAGGCAGTGATAGCAAAGGCCTTATAGCAAAGAACCTTGCAGTCACAGGCCGCTTATAGTTGAGGTACAAAGCGCTCTTTTTCAGGAACAACGGTGTACTCACTTACAATCTGGCGAAACTCATCGCCGTCAATCGACTCTTTTTCGATAAGCAGGTCAACCACACGATCAATCACGTCACGGTTATCGCGAATGATATTGCGGGCTGTTTCATAACAATCCTGCACAATCTCGCGAACGGCTGCATCAATCTGAGAGGCGATCTCCTCAGAGTACTCAGAGCGACCGCCCCAATTACCGCCGAGAAAGACTTCGCCCTGCTCACTTTCAAGCGCTAGCTGCCCGAGATCATCTGACATACCAAACTTGGTTACCATCTGGCGAGCCATATTGGTGACTTGCTGTAGGTCGTTACCTGCACCTGTTGTAATTTCAGAGTCGCCAAAGATAATGTCCTCAGCCGCGCGACCACCCAAAGCACCGCAGATGCGAGCTTTTAGCTGAGCGCGAGAAATCAGCATCTGGTCTTCACTAGGGGTGAACCAGGTTAGGCCCTGAGCCTGTCCGCGAGGAATTAGGGTGACTTTTTGAAGCGGGTCGTGCGCTTTTATCATCGTAGCGATAATCGCGTGGCCTACTTCGTGGTAGGCAATCAAGCGCTTGCTTTTTCCGTCAGTCAGAGGCGTTCCTTCCATACCAGCGACTACGCGGTCAATCGCATCGTCGATTTCCAGCATAGTGACGGCTTCTTTGCGGCGGCGAGCCGTAAGAATAGCGGCTTCGTTTAGCAAGTTTGCTAAGTCAGCACCTGTAAACCCTGGGGTACGGCGAGCGATCGTATCAAGCGAGATATCGTCGGCAACCTTCTTGTCACGAGCGTGTACTTCTAGAACTTCGCGGCGACCTTTGATATCAGGTGGATCGACTGAGACCTGACGGTCGAAGCGACCGGGGCGCAGAAGGGCCGAATCGAGCACGTCAGCGCGGTTAGTCGCGGCGATGACAATAATGCCAGTGTTGCCTTCAAAGCCGTCCATTTCGGTTAATAGCTGGTTGAGCGTTTGCTCGCGCTCGTCGTTACCGCCACCGATACCCGCTCCACGAGAGCGGCCAACTGCGTCAATCTCGTCGATAAAGATAATACAGGGTGCGTTTTCTTTAGCTTTTTTGAACAGGTCACGAACGCGAGAGGCACCTACACCCACGAACATTTCGACAAATTCTGAACCAGAGATGGAGAAGAAGGGCGTACCGGCTTCACCTGCGATCGCTTTTGCTAATAGCGTTTTGCCAGTTCCAGGCGGGCCCACTAGCAGCACCCCTTTAGGAATGCGCGCGCCAATCGCGGTAAATCGCTCAGGCTTTTTCAAAAAGGTCACAACTTCTTGAAGCTCTTCTTTGGCTTCTTCAATACCTGCAACATCGTCAAACTTGACGCCTGTTTCAGCTTCCATCATGAAGCGAGCTTTGGACTTACCAAAGTTCATTGCCTGGCCAGGACCGCCTGCTCCGCCGTTAGAGCGGCGAAACAGGAAGAACAATCCACCAATGAGAAGTATAGGAAATAGAAGGTTGCCGAGAACACCAATGATTGCACCATCGTTGCGAGGCTGATGGGAATCAAGGCTGATATTGGAAGTGCGTAGACGCTCGACTAGCTCAGGCGCGTTTCCAGGCAGGTCTACTCGCCAGCGCTGAACTCTGTTGTCGATTTGAGGATCTACTGCTTCGATGATGGCCGTCCGACCGTTCTCATAAAAGTCGACGGAGGTTACTCGACCCGCGTCTAAGTAATCCAAAAATCGTCCGTAGGTCATGCTAGTGCTAGCAGTATTGCGACCTGAATCAACGGGACTTGCACTACCGAAGGAACCCTGCCAAAGGAAAAATCCAACCACAAGAAGGGGCATTGTCCACAGTAGGGCAGTTTTCCAAGAAAATTTCATAACTCGGTGGCCTCTGTTAAATAGATAGTCGGTTCTTATGAGGATTGCCTTATAAAAACCGATGCTCAGCGGGCAATGTGACCGGTTAACCCTTGCTAACAGCTAGCCAACCGCTTCAAATCAGAAATCTGAAGCAAAAATACAACTACTAGCGAAAGTGTCAGAGAATCACAAGCTTTATGAGACTTGTCTTTACTAAATTTAACGTAAATTCTTCGGATACAGCAATCAAATCTGCCAAAGGTTGCGTATTATCTATTGCCTTAAACTCAAAATCGCTTCACCCGGTAAGGGATAGAAGCGATTTTGAAAACCTTGTCTAACCTTTTTCTGTTAAGGCGGGTCGCAACGCAGCGCAGCTACTTAGAATATAACAGCTGGCTTTACATTCAACAGCTAGCCTTACACTCATACGATGCACACCCTCGCTATAGGCTCTTCTGATCAGCTATTAGCTACCGCAGCAGCCTTGGCTAACCGCTGCTGATCAAATTTGCGACGGTGCAAGATCGCCCAGGACTCTACTAGATCAGGGCCCTGCATGTCTCCCATTAGGGCGGCTCGTAGCGATCGCATAATCAGTCCCTTTTTCACGCCTAGTGCCTTTGTTACTTGATTGATCACGCGCTTAGCATCCGCAGGCTCTTTAATGGGCGTTTCACTAATTACCTCAATCACAGCCTCAATGACTCCAGCAACCCCTTCTTGGCCTAGCTGATCTTTTGCCTTCTCACTGAACTCTATCGTCGGTGCTGCAAAGAAGTGTCCTAGCGCTACACAGTCTTTCAGCCGAGTCAGGCTAGGTCCTATCATTGCCGCTAGCGGCAGCAGCCAATCCTCATCCTTATGCGCATCAAAGTCATAGCCCGCCGCCTGCCAATAGGGCATCAGCATTGGCAGTAGCGTCTCAGCGGGCTGCTCGTGCAGATACTGGGAGTTGATCCAGTCGAGCCTATCCCAGTCAAACTTCGCGCCCGCTTTATTTACCCGATCAAAGCTAAACAGTTTCGCCGCTTCTTCCAAGCTAAACAGCTCCTGCGCATCCGGCGCAGACCAGCCTAAGAGCGTCATATAGTTCGAGAGCGCCTCAGCCGTAAAGCCCATCTCACGAAAATCATTCACCGAAGTCACGCCGTCACGCTTAGAGAGCTTTGCGCCCTGCTCATTCAAAATCAACGGCGTATGAGCAAACTCGGGCACCGTGAAGCCCAGCGCCTCATATAGCAGAATCTGCTTTGGCGTATTGCCCACATGATCTTCACCGCGAATCACATGGCTAATAGCCATATCAGCATCGTCTACAACCACCACAAAGTTATAGAGCGGTTGCCCCGCATCAGCCCCCGATGACGCGCGCGCAATCACCATATCACCACCTAGATCTTGACCTTTCCAGCTCACAGGTCCCCGCACCAGATCGGTCCATTTGATCTCACGCTCGTCATCAATTTTGAAGCGAATCACCGCCGGACGACCTGCCGCTTCAAACGCCTCAATCTGATCGGGCGTTAGATCTCGATGCTGATTGTTATAGCGAGGAGCCTGCTTACGCGCCTGCTGAGCATCGCGCATCGCGCTAAGTTCTTCGGGCGTTTCGTAAGCGCGATAGGCCAGTCCTTGATCGAGCAGTACTTGCACCTTTTCTCGATATAAAGCTAGCCGCTTAGATTGATAAAACGGTCCTTCATCCCAGTCTAGGCCTAGCCACTTGAGACCTTCTAGAATGTTGTCGGTATACTCAGGCTTAGAGCGCTCTAGGTCTGTGTCTTCAATTCTGAGCAAAAATTGACCGCCCTGGTTACGAGCAAACAGCCAATTGAATACAGCCGTGCGAGCTGTGCCAATGTGAAGGTTTCCGGTGGGGCTAGGCGCAATACGAACGCGAACTGGCGACATGGCGTAACACTTGGGAAAAAAACAGGGTAAGAAAACGAGCGTGAGCAGTGAATAAGGCTTCCGCAAAACTTGCGACTAAAGCAGCAGCCACTATGCACCAATCATTGTATAGCAATCACAGTGGCACCTTTTCGAATCGGCAACTCAGCTAAACTAGCTTTTCTAGAGCAGCTTTTTCAGTTCTTTTCAGTTCCTTGAGGAGACTCGCTACAATAAAACTCTCTCGCTAGAGAGTAGTCATTATTTCTTTACACATCCTAAAAGCAGAACTCTACGGGCCTTTCCCTTTCTAATGACCTCTTTTCTCACAGCTTTATCTAGATTCATCCGTCGTCTATTTCGCAGTGAGCCCTACAACCCAGATCCGTCTAGACAGACACGCTCTAGACAGACGCGTCATAGCCAAAAGCATCTCGGCGGTCAGAAGCGCCTGTCTCAACAGATAGACAACGGCCGTACAACCGGCTTTAGTGCGGCTCGTCCCGTAGGAGGACAGGCGGAAAGGCAGGCGGAAAGGCAGGCGGAAAGGCAGGCGGCAGAAAAGCCGGTAATAGAAGGAAAAACTACCTTAGAAACTACATCAGTGGTCGCGCCAGATGTGCGGCGACTGGTGTATCAAGCTACCTGCAACATGCCTAGACCAAGAATGCACGCCGGTCAGTTTGGCTCACGACTGCGGAAGATAGAGCCCGCTTTTACCTATGAAAAATACAACTTTACTAAGCTGATCTATCTGCTAGAGGCAGTTCCCGATATTGTCAGCCTAGAGCGCGTGAATAAATTAGGAGCCGCACCAGCCTACTATGTGCGGGCAGTGTTAGATGTCAAGCAGCAATTGCAGCGCGTAATGGAAGGATTTGACAGCGAAGAGGGGTGGATACACGCAGAGAGTGTGATGGATGAAATGGTTCGTGCGGTTCCAAGCTTCTCTACTCACACCTATGGCTTTACCAAACCTCAGCCGTTTTTAGCAAGTCATACCGACCTGATTGAGGCTAAGCCTGAGAACGGTGACTATGTCCGTCTTCGTCAGTCATCAACTGCATCATCAGAGTCTAATCCACCTAAGTGGTTGGCAGGGCCGAAGCGAATTGTCTCTTCGGCACCCGCAGGGGCCACTGCTGAACAGCAGGGTCGCAATCAATATAGCCGCGATCAGCTTGGCTCTGGCAGTACGCGGGCTGTTGTGCACCTCTCTAAGTTTGCTGGGTTTACGCCTCAGATGCTCCATCAAAAGGTGAGCGAGCTAGCGGCGATCGCACTTTTTGAACGTTGGTACTTCGGCCCACAGCCGCCCGAAAACTTTGCTCATCCTATTCTCAAAAGCTACTTGCGCTATACCTTTATTCGCCTTCAGCATGAGCGCAAAGTAATTGCTAGTCCAAATCAGCAATACCGCGCCTTTAATACGGGCCTGCTCGATAAGCTGCTACGGCCCATCTACGCCCTGATGATGACCTCTCCAGCGTCCCAGCGCACCTGGGATCTCACCTTTTGCATCTCGGGTGAGGGGCCTGCTGGCAAAGCACTTGTGGCTAACTATAGCGATCTGCCTGCGGCGGCCAACTATCTCAGCAATCCCACTAAGGTGTTCTACCACCTTGCCGCAGGTGCACCCGAAGTCGATTGGCACCACATTATTAAAGACAATATGGAGCGTTTACCCCCTGCCTTCTTGGCCCAGTACGCGCCTGCTAACTTCACCTATCGCAATACCCAAACCCTGAGCGGCGGTGAATTTCACGCCTATAAAAGGGCCTTTGCCGCTGCCCTAGACGACGACCCTATTGCCTATCGCAACATTGTCAACCGGTTAGAAGAAGCGCTCGTTCGCACCCTGCTTACAACACAGATTAACTACAAGACGGCGGTGCCGACCTACTATCCCAACATCAATAGCATTGATTTGCTGCTGCCGATTTGCTTGGGAGAAGAAGGCGTAGCTGACTGTGCGGTTGTCGTCCGTCAGGCTGATTCTGGTAAATATATCGGCCATACTATTCTCACTTTGAGGCAGGCCTATAACAATGCTCGCCTTATTTGTAAGCTAGACGAACACTGGCTTACTCGGTCTATGGCGCTCAGTCAAGAAGAATTTGAGGAAGAGGAAGATGACTCAGAAGAATTTGAGGCCGTAGAGCCGCTTTCAGAGGTGAACCACGCCTAAGACTCTAGAATGCCGCCCAAACGTGCCTCGATCGGCTGTGAAAACATAGATCTACTCGCGTCTATGCTGCTCTCTCTAATCCTAGCTGGATTAATTTGTCAACTAAGTCTGCAAATGCAATGCCTGAGGCTTCCCACATTTTGGGATACATGCTGGTTGCGGTGAAGCCTGGCATAGTGTTGATTTCGTTGATCAGAACTTCTCCGGTTGCTTCGATATAGAAGAAATCCACACGGGCAATGCCAGACCCATCAACAGCCTTGAAGGCGGTGATAGACATAGATTGAATGCGATCGCGCACCTCATCCGGAACTGGCGCAGGAATTAACAGCTTGGCTGCGCCATCAGTATATTTAGTCTCGTAGTCATAAAAATCAGTAGCGAACTGCGTCTCGCCAAGTACAGACGCTCTAGGCTCATCGTTACCAAGAATCGAGCACTCTACTTCCCGAGCAACCACGCCGGCCTCTACAATGACACGGCGATCGTAACTAGCCGCGTTGTCAAGCGCCGCTTCTAATTCTCGACGGCTATTCGCTTTAGCAATACCAACCGAAGAGCCAAGATTGGCAGGCTTCACAAAGCAGGGATAGCCAATCTCAGCTTCTAGCTCATCGCAAACCTTTGGAAAGATGCAGGGATTAGAATAGATTTGCGCGCGAGTAACGCCTCGGTGCTTCACCTGAGGCAGGCCAGCTTGGGCAAAGGCGCTTTTCATTGCTAACTTGTCCATGCCCAGAGCCGAACCCAGCACTCCACAGCCAACGTAAGGCATTTGCATGAGTTCAAGCAGCCCTTGAATGGTGCCATCTTCGCCATTAGGACCATGCAATACAGGAAACCAAATGTCGATAGCGCCCAGGCTCACGTCGCCTAGCTCGCCAGCGTTCTTAGCTAGGCTTGGCAGCCGCTGGTCTACGCCTGTTAAAGCGGGCAGCTCGCCAGTATCGGTATCGTCACCGGCGATCGCTTTGCCCGAAAGCAGCACCTGCTGAGCCGGTTCACCCATCAGCCAGCTACCGTCTTTACAAATATGGACAGGCAGCACGTCGTACTTGTCTTTGTTTGTTCCGGTAGCCAGCGCTTGGGCGATCGCACCTGCCGAACGAATAGAGACCTCATGCTCTCCCGAACGTCCCCCAAACAGCAGGCCTACTCGCATAGCCATCGTTAATCCTTTAATCGAATACTTTTGGGTTAGCCTATCACGAGGACTTGCGCTAGATCTCATAGCCTTAAGTAATGATTTGGTCATGACCTGGAATAGCTCGAAACGCTACAGGTGCAAAATTAGAAAACCAAAAAAAAACGCTTTGAATTCAGCTGTAAAAGTGAATCAAAGCGTTTTGTCAGGGTGCATCTACCACCTAATACTTCTTACCTGGGAACGCCCATCCGGGAAAATTTTAGTTTCAAGTTAGGTTCGCCTTTTAGTCCATAATGGGCCGAATAAAAGCCCTTTGCATCTAGAGTATCTGTCACTTTGCGATAGATACTTCTGGCTGTCTATAGAAACTCCTGTCTATAAAAACTCTTGTCTATGAAAGCTCCTGTCTGTAAAAACTCCTACTAAACCTAGGAATAACAAAACCTGTGAGCAACCTGACCCATACTGTCCTGTTTGACCCGCACTACCCTGTTTAAAGTTAAAAAATTAGCTGTTTTGACAAAGGTAATAAAGTAATACTGTGAAATACTTCTTCCTATCCGATAGCTGGACGACCGGACGCGTTTGGGAGTTTGGCGGGCTATGGAACGAACTCGCCTGGAACCGCAAGCCGTATTTGCAGCAGCAGCCTCTATACATTCAAGAAAATAGCGAGAATCTCTGGCTATACCAAGTAGAGGAGGCGGTGCTAATGGTTGAAGTGCTGCCAAAGGTCACCGACCACTCTACTATTGGCCAGGTCGTCCTCAAACGATTGCTCAGCGCCGAACAAGTCGTTGAACGCCTGTGTAAGGAAGCCGTTTTCCATCCACCCAACTTCAAGATAGAGGACAAGATAGAAGCAGCGCCTCCTCAGCCTTTAGCTACGCCTGTCCTTGAGCTAGAAGGAGAAGCACAGGAGAAGGCCTGAAGCCGAAGAGAAAGTCTGAAGCCGAGGAGGCAGCTGAGGAGAGAGCGTAGAGCAAGGAAAAAATCAGAATGCGAAGCAAGTTCAGGCTAAAGCAGGTCTGCCGAAACATTGCTGACGGCTCTTTGAATCGCGACCAGAGCCCGGTTGTATCCCAAGATAGCGCCTACGTTGTTCACTTCGGCTTCTGTTAGCTCGCGCTGCGCGGTCAATACATCTAGCTGCGTTCCCACACCTGCTTGCAGCCGTAGATTAGCCAGAGAAAGTGCCTCTTGCGCCTGGGCAACAGCCACCTGTGACGTTGCAATGTTCTCCCGGTTCGCCTGCAGGTTAAAGTAAGCCTGCTCTACGTCAAACCGGACCTGATCGAGGGTTTCACCAAACTGTTCTTCGCTAATTTGGCCTGCAATATCTTGCTGAAGCGCACGTGATCGCGCCGCGCCCCCATCAAAGAGCGTCCAATTTAGCCGGGCCCCAAACGAATAGTTATCTTGGAAGCCGCTATCGCTATCTAACAGGCTCTGAAGGCTATAGTTTGCGAACAAACTCACCCGAGGACGAACCGTTGCTAGCGCGACTTGACGCTGCTGCTCGCTCACATCAGCCTGTAGTAGCTGCTGTTCTAGCTCGGCGCGATTTTGAAACGCCTGAACAATACTCTCTTCTAGCGTCAGTGGCCAAACTTCTGAAGCTTCTACAGGGGTTGCAGAAATGCTGGCGGTTGGCGGTAGGTTGAGCAAGCGAGCTATATCACGACGGCTAATTTGCTGCTGACTTTGCGATTGAATCAGGGACTGACGAGCATTAGCAAATTGAACTTCGGCTCTTAGGACGTCGAACCTGGTGCCAACACCGACTTCCTGGCGTAGCTGAGCGTCACGTAAGTTACGAGCGGCTTCATCTAGAAACGACTGGTTAATGCGGATATTCTCACCCGATTCTTGCAAGGCGTAGTAGAGATTGGCGGTTGTTAGTCGTATCTGCTCCTGCTGGGCTTCTATAGCAAGCGCGGCAATTTGCTGTTGCAGTTCTGCCGCGCGAATACTGGCGCCTCGTGACCCGCCGGTTAGCACGTCATAGCTCAAATCCACCGCGCCGCTCACAGCAGTATCTAGACCGCTGGGTTCTCCTACCGGCCCTATTCCTGGAATATTAGTAGGCTGAGTACTTTCCTGAACGGTGACGTTTGCACCAGTTGAGACCGTGGGCAAGAGAGCGGCTCTAGCTTCGGCAAGTGCCGCGGCAGACTGTTGTTCACTCAGCACGGCTGCTTGTAGCGTTTGGTTGTTACGGTAAGCTAGCTCAATTGCTTGCTCTAGGGTAATCACAGGATTTTGATCAATGTCGATTTCTTCTACCGAGGTCGGAACGCTCAAAGGGTTAGGATCGGCAAAAAGAATAGCAGGCAGTTCGCCAATCTCTTCATCGCTACTGGCAGTGGGGGAGGGAACGGACTCGTCAGGTCCGGCAGAGGCTGGCTGTTCGACGTTGGCCGGAGTGTCAGGCTGAGTAGAAGGCCCGATATCTTCGCCTTCCGTTCCGGTATCTTCCTGTCCTGTCTCTTCCTCTCCTAGATCTTCTAGAACCGGGAGACCGTCTGTCTCGCTGCTAGGCTCACTCTCTTGTGCAAAGCTTGGTCCGCTTCCCTGCCCGTCGGCAGTAGCTTCAGCCCCTTCTATCATGTTTCGGAGGCTTTCTATCGAGAGGGACTGCTCAGCGCTGTAAGCATCTTGCTGACTTTCTAACTGTGGAATGGCGGTTGGTTCAGCCGTTTCTATAGCGTTCTCCTGCCCCCCGGCCGGTGCGGCTTGTTTAGCACTTTGAGCGATCGCTTCTGCTGGTAAATTTTGCACTAGTAGACGCGATCGCAGCCGGTCAAACTTTGGGATCTGCAGCCCGCTAACTGAGGGCTGTAGCCTACTATTGATGGCGATATCGGCAGCACCTTGCTGCCTAGTAGCAGATTCTTCAGACGCTGGGGCTGATGCTAGTGACTGTATGAGCGTTTCACTTCCATCTGAAGGTGATTTTAGCGGGTCTCCAAGCGCGGCTTTTGCCACTTGCGACAGTAAAGATACCGAACTGCTTGCAGTTAGTAGTAAAAAAGCAGCTGATTTTAGATATCGCATAGGACTGATAACTTCGGTAGAGTTTAAGAATGTCTAACAAGGAGCTTTTCAGGCAGGCGGTTCCTATTTACCTGAAATAAGAATCGGTTGACGGATTCGCGACAGGAGACATTTGCACGCTGACTCGGTAGCCATCGTTAAGCTTAGCCGACTGACGCCTTAGGCTCAACGCCTTTGATATGCGTGTCAATAAGGCTCGTTTGCTAAGCTGAATGCCGCGCAGATGGCGGATTGATAGCTTCTCTGCCAAAGGGGGCGGACTGAGTACAGATAGCAATTAGCTCAGGCAAACCCTTTACTGACAGTACTAGACAGTTTAGTTTATTTTCAAGATCTGCTAGCGACATGTCGTCGAGGAAATAGGTTTCGTCGGGGGTTTGGCGATCGCTTTGCTTGAGCATCAAAGACGGCAGCAACACGCAGTCTCCAAGGGAGCCTTTTTCTGAGCGGTCGGCTAACTGCGTGGCAATGTCTTGACCGGTTAGCAATCCCGTCACTGTAACGGCTTGGCCCCAGTAATCACTGTTAATCGCGGCCATATTAACCCTCAGTCCTTCTACCTGATTGAGGCGATGGACAAGCGGCTTAAAGGCGTGCTCAACGGCGTTACCGACCACCCATGTAACCGTACGGGGCGTCTCTACTTTTTCCGGTAAGTCGGCGGCAATCTCGTCAAATTCCTTCAAAAAGAGACGAATAGAACCGACACCGTTACCGATCTGTGGATAGGATTCGTAGTGACTTTCGGGGGGTAAGTCTTGTCGCCCAATCAAAAACCATTCGTCGGCAAGCCAGGCGAAAGTAGTGTCAAGCGAAGTCTGAAATTCTGCCTGCAGGCTCTGCACCTGAGCGATGACTTCTTGAGCCTTTGCAGTCGTAACCGGGACTAGCTCATCTTCGGCGGGGCGAAAGCGAGTAAGGCCGACAGGGACCACTGCCGCTGAGATAACGGTAGGAACGTCACCGGTATGAAACTTAGCAAGATCTCTTAAGGTGCGCTCAAGGTGCGGACCGTCGTTGATACCCGGACAGACCACGACCTGCGCGTGAATTTGCAGGCGATGCTTTTGAAACCAGGCAAGGTGATCGAGTATCTGGGCGGCGCGGTCATTCTTGAGCAAACGTGATCGCACGTCTGGCTCGGTGGCATGTACCGATACATACAAGGGAGAGAGCCGCATATTGGCGATGCGCTCCCACTCGGCTGGCGGAATGTTAGTTAAGGTCAGGTAGCTGCCATATAGAAAGCTCAGCCGATAGTCATCATCTTTGAGGTACAGCGTCTCTCGCTTTCCGGGTGGCTGCTGATCGATAAAACAAAATGGACAGCGATTCACACACTGAATCAATCCATCGAACAGAGCGCTCTCAAACTCTAGCCCTAGCTCCTCGTCGTAGTCTTTTTCGATCTCTACAGTGTGCGTAACGCCCTTGACATCTAAAACTTCTAAGTCAAGAACATCGTCTGCACACAAAAAGCGATAGTCAATCAGATCGCGCGGCGTTTGCCCGTTGATGGCTACTAGCCGATCACCCGCCTCAAAGCCGATTTCTTCAGCAATAGAGCCCGGCACAACGCTGGTAATTTTGGCCGGGGAGATGCGGGTATCAGTCATGAGCGATCGCAGTCAAAAAGAACATTAGAAGGCAAGAGCACTAGCGAACCTCTATATATTCTGTAGGCTACCTGTAGCGATCGCAATCAAAATTACCGCCCCAAAAGCTAGCCGGTACCACACGAATACCCAAGTACTGTGCTGCTTAAGAAACTCAATCAGCCACGCGATCGCCAAATAAGAGGACACCACCGCCGCCACTAGTCCACCCATCAGCGGCACTAACGCAACCGCGCTATCTGTACCCACCACATCAGTAATGGATACTAAGCCTGATAGTAGAATCGCTGGCATTCCCAGCAAAAAGGAAAACCGAGCGGCGGTCTCTCTTTTTAGTCCCGCAAATAGGCCAGCTGTTAGCGTAGAGCCAGAGCGTGAGGCTCCAGGTACCAGGGCAAACGCTTGGGCAATGCCGACTAGAATGCCATCGCTGAGCCCTAGCTGAGAAAAATCGCGCTTACGTTTGCCGATAATTTCTGCGATCGCTAGCAAAACCGCCATCACAATAGACGTTATTGCGATCGCCGCCGTTGATCGAACCACAGACTTGTCATAGCCAGGCACAAACAGCTTTAAGTACAGCCCGATGACCACAATCGGCAGCGTACCCAGCACGATTCCGAACCCCAGCCGAAAATCGAGCGAATCAAACCGCCGTGCGAGCAGCGCTCGAACAAACTTCACTGTCACTGAAGACAAATCGCCCCAAAAGTACCAAAGAATTGCCGCCACGCTGCCCAGTTGAATCACGGCGGTAAAGGATACGCCTGGGTCTCCCCAGCCCAGCACCACAGGCACTACCTTGACATGAGCCGTGCTGCTAATCGGCAAAAACTCCGTCAGCCCTTGAACGATCCCAATTACGATAGCCCGAAATAGCGTAATCGGCTGCGCAGCGGTGCCCTCTGCTGGCATCACTTGCATCATTATCGACATCATCGCTGCTATTTGCCCAATCATGAGCAGCGCTCCTGCTTAACTAGAGCGAATAATACTCTCAACATCATCTAAGAAATCCTCGATCTACGCTGCCTATCGTTAAAAATACTCATGTCAACTCATCAAAGCGTTTTCCCACCCGACCTGTTTCTCTATCCAACCCTTTTTTACCCAACCTTTTTACCACCGTTAGCAGCACATGCGTTAGAAGCCTACGTCATCACACTCTAAAGACTGCATTAAGTTCGCTGCCTTACTACCCTATTCAGCCGTTAAACTCTACATCAGATAAAACACCCTTCGTCTCCAGGCTCTCTTTCGCTCGCGACCTTGATTTGACGACCTTGATTAGAATACGCATTTCCATAGATAAGGCCATCAGCCACAGACCCCGTAAAGCGTGTTATGTTAAGAACAGTTAAGCTTATCTCATTAAAGCCTTGCCAGTTCTTCAGCACACCACGCAACAGCTCAAGGACGTTGAGACTTTGCAGATTTCCGACAAAGCGCTTTCTTCAAGAGCGCTACCTAATAACGCGCCACCCCTGGAAGATCAGTCCGCCATTTCAGGGCCCAATCATTTAGAGCCTAATAATATAGAGACCGACGCTCTAGAGCCGAGCGCGGTAGGGTTATCGCCCACTCGGACAGATCGAGTGCGCCGTTTTCTAGGCCAGAGCCTTCAGACACTATCTCGTTCCGATCAGGTCAGCGCATTAGTCGCAGCGGCCTTTTTAGTAGCTGTTCCTGTTTTTATTCAGGCACCGTTAGTTCGTCTTCTGCCAGAATTTAGCCTATGTATCACTGCGCTTTGGCTCCTATTAGGATGGAAACTACTCAAAAGCCCGAGCAGTGAACTATGGGGAGATTTAGTTATTGGCTTTAGCTGGACCTGGCTCGCTGGGGCTATCTATTGGGGCTGGTTTCGCTGGAATCCTTACATTCACCTGCCTATAGAAGCACTGGGTTTACCTATGGTGCTGATCTTGATGCGATACGGCAAGGCTAAAATTGGCAACTACTTTTATTTAGGATCTCTGCTAGGCACCACCATAACAGACCTTTATTTCTACTGCGTTGGCTTAATTCCTTACTGGCAGCAGCTAATGGTGCAGCCCCCCACAGAAGCAGGCGGCATCTTACACCGTGCCTTGTTAAGGATGGAGACCTATCAAGGGGTCGGTTGTGCCATTGTTTTGTTGTCACTGTTAATCATGTTGGGAACGATTCCCCTGCGCTCAGCCGATGCTAAGTGGTGGGCTTTCAGCGGCGCGGTGCTCAGTACTATCCTAGTAGACAGCTTGTTCTTTGTTGTCGCAATATTGGCCTAGCTCCGAGCGATTTGGCTCAGTCGGTATGCTAGACAAAAGCTGTTTATCCGTCTTGATTACAACGCTACAGCTTTTGCCCGGTTGTTGAACACGTCTGCAGGCATTCGACTACTCGCGAACAACTACTCGCGAACAACTACTCGTAAACAAAGCAGCTCAACGCGCTAATGTCCTGATACTACATAGCATTGACCGTCTAAAGATATATAGGTTAATGCAGTCTTCTGTGTGCTTTTGATATAGGCCCCAAATCTTTGCCGGAAGGTGTTAGCATCTGAGCGTAAGCATTGATATGACGTTATTTCACGCTCAGAAAAGCATGTAATTAAGTTGTTCGACAGGGTGTTGGGCAAGTCGGTATTATCGGTGTTGGGTAGCTACTGCGAAGATGCTTTGCAAAATCATGGGTGTAGGGATGCGTTGGTGCAAACGCATATACGACGATGGGTATTGGTCAGTGCCATTCAGGGCATCATAAAGGCGCTCTCTGCAAAACTTGATACAAAACGCGGTCTACGTAGATATATTGATACGTTAGCTAGTTTGTTCTGCTAGCTTTTTCCTGAGTCGCTGCGCTCTGTTACGGCACCGTTTGGTTGCGACGCATATTTGAGTGACGCATGTTTGTTGTGACAAGCTCGAGAGGCACCATCTATAGAAACATCTTCAGATGCCTCTATAGCTGGTGCTCTCTTTCTTATAGTGTTCTCGTAGCGTTCTCATAGCATCTATTTCTTTAGCGCCTGATAGGCACCTGTGCTAAAGAAAAAGAAAACCGCAGCCAAGAACACGAACAACCCAACTAGAAGCACACTCTTCTTTAATCCATACAATATTGGTAGCTGTGGCAATCTCTGAGACCACTCTTCAAATCGGTCCTTGCTTGGTGCTAAAAGCAGGCTCTAGCCAAAGATACTTGCCCTTAGCAGGCAATAGCTGCTGGACGGTTGGACGTAGCGATGATAATAACTTCGTACTGGGCGATCGCTGGATTTCTCGCAACCATGCCATGCTTCAGTTTATGGATACTGGCGAGTACTATCTGATTGACTTAGGCAGCCGCAATGGTTCGTTTATCAACGGCAGGCGGGTAAGCGTGCCGGTAACGCTGCACAGCGGCGATGCCATCACTTTTGGCCAAACAGAACTCAATTTCTATTGCCCTACGCTCAAGCCAATAGGCAACAGTAATCACAGTGAACATCAGGACTTTACAGCAACTGCGGCCCTGCATGTTCGTCGACTCATTTCTGTGTTGGTAGTCGATATTCGTGATTACACAATCATGACTCGCCAGCTAGATGAAAAAGTGCTCTCTGAAGCAATTGGGACTTGGTTTCGCTATGCCGGAGAGATTATCAACAAGTACGAAAGCTGGGTTGACAAATACATTGGTGATGCAGTCATGGCGGTGTGGATTCATGGCACCCAAGAAGTAACACCGCGCTCTATGCTGCAAATTTCTAATGCCATCAGAGAGCTAAATCAAATGACCAGTCGGCTACATAAGGAATTTCCTTTGCCATTTCCACTCAGAATTGGCGCGGGACTCAATACTGGCTATGCAATGGTAGGCAATACGGGCAGCAGCGATCGCCCAGACTATACGCCGTTAGGAGACACCGTCAACGCAGCTTTTCGCTTTGAGAATTCAACCAAGCAGCTAGGACTCGACATCTCTGTGGGCGAAACGACTTACAAAGCACTAGAGCGCCTAGGTGTTAATGAGCGGACTTTCAAGCGCTATTCTGTGAATCTCAAAGGTTATGAACAGCCGATAAATACTCACTGCTGTGCCTTCTCTGATTTGGAGCGCTTTTTGGATGCTCACGCTCGTCAACAGCGAAAATCTTTGCCTATCTAGTGACTTCTTCACTCGCAAATCAGTCTGACTAGCTGAAATTTAGTGCCTTTTAGTTCAGGTCAGCGTCCCTGTCTAACCGCAAAAATGATATTCTCTATGCATATGCTGAGAGTAGATTAACAAGAGGTTTTGAGCGGATGAAACGAGGTATGAAACAAGCGCTAAGCGTATTAGTTGCAGTGGTCATTTTGGGTGGGTCCCTCCTGTTTGGCAACGTGCAGCCCGTATCGGCGCTGTCTTTAAATGGGTTGTCTTTTGGTAAGATGGCCGCTGCTGAGGGAACAGCTTTGTTAGCCAATGCGGGTGGCCGGGAGCTTCGCAATGCTGTAGACGACAAGATGGCGACTGACTACGGCAACAAAATTGATGTGAATAACACCAACATCGCTGCTTTTAGAAAGTTTCGCGGCCTTTACCCGACAATCGCAGGGAAGGTCGTTTCTAACGCGCCCTACGATTCCGTAGAAGATATTCTGGATATTCCCAACCTCAGACAGATTGAGAAGGATCGCCTACAGCAAAATATGGATATCTTTACCATCTCTGATCCTGATCCTGCGCTAGTTGAAGGTGCAGATCGATTCAATAATGGCGTCTATAAGTAGACCGCTTGGCTGATAGCTGCCATAACAGCGGGTAGAGCCGTTAGCTAACAACAGCTAACGGCTTTATTTGTCGGGTCTATTAGACTTTCTAAAGTAAGACAATCCTACGGACTCGACGCTCGTACGGATATCACTTCTCGTTGCGGGAGCGTTTTTTTGGCTCATCCTTCTTCTCACCATTTCCGTGCTTGCGGTGTAGATGGTTTCGATGTGCTAGTAGTTGGCGGCGGAGCGGCAGGACTTTATTCGGCGCTGTGTTTGCCTGCTCACTACAAAGTTGCTGTTATTACGAAAGATACGCTAGCGATATCAGCTAGCGACTGGGCTCAAGGAGGAATTGCCGCAGCGATCGCACCTGACGACTCGGCTGAATTGCACGTTGCCGATACCCTACGAGCTGGCGCAGGGCTTTGCGAGTCGGCAGCTGTCAGGCTATTAGTTGAAGAGGCTCGCGCTTGCATAGAGTCTCTTGTCGACTTGGGCGTGGCGTTTGACCGATCGGGCCAGCAGCTATCAATGACGTTAGAAGCAGCGCATTCCCGCAAGCGAGTACTCCATGCGGCGGATACAACGGGCCATGCAATTGTCTCTACGCTGGCTCAGCAGGTACTGAAGCAGGAAAACGTCACAGTTTTTGATCAGACCTTTGCGTTAGATCTGTGGGTAGAAGCAGAGGTGTGTAAAGGTGTCTGTTTGGCTCAGATAGAAGAAAACGATAGGCTCCAAATTCAGTGGATGCCAGCACGGGCGGTAGTGCTAGCAACAGGTGGCGGTGGGCAAGTTTTTTCACAAACGACCAATCCCGCGGCAAGCACAGGTGATGGTATAGCAATGGCCTGGCGCGCTGGCGCTGAGCTTAGAGATTTAGAGTTTTTTCAGTTTCATCCGACGGCATTGACGATGCCGGGAGCACCGCGCTTTTTGATCAGCGAGGCGGTCCGGGGCGAAGGCGCGCATTTATTAGATAGGCAAGGACACCGCTTCGCGTTCGACTATCATCCCGATGGCGAGCTAGCACCGCGTGATGTCGTGAGTCGGGCCATCTTTAGCCACTTGCAAAAGACCAAAGACTCAGAAGTCGTCTATCTCGATCTTAGTCCGATTGATCCTGAACAGATTCGATATCGGTTTCCCAACATTATTCGCGTGTGCAAACACTGGGGCATTGACTTATTCGAGCAGCCAATCCCGGTTTCCCCAGCAGCCCACTATTGGATGGGTGGAATTACGGCTGACTTAAGTAGTGAAACGACAGTCAAAAATCTGTACGCAGTAGGTGAAAACGCTAGTACTGGCGTACATGGAGCCAATCGACTAGCTAGCAACTCGCTGCTGGAGTGTCTGGTATATGGAGCGCAGTTGAAACGGCTAAAGCTAGATAGCGCGGTGCCGACTGTGGTGCCCACTGTACTATCAGATATAGCGCCAGCTGTGACTAGTCCTAAGCTGGAGGGAAGCTGGCGATCGCAGCTAGCGCAGTGGCGTCATGAACTGCCGCAGCTAATTTGGAATAGCGCTGGCATCAGCCGAGGGCAGTTGCAAATGGAATCGGCGATGTCGCAAATCACTGAATGGCAGACTCAGTTCCGCCAACTCTCTATCAGCAAAGCGCTGACGCTCAGACCTCGTGAAACAACAACATTGCCTAGGTCGGTAACTGCCAACGAGGTGCGACTATGGGGAGAGGTCAATAACTTGTTAGCGATCGCCGCTCTTATTCTCAAAAGCGCCCATTACAGACAAGAAAGTCGAGGTGGCCACTATCGAACTGACCATCCTACTCCCAGAGCAAATTGGTTAGCTCATACACTCATACAGGAAGAAGACTGCTGGAATTCAGAGCCAGTAACCAATTCAGACGTAGCACCAAGCTCTTAAACTCCGCAAGCTGCTGGTCTCATTGACCAAAAACCTGCTTCAAAACGTCGAAACGAGAGCAGTTCCAATAGTCAATATGAGAATCGATTAGTTGATCTGCATTTAACCTTAGCTCACTGCGTCCTGGGATGGAAAGTCGAGGTGACCAGGGTGCTGGCGCTGTCATATTTAACGTCCAGTGCGTTGCGATCAGCGATGGCTCCGCTTGCTCAATGCTGTGCAAATCCATCTGGACATTCTGAAAAAAGTGAGAGAGAAACCCAATCATTTTCTGATAGCGTTCGACGCCCGAAAAGGAATTTAACGGGTCTTTGAACCGCACATCTTTGGCGTAGAGGCTGTAGGTTTGGTTTTCTGGAAAACGGGCGTAGTCTTCTTTCAACTGCTCAATAATCGTTGAGCGAGTAGTTGGGTTGATAGCTGAACTCATTAGCAATTTGCCTTAGCGGTTTGCCTTATCTACGTCTACAGTAGGCCAAAGCCTTTCTAACTGATTTCGCCAAGCTGTCATCGCCTGTTTCTGATATTCAGATTGGCCCATTTCACCCATTACCCCTTCAGAGTAGAGATGGTCTAGGGTCTTCATCGTGTCTTCGAGCGACTGACCCTGAAGCTTGGCGGCGGTGATAATTTGCGTAATTTGAGTTTCCATTAGGCGGCTGAAGAAGACATCAACGCCTTGTGACTTGAGCGCAGTGAGCTGCGCGATCGCCTGTTGAAACAGCGGTAAAGTTAACGTCTCAAAGTCATGCTGCACCACCCCCCACACAACATCTTGGTGAAAGGCATAGCGCGCTTCTTGCGTTTGGTCAAAGTTCGCTGCCATCATCTGAGCGACGAAAGATTTTGCTTCGGCAACTGGCACAATTGGCGTCATAAGCCGCAACCACCGATCGCTAGCAATAACTATCAGTTGCATTCCATCTGTCTCTACCTGCCATGTGTCGGGCGGCGAATGCTCAGCGGCGTCTGAAAATTGTGTCTTGAGTGCGGCGGTTACATCATCTGGGGTCATGGCATTTTGTCAAAAGTCAAGCGCTTACCCTAAAGCGCCACCTTTTGAAGTCATCTAGCTTGGTTTGCCCTTAACACTAACAGTTAATACAGCGGCAGGCGATCTGTCAAAAGACAAATCGCCTGCTATCAAAAGAGAATTCGTGTGAAGGAATGAGTCCTACCGAATCTCTCCCTGTTTCCTTACCGTTCACGGCAGTAAGACACAGCTAGCTGACTTGGTTAGCTCAGTTAGCTGGCCTAGTAGTCGAAGTCACCCATGCCACCACCAGCGCCTGAACCGGCTTTATCATCTTCAGCTTTGTCAACCACAATACACTCGGTTGTCAGCACCATGGCGGCAATCGAAGCAGCATTCTGCAACGCAGAACGAGTTACCTTGGCCGGATCGACAATACCAGCTTCTAGCATGTTCACAAAGGTATTGTCAGCCGCGTTGTAGCCAATGCTAGCGTCTTTTTCCTTGACTCGCTCAGCAATTACCGCACCGTTTTGACCGGCGTTCTCAGCAATTCGCTTCAGCGGCGAAGTCAGCGCACGCATCACAATTAGCGCACCCACCAGCTCTTCGCCTTCTAGATTAGAGTTTGACCACTCATCCAAACCAGGAGAAAGATGGGCCAAAGTGGTGCCGCCACCAGGCACAATCCCTTCTTCAACTGCGGCTTTTGTCGCGTTGATCGCGTCTTCTAGACGCAGCTTACGGTCCTTCATCTCGGTTTCAGTTGCCGCACCAACTTTGATTACCGCAACACCGCCTGATAGCTTGGCTAGACGCTCTTGCAGCTTCTCTTTGTCATAGCTAGAATCAGTTTCGTCAATCTGACGGCGAATCTGATCGCAGCGAGTCTTCACAGCAGTCTCGTTGCCTTCTGCTACGAGGGTTGTGCTGTCTTTGGTAATGGTGACTCGACGAGCAGAACCTAGCTGATCGATCGTGACAGTGTCCAGCTTGAGACCCGCGTCTTCGGTGATCAAGGTGCCACCAGTCAAGACAGCGATATCTTCGAGCATGGCTTTGCGGCGATCGCCAAAGCCAGGTGCTTTTACAGCCGCAACGTTGAGCACACCGCGTAAACGGTTGACTACTAGAGTTGCTAGCGCTTCTTTCTCAATATCTTCAGAGATAATAAGCAAAGGGCGCCCACCGCGAGCCACTTGCTCTAGCACAGGCACTAAGTCTTGCACAAGCGCAATTTTCTTGTCGGTAATCAGGATTTGAGGCTCGTCAAAAGCCGCTTCCATCCGCTCAGGATCGGTGACGAAGTAGGGAGAGATGTAGCCTTTGTCGAACCGCATCCCTTCAGTGATTTCGAGTTCTGTGAACATCGATTTGCCTTCTTCGAGCGAGATGACGCCTTCGCGGCCAACTTTCTCCATCGCGTTAGCAATCATCTGGCCCACTTCTGGGTCGTTACCGGCAGAGATAGAACCCACCTGAGCGATCGCGTTAGAATCGCCTACTGGTTGGGCTTGCTCGGCAATCTTTTCGACCAGATAAGCAGTGGCTTTGTCGATACCGCGCTTGAGTGCGATCGCATTTGCGCCCGCTGCCACGTTACGCAGACCTTCTTTTACAATCGCGTGGGCCAGCACCGTCGCAGTTGTCGTACCGTCGCCTGCCGAGTCGTTAGTCTTAGACGCAGCCTGACGAATCAAAGCAACGCCTGTATTTTCAACGTTGTCTTCTAACTCAATTTCTTTGGCAATAGTCACACCGTCATTGACGATTTGAGGAGAGCCAAACTTCTTTTCAAGAACGACGTTGCGTCCTTTGGGGCCAAGGGTGACCGCCACCGCTTCAGCCAAAATGTCCATACCGCGCTCTAACGCGCGGCGGGCATTTTCGTTGTAGATAATGCGTTTTGCCATAGGTCAAGTAGTTGTGGGTTGTGATGAATAGGAATTGTTTAGTTAATCGAAAAGAGCGAATCTAGCCTTTACGAAACGGTCGCTAGAATGTCTTTCTCAGAAAGCAAAATGTAATCTTCTTCACCCAGCTTGATCTCGGTGCCAGCATACTTGGAATAAAGCACCTTATCGCCGACGCCGACGTCCATTGTCTGACGCTTGCCGCTGTCATCGTACTTACCAGGGCCAACCGCAGTGATTTCGCCAACCTGAGGCTTTTCTTTTGCAGCATCAGGCAAAATAATGCCGCCAGCAGTCTGTTCTGCGGACTTGCTGACTTTTAGAAATACGCGATCGCCCAGGGGCTTGAGTGTTGAGTTACCTAAAGAGATAGCTGCCATTATGACTTCTCCGCTATGAATCGAAACTAATAAACAAATAACTGATGTGCTAATGCACCACCAGCCGAGGCAAATCGGCTTCGTGGCACGATGAAAGCCCAGCAATATCAAGCCTTCTGATAATTAGGCTTTGCAGGGCTTTAGCAAGAGTTAGCACTCTCTGCTATTGAGTGCTAATTTATCTAACTTTGGGTAGCGATCGCAATACATGCAGCGGTGCGGGTTACCGAACTATTCGTACTTCATATTTATTAAAGCCGCTGCATCTAGTGATAATCTTGAAGGTGGCGCGAGTCGATCTTACTCATGAGTTACCTTTGTTTAGCCTGGTTCTAGATAATAGGAACTGTGGATAAAGGGCTGTGGATAAGGCGATCAGGCGCGGTAGTCAGCTAAAACGATAGGACAGGCGCAGGAATGGTCTCCACCGCAGAGAAAACAAACAACGGCTATATTACACAGATTATTGGCCCAGTTTTAGACGTAAAGTTCCCCAGTGGTGAACTTCCCAGAATTTACAACGCTATTAAGATTACTGGCACTAATCCCGCCGGGCAAGAGATCGCGGTTACTTGTGAAGTGCAACAGCTATTAGGCGACTCACAAGTTCGCGCCGTTTCGATGAGTTCTACCGATGGACTCGTGCGTGGAATGGAGGCTGAAGACTTAGGCGGTCCTATCAGCGTTCCGGTAGGTAAAGCGACTTTGGGCCGAATCTTCAACGTCTTGGGCGAGCCCGTAGACGAGAAAGGTCCAGTCGAAGCAGAAGCCACTCTACCAATCCACAGAGCGGCTCCTAAGCTGGTAGACCTTGAGACAAAGCCTGCTGTCTTCGAAACTGGCATTAAGGTTGTAGACCTGCTAGCGCCCTACAGACGAGGTGGAAAAGTTGGTCTTTTCGGTGGTGCTGGGGTAGGGAAAACAGTACTTATTCAAGAGCTGATCAACAACATTGCTAAAGAGCACAGCGGCGTATCTGTATTTGGCGGTGTAGGTGAGCGCACACGTGAAGGAAACGACCTTTACAACGAATTTATTGAATCTGGCGTTATCAACGCGGATGACCTCAGTCAGTCGAAAGTAGCTCTGGTGTACGGCCAGATGAACGAGCCACCGGGTGCTCGGATGCGGGTTGCCCTGTCGGCGCTAACGATGGCCGAGTACTTCCGAGATGTCAACAAGCAGGACGTGCTGCTATTTATCGATAACATCTTCCGCTTTGTACAGGCAGGCTCTGAAGTATCCGCACTGCTAGGCCGGATGCCTTCTGCGGTAGGGTACCAGCCCACGCTAGGTACAGATATGGGTGACTTGCAAGAGCGCATCGCCTCTACAACTGAAGGGTCGATTACCTCTATTCAGGCCGTATACGTACCGGCAGATGACCTGACTGACCCGGCTCCGGCCACGACCTTTGCTCACCTAGACGCAACGACGACGCTTTCTCGCGCTCTAGCTTCCAAGGGGATCTACCCGGCGGTCGATCCGTTGGATTCTACGTCCACCATGCTACAGCCGGACATTGTGGGCGAAGGCCACTACGGCACAGCGCGTGCGGTACAGTCGACGCTTCAACGCTACAAAGAGCTGCAGGATATTATTGCAATTCTAGGCCTTGACGAGCTTTCTGAAGAAGACCGTCAGGTGGTTGCTCGCGCTCGCAAAATTGAGAAGTTCCTTTCTCAGCCCTTCTTCGTAGCTGAGGTCTTTACAGGCATGTCTGGCAAGTACGTGACGCTAGAAGAAACTATCAAAGGTTTCAACATGATTCTAGATGGCGAGCTAGATGACATTCCTGAGCAGGCGTTCTACCTGAAAGGCGGCATTGAGGAAGTGCTCGAAGCAGCCGAGAAGATGAAGGCAGATGCTGCTAAGTGATCTCTTAATGAGTACCACTTGATTGATATTGGGAGTTGGGCCTCTCTCTTTCTAGGGATGCCCCTCCGCTTAACCACATTATTTCGAGAGAGCTATGTCTTTAGTCGTGCGCGTTGTAGCGCCTGATAGAACGGTTTGGGATGAAGAGGCCGAAGAGGTGATCTTGCCAAGTACCACCGGTCAGCTTGGTATTTTGGGCGGTCACGCGCCACTATTGACTGCGCTTGATACAGGCGTACTGCGCGTACGATCGACTGAAGGCGCGAAAGAGTGGACAGCGATCGCACTGATGGGCGGTTTTGCAGAAGTTGACGAAGACGAAGTCACCATTCTGGTAAACGGTGCAGAGCGCGGCGATAGCATCGACCAAGCGGAAGCTCAAAAAGCTTACGACGAAGCCCAGAATGAAGCAAACAGCGTTTCGTCAGAAGATCGTAAAAGCGTCTTCAAGGCCGCTCAAGCTTTGAAGAAGGCCCGCGCGCGATTACAGGCAGCAGGCGGCAAAATATAGGACTTGCTGCTCGGCCAAGAAATGATCTAAACCTTAAATCGCTTTGGGAGGGCAAGCAGTAATTGCTATAGACCTAGGGCGATTTTTTGTGAGAGCAATTAGCCAGCTGTTAGCTAACTGAAGGAAGTCACCCTTTCGACTGCCTTTGGGTATGAAGCGGAAGCAAATGAAATGGAAGTGAATGGAGTGGGAGTGAATAGAGCAAAAACAGCACTGCTACCTTGCGCCACTGGATAAGCACGGGTTAATAGGGACTAACTGGCGTAGAGAATATCAAGACCCAGCAGCAGGCTAAGCCCAGAGCAACTATTACCGACAGTACGCTCATCATCTCTATCTTCCTTACTATCTATCTTCTGCTCTCTGTCTTCTTGGAACGGTGTCTTCCTAAAACTGTGGCCTTTCAATGCTGTCTATGATGCACTATCTAATTGTTACCTGGGGCCATCGTATGGCAGCCGTTGCCACTCCGGATCGATTCGCTGTAGCCAGTCTTCACCCACACGAATCGTGATATCAGAATCGATATCACCGGTAGAGTCCGAAACGACCTGTCCTAAGTCAAGTTCATTTTTAAGAGCATTTGCACTGCCGATATCGCCACGCTGCGCTACCACAGATGTCTTACTATCCACATCTGACCAGTTTCTAATTACATAGACATTGTAGAAACCCTGCTCTCTCAAGTAATCTGCCACAGAAGAACTGGCATATGAGTCATCAGTCGCGTTTTGGATTGCAATCTTCAGCCCACTTAACGCGCGCGCTGAAGGTGGTTCGTAGTAGTTCACACCTAGACTATCGTCTACCACCAGCTCGGTAGATTGCGCGTCAAAATAGGTGCGCATGATGTCACTGCTAGCGGTGTGGTCCGAGAGCCAGTAGCTAGCCCGATACTCTTCGGGATCGCTGAAACGACCGGGCAGCATCACCATGTGCAGACTGTCCGGTTCTAATTCGAGCCCGAAGCTGGCAAGCGCTAGCAGTTCTTCTAAACTGAGATTAGTATCAATTCGTCTCTGTAAAACGCGTACAATCTGCGGTGTCTTTGGCAGTACAGCAGGCGTGGCTAGCTGCTGCCTGAGCGCTTTTAGCAATATCTGCTGTCGCTGCACTCGGCCAATATCACCATACGAGTCCTGACGAAAGCGGGCAAACTGTTCGGCCTCATCGCCGTTCAGATTTTGCAAACCCGGCTGAAGATCGATGACCAGTCCCTGGGTTTTATCTTCGTACTGCATAGCTTTAGGGACTAAAACCTCAATGCCACCGACGAGATCTACGATTTCTTTGAATGCAGTTGTGCTCACGCGAACGTAGCGGTCAATGCTTACATTATTGAAGTTGTAGGTTACGGTCTGGGCCGCTAGCTCAGCGCCGCCTTCAAAATTGGCCTGATTGATTTTATCGGGGCCATAGCCAGGAATGTCAACGCGGGTATCGCGAGGAATTGACATGACGTTCACAGCTTTTGCTTCTGGATCGATGCGTACCAGCAGCATGGTATCTGTGCGACCAACTAGGTCGTCCGGCTTGGCACCTTCTACGTCGTGGGCTTCGTCAAGGCCCATAACCAGTATATTGACCGGACGCGAGACCTGATAGCGAAAGCCCGTGCGCCATAGCTCTGCTAGCGGTGGGGCAACCGTTTCGCCCCTGACTTGGTGGGGAAGTGGAAAAGTGAGGACCGCGATCGCACCTAGTCCCGCCGAGACAAAAGCCGTTGCCCCAAAAGCTGACACCATCAGTAGGTTTCTAGCGATGCTGCGTAGTCCCCACTGCTTTTTAGCAGGCTGCGGACGTGCAGCCAGCTTGCCCGCCGGATCACGCGGCAAGATTCGCCGTACAACAGCCTTCTTGCTTACAATCGCGTCCTCTTCTTCCTTGTCTACACCTTGTCGATCTTCGAAGCTTATTTCTGGAGTGGAGTCTTTGTCTGAAGATGATGTCTCTGGTAGCACCTCCGGTAATGCCTCGGTGGCTTCTACGCGAGAATCGATCTCAGATTTGCGGGGCGGAGTAGTCATGCGGGGCCACAGACAGGAGATAAAATTGATGAAAGAAAGGCTAAAAGAAAAGCTATCGGAGCAAATCGAACGGACTCAAGCGCACAATATCTAAAACATATTGTCTATTGATACAGAAGTAAACATCTGCTTAGCTAAAGCAGGCTTAGCCAAAGTCTACTTAGCTGAATTTCGCTTGACTGAAGTCTACTTAGCTGAAGACTGTAGCAAATCTTGCTTATCCTGCCGGTCTACAGCAGGACAGTTACGCTTAATAGATAAGTAAATTATCTGTATAAAGCTGATGCTATAAGCTACAAGAGGTGTAATTCCCTATCAACTGACTGGGCCCCGTACCCGGAAAGTCACAAAAGATTTGCAAACTCGTATTTTATTAATCAATTATTAAGTGAATTGTAGCTCGCGCTCTTCCGACGGGGGGTACGATGATGCCGAAGATCTTCGATAGTACAGTGACAGTTATGGCTCGTTTTATCCCTATTATTTTAGCTGGCGGTAAGGGCGAGCGCTTCTGGCCTGTCAGTCGATTGAAGCGTCCTAAGCAGTTTCTCTGTTTAGATGGCGGCAACCGATCGCTGCTTCAATCGACTGCCGATCGGCTGCTGCCGCTAGCTGAGTGGTCAGATTTGTTTGTGATTACAGCAGCGCATTTAGCAGACGGTGTGCGATCGCAGCTACCTGATATTCCCTCAGCCAATATCTTGGTCGAGCCTCAGGGTCGCGATACCGCACCGGCTGTAGCCTGGGCCACCTTAGAAGTCGCCAAGCGCTATGGTGAAGAGGCTGTCTGTGGTTTTTTCCCAGCTGATCACTACATCACAGACCAGTCACGCTACTGCGATACGCTACAGGCAGCGGCAACGCTGGCGATGAACGCAGGTGCGATCGCTACCCTTGGCATCAGGCCAACTTTTCCTTCTACTGGCTATGGCTATATAGAACAAGGCGCTGAAGCCGGAAAATTTAGCGCGGGTAGCGTTACCGATTTGCCTGCCTACAAAGTCAACCGATTTGCCGAAAAGCCAGACAAAGCGACCGCCAAAGATTTTGTGGATAGCGGTCGATATAGCTGGAATAGCGGTATCTTTATCTTCCCGGCGGCAGTGATGCTTGCTGAACTCAAAACTCACGCACCCGCGCTGATTAGCGCACTAATGGCCAAAGGGGTAGACGCCTACGAAACACTAGATAAGCTCAGCATCGACTATGCAGTGATGGAAAAAACAGAGCACGCCTACGTGGTACCCGCCAGCTTTGGCTGGGATGATCTAGGCGATTGGAATGCGGTAGAGCGCTTGCTGAAGGGCGAAGAGAAGAATGTTGAGCTTGCTCAGCACGTAGGGATCGATACCTCTGGCAGCATTCTGTACAGCGCGGACCCTGATGAGGTGATTGTCACTATCGGGCTAGAAGATATCGTAGTGGTACGAGATGGCAACGCGACTCTGATTGTGAAGAAGGATCGAACGCAGGAGATTAAGCAGGCTGTGAAAACCCTAGGCGCCCATCAGAAGTTTCAGCACTTTCTATAAGACCAGTGATAGGAAAGATAGCGATAAGAAGTGGACTATCGACCTAGACTATCAGACCTGGCAGTGCCTCGTTTGTGAGCAAAGGCTATGAGAAAAGTTTATGAGGAGAGTTTATGAGGAAAGGCCACCGTTCACGCTGTAGTACAGCCGCTGCATGAGTACGGTCGTCGGTCTCAGTCGGTATTCGATAGCCCTATCGCCTTTGATAACATCCCCGCTAAGCCGTAGAAATCGCCACGAAAGGCCGTTAGTCACACAGCCAAAAACGGACAATGGAGGCAGGCCCGACGCTTGATTGAACTTTTGGGCGGCGACCATCTCTGCCACACAGCGGCCTACACCTTCTGACATCACCGCCTTTTGAGCCTGTACGACCACAAGCACAGGGGCCTCAATAATTTCTAGCTCATCAGATAGGGTGACCAGAAAGTCGCATTCACCTGTCAAATTTTCGAGCGCAGACACATCGAACTGAACGCCCGCATGGATACCGACCTGGTGAATCTGTCGCAGGGTCGCTAGCACAGGCGCAATGATAAAAGCTGACTTAGCGCGATCGCTTGGGTTACGCCTGGCAATATCGGCATCGCGATCTAGCTGCTGGGTAAGCAAGGCTAAGGCGGGCTCAGCGTTTGGCGGCAAGGTAGGTAGCACGGTAGGAAAAACCAGATCGCTGCCGAGATATTTGAGATCGAACTGGTTGACGACAGACTGTAGGGAAAAGGCAGTGTAGGACATGGGTCGGCGCTCCGAGGTAGAGGCAAGGAAGTTCCGTAGGTCTAGCAAGGCATACGTTCAGCTGTCAGCAGATCGTCAGCAGATTTAAGCGATGCTGGTGAAAGCGCTAGGCTATCTAGAGACAAATAGTGTTTTTTTAGCCTTTGATTTTTACTTCACGACTGACGCGTTTGACAACGAAATTTGCCAGTTCGATGGCTATCTTCAAGAACATGCCTCGGCTGTTTCGTCTGGTATGGACGGCAACGCCGGGTGCCCTAATAGTCAGCGTTGTGCTGACGCTGACTAGTTCTTTACTGCCAGCAGCGCAAATCTATATCAGTAAGCTGATTGTGGACCAGGTGGTGGCGCTAGCCGCCGCCGCAACGCCGATTGCTGGCATGGCGCAAACGTTGCTGCCGCTGGTGGTCGGTGGTTTTGGCCTACTGGTACTGCAGGCCATTTTGCAGCAGCTAGATGTCTATGTTACTCAGATTATGAGCGATCGCTTCCTGCTTTTTGCTACCACCAAAATGCTAGAGCAGGCAACGCTACTAGATTTAGCCCACTACGAGTCGCCCGAATTTCACGACGTGCTCAACCGAGCGCAGCAGAGTGGCAGCAACTACCCGATGCGAGTGCTGCGGATTTCATTACAGCTACTAGGTCAGGTGACGCGGCTGTTTGGCCTGCTAGCGCTGCTGCTGCGCTTCAATCCTCTCGTGTTTGTTCTGCTGCTGCTCAGCGCGCTGCCGACATTTTGGGCAGGCGTTCGCTTTTCGGAGCGACGATTTTGGATGACGCGTCGGCAAACGCCTAGCCGCCGACTAGCTGATTATTTCGGGGCGGTGCTGACAGAACCCAAATACGTTAAGGAAGTGCGGCTGTTTAATCTGGGCGGCTACCTAGTGGAGCAGTATCACAAAATTCGCGCCGACTTTAACGATGAGTCGAAGGTGCTTGCTCGCACCCAGGGGATGGTACAAGTTTCGATTGAGATGGTTTCCGCGATCGCATTCTACTCAGCTTATGCCCTTGTTCTATGGGAAGCGCTGCTTGGTCAGGTCACCATTGGTGATTTGACTCTGTACGCCGGGACTTTTCAGCAGGCCCAAAGCGCCACTCAAGGCATTCTGGTGAGCATTGCTACTCTGTACGAGTTCAATCTCTATGTATCTCAGTATTTTGAATTCTTGGACCTAGCGCCGCAGGTCACGAGCCCTCGTAAGCCTAAGCCTTTTCCTATGCCGCTGCGCACAGGGCTGGTGCTCAAAGACGTTTACTTTACCTATCCAGGTAGCCCTGCGCCAACGCTCAAAAATATCAACCTAACAGTCAAGGCAAACGAGTGTATCGCGCTCGTCGGACTCAATGGCTCGGGGAAAACGACGCTGCTGAAGCTACTCACCCGTTTGTACGACATTGATCGCGGACTCATTACGCTAGACGACATTCCACTGAGCGCCTTTCGGCTGCGAGATTTACGGCGCAATATCGGCGTGCTGTTTCAAGACTTTGCTCGCTATGCGCTGTCGGCTCAAGACAATATTGGCTTTGGCGATCTGCCTAACCGAGGCGATACGCAGCAGATTTTTCAGGCCGCTGCCGACGCAGGCGCAGAACCAATGATTAAGCAGCTAAATAAGGGCTACGAAACGATATTAGGCAAAATGTTCACCGGCGGTGTGGATCTCTCAGGCGGACAGTGGCAAAAGGTTGGACTAGCGCGGGCGTTTATGTCGCAGGCGCAGGTGTTGATTTTGGATGAGCCGACAGCGGCGGTAGATGCGATCGCAGAGCACGATCTTTTTGAGCGCTTTCGCCAGCTTACGCAAGGGAAAATGACCTTCCTGGTCAGCCACCGCTTTTCAACCGTGCGCATGGCCGACCGCATCGTTGTACTAGAGAACGGTGAAATTATTGAAAATGGCACGCACAGTGAGCTGATGGCAAAACAAGGCCGCTACGAGGAGATGTTTCGATTACAGGCTGAGAGCTACACAGCGGCCTAAAGCCCTAGCATCCAAAGCCCTAGTATCCAAAGCCACATAAGATTGCAGTGTCCAAAACCTTAGTGTCTAGAGCCGCAGCGTCTAAAGCCGCAGTTAAGTGGCACGGTCATAAGTGGCACGGTCAAACAGTTCTCATTCAAAGTCCTAACGACCGCAATTTCTCGGTAGGATGACTATGACCTTACTATCTTGAACTCACTTATCGATGGACATTAGATTTAAGCTTTGGATCGGCGTTTTTGGTTCGCTTTTGACCCTGTGGCTGGCTGTGAATTTCTTGGTGTAGTCGCTGACTGTAGCCATCAATTTTGAAAGAAGTCAACGAGCTGAGGCAGGCAAGTCACACAATAGAATTTCTACAGTGTGACTTGTCAGTAGCTGTCATAAAGTGGCGATATCACTCAGGCTGCCGCAAATAATTTAGCCCAGTCAATCTTTGCAGGGCGATCGCCCTTGTTCACAATCTCGAACGCCTTGTTCTCAGTCGCTGCCACTCCTAAACAGGCTACGCAGGCTGCTGCCACATCAATCCGGCTACTCTGCCCATTCAAGGATTCACCGGTTTCTACTACCACGCCTAGCTTGCTATCGGTGCTAGCTTGAATCAGCGTATTAAAATCTCTAGAAGTATAGGGTCCATCTGTTAGCTGACCAGGCCGAATAATAGTGTAAGGCAGACCGGAGCGCACAATGGCCGTCTCGCCCTTGGTCTTAGCATCAAGCACACCGTAGGCGTTGAGAAGCGTGTAAGGAAACTGGTCTTTGCGACTGACACCACAGGAGGACACAAAGACAAATCGCTGTAGATCTTTGGGTACAGCCTGCACTAGGTTACTCACCCCAATGGCATCTACGGCTTCTGGCGTGTTACGAGCGTTGATGCTACGAAAATCCTTATCTAGATAGATTCTGGCCCAGGCGATCGCCTGCTCTAGGGGATTACTGCCCAGATCAGTTTGAAAGTCCCATCGGGCCGAGGGCAGCGCCGTTGTGCCTGTCGCGCAAATCAGGTGGGTGATGCCGGCGATCGCAGCAGATAGCGTTCCAGGCTGACGAATGTCTCCTACCGCAACCTCTACTTTCCCGGCAAACATAGCGTCAGCCTTGGCTTGGTTGCGAGTTAGCACCCGAACCGGATAGCCTGCTTCAATTAGCTGAGCAACGGTTAGCTGACCAACACCGCCGGTTGCCCCCGCAACGAGCACAAGCGCGTCAGCTCGGCTATCGGGAGTAGAAGAAAAATCAGCAGAGGTAGAGGAAGTCATAGACGAAGTCACACGTTTGGAGAAGCCATAATATTGAAGAGACTGCAACTATGGCGGTTAAAGTATCGTTATAAAGCCTAATTTCAGGCAGGTAGGTAATACATATCCTGTCTGTGCATCTGAAATTATAGCGGGCAGGTTACCGTGATTACCGCTGTTAGGTGACATATCTGACAACTGTCAGGGTTTTACAGTGCCTTGTCCGTAATAGGTCATTATTAGCCAGATAGGTTTAGAGACCCCTTTAAGACTGAAACTATGCTCAAGCAGCCTTTGCTATCTCGAATGTTCAAGCTGTCCGAGGCCGCTTCATCCTCAGCGACAGAGCAGACCTCAGAGAAACCAGATACGAAAGACCTATCGACAGGGACGACTACAGCTACCCCGGATAAAGCCACCCAAAATAAGGCTACGAAGCGACTGTCAGCGACGGCGATTGGCAAGGGTTTGGCGGTGGGCGGCGTGCTCTCAGCAGCCGCTGGATTTGCCCTGATGCGGTATGCGCCAATGTCATTTCAAGCGGCCATTATGCCCAGCCGCAGACCTGTGGCTGCACCGCTTAGCCAGTCGGACGACCCGAGCGCCGAGCCCGTGACGAGTACAGGCGATCTATTTTTGACAAATCAGATTTTGTACCGGAAGTTAGAAGCGATCGCAGGCGTCACGCTATCAGCCGAGACAGCCGCTTCACCCGGTACATTGCCTGGTACATCAGCCGGTCTGACAGCAGACAACGCTCAATCCGCCCAATCGCAGGGTAATGGCGCTAAGACTGACCAGAAAGCAGCCCAGAAGACCCAGGAAGGTGATAGCGCAGAACCTAATCTAGATGAACAGGTGGTTGCGATCGCACCGCCTGCACCAGCGGCTGCGCCTGTAGAATTCACCGGGACCACCATTGACAGCGTTCTAGAAATGCGCGTCGCCGTCGCCAAAGACGTGCCGGCCATTGGCTTTGCCACTTCCAAGAGCGGCGCTATCACCGATTTGGATGGCAATACGCTCAAAGAACTCTCTTCTGAGCAAGGTGTCACAGCCGAAATTTCTGGTGGCATTGTCATCGATGGTCAAGCTATGCCCTCTGCTTTTTGGATCTACCCAGAAGACGGCGGTTATGTTGCTGTGGGCGATAGTTGGTATCGGGGCCGCGTATTAATTGCTCTGCGCGATCGCGGCCTGATAGCGGTCAACCATGTCTTGCTAGGTGACTACTTATACAGCGTCGTAGGGAGCGAAATGTCTCCTAGCTGGTCCATCGAATCACTCAAAGCTCAAGCCGTGGCTGCTCGTTCTTACGCTCTAACGCATAACATTCATCCCGCCAGCAAAGACTACTTCGATCTAGACAACACGCAGCGCTTTCAGGCATACAAGGGTATTAGCCGTGAAGCCAATACAACGCAGGCCGCTGTGCAGGCTACAGCAGGTGAGTTTATTAGCCACGAAGGCGGCATCGTAGAATCACTATATGCGGCATCGCAGGCGATCGTAGACGACGCGCACAAGGGCAGCGGTATGAGCCAGCTAGGCGCAAAGGATTTAGCAGAGCAAGGCTATTCCTATCAAGAGATTTTGGCGCACTATTATCCAGGCACCGCTTTAGGAAGACTGGAAACAGAGCCAGGGTAGCGTTGTTTTTTCATCAACCACTTAATGCCACTTGGTTTCCAATTACCAGCCTGTAAGCTTCTTACTAAATGTCACCAAAGTGTCATACATAGGTTGCGATGAGCGTTATGGCCGGCCTACGAAACACTCGTAGTACCTTTTTAGCGTTAACGCCGAGACCCACCCCACCCTATAAGACTAGCCAATAGGGTGGGGTGGGTCGGCACTCACGTGAGTGACCGGCTTCGCTAAACTTATACCACTCATAGGCTAGCCATAACACTCATAGAAAGGCTATTAGAGAGAGGCCTCAGAAAAGAGCTCTAGAGAAGGGCTTTAACTTCACTCTCTTTCAGCGCGTCGTTGAAGATCATCACCTCATCGATCTTTCCATCAAAAGAACTACCGCGACCCGACGCTGTTCCATCGCGAAAACGCGTACCCTGGTTGATGCTGCCTAGTCCTATATTTCCACCATGGTCCCAAAGCTGAGAGCCCTCTCCGCTGCCAAACTGCCGACCATCGATATATCCATGAAGGGCATTCTGGCTAACCGTGCTGTCTCCGTCTAAGACGAGACTGACATGGTGCCACTCTTTTGCAGAGACATCTTGAGTTTTCAGCCAAGTTCCTGACCAGTCGCTCTGATTGCTGTCTCTGTTCCAAGCACCCACGTGGAGCTCTCCTCCATCGAGGTATATATTCATGCCGCGACCGCTACCGCCTTCTTCATAAATTACCTGCTTCTTACCGCCAGCGTTGATATTATCAGCGTTGAACCATAGCGAGATTGTTCTCTCTTTATGCGTACCCCGATTAATATCTTGAGAGTCTTTCAGCTTGACGAGATCATTCTTACCGTCGAAGTCGAGCGCACCACCCTTTTTACCGTCTTCGGTCCACTTAACACCGCCGCTTAGTCTGCCATCGTTCCGGCTACCGGACCCAGAGCGATCTTTCGCTCGTCCGCCTTTACCCTCGTTTAAATTCAGATAAGCCACTTGTGTTTTGTTATCTCCAGAGGGTTTCACATTTCCTGAAGAGAAGGTGGGTGCAGCCATTGAAACACTTTTCGTGATAGGCTCAGCCACTGATTTGGTTACTAATTTGGCCTCAGCAGCTATTGGCTTAAAACTGTTACCTCCTAGCTCGAAGGCTCCAATATCAACTCTGTTATCTCTTTGAACACCACGCTGGTCTTCGTCAGGAGCGCCTTTGTTTATGCCTGCGTCAATAGCGGGGCTATCTGAATCGAGTGCATGAACCAGACTGCCCTTAACAGAGGTTAGGGGTTCTAAGAGAGGGTCGGCGACTACACTGTTATCAAATAGCTTGAGCGCCTTGGAAGAGACCCCAAATTCTAGGTTGCCGCCGCCGTCATTAGGCTGATAGCCAACTTGATCTTGACGGCGATCGCTTGCGGTATTAGAAGCAACAATTGAATTTTTCAGCGTGACGTTGTGGTCTTTAGTAAACCAGAGCGCGCCGTTCGCCCTACCGGCTGTGTTCTCAAAGATTGTTGAATTTGTTATTTTTACCGGCGTAGAGCGATTGTTGAGAAACATCGCACCGCCTGCGTCTTTAACCGCTCGGTTTTTGGAGAATGTACTGTTTACAATGTCGATGGGTAAATTAGTCTCTGTCCAAAGTGCGCCACCTTGCTTATCCGCGGTGTTGTCAGAGAAAGTAGCGTTACGAATCTCTAGCCCCATCTTGGCCCAGATTGCACCGCCGCTAGCTCTACCCTCCTTATTTGCAGAAACAACGTTATCAACAAATTTGCTATCTTCTATGATTGCCTGGTCATTTTTATAGCCTTGTTTTTTCGTATAGCCCCACGCATAGATTGCACCGCCACCACCTTTCGCCTGATTCCCTACAAACTCGCTGCCGCGAATGATTAGCTTACCGTCATTAGCCAACCCAGATTCGTAGCCCTTTGAACTGACGCCATCAGTAAATATAGCGCCGCCCTCGTCTCCAACGTTATCCTTAAATTTGGAGTCTTCAACCACTAGAGAGACGCTGCTGAAGCTATAGATCGCACCACCGACGTATCCTTTGTTGTCGGTAAACTCCGTATCTTTAACAATCAGCTGTCCGCGCGACTCATCTTGAGAAATAGCGCCTGCGCTAAATCCTTTGTGCTTGCTAGTAAGCTTGCCATCGTTACCTTTGAAGCTGCTGTCGATGATAGTAGCCTTAACTTTGTGGCCGACTCGCATTCCACCACCTAGCTCTGAGGTGTTGTTGTGCACCTTCACTTTTTCTAACGTTATCTCGCTCTCATGGCGAGTCTCGATGCCACCGCCCGCACCCTTTGTTTTTCCATCGGCAATCGTCAAGTTTTTGAGATTCGCTTTTCTCTTTTTCTCTAGATAAAAGACTCTACTTTTGTTGTTACCACTGATTACTAGGCCAGGTGCATCACCACCATCGATTGTGAGATTTTCGTCTAATGTCAGCTGTCCACTCTCGAGCTTGATGGTTTTACGAGCTAGTTTTTCCGAGAACTTGATGGTGTCTCCAGACTCAGCAGTGGTAATCGCGTTGCGCAATGAACCATTGCCCGCATCAGCAGTGGTCGAAACTGTAATAGTGCTCATATTTAAGGTGGAAGTTGTTGGAAACAGTATGAAATTGTGACGATTTAGAAGATGTTGAAACTAGCACCTTCCGATGCGTTGTCCGGAAACATCTTCCAGCAAACATCGTTCTGTTGAAGATTGTGTCAAAGCTGCAATCCGCTTCTTATTTTTGAAGAGGCTTACTGACAATTTTGAGAGCAGTCGCTAGTTGAGCAAAGGAGTGACATGTCAATAAAAATTTTCAGGATTAGCGGTAGTGCAGGCATTTATAGCGAGGTAGAGCCGTTAGCGGTAGGTAGAGCCGTTAGAGAAATGTACGCAGAAGACGGAGGTCTGCCGTAAGAAAGATACATTTGCTAGCAACTGTAAATACTATGAAGTTATAAAATATACAGGCAGTGGCTTACGCAACAATGACCAAGTAGATTGAGCGACCAAGTAGATTGAGCCAGGTAGATTAGGCAGACGCTGGCACGTGGTATAGATGAACCTGCTTGGAAGTAGATACAAGCTTCGAGGATAGATGCGATAAGCAGGCGACTCTAGTCACGGATTTGCCTATCGTCTCTATGAAGCAACTGTGTAGATATTACCTCAGACGTGTACACAATCGGTTCAGTGTGTTCATTGAAATATTGGAAGGCTATTAAGATAATGTATCGGAAAGCCTAATGAGCGCCCCGTTCTTGCTATATCTCTAGCAGAAAAGTCCTGCTCGCCGCACTTGTTTGAGTATTTGTTAATCACTTCTAACTGCTAAACAGGGGTCTAGACTCAGAGCATAGACCCAGAACTTAGAATAACGAACAGTATTCAATGGGTTCTTATGAGTCAGCTCTTGAGGGTTGACTTTCGACAAGCCCGCACTAGGCCACTTCCATCCAGTCAAAAATTCTTTCGAGCTGTTGTAAGCTAAGCACACCCTGCTGCCAAAGGATCATTGGCAGTGGACCAGGGTCTTGCTTACAGCGCTGTAGAGCCTGCTTGATGGCAGACTGGGGAACAGCTAGCTCATCTTGTAGGAAACGAATAAGTTTGGCGTAGTCCGTCGGAATCATTTTGAGTATAGAAAAGTAGGTAAAAAAAATTTCAGATCAGAATAGGCGAACTCATTAGCGGCTAACTGGTAACGATGTGCCTAACTTGACGCTTATTAAGCCCAGTTTTTGTAGGAATTCCTGGTATCAGGAAGAAATACAGAAATCGTTCTTTGCTTTTGTTTACGTAATTCTACGGGAGAACTGCAAAAAGCTCTTCTTCGAAAGAAAGAGCTTAAGATTTTGTTTATAAGTTATTAGGCGTAAGATAGCGCAGCCTGACGGTATCTCCAGGCTGAAGGCCAATTTCAGCAGCGCGACCGCCTCTAAGCTCGATTACCTGATTTACCAGTTCCGTCTCTGGTCCGTAAGAAGGGCAAGGCAGCGCTGCGCAGGGCGGCACTTGCGCAGCGATCGCAATTACTTCAGAGTCCCGCAAGAATACAATGTCTAGGGGCACCGGAACATCTTTCATCCAAAACCGAGCTCTACGGGGATTACCTAGGGGGAATAGCATGCCTCGATTGTCAGGTAGCGCAGAGCGGAACATCAGTCCTAGAGCTTGCTGTTGAGAGGTTTCGGCAACTTCTAACTCAATTTGAGTCTCTCTAACATCGGCGATCGCACTTACCGGCAGTAGCTGCCCCGGCCCATTCAGCGTAATTTGGGGCGCTGCGATTTCTTCTGGTGCCGTAGTCGCCGCTTCACTAACTGCGGGTCCGTCGGGCGTAGAGCATCCAGCCACTGCCATCACTAAAAACAGTGCTAGCGCGGTTCGACGAATGCCACGATAAGTAGTGCCGCCGCGCATGATGCCATCACGCACAATAGCGCTGTGCACACCGTGCACACCGTGCATAGAGATCGGAGGTTTCATCTGAGCTGTCCCTAAGTTTTTTACTAAGCTTCACGCAACACATACCCAACACTGCGCACTGTTTGAATCAAGCGCTTTTCGTTTTCGCCATCAATTTTTAGCCGCAGATAGCGGATGTATACCTCTATCACATTTGACTCACCGATGAAGTCATACCCCCAGACACTTTCTAAGATCTGCTTGCGGGTAAGCACTTCGCGCGGGTGCTCCATCAGGTATTTCAGTAGCTCGAACTCTTTCATCGTCAGCTCTATCACCCGGTCGTTACGAATAACATGACGCTGAGCTAAATCAAGCACCATATCAGCAAAGCGAAGCTGCTCACCACTAGCGGCGCTAGGTTTGAGATAGGCGTTAACTAGCCGGATAAAGTCATCGCTGCGATAGGGCGCAAGAAAATAATCGTCTGCACCCGCCTCCAAGCAGGCAATGCGATCGCACAGCTCGTCGTGTCTCATCATCAGCAAAATGGGCACACGATTTTTCTCAGCGCGGAGCTGTCGGCAAAGATCTAGCCCAGACGATTCCATCAGCTTTCTGTCCACCACTATTAGAGATGGCGAGGTCTCTCTGGCCTCCTCTAGTCCCGTTCGCAGCGTCGAAACCGTGAGCGGCTTATAGCCCGCCTCGTGCAGGTCTACGCTAATTTCATAGGCCAATTTCTCATTACTTTCTACCACCAATACGGAGGGCAGTGTCTGGATCAAACTGGAAGTGGAGTCGGGTGGAGAGAAAGGAGCGCTCATAGAGTGCGGGCTTCAGCATCATTGCGCTCAGGGTAGCTCTACAGAAGTCGGTTTTGCAATGTGAGGCAACCCCCAGCCTAGTTTTTCACGGAGGACGCGGAAAAATTCGGGTGGCTGCAGGCGGATGAACTTAGCCGGATAGGGCGATCGCTCTAGGCAGATGCGATCGCTAGGCACCATATAGCAGCCCGCATTGCCGTCAACGACTACCACCAGCGGCTCAGAATTTGCGGAGGTCACCACTACCGACTCAGAATCGGGAAAGACCAGCCCGCGCGAGGCCAAAGAATGCGGGCAGATTGGAATTAGCTGCAGCACCGACACTCCCGGCGTGATTACAGGGCCACCAGCAGAGAGCGAGTAGGCTGTAGAACCTGTCGGCGTCGAGATAATTAGGCCATCAGCAGCGATATCAACCGGCGCGTGCCTGCCAACTTGTACTTCAAAATGGCACATGCTCGTCAGCGGCTGACGCTGAATCACCAGCTCATTCATGCAGAGCGCTTCCCAAATCAACTCGTTTTCGCTGTAGAGCTTCACTATCACCATCGCCCGCTCTTCTAAGTGAAAATTACCTCCTGTGACCTGATGAATTGCCTCGTCAAGCTGGTTGAGATATATTTCGGTTAAGAAGCCCATATGGCCTGTATTGACCGCAAGCAGAGGAATTCCTTTGGGTGCAATTTGGCGAAAGGCAGAAAGCACCGTACCATCGCCACCAAATACCACTGCAAAGTCCATATCGCTGTCAAATTCAAGCGGGACCAGGCTCTCAACTGGCGTGTGGCACACGGGCTTACCCGGTTGAGAATAGCCTAAGATGCCCGCGATACCCGTAGTGGTGCAGACTTTGTAGCCACGCGCTGATAAGCGATCGCTGAGTTCCTTAGCAGCGGTTGCGGCAATGGGCTTAATATCGTTGTAAATAATGCCAACCTTAGGCACGGTAAGTTCTTAAAAAGGTGAAGGGATTCATTTCTAGGCTACCGTCTTTGGCGATACCTTGAATAGAGAACCTGATTAAGAAGTCTCTAGGAATGAGGCAGCGACACTATATTACTGGGGTCATTCTTTTGGGATCATTCTTTTGATGGAGTACTAAGTTTGCGTGAGTGCTAGTTCCGAGTTGCCAGAAACCACAGCCTATGTTCGTATCACCCATCAGTCTTGGCAGAACGGACGGATTGAAGGTGAGGTGAGCGCAAATGAGTTTGAGTGGCGCTTTCACTGGCGCTTTCGCATGGGGCAGTTGACTGTAGAGCCTTCGCTAGGTCGAGCGCTAATTCAAGAGCCGCTAGGCAGATTTTTGGAACAGTTCGACTATCAGCTAGAGCCAGGCGGGGACTACTCTTTTAAGATTCGAGCGGACTTGTGACTTTGAATTCTATGATTTTGAATTCTGTGATTTTGAATTCTATGATTTTGAATTCTATGACTTTGAATCTCGTAATTTTGAACTTGCAAGTTTGGCTGCTCAATCTTCGCCAGAGAGCCTTTTCAGATATCTTTCTACTAGCAAAATCGCGACAATATCATCAATAGGCCGAGGAATGCTGCGCAGGCTTTGAGGTACGAGCTTACCTAGCCCAGTTGGTGGATACATCTCCCAGTAGCGATCGCGCGCTTCCAGCGAGCTATAGCGCTCGTCAATTAGGGTGATTCTAGGCGCGTTGGGCAAAGTCGAGAGGGTCTCTCTCCAGCGAGCGGACCCTGTTTGGTCGCCCATCACGATTGCGGAGACAGCGTACAGCTGCCGCAAATCTTGAATCGTTTTAGAAACGGCGTCTACAGAAACTACCTGATGGTAATGCAGCGTTCGATCAAGGCCAACGATAGCCAGGCCGCATTTTGCCCGACCCGGATCGAACCCTAGAAGCGTTGGAGCTGTCAGCGTTGGGCGATAAGAATCAGGAAAAGACACGTAGTATAGGGCCTAAAAATTAGGCATAGCTAGTTCGTATAGGTAGCATTATCTACCAGCGTTATCTTTTGGGGAAAGAAAAAGCAGCCTTTGGGCACTTTGTGAGACTTTCCAAAAAGAAAGGGTGATTTTTGACCCATTCTCTGTTAAGAATACGACTTAAACTTGTGACAGTTTCTCCAGATTCTGGAGTGCTATCATCTGAAACAGTACACCCGTACGCACTGCTTAGTGCGCCACTTTGCGTGCACGTAAAAAGAGTCGAGCTTTCTAACTTCAAATCGTTCGGAGGGGCAACAGATGTGCCTCTGCTGCCGGGCTTTACGGTCATCTCTGGGCCAAATGGCTCTGGAAAATCGAATATCTTAGATTCTTTGCTATTTTGCTTGGGGCTAGCAAGCTCTCGGGGCATGCGAGCAGAGCGGCTGCCCGATTTAGTCAATCAAAATCAGGCTAAGCGACGATCTACCGTAGAAACTACCGTCACGGCTACGTTTGATATTACCGATGTCGCAGATAAGCTGCTGAGCAACGAGAAAGCAGCAGAGGAAGCAGAGAATTCTTCTACGCTAGAGAATTCTCCTACCCTTACGTCAGAGGAAGGTGAGTCAGAGGGCCTAACCGCAGAGCGCCATAGCGATCGCAACGGCAACCGTAAGAGCGCTGACGCTCCGAGTGAAACGCTCAACAGCAGCCTGGGGGGCAATCCCACCAGCAATTTCAGTGGAAACGGCCAAGATAAAGAGCTAGCGGTACTTGAATGGAGGGTAACTCGGCGGCTACGGGTTACAGCGCAGGGCACCTACACCTCAAACTACTACATCAATGATGAGCCCTGCACGCTCAACGATCTGCACGAGCAGCTACAGCGGTTTCGCATTTACCCTGAAGGCTACAACGTAGTGCTACAGGGAGATGTAACTAGCATTATTTCGATGAACGCCCGCGAGCGCCGAGAGATTATCGACGAGCTCGCGGGCGTAGCATCATTTGATCGCAAGATCAGTCAGGCAAAGGCGAAGCTAGATGTGGTGAAGGAGCGAGAGGAACGCTTCCGGATTGTGGAAACGGAACTAACCGACCAGCTAGCGCGGCTAGACCAAGACCGAAAGAAGGCAGAAAAATATAAGCAGCTCAAGGCCGCCTTGCAAGAAAAGCAGCGGTGGGAGGGGGTGATGCAGTGGCGATCGCACCAAAAGCAGGCCGAGAAGCTTAAAGGTCAGCTTGCTCAGGGCCGCCAGGAAGCCGAAGCGCTAAGCATCAGCATCACTGCGCTCACTGAGCAAATGGAAGACACGGCAGCGACGCTATCTGAGCTCAACGCCAAAGTCAAAGCGCTAGGCGAAGAAGAGTATCTATCCCTTCAGGCCAAGCTAGCGACCCAAGAAGCCGAACTGCGCCAGCTGCTGCGACAGGAAGTAAGCTTGAGCCAGGCAACTAAAGAACTTTTAGCGCAGCTTACTCAGACTCAGGCCAGTATAAAGGCGCAAGAAAATGAGCTAGCTGGCGTTAGCACCGAGCTTAAAAAACTAACAGCCGAGGAGCTAACTAGGCTAATAGCCGCGCGGGACCAGGCCGCGGCTGAGCTAGAGGCCAAGAGAGAAGAGACAGCTGCGATCGCCGGAAAATCTCAGGCTTGGATACAGCAGCAAACCGATCTGCGCCGTCAGATCGAAACGCTGCTAGGACAGCTAGAGCCGCAGCGGGCCGAAAGCGTGCGCTTACAGGAGCGAGAGAGTCAGCTAAAGACGCAGATGAATACTCAGCGGACGGCGCTAGAGGAATTAGAGCAGGAGCTATCCAAGGCAGCTGGAGCAAGCGGGAAAACAGAGAACCAAGAAGGCAAGGGTCAGAAAGCAGAGGACGAGGTCCAGCAGCTATCGCAGGCGGTGGCGGATGTGGAAGCGCAGCTACAGACGCAGACGCAGACGCTGAACCGGCTGTTGCAGGAGCAGCGCGAAAAGCAGCGCGAGCTAGACAAGCTAGAAGCCCAAGAGCAGGCTATTAAAGAGTCGCAGGGAACGCAGGCGACAGAAGTACTCAAGCGGAGCGACATTCAAGGACTGTGCGGGATCGTGGCCGAACTTGGCCGGGTAGATCCGACCTACCAGCTAGCGCTAGAAATTGCGGCGGGTGGGCGCATGGGCTTTATGGTGGTCGAAGATGATCGGGTGGGTGCGAGCGCCATTGACTTGCTAAAGCGGCAGCGAGCAGGGCGAGCAACTTTTTTACCCTTAAATAAAATCCGCGTGCCGAACGTTAAGCAAATAGACGCGTGGAATCGGCCCGATGGGTTTGTGGACTACGCGGTGAATTTAATTACCTGCGAGCCGAAGTACGCTGACGTGTTTGCTTTCGTATTCGGTAGCACGGCGGTATTTTCAACCCTGGCCGAAGCGCGCCGCAATATGGGCCGCTATCGCATTGTGACGCTCGATGGTGAAGTGCTCGAATCGAGCGGGGCGATGACGGGTGGCAGTATTCGCCGGCAGGGGCGGCTGCACTTTGGCACAGTATCGGCAGGGGAGTCGCAAGAAGCAGTGGCTCTGCGCGATCGCCTTTCTGAAATTAGCAGCATCCTCATCCACTGCGAGCAAAAGGTCGCCCAGCTCACGCTCAAAGCCAAGGAAGAGTCTCAGGCATTAATTGAAGCGCGGCAGCGCCATCGAGAAACCGCACTAAAGGCTGACCAGTCGCAGAGCCAGCGTCAAGCGCTAGAGCAGCGGCTAAACCAGGCAAAAGCACAGCTAAACCGGGCAGACCAAGAATATGCACAGGCCAAAAATCGGCTGAGCGAGCTAGCCCAGGCCATGCCAGCGCAGGAAGCCAACTTAAGTGCCAAACGACAGGCGCTAGCTAAGTTAGAGCAAGCGCAAAGCCATAGCGATTGGCAGCGAGCCCAGAACGCGGTACGGACATTTGAAACGCAGCTAGATGAGCAGCAGCAGATGCTACAAGCAGCAGAAAAACAGCAGCAGAATTTGGCCGTGCAGCAGCAGCGACTGCAGGAGAAAGTGCAGCTCGCGAATGAGCAGGTAGTAGGATGGCGATCGCAGCAGCAAGCGCAAACCAGCCAGCAAAGCGACATTGCCCAGCAGCAGCAAACATTGAAAGCGACCGTCACCCAAACACAGCAGGCGATCGCCATCCTAGACGACAAGCTAAAACAGGAAAAAACCGCTCGTGACACCTGCGAGCGTCAGTACAAAACCGAACAAAACCAACAGCAGCAAAACCAGTGGCAGCAGCAAAAGCTGCAAGAAACCCAGGCCCTGCGGCAGCAGCAGCTTCACGAACTAGAAGTCCTCATTGCTAGCCAACTTGCCGAGCTGCCCAATCCCCTGCCCGAAATTCCCGAAGATCTTACCCTAGACGATCTCAACAAAACGCTGAAGTCCTTACAGCGCAAGCTAGAAGCCTTAGAACCCGTCAACATGCTCGCCCTTGAGGAATACAAGAGAACGCTAGAGCGCTTAGAAGAGCTTACCGACAAGCTCACAACCCTCGAAGAAGAGCGCACCGAACTTTTACTACGCATCGAAAACTTCACCACCCTTCGCAAGGAAGCCTTCAAAGAAGCCTTCGACGCGGTCAATCTCAACTTTCAATCCATTTTCGCCGAGCTATCTGATGGTGACGGTCACCTCCAGCTTGACGATGCCAGCAACCCCTTCAACGGTGGCCTTACCCTCGTTGCCCACCCCAAAGGCAAACAGGTTCGCCGACTGGCCTCCATGTCTGGCGGCGAAAAATCACTCACTGCCCTCAGCTTCATCTTCGCCCTTCAGCGCTATCGCCCCTCCCCCTTCTACGCCTTCGACGAAGTAGACATGTTCCTAGACGGAGCTAACGTAGAGCGCCTGTCGAAAATGATTCAGCAGCAGGCTCGGCTTGCTCAGTTCATCGTCGTCAGCCTGCGTCGACCTATGATCGAATCAGCCGAACGCACCATCGGCGTCACCCAGGCGCGGGGCGCCTATACACAGGTGCTAGGCATTAACTTAGCGAAAGCGACCTAACCGGCGCTGGGCGGCTAAGCTTCAGGGCAGATGAGCCCTAGAGTCGCCGAGCTTCACGGCAAATGAGCGGAGCTGAAGCCAGTTCGGCATTCACCCAACAGGAAGCGATGAGCAATTCGATACAATAGACATCTAAAATTAAGGTATAGTCCCTCAAGCTGTCGCGACAACTTTCTAGTGTTAGTCACATTAGGCACTCTCTGAACCGCCATGACTTTTGAACAAAGCCGACTCCGCTCTGACATCGTAGGCACCCAGGTCATTACCCGTAGCAATGGGCGACGGCTAGGCGTTATTAGTCAGCTATGGGTAGATATGGATCGCCTAGAGGTCATGGCAGTAGGACTACAAGAGAATATGCTCTCTAAGGTGATCGCTAACAACGAGCGATCAATGCTTTTGAGTGATGTTCGCCAGATGGGTGACGTCATCCTGGTTGATGATGATACAGTGCTCGATAGCGAAATCAACACGATGGCCTTCAGTAGCCTTGTGAATAGCGAGGTCATTACTGAATCTGGTGAGGTGCTAGGTCGCGTACGTGGTTTCAAGTTTGATGTGGTCACCGGACGATTAGAAACCCTGGTAGTTGCGTCTGTGGGCCTGCCACAAATTCCCGATCAAGTCGTGAGTACATACGAGCTGCCAGTTGAAGAGATTGTCAGCACAGGGCCCGATCGCATCATCGTATTTGAAGGCAGTGAAGAGAAGCTTATTCAGTTAAGCGTGGGCATATTGGACCGATTGGGCCTCGGCACCCCGCCGTGGGAGCGAGGACTCAGCGATGGCTACGTAATGCCAGTTTCAGCCGCCAATCAGCTACCATCTGGTGTTAAGAACGAAGCCAGATGGGACAATGCTCGCAGCCGCCCAGCAGCGGAAGAACGCTGGCGAGAAGACGCAGCGCCACGTCAAGATAGGCAGAGAGATACGCGACCAGCGCCTCCTAGAGAGGACTTTAAAGAAGACCGGAGAGAAGACCGGAGAGAAGATTTCAGAGAGGACCGGAGAGAGGGTTTCAGAGAAGATCGTCGCCCGGCGCCCCCGGAGGTAGTGGATGCGCCAGCAGATGAAGTTGATATCACGGGCGATGTTTGGGGCGAACCGGTAAAAGAGGAAGAGTTGATTGAAGCGAAGCCCTTAAATATTCCAAAGAAAAAGGTCATGGAGTACGAAGAGGAAACTGATTACTAAGCGAATACTGGGCGAATACTGGGCAAACACAGAGCGAATACTGGGCAGGAAAGCAATCGTTAGGTAACTGGGCTGTAAATCCGTGACGAGTAAATCTTTGGCGCAGCAGGAAGAACTGAAAACGTTATCACTCATGGGGTTGCCGGTGCATCAATGCAGCGACTACGTGCAATGGCTACGCCACCGCATAGCTCAAAAGCAGAGCACACAAGTTATCACTATCAACGCTGAGATGTGTATGCAGGCGCAGCAAGATGCTCAGCTACGGCAGCTAGTTAAATCAGCAGATCTGGTGGCTCCTGATGGATCAGGCGTTGAGCTATTTTTTAGACTGCTAAAAAGGCAGCCGATCCGACGCTATCCAGGAATTGAACTAGCTGCGGACTTATTGGATAGTTTAGGGTCTGAGACTAAGGTTGCTTTTTACGGTGGTAAACCTGAAGTTTTGGCCGCAGCAGCAGCTTACTGGCAGAGGCGATCGCCTGAACTAAACCTATTGATCGTGCAGCATGGCTATGCCAAAGGCAGTGAGCTACAGGCCTTTTTAGATCGACTAGCTAGCGTTCAGCCAGACGTTATCTTTGTAGGGCTAGGTGTTCCTCGACAGGAGTTTTGGATTGAGCAACATCGCCACCTTTGTCCTCGTGCCGTTTGGATTGGGGTTGGCGGCAGCTACGATATCTGGTCTGGAACGAAAGCGCGCGCGCCCAAGCTGATGCGTAAGGCTCATTTAGAGTGGCTATATCGTCTGTATCAAGAGCCTTGGCGATGGCGACGTATGCTAGCGTTACCCCAATTTGTTTGGGCTTCGTTTTGGTATCAGCGCCAAACGGAGCAGTCGGAAGGTCGTTGAAAACAAAACTGCAGAAGCAGGCAGTCGGGTGCACATGAAGCGGCGTTGGTTTTTGACAGGGTTAATCCTGCCGGTTGTAGTAGCAGGGTGCCGAGCGCTCAGCAATACGGGGCCAGTCCAAGAAGACAGGGGGCTCGAAGCTGAAGAGGGCACAGTGACTTTAGAGGCTAGAGGTAGCCGCGCTTTGGTAATGGCGACGGCTGCTGACTATCCGCCTTATGAGCAAGTAGCAGATGAGGCGCGAGGGGTAAGTAGCCCTGAAGAGAATGGCGCTGAAGAGAATGGCGCTGAAGCAGGCAGTTCTAGTGATATTGTCGGGTTCGATATTGACCTAGCTCAGCTAATTGCCGCGCGATTAGAGCGCGAGCTAACGGTGGTTAATATGGAATTTGGCTCACTGATTCCGGCAGTTACGAATAATGAAGTAGATATGGCGATGGCCGCACTAGAGCCTAACCGCGATCGCAAACAGCAGGTTGATTTTTCCTATATCTACTACCGTTCTCGCCATGCGCTAGTTTCTTTTGAGGGTCTGCGATCGCGCGACCTGAGCTATCAGATCATTGGCGTTCTTGATAGCAGCGTTCAAGCTCGCTATGCTGCCGCGCTTGAAAACGAGCTGCCGGGACTAGGGATAGTTCCCTATCCAACAACCGCAGACGTCTATACAGCAATCGATACAGGCGAAATCGACGGCGCTTTTGTGGAAGCTCATGTTGCAGATAGCTATCTGCTTCGCTACCCGGAGTTTGTAGTTCAGCTAATGCCCTCAGAAGAGCCGACCGGCAGTGCGATCGCGCTTCCCAAAAGCTCGCCTCTACGCAGTCAAATTAACCAGGCCATCTTAGACATCAAGGCCAGCGGTGAAATGGATCGGCTCATCAGTCGGTGGTTTGGCTAGTCGGTGGTTCAGTCAATCTAGTATGGAAAAGATACACGCACCCCCCGTAATTCAACGGAATCTTGGCCAGGCTATGACTTTTCCTTTTCAGACTGTCATCAACTGTTGATGATTAGACGGAGTCGAGTGGGCATCTTGGAGCGAAAGCTTCACAGCTAACCTCGCCATAATTAGCGTCGCTCGGATCGAGTGAGGGGATTTACTTCAGGCTTTGCAGCTAAGCAACTGTCTGGAGAGCACTTCAGGCGATTGCATGACCCAAACTGACGTTAGCTAACGGCGCCATAGCCACTCGGATCCTTCTACTGTCACCCTTCATGATCTCAATTCTTGCGCCCAAGGCATTCAAAAAAGAGACCGCCGCTGCTCGTCCGGCCTCGCCAAAAGCACCTAAGACGGCTCAGCAGTTTGTAGAGCGCGCTGCTCCGGCACCCCAGGGTGAAGCGACCCACTCGGCCCTCATCCACATTAGCCAAGTCAGTAAAACCTATGCCAGCGGCACCCCTGCTCTTAGAGACATTAACCTTTCTCTCAACAGGGGGGACTTTCTATTTATCACGGGTTCGTCAGGCGCAGGCAAATCGACCTTACTGAAAATGCTCTATGTCCAAGAGCGTCCCACCAGCGGACAGATCTATCTCAACGGTCAAGAAATTACGCAGCTTAGAGGCGATCGCCTAGCCCTGCTCCGCCGCCGCATCGGCGTCATCTTTCAAGACTACAAACTCATTCCCCGCCGCACCGTCGCCGAAAACGTTGCCTTTGTCCTTCACGCGCAGGGTTTTAGCCGCAAAGAAATAGATCGCCGTCTGCCGCTGACCCTGCGCATGGTGGGCTTGCAAGACAAGGCAGATCGCTTTCCCTCGCAGCTCTCTGGCGGCGAACAGCAAAGAGCTAGCATCGCCCGTGCTGTTGTCGGTACGCCACCGCTGCTATTAGCCGATGAGCCCACCGGCAATCTAGATGGTGACAATGCGCGGCAGGTGTTTAGCATTTTGCGCAAGCTCAATAGCATTGGCATTACGGTAGTGGTGACTACCCATGATGAGATGATGGTGCGATCGCTCAACTACCCCGTCGTTCAAATTCGCGACAGCCGCCTTTACAACATTCGGTAACCTTCACGACATTCGATAAACAGCATGTCTAGCTAGGCTCGCCGTCACCCACAATAGACTTCATGCTCTCTAGCGCGCCAGGAATGCTACGCGGGTCTAAAAACATGACTTTGCTGCTGTCACTCGTTCCGATTTGGCGGCTCATGCTCAAATAGTCTTGCGCCAAGATGAACTGCAAAGCCTCGCGAGCAGTCGGGTCATTTTTGAGTCGTTTTGAGATAACCTCTAGGGCCTCCGAGGTTGCCTGAGCTTTTAGAACTAGCTGCTGCCGCTCGGCTTGAGCCTTGAGCACAATCGACTGCTGCTCAGCTTGGGCATCGGAGACAACTGCTTTCTTACGCGCCTCAGCATCTAAGACGACCGATTCGGCCCGCCCTCTAGCTGAGTTAATAGCAGCATCACGCTCACCTTCAGAGGTTAAAACATCGGCGCGCTTTTGTCGCTCGGCAGTCATTTGCAGTTCCATAGAGTCTTGAACCGCTTTGGAAGGTGAAATGTCTCTAAGTTCTACGCGCGTGACTTTAACACCCCATGGATCGGTTGAGATGTCTAGCTCGCGGAGCAGCAGTTCGTTGATTTCGGCGCGGGCTGTAAAGGTTTCATCTAGCTCTAGCTTGCCCATTTCAGAGCGAATTTGAGTGAGTACAAGATTCACCATCGCATCTCGAAGATTCTCTACTTTATAGTAGGCTTTCTCCAAGTCGACGATACGCCAGTAGACAACCGCGTCCACGCTAATAGAGACATTATCGCGGGTGATGCACTGCTGCGGTGGGACGTCTAAGACCTTTTCGCGAGTAGTTGCTTTGTAGACCATGCGATCCACAAAAGGAACGGTAAAGTTTAGACCGGGCGTGAGCTTTTTGCCGTTGTAGCGTCCGAGCGTTTCGACGAGAGCTTCGTCACTTTGGTTGATAATTCGAACAGACTTGCTAGCGACGCCGCCACCGAGCGCTAAGAGAATGAGCAGTGCGAAAGGATTCATAAGAGGAGAGGGTTTCTTGGGTTTATCTACAGCGGGTACTTACAGCGGGTATTGGCAGCGTTTAGGTGAGTTGACCGCAGGGTGACTGAAAAGTAGAGAGCGAAGAGAATTCACTGCTCAAAGCGGCTTTACTGAAAGCTGCTTAACGGAATAACAATTAGCGTGTTGCCTTTACGCTCGACAACAAAGACTTCTTGATCGGAAGGGATAGAAACCTGATTATCTTCACAGCGGGCCTGCCAGGAGTTCCCTTCATAAATTACTCTTCCCGCCTGACCAGGCAAGATTTCGGTGGTAGTTCTTGCCTCTGTAGCTTCACGCAGAGCAGGAGCCGTTCGGTTGGGAATAAAGCGTTTTAGCACCCAAAACACCAGCAGTGAAAGTACCATCCATAGGGCGATCTGGAGGCTAGCGCTAGGAATTACAAGAGAGAAGAGCGCAACGGCAAAGGCGCTAACGCCAAAGGCAGATTCGATGAATGCTGTCGGTAGCAGTAGCTCCATTAGGCAAAGAACTACACCAACAATCACCCATATCAAGGCAGAAGTCATATCAGTTGTAACCAGGCATAGGTACCTAGCAGTCTGTAATAGGTCATCTCCTATAGACTAGTGCAGCAACATCCAAAGTGTTTTGCCCATGGAAATGGAAATTATCAATTTTTATAGGTACCTAATTTTTGCAGATATCTAATTTTCATAGGTCTAATTTTCATAGGTATCTACGGGTATCCGTCTTTTTGGCTGCGTCACCTATGCGTTGCTTAATGGGCGAAAGCCCGCTATAACCTCTATGTTGCCTGTGCAAGATAGCATTCGATGTCTAGCTGACGCCTAGCTGACGTCTGGCTGATAGCTGCATCGCATTCGGTAGTTTGCACCAAATCCCTTTTCCCTTACCATAGACCTAATTTAATCGCAAGACCCTATCTATATGAATGGTGACGAGAGCAAGAATCCTTTCAAACACTACGTTTGGGCCTTGGGCCACGGAACTAATAAAATTCCGATTGGCGATCGCGTAGACAACCGCTATCGGGTAGTCGCGCCTTCTATCTGGCTAGATACTCGGCCAGAGGAGCCGCCAAAGGTGCCTGAGCCGGTACCCGAATTTGCGGTGCCTTATCTCAAGGCCTATCCGTATCAGCTCAACTTGCCAGGGGTCTATGGGATTTGTCACCAGTCATCTGGAGAAGCGGTGCTGCTACTAAGCAACGTGCCGGTGAATCGACAGGGAAAGCTGATGCCTGCGATCGCTAAAGCCTGGCCAGAGGCAACAGCGTTTCGCCAGATCTACTGGCTGTGGCAGATGATCTCACTGTGGCAGCCGCTGCAAACGATTGGCGCAGCGGCCAGTCTGCTGAAAAAAAGCAATATTCGAGTAGAAGCTTGGCGCGTTCGGCTCATTGGGCTATCAACTAATCCAACAGCGCCAACATTTAGCGATCTAGCAAATGCCTGGGAAAACATTTATTTACCGGCTGCTAGGCCAGAAATTGCTCGGCTCATTCGCTCGGTGTGTAAGCAGATGAAAGGAGCGAAGCCAGATTTTTTGGCTATTAAAGAAGAGATAAACGACCGACTGCTGCAAGAGGCAGCCGGCAACACGATGTCTTTTCAGGTAGCAGGTGCAACTAGCACCGGTCCGCAGATGTCTCGAAATGAGGACGCCTGCTATCCTAGCCCACCCGAGCTCAAGCGAACTAATACGGCGGATTTACCTCTGCTACCGCGACTGGCAATTGTGTGTGATGGGGTGGGTGGGCATGAAGGTGGCGAGGTGGCCAGTCAGCGAGTGGTGCGATCGCTACAGCTACAGCTACGGGGACTCTTGGCCGAAGCGATGGAACGACCCCAAATAATTTCTCCTCAGGTGGTAACCGATCAAATTGAGGCAGCCATTCGGGTCGCTAATAATATGATCGCACTGCAAAACGATCAGCAAGGCCGTACCGATCGCCAGCGGATGGGTACAACCTTAGTCATGGCACTCGTACTGCCGCAGCGAGTAGATACCGAAGAGGGCCCTACCGAAGTCAACGAGCTGTACTTGACCCATGTGGGTGATAGCCGCGCCTATTGGATGACCTCTGATCACTGCCAGCAGCTAACCGTGGACGACGACATTGCAGGCAAAGAAGTAAGCATGGGTAACAGCTTTCATGCCACTGCTCGCCAGCGACCCGATGCCGACGCCCTTAGTCAGGCGGTCGGTGTTCGCGAATACGACCAGCTACGGCCTCACACTCAGCGCTTTTTGTTTGAATCTAGCGGCGTGCTGCTGCTGTGCTCCGACGGGCTGAGTGACAACTATCAGGTGGAGATTTCTTGGACGAATTACGTAGATCTAATCACGAAGCAGATAGTGCCGTTAGACGCAGCAGTGGACTCTTGGATAGAGCTAGCTAATCAAAAGAACGGCCATGACAACGTGGCTGTTGTACTCATGAACGCCATCATGACTACGGCAGCTGAAGAATCTAGCTCAGCGGCATCGCAGGGAAGCAGCATAGGGCAAGCAACCAAACAGAAAGTCGTTAGCGCCGCCGCAGGTGGGCCGAGTGCGTTAGCCAGAAGAGGAACCAGCACGGCAACCCTAATTCCACCGGCACCAGCGACTATGACACCGGCTTCACGTGCCCTACTCTACGGCGAGGAGGAAGATGACGAGACCCCGCTTACCGCAGAGGAAATGGCCGCTTTCGAGAGTGATAGCAAATACGCACCGAAAAAGGCGTGGTGGGTGACAGCGCTGCTAGCTTTGATTGTAGCCGGCGTTGTTGGCTCAGCAATTTGGCTGTTATGGCGCACCTTCGAGCCTGCTTCTGAGCCTATTCCTGAGCCTGCTAATGGGGAGCTGTTACCACTGCCTACGCAGCCAACTGAAGTCGATCCGAGCGAAGATTCAGCCGAATAAGATTCAGAAGGTGAGAGGTAAGCGGTGAGAGGTAAGCGGTGAGAGGCAAAGATCACTAGCAGATGAGTCTTTTGACGATAGCTAACAGCGAGTACTGCGAGAGTCAGCGCTGTGAGAGAATAGGCTCATCAGTTCGTTTATGTCTCATATTATGAAAGTTGGCGATCGCGTCCGTATCAAGGCCCCCCTTACGTTGTTCAACCATCCCAACCATCGCAATGCACCCTACGAAGTGCAGGGTATGGAAGGCGTAATTTCGGCCATCCTAACTGACTATCAAGGTCGACCTATCAGTGCCAACTATCAAATTGTGGCTTCGTTCGACGTCGAAGGGGCCAAGCGTCCATTCAAAGCTCACTTGCACGAAGACGAGCTAGAAGTCATTTCATAGCACTCCAATCAACCGAGTTGTTACGAGAGCTACTCGCGACGGTGCTTACACAGGCCTACAAATAAAGACTTACAAATAAAGGCCTACAAACAAAGACTTACAAAAGCCTGCAAAGATAGATACCTACGAAGATTGTTCGGTAGGTCGCACCAAAATATCATTGACCTCTACATGCTTCGGTTGTGCCAGCGTATACGCAACCGCGTTGGCAATATCAGCAGCCTGCAGTACCGGAAACTGGCTGTATGTTTCTTCTGCTTTCTCTGCGCTCTGATGATACTTCTCAGCAAACTCGGTTTCGACAATACCAGGACTGATAGAGGATATGCGAATTGGGCTATTTTGCGCTCTTAGCTCTCGTCTTAGCGTCTCTGTCAAGGACCGTACTGCGAACTTAGTTGCCGAATACATTCCAGTAATAGCAGGCACCCGATGCCCTGACATAGAGCTAATATGCACGATATGACCCGACCTAGCTGGGCTCATTAGGTTCATCGCTTCACGCGTACAAATGCAAAGGGCAAGTACATTCACCTCTAGCATCTCTCGCCATGCCTCGGTACTACCTGTCATCAAAGGCTCTTTGTGGCCTAACCCAGCGTTGTTGAGCAAGACATCTAGCTGGCCCCAGCGGCCTTTGACAGCCGCAAAAAAACTGAGAATGGCAGACTCATCGCGCAAGTCTACCGATTGAATCAATACCTCAACGTCGTACTGAGATAGCGCCTCGGCGGCGGCGGCTAAGCGGTCTTTGCTCCGAGCGCAAAGGGCGAGATTGTAGCCTGCTTGAGCGAGCCGGTGAGCGATCGCTAGCCCAATCCCACTAGAGGCTCCGGTAATCATTGCGACTGATCTTTTTTGAGGATTTGTCATTGTTGCCACAAGGGGGTGTTAGATTATATGAGAGGATTGTTACAACCTTTTAAGCAATATTTCTGGAGGGGAATAAAATGGATATCCGTGTTCTGCTTGTAGTCTCACCCTTACTCATCGCTGCCGGGTGGGCAGGGTTTAATATTTTCAGAGCCGCGCTTGGCCAGGTTCAAGACCTGCTGAATAAGAATAACGCCGTATAGAAAGCACTGTGTAGGAATAACGGCTCTGCAGATCATAAATCAGACTCATAAATAGTGAAGCCAAAGCAGTAAGACTGAAATAAAAAAAGCGACCGCTTTAGGGAAAGACGGTCGTTTTGATTTGCCTAGAAATAGTCTGTCTGGAAACGATTTGCACGAAAGAGAGCGTGCAAGCTAGAAGAAGAGTGTGAAACAATCTAGCGCAAGCCTAGAACATACAGACCTAGAACATACAGGCCTAGAACATAATAGAGAACTTGATTTCGCCAGTATGCGATTGAACGCTATTGCCTAAGCTGCCCTGATAGCGAAAACCAACTGATGTTCTCTCCGTAACCGCTAGCGCAGCTTCCGCGCCAACAGCAAAGCCGCTACTGTTTACAACAGGCGAAGCTACACTGACCGCGCTGCTGCCCAACTGACCGTCAAATTGCACACTGTCTTCGCTGAGCGCCGCTTCATACAGCAAGTCAAGGCTGAGCGCTGCTAAACCGACATCTGTTTCTGTTTGCCCGCCAACACGTACGCCGACGCCGGCCGTGAACTGACTAACATCGGCGCTGCTGTAGTCAACGCCAAATGCTTCACTTTGGGTGCTAAATCCGCCGTAGCTACCAAAAGCGCCGCCGATCCGAGCGAGTGGACCCACTGCCATGTCAGCCTGCGGGCGCAAGTTATAAAAGCCTTCGGCAGAGATAGCAAAGAGACTGGCGTCGCTATCTGTGCCAGTAGAAGCGCTCATATTTTGCGAGCTGTAGGAGGCGGCGACGTTGCCAAATAGGGGACCCTGGTTGCCCTCAAAGTAGCCACCGATAGAGTAGGTGCTAATATCGGCAGAATCTCTAATGCCCTCTACGTTAGTTGTGGCATAGCCGATGCCAGCGCCAAAGACACCTTTGCCAGATTCGCCTATTGCGATCGCCCGGTCGTATCCTGCTGCTAGCCCGTAGGTATCAGAACTAGACGCCGTCGCTACCGCATCTCTCTCGACATCTAGCAGTCCACCAAATCCAGAAATCCACGCCCCGTTGCCCAGCGCAGTGGTGTCATAAAGCGGATTCTCGGCTCTTGAGTGAACAGAAATAGGCGATTTGCGGCTATCTACGCGGGTGCCAGAAGGTAGCAAGAGGTTATTGAATAGCGTCGCAGCCTGAATGCCACCGGCTGCCGCTTGCGCTCTGATTTCTCCGGCAAGCTGAGAGATAACCGCTTCGGCTTCATCGGCATTTGGGGCTTGCCCTACCAGCGAATCTAGTGCAGCCTGCTGTAGGGGAGATAGCGCTGCGCTATCGGCTAGGGTGTTGAGCGCAGCCCCAAATCTGAGAGCGTTCTCAGTTCTTAGACGGTGCGTGAAGTCAGACTGCAGCGCAATTTCACCGCGGCCAGTTGTGGGGTTATTGGTAGGGGTGCCCCTGACAAAGTTAGACGTGGCGTTGACGATAGTGCCGTCTGCGAAAGTAGTGTTGCTAAATTCTTGGGTGGGCTGCACGCCTGTACGATTTTCGGTTTGCACATTGGCGATCGCACCTGGCTCAAAGCGAGTGGTACCTCCTTGCTGCCCAGAGCCAGTACCGCCTGCTCCATCTGGCCTTAGGTCTATGGTGCCGCCAGTGAGCACGTTTACCTGGCTACCCGCTTGAACGTTAATTCGGTTGCCGGCCTGGTTATTAGTGACGTTTAGCGTAGAACCCCTGCCGTTGGCCGGGTCACCAGGATTGTTATTAGTGCCTACGTTAGTCGTCTCAAATTCACTGTAGCGAGATGAGTCATTAGGCTTGCCGTTGTTGAGGTTGAGAACGTCTGTGCCCTCACCACCAGTTGCCAGCATTCCAGGACCTTCTATCGTTTGGCTAGAATTATCGTTGAGTGTATCGTTACCCGCGCCTAGCTCAATAACAGGACTACCCCCTGTGGCCTGAACTGACCCATTAACGGTTACCGTGTCGTTGCCTGCTCCCAAGGTCATCACGGGGGCAGATGAGCCACCCGCCACGCGACCATTGACAACAACACTGGTATTGGTTTCACCCGAATCGACAATTGCCTGTCCTCTAGCAGCGTTAACCGTACCGTTAACCGTGACATCGGCCGCACTAGCAGTTTCGTCAATAACAATAGCTGATGCGTCCGCACCAGAGGTCCCAATTACGCCGTTCGGCTCGACCGTGAGCGATGAGTCCGCTTGCAGCACTACGCCCTGACTGGCGGGAGCCGCGCTGTACACCCTACCGTTAATGTTTACGGTGGCGTTTCTACCTGAAACGATGGCGGTAGCGCCAGCCGCAGCAACGCTGACTTCACCACCGTCACCAATAGTGATAGTAGCATCTGTGCTGGTAAGTTCAATCGCATTGGAGCCTGCGCCTTGAGTAGAGACTGTGCCGCCGCTACCGATATTAATCACAAGATTTGCGGCGGTGCCTCGAATAGCCGCCGCGTTGTCAGCAGATGAGCTCACCTCGCCAGACACGTTAACCGCGCTATTCGCTCCGTTTACCTGAATCGGGTTAGAGCCGCTGCCCGTCGTTGAAAGGCTCGCTTCGTTACCAACGCTAAGAGAGCTATTTTCACCTGAAAGCGTGATCGCATCTGAGTCACTCCCGCTCGTAGCAACTGTTGAGTCACCGATAACATTGACAGTAGAGTCGCTGCCAACAGTTACCGCAGGCGAGTCACTTCCAGCGGTAGTCACTTTGCCATCGGTGATAGTGAGCGCTGTGCTGCTTTCTGCATCAATGCCCGTAGACTCCGCGCCAGTCGTCGATACCACGCCACTAACAGTAATTGTCGCGCCCGATAGCACCTGAATACCCACAGCGCCCTCGCCCGCCGTCGTGACCGGACGGGTCGGGCCAGAAACAGTAACTACGGCACCATTGCCCAAAACAATACCCGGTAGATCCGTTACTGAAATTCCCCCGGCAGGACCTTGAACCTCAACGGTGACATTATCTGACGCGGGAGCAAAAATTCCCTGGGCATCTAGATCTTCACCGCAAATAATGGTTTGACCCGAAGTGGGTGTATTACCAGGTATGGGTTCTATCTCCAGATCTGTTAGGTCTGTCGCACTGCTACCGCTAGGCGTAGTAGAATCTTGCACAATACAGGCAGCCAGCACCTTTGAAGTACGGAAGCTGAAGGGTCTGAGCACTCCACTTGAAAATACCAAAGCTAGAGCAAGAACTGATATGCGCAGGTAGTTTCTCATGTGAATATGTTCTAAAACGGCAAAGTAGGCAAACCCTATAGACGAACGGATTTCGTCTAGAATTTCGGCTGACAGCAATAGCCTTCCCAGAAATCTAAGCAAAGTATTAGGAAAAATTGATAGAGATAGCTTTCTACGAAACGAATACGCTAGTTACAAGTCAAGCGTCTTGAGCTTGGGCATGAGCTGATCGAAGGCGATGCCTCTGTGGCTGTAGCGTTCTTTCTCTTCGGGGCTCATTTCGGCAAATGTCTTACCTTGGGCTGTGACGTAGAAAATAGGGTCGTAGCCAAAGCCACCTGCGCCTTGGCCTGCCATCAGAATGGAGCCGGGACAGCGGCCTTCGGTCTCGAGGATGATACTACCGTCAGGGCGAGCTAAGGCGATCGCACACACGAATTCAGCTCGTCGATCTTTCTCGTTTCCTAGCTCTCGCAGCACTCGGCTAATTCGATCCGCATCGCTGCTTCCATAGCGAGCCGAGTACACGCCCGGCGCACCGCCTAGAGCCATCACCGCAAGGCCAGAATCATCTGCGATCGCCCAGCTTTTCGTTGCGATCGCTACCTCCGACGCCTTCAGCCGTGCATTCTCCAAAAAAGTTTTTCCCGTCTCTTCTACCTCTATGCCAGCAGGCTTGAGCGCCAGCGTCCAATCGAGCACCTGAAGATAGTCTTTTAGCTCGGCCAGCTTACCCGGATTGCCCGTAGCGACAATAACAGTAGTCATAAAAGCAGTAATTGAAAAGGACCAAAAAATTATTTCTCAATTGTAAAGGCGTATTGTAGTGAAAAGATTCCTGAACGCTTTCACTATCACCACTGCCGCTGGCAATTTGAAGAGATGGCAAGATTTGGCAGAAGAACGTTTATAGGCTACGGCCTATCTGCTGTGGGCAGCAGTATCTTACTCAAAGCCTGTACCCCTGACTTATCCACACTAGATACGCCTGCAAGAGGCGACAGCACGCCCACAGCATCCACCACTGAGAGGACCGACTCGAGCCAGAAGAGCACTGAAATCAAAGTGGGTTTGCTGCACTCTCTTAGCGGTAGCCTTGCTATTAGCGAAGCTCCTCTAGTAGACGCGGAGCTGCTTGCTATCGAAGAAATTAACGCAGCGGGTGGGCTTCTAGGAAAGCAGCTAGTAGCGACCACTGAGGACGGCGCTTCCGACTGGCCCACCTTTGCCGAAAAAGCCGAAAAGCTAATCTCGCAGCATCAGGTTGAGGTCATTTTCGGGGGCTATACCAGCGCTAGTCGCAAGGCGATTTTGCCTGTCGTCACGGCCAAGAATGGTTTGCTCTGGTATCCCGGTGCCTACGAAGGCCAAGAGTGCGCCGACTCTGTTTTTTATATGGGCAGCGTTGCCAACCAGCAGATAGAACCTGCCCTCAATTGGATGCTCGCTAACCGGGGCAAGTCCTTTTTTCTAATTAGCGCCAGCGATCGCATCACGCACGATATCGCTAAGGCCTTTCTCAAAGACAAAGGCGGCAAGGTTACTGGCGAAGCCTTTGTCTCGATCGAAAACGGTAGCGTGCTCGATATGGTCCCAGTAATTAGCGATATTCAGCGGGCTTTACCCGAAGGCGGTGTTGTTTTCAACAGTCTAGTTGGCACCCAGAATCGAGCTTTTTTCCAATCGCTTAGCGGTGCGGACCTATCGGCTGACAAGTACCCGGTGATGTCTGTGCGGGTAAGTGAGGAAGAAGTCTTTCAGATTGGACAATCTTTTATGCAGGGCCACTATGCCGCCTGGCCGTATTTTCAAACGATAGAAACGTCTCAGAATAAACAGTGGGTTGAGAACTTTCAAAATCGCTATGGTGTTGACCGGGTCGTCGGTGGGCCGATGGAATCTGCCTATTCGATGGTGCACCTCTGGGCGCAGGCGGTTCGTCAGGCTAAATCGACTGAGGCCACAGCTGTTCGCGCTGCGGCCTATGGACAAACTTTCGACTCGCCAGCAGGTCCAATAACAATCGAAGCTAACCACCACACGTTGCAAAAGACCTACGTAGGACAGGTAAGATCCGATGGGCTATTCGATATTGTCTGGGGTGCGGAAGCGGCGATCGCACCTGACCCTTGGAGCCAGCAGCTACCGGCTAGCCAGGGTTTTGCCTGCGATTGGAGCGACCCGCAAAAAGGCGAGAAGTTCAAACCGAGATGACTCTGTAAAAAGAGAGAATAGCGGGTTGGATGTGGATATAAAGCAAACTGATGTGCAACAAACTGAAGAACAAACTAGTGAAACAACTAGTCGCGGCAGCCTAGGCTCTCTCGCGTAGACACGCCTGTCGTTGGGTTTACCCCATCTGCGCGTTCGCACATGTACTTGACTTGGATGCGATCTAGGATGGTGTAGGAGAAGTCTGCGCCCGTAATGATGGTGTCTTTGAAAGAGCTGCTCGTTGCGATCGCTTCAACAAACACCACATTGGTCATATCAGACCCATCGAAAAAGACGCGATCGGCAAACGTCTTAGTAAAATCGGCACCCACCAGATTAGTACGCAGAAACGTTGCCTTCGTCAAAATGGTGCCGCTCATATCAGCGCCCTCAAAATTTGCATCCCGCGCATCTGCCGCTGCAAACGAAGTCCCCGATAAATCTTTGCCTGAAAAATCCACCCCCGCCTGATTGGTCAGCGTATAGTCCACCGCATTATCTTGCGCCCAAGCAGCGGGCGTAGCGATCCACAAAGCTATGACCAATACACCTAGACCCACTAGCAAGCCACGCTTGTTTGCGTCCCAGACCTTTCCTAAATATTGCAACCAGCGCATAGCTCACCTCGATCTCATAGCTAACCCCTCGATCATACGGCCTAGCGCCCTCGTCCGCTCAGATAAAGAAAACGCTACGCAAAGAAAAAGGACAGCCGTTTAGCAGGCGGGGGCTAATCTTTTTGCAGCATTTCTGAGAAGTCTAAATTTTCTGCGGCCAAGACTAGTATCGTCGGCGGTAAATCTGCAATTCGCTTTTGTAAAGTCCGGTAGTACTCGGGCATATTCTCATCAGGCAGAGCCAAGCCTAGAAATACTAGATCCGCGCTCGCAGAAGACTGCCTTAAGATGTCATTGAAAGGACGGTCTTCAGCCAAAATAATCTCAGATTTGGCACCAATTCTTAGACTATCCGTAAGGTTTACAAGATTGACTTCGGCAGCCTGAGCGGCCGCTTCGTTAGGGACCACTAGCTTCAAGCGAATATCTGCCGACCGCCACTGCCAGCTCGTGCGGAGCAAATAGGCCAAAATCAGCATGAGGCCACCGTTGGACTGCAAGCCACCCCACCAAACGTCTATCTGCCTTTTGGGATCGCGCACAAACATCGGCGGGTTCAAGGAATCTGGTATATCGTCTACGCTTTGGTCATAGCGGTAGATAATCACATTGCGCTTAGCATCGTGACACATGCGAATAGTCTGGCAATAGCGTTTAATGCTTTCGGGTGAGGGCTCTTCCGTATCACCTAGCAAGACAGTGTTAGGAATCAGGGGCCCCATGCCATAGGTTTCGAGCAGCTGCTTGGCCCCGACATAGGGATCAGCGGCGGTAATGATCTTGGCAAAGGCTTGGATACCCTTTCGATCCAAGAAATCACGCAGCGTGACTTCAGCTTTTTCTTGCTGGGCAATGCTCCGAGAGCCGGTAGGCAAAATACTGGCAACAGTAATCAGGCCTCGGTTGTGCGTAAACGCTCTCGCCATCTCGATGAGGTACCACCGCTTAGTAGGCGTACCAGAGAGCACCAAAAGATGCGGTCGCCAGTTTTTTGGATCAGTGTCGTCATCAATGTTGAGTAAGGCAGCGCGAACAATCGTCATCCAGACCCCCTGGCGAACATCTCCCCAGGTGCTTTCAATTTGTCGGCGCTCTAGCCAGACATAGATAAGAGCGACAATCACCAGCGCGGCAAGCGTAGCAATGGGATTGATCAGAAACATAACGGCAATACAGCCGATCGCACCTAGCAGCGAAAGAGACCAGTGCACTTTGAAGGTAGGTCGAAAGGAAGGGCTTTGTAGAAAGCCTTCTAAGCCTGCCGCGATGTTAAGCACCATATAGGTAGTCAGGAAAAACATAGAGAGGACAGGTGCGATCGCATCCAAACTACCCAGACTCACCACAGCTAGCACAATTCCCAATGTAAACAGCGTCCCCAGTCGCGGATCGTCCGTTGGGCCGTTGCCTTTCCCTAGCCAGCGCAGGCTACTTGGTAAAATATTGTCGCGCGCCAGCGCTTGCAAAATGCGCGGGGCCCCCAAAATGCTGCCGATGGCACTAGATAGCGTCGCCCCCCATACGCCTAGCACAACCGAATCGATCATAAACTGCCCGCCAATCGCAATTCGCTTCATCACCATTACGTTGGGATTAAGCAAAGCAGCAGAAGCCGTTGGCGTCCGGATTGTCAAAATGAAGGGAATAAACATATAGATGGCATAGCCAACCACTACCGCTGCTATCGTTCCGCGCGGAATCGAACGAATCGGATCTTTAAGATCGCCCGACATATTCACCCCTGACATGATGCCGGTGACCGCCGGAAAGAAAACGGCAAAAACAGTCCAAAAGCCAACGCGTACAACTTGTGAAGACGCTGCATCAGAAGCGATAGGCTCTACGTCATGGCCGAACACCAGCGCGATTAGCGAAAGAGCGATCGCAGCCATAATCACGTACTGCGCCTTAATCGCCGCATCTGCGGAGGTCAACGCCAGCGCCGTGACTAGCACTGTGGTAATCAAAGCCACAATGACAATAGAGGTAGTGGGAAAAATATTGTTGACACTCTCAGCAAAACCAATGGTGTAGAGTGCCACTGAGAGTGCTTGAGCAAAGTACAGCGGAATACCGACTGCGCCACCGGTTTCGATACCTAGCGATCGGCTAATCATATAGTACGCACCGCCCGCACGGATGACATTATCAGTTGCGATCGCACTGATAGAAAGTGCCGTTAAAAACGTGATCGACGTAGCGATCGTAACGATCAGCAGCGTAGCGGGTAGGCCAACTTGACCGACCACCCAACCAAAGCGCAAATACATAATCACGCCCAAAATCGTCAAGATAGAGGGCGTAAACACTCCGCCAAACGTGCCCAAACCAGTAGCGCTATCTTTACTTGGCAGCGTTGCGACATCGGGTGAATTTGAAGTCATTGTCGTTTCAAAAGTTGGTTAGGAACTCTGCACTGGTCTACAGTTTAGAAGGCTTTGGTCCCCTCAACAGCTATCAGTAATACCCCTTTTTCCTCTCTATTGTGGGTCCGTCTATGAGTCCGTCTTCAGCAAATTCAGCATCCAGCCAGTGGCAGCGATTGCTCAAAAATGTTGGCACCTGGCAAGGCTCTTTCACCCAGCTCTCTCCAGAAGGAAAAATTTTATCTGACGTGCCTACAGAAGTAGAGCTAACCCCTAGGGACAGCGGACAGGCCATGCACCAGGAGGTTCGACGCTATGCGGTAGATGGGCCCGCTCAGATTCAAAAGTTGGACTATCGTTCGCTTAACCGGGCCACGCTGTTTTTTGAAGACGGCGCGTTTTCTCAAGGCTCCATGCAGTGGGGGCCGTTTTCTAGCTTTGGAGCAGAGCTAGGACTCATTTCAGATAGTCGTAGGGTAAGACTCGTCCAACTATTTGAGCAAAATGAACTCAAGTCAATCACCCTGATTCGTGAGCGGTTAGCCGGCACTGAGGCAGTCGCGCGATCGCCCTTGAACCTCACTGACCTTACTGGCACTTGGGACGGTGAGGCTGTCACTCAGTACGCCGACCTTCGGCCGGAGGCCCGCAGCGCTACACAGCTCACCGTAGAGCAGACTAGTCCTCACCAGATTCAGCAGACCATCAGCGTCGGCTCGGAGCGCCCAATCATCAGCTCAACCGGTAGGGTAGAAGGCTCGCGCATTTTATTTCAAGCAGGTGAGCAGCCCATGCAAGTTTTACTGCTACCCGACGGAGCGTCTTCTACTTGCCCCATCAAAATCACGCCGCGCCAGCCGATTTTCTTAGAAGCTGGCTGGCTGTTCAATAGCCGGACGCGACAGCGCCTAATTCGACAGTACGACAGCGCAGGCGCTTGGATCAGCCTTACGCTTGTCACAGAGCAAAAAGCTTAGCAGGATAAGAAGCCTAGCCGGGCAAAAAACCTAGCCGGGCAAAAAACCTAGCCGGACGGAAAGTCTAGCGATATACGGGGTGCTGGCCGTAGAAAGGCAGAACGTCAGACCAATTAGGGCGATCGCCTCTGCGATATCGAGCAATCGCCAGCCGCATAACGCCTTGCACAGACGACGCTAGTCCTTCATTAGGCGCTACTGTAATCTCCACAAAAGGCGGCTCCCACTGCGCTAATATCTCAGCCCAGGCCGCTAGCGGTAGCGCTTCATCAGCGCGCACTGTTATTAAGTCATCCTTATCAGCAGGCCGGTACACCGCGCCAAACACCGCTTCTCGCTTAGCCGCCATCGATACGACAATATCTTTAGCAGCATCCTTACCGATCATCTGTGGCGAAGATTTCGCTACCGCAGCCAAAGAAGACACGCCGAATAGCGGCACTTCCAGCTGCTGTGCTAAGGTTCGCGCCGCTACCACGCCTACTCGCGTTCCAGTAAAGCCTCCTGGCCCCTTAGCTACCGCCACAAAGCTCAAATCCTGCCAGCAATACGGCTTGATAAACGCCATCATCTTTACATGCAAATGGCTAGAGACATCACGGCCCAAGTCCCATACCTGATGACGGCTGATAGTCTGGTTAGTACCGTCAGTACCGTCAATGCCTTGTAGCATTAGGCCGAGTTGGGGGCTGCTAGTGTGAATGGCAAGGCCAAGCATAGAGAATCTAAACGCAAAAAGTATCAACCTCTTTGCATCATGCCACGCCAAGACGGTCGCTACGTAAAGACGATCGAAAGGGAAATAATAGTCAGGAATTAGATAGGAAAGAGGTGTAGATACTGGAAGGGCCGCTCGCGTCCGTCCACAACTGACGATAATCGTTGCCCTATCTAGATCGTGCAGTGCCTTTATGTCTTGAGTACAAAGCTTAAGCACCCTGAGGCCAGCGCTTAAGCTCTATCTCTAGAGAGTTTATCTCTCTAGTTTGTCTTTAATTTGTCTTTAAGCAGAAACAGACCGGCGACAGCGCAAAGCAGCCAACCCAAACATCACCAGCGCACCCACTGCGGCGGGCTCAGGAACCTGAGTGGTTGTAAGACCAGTGAGCCGAGCACTACCATCACCAATGAGGCTCAAGCTTGTAGCCGCACCAGTCGTCAAATCAACACCGTAAAGCTGTCCACCAGAAGCGGCATAGGCAGTGTTGTTGCCACTAGCTGGTGAGAAAATGTCAAAGCCGCCTACAGGATCAAAGTCAAAGCCTAGAGAGCCTATCGTGTTTAGCGTTCCATCGTTAGGCGGATTTTGTAAGACCAAAGTATCTAGGGCAAAGTCAATACCGTAAAGCTGCGTAGAGCGACCCGCCGGTGCACCAGAGAAGGAATTCGTGTAGCCAACAGCGGTGATATTAGGGTTTACGCCCTCGTTGGCATCACCAGCCGCATAGATCAGCGTACCATCAGGCTGAACACCCGGTGTAGCCGGATCGAAATCAGCAACTAGGCCATTATCAACGTTGATTCGCAAGTTTTGGTCGTTACTGCCAACTAGTCGGAGTCGATCGGCTGCCGGATTAAAGTCGAAACCGGAGCGCTGCCCGCCGAAAAACGAGCGTGGTGAGAGCGTACTCTGAAACATAGCCGCGCCGGTTGCTGGATTAATCGTGTAGATATCATCCGTATCGGAAATCGCATAGAGCTGGCCGTTAGCCGGACGAAAATCAACACCCAGGAGAGTACCATTAACACCGCTGATATCGACAGACTTTGTTTGAGTCGGCGCATCGATATCAAAAGATAGCAACCGATTGCTATCCGTTAGGCCAAAGGCCCGAATGGTAGCTGCCGATGCGGTAGACATGCCTGAGAGTAGGGCAACGGCGGATGAGGCCACTGAGATTACGAAAAGAGTAGCTTTGTTCATCTTCATGAGCAGAATGGTTATAGGTCAATTTGCAATACCTACCGAGGAGATGGAAAGCAATCACCGTTGGAAACAGGCTCAAACAGTAGAAAGATTCGGTAGGATGTAGCCCCTGAAGCAGGGCGACCTGCATAAAACGCCATACGGACGCAATGGATAGGCCGCTCGTCTGTAGCTTAGTACGAACACCCATGAAGGATTAGATGGGCAATCCGTAAAGACTTTACAGAAGCTTCGTCATCCGAATATCTACGAGGAAAAGTATGAGGTTTTAGCAAAGCTGGCTTGCTATACTTGCCTCTGTCTGTATCGTTAATAGAGTTATTCTTCGAGAATACTTAAGGCCGTTTAGCCTGCGCTTTCATCGCGTCAATTATTTGGCTGTTAGCTTTAGGAAAAGGATACTGATCGATCTCGTCTAGAGTGACCCATTTAACTTCATCGCACTCTATCGGCTGCGGTTCGCCGCTAAGGTGTGTGCATTTAAACACGTTAAGAGTGACTTTGAAATGGGTATAGGCGTGATCAATGGTGATTAGACGATCGCCAACCTCAATTTCGATGCCTAGCTCTTCTTTGATTTCTCGGCGCACGCAGTCTTCTACCGTTTCATCAGGCTCAATCTTTCCACCAGGAAATTCCCATAGCCCCCCCAGCAGACCTTCTTGCTTACGACGGTCGATCAAAATGAGGCCTTGGTCGTTAGTGATAACGGCAACGCCGATACGCTTATGAGGAAGAGGCTGACGAGTTTCTGTCATAGGAAAATGGGAAGAAGCATTCTGACTGTACGCTGCGCAGTGGCTCTGCCAGGGACAGAGTAGGCAGTCCGGATTGTGACGAGTGCACAAGGTAGCGCCCATATCCATAATGGCCTGGTTGAAGTCTCTAGGGTGCTTTGGGTCTAGAAGCTGCTCAGAGATTTGCCAAAGCAGGCGCAGAGCCCTACTAGGAACAAACGGAAAGGCTACAAGGCGAGCTAAAACGCGCTTGACATTACCATCGAGGATAGCAACAGGCAAGTCAAAAGCAGCGCTGAGAATGCCACCTGCGGTAGTACGGCCAATGCCTTTAAGGGCGATCGCACGTTCCAAATCTCGCGGAAACTGCCCGTCAAAATCAGCGACTAGCTGCTGCGCCGCCTGATGCAAATTGCGTGCTCTAGCGTAGTAGCCTAGCCCTTCCCATAGCTTTAGTACCGTCTGCTGCTCAGCCGCAGCCAACGCCTCAACCGTTGGAAAAGCCTGCAGCCACCGCTTATAGTAAGGAACAACCGTCTTTACCTGAGTCTGCTGTAGCATGATCTCTGAGACCCATATAGCATAGGGATCTTGGGTTTGTCGCCAGGGTAGACTTCTGCCTTGCGAAGCGTACCAGATTAGCAGCGATCGCCTCAGCGATCGCACCACTTCTTCATCCAAAACAAAGCTCGGCGGAGCTACCTCCACCGAGCTTAAATTCTTCGTCTTTGCGTTTGAGCTTTGGTCAGCTCTCTGCTTACGCACCATAATTCAGGTTCAAATTCATTGTGAAGGCACTACGAGAGCACGCGCTATAGAAGAACGTACTACAGGAACACGCTACACCCTAAAAGAGCTACCTAAGCCTCTTCGCCATCAGTAGCATCAGTTTCTTCTTCAAAAAAGTTGCTGCTAAAGCGCTCTTCAAACGCCAGTCGCTGCTCAGCACCTCGCAAAAAGTACCCACTCATCATGGCAGAAGCCAAAAGACGACCTAAGTTTTCGCGGTTAGTCGTTACCGAAACATCAAACTGACCGGACGGGAGGCCACCTAGCAAACCAACGACGTTGTGCTCCATCACCTGCATCACATCAGAAGAGTCGGGGCGCGATAGCTGAGTGATAATCTCTGGGGCCATCGCCTTGACGTACTTGAGAAGAGGGTTTTCTGTCATAGATTTTGAATCCGCAAATTCTGGAATTCGACCGGTTACTTCGTCCATTTTGATACCTTCTACAAATGACTAGAACGCGATTCTAAAAGGGATTTCGCTCTTTGCTTTCTGTGCACACTCTAACAACTAAAGTCGAATGACTATAAGGGGACAAACCGAAATGGAGAACCGAACAGTCGCACCTTGCCCCTTTCTATGCCACTTTTGATAGGCCAACCACCCAATACACCAACTGTCTGAACCAAACAGTCCTACCCGATAATCACATCGAATGATCACCAGGTCGGATCGCTTATCAAGTTGATTTCGATATAGTCTGTATCCTTAGGAACTGCGCTCAAGCAAGCAAGCACAGCTTCATCCGTACCAGCCATTTCAACTTCACAGGCATGGCAAGAGCCCATCAGGCAGCCCGTAGAAATATAGACGCCCGCGCGAGCAGCAACGTCTAATAAAGGTTCACCGGCTTTAGCCTGTATGGTGACATTATCAGGTAAGAAGTGAACACTAACGGTCATAGAAGACACCGTTTGAAGGCAAAGTTCACGAGCAAGGTTCGAAGGTAACCACCGAGGTTCGAAGGCAACAGCCAAAAGCGCTACGCCTTTAGCATAGCAACTAGGGTTGTGTGGGCGTCCGCAGCGTCTTTAAGCTCGTGGTCAAAAGCGATACGAACCGGCAGGGTTTCACCATCGACTTCAGCCGATAGGTCCATGCCTAAAGGATCGATCGATTCTAGGGTAGCAGCGGTTGCGGTTGATTGGTCGCCGTAGCGGTGAACATAGCTCAGGACAGCAGCGGTATGGTCCTTGTTCATATGCTTACAGATGCGATCGCTCACCTGGCTATCAATCGTCTCTGTCTTCTTCTGTGACATTCCTTTTCTCCGGTGTTCTATCGCCATATAGTTGGCCATGGCAGCCTGTGCTTATCAGCCTTCCACTCTATAAATGATACGCCACTTTCTATGACCGTCAGCGCTCATTCTCTCCAGCATTTTCCCCTTCGCGTAGGCGAACATCCCTGGCCAACCGGCTGTGTTTTCGAGAGCCCGGGCGCACATCTTACCTACCGAGTGATCGGTCCTTGCTGCCGCTTGTATGACCGCGATCAGCTACCATGGCCCTGCTGTCGCATTCAGTGGCGTAGCAAAGAACCTAGCTGGCGGCGGGTCGGGCGTCGATTCACAGTAGATTTATCCACCCGCCGACATCCTTCCTACTGTGTCGAAATCATCGGTCAAAGCTATCGAAGCCAGCCAATTGTCATGACGCTATATATCACAAGGCTGTCGGCCCAGCAGCAGGACTGGTGGCACACCAAGCGACTTCAGCCACCTCAAGCTAGTGGCTAACAGGTAGGCGTCAATAGGTAACCAGTGCGACAACAGCTCCATCAGTCCATGAGTGACACAGCGATCTGGGAGAACCTATATATCTGGGTGCCTACTTCAGGATTTGCCTACGCTAAAACTCGTCATTGATTTGCTCGGGAACCGAGACGTTACAGCCTCGGCGATATTCGATGCCGGTCCAGGTAATTACGCCGCATAGGCTAGCTTGGGAGAAGTCTGCGTCGAAAAAGAGCATATCTCGCAGATCAGAGCCATTGAAAATAGTGCTAAGTAGCACTGGCGCATCGATATAAGATTCGCGCAAGTCCGTTTCAATCATGGACGTACCGCTCAAATCGGTATGGTCAAGAATGGCATAGCGCAAATCGGACCCGTCTAAAAAAGCGCCTCGAAGGCTGGCATAGCCAAAGTTAACGTCGATCAAATTCGAGTTCTGGAGCTGGGCACCATCCAGATTGGCATAGTAAAAATTAGCCCCTTCTAAGTCAGCACCGACTAGGTCAGCGCCCGATAGATCTAGCCTTCGCAGATCGGCCTCATGCAGGTCGCATCCCGCGCACTCATTAGTTTCTATTAATCTTTGAATAGCCGCTTCGTCGGCAGCTTGAGCCCCTCGCGGCAGGGCCATTACACCGCTTAGAAGTGTGCCGACTGCGAAAGCGACCCTTCGATGATCGCACTTACGAATTAAATCAATTATTCCTATATACATAAGACAACCAGGCGACCTTCACGACTTTCCCCTATGTTGTCAGACACTATGGGGAGGTGACAAGAAAAGCCTGTGAATTGTTTATAAACTGCCCCTAAGTTTGGTGTGGTTTAGCCTTCACTTTCGACAAACTCTCGACAACACTGGCAACGCCATCAATAAAGCGCTACTCACACAATCGTTCTACAGATAGACTAACCAATTTTTTTAAGCTGAATTGATTAATTTCATGGGTAATCTGTGGATCAGTTAGGTCCAGACAAGTAAGTCCAGATGATGTCAGGTGCACAACGCAGACGCTGTCGCCAACCATGCGAAATCTACTACCTAAGGATATGAAGAAGATGAAATCACTCCAACTCACTATTGCCGCACTCGCTACTGCTGCGATCGCAACAACAATCGGCAACCTGCCCACTGCGATCGCTCAAGAAAATTCTATGCCTACAGCGGTCCCAACCCAGTCTAATGCGGCCTCGCCCTTCGGTGCGAACGAAACTGACCAGACGCCATACATCATGGTTGCGCAGCCGACTAGCCGTTTGGGCGGTACCCAGCGCTACGGCCTGATGATCATTGAGCAAAAGCGCGCCGAGCCCCTTTGCTATAGCACAACGGGGTCTTCTCCTACGCAAGTCAACGTTCTGCTGCTCAACTTCGACTTCTCTGGAATCTGCGGCAAGAGCACCGATACCAATGGCTACATCATCCGAGCAGCTGGCGAAGATCTCACCAAGTACAATCCTGTCATCGAGAACGAAAACGGCGTGTTAGTTCTTTACGCCGAGCCTACGCCATTTGCCGGTAGAGACGCCAAGAAATTTGTTATCGGGCAAACAGACGGCATTGCCGCTAATGGCTTTACCAAGATCTCCATGAAGCCCGGTTGGAGACTCGCTCGCCAGACATTCAACGGTGGCGTTACTGGCCGGACCTACATTGCTAACGACTTGACCGTCGCTCAGCTAGGTGGTCAGGATGTGGCTATCACCCCCGGTGGTGGTGATCAAACCGGTGGTGGCGTCGTCACACCACCTGCTGGCGGCACGCCTACAACAGCTAGCTTCCCCGATGTACAGGGTGATACCTACGCCAGCGAAATCAACCGGGCGGTTCAGCTAGGCTTTATCTCCGGCTTCGCAGAAGATAATACATTCCGTCCCCAGGCGACCCTCACGCGTGAGCAAGTCGTTTCTATGGTCGTAGAAGGTCTAGACGTAGTCCCTCAGGGCGCGGTTAGCAGCAATCCTTTCTCTGACGTACCAGCCAACCGTTGGAGCGCAGCCAAAATTAAGCGAGCCCAAGAGCTGGGTATTATTAGTGGCTACGGCAATGGGACTTTCCGTCCGACACAGGCAGTTACTCGCGCTGAGCTGATTGCAGTGATGCGTCGTGCGGCTGAGTACAAGAACGGCACCACCACGCTTGCAGCCAACCAGACAGCTAGAACCTTTAGCGATATTGAAGGGCATTGGGCAAAGGGTGTCATCTCTGACCTATCCGGTTTCTGTGGTGTGGCGACGCCGCTGAATGAAGTTGGCACTGCTTTCTATCCTAACCAGACGGCTAAGCGCAGCTACGCCGCCGCGGCTATGGTTCGCTTACTCGATTGCTCGCAGACCACTGCGCAGTAGTCAGTATTGGCTTTATTTATCAGCGCTGTCTATGTCTGATGAGTCAGCAGCTATGAATTAATGACCGTAGATCAATAGCAAAAGATCAATAGCAAAGATGCCCGGTTAGCTTTCTACTAATTGGTCATCTTTGCTATCTATAGCTTTCGTCGAGCTATTTTGTGCCGCGCAGAATGCCATAGCGAATTAGACCGCGGTTGAAGCCTGTGGTCATAAGCGCGATCGCAGCAGTCCCCCGAATCGTCTCTGACCCTGCCTGTAAGATGCCCGCCATTACATTTACATCCATCGCAGAGCGCAGCACATCCTGCCAAAAAAACTCAACCTGCCGCGACCAGTCCGCCATTGCTAGTCCAACGAAGCCAGCTGTCTGAGCCAAATCGCCATATGCATCTAAAGAGATAACGTAGGGTAGGTGATACAGATCGTATAGCAAGTCCAAATGCTGCTGCTCACTAAACGTCAAAGGACCTGCCAGTGTATTGGTTGGCCGATGGCACCAGGTCGCCATCAAGAAAGTACCGCCAGGCTTCAGCAGCCGATAGCACTCGCGCAAGAAGCCTTGCTTATCAGGCATATGCTCTCCGCTCTCCATCGACCAGATAAAGTCAAACGTGCTATCTGGGAAAGGCGTCAACTGCGCATTCGTGACCTGAAACTGCGCTGCCGGTCCCGTCGCCGGGTCGAAGTTTTCCCAGGCCTGTAGGGTTACCCCTTGCTCAGCAGCGCGTTCCCCAGCACGCCGAGCCTGCACAGGGCTGAGCGTAATGCCAACCGCTTTCGCATCGAACTTTTTGGCTAGGTACAGCGTACTGCCTCCAATCCCACAGCCCACATCTAAGATCATGTTCGCAGAAGAGACCTGTGCCCAGTTCAGCAGCTCTTCCATTAAGTCGATTTGGGCTTGCCTTCGATCCTTACGGTGTCTACCATTGCGGCCATAGTAACCATGGTGCATGTGCTCACCCCAGGTCTTTTCCCAAAGCGGAGAAGAAGTGTCGTAAAATTGCTGGATTCTTTGGGCAAGGGGGGTGGTCGCTGTCATAGTTAGGTTATGGAGTGGTGGGCTGAGTCAGTAAAAATGTCATGGGGCAAGATAGAGACATATTCTAGCTATAAGCAGTTGTCGCATCATCCGTCATCATAAAAGGATGCTGATTTCTTTAGTTACGGTGTCAGCAGCTACGTTGTCAGCGTCATTTCGCCATATCCCAATATGATGACCGTCCCTCGAACAATTTGTATCGGCTTTCTAGCGCTGATCGCAGCCGGCACAATGCTATTAATGCTGCCTTTTGCAACGGCTAGTGGCACTTGGAATAATCCGCTTATCGCTCTGTTTACCGCAACTTCAGCCGTGTGTGTTACCGGGCTGATTGTCGTAGATACGGGTAGCTATTTTTCGTCGTTTGGCCAGGGTATTGTGCTGCTGTTGATTCAGCTAGGCGGGCTAGGCTATATGACCGCAACAACTGTGCTACTACTGCTGATTGGGCGTAGGCTATGCCTCAAGGATCGCTTGGCCATTCAGCAGGCGATGGATACTTCAGAGCTAGCAAATGTAAACGCGCTGATAGTTTCAATTATTTCTATGACGTTCATTTTTGAGCTAACGGGTGCATTTTTTCTAATGCCAGCGTTTCTCGGAAAGTTCGATGTGGGGCAGGCGCTCTGGCTCTCTATTTTTCATAGCATAAGCGCTTTCAACAATGCCGGGTTTAGTTTGTTTTCAGATAGCCTCGTGCAGTATGCCGAAAATGCATGGCCGATGGTGGTCATATCGACGCTTATCATTCTTGGGGGAATTGGCTATCAGGTCATCATGGAAGCGTTTATATGGCTGCGTGCGCGTCTGCAGGGTCGTAAGGCGCATAGTGTCTTTTCTCTTCACTTCAAAATTGTTACCAGCACAACTTTAACTTTGCTGCTGTTGGGCACGGTGGGCTTTTTGCTGATCGAATACGACAATCCGGCTACTCTCGAAGGCAAGAGCTTTGGTGCCAAGATACTGTTAGCAGGATTTCAGTCGGTTGTTATGAGAACAGCGGGATTCAACTCTATCGATATTGGAGCAATGGAGACAAGCGCATTATTCGTAGCGATCGCACTAATGTTTGTCGGTGCTAGCCCCGGCAGCACGGGCGGCGGCATCAAGACCACAACCGTACGCATTTTGCTGATGAGCACCAAGGCCGCCTTGCAAGGCAAAGAAGAAGTTAACTGCTACCAGCGCCAGATTCCGATGGCTCGAATTCTCAAGGCCCTCTCCGTAGTGGTCGCTTCAGCTATCAGCGTAGTTATCATCACGACGGGTATCTCTATGAGCGATCCAGATCTTTCGTTTATCAAGATTTTATTCGAGGCCGTATCTGCCTTCGCTACCGTTGGCCTTTCTACTGGCATCACCGCCGATCTATCCATCTCTGGTCAGCTATTGATTATCACTACAATGTACATTGGTCGAGTTGGAATCCTGCTGCTGATGTCGGCTCTGCTTGGCGATCCTAGTCCTAGCGTCATTCGCTACCCCGAAGAAGATTTACTGACAGGTTGACATTCGGGCACTCTAGGAGTACCTATCTACGGCAGCTACCATGCTTCGCAGCTTTCGTCAGCCCAGCTATAAACGATCGCCTATCAGAGATCGCCCCCTTAGAAATATGGGTCAGTCTTTGGACGAAGTAATTCGACATCTTGTAGATGCCGATTTCTCGGCAATCGCCTTTACGGCTGTATTTTGTATCATGTTTACAGCCTACGAATGGTGGCGGTGGTACGCCAACATACCCCTTCATCCAATTGTGGCCTCTTCCTTCTATGGCCTCTTTTTTATCTACTCTATCTTTCGTCTGATCACGCTAAGAACGCGAATTAAGACACTCAGGATGGTCAGAGATGGAGAGAAAGCGGTTAGTCAATATCTAGAGCGACTCAGGGCAGGCGGCTATCAGATATTTCATAATGTTGTTGGCCAAAACTTCAATATCGACCACGTCATCGTTGGTAAGAACGGCATCTTTGCTATCGAGACAAAAGCATACAGCAAGCCCATTCAAGGCAGGGCTATTGTTCATTTCGATGGCGACTCTATCATTATCAATGGCTATAAGCTTGACCGCAACCCGGCAGTCCAGTCGCGCGCGCAGGCTGGTTGGCTGAGCACTCAAATTCAAGAGAGCACAGGCCATCAGTATCGGGTGCAGCCAGTTGTGGTTTTTCCTGGGTGGTCTGTCACCTCGCGCACAGATGCGGCGCAGCGCAGCGGCGTGTGGGTGCTAGATCCTAGAGGTCTCTCCAAGTTCATACGCAGCGCGCCGCAAAGGCTTTCCCTTGAAGAAATCAAGCTCGTGTCGTATCACCTCTCTAGGTACGTCCAACTTCGTTAGAGACGCAGCTTATGGCGCTAGCATAGTCCCCGTGACGCAAGCGCCCGTAAAGTCAGCACCGACAGTGATAGCTCCTTGCAAGTCAGCACACAGTAGATTAGCGCGCGCTAGAGAGGCGCCTGTAAAGTCTGAGCCCTGTAAGTTTGCTTCTTCCAGATTCGCCTCAGTGAGTATTGCGCCATGTAGATCAGAGCGAGACAGGTCGGCTTCGCGTAAATTGCTGTGACCGAGGTTGGCGCCGCGCAGGTCAGCGCCTCGAATATCTGCACCTTTCGAGTTGCTACCCATCAGAGTGGCTCCACTTAAAAACGCACCGGTTAAGATAGCGCCAGTCAGATTTGCACCCATGAGATTTGCACCACGCAGATTTGCACCACGTAGATCTGCGCCTGTAAGGTTGCACTGCATTAAGTTCGCACCCCACAGATTTGCCCGCAGGTCTGCTCCCGATAGGTTGGCACCAACTAGGTTGCTACCTTCTAAGTGCGCTCGATTTAGACTAGACTTACTCAGATCACAACCCGAAAGAGTAGCCCCAGTTAGATGCACGTCTGAAAGGTCACAGCCCGATAGATCGACCTCGTTTAGTTTCGCGCCAGCCAGATGCTTCAATTCGCCTGCGCGAAGGGATTTTATGTCTATTTCACTACTCATTTTTGATTACTTATTTTATAGCCGAAAGGTAATAGGGTCGGAATATCAGAAACCGAAGGTTAGAAGCTTAGGTATCTCTTGACCGGATCTTCGTTATTCTCTTCGGCACGCGACAGCGATTGTCTTGATTAGGTGTCTTGATAATTGTCTTACTCGATCTAAGACGCAGTCTAGGAGATAGCCTAGTAAACTGGCTCTGATACTGAAGACTCAGGCCAAGATTCCGCAACTTCTGGATTTATGAGTCCTGCACTCAATGTCATTTTCAAAGGAATAGAGGGCAGGCTTATACCCTGTTGCAAGCCAGCAGCTAAGAAGCTTAAGATTTCTAACAGCTTAGGATCCCAACGTTCACCGGCCACAGCCTTGCAGCTAGCAAAAGCAGCAGAGACGTGTCGCCACTCGTTCTCAGCGTTCGGGTTTGGGGCGGTAGGATTATCAGGCGTCGCATTAGGACCTTGAGATTCTTCATGGCGAAGTCGAGCTGCTTCATGCTGAAAGGCGGCCACCAACCCTAGAACGCGGGACTCTACCGGAATTTGATCGCCTTTTAGGCCCGCTGGCTGTCCGCTACCATCCCACCACTCATGCTGGTGTGAAATAATCCGAGCGATCGCCCTCAGCCTTGGCATTATTCTTAGTGCCTGTGCCCCCTGATGTAGTGGGCAACTGTCTCCTTCTGCTTCCAAAGACCCTTGCTCTAACTGAGCGGGCGCAATCCGATGTAGCAGGCTTGCTAACCGTAGGCGCTGCATCTGCCATACCGGCAAATCTAAAAACTGACCCATCATCTCTGAAAGTGAAGCTACCTCTGCGGCAGCTAGCGGATTGCTCGGATCTGCCAGATCGGCGAGCTGAGCCATCCGCAAATACGCCTGTAGCTCATTTGAGACCAAATTTTGGCTAAGCGAATCAGCAAACTTGAATGTCTCAGTCTCGCCGACGTTGCGATCACCACTCTTTAGGTAGTTCACTACGCGCATAACAACGTTACCTACTTCTCTTGTCTTAGTAGAAGCTTCGCTATCTACTTTTGCTAGACGTGCTTCCAAATCTTGCTGCACATCGGTATCGTAACGGCCAACATGCTCGGCAGTAATCGCGATAGTTTGACCCACTAGCGCTGGGTCAAACGTCCAAAATCCATAGAACTTACGCTCTAGATCATTGCTAGGTTTACCCTGCGGGCCGTATTCTTCCTCGGTCAGCTCCTGGCACAGCACCATCGCGCTGTACGTAGAACCCATAATCATTAGGTGCCACTCTTCAGCAACCGGATCGTCGGCGTCTAGCTCCACTATCGACACATTCTCTCGACTACCCGTTGGGTGTTCGTGAAAACCAGCGCCTGATGCAGCCAAGATCACAACTTTATCGGCTGTATCTGCAATTTCGCCGTAACGCTCAGCCTCTTGCAGATACCACTTACCTTTTTGAAAGGCCGTCACCATCAGGGGCGAAGTTTGTGTTGCTAGCACCGCATCTTCTAGCGCATGGCATAGTGCAACCAGCGTATTTTTATAATAAACCCCGAAATTCAGTGGCGTTCGTCCTGCACTGTCCGTATCCTGATTAGCAGGAATGGCAGTTTGACGGTCACGAACAAGTTTGTGAAGAATGGAGCCCGGCAACATGCTTTTACTAAGACCTTACTAAATAGAAAAGAACAAAAAGGGATAACAACGACCGTAGACCAGATGGGTTATCTAAAAGCATAGTGTCTAAGATGATACCTCAGCTAAGACACGGCTTGTAAGACACGACCTGTAGAAGCTACTGGTGCACTTAGCGCCTCAGCCAAAGGAGCCCTGCCCAATCGAGATTCCAAGATAGCCATCACCTCTCGGCCAAAATCGTTGGGATTAGTACGCATTGCCTCTAAACACACATCGCCAAAGAATTCTCCTAGCTTCCCAGGGTTCCACAGCAGCTTTAGCGCCACCCAAGGCAGATAAATCGCTAGCGGATTGTAGCCCCGTTTCAAAATGTTGTGCTCAAAGGCATACTCTTCTAGGTGGGTATGCGGCTGCAAGCCGATGAAGAAAATAGCGGGCTCTACTTTATCTACCCCAAAAATGTCCTCTAACTCTCGGTGGTAGGCAATTGTCTGTCGAATCGTTTCGTCGCGCTCATCGATTACGTTGAAAGAGTAGTTCACCGAAACAAAGTCGTCAAAGCCAGCAGCCTTTAGATCTCGGCAGTTTTGCAGCACGGTTTTGAGGTTATATCCCATCCGCATCTTGCGCACTAGCTCTTGCGAACCGCTAGTGATGCCAATTTCAAAGTAGTTCATCCCAGTTGCCACCATCAGCTCACACAGCCTGGGCGTTAGGTTATCGGCGCGAATGTAAGCAGCCCAGTTGATATCAGTCATCCCGGACGCTTGAATTTTCTCTAGCAGCTCAATCGCGTCATTGATGTAGCGTTTGGCCGGGATAAACTGCGCATCGGTAAACCAAAATTTACGAATACCCCGGTCGTATAGCTGCTGCATCTCTTTGACGACTTCGTCGGCAGGGTTGATCCGCACCTGCTTGCCTTCAACTACGGTATAAACGCAGTAGCAGCAGTTGTGTGGGCAGCCGCGCTTGGTCTGTACGCCGATATAAAAGTCTTGCTCTTGCAAGTAGTAGTCAAACTCTGGCCACATGGCCTGAATGTAGTCGTAGTCGCAGGCGGTTTTTTCAATTGGGGTAGGCCATTCATGAATTAGGCGATCGCGCGGCGTTTCGCCCACCACGTAGCAGCGCTCGTTGCTAAAGTCTTCGCCGCGCAGTAGCTTCTCCATAAGGGTTTCGCCTTCGCCCACTGAGACGATAGCCCCTACCGGCAGCATTTGCGGCATTTGCTCGTAAAACACACTTACCGCACCGCCACCAACCACAACCTTCGCATCAGGCTGGTACTGCTTAGCCCTTTCCAAGCCACGTTTGACTAGTTTTTCGTTACGACGTAGCTCAGCTAGGTAGGTTGCCGTCATTCGCGCGCCGCCTAAGGCGCCTCGCAGTCTAAGTAGAGGATTGGGCGCATAGGCAAATTCGAACGCGTTCTGCAAGGGGTTGCCACCTCTACCACCCACAGGTGCGTAGATCTGGATATCTCGCCATGAGAACACCAATATGGTTGGCTGAAAGCTGTCGATATGCTGGTCTAAAGCTGCCGTAAAGTCTAGTGGGGGCACCGTTCCCATGTCAAAAATCTGCTGTTCTACGTCGGGAAAGCACTTGTGCACATGGTCAGCTAGGTACACCACACCGATAGGAAAAATCGGATTGCAAGGAAGACGAACGTAAAGAACGCGATTAGTCATGGCGTAAGTAAGGAAGCAGTCTTGCTCTCAGGTTTTTCATATATCTTTACGATAGCATTGACGTCACAGACTGACATCAACCACACCAATCTTGATGAGTCTATTCGCAGCACTAGCCCAGAAATGTGGTCTTCGTAACCCCGTAGCAGCTAAGTTTTGTTACATAAGTTTTGTTAAACTTAATGGCTTCAAATGCGGACGATTTTCTAAAACTATGTGATAAATGAGTCACTATTAGGGTGTAGCAGCTCAGCGTATAAAGGGGGTTCAATGGGGTTCAATCGGTTTCAGTGAAAGTACCTGAATATATGGCGATCCCTGTATGCAAGTGGGCTTGGTAGCCTTCTTTACAGTCGTCGGTTTTTCCAAGTGTTAGCCTCGCAGTGTTAGATCTCAATTAATTGCGAAGTGTTGCAGAACTCTTTCTTCCGTCCTAAATCATGGCTCAAATTCTAGATCCCATCCCCTCTGACAATGCTGCCGTTTTGCTCTGCTGCTACGTGAATGTTACGAGCAAGATTCAAATTGCTCGTATCACTAATGTTTCTGGCTGGTATTTTGAGCGCGTTGTCTTTCCAGGTCAGCGGCTGCTGTTTGAGGCACCAATCTCAGCTAATCTTGAGATTCACACAGGGATGATGGCCAGTGCTATTTTGTCGGATACTATTCCGTGCGATCGCCTCGCTATCGACAATGAGAAAGATCAGGCCATGCCCCCTAGCGCTCACGCTCGTTCAGAAGGAACTCAGCTCGATGACGACGCTGTTCCTGCAGCGCTCGCATCCGAATAGGCTACAAGAGCTACAGGACATAAGAGCCACAGGAAAGAGCCACCATCCGCCAAAATCGTCGTCAAAGTGCTATGCCTTAACTAGATTTATTTTAGAGGTTGGTACTGGTGGATCTTCCGTCTTTTCTATGGCTATGGAGAATAGCCGCCTGGTCTATGGGGCTTTCGCTTAGTGCTTACAGTCTGCTAGCGATCAGTGGCGGCACGCTCTATTACACCCGCATAGGCGATCGCGATCGCCCTTCCTGGCTACGCCCGCTACACTTCACACTGGGCGCGGCAATGGTCGCACTCGTTCTTTTATTACTTAGCGTTGGCATCGTTGGCACGATAGGAGAGTACGGCCATCTCGGTCATTCTATTCATCTACCAGTAGGCATTGTGGTTGTGTCACTGACCCTTGTTTCGGCCTGGAGCGCTACCCGTATCAGCCCAGAGAGGCCCTGGGCGCGTAAGCTGCACCTATCTCTCAACGGCGTACTGCTATTAGCTTTTGTTGGTGTTACTGCCACCGGCTGGAGCGTAGTGCAAAAGTATTTGTAGACCGCATATACAGACCGCATATACTCTTATGACCTTTATGATTAGAGATATCTTTGCTGTCGATTTTCGATGCTATGGCTGCTAACGCTCAACCCAACGCCCTATTAGAATCCGAACTAGAGGCTGATAGCTTCAAAATCTCCCCACTCATTCAGTTGACGCTGATGTCTTTTTACACTGCGTTGATTATTCCCCTGCCGTTCCTATCAGCCGCGACGCATTCACCGATTCCACCGGCGCTGCTTTGGGTAAGCGGGGCGATAGGTGCAGTCGTGCTACTCGGTGGTCTTAGCGAGCGAGTAGAGGTCAACAAAGACGGGATCGCTGTTACTTATCCTCGCTGGGTAAGCGCTTTGGGCCGTAAGGGCTGGTCTTTGGCATGGGACGAGATTACGGCGCTAAAGCCGCGTTCTACAGGGCAAGGAGGTATCGTTTACTATTTCCTCAATCAGCAGCAAGACAAAGCCTATTTATTACCCGTGCGCGTGGTGGGTTTTGCCAGACTGGTGAACTATGTCGAAGCTAAAACAGGAATTGATACTCGCGATGTCAAACCGTTAGCACAGCCTTGGATGTATATCATTTTGCTAGGGTTAACGGCGCTGCTGCTGCTAGTAGATATCTGGACAATTGCGACAGCGAGTCGTTTTGTTCCTGGCTTTCAACTGACACTTTCGACCAACGGTTTGCCTTGCTTCTTCTAGCTGCGTTTGCCTTGTTAGCTTCGTTTCCCGTAAGTTTTCCGTAGAGGAGTCATCTTCGTGTCGCTGCTGACCTTTGACCGGGTAACGATGAAAGCTACGGCTGGCATTGTTGAGATTATCAAAGAGATAACTTTCTCGGTTGAACAAGGGGATTTTGTGGCCTTAGTAGGTCCATCTGGCTCAGGTAAAACGAGCTTGCTACGACTGATAAATCGGTTGACAGAGGCTAGCAGCGGGCGAATTGCCTTCAGTGGGCAAGACATTCGTGAAATGCCAGTGGTTTCGCTACGACGCCAGGTGACGCTAGTAAGCCAGGAAAGCCGTTTGCTAGGAATGACTGTGCGAGAAGCTTTGGGCTATCCGCTGCGGCTGCGGCAGGTAGCACCTGCTGATATTGCTACGGCGGTGAGCCAGTGGACCGAGCGGCTAAAGATTCCAGCGGATTGGATGGATCGGCAGGCGGTAGCCCTTTCTTTGGGTCAGCGGCAGCGGGTTGTGATCGCCCGGGCCCTTCTTAGCGAACCCAAGCTGCTGCTGCTAGATGAGCCGACCTCCGCACAGGACGTTGGCTACAGTGAGTTCTTACTCTCTAGCTTAGCTAGCTGGGCCAGTCAAAAAAAGTTTGCCGTCGTGATGTCTAACCATCAGATAGAGCTATTGGCAAATCATGCGACGCGGCTGTGGTACATGCAGACAGGCCGCTTAGTCGCAGATAAACCGGCTAGCGCCGTAGATTGGACACAGCTACGGCAAGAACTCGTGCTAATAGAGCAGCAGGTGCAGGCGGATTGGAACTGATAGCAGCTCTTTGTGGTGGCTAAGAAGAAAGATAAAGGTCAGGCAGGACGGCTATGAGCGATCGGAATAGCTCCAAGCTGGGCAGACTCTACCGTCCGCGAGCAAATTCGATACCCCACATTTCTCACGGTCTGAATCAAGTCAGGATGGCGTGGGTCAATCTCAATCTTCTTACGCAACGAGAGCACGTGGGTATCTACCGTGCGAGGATTATCTATGGCATCAGGCCAAGCTCTACGCAGTAAGTCTATCCGACTGAGCGGCTCGCCTTCAGCCTGCGCCAGAATGTACAGCAGGCTAAATTCCTGCGGCGTCAGCTCGATGAAATCATCCCTATAGCGGACGCGCCGCTGTACCAAATCTATGTGCAAATCACCATAGTCAATCGACAGCGGTGTCGTGCTATGTCGGTTACGGCGAGTCAGCGACTCCACCCTAGCTAAAAACTCTTGAATGCCAAAAGGCTTCTTCAAGTAGTCGTCAGCGCCTGCCTGCAGCCCTTCGACGACATCTTTCTCGCCAGTGCGAGCTGAGAGCATCAGCACTAAAGGATAGCCTTGATTACGCAGCCAGTGACACAGCTGAATTCCTTGTCCGCCTGCAAACTCTGCCTCTAACACAACTAGTCCCGGCTGCTGAGATTGGTAGCTGTCTCTAGCAGAGAGCATATCTGCGCATTGACTAACCCTATAGCCTGCCTGCTGTAAATTCCAGCTCAAAAGAGAGCGCAAGTTTACGTTACTTTCAACGACCTGAACACATAGTTGAGCATTATGGTTAGCAGTTGCGATCACAGGAAGTTTGACACACTATGTGTGCTTGCTAAGGAAGGTTGCGGCAAGGGGGATTGACACATACCTTTTAATGTAAGTGAGCCTAACAGAGCTATTTTTCAAGTTCTGTAATCGAAGTTACGAGAACGATGCTCCTTCAGCGCTTCACCCGAACAGCGATGCAACAATTCAAACAATCTACGAACTTCAGCTACAGTCTGAATTCACCTGATAAAATAGAGCTACAGCTTCACTTATAGCTTCGGCTACTTAGCTCACTGCATCATTTAGCTCACTAGTTAGTGACCGCTAAAACCGTTGATTCTTGAGGGCTAAGTAGTGTGCGAGCGCACGAACAAATCCATGCGCTTGCTATATATTGATTTACAGTTTCCTATCGTCACGCTCTTTTGACTGCTACCAACTCACTTATCAAAGATAGTGAATACTACCTAGATAAATACTACTAAATGCTACCTAGAGAAAACGGTCAAAAAGAGAATACGTCACACACAAATGCGGCTCCGTAATAAGCCCCGCAACAGATGCATACGAGACAGTTTGCCTATTAAAGTATCCGTAACTTTTTGTAGTCAATCATTTGTAATTAACCTCTTGCAATTAACCCTTTGTAACTAACTGTTTTTATCACTGTTTTACCCGAGTGAGGCCAACAGACAAATGCTTCAAGACGCCAGAGTAATTCGTTACTACCAGCGAATTACTGACACCTTCGTAGATTATTGGCACAAAGGCTATCGTACCGATGAGCTTAGGCTTTATCTCGAAGGATATGTGACTTCTCTGCGCCATTCCGGCGCTATTGAGTCTTACTTAATTAACAAGTTAGAGCAAGAAGCCATCCGCTTTTTATACGACACCTCTAACTTTGCGATCGCTCAACCAGAAGTAGAAACTGACTATTATTAGCGATGAATGTTGACTTTGAGGAATCGATCTAGAGTAAGGAACCTAGATTATCGGCTTGAAGGTCTAGCAAAAATCCCACAAAAAATCAGCGCTCTGGCAAATCTCAATTTTCGCTAGAGCGCTGATTTTTACTAAGAAGGTTTCTGTTAAAGACAAGGAGCGCAGAAAACCTATCGTGGTTTGGAAGCGCCGCAGTGTTTGGGAACAAAAGGTTAAGAGGCTAGCGCGACCTCTACGGTCTCTTGCAAATTGCCATCTTGATACATTTTTATCAGAATATCTGAACCACCAAGGAATTCACCGTTGATATAGACCTGAGGAATCGTTGGCCAGTTGGAATATTCTTTGATGCCCTGACGAATTTCGGGATCGGCGAGGATGTCTAGGGTCTCATAAGGAGCACCTAACATATTCAAAATTTGTACAACGTTGTTAGAAAAGCCGCACTGTGGCATCAGCTTGTTGCCCTTCATAAAGACCATGATCTTGTTGTCGGCAACGAGACTGTCAATTCTTGATTTGGTTTCGGGAGACATCACTATCCTAAAAGTAGACTTTGTACGTTAATAGACTTTGTACATTAATAGTAGAGGGAATCCATAGTAAAAGGATAGCTACAGATGGCTACCCTTTTACAGGTGACTAGATGTAGGTGCTAGCTGGGCGCTGTCACTTCGCTGGGCGTACTGGTTTCAAGTGAAAGCGCATGAATTGCTTCGGAAGACATGGCCGAATCTACAGCTTTGTAGACAAGCTGATGACGCTTCACCAGACTGAGCCCTTCAAAGGCACTAGAAACAATGGCGACTTGGTAGTGATCGCCGCCACCCGTTAGATCTTGAACGGCAACTTCTGCGTCGGGTAAGCCAGCTTTTATCATTGCTTCTACCTGGCTAGGGCTGATCATCTATGCCTCCTTGTTCTTTGAATGAAACTAACCTCACCATTATGCCGCAATCTTTCAGACCGCAGTCTTCTATGGTTGCTTTCCGCTACAGCCTGAGACTATAGGAATTTGAGGATTGGCGATTACTGGCCTGGAGCATCGTAAGCCACACCAACAAAGCCTAGTTCGTAGAGCTGTTGATAAGCTTGCTGACCCAAAGGCCGAGTCGGCTGCTGGGAACTCACGACTTCAACGAGTAGAGGAACGGCCAGGTCAGGTCTGCTTTGTGCCCGGTAGACGACCGCAAGCTGATAGCTCGCCTGATCGCGAACCTGAGCAGATTCTAGAGCGAGGTCGCGCAGGTCTGTATTCACTCGGCTGTCGATACCGACAAAAACACCAGACAAATTTTGGTAATAGGCTGAAACTTGGTTAAGGGCTTCGCGGGCGCCAACCAGCTTGGTAGCAGCTAGGGTGTAGTTTTGCTCGGCGATCGCACTTTCTGCTTCACCCATCAGCGCCTGGCCAGCCGCAATGCCAATTGGGCTATCAGCCTCTTCGATAGCGCGAGTGGCCCCAGAGGCCTCGGCAGGCGGCTGGTCATTGACTGGCAGATCGATCGTCTGAGCTTGGACTGAAAAGGGCATAGACGTCGCGATCGCACCCGCCATCGCGATCGCTGCCGCTCTTGGGGATACGCCAGATAATAAGGCTCTAACGATGGAAACCATAGCTAAAAAGAATACTTGTGGTTTAGGTGATTCAACTTAGATTAGGACATGGCGTCTGCTATTGTCGCCCTTTCATGTGACTCTTACCTAAGTGGACAGATTTCTAAGTGGATAGATTAGTTTTTCTAGATTTACTTATTCACTTGTATTTGCTCATTGGATTTGCTCAACCGGAGTTAAAGCAGACACTGCTAAAGCAAATGTGACCAAGGTAAATGTAGTCGAATAGAGAAGACTCTAACAGCTCTGCTTTATTCGACTATGACTTTTGTCACGTACGCAGCTAGGCGGTTTGCGATAACATCACCGTGAGCAATTGCTCAAAAACAAACAAGAAAAGACTAGCCCCAAAAAACAGTAAGGATTCGCTACAGGCTGTAGGTGAAGCGTCTATGAGTGTGTCTAGAGATTCTACAAGCGATCGCGATCAGCTAGCGCCAATTGATCATAGCCAGTCGAATAAAGGCGTGCTGCCCGGTTTAGAAGGTGTGATTTTGCAGCGCGGCGGTGAAGAGCTGCGGCTACAAAAGGTAAAAGATCGTCTGACAATTTGCCTGAAAGCAGCAGATGTCCTGCATGAGCTATCAGATCGGTGGCAGCCGCAGCAAACTCGAAATATCACTACTCAGCAGTCGTACGCTCCCGAGATTATTGTGGAGTGGCAGCTTCAGCCGGGGCAGCTAGATGATGCACTCACTGCGCTGCGATCCGCGCAGGGTGTGATCTATGCCAGTCATGTGTATCAGCTAGAAGCTAGTCCTGGTACGTATGTTTATATCGCTAATGAGCTGACGGTACAGTTTGCAGCGGGAGTTGCGATCGCTCAAATCGAATCTATCACTAGCACCCTCAGCATTATCCGTACCCACACACTAGATCCACTCAATCAAAACAGCAATACCCACTGCTTCAAAGTCGGCCCTGTCGCCCGCCAAAACCCTCTAAAGATCGCAAATGAGCTTGCTCGCTTGCCGCAGGTGTTGCTAGCCGAGCCCAACATCATCATGGCGATCGCCCCTCTGTATCGCCCGACTGATACCCGCTATCCAGAGCAATGGCACCTCTACCACCGGGGTGGGCAGAACCTTGCGCCAGGCTCCCATGTCTCTGCCGAAAAAGCCTGGGACATTACTCGAGGCAGTCGATCTATCACAATTGCAGTCGCTGACGATGGCTTTGATCTGGCCCACCCAGACCTACAAGGCCCTGGCAAAATCGTTGCGCCTAGAGACTTAAAAAACAAAGACGGGCTGCCCACACCTAGCCAAAACGAAAATCACGGTACCGCGGTCGCCGGCGTTGCGCTAGCCGAAGAAACTGGCAAAGGTATTGTTGGCATCGCACCAGGCTGTAGCCTAATGCCGATTCAGACCACTGGCTATTTAGATGACAAATCGGTTGAGCAGCTGTTTGATTGGGCTATTAATCAGGGCGCTGACGTGATTTCTTGCAGCTGGTCACCGGCTTCTGTTTACTTTCCTCTCTCGCGGCGAATTAGCGCGGCAATCAATAAAGCAGCGACTAGGGGCCGCAGTGGAAAAGGGTGCGTTGTTATCTTTTCGGCTGGAAACGCCAACCGTCCAGTAGAAGGAAAAATTGAAGAATCGGGCTGGCCGCAAAACTTACTGCGCGGGGTAACCCAGTGGCTCAGTGGCTTTGCTATTCATCCTGATGTGATTACTGTATCAGCCTGCACTAGCTTGAATCGAAAGGCTGCTTATAGCAACTGGGGTCGTCATATTTCAGTGGCCGCGCCTAGTAACAACGCGTCGCCCTCGATGGCGCTGTCGGCAGGTACGTTTGACACCGGGCCGCCGATTCGGACCGCGCTACCAGGGCGGACGGTGCTGACGAGCGATCGCACTGGATCGGCGGGCTATACAGTTGATGACTACACCGGGTTCGGCGGCACCTCTAGCGCCTGCCCTCTAGTCGCTGGCGTAGCAGGGCTGATGCTCTCGGCGAATCCTGATCTGAGCGCTAGCGATGTCAAGCAGATTTTGCAGCGTACGACCGACAAAATCATCGACAAGAACCCCGATCCGCAGCTCGGCCAAAGCTACGGCAGCTATGACCGTAACGGGCATTCGTATTGGTTTGGCTATGGCAAGGTGAACGCCTATCAAGCGGTGAAAGCAGCTAGAGAGCTATTGCAGCGCGATCGCGCCCTCCATCAGACAGTCTCTGCTCGTAACCGCAGCGCCTTTTCAATTCCAGATGACGATTCTCGAGGCGCTGTTAGCCCAGTCACTATCGACCAAAGCGGCGCCTTACAGGACATCAAGGTGTACATCCAGGCAGAACACGAGTTTCTCGGCGACGTTTCTTTTACACTTATCAGCCCACAGGGGCAAAAAGTCTTGGTCCAGGCTCGCACCTTAGGCCGTCAAACGCGGCTGCAAAGGACCTATTCGTTTGTGAGTACGCCTGCGCTGCGTCGGCTGCTAAAAGTAGAGATAAAAGGCCGCTGGCAGCTACAGGCCATCGACCATGTACCCGGTAGCATTGGACGACTCAACCGATGGGAGCTGGTGATTGGCATCTAACTTGGTAAGGCCAGAGGAGACTCGCAGAGACGGCCAAGGCTAACAGAGAACACCGGCGGCATCTTCAGGGGTGTGCGATAGCTGATGCAGCTGAGCTTGCAGGTCAGCCGTCAGCCGCTTTGACTGCACTTTGTTCACACCTGCTTTGTAGTTGGCCACCGATATCGGCTGACCAATGCGAGCAGTGACGCTACCACGCCATTTAGGGCATAGTTCGCTGTATTCCAGACTGATTGGGATGATTTTAACGTCTAGGGTGGAACGCGATCGCTCGGCTCTTAGAGCAATTCTCGCCAGCCCAGGCTTTAGTGGATGAATACCGTCTTGGTAGATGTCTCCTTCAGGATAAATCACCAACATTTCTTGTTCTTGCAAAAGCTGTACACCGTGACGCAATGTCCTTACCGAAGGGTTGCGCACGTGCACCGGAAATCCTCCTAGCCGCCTGATAAACCAGCCCTGAATTCCCAGACATTCATCAGCCGTCACCATAAATCGTAGATAGCGACCCGCTCTTTTTCCAATCAATCCAACTAGCAGGGGGTCCCAACGAGACTGATGGGTAGGTGCCAATACAACTGGACCACGCTTGGGAATATTGTCTTCGCCTATAATCTCAATTTTGCTGAAGTAGGCAGGCAGTACTATCTTTTCGCCAATGCCATACATGAGTGGCGCTAGCCACGGTGAAAGTTTGGACGAGACGACAGGACAGGGGTGATCGACAGGAAGCACCATATCAGCAGAAGAGTTTATCAGCATATGAAGGTAAGGAAGGCACCTAGTGAACGTCTTGGAATCAACGTGCCAAGAAAATCGGAAATCGGGCTAGCTGCTAGCAGATAAACACCTATTTCTCCAGATAGATTTCTATAGATAGAATGACTCAGAGAAAACTACACGCTTGAACTGGGCAAACCGAAGTAAACTCTCGGCTTAGACGTTTGTGTCCAACATTAGGCGTGACAGTCACCTCATCGGTATTACAAACTGACACTTTCACGTTTGGTCTGTAACTAGTGCAAAGTTTTCACGTTTGATCCGTGCCCAGCGCAGACGCAGAGGCATACAGCTGATCTACTTCTGTGTTCCTTTTTGCGCTCTTCTCTGCTGGAACCAAGTTTGCAGCTGCTGACGACACGGCTCTTCTAGAATGCCACCTACAACAGGCAGCTCGTGGTTAGAACATAGACTATCAGGCAGATTGAGTACAGATCGCACCGCGCCTGCTTTCCAATCATCGGCGCCGTACACTAGTAATTTCAACCGAGACTGTACGATTGCACCTGCGCACATCATGCAAGGCTCTAGTGTGACATAGAGGATGCAGTTGCTTAGGTGCCAATTACCCAACCTTTTGCCAGCAGCGCGCAGCGCTAGTACTTCTGCGTGGGCAGTGGGGTCATGGTCACGCTCTTTACGGTTTACCGCATGGGCAATGTGCTGATTATCTGGACCGACTGCGATGGCGGCGACCGGGACTTCACCCGATTGACCGGCGTGATGGGCCAGTACAAGGGCCTGCATCATCCAGTGACGGTGACGGTGGTAAATAGGGTTTGCGATCGCAGCCGGTGGAATCTCGAAAGGCAGATCAGACGGCAGCACTAGCTTAGGCAACTCATCCGATAGGTCGCCTATATTTGCTATCTCACCACTCTCTATTTCACTACTCCAATCAGCTAGTTGCTCTGAGTTATTACCCACTTTCTGCATAATTACGGATTTCATTCAGTCGAGATTTGTATCCAGGTGCCATACTTATTTATATCTGTGAATATCTATGGATACAGCCATAGCTGTCGTACCAATACACACGTACGATAGGCTAGAAGACTCGCCTCAAGCCAATAAGTATGGTCCTCACTGTCGATTTCCTTAACCAGCTCAACCCCTCCCAGCGCCAGTCTGTAGAGCACTTCGCCGGACCGCTACTTGTTGTGGCCGGGGCCGGTTCAGGAAAGACCCGGGCACTGACCTACCGCATCGCTAACCTTATCCTCAACCACAACGTTGACCCTGAGAATATTCTAGCGGTCACTTTTACTAACAAAGCCGCTCGCGAAATGAAAGAGCGCATTGAGAAGCTTTTCGCCGAACAAGAGTCGCTTGCTCGCCATAGCAAGCCGCTGCACATGCTGCCTCAGCGCGAGCAGGTACAGCTACGCTCCTACGTCTATAAGAACTTTATTAAAGGGCTCTGGGTAGGTACCTTCCATGCACTCTGCGCTCGCATCTTGCGCTACGACATCGAAAAATACAAAAGCCCCGACGGTCAAACTTGGACCAAAAGCTTCTCTATCTTTGATGAGTCAGATGCCCAAAGCCTCGTCAAAGGTATTGTTGTCGGCCAAATGAATCTAGATGATCGCAAGTTCAACCCGCGATCTGTCCGCTTCGCTATCAGCAATGCCAAAAACCAGGGCTTTACGCCTGATGAATACGAACAGGACAATCCTCACTTTAAAGGCCGGACCATTGCCGAAGTCTACCGCTATTACCAAAGAGGACTCTCTGCAAACAATGCACTAGATTTCGACGACCTGATCCGCCTTCCCGTTCAGCTCTTCCGACAAAACGAACAGGTACTCAACTACTGGCATCGTCGCTTTCGCCATATTTTGGTTGATGAATATCAAGATACCAACCGCACACAATACGACCTTATCCAGCTTTTATCTACCAACGGCAAAGGTCAAAAATTCGACGGTTGGGCACAGCGCTCTGTCTTTGTTGTTGGCGATGCAGACCAAAGTATTTACTCATTTAGAGCCGCTGACTTCACGATTTTGATGGGCTTTCAAGAAGAGTTTGGCGACGGTCTTTCTGATGACGAAACGGAAACCTTAGTCAAACTAGAAGAAAACTATCGCTCTACTTCCAACATTCTCGACGTTGCCAATCACCTCATAGAGAACAACACTGAGCGCATAGACAAAGTGCTGCGCGCCACCCGAGGAGAAGGGGCCTCTATCTTGTGTCACCGTGCTGATAATGAGGTGATGGAAGCTGAGTATGTGGTGAGTCAGATCCGCAGTTTAGAGAACAAGAATCCTGAGCTGAGCTGGCAAGACTTTGCCATTCTCTACCGTACTAACGTGCAGTCTCGGGCTATGGAGGAAGTGCTGAACCGGTATGAGGTTCCGTATCGTTTAGTCGGTGGCCTCCGCTTTTACGATCGCCGCGAAATCAAAGACGTTTTAGCTTATATGCGTCTGGCGGTGAATCCTGCCGATAGCGTTAGTCTCAAACGCATCATCAACACGCCCCGAAGAGGCATTGGCAAAACCACTTTAGATAATCTAGAGAAAGCCGCTAATGAGCTAGGTGTGCCGCTTTGGGACATTATTAAAGACGAGACCTCTGTTAAGACGCTAGCAGGCAGAGCAGGAAAGAAAGTAAGCAGCTTCGCAGAGATGGTCAGTAGCTGGCAAGAAAAAGTGGAAACGGTTTCTCCAACCGTTATTGTGCAAGATGTTTTGGAACAAACTGGCTACATCGAGACGCTGAAGGCAAAGGGCACTGACGAAGATGAAAACCGTATAGAGAACATTCAAGAGCTTTACAACGCGGTCGTTCAGTTTGAAGAAGAAAATGAAGATGCAACGCTTCTTACCTTTCTAGCGAACGCTTCTCTAAACGCTGACAACGACGACGATAACCAGGATAACAAAGTCACCCTGATGACGCTTCACGCTTCCAAGGGTCTAGAATTCCCAGTTGTGTTCTTAGTCGGTCTAGAACAAGGGCTGTTCCCTAGCTTTCGCTCTCTAGAAGACGCAGCAGCTATCGAAGAAGAACGACGCCTCTGCTATGTTGGCATCACTCGCGCCCAGGACCGGCTCTTCCTCTCTCACGCCCGCGAGCGTCGCACTTATGGCCAAATGAGAGAGGTCTCCACCCCGTCTATCTTCTTGAGTGAGCTACCTCGTGACTACATTTTGGCCACCGTTCCTAGCGCCCTGCCCGAACGCTGGACAACCACTAACCGCCAAGCCAAGCTTAAGAATCCTCAGCCCAATCTAAATAAGCCCAACACTCACGAAAATGATTGGGCAGTCGGCGACCCGGTTGACCACAAAGCCTTTGGCAAAGGTAAGGTCACACATATTTTTGGAGCGGGCAACAAGATCTGTCTTGCCATTCACTTTCCTGGAATCGGCAAAAAAATCATCGATCCAAGAACCACTGTTCTTACGCGCCCTTAAAGCTCTCTTTCCCTAAGGTTTGCTCAAATAAAGTTCGCTCAAAATTCACTCTTGAAGGGCATCTTCAAAGGAGCATTTAAAGGGGACCTTCAAAGATTGTTGTGAGCGACCGACGACGCAGCTTCTTTTCGTTCAACTTCTTTACCATCAAAAAGATCATCTGGCTCATACAGATACTCAAACCAGTTTCCAGACGGATCGCGACCGTAAAAGGAGGCGGTACCATCTCGGTGCTCATGGATTTTGCCAACTTTTACGCCGTCTGCTTTGAGCTTTTCGTAAGCGGTGTCGATTTCTGTGCGATCGCTAAACACAAATCCAAAATGTGGCCCCGCCTGATCGTAGTCAGGACTCATCAACGCTAGTCCATCATTGCCCGCCTTTAGATAGGCCCAGTCACTGTCTTGCCAAACCAGCTTCATACCTAAGTTTTTATAAAACTCGGCTGCCTTGGCTACATCTTCTACACACACGGCCACATGGCCCAATCGTTTCATTTGCATCTACTGCATTTCCTCAAAAGGTCTACTCCTATTTTAGGGCGTATCTTAGGGCAGAGCCGATCGGCCTATCTGTCAGAATTCATCCACTGCGCGTCGCTACCCCACTGACGGTATTTACGAAACACACCCGTATTCCTCCCCTTCCTGTCAGCAGCTAATATAAATAGGTCGGACACGGAGCTTTTCCAAAGGCCCAAACAAAAGCAATTTTGTCTGACTCAAACCCGGAGCATTTTGAGGACTTCTTCAATGGAAACGACTTTTGATTCTGACAAGCGAAAACTTTTTTCAATCGCCTCTCACGGCTCTATTTTCATTAGTCAGCTAGTGCTTTCAGCAGGCGTTCCTCTCGCACTGTTGTTCCTTTCTGACGATTCTGTCGTCAAAGACAATGCGAAGGAAGCTTTGAACTTTCACTTCAATATGTGGCTTTATAGCGTGCTGCTAATCATTCCAGCGGCTTTGATTATTGGCTTGCCACTAGTTGCGCTGTTGGGCTTGGTTCAAATTATCATGCCAGTGCTCGCGATTCTCAGCAGTGTCAGCGATCCAGACAAGGCCTATCGCTATCCGTTTATCTTCCGCCCGCTCTAATGTTTTATAGAGGTTGATGTCCTCAGCCCTGCAGTGGCAAAAGCTAGCAAAATAGCTCGGTGGCAAACTGGCTCGACGGAAGCTATCAAGACCAACTAAATCATTGGTGGAATCGTCAGACCTTTCAGCGGCCTGGCGATTTCTTTTTGGCTAAGACCCTTGGATTGAATTAACACGCCAAAGTTGCCTAATCCCACAGGGCTAATGAGCTGCTGTAGGGCATCTCGGCGCATCATGATGTTTTGGATACTTTGGGCAGTTGCTTCTTCCTTAGATTGAGGGTCGGCAGAAGCAAGAGCCGATAGGCGATCGCCTAATCCCAAAGCCATTAAAAACAGCCCTTGCTGTGTGAATCCTAACGTTTGTAAGCCTAGCTCGTCACCTTTGTTCTGTAAGGCTGTAAAGTTCACATGGGCAGTAATGTCCTGTTCCCCAATATGAACAAACGGATCGTTGTGATGAGCGTGACGGTAGTAACACTGTAAAGTACCCTCTTTGCGCGCTGGACTGTAGTAGCGCTGGGCCGTATAGCCATAATCAATAGTCAGCACATATCCCCGCTCTAAGATCGCTTCAACCTGCGCTAACCAGTCGAGCGCCGCTAAATTAACTTCTGTGCGATAGCCTTCAGGATAGCCTGCACTCAGATCAATACCGACGTGCTCAAAGTAATCTGTCAGTGCCTCTGTTGAGAGATCTCCTAGCGCTGTTGAAAGCCCCCGCTCTTCGCAAATAACCCACATTTCCTGTAGCTGTTGGCTGCGCAGTTCTACCCAATGCACCGGAAAGGCATCGATAAGTTCGTTGGAGAATACACAGCCGACGATAGAGCTAGGCGAAATATCTTCTAGTGCTTGCCAGGTAATAGAAAGACCTGCTTTTTGCCAATGGCTAAGGCGGTTTTGCTGCTCTGTCCTAAGCGCGTCAGACTTCTCGATGATGATATAGCTCAGAGCCTTAAAGCAGTCAGGATAGTGGGCTTTAAGGTAGGCGATCACATCTCCGGCCACTAGGCCCTGCCCCGCTCCTATCTCCATCACAGTAAAAGCATCAGGTCGTCCCAAGGCCATCCACATATCTGCAAACTGCTCTGCTAGCATTTCGCCAAAGTCGTGTCCCATGTGTGGCGAGGTTACAAAGTCGCCCTGCGGGCCAATGGCGCTATGGCGAGTGGAATAGTAGCCTAACTGAGGATGATATAGGGCCACATCCATAAACTCCGCAAAAGTGATTCGCTGTTGTTCACTTTGCTGGATGCGCTGCGAAATCACCTGCTCTATGTTTTCTAAACTGTTTAAACCTTTCGAACTACCCAACTGCTCTGCCACGGCTTTTCACTTCTAGGATAGAACTTTTAACGTTCAGTCAACGATCAGCCAGGGGTAGGTCTAGAAAAATGATAGCTCTAAAAGAATGCGCTTTTGCCTGCTCGCAGACAACGTAGTCAGATCAAGTCGCTGGTACCCATTGAGGCATCTCACCTAGGAACTGTTAGGCAGGAATATGTGCGATCGCAGCCACAGATTTAGCCAAACGGATTTAACCAGACGCTCCTCATCAATACAGCCTAGCAAATACAAAAGCGCTCCACGATCTCCACACATGGTTCATTTCCATGGTTTCTCGTAGAGCGCTTACATCGCGATCGCCCAATTTAAGCAGCGCCTACGTCAAGACACTATGCCTTCTTCTTAACCCTAAGCATCATCCAAAGCAGCAATACCCGGAAGCGTCTTACCTTCAAGTAGCTCCAAGCTCGCGCCACCACCCGTAGAAATATGACTCATCTGGTCAGCCAGACCAGCTTTCTCCACTGCGGCAACAGAGTCGCCACCACCGATGATAGTGGTACAGCCCTTACTAGTCAGACTCGCCAACGTAGTCGCAATCCCAGTAGTGCCCTTTGCGAACGCCTCCATTTCAAACACGCCCATCGGTCCGTTCCAAATTACACTCTTGCAGTCAGCCAAAGCCTCCTGGAAAGTCTTCACAGAATCAGGACCAATATCTAAGCCCATCCAACCATCGGGAATGTCATCAACACTCACCGTTTGAGTATTAGCATCCGCTGCAAAATTATCAGCCACAATCACGTCAGTGGGCAGCAGAAAATCAACGCCTTTTTCCTTCGCCTTCGCTTCCAGCTTGGTTGCTAGCTCTAGCTTGTCCTCTTCCACCAAAGAACTGCCAACGTTCATACCACGCGCTTTGTAGAAGGTGAAAATCATACCGCCGCCGATGAAGATTTTATCGACTTTATCTAATAGCGTTTCAATCACGCCAATCTTGGAAGAGACCTTTGAACCGCCCACAATCGCCGCTAGCGGACGCTGAGGATCATCAACGGTCGCCTGTAAATACTTCAGCTCCTTTTCAATCAAAGAACCAGCCACCGCTGGACTGAGATACTCAGTCACACCTGCTGTCGACGCATGAGCGCGGTGAGCTGTACCAAACGCATCGTTGACATATAGATCCGCATTGGCTGCAAGCTGTTTAGCAAACTCAGGATCGTTATCAGTTTCACCCTCGTAGAAACGAACATTTTCTAACAAGGCAACCTGACCATTCTCCATACCGGCGATCTTGGCCGCAACTTCGTCACCGATACAGTCATCACATTTGATCACAGCTTGACCTAACTTTTCGGATAGGCGCTCAGCAACAGGAGTCAGACGCATGCCCTCAACGACTTTGCCCTTAGGGCGACCAAAGTGACTGGCCAAAATAACTTTTGCGCCTTTTGACGTCAAATCTTGAATAGTAGGCAATGCGGCCCGAATACGGGTATCGTCAGTAATGTTGCCTGCGTCGTCAAGCGGAACGTTGAAGTCGGCGCGTACTAGCACTCGCTTGCCAGCAACATCGGACGCAGATAAATCAGCTAGCGCTTTCTTGGCCACAGAAGATACTCTCCTAAAAAATATGTAACGTTTATGTGCATCGGCGCTGAAAGCGGAGCAAAGCTTGTCTACTGTTGATACAGTTCGCTTTTGGCAGATGCGTAAGACTATAAAACGTGTCTATGTTAAGACGGGTCTACGTCACCCCGACACAAACAAGCGAATAAGGTACGTAGAACTGCCTGTGCGTTCACTAGTTTACAGAAGTCTGTGATCTCTTCTAAAACAAACCCAAAGAAAATATGAAGGCCCTCTATATGCTCTCTATAAATGAGGACATCCTAAAAGACAGCAAGAAACGTTAGAAGACATTACTCAGAAGACATCACAAGGAAAAACAGATTCACTCAATATGTACAAGACGCTTCTTATTTCAATTGACTCTAGCCCTAGCGCCAAAAAAGTCTTACAGGCTGCTCTCGATATGGCGCAGCTCTGTAATTCCAAGGTTATTGTGCTCTCTGTCATAGAATCGGCTGAACATAGCGACCCTGCCCATCCTGAACAGACATCAGCAGAAGCAGTAGCTGCGCTACTCTCTCAAGGTAAGACGGTTTTTGAGCAGCGTGGTTTTGCGGCTGAAACGGTCAAGCGTGAAGGAAACCCTGCTTTTATCATCTGTGATGTTGCAGACGAAGTCTCCGCCGATCTTATTGTGATGGGCTGCCGGGGCACCGGGTTGATTGAAGACGGCTGTGAGGAAAGTGTCAGCAATCGAGTCATTAATCTAGCGCCTTGTCCGGTGTTAGTGGTGCCGTAAGCGGTTAATTTATGGCACTTCCTTCTATTCAATGGTATCCAGGCCACATTGCTAAGGCCGAAAAAGCTCTGCAAGAGCAGCTAAAACGCGTCGATGTGGTGCTCGAAGTTCGCGATGCTAGGATTCCGCTATCAACGCTGCATCCGGACTTAGATCAGTGGCTAGGCGATAAAAAAAGAGTACTCGTGGTGAACCGAGTAGATATGGTTTCACCAGTGGTGCGCGACCAATGGCAGCAATGGTTCAAACGTCAGGGGAAAACTGCTTACTACACGGATGCCAACCGGGGTAAAGGGGTAGGCCAAGTAGCCAAAGCGGCGCAGGCGGCTGGAGAGGCTATGAATCAAAGGCGAAGAGATAGAGGCATGCAGACTCGTCCGGTCCGCGCTGTCGTCATTGGCTTTCCTAACGTTGGCAAGTCAGCGCTGATCAACCGGTTACTGCGTCGCCGCATTGTTGAAAGCGCTCGCAAAGCAGGCGTTACCCGGCAGCTTCGGTGGGTGCGGATTTCAGATGAGTTAGAGCTACTTGATGCGCCTGGTATTATTCCTGCGCACCTGAGCGATCAAGAAGCAGCGCTGAAGTTGGCTATTTGTGATGATATCGGCCAGGCTGCCTACGATACACAGCGAGTAGCTGCTGCCTTTATCGATCTACTCAAGCAGCTAGACCAGCAAGACGCTCAGTCAAACCGTCGTACTCAGGCGCTGATCAGTCGCTATGAGCTAGACCCAGCAGAGACTACCGGAGAAACGTACCTGTTTCAGCTAGCAGCCGCCAAGTTTCAAGGAAGTCAGGAGAAAGCGGCCCGTAAGCTACTTATCGAATTTCGTAAGGGGGTCCTGGGCAATCTGAGCCTGGAGCTGCCACCCGATAGCACGAATGAAAGTCAATGTTTATGAAACATTTATAGAAAGGTTGGCCGGGTGTGCAATTTTCTAGGCGTATCTGTTAGTGCGGATGAAGTTCTGTAGGCGATTAACTATGCTTCTTTTAAGAACATGCAAACAATGGAGTTAGAGGGTAGTTAACAGGTCTACGCTAGCGTATTGTCATCGCGTGATACCGATCGATCTGAGTCATGATCCGAGTCATATAGGGTTGAAGAAAGAAATGATTGGCGACTTGCCGCACTGAGCTCTTCTGCTGGAGCGATCGCAGTCGCTAAACAGCCGGTCAAAGCGTGGCTACATCCTATTTGCGGCTACCGGTAACCTCGTTTCTTGGTTCACCTGCTCTTCGGTTCACCTGCTCTTCGGTCTAACTTAGGTAAGGAACGTGTCTCAAGCTTCGTCTCAGTCTGGTAGCGGCCCTAGCGTATCAGTTGTCGCGCCAGATTTGGCGGGTGGCGGGACGACTCGCGTTTACCTAGTAGCGAACGCGCTGCAAGCTATTGGATGCAATGTCACGGTAGTTGGTGCTCAGTTTGCGCCGCAGCTATACCCTGAACCGCCAGGGAATTTGAATGTGCAAGCAGTGCCTGCAAAGCGGTCTTTGAAGTATGCGATCGCCCTCAAAGCCCTCCTGTCCAACCTTAATACCGACCTTGTCTACGCCATCAAACCTAAGCCCACCAGCTTTGGCACCGCCCTCCTCAAAAAAATCGCAACCCGCCGTCCACTGCTGCTTGATATCGACGACTGGGAAATGAGCTGGCAACAGCGCTATCGTCCCCAGCCTAGGCAGCTCGCTCGCGATGTGTTCTTACCTAAAGGCGCGCTGCACAACCCAGAACACCCCATTTACCTCGAATGGATGGAAACACTTGCCGGTCGTGCAGATGCAGTAACGACTAGCACCCGGTTTCTTCAGCAAAAGTTTGATGGGTACTATCTACCTAACAGTAAAGATACAGAACTATTTGACCCTCAAGCTTTTGACCCGACCCTTAGCCGTCAAAAATATGGCCTAGCGGGCTACCGCGTGCTGATGTTTCCAGGCACTGTCCGTCCTCATAAAGGATTAGAAGACGTCTTGATCGCGCTAGACCAGCTTGATCAGCCTGATTTTCGGCTAGTCATCGTTGGTGGTCGTAAGCCCGATAGCTATGAAGACAAGCTATTAGAGCGCTGGGGCAGATGGCTAATCAAACTGCCGCGATTTCCAATGGCTGCAATGGCTGAAGTAGTTTCAGCAGCTCACGTTGTTGTCGTCCCCCAGCGAGACTACGAAACCGCTAGAGCCCAGTTCCCTCTAAAGCTAACGGACGGAATGGCGATGGCTAAGCCCATTCTTTCGACAACCGTAGGCGATATTCCTGAGATTTTAACCGATTGCGCCTATCTGGTCGATCCAGAATCTCCCGATCAGATTGCCTTACAGCTATTGGCCATCTTTGCAGACTGGGAGAGCGCAACCCAGATGGGCCTGAAAGCTAGAAAGCGATGCGTAGAGCATTACAGCTTGAGGGCAATGGCTCGTCGCTTAGAAACCCTGCTAAGCGAAAAGGGATACATGACAGAGAGGAAAAATATGACAGGAGGCAAGACAAATTATTTGGGAAAGATGGATGCTTAGCGACACGCAGCACAGGTTCCGCCATAGAACAAGTCTATATGGTTAAGTGTTAGGAAATTTGCTAAAGCACTTTGTATAAATAAAGAGTTCTACCAAACATGATATCGGGCTAATCACGGGCCGCTGTTATTGACATAAGCTTGTATGACCAAACTACGCTTATATGTCGCGGCTCACGATCTTACGGGCGTTTTAAGCAGTGCGCCTATCGAAAGTCAAAGTTCTTGTGCTGTGCCGTCTCGTCGCTACGGGTCACAGCCATCCAGTCTCTTACTCCAACAAGGGTTATGCATTCTAGACAACTTCTTTCAAAATCGTTGCTTCGATATCCTGTGCTGGTTGTGCTGACCGTTGTACTAGGATTCTCAGGCGCTTTATTTAATGGCGTGAGTACCGTTCTACTAGTACCCATTCTATTAGAACTGCTAGGCCAGTCTACTGAGTTTGCTGATCAGCTACCCGCTGTCTTGCAGGGAATTCTAGGGCTGTTCGATGGCGTTCCCGAACGCTATCGGCTGCTATCACTAGCGTTCGCCGTGGTGGCTCTGATCATTTTGAAGAATGCCGCTACGTATGCGGGCTCACTGACTTCTAATAGTTTGAACCGCAAGCTAGCAGCAAAGCTGCGCTTGGATGGTCTGCGTATTCTATTAGATGTCGATCTGACCTACTTTTCGAAAACTAAAGTAGGCGATCTGATCAATCACCTGAATATTGAGGTGAGCCGAACTACGATGGCGATTCGGGCACTCTCTCGATTAGCGATCGCAGCTATTACTATCTTAGTTTTTATCGGCTTCCTACTGTGGACCTCCTGGCAGCTCACCATCATTGCCACGCTCGCCCTAGGGATAGTTGCACTCATTAACCAGTCCGCAGTTAAGCAGTCTAAAGTCTTTGGTGCGGAGCTTTCACAGCTTTCGCGCGACTATTCTTCTCGAATTGTCGAGATTTTATCGGGCATTCGCCTAGTCAAAGCGACGGCTAACGAAGAAGTTGAATACAAAACAATTAGCAAGCTAATTTCTGATCGCGAAATTTCTGAGTATCGCTCTCAGCTCTTGTTCGCAGGAATTGCGCCACTGAACGAGGTCTCTAGTATTATTGCGCTGATTAGCGTTGCAGCTATAGGCCGTCTTGTCATGGGCGAGCGCATAGAGACCTTCTCTTCTATTCTGCTGACCTACCTGCTAGTGCTGTTTCGAATGCTACCCTCTATCGGTCAGCTTAATTCTGCTCGCAGTCAGTTAGCCAATGTTATTCCTAGCGTTTCGATTGTTAGCGAGTTCTTGCGCCGCGATGATAAGCCATTCATGGTGCATGGTCATCGTCAATATAGCCAGCTAAAGCACGGTATTCATTTCAACCACCTGACCTTTAGGTATCCTGGTGCAGATCATCCGGTCTTAGTCGATGTTGACTTAAAGCTGAGAAAAGGAACAACGCTAGCGCTCGTTGGCGCTTCAGGCGCAGGTAAATCAACGCTAGCCGATTTGCTGCCTCGGTTCTACGATCCCGACAGCGGCTCTATTGAAATCGATGGGATCGATCTAAAGGAGGTAGAGCTATCTAGCTTTCGCAGACGGTTGGGAATCGTTAGCCAAGATACGTTTCTATTCAATGCGTCGGTACGTGAGAATCTTATCTATGGTCGCCCAAACGCGACAGATGAAGAAATTGAGGATGCCATTCGTCGGGCTAATGCCTATGAATTTATCAAAGATTTACCGCAGGGGTTAGAGACTCTCATAGGCGATCGCGGCGTCCTGCTATCGGGCGGTCAGCGCCAGCGACTAGCGATCGCACGCGCCCTTTTGCAAGATCCCGACATTTTGATCTTAGATGAGGCAACCAGCGCACTCGATACTATTTCAGAACGCCTGGTCCAGCGGGCCATTGATGAACTAAGCCGCGATCGCACGACGCTAGTGATCGCACACCGGCTCTCTACTGTTCAAAACGCCGATCAGATTGCGGTGCTAGACAAAGGTCGCGTGGTCGAGACCGGCACCCATACGAAGCTTTTAAACAAAGGCGGTTACTATGCTCAGCTCTGCGCTATCCAGTTTTCTGAAAAAGCCAAAGACGAGACGTGTAGCGAAGAGATTGGCGAAAGAGACCAGGCAATCTCCAAAGCATCCTACGAGCTTAGGTCCAGGCTGAGCGGTATTTTAGGCAGTTTGAATTTGCTCAGCGATGCGACCACCATTCAAGACGATAGCGAACGCGATGAGCTCACGGCATCTGCCTACGAAACGACGCTAACCATGCTGAAGGTTGTAGAAGATTTAGAGAAGGCTGGTCGAAGCAAGCCTGTCTAGACGGGTTCAGACTATAGCACCTATAGCGAGGAACCTGGGCTGAAAACATGAGCAAAACCCGAATCAAAAATTCAGAGCTAAAGCACCGGCTTTAGAACGATTAGAGAGGATAACCTAGGATGCGCGGCGTTTATATAGTAGCTAACGACAAAGTAAGTGAGAATGCGATCGCGCTTCTGAGCAGTCTCCGGCTCCACGACCCCGACATCCCCGTCTTTCTAATTCCCTTTAACGACGATTATCAAATTGTTGCCCAGCGCCTAGCCGAGCTGTACAACGTACAGATTTTTCCAGATCTACCCTTTCTAGACGCGCTTACCCAAGAAATTGGCAGCATATTTCCCAAAGACTTCCTTGCTTTACCCAACAAAATGCGTAAGCTCGCAGCCTGGTTCGGGCCGTTAGACGAGTTTCTCTATATCGATACAGACATTCTGTTTTTCACCCCAGTTACAGACACCCTTAGCTACCTAGAACATGCCGACTTCATTTGGTGTGACTATCACTACAAAAGAGGTCTAGAAGACGTATTTTCTGATGTTGTTCCTGAACAAAATATATTTGACGCAGAGTCCTTAACAGACGTTTTTAACAGCGGCCTATGGGGATCGCGCAAAAGTGCTCTAACACTAGAGCAGCTTTATGAGGTGTTACGAGAATGCGCCGCTCACCGCGAATACTTCGACTTCTCGAGCGGCACGACCGATCAACCGATTATGAACTACCTAATCCTTAAAACGATGTCTCGGCGGCTGAACGTCGTCAAAGTCAATCCTGGTGAGCCAGGTAGCTGGGGCGGCTCACCCCATTTTGAGCGTCGCAGCAACGTCCTCTTTGATGGGGATCGACCTTTACGCTATCTACATTGGGCTGGTACGCCAATGAGAGCAGGCGGTCCCTACCGAGATCTGTGGACATACTATCGATATCTGAACGACCCAGCGGGTAAAGCTTATGCCGATGCTAATCGGCCATCACCACCTTCTGGCGTCCAACAGTTGCAAAACAAACTCAAGAACCAGATCAAAGCCGTCTTGGGAAAGCGCTAACGCTCGAAATCATCACGCCTCAGACAGACAGTAATTAAATATAAGCGGTCACGTTACAGACGATTAAATATGTCAGAGACTAGCTCGGCTTGGATACTGATGTAATAGCTGCAATAGGTACCGAAGATCAAAAGAGCGAGGATCGGCACGCGAGCCAGATCGGTCAACGGCTTTGTGAGTGGTGATACGTTCGTCTGGTACGGTCGTTCTAGCTAGCAGCCAAGCCAAAGAGCGATACTGCATATCTGTATAGCCGCTGTGATTAGCTCTATTGTTGTTTTGGCCATCTAGCGGTGTTTCTAGAGAAACGTGGTAGGCAAAATTATTGACTGAGCTTGGAAACGATGCGTTCGTCACGACCGATTCTTCGCCCGCAGCACCTTGAAAGGATGAATCCCCTGCTCCAAAAGCTCTTTGCTCTGGTGGGACCACATAGTAAATCGTGCCGTCTAGGCCGATAAGGGCGTGATAGCTAACCTGGTCGTTATCGTTTGTATGGTTGACTTGAAACAGATTGAGGGCGCTAGCGGCTGACCCGACGGTCTCGTGGAGGACAACGACGTACTGGTTGGTTAGCGGTTTGCCGCTGGCATCGACAGAGAAGCGCTCGCCATAGTTAGAAGGATGAGCTAAATAGACGCGTTCTAACGGCTTATAGCTAGGAGTATCTGTGGCAGCACCTGTAGAGGCTACTGTTGAGGGGGCTGCGATCGCTAAGTCAGAGCCGAAGCCGCTACGTCGAAAATCGTGCCCAGTAGCCCGACGGTTGCTCAAGCTATGAGCCGCCTGATTTTCCTGAACCGGTTCTGGCGCGGAGCTAGAAACCAGGATAGTTGCGGCGGTAAGGAAAAAGGCAATTGTGCTAGCAGCCCAAATTAGTCCAGCTTGGTGCATAGGACAGCTTACAGAAATAGACTACCAAAAGTAAAATTGCTGCGGGCAAACCGGCGTCGGTACCAGCCAAGCAGAGCAGCTTCGATTACTAGCTTCATGTTACTTCCAATACGAACGCTCAACCGGATATTCAAGTCTCAAAACCCTGTGTATATTGAAGTATTTTGTGAGTATCTTGTGAAATTCAGAATATTTGTAGCGTTACCGGGCACTACTTTGTCGCTTCAAGTACTGCCGGTAGTACTGCCGGTACAGCAGTTCTAATCTGCCGCTGTATGCTTCAATAGCAGACCGTTGTCGGCGGTAAAGGCCAAGAAATAGATTGGAGAACAGTAGCGTAGCGATCGCAACGAGCAACCCTGCTGCCGTGGAAACTAACGCCGTACCAATGCCGGCTGTGACTTCACTAGCTGATTCTCCTGCGGCATCACCAATTCGTAGCGAGGAGAACGACTCCATCAGCCCTAAAATAGTCCCAAGCAGGCCTAGCAAAGGCGCAACGCCGATAATAGTTTCAAATACTGTGTTGAATCGCTTAAGGAAGGGCATTTCGCCCTGAGCTGCGCTTTCTAGCGCCAGGCGAAAGTCTTCCGGGTTGCCTTGATCTAGGGTAAGAGCAGCTAAAAAAATGCGAGCAATAGGAAACTGTATCTGCTGACGTAGACGAGCGATCGCTTCTTGAGGCTTCGTAGCGTACAAATCCAGCACCTGTAGGATGAAGCGGTCCTGCTTTTGATACACCTGTAGCCAAAATAGACCGCGCTCAAATGCTAGTGTCGTCGCCAGTATAGAAAAGCCTAGCAGCGGCCACATTACCACCCCACCAGAGCGGAATAAATCTACTAACCTCACCTACTCACCTACTCACCCCACAGAGTTTTCCCTGCGCTAAGCCTGCGTCCTAGAGACTATATACCGGGGACTACATGCCTGGGAAGTGCTCAATCTCCGCGTAGCCATTGAATAAAAGATCTTTGCCTTTTATCTCTAGCTGATTGACTCGCAGAGAAACGCCATCTAGATCGAACCGCTCTAGATCCACCATTTTGTTTAAGACCCCAACAAGTCCTGGAATCATCGCTTCAGAGAGCCACTGAATGTCTTCTGAGATGCCTTCTGACTCAAACTCCACATTAGTAAAGACCACCCGTCTACGCCTTTCAACGCTGACTTCTGCAGATAGCTGAATGGGCAGATCTTCTTTGTTCGGTAAGTCTGTCTTAGCCGAAATCTTGACACGCTGATTGGGCAAAAGCTCCATTTGGACCGCGCGAAATGAAACCGGATCGCCACCAGAAAGACTTGTCACCTCCTCGCTAGTGACATTGCGCAGATGCTTTTCTACTAGCTCTGCGGTAAAAGCCTTATTGATGCCTGATTCGGTCATCGTGACCGTAGCGATCGCGTGAGTCGCCTGCTTCAGACGAATCTTTCCGCCTATTAAACCCGACATATCCAAAGAAACAGCGTCCGTCTCGAACTCCATCTCTTCGGCTTCAAACATTTTTTTGATAAGGAGACCTTTCCCCTTCATCTGAAAACTATCGACGACACCCTGCAAGATCTTGCTGGCAGGAGAACATCGCACCGAAACGTCAACAGACTCACTTCGGGTAAATAATTGCGTAATCGCTTGACGGGCAACGGAACTCAGCATATTTTCGCCAAAATCCGTTGAGGATGATTGAGAGCCTAACAGACCACCTAACATGCTTGGGGTAAGTACCTGCTCAGAAAGTTCACTTCTATTTGTAACAAAATATGAACACACCTGCCATGTAATATTGAAGCACTCGCCTATAGCCCGCAGTCAATTTGTCACCGATGCATCACGAGCGACGCTCACACAGTTTAGCAGGCCTATCTAAACACGGACCCTCGACTTTCTAATCGGTCTCATCAACACAGCTCCTCAACACTTATCCCTCACTCAATCCTAACTATCTGCCTGCCATCCGGGATTTCTCCGCCGCTGTATCGACTGACCTCCATTACTGCCGACCGCTGCAGCTACCGAACGGTTGAGCAGCTTAGCTATACGTGAATTAGCTCGATTAGATTGCGCGGATTGGAGCTTATCTTTTGAATCCAAATTGATTTAGATCAAGGTTCGTTATGGAGAGAAAGATGCGTTTGATACGGAAGGTGAGCGTGGTGTGTTAACTAATCATCCAGTCTATTCGCAATTTATTTGCATAGATAATCCTCAAAGCATCAAAAACGAAAGCAAAATATCTCATTCCTTGAGAAGAGATTAAAATCAGACCAAGCTCTTACGCAGACAAATACTTTAACGGTATGATTGTCAAGTGCCGGATTTTACGTAGCGTAGTGCGCCTTAAAACTGGTTTCTACTCCTAATCTCTACCTAATGCAGTTGTTGGCTACGAATGACAATTACATTCGATAAAGACAATTTAATTGAGTTGACTTACTAAGCATGTTGACACGGTTCTATCTATAGAAAGCAGCTGATAGAAAGCAGCTTCATTCTCAACGTTTTGTTCTTACAGCCATAAAAACGCTCAGGGTTTCTAAATCTGACCTCGCTGTTCGGCGACGGTAAGAGTTGTTTCTAACGCCTGCCCGAAAACGGAGAAAATATCACAGCTACGGTCGTGGTATTTCGTTCAGAATGATAAGTTCTTTTCTAAATCACACACCTGCAATCGAACCTGTTAGCGTGTGCAAGTAGGTAACTCCTTAGACTGCTCAGCAGAAGAGATAGCAAGGCCAAGCATCGCGAGTTGTGAAACCAGCAGGCTGCTTTATCAGCAGACCTTGAGCGCAAATACTTTGTTAGAGATATCTATTAAAAGGGTCACATTAAAACACTCACGAAAAGCAATCTCAATTTACGTTCGTCCTTTTAACAAATCAGATCTAACAGCGCCTTTGTATACGTCTGCTCTATGACATTTCTCTGTCGAGAGCTACATGCTTTAAAAGTCCGGACAAGCCGCCCTCTTAAAAACATAAGCACTTTCAATTTGGAAAACTATGTTAAACAATCATCAGACTTTAGGTCATGACGCTGTTTTTACACCAGAGCAAGTTTTAGAAAATAGAGGCCGCGTTGCTATCTTTATCGATGGTTCTAACCTGTTTTATGCTGCTCTACAGCTCGGTATTGAAATTGACTACACAAAGCTACTGGCTAGGCTAACCTCGGGCTCTAGGCTGTTCCGCTCGTTCTTTTATACGGGTGTTGATCGCACTAACGAAAAGCAGCAAGGTTTTTTGCTATGGATGAGACGGAACGGCTACCGAGTCATCGCGAAAGACCTCGTGCAGCTACCTGACGGCTCTAAGAAAGCCAACTTGGATGTAGAAATTGCTGTCGATATGATGGCGTTAGTTGGTTGCTACGATACGGCTGTGCTAGTGAGTGGCGATGGTGACTTGGCTTATGCGGTAGATGCAGCTAGCTACAAAGGCGTTCGGGTGGAGGTCGTGAGTTTGAGAGCAATGACTAGCGATAGCCTAATCAATGTTTGCGATCGCTATATAGACTTGGACAGTATCAAAGACGATATTCGCAAGACGTCTCGGAGCGCTAGCAGCGCCGCTAACGGCAATAACTACACGTACCGCCCACTATCTAGCCTTTCTGTGATGGACGAAGCTGAAGCAGCTCACCCTTAGCATAAAACAGGGCTAATTTTTGCGGAGCTTCAGGCAGGCTGTGAAAAATCAATGGTATCGATGGACATTTGTTGTCGCGGCAGTTGTCGTGCTCGTTTTTGCGCTGCGCGCCTGTTTCTCTAGCAACGACCTGGCGATCAGTGAACCTCAAGAAGCTATTGAGGCTGAGCTGACGCTGCGTTCTGTGACCTTGGAGCAACCCGACGAGGACGGAAAGCTGCTGTGGCGGTTAAAGGCAAAGTCTGTAACTTACGCACCCGATACGCAGCGAGCGGATCTAATAGAGCTAGAGGGCGAGTTTTTCCAAGATGGAGCCGCTATTTATACAGTGGAAGCTGATAAGGGTGAGGTTTTGCAGAACGGCAATACTTTGTTCTTGCGTGGGAACTTGATTGCGACAGGACAAGAGAATGATCTGACGCTAACAGGCGAAAAGCTGAAGTGGATTCCTAAGGAAGATCTGCTAGTGATGGGAGAATTTGAGGATGCAGATGTCTTTGATACGGACACTGAGCCGGCTGATTCTAAGCCGGCTAATTCCGAGCCTGAGGAGCCCACTGTTTCAACGCCTACTGTTTTAGCGCCTACTTTAGACAAAGCACCTGTTACCGGATTTAATCCTCGAGTAAAGGCCGTCGCTCGGCTAATGAAAGTTAACAATGCAGAAGATAGGGTAGAGCTGATAGGCGGTGTGATAGCGCAAAGTAAGGTAACGCCTTGGCTGATGCTTCAGTCTGAGTCGCTGCTGTGGTTTACGCAGCAAGAGAAAATTGAAGCGAGTCAGCCGCTGAAAGTAGAGCAGTTTGAGAGCAAGTCGTATGAGGTAGTCAGCGATCGCATAGCAGGTGCTTCTGGGCAGGTAGAGCTAGCTGAAAATAGAGTGACGTTAGAGGGTGGCGTGCAGCTAGAGGCGTTGACGCAGCCGCTGATGGTACGCAGTGAGCGAGCTGTTTGGGAGGTAGACGACCAAACGGTGGAGATGAACAGCCCGGTAGATATTAAGCAGCCAGCGCGACAGATCACGGCGGTGGCCAACCAGGCCAAAATGGATTTGGCGGCGCAGGTCATCTACCTAACAGGAGATGTGCAAGCAGCCGGCGGCGCAAAAAATGCAAAGCTAGCGGCGGACAGTGTAACTTGGCAAACCGCTACGCAGCAGATTGAAGCAGATGGTAACGTGCGCTACCAGCAGACAGCAGATCCTGAGGTTGCCATATCGGGACCAAGAGCCGTCGGTAATATCGATGCGGGGACTGTGGTAATTGAGGGTGGTGAATCGGGTGAAGTCATCACGGAAATCGTGCCAGAAGATTTTTAGAGCAGCGTCTATAGAGACGCCTCATCTTCTTGGACCTTATTGCCAGATCTTTAGCTTTATTGAGACAGTATTGGAAAGTTGCGCTCTATGTCGCCAAATCGATAGGGTGACCGGCCTATGACGACAGTTGTTTTCAATTCGGGTGGAATGTCGGCGGATTTTCCCCACTGCTGTGCTAGGGCAGATACGATTTGGTCTTGACGCGATCGCAACGCATCTAGTCCCGATCCGTAGTTCATGAGCGAAAACCAAACTAGCCCCCTATCTTTAGTAGGTAGTACGCCCGCCAGTGAGCTGACAACAGCCAGGCTACCGGTTTTGACAACTGAATTGGTCGGCAAGCCGCGATTAGTGACTGTGCCCCCGTCCGAGCCAGTGACTGGAAAGATATCAGAAATAGTGTAGTTTTGCGATCGCAATATATCCTGTATTGCCTGCAGCATCATGACCGCTGCTTTTGGGGACATCTGGTTCGCCTCCCCGAGGCCAGAGCCATTGATTAGCGTTAGTTCTCCTGAGGTAACCCCAGCAGCGCGCTCTACTTGACTGACAACAGCGTCCGGTCCGCCGACAGCGTTCGCGATTTGTTCAGCCATCGGATTGTTGCTGTAGATATTCATGGCTTTCAAAACAGCCACTAGCGGCAAAGACTCATGCCGTAGCAGCCAACCGCTCACCTTATTCTGGCGACTGCTGACCTCGGTTTGAACGCTACCATCGATTTGTATTTGCGGGGCGGGTGTGCCAGGTGGCAAGTTTTGATAGGCAACATCGAGTGGATACTCCCAACTGCTGGCGTTTAGCGCCTGTTTTAGATCAGCGCCAGACAGGCTGGGGTTGGTTTCAAAATTCATGCTGAAACTATTGGCAATGACTAAATTACCCGTGACTCGGCGAACACCTAGCTGCTGCAAAGCGTTGCCTAGTGCGATCGCTTCTTCCCACACAAACAGCGGATCGCCACCCCCTTCAACAACCAAATCACCTGTAATAACACCGCTACTCGCATCGAACTGTCCCTGCCATCCCACCAGTGTCTCAAAGCGGTGGTTTGGCCCCCAGGTGGTTAGTGCTGCTAGGGTGGTCGCTATCTTTGTTAGCGACGCTGCTGGCACCGGCACCATGCCCTGGTTGCTGGCCACCGGATACTGCCCTACAGAAACCCATACCCCCTGCTGGCTAGCCTCGTATCCAGCAGCAGCTAGCCCTGAAATATAGTCCGATACAACAGCTTTCGCCGCTGGGTCATTAGCGATCGCCTCTTTTACCCAAGTAGATTCCCACTGCGGTCTCAAATCAACATCGCTCAAGCTAAAGAAGTCAGCCTGCGACGGCTGCCCGGATCTAGAGCAAGCGCCGAGGAAGCCTACCGTGATACCTGCTAACGTAACTAGTTTCCCCAGTTTGACTGCTACTACCCTTTTCTTTAGCAAGCCCTACCTACAAAGATTTATTCCTGCCAAAGATACACTATACATACCGCCGTCGTGTGGTGATCTTTTTCTTTCTATCGCTAAATTAAGCCCTATGGCCAGACCCGATCAAAACCAAGTACTGCGTCGCCTGCCCATCGTGACGGGTACGATAGGCGGTACTCTGCTCTTTCTCAATCGGGTTACAACACCCGTCCTAAGCGCGTCACAATCTCGAGCAGATGCGCTCGGCGTCATCCTCAGCGCTCTGCTCATTTTGACGGGGCTCTTGTGGCAGCAAATTCAGCCCAAGCTGCCAGAGTCGGTGAACTTAATCGGGGAAGAAGGCTTCGAGCTAGCTGCAGACTTGACTGAAAGCGTGCAAACAGAGCTGGCATGGACCTCTCATTTACTGCTCACAAACACAGCAACTCGAAGCGTACTGGTGTACTATGACCATCAGATACTCCTTAGGCGCGGCGTGCTAGGTAACCAGAAGACGTTGAAACCAGGGGTGATTGTGCAACGCGTTTTAGAGAAGCAGAAGCCCGTTTATCTAGTCAACTTGGCCCTTTATCCGGGGCGAGTTGAGTTTAACTATCTGCCTGAAAACACTCAAGGGCTCATCTGCCAGCCGTTGGGTAATAAAGGCGTTTTAATCTTGGGCTCGAACGCACCGCGTAGCTACACCCAGCAAGACGAAGTATGGATAGCAGGCATTGCCGACAAACTTGCGGACAGCCTAACTCGCCAGGGCGATTTCCAAAACAGTCAGCTCAAGAGCCAGCCCACGGATTCTAAGGCCGCTTAAACGAACCCTCTAAACAGACCGCGGCTTTTCCCCTAAGCAGAATCACTCAGCAGCTTCGTCTAGTATGCGAACAGCGACGGTTGAGACCCTAAAGTTATACTGCGGACCATCAATCTCGATGGGAGTGCCTACTTTCACCGGTACGCCAAGCACGGGAACACCGTCGACTACTTGCGCTCTGCCACCCAGTGTGATGAGCATATCAACCGTGTAGTCTAGCTCCGGTCGAGGATCTGGAAAAGATTTGACCGTTCCATCTGGCTGAGGGACCGCAACACTCCGAGGCAGCGACACGACGCCCTTGACGCCGATTTCACCATAGGGTTGATTGCGCACAATGATGTCTGTTGTGTCGGTCTGAGCTAGCTCCGTCAGGAAATCTTCTGGGTTTAGAACTGTTAGTCCCCTAGCGATAACGTCAACTTCTACCTCTTTGCCACCGCTCGTTTGAGCAACCGAGCCGCTCGCACCGGGATAAAAGAAGATGCCGACAATCACCATTAAAATTACTAACGCGGCCCCGAGGTCTAATAGGCTAAGTTTGCCAAAGAGTCGACCTTTAGAGTCTAGAACTGCCATCGCTTTTCCTTGTTAAATTCTCTTGTTGAATGCCTTATTAACCACAGTATTTAACCACACTTTTTCCACAGCGCTCTTACTACATCTCGCTTGCTGCATCTCTTTTACTGCATTCACGGATTGTGTGTACAGAATCTGTCTTTTGGATTCTGTACAATTTTGATTGGAATACTTATCGGGATGTTTCAGAGATAGGCTTCCAAGAATCACTATCTCGATAGATGTGTTTATACACGTGCTCGATATAGCTTTTCTACTACGTGCTGAATGTTTTACGTGCTGAATGTCTCAAGCGTCAGCTTTCTACTGCTTCAATTTCGCAAGTGTCACAATTTAGGGTATAGCTGCTTCACACAATCGCTATCCTTAAACACAGAAGAGGCCTAGAAAAAGTGTCTTCTAGAAAGTGTCTCTCTGTGTAATCCATGTGGCGTTGACCTGTAGCGTCGATCTGCCTCTGCCGCAATTATCACTTGCTGTCCAGCACCCACAGAAGTACATAATTCCTAAGCTATGGCTACTAGTTTGCTAAAAATTAAGATGAAAAGAGTCTACCGTCAGGTGGCTTATGTTCTAACCGCCTTTGTTCTAGCGGTGGGTATCAACACAGCCACGGCTCAGCCATCACAAGCAGGTTGGCTGGACTTGCTTATTCAGGGGGTGCGGGTATATCAGCTTTCTAGCATGACGGATGCTCAAGAAGTGGATTTGGGTGGCGGCATCAACCGTCAGCTCGTGGAAGGGCGTCAGATTAGGCTCTACAGAAATTCGGCGCTTAATGCCTACGTTGACGGCATAGGCCAGCAGCTAGCAGAAGTTAGCGATCGCCCCGACATTCCCTATACTTTTCAAATCGTTGAAGACAGTGCGGTTAATGCATTTGCGACGATGGGTGGCTATGTCTATGTCACTACCGGGCTGATAGCCGCAGCAGACAACGAGGCTGAACTCGCTGGGGTGATTGGGCATGAGATTGGTCATATTGCCGGTCGCCATGCGGTGCAGCAGATGCGTCAAGCAGCAATTGCCCAAGGGGTTACGGGTGCACTAGGCGTGAACCGCGATCGCCTGGTTAACATCGGTACGCAAGTTGCCCTTCAGCTCCCGGCCAGCCGCAGCGACGAATACGAAGCGGATCGTCATGGCTTCTACAGCATGGGCCGTGCGGGCTACGATCAGTCGGGTATGGCAACCTTTATGCAGAAGCTGGTGCGCCAAGGATCTCCTCCGGAGTTTTTGAGCACTCACCCCGATGCGCGCAACCGGGTTAATTCGCTACAAGAGCTAGATAGTGAAAATGCTATGCCCGAAGCAACGTCTGGGACTAATGAGAGTGCTTACAATGCTGAGATCAGCACCCTGCGATGAGGCCTAATCGATAGGCATTCATGCCGTAGAACATAAGGTTGTGATTAACGCGAACCCTAGAGCTAATCTCTGGGGTTCTTTGCTGTAGATACTGCTGTATGAGCAAGGCATCGCCGCCCGTAAGAAAGGCCGTACCGGCTGGGAACTGCTGCCACCATGTGCTCAGGTAGTCGACTAGCGTGGCTGTGACGCTGTAAACAAGACCGCTGGCGATCGCACCTTCCGTGTCTACAGCCCACCGATTGGGCAGCGCTATATTTGATGACTGGCTCCCAGCTACCGGCACAACCGGCACAAAGTCACCTAAAACGGCCGTTTTCTGTGCAAGTGCCTCACCTTGCAATCGCATTCCTGGCAAAATAGCGCCGCCGTATACTGACTGGTCCACGCCTGCCGTTAGGGTGATAGCCGTTCCGGCATCTATCACTAAAGTAGGCCAGCCCGCTAGCTTACCCGCACCGAGCAAGTTGATAGCGCGATCTATTCCGAGTGTTGGATAGAGGTTAGAAAGAGGGATATGCGATCGCTCTACCAACTGAGCAGAAGGCTCTACCAACTGAGCAAAAGGCTCTACAGACCGAGCAGAAGGCTCTACCAACTGAGCGGAAAGCTGAGCGGAGGCTCGCGCTGACTTTTGATCACGCAGCCACAAAGCGCTCTGAGTCGGCACGACAGAAGCTATCCAAAGATTTGAAAGGGACGGCAGTGCCTCGGTGGGTAACGCAGACAGCTCTGACAGTGTCAAAGCCCCTATTCCAGCAGTTTCAGACTGCCATGCTTCGGAGTGGAATCCGGAGCGCTGTAGCCGGATGGCGATATCAGCCGTGAGATGGGGGGTATGCCAGTCACCGCAGAACCTACCCTGATGGAAGTATCCCCAGTGAAGGCGGGTATTCCCAATAACAAGGGCTAACCATGATTCTGATAGCTGAGTATCCATCTAACTATCATCTGAACATGTCATCTGAACATGACGGCCACGAAATCGCTAGTCCTGAGAGAGCTGCTGCTGAATTTGCTTGATCGACTTGGCCATATCGGGAAGTCGCCGAATGATAGCCGCAGACTTAAGAAACACCTTGTGAGGAATAGCGGGCGATCCCGAAACGATTCTGCCAGGGGCGACGTTGCTAGTGATACCTGCCTGGGCTGAGGCAATCGCACCATCACCAATCTTTGCCCGGTTAGCAATGCCGACCTGCCCTGCCAAAATGACGCGATTGCCAATAATTGTGCCACCAGCCATGCCAACTTGCCCTGCCATCGCCACCGCTTCGCCTACCTGACAGCCATGGGCAATATGCACCAGATTGTCGATTTTGGTGTTTTTGCCAATTCGGGTTTCGCCGACAGCAGGGCGATCAACTGTAGAGTTAGTTCCGATTTCAACGCCGTCTTCTAAGACAGCGATACCTGCCTGATGCATTTTCTCCCAGCCGGTAGCGGTTGGAACAAATCCGAAGCCTTCCGAGCCAATTGCCGCGCCGCTGTGAATAACGCAGTTTGCACCAATTTGCGATCGCTCATGAATAACGCTATTGGCATGAAGTACCGTATCTGCGCCGATAGTAGCTTCTGGGTAGATGACCACGTTGGCGTGAATGCAAACGCGATCGCCAATTGTAACGCCAGCGTGGACAACCGCATTCGGCCCAACCGCCACCGCTTCACCGACAGTTACGGTTGAATCAACAACAGCTCTTGGGTGAATACCCGGCGAGCGCCGGTACGGCTGATAGAACAAGGTGATCACCCGAGCGAAAACTAGCCGAGGATTTTTGACGCTAACCCAAACGATATTGCGATTTGTCGCCTCAGACTGTAGGGCCTCGTCACCGGGCAATACCAGCGCGCCCGCCCCGGTTGTCGCGACATAGGAGGTAAACTTCGGACCTTCCACATAGCTCAACTCGTGACGGCTAGCAGCATCGATAGCCGCTAGACCTTCTATAGCAATATCAGCAGATGAACCGGCTTCACTCACACCAGAAGCCAAGCTCGACGCGATCACTTCGTCACCTAGAGCATCAACGATCTGGCTGAATTTCACGGACAGGGACCTCTTTTACTAGTCAACATCAGCGAACCTCTCAACGGTCAACATTTCTCTACTGGCGCTCTACTAGCAGTCCAATAGCAATCTGCTAGCAGTCCACTGGCAGTTAAGCTACCAGAAAGACAGCACACTCGACGTGCGACGTTTGAGGGAAAAAGTCAGCAGGCTGAACGCGAGAAACCCGATAGCCACCTCCTTCACAAAGAGTGCGTAAATCTCTTGCTAAGGTTGCAGGATTGCAGCTGACATATACGATCCGCTTAGGCTTTATAGCTATCAAGGCCGCCAAGACTTCAGGCTCACAGCCCTTACGCGGCGGATCGAGTAGGATAATATCAGGTGTTACTTCTAGCTCCGGCAACAGCGTGGCGACATCACCGATCCCAAAGCCGACATTCTCAATGCTGTTAAGGGCCGCATTAGCCTGTGCCTGCACAACCGATTCGGTAAAGGATTCTAGTCCAACACAGTGCTTCACATGCCTGGCTAAAGGCAGCGTAAAGGTACCCACACCGCAGTAGGCATCAACCAAGGTTTCTTCGCCAGTAAGCGCTAGCTCGGTTTGGATTTCAGCTAGCAGGCGTTCTGCCTGCACGGTATTCACCTGAAAAAAGGTAGCGGGCTGAATGTGAAAGGTCAGGCCTGCAAACGTTTCTTCGAGATAGGCCTGCCCCGCAATAGAGAAAGTTTCCAAGCCAAAAATGGCGTTGGTTTTTTTCCAGTTGAGGTTGACCAAAACGCCAACAACATTGGGATAGCGCTCCATCCACTGCTGCGCCTGCTCATGAATGCCTTTGAGCTTGACTGAGCGGCTCACGAGGGTTAGTAATATTTGCCCCGTTCGCCGACCGATACGGAGTGAAAGATGCTTAATATGCCCTTTGTGAGTGCGCTCATCGTAAATCTTCCACTCGCGCGATTGAATGTCTTGCTTGACCTCAGCGAGCAGCGGGTCTAGACGATCATCTTGAACCGGACATTGGTTGAGGTTGACTAAGCGATGTGACCCCTGGCGATAGTAACCAGCTTTGACGGCATTGGTTTGCGATCGCCCCACCGGATAGGTCGCCTTATTCCGGTATCCGAGAGGCTCTTCTGCTGCCAGCACCGGATCGACTGGCACATTCTCTATTTTGCCAACGCGAGACAGTGTATCCACCACTAAGTGGTGCTTCGCCGCCAGCTGCGCCTCGTAGCTCACCTGCTGCCACTGACAGCCGCCACACTTATCAGCCACAATGCAGGCCGGTCGCACGCGCTGCGACGAGGGTTTAACAATGCCAGCGGGTTTACCGAATCCGTGCGTCGCCTTGACCTTGATTAGCTTTACGCGTATCTCATCGCCGGGTACTGTGTTCGGTACAAACACCACCCGGTCCTCCCAGCGTCCTACCCCATCTCCTCCGTTACTCAAGTTCTCAATCTTGAGCTTGATGATGTCACCTTCTCGCCACTCGGGCGCAGGCTTTGCCTCATGCCAAGGCGCAGGCGAACTCAACGAAGGCCCAACGCCCACATCAGATGTTTTTTCAGAAGATGGCAGCATGGCAACTCTTAGCATAAGCAGTGAGCTTATTAGTATGAAGCATTTCTTCCGCTCTGATAGATAAACTATAGCTTTCGCTCGGTTGCTCAAGATGCGTTTGCAAAGCTACAGCCACTAGCAAGCAAAGCAAAAAACTCTGCTAATAGATGTAATAGATGCCCTGACGCATGAGTGCACCTGCTATATGTTCCTTTAACAATATCTTTGCTTAGGGCCAAAGCGGCAATATTGCGGACCTTTGCTGAGCGCGCAACATTTCTTAAAGGCTTTCTCAGTCGCGAACCACCAGTGTTTCGGTTAAGCTCGTACCAGCAAAATCGTTAATTAATAGAGGGAATTGCTTTCCTTGTCCCCCCTAGGGTCGCTAAACTGTCTATACAAATAGAGTTACCGCAATCTAAAACTATGTCTGTTGTCAGCCAAGTAATCCTTAATGCAGATGATGAGTTGCGCTATCCTACTAGCGGCGAACTCCGGGGTATTGAAAACTTTCTAAAGACCGGCAATCAGCGGATGCGGATTGCGCAGACCCTTGCAGACAATGAGAAGAAGGTCGTAGAGCAGGCTAGTAGTGCTCTATGGAAGATCCGTCCCGATTTCATCGCTAAAGGCGGCAACGCCTACGGGCAGAAACAGCGGGCCCTTTGTCTACGTGACTATGGTTGGTACCTGCGTCTTATCACCTACAGCATCCTCGCCGGAGACAAAGAGCCCATTGAAAGCATTGGTCTTATTGGCGTTCGCGAAATGTACAACGCGCTTGATGTGCCGGTTCCTGGCATGGTAGAAGCAATTCGCTGTCTAAAGACGGCATCCTTAGCACTGATGGGCGAAGGTGATGCGGAAGAAGCCGCACCCTACTTTGACTACATCATTCAAGCGATGTCTTAAGAAGCAAAGGGCTAACAAACAGATCCTTTGTGAGCGATCGCTCAGTCTGACTGAGAGTGAGCGACTTGGAGTAGATCAAGAAGAGTAAATCAGGAAATGGAGACGGACTAACATCTGTCTCCATTTCTTTTAAATTCTCTATAGCTTTCGCCAGCTTTCGCAGCTTTCATCTGGCGGTTCGGGACAAGTCTGCGAAGCTACAGCCATTGGTAAACGAATAGTAAATAAAGCAACTGGACCCGCAATCGTTATAGCGCTTCAAGACACCTGCTCTCTATCAAAATTCTTGTCAAAGTTAATACATGCGTACGACATCTGAGATATCTTTATGCCATTATCCAATGCCGTTTGAAAAGCGCTGTTTACAAGTTCTTCCTAGACACCAATGGTTTTTTCTACTTCTCAGGCCGAATCCTCTCAGGATAAGTTAGCGAACTGCCAGCTTGGCAAAGTAGTGAAATCCAACTCTCACTGTGACTACGTAGTGCAGCTTGACACCTCAAGTGACGTCGAAAGTCCACCCCAGGCAGAAGATTACGGCTTTGGCCAATTTGTGAAGCTCGAAAGCTCTCGGCACTGGGCGGTCGGAATTGTCTACGATTCTCAACTGTTCAATGCCTCATTTCTCAACAACGGTCCGCGTCTTACTAGTTCGGCTGATCCAGTATTTACGCCCGACTTAATTCAAGACACCTGCGTTTTGCTGAGTGTAGCCTTGGTTGGAAGTTTGCAGCGGGAGAGCGATCGCACCTACGGCATTCAGGGTATTCCCAGAGTCGTTATTCCTGCGAATACGCCCGTTACCAAAATGGACATTGCTGAAGTCCATAGTTTTCATTGCTCAGCTAGTGGCAAGCCTCAGTTCACCTATTATGGTCATCTGCTGCGGTCTGGTGGCGCCTTTGCGCCTCAGCTCACCCAGCAGGTACTCGGTGAGCTGATTACAACAGAGCTGTTCTCTGGCGCTGAGCAAAGAGCACTACAGGTGCTGCGAAAGGAAATGTCCTGGAAAAATACTATGGGCGCTATGCGATGAGAGGGATACAGCAATTTACAGTTCTCCATACCTCTCTATGCCTTTAGAAACAGATATTATAAAAACAACATTAAAGCCTTGAAACATTCCGTTACATTTGCTATATTAGTTATATCGGTTGAAACAAACGCTTTTTTAAGCGCTCAACCAATTCGTACCTAACTACTCGGAATAATAATAATGACTACTACTCTACAGCAGCGCGAAAGCGCTTCTTTGTGGGAGCAGTTCTGTCAGTGGGTTACAAGCACCGACAACCGCCTCTATGTAGGCTGGTTCGGCGTCTTGATGATCCCGACACTACTCGCTGCCACTGCCTGTTTCGTAATCGCCTTCATCGCTGCTCCTCCTGTCGACATCGACGGCATCCGCGAGCCCGTTGCAGGTTCTCTGATGTACGGCAACAACATCATCTCTGGTGCGGTTGTTCCATCTTCTAACGCAATTGGCCTTCACTTCTACCCCATCTGGGAAGCTGCCTCACTCGATGAGTGGCTTTACAATGGTGGTCCTTACCAGCTAGTAATCTTCCACTTCCTCATCGGCGTCTTCTGCTATATGGGTCGTGAGTGGGAGCTATCCTACCGTCTCGGTATGCGTCCTTGGATCTGTGTTGCTTACTCTGCACCTGTAGCAGCGGCAACCGCAGTCTTCTTGATCTACCCACTAGGTCAAGGCTCATTCTCTGACGGCATGCCTTTGGGTATCTCTGGTACGTTCAACTTCATGTTGGTCTTCCAGGCAGAGCACAACATCTTGATGCACCCCTTCCACATGTTGGGAGTTGCTGGTGTATTCGGTGGTTCTTTGTTCTCAGCGATGCACGGTTCACTCGTTACCTCTTCGTTGGTACGTGAGACGACAGAAACTGAGTCACAGAACTATGGTTACAAGTTTGGTCAAGAAGAAGAGACCTACAACATCGTTGCAGCCCACGGCTACTTCGGTCGTCTGATCTTCCAGTACGCAAGTTTCAACAACAGCCGCAGCCTCCACTTTTTGTTGGGTGCATGGCCAGTAGTTGGCATCTGGTTTACCGCTTTGGGTATTTCCACGATGGCGTTCAACTTGAACGGTTTCAACTTCAACCAGTCGATTATTGACTCACAGGGTCGAGTAATCGGTAGCTGGGCAGACGTACTGAACCGTGCCAACCTGGGTATGGAAGTGATGCACGAGCGCAACGCTCACAACTTCCCGCTAGACCTAGCGGCTGGTGAGTCTGCTCCTGTAGCGCTCACTGCTCCTTCCATCAATGCATAGGTTTCCTACCTATACGGATTGCAAAGGAAGTGAAGAAGACCCTTTGAGGGTAGTTATCTAATTATCCTCGGAGACTTTTTTGCTCCACAAGAAGCCCTCGGCCTTTGTCCTATACGGACACTGCCGAGGGCTTTTTGTTTGTCTGGGTTTATTTGTCTGGGTTTGTTTGTCCGGGGCTGAAGGAGACGACCCACACTACGATTGAGAGACTAGAGATGAACTACCCCGCCTTGCAGGAGGACGGGGTTTCCGTCCCTGCGTTGCGAAGTTTTTGACGCTTCACTGCCGCTAGTTGCTTCATGCTTCCACAAGAAATAGAGCTAGCCGACTCTGCGTTTGGAGAGGCCGATTCCTGACCCCTAGCCCAAATCAAATTGACTTGGGCGGCATTAATATCACGGTCTTCGGTATGACCGCACTCAGCATTAGAGTAAATGTGCACCCGGTCTCTGAGTGTTTTAGGCGTTAGCTCCCAGCATTTCGCACAGCGCTGAGTGGGCTTAAGCTGCAGGGTTGGCAACTCCAAGTAGAAACCGCCTGCCTCTGCCGACTTATACGCCATCATCGAGCTGATAGAAGCGAACCCAACAGACAAGATAGAACGGTTAAGCCCTGCCTTTTGCTGTTTGCGCTTACTGCCCTTTTTAGCCTTGCGCGTCATGTTCTTGACGGTTAGTTGCTCGCCAGCAGTCAGGCTATTACGGCTGACTGTTTTGCTGGTTAGTTGGTGCATCCAATAGTCACGCTGTTGGGTTACCTTGCGCTGACTTTGAGCGACCCGTTTTGCCGCTCTCTTCCAGCGCTTTGAGGCTTTCACGCTCTGCTTACGGTTCGGTGCCCGCTTGCGCCGCTTCGCCTTGCTAGCATCTTTCACCGCTCGCTCACCTTCAGCTATGAATTCAGGCTTTGCAACCTTTGTCCCATCGCTGAAAGTAACCGCGTCTTTGCAACCCAAATCGAGGCCAATGCTGCCGCCTGCGGTTTCCCGCTTTGGTTTGCATTTGACCGTGATTGAGGCGTACCATCTTCCCGCTCTTAGCAAAATGGTGCAGGTTGTTGGTTTACCCCAAGTACGAGCCTGACCGCGCATCTGGATCTCTCCTAGATTTGTCAGTTTCAGACGTCCGTGTTTGCCATCAGTTAGCGCTTTCCAAGACTGCTTACTCGGATACGTCCAGCCGCTGTAGTGGCCAATAGACTCGAACTTCGGATATCCGCCGAGTCCCTTAAAGAACCGCTGATAGGCAAAGTCAACCCGCTTCAACGTCGCCTGCAAAGCATGACCGCCTAACGCCTTAAATCCAGGCCATACCGCCTTGAACGCTGGCAAACTGTTTGGCTCAGCAGTTCCAAATTCCAACTTAAGAACATGCGAGTTGAGCAAGAAGCAGTAACGACTGCTGAGATAGCGTAAGGTGAACGAACGAGTTTCCCATAACAGTCCCGTCACCCGTTCAGCTAATGGCCACTGCTAGCATCAGTTTCGATAGTTTGTTATGCGAACTCAACGGTGCGATAGCCGGGCTAGACGACCCGCGCAAACCGAGTAATGCCAGTAGCTACAGCATTCGGGATACGGTTTTAGGTGCATTCGGCTGTTTTTTCATGCAGAGCGCCTCGTTTTTAGACTATCAGCGCCACCTCGATAGCCGCAACGGTCGCAATAATGCGCAGAGTTTGTTTGGGCTGGAGAAAATACCCAGCGTTGTGCAGATTCGCAATATTCTCGATCAGATAGCGGCCCAGGGCCTGTTTCAAATATTCATCAATATCTATCATGTGCTTCATCAGCAAGGCTACTTGCGAGGGTTTGAGACCCTGGGAGGGAACCTGCTCGTAGCCTTAGATGGCACTGACTACTACAGCTCCCATAACATTAGCTGCCCCTGCTGCTCAAAACGAACCTCACGCAGCGGCCAAGTCACCTACTCTCACAAAGCGATATTGCCTGTGATTGTCTCGCCTGCGCAGTCGGCGGTAATCTCCTTGCCACCTGAGATGATTACGCCTCAAGATGGCCATGCGAAGCAGGACTGTGAGCAAGCTGCCGCCAAACGATGGATAGCGTCAGCGGCAAAGATATTTGTCAATCAAGCGGTGACGCTGCTCGGAGACGACCTTTTTAGTCGTCAGCCAATGTGTGAAGCGGTCTTAGCCCAGGGTTTTAATTTTATCTTTGTGTGTTTACCCGAATCGCACCCGGCACTTTACGACTGGATAGCGTTTCAGGCGTCTCATGGCAAGGTAAAGACGATGCAGCGGCAGCAGCGCCGGGGCAAGACCGATGAAGTTTGGCAGTATCGTTATCTCAATGACGTGCCGATGCGAGCCGAGGCTCCTGCGCTATCAGTAAACTGGTGTGAGCTGACGGTAACGCGCATTTCAGATGGGAAAGTCCTCTACCGTAACAGTTGGGTGACCAACCATCACCTCACCGGGCAGCTTGTGATTGAAGTCGCTGCTGCGGGTCGCTGCCGCTGGAAAACCGAAAACGAAAATCACAATGTGTTGAAAACCAAGGGCTATCATCTCGAACATAACTTTGGGCATGGCAAGCAGCATCTATCTGCCTTTTTGTTGACCCTAAACCTATTAGCCTTTTTGTTTCATACTGTCCTTCATCTAGCTGATGAGCGCTATCAGCAGATTCGACAGATTCGCGGTACCCGCCAAGGCTTTTTTCAGGATATCCTGGCGCTCACCAACTACTTGTGGTTTGAGAGTTGGACGGCCTTGCTGGATTTCATGCTAGATCAGTCGAAATCAACCAAACCCATTCGTAGCAATACTTCTTGACGCGTCACTGGCTCATGGACGAGACATGACTCGTGTCGTTTCACAATGTCCGTATCTTGGAATTTGGAATTGCTGTGTTTGGCTGCTCGAAAGTAATCGACTGAGTGCTCAAACTGCTTGTACTGCGTCCGTCTGTTCAACAATGCAGCGTTGTACATATAGGCATGAAGCCGACGCCATTCAAACAACTGCGCAGCTTGCGCGGGCGTGGGGTAGAGCTTGAAAGTGGTGCGTCGTGTTAGCATATCCGCACTACATCAATTCAGTCGCATAGATGGTAACTCATTATAGAAAAGGAAATCACTGCGTTTATAGCCTTCAGGCGCATACTTATTTTGTAGTGAAGTATCAGCGTAAAGTTTTGACCCCTGCCATGTCTGAAAGGATAAGAGAGGTCTCAGAGCGCGTACTGGCAAAGAACAGATCCGCTTTGCTAGAGTTTGGCAGCGAACCTGACCACGTTCATTTGCTCTTAGATATCCATCCTGACAACAACTACTCACAGCTATGTGGCAGTATGAAATCTGCAACCAGCCGCATTATTGGCAAAGAGTTCGCTGGTATAGTCCGACCTGTTATTGCAAAAGGGCTTTGGGGAAAACAGCTATACCTAAGATCTGCTGGCGGTGCGCCGCTCTCTACGTTGCAGACATATATCTCTAATCATAGTCATGGCTAATTTCGCTACGCTCCACCAGCCCGCTATCATGCCCCGCCTTACAGAAGACGGGGATAGCCGCGTTCTTGTTCTATTTCGCTAGTTTTACGAAAGCTGAAGAGTCACCTATACCAGCGCGTCTTCTTGATGAGTCTCGATAGTGCAGTCAGAAGTAGGATAGGCGACGCAAGTAAGCACGAAGCCCGCTTCCATCTGATCGTCTTCCAAAAAGACCTGGTCTTCTTGATTGACTGTACCGGAAACTAGTTTGCCAGTACAGCTAGAGCAAGAGCCCGCACGGCAGGACGCAGGCAGATCAATACCGGCATCTTCGGCTGCTTCGATGATATAAACATCATCAGCACATTCGATGGTTTCGTTAATGCCTTCATCTTCGTTGATGAGTGTGACTTTGTAGGTTGCCATGGAAAACCCTCTATGAAAAATCAATTGTTTTGACCCAACTATTAGAAAACAGTTAAGTTCTCTTCACAATATATACTGCGAGCTGCGTCTGCGAAACAGAACCGAAGCGATAGAATTAGTAGCTGATTCTGCTTGATGACTCCCCACCCTCCAATAAATAAAATAAGACATATGGTATCTTCCACCGCTTCGACTGAGGCTTGCTCACCCGAAGACATTGCTTCAGAAGGACTTAAGCCTGAGGAGTACGAGGAAATTGTCAGCCGACTGGGCCGTCATCCGAATCGAGCTGAGCTAGGTATGTTTGGTGTAATGTGGTCAGAGCACTGCTGCTACAAAAACTCACGCTCTTTGCTCAGTCAGTTTCCGACAGAAGGCGATCGCATTCTTGTCGGTCCTGGCGAAAACGCGGGTGTAATTGATGTCGGCAACGGTATGCAGGTCGCTTTCAAAATAGAATCCCACAACCATCCTTCTGCTATTGAGCCTTTCCAGGGTGCCGCGACAGGTGTCGGTGGCATCTTACGCGATATTTTCACAATGGGTGCTCGACCTATCGCCGCGCTGAACTCACTCCGTTTTGGTGACCTGAAGGACACACGTACTCGGCAAATTTTTACTGGCGTGGTTTCTGGAATCGCTCACTACGGTAATTGCTTTGGCGTGCCTACCATCGGCGGAGAAGTGTCGTTTGATGAAGCCTACAGCGGCAATCCGTTAGTCAACGCTATGGCTATTGGACTGATGGAGACTGATGAGATCGTCAAGTCCGGAGCGGTGGGAGTTGGGAATCCGGTGCTGTATGTCGGCTCGACGACAGGGCGTGATGGCATGGGCGGTGCTAGTTTTGCTAGCGCGGAGCTAAGTGAAGAATCGGAAGCTAATCGGCCTGCGGTGCAAGTGGGCGATCCGTTTTTAGAGAAGTCCTTGGTAGAAGCTTGTCTAGAAGCGTTTAAGACAGGCGGTGTTGCAGCAGCGCAAGATATGGGCGCGGCAGGACTGACTTGCTCTACAGCAGAGATGGCAGCTAACGGCGGTGTGGGCATCGAGCTAGATCTCGATTTGGTGCCCGAGCGGGAGCCAGGAATGGTGCCTTATGAGTATTTGCTATCAGAATCGCAGGAGCGGATGCTATTTGTCGCCCATGCCGGACGAGAACAAGAGCTCATTGATATTTTTCATCGGTGGGGTTTGCAGGCAGTAGTGGCGGGCTCGGTAATTGCAGAACCGGTTGTGCGAATTCTATTCGAGGGCAGCGTGGCCGCAGAGATTCCAGCTACAGCGCTGTCGGACAATACGCCAATTTATAAGCGCAAACTCATGGCTGAACCGCCTGAGTACGCGCAAAAGGCATGGGCGTGGCAAGAGAGCGATCTGCCTGAAGCGACAGATCAAGGAATTGCAGGAAAAGACTGGGAGCAGGTGCTGCTAAGCCTGCTAGCGACTCCGACAATTGCCTCCAAGCAGTGGGTGTACCGGCAGTACGACCACCAGGTGCAAAACAACACGGTGATGTTTCCAGGAGGCGCAGATGCAGCAGTAATCCGGCTGCGATTCCCGACAGGCGAGATCCCGCCAGCGCCTGCTGACCCCAATCCCGCAGCCAACACTGGGATTGCGGCCACCGTAGATTGCAATGCTCGCTATGTCTATCTCAATCCTTACGAAGGTGCTTTAGCCGCTGTGGCCGAAGCCGCCCGCAATCTTAGCTGTGTTGGCGCAGAACCCGTCGCGGTAACTGATAATCTCAACTTTGGCAGTCCTGAAAAACCGATTGGCTATTGGCAGCTAGCTGAGGCCTGTCGGGGGATTGCTGAGGGCTGCCGCCAGTTTTCTACACCGGTCACAGGTGGTAATGTCTCTCTTTATAACGAAACGCTTGATAGTAGTGGCAATCCACAGCCAATCTACCCTACGCCGGTCGTTGGTATGGTGGGTCTGATTCCAGACCTGGCCAAGGTGTGTGGCCAAGGCTGGCGGTCTGCGGGCGATTTAATCTATCTATTGGGAATGAAGACAGATACCACTGGAGAAGGTACGGTAACCCTAGGCGCGTCTGAGTATCTTAAGGTAATCCACTCAGAGATCGCAGGGCAGCCGCCTAAGACCCGCGTAGATATTGAGCTGGCCGTTCAGGCAGCTTGTCGGCATGGAATTCGCAAGGGGTGGGTCGTGTCTGCTCACGATTGCGCAGAGGGAGGAATTGCGATCGCGCTAGCCGAAGCCTGTATCAGTGGGCAAAAAGGGGCGGATATCACGCTGACCCAAGGCAACTTACGCACAGATACGCTGCTATTTGGTGAGGGAGGTGCTCGCATTCTAGTGTCTGTATCTGCTGATACTAGATCTGAGTGGGAGCAATATTGCCAGGCAAATTTATCTGACCATTGCGGCCTGATTGGAACGGTGAGCGAGACCAACGCCACCTTAGAAATTGCAACTGAACGCCATACAAATTTGGTATCACTGCCGATTGTAGTGATGAAAGATCAGTGGGGCAATGCCATTGAAAATGCGCTGACTGTAGACGGCTAAAGATGCTCAAGCAGACCGTCGAGCAATGCCGAAGGTGTCCAACATATCTCCTAAATAATTCTTCAGGTAATGCTAGGATTTGAGCGGAGATTAAAAAAACATTAAAGAAGCTAAGGTTTCTTTATATATTCGCTTTGCCATCGCGGCTTTATCATTGTGGCTTTGTCGTTGTGAAAGTGCGAATAGTCTCTCGTTGCGGCTCAAAACAGTATCACCGGATGCCTGTTTTTGCTGACAGAGAAGTAAACGAAGAAGTAAATAAAGCTGCAAGCAGATAGCTATCGCAAGTTTGTAGCCAATTTCACTGGAGTTTGAATTTAGCATGTTCCCATCCCCCGACTCTGCCGTAATATCTGAGAGTTCCGCCTTCAAAAATGAGGACCGTCCTGATAAACCTGAAGAAGCCTGTGGGGTGTTTGGGGTCTATGCGCCAGCAGCAGAAGTAGCTAGGCTAGCCTACTTTGGCCTATACGCACTTCAGCATCGAGGCCAAGAATCTGCAGGAATAGCAACGTTTGACCAGGGCAAAATTCACACTTACAAGGGGATGGGTTTGGTCTCTCAGGTCTTCACCGATGCAAAGCTTTACCAGATGCCAGGTCAGCTAGCGGTAGGGCACACTCGCTATTCAACAACCGGCTCGAGCCACGCTGCAAATGCTCAGCCGGCGATTGTCAAAACTCGCCTCGGTCAGCTAGCTCTGGCGCACAATGGCAATATCGTTAATGTAAATAGTCTTAGAGATGAGCTGCTAGAGCGCGACCATAATCTGGTCACAACGTCTGATTCTGAGCTGATTGCGTTTGCATTAGCAGAAGCGGTAAACGATGGCAAGAATTGGATTGAGGGCGCGATCGCTGCTTTTAAACGATGCGAAGGCGCTTTCAGTCTGGTGGTTGGCACGCCTGGCGGCATTTTAGCGACCCGCGATCCGCACGGTATTCGCCCCTTAGTACTAGGCTACATGGGCAATCAGGTGCCTGTTACCACAGAAGAAGGCGGCTATGGCGCAGGTAAATACGTCGTCGCGTCCGAAACTTGTGGGCTCGATATCGTTGGTGCGACGTACTTACGCAATATAGAACCGGGTGAGTTGATTTGGATTGACGGCAGCGGCGTGAAATCTATTCAGTGGAATACGCAGGCCACACGCAAGCTCTGCGTATTTGAAATGATTTACTTTGCTCGACCTGATAGCGTCTTTCACGGCGAAAGCTTGTACAGCTATCGCAAGCGCATTGGTCAGCGCCTAGCCAAAGAGGCCCCTGCCGACGTTGATTTGGTGATGGCGGTACCTGACTCTGGTGTACCGGCTGCGATTGGCTATTCAGAATATTCGGGTATTCCCTATGCTGAAGGCCTAATCAAGAACCGCTATGTAGGTCGTACCTTCATTCAGCCCACTCAGGCTATGCGCGAAGCTGGCATTCGCATGAAGCTAAACCCGATGCGTGACGTGCTAGAAGGCAAGCGAATTTTGATTGTCGATGACTCTATCGTGCGTGGCACAACTAGCCGCAAGCTGGTGCAAATGCTGTACGCAGCGGGTGCAACTGAAGTGCATATGCGAATTTCTTCGCCGCCTGTGACGCATCCTTGCTTTTACGGTATCGACACGGACAATCAAGACCAGCTAATCGCTGCGACTAAATCGGTCAAAGAGATTGAAAGCCAGCTAGGCGCTGACTCACTGGCATACCTTAGTTGGGAAGGCATGTTAGAAGAAACGGGTGTTGCAGTCGACAGCTTCTGCTCCGCCTGCTTTACAGGTAATTATCCAATCGATATCCCAGCTCAGGTGAAAAGCTCTAAGCTGCTGCTAGAGAAGGTTCCCGCTCAGGTCATATAACCGAGGGCAGGCAGAGGCTCTTTATCGATTAGTTCTAGTTCTCTTTGGGTAGAAAGCGATCTAGCAGCGGCTGCCAGTCTGGATCGCTTTGCTCTTGAATGACTTGCGCATTGATAGTTTCTAGTTTGCTATTGCCTTCTGATAGGGCAAATGCGTGGCGCCGAGACTGAAGGCCGGTAGCTTCGACCACCAGTCGATTTTGAAAACTATTCTGGTTAATATAACGAAGTAGATCGGCATCGTCTACAAAAGCGTCTATCTTACCGTCTGCGATCGCGCTCAAGCCCGCCTCAGGCTGGTCCATCTCCTGAAAATCAACCTGTTGTTCTTCTAGAGCTTGCGCTGCATTGGAGCCTTCTACACTGCCAACCGTCATCGTCTTTAGAGCCGCTACCTGTGTTAGCTGACCACCTTTCTGAGTGGTCAGTACAGACGTAATAGAGGCGGTTAAAGTAGCCGCCACGCCCATTGCCACAATCATCCAAAGCAGGGCAACTAGGCGACCCCCAAACGTGCTAGGAACCTTATCGCCATATCCTAGGCTGGTCATGGTTACCGCCGACCACCAAAAGCTATCCCAAAGACCCCCCACTAGACTGCTATTGAAATTTTCTTTCTCGGCGTTGCGCTCAAATACCCAGACGACTGCGCCGACAGCTAGCAATAATAGTGACAGCCATAGAAATATCCAGAAAAAGCGGGGCGTCAAAACAGCTTTTACGGTATCCCAAACGTTGCGCTGAGCAGTTTGGGCGATGCCAATAGAGGAAACGTAGTAGCTCTGAGTGAAGTCTACCTGCTGCTCTGCCTGCGCGGTAGCAGCGGCTGTAATCGCGAGATCTATAGTGCCATTTTGTACCTGTTGAATGGCTTCTGATGGTGCTATTTCTTTCCATTCATACTGAATATCGAGATCTTCAGCAACTTCGCGCCACAAGTGAACGCCAATGCCATCCCAATCTTTATCGTTCTCAGTTTCGGTTGCGATCGCGAACGGCGGCAGGTGACTAACCCCAACCACCATAGTTTCGCTATCTTCCGCCCGATCTACCTGGGTTGTTGTTGATTCTTCACTCTGTTCTGATTGAGTTGACTGAGAGATGGCTGCGCCGCCCAACGCGATCCAAGCTAGCGATAGGGCAATCGCAAATCCTCTTTTGTTAGAGATTCGGCAGATCTGCGCTAAGCCTCTCTTTGAACTTCTACCGAAGCATTCTTGTCTAGAGTCCATATGCAATAGGCGCGCGATAATTGCTTTTTCGTGCTCTCATCATGGACGGCTAACCGGCGCTTTCCCTCACTACACAGATGGAAATTCGGTCGCTACGGCTCCTGAGCGAGCTTCGCTTGGCCTGGTACCTAAGCTTGAAAATGACCTAGGCGCTAAGGAGGCGATTAAAGAGACTACGCACAGACTGCTTGACCTGCTGGCGTCGCTTCCAATGGTCGAAATCTTGCTGATAGCGATAGCCCGAAGTCTGATAGGCTCGCCAGCCGTGAAACGCTACTACAGCCCCCCAGGTGATTGCCACGAAAGCCGCAAAGCCATAGCCACCTGCGAGCAGATTGAGCAGCAGCAAAAAACCGTTGAAGATGCCGTATCGGATCAGGTGATGCTGAAACTTTTGACGCTTCTGCTGATTAAATAGCGCCTGCTGTCCCGATTCGCTTTTGAGCGCTATCCATTCGCGCTCTGCAGAGAGCAGCGTTTCAGGAGCAATATTCAGCTCAGCAGCAATTTCAGCAAGCTGAATACGGGTTAGATCGCCCGATTCAGTTTCTTTTGCGATCGCAATTTGCAAAATCTGCTGGGCTTCTTCGCTAGCGTATAGATCGGTCATGGATGAGGGGGAGGCTAAAGCGTCTCAAAATCTGGAGCAAGGTGTTGCCACTTAGGCTTTGCTCATATTCTACAGATAAAGCTATTGAAGTTGCACAGTGAGGAAAACCGATGTCATCGCTATCTGTATGGGAAGACTAGACCAAGTTTCATTGATTGCGCATCTCACATCGCATCTCACAAACGCCCTGATGCACCAAGACAGTTGCCACACACCAAAAAGGTCCTAGTTCCCATGGCTCAGCTTGTTCCTATTCAGCTAGAAGACGGTACCGAAATCTATGTTGAATCGACAGAAGATATCAACACAGCGCCCGACACAGCGCTCGCCAATAGCGAACCTGAAGAGATGGTTCGAGGTGGGCAAAAAGGCGGATGGCCGAGCGGCTCTCGTGGCTTCAACGGAATGCCAGGAGGCTACACGTCCGAGCAAGATAGTAACCATACCGGACTTGCTAATAAAAGTGCGATCGCCGCTGCCCAAAGCTTTAAGGCGATTGAAGGCACTATTCGCACTTACACAAACCAAACCCTCAATGCCTTTAGGGGAATGTCAGGCGGCAACATCGACAAAGTCACTTTAGAGTTCGGAATTCGGCTCTCTGGTGAAGCTGGCGTTCCCTACGTTACAAAAGGCACAGCTGAAAGCAACTTAAGTATCACTGTAGAGTGCTCATTTGACAAAAGCGATTAGTTTCTACGAACAAGAAATATAGCTGTCAAGAAAGAAAAAAGACCAGCCGGTAACTTAACGGCTGGTCTTTTCTGAAAATCAGTCAGCATTAGCTCACTGGCATAGGGCGAATGCCAACAGCGTGGCGATCAATCACTTGGTCGACTAGGCCATACTCTACCGCCTCTTGGGGAGACATAAAGAAGTCGCGCTCGGTATCTTCTTTAATCTTTTCCAAAGGTTGGCCTGTATGCTTAGCCATGGCCTCATTTAGCATTGTCTTTAAGTACAGAATTTCTTTTGCCTGAATTTCAATATCCGTCGCCTGTCCTTGCGCACCGCCAGAAGGCTGGTGAATCATCACGCGACCATTCGGCAAGATCATACGTTTGCCCTTCGTTCCAGCGCTGAGCAAAAACGCGCCCATGCTAGCCGCTAATCCCATACAAATAGTTGCGATATCTGGACGAATGTGATTCATCGTGTCGTACAGACCTAATCCGGCAGAGACCGAGCCGCCTGGAGAGTTGATGTACAAATAGATATCTTTCTCAGGATCTTCGGCTTCTAGAAAGAGCATTTGGGCAACAATCAGGTTCATAGATTCATCTGTGACCTGGCCGTGCAAAAAGATAATTCGCTCTCTGAGCAAGCGCGAGTAGATATCAAAGGCGCGTTCGCCGCGACCCGATTGCTCAATAACGGTTGGAATCATTAGAAGCTCTGAATTTTTTGACTTTTCTTCCCCTGATTGTACAGACTTCGCCCCCCTCATTGGCGAGTTTTGCAGGGTGTGGATAACCCGAAATCTTCTCTAATAGCCGCGTCTCTTTGCTTCTTTTTGCATTCTCTTTGCATTAGAGCCCTTCAGTTGAGAAACTAAAAAGTGCTGGGTTCGTATGGTGTTTTTATGACTTTTGTTTTTCTAGCTGGGGCTAGCCGAGGGGTAGGGCGCGAAGTGGCTAGGCAGCTAGTGGTGAATGGGCACCAGGTGGTGGCACTGCTGAGGAGCGATCGCGCCAAGGCTGACCTCACTGCCATAGGTATTAGGACAATCGAAGGCGATGCGCTAGACGCAGACGCCATGAAATCTGCGATGGGTAATTATCCAATTGAGGCGGTGATCAGCACCATCGGGGGTCTGCCTGAAGACGGCACGACTCGAGCTGACTTTGTGGGCAACAAGAATTTGATCGACGCAGCGGCGGCAGCCAAGGCAAAACGCTTTATTCTCATTAGCTCAATTGGCAGCGGAGAAAGCGCTCAGGCGCTACCGCCTAACGTATTAGAAGTATTGGGGCCCGTGCTAAAAGAAAAAGCGCAGGCTGAAGAACACTTAGCCCAAAGCGGCCTAGAATACACTGTGATTCGTCCGGGCGGCTTAGTATCTGAGTCGGTCACGGGGCAAGAGGTACTCACCGTAGATCCGACCATTGCCGGATCTATTTCAAGAGCAGGCGTAGCAGCTTTGACCGTGCGCTGTCTAACCAGTAACCAGGCTGTGAATAAAGTGTTTTCAGCGATTGATCTATCAATGCAGCGCACAGAGAAGAAGGTTGAGGTATTCGAGCTGTAGCCTGCTTAGCTTGATCTGCATAGCTCAATCAATCAGCCTAATCAGTGGGTTTGATCAGCCGATTGGCGATCGCCCAATCTAAGGTATAGCGGGCAGCGACAAACCAAAGGAAGCTTTCGCCAGTAATCAGTATCCAGGTAAGGGGAGCGAAGCTGTCATCCCAGATGGCTTCTATTTGGGCAAGCGATCGCACAAACGCAAATGCCCCGACTGCGCCGCCGCCCAAATGCAGATTATCGTCTTGCCTGACAATGTAACGATACGTAACGCCAAAGAAAAAGCCAGACGCGATCGCCACTGCCATAGTTACCAGCCAGCCTACCAGACAGCCTAGTAGAGCGCTGCGGGGTAGCAGACTGTGGGTCAGACCGTAGGACGATAAACCGTGAGGTAACAGCTGAAGCAGTGGCGGAAAGCTAGACAAGACAGCGCCGAACATTATTAAACCTGCTACGGTACCCACTACGCCTGCACTGATTAGCCCGGCCTTGATTGACTCTAGCCGCGCTTCGGCGATAGACATCTTTGAGCTCACCACGCCTTTTCCCTATGCATTCCCCATCGACATCCACTTAGAATCCACCGTCTTTCGCAGCGCTGTAGCCTGCTGTAACCTGCTGTAGCCTACAGAGGACTAACTTTACCGTATGATAGAAGGTGAAGAATTTGCCTTTGAAAGTTTAACTATGGACATTTTGACACTCGGCTGGGTTTCCTTATTCGCCTGCTTTACCTTTTCCATCTCTATGGTGATTTGGGGCCGTAACGGTTTCTAGAAAAACCGGCTTTGGAAAAACGACTTTAAAGAACGAGCCTTTACCTAAGTAATTCTAGGGTAATTGGCTAAGGCAACTAAAAGAAGACGCAATCTTGCTGAGATATGGATGCTTTACTAAGTACAGCAGCAGAAAACCAACTATTGGCCGTGCTAGCCATCATGTCTTTTGTGCTGCTGATTGTGGTGACTGGAGGCGTAGTCTATCTAACGGCCATTGAATGGCGCGATAAGAGAAGACGCGGCGAAGAAGCGAGAGTTATGCCCGCCCGTGGCGTAGGTATGGGCAAAGGTAAGGGAAGAAGCTAGCTATCAATATACGTACAGCCGATAACAACAGCCGCCCGCCGGATAGATTGCCATCATCCGGGCAAAAGTCTGGGCAGAAGCTGGGACAAAAGTCGGCTAGGCAACTTGCCTTTGAAGCGCTCCGAGCAGTTGACCGGGGCGCTTTTGCTGATGTGGTAGTTGATCGTAAGCTCAGCAGCTTTGAGCTTAGCGCTCAAGATAAAGGCCTAGTCACCGAGCTGGTATATGGCTCCGTGCGTAGACAGCGCACGCTTGATGCATTGATCGATCAGTTTGGTAAACGTCAGGCCAGTCAGCAGCAGGCCGATCTGCTCCAAATCTTGAGACTGGGATTTTACCAGCTACGCTATCTTACCCAGGTGCCTAATCACGCGGTTGTTGATACAACTGTGCAGTTAGCAAAAGATCAGCGCCTGGGCAAGTTAAGCGGAGTGGTCAATGGCATGCTGCGCGCATACATCCGGCAAGCCACTCCGCAGTCTAAGACATCCGATGGCGCTGCGCGAGCCGATCCGCTGAAGCTACCAGACGATGCTACCGCTCGCCTCGGCGTTTTTCACAGCTATCCTGATTGGATCATCCGCGTATGGCAATCTATGCTGCCAGGCGATCAGGTAGCGCTACTGTGTGAATATTTCAATCAGCCGCCGAGTTTAGACCTGCGAGTCGATCTACGGCGGCGGTCTCTAGCCGAGGCTCAAGCTATCTTTGCCGCGGACAATGTTGAGGCAGTTCCAGTCGCGGGCGTGCCCTCTGCGCTACGGTTGAAGACACATCACGGCGCGATCGCTCGGCTGCCACAGTACGCAGAAGGCTGGTGGGCGGTGCAAGATAGCAGCGCACAGCTAGTGAGCTATCTGCTAGATCCACAGCCAGGAGACACGGTGATTGATGCTTGCGCAGCGCCAGGTGGTAAAAGCCTGCATATGGCGGCGCTGATGGAAGATAGCGGAACGGTTTGGAGCTGCGATCGCACCTCTTCTCGCACCAAGAAGATTCAAGAGAACATCGATCGACTCAGCTCAGATGACGGCTCTAGCATTGTTCATCCGCTGATGTGTGATAGCCGGAATCAGCCCACTTTCGCAGGCAAAGCCGACCGCGTCTTGCTAGATGTTCCCTGCTCGGGACTGGGTACCCTCAACCGCCACACCGACGCCCGCTGGCGACAAACGCCGGAATCTGTAGCAAAACTAGTGACCCTGCAAAGAGAATTATTAACGCACGTAGCGACTTGGCTAAAACCAGGTGGCGTTATGGTGTATTCCACCTGTACGCTACATCCAGACGAGAACGAAGCGCAGATTCAGTGGTTTTTGGCTAATCATGACGGCTGGCAAATTGAGCCGCCTTCACCAGAGTTTGGGCTATGGGCCACTGAATCTGGATGGGTAAAGGTGTGGCCGCACCAGCAAAATATGGATGGCTTTTTTATGGTGAAGCTGGTTAAGAACGGCCATTGACCTGACTAGCCAGCGGTGAAAGCGCAAAGTTGAAGGTCGTAGCGATAGGAATCTCATCAACGAAGTGGTAGAACTAGGGCGACAAAACAGGTTCACGCTTATCAGCAACCTGATTTTCTACGGGGTCGTTTTGACCAATCACAGTAGCTATCAGCTGCGCTAGCTTCTCTGACTCTTTTGCAACGTCGAACTGAGCCCGGACTTTTAGGGCACCTTGTTCACCTAACCGCTGCCGCAGGGTGCCGTCTAAAAGTAGAGCTTGAATGCGATCGCATAACCCATCCTGATCGCTTGGTGGTACCAAAAATCCGTTTACGCCGTCTTCCACTAGTTCGCTCACGCCTGCTACCTGCGTAGCCACTACCGGCACGCCAGACATCAGGGCTTCCATCAGCACAACCGGAACACCTTCAGCAAAGCTAGGCAGCACAAATACATCGCTCTGTTGCAGATATGCTCGTACCGCTGCCTGCGACTGATAGCCTACAAACTTCACCTGCTCTACAAGACCTAGCGCCGCCGATTGGGCCTCTATCATCGTCCGATCAGGTCCGTCACCAACTACGGTAAGCACGGCGTCTGGAATCGTCTTCTTTATCTCAGCAAAGCTCTCTAGCAAAACGGGTAGACCTTTCACCGCGGCTAAACGACCCACAAACAACAATCTGCTACCAAGCCCTTCATGCGCCACCTGGTCAAACTGTGAGGGATCTACGCCACAGTGAACAATTTGTAGACGATCCCAAATTTCGTAGGGCGCAAACACCATAGCCTGTGAGCGGCAATAGTGACTGATGCAAGAAACAAAGCTAGCCCGCTGCATCTTTTCATCAATTCGCCAGTGCTGAGGCTCGAAGAAGATCGCCGGACCGTGCAGCGTGAAGCTATAGGTAAAGCCGCCTAGCGCTGCGGCTAACATCGCAACAGAACAGCTACTGTTACCAAAGTGGTTGTGCAGATGGGAGATCTCTCTTTTGAGGATTTGATTAGCTAGCACACCTGCTTCTAAAAAGTAGAACAGCTGATAGAAGAGACCTTTAAGACCTAACTGTCGAGTTTTGAGTGCCAGGGCGATCGCACGCAAGTACCGCCAGGGACTGCGCCCAAGCAAAGATACATGTGCTCTGATCAAAGTCAATGCGTTGGGAGGCAAAATGTAAAACGTACTTTCTCGCTCACTCGCTTGCTCTGGTCCAACTATCTGGCTGTCTTCTGGGCGGCGGATGGCAAAGGTATGAACCTCTGTGTGATGCGATCGCAGTCCTGCTACTTCCCGTTGAATAAAGGTATCTGTCGCCCGAGGATAGGTTCCTGTTAGGTAAGCAATTCGCATACTACACCACCTGAGAGACTTTCTTGGGCGTGGGCACAGGCACTGCAAAATGGTCGCTATCATCCAGGCTGCGAGAAATCGCTGCTTCCATATCAAATCGGGGCTCCCATCCCAAACACTGCTTCAGCTTCTGATTGCTATAGTTCAAGGACTTGAAGCGTGCGTGCAGCTTGGCAGGAACTAGCACACCCGGCAGCTTTGCCTTCCCCCCCAGAAGCTGTTGATTGACAGCCCAGGCCAGCTCGCCCACTAGTCGCATCACAGTCCAATTCATCGGAACAAACTTTGGCGGGCTTGCCACCTGCTTTCGCAATGCCTTTGCGTACTGGCGTTGAGTAGGCGAGCTATCATCTAGCACGTTGATAGTCTGGCCAATGGCAGCTTCTTGCTCTGCCGCCATCACAATCGCATCCGCACAGTTCTCTACATAGGAAAGCGGCAGCTTGGCATACGCTCCAATCCTCAGCCAGATGCTCTCTCCTAGGCTAGCCCCTAACCTAGCTGTCCAAAGATTGTCCTTACCGTAAATCACACCGGGACGCAAAACGGTTACTAGCCCCCCCTGCTGCCGCTCAAAATCGCGCACAAGCTGCTCTTGCAAGAGCTTAGTTTGCGCATACTCGTCGCGCCAGGCAGATACCTTTACGAGGGGAGAAGACTCGTTTAGTAAAGAATCCGTTTCCATATTGATGTAGTCGTACACAGAAAAGGTACTAATTGCAACTAGGCGTTTTACGTCTGACTGAACCATAGCAGCCAATAGGTTTTCGGTTGCCAGAACAGTACCGCCAAACTGCGCGTAAAAGTCACCAGCTTTTGAGGCTGCCAGGTGCAAAACAGCATCAACACCAGCGACTCCTTCAGCAATCCCGGACCGCCCCCGCAGATCGAAGCGAACCCGCTCAACCTGCGAGTGATTCGCCCAAGACAGCTTAGAAATATCTGTCGCCGGTCGAACAACAGCGCGTACATGGTGGCCCTGTCGGAGGGCAGCTGCAACAACGTACTTACCTAAAAAGCCGGATGCACCTGTTATCAGTAGTTTCACAATGAAATTCTCCCCTATGATCAGAGCCCTGCGGCTCGTAATAAAGTGTTCAATAAAAAGCGTTCAATAGAAAAGTGTTCAATAAAACAGAGAGTTGAACAAACAGACAGAAGGTAAGTAGATAGATAGAACGCGACTAAACGAGGCTCAAACTTTTTTCAGCCTGATCAGGCTTTGGCGGGTGAGCGCTCTGCCATAGGTCAGCCTGCTTTTCGTTGAGCGATCGCGTTGCTTTTTCCTTCCCTCGAATTAGACACTGCCACTGATACGCTCGTAGAAACTGCCGGAAGGCTGAGTCTCCATAGCGTTCTTGCCGAGCCAGCATCGACTTTAGATAGCCGTAGAGCATCATGCCACCGCCTACAGCATAGGGAGGAACCATCATTCGATAGATCGCACTAGCCGTCATGTATGGCAAATCTGTACCCATGAAATACTGTCCGGCGCCATGGCGAGTTCTGCCGGTAAAAATATTTTTCTGACTAGATCCCATCGGTCGTAGGTGAATGAAACGCAGGGAAGGATCATCCCAGCTACAGGCAATCCAACCCAGCATTCGGCAGCGATGACCGTCAATGCCATCCCACATCACCTGACGGACAAAACCACCAATTTCACGAAAGCATTCTGTCCGGTACAGCTTGGTCATGCCAACCGAATTTTCGTCCCCACAGCGCTCGCTCACCAACTCGCCAGATCTGCCCAGGAAATAGGGTTTGCCGCTACAGGTTCCGATACGCGGGTGCTCTCCCATCCTTTCAACTAACGTCTCAAAATAGGTAGGCGGAATGTCAAGATCAACATCGAGCTTGCAGATATAGTCATAGTCGCTCGGCTCAATCGTGTCATAGCCGGTGTAAAAGGCTTCGATGACGCCAGGACCCACGCTACGTTTACCGCGATCGCTTCTTTGCACAACCTGAATAAATGAGTGCAGCCGCGCAGCCGCTAAGACGATCTCTCGCGTTCCATCTGTCGATCCATCATCGACAATTACCCACTTCGCCGGTGGCAAAGACTGATTCACGACAGAATTGATTGTTGTTTGAATGTACGCAACCTCATCACGACAAGGACTAATAAGTAAGTATCGCCTTGACATGATTAAACGCTCCTGATGTGATAATGATTGATGAAAAAACCAGTGTAAAAAACGAAGCTCAGACAACCTGTGGCTGTACAGATGAGGACAGCTTTAACTTATAAGATATGAGTGTCAGCCAAATAGTTCCGTAGATCTCAATGGCTAGCATCTCAGTGGCTAGCATCTCAGTGGCTAGTAGTAGCTAAAACGACTTCCTCGTACGTACCCGCTTGCTGTAGCCGCCCACTATCTAGCCGATAGATGCGATCGCAGTTTTCAATCGTCGAAACTCGATGCGCAATAATAATCAGCGTCTTGTCACCCGCCAAGCTATTAATCGCATCGCTCACTAGCTTCTCTGTCTCCGAGTCAAGTGCGGACGTGGCTTCGTCTAGCACCAAAATCTCGCGTCCGTAGTACAACGCCCGAGCAATCCCTACCCGCTGACGCTGTCCGCCAGAAATTCGCATTCCACGCTCACCAACCATTGTCTCCAAACCGTCAGGCAGATGCTCTACCAAATCTTCTAGCTGGGCAGCCTTTACAGCCATGTTGACCCGATCATAGTCAATCTCATCATCTGGAATGCCGAATGCAATATTCTGAGCGATGGTCTCATCAGTCAGGAAAATCGACTGTGGGATGTAGCCCAATAGGTTTTGCCACGCTCGTAAGTCACGATAGACCGACTGGCCATCAACCAAAATGTCGCCCGAAGACGGCTGCAACAAGCCCAATATAATATCTACTAAGGTTGTTTTTCCTGAGCCTGATTTGCCAACAAGGGCAATCGATTCTCCCTTGTGAATATCGAGCGAGATATCTGCGATCGCGGGATCTTTTGTATCGGGATAAAAGAACGTAACATTCTTTAGACTAACTGATGTCTCAAACTGACTGGCACAAACTAGCTGGCTACTAGGCGCGGAACGCGACTGAGAAGACTGATTATATCCAGGCATAGGAGACGTCGTGGAAGCAGAAGTAGCAGATAGCGGCTGAGCGGGGGACATATCGTACGACTCTATCTCTTTTAGGTCTCTATAGAGCATGTCTAAGGCGTAGCTCATAGATCGCATTCGGCCTACCGCATTGAGGGTCTGACTCGATGCGGGAATCATCCGAATAGAGGCCAACGCGAACACTCCCAAAATAGCTGTCATATCGTGCAGATTGCGACCTAGAAACAGCTGAGAGATTAAGACAAAGAGGACTAGAAAGACCACCAAGGCTGTTTCTATGGCAACTTTGGGCATCAGCTGCAAGCTTTCTACCTGGGTCGAGGCATCACCAAACTGCTTCGAATAGGTTTGTAGGTCGGTTTCAAAGTAGCGCTCGCACCCAAGAACTTTAGTCTCCTTTAGTCCACCTAGGCCGTGGTTGACAGAACGAATCATCCCCTCTTGGGCATTCGACTTGATCCGGCCCCAACGCCTAATGCGACGACTGAGCCAGGCAAATAGACCAAAGATAGGGAGCAGTACCGCTAAAGCCATTATCACTAAGGCAGGATCTGTAGCAGCTAATAGCCCCAACAACAGAATCACGACCAGCATATTTGCAACAATCTCTAGCAGCGGAATCAAACAGTTTGAAGTGAACTGAATAGATTCGAAAGCTAGGTTGTTGATCAAAGTAGCGCTGTTGCGGTTGAGATGAAATAGATAAGAGATATTGAGATAGGTATAGACTAAGCGAGACTCTAGTTCCTGCTTGCATTGATAGCTAAAGCGGTAGATATAAACCTTGCACAGAAAGTAGGCTGCCGACTTGAAGCAGAATATGCCTAGCACCAAAACAGCGCTGACAATAATGATTTGCTGATCGCTCTCTAGGCCAAAGGTCAAGGCTAAAGAGCCTAACCACGGATGATTTCTGATGGTATTGGGATCGCCAACAATGCTTAGGAATGGGCCAATCAATCCAATTCCTAAAGCCTCTAAAACAGAAACAGCCATAAAGACAACAAGCATGACTGCTAGCTGCTTACGCTTATCCGATAGGACGTATAAAATCTTAGATAAGTACTGGCGCATATGCGTTTAATTTGATGCGGATGGCTAGGCGTAGACATCTTATGAGATGGTGTCTTTTAGTAAAAGGTTCCTAGCCAATAGCTAGCTTGCGTCTTTTTGGCTAGCATTTCTACTGACATCTCTATTGGCAGAGTGGTGCTAGGTAGCCATTCAGATGATTGATTAGTCAGACGAGCGGCTAGTTCAGATAAACCATCAGGTAAAGCGCTATACCGGTGCGCCCATATCCGTAGAGATAGAAAGACCACCATGTACAGCACCCAGTAAAGCGTAACGCGGTACATCAGCACAGATCCTGTTAGGTTGCTCATCACCATCAGGGTAATGAAGGCAAAGGGCCATAGGATAATCATCCCCATCGCTGCCACCAGACTAATTCGAACGCAAGTCCGCTCTAGTCCGGGCCAATTCACGACGCCCAACACGACGAACAGCAGCATTGTGAGAGTCATCGTGGTAGAGGAGTTGTTCTTTTGAGCGTAAATGCCTTATGTCTTTTCAATTCTTAAAGTCAATCGTCCCTCGATTCAATTGGCTGATATCGGCCTGAAGAAAGGGCAAAATTACTTAGCTGCTGCCGATCGTAAGGCGTATCTCGCAGCCAGTCCTCAACTAGTGATTGCCAGAGGGCAGGCACCTTCATCCTAGCTAGGACCGTTTCTGACGATTGCGATAGCTGCGCATACAACATAGACTGCCCCATAATTCGTTCAATTCTGTGGGCCATCGATTTGGAGTTGCCTGATGGGAAACTAAGCGCATTTACTCCATGTAGCAGGTGACTATCTATGTTTTCGTGGTCACAGGCCACAATTGGCGTGCGGGTTGCCATCGCCAAAGCGACGCCGAGTGGCGGAGTCTGGAGCGGTTGAGCAGGCGGCAGCGGAATCACAGCTACGTCGGCTACTCGAACCTGCGACAGCATCTGTTCTAGCGTTAGCCCTGTCCATACCGTTATTGAATTAGCCAAATCCAGTTCCTGGGCCTGCGTTTTTAGCCAAGTTATGTCGGCTGCCTCAACCGGTGAAGCGTGGTTCAACGTATCGATAATGAACTGTACGCTCACCTTATAGCCACCGCGACGCAGGTGGATTGCTGCCTTTAGCACATCTTCCATGCCGGTCTGTTCATCTAGCTCGCCAACGCACACTAGCTCAATAGAGTTGTCGCGATCGCGCAGTGCGCGCAGTGTCTTGGGCGAGTACTGGTTTGATAGCTGTGGCAAAGACCACTCCCAAGGAATAATTTTTCCTAGCTCGATACCGCTGTCTGCTAGTTTTCTAGACAGCGGAATGCCATAGCCGCCTACCCAGTTCACAAAAGTGTGGTTCAAAGTGCGCACCAGCTGCCGGTATCGCCACTTCTCGAACAGGCCAGAGGGCTCCTGCCAATCAGCGAACAAGGCGACTGTGCGAATCTTGCGGCGTATAGCCCACGTCAAGACCTCTAGCGACTGAGTACACATCACAATATGGGTCGGACAAAAATCAGCTACCCGTAAAAGCAGCCGATGGTTGACATCCGGGCCACCTCTAGCAGCCTCTGTAGCGAGCACACCGCTAGCTGCTAGCTGTATTCCCGCATAGGTTGACGCAGTGTAAGATTCTGACGAATAGCAAGAAAAAACGGTCACCGCTTGCATCTGCGAAGCCCAATTCATCGCAGCCGTCAGGATATGCACATCCGTCGGACTTACTTTGTCAGCTAGCTGCTCGTCTAACCGCTCTATCATGAACACGCTTGATAGAGGCACTCGATAGTCGCCGTCTTCAACCACAATCAATAAACGCGTATCTTCTAGGCTCATTCGTTTCTTTCTGGTATGAACATTCGACTTGCTATGGAACTATTCTTACCAACAGCCCTTCTGTAATTGTATGTGCGAGTTCGTATAAGACCGCAAAAGTACCTTAGGAAAAATACTTTATATGACAGCCGCGCTCAAATCTGCCGTGATTGGCACAGGGGTTATTTCTAAGCAGCATCTCTCTTTTTTACAAGAAAGTGAGCTAGCTAACATTGTTGGCGTTTGTGACCTATCACCAGCAGCGGCAAAATATGCGGCTGATGCCTTTGGCGCAGCCGCTGCTTACACCAGCTACGCAGAAATGCTGGAGAAGGCTAGGCCAGAGGTAGTTCATATTTTGACCCCTCCCAAGACACACTTTCCAATTGCCACAGACTGTTTGCACGCAGGCGCTCATGTTATCTGCGAAAAGCCAATTGCCCCTAGCTACAATGAGTTCCAAGCACTTTGGCAGGTTTCACAAGACTGCGATCGCCTCTTGATAGAAGACCACAACTACCGCTTCAACAGCCCGGTTCGCACGATCAAAGACCTCATTACAGACGGTAGCCTCGGCGACATTCAAGACGTTGAGATCCGGATTGCCCTCAATGTACGCGGCGGTGGCCGCTATGCCGACAAAAATTTGCCAAGCCCCAGCCACAACATGCCCGCTGGCGTAATTCACGACTTCATCACTCACCTCAGCTATCTACTGCTCGAATTTTTGCCTGATATCGACTTCGACCGAATTTCCGCCGCCTGGAGTAACCACGCAGCCGATGACTTGTTTAAGTACGACGACCTCGATGCACTGGTCATTAGCAGTAGCGGCGCACATGGTCGCCTTCGATTCAGCTGCTACACAGCGCCAGACTGCTTTGCCATCACCGTTCGGGGCACCGAGGGCTATGCCGAGACCGACCTCTTTCAGCCTTATCTGCGCTGTGTCAAACCTCGCAGCGGCGGTCAGCAACTATCACCATTGGTAAACCATTTTGTCAACGGCTGGTCGCTTGTGGGTGCTAGCGCGCGCAACTTTCGCAACAAAGTGATGCAGAAGACGCCTTATGAGGGCCTTCACTACCTATTAGGCCAAACATATCAGGCCGTCAGCGCAAACCAAGCTCCCCCCATCACGTTTAACGACATGGCTCGCACTAGCCAGCTTGTAGAAGCGCTGCTTGATGAAAATAATAGACTGTAAAAGCAACTGTAAAAGCATATGAGTAACCTCAGCGTAATAGACGTTGGCATCGTAGCAATTGGCCGCAATGAAGGAGAACGGCTCGTTCACTGTCTGGCGTCACTGCGCGCCCATTTACCGGCTAGCGTACCGATCATCTATGTAGATTCAGGCTCGACCGACGGCAGTGTCGCCGAAGCAGAACGCCAGAACGTAGACGTTGTGAATCTAGACATGTCGGTACCTTTTACGGGTGCTCGCGCTCGCAATGCCGGATTTGCCAGGCTAATTAGCAAATTTCCTCAGGTTGAGGGCGTACAGTTTATCGATGGAGATTGTGAACTGCTGCCCGGCTGGATAGACGCCGCAACCGACTTCCTCAATCAGCACCCTCGGCATGCTGTTGTCTTTGGCCGATTGCGCGAGCGCTTTCCAGAGGCCTCAGCCTACAACCGACTCGCGGACCTAGAGTGGAACGTACCTGTTGGGGAGGCCAGTGCCTGCGGCGGTATTTCACTCATGCGCACAGCCGCCTTCAAAGCTGTGGGTGGGTTCAACCCAGCGCTGATCTGTGGCGAAGAACCTGAGCTGTGTATTCGACTGCGTCGGTTGGATTGGAAAATTCAGTGCATTGACGCGGACATGGCCCTGCACGACATAGATATGCACCGGTTTGGTCAGTGGTGGAAGCGGTCCGTTCGCGGGGGATGGGCCGTCGCCCAAGGGAGCGATATGTATGGGCAAGCTGCCGAGCGATATAAATACAAAGCCCATGTTAGCGGCTGGCTGTGGGGATTAGTGCTGCCAGGTAGCGCTCTCCTAACAACTGGCATTAGCCATGGTACGGCGCTGCTGCTGCTGCTGCTGATCTACCTGCTACAGATGTATAGGATTGGCCAGGCCCGTCAACAAAGAGGTGATACAGTTCAGCAGTCGCTCTTGTATGCGTTTTTCTGTGTCGTCTCGAAGGTGCCTCAGGCGATTGGGCAAGGCAAGTACTGGATTAATCGCTGGCAAGATAAGCCTGCACAGCTGATTGAGTATAAAGGTAGCAGTGCATAAGGCGCGCTGAAATCCACTGCCTGCTTTGTAAAACTGGCGTGGAGAGGAGAGGTTGATAGCCAGAATTACGCCTGCCTAGGTTCATGGCTATAGACGCAGGGCTATAGGCGCAGGGCTATTTGAGGATCTGCTCGATAGTTGCTGCAAGGGTCTTGGCTTGAAAAGGTTTAGTGATAATACCGTCTATGCCCAGTGCCATAAGCGCTTGACGTTCACTGGCTTTGGCTTTGGCAGTCAGTAGGATAATCGGAATTGAGCAGGTTGATTGATCGGCTCGAAGCTTTTTGTAAACGATGATTCCGTCTTCTTCAGGCATAACAACGTCTAGCAAGATAATCTCAGGATGCTTAGCTTGAGCGATCGCAATGCCTTCTTTTCCAGATGCAGCTAACCACACTGTCCAGCCTGCGATCACCTCCAAAGAGACTTTGATAATTTCACGAACGCCGCCATCGTCCTCTATGACTAAAACTCGTCTTGTCATCCAGATCTCTCCTTCAGATTTTAAGGGTGTCTAATTTCAGCCTTTGAACGGCTACTACGGCTCTGGGTATTCAAGTTTTGGTTACTCAAGCTCTGGCTACTTATGAATCGATCGTTTGATACTTGCTTACTCGATGCCTAGTTACTCAATATCTGGTCACTCAGCTCACTATAGCTGGCTGCCGAAAGCGCAAATTTGGTTTCGACCGGCTGCTTTAGCGCGATACAAAGCTTTGTCTGCGTGGCGATACAGCGTTTGAATAGTAGCGCCATCAGCCGGAGATATAGCCACGCCTCCGCTCAGACTAACTTGAAAAGAAGAACCCGAACCGGTTTGAAAAAGGTGCTGACCGAATGTCTCTCTTAGAGCATTCAAACGCTTTATCGCCATCGCTTCTGAAACATCGTACAGACCTACGACAAATTCCTCTCCACCCCACCGAGCAACGACGTCTTCACCCCGAAAGCTCTTACGCAGATAGCTGCCTAAAGTTCTTAAAACCTGATCGCCCAAATCATGACCATAGCGGTCGTTGACCTGCTTAAAGTAGTCCAAATCTAGAAGCGCTAGGCAAAGGGATGCATTTTGGCGCACGGACAGCTTTAGTAAGCGGTTCAAGGCATCTAGAGAATGGCGGCGACAGCTTAGGTCCGTTAGACTGTCGGTCTCTGCCAGCTTTCGGAAAAATCGCAGCCGCTCTAATCGATTCAAGATACGGCTAATTAGCTCTGGACCAACGATTGGTTTGCTAACGTAATCGTCTGCGCCGGCTTCAAATACCTGACGCACAATGTCGGGATCGGTATGAGCTGATAAAAACAAAATAGGAACTTGCGCAGTCTTGGGATCGCTGCGAATGACTCGGCATAGATCTAACCCATTAAAGCTGGGCATTTCGATATCTAATATCAGCAGATCTGGAAAGCTTTGCTCTAGCGCGCTCCAAAACCGCAGAGGATCAGATAGAAGCGTCAGCTGAAATCCCCATGGTGCTAACAGATACTTCAAACACTCTAAAATCTGAGGGTCGTCATCTAAGGCAATGATTCGCGCGTCGGTCGATTGCGGCTTGGCGATTAGATGATTGACCGTTTCTAGCATTCGCGCTGAGCTAACAGGCTTTTGCAAGAATGTGCAGCCTCCCGAGCGAACAACATTAATCCGCGCATTGAGCGTGCCTTGATCGCTCGCTACAACTACAGGTAAAGATGGGTGCTGACGAATCAAGTTGGCTAAAAAGGCAACCCCTTCTTCCCAGTTTGCTGCGCAGCATGGATCAAAGGTGACTACAGCCGGAATATGCCACGCTAGTAGCCGCTCTGCCTCCTCGGGGGTATGAGCTACTTGGCATGCAATTCCGGCAAGAGAGGCTTTACGAAGTAGCCGTTCTGTCACTTGCATGTCGCTATCGATGATTAACCACTGATAAATGACTGGGTCTGATCGATAGCCCAAAGGTTGGGTACGGAGTTTTGGCCTAACGTTCTGTGCTGAGGCGATCGCCGATGGCTTAAGTGTTGCCGAGTCGACAGACGGCGTCTCAGACGATGCCGTTTCAACGGGTGAGGGTAAGGACTGCTTAAGATTCTCAACCAGGGCTGATAGCTGATTGATTTTTGCTGAGGAAAGGGGAAGCTGCGATCGCAAAAGTGCCTCTATCTGAGCTGATATCTCAGACGCCTGGGTAAAGCCCAAGCTACCGAGTGCGCCTTTCAAGGTGTGGATGTCAGCTTGTGATCGCGTCAGCACCAGTTGATTAGCAACCAAATCTGCTGTAGACGACGCCTTCTGAGCTCGCAAAACTGGTATAGCTTCGCTCAAGCCCTCAATCAGAGCTAAATATTTAGGCTGATGGCGCTCCCAAATGTCTCGAAGACGCTCTGAAAATGACGTTGAGACAATATCAGGGGCAGTCTGAGCAGTCTGAGCAGTCTGAGAAGAGGGACTGTCAGCGACTGACACAGCGGGAGGAAAGGGTTCAGAGGAAGACGGCAATGAGGGCGCAGATACAGAGCCGGATACAACGCTAGATGAGGAACCAGATAAAAGCTGAGACGAAGACGTAGGACATAACCGATAGCCTAAGCCGTATACTGTCTCAATCATGACTGCTACGCCAGCTTGTTTAAGCTTGTGCCGCATACTTTCTATGTGGGTTCGCACTGCGTTTTCTGACGGCAGTTTCTCAAGCGGCCAAAGCCGCTCGATCAGTGCGTCTACGCTAAAAACCCGGTGAGGATTACGCATCAGCAGCGCTAATATTTCATATTCTTTGCTGGTAACCGGCAGCCACTGACCACAGGCAAACACGTCATAACTGCCAGGATCAAGGCGCACCTCTCCCCACGCCAATAGAGGAGCGCGCTCCGCCTTGCTCCGCCGCAACAGCGCTCGCATCCGCGCTAGCAGCTCGTCAAAATCTAACGGCTTGACTAGATAGTCATCTGCCCCAGCATCTAAGCCCATCACTTTACTATCTAAAGCGGCTTCTGCGGTCATCATTAGAATAGGAACGTCGTTGCCCTGCGCCCGTAGATGTCGGCAAAAATCAATTCCGTTTAGCTGAGGTAAGAGCAAATCTAATAGAACGAGGTCGTAGTTAGACGCCTCGACCGACCGTAATCCTGCCTTAGCATCGGCGGCCACTTCAACTTGATAGTGATGTTGGCTAAGTGATTGCAGTAGACGCTTGGCTAAGCCTGGATCGTCTTCGACCACTAAAACTTTCATAGAACAGGACAAAGATTAGCTCTCTGTACGAGTTTATACGAGCTACTGCTATTTGAACGGCTGTAAATAGGATGAGAGTCAACCCAAGAATGTGAGTATCTCATGGGGTGTCTCGCCGCAGCGTCGCCCAGAGAGTAGAAGGTGAAAAGTATAGCAATGCGCGGATGCATTCGTGCAGTTGCTACGCACTTTGCGTTACAGAATAAGGGTTGTAGCCTTCCGTAGTGCAAGGAAACAAAGTGCGGAAAGCTATAGGAGAGTAGGCCATCTTGGAGAAGGGTTCTCAAAACTCAATTCGATATTCCAGCTCAAACTCTGTTTTATCTAAATTAGAAGCTCCTCGGAATTCAAAATCGTCTGTCAAACGGTATTGAACACCGAGCTGAGGCGGGTTGCTGCTGTTGAGAATTTCTAGAAAATTGACGCTAAAGCGATTGCCGATTGCTGCTGATGCCTCTACACCGATGCCAATACCGACTGAACTATCGTCGCTAGTATCTGTGGTAGGAAAAACGCTAAAAGAGCGCAGACCCACCACATTGGCAATGCGATCGCCGAGGGTCGCCAACGTACCGCCGCCCAAGAACCCGGCCACATTTGTGAGAGAGGCACTCGTCACGCTAGAAAAGACATTGCTGCCGACTAGCGCCAACAGCTCGCGTTCATCACGAGGAGGATTGCTAGTCAAGGTAAGGTTGTCGGCTAACTCACTAGCAGGACCCATAGCCACAGCCTGTACGTTCACGTATTCCACATCGCCGATCGTCTCAACCATCGCTTCGTTAACGTCGGCATTGACAAAGCCACCCGCCGCCGCTGGTGCGGGTGTGACATCAGCATCTTGAACTCTAGCTTTCATCACAACATCAACAAAAGGATAAATTCCCCCTTCTGGGGTAAACGTTGCGGTGTTGGGCGCATTAGCATCTAGCCGAAACTGGGTTGAAAGCAGATTAATCCAGCCAGAGCTAAGTTCAATGGTGCCGACGGGCTGCGGTGAACTTAAGGGCCCGTTGACCGTCAGGCTGCCAATGGCGCTGATGTTATAGAAAGGCTGGCCGATAATAGCAAGGCGATCGCCAAAGCTCAGCCCAAAGTTCTGCAGCGTTAGCCGATCTAGTATCCCTACTGGCCTCTCATTTGGCCCTGTATCTATTGCTTCATCCCCTAGATACTCCACTCGGTACGGGCTAGTTTCTTCTAATTCTTCGGTAGTCGGCAGATTCAAAGTTCCGGCTCGGCTAAGCAGTTGATTGGCCTGAACTTGCCCGTCATCGATTTCGATATTGCCGCTGATAGTCGGTGCAAATACAGCGCCAGTCACTAGCATTTGCCCTTCAAAGACAGCCTGCAAGGTACTCTCAAAATCAATCGGCACGGCCTCTACAGCAATTAATAGCCCATCGGTATCCTGCGGGGGCTTGACTTGCGCCTGCTTGACTTGGGTCAGAATTGACTGGCCGGATAAGAGTAAGGGCAGTCTGCCAGCCACAGCTAGGCTGCCATCACCAATATTGGCCTGTAGCTGCGGAATATTTATCTGGTCGAGTGTGAACTGCACCTCTCCGTTCAGATCAGTGAGCGGGTCGCGTACTAGGGAGCTGCTCACTGCGGCATTTCTAAAGCTAGCTTGACCGTTTACCAGCGGTTGAGCTAGGGTGCCGCCGACGTTGACAACCACTTCACCCTGACCGCTTTGCCACTGCACCTGATCGTCTGTCAAGGCGTTGACAACTTCAAAGTTACGGTTAGAGATGACGGCTTTTAGAGCGATCTGGTCAGTAGAGGGCACTGCGCTTGCGAAGGGCAGAGCGTAGGGAACATCGCCAGTGATTACGATCGGAGGTTCGGTGGATGCGATCGCAATTTCACTATCCAAATTCAAAACTGCGTTTCGGTAGTCGAACGCTGCCGCCACCTGTTCTATCGCGTATCCGTTTACCTGCGTATCGACGATACTAGCCTCCCCTTTGGCAATCGGGTTCGCCAAGCTGCCGTCAAACGTCGTTACCAAATTTATGTTGCCCTCCACAGCGGCGGGCAAAGGATAGATTAGCTCAGCGATTTCTACGGGCAGGCTGTCGACCGTAAGTCGTCCTTCTAGCTTATCTAGATTGCCACTGCCAGACAGATCGATTTGTGTCTCACCCGCATTCACATAGGCGGTCTCAATGTCGATGCGGTTTTGTTCAAACTCGCCGCTCAGTGCAAACTCATTGGGCTCTGTGTACTGACCCCACTGCCAGCTATCTCCTTTAATATTGAAGTCGGCAGTTATGTCAGAGGGCATCAGCGATCGCCCGGCCACCGCAATCACCCCAGTAAATTCGCCATTGAGATCATCCAAAGCAGGCAGCACCCGCTCCCCTTCGCCCGGTGCCGTCTGCGGGTGCGCAGCAAGGAAAGCCGCAAAGCTATCTAGCTTCCGTAGAAGGCCGATAGGTGGTAAGCCCACCGGCTCAGTCGCCAAATCCGCCGCCGAACCTAGCGGTGTTGGCGCATCCCCTAATCCAACTGTGCTTAAATCAAGCTGTTCGATAATCGGCACAATGTCTTCTATCCGACCTTCAGCAACAGTTAGCGCTCCCTCATATTGGGTGTCTTTCAGGTTGTTGAAATCCAGGTCAGCGCTGCCGTCTAAAAGATAGCGGCTATCGTCAAACAACAACTCTCCTTGGGTGAGCGCTGCTGTGTTGTTGGCATAGGTAAAGCTAGCCGTAAATTGCTCGGCATCAATTGGCAACAGCGATGGCTGAGTAACCACCACCTGGCCTTCGGCAGTAGGGCTGTTAAAGTTAGCCAAATTTACATCCACGCTTGCATTCAACAGGCCAGCGACTGTGCCAAGCCCGTATTGGGTCGCAGGCCGCACATCTAGCACCGCCAGCGGGAATTGAGCGATGTCAGCATGAACCAGACGACCCTCACTATAGCCAGTCGCAGCAAACTCTTGGTTTTGCACAGCAAAGGACACTGGCCAGTAGGGCAGGCTTTCGCCAGGCGTGTCTCTAAGCGCGACTTGCAGCCGATCTTGCTGACCTCGCAAATCCACACGGCCTCCTGAGGCCAACGAAAAGGCAATCGGGCCGCTCAAAGGCTCAAACAGCAGCTCATTAGCCGCTAAGCGATTAAGACTAGCGTTACCCGCTATCTGAGGATTTTCTAGAGTGCCGAGGAGCTGACCGTCGAAACTCGCTAGCCCCGAAACTTGACCGTAGCTCGCTATGCTTGGCGGCACAAAGCTATTGATTGGCTGTAGATCAACCGATCTCAACGCAACGTTCAGATTTAGCGCATCGATTAGCTTAGGCTTCGCTAGGTCCACGCCGATTGTGCCGTCTGCTTGAACACCAGGGGCGCTAAAAGACTCAACAGCAATGCGATCGCCCTCCCAGCGAAAATCTGCTATCCAATCACCGCGATCTAACAGCGCCTCGCTTGTTTCAGTGAGTCGAAGCTCAGCGTCGGCGACAGAGGCGATTCCCTGCGCTTGAATTGCTTCTAAATCTAGCGTGTTCAAGTTGCCTGAGGCCTCAACGCCCGCGCTGAGCAAACCCTGTGCTTGCGTCGTGAATTGCTCAACCGCAATCTGTTCGGCCACGACATCTGCTCGCCAATCGAGACTGTCTAGCTGCAAAATAGCTTCGGCAGCAGCAGTGCCGCCAGCAACCTGTAGGCGCGTGTTGTCTGCGACGACAAAATTATCTGCCAGCGTAATCTCGCCAGCGCCCGGAAAAGTAGAGTCCGAGAGCCGCCATTGAGCAAATGCGCTTGGTGATCGCACATCACCGCCCACCTGTATCTCGGCAGACAAGTTACCCAAGACAACATCTTCTGGCAGATCAATGCCATAGGTCGCGGCAAACGCATCCGCAGGCAGATCAGCCTCAGCAGCTAGCTGAAAGATTGGATTCTCTAGCTCTGTTATATCTGCCTGTCCCGTAGCGACAACCAGCCCGCCGGACTGAGGCTGTGCCCGCAGTTCGTTCAAATCGAATCGCGTCGGCAAAGCGCGGCCCGCGACGTATTCGCTCAGCTCAAAATCGGCGCTCACCGCCGCTAGCGCTAACTGGTCAATTGATAAAGGCTGTAAACTCGCTAGTCGTCCCGCTATTGTCGGCGTCTCTAGCTCACCTGCGATCGCGACATCTAGCTGAAACGCACCGTCCACATCCACTGGCAGATCCACCTCAGCTAGCGCCTGCACCTTAGCCACCTCAATCTCTGGAACTTGCGCTGTTAGGTCATACCCGTCTTCCCAATCAACCGTGCCTGCTGCCGTTAGAGCAATATCGTTTAGCTGTAGGCTGGTGTCTTCTAAGGTGACTGATTGCCCTTTAAACGCAAGCTGGCTTTGAACATTACTCACGGGTGCAGGCAAAGCGCGCGCTAAAAACTCTCCTTCACGAAAGCGGGCCGTTCCTTTTACGTCTACCGCAGATTTGTCTAGCGATCCATCCTCACTCATGGCGGCTGTCGCCATCAGATTAGCGTCTAGCAACCCCGAACGAACGCCTAGTGAATTGGGCAGCAGCAGATTCACGCCCGCCGCTGGCAAATCACTCACCCGCACAGTTGTCTTAATCGCCTGCTGTTCAAGATTGGCCTCACCATTGACATCGAGCTCTCCAGAGCCGCCATCACTCTCGCTACCCTCTCGAACGTCACCCGTTAGATCGAAAGAGATCTCTTGGGCCTCTTCGCCAAAAAACTCAATTAGAGCATCAGCATTGTCTACGACAACAGGCCGCCGGGGGACAATTGCTTTAGCGCCCTCTTCTGCATCAGGATCTACGTAGGGCACCGCCGTTAGCTGCGCATCCTCAACCTTAATCGACTGAATTTCTAGCTTTATCTGCCGCTCTGCTTCAGAGGCTTCCGGCAGTCTTAGATCTGTCCATTCGCCATCTTCTGCCTGTACCAGCGATACATCAGGCCGTACTAGAACAACGTTGGATTTTAGCGTTTGCTGAAAGATGAGCGATCGCAGCCCAACCGTCACCTCAATCTCATCAACCGTAATCGAGGTTTTGTCGGTCTCGGTTGGGGGAATCACCGTCTTGCCTAGCCGTACACCCCAAAAGGAAAAGCCTTCTACATCGCCTAGCTCGGTAGGTCGCTTGATCGCCTTATCGACGCTACTAGCGATTCTAGGAAGTAAAAGCTGGGTGACAATGCGATCGCCCCACACGACAAACACTATACCGCCAACAGCAGTAACGGCTCCAAGCCCAACGCCGATCTTGAGCAACAGACTTAGCCAGCGATCTGGCCGGCGAGGCGGTGGGGTGGGCCGCTGGTCTGAGGGCGAGCGGTCTAGGCGCGTTCGATCTGAAGACGTTCGATCTGGGGGCGTCAGCTCGGGCGTATCTGACATGAAAAGAACTTTCTAAAAGAAAGCTTACGAAACGGGGCTACTAATGGGTATAGCACCAATTCGCATCTCACATCGGGTAGTCAGACAACAACGGCTGTATCAGCGGCTTGTAAACGTAATTCCTTTCAGATTAAAAACCCAACAGCCGGAAGATGTTCAACGGATTGAGCACCCGCCCAATACCGTCTACGACAGAAAGATAGCCGCGCTTAGCAACAACGATTACATCGCCTTCTTCGATCTGATAGTTGTCAATCAGACTGCTCAGATCAATCTCTTCTTGCTGAATTTGGCCACTGCTATCAGCTCGCACGAGGCTGACGTTTCTTAGCTGAGCATCTTCGGTAGGGCCGCCTGCGATCGCGACTGCACTCGAGATTGAACTATCTGGCGGTACCTCAATCTCGCCGGGCCGCACCACCTCACCGACAACCTTTACGCGCACCGTGCTCGGCGCAAGGCTAGAGCTTGCCACCGTTCGCCGATCAATCGCATCATCAACCAGCATCGGAATAAAAATAGAATCGCCGTCACGTAGGGCCAGATCATTCAGTCCGACATCAGCCGTGACTGCTTCCCACAGATTAAAAGACAGCTGCTCTACCTGGCCGTTTGCCAGTGGCCGACGAACCGTTACCTGCCGAATATCCGCGTCGCGCGTTACGCCGCCCGCTAGCAAAACCGCGGATGAAAGCGTTGGTATTGCCGGCTGACTCGCTAGCTGGGAGTCTAAGTTCGGATCGGTGAGGTCATCGACATTCAGCACAGTGCCATTACTGGTAGAAAGTCCGCTTAGCTGTAGAGGACCCGGACGACGTACCGCTCCTGATACCGTCACGACTACAGGGCGCTGCACCGCTAAACCAACGCTAACGACTGGATCAACTAAGTAAGCCATCATCTGCTGCGTCAGTACAGCGCTTAGCTGATCGGGCGTCAGGCCACTGGCTCTGAGCGGACCGATCAGCGGTAGATTGACGGTGCCATCAGGCAGCACCGCAAGCGTGCCGGTAAATTCTGGATAGCCAATTACAGAAAGTGAGACCTGATCGCCTGCGCCCAAAACATAGCTTGCGTTGCTGTAGCTATTAACAGGTAGCGATGAGGTTAGGGGCGGCGGATCGATCAAGCCTGGTGTCGGCAAGATGGACGCAGGCTGAGCGCTCGGCTGGTCGGTCACTGAGTTAGTAACTTGTGCGATCGCATACTCGCCGGTAATAGCTAGCAACAAAGTCGTTGTCGTTAGTAGAGCCCTTCCAGCAACCGCCCCTACTGCGCGCCTAGTAAAAGCAGTCCACTGAGAGACACGCTGCGTTGATAGTGGTGAGATAGTTGACGGTGGGATAGATGACGTTGAGATAGTTGACGGTGAGACGCTCATAAGAAGACTTAAAGAAAATTTCGAGGTTGTTTCGAAGAGGTCGCCGCTTGCAAGCTATCGGAGTGCTCTCTTTCAGTTCGGTCTTTGGCAGCTAGCGCTGTTCGGCTAGCGGTATCGGCTAGCTCACGAGCATCGTAGGCATATTCACCAAAATCATTCTTACTATCGACACCGTTAGCAATCATACCCAGCACTCGCGCACCCGAGCGAGCGAGCAGGTTCTTAGCAGCGAGGGCCCGGTCGTAGGGAACGTGCCGGGGTCGCATAATCATCAGCACACCGTCCGCCAAGTTGCCCAGTACCGCCGCATCTGCCGATCCAGATAGCGAAGGCGTATCAAATATGATGTAGTCGAACTCTTCTTTAAACCGTTCAATCAAACTGGCCATCCGCTCCGAATCTAGCAGCGCCATCGGGTTGGGCGGGACGACACCCGCTGTCAGTACAGTCAGGTTAGCAGTCACCGGCTGAAGCGCTTTTTGTAAGCTGCCCTCACCAACAAGTACGTGGCTTAGTCCTATCGAATTAATTAGATTCCATAAGTGGTGCTGGGTAGGCGATCGCATATCCGCATCTACTAGTAGCACCCGCCGATTTGTCTGCGCCACTGCCGCTGCTAAATTCGCACAGACCTCAGATCTACCTTCACCAGCAACCGAACTCGTCATCACTAGCACCTTGAGCCTTTGATCCGAGCTGATGAAGCGCAAGTTAGCCTGCAGCATCTGATAGGCACCTGACAGTAGCGGATAGTTGCCAGAAAGCGTCACAATTCGACGAGAAGGCAAACCATCCTCTTCAGACGTTGCCTCTAGCATCGGCTCTCTACCTAGCTCGAACCGAGGAATCACACCAAGCAGCACATAGCCAAAAATCTTTTCGCCGTCTTTTACAGTCTTTAGAGAGCGATCAATCAGGTCGAGGAAAAAGGCGGTTGCAATACCTAGAAAAGCACCAACGACAGCACCTGCTAGTAAATACTTCGTCTTTTCTTCTGCCGTCGCCATCTGCGGCGGGACTGCTCGCTCTACCACCCTAGCGCTGCCGACAATCTGCTTTTCAGCTAGCGACACTTCTTGCAGTCTCAGACGCAGGTTCTCTAGCGCGGCCTCAGCTGTATCACGACGCTGAACCAGCTCCGTCTGCGTCTGTCTCAATCGAGGGAACTCCTCTCCCTGCTGACGGTAGGCATCTCGCGTGGCAACTAGCGTCGCTAGCTGATTGTAGGAACTCGCCCGATTGAGCTCAGATTGCACTAGCTGGTCAGCGAGGTTTCTATCAATTTGGCTCATCCCTAGCAGACCCACAGAAGCTTGTGGCCCGACAACTTCAGCAACGCGGTTTTGTAAAACGCTAATCGCAGCTTGCTCTTGTCTTTGTAGCGATCGCACCGTAGGGTGTCGCGGCGTATAGCGCGTCAGGGCAGCAGCTAGCTCTGATCGGGTATCTTGCAGCTGAGCTAGAGACGACTGCACAGCCGGCGTTTCAGTAAGGGTCGCTAGGCCGCGAGCTTCTGTAGAACTCATACCTAGCTGACTAGAAAGCTGCGACGTACGGCTGTCTGCCTCAACCAGGTTGATCTGAACCTGACTAATTTTCTCATCTATCGCGGCGATCGCACTGACTGCTGCCCCTGCTTCTTCCGGCAAAGAAACAATGCCATTGCCTTCATTGAATAGCCTTAGCGCTTCACTGAGGCTATTAGCTTCTTGCTGGGCTCGAGGTAGCTCTTCTTCCAAGAACTCACGAGCCGCAATAACCTCTGAGCGCTGTGCGTTAATATTCGCCTCAACGTAAGAGCTCATGATTTGATTGACCACCGCCGCCGACAGATCCGCATTCCCCGAACGGTAGGAAATCGCAATCAGGTCAGTATCGCCTAGCGGCTCTACCGTTAGATCCCCTGCCAATTCTGACGGCGTAATAGCTTCACCTCCCGCATCACGCAAATTGAGCGCGGCAATTGTTGCCTCTAAAATCGGTAGTGAGAAGATAATTTCTGCTTGAGTTGCTAGGGGATCGCTAGTCAACTTCAGAGAATTCAAATCGCCTAGTTCTTTAGCGACGCCCGTCAGTTCAGAGGTTTGATCATTGCGCAGCAATAGTTTAGCTGTCGCCACCCACAGCGGCTTCTGAGCTGTCGCTGCCCCGAACGCAGCTAGCACAGTCAGGGCAAACACCACAGCCGCCGGACGCCATCGCCGTTTCAAAACCAGCCAATAGCGCTGAAGGTCAATCTCCTCTATCCGCTCTTCGTAGACCATAAACCCTTAGATTCGCTTACTTTGCGATTAGCCGTATCTGTCAATTCTGTTGATTGATAATTCGCTAGCAGGTTGCTCAGACTCCCTGCTTGGTCCTGTTTTCAAAGAACGTCTCTGATAAACTGTCTCTAAGAAACTGTCTCTGATAGCTTTCAAGCCAACGGTCAGATTTCTTAAAGCTGCAACCTTGCTAACTTCTATAGATAGAGACGGGCGCCAGTTGTCAAAGTTTCCCAAATCTAATTAGTATTGCCGACGAGTAGGATCTTGCGCTGATTTCCTACGCTGCCAGTCTAGGTTTTCTCGGCTTACAAGGTGTTCCCCAGCAGACTTGGCCAGGTGGCATAGAGCGCATCACACTACTGCGAGCCGCGATCACCGCATTAGCCCCTATCCGTACTGACGGCGCAACAAAGCAATCTGCCGCGATCCAGGCTCCATTTTCTACAACAATCTCGCCAGTCGTTAGGCCAAAACGCGAATCGGTAATATCGTGACTGCCAGTGCAAAGATAGCTCTTTTGCGAAACTACGCAGTGACGCCCCACCTTAATAGGTGCCAGGCTATAAAATACCGCGTCGTCCCCTACCCAGCTATAGTCGCCAATTTCGACATTCCAGGGGTAGGTAAAGCGAGCAGTCGGACGGATTCTAACCCCTTCACCAATCTGAGCGCCGAATAAGCGCAGCAGCAGCCGACGAAATCCATGGGCAAAGTGAGGCGACAGCGGAAAGCAAATCGCCTGCACTAGCCACCAGCTCAGCATCAATAGCCGAGAGCCACCCGCATCGTATCCGGGTTCGTGATACTGCCGCAGATCGACAAAAGGGAGGTCACCATAGTCATTTGAGCTTTGGGCGCTACTCTGGGTGATACCCTGAGTGACGCTCTGGACGCATGGACTCTCAGAATCTTGGGCTTCTATTGAATTTTGAGAAGATACATCCACTGTTTACGCCATGTTCAAAGTCACATTATCCAAGGCCACGCTAGACAAGGCCACGTTAGACGCTTACGTTCCCTGCCTTGCGATCTTCTCCACTGGCAGAACATTTTTGAGCTCTTTCTCAGCAGCCGTCTTGTTGAGCCGCCCGCCAAACTTTAACTCGTACAGCTTTACGCCAATATGATATTCGTACTGGCTGAGCAGGCGACCGTACACATAGCCTGCATAGCCATCCAGGAAGCCTAATCGAATGAAGTAAAAGAGAATAAAGCGCAAGAAAGGCTTGAAGGGTAGGCGAACCCAGATTTTTTTGAGAAAACGCTTTCTTTGGACCGCATCGCCGAACAGGTTGGCCCCAATGGTACCGTCGTCACCCATGCCGGTTAGCAGGTTGTAGTACACCCGCGCCTCCCAGTTGGAATAGCGGTTGTGGCGAGCTAGCCAGTGATACAGATCGCGGAAGTCTTCGTGGAGCATGTCTTCCGCTAAGTAGCCTACCTTCTCATGCGGAATCATGACGTGCTCATGCACCTCGTTGTCACCGGTGTTCTGAATGTCTTCGGTATTCAGGTTTTCGTAGCGGCCTTTGGCGTGGCGAAATAGCCTTAGGTTCCAGTCAGGGTACTTGCCGCCGTGGCGAATCCATTTGCCCAGGAAAAAGACGCGGCGGTTGATATAGTAGCCATCAAGGTCTGGATTTTTTATTTTTTCGGCGATTTCAGCCCAAGATTCGGGTGTGATGCGCTCGTCGCAGTCTACGATGAGCACCCACTCGTTACGAAAGGGCAGGTTCTCTAAAGACCAGTTTTTCTTTTTAGGCCAGCGACCATTGAAGTCGAACTGAACGACTTTCGCACCAAGGCTTTCTGATATTTCGATCGAGCGATCCTCGCTATGCGAGTCGACTACAAACACTTCATCGGCCTGTACTAAGCTCGCTAAACAAGCGGGTAGGTTCTCTTCCTCGTTTTTAGCAGGAATTAGGACGGAAACGGGAATGGATGCAGGTGTCATAGCGAAGGAGGTGAATAGGTTTAAAGGCAAGAGGGGAGTTTGACGAGACGTGCTGTGGTGGCAAGACGTCTTGTGACGATGAGCATTGTGACGATAGATACTGTAACGATAGACAGGGTGACGATAGACAGAGCGATATTAGGCAAAGCGGAGTGCGAGCAATCAGACCACGGATTGAGGTTTCTGTCGTCGCGTCAGGTGGCGAATGACGCTGCCTAAGTAGGCGATTTGGCCGTAGGCATAGGCGAAGTTTTCGAAGCGCTGCGAGGGCGAATGGATATATTTGAGGGCTTTGTACAGACCGCGGATTAGTCTCTCGCCACCGCCTCTGAGCTGCCAAAGACCGGTACTGCCGCTAGCTTGCTCTCGGTAGCTCTCGCTAATGCCTTGCCACCAGCTGCGACTGAGGAACCAGCCGGGTTTCATCCGGGCCGGAGCCACGTTGTGAGCCGCAAGGGCAGTAGGTACATAGGCGACCTGCTGGTTGCGCTCTAAGGCAAGACGAGTAAGCTGCTGCTCTTCGTTGGAAAGTAGGTTTTTGCCCACTCGGCCTAGATGGGTGTCGAAACCGCCGACTGCCTGTAAGAATGATTTGCGAACAGCATAGTTGAGACCGCGCGGGGTGAGCGAAGGCCGCTGAATGTAGGTAAGCTCATCACCTAGATCGTAGGCACCTAGGCTGCTAGAAAGATCGTCTGACAGCCAGCGAGGGGGCTGAGCGTCAGGTGGCCAAATTAGGGTGACTTTTCCACCAGCGATCGCAATGCTTTCATTCGCCTCAAACACCATCAGCAGTTCGGATAACCACTCAACACTGGCTTCAGCATCGTCATCTAAATAGGCTAGGATCTGACCACGCGCCTCTTTGGCACCCCGGTTACGGGCTACCGATAGGCCCAATGTCGGCTCGTAAATGTAGCGAACTTCAGGATTACTATCATTACCGTTATTAGCAGTGCTATCGGCACGAGATTTAGCGATCGCAGCCGTTGCATCCGTAGAAGCGTTGTCTACCACGATAATTTCGTATTCGTAGCAATCGAGGGTCTGCGCCAGCAAACTGTCAATCGCTGCACCAAGATACTGCTCGCGGTTGTGCGTGCAGATAATAGCTGAAATGAGCGGTACGGTCATAACAGAGGGAGTAAGCTAAGGATAAACAGTTTTGCAAAAGCGCGAATAGAAAAGTGGATTAAGAGCAGATGTCTCTAGAGGTAGCCACACCCAAGGGGTAGCCATTTCCAGATTGCCCCTATCCGGCAGCGACCAGGCACTTTCAGTCAAAGTCAGGAATAATGAACGAAAGCACGCCTTATCTATAGTGACTCTACTTACATATAGCGGCTATATGAGCTGCCTAACGTCAAGGTTCAGTATTTTCATATAAACGTGCCATAAAAACTTGATGAGTTCACATGAGCAATGCACCGGTCGGCTCTGATATTGATCTAGCTCCTTTTATTGACCACACGTTGCTCGCGCCAGCGGCTAGCGCCAATCATATTCGCCAGCTGTGCGATCAGGCTGATACCTACCGGTTCGCCGCTGTCTGCGTGTACCCCGTACACGTACCCTTAGCCGTAGAGCTATTACACAACAAACAGCCCAAAGTATGCACGGTTATCGGCTTTCCCAGTGGCGCAACCACGTCTAAAACCAAGTTATATGAAGCGCAAGAGGCGGCTGAAAGCGGGGCCGAAGAACTAGATGTGGTGATTAACTTGGGCTGGCTAAAGATGGGTGAAACCAATCAGCTACACAAGGAGATTGCGGCCATTGTGGAGCTGACCGGACAGCCGGTGAAGGCCATTTTAGAAACCAACATCCTTACCGCAGCGGAAAAGCGGCTAGCAGCAGAGGTTTGTCTAGACGCCGGGGTGACATTTTTGAAGACCAGTACAGGCTGGCAGGGTGGGGCTACGGTAGAAGATGTGAAGCTGCTTAGGCAGATAGCGGGCGATCGCATCGGCATCAAAGCCTCTGGTGGCATTCGCACGCCCGAACAAGCGATCGCCCTCATAGAAGCTGGCGCAAATCGGCTTGGGACCTCACGCGGCCCTGAAATACTCAAGCTGCAAGCCGAGGGAGAACCAGACTAGTCCTTACTCGACATGAAACAACGCACCTACAAAGCAACAGGCATCAACCTCAAAGGAATGCCAATGGGCGAATCGGACCGGCTAGTTACCGTGCTGACCAAAGAGCATGGGCTAATTAGAGCGATCGCCCCCGGTGCTCGCAAACACAAATCTAGCCTGGGCGGCCGGTCTGGCCTATTTGTCGTCAACGATTTGCTGTTTGTCAAAGGCAAGTCCATCGACAAATTGGTCCAGGCGGAAACTCTAAAATCTTTTCCAGGCCTTAGCAAAAATCTTGCCAAGCTAACAGCTAGTCAGTATCTAGCCGAAGTCGCGCTGGCCCAGGCCCTTAGTGAACAGCCCCAGGAAGAACTGTACTATCTGCTAGTAGAGCACCTTTCAAGGTTAGAAGCCGCTGAGCAGCCGAACGTTCTAGCGTGCCTGGCCCAAGCGACCTTTCACCTCCTAGCACTAGCAGGCGTAGCCCCAGAAGTCTTTCGCTGCTGTCTTTCACGAGCACCTCTAACTGTCGAACTAGGCGATCCGGACTGGCGAGTGGGCTTTAGCGTATCTGCAGGTGGAGCTGTCGCTATTGAGGAAATTGAACGGCTCAAAAACGAGCGGGTGAAAGCAGTCGAGCAGCAATTTGCTGAACACGAGCAAGCAAAAGAAATGGATACTCGCCCGCTTGTTGCTGACGCACAAACCGCTATCTACGCGGCGGGGATAGATCGATCTATAGACCAATCTGCCGCTTCTCTTAGGCCCTCTACATCGCTACCACCTAAGACGCTACCGGCTGGGCTGCAAACCAAGCTCGCCAAAGCCGTCGATCAGGAAAATGGTGTGGTTACCTACCTAAGCGCCGCCGAGCTTGCCCTAATGCAGCAGCTCAGTAAACCAGAGTTAGTACTGACATCCGCCCGCGGCTCAGGCTCACAATTCGATCCACAATCAGGCACAATAAGACCAGGCACTCCAGATTCAAGCACACTAGGGCACTCCGCTCTAACTACACCCAATTTTTCGACCGAATTTGCCGAATCAGGGCCTCACTTGATGTGGCGACACATTGAAAAAGCCCTTCGCCAGTACACGCAGTACCAGTTCGATCGCCCCATTCGGTCGGCGGCCCTCATTGATACCTGCTTCACCCCTCCAACCCATGCTTCGCGAGCCTGAGTCCGACACTAGCCAAAACAACCGATCACAAAACACGTCTGCAGATCGCCCGAGCGCACCTAACCTTATTAAGCCAGAATCCGAAGCCGAAACTGAGACCGGAATCGAGGCTAAAGTCGCATCACCCTCACCTGATAGAGCTGTCGATGAAGACATAGTGGCGCTACCTGTAACGGGTAACGGTCTGTGGCCTGTCTTTCGTAACCGTAACTTTCTGACGCTGTGGGGTGGGCAAGTCTTTTCCCAGATGGCCGATAAGATCTATCTGGTGCTGATGATTGCCATCATTTCTGACACCTATAAGTCGCCGGACCAAACTATCAGCGGCTGGGTGTCAGCGATTATGATTGCTTTTACTATTCCAGCAGTTCTGTTTGGATCTTTGGCTGGGGTATATGTCGACCGATGGCATAAAAAGCCGGTGCTGGTGCTGACCAATCTACTGCGAGGGCTATTGGTAGCAGTACTGCCCGTCTTACTGTGGGCAACCGCAGGTTGGCAGATAGCGGCGCTACCGGTTGGGTTCTACATTTTGCTAACGGTAACGTTCTTAATTTCCGCGCTGACGCAGTTTTTCGCGCCTGCTGAGCAGGCTGTCATTCCGCTGATTGTCAAAGAAGCAAACCTGCTGCCAGCAAATTCGCTCTACACCACCACCATGATGGCCTCGGTCATCATTGGCTTTGCGGTGGGCGAGCCGGCACTAGCATTGGCTGATACGCTGCTAGCGCCGATAGATCAAGGGACAGGCATAGGTAAGTCTGTGCTAGTGGGGGTAAGCTATGCGATCGCAGGCATTCTACTGCTGCTAATCAAGACTGAAGAGGTCATTGCCGACACTCTAGAGCAGAGCCATCCGTGGGAAGACATTAAAGATGGCCTGAAGTATCTACAAAGGCATGTTCAAGTCCGTAGCGCTCTTATTCAGCTAGTCGTGCTCTTCTCTGTATTTGCGGCCCTAGCGGTTCTCGCCGTACGCCTTGCTGAAGTTATTCCCACGATAAAGTCCTCACAGTTTGGCTTTTTACTAGCAGCCGGTGGCGTTGGTCTAGCGATTGGAGCCGTTGCTATCGGTCAGTTTGGCCAGCGATTTTCTAGGCCACAGCTAGGGCTAGTAGGCTCACTTGGCATGACGGCGATGCTCACCGGGCTTTCGCTTGCACCCGCTCAGCTTTGGCCTAGCTTTGCGCTCATCGGCGGACTAGGCCTTTTCGGAGCCATGATTGGCATTCCGATGCAGACCACTATCCAAGAGAAAACGCCCGAGGATATGCGTGGGAAGGTATTTGGGCTACAGAACAACGTTGTCAATATCGCTCTTAGCCTACCGCTAGCTGTTGCCGGAATTGCCGAAACGTTTCTAGGTCTTAGAGCCGTATTTGGCTTACTTGCGGCGTTTGTTTCTATCAGCGGGTTTTTCACCTGGTCACTTGTAAATGCTTCCATAAATGAGCGCGCAAGTGACACGACCGACAATATTGCGTAAGTCATGCTGCCGCAATTCACGCCCCGCAGGGGAAATACTATACGGTCAAATCGTATACAGAGACCGATGCGCATATACTACTAGTAGCCTAAATGGCTTTAATCCCCATAAAAAGCTGGTAAAAGCGCTTGACTTTAAATGCATATTGCATGGCTTGGTAAAAAATCTCCCTTTTGTGGCAACGTTACTTATGGAAAAGAAATTACCAATGCTCTGCTAGATAGAGGCCACCGGGTCACCTTCTTGCACTTCGCTCAGTCTGATGGAGTAAATAACGAGCCTGAAGATTACAAAGAGGTCTCGCTGCCCTTTATCTTTAAGTCCCAAATTCTAACGATTCCGACGCTAGGCGCGGCCCGACGCCTCACTGAAGTGCTAGAAAAACTTCAGCCTGATATTGTTCACGCTTCTCTAATTCTCTCACCGCTAGATCTCAAGCTGCCTGAGATTTGCCAAAGCCTTAATATTCCGCTGGTCGCTACTTTTCACCCTGCTTTCGATCAAAAGCGCCGAAACCTTTCTTCTAGCACGCAGCATCTGGCCTATCAGGTCTATGCGCCTCGCCTAGCACAATACGATAAGGTCATTATTTTCTCTAAAGTTCAGCGCGACCTGCTGATAAGGCTAGGTGTTCCGGCTGAGCGCATCGCCGTGATTCCTAATGGCGTGGACATTTCTCGCTACGCCCCAGGCTCCTCTCGCATCAAGGCCGAGCTAGGCGCGCGGCAGCTGTACGTTTATCAGGGCAGGCTTTCGCCCGAGAAGAACGTAGAGTCACTGCTCAAAGGCTGGCGGGCTGCCAAGATGCATAAAAATGACCGGCTAGTTATTATCGGTAGCGGACCTTTAGAGTCTTCACTCCGGGCCTTTTACCCGGATAGTAGCGTGGTTTGGCTAGGCTTTGTAGCTAACGAAGATCGCCGTATCGAGATTCTACGGGGGGCCGACTGTTTTATTCTGCCTTCGCTAGTAGAAGGGCTATCGCTATCGCTGTTAGAAGCGATGGCCTGTGGTACCGCCTGCGTGGCTACTGACGCCGGGGCCGATGGGGAAGTGCTCGATCAGGGAGCGGGCGTTGTGATCAGGACGCAAAAAGTCTCTAGCCAACTGCAAACGCTGTTTCCGCTGTTCCGTGAGCAGCCAGAAATGACGGTGCTGCTGGGGAAAAAGGCTCGCCTGCGAGTTTTGGAGCGCTATACGCTGAGCCAAAATATCACCCGGCTAGAGCAGCTATATCGTGAAAGCGTACCTCTGAGTAAAGCAAATTATTCTAGTGACTACTCTCTAACAAAAAGGGGATAACCATATGGCGCTTCAGCTACCTTTTGAGTTGGCTACGCAGATAGAAGAACAAGCAACAGATAGCTTCGCGATTACCTTTGCTCCGCTCGATGTGGCCTTAGCTTATCAACAGGCAGAGGATGGAGCGAATGGTGCGATCGCTCTTTTTAGCGGAATGGTACGCAACCAAACTGGCGGTATACCAGTTATCGCCCTAGAGTATCAGGCCTACGAACCGATGGCACTAGCCGTCTTCAAGCAAATCGCTGCTGAAATTCGCAAGCGGTGGCCTGAGATCACCCATGTTGTCATTCACCACCGTACCGGTAAACTAACCGTTGGCGAAATTAGCGTCCTGGTAGCTGTAGGAAGTCCTCATCGTGGCGAAGCCTTTGCTGCCTGCCAGTATGCCATCGATACCCTCAAGCACAACGCACCCATTTGGAAAAAAGAGCATTGGCAAGACGGTTCTACTAGCTGGGTGAGTATTGGGGCTTGTGAAGAAGCGAGCGACGTTTTGTGAGAAACAAGATCCTCAGCAGATGGCGGGCAGATATGGGCATAGCCTATGCGCTTTTTTCTAGATACTGAATACAGCTCTCTGGCACTAGCCGATACTCACCGCTCAAGACTTTGGCAATCTCAATCCAGCAGGCTTTTTCGGTGCGATCGCCCTCTACTAGCCGAAAAGTTTGATCTAACTGATAGAAATGTGATTCGGCAAACTGAGCGCGAAACAGTTGAATCAGCTCATGTCTAGGCTTACCGTTATAGACAAAGATATTGTCCAAGCAGCTCACATATTCAACATCTGTCAGCGTTGCTTGAATCTCTTCAGCAAATTCTCTAATCAGTGCGGTCTCGCTGGTTTCACCAAAATCAATGCCGCCGCCCAAAAAGCGATAGAACGGTTCGTGAGTTTTGGAATCTTTCCCAGGGCTGACGAAAGCATATCCCTTATGCTCTACTAGACCCAGAGAAATAGGTCGAATACGCTGTTTAGCCACAGTGTCTCCTCCAGTTACCTTGGATAGATTATGACTGAAATTCGCCTGAGATACGCTGAACTTACCTAAACGGAATTGTATCTTCTGCCAGTAGCTAGCTGAAAATTAGCTAGTCAGGAAAAGCCGCTTCAGGATTTTCGGCAGGCGTTGGCCAGTCCTCGTTTTCGCCGCCGATGATGATCTGCCGAATCTCGACATAGTCTTTACTAAACTGACGAACGGTGTTGATCAAAACATCTAGTGCCAAGGCATCAGTAGTGCCTAAGTCGAACCAGCAACGGCTCCATATCCCACGAAACTCAACTTCGGCCATGTTGTGCATCAGTGAAAGCAGCGATCGCTCCGATTCTTCCTCATCGTAGTCAAAGTAGCTGATATCTACACCGGTTTCCTGCACCTGCGTGTTTTCAGCATTGAACCCACCGAGCTTACCGAGGAAAAACCAAGAGCTGAAAATTTCTTCTACATACTGCTGTTCAGCAATAGAAAGGACAGTATCAAACTCTAACCATATCCACAGATTGAAAAAGTCACACTCGCGAAACTGAACTTGCATGAAACGCTGCCTAACACCAACACTCCTATGCACTATACAAGGAACGATGAAGCAAAAAACGGTGAAGCAAAAAACGGTGAAGCAAAAAACGACAAAACTAAGAACGATAAAACTGAGCGTGATGAAGTCTGAATAGTGAATGATGCAGTAGGCTGGATAAAAATCACTGCGTTCATGCTTCACCTTCGCGATATTGGCTATCATCCCACTGCTGCTGCTGTGCCAATTCTCTCTAGCATCAGCTTCGATCTAGCCCCTCAGCAGCTAGGTCTGATTATTGGACCTAGTGGATCTGGCAAAAGCACTTTATTAGAGATCTTAGCGGGGCTAGCAACGCCTACTAGCGGCAAAATATTTTGGCGGCAGCAGGCTCTAATGCCCGATGCCCTGCAACAGCTTGGTGGTCTGGTCTTTCAATTTCCAGAACGTCACTTTTGTGGGCACACGCTGCTCGAAGAACTGCGGCTAGGCCATCGGGAAATTACATCCGATCGGGTCTGCGAGGCTTTAGACTCAGTAGGGCTAGGTGATTTGTCGCTTCAGGCTTCACCCCAACAGCTCAGTGGTGGGCAACAGAGGCGCTTAGCCCTTGCCGTACAGCTGATTCGCCAGCCCTATCTGCTATTGCTAGATGAGCCAACTGCCGGTCTAGACTGGTCTATGCGTCAGCAGTTAGTAAACCTACTGGCGCGGCTCAAGCAGCAGTGGAGCTTACTGATTGTCTCTCACGATGCCGAGGATCTTATCGATATTGCTGACCACTGCTGGACTATCAGCCACGGACAGCTCCATAGCGCTGATCTTGAAGGTTTGAGAGCACGCTATCAAACAGCAAAGGCATAGACGCCTCCTCAGTGCTTAATCCCTTCAACTATCTTTGGTGCATGAGCGATCTTCTCCCACTTCATCTCGATCTATGGCAAAGCAGCCTAGGGTGGCAGCCTACCGCTGCACAGCAAGCTCTTTTTCAGCAGCTTTACGAACAAATTCTTATCGGCAATCAGCAGCTCAATCTGACGCGAATTACTGAACCAGACGATTTTTGGGAAAAGCATCTTTGGGATTCGCTAAGCGGTCTCTCGCCTTGGCTAGCTGACATGGCTGAAGAAATGAACCAGGCTGATGAAGCGGCTGATGAAGCGGCTGATGAAGCGCAATTGAGACCACTTCGTGTAATTGATATTGGGACAGGCGGTGGTTTTCCAGGCGTGCCAGCAGCGATCGCACTCTCACCGGTATCGCTATCGTCCGACGCAATTTCCCTTACCCTAGTAGACGCCACTCGCAAAAAAGTTCAGTTTCTGCAAACCCTCTGCGAAGCCCTCAGCCTACCGGCCATCTGCATCGCTGAGCGAGCCGAAGCCCTCGGGAAAAGTCCGACCCATCGCGAGCAGTACGATCTCGCGCTGATTAGAGCAGTTGGGAAAACCGCAACCTGCGCCGAGTATGTTTTACCGCTTTTGAAAGTAGGCGGACAGGCCGTTATTTACCGAGGACAGTGGAGCACCGATGAGACTGAGGCAATCGTGCCCGTTATTGAACTGCTCGGCGGCGAACTGACCGATCTGCAGAGCTGGCAAACGCCAATCACTCAGGGTAACCGGCACTGCCTATTTATTTACAAAGATCAGCCTACGCCTAACGAATTTCCTCGAGCAGTAGGCGTCCCTGGCAAGTCTCCGCTGACTTAGCCGGTGCGGTGACGATGAGTCTAGACTATCTTGCTTCGTCTCTCAGATTTGTAGGATGCCTGCTACCCCTTGTTTTTAATCGTCATCACCTCAACGATCCTTAGGGCTAAGTCGTTTGGAATCTGGAGCATCTGACATAGATCGTCAATAAATGCCTGCTCTTCTTTGGAAACAGTGCCATCGGCAAATACCAAATCGACAGCGACCGTGAACGCAGTTGGCGCTAGGTTTGGTGGCAGCGACGCTTTGGCACTTTTGATAAGTTCTTTAGGACCGTGCCGCTTAAGGCTTTTTAGCAGGTAGCCTTTCATTCGCGCTAGGCTGTCTTCTGTCGTGGCCTGAAACAGTCTCATGCGGCTAAGCCGCATGTTCATCTCAGCCTCTTCCGATTCTGAAAGATAGCCATCAGATGCGATCGCCACCAGACAGATTGCCGCAAACGCTTCAGCCGAATTCATTGCCGTCTTGATCTCAGACTCAGCTCTAAACACTTTGCCAAACATACCCATATCGTCTTCTCTAGACCTCTTGTTGACAGAATTAAATGCTCTTGTAGCGTCCGCGAGCAACTTCTAATCAGTGTGGGCAAAGTTTTATGTTTTCTATCAAGCCAAATTCTCTCAAGCGGCAAGAACTGTCACATCTTGCATAAACTGAAATCAGCAAAAAGGGGAAAGAACAGCTGTTCTTTCCCCTTTTTGTCAAGCGTTTCTTATCTCAGTAGACACTTAGTGATAACTAGTGGTGATCGGTGACAACCAGTGATAACGTCATGATCTAAGGCTATCTGGCGCTTTGGCTTAGTTCAGACTCTAGCTGCTGAAGCAAAGCCTGGTTGCCCTGCGCTTTGGCGACTTCAATACGGTGCTGTAGTACGCGAGTGATGTTTTGCTGGTGCAGTTGGCTAGAGGACTGAAGCAACTCACGACGAGCTTGTGCCGCAGAGCCATCACCGGTAAGCTTGCTGCCTAGCGCTGCTAGCTTTGCACTTGCGCCGGCTGCTAAGCCCGAATCTGAAGTTTTAGTCACAGCGCCTAGCTGCTGAATCTGTCCCTGACGGGTAGTCTGATAGGCCACACCTCGATAGGTCAGTCGTTCCGCTGGCTGAGGGATGGGGACATGCCGCGCATAGGTATACGCCGTGCGTGCGCCTCTATACTGGCAGACAGCATCGCTTTCAATCATCTCCAACATCGGAGGGTTGTAATCGTATTTAGTACCGCGGTAGGTAAGTTTCATGGGTTCGTTCCTCAAAGTATGAATTTTGTTAAACTTTGTTAGTGAACGCGTTCCTTCAGAAAAGTAGAAGCCGCACCTTTCTTACTTCCGTCTCATCGATAGTATTTTGAGAGCTTCAGAGAGATTACGATGGGTGAAACGCACGCAGCGGGCATTTTCGCAATACAAAACTTTCAAAACGATAACTTTGAGATGAACGGAATCTAATCATTTCTGTATCTATTGTTACAGTATTTTTTTCTAATGACAACCCTTCATGACATTCGGATATCCACTTATTTTTCTCTAAAATAGAGGGATACAGCTATTCGGCGCGTTATGACAGGAAAATTTTTATCATTTCTTAATTAATTAATCATTACCCTTTCTAAGTGCTTTTTATCCGCTTAGTAGTACATAGGTTTTTGGTCCGCATCACACCGTTTGTTCTCACTTATGAAATGCATCATCAGTCGGCGATCGCAGTTCTCTGCGAGCCATCGATATTGGCTAAGAGACCTCAGCGAGCAAGAAAATCAGCAGCGGTTTGGCAAGTGCAGCCGATGGCCGGGGCACGGTCACAACTACGAGCTGTATGTGTCTATCGCCAGTGAGCTAGACAAGTACGGTATGGTACTGAACCTAAGCGCAGCCAAAGAAATTATTCGTAGAGAAGTCATCGAACCGCTGGATTTTTCATATCTCAACGAAGCTTGGGATGAATTTAGCCATACGCTCCCGACAACAGAGCACATTGCCAGAGTGATTTGGCAGAGATTGAGCGCTCACTTGCCTATTGTCAACATCCAGCTATTTGAAACGCCCGAGCTTTGGTCTGACTATACAGGAAATGGAATGGAAGCTTATCTAACAGTCTCTTCTCACTTCAGCGCGGCGCATCGATTGGCGCTACCAAATCTGAGCTATGAAGAGAACTGTGAAATTTATGGCAAGTGTGCTCGGCCTAACGGCCATGGTCATAACTACAGGTTAGAGGTCACGGTAAAGGGGCGCATCGATCCGCGTACGGGCATGATTGTGGATTTGGTAGATTTGCAAGATGCGATCGCTTATCACATCACTGAACCATTCGATCACACCTTCCTCAATAAAGACATTGCCTACTTCACTGAAGTCGTTCCGACCGCCGAGAATATTGTCCTCCGGATCTGCGCTCTGCTACGTCAGCCAGTTCAAGATATTGGTGCCACGCTGCACAAGGTCAAGCTAATTGAAAGTCCTAATAACTCTGCCGAAGTATTCGCAGAGACCAACGTGGCTATTGCCGATTCGCCCACGTTAGCCACCGGGTCTTTAACAGCTATATACAGTTAAGAATACAAGTTCTAATGCGTCAGAGCATCTGCTGTGAACACAAAAAAGCCGCCCCTTGCAATCAGGAGCGGCTCTTAGTTTCAACGTCTATCCATGACCATTCTGCGATCTTGGAAGTCTATAATCGCTGTAGTCTGCGATGTTTAACAGCCGATGTTGATAACAGTCAGCTGTGGGCTGGCTATGCGATGCTTGCCATCTTCACATCGTTAGTTGCTAGAAGGTGCTGTAGCTCTTCTGAGTCAACCGTTTCTTTGTCCACCAGCATGTCAGCTAGCTTATCTAGAATATGACGGTTCTCTTCTAGCGTTCGCTTACAACGATTGTAAGCCTGGTCAACTAGCGATCGCACTTCTTTATCGATAGAAGCGGCTGTCTTTTCAGAGAAATCACGCTCACTGGCAATGTCACGACCCAAGAAAGGATTTCCCTGCTGACGACCAAGCGCCACGGGTCCTAGCGTCTCGCTCATACCAAACCGGGTTACCATTTGGCGCGCCGTATTAGCTACTTGCTGTAGATCATTAGAAGCCCCTGTGGTTACCTCTTCATCGCCAAACACAATCTCTTCAGCAAGGCGGCCACCCAAGGCAACAGCCATTTGATTCTGCAAGTAAGACCGCGAGTACAGACCAGACTCTAGTCGCTCTTCACTTGGTGTAAACCAAGTCAAGCCGCCGGCACGTCCACGAGGAATGATGCTAATTTTCTGAACGGGGTCGTAGTCAGGCATGAGTGCACCAACTAGTGCATGACCAGCCTCATGATAAGCCACCAGCACTTTTCGCTTTTCGCTCATGACCCGGTCTTTCTTCTCAGGCCCTGCCAACACACGGTCAATCGCGTCGTTGACTTCGTCCATCGAAATCTCAGTCAGATCGTGACGCGCTGCCAAAATAGCTGCTTCGTTCAGTAGATTTGACAAATCAGCGCCGGTAAAACCAGGTGTGCGACGCGCGATTTTCTCTAGATCTACGTCTTGAGAAAATGTCTTACCACGAGAGTGAACGTTCAGAATTTCTAGGCGACCCGCATAGTCAGGTCGGTCAACAACGACCTGGCGATCAAAACGACCCGGACGTAATAAGGCAGCATCTAGGACATCGGGGCGGTTGGTTGCCGCGATGATGATGATACCAGTGTTGCCCTCAAAGCCGTCCATTTCGGTCAGCAGCTGGTTCAGCGTTTGCTCCCGTTCGTCGTTACCGCCACCGAGACCAGCGCCTCGCTGACGACCGACGGCATCAATCTCGTCGATAAAGACGATACAAGGTGCGTTAGATTTAGCCTGCTCGAAGAGGTCGCGAACGCGAGAAGCACCCACACCCACAAACATCTCGACGAATTCAGAACCAGAAATGGAGAAGAAAGGTACGCCTGCTTCACCTGCAACGGCCTTGGCCAGGAGCGTTTTACCCGTACCTGGAGGGCCAACTAGCAAGACGCCTTTTGGAATTTTTGCGCCAATTGCGGTGAAGCGATCGGCGTTCTTCAAAAAGTCAACAACTTCAGTCAGCTCTAACTTGGCCTGATCAATACCGGCTACATCACCGAAGGTCACCTGAGTCTGAGGTTCCATTTGGACTCGAGCTTTGGACTTGCCAAAGTTCATCGCCTGAGAGCCAGGACCGTTAGAGGCGCGACGGAAGAGAAAGAACAGCGCCACTAGTAGCAGCACTGGAATGATTAGTGCGCTAAACACTTTGACCAAAGCACTCTCGTCTTGGGTCGGTTGCACTGAGATATCGACATCGTTCTTTGTCAACAGATCTACCAGACCAGGGTCTTGGGGTAGGTTGACAACAATGCGGCCAGTGCCATCGGGCGATGCGAACTGGGCTTGAGACTTGTCCGAGGCGATCGCAACGCTTTCTACGCGGCCTTGCTCTACTTCGGTGATAAATTTGCTATAGCGCCAAGACTGAGTCTCGGTGCCTGGTTGATCAAAAAATGCAGTTGCCAAGACAATGACAACAACAACGAGTAATACGTAAAGACCCGCGTTTCTCCAGCGCTTGTTCACCGGGGGGAAGCCTCCTTGAGTAGTGTTGTGAGGGTGCGTATTGTGAGGATGCTTAGTAGCGTTTTTCCTTTTGTTATTAACTTATGTTAACTCATTTCAGAAATTCTCACAGTACTAGGTTGGACCCGTGAGCCTTTGGCGGAGCGCTATGAGGCTAACGTGCTGAGGATCATATTCCAGTGTAATGTGTCCATCAAGGATTGTGTGGATGGGTATAAGCTCCACAACGCAGTTGCTGTAGGCGATCGCCTCAAAGTTTGCCTGTACGAGTTGGCTCCAAGACTGGCTGTTAACAATCTGCTGATCTGCCGCCAAAGACTGCTGTAGTCGATTTCTCATTAACCCAGGTAGGCAGTGACTGCTAGCCCAACTATCGGAGGGGGTCCACCATTGGCCTTTAGCCCATCCCCACAGATTACCGGTTGTGGTCTCTAACCAATCGCCTCGTTCGTCGGTCAAAATGGCTTCTTGAGCACCTTGCGTTTGCGCTTGCTGACGGGCGAGCTGGCAGGCCAGATAGTTGCCGGTTTTATGCGTAGGCAGACTACGTTTGTAGGCAGGTGGCGCTCGCCAGCAGGTAATGCCCGATTGCTGCTGCTCGGTCAGATGGGGCGGCAAATCTCTACCTGTAATCCATTCTGAGCCGTCTGGAAACAGCGTGATACGCAAAATCGGATAGTGATGTTTGAGCTGAGCGCAGCCTTCATATATAAAAGGCCAGTTGGGAGGCTGCCAGTGAAAGGTGTGGATAGATTGAGCTAGGCGATCGCAATGAGCGGCGTATTGTGATCGCCTATCCTCCAGGCTTTGGTCGTACACCCGCATAGTTGTGAATACGCTGGCTCCAAACCGTAATCCAGGGCTATCCAATAGGGTGTTAGCCGAGGGCTCTGACTTGCTAGCACTCACCCAAGTACCGCTATACCAATGCATTGCCATATATCGCCACGTATCGCCATCACTAGATACGACAGTCAATAGAGATATTCATCAATAGCCCTTACCAGACCGTTCAAAAGCAGCACAAGTCCCGTCCGAAGTCACCTGCAAACCAAACAGGGGCGAGTCAGGGTTACGGCAGCGCTGCCCTCGCAGATGGCGGCAGCGATAACAGGTCTGCTCAGCCGCTACATTGCCAACTACTTTGCCCGCAGACTTGGTGGCGCTCACCTGCATCAGCTCGCGCTGATCTAGACCGCGGACCACTAGCTGATCTCCTTGCCAGCTCGCTTCTACAATGCCTGTATCAGCTAGCTTCGCCCATCGTGGATCGCTCTTTAGGCTCTGCGGCAAGCGTAGCTGCACACCGCCCGCGTTCACGTCTAGTTCGCCCTCATAGAGAGTGTCGCGCGGCGGGGCAGGCTGCCAAAATGCTGTCGCCAACGGCAGCTCAACAGCTTGTTCTGGCGTAGGCAAATGCAGCTGATAGCGCGCTTGCAAGTCGTCGAGATTTGCCAAATCAGTTAGCTGCTGAGCCTTGCCGTGAACAAAGATAATATGCTGAGGGCGCAGGTTGTGAATTAGCTGAGTTGTGCCGCCGCTGTCACAGTGGTTAGTGAGCATGTAGTGTTCAACCGGCGCAATAGGCGCTGCGATCGCACTCTCGAACTCACTAAACCAGTCAAACCGATAATAGCGAGTATCTAGCTGACTTTGCCACAGGGCAACATCGGCTAAGCTTGGCGTAAACACCGTCCAGCTAGTGCCATCGGCTTGCGCATAAAGCGCTGGGTGCGTAGCCGGGTGTACGAAAAAAACAGCCGCATCCGATCCAGCAAATAGAGCTTCGTTCTCCTCAATCGTGTGCCCCAAACGCCGCACCCGTGGAAGCACTCGCTCATCCCAAAACAGCGGCTGATGCTGTGCAAAGTTTTGCACCGTTCCCGGCAAAGAACTCAAGCAGCCTAAGTAGGCATCACAGCCTGCAGCCACTAGCGGATCTACCCACACATCTATTGGTTGGCCAGTGAAGTGATGATGAGAGCGAATCAGCATCAGCAGCTCTTGACCTAGCCCTAGCAGCGGCACCGGGAAAACGGCTCGACCTCGATTGGCCAAGGCCGCACCTAGACGATCTACTAGATAGTTTTCCTGCTGCTTTCGATGGGGATGGCGTTCTATGCCATAGCTCCCTTCGACAATCATCACGTTGGGCTTAAGATTGCGCAGCTCTGAAAGCGGTAGGCCATCGACCAAGCGACCATTAGAAAGGAAACAGTCACCGCTGTAGAAGACACTGTAAGCGCGCTGCGACGTTTTGTAGGTAATCAAAAAGCAGGCGGCACCTGGCAAATGACCGGCAGGCCACAGTCTTACCGATAAACCTGGTGCAATCTCTGTGACCGTTCGCCACGGCAGAGAACGACAGAACTGCGTGTCATCTTGCTCTGGCCAGTTGAGCGGTATTAGCTTAGCGGTCACCTCGCTGCTAAAGATAGGTAAGTGAGGAAACGTACGGTGAAGCGGCAGCAATCCCCGGATATGATCGGTATGCGCATGAGAGCAAAATACAAAATCTGCTGGTTCTTCGCGCAAAGGCGTAATATCGGTCATGCCGCAGTCGAGCAAAATAGAATAGGGGCCGATCTGAAGCTTCAGACATACCCCTTCATCTTCATAGCCAACGCTGTAGGGCAGACAGGAAAGCTCAGTCACAATGGATCAAGAGTGCATTGGAAATGCAGTTGAGAAATTACGGAAAAAGTAAGCAGCCCTCCACCCTAAACGCTTTCATTCAGGCGCCTTTGGAGAACTGCTTCTAGAAAACTGCTCCTGAAGGACTACTTTTAGAGAACTACTTTTGTAAAAATTTAGTTTTAGAAAACTTTAGAAGGACGTTTGAAGGAACATCTAGTGAGCAGAACCATTGCCGTGATAGTTCTCAGAATCGTAGAAGCCGTTGCGGGTACCGAAAAACAGGCACGCAACACTGAACAAAGCAGTCAATCCAAAAAACACTAGCTTAATATCCATATCAAATGAGGGGTAGGTTCCTTTTCAGGCCCACCTTTGAATAAACACATCTCATCCGATCCTAACAACTGCAATTAGGAGAGCAGCCAATTCTTAATGGTTTATGACGAATAACTTTGATAAAGAGAATTTCATTCCGCTAGAATCGGTGCTTAAATTGTCAGCTACTCAATCTCAATCACTAGGAGCGGACTCCTCGATTATTCAGCCAGACTGGTGCGATCGCCCTTCAACTGTCATCGCGCCTGCCCTAGTTGGCTGTCAGCTATTGCGCCAACTTCCTCAAGGGCCACTCATCCGCAGCACTATCGTTGAAACCGAAGCTTACGCGCCGGGTGATCCTGCCTGCCACGCCTATAAAGGCAAAAGCAAGCGGAATGCCGCCATGTTCGGTCCGCCCGGTCATAGCTACGTGTACCTAATCTACGGGATGTACCATTGTCTTAATGTCGTAACTGAGCCGACTGAGATTGGCAGTGCCGTCCTGATTCGAGCGTTAGCATTAGACAGCATTCCACCACAGCTAGAGGCTAAATATGTGGCAAAGCCTCACCGAATCGCGGCAGGGCCAGGAAAGCTTTGTAGAGCCTTGGAAGTTGACCGCAGCTTAGACGGGATACGCTTCCATCCAGATCAGGGGATTTGGTTAGAACATCGGCCTGAGCCGATCAAATCAGACGATATTGTGCAAACTACCCGAATCGGCATCAGCAAAGCCGCTGAAAAGCCCTGGAGATGGTATCTCAAAACGAGCAAATCGGTCTCTAGGCACTAGTTTGATAGAAATTAGCTTGATAGCAACTATTTAGGAAGTCATAAAGAAACAGTCTGCTTACAGCATCAGTTCTTTGCCCGCGTTAGTGAATTTGACGGCGTCGACTCCCCAGCTATCGTTGTTCAATAGGGTTTCTTCAACGCCTCCAAACAGCGATCGCTGCTCACAGCTCGAGAGTGAAACAAACTGCCGCTCTGAGCCTGCGGCCAGCCGCATGTCTACCACCGCAGTGCTGCCATTCACATTGACCTGGTAGTCATCTAGCTTGAAAGCACTGAGCGGAGTTTCGCTCACCACCTTACCAACAGCCTCACGTATGGCTACGTCGTTAGGAACCTGTATTGACTGGACTACAAAGTCATTGCACTGATCATCAATGGTGTACACCGAGACCGTTACCATTTCACCGGTAGAGGTTGGCTGCTTTTCGGAAACGGCAGGATTATTTGGTTGAGCTTCAATAGGCTGATCTTTAGCCGTCGGCTTAGAGACTGTAGGGGGGAGTGTCTGCTTTGGTAGTTCTACTGGTTCTGGAGCCTGGCTGGGCTCAACCACTACTTCCTCAGGAGCGGTAGCACAGCCTGCAACTACAACCGTCAGCGTTAGCGCTAGGCCTGTGACATAGGAATAGTTGAGCCCGCCAGAAGCGAGTCGGGAAATACGCGTTTGAATAGATTCTGGCAACCGAACCATCTGACGAAATACTGGGTACAGCACTATATAAAGGTATTCCTATCCTACAAAACAGATGCCCGCCGCGCCCTAATTATGTGCCAATTTGCAAAGCTTTCGGCGCTGCGCCAACACAAATCTGAAAATAATTGGGCGATATCTAGCTGTTATCTTCAATTGAGTCGACATTAGGGCCTAACCTACCGCTCAAACCTACCGCTCAAACGGCATCGACTACTCTGTATGAGCCGCATCTGTATTGATCGTTTCGTATCAACTGTCCTGTATCGACCGCTACCGTAATGCATATTGTTTGCAGCGGATCATGCTATGGCAACAGGTCATGTGTGGCCCAAATGTATTCACTTTGGCCTTCGCCTTATGGTGGCTACCTTATGGTGGCTACCTAATGGTTGATAGACAGCGGTCTATAAACAATAGCTTATGACTAACTTTCCCTGGAATCGACGCCACATTATTTCTTTAGCTGACTTCATTCCTGAAGAGTATGAGAGCGTTTTACGGACTGCGCTGAGTTTTCAAGGGGTACTCTCTCGCCGGACTAAAAAGGTGCCAACCCTGCAAGGACAGGTTGTTGCCAATCTTTTTTTTGAGCCGTCTACCCGGACTCGCAGCAGTTTTGAGCTAGCAGCTAAGCGACTATCTGCTGACACACTCAATTTTTCGCCTAGCGGCTCTTCGCTCTCTAAGGGCGAAACGATTCTAGATACCGCCAAAACTTACCTGGCAATGGGCACCGACCTAATGGTGATTCGACATAGGGGATCTGGGGTGCCGGCAACCATCGCGCAGGAAATGGATAGATTAGGGGCTGGCGTAGGGGTCTTGAACGCAGGCGATGGCCAGCACGAGCATCCATCCCAAGCCTTGCTAGATTTGCTGACGATCTGCAATTCGCTCAATCCTGAACAGCCCACCATTCAAGATCTGCGAGGTAAAAAGATCGTCATTGTTGGTGATATCTTGCACTCGCGGGTGGCCCGTTCTAACCTGTGGAGCCTCACTGCCTGCGGCGCTGAAGTGCACTTAGCCGCGCCCCCAACACTATTGCCCAAGCTCTTTTCAAAAGCTTTTTCTCAACCGCTTCAGCTTCGTTCTAAGTCTCACGAAACTGGAACTCACGCAGCCGGTTTATCGCGAAAGGTGTTTGTGCACTGGCAGGTTGAATCGGCGCTGGAAGGAGCTGATTTTGTGATGGCACTGCGTCTGCAAACAGAGCGGATGAGCGGACATTTGCTGCCGAGCTTGAGGGAATATCATCAGCGGTTTGGAATTACGCGTGATCGCCTCAAGCACTGCACCCCTAATGTCAAAGTCATGCATCCGGGGCCCACAAACCGAGGGGTGGAAATCACCTCTGACCTAATGGACGATCCGCAAATCAGCTTAGTCGCTAAGCAGGTTTCTAGCGGCGTTGCCGTACGGATGGCACTGCTGTATCTAATGGGCGGCGCTAAAGGTCAAAGTGCTACCTAGATGTCAACTTGGACAAGTATTGAGGTAGACAATCTAGAACTGCTAGCCTAGAACGGCGCTAGCTGCTCCGTATCTTCTAGGTCTGTATCTTCTATGTCTGTATCTTCTATGTCCGTATCTCCTAAATCTAGGCTCTCTGGGTCCGTGTTCTCTAAAACCGTGTCTTCTGGCATAGTCGCCTCCGCCGGTAGGGAGATATTCGAAAAAGAGGTGTGCAATCTTAGGATGCTGTCCTCGGCGGCAGTATTTTCGGGATCGTAGCGACTAAAAAGCATGATGGTGTTATCGCCGTAGTCGATAAAGGTAGCGATCGCACTGCTTAACTCTTCTGGGCGCTCGGAAAGCCATATGACGAGCGCCGACTGGTCATCAATCGTGACGCTGCGATAGCGGCCAACGGCTGAGCCTTCTTCAATGAAGCTGTCGATATTGGCGTCAACTAGTGGCCCTGGTGGGGAAGCCACCCGAAAAATCTGGGTTTCGACTGAGTCTGAAGGGGCTGTAGGCATGTTTGCGATCGCTACATTTCCCGACTCATCAACTTCAACTTCCCAAGTTACCGGATAGTCAATAGAAATGTCGCCATCTGAATAGTTAGCGGTCTCTGCCTCGCCTACGTCGCTGCCATCTGTCGGATACAATAACGGTGCTGGCTCTGGAAATTCTGGGGGCGCTTCAACCGGAGGCTGGGTAGAGCCATCAATAGGCGCAGCTGCTAGGACGCTAAGAGAGGCGCTAGGAGACAGCAGCGCGGCTAAAAGAAACGCTATCACTCTGACGAAAGATGTAGCAGCAGATGTAGAAGCCGAAGACGCAGAAAGCATAGACAAAACACCTGATTTACGCTGACTGGCATTATAGCGAAAGGTTTATTCATCCCGTTTTGTTATACTTTTGTGAAGATGCCTTACAAGCTTTTGGCAGAAGCTTTTGGTTGGGATACTAACCTCAGACATCAACCCTAAATATCAACCTCAGACATCAACCGATCCCTGAACACTTCAACGCCCTTCGCCAGCGAAAAAAGTCCGTTTCTTGCGCATACCTCGCGTACATAAGGATCTCGTCGAAATTTCACTCAAGTGAAGAGCAAACATTCACTGTCGTTACCCGGAGACGCTTGGCTATGCTGCGCCTAGAAAACATCAGCAAAATCTATCCCACTGGAGAAGTTCTCAAAGACGTCAACTGGGAAGTTAAAACAGGTGAGCGCATTGGGCTAGTTGGCGTCAATGGTGCAGGCAAATCTACTCAGCTCAGAATCATTCTGGGAGAGGTAGAACCCACAGATGGCAAAATTATTCGGCCCAGTGGCCTGCATATTGCGGCGCTAAACCAGGAGTTTGAAGTTGATCCTCAGCGCACTGTTAGAGAAGAGTTCTGGACTGTTTTCACCGAAGCCAACAAAATTCAGCAGGCCCTTGCTGATATTCCGCGCAAAATGGAGAGCGCGGATCCTAACCAGCTAGAGAAGCTAATCAATCAGCTAGATAAAAAGCAGCGGCAGTTTGAAGCGCTAGATGGCTATGGATTAGAAGCCCGAATCGAGAAAATACTGCCTGAGATGGGATTTGAAAGCGATGCGGGCGATCGCTTGGTCAGTTCCTACAGCGGCGGTTGGCAAATGCGGATGGGTTTGGGTAAAGTGCTGCTGCAATCACCCGATTTGCTTCTACTCGACGAGCCGACTAACCATTTAGATTTAGAGACCATTGAGTGGTTAGAGAACTATCTCAAAGGTCTGACGATCCCTATGGTGATTGTTTCTCACGACCGGGAGTTTCTAGACCGGCTGTGCACCTCTATTGTTGAGACAGAACGCGGCGTTTCGACTACCTACCTGGGAAACTACAGCGCTTATCTCGCACAGAAAGCTGAGAATCAAGCAGCACAGCTCAGTACCTTCGAGCGACAGCAGAAAGATCTAGCCAAGCAGCAAGCGTTTGTCGAGAAGTTTAGAGCAAGCGCTACGCGCAGTACTCAGGCAAAGAGCAGAGAGAAGCTACTAGCTAAGGTCGAGCGGGTAGAAGCGCCTACAGCAGACTTACGAGGATTACAGTTCCAGTTCCAGCCAGCGCCCCGTAGCGGCAGAGAAGTAGTTATGATCGACGACATAACTCATAGCTACGACGATAAGATTTTGTTCTTAGGAGCGTCGTTAGAAGTAGAAAGGGGCGATCGCATTGCCTTTGTAGGTCCTAACGGCGCGGGGAAGTCTACGCTTTTGAGGCTAATTACCGGTATTGAGGCTCCAGACGACGGTGACGTAAGCATCGGCTCACACAATGTGATCCCCAGCTATTTTGAACAAAACCAGGCAGAGGCCTTGGACCTTTCAAAGACGGTCATTAGAACCATTCACGATGAAGTGCCCGACTGGAAAAACGAAGAAGTTCGTACGCTGCTAGGCCGCTTTCTATTCAGCGGAGATTCGGCGTTTAAGCATGTAGAGGCTTTGAGCGGAGGGGAGAAAGCACGATTAGCCCTAGCCAAAATACTATTGCAGCCTGCTAACTTGCTGATTTTAGACGAGCCGACTAATCACCTAGATATTCCCGCTAAAGAAATGCTAGAAAACGCGCTAAAAAACTATGACGGCACCGCGCTCATTGTGTCTCACGATCGCTACTTCGTCTCACAAGTAGCCAACAAAATCGTTGAGATTAGGGACGGAGAGCTACGTCAATACCAGGGCGACTATCATTACTATTTAGATAAAATCGCAGAAGAGAACGAGCGAGCACGACTAGAGCAAATTGAGAAAGAAAAATCTGCTAAGACAGCTGCTAAGCGACAAAAGCAGCGAGACAAGCAGCGTCAGAAACGAGAGACGCAAACAGTTAGCAAAAGCTCATAGCATTGGCCGAATTTCCCAGCGCTGATTGCCTTAGTGCAACCAGCGCTTTATTTTTGGGAGAGAGTCATGTTAAATAATTAACTATATAAAGCCGAGTTTTCACACAAGATGGTAGCAAGAGCACCGCTCAGCTACTCTCTTTATGCAATTGAATGCAATTGGCAATCTTTCAAAAATAAAAACACCGTTAAAAACATTAGGGTCAGGGACTAACCGGAAAAAATGACGCTACGCTGAAAAGCAGTTTGGAGGAAAGCTTCCCCTAGAGGCAAGCTTCTCCAGAGTAGCGCTCCTTCCGAGCAAACCATCTGAGCTTGAACAGTCGCTAGCAAAGCAGGTAGCTATAAAAGCTCTGGCATCATCAAGCATTTTGCTACGTCTAGGCGCTAGGTATTTAACATTTTGTGCCGTTACATATCAGCATCTTCACCGCTCACCCATAGCGCCCTCTCATAGCACTTCTCAACCCTTTTTTTCATATTAAAATCCCTTAATTATCATCTACTGAGAGTCAGCCGCTGAGGCCGACAGTCATCGACCGTCATTTAGCTAAGTAAGCTAATCGGTCCAATGGTCCTATTTTCAGAGTATCTATATTATCTATTGCAGTTGTTAGAGGTTTTTCGTATGGCAGACTCGCCTATTTCTCCAATGGTGCTGGTGATCCTAGACGGATGGGGCTGCCGAGACGACAGTCATGGCAACGCCGTTAGCCATGCTAATACCCCAGTTATAGATAGCTTGTGGCATAGCTACCCTCACGCAAAAATCAATACCTCCGGCAAGTTTGTGGGCCTTCCTCACGGGCAGATGGGCAATTCTGAGGTTGGCCACTTGAATATTGGTGCAGGACGCGTTGTACCCCAAGAACTCGTTCGTATCTCCGATGCGGTAGAAGACAAGAGCATCGAAGAAAACTTAGACTTGCTGAAGGTTTGTCAGAAGGTCGGCTATGTCGACAGTACGCTGCACTTAGTTGGACTGTGCTCAGACGGCGGTGTCCACTCTCATTTAGATCATCTGATCGGTCTGATGAAAATGGCTAAAGCGCAGGGACTCACAGATGTGTGTATCCATGCGATCACTGATGGTCGTGATACAAAGCCAACCGATGGCGAGTTCTCGCTGCAAAAGCTGCAATCGGCGATCGATAAAATCGGTATCGGTAGGATTGTCACACTCAGCGGCCGCTACTTTGCAATGGACAGAGACAACCGCTGGGATCGGATCGAAAAGGTCTACCGAGTCATGACAGAAGACGGAAAAGGCACCGGATCTTCTGCGCTAGCAGCGCTCAAAGAATCTTACGCGCTAGGCATTAATGACGAGTTTGTAGAGCCGATTCGATTAGCCCCAGGTACGGTGAAGCCTGAGGACGGGGTAATATTTTTCAACTTTCGCCCTGATCGAGCGCGACAGCTAACTCAGGCTTTTGTCAAACGAGATTTTGAGAGCTTCAAGCGAGATCCAATTCTGCCGCTGACCTTTGTCACCATGACACAGTACGATTCATCTTTACCCGTAGGCATCGCGTTCAAGCCTCAGAGTCTAGATAACATTCTAGGTGAGGTAATCTCTAATCATGGGCTTAAGCAATTTCGGACGGCAGAGACCGAAAAATACGCGCATGTCACTTACTTTTTTAATGGTGGTTTAGAAGACGCACTGCCCGGCGAGGACCGCGAGCTGATACCTAGTCCTATGGTGGCAACCTATGACAAAGATCCAAAGATGTCGGCGAGGAAAGTCACCGATAGTGCGATCGGAGCCATTAGCAAGGGCGTGTACTCATTGATTGTGATGAACTATGCCAACCCGGACATGGTAGGCCATACAGGCAATATGGAAGCGACTATCGACGCATTAGAAGCGGTAGATTATGAAGTAGGCCGCTTAGTCTCTGCAATCGGCAAAGCGGGCGGTACGGCGCTGATTATTGCCGATCACGGCAACGCAGAATGTATGTACGATGAGCAGGGCAGACCGTGGACGGCACACACCACTAATCCTGTACCGTTTATTTTGATTGAAGGCGAAACGCTCAAAATTCCTGGGCATGGTTGTGAAGTGCAGCTTCGGCAAGAGGGGGGCTGCTTAGCGGATGTCGCGCCGACTATCTTGCAGATTATGCAGCTACCGATTCCTGATGAAATGAACGGCAAGTCTATGATTGTGCAGGAAGATACGGAATACAAGCCAAGCCGTACGCCAGTTAAGGTCTCTCTACAAAGGTAGGCGCAATCAAAGAGATAGGACCGAGGAGATAGGAACGGTAAGCGTAGAATAGGATCAGTTAATGACCAGTCGGCGCCTCCATGCTGGGGGCTAAAGGATTTTTATATGGCAGTAGTTACGGTTATAAAAGTGATTTGGGCGATCACAGCGGTTGGCGTTTGTGTTTTGGTTTTGCTGCATAGTCCCAAGGGCGATGGTTTGGGTGCCTTGGGTGGGCAAGCTCAGCTATTTACCAGTACCAAAAGTGCCGAGGAGACCTTAAACCGGGCAACCTGGCTGCTGTTGATAGTCTTTATGGCACTGACGGTGGTGCTCAGCGGCGGCTGGTTAGGAACGCCTACGCCTTAATAGCTGGCTCATAGACACCAGCTGGCCCACGGATGCTATGGCTCATAGACACTACGGCTAGCCGTCTGTGACCTGAATAATTTTGATCGGATGGCTTCCCGGTATCAGGTTCATTTGGCGTTTGCCCGCTTCTAAGAGCGCCTGGTACGCTTTATCGATGATGATTTTTGCCTGGTTGGTAGGGTGGTTACGATCGGCGATTGCCCCACCGACCTTAGCCTCTATTGCCACAACAGAATTATCGGTTAGCTCCAAAGGTGCTTCTTCTAGCGCCGAGCGCAGTGTCTCTGCGTACTGCTTTAGACCTGGTTTATCAACGCCTGTTAAAACACAGATAAACTGCGCACCTTCAGCCGCTTGGCTGTCGCAATAGAGCCAGGTGTCAAGTGTGACATTTTTGCGAATGACAGATGCGATCGCTTCGTCGAGCAGCGTATTTTGACGCTCAGTCGTGGCGACCTCTCCCAACGGCTCGCGGCGATGCGCATCAATAATCATCAGGCCGATAGAGTCGAATTGAGGATTGCCTGGCTGCAGCTTCATCTGCTTAATTAAAGCGGCTAGCGTTTGGGTTAAAACGCTAGCGGAAATCAGGCCCGTATTGTTGTCGATTACGCCTAGAGCTCGTAGCAGGTTTTGATTACTTTGGCGTAGGCGATCGGTGTTTTGGCTTTGACTAGACATAGCCTGATCGCGCTCGGTAAGCTGCGCCTCTAGCGATTCGGCCTGGCGCTGCACACGGGCGCCGCGCCAGCCGCGCTTAATCAGAGAGGGTAACAGTACTAGCAGTCCGATGAGCACCCCAATTGCCAGCGTTGTCAGCAGCAGCAGGGCCAGCGAAAACTGATACTGCTGCACTAGCAGATTGACGACAACTGGCGCATTGTTTTGTAAGGCAAAAGCGATCGCAATAAAAGCAATTACAATCGCAGCAATGATTAGTAGCGGCATGAGAAAAGCAAAGCAAACGACCTATGCAAAAACTACTGTTAGGGTACCGCAGTAGTGATGCCGATGCAGTTCTACGATAGCGCCTATGCTACAGAGCTTGCATCACTCGAGAGATAAGTGATGACGGCACTCGGTTTAAGGCGGCCCGCTGGCTAGAAAGGCCAAGCTGCTCTTTTTGCGACCGCAAGTTGGCAATAATAGCCGATATTCTTGCTTCAAAAACAGGCGATTCGGTCGGCATACCGTCAATCGCCTGCACATAGCTATAAAGAGATCTCTGCAAGCTCTCGGCTACTTCTGTCAGCGACGGCGCATTCTCTACCATTTGAGCATGGACATCGCCTAGGCAGTGATAGATGGCCGCGCTGTCTGCTTTGTTGAGAGAGCCGACGCTTTGAGCAGTTTGCAAAGCGGCTTCAAAAGCGGTCACCGCGTTGCGCTGGTAGCGAAGCTTGTGCTCGCGATCAACCGTCTTATCTTTGGATAGGTCCCAATAGGCTAGGGCCAAATTGTTGTAAGTGATTGCGCAGGTCGCTGGATCCGTTTCGGGCGTGCGGTAGTTGAGCGCATCGCGGTAAGCAGCGATCGCATTTTTGATCGCCCGTATAGATTCCGTATGTTTCGCAAGACTCCAATAGGTGATGCCCAGATTGTTTTGCACCGCAGCGTAGTCTAGTGGCCTTTGATCTGGGCTATATCCTAAAAGCGATTGGTTATAGGCTGTGATGGCCTGCCGTAGAGTTAACTCTATCTGGACCCTCTCTTGCTCATAATGAGAAAGTTTCCAATACACCGAACCCAGGCTGTTTTGCAGCGTAGCAAACTCTTCTGGATCAGTTGCCAAAGCGCACAATGACAGTGCGTTCAGATACGATTCAGCGGCCTGCTTAAAGTGGAACACCGGCTCCGAATGCATCGCTAACATGCTGTGAACCGCACCTAGATTGCTGTGCAGCTGGTAGGCCATGCTTGGCTCTATCGTTGGGTCTGTTTTAGCAAGGGCTTCCTCGTATAGCTCGACGCTGTGCTTCATGCAGTCAATTATTTGTTGCTGATCGCCTAGCTGTTGAGCCTTTAGCCAGTAGAGCGTGCCCAAATCGTTGAGGCCGCTAGCCCAATCTGGATGAGGCCCTTTCAAAGAGCGCAGACCACCTTCATAGGCAGCGATCGCAGGTTCAATCAGGTCTAGGCCGCGTTCACCTGCTTCAATGCGCTGACGATAGTTACGACCAATCTCAAAATAATCATCCACAGCGCTTCGGTTAGGAATAGCGCTTAGGAACGAGCTATCTAAGGAGAATGTGTCTTCTGAAGGGAACGAGCTATCTAAGGAGAATGCACTGTCTGAGGAAGAAATTTCTGAAGAGTCTGAAGTAGACGCCTGAGTGTGATACGCCGCTAAGTCTGAAGGCTGAGTTTCTGACTGCTGGGCAGCTTTCGACTGCCCTTTATGCAGCCGCAGCGCTGCTAGCTGTGATAGCACTTCAGATCTTTGCGCTTCAATTCTGTCTCTTTCGGCTTTTTCTCTTTCAGCTCTCTCTCTCTCGGCAGTCTGCTTGTCTAGTTCTTGTCCAGGGATCTGCTCAGCGGCAGCAGCTTGCGCTCTTTGATCACTTGCCTTCCGAGAATCGGCCTTCTGGGGCTCTGTCCTGGCTTCGAAAGCTGATGCTGTTGCCGCCAGCAAACCATTGCCATTGGCCACGTCGGCTTCGGGCAAGCCATTATCAAATAGGGCACTGAGTTCTATGTCGGTGTCTTTTGAACGGCTGACTTCTAAGCGGTTGGCTTCCGTTCCTGCAACATTCGTCTGTTTAGGCACAGAGGCAGGAACCGCTTCAGCGTCTGGGGCCTCCCAGGTCGCAAGCGCGTCTAGAGCGGGCTGATTGTCATCGGTTGTCTCGCTATCGTACGTTTCACCATCATCCGTTTCGCCATCATCCGTTTCGCCATAGAGCGAGACGACGGCAGGAATCGTGATGGCAGGATAGCTGTAGGCAGACGAGCGATCGCGACGAGTTGTGGAATATTCGCTATCCGCTGGTATCGGATCTGCCGCTGCCACGTCTGCTGATATGGGACGAGAGGTCCGGCTGTCGGCAGAGTACGAGTCAGACTCCTCAGCAAATCGATCAGCCTGTAGAGAGTTCTGATCTGGAGACTCCGACGGCAGCAGTGTAGGAGTAGGATCGCTTACAAACTCGAAGACGGCGCTGCGCCACTTCCAAAACGTAGGAGAAGACGTTTGAATCGTCCGCAGCCAGGGCCAGGGCACCCACACCAGCAGGCTAGTATTTAGACGAGGCAACAGGGATTCGATCTGCTCAAGCGATCGCAAAAAATGGTTTTGTACAATTGCTGGCTGGCGAGTCATCTGCTCAATGCCAAGCACTTGCAGCTGAGGCAGGCTCTCTTCACCCAAATCTTCAACGCCCAAGCCTTTAATAACAGTTAGCTCTCTAGCCCAGTGCGCCACCTGCCGAGGTAAATGAGCATCTTCAGGATCAAAAATCACCCTTTCCAAAGCTAGTGAGGTGGTTTTTGAAGCCTCAGAATCGAGACTGGGCGTAGACCATATCTGTTCGGCCAGATCGTTTTCTAGCTGAGCGGCCAAGTGATTTTGCAAGACCACGTTGTCGCACACCGCAATCAGCAGCTGCCTGCGCAAGTTTAGGCTCATCGACGCTTTCAACGCCTGATAAGCCTGCTGATTTGTCCCGAGAATCTGGCGAGATTTTGGCTGGATTGCAATCATGGATCGACGTCAGGTAAATGACCGTGCTTGGTACCATCGCGAATATCCACTGGCGGGTGCATTCTGAAGATGGCAGACCAGCGGCAGATCACTTTGCCGACAAACCAAAACGATCTCAGTCAATCTCTATCTAGTGGGCAAAATGATCGATGTTTAGAAGCCTTGTTTATCTTTTCGCAGTCTCTACTCTCTGGTCAGGAATAATTTGATGCGGAGCTGAAACTGCTATGCTTAATGTCTAAGCGTATAACCAATTTCCCGCGTTCGGATTCCGCGTTCAAGTCTCGCACCTAGCCGTTATTATCAGACCAAGCCTTCTCTTGGCATCTCTAGCGTTAACTACATGCCGATTTCAGCTTGCGCCTCGTCTATTCGCAAAAATCAACATCCCCTCGTACGCCAGCTCGCTGAGGAGATAGAAAAGGCTTGGGAGCGTTTAGAGCTAGCCCCTTACTATTTACCAGATGACTTGGGCTACGTAGAAGGCAAGCTAGAAGGCGAAAAGCTGATTATCGAGAATCGCTGCTACCAGACGCCACAGTTTCGCAAGCTGCATTTAGAGCTAGCTCGCATTGGCAAAAACTTAGATATCCTGCACTGCGTTATGTTCCCTAGGGCAGAATACGGTCTGCCGATCTTTGGCTGTGACATTGTGAGCGGTAGAGGTCAAGTCAGTGCGGCAATCGTCGATCTTTCCCCAGGAACAGCAGCTGGGCAGCTAACTGATAGTTACAAGACCGCTCTTACCGCTAAAGCCGACGCTAAAGATCAAATTAGCTACAGCCAGCCTCGCGATCTACCAGATTGGGGTAAGCTAATTTTTTCTGAAGCTTGCTGCTTTATAAGGCCCGTTACAGCAGAAGAAGAACAGCAGTTTCTAGCGCAAACACAGGACTATCTCGATGTTCATGTACAGCAGGCGATGGCGCGCGTACCAATACCAGAACGTCTAGACGAATTCATAGCGCGTCAGCGCTACTATTGCACTCAGCAGCAGCAAAATGACAAAACTCGCCGAGTTTTAGAAAAGGCCTTTGGCAGTGAGTGGGCCGAACGCTACATGACTACTGTTCTATTCGATATGCCCCCGCAGTCATAAGTTTCATTAGCGCTCAGCTCTATGGACTGCCAGCTTTACCGATCGTTAGCCTTATTAGTTGTCAGCCTTAGTATCTGTCAGCTTCGTTGTTCATCAGTTTTGTCCATGGTTTCTCTTTCACCCTCAATAGCACCCACCTCAGGCTTAGATACCAACCACCAAAAGCCCATTGGAGGACAGTTGATTGTAGTGTCCGGACCGAGCGGAGTGGGCAAAGGAACGTTGCTTCAGCAGTTGCGCCAGCAGCATCCAGACTTAGAAACCTCTATTTCGGTCACTACTCGACAGCCCCGCGCTGGCGAAGTGGAAGGACAACACTATTACTTTATTAGTAGAGAACGGTTTCAAGAGATGGCCGAGAACGGTGAAATGCTGGAGTGGGCTGAGTTTGCCGGGAACTGCTACGGCACGCCAAAAGCATCCATTGAGGCGGCTATAGCGAAAGGGCAGCGAATTATTTTGGAGATTGAGCTGTTAGGCGCAAGGCAGGTTCGCCAGAGCTTTCCGGCAGCCAGACAGATTTTTGTTGCACCACCAAGTGAGCAGGCGTTGGAGGATAGAATTCGAGGCCGAGGTCAAGAGACAGATGACGCGATCGCCAAAAGGCTAGCTCAATCAAAGGTAGAATTAGCTGCTGCTGACGAGTTCGATATTCAGATCGTTAATGATGATTTACAAGTTGCACTACGCAAACTAGAAATCGCTATTTTTAGCTAAAAGGGTATCGACCATGACGCGCAAAGGCCTGTGTCTAGTATTAAGTGTGCTGGTAGGAGCAGTCGCCTGTACGCCGGTCGAGGACTTACCGGCAGGTGATATAAGCGCTGAGGGAACAGGTCAAGGAGAAATAGGCCTAGAGGAGACAAAGCGGGAAGACGATAGCATTCAGCTTGGCGAACCAGAAAGCAGCAACGATTCGATAGAAGATCAGCTTGAAAGGGCGATCGCATCTAACAGCTCGGACGTTAGCAACCAGCCGAGCGCTAGTCAGAGAAGCTCTAGCCAGGAAGACGCTAGCCAATCGGACGAAACGAATAGTCAAAACATTGAGAGCAGCTGTCAATCGGAAGAAACCCAAGCAGCGCTCAACCAGTGCGCACAGCAATCGTATAAAGCAGCCGATGCGCAGCTAAACCAAGCGTATCGATCACTGAAGGCAACGCTTTCCGATAGCGCAGCGCGGGCACTTACAACTACCGAACTTGCCTGGATAGCCTTTCGCGACCTCGACTGTACCTTTATCAGCGATCTGTATAAAAAAGGCTCTATTGAACCACTCATCCACAGTGAGTGCCTGCGTGAGCGGACACAGACGCGAATAGTCGAACTACAGCAGCCTGACCTGCCAGAGCTCAGCTATCAGGCGGCTGATCACCAGCTAAACGAGCGCTATCAGACCTTGATCGGCCAATTGAACAGACCGCAACAGCAAGAGATGGCTGATGTTCAGCTAGCTTGGATTGAATATCGCGACGACAACTGTGCTTTTGAAGTGCTCTACAGTACGAATGTTATCGAAGAAACTCAGTGCCTGGCAAGAATGAGTGAAACTCGCGCCACCGAACTGCAAGGCATAGTTGAACAGCGGAATCTGTAGATATATTCATAAACTAGCTTACGACTAGCCCATAAATTATCTTTAGATATCTCAGTCAGCTTCTATTTTCCCTTACCATCTTCACCCTTACATATGACGCGCCCCTCCCCGACGCCTGAGCATAGTCGCCTAGAAGAACATCAGCAAAAGCAAGCTGACTGGAAAAAATGGGGCCCTTACCTCAGTGAGCGCCAGTGGGGAACGGTCCGAGAGGACTACAGCGAGTATGGAAACGCCTGGGACTATTTCACCCACGACCAGGCGAGATCTCGGATCTATCGCTGGGGCGAGGACGGTATTTTAGGCATCTGCGACGATCGCCAGACCCTGTGCTTTGCGCTTTCGATGTGGAATAGGCGCGATCCGATCTTGAAAGAGCGGCTGTTTGGCCTGACGGGCAACCAGGGCAATCACGGAGAAGATGTCAAAGAGTACTATTTCTATTTAGACAGTACGCCGACGCACTCTTATATGAAGGCGCTGTACAAGTATCCGCAGGCAGAATTTCCCTACCAGCACCTAGTAGATAAAAGCAAAGAAAATGACCGATCTGATGATGAGTACGAACTCATAGATACCGGGATCTTTGAAGGCGATCGCTACTTTGATGTGCAAATAGAGTACGCCAAAGCTAGCGCCGACGACATACTCATTCAAATATCTATTACCAATCGTGGCCCTGAAGCGGCTGAGCTGAGCCTGCTACCCACGCTGTGGTTTCGCAATACCTGGACTTGGGACACGCCGAGCCTTAAGCCCATCATTAGGGCTGTTGATAGCGACGGCCCTGTTGCCACCTTTGAAGCTCGCCATCATGAGCTAGGAACAAGCTGGCTGTACTGCCAAGCTCCTGACAACCCGGATGTGGAGGCAGAGATGGGTGCAGATCTAGGCTCGCAAGAGGCGCCGCTGCTTTTCACTGAAAACGAAACAAACAAAGAAAAGCTGTATGGCCGCATTAGCAAATCACCCTACGTCAAAGACGCCTTTCACCGCTACATTATTGATGGTGAAACGGCCGCCATCAATCCGCAGCAAGCCGGCACCAAAGCAGCGGTGAACTACCGGCTGAATATCGCGGCTGGTGAGACACAACAGGTCAAACTACGCCTAAGTCATCAGTGCAATCTTAGTGAGCCGCTCGGTGCTCAGTTCGATCAAACCCTCGCTCTTCGCCAAGAAGAAGCCGATAAGTTCTATCATCAGCTCTCTCCTTTTATCCACACAGACGATCTAAAAGCCGTTCAGCGTCAGGCGTTTGCAGGCATGATGTGGGGCAAACAGTACTACCTATACGATGTCAGCACATGGCTCGACGGCGACCCCGATACGATCACACCCCCGCCTAATCGTAAGCGAGGGCGCAATGCTCATTGGCATCACCTCGACAGTCAAGATATTCTCTCTATGCCAGATACCTGGGAATATCCGTGGTTTGCCGCGTGGGATACCGCCTTTCACTGTATTCCTTTGGCGATGATTGACCCAGAATTTGCGAAGCAGCAGCTCGATGTGATGACTCGCGAATGGTATATGCATCCCAACGGTCAGCTCCCGGCTTACGAGTGGGCTTTTAGCGACGTGAATCCTCCTGTACATGCCTGGGCGACTTGGCGGGTGTACAAGATTGAGAAGAAGATGACAGGAAAGTGCGATCGCCTTTTCCTAGAGCGCCTGTTTCAAAAGCTGCTGCTGAACTTTACCTGGTGGGTAAACCGCAAAGACACCGAAGGCAACAATGTCTTTGAGGGCGGCTTTTTAGGCTTAGACAATATTGGGGTATTTGATCGCAGTAAGCCGCTGCCTACAGGCGGCAAATTAGAGCAGGCCGACGGCACAAGCTGGATGGCTATGTACTGCCTTGACATGCTGGCGATCGCGCTAGAGCTGGCAATTGAGAACCCTGTCTACGAAGATATGGCGACTAAATTCTTTGAACACTTTATCTATATCGCAGAGGCGATGAACAATGCCTCCGGAGAGCATGCTACCCAGCTTTGGGACGAAGAAGACGGTTTCTTTTACGACGTGCTGCACCTGCCAGATATGACTCGTTTCCCGATCAAAATTCGCTCTTTGGTTGGGCTGATTCCGCTATATGCGACCACGACACTAGAACCTGAGCTGATGGATCGGCTGCCCGGCTTTAAAGAGCGCCTAGAGTGGTTTGAAGCCAACCGACCCAAACTGTCAAAGAACATCACCACAACTGGCGAAGGAGATCAAAAACGCCGCATGCTGTCTGTTGTTCGCCCCGACAAGCTGCGACGCATCTTAGCAAAGATGCTCAAACCCCATGAGTTTTTAGCTCCCACTGGTATTCGGGCGCTCTCTCGCTTTCATGCGGATCATCCCTATACTTTCGATGCCAACGGCACCATATACCGCGTTGACTACGAACCAGCAGAATCTAGCATTGGCCTCTTTGGCGGCAACTCCAACTGGCGAGGTCCGGTTTGGTTTCCAACCAACTACCTATTAATTGAGGCTTTGCAGCGCTACCACCACTACTTTGGCGATAGCTTCAAAATTCAGTGCCCGTATGGCGAAGGAGAGCCTATGAACCTATGGGACGTTGCCACCAAGCTAGAAGAGAGAATGATTGGAACTTTCTTACGAGACGAGAATGGCGATCGTCCGGTGTATGGAAATAATGAAACGTTCCAGACCAATCCTCATTGGAAAGACTATGTTCTCTTTTATGAGTACTTTAACGGTGATACGGGAAAAGGTCTTGGCGCTAGCCATCAAACTGGCTGGACGGGGCTAGTGGCTAAGCTTATTCATCAGTGCTGTGAGTACAGAACAGAAAACGAGTCAATTCTGTAGCTCTGCCAGCGGCAATGAGTCGAGATATCCGATCAAATGGAGATCGCGAAGCTCGAAGAGTTTAGATTAAGTTTGGATCAGGCTATTAAGGCAGTTGAACTAGATCTGAGCGCACCCAGCCGTCCGCGCCGGACTCAAAAGCGACCTGATACCAGTCGTAGCCGTCTGCGCCTTTAACCGCATCTAAGAGTTGGATGGCATCGCCACCGAGTGCGTAATGCGGTGAGCTAGCTGAGGTAGAGGGCCCGGAGCGGATGTCGATGCGATCGCTAGATGCACCCGCGAGCGAAGCGTATTTGGGCAAGCGCGCCATCTGAGTCTGCTCAGAATCTGAAGAGGCGGACGGCGACTCGCTGCCCTCAGTGAGAGAGAACTGGGGAATCCAGCCCTCAACGCCAGACTCGAATCTCACCTGGTACCAAAGTAGGTTATCGGCGTCCTGCTGAGTTTCACCCGTTGCGGTGATAATATCGCCGTTGATACCGTAGCTAGGGGCAGGCGCATCGAATGAGGGTGTCTGGTGAATGCTGATGCGATCGCGGCTGCGATCGCTGACAACCAGCTGTTGACCTGGCGCTACACCAAACGCAGAGGCTGCCGGATTTGTCGTCGTTTGGCTGTCCTGACGAGCTGTAGTATCACTCTCTAACTCTAAAGCGGTTTCGTTAGGGTCGCCAAAGGGATCGGCAATTTCTAGGCTAGTAGCCTCATCAGATATCTCTGTATCTGAGGACGCTTCATCTGTCTCGTCTGCGGTTTGCCGCGACTCTTCAGCAGTCTCTTGGTCTGCTGTGGTCATCTCATCAGGGCGAATTGCGGAAGCAGACGGCTGGGCAGTAGATTCTGTCGATAATCGACTTACGAGCAAACCGCTCGCGCCTGCTAAAAGACCCACTGCCGCCACAATTAGCCCTATCGTTAGCGGCGTTAGGGTTTTGAACCAAGGTAGCGCCGCGTCAGTCTCCTGACTAGTGGATGCACTAGTAGACAGTGATGGTGAGATAACCGTATCTACAGGGGCTTGAGCAGAGGGAGCTTGAGCAGAGGGCGTCTGAGCAATAGGCGCAACGGCTATTGTCTTAAACTGGCTGGCAGGCTGAGCGGCAGCGGGGGACGTAGCAGGGGCGGCTGGGCTTGTTGTGGGTAAGTGGGATGTCGGTGCGGCTGTCGCGTCTGCCTGTGAAGTGAGCGCGCTGAGCATTGCTAGGGCAGTTGGATAGCGATCGCGAGGATGCGATCGCACCGCCTGGTCAACTACTGCTACTAGCTCAGCACTTATCTGGCTTGCCGCCTGCTGCCAAATTAATTCTCCCGTCTCTGCATCTGACATAAATGTCTGTGGCATCTGCCCTGTAAGCAGATAGATCGCCGTTAGCCCCAAACTGTATAAATCACTAGACGGGATGGGTCGCCCCGCTGCCTGTTCCGAAGCCATGAAGCCCGGCGTCCCAATCACAATCGAGCTGGTAGGATGATGGCGGCTGTTGAGCACCGTGCCCATCGTTTCTCGGACCGCACCAAAGTCAATCAGCACTGGCTGACGCGTACCGCGGCGCAAAATGATGTTGTCAGGCTTAAGATCTCGATGAATGATGCCCTGGCGATGGATGAAGTCTAGCACCGGTAGCAGCGACACCATGAGATCGACCACCGCGGCTTCATCCATTGGCACCGCTACATTCTCTAGCGTTTCGCCCTCAATCCACTCCTGTACCAGATAGAATTTCTGGTCTTCGGTAAAGTAGGCGTACAGCCGAGGAATCTGCGGATGATTCTCGCCTAGCTGCTCTAAAATAGCCGCCTCTCGCTGAAAGCGATCTTGCACCACCTGGTACACTTCAGCGCTTGTCGCAATCGGTTTTAGCTGCTTAACAACACACTTTCTCCGGGAAGGCATTTGCGTATCTTCCGCTAGATAAGCATGGCCAAAGCCTCCTTCTCCTAGCGGGCGAATAACCTGATAGCGATGATTGATCAGCATAAGTTCACGAGGTGTGTCTTTTCGCACCTGTAGCAATGTTGCATCAAAATTTCTACTAGAAACACGTCAACTATCTAGAGATACAATCATCTAGAGATATCTAGAGATACACCAAACAACCACATCAGATGGCCATATTTTTTGATGTAGAAAAAATATTCTAGTCTCTATGCCTTCTGCTGAGCCGTAAAATGGAGCTAGAAGCTTTCTACAAGCAGCATTTATGACTGTTGCCAACGCCGATTCTACCTACGGCATTCCCGAGCGCTTAGCTAAGCATACTGTCCGCTACGCTGACTATCGAGAAGTCGATCGTGAGCTGATGACGCCTATGATGCGTCACTACGCAGACATCAAAGATCAGCATCCGTATGCGCTGCTGATGTATCGAGTCGGCGATTTTTTTGAGACGTTCTTCCAAGACGCGATCACCATTGCTCGCGAGTTAGAGCTGGTGCTAACCAGTAAAGACTCTGGAAAAGCAATTGGCCGAGTGCCCCTATCGGGTATTCCACACCATGCGCTAGAGCGCTATTGCGTTCAGCTCGTGGCTAAAGGGTATGCCGTGGCCATTTGCGATCAGGTGGAAGATCCTGCCCTGGCGAAGGGACTAGTAAAGCGCGAGGTGACGCGCATTATTACGCCGGGCACCGTGATTGAAGAGGGTATGCTCAGTGCCAGACGCAACAACTTTCTAGCAGCGGTGGTGATTGCGGGCGATCACTGGGGGCTAGCTCATGCCGATGTGTCTACCGGGGAGTTTTTGACGACGCAGTCTACTGGTTTGGATCAGCTAACGCAGGAGCTGATGCGATTACAGCCTGCTGAAGTCTTGGTGCCAACCAATGCGCCTGATTTGGGTGCACTGCTCAGACCGGGTGAAAAGTCTGAGCGCTTGCCGAATTGTTTACCGGCGCAGTTTTGCTATACCTTTCGCTCGCAGACGCCGTTCACGCAGACAGAAGCTAAGCAGCGGCTGCTAGAAAGCTTGAAGCTGCGATCGCTTGAAGGAGTCGGCTGCAAACACCTAAGCCTGGCAACTCGCGCCGCTGGTGGCCTACTGGAATACTTGGAAGACACCCAAAAGGCTAGCCTTGCACCGCTGCAAACACTCTCTACCTACGCAATCACGGAGTTTCTGGTGATCGATCATCAGACCCGTCGCAATTTGGAGATTACTCAGACCTGCCGAGACGGTATTTACCAGGGCTCACTGCTGTGGGCGCTTGATAAAACCGTAACGGCGATGGGCGGACGGGCACTGCGAAGATGGCTGATGCAACCAATACTAAGCCGTTCTAGCATCAGCGATAGGCAAGACACGGTTGAAGAGCTGGTCACCAATGGCAGCTTGCGTCAGCACTTGCAGCAGCTACTTAGACAAATCTACGACTTGGAACGGTTAGCGGGGCGAGCCGGATCGGGCACAGCCAACGGGCGCGATTTGGTAGCGATGGCGGACTCTTTTGCTAAGCTGCCGGACTTGTCTACACTGATGGGCCACACAACGTCGCCGTATTTGGTCGCCTTGCAGCCTGTGCCACCAGAGCTAGAGGCGCTAGGGCAAATACTGCGATCGCACCTCGTCGAAACCCCGCCGCTCTACCTCACAGACGGCAACTTGATCCGCGATGGGGTCAATCCGCAGCTCGATAAGCTGCGCGCTCAGGTCAGCGCTGACCAGCAGTGGATTGCGAATCTAGAGACTACAGAGCGCGATCGCACGGGCATCTCTAATCTTAAAGTCGGCTACACCAAAGCCTTTGGCTACTACATCAGTATTGCTCGCAATAAAGCCGATCTGGTGCCAGCTAACTATACTCGCAAGCAAACGCTGACCAATGAAGAGCGCTACATCACCAGCGAGCTAAAAGACTGCGAAGCGCGATTGGGCAACTTAAACGAGCAGATTCACCAGTTGGAATACAACCTGTTTGTCGATCTGCGCGATCAGGTCGCAAAGCAAACTGGTCTGATTCGTCAGGTCGCCGCCACTGTCTCTGCGGCGGATGTGTTAGCAGGGCTAGCAGAAGTTGCTGTATATCAGGACTACTGTCGCCCAGAGATCACGATGGGCCGACCTGTCTTTATAGAAGACGGTCGACACCCCGTGGTAGAACAATCTTTGCCTGCCGGTTTCTTTGTGCCAAATGACACGGGACTAGGCAGTATCGATCCAGACAAACCGGCAGTCACGCCCGATTTGATCATTCTCACGGGCCCCAATGCTAGCGGCAAAAGCTGCTACTTACGTCAGGTAGGCTTGATTCAGCTAATGGCCCAGGTGGGGAGCTTTGTCCCAGCAAGATCGGCGATGATGGGAGTGTGCGATCGCATTTTTACCCGAGTAGGCGCAGTCGACGATCTGGCTACAGGTCAATCGACCTTCATGGTGGAGATGAATGAAACGGCCAACATCCTCAACCACGCCACCCCAAGCTCTCTTGTTTTGCTCGATGAAATTGGCCGAGGCACTGCCACGTTTGATGGCCTTTCTATTGCCTGGGCAGTCGCTGAGTACTTGGCTAGCGACATTGGCGCGCGAACTATCTTTGCCACTCACTACCACGAGCTAAACGAGCTAGCCTCTATTCTCTCAAATGTTGAGAACTATCAGGTTACTGTCAAAGAGTTGGCAGACAGAATTATCTTCCTGCACCAGGTGCGTCCGGGTGGCGCCGATAAATCTTACGGCATTGAAGCCGGTCGCTTAGCGGGTCTGCCATCTTCTGTTATTAGCCGTGCAAGGCAGGTGATGGGCCAGATAGAGCAGCATAGTAAGATTGCGGTCGGGCTAAGAAAAAGCGGCGACGAAGACAGCAGTAAAGCCGGCGATGGTGATAGCTCTAGCAGCGAGAGTTCTAAAAGTGAGAGTCCTACAAGTGATAGCTCTAAAAGTGAGAGTTCTAAAACTATCTCTAAATCCAAAGGTAGCAGAAAGAGAAAACCTGAACAGCAACAAACTAAGAGTCTCGCGAAAGAGAGTTCATCTTCGCTAATAACTGTTCGGTCAATTGATGAGTTAGTTGATGAGACTGGTGAAGAACCGACTGAGCGCAGGCCAGAGGAGCAGCTAGATATTTTCAACTAAAGCGTATCCTCGCGCTAGCTGTTTTCACGCTAACTGTTTCAGTGTTTTGCCAATCGCGCTTGCCGCCAGAGCACAAAGGCAAAACGTCAGCTAGTACCACGACCCTAAAAGCGCCGCTATCATCTATAAAAAGCGTCGCTATTGTTCCTATTAAGTGCCCCATCATCTGCACCAGCCTCTATGGAAATCTATCGTTTACCCGCCCGCTCCGACAATTACATCTTTGTTCTTCACGACCCGGCTGATGGCACAGCAGCCGTTGTCGATCCAGCAGATGCCCCTCCCGTCTTGGACAAACTGACACAGCTAGGCGCTACGCTAACCGCTATTTTCAACACCCATCATCACAACGATCACGTCGGCGGAAACCGCAAGCTATTGGACCGTTTCCCAGAAGCGCAGGTATACGGCGGCGCGTTAGACCAAGGGCGAATTCCAGGACAGCGGCACTATCTTAGCGAAGGCGATCGCGTTACCTTCGCAGACCGCATCGGTAGAGTCCTCTTCGTACCCGGCCACACCCGAGGCCATATTGCTTATTACTTTGCACCGACAAGTAGCGATCAACCAGGCGATTTATTCTGCGGCGACACGCTCTTTGCCGGTGGCTGTGGCCGACTCTTTGAAGGGACCCCCGACCAGATGCTAATCTCCTTAGCTAAAATCCGTCAGCTGCCGGACAATACCCGAATCTGGTGCGCTCATGAATATACGCTTAGCAACCTAAAGTTTGCGCTCAGCGTAGATAAGGAGAATGAAGATCTGCGATCGCGCCTTGCCCAAGTCACTCAGCAGCGCCAGCAAAACCAGCCCACTATTCCCTCTTTGCTACAAATAGAGAAAACCACCAACCCCTTTCTCCGCTGGGACGATCCCGCTCTTCAGCTCACCGCTAGCAGCCAAGATCCGGTTGCCGTCTTCGCTCACATCCGAACCCTTAAAGACAACGCTTAACTCTCAGCAAATAGGCGCTGTTGGGGGCGTTACTATCGGGGATGCTACTATCAGGGGCGTTACTAAAAGCGCTGTCAAAGTCGGTTGCATCCCATCCCAAAGTTCAGTACCCTAGTAGACTGCGCTGCGATAGAAACTAATCCAAAAGAGCTAACCTGAAAGAGCAATGGCGAAAAAACGAACTCAACTAGTCCTCAGCCAGGACGTAGATAAGCTAGGTAACACTGGCGATTTGGTAGAAGTAGCTTCCGGCTACGCCCGCAATTATTTGATTCCTCGTAGCTTGGGCTACCGAGTAACCCCTGGCGTGCTCAAGCAGGTAGAATTTCGCCGCGAGAAAGAGCGTCAGCGCCTAGAAGCCATTAAGCAAGAGGCTGAAGCCACTAAGACCGCGCTCAATACTATCGGTCTATTCACCGTGAAGAAGGCCGTTGGCGAAGATGAAGCTATCTTTGGTACGGTTACTGCTGCCGAAGTTGCTGAGCTAATTCAAGCCAATGCTGGCAAAGAAGTTGACCGCCGTGATATTACCCTTCCCGATATTAATAAGCTTGGCGAATACAAAGTAGATATCAAGCTGCATAGCGAAGTTACAGCAACTATCAATCTTCGGGTTGCTCCAGATTAAACTTACATAGCATCTGAAGCTAGCGATCATTTGTACTATTCGCTAAGTTAGTAGGGTAGAGAGCCATTGCTGCTCCCTGCCCTTTTATAGTGTTGATGAGTCCTCTATTCTTCTCTTGCCATGGTTTCAGAACCTCGATTCAAACCTGCCATCGATCGCCTGCCTCCTCAAAATATTGAGGCTGAAGAAGCTATCCTCGGCGGCGTCTTGATCGATCCTGAAGCTATCGGTCGCGTCACCGAACTGCTAGTGCCCGAAGCATTTTACATCGGTACGCATCGCAATATCTATCAGGCCGCTTTAGACTTGCAAGCCCGCGGCCTTCCTACCGACTTAATGGGGATTGCCTCATGGCTAAAAGACAAAGGCATTCTAGAGAAAGTCGGTGGACAAAGCCGCCTTGCTCAGCTAGTTGACCGCACCATTAGCGCTGCCAATATCGACCGGTACGCCAAGCTAGTGATGGACAAATACACCCGTCGCAAGCTGATTCAGTCGGGTGGCGAGATTATCCAGCTAGGCTATGAAACCGAAACGCCTTTAGAAGAAATTCTTGACCAGTCAGAGAAGTCGCTATTTAGCATCACCCAAGAAAGGCCAACTCAGGGTCTTTCCAAAACATCCGATATTCTTACCGACACCTTTACCGACATTGAGCAGCGATCGCTTGGCATGGTACTACCGGGCCTCGCCTGCGGCTTCTACGACCTAGACGCGATGACTCAAGGGTTTCAGCGCTCTGACTTGATTATCGCCGCCGCCCGTCCGGCAATGGGGAAAACGAGCTTCGTTCTGAACGTTGCTCGCAACATTGCTGACACCCACAAGCAGCCTGTTGCCATCTTCAGCCTAGAGATGTCGAAGCAACAGTTGATTTATCGACTGCTCTCATCCGAAGCGAAGATCGAGAGCGGTCGTCTGCGAACAGGGCGAATTGCGCAGCACGAATGGGGCCCCATGGGTCATGCAATCAATACGCTATCTGAGCTGCCTATTTTCATCGACGACACGCCGGGAATTGGGGTGACCGAAATTCGATCAAAATCACGGCGATTGCAGGCTGAGCAGGGCGGCACGCTAGGCCTCATTTTGATTGACTATTTGCAGTTGATGGAAGGCTCTGGGGATAATCGGGTACAGGAGCTATCGAAGATGACCCGGTCACTTAAAAGTTTGGCTCGAGAACTTAATGTTCCTATTATTGCGCTCTCTCAGCTCAGTCGCGGGGTAGAGTCGCGAACCAACAAGCGTCCTATGATGTCGGATCTACGAGAAAGCGGTGCGATTGAGCAGGATGCCGATTTGATCATGATGCTCTATCGAGAAGAATATTACGATCCTGATACGCCCGATCGCGGCATCGCAGAAATTATTCTCACGAAACATCGAAATGGACCTACTGGAACTATCAAGCTATTGTTTCAGCCGGAATACACGCAGTTTCTCAATAGAGCTTCGGACCTATCTAATCGAGACTGATTCTTAGATGTCTCTAAAGAACTAGAGCACATAGTCTCTCTCGTAATTTCAAGCGACTTCAATCGCAAAACCCCAGACCTCAAGCATTAACTGAGGAATCAGGGGTTTAAAGATTGAAAGTTCTATCGAAGGCGAAGCCAATTGCTTAGAGCTAATCGTTTGAAGCTAGCTGCCGATACGCAATAGCTCTACGTCAAAGATGAGCGTCGCGTTTGGCGGAATGACACCACCCGCACCGCGAGCGCCATAGCCCAAATCGGGCGGGATGATTAGCTTGCGGCGATCGCCTACTTTCATATCACCAACGCCTTCATCCCACCCTTTAATCACTTGGCCCTGGCCAACGGTAAAATCAAAAGGTCGACCGCGATCGCGCGAGCTATCAAACTTAGTTCCATCTTCTAGCGTACCGACATAGTGCACAAACACCCGCTGACCCGTCTGAGGCTGTGCGCCATCCCCTTCAGCAATCACAACGTACTGCAATCCAGAATCGGTCGTTACTACATTCTCTTCAGCACTGGCATCAGCAGCCATAGAATCATCCTCTAATAAATCACTTGCACGCTGACTCGTTCCTTGAGCCACCAGCGTCTCGTTCTGAGCAGTCTTATTTTGAGTAGCCTCATCTTGAGTAGCCTCATCTTGAGTAACAAGAGCGGGCGCATCTGTGCTGCTACCGCTAGCTGCGCTATCGGCCACAGCCTGCTCGCCTTCACCCCCAGTAAACTGCGCTACTAGTAGCACCACACAGCAAGCGACCACTACGCCAAAGCTAATTAATATCTCTCTCATAGGTTCAATAGGTAGCTCTTCAAAGGCACAAAGCCCAAAGGGTACACTACGCGTACAACGGCTTTAGTGTACGACGGATAAGAGAAAGTATGAAATATGAAATCCGAATAATGAACATCCAGAATGTACTTCGTCAGTCTTCGTTCAGACCTTCTCTTTAGCGCCAGTCTCTATTTTCTAGCTCTCTTATCTGGCGCTCTAATCTATCTAAGCGACCACGCAGCTCATCCATCTCAGACTGCCTAGGCACGCCCAGATCTTGCATAATGTTGCGAACCTGACGCTGCATCTGCTTCTCTAGAGCAGCCTGATCAATATTGAACTGGGACATGAAATCATCGACGAAGCCTTTCGCCTGGTCAGGATCTAACTTGCCATCGCGCACTAGCTCTTCACTCATCTTTTTGACTCGCTCAGCTACCAAAGACGTGGTACCAATGCCAAACATCAAAAGCTGCCTGAGCATGTTAGAGCTATCCATAGCCATTTCCTCAAGTAGAACGCGCCAGTGATGGTCGCTCAATAACGTATCGTTTTGAGCAACCTTTCATCACACGACTCTAATCAGATGGTTCTGACTAGTAGGAGCGCAGATTACCTCTCTATTTTGGCAAACTATCTCACTATCAGCGGACGGTTTACCGTATGAATTCGATTACGATATTCCTGTTACTTCCTTTTGATACCAAGACTTGTCGCTAGAACGACTTGCCGCTAGAACCTAGCTATCATGCCAACCTGTCCGCAGTGCAATAGCCCAATCGCTAGCAACGCCATCAGTTGCGCTCACTGTCACGCTATCCTCAAAGCCCACGGTCATCCCGGGATGACGCTGCACCGGGCAGAGGGCGATCGCTTTTTGTGTCCGAGCTGCGTTTACGAAGCGGACAATAGCTGCAACTTTCCCCAAAGGCCCCAAGCTAAAACCTGCACACTGTATCAAAGTATTGATACGCCCGCAGAACTCAATCGTTCAGAAATATATTTAGTTCCTTGGTGGCGCAAGATCAATCGCTTCTGGCTAGCGATCGCTCTACTCATCACCTTCGGCTTTGCAATTACTCTTTTGTGATCTCATCACATTGTGATCCCACAAAGCTTTGTAAATAGCCGATACCTAGCGACACATTTTTTTACCTGGAAATCGCTCTAAAGAGCAGAAGCTAGCCGGAAATTAGTGTTATCACAAACAGTAGAAAGCTCTCTCATAGGATTTTTTATGTTGGCATACACAACCGTCTCCGATTTTCTCTACTTACCAACCGGCCTAGAAACTGCGGTGTACATTGGTGGTCTAATTTTCGTCTTGGCTTGCCCCTACATAGTGCTCGGACTAGTAGACATGAGCCGCAACGCAGCTCAGAAGCGCCAAACACCAACAGATAGATAGACACATCGCTACCAATCAGAATAGTACTTGAGTAATACGCCATCGGTCAGGGACATCTAGCTGTTGGCAATACTCGTCGATACCCAGCAGCGGTGCGCAAGCAATACCACTGCTGGCATACCGCCCAAGATTATCGGCGAGATGAGGGAGTTGATACAACAGTTGGCTGTTCAGAAGGCACGCCACCAGAGATATCCGGCTCGTAGCCAGCGGCTAGCACGCTGTTATAAAACCAACCTGCTAATAGCGCACCTAGAATCGGCGCTACCCAAAATAGCCAGACTTGAGCCAAGTACGCGGGTCCAGCAAAAATCGCAGGACCTAAGCTGCGCGCTGGGTTCACAGATGTGTTGGTAACAGGAATACTGATGAGGTGAATCAGGGTCAAGGCCAAACCAATTGAAATTGGTGCAAAGCCTTTAGGCGCGCGGCCGTCGGTAGATCCTAAAATCACTACCAAGAACATGAACGTCATAACGACTTCGGTAAGGAAGCAAGAAACCAGATTGAATTCACCCGGAGAAAGGGCGCCATAGCCATTCGCCGCCAAAGTGCTGCCGCTTTCCGCAAATCCCGCCTGACCAGACGCAATCAGATAAACCATCGCGGCGCCAACAATTGCACCGACAACTTGAGAGACGATGTAGGGCAATAGTTCACTGCTAGGGAATCGTCTACCAGCCCACAGTCCAAACGAAACTGCTGGATTTAAATGGCAGCCGGAAATGTGACCAATTGCATAGGCCATCGTTAGCACCGTCAACCCAAAAGCTAGCGAAACGCCGACAAAGCCAAGGCCCAGGGGAAAGGCTACATCTGAGGCAATCTCACCGCCGACAAAGGTCGCCGCCAATACTGCACTGCCACAGCCCCCCAGCACTAGCCAAAACGTACCTACCGCCTCAGCCATGCACTTTTTGATTAAGAACATTTTCTGGTTTCTCCAAAAAAAGATGTTAAATCACAGCCCCTAATACAGCTAGATCTAGAGGGTGACCCTACATAGGTGAAGGGACACATCGCTTGGATCTACCTTCAGCTCGAAAAGTATAAAGCGCTACGCAAACAAGTCTATAGCACTTTGCGAGCAGGCTATAGATTTCACTAAGTTTTGACCAGATTTGAAGTGCTGTAGACGACCATTCTCTTTCAAGAGGATGAGCGAGAAACTCAGCAAGCAACTGGACAGGCTAGCAGCACTCAGTAAAGAGGGACGGTATCCCTACAGCTAGCAGGGTGTGGAAAAGACTACAATTGTCAAAGTTCTGCTGATAAAAGTTCTGTTTAGACGGCATCCGTAAGCTATTGGCAGCCGCAGGAAACTCGAACCCTGACCAGTCATCGATTGATTAACTCATGACCTCCACCCTCATTTCTAAGAGCGAAATCGCCGAAGCTGTAGAGCAGCGACGTAATTTTGCTATTATTTCTCACCCGGATGCGGGTAAAACAACGCTGACTGAAAAGCTACTGCTGTACGGAGGCGCGATTCACGAAGCAGGGTCGGTCAAGGCAAGACGGGCGCAGCGCCATGCGGTGTCGGACTGGATGGCACTAGAGCAGCAGCGTGGCATTTCGATTACCTCAACGGTACTGCAGTTTAGCTACGACGACTACTGGATTAACCTGCTAGATACGCCAGGTCACCAGGACTTTAGTGAAGACACCTACCGCACCTTAGCCGCTGCGGACAACGCGGTGATGCTAGAAGATGCGGCTAAGGGCCTAGAGCCGCAAACGCGTAAGCTATTTGAGGTATGTCGCATGCGCGATATGCCAATCTTCACCTTTTTCAACAAACTTGATCGACCAGGGCGCGAACCGCTAGAACTACTAGATGAGATTGAGCAGGAGCTTGGGCTGACAACCTATGCTGTGAACTGGCCGATTGGGATGGGTGAACGCTTTAAAGGAGTATTCGACCGTCGCAAAAAGCAGGTTCATCTGTTTGAGCGGACAGCGCACGGTAGCAAGGAAGCCAAAGACACGGTACTCGACTGGGGCAATCCTCGCATCAAGGAGCTAGTTGGCGAAGAGCTGTTCGATCAGTTCGCAGAGGAGCTGGAGATGCTCGATGAAATTGGACCAAAGCTGGACTTGGAAATGGTTCATGCAGGTCAGATGACACCCGTGTTCTTTGGTAGCGCTATGACGAACTTTGGCGTAGAGCTATTTTTAGAAGCTTTTTTGGACTATGCGCTAGAACCGGGCGTTCACGACAGTACGATTGGGCCTGTGCTACCGACAAAAGAAGACTTCACGGGCTTTATTTTTAAGCTTCAAGCCAACATGGATCCTAGGCACCGCGATCGCGTTGCTTTTATCCGTGTCTGCTCAGGTAAGTTTGAAAAAGACATGGTGGTGAACCACGCCCGCACAGGCAAGAACGTGCGCCTTTCTCACCCGCAAAAGCTTTTCGGTCAGGGCAGAGAGTCGCTAGAAGTAGCCTACCCTGGCGATGTCATTGGTTTGAACAATCCTGGCGTGTTTGCCATCGGCGATACTATCTATCAGGGCGAAAGACTAGAGTACGAAGGCATTCCCTTCTTCTCGCCCGAAATGTTTGCCTACCTCAAAAATCCCAACCCCTCCAAGTTCAAACAGTTCCGCAAGGGCGTCTCAGAGCTTAGAGAAGAAGGTGCGGTACAAATCATGTATTCGGCTGATGAGTCTCGCCGCGACCCAATTTTAGCGGCGGTGGGGCAGCTTCAGTTTGAAGTGGTACAGTTCCGGTTGAAGAACGAGTACAACGTTGAAACTAACCTAGAACCGATTGGTTACAGCGTGGCGCGGTGGGTGACAGGCGGCTGGCCTTCTCTAGAAAAAGCAGGTCGCATTTTTAATACCGCTACTGTCAAAGATAGCTATGGCCGCCCGGTGCTACTGTTTAAGAATGAGTGGAACTGTCGCCAGGTTGAAAGCGATCATCCTGAACTGAAGCTTAGCAATACAGCGCCCGTGGTGTCGGGAATGCAGCCAGAGGAGATATAGATTCTTCTGTATGATGCGCGAACTATATGATGCGCAAACTACGATGCAAAAGCACGGGTGCGCAGATGGGAAAGCACAGGCGACAGAAGCACCCATAGAAGTCTGTAGCTAGCGTGTTACGTTTCTACCAAAGAGGTTAAGCGTTGCTAAGCTTTTATTGGGACCAAATTCAACTGTGGTCCCAATCGCTACCATAAAGAGGTAGCCCATCGGTACCCCGAAGGACCACTAGTGATGAATAAGATTATCTGTCTAATTTTGTTTGGCGCGGCGTTGGCATTAGTTCATATGCCTGGCATTGTATTGACGATAGGAACTATTGCCTGCCTAGTGACGGTATCGGTGAAGCTCTTTTGGCTGTTGATGGAAGCTTTTTCAGATTCATCCATCCGGTATCAATAGAACGGTATCCGAACAGTTCCATGGTGCTAGTTTGCTTCTGTGACCGGGCTCTATATCTGCTGTAGACCTGTTTGCTGTAGCTCTGGGTTCGCAGTAGCCGTAGGTTCGCTGCAACAGATGTTCAAAGGCTAGTTAAAGCTACTCTTAAGAAGACTTTAGAGATTGTTGCAAACTTAAGCAATAGATACAACAAACCTATTTACTAGTAAACCTATTCACTAGTCCTATTCACTAGTTTAGATGTCTTGCCTGCCGCAGCCGCGTCTTCAAGAGAAGTATTAGGCTAATTGCCTAGCTCGGTGAAGCTGAAAAGCGTTTTAGAGCATGAAGCGAACGCTTCACCTAGCCATCGGTTTGTCAGGCATCTGTTATGTCAAAACTTCAAATAGTCTGTGCGGCCTGCCCTTTAGCCGATAAAATGGTCCGGTTGCTTTTGGTGGTCGCACCCCTTGATAGAACGCTATACCTTGCCCGAGATGGGCGAACTATGGACCGACGAATACAAGTTTAAAACTTGGCTACAGGTAGAAATTGCCGTCTGCGAAGCCCAGGCCAAGCTGGGTAAAATTCCTCAGGAAGCTGTAGACACTATCAAGGAAAAAGCAAACTTCGATGTTGATCGCATCGCAGAAATCGAGGCGGAAGTACACCACGATGTTATCGCCTTTTTGACCAGCGTTAACGAATACGTCGGTGATGCGGGTCGCTATATTCATCTGGGAATGACTAGCTCAGACGTGTTGGATACCGCACTGTCTCTACAGATTGTTGCTAGCCACAGGCTGATTTTGACCCATGTTGAAAACCTAATTCAGGCGATTCGCTACAAGGCACAGCAGCATCGCGATACGGTGATGATTGGGCGATCGCATGGTATCCACGCCGAGCCAATGACCTTTGGCTTCAAGCTCGCTGGCTGGCTAGCCGAAATGCAGCGCCACCGCGAACGACTTACCCGTATTCAAGACGAAATTTCGGTCGGTCAAATCTCTGGCGCAGTAGGCACCTATGCCAACATTGACCCCGAAGTCGAAGAAATTGCCTGTCAGCTACTAGGTTTACAACCTGATACCGTTTCCACTCAGGTCATTTCTCGCGATATTCACGCTGAGTTCATTATGAGTTTGGCTGGCTTAGGCGCGTCGATAGAGCGCTTTGCCGTCGAGATCCGTAACTTGCAGCGCACAGACGTTCTAGAAGTTGAAGAGTTCTTTTCTAAAAAGCAAAAAGGCTCTTCGGCAATGCCGCACAAGCGCAATCCAATCAAGTCCGAGCGGCTAACGGGAATGGCCAGAATTTTACGAGGAAATGCGATCGCAGCTCTAGAAAACGTCGCTCTCTGGCATGAGCGCGACATTTCTCATAGCTCTGTAGAGCGCGTTATCTTTCCCGATAGCTGCATACTGGCTCACTTCATGCTGGTAGAGAGCACCAAGCTAATCAAAAACCTGCTGGTGTATCCCGAAAACATGAAGCGCAACATGAACCTCTACGGCGGTGTAGTCTTTAGCCAGCGCGTCATGCTGACCCTAGTTGAAAAAGGCATAAGCCGAGAAGAGGCCTACCGGATTGTTCAATCTAATGCGCATGAAGCGTGGAACACGTCCGGTGGCAACTTTCAAAAGCTAGTTGAAAGCGATCCTCAAGTTAAAGAGAAGCTGTCTTCTGAAGAAATTACTGAGTGCTTCAATCCTGATTATCAGCTGCGCAATCTCAGTAAAATCTACCAGCGTCTAGACATCTAAACGCTATGAGCGTGGCACGTAACCTGTATAACCCTAGCAACATCACGGAAATTTTACGATGTCTTAATTTATACAAACGAGAATGGGCATCTTGAGTGTGACCTGGCTAAAGGCCTTTACCGCCTACTAGCTAGATCATGCACTCGAGGTGAACCAGGAACTCTATCGCATGACTGTTAACTTTCTTTCGCAGGCTCTAACAAGAGGCTTGCAGCCCACAAGGCTATGGGGTACCTCTATTCTTGCGATCGCCCTGACCCTAGGAACGGCTGCTACCGGGCCCCTCTCTTCTGCTCAGGCCGCCACTCTCAGGTGGCACGACATCTGGGATACCAACAGTACAAAAAGCTCGCGCACCTTTGGTAATGTTGACGGCTCTGGCCTTGATATCAACGTCGAGTACAGCACCAACATGTACTGGAGCCAGCAAAACGAAGGTCGTCTAAATATTTATGACAATGGCACCCCCCAAAAGAATGCTCTCAACGACAGCCATCCACTGGACCAGTACGATGGGATTCTCAGAATAACGAACGATAGGAGCCAAAATCCAAAGAGCACCTTCGTGAAGCTGACCTTTTCAGAAGCTGTCAACCTTGATGAATTCTGGGTCGGCAGCCTTTCTACTATTGGCAACGCGCGCGAGTGGGCGAGCGTTTCGGCTTACGCCACGGATGATGTCACTTTAGACGACTTGGATAGCTACGCTGAGCAGCGCGTTGCGGCAACCCGATATGGCACCTACGAAGATTTCTTTGGCGACAGGGCAGGAGACTACACTGCCAAAGCAGATAGGGCAAGTCTAGTTCGTCTAGATAGCGACACAAGCGATAGGGTATATACAACCGCAGGCGTCGGTGACCAGAGCGATCAGGACTATGGTCGCGTTTTCTTTGAGTATTCAAACGAAGCCGTTCGAAGCCTGGTAATAGAGCATTTCACTACGGCTAAAAACAATGATACAAAAGCCTCTACGAAGTACACGTCAGTTGCTGTAGGTCCTAATATCTTTTTTACCAAAGCAGACGAGTCTACAAAAGTACCGGAGCCAGCTACCCTTCTAGGACTTTTAGCGTTTGGGGGCTTAGCAACTAGAACTGTTCGAAACCGGCAGGTCGCCCAGTCACTTTAAGCCGTTTCTCATAGCGCGTTTGTCGGCGCTCAATCGCTCTTGAAACCGCTTGTAAATATAAGCAGCCCGATCTGCATATTTGACACACAATAAAGGCGTACGAGAACAGTGTTTCGTACGCCTTTTTTCATCGGCAGCGATCGCACTTAGCAGCCGTAGACCACCGTGCTCGCTAGACATCTTCCTCTTCAAAATATTCGTCGTCTTCACCGGGCTTGTCCATTTCTTCCTTGAAGCCTCGGAGCGTTTTGCCTAGCGCTCCACCAAGTTCGGGAATCCGCTTGGGGCCAAACACCAAGAGGGCCACAACACTAATAATGACTATTTCTGGGACGCCCAAACCGAACATGACGCAACTCCTTAGTATGCAGCTTTGCTTGAAACCATCATAGACGGTTAGAGCCTAGAGAATAGTCATATACCCACTAGCGGTTTAGTGATTGTGACGCGATTCTAACCAGAGTCGAAGCTCTTCTTCAGAGCAGCGAGAGATACGCTGGTCTAAAGCGGGATCGTAGGCAAACCAAACGGTGCCTTGCTTAGTAGATTTTGTCCAAATGCGAAGCTGCTGTTGGCCAGTTAGAAATGTAACTAGCGCTTTGCCCGTTTGAGCAAGAAGCTGAAGAAATTGAGAGTCCTTTGAGCGAGCATCTGCGGTGGGAATCTGCCAGAGGTTCTCTAGGTGATGACGATCGCGAGTGGTAGAGTGTGCCATGATCTTTGCGGGTGAAACTGTATGGCTACAGCTTATGAAAACCGCTAGGAAGCAGCAAAGCACAGGGTAGATAGACGCTATGCAAAAGATAGATGTGCGATGAATGATAAATCGCGATAGCCTAGCACATAAGCAACCGGAAGCGAATCATGGCCGGAAAACCCGCAAAAACTCTTCAGGAGAAAGTCAAACTTTCTCAGCTTAGAACCCTCATAACGGTTGCCGCGACGGGTAGCTTCAGTGAAGCCGCGCTGCAGTTGGAGGTGAGCCAATCGACCGTGAGCCACAGCATTGCGATGCTAGAAGAGGCGCTAGGAGTGAGCCTTATTCACCGAGGGCGGCAGCGAGCGTCACTGACACCGGTGGGCGATCGCATCCACGCCCAGGCTCAACGAACCCTAGCTTTGATCGACGGCATGGGCATAGAGGCCACCCGCGCGCGTGGAATCGATGGCGGCCTCGTGAGAATTGCGGCATTTCGCAGCCTAGCGAGCGAGATTTTACCCAGTGCGATCGCACACCTGCACGAGCATCACCCTACCGTTCAAATCACCATTGCCGAGTTCGAAAGCACCCAGGGTCTGATCGACGCTCTCCAAGAGGGCAAAGCCGATCTGTCTATGGCCGCTTTGCTACCAGAGAGCGACTTCGAAACGTTTAAGATCATGGAAGATCTCTTCGTTGCCCTCCTGCCGCCTAGTTTCCCCAGAAGCGCAACGCTACTGACCTGGAGCGATCTATATAGCTATCCGCTTATCACCTCATCTAATGACTGCTGCTCTGTGGTGCGCGACCTGCTTCGACAGGCTCAGCCGCCTATCACAGCAGACTATCTGATTGCCCACGATTCTACCGCCGTCAGCATGACCCGGCAGGGGCTGGGCATTAGCCTAATGCCTGAGCTAGCCGCTCAGCCTATTCCTAGGGAAGTTCGCGTTGCTCGTCTTCCCTTCAAAGTTACTCGGCCTTTGGGCATTAGCTGGCTGCGAGACACCTTGCTAACGCCCGCTACCTACGCGTTCTTAGACACCTTCAAACATCTAGACTTCGCCTATCAAAGCGGCGTATCGCAGTATGGTAGTGACAGCGCGTGTGCTACTAGACATGCGCTACCAGGCATTAGCCAGGCAAACGGCAAAGCATAAGCACTCATGAGGAAACTACTCTTTTTACTGCCGGGAACGACTCAGCGTTTTTTCGCCGGCGGACTGACCGCTGAGCTAAATACGCTCAGACTTGTTCAGCAGATCTGCGCGGCGGAAGTGGTGACCTACAAGCAGAGAGAGAAAGATAGGCTGCTTCTAGATGATGTGCTCACCCAGAATCGCGATCGCAACTGCATTTTTGTGGTGAGCTGGGGGTTCGATGTGCCTAGGCTAATTAAACGAATAGGCGATCGCCCCACTCTCTACCACGCTCACAGCACAGGCTACGGTTTTAGCCTGCCGCCCCGTGTTCCAATTGTCACGGTTAGCCGCAACAGCATGGGCTACTGGGGTGAGAAAGCGCTTAGCTCACCGATCTACCACATCCCCAACGAGATCTCTCCTAATTTTCAGAATCGGCAAATATTGCGAGATATCGATGTGTTAGTACAAGCTAGAAAATCATCGGACTATCTTCTGCGGCAGCTCGTGCCAGCGCTACAAGAGCGGTGCAAGGTTGTCGTGCTCGATAGCTACGTCGAAGATCTTGTCGATCTGTTCAACCGTAGCAAAGTATACCTTTATGATTCGGCTGAATACTGGGGACGCTACCGACTCACTGAGGGCTTTGGCCTTCCGCCGATGGAAGCGCTTGCTTGCGGCACTCAGGTCTTTTCTAGCGTTAACCACGCCTTGGCTGACTACCTCGATCCTGGGTTCAACTGTTATAAAATCTCTAACTATGCGACAGGGTACGATGTCAAACGTATTCTAGAAGCTATCGACAAAGGGAACTCTTTATCAACCCCAACAAACGACTTCTTTGCGAGCTATCGCGCTGAGCAACTTATTCCTCAATGGCAAACTGTACTCACAGAAATCAATGCATTTTTTGACTATCAGCAGGACTCATCGACTGATATTCCTCGACTAAGCGCCCAGCGCATTACCTACCTCAGCGCTAGGCGACTGTTCAATAAAGTGAAAGAAAAGCTAAAGAGATAATCGCACACGCGAAACTGATTAAAAGCTACTCTAGATAGATACGGTCAACTAGATACGGCTAACTAGATACGGCTAACTAGATACAGGATAATTGCGGTCAAAATAACGCCCAAATGCGGTCGCAAAGCGCGGTGAGAAAACGTGGCGACAGTGGCAATGAGAGTTTGATTATAAAAGCGTAACTACAACTAGACAATTGACAACAAACCTTACAGAGAATAGACACTTCACTACCGGAAATATATCAAATTCTGCTGTTTTCACACGGAAAGTCATTGGGTTTGCACGTATGATGAAATGCGATTGGCTACAGATAGCCGGCGTCGGATTACATTCATCGAATTATATTCGTACGCTAGCTTATCACTTGGCTACAGCGGTCAAGAGTTGGATCTCTTCTGATGAATTTTCTAACAAATTTTGTCAAAGCTACCTTTGAGCCCTTCTGCTGATTCTATGAGAGCCCATCAAAATATGTTGGGAACAATTAAACCACGTTTCATCCACTAGCTATACAGAATGGCTACTTTTTCTTCTAAATCTGTGGTTGCTATAAAAGTAGGCAACAACCACTACGAAAGCATAGGACCGATTGGGCAGCCGTTTGGCTATCAGCAAGTCCTAGCAAACGATATCAAGCATCAGCGCCCGGTAGTAATCAAATCTCTGTCCGTAGAAGAAAACGCTCATAGCGAGAAAACCGCTCATAGCGATGATATCTGCTGCTTTAAACGCGAGATTCAGCTACTCGCAGCGCTAAATCACCCAACGATTCCTCGCTATATTGACTCCTGTCAGGTAGATGCGGCACAAGGAAAACGCCTTGTTTTAGTCCAGTCCCATCGAGGAGGGCAAACTTTAGAAGAACAAATCGCCCAAGGTAAAGAATTTAGCGAAGCAGAGATTAGAGCGATCGCAAAACAGCTATTGCACGGTCTCGTTTATCTGCACAGCCAGGGACTTGTTCATCGCGATATCAAGCCGAGTAACATCGTAGTAGCGACAACAGAAGCTGAGCTGGGTCAGGCCACATGGCTCAATCTAGGAACGGTTCAATACCTTCACGGGCAAAGAGCCGATGCGCTAGTGGGTACCTACGGCTACATGCCACCCGAGCAAATCGGCGGACAGGCTACGTTTGCCTCAGATCTATATAGTCTGGGTGCTACGCTGGTGTATCTCACCATGGGTGAGTCCCTCAAAGACTTACCGCGTCGTCAAGGCCCCAAGGTGCAATTTACCTGTTCAACAGCTAGACTGAGCGCTAATTTCCAGCAGTGGATTAACTGGTTGATTGAACCGGGTGTGAGTAATCGCCCAGCGTCTGCTCAGCAAGCGCTTGCCGCAATCAATCGGCTTCCTCTATCGATGCTCAAGCGGCGGCTGATTAAGCCCGATTACGCCCCTATAACGCCCGTACCGATCAGGCACAGCGCAGGCAATCAGCGTAGCCTATCTCAGCAGCCTTTCTTCACCAAAATCCGCGCCGAGAAACGGCAAAATTCTACAGAATTACTCACGATTCCAGCTGTCGGATTAAGATCTGGTGCCTTTGAAAAGGCGATCGCACCTATGGTTGTTGGCGCTATTCTGCTAACAGTAGCGCTCTATCTCATAAGTCTATTAGAGTTTTCAACCGATCTATTATTTAGTCTGAAAGGATGGGCAATATTAGCCGCCGCTGCGCTAGCCACAGCAAGCATTGGTTACAGCTTGCGCTTTTGGTGGCGCGGGCTTTATCAGCTAAGGGTCTGCCTGCTGCGCCAGATTCAAATCCAGCTAGAAGATGATATTTTGCTTATTTCATATAAGTATTGGCTTAGACCACCGACGTATGTTGTCAATACCAAGCGTGAGTGTATCTACAATATCAGTGCCCTGCCCGACGGTAGCACGCTAAGAATTTTGACTCGTCACAATCGTACTCACACTTCTTGTACGGCCTACAAGCTTACGGTGAATGACGGAGCACTTAGCCACCGTGATATTCGCTGGCTTGCCTCGCTACTCAACGACTGGCGTAGCCGCGGCCTGTAGTAGCGGCCTGTGAAACTGTATCTAAGGCACAGAGCTCAGTTCAAAAGACACGCTACTACCTCAAGAAATCCTTGCACTTCCGGCTTGTGGGTAATATAAGCCGGCTGCTGAGTCAGCACCGGCAGATAATCAGAGACGTTGGCTACGCCTACAGAGTGAGGAAACAGCTCAGCATCAAAAAGGCTTTCGTCGTTAGGGCTATCGCCGATAGTGATTATTTCGGTGGTATCTAAGTGCGCAAACTTCTGCTGAAGAACGCTTTTGAGACCTGTCGCTTTGTTTTGCTGGTCAACTTGAATATGGCACTGCACATTACTATAGGTAAACCCCATTCTGCTAGCCTCACAGATAGCTTTTAGTTCGGCAATATCGGTATCATCAAGCCCGGCAACATCAAAGGTCCAGTCCGTGGAGCGATAGGCATTATCTGCGGCAGGGACAATCTGAGGGCAGTGCTGTTTTAGCTTTTGAAACAGCTCACAGAGGCGATCGCGATGTTGACTCATGTGCAAAATATCAGACAGAACGATTGGCTCGCTTGAGCATTTGTCAATATAGAGGCCACCGTTTTCTGCGATCGCGCCTACTACCGGCAAATAGTTCACTAGGGCGCTGACCCATCCCCCAGAGCGCCCAGTCACAATCATGACATCAACGCCACGCTGTGCTAGCGCCTCGAAGGCGCTCAACAGATCCGACGTAAGTTCGCCTTGTGCAGTTAGCGTGCCATCCATATCAGTGGCAACCAGCCGAATTTGATCGAAGTTTAGATGTCCTAGCGAGGCGCTCAGCAGCTGTGGACGTATCGTCATCGCTTATCCTTATTTCTTCATTCTTGTTGACTCATTCCTGTTAGCTAGTTCTTATCAAATTGCCTATTAACTTGCCTATCAGCTTGGCCCCTGTTGACTTTGCCATTCTGACAGGTCGGCTGGGCATTCTGAAAGCGTCAACTGCTCGCAGATCGCCATGACAACAGGCCATCCTATTTCTTCCTGGTTAGTTCAAACACGGTTAGCACAAACACCGGTCGAGCCAGCTACTGCACCCTCAGCTCCGATGCCGACGAACCTATCGACGAACCTGTGGATGTACAGCACTGGTGGACTGACGGCGCTACTCATCGGCCTGGGTATTTTCTCGGCGTGGCAAACCAAAAAACTGCACAAGCAGCTAAAGTTTGAAACCTACAAAAATCAAGAGCTACACAAGCGGGTAAAGCTAGCGCTTAGCACCATCGCCAAAATGGAGCGCAATCCAGATCTGATTCACTCACGAGACTTCAACCTTGACTATCTGCGAATGCGGATGGAAGAAAAGCAGTTCAACTTTGCGATTGTTAACCAGCTTAAAATTAAAGTAAAGCAGCGTATTAGCGAAGCATTAAGACCGCAACAGGCGAGCAGCGGTATGATCGGTATCGCCAGCGCACCCAGACAAATAGACCAAATCTTTGACGTTGACTACACCTCTCCAACCGACCCTAAAAAGCGCAAGCGTGTGCTCTTTCGGATTCAGATTCAGCTCACCAAACTGCCTGCTCAGGCCACGTCACAGACCGTAGCCGAGATTGTGACGTGCCTGGAGAGCTTTTTGAATCCGAAAGAGGAAGAGGGCTTTTGGCAGCCAACGCTACAAGGCCGCATTGCGAATATGAAATGGGATCAAAAAGCCAAGCCAACACCGCTGCTAGTGCTACAGCAAACCGATGAAGGGGTCAACGTAACCTTTAGAACGAAAAAGAATAGACCTTCAATCGTCTGAAATAGGCTATTCGAAAGGGACTTGACCCCAAAGGGGCTCAGCGCAGAAAGGGCTCAGCGCAGCCAGTTCTTCAACCGGGAGGCGACCTGTGGCCGTCTTAGCTTTCGCATAGCTTTGGTTTGAATCTGTCTGACTCGCTCACGAGAAAGCTGGAAAATACCACCAACTTCTTCTAACGTATGGGTTTCACCAGTAGTTAGACCGTAGCGCAGTGCGATAATTTCTTTCTCTCGCTCGGTCAGCACTTCCGTTAGCACGTCAGAAATTTCCTGACGCATCATAGATTCGCTGATTTGTGACTCAGGCGAGAGCGAATGACCGTCTTCCAATAGCTCCATTAGCTCTGTATCTTCGCCTTTACCCACCCGGTGGTTGAGAGAGAGTGACTTGCGCTGAACCTGCTGCAACGTCCGGAGCTGCTCAGGTGTAACGTCTAGCGCAGCCGCAATTTCTGCCTCGGTAGGGGTGCGCTCTAGCTCTTTGCGCAGTTCACGGCTAGCTTTTTTCAGCTTGTTGAGCTTTTCGACGATGTGGATGGGTAGGCGAATGGTGCGCGCATCGTTCGCGATGGTGCGGGTGATGCCCTGACGGATCCACCAGTAGGCATAGGTTGAGAACTTGTAGCCCTTGTCGGGATCAAATTTTTCGGCAGCGCGATTTAGACCTAGTGCCCCTTCTTGAATCAGATCGAGGAAGGGAACGCCTCGGTTAAGGTAGCGCTTGGCAATAGAGACAACTAGGCGAAGGTTCGAGCGAATCATCCGACGCTTAGCAGCGCGGGCTTTACGCAGCCGTTGCTTTAGCTGAACTTCGGTGCAGCCAAAGGTCTCAGCAATTTCTGCTAAGGTCGGCGGGCGATTCAAACTTGATTGCAGTGCTTCTCGGCACTCTTCCACATCTACAATGATGCGCACCTGACGCGCTAGCTCAATTTCCTCTGTAGGCTGCAAAAGCGGATAGCGGGCCATTTCTTTGAAGAAAGCGCCTACTGCATCGTCATTAGAGGCCTTGCGATAGCGTGAGGCGGTCGTTGCCTTATCAGAGTACTGGACTGAGTACTGAGCATCCTCATCGTCGCTATCATCTATCAAATCAACTAAAGCGTCAGCTATCTCGGCTTCTATCTTAGGCTCTGCTGAATCAGCCGTCACAGCGCGGCTTTTACCCGATAGACTAACTAGGTCGCTATCATCTGTTGAAGTTACTGAATGATTGGGCTGTCCCACCAATATCTCTACTTTTTCTACAGTACTCATTGAGCTACCGACCATTTTCGGGCCGTTGGGTGCTTTTCTCCCTAGGTTTTTTCCTAGATTTGACTCTGTTCTTGATTCTGAGTTTGTCTCTGGGCTATGGCCATGTATCACAAGCCTTTGTGGCAATCCGTCGAGGCTGATGTCAGAGTTTTGAGAAGCTGTCATATTTAAGAAGCTGTCATATTCAGAAAAGGATATTCACGTCGTGACGATTTTCCGGTTCCGCTCCTGTAAGTTTTGAAGCGGGCGCGCGTTTAACTCCTCAGCAGTGAAACCTATATCAAAAACTATTGGTTGCCCTCACTATAGCAATGCTTTATTAAGAAACTGTTCAGAATAATAATTTAAGTATTTTCCATAACTAGCCTGCCAAGCCTATAAGTCTCTAGCAAGGGGCTTTTGTTGCTTTATTACGTTTCTTTGATGGCGTTACTAATGTTATTAGTATGGGGCGATTTGATATGAGGTGTTTGCCAAGCTGGCGATCTGCTGATGATTTAGGTGTCGACGATTCAGGTTTAGTGGGTCGATGCGTGATCGGTCAATGTGCAGCTGACTACCCTAAAATCGCACCGGGCTTATGAGCGATCAGGCGCACCACTTACAGACCGTTTGGGTAGATGTGCTGGTTGATTGTCCAGGCGCTTCAGGGCTTTACACATACCGGGTCCCGAAGGAGCTGACTGTACAGCCAGGCGACATTGTGAGCGTCTCTTTTGGCGCTCAACAGGTCGGCGCGATCGCGATTCGACTTTCTTGTAGTTTGCACCCAGGAGTAGTCCCTTCATCTATCAAGCCGATTGAAGAAGTTGTAAATACATCCTTCTTTAATAAAGAGTATTGGCAGCTATTAAACCGTGTCGCAGACTACTATCAGACATCTTTAATTCGCGTATTGAAAACGTCGTTGCCGCCGGGTCTGCTCTCCAAGTCGCAGCGCCGCGTACGGCTTTTTCGCCCAGCACCTACCTCAGCACCTACAGAGCACACCAAGCTATCAGCAGCGCTAACGAAGAACGCTCAGTCACTTTCTGAGTCTGCTGTGCAGCTAATGGAAACGCTTCAAAATTCGCCAGAGGGAGACTACAGCTGGCAGTATTTACAGCGACAGATCAAAGCGCCACGTAAAACCGGCAGCACAGCGCAGGCCATTCGGCAGCTCAGACAGCAGGGCTTGGTTGAGAGCTATCTGGCGGCGCCGCGATCGCCTCACCCCCAAAAACGTCAGGCAGTAGTACTGGTCGCACAGGCCGGTGAGGCGATGACCTACTCAGACCAGACCCTGAGCCAAAGACAGCAGGCGATACTGGCCCAGCTAGCCCAGCTAGGCGGCGAGCTATGGCTAAGCGACGCACTCCGAGCGCTACAGACTACTAGTAAAACGCTGAAGAAGATGGCCAGTCTGGGCTATTTGGTAATTGAGCCTAGAGAGGTTTTGCGAGCTGGGAGTCATTCTGGGGCTTTGCCCGATCAGCCCAAGGTCCTCACCACAGATCAGGCGGCGGCGCTCGGCGTTTTGCACCAAATGAACGGCTATGAGGAAGCGCTACTGCATGGGGTGACCGGTTCTGGAAAAACAGAGGTGTATCTGCAGGCGATCGCGCCTATCCTCAAGGCGAAAAAATCGGCGCTTGTCCTCGTGCCCGAAATTGGCCTCACGCCCCAGCTTACCGATCGCTTTCGCAGCCGCTTTGGCCAGCAGGTGTATATCTATCACAGCGGCCTTTCTGAAGGCGAACGCTACGACACCTGGCGGCAAATGCTCACCGGCGAGCCACAGGTTATCATCGGCACGCGCTCAGCTGTCTTCTCCCCCTTACCAAACTTGGGCGTCATCATCCTAGATGAAGAGCACGACGGCAGCTTTAAGCAAGATCGGCCTATGCCCTGCTATCACGCTCGTCAAGTGGCCAGATGGCGAGCGGAGCTAGAAAAATGTCCGCTGATATTAGGATCGGCAACCCCCTCACTAGAAACCTGGGTTAGGTTTCAGCCAGATTCAGAACCCTACTCACAGACGCCGCCTCAATTTCCGCCGCAATCTCCACCTCCACAGAAATCTCCGCTAGGAGCCAACGAGGACCAGGGGCCAAAGGTCTCATGCCACTACCTCTGCCTGCCGCAGCGTGTCCACGCTCGTCCGCTGCCACCAATCGAACTTATTGACATGCGCGAAGAGCTAAGAGACGGCAACCGCACCATCTTTAGCCGACCGCTGCAATTAGCCCTCGAAGCGCTCATTGAAACAGGCAATCAAGGCATTCTTTTCATCCACCGTCGTGGCCATAGCAGCTTTGTGTCGTGTCGCAGCTGTGGGCATGTGGTTGAGTGTCCCAACTGTGATGTCTCTTTGTCTTTTCACCAGACGCAGCCCGACGCAGCCGCCCGCCTGTGCTGTCACTACTGCGGCCACAGCACAAGGCATCCTGACAAGTGCCCTGCCTGTCAGTCGCCCTATCTGAAGACGTTCGGTAGTGGCACCCAAAGAGTGGTCAACGACTTGGCCAAGTACCTACCTCAGGCCCGCTGTCTCAGATTTGACAGCGATACGACTCGCAAAAAAGGCGCGCATAGAGACTTACTTAACCAGTTTGCTAGGGGGGAGGCGGATTTGCTGGTCGGCACTCAGATGCTGACGAAGGGGATTGACTTGCCTCAAGTCACATTAGTGGGCGTGATTGCGGCGGATGGGCTGCTGTTTATGCCGGACTACCGGGCGAGCGAGCGGGCGTTTCAGACGATGATGCAAGTAGCAGGGCGGGCGGGGCGCGGAGATCAGCCCGGGCGGGTGATTGTTCAAACCTATAGCCCTGAACATGCAGCCATTCAGGCACTGACACAGCCAGCGGCGACTACGCAGGCAAGCACGCAGTATGGAGATTTTTTGCGGCAGGAGCTACGCGATCGCACAGAGCTAAGCTATCCACCCTGTGGCCGGCTGATACTGCTAAAGCTAAGCGGTATCGATGAGCACGATACCGAAAACGCAGCCGTCAGGCTTGCAGATAAGCTTGCCGCCCAAGCCGCAGACGGTGAAAATTACGAGATTTTGGGACCGGTGCCCGCGCCCATTCTGCGAGTAGCTCGCCGCTATCGCTGGCACATTTTGCTAAAGCTGTCGGCAGGTGTAGCGCTGCCTAACTTGAGCCGCTTGCGATCGCCCAAGGGGATCAATCTAACAATCGATGTCGATCCGCTGAATCTATCTTGAGAGATTTAGCCTAACGCTTATCCTAGCGAAAGCTGTCCTAGACATGGCTGACGATGCGAACCGCTGCATGCTATTTTTCTGTGCAGAAAATCTCGCTCGTTCATCTCATTATCAGGCGGTTCTCATCAGACAGCTCGTTTCTAAAACTTCCTCTTATCTTTTCTCTTATTTAGCGACATCGCCCCGCGGTGGCGTTGCGATGTCGCTCTCCGTTTTATCGGCCTGGGCAATTAGCTTCTCTTCGGCTTTCAGCACAGGTGCTGAGGCTATGGGTCCCTGGGGGTGTCTGCTGCTAATTCCCTGGTTTACCTTTTTGTATACCGGACTGTTCGTCACTGGGCACGACTCCATGCACGGCAGCATTGCCCCTTGCCATCCTGGGATTAATCGAGCACTTGGCGAAATCAGCCTATTTTTCTACGGACTGATTCCCTACGACAAACTCTATCAGTCGCATTTTCATCACCATCAGTTTCCCGCAAGCCACCGCGATCCCGACTTTCACAATGGTCAGGATAGTCATCCGGTCTTTTGGTACTTTCGCTTTATGCGTAGCTACTGGACCTTGCGCCAGACAGTTGGCATTTGCATCATCTACAACGTTCTACACCGAGTGGTGGGCGTGCCAGAAGCTAATTTGCTGATGTTTTGGGCAATTCCTTCTTTACTTAGCTCCGTGCAGCTCTTCTACTTTGGTACTTATTTAGTCCACCGGGAGCAGCCGGATACCTATAGCACGCCGCTATGTGCCAACAGCCTTTACTGGCCAGAGATTCTGTCGTTATTAAGCTGCTATCACTTTGGCTATCACCGTGAGCACCACGCATTTCCAGAAGTGCCTTGGTGGCAGCTTTCGCGACTTAGAGTAGAGACCTGCCCTCAGGTTATTAATTCTCGTGGCTATCCATTGCACAGCGCTCAGTTAGTAGGAACTCAATTAGTAGAGGCTCAGTTAGCGGAGGCTCAGTTAGTAGAGGCAAAGTACAAACCGGCGAGTAATGGCAAGGCGTTAGAGACGATCAGCAGACCCCTGGTCCAACGCGATCGCACTCGCCTAAACACATAAACGCTGGCAATAACCATCAGCCCTAGCTCAATCGGGGCCACGATGTTACCAAAATGGTGAGGATCCCAGTATGAAATTGAGCTCTCGAAACGGAACTGACTGAACGGCCAAAAGTGCCGGTGCCCGTCGTCTACATGCACAGGCAAATCTTGAAAGCAGTGCAGTACAACGCTGCCAAACAGTAGCGCTAGCCCAGTTTGCGAAAAGTACAGCGCCGCACCCATACCCATAGCTGCTAGCGGAATAGAATTAAACAAATCAAACACGTTTTGCCAGAAGGGCCGGTAATACTCTACTCGCCAAATCTGCAAGTCTGGGATCTTTGACAGCTTTAGCAGCCCATAAAAGACAAACATCGCCAGATCAGGAATCAGCGCGCCCCAAATAATTAATGGATTCCACTCCGGTCGTTGCTTGCGACCTAGTATCGCCAGATTGAAAATAGCGTGGGCAGGTGTGTTCATCGAATAATTCCCCTTTTGGCTTTTTTGAACCCTCTTTTAGGCAGTCTTCTAGGTAGTCTCGGCAGTCGCTATGTTCGCAAGGTTACAGTGTAGATAGCTACAGTATCGATAGCGGCCAAAAGCAAGGTCGCAAAAGCAAAGTCGCAAAAGCAAAGTCGCAAAAGCAAAGCCATGAAGATTGCCTCTACCCTCGCGCTATTGTCCATCGCTGCTTTGGGCGGCGCGTTATTTTTCACCAATCCAGATGAAGATGACTATGCAGTCTATCTATCGCAGGAGCTAACGGTGGACGCCCAGAGCGCACTGTGCGATCCAGAAGGGTTTTCCAATTGGCTTGGAAGAGTGGGAGCAGCACTCAGCAGCGCCTGCCAAGGCATCTTAGCAGGCGGCGGACAGCTCTCAGAAGTAGAAGCGCAAGCGCTGATAAAAGAGAATACTGACTACAGCAATTACTATCTGTTTAGTACGTACGACACTCAAACACCGTTTGGAAACTATAGGGCGATTGGCGCTTTTGATCGCTTCATTTTACAACCTGGAACAGAAACAGCAACAGAGCTAGAAACAGAAACCCCAGCCCAATGACTTAACGAGTAGACCCTAACAAATAAAGCCGATGAGCGCTAGGCGTCCTATCTATTTAGACTGCAATGCAACGACGCCGGTTTCGCCGGAAGTATTAGCAGCAATGCTGCCTTTCTTTACAGAATATTTTGGCAATCCGAGCAGTTTGAACCACGCTTATGGATGGGAAGCCGAAGCAGCGATAGAGCGCGCAAGAGAGATTTTGGCAGGCGCGATCGCAGCCGAACCCACAGAAATTATTTTCACTAGCGGCGCCACTGAAGCCAACAATCTGGCTATCAAGGGCATTGCCGAAGCCTATATGAGTCAAGGCAAGCACCTGGTTACGCTACAGAGCGAGCACGACGCCGTCCTCGCCCCCTGCCGCTATCTAGAAACGCTGGGTTTCGAGGTGACTTATCTACCGGTGAAATCAGACGGACTAGTGGCACTACAAGATTTGGAAAAGGCACTGCGAGCTGACACTATTTTGGTGTCGATTATGGCGGCAAATAATGAGATTGGCGTACTGCAACCCATTGAGCAAATTGGCGAGATTTGCCGCGATCGCAATATTATCTTTCATACAGACGCCGCCCAGGCGCTAGGCAAAATTCCCCTGAACGTACAAACGATGCAGATCGATCTGCTCTCCATCACAGCCCACAAACTGTATGGGCCTAAAGGCATTGGCGCGCTGTATGTTCGGCGAAAAAATCCGCGGGTGCAGCTAGCGCCTCAGCTTCACGGCGGTGGGCAAGAAAGAGGACTGCGATCGGGCACGCTGTATACGCCACAGATTGCTGGGTTCGCAGAAGCGCTGCGGATTGCGATGCGCGATCGAGAAAGTGAGGCGCAAAGGATTGGCGCGTTGCGTGATCGGCTCTGGCAGATCCTTTCAGGACTTTCAGGTGTTCACCTCAACGGTCATCTTACGCAGCGACTACCGAACAATCTCAACATCAGCATTGAAGGCGTAAACGGGAGCATTTTACTATCTGAGTTGCAAAAGGCGATCGCACTTTCGTCCGGGTCGGCCTGTAGCTCAGCTCGTTCATCGGCCTCTCATGTTATCAGGGCCATAGGTCGCGGTGACCGGCTAGCAAAAGCCACTCTGCGATTCGGGTTGGGCAAAGACACCAACCTGACAGAGATTCAGCAGGCTGGCGAGATAGTAGTCAAAACAGTGGAGAGTCTGCGATAGGCAAAGCCGCAGATTAAAGCCGCAGATCAAAACCGCAGATCAAAACCGCAGATCAAAGCCACGGGTTAAAACCACAGTCCCAACATCCTCAGGATATGACTGAGTCGAATCGGGCGATCGCTGCGACAATAGAAGCCGACTTCTTAATCTACTGACTTGTCATGGTTCCACAAACGCAGCCCGATGCCTCGAGCGAAGCCGTGGGCAGTAAGCCTTCCCAGCCGCTGACGATTTCAGTCGCACTCATGTACATCGGCATCGCAATTACCGCTGTTTTTGTACTAGTAGCGCTGTTCGCCCCGCTAATGCAGAGCTGGGGATGGATTCAAGATCCTATGGCGGGTTTGGTTAATCCCATTCATGAACCGCCGTCGGCAGCGCACTGGTTTGGCACGAGCCGCCAGGGCTATGACGTTTTTTCGCGAACGCTGTTTGGCACGCGGGCCGCTTGGCAGGTGGTGGTGCTGGCCACGGCGATGAGTGTGATGATTGGGGTGCCGTTAGGAATGCTGAGCGGCTATTTGGGCGGTAAGCTAGACCGGGCGCTGCTGTTTTTTATGGACACGATTTATACGCTACCGGGGCTGCTGCTGTCGGTCACGCTGGCGTTTGTGGTGGGCCGAGGGGTGGTTAATGCAGCGGTAGCGCTGTCTATTGCCTATGTACCGCAGTATTACCGAGTAGTGCGCAACCATACGGTCAGTGTGAAGACAGAGCTGTTTATCGAAGCGGCGCAGTCTATGGGCGCGTCTACTTGGGTAGTACTCTCTCGCTATCTGTTTCTTAATGTGGTGCAAAGTGTGCCAGTGCTGTTCACGCTCAACGCCGCTGACGCAGTGCTGGTTTTGGGTGGTTTAGGCTTCTTGGGCTTGGGCCTGCCCGAATCTATTCCCGAGTGGGGAGATTCTTTGCGACAGGCACTAGACGCACTGCCTACAGGCATTTGGTGGACGGCGCTATTTCCAGGACTGGCCATTACGCTAATGGTGACGGGGCTGTCTTTGATTGGCGAAGGGCTCAACGAGTTTATTAATCCCTTACTGCGTCGGGAAAATTGGGACTAGAAGATTGAGGTTAGGCAAAGGTGGAATTAGGCAAAGGTGGAATTGGAAGACGAGCAGCCATCGTTTTTTCTAGCCATCTTTCTGGCGATCTAGAAGGGCAATCTGGAAGGCTGATCTAGGAAGGCAATCTGGAAACGGAGAGATTCAGGCATAATGCAAGGAGAACGCTTGAGCAGTCATTTTTGATACTATGCCTAGTCAGTCAACTGCGCAGACACAGAAGCTCTACCAGCGCTATTCGAAGCTACCAGAAGATCGCCGTTTTCTGACGCAGATTTTTGCGCTGCTGTACGAAGCTACCAGTCAGGACAATGCCAGACGCTGCTGGGAATTGGTGATCACAGCAAAGCAAGAGAGTTTGGCTAAGGTAGCAATACCCTTACCAAAGGCCTTCGCTGCCCAAGTGGGTGAGCTGATTACTCTAAATGTATTGGTTCGAAGAGGGCAAACAATACGCTGTAACCCCGTCGTCATCGATCTAGCAGTCAGAGATGCTGTGAAGGTGGGAACGTTTGAGCCGATTATAGAGGCGATCGCACAGCTTTTTCCTATCACTCAGCGCTATGCTAACGGGCCTCTGTTCTTCCGCAGTGAAGCAACACTCATGCGCGAAGTCCGCATTGCCCTTTACCGAGAAGATCGCGCAGCGGTAGAATCGCTCTTGACCGCGGCGAGCAGGGCCTACTGGCAATCGACACTGACCTTGGACGAGGCCTTACGAGATATCCTAATTAATCCTTTTGATGTTAGTTGGATAGATCGCCTATCAGATGAGTTTTTTGAGCTGGGGCTCAACGCCGTTTTAGCAGATTCGGTGGCGCGCTGCGTTCCGGCAGATGAGGCGTTTGAGCTGCTAGCGGACTATTGCGAGAATGGCCAAGTGGGAGCGGCGCTCCATCTGCTGTATGCCGAACAGCTTTGGCTGCGCGGCAGCTTAGACACTGCTGCTGACATGCTAGCGAAGCTGACGGCAAACCGGTCAATAAACAAATCAACAGAAACGAAATCAACAGAAACGAAATACGGGGCGCTGATGGGCGCGATCGCATTCTTACTAGGCGATTCAGCCGGAGCGATCGCACATTATCAAGACTCTCTAAAGTCTACGGGAAAAACGCAGAAAGCTCAGCTCAATTGGCTAGAGCAGCCAGCCACAATCTTGTTCGTTTTTGCGCTGCTAGAAAACAACACAGTCGAATCTCTCCAAGAAGCAGAGAGACTAGCCCTACTGGTGCAAAAACAACCCGCCCATCCGCTCAGCGCAGGCATACCCCTGCTATTAGCGCTCTTACAGCAGCAGCGAGGCGTCCTCACCGACGCAGCCCAGCGGTTTAGCCACTATCAGCTGCATACGGTTGGCCTGCCGGCCCTACTGCAAATCTACAGTCTGCACTGGCTCAGCGTAGAGGACCTGTCAGACTGGGTAGCACAGCAGCTTCCCCGACTTTGCCAGACCGCAATCCAGGCTGAGTACGGCTGGATTGCACTAGAAACCGCTGAGCTGTTGGTAAACTATCAGCCCCAAAGCCCTTTTGCCGAAGTGGTAGAAGAGCTACGCGAGCAAACCGATAGCTTGCCGCTTATTACCCTCGTAGAGCGCAAAGAGCCTTGGGAGCGATCGCTTGATGCGCTCACCGCGCTAGTCCCCAACCCTGAAGATAGTGGCAGCCCAGCACCCGCCTCGCAGCCACAGTTTCGCATAGCTTGGCGGCTAAGGTTTCACTCAATAGAGGACTGGTCGCTAACCCCGGCAGAACAAAAGCTAAGCGTCAGAGGGAGTTGGACCAAAGGTAAAAAAATTGCGCTATACCGGCTCTTCAGCGCTCATACTATGCCCGAGGGCATGAGCCGCCAGGATGCTAGGATCTGCGATGCCATAGAGACCCACTACAGTGATAGCTATTACTATCGCAACAGCCCTACCTATTACTTCACAGCCGAGGCGCTAGTTGCACTGATTGACCACCCGCTAGTGTTCTGGGAAGAGTCTCCAGAGGTGCGGGTAGAGGTTGTTGGAGGTGAACCGGAGCTGCTGGTCAAACGGTTGACCGATGAGCAGCTTCAAATTGAGCTGTTGCCACCGATCACGCGTCCTGACGTGCTAGCAGAAAAAGAGACGCCGACTCGGCTGAAGGTGATTGTTGTTAATGAGCAGCACCAGCAGATTGCAGCGGTGCTAGGGGCAAAAAACCAGCTAACAGTGCCACTTCATGCCGAAGAAAGAGTGCTTAGAGCGATCGCGTCTATCGCCAACCTGATTACGGTGCAGTCCGACATTGGCGGCGGCGTAGAGGCCGAAGAAGTCCCTGCCGATGCCACCCCCCATGCGCACTTGCTCCCTGCGGGCGAGGGGCTAAAAGTCTCTTTGCTAGCACAGCCTTTTGCGGCAAGCGGTACGGCCTATACGCCCGGAGAGGGCGGCGAGACGGTGATTACGGTAGTAGATGGCCAGCGCCTGCAAACGCAAAGGAATCTGCGGCAGGAAAAACAAAACGCCGCGGCAGTTATTGACGCCTGCAAGGTGCTACTGCACTATGAGCCAGTAGACGGAGAATGGCTGATTGAGGAGCCCACAGACTGCCTGACGCTGTTGATGCAGCTACAGGAGATGAAAGACGCAGTAGTCGTAGAGTGGCCAGAAGGAGAAAAGTTCAAAGTCTCTCGGCAGCTAGGCGTCAATGACTTTAAGTTTGATATTCACCGTCAGCAGGACTGGTTTGCCGCGAGCGGTGAAGTACAGGTAAATGAAAATCAGGTGGTCGATTTACAGCAGCTCATAGCGCTGCTAGACTCAGCGCCCGGACAGTTTATACCGCTAGCCGATGGCGAGTTTTTGGCGCTCACAGAAGAGTTTCGGCAGCGGTTAAAAACTTTGGGTCGGCTCTCTCAGCGCCATGGCAAAGAGCTACGCATCAACGGCCTAGCCGCACTGGCTATGGACGAGATGATCGAAGACTTTGAACAGATTAAGGTCGATACTGAGTGGCAAGACCATATCCAACAGATTAAGGCGGCGCAGGCGATTGAGCCACAGGTGCCAAATACCTTGCAGGCCACGCTCAGAGACTATCAGTGCGAAGGCTATGTGTGGCTCTCGCGGCTGGCCAACTGGGGCGTAGGGGCTTGCCTAGCTGACGATATGGGCCTGGGGAAAACCTTGCAGGGCCTAGCGGTGATGCTCAGCCGGGCGAGCGAAGGGCCAGCGCTGGTGATTGCGCCTACCTCGGTGTGTTTGAACTGGAGCAGTGAGGCCGAGCGGTTTGCGCCTAGCCTGCGGGTGCAGAGTTTGGGCGCGAGCGATCGCACCGAGCGCCAAGCCTTGCTAGATAACCTAGGCGCCAACGATTTACTAGTGTGCAGCTATGGCCTAGTACAGCAAGAAGATGTGGCCGAAATGCTAGCAGCGCGCACCTGGGGAACCATTGTGCTCGATGAAGCGCAGGCGATCAAGAACTATGCAACGAAGCGATCGCAAGCCGTCATGGCCCTTCAAAGCAGCTTCAAAATCATCATGACTGGCACCCCAATTGAAAATCATCTAGGCGAGCTGTGGAATCTGTTCCGCTTTATCAACTCTGGCTTACTCGGCTCGCTCGACAGCTTCAATCAGCGCTTTGCCAACCCCATTGAGCGCGACCGGGACGACAGCGCCAGCGATGCCCTGCGCCGACTCATTCGCCCCTTCATCCTGCGACGCACCAAAGATCAGGTGCTAAAAGAGCTGCCCTCTCGCACCGAAATTACGCTGCCAGTAGAGCTAAGCAAAGCGGAGATGGCCTTTTACGAGGCGCTGCGCCGAGAGGCGGTTACCAAGCTCAGCGATAGTGAGGCGCAGGCAGGGCAAAAGCATTTGCAGGTGCTAGCCGAAATTATGAAGCTGCGCCGGGCCTGCTGCAATCCATCGCTGGTAAAGCCAGAGCTAGCGCTGCCAAGTGCAAAACTAGAACAATTTAGCGAGCTGATGACAGAGCTGCTAGACAATGGGCACAAAGCGCTAGTGTTTAGTCAGTTTGTTGATCATTTAAAGATTTTGCGCAGCTACCTGGATAAACAACAAATCAGCTATCAGTATTTGGATGGCAGTACGCCGACCAAGAAACGAAAGAAGGCAGTCGATGCGTTTCAAGCAGGGGAGGGTGATGCGTTTTTGATCAGCCTAAAGGCGGGTGGATCGGGGCTGAACCTAACAGCAGCGGACTATGTGATTCATATGGATCCCTGGTGGAATCCGGCGGTGGAAGACCAGGCGAGCGACAGAGCCCACAGAATCGGACAGCAGCGCCCGGTCACCATTTATCGCCTAGTGGCTAAGGGCACGATTGAAGACAAAATCGTGAACCTGCACAAGGCAAAACGAGACTTGGCTGATAGCCTGCTTACAGGCTCAGATATGAGCAGTAAAGTCTCTACAGATGAGCTGCTGTCGCTGATTCAGCAGTAGTCTAATCTCTGTGCTTTTTACTTCATTTTTTGCTCTGTGCTTTTTACTCCGTGCTTTTTACTCAAAGACAGCAGACTATTTTCCTGAACCCTTCGGCAGTTGGCGCTGTTCGTTTTCTTTCTCCTTTCTTCTTCGCCTTTCTCCAAGGAATAAGCCTTTCTCCGAGGGAATAAATAGCGCGACACTATCAGGTAATTTGGATTGTTTTTGCTTTACTTGGAACGCCTTGAGCATTCAAAGCAAACAGCATGTAGTATCCTGGCGGCGCAACGTCACCATTATCTGGAGTGCTGAGTGTATAGGTGTTGCCGCTTTTCGATACCACATCTACTGACAAAAAGCGCTGGTCTGTATTGATGCCATGGGTCACTGCCGACATTCGCACCAGGTTAAATTGGGTGATGGGCGTATTTGTATTCATGGTGATAGAGAAATTCTCGTTGTAGCCAGCGCTATTGGGGCCAGCGCCAATTACGGGGCGAGGCGCTAGGGTGCCGTCGGCTTTATACAGGTAGGGCGGCGTGAAAATTTCTACATCAGGATGGTTTACAGGGTTGCCTGCGCCAGCCAATCCGCCGCCACCCATCATTACTCGACCATCAGGCAGCAGCAAAGAAACAGAATGGTACGTGCGTGGAACCTCATGATTATCCATCAGCGTCCATTTGCCGGTTTTAGGATCCCACAGCTCCGGGCGGTATACCGCTTGGTTATCGGTAAAGGCTTCGGCGTCTTGCTGGCCACCCATCGCCAGCACCTGGCCATTTGGTAAGACAACCCCAGTCGCATATACCCGCTTGTAGCTCATCGGATCTTGCTTGTTCACCGTCACTGCATTCTCATTGTTGATGTCAATGGCATAGGCGGCGTTGTAGCCGGTTACGCCGGGGCGGTCATACAGTGGGGAACCGCCTGCAAAGAGAATCTTGCCGGTGTCGTACATCACTGCCGTCCCGACTTGAGAATAGGGACTGTCGCCACGTTTTCCGGCAGCGGTGATAGAACCATTTCCTTCGGTGTCGTACCAGTACATCGTAGGACTAGGACCGGCTGCGAATACTTTTCCGTTGGGCGCTAGGAAAAGCTGCGGATGCTCTGTTCCGCGCTGTCCCGTATTGGCAATCGGCGCAATCGGCGTACCGCTCAGCGTTCGCCATCCCGTGTTTTCATTCCAAACTTCACCGAGCCCTGAAGTGATGCGATCGCCACCCTCGCCGCCACGCTCGCCACCAAGCGTAAAGACATCACCATCCCCTAGCGTCAGCGCTGTGTTGTACCAGCGGTGATAGTCCATATCAGGGCCATCGCTCCAGGTGCTGGTTTTGAAGTCGTAGATACTCGTAGAGGTGACATATTCACCACCTCCCATTACCAGCAGCCGGCCATCGGGCAGCATGGCAGTCCCGGGGCAAAACATATCATGTCGCGTGTTGGTTACGAGCACCTCACCGACCTGCCCGGTAGCCGGATCCCATATAGAGGTATAAGACCGCCGGGGCCCATCTTTGCCAAAGGTAAAGCGATCCCAAGAGGACCAGGTGACGACTTTGCCGTTGGGTAAGACAGCGGCAGCAACTGGAATGTTGGGGAATTTGATCGGATCGCTCCAGTCACCGACTTGAGCCTGAGTCGGCTGTTCGACATAGAGCTGTTGAATTTCGCTGAGGCCGAGGCTCCGATTGTAGAGACGGACCTCATCGATTTGACCTTCAAAGTAGTTGTTTACCCGGCCAATGTCTAGCCGCTGTACAGCAGTTGGCTTGCGTCCGGCGAAGGCTTCTGTGGTGTAGACTTCTTGGCCATCTACATGAATCTTGTAAGCAGTTCCATCGAAGCTGCTGACCACGTGATTCCACTCGTTTGGCTTCAGTACATCGCCGGTCGTAAAGTTGTTCCAACGGGTACCGTCACCAAAGCCTGCGTGAATTTTGGTCTGACCAACCGTCCAAATTCCGGGGGCACGATTGGTACCCCCCTCTCCATTCTGATAGCCCAAAACGCCGTGGTAGGCATTATCGTCAGCCGTCGGGCGAATCCACACAGATTGGCTAAACTGGCCATTGCTAAAGTCTAGCTCCGGGCTGTTATTAATGCTGACGTAGTCGTTGACGCCATCGAAGTTACCGCTGCGGGGATTAAACGTATTGAAAAGAGGGGCGCTGTTAACCGGACCGCTGTAGGAGGTGTCACCCGGATTGATGTTGGTATTGGTGCCATTGTTGCCGTTACCAGAGGCATCAGCCACCTGAGAGGCTGGTGTGAGTTCATTAAACTGCCAGTGCCCGACTAGCCCACCGTTAGGGGTAGGCGGTGGTGGCGTAGGTCCAGGTGGGTTCGAGCCAGAAAATTGTACGGTTTGCTCTGTGGTGATGTTGGCAAAGCTGCCTGCTGCGATCGCATTACCCCAGGTTTTCGTATCATCGCCCGCATAGAATTGATATCCGCTAACGCGGCCATTAGGTCCGTTTTGGCGAGCGAGGTAGTTAAAGCCAGATAGCTCATAAGTCGCCCCTAGATCGATCACAATCTCGTGGTCATGAACCGGATCGTTAGCCTTGCCAGGCGGTGCCCATTCTGTATGCCAAAAGGTGTTGGCGTTGCCGTCAAACGCATAGGTCGCCGGGGCAAAGGCGGCGACTGTTTCCTCACTGCTAACCGACACCAAAGACCAGTCGGCTTGGCTGATAGCACGACCGTTTGCGTCCAACACATTCAGTTCAGCTACGCTGGTCCAGGGGTTCGCGTTCACTTCAGAATTAGCCACGAAGCGAATGTAGCGATACTCGTTGTCATCAGGATCAGCATCGGGATTGCCCGGACCAGTCGGCGGAGTACTCCCGTTTATCTCGATAATGCCGCGTAGCTGCGCGTCGGCAAAGTGGTCGTCCCACTGGCTGGTGCTACCGTAGTTCATCCAGCCATAGTCTTGGCCGCCACGGCCATCGTTAGGCTGTCCAGGTGCCCAGTTGGTGTAAGTAACCGCTTCACCGCTGGCCCACTGAAACTGTCCTTCAACTGCTTTGTCACTGATGCCAATCCACAGGCCTTCCTTGCCAAATGTCTGCTTGAGCCACTTTTCTTCGTCCGCGTTGTTGACAGTGACCAGATTGCCACCTAATGCTTCGGCTTCAGCCTGAGCATTTTCCCAGGTTTTAGCGCCGCTGGTGAGCTGATAGGTATTACCGTTGTAGATAGGTAAGATGCCTTCATAGTTTTCTATGGCTAACGCTTGACCTACCTGGCCTGTGATTACTTCCAAATCCCAGTCACCGCCGAGGTCAACATAGCCCGTTGCGTCTTCCGATGCAGCGACATCAGCGCCGGTAAGCTGACTGATTTGTTCAATGAAGGCTTGACCGTCGGCCCCGGCTGCCACGTCACAGCCATACAAAAAGATATCGCTATCACTTAGCAGCGCATTTCCCCAGCGCGCCAGATCATCGCGATATTCGGTCATAAAAGCTTGACTGAGGGTGGCATTTCCTAGCTGAAGAGCGCCGCTGCTGCCGTGTGAGAGAATATGAACACTTTCTAAGTTTTGGTATTGCGAGAGTACTTGGGTGATTTGTTCTACACCATCTATCCCAGCTTGAAGCTGAACGACGTGTTGATTCGATAATCCTGCTATTAATTCACTGGATTGAGTGAGGCCGCTATCTACGAAAGCAATAGAGCGGATGTCGGTTAGCAGTGAAGGATCAGAAGTGACAGCAGCTGTAGGCATCAGGAAGTATCTCGCAAGAAAGGACTAGACCCGGGGGGAGTCGGTCGGCAGTGCCATATGTCTTGCTTTTATCGCTCCTCTCTAGACGAGAGATCTTTTACGCAACAGTGTTTACACTATCTTGATGAAGTATCAAATCGAACTGAGCAAGCATCTACGCATAAGGGGTTTGACTGAGGTTCTTTAAACGACCGGCAGGATGTTGGCAATTACGAACATCACTTGGCGGCTGCATAAGTACGCATAAATACGCTGATAGAGTCATTTCCTAAGGTTCTGCTGAACACCGAAGGGGCTATCAGATCGCTTATGGTTTTGAGCTTTGCCGCAGAGCTTTTTTCTTTATGTGTTCACTAGCACGCTGTGACGAGTAGTTTTCCGCTTCGTCTTAGGTTGATATTTTTCCAACAGACCTTGGTTCACCGTGAACTTTGATTCACTGCTTTCTCGATTGGCAGGTGAACCAGGTAGTCAGCTAAGCCGTCAGCGATCGCCAGATTGAGTATGTATGGGTTTGGCGGAGAGCAAAATACGTTAGCAGTCGCCGGCTAATCATCGATATCGCTGTCAAGATTTGCTGTCAAATTATTGACACGCTCAAAACAGGGCTGATAGTGTTATGCCTATGGCTGTCAATACGCATGTGCAAATGCGCGCTTGCTTACCAGCCCACCGCTCCCGAAAAATTTAGCCGCTGACGATGACTGCTACGAACAGTACACCGCCAGCTCGCCCCCAGCACTGCAAACCCAGTGAAGGAGGTTGTGCACATGATGCCACAGCCACCCTAACTTTTAGCAAGTTGGGGTGGCTACATTTTTCGTGGGGCTTTCTTCCAAACCCAACACACGCTCCATTTTTTTGGAGACTATTCGGAGAAAACCCATGAAACCCACAGCCTTCATTGCTGATTGCCCTCTGGTAGGCGATCGCACCCCTTCTAATGCCCGACAGCTATCACTACCCGCGCTGCTCCCACAGCTAGCGCCCTTCGGCACCGCTCCCGGCGAATCCATCCGGCATATTCTGCTCGGCAGCCCAGACGCCATTCGCCAAACCATTCATTTGCTGCACACGCTGCGCTATACCGAAACCATTCTGTGGAGCCCGGTGCTGGCGATAGAAGACTCGCTGGTGATTACGCCCGCGCAGGGGGAAGCGTTTAGCCTATTGAGAAAGCAAATCTAAACCATACGGCCACTACGAGCGGCGCGATTCAGGCTCTAGCTTCGTATCGGCGAAGTGGTCGAGCAGTTCGCGGTGGATGAAGCGGAAGCTGCCGCCGACCTGCTGGGTGAGGCGGCGTTCGGTGGTGTAGCGGAGAAACTGGGTATAGTTGCGAGGGATGTGGCCCTGGCGCTGAAGAAAGAAACGAAGAATGCTGTGTTTGATCACAGGTTGACCCGCCTCAAGACTAAACACAATCGCCCAGCCAGTACCTCCAATTAGGCTGGCAGTCCAAATTCCTCCACTGAAATGTCCTCCACTGGGAGTTGCCAGTGTCAGTAGAAAAAACTGAACAAGAACACCTAGCAGGTAGCTCGCGGCGGCAATAACAGAAATATTTTTGGCAGAAGCTATTACTCCTTGATTAGGTTTTTCTCGCGTCTCAAAGTCTTCTTTAAATCCTGCTATCAGACCCAATATCAGACCCCATACAGGCCCTAGCACCAAACCCCATGTAAGTCCATATGTAAGTCCCGATATCAGACTCAATATCGAACTCAATATCAAACCCAATATCAGACCTGATGCCAGTTGTTTGAAAAAGTCTCTTTTCGCGAAGCGGGAAGAAAACTTTAAAATTTCAACAGTCCTTATCTCGTTTAGACTCCCTACCAGGCCCCATATAAGCCCCACTATCAACCCCCATATCAAACTCACTACTAGACCTAATATCAGACTCGATATCAAGCTCCCTACTAAACTCCCTATCAAACCCCATATCAAACCTACCAACAAACAATACTGCCACTTCTCGCGTGTTTTCTCTAACCAGTGGGGTTGCATCTTCTCTATCAAAAAGACATTCGGAACACTGTTAGTCCGCAGCTGATAGGCCAGCCAGCCGAGATAGTGTTTTGTCGTTTCAGCGCTCGGTTCGACATCAACCGTTTCGTACGCAAACTCAATCTCTAAATCTTGCTGACGCGCCTGCGTGCGGTCCCACTGACGCACCCGTGTCTCTAGCCGCCTAGCGATATACGCATCAAACAGATCCGGCTTACTTGTAATTGTCTTCTGCGGCTGATACGCCACCGCCAGCATCTGCAAAAACAGCGGAATCTTTAACAGTGCCGGTTCCAGTTCTGAGTCCAATTCTGAGTCCAATTCTGAGCCCAACGGCTCTAAGCTCGACGTTTCTACCACCGACGGCTGCAACAGCTTCCCCAGTCCATCCTCATCTTTCAGCGCCTGCAATATATCCGTCCGCCCCAGCCGCTCAAAATAGTCTCGAATTTGCCTCTCCGTCAGCGGCTGCAACCGCAAAGCCCCATTCAAAGACTGTAGCCGCTGCCTGCTCGCTTGACTGCTTGCCTTTTGGGCCGCCTCATATGCCCGATTGCGGCAGCACACCACCACCTGCCGCCCCAGCGTATTCACAAACTCATTAATCCGCTCTATGCACAGCGGCTGTCGCTTTGGCGCTAGCTCATCTAGCCCATCTAGCAAAGGCAGCAAATCCCCATCCAAAATCCACTGCCGACTCACCGCCTGCGCAATCTTGTGCGCTTGCTCTAGCTGCGATCGCAGCCAGCTTGCAATATCCTGCTCATCCTCTCGCCAGGCCGACAGCTCAAAAATATACGGAATCTTCCCCGTCACCTCAGCCTGCGTCAGCAGATCATCCGCCAGCTTCAGCAGCGCGGTCGTCTTCCCCGACCCCGGCGCACCCAAAATCAACAGCCTCCCATCAATCGCCGGAGACAAAAACGTATCTAGCACCGTCTTTTCACTCGCCACCGTCGTCCACCGATCATCCGCAAATGTCTCTAGCCGTCGCCCTGGCTGCGGCACCGGCTGATGATTCAGATACACAGTCCCTTGCCCTGCTGCATACCCGGCCCAATCTCCCACCTGCTCCGGGTCAGGCAGCATCGCCACATTCAGCAGCTCAGCCGGTTGGCCACCATACACATATGCCAGTCGCTTATCCACCCGCCGCCGCATCTCTATCAGCAGCTTTTCTCGCTTGTCGGCCAGCTCCGCCGCCTCAGCCGTCGCCACTTCAGGCACCACCGTCTGCGTCTGCAAACCCCTGCGCCATAGCGTTCTGCCATCTGTCAGCAGTTGAATGCTCACCACACCAATCACCACCCACGCGGCCACCTCCATCCACTCTGGAAAGTTCATCGCCTCAGGCGAATCATCCGTTACCAGCACGCCAATCACTACCGGCAGCAGCGCCAAACAGCCTGTCATCCGCACAAATAGAACATTCTTGCCCTCGAAATCTCGAACAGGCGCAATCTGGTTCAGGCAAAAGCCCCCTTAGCTGAGCAACCACCACGCCAGCAACAGCCAACGTCACAAACAATATAGGCGACGACATCCACTTAGATCCCTAGGCCTTCAGGCTTACTATAATCCAGCAACTTTTATCACTTTGTTTGTAACCTTTATGGATTCTCTCTGTCAAAAGCTGGGCAGCGATCGCATACACACTATTTCAGCCAATGCGAGAACCTAGAAGAAACTTCATAGGATACAGGTATCTTATGCAGGGGCTAGCGCGACTCTCTCTCTGCTTTCTCTCGATAGTTAGCAGCTCTAGGAAGAACTATCTCGCAGCTAATCGGCGGTGCTAAAATTCCCTTTGAGGCATAATCGGCGTAAACAGCCAGCGGGTAGGCGCGGCTGTGAGAATCGTAGGCATAGCTCCAGTCTTTTTCATAGATACCCACATCGACGGAGTAGTCGCCGCTAGCAAGGTCTAGACGATCGATAGAAAATCGAAAAGTGCCTGATTTTTTTAGCGCAGCAGCCTTTTGTATTAGATCTGCTGTCGTCACATCCAAATACTTCTGACCGTCTTGCCCACAGATAGACAGCGTGAAATGAGCTGACGTAACGCTGTGCTTGCTTTCGGAGTCCTCATTCTTATGGTCTTCTTCTTTATAGCCTTCGTTTTTGTAGTCAATATCTACATAGAGGCGATCGCCCGCTTTTATCTGAGCCTGTGGCCGCAGCCGCACGCCCGTAATCTCTATTTCTAGAGAGCCAAATCGGTTGTCATTCATCCGCAGCGGAATGCCAGAACTAGAGAGCTGATCAGAGCGCTCAGGCATTCGCTGCTGAGTTTGTACCAGCATGTCCGACGCATACTGCCCGGCGACGATGTCCGATTCACCATAGGCCCTCACCGTACCGTGCTTTAGCCAGAGCGCGCGATCGCACAGCCGCTCTACTTGGCTCGCATCGTGAGAAACCAAAACAATGGCACAGCCTTGCGCTTTCATCTCTAGAATCCGCTTCAGACATTTCGACTGAAACGCAATATCGCCCACCGACAAAAACTCATCCACCAGCAGGATTTGAGGATCGCAATGCACCGCGACTGAAAAAGCCAAACGCATCATCATCCCGGTGCTATATGTCCGCACAGGATTATCAATAAAATCCGCTAGCTCAGCGAACTCAACCATTTGCTCGAATCGGTGCGCGACTTCTCGGCGCGGCAGCCCAGCAACAATGGCACTGACAAACACATTCTCTCGCCCAGTCAAATCACCATGAAATCCCGCCCCCAGGTCCAGCAGCGCCCCCACCCGGCCCTGCATTTTCAAGCGGCCTTCGGTAGGGTGAGCCACCTTTCCCAAAATCTGTAGCAAGGTAGATTTACCAGCGCCGTTGTGGCCAATCACACCTAGCATTTCACCCGCCCTCACCTCAAAGCAAACGCCTTTCAGCGCCCAAAAGTCGTCCACCGGCCTTATTCGCCGCAGACCAGAGAGCGCCGCCTCCATAATGGTCAGCGGCTTGTCAGCGTGGTATCGATTGAACCGCTTGCCGAGATTTTCGGCGAGGATAGCACTCTCCATTCAAATTTCCTTGGGATCAAATCTCTTCTATAAATCTTAAGCTCTGACGCTTGAACACACGATAGCCAACCGGCAGCAGCACCAGCGTCATACCAGCGACAATCATCAAAGACAGCCAGTCTGGTGGTTCACCCTGAATCAAAATTTGCCGGTAGCTATTGACCAGGGGCACCATAGGGTTCAGCTCATAAATACGGCGGTATTGATCGGGAATGCTGCCGACCTCATAGAAAATAGGCGTGAGATAGAACAGAAGCTGTAGCAGAACGCCTAACGTGTGCTGGGTATCGCGAAAGGTAACATTAAGCGCTGCCAAGAAGTACGAACAGGCGACCGTCAGCCCGAACTGCAGCAGTTGCAGCAGCGGCAATAGGAAGACCAGAGGCGTCAGCTTCACGCCATCAATTAACAGAAAAATGAACAGAATTGGCAGCGCTAGCACAAAGTGAATCAGACCTGTCGTGACTACGATAATCGGCAAAATAGCAGTCGGAAAACCCGGCTGCCGAATTAACGCCCGACTGCTGATGATGACACCCGTAGCCTGAAACAAGCAGGTTTGGAACCAGTTCCAAGTGAGCAGCCCCGCAAATACATAAGACGAGTAGCGAGGAATGTCAATCGCGATAATGACTTGAAAGACAAAAACAAAGACCAGTAGCTGCAATAGCGGGCTGATTAGGGTCCAAGCGATGCCTAGCTTAGAGCGCTTGTACATGAGTTTCATGTCACGATCAACAAGCGATCGCAGCAAATCATACAAGTAGCAAAGTCTATCAAACAAAGGTGGCTTTCTATCTATCTTAGACTTTCCATTCATTCGCATTGCGCCTCCCTAAAAGGGTGAATCTCATCTAAATTGGTTCTAGTTTTGAAGGGATAGGAGACTTTTGGTTTTCAGAAAACCGGAGGCCTTTGCTCAATAGGCCTTTGCTCAATAGGCCTTTGCTCAATAGGTCTTTGCTCAATAGGTCTTTGCTCAATAGGTCTTTGCTCAATAGGAACGTAGGCACTGCTACGTCCAGCCTGTCGCACTCGATAGTATGAGCGCCATAGAGACCAAGGTCCAGCCAGATTTCCAGCTATCTCTAGCAAGATTAGAGAGACTGGATAGCGAATCCATCCTCTCAGTCTCCAGTAAATTCGCTTTAGGTGATAAAGCGGCAGATATAGCAATAGATTAAACAGCGAGCGTCGATCTCGATCTAACAACAAAGTGGTTAGCTGATAAGAGACAAACCCCTTGCTGTAGTTATAGATCTGACGACGCAAAGCGGCTCGCGTTTCGCGATGCTTGTGCCATACTTGGGCGTCGGGTTCGTATATTATGGTAAACCCAGCCTTCAACGCTTTGTAGAATAGATAGATGTCCTCTCCTACACCTGATGGCATGCCAGGGCCCAAGGGCTCATTCATTAGACCAATGTTAGGATGATGAAAAGCACTCGCCCTAAAAGCTGAATTTGCAGTTCCCCCAAGATCCCATGTCGTAACGCAGTGACGCCAGGACCTCTCAAACCACAAGACGCCGACCTCTCGCCGCTCAAAGCCTCTTCCTAAACCGCCATACTCTTCAAACAACTGCTGAGAATCAGTATCTAGCGATCTCGGCAGAACATTGCCAGTGACGCCAATAACATCGGCTCTCGTAAAAGGTGCAATCAGTTTCTCTAACCAATCAGGCGACATAGTCACGTCGTCGTCAATAGTAACAATGATGTCGCCACTGCTACCTACAATTCCGGCATTGCGGGCATAGGCAACGCCCTGACGCACTTCAGAAACTAGCCGGACATCTGGGTACTTGGCGACGACAGGAGGAGTTAGCTGAGAGTCGGGATGGTTATCAACAACGATAATCTCGATGCACCGAGGTGACGCTTGCTGTTGAAGGCTATCTAAGCACTGCTGTAAGTCTACAGGTCGATCAAAAGTGCCAATCACAATTGAAACAGACACTTCTGGTGGCAGAGATAATCGATCGGCTTTTTCTTGCTCTAGGGCTGATTGTGCATACCGAGAGGTCAAGGTGCTCATATACTGATGCCACTTCAACTCTTCGCTTAGTGTAGAATTTGGCTCAACTAATTTTGTGCTGAGGCTTCGTGCGATCGCATCACACAAACGCATTCGCCCAATAGACTGATAGCTGTTTGCCAGCTCAAAATCACCCAGAGCAACGTTGTTACATGTCACAAATATTTTGACATGAGAATAATTCTCCAATTCCTCTAAAGATTGAATAGGTTGCGTAACCTCAACTTTACGGACTCCGACCTTTTTTACAGCCTTGCCTTCTAAAACTTTTGTAGGAGCTTTTGTAGGTGACTGAGCCTTTAAACGATGATTAGGAACATCAACTTCTATGCCATGATATTGAGATTCAATTTCAAGAGACTTCCGCTTTGCTATAGGATACCGAGTGAGTCCTATCACAAAGCCTTTAAGCTCCGACAAAACCAGTTCTGTAGGATATTGTTTGGGATAGAAGATGCTATACCACAGTTGTGGTAAGTGATAAGACTTCAGCCAAGCAAGTGTTACTAACACAAAAGACAAGGCATCTTCTGGATAAGCCATCGCTGCACAGACAAAATAAGACAGTACCGAACCGTTATTTTGAAGCTGTTGGCGTAGCTGCTGGTAGCTTTCACGATGGCGGTGACGAATAATCGCGGTTGGCTCATAGACCAATGTATGCCGACCTTTCAAAATGCGATAGAACATCTCTAGATCGCCCGCTCCGTTAGTGACTGTCCCCACATCAAGAGCAGGATCGAAAAAGCCAACGCTGTCGAAGACAGAGCGTCGATACGCCATATTCGCCCCCGTTCCTAAATTACCTGTACCTAGCAACGACCAGGTAATCTTCTCCTCAGGCCTGACACGATAATATTTCCGCTCAAAGCCCTTACCAAACCCGCCCTGTTCTTCAAACAAAACCTGGGCCTCTGTTTCCAGTTCGTAAGGAACCACTAAGCCGGTGACAGCCATGACTTCTGGGCTTTCTACAAAAACTTGAGCTAGTCCTTTTACCCACCTTGCGTCTACGGCCACATCATCATCGGTATAGGCAACAATCTCACCTTTAGCCTCCAACGCAGCTCGGTTTCTAGCCCAATCTAGCCCTGGACGAGGTTCGCGCACATAGCGAACTTGAGGATAGCTGTCTGCAATCAAGACTTTGGTAGCCTCTGTTTGAGACGCATTGTCAACAACTAAAATGTCTAGCTGAGGATAGTCCAACTGGCAAATAGCATCCAGGCAGCGCCGCATATCTTCTGGGCGATCGCGCGTGCAAACAGCCACTGTTACCAGTGGCCAATCTAGGCCATCATTCGCAGCACATTCGGCAGGCGGCAAATCGATTAAGTCTTCTAGCTTCAGGTCGTCTAGCGACACCGACGAGGCTAGTCCATTAGCCAATAGCTGATTGATAATCGCCGGGCCCAGTTCTTTTACAATTAGCCTGCCAAGCGTCGCCGACCGGCATTCACCTAAAGATACAGGCGCTTTGACATAGCCTAGCGGCACGCCGTGCAGACGTACAAGAGCCTGCACACCCATATAGCCCGCTAACCCCTCAATCGGAAGAATAGGCCGAGATAGTTCGATATCAACAACTTTAATAGGATATAGCATAGTTACACTTGATTACACTTGCGCTTGATTACGCCAGCTAGCGTGAGCTTCTGAGGCTTAAATTCTGAGACTCAAACTCTAAGACTTAAGTTCTAGAACTTGAACAATCTCGGAACTTGAGCGCCCAGCAATAGATGATGTAAGACAGAGCCAACAGAGATTTTTAAGAAGATTTTCAGGCGGTGAATCTTAGGCGATATCTTCCACGATGACACGCGCATGAGATCATTTAAAGAATCGCCTGAAGCACTCTTCAAAATAGCGCTATCAGCAGAAGGAAAAGTCTCTTTTCGAGAGTGCTGAGTTAAAGAGTTCTGTTCTGAAAAACGCTGCTTCGAAAAACTTTTTCTTCGAACGTTCCAGCCCATCTGTCGGATCCAATTTTTTAGGAATAGAACGTATAGCCCCGGACGCAGTAGGGGTGTAATCGGATCTATCTTGATCGCTTGCTTTAGCCAAAACAAAGTCCTGCTAGAACGGCTACTGCGATCGCATTGCTGTGCCAAATATAGGTAAAAACTGCTGAAAGAGAGACGGTAAAGATAGAACGGTATTTCTGGATGCTTTTGTCGCATATCTTCTAGCATTATCTGCTGCGATCTAGCCATCTGACTGAAGTCTTGAGACATACTGCTAGTGAGTTTGCGATACCCTACCAGAAACTCTGGCACGACCTCGAATTTATAATGCTCTGCCAAGCGTAAGTACAAATCCCAGTCTTCGCACCCTTGCGCCTTGCGGCGTCGCAGCTCTGCGCTGTAGCCTCCGATTTTCTCTAAACACGCCTTGCGAATAAGTGTAGAGCTTGCGTTGCCAAGAAAATTATGGCAAATCAACGTCTTGCACACATCACCAGTAATAAGTGCTGCGTGGAATGCGCCATTTGGCTGGCTATGCTCATCAATATCGACCGACCAAGCATACGCTACACCCACGTTAGCAGGAGCTGATTGCAGCTTAGCGACCAGCTTTTCTAGCGCGTCGGGCCACCACAGGTCATCAGCATCAATCGGGGCAATAAAGTCTCCTCTTGCGGCTTGAATACCCGCGTTGCGGGCGATCGCAACCCCCTGATTGGGCTGCTGAAGAAGGTTGATGCGAGCATCTTCTAATGCTAGCTTTTTAACAATAGCGGCTGTGCGATCGCTCGATCCATCATCAACCACCCAAACCTCTAGATTTCGATAGGTTTGAGAGAGCACAGAGGCTAATGTTTCAGCAATAAAAGCTTCCGCATTATAAGCAGGCACGACCACAGAAACCAGCAGATTCGTCTGAGATAGAGGCTGATCGTCAAGGCCATCATATGAAGACTTATCGCATTGTGACTCACCTGCTTGCTTATCTACGTGCTTATCTGCTTGAGAGTCCTCACTAGTCGCAAGTTGCCATCCGTGTCGCCTTTGATGCCAGTGCCAAGCGTGAGAGATGATATCTGTAAGCTCAGGATATTGAGGCTGCCAGCCTAGTAGCTGAAGGGCCTTATCGCTATTGCCCACCAGCGCAGGCGGATCGCCTACTCGCCTGGCTTCTTCTTGTACGCAGATAGCACAGCCCGTTACCGCTTCAGCCGTTTTGATCACCTCCCTTACCGAAAAACCATTACCATTGCTCAAATTGACGACCTGGCTGCCGCCGCCTTGCAAAAGATACGCTAGACCTAACACATGCGCCCGAGCTAAATCACTAACGTGCACATAGTCTCGGATGCAAGTTCCATCCGCCGTTGGATAATCCGTACCCAAGATTGCGATCGCTTCTCGTCGTTTTGCCGCAGCTTCTAACACCAGTGGAATGAGATGGGGTTCTGGCATATGGTCTTCGCCTAGCTCGCCTGATGGGTCGGCGCCAGCCGCATTAAAATACCGAAAACAAACAGATTTTAGGCCATAGGCGCGATCAAAATCGCCTAGCATCTGTTCGACCATTAGTTTGCTTTTTCCATAGGGATTTACCGGACTTTTGGGATGCGTTTCCAAAATCGGCAAAACGTCTGGGATTCCATAGATAGCGCAGGTCGAAGAAAATACCAGTTGATTAATCCCTGCTGCAATCATGGATTCTATCAATACCAGCGTACCGCCTACGTTGTTGGCGTAGTATTTGGCCGGATTGGCTGTCGATTCACCGACGTAGGCGTAGGCCGCAAAATGAATGACGGCCTCGATCGAATGAGTAGAAAACAGATGGTCTAAGAGCGGGCGATCGCTGATATCGCCTTCAATTAGCTCGGCCTTTAGGACAGTCTCAACAAGATCCCGGTGTCCATAGATCAGGTTATCGAGGATGATTACTCTGTACCCTTCAGCTTGCAGCGCCTTGACAGTGTGTGATCCGATGTATCCACTGCCACCCGTTACTAGAACCGTCCGGGCACCTGACAGATTGGAAGAATTCATATAGTTTCTAAACAGGTAGATGCGTCCTTATTCAAGCTCTAGAAGCAGGGCCTCGTGACGTACACAGGCCATAAAGACAAGATATTTTTTGCTAAGAGTTACTTTACTGATTTATTGAGAGTTACTTTACTGAGAGTTGCTTTACTGAGAGTTGCTTTACTGAGAGCTGCTCTGTTGAAAGTTACCACATTGAAAGATTATTTGACTGAGCTTAATCATCGCTTCATCCTACACAGCCACACACGACCTAATCAAAGCCGCTAGTTTTCGGCAAAAAGCGCTATCCGCCTTCACGGTAAGATACTTCAGTTAGCTTCAAGCTCGAACGTTGGGGTAGCATTATGCACCAGCAATTCCAAATTCCAAGATACGGACATTGTGAAACGACACGAGTCATGTCTCGTCCATGAGCCAGTGACGCGTCAAGAAGTATTGCTACGAATGGGTTTGGTTGATTTCGACTGATCTAGCATGAAATCCAGCAAGGCCGTCCAACTCTCAAACCACAAGTAGTTGGTGAGCGCCAGGATATCCTGAAAAAAGCCTTGGCGGGTACCGCGAATCTGTCGAATCTGCTGATAGCGCTCATCAGCTAGATGAAGGACAGTATGAAACAAAAAGGCTAATAGGTTTAGGGTCAACAAAAAGGCAGATAGATGCTGCTTGCCATGCCCAAAGTTATGTTCGAGATGATAGCCCTTGGTTTTCAACACATTGTGATTTTCGTTTTCGGTTTTCCAGCGGCAGCGACCCGCAGCAGCGACTTCAATCACAAGCTGCCCGGTGAGGTGATGGTTGGTCACCCAACTGTTACGGTAGAGGACTTTCCCATCTGAAATGCGCGTTACCGTCAGCTCACACCAGTTTACTGATAGCGCAGGAGCCTCGGCTCGCATCGGCACGTCATTGAGATAACGATACTGCCAAACTTCATCGGTCTTGCCCCGGCGCTGCTGCCGCTGCATCGTCTTTACCTTGCCATGAGACGCCTGAAACGCTATCCAGTCGTAAAGTGCCGGGTGCGATTCGGGTAAACACACAAAGATAAAATTAAAACCCTGGGCTAAGACCGCTTCACACATTGGCTGACGACTAAAAAGGTCGTCTCCGAGCAGCGTCACCGCTTGATTGACAAATATCTTTGCCGCTGACGCTATCCATCGTTTGGCGGCAGCTTGCTCACAGTCCTGCTTCGCATGGCCATCTTGAGGCGTAATCATCTCAGGTGGCAAGGAGATTACCGCCGACTGCGCAGGCGAGACAATCACAGGCAATATCGCTTTGTGAGAGTAGGTGACTTGGCCGCTGCGTGAGGTTCGTTTTGAGCAGCAGGGGCAGCTAATGTTATGGGAGCTGTAGTAGTCAGTGCCATCTAAGGCTACGAGCAGGTTCCCTCCCAGGGTCTCAAACCCTCGCAAGTAGCCTTGCTGATGAAGCACATGATAGATATTGATGAATATTTGAAACAGGCCCTGGGCCGCTATCTGATCGAGAATATTGCGAATCTGCACAACGCTGGGTATTTTCTCCAGCCCAAACAAACTCTGCGCATTATTGCGACCGTTGCGGCTATCGAGGTGGCGCTGATAGTCTAAAAACGAGGCGCTCTGCATGAAAAAACAGCCGAATGCACCTAAAACCGTATCCCGAATGCTGTAGCTACTGGCATTACTCGGTTTGCGCGGGTCGTCTAGCCCGGCTATCGCACCGTTGAGTTCGCATAACAAACTATCGAAACTGATGCTAGCAGTGGCCATTAGCTGAACGGGTGACGGGACTGTTATGGGAAACTCGTTCGTTCACCTTACGCTATCTCAGCAGTCGTTACTGCTTCTTGCTCAACTCGCATGTTCTTAAGTTGGAATTTGGAACTGCTGATTATGCACATACTTTTCCCTATCGCCCGCCAAATTGACCGATTCACTTGTGCTATCGGCAAATTTGCCTACTGGCTTGTTCTTGTCATGATCGGCATTGGCGTCTGGAACGTGCTGGGCCGCTACATTGGCAACGCTCTTGGCCAAAATCTTAGCTCTAATGCGCTGATCGAAACCCAGTGGTATCTATTCGATATGGTCTTTTTGCTCGGAGCCGCCTACACCCTCCAGCAAAATGAACATGTCCGCGTTGATATTTTCTATGACCGGTTCAGTCGTCGCCAAAAAGCGATCGCAGACTTCATCGGCACTCTTTTCCTCCTACTGCCTTTCTCTGTTCTTGTTATCTATTTCTCTTGGGGCTCTATCGTCAGATCTTGGACGGTCCGCGAAACCTCACCCGATCCGGGTGGCCTTCTCCGCTATCCTATCAAGACTATGATCCTTGTGAGTTTTGCCCTACTTATCCTTCAAGGCATTTCAGACATCATCAAAAACTGGGCCATCATCAGCAACAAACGTGCCCCAGGAGAGAACTTATGATTACCGACTGGCTTGGGCCTGCAATGTTCGCTGGTGCGCTGGCGCTGCTTTCGCTAGGCTATCCGGTTGCCTTCTCTTTGGGTGGGGTGGCTATTCTCTTTGGCCTCTTCGGTATGGCCTTTGATGTCTTTGATCCCATATTTCTCACCGCTATGCCGCAGCGAATCTTCGGCATCATGAACAATTTTACGCTGCTGGCAATCCCCTATTTTATCTTTATGGGAGCGATGCTAGAGAAATCTGGCATCGCCGAAGATTTGCTCGAAACGATGGGCAGTCTGTTCGGTCGTATACGAGGGGGGTTAGCGGTTGCGGTGGTGGTGGTTGGCGCGCTCTTAGCCGCAACGACTGGCGTGGTCGCGGCAACTGTTGTAACGATGGGGTTAATCTCTCTTCCAACCATGTTGCGCCATGGCTACAACAAAGATCTCGCCAGCGGTGTAATTGCAGCTTCTGGAACGCTAGGGCAGATTATCCCCCCTAGTATTGTACTAGTTGTGCTGGCCGACCAGCTTGGCATTTCTGTTGGAGATTTGTTTTTGGGCTCGGTGATCCCAGGATTTATGATGGCTGGGGCATTTGTGATTCATGTGCTGGCGATCGCATTTTTTCGCCCAGATATGGCCCCTGCTCTCCCAGCCGAAACGATTGGCATTCACGATAGCGCCCTGCTCGGCAAAGTCATTCGAGTCATGGTCCCACCGCTAGCACTTATCCTACTTGTGCTAGGCAGCATCTTTTTTGGCATCGCCACGCCAACCGAGGCTGGAGCGCTAGGATGCTTAGGCGCAATGATCTTAGCAGCGATTCAGGGTCGGCTAAGGCTGCCAGGATTGAGAGAAGTCTGCGATCGCACGCTGCGCACCACCAGTATGGTCATCTTCATCCTGATTGGATCTACCGCCTTCAGCCTAGTATTTAGAGGGCTAAATGGCGATCGCTTCATCTCGAACGCGCTGATCAACCTACCCGGCGGTGAGATCGGCTTCTTAATTGTCAGCATGGTGACTATTTTCCTTCTGGGCTTTTTCATCGACTTCTTTGAAATCGCCTTTATCGTCGTGCCTCTGTTTGCCCCTATCGCCCAGCAAATTGGCATCGATCTTGTCTGGTACGGCGTCATTATCGGCGCCAATATGCAAACCTCGTTTCTCACACCGCCCTTTGGCTTTGCGCTATTCTACCTGCGCGGCATTGCCCCTAAAACCATCACCACAGGCAACATCTACCGCGGCGTTATTCCTTTTATCGCCCTGCAGCTTCTTGTACTTGTCGCCATCATTGCCTTTCCACCTCTAGTCATCTGGCTACCCTCACTTAGTCAATAACTAGTCAATAACTAGTCAATAACGTTCGGCTTTACCAAATAGCCGTAAGCCACTCACACCTAGCCGCAACAATCTAATCCGGTTAGAGTCTGATTAAAGGATTACTTCCACGTTGTATCAACTTGTGTGAAGCTAGTCTCATCTTTTTTGTATTTATCTGCATAGGATCTATGCAGATAGAGGATTTTCAGTTGGGAAAAACGATCTCTAGGTTGTATATTCAACCGCAAAGCGAATAGACTGCCGTATCTGTTTTGACTTTTTGCACCGCTAATAGTAATGGTTTCGACTAGGATGGTTTCAACATTTATTTCAACAAGCGCAAGCGTTCACGAAAACCCTGCTGCAGCGGCTAGAAAGATTGCACAGCATATGTCACAAGAATGTGTGGCCCGCAGGTTAAGGCAGGTCAATCGCACTGTTACTCGCCTCTATGACGAAGCGCTACGGCCCTACGGCATCACCGTTAATCAGCTCAACATCCTGGCAGTCATCATTAGCGAAAAGCAAATCCGCCCCGGTCAGCTCGGTCAGGCGCTAGGTATGGAAAAATCTACCGTCAGCCGTACCGTAGATCGCATGATGCGCAAAGACTGGCTCAAAAGCTCTCCTGGAAAAGACAGCCGCACGCAGCTACTTAAGGTCACCGCCAAAGGTCGTAAGCTGTTGCTTTCTGTTACCCCCATCTGGGACTCACTGCAAGCTGGTGTTCTCACCGATGCCGGCAGCGGCCACAATATTCTGCAAATGCTTGCTCTTGATAGCGTCCACACTGGCTCGCACACAGAAGAGCCTAGTAATTCAGATGCATCAATCTCAGCGGATGAATTTTATCTATAGGGTTTGCGAGTAAGGGCTTGCGAGTAGGGGGGCATAGCGCGATCGCCGCTATAGCTTTCGCCCGGTTCCTTAGGCTGCGCTTGTAGGCTACGACCCTTAGAAAACAAAGCAACTCAACCCGCGCAGAATGTCTTAACGCATTGGGGACAGTCGCTATATTCGTTATCTGTAACCCTTTGGCTATAACGCTTCTCTGCTCACAACTCTACTTATTCGTAAACTGAGAAAAGCTCAGCTCATTCACCTTATTCCAGGCTTGCACAGAATCTCGAAACTGCTTCCACCTCTCATACACTTCTTTAAAGGTGGCATCGGCGATCGCACTGTCTTCCAACAGCGCCGTTGTCGCCTCACTCGCCGCTGTCAAAATATCGTCGCTGTAGGGCGTTAGCTCAGTGCCTTGCGACACGAGGCTTTGCAGAGCCGCCCCGTTTAGCGCGTCATACTTTGCCAGCATATCAATGTTCGCTTCATAAGCGGCTGTCTTCAGCACTTCCTGATATTCCGCAGGCAGACTATTCCAAGCGATTAGATTCACTGTGACATCTAGCGTCGCACCAGGCTCCCACCAGCCGGGATAATAGTAGTACTTAGCCGCGTTCTGCAGCCCTAGCTTCTCATCATCATATGGGCCCACAAACTCAGCAGCGTCAATCGCACCGCGATCTAGCGCTAGAAAAATCTCGCCGCCAGGTAACACCTGTACATTCACCCCTAGCTCGGCCATAACCTTGCCCCTAGCCCTGGGATGCGCATTTTCAGACCGTTTAGGTCACTCACCGTCTGAATATTGTTTTTGAACCAGCCGCCCATCTGCACACCCGTATTACCCGCAGGAAAGCTGATAGCATCAAAATCAGCGTATAGCTTGTGCATCGTTTCTAGGCCGCCACCGTGGTAGTACCAAGCGTTTTGCTGCTGAGCATTTGGGCCAAAAGGAACCGTCGTTCCAAATGCCAGCGCCTCATTTTTACCCACGTAGTAATAGCTAGCGCTGTGGCCGCATTCTACGGTGCCTTCTTGCACCGCATCTAATACGTTTAGGCCCGGGACAATTTCGCCTGCGGCGTAAGGTTGTATGGTGAAGCGGCCATCGGTCAGAGCAGAGACGCGATCGCTAATTGTCTGCGCACCCCCATAAATCGTATCTAGAGACTGAGGCCAGCTTGTTGCCATCTTCCACTGCACGCGCGGTAAATCACCACTGACCGCGCCGCCGCCCTGCTGCTGACTACAGGCTACTAACGCCGAAGCACCCGCAGCACTAGCACCATATCCCAAGATTCGCCTACGTTTCATGATGCTAGAGCGTTCCCGATAGAGTTTATTAATTAGCGATCGCAACTATTAGTTGGCAGCATAGATACTTCCTTCCCGCCGTAGCTCTCATTAAATCACTCAAAGGAAAGCGATCGTCCCTCACTTAACAGTCAGTTAACAGCCGATCGACGGTCGGTTCTTAAATACTTACACGATGTCGAACAGAGGTGGTAGAATTCAATTGCCTTCGTCTTTTCGCTGCTAGCTGCGGAAGATAGAGTGCGAAAGATCAAGGACATGTAGCTCAGTTGGATAGAGCATCAGATTCCGGTTCTGAGGGTCGGGGGTTCGAATCCCTCCATGTTCGTTTACGGCCTAAGTTAGCTGTCGCTCTTGCCACGTACGCCTTTCACAATACGTGATAGTTCGCTCTTTTCATTCGACGCAACCCGACGCGGTGAACCACTGATAATGCCTTCTAGATTGCGGAACGATTCCTGAATCTGAGGGCCCCCTGCATTGATTGTGTACTCACGAATGGCCTTATCGTGCCAAGAGCCCCGCATCTTGAACACGTTGATAGCCCGCGACATTTCGCCTCGCACTTCTACATACTGCAACATCAAAATCGTGTCTGTAATCGTAGAAATATGTGAGTCAGTAATAGAGTGAGAGCCCATAAACTGCTCGGTCGTGTTTGTAAAAAAGCCTGTGATTTCCTCTTGCTTGGCGAAGCCTGTCACCCCAATGACAAACTGCCGAAAAGCATTGTTACTCACTCCGCGATCTAACGCTGAGAGCGAGTCGATCGCAATTCGAGAGGGCTTGAACGCTCCGATTTGCGACTTGATAATTTGCAGGTGATCTTCCAATCCGGCAGATTCAGGGTAAGCGCAAATGATTTTCAGCAGCCCTTTCTGTTCTAAATCTTCAAAGTCAATTCCCCACGAAGATGCATTCCTCGACAGCTGCGACCGAGATTCTTCGTAGGCGAACAAAATCGAGCGTTCGCCATTCTCACAGGCATTCGCCAAAAAATTACTCACCAGCAGCGTCTTGCCCGTGCCGGTTGCGCCTGTCGCTAAAATGATCGAATCTCGGAAGAATCCACCGCCACACATTTTGTCTAGCGTCTCGACTCCCGAAGACACGCGAACGTTCGAGGAACGCTGAGTTAGGCGCATCGCGCCCAGCGGAAAGATGCTGACCCCATCATCTGTAATCGTAAACGGATACTCCCCTTTCATATGGGTAGTACCCCGTAGCTTCAAAATCTCTAGCGTTCGTCGTCTGCGCTCCCCCTCTAGGGCATTGCGCACAATCACCACATTGTCAGAAACAAATTCTTCTACCCCAAAGCGGGCAACCGAACCATATTCTTCTACGCGCTCAGTCGTTATTAAGGTCGTTGCTCCCATCAGCTTCAGCCGAGCTAGCAGCCGAAATATTTCGCGGCGAACTACCTCAGCCGCATCATACTGATGAAAAATAGCAGTGACCGAGTCAATCGATACGCGCTTAGCCTTGTACTTACGGATCGCATACTGAATACGCTCAATCAAAGCAGATAGATCAAAGCTGCCTACCACCTCTTGACCTTCTGGATCAGGACAGGCATCTAAGATAAAAAGCTTACCGTCGTCAATTAGCGATTGCAGATCCCAACCAAAGCTATAGGCGTTGGTAATAATGTCGGCAGGGGATTCTTCGAAGGTAACAAAAACCCCTGACTCATCGAAATACGTAACGCCATGATATAGGAACTGAACAGCTAGCAAGGTTTTTCCAGTGCCTGACGTTCCACTGACTAGCGTAGAGCGACCTACCGGCAGACCACCATGACTGATGTCATCGAAGCCTTCTATCATAGTGCGGATTTTCTGCACGCCCTTAGAACGGGTTTTCGCCTGACTGTCAGTGGGAGGCAGTTGTGTACTCATATCTATTTGCTAAACCGACACGATAAAAAGGAATTCTTAGGAGCCTTATTAAGCCATACCATGAAACCTAGGCAGGGAAATAAGTCAGTTGAGTAAGTCGCGCCCTCTAAGCTCTTCGTAGAGCAGATCTAGGCCGATTAGAACCCTTTCGCGATCCGACAGATCGCCAATGATTTTGCGTACCGGAGGCGGCAGAATTTTCGCAAGCGTGGGCGTCGCTAGTATCTTGTCTTCTTCTGCTAGCTGAGGATTTTTTAGCACGTCAATAACTTTCAGTGCATACACGCCCTGGAACTCTTCTTCTAGGATCGTGTTCAGCGTTTTCAACGCCTTGGTCGAACTCGGCGTATTCCCGGCTACATAAAGCTTCAGAATGTATGTCTTCTTCGAGACGCTCATAGGGGTTTAAGGGAGAAGATAGCTTGAAGGAAAAGTCCGTGCCGATAGTTTTTTCTAAGCTGTTTAAGTTTACGTTCTTCGAGCGATGGTAAGACAGTGTTCAATAAGACAGTGTTCAATAAGACGGCGTTCAATAAGACGGCGTTCAAAGGGCCTGAAGCTTACAGAGCTTCGATTACAAATCTCTAGCTATGGGGGTGCTAGCTGCAGGATTATAGAATTCTGCTAGTTACATATCTCTATGACTATTTACAAGGATATTTACATATGCCTAGTGCTGAAGGCATGTCTCTAGGAGCTACATATCTCTGGGGATAGAGCGGCGGTACATCTCGCACAGGTGAGCAATCACGTCGATTAGGGTCAGTCTGTAGTCAGCCAAGATGCCGTCATTGCGACCTTCTAGCTGTAGCTGTTTAGAAAAGTCATCTACTAGCTCCATATGAATTTCGACAATTTTGGGAACAGAAATATCGGCGAAAAAAGCAATGTTGACAAAGTCGTCAATTTTTTGGCTGATGTTTGTGTCATCAGCAAAGTAGTTGAGGATAATGCGCTGATAGTCTTGACGCAGCTTGTCTAGAAATTCCTGGCGCTCTTCTGGGCTCATATGGCAAGAGAAATTTTGCTGGTTGCGCTTATAGTAAACGCCAACGTAGTCCAGACGCTCTCTCAGCTTCACGGTTAGCCTCTGCTGCTGCAGGCTCAGTAAAAAGAGCCGCTTGTCACTATCGCTGTCACTAACATCGGCTAGTGGCAAGTTGTCAAACTTACGTTCGCTAGGAAGCTGTAAGTAGCGGTCAACTGCCTGCCGAATGGCCTCGTCCAAACTATCGGAGATATCAATGCAAAAAGTCGTTACCGCATCGTGGTAGGCGCTCTTGAGCGGTTCTGCTAACGGCATGTCTTTTGCTGGGGCTAGGGCCACGGCAGGTAGCAAAATGTCTTGATCGAGTAGTTCATTTAGAAAATGGTTAGCTTCTGGCGAAGCTTGCACTATCAAACAGTCTATTCGATGTCGATTGCTCACAACCCAGTCAACAAATTCTGCGGCTGAGCGGCTCCAGCTAACCACGAAGTTTTTTTGAGCGAGCAGCTGATATAAAAGATCAGCTAATGACTCGGTAAGAACGAAGACACCAACGAGAAACTGTGCAGACAAAGGTTTTTCTTTAAAGTCGGAGTAAGTTATGAGGTCCAAACTGAACACAGATGTTCGGCTTAGAAGAGGTATTAAAAGGGGCGTAAACCTGATCTAGCAAAAGTCTATCGAAGATGCCATTTAAAAACTTCACTCGGATAGAGGCGATTTTGCTGTCTTTTAGTTTACAAATGTTAACTATTCTAAACATAAATTAACTATAACTATTACTAAGCTATCACAGCCTGGAAGTGTACTTGCTTGGTTCCGGGTAACTATGATAAGGGTTCGGCCCTTCTTTACCACCCTCTATACCAAAATGATAGCGATACCTTCTTCTCTTTTGCACGGCGCTCAGGGCTCTTTAAAGATGCGCTTTTTGAAGTCCCGTTTTGCAAAAATAGACGCAGCTCGATTCTTGCTTTTAGGAGGGATGATGGTGTTATGGTTTGCGATCGCACTTCCGGCCCCTGCGTTCTGCGCTCCCATGCTCACAAATGCCACACTCACGATTAGCCAGCTCGCCCCCAAAATAGCACCTGTCTCTACTACGCCCGATACGATAGCGGACGCGCTACCGGCAGCAACTCTCTTTGAGCAAAACTGCGCGGGCTGCCACGCCAACGGTGGCAACATCATTCGACGAGGAAAGAATTTGAAGCAGCGGGCAATGGTGCGTAATGGCTACGGTGAGGTAGAGGCGATCGCAAACATCATCACTCACGGAAAGGGCATCATGTCAGCCTACGGCGAGCGGCTGAACGCAGATGAGATTAGTGCGATCGCTCAATACGTTCACGAAAAATCCGAATCCGGCTGGTGATTTTTTCTAAGAGGCGATTACGCACTAAAGTACTTCGCCGCCGCATGGTACGCCACAATCGCCGTTGTTGACTGCTCTGGATATAGCTGCTCGCTCTCATCCATATGCATTCCAATCTTCTCTACCGCTAGCAAATCAAGCTGCTTTGGCTGATCTTGCATATTCGGGCAGGCCGGATAGCCAAAGCTGTAGCGCGATCCCTGATACCGCTGGGCCAAGATATCGCGAATGCCCTCCGGCTCTCGATCGCCATACCCTAGCTCAAGCCGAATCCTCTGGTGTGTCCACTCCGCTAGCGCCTCAGCCATCTGCACAGCTAAGCCGTGATAGTACAAATAGTTCGTATAGTCATCTGCCGCAAACAGCTTCGCCGCAAACGCCGTCGCTGCCTCACCCATCGTCACCGCTTGCATTGGGAATACGTCATACTCCCCCGGATTTGCCTGAGCCTTCGGCAAAAAGAAATCCGCAATGCATAATCGTCGCATCGAACGCTGGCGCGGAAATTCAAAGGAGGTGACAGGCTCAGAAGGCTCACCTTTTTGGGCCACTTGCCAATCGTAAATATAGAGCGTATTCCCCTCTGACAAACAGGGGAAGTAGCCATACGATAGCTTTGGCTCTAGCAGGTTTTCGCTTATCACCCGCTGTTTCCACTCAGCTAAGATAGGCTGCACTTTCTGAGCTAAAAACGCGTCGTATTCCTCACGCGACTGTCCCTTTGGCTTGCGGAACTGCCACTGGCCTGCTACTAGCGCCTGCATATCCAAATAGTCAAATAGATCCGCTAACGGAATCTCTTTGGCCGTCAGCACCTTCGGTCCCCAAAAAGGTGGCGTTGGGCGCGCGATATCAACGGCGACATCGTCAGAGCGCCGAGTGTCTACAGCTCTAGGCTCTTTAGATTTTTCTGAGGCTACTGTGGCATTGTTGACGGCTACTCGCTGCTGCTGCTGACTCATCGGATGATCGTCAGTAAATCCCTTCTGGTTATCCCACTGATCAGCCTGCTTTGCCGGCATCAGCGCATCCATGAAGTGCAAATCAGCAAACGCATCTTTACCATAAACTACCTGCCCGTCGTACACGTTCTGACAGTCTTCGTACACGAACTTCGGTGTCAGCGCCGCGCCGCCTAGGATTACGGGCACATCAATGCCATGCTCATTAAAAGTAGAGAGATTGTCTTTCATAAAGGCAGTCGACTTTACCAACAGGCCGCTCATAGCAATACAATCGGCGCTGTGCTCGCGAAAGGCTGAAATAATATTATCCACGGGCTGCTTGATGCCAATATTCACCACTTTGTAACCGTTGTTCGACAAGATAATATCGACTAGGTTTTTACCAATGTCGTGCACATCGCCCTTTACAGTCGCAATGACAACCGTGCCTTTGCCACTATTATCAGACGCATCCTTATCCATGAAAGGCTCTAAATAGGCGACAGCCGCCTTCATCGTCTGCGCGGATTGCAGCACAAACGGCAGCTGCATCTGCCCCGAGCCAAATAGCTCACCAACGACCTTCATGCCATCGAGTAAAAAGGTATTGACAATATCGAGCGGCGGATACTTTTCCAGCGCTTTGGCAAGCTGATTGTCTAGGTCAATGCGCTCACCATCAATAATGTGGCGCTTTAGCCGTTCTTCGAGCGGTAGGTCTTCGTCTTGCGTTGTGCGCAGCTGTTTAGTGCTCTTACCGGCAAATAGGGTTGTCAGTTCACCTAAAGGATCGTAGGTGCAAGCGTCACCGTCAAATTCACGGTTGTCGTAAATCAGGTCGCGGCAGATTTTTTGGTGCGCTGGGTCTATTTTTGCTAGCGGCAAGATCTTACTAGCACTTACGATCGCACCGTCCATGCCCACAGCCATTGCTTCATTGAGAAACACCGAGTTCAAGACCACGCGAGAAGCCGGATTTAGGCCAAATGACGCGTTAGATACCCCCAGCATGATGTGACAGCCGGGTAGATTTTTGCGGATGAGTTTGATCGCCTCAATCGTCTCTTTCGCATTTACCCGGTCTTCTTCTATGCCCGTAGAAATAGGCAGCACAAGGGTGTCAAAGAAAAGCTCGTAAGGGGGAAAGCCATACTCAAGTGCGTCGCGATAGGCGCGCTGTGCGATCGCAAATTTTTTCTGGGCTGAGCGCGCCATTCCATCTTCATCAATCGTGCCAATCACTACCCCCGCGCCATAGCGCTTAGCAATCTCTAGCACCTTGAAAAAGCGCTCATCACCATCTTCGTAGTTCGTAGAATTTAAGATGCACTTGCCGCCTGCCACCTTCAGGCCCGCTTCCATTTTCTCCCACTCGGTCGAGTCGAGCATCAGGGGCAGCGTAATATTCGTCACCAGCCGAGACACTAGCTCGTGCATATCGCGCTCACCATCGCGACCGACGTAGTCCACGTTCACATCCAGCACGTGCGTGCCTTCTTTCACCTGCGATTTGGCCAACGCCACTAAGCCATCCCAATCTTCCGCATTCAGCATCTCCCGACACTTTTTAGAACCGCTCGCATTCAGGCGCTCGCCCACAATTAGAAAGGAGTTGTCCTGCTCATAAGGCTGCGGGCTGTAGATAGACGCAGCCGAGGGCACGTAGGGCAAATCGCCATAAGGGGGCAGATCCTGCCGCTGTCCGATACTGCGCTCTTTGGGTTTTAGGTTCTGGGATAGCTCCGATAGCTGCGCAATGTGGTCACTGCGAGTTCCACAGCAGCCGCCGATAATCTGCACGCCCAAATCTTCGACAAAGTGCATTAGCTGCATTCTCAGCTCCATAGGCGTCAGTCGGTAGTGCGCCTGCCCCCCCACGTTCTCCGGCAGACCCGCATTCGGAATACAAGAGACAATAAACGGTGAATTCTCGGAAAGATACTTGATATGCTCCTTCATCTCGGTCGGGCCGGTTGCACAGTTGAGGCCCAGAATATCGATTGGGTAGGGCTCTAGAATTGTTAGCGCCGCGCCAATTTCTGAGCCCACCAGCATCGTGCCCTGCTGCTCTACCGTCACTGAGACCATCAGCGGTAGGCGAGTCCCTTTTTGCGCAAAAACTTCTTCAATCGCAGTTAGCGCCGCCTTAATTTGCAGCACGTCTTGGCAGGTCTCTACCAATATCAAATCAACCCCGCCGTCAATCAAGCCTGCCACCTGCTCTAGGTAAGCCTCTCTTAGCGTGTCAAAATCCACGTGGCCCAGGGTCGGCAGCTTTGTTCCAGGCCCGATAGAACCAGCCACAAAGCGAGGCTTTGCGGGCGTAGAAAAGTCATCCGCCGCTTTGCGGGCAATAATGGCGGCTTTTTTGTTTAGCTCGTAGGCGCGATCGCTCAAATCATACTCGGCCAAAACCAGCGACGTCCCACCAAAGGTATCGGTTTCAACCACATCCGCGCCCGCCGCCAAAAAGCCGCGATGCACCTTCTCCACCGACTCTGGCTTCGTTTCTACTAAGTACTCATTGCAGCCTTCATACGCTTCACCGCCAAAATCTGCTGCCGTTAGCTCCTGCATTTGCAGCGACGTTCCCATTGCGCCGTCGAAAACCAATACAGGACGTTCAGGACTGTTTAAACGATCTAAAAACAGACTTTTCATAGCGGTGATGGTCATAGGGACTGCCGTACAGTGTCAATGCGGTGTCGAATGCGTATTAGATGCGGTGTTAAACCCAATCTCTAAAACTAGATGCTTCTAGACTAAAGCTTCTATCATTTCATTATTATTACTAAAAATCTCTAAGCATCTAACCTTGCAAGCTATGAGTGTGATCGCTTCTCAAACATCAACTTTCCTCATAGCGTCTTTAATAGAATCCCCTAGAGTTCCAAAAAGTTCTCAAATCTAGCTCTCAAATATAGTTCTCAACCGTAGTCGAATTATGGTCTCCACATCACCCATTCTCAGCCCAGGGATGCTGCGCGGCGTCCATCATATTGCGCTCAATGTCAAAGACATGCAGGCATCCTGCCATTTTTACGGCACTATCCTTGGTTTGCATCGGCTCACGGGAGATGAAGTGCCTGCTACTTTGGTCGATCTAGTTGCAGAAGGCAAAGTCACTAACTTCAAAACGCCTGACGGCACTATCCTCGATCTGTTCTGGGAACCAGACTACAGTCCGCCTGCGCTAGATCCAGCCAAAGGCTTCACCCGCGCCGACCATCTCGCCTTCGACATTGACCCAGCCGCAATGGATACCGCAATGGACCTATTGCATCAGGCCGATATCAGCTTCAAAGGTCCGATCGTACGTCCTACCGGTCGGGGCATTTACTTCTATGACCCAGACGGCTTTACGATTGAGGTTCGCTGTAATCTAGAGAGCTAGACCAGATTGGACCAATCGACTACACCGCTCGTAGACGCCCTTGGGCGCTGCGCCAATCGTGAAAATGCGGCCTTTTATACGCCCGGACACAAGCGAGGGCAGGGCATCACTCAGAAGCATCGCGCTCTGTTTGGCAGTGCCGCCTTTCGCGCCGACCTGCCAGAACTGCCCGATCTCGATAATCTCTTTGCCCCGAAGGGGGTCACCTACCAAGCACAGCAGCTAGCTGCCGAAGCGTTTGGCGCGCAGCGAACTCGGTTCTTAGCAAACGGATCTACCTGTGGTGTTGAAGCGGCTATTCTTGCCACCTGTAATCCTGGTGACAAGCTGATCTTGCCACGTAATATTCACACCTCCGTTATTTCCGGGCTGATTTTGTCTGGCGCTGTTCCGGTGTATATCTCTTCGCCCTACAGCCCCAAGTGGAATATTCCAGTCGGCATCACAGATACTCAAGCGATCACAGCGGCGCTATATGAGCATCCGGACGCTAAAGCTGTCTTGATCGTATCACCGACTTATGAAGGTATCTGCTCAAATCTGTCGGCGATCGCCCAAGTCACTCATGATAGAAATATCCCACTGATTGTCGATGAAGCTCACGGCCCCCACTTCATTTTTCATCCCCAGCTACCCACCTCGGCGCTAGAAGCAGGCGCAGACATCGCCATTCAATCGGCGCACAAAGTTCTCAGCGCTTTCACCCAGGCCGCCATGCTACACACGCAGGGCGATCGCATCGACCAAAACCGTCTTGCCCGGTCCCTACAGCTCACCCAGTCCACCAGCCCTAGCTTTCTACTGCTAGGCTCTTTGGACGCGGCCCGTCATCAAATGGCCACCCAGGGCCAGGCCCTACTTACACACACCATTGAACTGGCCTATCGAGCTCAAAATGCCCTCAAAGCGCTACCAGGTATTAGCGTTCTTGGACCGAAGGGTGATCGCTATGTTTCTAGTAGCCTCTCTGACGTTGACTGCACACGCTTGACAGTTAACGTTTCTGGGCTAGGCCTTACCGGATTTGAAGCAGACGAGATTCTACACACTCAATATGCGGTCACCGCCGAACTACCTACCCTCAGTAACTTGACCTTTATCCTCTCTATTGGCAATACCTCAATAGATATCGACCGGCTTATTCACGGGTTTCAGGGGCTTTGCACATCACACTCTACAAAATCCCAGAAATTGAGAGGCAAGTTTCCGACCCCTGCAACTTACGTATCCACCGACCTTCCCGTCGAACCAGTCTTCTCTCTTATCTCACCTCGTCAAGCCTTCTTCGCGATCAAAACACGTTTACCTATTGAACAGGCAGTTGGCAAAATTTGTGCCGAAACGCTCTGTCCCTACCCCCCTGGTATCCCAATTCTATTTCCAGGCGAGCCTATCACAGAAAGTGCGATCGCCCACCTTCAAGCCACCCTCGCCGCAGGCGGCATCATCACAGGCTGCGACGATCCGACCCTTCAAACAATACTTACCCTTTAAAACTAGTCGCAATCTATCTGCTACCATTCACCCAACCTCAGCCATTCTCCCCACATGTCAGCACTCTGGCCTTACGCAACTCCCGGCATTCCCGACAAACTCTTCCAACAGTTGCCCGGCATTCCTCTCACCAAAAAAGAAGTTCGCCTGCTTGTGATTGGCTACCTTCGACTGAGGCCAACCGCCCAGCTCTGGGACATTGGCGCAGGCACCGGTACTATTTCTATCGAAGCTGCCCTCTTGTGTCCTAACGGGAAAATTACCGCCGTCGAGAGAGATGAGGAAGTTGCCAAACTGATCAAAACGAACTGCGATCGCTTCTCTATCACTAACGTAGAGGTGATCTCCGGCAGCGCCCCCGAATGCCTGCATCAAATTGAGGGGCTGCCCGACTGCATCCTTATTGAAGGAGCCCCCCTACAGGCTACTTTGGAAACCGCATGGAAGAAACTCACGATCAATGGCCGCATTGTCGTCACCGCAAACAATCTAGAGACGCTCTACACCGCCTCGGAAACCTTTGCAACCCTCCACATGCGAAACATTGAAGTTGCTCAGCCCGCAGTTAATCGCTTAGAAACCCGCGGCAACCGTCAAGTCTTCAAATCCACCGATCCTATCTTTGTGATCAGCGGTGACAAGCTTGAGTAGAACAACCTGTTCTAGTTCAGAAGGCTTTAGATTCAAAGATAATCCGGATTATAAAGACCTTAGCAGCCTTGTATAAGCAGTTTGCCCCCAGTAGCTCAGTCCGAAAATTAAAGGAAGACCAACGCCAAAAATGTAGAGCGAATGGACGAAGCCTGAATTGTACCAAAGACTTCCTAAGACTGCCCAAATAGGCCGATGGAACAAGAACACAAAGAAAGAAGCGACAGTAGTTGACTGAATAGCCGCGTGGAGTCGTTTGTTCTTAACGCTTACGGTGACAACCCCACTCAGAAAGAGCAAGTATACTGGAATAGTCGTCATCAAGATAGCAATAAAGTTGAAGTAGTACAGATACACGCTGGTTGAATCATTTTCTGCCGTGTTGGCTTGGCTCACAAGATAAAACTTTGCAATTGCAAACAAAGCTGCGGTAACAGCGACCAAAGCCCGATAGAGGACTGTCTTGTTTCTAATAAACGCTTGAATCCTCAGCTTATGAGCAGAATACAGCATTCCCATAGAGAAGAATGATACAAAAACCTCAAAAGATTCTAGAAAGACCGCAACGCCCATTCCAGCAAAGACATAACGGACTAAGCCAATTCCGAGTACTAGAATCGACGTTACCAGAAGGTAGGCGCTTGCGCGATGTACCAGCTTACGGGTTGCCAAAAACAACAAATAGCAACAGAACAAGAGGCTTACAAACCAAAGCGTTCTGTACATTGCACCGTCAAAATCGGGCAGCACGGACTGTAAAAGAAAGACATGTAACACGAAATTCTTTAGACTTGGCAGGCTTTCATTTTTGTAAGGATAATCAGTAAAGCTATAAACAACCAAGGAGAGAAAATAAGGTGGATAGATCCGAGTAAATCTATTGATCAAAAACGATTTTGCAGTCGTTGCCAGCTTCGACTCTGTCAGCTTGTATCCCGACAAAAACAAAAAGCCACCTACCGCTAGCTTCTGCAGATACTTATCAACTAGAAATGGCCTAAGACGCCATATGTAGTCATGCGTATACGACCCATGATGCAGTAGCAAAACGGCCAAAATAAAGACCCCATTGAGCAAAACAACCGGTCCAATTACATTACGCGCAGATGCCATATCGCCGGCCACGCGAGAAGAAATATCAAAGCTATCTTCTAGGCGGCCAATGGCTGATCTTGGTACTTTCGCCATTGCTCGGCACCTCCCATTCTATGCCTCCAAGCGTAGCGTAAGAACTATCCCAGACTACAGTTCTACCGAGGCTTCAACTAGGCTTCATATTACAAATGATTCTGTCGTCAATAGCTTAGGACTCAAGCCCAGATCTTGCAACACGCCTTGAATCTCCTGCTCGTACAGCGGGTTCATCACAATCACAATGTCAGGCTGATACGTCACCATCTGCTCTGGCGACACAATCTTCTGGCCTGTCCCCGGAATAAATTTGTTTTGCTTACGCGGATTGATATCTACCGCATACTCAATATCATCTTGCAGCGCTAGCAAATTCAGAAAAGTGACGCCTTTAGAGCCAGAGCCCCAAATCACCACCTTCTTGCCTTGCTGAAAAATCTCTTCTAGAGTCGCCTTCCACTGAGCCTTTTGAGCCCTGAACCGCGACTCAAAACTAGTGATAGTCTCAGTCAGTGCGGCGATAGCCTCCTCATCTAGCGCGGTTACTTGCTCATCTGTTGGATAAGCGTCAATACTGATAAACTGCCCACCAAACTCCTCTCTTACCGTTTTGGGCTGATAGCCTGCTGCCGTAAAAGCATACTTCAAAGACGTGTCGGTAAAGTAAGTACAGTGCTCATAGATAATGTCCCAAATCATCATGTTTTGGAACGTGTAGCGCGCATTAGGCACTTCAAAAAACACGGCGGTATCGGCGCGATCGCCGATCGTTTGTCGCACAGGCTTCAACAAATCAGCCGGCTGCTGAATATGCTCTAACACCTGCCGACAGCAAATCAAATCACCCTTGTACTCGCTGTACTTCTCCGAATAGAAGTCTTGAACAAACTCAACTCGGCCCGATAGCTCGGCGTGTTCAGGCCTTTCGGCATAGCTATTATCAAATCCAACACCAGAGTTGTTACCTAACTTACACAGCGATACGAGAAAGTCACCCTTACCGCAGCCAATTTCAATGATGTGCTTGTCATGCAGCTGATACTGCTCGACTAGGCGCTCAGCTAGCTCTTGAGCGTAGGCTTGAAACCGCTTAGAGTAGTGCAGCGAGTTTTCGTAGTCTTGGGAATAGCCGAGCAGACTTGGGTCAAAGGCACTGTTCGTAATCGCAGCGCAGCGATCGCAAAACACCAAACGAATATCCCCCTTAGGACATTCTCTCGCCGCCTGCTGATCGGACCACAGCAAATTACAATAAATCGGCAAATTGAGCAGATCGATTAGCGGCTTAGGCGAAAGCGCATGGCAAACCGGACAAGCATTATCAGTCATTGTTCCGTTATGAAGTAGGTAGATAAAGGGGAAAGCAGCACCTTTAGCAGATAGCTTTGGCAAGCTTTGGCAAGAAGCCTTTGTTCTCTGCCTTTAATAGGCGTCTTCGCTCGGTGTTTGTGCTTGATGCCTGTGCTGAAGTCTGTGCTTAGTGTCTGTACTCGGTTATCTTCAGCAGCGCCGACACCTATAGCGGAATCAGCTCTGTCTCTACGCCCATACCCTTCAACATTGCTCCAATCTCATCGCAATAAATCTCATTCATCACGATTATCTGGTCCGGCTGATACTCTTTCAAGAACTCGGGCGACATAATCTGTTTGCCCACACCCGGAATAAACTTGCCATGACGGTGCGGATTGATGTCGACTACGTATTGAATCTTGTCGATTGTATCGAGCGTTGTCAAGAAAGCAACGCATTTAGAGCCAGAGCCCCATACGACCGTCTTTTTACCCTGTTGCTGAGCTTCATCTAACCGAGTTCGCCAAGCTTCTAACTTAGGATGAATCTTGTCGATATAAGTCTGTACAGACTGGGCAATCTCTTCAGCGCTATCTTCAAGCTCGTGCATATCTTCGGAAGGCATCGCCACTGGTCTAGCATCAATCAATAGGTACTGATCGCCATAAGCCCGGTACAAATCTACCACTTCAAAACCGCACTTACGAAACAGTCGGGCCAACGAACCTGGCGTAAAGTAAGAACAGTGCTCGTAGTAGATGTCTTCAAAAGCTGCTTCTTCTAGCACTCGTACGGTATCAGGGATTTCAAATACCACAGGAACATTGCGATCGCCAATAGAGCGACGTACAATACTCACAAACTCTTCTGTTGGCTGAATGTGTTCTAGCGTATGGCGGCAGCAAATAAAATCACCCACCTGATCCGAGTATTTTTCAGAATAGTAATCCTGGATTAGCGTTACTCTATCCGCTGCCGAACTCTCTACTCGCCCAGGGACCGCGCTCGGGTCAATACCGACACCCCGGTTGTTGCCTAGCTCACACAGCAGATAAAGAAAATCTCCTTTACTGCAACCTATCTCTACAATCGACTTGTTGTGCAAATCATATTTTTCGATTAGGTGCTCAGCTAGCTCTTTTGAAAACCGATTAAACGTCGGTGAAAAGCTTTGCTGATCCTCATAGTTAGGCGCATACGCCGACCACTTCGAGTCAAACTCAGTATTGGTGATAAAACCACACTGGTCACAAAAGCCTAGCACCACATCTTCTGAAGGAAAGTCCAGCGCATCTTCTGCCGAAGACAGCATTAGGCAGCTGTGAACAGGCACGTTTCGTACCTCGTAGAAAACAGATAGTCCAATCGAACCACAGTTAGGACAGGCTTTATCTGCTAATCTACTGTCACTGTTTTTATCGAGCAACTGACTTAGAGTTTGCTGGGCCATAGTTATCTCTTCTAGTAACAACAAGAACGAACAAAGTAAGTATCTGGATCTTCTAGTTTGGTCAACCTACAAGGCTAACTGATACAAAGGACGATGATGCCTTTGTGCAACATAAACTCTCTTCCCGTTACGAAACGATCCTAGGTGAAGGAATCGGCACAATAAACTGTCCTCCCGCATCCTGATAAGGCTTTTGCTGACGCATAATCTCTTCGGCGAAATTCCAAGCTAAAATCAGTACATAGTCAGGCTGGTCTTCCAACAGATGAGACGGCGGTAAGATCGGCAGGTGATTTCCGCCCATATATCGCCCGTGCTTGAACGGATTTAAGTCAAGCACATAGTCTAGATAGCGCTTATCGATACCGACATAGGCCATCATAGTGGCAGCCTTAGCCGCTGCGCCGTAGCCCACGATTCTTTTACCATCTGCCTTCAGCTCAGAGAGAATATCAAGCAGCTCAGTCTTGATTGTTTCTACTTGCTCAGCAAAATTGTTGTAATAGCTTATATCATCTACCTGCTCAGCCTTTTCCTTGGCTAATAGCTCCTCTACCGCAGGCTGAACGTTCTCTTTCGGTTCTACGAATAGTCTCAAAGACCCCCCGTGAATAGACGTTCGCTGCACGTCATTTAGAAACAGATTGTGAGAGCGAAACAGTCTATCTAGGGCTATCACCGAAAAATAGCACAAATGCTGATGATAGATAGTATCAAACTCGCCATGCTCTACCAAATCAATGAGATAGGGCGCTTCGATGACCGCAACGCCCGTATCTTTCAGCAGTAGACCTATGCCCTCAACAAAGCCGTTGAGATCAGGCACGTGCGCCAGCACGTTATTCGCGAGTAGAACATCAGCCTGGTAGTCTTCTTCCTTTAGCTTGGCAGAAAGTTCCTTGCCAAAGAATGTACATCTCGTGGGAATGCCAGCCTTCTGCGCGGCCTCCGCTGGACCATCTGCTGGGTCAATTCCTAGCACGGGAATGCCTTTATCAGCAAAGTTTTTCAGCATATAGCCGTCATTGCTAGCCGCTTCTATCACCATGCTATCTGACCCTAACTGGCGACTTTCAATAATGGACTCTGCGCTCTCTCGAAAATGCTTTAGTAAGCTGGGCGACACCGAGGAAAAGTACGGATAGTTCCGACAAAACAAAATTTCAGGCGGTACGCTAGCCGTAATTTGAACTAGCGAACAATTCGCACAAAATACTAAGTCTAGAGGAGCCGTATATTCTGGCTTATCTAGCTGCTCTGAGGTGAGCAAAGCGTCTGCTAATGTGGTTTCACCAAAAGAGATGATTGGGAGCAAAGACTCATGGGCGCAGGCGCGACAAACAGACGTCGTTTCCATACTGAATTCTCTTGAGAATATATCTAAAGCATTGATAATGGGCGTCAAACAAAAGGTGAGCTAGGTTTTGTAGACTAGCTCACCTGAAGCATATTTAGACAGCAACGGCAGATTGCCACCGGAGGTCTGTGTTCAGCTTGCCAGAAGCCAGTAGAGATTTAATATGTGCAATTCGCTGGTAGCGATCGCCTTCAAACTCATCTAGCGTTAGGCCCACTTTCTGGTAAGCGTCATACAGCTCCTGAACGCCTTTACGCGCATTCCACTGCGGCTGGAACTCAGGCAGCACACGCTGAATCTTACTGCAATCTACCCGATAGCAACGCTTGTCTGGCCCTGCGTCCTGGGCATATTCAACCACGCAGTTAGGTACGATGTCTTTCACCATATCGGCTAGCTCCCGAATCTGGTAATTATCTTCGTTGCGACCGACATTAAACGCCTCATTATGGATTTTCTCTTTGGGCGCATGAAGCACCGCTAAGAAAGCTCTGGAAATATCTTCAATATGGACAATTGGTCGCCAGGGCGTACCGTCGCTCTTAATAAACACCCGGCCCGTCGTAAAGGCCCAGGCCGTTAGATTGTTTAGCACCAGGTCAAAACGCAGACGAGGAGAGACGCCAAAAGCTGTCGCATTGCGCAAAAACGTAGGGCTAAAGTTATCGTCAGCTAGCTTAGCGAGATCTTGCTCGGAGCGCACCTTGGACACGCCATAGGGGGTCACAGGATTGAAAGCTGACTCTTCATTTAGCCAGTCCTCTCCACCGGCCCCATAGTTACTGCAAGACGACGAAAATACATACCGGCTAACCCCCGCTTGCTTAGCGAGTTCACCTAATCGTACGGTTGCCTTATGATTGATATCGTAAGTTAAGTCGGCGTTAAGATTACCCAGCGGGTCATTAGAGAGCCCAGCAAGGTGCAGCACCGCGTCAAAGCCTTCAAAGTCTGAAGCAGTCGCCTCTCGCACGTCCTTTCTGACTTCAGGAATAGCGGGCATGTCCTCCCCGAAAGTACAAGCCTCATAAAGGTCGCTATCCATTCCTGAGACCTCGTGCCCTGCTTCTAGCAGCATAGGAACAAGCACAGTGCCAATGTATCCTTGATGGCCGGTAACTAGTACACGCATGTTAATTAAATCTCCTTTATCTTCAGCATTCTATTGAATATTCCCTTAAACCCCTCGAGAGATCTAAGTCTTCCAGGGCGCATCTCCAGCATCCCAAAGCGCTTCTAGACGCCGCTTGTCTCGTAGCGTGTCCATACACTGCCAGAATCCAGAATACTTGTAGGCCATTAGCTCACCGTCTTTGGCAAGTTTCTCTAGCGGCGCTTTCTCCCACTGCGTATCATCACCAGCAATATAATCAAAGATGCGGGGTTCTAAAACAAAGAACGCACCGTTAATCCAGCCTTCTCTAGTCTGAGGCTTCTCGGAAAAATCGACGATCTGATCGCCCTGCAAATCCAAATGACCAAATCTAGCAGGTGGACGGACAGCCGTTAGAGTGGCTAACTTACCGTGAGAGCGGTGAAACGCTAGCAGCGCTTTGAGGTCAATATCTGAAACGCCGTCCCCCCAAGTGAGCATAAAGGTTTCATCACCTACATAGGGCTGAAGCCGTTTTATTCGACCCCCCGTATTGGTATAGAGTCCTGTATCAATCAAATCTACGCTCCAGTCAGGGGCATCGCCACCGTGCCGATCAACCTGACCATTTTTTAGCTTGACGGTCAAGTTGCTATTGAGAGAGCAGTAGTCAACCATGTACTTTTTGATGACATCAGCTTTGTAGCCAAGTGCGATCGCAAAATCGTTAAATCCGTAATGTGCGTAGTGCCTCATGATGTGCCAGAGAATAGGCATTCCACCAATCTCAACCATAGGCTTTGGCTTTGCCACAGTCTCTTCAGACAGCCGGGTACCTAGTCCACCGGCTAATATTGCAACCTTCATAGGAAAACGCATCCAAAATTACAAGCGTCAGTATTCTTTTTTTCGAAACCCTAAACGAGTCATCCAGAGTCATCCATATGTATCGTCCCCACTTACGCAAAGACTTTTCGCTTTTATAGCCACCAGTTTAGATACATTCGGCTAAGTAGAGGTTACATTGCATCGGGCCATAAGGGTTACAGCAACTAAACGACAACGCAAAAAGCACTGTTAAAAACGATACAAGCGAAGTAGCCGTGAACCAAAGCTATCGGCTAAATTATAGGACCATCAACGAATCAAATCGATGACTATCACCAAGATTTGCCGTCAACGATATCAGCGTGACCGCTATCGCCTCTATAAACCCCACATTCAGACAGTTGATGACAATAATCATAGCGGCGCTAATCAACTTAGCATCACGAACAGCTTTTTCGTATTAGTCCAACGTTTAATACCAGGATTCAAAACAGGGAATAGAGTTGTTGCATACCAAGTAAATCAACTGATGTCCGCAGCATTCATCATCAGGGATTCTGTTTAAAGGGGCTCGACAGCAAATGCTGTGAATGGACGTCTCATACGTACATATAACCTTGTACGAAAGACTCTAGTATAAAATTTCACGCAAGAGTTAAAAAGAGCATATAAAGAAAGTTCAATACATCAAGCTAGCTCATGACATTCAATAACTCAGTCGGTATTATTGCCAATATGCCAGTACCAGGCAGTATTTAAGAGTCGGTAGTTCATCTTCAGACCTTCCTCATAGAAACCTTCTAGATAGAGACCTTCTGGAAAAACTTTAAACAATGGTTAACGCTATCCCTACGCTTAGTATTGGACTACCTGTATACAACGGCGAAGATTTTGTCGCTGAGGCATTAGACTCAATTTTGAATCAAACATTCCAAGATTTTGAACTCATTATTGCTGACAACGCGTCTACTGACAGAACGGCTGAGATCTGCCAAGCATACGCCGACAAGGACAACCGTATCTCTTATCACCGTAGCGATAAAAATCTAGGTGCTGCGTGGAACTACAACAGAGCTTTTGAGCTATCCACCGGAAAATATTTTAAGTGGTCAGCGCATGATGACTTATGCAAGCCCACTTACTTTGAGCAGTGCATAGACATTCTCGAAAAAGATAGTTCAATTGTTCTATGCTACGCCAACACTACCGTTATCAATCCAGCAGGCGAGCCTACTAGTACCTATACAGAAGACCTTCATCTTCAGGCCTCTAAAGCCTCTGAAAGATACCGAAAATTTCATCAGCGTTTTTTCAAGAAATACAAATGTAACGCTGTCTTCGGTATTATGCGCAGAGATGCGCTTGAGAAAACAGAACTGATTGGTCACTACGAAGCCTCTGATATTATCTTGCTCGCAGAGCTTTCGCTCAGAGGTAAGCTATACGAAATCCCGGAACCTCTCTTCTTTCGGCGAGACCATCCTCAGATGTCTGGTCGAGCTAATCCTACCGCTGAATCTATTGCCTCATGGTTCGATCCAGCTAACAAGAAAAAGCTGATAACGCCCATGAACAGACTGCTGCTAGAGCACGTTCGGTCAATCAACCGAGTGCCCATGAGTGCTTTAGAGAAAACAAAATGTTTGACATCGCTCGCAATATTTATCCGGTGGAAGAGAAGAGAACTTAATAAAGAGGTCAAGCAGCTTGTTCAAGCTTCCGCCTACAGATTGTCTTTGCCGCGGATAAGAAACTCCTAACACAATAAATGAAGATCGAGCTTTACATTCGAAAGAAGGCAGTGCAGCAATGATAGGAACCGAGAAAGTAGAGTCTGAAGCCGTAGAATCTGAGATAGCAGACTCTAAAGCGACACAGCCTCAAAATGAGATAAGATTCAGCGCACTCGACGTTTCAGTTGTTATTAGAGCCTATAACTCTGAAGAAACGCTACCTGCTATTCTAGATAAGCTTAGGTCGCAAACAGACACTGACGCGATCGCCTGGGAAGTAATCGTCGTCGATAACAATAGTACAGATGCGACTGCGCAAATCGTAAAAGACTACCAGTCAAAGTGGGAGCGGTCTTACCCACTGAAGTACTTTTTAGAGACAAAGCAAGGGGCTGCCTCCGCAAGAAAGCGCGCCGTTGCGGAATCATCTGGGGGGCTAATTGGTTTTCTAGACGATGACAACTTTCCAGATGAGCGCTGGGTTGCTGAAATCTATGCTTTTAGCAGCAGCCATCCCAAAGCAGGTGTCTTTGGCAGTCGGATACAGGGAGAGTTTGAAGTTGAGCCACCTAAAGATTTCAAGAAGATACAAGGATTTCTAGCTATCAAAGAATACGGCGATCGGCCTCGGCGTTTTAATGCTGATTTGCTGGACCTACCGGCAGGTGCAGGGATGGTGGTACGCAAGCGAGTGTGGGTAGAGAACATACCTCAAAAGCTACAGCTACAGGGACCGGTGGGTGCCTCTCTCACAGAGAAAGGCGAAGACTTTGAGAGCATGATTCATATCAGCCGGACAGGGTGGGAAATTTGGTACAACCCAGAGATGCGTATTTACCACAAAATTCCGGCTTGGCGGCTAGAGAAGGACTATCTATTAAATCTAGTTCGGTGCAGCGGGCTGAATGTTTGCACCTTACGCTGTGTCAGAGCTAAAAGCTGGCGCAAGCCTATTATTGCAGCCAGAATTATTGCGGGTAGCCTCCAAAAATCTATCAGGCATTTCCTCGCCTACAAAGGTCAGTTTGAGGAGGATGTTGTAGCTAGCTGTCAGATGGAATTTTTCCGCAGCAGTCTTATAAGTCCCCTGTACTATCTCAAGCGAATTAAACTGCTTTAACAAAAAGAGACCAAGAAGAGTCCGTGAAAGAGGATCCAAAAGAGTCCGTACTCACGTACTAGTTGTGCAGAATACAGAACTATCCGATAGCTTTAAGTAGTTTCATCTAGTAGCAACCTGAAAAGGCCGGCATTAGAACAATGACACTGCCTAATACGCTGATCATCGGAGCCCAAAAGGCCGGAAGTAGCTGGCTATCTAGAAATCTCAGCCAGCATCCAGAAATCTTTATGCATGGCCGAGAAGTTCACTACTTCAACCTAGAGCGCCACTATCGAAAGGGAATCGCTTGGTACGAGCGACGCTTCGAGCAGGTTCAGAACGAAAAGGTAGTGGCTGAGAAAACGCCTAACTATCTATGGATAACACCGTATACCGTTAGATCTAGGTTCGGTAACCACTTAGCATCCGTACATCAAAAGATCCACGCAGCTCTACCAGAGGCGAAGCTAATTGTAGTGCTTAGAGATCCGGTAGAACGTGCGATTTCGGCGGTTAACCACTATCGAACGCTTGGACAGATTTCGCCGTTCACTGATATTGACACCGTCTTAGACTGTCGTAAGCTAAACCATCAAAATCCGCTAGAGGCCGACGGTTTTGGCATCTTTGGTATGGGCAAATACTATGAGCATTTAAGTGCGTACTACAAGTACTATCGCCGTAGTCAAATACTCATTATTAATTTTGAAACGGATATTGCGGTCGATCCGCAAGCAGGGCTTCGAAAGGTTTGTGATTTCTTAGAGATTGACGCTTCGTTCAACTTCAAGGGTAAACAGAAACGTCAAAACAAGTTTGACGCGGTTAGGTATGGAACGGCTTTAACCCGTCACCTATTCCCGAAACGGGTATTACTGTCTAAAGCAGTGTCGAAGCTGCCGAAACAATTGATAGGCAACAGGGTAGCCAAGTGCCGCCCGAGTGAGCGCACTCTTGAAAGGCTATACGACTTTTATGCAGAAGATAATCAAAGGCTGTATGCACTCATTGACCGCAAATTTGAATCTTGGGGAAAGACGTCCCACACGCTTCTATGTGGGAGCTCTGGGTTAAAGAATAGGGCTGCTGAGGCGACTCCTGATAGGCCATGAACAAAAAAGCTGGTCTTAGAGAGCAGCACTGCGTCGGTCAGCACCTGCTCACCTAGTTGAGGGTTGCCGCTTGTGATTCTTTTAGCGTTGTTGTTGTGAACAGGTTTACTGTTGTTTGAGCGTACACATTTACTAAAAATAAGACGTCTGCCGTAGCGCTGCTTCAGCTGGTTGAGCACTTTGTTGGAATCAGTCGCAACGTATATTAAACACTTAGGTGAGTAAGCGTCTACGATTTGACAGTATTTATCGAGATCTACGCTCAGGTGCTCTGAGCCGACGTTGTCGGTACGACGAACGTGTAGGCCAACAACATTTTTTCCTGCCATGTGCTCTTCGTAGAACCGATCGATTTGCGATCGCACGCATGACTTCAGCGTCACATACTTACGAATAACTTTATTGACAGCTTTTCGATACTGCACAGAAGGATAGTCCCGCTGGTAGGCTAGCATCCGCCAAACCTTGGCGTACCCTCTTGAATGGGCAAAGCTTTCAAGATCGTCAGTAATTTCGACAGGGGTAATTTTTAGCTCCTGGCGGCGCTCATTTTCTACGAGAGTAATCGTCTCGGGAGTGATTGTCTTGATTAACCCAATGCCAGAGCCATCTGGGGCAAAGATATGCTTGCGCGTATCGCGACCAAAATTATCCGGATACAGCAGGCAGTCAACAGATTTGTTAGATAGAGGCTCGAAAAAGTACTCCCAAACGTTGCGAGCACCGTTGTATCCGCTATCTGCCCAGTACATATTTCTCCGGTAGGAATCATTGCAGTACCGGCCACCGTACACCACCGGAGTGTACCTTTTGCGCTCGCACCAGCAAACGTACCCCAGCACCTCAAAGAAATTAGAAAAGAAGCCTGCCCGCCCGAAATTGATAACGTAGCTACCTTCTAGATCGCTCTGTAGAATTTCGCTTTTACGATAGACATTGGTAGGAAAGCTCTCAGTAAGCTTATAAGCTAGCGCGTCAAGTTTCGTCTGAAATCGTCTGATAGAAGCTTTTGTGATGACCATTTTTTCCAGGAGGATATGCGTAGTTCTTTGGAGAAGTGGTAATCGACCGGAGCACAGAAAACAGGTTTCTAGCGGCCTGGGCATTTTTTATTTTTTTAATCCTAAAGGATCTCAGTATTTATAACTACTTACTTTTCATGTCGATATGAAGCTAGCTTCAGAAATGGAGAGGCTTGCAGTTGAAATCAAAGAAATGAAGTTAGAATTCAGCAACCCAAAAGCTATAGATACCAAAGTCAAGAAGCACTAGCTATAAGCGCTAGAGGTGCCACTGAAGTCAACAAGTCCAATAGAGCTCTAATAGTTGAGGCTGTAGAAATGTCACAGCCCAACGTCGCGAGAGCCGTGCTGGTGGTCACACTAAGGTAGTCAGTCACCAGTGATTGCGCTGGGCTAGTCGTTAATAAGAGAAGATAAGGTGCTGAATGATTAAGAGAGGAATTGGTTTTTTTGTAGTAGGGCTACTGCTCGTCGTTGTGATTTCTTTTTTCCTGCGATCGCTTCGAAACGATCCGCCTCAGCTATCTGAAGATCCCAGTATCTACTTAGAAACGAGCGAGGTCTCGGTGATCAGAACAGCTGTAGAGAGCGAATCACACCCCAATACCTATCTAAACTCAGCCGAAATCGCTGCGATTAAGAGCAAAGTTGACAGTGGAGAACAGCCCTGGAAGACAGCCTATGACCGGATGATGGCGGAAGCCAGTGAAGCCCTTTCTGCCGGACCCTATAGTGTCACTTACAATGGTGGGCCTGATGACGGGCATGACTATCAGACAGAGCGAGCCTACTGCGGATGGACCGCGGTTGACAATGAAGAGCCTGACTGCCGAGACGGTCAGATCAATCCTGATGCGGATAGGCAAGATTATGAACAGGCGATCGCATTGGGGAAAGACGTTTCTACTTTGGGGCTGGCATACGCTTTCACGCAAGAGGCTCAGTACGCCGATAAGCTGATCTCGCTCATTCGAGTGTGGTGCACCGACCCTGAAACACGTATGAATCCTAAGTTTTTGAGCCAGCAGTCCAAAATTGAGCTATCTGTCTCAATTCCAGGGATGTTCTACGGCGCAGACTTAGCCTATAACTACCCCGCATGGTCAGCGACAGACAAAGCCTCGTTGGAAGACTGGGTTAGCAGCATGGCGCAAAGTGCCTTGAGCTGGGACAGAATCAATAATTTTGAGAACTGGCGAGTTCATTTCATTGCGCTTGCAGGATCCTTCCTAAAAGATGAATCCCTGCTGGACTACGCTTTCGGACGATTCAAAGAACTCATTCCGATTCAAATCGACAGGAAAGGGCAGCTGGTCGAAGAGATAGATCGCACCACTTCACTGTCTTACTCACTGTACGCGCTGAACGCCATGATACAGACCGCAGAGTTGGCAAAGCACCAGGGACTCAATCTATATGACTACACCAGTGACGACAAAATAGGCCTTGCTTTAGCAGCCGAATATCACGCTCAATTTGCGGATAGCGAGCAAGCGGAAGACTGGCCACATGAACAGATGTCTCCTCTAAAGCCAACAGATAGTGTAGCCATATTTGAGATGGCCAATGCTTATTGGCGCAAGCCAGAATACTTGAAGGTGGTCGAATATTGGGGTCGACCCATGACAGAAAGACGGGTTCATTGGCATATTTCGCTAACCCATGCCGATAACTAATTCTAGAGTCTACGGCCCGCTCAGACACACACGGTCGAAGACATACAGCTTAAAGAGAGATAGTCAGATATAGCGTCAAGCCATCTTTACCTGGAAAGTTTTCTTCAAAGCAACCTCGGTAAGTAAGTAAAACCCATCGGCCCTTGCGACAAGCAAGATAGACTGTACCTGTAGTGTTTGCCAAATCCTTATTAGCTTTTCCTAGCTTTGGTTGCACTGCTCGTATGAGTACGTCGTTTACTTGAGTGAGTACGCCTATGCCCTGGGTTCGCATTGCCAGTGGAATTGTTGCGATCGCGATCGCTATTAGTCTCATCATGTTGGGCGGATGGTATTTCACCATCGGATTCGGCATCATCGTCTACCTAGGGCAGTTAGAAGTTTTCGATCTAGTCAGGGCAAAGGGCATCAACCCAGCCGCCAAAACTACGCTAGTCGTCAGTCAAGTCCTGCTAGTCACAGCCCATATTTCACCACCCGTTACCGATGCGACCTTGGCGCTAGCAGGCACCTGCATTTGCTTCTATCTATTATTCCAGCCAAAATTCGCCACTATTGCGGATGTAGCTGCTTCGATTTTGGCTCTTTTCTACGGCGGGTACCTGCCTACCTATTGGATTCGCATCCGCGATTTAGGCGCTAATGCAGCCACAAACCTACCGCTGGGTGGTTATCTACCTACTAGCTTCAGCTGGGGCCAGCTTCCAACTGGGCTCACAATCACCTTTATTGCCTTCGCCTGTATTTGGGGTGCCGACATCGGCGCTTATGCATTTGGCCGTGCGTTTGGCCGAACACCCCTTTCTAACATCAGCCCAAAGAAGACTGTAGAAGGCGCGATCTTCGGGATTGGGGCGAGTATCAGCATTGGCATTTTAGGGGCCTGGTCTCTTAGCTGGCCTGTTTGGTGGCTAACAGGAGCGGCGCTTGGCACCATCATTGGTATTTCTAGTTTGCTAGGAGATCTGACCGAGTCACTCATGAAGCGAGATGCAGGTGTCAAAGATTCAGGCACACTCATTCCAGGGCACGGCGGCATTCTAGATAGAACTGATAGCTATGTATTCACAGCTCCCTTGGTGTACTACTTTGTGGTGTACCTCATTCCATTGATCAATTTCTACTAGATCAAGCGTCACTGAAATCAAGCGTTACTAAACTGATCGTCACGAACGGCTCTCTCTTACGGTCTGACGCTTATCTGTCCGCGGCACAGAATCCGTGAGGGTTCAATGGTTAGTTCGCTTAATCGGGTGTCTGTGCCTAGGTTCCAGCGAAATCCATCTAATGGCTCGACAGCAGTTTCCGCGTTTGGCAAGCTAAGTGCCTGTGCGCTGAAGCCTTCTAGCGAATGCAGCCAAGCGGGTGAGCTCAACTGTAGAAAGTGTTCATCAACGATAGAGAGTTTCGTTCCCAACACTACCGGCTCAAGCGCTACTTTGCCCTGCCGACTGGGATAAAAACTCAGGCCTAAACACTGAGCACCTAGGCGAATCTGAGGACGTACTAGCACAACATCTGACGCTGTAGGAAGCGAACCGTATCTAGCTGTCACAGCTTGAGCGACTTCTGGAATCTGCATCAGCGATCGCCAAAAGCTCAGCAGCCCTTCCATGAGTAGAGGAGCCCGTAGAGATGCCTCTAGATCTTCAGCGCTTAGCACAACAAATCCCAACACTGGAAAAGGTTTCAGAAGACGTAGCGGCTTACCGCGAATAACCTGGCCGATGTTGATACGAATATCTGCGGCTGATAGCTGCGCCTGACTTAGATAAATACCTCTATAAACAGCTTGACTTGCCGATACAGCAACGCCAGGCAGATAACCTGTAAGAATTTGGCGATCGCGACCTGTCAGATCAATCGTTAAAGACCCTACCTGCTCTACTTGAGAACGTAGCCAAAACCTAACAGCCGGTGGCACGAGCCGTCTAATGATTCGACTACCGCCCTTCTCCGAAGCTGAAGCATCCTCATCAGCAAGATCTCTGTCTGCCTCGACTGTTCCAAAATCTTTTCTATCAATAGGCGGTTCAGCGTCCACTCAAGTTTTTCCTGCTCATTGTCAAGGCCAAGTCTCATTATTCCTTTTCACATGCGAGTTGTGAAATCCTGTATTTGTCGTTGAGCAGATAAAACTCTTTCACAAACAGCCTTCACAAATGAGGGGTGTCGGCTGTATGTCATCAATACATGACATTTTGATCCCCGAACTGCCTGAAAACGCAGAAAGTGGACATTTTGCGAAAAAGAAATAGCGATTAGACTGATCCCCACACTTAAATTTGTCATATTATTAAGATATTGATCCCGAGATTGATCTCAGCACACATTTTATTTGGGATTCATTTGAGATTCAATTGATACTTTTATTAAGGGGAAACATATATATGTCAAATTCAAACTCCAATAATATTCCGTTAGAAGAAATGACGTTGCGTCAGCTGCGTAGAGTTGCTAGCGAGTACGAAGTTTCGCGTTACTCTCGCATGAGAAAAGTAGAGTTGGTTGAGGCAATTAAGCAAAAGCAGATCGCTGCTGGAGATCGCCGCGCTCCGCAAGAGGTCGCAGACTATATGAGCGGACAGACCGCTGTAGAAGCCTCTCGATTTGTCGACCCTGCTCAAAACCACGTATCGACCGAGCCCCAGGCGATGATGACATCGACCGCACCCAGTATGGAGTCTTTGGCAACAGTCGATCAAGGACTCGCTGACTTACCTAGCGGCTATGGCGAAAGTCGAATTGTATTGCTTCCCCGCGATCCTCAATGGGCCTACGCTTATTGGGATATTCCTAATGAGCATAAGCAGGAGCTGCGCAATAAAGGCGGAAGGCGATTGGCACTGCGCTTCTACGATGTGACTAATGTAGACATCTATACCCAAAGTCCTCATAGCCTTCAGCAGTACGACTGTGGCGAGCTAGCTCGCGAGTGGTATCTACCGATTCCTGTTAGCGATCGCGACTACACCGTCGAAGTTGGTTACATCTGTGACGATGGTCGTTGGCTTATGCTTTCCCGCTCCGCACCGATTCATGTTCCACCTGTCTATCCCTCTGACTGGATTGAGGATAAGTTCGTTACCGTTGACTGGAATCAAGAGCTTAAAGGCCGCACAGTTGCTAAGCTCATTACCCCCAGTCAAAAAGCAGACGCAGTGGCTGGTAGTAAAACAGATCAAGCGGGCAACCCTATATATGACGATATCTTTGCTCAGGCACAGTCGGCTGAAGCTCAGCGTATAGCGGGCTCTCTAGTTAGCTCTATGCATCAGGTTCCCGAGCAAGCAGTCAGCTCTTTCGTATTTCCTTCGGGAGCAGGGCTTTGGGCTTTGCCAACTGCTTCTGGCGTTAATATGTCGGGTGCTGGGATGTTCGCGTCTGCGCCACCGGCAAAGCCTCGTAAGTTCTGGCTAGTTGCCGACGCGGAGTTAATTGTCTATGGTGCGACCGAGCCAGATGCAACTGTCACGATCGATGGAAAAGAGATCGAGCTAGAACCAGATGGGACCTTCCGCTTCCACGTCTCTTTCCAAGATGGCGTTCTTCGCTATCCGATCGTAGCTGTAGCCAAAGACGGTGAGCAGATGCGCTCTATCCACATGGACTTTGAGCGCCAAACGCTTTCTCGCAACACCAACACCAAAGCAGAAGCACTAGAAGAGTGGTTTGCATAAGCTAGCTGGTAGGGCCTGCAGCCGTTAGGTCTTGAGAGGGGAGTCCATTTTCGGACTCCCTTTTTTTGTTCCCTTTTTGTTTAGAGCACTCATACCGCTTAGGATCAGTTCTTTTGTTGAGATCGGTTCTTTTGATCAGTTGAGGGTTTACTTGAGTAGCGATCGCGACGCCATTCAAGCAGAATCTGCCACCTTCTTTCAATCCACAGCAAAATTCTATCAACCCACTTCAGCAGCTTCTCTAGCGGATGTTCGACATAGTCTACAGAAACGACGCTCGCTTCTAGCCAATAATTAGAGTCTGGGTAGTCTGCTTGCTGACGGTTTAACAAACCCACCTCACCGCAAACGTTAGGTAAGATCATCTTGGTTGACGGCAAAATCCGCTTGGCTATAGCGGATACGCGACTAGGTTTAAGTGGCGAGCATGAGGGAGTGCCCATCAGTCGCAATACTTCATTGCTGGCTAACCTTACTTGAGAGACGCTAGCAGCTAACCAACGTAAGCCAGGTAAGTGCAGACCCGATGAGAGAAAAGCGGCTGGCTGCCGATGGTTTTTACGCTGTAGTCCACCTATCACTTTCAAAACGGCAATCCAGAAGGAATAGATCGGCTGAACAATAGAGCCGACCGGGCGCTTGCTTTGCTCGATAGACGGTGACTTTCCAACGTAGCGCCGTAACGATCGCGCCTCAGCAGCTAGCCTAGTTGTAGACCGTGTGCTTGAGGCTGCAGTCATACTATTTTCTTCAAAGAAACGCGAAGTCAGACTTCGAATGTACGCTTGTTGAGTTGGGTTCAGGCCATTCCAGGCTTCTGTGTAGCCCAAAATCAGAACTAGCGATCGCGTCTTTAAGTCGCAGGCGATTCCTGTAATCTGACTTTCCTTCTGACTCTTCTTAAACGTAATCCTATGGGCTACAGTCAGTTCAACCAAGTTATCCGCTACGCTCACTAGCCTGTGAACAGATCGGCGAATTAAACCCCATCCGTAATTCGCTGGTAATCTTCGATTTGCTGGAATTTCAGCTAGCGAGTCGATTTGAGCAGGCAGTAAAGAATCACTTACAGCTACTAGGGCTTGTAACATAGAAGCTTCTGCGATTTCACGTACTAAAGCTAGCGCGCAAATCGCGGGAGTTCTCTCAGCTTCTTTTGCTGACTGGTGTGGTTGAGAATCTGGCGATGCGGAGGACAAGGCTTTAAAGGGTGAAAAATCTATCAGTCTTTTCACCTTGGTTCGCGTGGCTGATAGCTGAAGCTTTCTTACGGACTGTGTTAGCTTTTGTCGAATCGCTCGAGAAGCCTGCACAATCACGTCAACCGGTGCGCGTACTACCGCCACACTAATCTTTCCGCCTAGTGCAATATTCGATCTTGTTTGCAGCACTGCGCGGCGATGGCGATCGCGCCCCTGTCTGTACTGACTAACGAAAAACCGTAGCGCAGTGCTTTGATACGGGCCAGAAGCCATTTCTAGAACCCTCTTTACTCAAACCTTGCTAGCAAGCTAACGCTGCAACTGCTCTTAATTCTAAAGGAAGTCATGGTCTCTAGCGTTCCGACATCGTCAATCTCAGTTACCCTACAAAGTCAGTTGAATCGACTGCGTCGGCTCAATACTCAAGATATTCAAAGCGGCTGGCAGATTTGCGCTCAAGATATCTTACTAGCTGACATAGTTGAAATCAGCGATGCCACGCTTAGCCAGCAACCGTGGACAATAGCTGCACTCAATGAGCGCCAGCACGTTGCCTGGGAAAAGGGTCTTTGCGTTCGATGGCTCTATCAAACAATTGTTGTCCCAAGCGACCTCAAAGGTTATCCGTTAGCAGGTCTGTGCTTACGGTTAGCACTCACATGGTGGGCAGAGGATGCGCAAATTTACATCAACGGCCACCTAGTGCAATCAGGCGATCTTTTTGAATGTTTCACTCGCATTTGCGTAAGCGAGCAGGTTTCCCCCAGTCAGGGTTTTAGGGTTGCTATTCGTCTTGTCAGTCCTGAACATGACAGCGGGGCTTTGGTGCGATCGCATCTAATCTATGAACTCCCTGCCGCTCATCGCACACCTGAACCTAGCTTCGTCGCAGACGAACTCGCAGTCCTCGCAACCCTAGAGCCACGCAGCCAGAAGCAGATCGAAAACGAAATTGCTCAGCTAAACTGGAGCAGCCTTCAAATATCTCAAAGCGGCGGTCAACCTTCCGACAATTCAGAGCTTGCTCTTTGGCAAACACTTTCCAAACAGCCTGGTCTTATGCCAGCAGCTGTTCATCCTTTTCAGCAATCGCTTAGTCAGCTGCGCAGAAATTTAAAACCCCTGAGTTCCAAACTCAAGGCTAGAACCATTCAGTGCGTTGGTCATGCACATCTTGATATGGCATGGCTTTGGCCTGTTTCAGACACTTGGGACGCCGCCGAACGTACATTCAAGTCGGTTCTTCAGCTTCAGAAAGATTTTCCCGAACTCACCTACACTCACTCTAGCCCCGCTCTATTCGAGTGGATAGAGAAAAATCGACCGGAGCTCTTCGCACAAATTCAGCAGAAAGTGACTGAAGGCAGTTGGAGTATTGATGCAGGACTCTGGATTGAGCCAGAATTCAATATTGTCAGCGGAGAAGCGATCGCCCGACAGATTCTTTACGCGCAGCAATACTGTCAAGAAAAGTTTGGTGGCATCAGCAAAGTAGCTTGGCTTCCCGATTCTTTTGGCTTTTGCTGGCAGTTGCCACAGCTACTGACCCAAGGCGGTATCGACACTTTCGCCACGCTAAAGCTCTCTTGGAACGACACTACTGAGTTTCCTTATCAGCTTTTCTGGTGGCAGTCTCCTAATGGCAGCCGAATCCTGAGCATTATGCTGCCACCTATCGGAAGCGATATTGACCCTATTAAAATGGCAGACCACTTATCCAGGTGGGAAACTGAGACTCACATATCCAATAGCCTATGGCTTCCCGGCTTAGGCGACCACGGCGGCGGACCTACTCGCGATATGTTAGAGAAAGCCCGTCGCTGGCAGGATTCCCCCTTCTTCCCCAACATCAATTTCACTAATCCTGATAGGTATATAAAAAGCCTTCCTCTCTCGATGACTTCTCAAACTAACGCTGCAGAATCTCTACCGACCTGGAATGACGAGCTCTATCTCGAACTCCATCGTGGCTGCTATACCACACACGCCGACCAGAAACAAAGCAATCGGCAGTGTGAGGATCTACTCTATCAGGCTGAAGTGTTCGCGACAATCGCTCAGCTTACTGTAGGCAAACCCTATCCAAAAACCGATCTCGATACGGCCTGGAAGAATTTGCTCTTTAATCAATTTCACGACATTTTGCCAGGGACTTCCATTCCCGAAGTCTTCGTTGAAGCCGACCATAACTGGCAGCGAGTGAAAGAGATCGGACGGCAAGTTTTAGACGAGAGTGTAAACGCGATCGCTGCATCTATCACAGTTCCTCTCCCACCTCATCCAAAAGCTAAACCTATTGTTGTGTTCAACTCACTGAGCTGGCCACGTACCGTCGTTGTGAAAGTACAGCGGCCCGAATCTGACTTATTCTCTGAATGGATGGTTTGCGACACGAATCAAAAGCGAATACCCCACCAAACCACAGCTATCGGAAATGCTCAGCCTAGCTACTTATTCTCGGCTATAGACATTCCTGCCGTAGGCTACCGGTGTTTTTGGTTGTTACCAGACACAGAGCAGCCCTCCACTATAGGTTCGTACCCTAAGAGAAGCAATCTAAATCCGCCTACTAGCGAATACATTCTCGAAAACCGTTCTATTCGCGCTGCTATCGATGCGAAAAGCGGTCATCTGACCAGCTTAATAGAAAAAAGTACCAACACCGAGTCATTAGCGGCTCCTGCAAACCAGCTACAAGTATTTCGGGACGAAAGTGGATATTGGGACGCCTGGAACATAGCACCTGACTATACGGAACATCCGCTCCCATCGCCAAAATTATGTAGCATCCAATCGCTAGAAACGGGCCC